>OZ241984.1:0-2993443 GCA_965204385.1 Dehalococcoidia bacterium | reverse complement strand
CTTTCCGGAAGCCTGCCCGCAAAGATCGGTAATCTAACCAGACTAAAAACCATCGACCTATTCCAGAACGCTGTGAATGGCCCGATCCCAACAGAGAACGAGAACCTAACCCGCCTAACAAAGCTTGAGTTGAGTAGGAACGACATTTCCGGTCCGATACCCGCGCAACTAGGCAATTTGAGAACCCTCGAAGTATTGAGCGTCAGTGACAACAACCTGACAGGACCAATTCCTTCCACCATCGGGCAACTCGAAAAGCTTGAAGAACTCGACCTTGGGCGAAACTCGCTGACCGGCGCGATCGCACCCGAAATCGGGAACCTAACAAGTTTGGTATCCATTAACCTTTACGACAATTCATTAACTGGAGAAATCCCATCTGATATCAGCAAATTAATAAATCTCGAACAACTTGCCTTGACTGCCAACAAGCTTTCGGGAAGTATCCCGAACCAGTTAGGCCAATTGCGACATCTAGTTACGTTGAACCTTAGTGGTAACAATCTGTCTGGAACCGTGCCCTCTGAACTCACTCAAATCACGAGCTTGGAGCACCTATCTATCGGCTACAACCAACTCGAAGGAAACATACCCACCGATATCGGTGACCTAACCAAGCTTAAGACCCTGGGATTGAGTGAAAATCAGTTGACTGGACCTATTCCCGCATCGTTGGGCAATCTCGCCGAACTGAGGTCGTTCGGGGCGATAGACAACAACCTCTCTGGTGACATCCCTGCCGAACTTGCCAGCTTGAGAAATCTCGACGAATTCTACATAGGCGGCAACGGATTGATCACGGGTTGCATCCCCGAAAACCTTCGACGTGTCCAGTTCACGGACTTGGCGAGCATCGATCTACCATTCTGCAATACCGGCGGATGAAACCTACTGCCTTTTCTGGCAGCCAATACTGTTCTCCGCCCCTCAATATCGACGCCGGGTAGGCCGCGCGCTCGACGGCGCATCCCACGTCATGGGGTCCAGAGCGAATGTCTCTAGCTCCGCGTGACGCTCTTGTTGTACAGACCTTATTCGGTCAGACACGCGAACGTCACCTTCGGCCCGCATGCGATCGAACACGAAGGTATCCGTGCCGATCTGAAACTCCTCGTTGTCGGCTATGAAGTTATCGCCCGTTTGCAATGCCTCGCCGCGTACTGTCATCCTCAACAATCCGTCGGAATCCGGCCGATAACGGAAAGCTAGGCCGCGGCTCGAAAACACGAACCGACCTCCCAATAGAGGTATGCCGGGAAGAGCCGCTGCCGGCACCATCGGCTTGTTGACCAACCAATCCCACGGCGAGCGCTTGTAGTCACTGAAACTCGCAACAAGCTCCCGTTCCCCATTGGAGTCCAGTCGATATAGGGAGCCGAACGGGTTGTGTTGCAGCAGGGCGCGCACGAAGAACAGCAAGAATATGAATAGAACAAACGCGCCCGCTCCTATCAGCACGTAAGTCACCAAAGAGACCGGGACAGTGATTTCGATGCTTTGCGAACGTTTCGCAGCGACGGTGGTGAATCCACGTTCCAGATGCGTGCTATCCAAAATCGCATCAAATTCGTATTCACCTGGCACGGTCAAAGTGGCGAAAACGTTGAGCTGGTAGACCTTGTCATCAACTATTTCAGTCGGTTCCAGTTCAAAGTCAACCGATGAGCCGTCTGTAGCGTTAACCACTGACACCGACACATCCTCGCTACCTGCCAAGAACGGGAATTCACCAAGTTTCAGATCCACGGTTGCAAGCAGCGTCTTTTCCCCTTCGATAATCGGTCCTTCAATCTCCGGCAAGTTGATCTCAATAATTGGGAAAGGTTCGGTCGCGAACGCACCCGCGCCCTCAATTGTTGCCGACAGGTGCGGCCAACGCATGCTGAAGCTCACTTCGCTGACACCGACCGCCTGCTGCGGACCTATAGTGCTGGAGAAAGTCCCGTCTTCTGAGAAGACATCACCGTCTTCACCCCTATCGTTCAACTCGTAACGCTGTTCATCGCCGCCGGGCCCGGTGACGATCGCGTCAATGATCGCGGCAGCGTCGATCAACGGAAGTTGCCCGGATCGAGCCTCTGCCGTGATCACAAAAGCCTCGCCGATAGGGAAAGGCGCTTGAGGAGCCATAAACACTCCCAAATCGTTGATCACGTCGCTGAAAAAGGTAAGCGATCCCGATCCACCAGAACTCTTGAGTTTCCACAAGCCCGGCTCCGGATTCCGAACCGTGAAGAACTTGAAACCCTCGATCGAAAACTCGTTGACAGAGCCAACCGAACCCTCAATCACTTGCCCGCTAGGTTGTTCGAGCACATTGGTGCTCTCGGAGTCCTCAAACGCGAAGCCAGCTACCAAATATGACGAATGAGGGGGGACGTCGATGTTCAGTGTCGCTGCACTATCTTCGGAAGCCGTGGTTTCCAAAGAGGGTGACAGTTGCACATCAAGTTCGAAATTGATGAACTCGATCACACCGCCCAAAAAACCGAGGTCGTACGGCACCCCTCCTCCGGCGTCACTTATCGCCGCTAACGCGTCCCGATCCGCCGTCGGTGTCGTTGCCAACGATATTGTGCTGACTTCGATGCCACGCTCCGCCAAACCCCTACTCAAATCAATCCCGCCTTCCAAGCCACTCGATTCGTGGAAAGAAAACCTGCCGGCGGAAAGCACGAACAACTTGCCTGTGTCAACGCCGTCTATACGTCCCAAGAAATCCGAGTATCTCTCCAACATCTCGGACATATTGGCCTGAGTAGCCTGCGTACTAATCTGGGCCTTCAGATCATCGACTATTGCGTTGACGGCAGATTTCGCTTCGTCGGCAGACGAGTACTGGACCGGGCCCTCCGCATGATCGGTGTATCGGCCGACAAACAAGAGACCTCCGTTCGTGTTCGCAACCAATAGGTTCGCCGCCAATTGAGCGGCCTCAATGTCTTCCAACTGAGCCAACGATGCGTCGAACGCAACCAAAGTCACTCCTTCGGAGGGCGACGCGTTATCTTGTGCCTCGGCGGTCCGGGTGCTGTCGTTAACCAGAAACGTGAATATAGCCAATGAGATGACAGCGAGAATCGCTATCGTTGACACTCGTTTTCGGGTGGATGCAAACATGCGATTTTTCGCGAACGAAAACACAACTTATGCCTCGGTTTTCGTGCAATTGATTCTATAGGACTACCATTCTTAACCCGCTTTAGAGCCCGTAGTCAAACTTCATACGAACGAAGCGACCGTTCGGTTGACACCGTTTCCCAATGTTGTGCAAGAATCAACGTTTACAAATCGCTAGTCGTTCCCGTTCAACGCGCGCTCCAGCAATCCTAGGTTAAGAGGCAGACATGAAGATCACCGGCGTATCCTCAACGCTGTTCCAACACACGATGCCCCGACGCATGGGCGATGCAAACTCTCCCATGGGCAGAGCAATCGCCAGCGGTTGCATCGTCGAACTCCACACCGACACCGAACTCACCGGCATCACAACCGGAGGTGGCGCTGCGTTAAGCGTCATCAACTCACTCGTGGAAGGAGTCCTCGTCGGACAGGATCCCCGTCGCGTCACCGGCCTATGGCAGCGAATGGTAAACAAACACTTCAAAGGCGGACACGACGGCATCGCCAACGACGCCATCTCCGCTCTCGACATCGCACTCTGGGATCTCAAAGCCAAGTACAACGACGAACCCCTTTGGAAAACCCTCGGCGGCTTAAAACAACCCATCAACGCCTACGCCAGCGGACTCGACATGCCGCTCTCCGACCAGGAGATATTTGACTTCTACCGCGGTATGGCCGAGAAATACGGATTCAAAGACGGCAAGCTCAAAGTCGGACTCGACCAAGACTTCGACATGAACCGCATCGGCCTCATGAAAGACGCTCTCAGCATCAACACCGATGAACCAGGCCTCATGGTCGACGCCAACGAATACTGGTCGCCAAAACAAGCCATCCGCAAAGTCCGCGAGATGGAAGAACAGTACGACCTCATGTGGATCGAAGAACCTGCGCGACGCTGGGATTTCCTCGGACTTCGGCGCATCTGCGACGCGGTCAGAACCCCTGTTTGTGCAGGTGAGAACCTCGACACACTCGGCGACTTCCTGCCGTACTTCCACAATCGCTCCGCCGACATCATCCAAGTTGGATCGGGAATGACCGGAATCACCTGCGCCCTACAGATCGCCGACGCTGCATACGGCTTCAACCTCCCCATCACCCTTGGCGGTTCAGCAGGTCACCATCACGCCCACTTGGCAACGGTAATTCCCAACTACATCACAATCGAAGTGGGAAACGCCGAACCCGAGAACAAGGTCGCTTCGCATGACATCTCGTTCGAAAACGGAAAGGCCATTCTCGGCGATAAACCGGGCCTAGGCATCGAGATCGATCACGATGAACTCGAAAAAGCCAAGGTAGATCGCATCCCGCCGGGCGCTGGACCCAGTCCCTTTGGACGCAGACCAGGTGCAGGTCTCTACGAAGTTCCGCCAAGCGCAGAGGAAAAAGCCGAAGCCGTCCGCGGCATCACCGGCCAATCCGAAGGCCGACACGCCTATTGATGCAACCACCCTGCCCGATCCCGACGTAGGTGCGGGTTTCAAACCCGCCCCTACACGACGGGCACGCCAAATCTAGCGAAACTCACCGAAAGAACATCCTCAAACCATGAAAATCACCGGATACCGCGTAGAACAATACGAGATGAAGATGGACCGCCCGATAGGCGACGCGAATGGGGTGGTCGGCGAAGACATAGCCGGCGGCTCTGTCCTTTGGATCGAGACCGACGAGGGCATCACCGGCATCGCCCCAGGCGGAAACCAAGCCGTCGGAAGACTCTTCCACCTCATCGAAGGAGAAGACCCCCGCTCCGTCGTCGGTCTCTGGCAGCGTATGGTCGACTTCGTATTCAAAGGCGGAAACGAAGGCGAAATGAACGCCGCCATCAACGCCATCGACGTCGCACTGTGGGACCTGAAAGCCAAGATCGCCGACGAACCGCTCTGGCAGACATTCGGTGCTCGCGAAGGCCGAACCAAGGCCTACGCGTCCGGCATCGACCTCTGCCTCGACGACGATGCCATCTTCGCCTTCTACCGACGCATGGCCGAGCAAGGCATCGACTCCGGCAAGCTCAAAGTCGGACTCGACATGAAGACCGATCTCCGCCGAATCGGCATCATGCAAGAAGCACTCAGCATCGCCAACAACCGCCCCCGCCTGCTCATCGACAGCAACGAATACTGGTCCGCGAAAAAAGCCATCATCCGAATCCAGCGCATCGAACAAGACTTCGACATCACCTGGGCAGAAGAACCGGCACGACGTTGGGACTTCGACGGCCTCCGGCAAGTCTCGCGGAACATCAAAGCTGCCGTCGCAACCGGCGAAAACCTTAATCACATCGGCGACTTTTACCCGCTCGTATCCCAGCAAGCGGCAGATGTCGTCAACATCGCAGGCAGTCACAGCGGCTTCACAGGGTGCAAGCAAGTGGCCAACCTCTGCTACGCGTATGAACTGCCGGTAACCATGATGAACTGCCAAGCCAACTACGCCGCACACCTCGCGGCCGCGCTGCCAAACCACATGATGATGGAAGTCGTCGACCCCGGACGCGAACAGTGCATCAACTTCAATCACACCATCGAAGACGGCTTCATACATCTCTCCGACGATCCCGGCCTAGGCATCACGATCGACGAAGAAGCCTTGACCAATCTCCAATCCAACCCGCCCGAACCAGAACGCCGCCGCCGCAACCCGTTTCCCAGACGCGAAGGTGCGGGACGGTTCATCGTCCCACCAACCAAAGAAGAAGCGCCTTGGTTGGTGACTGACTAGAGGCTGCCCAGGAATGGGGAAGTTGAGGTGAGGGTGAAGAACGAACAACAGTGCTTGGCTGAACCTTCACCCACATCCCAATCTCGGGATCGGATCACCTAGTCGGAACGGGGTCCCTTCAACAGATGCCCTCCGGTAGCCCCCATGATCACTATCAACATTACGTCAACTACAACCCACACCACGTCATGCATAACCTCTTCGCCGACGTCTTTGGCCCCGTTCACTAGCAAGTTCAGCCAGTTGAACAGGAACAAGGCGGCCAACACCATCGTCCCGAAGTACAACACGTTCGATTCCACGTACTCCCGATCCACGCTGCCGTTGCCGCTCGCTTCGTTTTTGAGCTTCCGGTTCAGGTTGAAGTAGAACGCCAACGCGATCGATACCAGCGAGACGTAGTTCACTACTTCCCAAACCGCCTCCGAGTCGTACAACCGCCATGCGATGAACTGGGCGGCGATCACAATCGACACCAAAATTAGCAACGCACCGATAATCCGTTTGATCCCATCCATCGTTTAAATCCTCCTTTGGCCTGTTCAGCTTGATCCCAGCTGCGATCCCGCAAATGGGGTTCGTTCACCGTTGAGTGATCACATCCGGGAGGCCTTCAGCCAGATGTGACGACCCGTTATGCCCGAGACCAAGATGAAGAACGGGTTGATGAACCACCAGTAGATGAAGTGGCGGGTTTTCGACGAATCCGAAGCGTCTTCGAAACTCCACAACATGTAAGTCCAGTTGCTGAAGAAGACCATCGCCAAGATGATCGACGCATAGAACAACACGTTCACCTCCAGATACGTCCGGCTCACCCGATCTTCGTCCTGCAGCGAGATTTTCCGACGCAGGTTTACGAGCAGGCTGATGAGGACCGCAACACCCATGATCGGATTGATGTAGTCCCACAACGCGCCCGTGTTCCAAAGTTGAGCGTGACCCGAAATTACGTTCACAAACACCACCGCCGCTGCCAACACGTTAAATGCGCCTAGAACCCTACCCAAGATTGCCAACGTTCTGCCTCAAATCCCTGGTTTTGTGCCGCGCAACAGGTAACGACCGACGAACAGGTTGACGATGATGAACAGCACGTCGATCCCGTACCACATCAACAGCCGAAACTCGTATGGCGGCTTTTCATCGGAGTCGAATACCTGTGAACTGAAGAACAGCCGGAAAAACAGCAGAAACAACGCAAGCGAGGCGATCAGCATCACGCGCGATCCCCAATCGTCCGACGCTGAATTCTCTCGGACCCGCAACAACGCGAATACCAACGCCGCCACCACACCAACGGCCATCATGATGCTCACCAAGTCCCAAATCGTCCCATTGAGATCCCCTCCGTACATCGGCGACGCCAAAAATTGCATCGCCACAATCAACGCCATTCCCAAATGAACGAAACCGAATATGGTTCTGATCGTGTTCACAACTCGGATTCGTTTAAAAGACCGACCATTCGCTTATTCACCGGAGCTTTCGACCGCGTTTCTCAACAGGTAACTGCCAACGATGATGTTCACTATGGGAAACATCACGTCGATCACGATCCAAACCATCGTTCGCGCTTCTCCCAATTCATCCCCCGCATCTTTGAACACCGTCCAAGCGAACCACTGCTCAAAATAAAGCAGAAACAGCGCAGCCGACGCGATCAGCATCACACTCGACGCGATCCACTCCGACATATCTGACCTGTCCGCCTCTCGCGACCTCAGGTAGCTGAACACCAACGCCGCAATAGCCCCGATCGCCATGAAGTAGTTCAATACATCCCAAACCTGACCAACCGCGTCGCCATCGTAGATCTCACTCGCCAAAAACTGCAACGCGACCGCCAAACCTAAAATGATGTGGATGTAACCGAACGCACGTTTGATCAGATCCATCTCGAATCGCCTCCTAGACTCTCATGGCATCGCCAACATCGATCGGGCAGATCATTCAGAAGCCACCCAATCGAAGTGGGTACATTTATACGCGCGTTTGCAAAATCATGCTCACATCTAGGCTGGTTACATGCGAATATTGAGTAGGCACATTTGCAGCCACGATGTCAATCGTTTTGTAGGTCCCTAACGGCGTAGAGACAGGAACATCCAATGAAGGTCACCGAAGTAAAGAACGTCCCAGTCAGAACCGAAAGCGGAGGCGTTTCGCTCTTCGTCCGCATCGAGACCGATGCTGGAATCCACGGCCTTGGAGAAGTCGGCACTGCAAGCATGGGGCGCGCAATTATGGAAGCCGTCGACCACCTCGCAGAAGTAGTCGTCGGATCTGACCCTTGGGAAACAGAACGCCTCTGGCAACTTATGTTTCGCGGCAACTTCTTCCCTGCCGACCGCGTCTACGGGTGCGCCATCAGCGCCATCGACATCGCCCTTTGGGACATCAAAGGCAAATCCGTTGATTTGCCCGTCTACAAATTACTGGGCGGACCAGTCCGAGACAAAGTCGTGTGTTACCCGCACACCCAAGGATCGAGCACCGAAGAATTAGTCCAAAACTGTCTCGACCGGGTCGAAGAAGGTTGGAAATTCGTCCGGTGGGGTCAACCTGAAACATCAGGCGTGTTCGAAGCACCAGGCACATCGCGCCTCGAACCCGTCGAGTCCATGCGACTCGCCGTTGATCAGATGTCCAAAGTCCGCGAAGCTGTAGGCCCCGACATCCAGATCTGCCTCGACGCCCACACCCGCTTGGACACCGCGCACATGGTCCAGATGGGCAAGGACCTCGAAGAATTCAAACCCTTCTTCATTGAAGACCCGATTCGATCCGAAAACCCCGGTTCGTACAGAAACCTCCGGCGACAACTAAACGTCCCCATCGCCGCAGGCGAGCAGTGGGTCTCGAAATGGTCGTTCAGGCAAGTCATCGAAGAAGAGCTCATCGACTATGCACGCATGGACCTGTGCATCGTCGGCGGCATCACCGAAGCCGCCAAGATCACACATTGGGCCGAGACGCACTACATCGATATCGTCCCCCACAACCCTCTTGGGCCCGTCTCCGCCGCGGCCTGCGTCTCGCTCTGCATGGCATCGACAAACGTCGGAGTGCAAGAGATGCCACGCCAACCCGGAACCAACAACACGGAACTTTTCCCGGTCCAAATTGGATGGGAAGACGGCTATGCGTTCTGTAACGACGCTCCGGGTCTGGGCATCGAAATGGACATGGACGTCGCCGAAGCCAACGCTGGCGACCCCCACGGCTGGCCACCCCAACTCCGCCGCAACGACGGCGCATTTACGAATTGGTAAAACAACCACCCTCCCTTTCTACGCAGCAAAAATAGGACGCGTCGAGCGTAGCAAGACGCAGGGGGGCATACCCTCTCGCTTGATGGGAGAGGGCTAGGGTGAGGGTGAACCGCCTTTTGGTCTGACAATTTCAAGATTATGAAAATCACTTTCCGTAACCGGTCATTGAAAGAGCGTTACGAAGACGTAAACAAAGCATCGCGAGCCTGGGGTACCCAAGTAGCCCGTCGATACATCCAACGGATCGGTCAGATCGAAGCCATGCCCACTTTTCACGGTCTTTTCTCAATACGTAGCTTGAGGCTACACCCACTTAAAGGAAATCGCCGAGGACAGTACGCGCTCACTTTAGGCGGTCGTTATCGGCTCATCATCGAACAGGACGACGCATCTGACACTGTGTTAGTGTCAGAAGTATCAAACCACTATGACGACTGAAGAAAAGCTAGTTTGGTCAAACTTGGCCATCCATCCTGGGGAATCTCTTGCCGAAGAGATGGAATTCCGCGGCACGTCCGTTGACGAGCTGGCGGAGCAATCTGAGTTGTCAGCGCAGTTGCTAGACCAAATCATGAGAGGCGAAAAGCCTATCACCGCAACCGTCGCGCGCGCGCTAGCCGCACCCCTCGAGATCCCCGCGGCGTTCTGGATCAACCTACAGACCAAGTACGATTTGACCGTATCCCGCAATAGGCGGACCGCCTCCGCGCACAGCACCTTCGAGGATGCGCAACATCAGGACATCGATTCGCACATTCACGCGGATATCTTGCAAGATTCCGGTTCCGAATGGTCCGAGTAACACCAAATCGGCTCACGCAACTCAACGACCATCTGCCCGCGATCCACGCGGATAATCTTTAGTAATCGGCAACTGCATGCCGAAACACCTGCCCGAAGAACTCCACTTCGTGCGAACATGTTAGAGGCAACATCAGTACCAGCACTGACGACAAGCAGGAACCCTCAGTGAAAGTCAACCAAATCCGATCCTTCCCCGTCCGCGACGTCGACGGACGCCTCTACTTCATAGTCCGTGTCGATACAGACGCCGGCATCTACGGCCTTGGTGAAATCGGCGTGTCACGGCTCGGACGATCAATCGCTGCCGCCATCGACCACTTGTCAGAAGTGGTCATCGGTTCCGATCCTTGGGAGACCGAGCGTCTATGGCAGTTGATGTTCCGCGGCCTATTCTTCCCCGCCGAACGCGTCTACGCCTGCGCGATCAGTGGCATCGACATGGCTCTATGGGACATCAAAGCCAAATCCGTCAACATGCCGCTCTACAAACTACTTGGCGGGCCGACCCGTGACAAAGTCGTGTGTTACCCGCATTGCGGCGGCGATACGACGCAAGAGTTGGTGGATGACTGCCTAAAGCACGTCGACGAGGGTTGGAAATTCGTGCGCACCGGTCAACCCACAACTACTCCGCTAGTTGGTGAATATGGAGGCCGCAAACCAGCCACCGCCGAACTCGACCCCATGAAGTCGATAAGCACGGCCGTCGAGCAATTCGGAGCAATCCGCGAAGCCGTCGGACCAGACATCCAGATCTCCACCGACGTCCACACTCGGCTCGATCCGACCTACTCCATCGCCCTCTGCCGACAACTCGAAGAGTTCAAACCATTCTTCGTCGAAGACGCCGTTCGCTCAGAGAACCCGGCATCCTACCGCAACGTCCGACGCCAGACCAGCGTCCCGCTAGCCGCGGGTGAGCACTGGTGGTCAAAGTGGCCCTTCCGCGAAGTCATCGAGGATGAGAGCGTCGACTATTTGCGAATCGACCTCTGCATAGTCGGTGGCATCACCGAAACCCTTAAGATCACCCACTGGGCCGAAACCCACTACATCGACATCGTTCCGCACAACCCTCTCGGACCGGTTTCGGCCGCCGCATGCGTCTCGGTATGCATGGCCGTCACAAACGTCGGCGTCCAAGAGATGCCGCGCCGCCCTGGCACCTTCGCAACCGACCTCTTCCCACAGCAGATCGAGTGGGAAGACGGCTACGCTTGGTGCCCCGACACCCCCGGCATGGGCGTCGATATGGACCTAGAAGTCGCCGAACAACGCCTCTCAGATCCACGAGGCTGGTCACCACATCTGCGAAGGCCGGATGGGGCGTTTACGAATAACTGACCAGCTAGTCAGCTACCCAGTTTTTCGTTAAGGATTCTGCGCGCCCGTCGAAAACTGGGAAGTTGCTGCAATGTGTCGGGATTGAGGCTACCTAGCAACTCAAAGGAAATAGCGCCTTTGGAGTAACGATTGTTGGTCGCTCGCCTCAATGCCGTCAGTACGTCGTCGCGGTGCCTATCCTCTATTCGATTGGGGTCTGGCAAACGATTCCCATTGAAATCCCTTGGAAATCGTTTTCGCAATGCTTCATGATCAGCGGCAATCCAAGTCTCCATGCTCGTCACCATGAAAAGCACCTGATCGTCCGTTGCATCGCTCGGTTTTCGCCACCTATCGCGCCTTCGCAAATGATCCCAAGTCCGCTCAACATCAGCTACTGAGTCCTCGCTGTCGATGAGCATCGCGACATAATCCACTCGCCCGGAATGCGCGTTGGCGACGGCAAATTCTTTGAACGCGTTCTCTCGGCTTCCGCACGCTCGTAACTTCGGCAACCGGCCGCTGAAACCCCAGTTGATCAACAATTTGCGAAACGCTTCACGACACTTTCGTCTAAGTGATTCCGTATCGCCGCCACCCTCCAGAAAAACGACCGCGCTCACCAGACAACGCCGCCGAGTTCACCGCTTGCCCACAGACTGCTGAGGGACTCCTTCGCTAGCCACCGCGCGATTCGTGATGGATCCAACCGCTCGGCAGTGTAGCGCCCGTTTCGGTAGTCAAACGCCACGATTACCTCGGGCCGGTCAGTCATCGCATCCACTATTTCACTCGAATGTGTCGTTACTACAATCTGTGTACGACTCGACGCATCGACCAACATATCTGCAAGTTTGAACAGTAAGTCTGGGTGTATTCCAAGATCTGGCTCCTCAATGGCGATGAATGGAGGCGGATCAGGATCGAGCAAAATCGCCACTAGGCATAGATAACGCCAAAAACTCAGTGAAATCCGCGAGGCGGGCATTTCAAAGCCATCCTCAACAAGACCCAATCCAACGGATTCGCGGTCGATCCGCAAATTGATGTCAACCACGGGATCAACTAGATCGGACAACCGATCATAAAGTTGGCGACGCGTATCGGGGAACTGCATCAATCTGTCAAGACTATCTCTGATATCGGTAAATCCACCCTGCAACGGACCCGATTTGCGTGGAGCAGAACATCCAAACATTGAACGGGCAACGTTGTTTACATCTCGGTAAAAGCGGACGTTTTCATATCTCTTGTACAGACTCTCAATCGCGGTGACAGTAGATGGGGAGTTTCCCATCGAATCGTCCGATTGGATATGACGACCGTTCTTTTGTCTTGGTTCTCGAGATCGAGTTAGAGTGGGCGATCCGAAAGATTCCCCATCGTCCCGCAACACGCCTGACAAGTTACCATTCGTCGGGTCGATCGTCGTGATAGATTCTTCAAACGTGAATGAACCATTTGCTTCTACGAATTCGACGCGGTGCGTAAACCCAAGCTCACTTCCAGGCTCCAAAACTTCTGCTTCCAACACTGCGCCGCCTGGACCGACTCCTCGCCAAACCCAATCACTCACGGTACCGCGGTTACCGATAAAGTCACAGCGCAGGTCTGAAGACACGATTAAGAGATTGATCGCATCCAACAAATTCGACTTACCGGACCCGTTCGGACCAATCAACACATTCAACGGCCCCAATTCCAGATCGATCCCGTTCGGCCCGAACGAAAGTACATTCTGAGCCTTGATCCGCTGGAAGAGTGGCGGCTTGGGTTGGTCTTCGCCGTTTGTAGTCATCGTTAACCGCGAATTATCGCACAACGAGTTTGGAGTTCTTCACTACCCAATACTCATCCCCCCATCCACAATCACGTGCGCCCCGGTCATGTACGAAGCATCATCCGATGCCAAGAATGCCACAACCGCCGCAATCTCCCGTGGCTCTCCCATCCGCTTCATCAACGCGTCTTGGCCGAAGTCGATGTAAGACTGCTCCCTATCCAAACCAAGCGAATCGATGTGCATGTCGGTTGCGCGTGTTTTGATCGAGCCGGGACAGACGGCGTTGACGCGGATGTTGTCGGGTGCCAGATCCATTGCTAGACACCGCGTCAATTGGGCGACCGCGCCCTTGGACGAGTTGTATGGCACGAACTCGGGCTGTGCGATGAATGAACTGACCGATGCGATGTTAACCACGGCGCCGCCTCCAGCTCCACGGAATGTCGGCAACACTTCACGCACGCAGTTGGCGTAACCGATCACGTTGACGCCGAACACTCGCGCCCAGTCGGCATCTGTGAGGTCCTCGACCTTGCCGAAGACGAATGCGGCGGCGTTGTTGACGAGAATATCGATTGTCCCATATTGATCTATCGCTGATGCGATCATCGAACGAACCGATTCCGAGTTCGAGGTATCGGTCTGACAGAAGATCGCGGTTCCACCGCTTCCATTGATGTCGGCCGCTGTTCCCTCGCCGTTGTCAACTTCCAGCTCGGCGATTACGACATTTGCGCCTTCACTCGCGAACCGGTGACATATCGCCTCTCCGATACCGGTACCGCCTCCGGTTACGATCACTGTCTTGCCTTCGAATCTCCTCATCGCGCTATGCCTTTCTGATGGTTGCCGCCACTTGAATGTCGGGCGGCGAAACTCTGCTGATTATCGATGCGTATAAGATTATGCGCAGATTCGCGCGGCTTGCGAACATTCGAGTGCTTAGGGAGTGCATCGATGGGGATAATCACCAGAGGCTTTTTCGGTAGGCGACGCCCCGAAGAGGAAGATGAGACCGCGAAACGCGTCCCGCCCGGACAGTACCTCGAACGCGGCTTCCCCGTCCTTTCCGCAGGTCCGACACCGAGAGTCGACACCGCCACCTGGACTTTCCGCATCGACTACAACGGCGAAGACCTAGGCGTCTGGAATTGGGACCAGATGATGGCCCTTCCCCAGACCGATATCCACACCGATATCCACTGTGTCACCAAGTGGAGCAAACTCGACACCGACTGGCGGGGTGTAACGATCGATGACTTCCTTGCCGATGCGGGCATCGCCGATCCGCCGGACTTCCTCATGGCCTATAGCGACGGTGGCTACACCACGAACTTACCCACCGCCGATGTCATCGAGGGCAAGGGCATGATCGCGCACACCTATGACGGCGCTCCCCTCGAACCGTCACACGGCGGCCCAGTCCGCATGATCGTGCCGCACCTCTACTTCTGGAAATCCGCCAAGTGGGTCCGCGGAATACGCTTCATGGACTCCGACGCCCCCGGCTTCTGGGAAGCCTACGGCTACCACATGTACGGCGACCCTTGGCGCGAGCAGCGATATCACTACGATTAAGCGTTTGCCCCTTTCGCGGCGCGAAAGGGGCGCGAACGAGCGAAGCGACGTGAGCGGGGTATGCCCGGGAAGGGGTGAAGCGAATCACCGTCGTTCCCAAAAATCGAGTGCCTCGTTCGAAGCACTTAAAAGTCTGCGAGTGTGCTGTTCGCCTTAGATTCCAGCACTTCTGCCATCAAGAAGTCGAGCTTACCTGCGTCTGAGTCAGCTTCGATTTGCTCGTCCCACTCCTCCCAGCGACGCTCAATTTCAAGCTTGGCCAACGACTTCTTGAGTTCGGCGTATTCGACCTTGCGCAGCGCTAAGATGGCTTCCTGAATTTCGTTAACCGTAGTCATCATTGGCTCTTTGCGCGACCATAACATCAGTTGGAAGCACGACGTCGAAACTAATGGCGCCAGACCTTTGTGAAGCACTCGCGATCTCGGCGAATATCGTTGCCCGGTGACGGTATCCGATCGCATCGGCGCTATTTGACCACTTCTGCATTGCTGTCTGTCAAAACGTCAACGCAACCTTAACCACCCCATCCCCGCGCGACTCAGACAACTCAAACGCCTCTGCCACCTGCTCTATCGGCATCAGATGCGTCACGATGGGCGCCATATCTATCTCCCCCTCAACAATCCACGACAGCGCTTGCCGGAAAGTCTTCAGCCCCGGCTCCTCCTGCGCACCCAAGATCGAGTAGGCGTTGGCGCGTTTCTTGAACATCTCGGTGTAGTCGAATGGTTGCGGGTCGTTGCTGTCTGGCAGGCCGAAGAGGACGCACATCCCTTCGTCGGCGACTATGTGGAAGGCGTTACTGAGCGTGGGAGTCGACCCTACCGCCTCAATGACGATGTCTGCGCCTTTCCCGTCGGTCAGGTCGTAGACGGCGTCTTTAGCCGCGTCGCCAATCACGTTCACCGTCTCGTCGGCACCATATCGTTTAGAGAGCGCTCGACGACTGTCAACCGGTTCGATGGCGATGATCCTTGACGCACCACGCCGTCTCAACACGAAGTCCCAAAACAGTCCTGCGCTTCCCTGTCCCAATACCGCGCAGGTCTTGCCCTCAAGCGATTCAGGCAACCGTTGCGTGGCGAAGATCACCGTCCCCAATTGCTGCGTCATCAAGACATGCTCCACTGGCGCGCCTGCGGGCATCTTCAACATATGAGCCGCATCAACCGCTTGATACTCAGCGAAGCACTTCGCGTACCAGATATGCGGAACCGTCAGCACCAAGTCGCCCGGTTCGAGGATGTCGATGCCCTCTCCGTCCGGGTATCGTTTGGGCGCCTCTTCGACGATGCCGACGCCTTCATGGCCGGGATGCCCTGGCGGTGCGGGATACTCCGGCATCTGCCAGCCCTTGCCCACCATATGCAGATCCGACCCGCACAACGACGCCATCTCGGTCGCCACCAACGCATCGGTATCGAGCGGTTCAGGATCGGGTGCGTCCGCAACAAATCGAATGTCATCGACGCCGAATGATTGGGCTGCTCTCATTGGTTGGTCCTTTTGTCATTATGGTGTGTTGACATTAGGCGACTGTCGATCATGTCGTTCTGAACGCCATCAATCTCATTACGAGCGCCATCATTGCCAACACGCTAACGCCATTCATGTCATTCCGAGCACCATTCATGTCATTCCCAGCGCCATTCATGTCGTTCCGAGCACCATTCATGTCATTCCGAGCGCAGCGAGGAATCTCAACGCTGCGGTGGAGTAGGGGCACTAGATTCTTCACTCCGCATCGCTCCGTTCAGAATGACATGGGGGGGGCGCTTGCCTCCGTTCAGGATGGCATGGCTGGGCGCTTGGCTCCGTTCAGAATGACATGGGCGGGGGCAAACTAGTCATATTCCGCCAACTCATCGCCATGAGCATCCCACATCTCGTCGAACATCTCGCGGATCTGGTCCAGCGAGAGAATTGCACCGGTCAACGGATCAAGAGCGATGGCGTGGAATGCGGCTTCCCGAGATCGCTCCAAAACCGCGACGACTCCCATCTCCTGCACCGCTATGTTCGCCCTCGACAGCGAAGCGCACTGAGGCGGTAGTTCCCCAACCGGCATCGGGTGAAAACCCAACTCGTCGATCAAGATCGGTACCTCCACACACGATCCAAACGGCAGATTATCTACCAAACCATCGTTCGGCACATTCCCATTGATGACGATCTTGTCGCCCGTCTCCATCGCTTCCATGATCCGACACGCATACTCGTCCGAGCGCTCAGGTGAGATTGGTTCATCTGAATACGCGTCACGTTCAAGCTGCGTCATATGGTCATCGACACGTTTGACGCGTCGTTGCAAATCCTGCCGTATCTCGTTCAACCGGAACTCATCCATCACTGTCTCGTCAGTTCGGAAGTAAGGAACGTACTCCGACATGTGCCGCGTCGATTCGGTCACGAAGTAACCGAAGTGTTTCATCACTTCAAACCGAACCGCATCGAGCGCGAAAATTTCTGGATTGTTCATCGCATCCTTGAGCGCCGGATACGCATCTTCCCCGTTCCGCTCGAAACGCATAAACCATGCGAGGTGGTTAATCCCTGCAACCCACGCTGACACTTCGCCCTGCGGCGCACCAATGTAGTCAGCCAAATCTTGGGTTGTCCGCTGAACACTGTGGCAAAGCCCGATGGTGGGGACGTCAGCCTCGGACGTGATGCCCCAACACGCCATCGCCATCGGATTGGTGTAGTTCAACAGCGTCGCGTTCGGCGCAACATCGTCAATGTCTTGCGCCATGTCGATCAGAACTGGGACCGTCCTTAATGCCTTGAATACACCACCCGGCCCGACCGTGTCGCCGACCGCCTGATCGATCCCGTACTTCCGGGGTATATCGATGTCCCGCTCAATCGTGTCTCCGACCCGGATCGTAGTTAAGACGTAGTCGGCATCAGCAAGTGACTTTCGTCGATCTGTCGTGGTTTCGATCGTTGCGTCCGATCTCACCTCAGCGAACAACTTGGAGGCAAAATCGCCGATCAATTGCAACCGTTCTTCGTCGATGTCCATCAACGAGATGTGCGAATCGCGTAAGGACGGTGTGCAGGCCACGTCCTGCAAAAGGCGACGCGCAAAGACGACGCTTCCGGCTCCGATCAGCGATATTTTGGGCGGCATGGTACGTTGGCCTATTCAGTTTCCGACGCAGCTATCTCAGCGTCGAAGCAATGGTAACGTATTGCGCCTAAAGCTGATCGAATCGTGTAATCTCAATCACGCCATCATCCTCGACCATCATGCGCAGTTGGCTGCCGCGGAGCATCTCCATCCCCAACAACTGGGGACCTTCAAGCTGCACGATTTCTATGGTCCGAGGTTGCCCCTGCCAATCTATTTCGACGCGAAAGGCTGGGCACAATAGGCTGCTACCATCTGCCAGCACCATCCGGACCGAGCTTGTTTCCTTTAATCCGAGAACGTTGACGAGGCTGCTCCGCAAGGTCAAATACCCATCAAAACCCGTGTCAACTATTGCTTGAACCCGTGCCGGCACCCCGTTGTCCCCAAACAGATGGACGATGCAGGTTCCTTTCAATCTTTGTCCAAATGTGTGAACCCGCCCTTGTTCAGTCATCACGCGCTAGCGGGTCCGGGAAGCCAACCTATCGAGTACACGGGCATTCCGCCATGTCGCATCACATATACATCGGCATCTTCTAACCTTGCATGTAACGCGTCCGTAACCGCCATCGACGAATCACCGACCTCGTACTCTCCGGTTTTGGTATCGATAGCCAGGAACATTCCTAGCTGATCGTCGTTCAGCTGATCCTTTATGACAGCCTCATATATCGCCTCACCACGCTCTACCGATCGTTTTATTTCACTTTGTGGTCTAACCATTCTTCAAACCTTGATATTTTTTGCCTTCGCGTCGGTCACTACTCCAATGGTACTCTCAACCGATTGAGCGAACCGGTCTCGATTGGCGACATGTGCGAATTACGTAAGGAAGTGCTGTACGCGACGTTTCAAGCACACAGCTAGCAGCTTCGACGCTCCCGCTTCCAATTGGAGGATTTCGGGCGGCACACAAGTTAATTTCACGCACTCTACAACGATTTTAACCAGCTATCAAACGGCTTCTGTCAGAGCGATTTCGCCACCGTCTTCAATCCCTACACGCAAATCGAGACCTTCCATCATCGCCATGCCAAGAAGCGGAAACCTGCCCATACATAGCACCTCGATTGGACGTAATTCGCCGAACCAATCAACGTCGACTTTGTATAGGGCGTATTCTCTTTCAATCCCATCAGCGAGGAATGCCCGTGCTTCACCGATTCTAGGGAGACGCATCTGTTCGACCGTCTTGGCAGGTAGGGTCATCAGCCCGGAAAAACCGGTATCGATAACTGTTTCCAACCGCGCCGGAATCCCTTCGTAACCGAAAAGGTGCACTACACAGACCGGGTAGAGCGCGCCACCGATTCGACGAACGTTGCCTTGCAACATCATTCGGAATCTTGCGGCAAATAACCCAGCGTGTAGGCGTGCATCGAACCGTGCTTCATCAGGAACACTTCAGCATGGGCAATCCGTTCGTGCAATGCAGTCATTGCGGAAAGAGCGTCATCGCCAACTTCATATTCGCCAGTGTTGACCTCAATGGCGAGGAATTTGCCTAACTGCTCATCGCTTAGTTCGCTCTTAATCCGAGCATCATAAATCGCCTCGGCTCGATCGCCAATGGAACGTCTCGCAGCAGCAGATTGTGTCATCGATGTAACCGTGAATGTCTAACCAATGGACCGATTTTCATCGTACGTGTTCTCGCCCAGACTCTCTCAAAATACCCTAGTGGAAAACCACCATCTTCAGCTCCGTCATCTCGTCGATGGCGTACGGCGGGCCTTCTTTGCCGAAACCGCTGTCCTTCAATCCACCGTACGGCATCATGTCTGCGCGGAACTGCGTGCCTGAGTTGATGTTCAAGTTGCCAGCTTCGGCTTCCAAAGCGAAGCGCATCGCATGGTCGACGTCCTGAGTGAAGATCGCCGCGGCCAAACCGAAGTTGGTGTCGTTAGCCAAGTTGATCGCCTCATCGATGTCCGCCGCCGGCGTCACTGCGACTGTCGGACCGAACACCTCTTCCCTAGACACTCGCATGTCCGGATCGACATCCGCAAGGATCGTCGGCGTCATAATCGCACCATCGCGCGTGCCGCCGGACACGACTCTGGCTCCACCGTCGACCGCTTCGTGTACCCAACTCTCCACTCTTGCCGCATCCGCCTCTCGGACCAACGGCCCCATGTTCGTGGCATCTTGCATCGGATCTCCGTAGGAAAGAGCCTCGACCTTTGGCTTGAGTGCATCGATGTAGTCGGTGTATGCAGACTCTTGGACGATGACACGCTGCGTCGAGATGCAGACTTGGCCCGCGTTCGCGTATCCGCTCTGCGCCGTTGCCGCCGCAACCTTGTCCATGTCGGCGTCAGGCATCACGATTAGCGGAGAGTTCGATCCGAGCTCCATCGTCACCTTCTTCAGTCCAGCCATCTTGGTGATACGCTCACCGATCTCACGCGAACCCGTAAAAGTAACCTTTCGCACATTCGGCTGCGAAACCAGAGCGTCGCCAATCGTTCGTCCTGATCCTGTGATGCACTGAACGGCCATATCGGGAACACCAGCGTCTAGCAGAATCTCGGTCAGTTTCAATGCCGATAGTGGCGTGTCGGAAGCTGGTTTGATGATCACGGCGTTGCCCGCTGCGATTGCTGGCCCAACTTTGTGAGCAACCAAGTTCAGCGGGAAGTTGAAAGGTGCAATGGCGGCCACGATGCCCACGGGCACGCGCACGGTGAACCCGAACTTGCCGGCGTTACCCGGCGATGCGTCGAGCGGGATCGTCTCACCCCGAAGCCGCTTGGCCTCTTCCGCTGACCACGTCATTGTCTGAATCGCACGATCGACCTCCAATCGTCCCTCGGAAATGACCTTGCCTTCTTCCCGCGTGATCGTCTGTCCCAGATCTTCCTTCCTAGACTCCATGATCCCGACCGCGCGCATCAGGATCTCGTATCGATCCATGCCTGTCAGCCTTGCCATCTGGTCGCGGCCTTCTTCCGCAGCCTTGGATGACAATACGACGTCTTCCACCGAGGCACTCGGCACAGTGTCGAACGGTTCACCTGAAAACGGATCGATGACGTCCATTCGGGCGTCGCGGTCAACCCAATCTCCTGCTAAGTACATCTTCATTTGGAGCCCCTGTTGGTTTGAATTCGGCCAGTGTGGTTATTGCGCGAAGGTTAACACTCGCGGACCGATTCTCGAAATCGCGGCGCCCGTTTGAGATAAACTTCGCTCAGCACTGCTTTAGTCCCTGATATAACCGCACGCACACGGGAGTTGATACCAATGTCCGGGTCATTTGAAAGCTACTCAGACGAGTTCAGTCGCATACTGGGCGATTCGCCGGAACTCACTCTGCTGACAGGCGAGCTCGTATTTGCCGAAGGGGTCTGTTGGCTGCCCTCCAGAAACTACGTCATCGTCAGCGACTTTCCAAACAATCGCATCGCGAAGTGGGACGAATCCTCTGGCATGGGAATCTTCCGGCAACCGTCAGACTGCGCCAACGGCAACACCGTCGATCTCGAAGGCAGAGTCCTCTCTTGCCTTACGCGCGGAAGAACCGTCGTGCGCCTCGAACATGATGGCTCGCTCATCCCCGTGGCGGAGAGCTACATGGGCGGAAAACTCACATCGCCCAACGACGTAGTCGTCAAGTCGGACGGCTCCATTTGGTTCACCGATCCTGACTACGGCTTCCTCCACCCCGAATTTGGTCACGGCGACAAACCAGAACAGGACCGCAACCGCGTCTACCGCGTTGATGGCGACACGATGGCAATGTCCGTGGTGTCTGAGGACTTCGACAAACCCAACGGCATTGCGTTTTCACCCGACGAATCCGTCCTTTACATCGGAGACACCGGCCGTACTCACGGCGAGTTCCGCCACCACCGAGTAATGCGTTTCGACGTATCTCCGGGCGGTGAAATGCTCGTAAATCCGGCTGTATTCGCGGACATCGAACCCGGCGTGCCCGACGGCTTCCGATGCGACACCGACGGCAACCTCTACGTTTCCGCCGGCGACGGCGTGCAAGTCTTCAATCCCGACGGCGACATGATCGGCAAGATCATCACGCCAGAAGTAGCCGCCAACTGCTCCTTCGGCATGTCCGACGGACAGCGCCTATTCATCGGAGCCACATCCTCCCTCTGGTCCATCGACCTAAACGCACAGGGGGCGTAACTACGTCCTAGGGTTTCCCAAGCTGCGGGGGGAAATGGTCGAAGGACAAAGGGCGCTCAAACATTCACATCCCCTCTACCTCGATGGGAGAGGGTGAGGGTGAGGGTGAGGGTGAAACGATGACCCACATCAAAGCCATCGTCTTCGACTTCGACGGCCTCATCCTCGATACCGAGACGACCGATTACGAGTCTTGGCGAGCCATGTATCGCTCCCACGGCGTCGAACTTCCTCTATCGAAGTGGTTGCCAATCATCGGCGATTCAACCCAGGATTTCACCATCGAACAATACCTTGTCGAGTTGACCGGCAGAGCAATCGATCGTGCCGGACTGCGCAAACGCCAACGAGCACTCCACGTCGAAATGCTCGAAGATGCCGTCGAAATGCCGGGAGTCGAAGACTACATCCACGACGCGAAACGATTAGGTTTGCGAATAGGCATCGCATCCGGTTCGAGACGATCTTGGGTGGTGGACCGGCTAGCTCGACTCGGGCTCGCTCATCACTTCGAGACAGTCGTTTGCCGAGACGACGTGGGACGCGCCAAACCCGATCCTGCCGCGTACACCGCCGCCGTCAGGAATCTAGGTGCCAACCCCGATCAAGCACTAGCCCTTGAAGATTCCCCTCCCGGCGTCAAAGCCGCCAAAAATGCCGGTCTGTACTGCGTCGCGGTCCCCGGACCAATGACGAAAAACCACTCATTTGACGAGGCCGACATGAGGATGGATTCACTGTCGGACATGCCGCTGCAAGAACTATTGGAAACCGTCCCATCCCGTTAACGGCTGTGGATTAAGGTAATGGTGGCCGACATCACAACCCACAGTCATCCCTAGAAACGACATGTCTCAAGCACCCAACAAAATCTGGCGAAACCGAAACCGCTTCCGATCCGACGATGATCTACGATCTGGAGCCGTGATCATCCATCCGAGCTTTCGCGACCTGATCGGCGGCAACGATGTCGAGATCCAGAAACACTACACCGGCACCGAATGGGCAGAAGGACCGGCGTACGTCCCTGCGCGTGATGGCAACGAAGGATTCGTAGTCTTCTCCGACGTCCCCAACAACCGGATGCTCAAGTACGATCCGACCAGCGGCGAAACCACCACTTTCCGCGATCCTAGCCACCACAGCAACGGCAACTCGATCGACAACGAAGGCAGACTCGTCACCTGCGAACACTCACGCCACGCCATCAGCCGACTCGAGCACGACGGTACTCATCACGTATTGGTAAACAGCTTCGAAGGCAAGAAACTCAACTCGCCCAACGACCTAGTGGTCAAATCCGATGACTCAATCTGGTTCACCGATCCGCCATACGGCATACTGAGCGGACGCGAAGGCAACGCCCGCGAATCCGAACTCGATGGTAACTACGTCTACCGACTCGAACCCGACACAGGCAACATCTCGATCGTCGTCACCGAACTCGACCGCCCCAACGGACTAGCATTCTCCCCCGACGAGTCGATCCTGTACGTAGCCGACAGCGGCGAACCGCAGAACGTTGCAGCATTTGACGTCAACTCCGACGGCGAATCGCTAAGCAACTTCCGCATCTTCGCAGTCGTCCGACCCGGCATTGCCGACGGCTTCCGTTGCGACATGCAAGGAAACATCTGGACAAGCGCCCACGACGGCATCCACTGCTTAACCCCCGAAGGCGAACTCATCGGCAAAATTCTCATACCCGAACAACGCACGGCCAACTGCACATTCGGCGACGAAGACCGCCAAACCCTCTACATCTGCGGCGACGTGTCCGTCTACTCCGTTCGCCTAAATGTCGCGGGTGCTTAACGGATCCGCATCCGCATGGCTAGTCGAATACACGAAGTCCGTGTTCATGTTCCGCAGCTGTTTTCGTGTAAAGCGAGACGTGTGAGCGACATTCCGAAGTGAACGGCGAATGGCGCCAATCAGACCACCGTTCCAACAGCCGAAGCCCTGCTATTCGTGCCATCAGATCCATTTCCGATGGCCATGCGTACCTCAACCGCGCTGGGTACGCTTCGATACCCGCCGCCGACAATCGCAACGTGCGAATATCAATGACTTGATTCATCCTGTCGACAACCGTCACATCCAACTTGACTGAGTCCAAGTCACGCGGTCTCGCGCTAACCCGATTACCTTCGGCTAACGGGAAAACATCTGGCACAAAGCCTTCGATCAGAAATGTACCACTCTCATCCAAATGTGAAGCGACGTTTTCACAACACCTGATCTGATCCTCCTGAGAAGTGAGACCGAAAAACGAGTTGGCCACAACGAAGATTAGCGAGAAAGTCCCATCAACATCCACGTCTGCGAAATCTCCATTCGAAACCGGTATTCCGCCTCCGCCCTCCTTTACGCGGAGTTGCTCAACCATCGCCTCCGAAAAATCGACGCCATGCACTTCGTCGCCGCTGGCGGCCAACGAAATCGCGATTCGTCCTCTGCCGATTCCGAGCTCCAACGCCCTCCCACGTGACGCCGGTTCGGAGAGTGCACCGATACAGTCTGTAACATCCGACAGAGGATAGATTTGGTCCTAAACGCCAGCGATACGGTCACCACAGGTTGCAGATGTGTACTCGTTCACGTTGACATTCTTCGTTTCCGTCTCCATAGAAAAACATCAGGCGGCGTGGTACGAATCTGTGATTCCCGATCGCACGCACGGCCTGATGGTTAAGGCGATAAAGGCACGAATCAAACTGCGAAGATCTTCGTCGTGGAAGCAACCGGAAGTTTAAGTAAAGTCGCTAGACTCGGCCCGGATTGGCATGACCAGACCGGCAATATTACAAGCTTCCTGCTAACAGACCGTTAAACCCAATCGATGCAGATCGTGTATGAACACTTGAGCCAGCTTCGCCGGGACACATCCAGTGAATTCATTTCCTGACATGAACAACGTAGAGAGGTTTAATTCCGCCAGCTCTGAAGGGATAGCCCCTGTCAGACCGTTGGCGGAAAGGTCAAGGACTCTTAACTCGCCCAGTGAACCCAATTCAGGTGGAATTTCCCCCACGAGTTGATTGACCCGAAGATCCAGACTAAATAGTTGGGACAAAGATCCCAGTTCTTTAGGAATCGCGCCACTCAAGTTGTTGTTGGAGAGATCCAACCACTCCAAAGCGACAAGCCCGCCGATACTTCCCGGAATCGCACCGTATAACTCGTTCGACGACAGGTGCAGCGATTCGAGTTTGCGTAGTTTGCCGAGTTCAACCGGAATTTCGCCGTTCAGGCGGTTGGCACTCAAGTTCAACGATTCAAGGTTGGAAAGAAGGCTCAATTCCCGAGGGATCTCGCCGTTCAATTGGTTGTCAGTCAAGCTCAATGTTTTAAGGTTGCCAAGTTTGCCTAATTCCGACGGGATCCCTCCGGTTAGGGAATGACAGGAAATAATTAATACTTCCAGATCGCCGAGATTGCCGAGTAAGTCAGGGATGTTCCCCGTAAAAACGCCCGGGTGATTGCCGTTTTGGTTCTTCGCCCCCGCTACATCATTCGCGCCCGACTTCGAAACGCCAGAGTCGCAAGGCGACAACTTCGTGTGTTCAATCATCTTGCCGTCTTCGAGTTCGATCCAAACTTGCTCATTCGACCGCAGTTAAATTCTCGAATACGGGGAGGGGCACCATCGACGACGATGCCCTCCCATTCCGCGATGGGTTTTCGTTCGTCCCATTCGAGAATCCCACCACCTGTCAAAACCGGCATCGCCGCCAAAAGAGTCAAGCAGTCGTTAACCAACTCGGCATTGGTGTTCGGATCAGGGACCGTGACACCATTTGTGCACATGGATTGAGCATCTCGCTGGGTTTCCAATGGCGTGCTGTCGCAAAACTGGACATCCAATTCATGCAAGTCATTCGAGGCAACAAACCGCAACTCGGGATCAATGCATCCGGAGAGGTTGTTATCTCGCAACTTAAGCGTAAACAGTTGAGGCAGCTGACCGATCTCTGCGGGGATTTTGCCGACTAGCTGGTTTCCATCAAGGTGGAGATCGAGTAGCAATTTCATGTTGCCAAGTTCAGGTGGAATTGCTCCCGCCAATCGATTCCCACTGAGTTCGAGTTTTCCAAGATTCACAAGTAGGCCAAGTTCAACGGGAATGGAACCTGAGAGTTCGTTCCTTGATAAGTCCAACACGCGAAGGTGCGTCAACCCTGACAGCTGGGGAGGAACCACATCGCTTAAACGGTTGGATGTCAATAACATCTCTCGCAGACTTTGCATCTCGCCCAACTCGCCTGGAATCTCGCCGGTCAGTTCGTTGAACGTCAGGTCCAGAGTTTCGAGTTCCTGGAGCGACCCGAGTTCCTTCGGAATACTGCCTGTCAGGTTGTTCGCCTTCAGGTCCAAGACCTTGAGGTTACGGAGCTTACCGATTTCAGGAGGTATGTCACCCGTCAACTTCTGGCAACTTAGATCTAGTCGCTCCAACGCATCCAGCCGACCCAAGCTGGCCGGAATTTGACCGGATAAGTCCCCTGCACCCAGGATTTTCGATGGCACTGTCCGGCCTTGTTCATCCGGTGGGGATTCGACCGTAATGCAACTTGTAACAGGAGTGAAGATCTCTCTTACGCGCCAAGGCGTCCCGCTTACTTTGACGCCACCCCAATGCATGATCGGGAAATCTAAGTTCATTGTCAGCGTCGCTTCACCGGCGAGAACGGCCCTAGCTTCCAATAAAGCCACGCAATCACTGACCAATCCGAGGTTCGAGTCCGGTTCAGGCACGACAAAACCGTTCTCGCACAGCGAAATCAACTCCTCGATATCGCTCTTCGTCGGGTCGCGAGACGATGGAGTTGCCTGAGGTTCCCCTTCCGCCGTCGATGTCGCTAAAGGGATATAGGTGACTGCCGGAGGCAATGTCCGCACCACGGCCCCATCGTTTGTTTGCTCGCAAGCGACCGCGAAAGTCATCGTCGCGATCAGGACAACAACGGACCCCCAAATCGGATGTCTCATATCCACAACTTCGATCAAGGCGTACGAGTTTCACCCGTTTTAACTCGTGCCATCTTACTCAATCCGCATGATTGATACTCACGTATTTTACGCTACCCCTAATAGAATCACGTAGGTTGCCGATTTCGTAATTCGGCGCGCCCAATCCGCCAAAACACCCTCCCGCACCCACCTTGTCCAACACCCAAACCCTTTCCGAATCCGTCATCAACAGCGATGTCGCATGGCGCTCCATAAACGCCATCCGCTTCCTATCTATCGACGCCGTGGAACAGGCCAATAGCGGCCATCCCGGCGCTCCGATGGGCCTAGCTCCAACCGCCTACGCGCTCTGGAACCATGTCCTGAGACACGCGCCCGGCACTCCCGCGTGGGCCAACCGAGACCGCGTCGTCCTATCCGCCGGACACGCATCGATGCTCTTATACTCGATGCTCCACCTCACCGGTTACGATCTCCCTCTCGACGAAATCAAGGACTTTCGGCAGTGGGAGAGCAAGACGCCCGGACATCCCGAATTCGGCCTCACCGCCGGCGTCGAAGCCACCACGGGTCCGCTAGGACAAGGCCTCGGCAATGCCGTCGGCTTCGCACTCGCCGAAAAGATCCTCGCCAACACCTACAACCGTCCCGGACACGAAATCGTCAACCACCGCACCTTCGCCATCTGCTCCGACGGCGACATGATGGAAGGCGTCGCCTCCGAAGCCGCATCTCTCGCCGGAACACTCCAACTCGGTAAACTCGTTGTCATCTACGACGACAACCAGATTTCCATCGAAGGCGACACCGATAAGGCTTTCCGAGAAGACGTTTCGAAGCGGTACGAAGCGTACGGATTCCACATCGTCGATCCCGTTGACGGCAACGATTTGGCAGGGATCGTCGACGCCTTGAACGCAGCCGACAACGAACCCGACAAACCCACGCTCGTCACCGTTAGATCAGTCATCGGTTTCGGCAGCCCCAACTTGGCCGGCACTGGCGCAGTCCACGGCAAAGCCATGGGCGGCGACGAAGTCGCACTCACCCGCGCCCAACTCGGTTGGGAATACAAACCATTCGACGTTCCATCCGACGTCAACGATCACATGCGGTCCGCCATCGACCGAGGCGAAGCCCTATCCAACGAATGGCATGCCCAATTCGATGCCTACAAGGAGGACCACCCCGATCTCGCCGAGCGTTTCTTTGCTGACATTCTCAGCATCCTGCCCGAAGGTTGGGACGACGCACTGAATCGATTGGTCGGTTCGCACGACTCGCCGATCGCGACCCGCGCCGTGTCTGGCGAAGCACTCCACGCCATCACTCCCAAACTCCCGCGCCTCATCGGCGGCTCCGCAGACCTCGCCGAATCCAACAACACCGAGGTCGATGGCCGCGGATCCTTCTCTCCAGAACTGCCCGGAGGTCGAAACCTACACTTTGGCGTCCGGGAACATGGCATGGGTGCAATCTCAAACGGCATGGCGCTGCATGGAGGCGTCATCCCATATGCTGCCACCTTCCTAATCTTCTCCGACTACCTCCGACCCGCCATCCGCGTTGGCGCACTCTCGCACGCGCCCTGCGTCTGGATCTTCACTCACGACTCCATCGGTCTAGGTGAAGACGGACCCACGCACCAGCCTATCTCCCAACTGATGGGTCTGCGCATGATCCCCAACCTCACCGTCATCCGCCCAGGGGACGCCGACGAAACCTTCGAAGCGTGGCGCATCGCCATCGAGAATCGTAACGGCCCCACCGCGCTCATCCTCACTCGCCAAAACCTCCCACAACTCTCCGCCATCGGCAGTCAAAGCATGGCCCGCGGCTACGTCCAACGCGGAGCATACGTAATCGCTGACACCACTGACGAGCCCGAAGTGATAATCATCGGCACCGGCTCCGAAACCCAGCTTGCCCTCGGCGCAGCCCTCAAACTCCAAGAAGAAGGCGTCGCCGCACGAGCCGTCTCCATGCCCTCATGGGAACTCTTCCAATCCCAACCCGACGACTACCGCGAGGCCGTTCTCCCATCGAACATCCGCGCCCGCGTCTCCGTAGAAGCAGGCACTACCATCGGCTGGGAACGCTACACCGGCTTCGACGGCGCAACCATCGGCATCGATCGCTACGGAGCGTCCGCACCCGGCGACGTGGTAATGGCAAACCTAGGATTCACCGTCGAAAACGTTGCCAATACGGCCCGATCCTTGCTTTAACTTCCCGTCCCTTTCGAGACGCGAGCACGGCCCGCATCGGTGAGGATTGCCAACAAGGCAGTGCCGCGCGTCCCGGTCCCGTGCGCGGAAATCTCCGAAGGTCAACGGAGCGCGTGTAACTCGCTGTAGTCGCCCAATTCCAACGGATTCCAAGCCGTTCGAACCATTGCGCCACATGACGGATGCCATCATTCCGTGATGCGCGCCGTCAGTTGCCTACCAATCTACAGACGGAAAGGCGAATTCCGGGCAACTCGTTTCCCGTCCTCGGACGCATGGATTAATATTTAAGCATCCAACTATTAATTTCGTTGCCGCGTAACTGACCCGCCGATCCGATGAGACGCGAAACCACAGGCTCGTACATTCAGACCTCCACCCAAGGCGAACGTGTCGATGCGTTTGTACCACGGTCGCTTCCGCCCAATCCCGCGTTGGTCTGGGACGGCAACCTGGCGACTTTGCTTTCCGAAGCGTCGTCATCTCTCGGTCGGCTAGACGGAAGCGCACGGGTATTACCGAACAGAGAACTCTTGATAGATGCGTACGTCAAAAAAGAAGCAGTCCTCTCATCTCAAATAGAAGGAACAAAATCTTCTATGTCGGATCTCTATCGCTACGAGCATGATGAGAGGGTGCCGAGTGGATCCGACGTAGTAGAGGTATCGAATTACGTGCTGGCGATGGAGCACGGCATCGAACGATTGCGCGGCGGTTTCCCATTGAGCAATCGTTTGATCCGTGAAATCCACGAGGTCCTGATGTCAAAAGGCGTCGGTGTCAACAAGACACCCGGCGAGTTTCGCCGATCGCAAGTTTGGATTGGCGGTACGCGTCCCGGCAATGCCGAGTTCGTGCCGCCGCCCCACACGTATGTCCCCGATTGCATGGGCGATTTGGAGATGTTTTTGCACGCCACCGATGATGGGATCCCACCATTGGTACGCGCTGCACTTACTCACGTGCAGTTTGAAACCATTCATCCATTTCTCGACGGCAACGGCCGGGTAGGACGATTGTTGATCACTTTTCTGTTGATTAACGCAGGAATATTGGACGAACCCGTCCTATACCTGAGCTTGTACCTCAAGACCCATCGACACCGTTACTACCAGTTGCTCGATGAGTCGGGCCGTCGAACCGGCGACTGGGAGGCGTGGCTAACCTTTTTTTTGGAAGGCGTTATCGAGACGGCTGACAACGCCTATCAGACTACCGATCGGTTGGGACGGATGTTCGACGACGACAGAGCCCTGATCGAGGGTTCGGGACGTCGCGCCGTTTCAGGCTCCAAGGTCTTTGGCGAGTTGAGGAAGAGACCGGAGATCACAGTGTCCCAAGCCGCAGCAGCGACCGGGCTTTCCTTTCCTGGCGCTTCGTCTGCGCTTAACTTGCTTCGCGAACTCGATATCGTTCGTGAAGTCACCGGCAAATCGGCTCGTCGCGTCTACCGATACTCGCGCTACTTGGAGATCTTGGAAGAAGGCGTAGACGCGTTCGGCTAGTCTTCGTCGCCCCGATTCAACAAAGTATGAATCTCCGCAGTTGCAATTAAACTTTCAGGCATCAACTCTTAATTGCCAGCATCGCCATTAAACCTTCCTTGAATCTGGATCGGGTCTATCGGGGGGGCTCGCGCCTCTGCGTTCGCTGGAGGAGGTGTGGGAACTTTCGGCTAGCCATCTTCAACCGACTTGATTCAACCAAGTATGAATCGTCGCCACGTCAATTAAACTTTCAGGCATCAACTCTTAATTGCCAGCATCGCCATTAAGCTTTCCTTGAATCTGGATCGGGTCCATCGGGTTTTATCGCGCCCCTGAGTTCGCTGGGAGCGACGTGGAAACTTACGACTAGCCATCCTCAACCGCCTAGATTCAACCAAGTATGAATCGCCGCCACGTTAATTAAACTTTCAGGTATCAACTCTTAATTTCCAACGTCGCCATTAATCGTTGCTTGAATCTGTGCCCTCACAATTAAGACTTCATGTATAAAACTTTAATCTAAGCCATCGATGGCGCTCACGAACATCCCAACCGCAGTAACACCCTCGTGTCGTCTGGTTAGTCATCCAACCCCAAAATCCCCAGTAGTATCATTACCGCGTAGTTGGCACTCCCCTCAAATGTGCCGTTACGCAACCCGAGGTGTGGACTACCTATGCGAGTAGCAGTTGGCGCTGATCACGCCGGATTAAGCCTGCGAGAAGTCGTTATCTCAACCATCGAGGCCGCTGGCCACGAAGCCATCTACCTCGGTGCCCACGAATACGACGCCGATGACGACTATCCCGACTGCACCGCGCCCGTAGCCGCATCAGTCCAATCAGGCGACACCGACCGCGGCATCATGCTATGCGGCAGCGGAATCGGTGCCGCAATAACCGCCAACAAGTTCCGAGGCGTCCGCGCATCCGTGTGCCATGACACCTACTCCGCCGCTCAAGGTGTGGAACATGATGACATGAACGTGCTCTGCATCGGTGGACGCATCATCGGTGATGCCATCGCAACCGAACTCGTGAACGCCTTCCTCTCCGCAAACATGGGTGATGAAACCCGCTACCACCGACGACTCCGAAAACTCAACGACATCGAAGCCGCTAATTTCGGATCCAGCTGACTAGTATTCGACGAGGCAAACCATGTGTCATCACGAACACAACAACATCACCAAAGCCGCTGAACTCGGGCAAGCCATCTGGCTAGACCAGATCAGCCGCGACATGATCGACGGCGGCGAGATCCAAGATCTCGTCGATCACGGTCTGCGAGGCATCACCACCAACCCCACCATTTTCGACGGTGCCATCGAAGCTAGCAATGTCTACGACGACCGACTCGCCGAACACGCCAAAGACGGCAGTCCCCCGGAAGTCATCTTTGAACGCATCGCGGTCGAAGACGTCCGTGACGCAGCCGATATCCTGCGACCTACCTACGAAGCGCTCAACTACCGCGACGGATTCGTCTCCATCGAGGTCAACCCGCATCTCGCACACGACACTGACGCCACCATCGCGGAAGCAAGGCGACTCTGGGCGGCGGTCGACCGTCCCAACATCATGATCAAGGTCCCTGGTACGCCTGAAGGCGCGCCAGCAATCACAACCCTGATCTCAGAGGGCATCAACGTAAACGTCACCCTATTGTTCTCGTTGGACGCCTACAAAACAGCCGCCAACGCCTATCTGGACGGCATCACCAAATACGCCAACGCTGGTAACGGATCACCGGCGCGTATCGCCTCCGTGGCATCGTTCTTCGTCAGTCGCGTCGACACGCTAGCAGATGAACTCTTGCCGGATGGAAGCAATTTGTTGGGCAAGATAGGTATCGCCAACGCCAAAATGGCTTATCGCGAGTACCAAAAGATCTTTGCCAGCGACCTCAACGACAACACACGTTTCTTCTCCCTCAACACGATTGGAGCGCAACCCCAGCGACCGCTCTGGGCATCCACCAGCGTCAAGAATCCCGACTATCCGCCGACACTTTACTTCGACCAACTACTCGGCGCGGACACAGTCAACACCTTGCCGCTCCCAACCGTCAACGACGTTTTGGAAACCGGAACCATAGCCGAAACCCTCACCGCCGATGTCGACGAAGCAGAAGCACATCTCGCCCAACTCGAAGCCGAGGGAGTGTCTTACGCGGCAGTCACCGATCAACTCCTAGTGGAAGGCGTCCAAAAATTCGCCGATTCATGGGATGACTTGATGGCCCGAATCGAAGCCAAAGTCTCATCCCTAGCCGCCGCCTAAAACCGCCGCTAACGGAGTGCCGCTTGGACACGGCCACCAATACCAGCAGCAAGTCGCAACCCATCATCGCAGACCTAGTGCGACGCATCTGGGCGCGCGACTACTCTCTCTGGCCAGAACCCTCCCCCGGCGGAGGCGGCGACTGGATGGGCTGGCTCGACCTACCCGATAACATCGCGCGTAATCGAACCAACTTCGACTTCCCCGACATCACATCTCTCAACATCCTCGGAATGGGCGGCAGCAGTCTGACTCCCGAAGTCCTCAGTAATCTCTTCCCTAAATCGCAACCCTCATTAAACGTCTTCGACACCGTTAACCCCTCGACAATCGGCGAAGCGATCGACAACATCGACCTCAGTTCTGCCGCCTTCGCCGTAGCGAGCAAATCAGGAACCACCGTCGAACCCCTGTCTCTCGAGAGCGTCTTCCGGAAAGCACTAACGGATCGCGGCATCGACGATGTCTCGTCACACTTCATCGCCTTATCCGATCGCGGAACGCCGCTCGCGAACCGAGCCGAAGCGGGCCAATTCGCCATCCACATCGAAACTCCCATCAACGTCGGTGGCAGATTCTCCGCACTCTCCGCTTTCGGCATGTTCCCCGCTGACATCTGCAACATGCCAATAGACGAGATGAGACGCAGCGCGATCAACATTGCCGACCGATGCAGAGTCGAAGACCACACCAATCCCGGCATCGAACTCGGCATGTTCATGGCCAGCAACGCCTTGCGTGGCCGCGACAAAGTTACGTTTGCGATGTCGCCATCATTGCAACGTTTCGGCCTTTGGTTGGAGCAACTACTCGCCGAATCGACCGGCAAAATCAATCGCGGCCTGATACCCGTCGCCGGCGAACCGACATTGCAGCCAAGCTCTTACGGGAACGACCGTCAATTCATCCGCATTACTCTCGCAGGCGAATCCAGACCAGATAACCCGGCATTCGACGAACACCCCACCTACAATATCGATCTCCCAGACCGCCCATCGATCGCTGGCGAGTTTTTCCGCTGGGAGTTCGCAACCGCTGTCGCGGCCTGCGCCATTGGCGTCTACCCGTTCGACCAACCCGATGTCGAGTCGGCAAAGCAACTTGCGCGAAAGGCACTTGAATCCAACCCTGACCGACGTGCATACTCGGAATCGTTAGTCGACGCGATACGACCGGCGATCGAAAACTTTGAACCGGGGAACTACGTCGCGATTGCGGCATACCTACCCGAATCCGACGATTTGACGGAGGCGGTCACCCGACTGCGCGCCGCCATCAGCGAGTCGACCGGTCAAGCAACAACCTTCGGATACGGGCCGCGCTATCTCCATTCGACAGGACAGTTACACAAAGGCGGCCCAAACTCGGTAACTTTGCTCGCCCTCACTCAAGATTTCGAACACGATATCCAAGTCCCGGGCAAGGATTTCACTCTCGGCCAACTCCAGACCGCGCAAGCGACTGGCGACGTGCAAGCGCTCAGGGACGCAGGCAGAAAAGCGCATTTTGTCAACCTAGGTGCGGATCCAATCGGATCCATCAAATCGATAACTGCAATGATTAGTCCGCGGACTTGATAAGTGGACCGGTGACAACATGAAACCCGAATTCATACTCAACGCCGCTGACGTCGAACGGGGATTACGGTTGAACCGTTCAGACCCAGAAGATCGAGCTCGTCTAGTCGGACTCGTCGACCTTTTGCTGGATGCGTTGGAGCTTTCGTTCGACCAAGGACTCCAACGACATGAAGTGTTGCTGTGGCTCGATGCCGACATCGGCGAAGGGTCTCTATTCCGAGCCCTGTCAGCGAAAATCCCTACTATGTTGACTTTCGATATCGACACGCGAGCATACCTTGAGGCCACAATCGAAGATCTCAACGAAGTAACCGAGCGGTACAAACCCGACGTCTTGCTCCTCAGAGTCATGAACGCTGCAACTGACATGGGCCAGATCAGCGCGCCGAGCATCCCAAGTCAAATGGCGAGATCGATGACACCGATCGATAAACACATCAGCATCTACGAGTGCGCTTCGTCGTTCGGTGTAGAAATCGGTTGGGACATCCGCAAACCGCGAGGAGAATGGCCCGATCCCCTAGTCCAGTCCGAGAACGCACTTCGCACAATCACTATCTTCCAAGACGCCGGGTTAGACCCGTCGATCTGGTTGATGAACCTGCCAACCGTGAAAATCGTCGCCGAAGCTTTGAGCGCACGGACGCACATCGATGATCGAACCGACGTCATAGCGTGCTTCGCGCTCGAATCGATCTTCTGGAGCGCGTTCCGAGAACAAAACGGTGATTTGGATACAGTGCCACCTTCCGTTTTAAACGCGACGGAAGCGATCGCGTCTATGCCCGGCAACGCGAAAGCGGTAGTGGGCGGTGAGACATACGCTACCTGCCTGAATCAATACGCCCAATCGGCTCGCGCAGCCAATGAAACAGCATCTGCGATTGCATCCAGATTTTTGGCTGCCTCAAACGCGCTGAGGGTCGAACACGTTCCCGTTTAAGGAGGGGAGAGATGCAGATTGGCTTAGTCGGACTAGGTCGCATGGGCGGAAATATGGCGCGCCGCCTGCTCGGTGACGGGCATTCCGTCCTCGGATACGACCCCGATCCCGCCGTCCGCGAAGAGCTGGACACACACGGCGGACGAGGCAAAGCGTCCCTTGAAGACCTCGTCAATGCGCTCGAACCCCCGCGCACCGTCTGGATCATGGTCCCCGCGGGCGAAATCACTCAATCCACCGTCGACGAGTTGGCAAACCACATGTCTGCCGGCGACACATTAATCGACGGCGGAAACTCCAATTACAAGGAGACCATCCAACGCGCCCAACAATTGGCCGACATCGGCATCGACATGCTCGACAGCGGCACCAGCGGCGGCGTGTGGGGCCTCGAAAACGGCTACTGCCTCACCATCGGTGGAAACCGCGACGCCTACGATCGCAACCGCCCGATATTCAAAACCCTCGCGCCCCCGGAAAACGACGGCAACCTATACGTCGGCCCGAGCGGATCAGGCCACTACGTAAAGATGATCCACAACGGCATCGAATACGGCATGATGCAAGCCTTCGCCGAAGGTCTCGAACTCTTAGAAGCGAAGACCGACTTCAACCTCGACCTCGGCGCAATCTGCGAAAACTGGCGATACGGCAGCGTCATACGATCCTGGCTCCTCGACCTCACCGCCGACGAACTCAAGGATGATCCCGGTCTCGACTCCCTATCCTCCTACGTCGAAGACTCCGGCGAAGGCCGATGGACAGTCGACGCCTCGGTCGAACTCGCCGTCCCGGCACCAGTCTTAACGCTCGCCCTGCAAATGCGATTCAGATCACGACAAGAAAACCCACTCGGAGGACGCGCCCTAGCCGCCATGCGCAACGCCTTCGGCGGCCACAGCGTCAGACGTTCCTAATCCCCTCTCCCTCGATGAGAGCTATACGCAACCAACAATCCCCTCTCCCCTCGTGGGAGAGGGTTAGGGTGAGGGGGCACGAGGTCACCGGGCGGCGCGAACACCCAAATGACGCATAACGGCGAAAAACAATTCACCATCGTCATCTTCGGCGCGTCTGGTGATCTCACACAACGCAAACTTGCCCCCGCCCTCTTCCATCTCCACGCCATCGGCGCACTACCTGAACGTTGCCGATTCGTAGCATTCGCCCGCTCCGACCACAACGACGAAAAATACCGCAAGCTACTCTTCGATGTCGCCACCGACAACTTCGACGACGACGCACGAAGCTGGCTAGAGTTCGCCAAACACATCCGGTACATCCGAGGATCGTCCAACGACATCGCCTCCTTGCAGCGCCTCGACACCGAAATCAGACGCACCGTCGAAGCCAGCGAACCCGACGACCGCCTCTACTACCTAGCCCTCGCACCGACCCTCTACGAAAGCACAGTCGCCGCTCTCGGCGACGCCGGAATGCTCGACGAATCCAACGGCGTTCGAAGGCTAGTCGTCGAAAAACCGTTCGGCACAGACCTCGGCTCCGCCCGTGACCTCAACAACGCCATCCACGCACGCGCCGATGAGCACCAACTCTTCCGCATCGATCACTACCTCGGCAAAGACACTGTCCAAAACCTCATCGTCTTCCGATTCGGCAACGCCATCTTCGAACCTCTCTGGAACCGCAACTACATCGATCACGTCCAAATCTCCGTCCTCGAAGACCTCGACGTAGGCGACCGCGGCGGCTACTACGAACACTCCGGCGTCCTCCGCGACATGTTCCAGAGCCACCTGCTCCAACTCCTCGCCCTCACGGCGATGGAACCACCCGCCAACAACGACGCCGATTCTCTCCGCGACGAAAAAGCCAAAGTCCTCAGAGCCATCCGCAAACCCACGCCGCAACAAGCCGCCGCCAACTCCGTGCGCGGACAGTATCGCGGCTACCGACAAGTCGACGGCGTATCCCCCGCTTCCGCAACCGCAACCTTCGCCGCACTCCGACTCTTCGTCGACAACTGGCGATGGCAAGGCGTCCCCTTCTACCTCCGCTCCGGCAAAGCGCTCCGAGAGAAATACACCGAGATCGCGATCCAGTTCCGACAACCGCCACTCAGCATGTTCGACGCCGACGGCGGCTCCGGGCTAGTCCCCAACGTCCTCAAGATCGTCATCCAACCCAACGAAGCCATCCGCCTAACCATCGACAACAAGAAACCCGGCGCGCGCCTCCAAGCCGAAGCCCAAGAACTCGAATACAAATTCCCCATGGGCATGCGCGACGCCTACGAACGCCTACTCCTAGACGCCGTCGCCGGCGACGCTTCACTCTTCACCCGGGCCGACGAAATCGAACTCTCCTGGGCCGTCGTCGACCCATACATCCAAGCCTGGGAAACCGAACTCGCATCCCAACTCTACCCCTACGAACGCAACACCTGGGGCCCCAACGCCGCCGACCAATTCATCGCCCCCAACCGCTACTGGTCAAACCCGGCAACCTAATCGCCCCTTTCGTGAGACGAAAGGGGCGCGAGCGTAGCGAGCGGGGTATGCACGCCCCTTTCGCGCAGCGAAGGGGGCGCGGGAGCGAAGCGACAGCGGGGGATGCCCGAGGCGGGCAAGGACAAATCCCCTCTCCCTCGATGGGAGAGGGCTAGGGTGAGGGTGACAGAGCGGATGCGGGGCTAGGGGAAGGCCCGCCGAAACGGTAGGGACAGGTTTCAAACCTGCCCACACAGCACCAGCAACCCTTCCACAAACCTCACTAAAACCCTATAAACCAATACCAAATACTAAAATTCCTTACAATCCCACAAATCCCAGTTTAGACAACTCTGTATGGTTAAAATAACTGGTTAGAGGGTCAACCATGCTCCAAGTCCAAACATCAGAAGTCAGAGCCCGGCTAGATGAGCTCCTGCGAACTGTCGAAGGCGGCGAAACCGTAGTCATAACCCGTCACGGCAAAAAGATCGCCCACCTAGTTCCCGCCGCTCAGCAAGAACGCGCCGAACGACGCGCCGCTATCCAGCGCTTTCTCGAGAAACGCGCAACGTGGAAACCGATAAGAATTACCAAAGAAGAGATACTCGCCTGGCGACACGAAGGCCATCGCTACTAAACATCGCCCCCTTCGCGAAGCGATGCGAGCGGGGGAAGCCCGGAACGGAGAGCAGATCGGACGGTGCCCAACACCCTCTTCCCCCACGCCCACATGAAGTGCCGCAACAACCGAAACCCTTTAAACTCAACCTAACCGAAGCTCACGACCTCACAATTCCTTTAATCGACCAAACATATCGCTAAGCGCCATTTCAAAACGGCGATTCATCCAGTTCCATCACAGCTCCGTTTTCGACATCCTGACTGTTCTCAGCATCTTCGCCGTCTTCCACATCTTCGCCGCTCAAAAATGACTTGATGTTTTTCAGTTTCATCAACATCTCATCGAACGTAATTATTTCCACTTCTCTAGAATTACGACGGATAAACTCGAACGATTTACGCATGTCTTCATTTTCCGGAATTTTCCCAATGATCAAGCAACAACCGACTGCGTATGATTTGGATGTGTAATTCCTGCTGTTGTGTGCTAGTACAGGGAATTCGGTCATCAACTGGTATCTCTGATCGATTACTTGATTGATGGCCCCAGAAAGTTCTCTAGACGCAGAGAAAACACCTTGGCGATAGTGAGAAGAGTAAAGCAATGGGGTGTTCGGCTTTTTGATTTCAATCACCGCGATATTCCCGGTGATTTGGTTTTCCAACATAAAGTCAGTCAGTTTACCTCCTGAACCCGAAAATCTATGACCTCCTACGGATACTTCTTTATCGACAATAATTGTCGGATAACTGAAGATCACGCTTAGAAGAATTCGGTTTTCGTTCAAGAAATCATGCCATATCGATTCTGCATGTGATCTCCCAAGCATCTCTTCAAAGCGCGTGATCAAGGCATCAAGCGTCACTTCCGCGACGCCTCGTTGCAAGCGGGCTAACTTGCCTGGTTGGTCGTCGGCCATCGACCTCGAATGCTTGGCGAACACGTCAATCAGGACCGACTGAGCAGACTCAGACAGCTCAGGTTCCTCGTCGTTCGCTACCCGTGTGATGATGCGCCGTGCAGTACTCAGCCCGTATGTCATATCCTTTGTCGGCAACCCGAGTTTTGGTGCCAGCACGTTGTGTACTCGCGTGTTTTTGACCGTACGCATTGCGTCTTGACCGTTACGAGCAGTTGTTTGGACAAGTTTCCGAATTTGTTCGAAATCTTGTGTAGAGATCGCAAATGTATCACTTTCCGGGATCATCCCCGTCACATGCTCGTCCGAAATCAAAATTTCCGATGCTTCGGTTAATTCAGTCACTAACGGAGGCAACAATTTGAAATCACCCGAAAACCCTAGCCCATATTCATAGTCTTTAATGAATGAACTTGGCAGATCTTCGAGCAACATCATCACTTCGGTCTGATTAGAGGGGAATCCATCCTCTCCGGGCAGCGATTCGTCGGTAATGTAGGGCAAATCGAGAAAATACTGTCCGGTCAACGTCAGTCTGCGGATTTGAGGGTATTTCGGTTTGAGAAATGTCTCGATTTTCCGACGAGTGTTCACCGGATGGATCGTCAACCGCCGATTGGCGCGATCAATGTCCAACAATTTCACGTTGTTTGGAATCTGCGCACCTTGCATCGCATCGACCGCTTCTGCCGAAGGGACATAAAAAACTTCGGTTCGCTGCGAATCTAGTCGTCGGACTTCAAGGCGACCGGGCTCAGGCCCCGGCCCCAGGTAATCCGTGATGCGCGGCATATTCATTCTCCTTCGATTGAACCTAATTTGTCACGAATCATTTCGACCGCCGAGTCCAGCGTGCCCAATTGAGGTGACGTTTGCCAAAAGGCTATAAAAGCCGCGACAGTCAGATTGGTCTGCTTCGGTTCCTACACCGAAACCACCACATCAGGATCCCCCGCCGCCAATGCGTTCATGTACGAGATGATCATCTCACTAGTCCGATAACTCCCAAACTCCCGTTCATCCTCTCGCTGAACGATCGGAAACGTGCTCAAAATATACCCCGCATCATCATTCGAAATCCCATACAGGTGGAAATACAACGCATCCAACCGAGCCCGCAAGTGCCGGCGCTCTTCCACATCCCACTTGAACGGGGCACCGTTGTATCCGAGGTCGCGGGCGAACGGCTCCATATCATGCGACGTGTATGTCAGACGTAGGACATGATCTTGGACTATCTCGCGGGCGGATTTCTCACCGAATTGCCTGTCGTAATCTTGTCGAGCAATCACAGGCAGTTGCTCCAATATGTACAAGTTCAAATGCGTGCCCTGGATTTTTTGCCGGGCAACGAAATCGAGAACAACCGCACCTAGATTAGCCACGAGTGAACCGACATCGGCGGCTTCATTGATTCCGTCATTCGCGATCCCATTTCCTAAGCTGAGGATCGGGATCGTGTTACCGAAACCCGCCCAAGGAACAATCGCAACGATCAGGCTTCGGACATCGGTGGTACGGGCGATGTCACGGATTCCGACACTGTAACCGTCACGGACGATTGCCTGTTCAACCCGATGACTCGGCACCCAATACTGCGAGTTAGGTGAGAAATCTGGGTCTTGATGCTGTTCTTCAGTGACAGGTTCGCTCAAGTACGGATTGTGCGTGTTGCCGGGATTGACCGTCACGGAATTGGCACGATGATCGAATTGGTTGATCATGCGCCCCTGATAAAGCGGCAAATAAAGGTCTTGTCCCCGTTGCCAACGATTGCCTTGAACCGGATAGAAGTTATCGCTCTTGAGTTCATCTGCTGTTCGGAACAGGCCCGAATCGTTGGTCATATGGAACATCGTTCGGTAACTCACCGGCCACACGCGAACTTCATCTTGACCTGAACGATCAACCAGTACCGGATGGTCCTCGTATATCCGACGCGTGATTTCAGCATCACGCCGCGTTCGGAACACAGGCGCGTTGCCCGTGTTGGGGTTCACGCGCGCGAAGTCGGCTGGAGTGAGAGAGAAGCAACGATCAGGATCATTGACCTCATCAGTGTCGTGAAGGAAAAACCCGCATTTGGTTTCGCCGCGTAAACGATCGCTTCCGCCGAATATCAATGCGCAAAACTTAAACCGCGAGTCGACGTCGGGGAAAAACGGGGGCATATCAGTGACGGGCCTTCGGTTCTCAAAATCGAAAAGGCCGTATACGTTTCCTCGCGTGGAGATTTGCTTGAAGAATCTCGCGGCCGTCTTATCCCCATAGATGCCTGACGGCGTGAGCAACCCTACAAGTCCATCAGGTTTGACGAGGTTTCTGGCGCGCTCCACAAAGAGCGAGTAAAGATTGATGTCCCCACGTCCTAGCAACGGGTAGTCGCCTGATGATCGAATAACCTTGCCGAGTTGATCGGCACGCGCTTTCGCACGCTCGAATTCATCAGCGAGATTAGGGTCGTTTTTGCGGAGATCGCCGATCGCACTCCTGCGCGCCGCGGCGGTCTGTTGCAACGCGATGTGCTCAGCACGCGTGGCGAACCACTCAACCTCTTGCAGTTTGATCCGGTCCCACGGCGGGTTACCAATGATCGCATCGAAGCCGCCCGAAGGATCCATGTCTTGCCAATGTTCCCACACGCCCGGGAACGCGACTTCCCAATGCAGAAATTCCTCTTCGTCAGCGGTACCCTTAGCGGTTTGCCAACGATCAATGAAGTCGGACCAAGTTTTCGAATCTTCAACTCGCTCGTCGGAAGCAAATTCATTCGGCCCTTGGCCGAGGAGTTTGTACGAGTCTTTGGAAAAATCGACCAGAGTCTGTCGGATCGACTCTTCAAAATCTGTCCTATCTCTAACCTTCATCCCCGCCGTCATCCACTTGGTGCCGCAGATGAAATCGAGCACGGAGCGCAGATCCGCGGTTGCTTTCTCAACATCCTCGAACAGCGACGCCGATTCTTCAACTTCCGATATGTCAGCATCAGAGATCGCCTCGATCTGCAACATTGTGTCGGTTGCCGACTGTGCACCCTGCACCGCGCTACTCGCGTACACCCCACCCAACCTCTGCAACTCGCTGACCATATCCGTCACTCGCAGACCTACCAACGAGTCGCCGCACCGCAGATGGTGGTCAAGGAACGACAACGGTGCACCAACGGTGAAGCTGTGCAACCACAACGACACCTTCGCAAGCTCCACTGTCAGCGAGTTCTTGTCTACTCCGTAGATGCACTGTTTCAGCGCCATGCGACGGATGATCGCTTGGTCCGTGAGCTGACTCTCGACTAACCGCCAATCGTTTTTCTTGGCCCGCTTTTTGATCTCTGCTCGGATATTCTCAACGCGCCAGACCAAAGGAGAAACGTACTCATCATCACCGTCAAGCCACTCCGGAACCGCGGGCACGTACTCGATCAACTCCGAGATATAGTCCGACAGGAAATCGACCGCCGTCACGAGGAAGTGTCCGCTGCCCATCGCAGGGTCTAGAACCTTCAGGTCCAACACCGCTTTCGCAGGATCGAGTTTTTGCAACTCAGTCCGTCGATCTTTCTTGGACCGTTTATCACTCGCCAACTCTTTGGCACGCTTTTCGAATTTTCCGAGACGCTCTTCGACCAGTGGTTTCAGAGTGTGATCGACTATCAGGTCCACGAGTTCTTGCGGCGTGAAAAAACTACCGCTGTCTTTGCGAGCATACGAATTCGGCCGAATCCCTATCTCGCCGTTTGCGTCCCGGGTCGGTTGCCGCTCCAAAAGCCGCTCGTAGATCGACCCAAGTTGCTGGACCGACATGTCGCGGTAGTTGATGAAACGCGGCAACCCGTCATCACCGTTCGTGTGACTCAGCCTGTAGATTATCGGCGCGATCGCTGCGTCGTCGAGGCGCACTTGGCTCAACATAGGTGCCGCGCTGTCTGAAAATAGCCCACCGTTGTAAGGCGGTAGACCGATCGAAGCGTCGCCACGATCGATCATCCGAAACAGCGTCGCAAGGTTGTCGTAGTACTTCGTCGCGTTGGACGAAAATTGGACGCCTTCAACAAACTTCTCTCTGATGTCGTCGCGGAGCAGCACCCTCATGCTGTACGTGCCATACCGACGGTCACGAATCGGCAATAACTCCCGATCCTCCGCGTACAACACGAACAAAATTCGATAGAGGAGGATTAATGCGGCTCTGTGGACTACGGTGAGGCCTTCGTTCGAGCCCTTCGCTAGCGCCTTGACCAGATCAAGGAAAACCCGGCCGAATACGACATCTGACAAGTCCTGGGCAACCTGCTCTTCGTAACGCCTACCCTCTTGGAGCGCGGTTTCGAGAAAGGTCGCTGTTGCACCGTCTTGAGGAACAAAACTGTTACGACTGAAAAGTAGGTAAAACGTTCGGAGTTTGTCCTCGTTCTTCAGGATGTTCTCGATCTTCGTTTCGTAATACGCAGTGGAGCGAGGCCGGCTGCGATGATCGTAGAGCCGCCAAACTCGTCCGTTCGTCAGAATCCCCCACCGCAACTTGCCGTCAGAATCGATATCCGCACTCGTCAGATATCGCAATATCTGACCGTGAGGCGTACGACCCCGAACCCCACCTTCACTGCGATCGCCTACGTCCAACTCTGCATCCAACCGCTTGCTCTCTTGAACAACCGTCGCGTATCTGAACCGCCGTGCAGTATCGGCTTCTGCAGCGGCTAGATTCTTGGAACTTTCATCCGCGAACAGCAGGTTGTCGGGTATGTCTTCACCACCCGATCCCGATTGCTGCGGAAGGTAGTCGAGCCAACCCAAAACCTCCAACACCGGACGGATCAACTCCTGCTCCGTCTCCGCTTCATTAGGTCCATCGAAAAGACCGATGTCTTTGAACTTGCCCGAGACCGCATCCCGCAAAGCATCCAACACCCCCTCATCATCGACACACGCGCCCCACTCCCCCGTCTGCTTAATCCCGTCAGACAAGAAATATCTAGTGAAAAGTTGCCCAGCCATACTCAACCCAAGAATATCGCGCCCCGCATGGCCCCCACCAACCACCCGTAGGGGCGAGCCCTCATGGTCGCCCAGGGCGGACGGGCGGCAGGGTTGCCCCCGGCTCGCGGGGGAAATGTGCCACGCAGAGAAACTACGGCTACGACGTGGCAGAAGGACGAAGGGGGCGCGGAAACCCCACCCCCGGCAACACCACCAAACAATCGACACCCATCACAGTCCATCATTCCAATCCCGCCCATCCCAGTTCAGACTTGACATCATTGCTACATATGTATTAATATCAACAACAAGCGCCAAGTCCGGCTTATCGACCGCCGGCGAGAGCGCTCAGAACCATCGCCGCGTCGAGCGGGAGAGCGTGCACCTTTCTCCGATTTCGATGCTGCTGACAACGACAACAATAATGAAAGGTCCGCGGGCGGGGCTAACCGGGCGGACGTGGGCGACCTTATAAGCCGTCTCGACGGTGAAATCGACTGCTCCACGGACGCAAGGCGACGGAACCCGCTGCAAGCCCATGATAGGTTCGGGCGAAACGCGACCACCAAACCGGTTACGGAGGAGATACTTTGCTTCGGTGCCCGTTCGCGGAGCGTGGCTGGCTCCGCCTTGCAAGCCAGGCGTGGATCGATGTCCGCATCGCGACCATCCCAATGGTCGCCTGTGAAACATCGATCCACGTTAAAGGTTCGGGCGACTCTCCTGCCTATCCACACACGCCTGTCCGCGACGTCGTGCGGGCGAGGTACACAGCGCTAACGAGGAGTGAAGAACTGAGTGAAGACGGGACGCGGAACCTATCGGCGAGCGGCCCGAAGGGCGGATGGTCTGGCGACACCGCCTACGCTGGCTTTTTATCGATTACAAACCCCGAACCGCACGCGAAGACCCCAATCGACGCGGCGATGATTCGAAAAAACAATCCCACAATCCCCTCTCCCTTGATGGGAGAGGGCTAGGGTGAGGGTGCCCGTAAACCACCCGCAGGGCCAAACCCTCCCGGTCGCCCTACCAAACAATCCGAAACCCGCAAATCACCCGCGGGCCGACCAGACACGCCTCAAATCAAAGCCCATCAATCAAATCACAAGAATCACAGTTCAGACGACACACCCCAAATCACAGTCCATCATTCCAATCCCGCCCATCCCGGTTCAAAATCCCGCCCATCAATCAAATCACAAGAATCACAGTTCAGACGACACACCCCAAATCAAAGTCCATCATTGCAATCCCGCCCATCCCGGTTCAAAATCAAAGTCCATCATTCCAATCCCGCCCATCCCAGTTCAACATCCCGCCCATCCCGGCTCAGACATTTGCACATCACCGCGCACGGTGGTAACGTCCAATCCAACCGATTGCACACCACCAATCCGATTGGACGTGCCATGCCCACGTCGTCAACCACCGCCGAATACACTCTCCTGACCGCCGACCGAGTCATCGACGCCAAAGGCGGTCCCCCGATCCAGCAAGGCGCAGTCTTAACCCGCGGCTCCGAAATCATCAACGTCGGACCCGCCCATGAAATCCGCGCCCCCGACGGATCAACAGTCACTCACCACGACTACCCCGGCGCAACCATCCTACCCGGCATGGTCGACTGCCACACCCACAATAACGGATTCGGCGATGGCCGAAACGGACAAGACCTCGCCACATTGGAAGACGAAATCCTCACCGTCCAAGCCGCCAGCAACGCCCGACGCAGCCTATTCTCCGGCGTAACCACCATCCGCGAAAACGGCCCCAAGAACATGACCATGTTCAGGCTCCGCGACGCCATCAACGAAGGCCTAACACTAGGACCGCGCATGATCCTCTGCGGACGCCCAATCTCGATCATCGGCGGCCACATGGGATACTTCGGCGGTGAAGTCACCGGCGAAAACCACTGCCGAGCAATGGCCCGGCAACTCATCAAGGAAGGCGCCGACTACCTAAAAATCACCGCCACCGGCGGCAGCACACCATCATCATTCCCCCTACGCCCCGCATTCAACGTCGACGAACTGCGGGCGATAACAGACGAAGCACACAAGTTCGGCAAACTCACCGCAACGCACAGCACGGCAATCCAAGGCATCATCAACTCGCTCGACGCCGAAGTCGACATGATCATCCACTGCGTATACCAAGAACCCGACGGCGAGTGGAACTACCGCCAAGATGTCGCCGAGAGGATCGGTGAACAAGGCGCATACGTCAATCCCACCCTCCACGTCGGCCGAGCCCGGATATGGTCACTAATCCAACAAGAACGTGAACATGGTTCAAACAAACAAGATCGCATCGCGCTCGACGAAACCAAACGCGAATTGGAAGTGCGCCTCGAAGACAATCGACGCATGATCGAGATGGGGATAAAAGTCATCACCGGCTCAGATTCGTCATGGGGCGACTACCAACTCGGCAACACCGTCTACGAGACCGAACTCCTCGTCGACGCCGGTTACTCCCACATGCAAGGAATCTTATCCGTCACAAAATGGGCATCCGAAGCACTCGGCGTCGACGACGTCGTCGGCACCTTGGAACCCGGAAAACAAGCCGATATTCTCGTCGTAAATGGCGACCCCGCCACCAACGTCAACGACCTGTGGAACGTAGCCGACGTCTTTTTCAGAGGCGAAAAACTCGACCGCGGTTCCGAGGAATCTCTAGAGGCGGTACGCCAGACACCCGAACCGTTTTAGCCTGTGTAGCGATTAGCTGGACAAAGGATGATCATGAGTGACAAAAACGAGCGATTCACAATCCTTAAAGCGGCGAGATTGGTCGACGGAAACGGCGGACCAGTTGCAGAACAAGCCGCTATCTTGCTCGATGGCGACACCATCAAACAGATCGGCACCAGAGAAACCGTGCAAGCCCCCGACAGCGCGTCGGCGCGTGAAATCGACTACGGCGACGCGACGATACTCCCCGGTTTGGTTGATTGCCACGTCCACCTCATCGGCATCGGTGACGGCAGGGCCGGCGATGACCTCGTCACGCTCCCCGACGAAGTCCTCACCGTCCAAGCCGCTCAGAACGTCAGGAAACACCTCTACTCCGGCGTGACCACAGTTAGAGATTGCGGCGCCAAGAATCGCACCACGTTTCTCCTCCGTGAAGCCGTCGAGATGGGCATCGTCCCATCGCCCCGGCTGATCCTTGCCGGAAGACCCATCGCGATAATCGGCGGCCACCTCTCATACTTCGGCACCCAAGCAACCGGCCCAACCGAATGTCGCGCCGCCGTCCGACAGCTCATCAAGGAAGGTGCCGACTTCATCAAGGTGACCGCCACTGGCGGCAGCACCCGCACAAGCCATCCGACCAGGCCATCATTCAACGTCGACGAGTTCTCAGCGATCACCGACGAAGCCCACAAATTCGGTAAACACGTCTGCGCCCACTGCACATCCTCCGGCGGCATGGAAAACGCCCTTGAAGCCGGCGTCGACACCATCATCCACGGCGTCCACCGCGACTCCAACGGCGACGACGATTATCGACCTGACATCGCCGATCGAATCGCCGAACAAGGTGTCTTCGTAAATCCCACACTCGGCCAAGGTTTGGCCAGAATCCGCCAACTCGAAGACGACCCCGACAGGGCACTCGAAACCGAAGACGTCAACATCATGCGAAGCGGATCGGAGGTACGCATGGACCACGTCGCTCGAATGCGAGACGCCGGTGTCGTCATGGTCGCTGGATCCGACTCCGCATGGGCGAACTATCCGATGGGAGATTTCCAGACCGAGATCGAAGCGCACGTCATGGCCGGAATGTCAAACATAGAAGCCATCGTCTCCGCAACCCGCGACTCCGCAATCTCGTGCCGCGTCGACGATACCGTGGGCACACTCGAAGTCGGGAAGCAAGCCGACGTTCTAGTCGTAGATGGCGACCCCACCCGCGACATCGCCGACCTCCGCAAAGTCCACGACGTCTTCCTAGCAGGTTCCAAAATCGACCGCCACAACCTCGTCTGATGCTGTGGCGACGCGACGTGCTGGCATAATGTAAACATGACCATCGACATTACAATCCGAAACGTCCCTGAAAAAGTCCGTGACGAACTCGCGAAGCGCGCTGCGATCAGGCATCAATCGATCGAAGCCTACGTCTTGAGCGAACTCGAATGGATTGCCGCAAAAACTCGGAACGAACTCGTGTACGAACGGGTAACTGAGAAACTTGAACAGATCGAAGCACGCGTCGATTCTGACAAGATCGTTAGCTCGATCAAAGACGGACGAGAATGGTGATTGTCGTCGATTCGTCAGCCGTTGTATCCTCTTTGGTTGACTTGGAAGATGGCAAATGGGTACGCGGTTATACGTCCAGCGGCTATACGATCAATTGCCCTTCTATCCTCCAAGTAGAATGCGCGAGTAGTTTGCGCAGACTGGAACTGGTAGGCACCGTGTCAAGCGCGGTTGCAGCATTCGCCCTCAACAACATGCTCGCGCTCGACGTTAGATTGTTCCCTTTCGCGCCATTCGCCGCTCGGATTTGGGAGTTACGACACAACCTAACGAGTTACGACGCTTGGTACGTTGCATTGGCTGAATCGCTCGGATGCCCCTTGGTAACCCTCGATCGCCGTATGAGTCGAGCTAGTGGCGTGCGATGCGAGGTTTTGACTCCGCCTCGCTGATGCATCAAACCTTGCAGGGATGTCCGACGTTTGATTAACCGCACGCAAACAACCTCCAATGCCCTTAGCACCACCACCCGCTTCCATCCACGCCGAATTCTCGGCGATGAACGCCAAGCAACTCCGTTTGGCGCAGGAAGAGATCTGGGAGTGGATCTCCACTGCTGAGTCTGCTGACTACGACAACGCGCCTGATGATGACGTGCTGGACATGGCGAGGGAAGCTCTCAATGAAGTGATCGCGGAGCGCAGATCTTTGCATGGAGACGAACCTGCACCCAGAGGCGGTTGACCCAAGTCGGTTGAACTAAGGCGGTTGAACTACCTTTGATAAACTGACCTTAAGAGTACGCATTCCATCCACCCGCTCATCAACGCGGAGGCCCATGCCCATGGCACAGACATCAAACGCCGTAACTAAAGACCAGGTCTACGAGGCGCTCAAAGACGTCTACGACCCGGAAATTCCCGTCAACGTCGTCGACCTCGGACTCATCTACGATGTCGACGTCGAAGACAACGAAGTGTTCGTGGAGATGACCCTTACCGCGCAAGGATGCGGAATGGGCCCATACATCGCGCAACAGGCCGAATGGCGAATCGCGGAGATCGAGTACGTTGAAGACGTTGAGGTCGACCTAGTCTTCGATCCGCCGTGGAACCCCGACATGATCACCGAAGACGGCAAGCGATTACTCGGTATCGACTAAATCCCTTCGGCCTCACGCCTGAAACAATTCGGATTGACTTCACCTCGCAAGACTACGCCTGCCGAAGAAGCGCGCTTGGCGCAAGCTAGGCGGCAGTTCCAAGAACGAAAACGCATCGCTGATTCGCTCAAGTCGATCGGTCGCCGTATCGGCGTCTACAGCGGCAAAGGCGGCGTCGGCAAAACCACCATCGCCGTCAATCTAGCTGCAACCCTCGCCAAACAAGGCAACGACGTCGCTCTGTTCGATTGCGACATCGACTGTCCCAACGTAACCAAAGTGCTTCGAATTTCCGAAGGACCGGTCGAAAGAGACGGTCGGATGGTCCCGTCGCAACGCTTCGGCGTGAAGGTCATGTCGATGGCATTCTTCCAACAAAATGAAGAAGAGGCGATCATCTGGCGCGGTCCGATGATCCACAACGCAATCAACCAGTTCCTCCAGATGACCGATTGGGGCGAACCCGACTACATGGTTGTAGACCTGCCACCAGGAACATCTGATGCTCCGTTAACCGTGATGCAAACCCTGAACCTCGACGGCTTCGTGATCGTCAGTACACCTCAAGAATTGGCAGCCCTCGACGCCAAACGGTCCATCAACATGATCCGCAAGATGAACCTCGACGTCCTAGGCGTCGTCGAGAACATGTCGGGCGGCATGTTCGGACAAGGAGCAGCCGAAGAACTCGCCTACGAGATGGGGATACCCTTCCTAGGCGCCGTAACACTGCGACCAGACTACTTGGACGCTTTACAGCCGCCCATCCTCGGCAACGAAGACATCGCCGCCGAATTCGATTACATCGCGCTCGGCGTTACGCGGCAGTTGGCTGGCACCCTAGCCTGAATCCTTAGCCAGCAACTCCACTGTCTCCCGCAAGGTTCGGGAGGAATCTACCGTCTCCGGGCGCTCATGACCAATTGGAGATGCGGTTACGTGCCTGAAAACATCAGCCGCACCTTTATGCAAGTACGGTGTGGCACCAGCGGCGCCGAACGTCGACGAGATCTGCTCCATTTCGTCGATCCAGCGGAAGGCTTTGGCGCCGAGGCTGTTGACGCCTTGCATATTGCTCAGGACTCCCTGCTGGCTCGACTCCATCTCGGCAATAAACTCGTCGTAGATGCCGAGGTTCATGGCAGAGATCAACGCCGATGCGTTCAATGCTGCCGCGCCTTTACTGAGCGAGGCGTAACACATCTTGATCGCTGAAGCTCGACCTACCGCGCCACCCATCATAGGAACCGATATCCCGCGACCGTCCAGTTGACCCATGATCGCTTCGTGAGGGCCGGATGCGTAAAACCGAGGTGGTTCTCCCCTACCGGGAGGACCGCCGATGATGCCGCCATCGATGTATTTGCCTCCCGCGTTCTCGATGATCACCGCCATGTGCTGCGCGACCGTCGGCGCAACTGGATTGCAATCGGCGAACGGCAACGGTTTGCCAGTCTCACTAATGACCGCGGCGACTTGACGGGCAACATCGACCGAGCGTTCCGGTACGAGGACTGATAGCACGATGTCCGCACGTGCAACCATCTCGGCGAAATCTGGGACATCGATTATGCCAGCGATCTCGGATAACTCCCTTGTGCGTGCGCTCCGTTCAGTCAGGCACGTTATCACCTCGAGACCGTTTTCACGCAGGGCGCGCCCGACATTGGAGCCCATGTCACCTGGACTGAGAATTGCGACTGTCTTAACGGTTTCCATCGGCCAAATCCTCCTCCGATTGGGTACGCGATCCTTGACGTGTCTTTCCGATTCCCGCTCAAGCCCGCGGGAACTACAGCGGCTAGGGTTTCACACCCTCTCCGAACTAACAGGAGAGGGTGCGATTGATACAGGTTAGCCCGTGACGGCGGCGGCGACCGATTCGCCGACCAATCGTGCTTCGCCAGGGTTCAAGCCGAACACGTGAATCGTCAGAGGAGCGTTGTCCATGGTCCGGGTCCAAACGGGAGGATCCATGTCCTTCAACTTGTTGACCAAGTCCTCATTGTTGAACCCGACGACATCCTCGTCCACGCCGATGGTAACCCCGAACGGCTGGTGGGCGATTATGTTGTCGATCAACTCGGCCGTAACGCCGGGGATGCCGCGGAGCGGCTTGATGATCTCCAGGCTCTCTTGTTCGGCAGCCGCGAGTCGGCTTTCGTGGTCAAGTTTGAACCATCGCTGGACCGCAGCCACACAACCCATCATTTCTTGTCGATCTACTTTGTGGGGACGGCCGAGACCCCGAATCCGTCGCCCTTCATAGCCGACGAATGAATGCCGGCCGATCGCTTCGATGATGTCCTCAGTGCCAAGCGCTAGCCCGGTTGAATGCGGTGCGCCCATGTACTTGGCAGCAATACACTGGAAATCAGCGCCCATTCGGACGTATTTGCCGAAATTCTCGAGCGGGAATATTTGACCCGCGGCATCGACTGACGCATACACTCCGACATCTTTCGCGATCTCGATAACTTTGTCGAGCGGAACGACGTTCGGGTCCTTGGGTGCCTGTTCGACAACCGGTACGTGGAGCGCGCACGTCTTGTCCGTGATTGCGGCTCGAATATCGTCTTCGGTGGTGCCGTTTTCGTCGCCAGCCAAGACTAGCTTTGCGCCCGAGAATTGGAGACAACGGTCGTACCAGTACTGCTCTCGGTGTTGAATTACGATCTCATCCTTTAATCCCGTAGTATCAGGGAGTTGCTGGATCAAATCGTCGTCACCGCCCGCCATAAAAGCTGCGGACGCCAATGTGAGTGCAGATCCGGCGCCCGACGTGATCCAGGCGGCGGGAACCCCGCAAAGCCTGGCAATTTCGTCGCCAGCGGCTTTTTCCAGCTCGATCAGCGGAATGAACGCGCTGTCCGCGCGGTCCATCGCCTCTTTGACTTCTGGCACGGGCGTAGAACCGCCCAGCAAAGTCACACTTCCGGTCGCGTTGATGACGGGCCGAGCTCCTAGCTCTTTGTAGATGGCCCCCCATTCGGTTGTAACCATTTTCAACCTCCAAGTTGGGTCAATGTCGCAAACCACACGTTCCATCGCTCATAGGCGGTTTGTCGATTTTGTATTCTAACGTTGATTTGTTGAAAACACACTGGTCGCCGAAACTCGCGTCGCGCGAGACCCATGCGATCAAACAACCTTTGGCGAGGTAGTGGCTGAAATGCTGACCGACACAACCGAGATTACTTTGGTAACCGAAGCGAAAGTTGCGGCGAAGCAATGGTCGCCATCCAACGGCGCAACCTCAATTAACGCCCCTATGCTTCTGGCGTCAGCCAGATCGGACGCCTCTCAGTGGTCCGAATTTGCCGACGCGGCGTCGGAATCGGGTGATGTTTACGCAGTCTGGGATTTAACTCCGTACACGTTGATCCAGACCATCTGGGCGATTGGCGAACCAACTTCGGTTGTCGCTCAAGGAAAAGACGCTTGCGATATCGCTCTGCGAGCGGCCAAACTAGGCAAAGGCGCTTTGCGTTCTTTGGTTCTGATCGACTACGGCCTCGAAGACAATGAGCTACCTAGTTTCGCGTCCACAACTTGCCCTGTTGTCCTCGTCCGCGGTCGCCAAAGCGATGTTGCAACGCACGAACAAATCGTCAGGGCCCGGGCGGCACTGGGGAGCAAGTGCAAACTCGTCGAACTGGAAAACTGCGGCGCCAGAGCGCCAGAGTCGTGTCCACAAGATTTTCTCGCCACCGTCGAATGGTTCTTGAGCGCAGCTTCCAGTTAAAATCCGACGCTCAAGCTTCACGTTTAAGCCCCGCTTCGTCGAATCCGAACACGCCCGAGCAGTAGCGAGCCGGTTAAGACCGCGAGTACACCGATCAGCAACGCCGCTAACGCCTTGGTGACACCAATCGCCTGACCGCCCGTTTCGGGTTCTTCCGGTTCTTCGGTCGGCTCCACCTGCGGTTCAGGAGTAGGCACAACAGTTTCCACTGGGTTCGGCACTGGAGTTACCTCTACTCTGTCGTGCAACGACAGCGCGGCCGTCGTGTCAACATCCCATCCGTGAATCGACGACTGCAAATCACCTATCTCATTTATTCCCGGGTGTTCACTACGCTGATTCTCCCCTGGGCCTTCGGATAAGCCCGCAGGCGCGCTGCCCAGACACGGAACCGTTTCGGTGGTCTCGTCATTGTTTTCAGCGCCAGAGTCGAATACCATCCCCACGCCTGACGTGCCCGAAACACTGAGCGATGATCCTTTAACTTCCGCCGAGGCAACGACGTAACCGTCGTTCGTGCATGCGAACATTCCGAGTAGTGTTATCGTGTTCCCGGCAAATGCTCTTGCGTTGCCGCTGTAAGAATCTCCCGGGGCGATCGGACCGCCAGTCTGCCATTGGGCGACCGAAACCACTCCCGGTCTCGATGCGAGAGTATCCAACAACTCTGCACCATCGCCGATTTCCGAGAGAGCTGCGATGCCGGGCAATTCCCGCGGGCGCGTGTAGTTTAGTATCTCAACGTTTTTGTCGTGGGCGACTACGACCGGCGGAGTTATCGGTTGACCCTTAGTCTTGTTTTCAATCGTTACGCCAACTTCGAATGAGCGGAGCGGCTGCGAGCCCCGCTGGTCGATCACGATCTGAAAAACCGTCCGGTCCCAATCGAATACCTCACCGAGATCACCAATCACGGCGATTCCTGGATGCCGCACAATCCGATCTTCCGTATCGGAAGAACCATCGTCCGAAAACCCTTCGCCTCCAAGACAACGCACGTTAGCGCGCGATTCATCGTTCACTTCGGTGCCGGCATCCCAAACTACCCCGGAACCAAATGCCCTACCCGCATCTTGTGGTACGACCAAGGTTCCCATCGCTATCCCATCATTCGTGCACTCCAACGTTCCCATGACGCTGATGTGGTCGCCCGGTTCTGCCGGAACTCGTAAGAGCGTAAATTGCTGCCGCGGATCGATTGTTCCACCGAAACGAGTCACGTTTTTGACTCCAGAACGGCGACTCAACGATTCCATGAGAGTGGACTGATCTCCGGATTCGGCGAATTCCTCCAATCCATCGAGCCTCCCCGCACTCGACGGCAACAGTACCGCATTGCTGTCGTGGACGATTACGATCGGCGGCGACAGCGGTTGCCTATCCGTAATGTTTCTTACCGTGAGTTGAAAATCCGTGGACTGCGCCGATACGGAAGGGTATTCGAACCATGCATCGGCGGCCACTGCAACGGCCAACATCAGCATCCCGGCGATTAGACGTTTCAAGAATTCACCTCGGTTATCGTGCTTCCTCACAGAAGCGAACATGTCACACCCAACAAATACGAACCAATCGCAGACATTAGTCTGCGATCGTCTGGATTTTAGGCTACAACATTTCGGCGAATGCTAACCCATCAGGCCAACTTCGTGCAAACCGTGTCGGATATTACACGTGCGTCGTTTGTTCCTGAACGGTGTGCATTTAAACAATAGCGTCTGCGCAGGGACGACTTTGTCTACGTCCCTGCGCATTTGTCGACAACGACCTTGTGTATCGGTCAAGTCGCTTAAAGTTCTCCGGCTACGATTTAGCGTCGGGCCGCAATCAGGGCAACGCCACCGCTGGTACCCAGAACAACCACACCAGCCAAACCGAGCAACAACATCCAGTTCACACCAGGTGCCGCGCCTCCTGTCCTAGGCAACCGCGTAGGGGCAACTCCGACATCCGATTCATCGATCGGGGCACCGATCCGCAACTCGGCCGTGGTGTCGGCGCGCCAAGCGTGAATAGCCGGATTGAGATCACCTTCGCCGGTTATACCCATGTGCTCCATGCGCTCGTTCTCCCCGACTCCATCGGACAACGCTGCATCTGCACCGCCCAGACACGGTACCGTGGCAGTGGTTTCATCGTTGTCTTCAGAACCGGAATCGAATACCGAGGCGATCCCTGAGGTATCGTGGATCGAACCATCGCTCGCCATAACCCGTGCTGTGGCCACGATGTAAGCGTCGTTGGTGCACGCGAACATTCCTACCACGGTAATCGCCGTGCCGTCGATGGCGCCAACGTTGCCGCGATGTCCAGTTCGTGGCAGGATTGGACCTTCTGTGTCCCACTGGGTAACTGAAACCACTCCTGGTACGCCGGTCAGCGTGGCAATCAAGTCTTCGTTGACGCCACCTTCGGAAAGATCGTCGATGCCTTCCAGTTCCGCCGGCCTAGTGTAGGAGATGGCGTTCACGTTAGAATCGTGCACGACCACAACCGGTGGCGTGATCGGTTGACCATTGGTTCGGTTGTGCAGCGTGATCCCTACATCGAGGTACTCACGTGCAGCGGTGCCAGGTTCATCGAGGACCAAGTGCATAACTTCGCCGTCCCAACCATAGCCTTCACCGAGGTCGCCGACGCCTGCGATGCCGGGATGGGGCTCGATCGTCCCTTCGCCATCGTGGGTATCTCCGGCTGACACGCCCTCGCCGTCGAGGCAAGGCACCGTAGCGCGGGTCTCTTCGTTCTCCTCTGTCCCTGCATCGAGGACGATGCCCGAACCGAACGCGGGCGCACCAGATTCAGTGAGAACAACGCTCCCGACTGCGATGGCATCATTCGTGCACGCCAACATCCCGACAACGCTCACGTGATCACCGGGTGCGGCTTTCACGTTCAATATTGTGGCCGACTCGCCAGGTTTGATGATGCCTCCGAATCGTTTGACTTCTCTGACGCCCGTGCGTTCCAAGAATGACTCGATCAGGTCCGGCTGCGCTCCGGATTCAGCCAGCGCCTCCAAACCGGGAAGCCGGTCAGCAGCGGATGGCAGCAGTACTGTGTTCGCGTCGTGCACCACGACGACTGGAGGTGTGATGGGTTGCTGTGCGGTTACGTTACGGACCGTTAACTGGAACGCGGTCGCCGCATTTGCGGGGTTTGACTGCATTGTGATCGCTGCTACTGTTAGCACCACGATTACGGATGCGCTCGCTATTGCACGTTTCAATAATCGTCCTCACTTTCCGGCTTCTAGCCGCTAGGTGTCTAGTACCGCATACGCAACTCCTGATGGATAGAGATTTACTGTCCAATCGTTTCGTCAAGCAGAAAGCCGCTCAGAACATGATTACTGAACGCGCGACCTCACCCGCTTTCATCGCCCTGAACGCTTCATTGATGTCCGAAAGTTCGAGGCGACGGGTCACCATTTCGTCTAAGAGCAGGCGCCCTTGTCTGTAGAACTCGACGTACCGTGGCATATCGACTTTGAAGCGATTGGACCCCATGCTGCAGCCTTGGATCTTGCGTTCTCGCATGCCGGTCGTCGGGATCTCGATCTTCGTGCCCTCCGGGATCATGCCGATCAGTGTCGCAGTTCCGCCTGTGCCAAGGGCATCCCAACAAGCTTCGGCCGTGTCTTTTAAGCCGATGGCTTCGAAGGTGTAGTCGGCCCCGCCATCAGTGATGTTGATGATCGCTTCGACGGGATCGCTGTCGGAGGCGTCCACGATATCAGTCGCACCCAGATCCATTGCGGTCTTGAGTTTGTTCTCCGAGATATCGACGGCGATGATCCGCAAGGCACCGGCGATACGAGCACCTTGTATCACGCCGAGACCAACACCTCCCGCGCCAAAGACAGCAACGGTCGAGCCAGGTTCGACCTGTGCAGTGTTCAATGCAGCGCCGACGCCGGTCGTGACACCACATCCGATGAGAGCAGCTCCTTCAAACGGCATGTCTTCCCGAACCTTGACTACGCTGTTTTCGTGGACCAGCATCTGCTCGGCGTAGGTTGCCAGATTCGCCATCTGGACCAAGGGCTTGCCGTTCCACGAGATGCGAGGCGATTCGTCATCTCCCCGCATCGGCTTGGTCTGGCAACGGGCTGGGTGCCCGGTGATGCAATGTCTGCACCGGCCGCAGTAGACAGAAAGACACAGGATGACGTGGTCGCCTGGTGCTACATCCTGAACGAGGTCACCAACTTTATCGACGATACCCGCACCTTCGTGGCCCATCACGGCGGGTGTCTCCATCATGTAGAGCCCCTCAACGAAGTGCAGGTCAGAGTGACAGACCCCGGTCGCCATTGTCTTCACGAGGACTTCGTACGGTCCAGGATCATCGACATAGATGTCCTCAACGGTCAACGGTTCGTTGACGGTTTCAAATACTGCTGCTTTAGGCATGTTTTCTCACCTTTCCTCTATGTTGTCGACGCAGTACCCTGCGTTTAGTCGTCTTCAAGGGTGGACGTGTCGCCTTCGGGTAAACCGAGCTCCCTAGCCTTCAGTAGACGACGCATGATCTTGCCCGAGCGTGTCTTTGGCATCACGTCGATGAAGTCGATCTCGCGCGGCGCAACCCCGGCAGATAATCGATCGCGGGAGAATCGCATCAACTCGCGGCGCAACTGCGTGTCGGCTTCGTACCCTGGGTTCAGCGTTACGAACGCTTTTACGATCTCCATCGCGATCGGATCAGGTTTTCCGATTACTCCGGCTTCGGCGACCGCTTCATGCTCGATCAACGCAGACTCGACCTCGAACGGTCCAACCAGGTGACCCGCAGTGTTTATAACGTCATCCGCTCGACCCTGGAACCAGAAATACCCGTCTTCATCGATGCTTGCTTGGTCTCCAGTTATGTACCACCCCTTCTTGAAGCGGGAGTTGTACATCTCGTCCTGTTGCCAGTAGGTGTACATCATGGATGGCCAGCCAGGGCGAACGGCCAAAATACCAGGAGCGCCCGGTCCCATCTCTTGATACTGCTCGTCGAGCACCCCCATCGTGATGCCGGGGAATGGTCGGCCCATCGAGCCAGGCCGAACCGGCATCGATGCAAAGTTGGCACACATGATCGCGCCAGTTTCGGTCTGCCACCAGTTGTCATGGATCGGCATGTCGAAGTGCCGATTGCCCCAGACGACCGCCTCGGGGTTCAATGGTTCGCCCACGGACCCGATAAACCGTAGCGAAGACATGTCGTACTGGTCTACGACGTCTCCTCCTGCACGCATGAGGAGGCGGATTGCGGTCGGAGCGGTGTACCAGACTGTGACGTTGTAGTCCTGGATGACCTTGTACCATCCTGATGCGCTGAAGCCGCCCTCATAGATGATCTGGGTGACGCCGTTGGTCCAAGGCGCCATCATGCCGTATGAAGTGCCGGTCACCCACCCCGGGTCCGCAGTGCAGAAATAGATGTCGTCAAACTTGAAGTCGAGTGCCCAATGTCCCGTGATCCATTGTTGGACGACGGCTTGGTGGCGGTGCAGAACGCCCTTCGGTTTGCCCGTCGAACCGGACGTGTAGTGCATGATGGCAAAGTCGTACTGCGTTGTATCCGCCATGGTGAATTCGTCAGGATTCGCTCCCGACATCAACTCGTAGTAATCAAGGTCTCCTTCGACGTTCGGTTCGCTGAAACGACCGTCCTTGTTAACGATGATGACCTCTTTGAGCGTGTCGATATCTGGCAGAATACTCTCGATTTTTCCTCGAAGATCGGGACTGGTGATGAGATATTTGGCGCCAGCGTCTAGCATTCGGTCTCGCACCGGGTCTGGCCCGAAAGCGGAAAATAGTGGCGCGATGACGCCGCCAGCTTTCAGGATGCCCATCGCGGCGATGTACAACTCCGGCAATCGGTCCATGAAGATGAAGACGCGATCGCCCAACTCGATGCCGAGGTCCTGCATAACCGCGCCGAAACGATCGGACTCGCGTTTGAATTCCGAGTAGGTATAACGCTCCTCTTCACCGTTCTTGCCGACCCAGATCATGGCCAACTTGTCACCGTGGCCGTGGGCTACGTGACGGTCAACGGCCTCGTAGGCGTTGTTTAGGCCACCACCAGGCAACCAGTCCATCTGCTCAAATCCATCACGCCACCAATCAAAGTCAGCGCGACTCGAATCGTAGTCAGACAGGTTCGGTGCCGATGCGACATCGGTTACCGGTGCTTTATTGATCTGTTCGAATTCCAAGGCCCTTGCTCCCAATGCGTTTGTCAGTCTTCGGATGACTTCGGTTATGCGGGTATATTACCGCTTGCAGATTATCTTCGCATGTTTCCCTTCGTTCTGAAGCCGAGCATCGGGTTATAGAATCGTTGACAGCGATCTGGACCGCATATCCGATTCATTTGAATGCGGTCGCAAAGCAACCACTGAGATACCTAACCCATGAAAGTCCTGTTTCTCGAAGACGAACTTCCGACCGCACGCGCCGGCGATATCCGCGAGGTCAAGAATGGCTTCGCACGCAATTACCTCATTCCTCGCGGCATCGCGGTATTAGCCACCGAACACCAGCTGCGCCGCGCGGAGAAACTCCGTGCCGAAGCTGAACAGCGCAGGCTCCGCGAGCTCAACGAGTGGCGCGACATCGCCGCCGAACTTGAAGAGCACCCGGTTGAGCTGACCGTCAGGACTGGACCTACGGGGCGCTTGTACGGTTCAGTTACCAACACGATAATCGCCGCACGATTGTCGGAACTCACCGGTAGGTTGATCGAGCGCAAACGCGTCCGATTGCAGGAACAGATCAGGGTCGTCGGCGAATACAGGTTGCCCGTTCGCTTCATGGATGAGATCGATGCCACGATCACTTTGAATGTCGTTTCGGATGATGTGGTCGAATCGGAAGACGAAGAAGGGGAGACTGACCCATACGCCGTTACGGACGAGATTCTTGCCAGCGGCGAGATCGACATGCACGGATGGGAAGAACCCCAAGCTGTAGACTCGTTGGGCCTGATCGCAGGGCGCATTTTGGCCCGCAACATCGCGCAGTTCCGAGTGATCCACGGCAAAGGTGAAGGAACACTCCGCCAAGCCGTTCGAGATCGCCTCAACGATATGAAGACAGAAGGCACCGTCATCCTTTGGGGACCGGGCAGAACTGACGGCGATACCGATGCAGACAGCTTGGAATCCGTGTCTTGGTTCACGGTTAGCTAGTCGGCTCGACTTTTTCGGGCAACCCGCAAAACTGCCCGATTCCACGGTTTCCCGACCGCGCAAGGTGCGTTGCATCAGGTTAGGATTCGATTTACCGCGCCGCATACATTTCAGATCCGACCGCAAGTTTCACCGTTCATGCAAGAACCAGCCACGCTTCCGTCCGACGGCAATCCGCCGTCCAACCTTGAGGCCGAGGTCGCGGTAATTGGATCTTTGCTGATCGACGGCGATGCGATCCTTCGGATCGAACCGTTCCTCAAACCCGAACACTTCTTCGGCGAGCAAAACTCCGAGATTTATACCGCCTGCCATGAACTCTTCATGGAATCGACGGGCATCGACCAAGAAACGGTTCGCGATCGTTTAATCGCGAAAGATCTCCTGGAAGCCGTCGGAGGCGACGCCTACTTGAGCGCCGCCGTCGCACAGACGCCTCACTCCTTCTACATCGAAGATTACGCCCGCGTGGTACGGAATGCATTCGTGATCCGACAACTCGGAGAAGCCGGAGAACTGATCCGCGACATTGGATTTGATTATTCGAACACAAGAGATGTTGACAAGGCTGTCAAACAGGCCGAAGAGATCATCTTCCAGATCGGCCAAACCTACGACGCGACCGATTTTTCGCTGCTCCGGGAAGCGCCTTCCATCGCCGAATTTTTCGACCCTCGGCCGGAGAGTGAATTAGCCGACGAGTCGAACCAACCGATCATGACGGGTTTCGAAACGCTCGACCGGATGCTCGGCGGATTCCACCGGTCAGACATGATCGTCTTGGCCGCTCGACCAGGCTTCGGCAAATCTACTCTGGCGCTGAACATCGGGTTGAACGCGGCGAAAAACGGCAAAACAGTCGGCATCTTTAGTATCGAGATGGGCATCGACCAAGTGGCTCATCGGATGGCCGCCGCTCACGCCCGGATCAATATCCAAAATATCCGCAACGACAACCTCAGACCCGAAGAACGCGATCGTCTGAGCGATGCGTACGGCTATCTGAGCGACATGCGTATCTACGTCGATGACGCGGCTCTTCAGACCGCCAGCGCGCTGAGGGCCAAAGCTCGCAGACTGAAGATGCAGACCGGATTGGATTTCTTGGTCGTCGATTACATGCAGTTGATCAGCGGGTCCTCATCAGGACGCGAGGCCAACCGCGTTCAGGAAGTCAGCGAAATCTCCCGATACCTCAAAGCGATAGCGCGCGACCTCCACATCCCCGTCTTGGCCGTTTCTCAGCTAAGCCGAGCCGTCGAACAGCGCAAAACTCACGAGCCGCGACTCGCCGACCTTCGTGAATCCGGATCCATCGAGCAGGACGCAGACGTGGTGATGTTTATCCACCGCGACGATAAGAACATGTCGGAAGAAGAGTGGAACCGTCGTAACCCGACGCAGGTATACCCCAGAGGACTCACCGAGATCATCATCGCCAAACACCGCCATGGTCCAACCGCCAGCCTCGAAATGTCTGTCCGCGACGAGTGGGGACTGTTCTCCTCGGTAACCGAACCCGGCATCGATTGAGGGTTGGTACGTGTCCGCCCAACCTATCAAGGGTTTCCCGCTTCCGGACAACCACGGCACGACTCGCGTTCCAAACGCCGTACTAGGCCGGGTCTTGGCCGAAGTCGATGAACCCAACACATTGAAAATGGTGTTGCGAGCGATCTGGTTGCTGGAAAGACAACGTGGATTCCCTAGATACATCTCAATAGAAGACCTGCGTCGCGATCGCGTCTTATCCACAGTTTTCGACGATGATGCGGAATTCGCTAAGTCGTTAGCGGCAGCGATTGCGCACGGCGTCTTGTTAGAGATTGCCGTGAACAGTTCCCAATGCTTGATGCTTAACACCGAATCCGCGAGGCGAGTGTCTTCGCACGAGTTTGATCCAGCCGCAAATCTGGATGGCGAACCCGATGGTTGGGATTCCCCCACAACTTCAACGCTGCCACCAGACGCATTCCGAGCGTATGAGGAAAACATAGGCGTGCTCTCGCCCATGATCCGAGAAAACATCCTCTCCGCTTTGGAAGATTTCACCGATGAAGACATAACTCACGCCGTTAGAATCGCGGTTGAGAACGAAAGCCGTAGCTGGTCTTTCGTCGCCGGCGTGCTCAGGCGCTGGTTGAGAGACGGTATACCTCATGAACGAAGAGACGGAAAATCCGGAGGAGCGCGGGACCGAGGACGCGTTTCGGAAACTGAGCTCCGCAGGTACCTGGCGGAGCAACGGCAACGGAGTCGCTCCAGCACATCGTAACGGGAATCATCGATCCCGCGATGTAGACCCAGATTGCTCACGTTGCAACGACTCGCTTTGGGTTTTGGCGTCGACCGCCGATTCCGATGTTGTGTCAGTCGTGCCGTGCAACTGTCAATCGGCTGCTCGAGACTCTGGATCCCAACTGAAGACCTATTCACAATTGGGACACCTTGATCGGATGACCTTCGATGCTCTGCTACCTGAAGGCCGACGAGGACGCGCCGACGAAACGTTGTTCCGCGCAGCGGTCGATGCGGCAATGGCATTCGCCGAGAAACCCGAAGGATGGTTGGTCTTCGAAGGTTCAACCGGAACTGGCAAGACACACCTTGCAGCAGCCATCATCAACACGATCATCGAACGCGGTTCGCCTGCAAAATACCTCTCCGCCCTCGATCTGCCCGATCTGATCCGCGACGAACGATTCGATGAAGCAGAAGCCGGCACTTCCTTCGCATCGTTGCTCGACGCCCCGGTTCTCGTGATCGACGACTTAGGAGCCCAGCAAGCTACAAACTGGGTTGACGCCAAACTCGACCAATTGCTGACTCACCGATTCAATGGACGTATCTCGACGGTAATCGCGCTCGCCAAACCGATCGATGAGTTGCCGGAACGGGTCGCATTGAAACTCGACGACCCGACCCTTTCGCAAGTCGCGAAATTAAGCATCAGTGGCTCCGGTGCCGTCGATCGACGCGTCAACATTCCGCAAACGATGCTGGAGCGGATGACTTTCGAATCATTCGACCCACAAGGCGCTCCATCCTGCAACGCCAATGAAAAAGCGTCGTTGAATCTCGCTCTCGTCGCCGCACGCGATTTTGCCGACAAACCCGAAAAATGGCTGTACTTGCACGGCCCGACCGGTGTCGGCAAAACACACATCGCGGTGGCGATCGCGAATGTCCAGGTTCTACGTGGCTTGTCAAGCACATTCTGGTCTGTGCCCGATTTACTCGATAGCCTTAGGCAAACTTACGGCCATTCTGACGAATCATCGTTCTATTCGCTGTTCGACTCCGTTCGAAACTGCGAAATGTTGATTTTGGACGATTTCGGCGCGCAGCAGATGACCGATTGGGCACTCGAGAAACTCTACCAACTGATCACTTACCGGCATGATCGGCTCCTACCGACCGTAATAACAAGCCAATTCATTCTGTGGGAAGGCGCCGACAACAGCCAGTGGAACCGTGTCCGAGGCAAACATCAGTGGGAGTCGATACGGTCGCGTCTCAGGGACTCCAGCGTCGTAACCGAACGGTTGATGGCAGCACCCGACTATCGAAATCGCGGCGCGTGAAGCGGCCTGCTAACCACCCATCGATGACGATTTCGAACATAGGTTGGCAGTTGGCGACCGTCGAGGCGGTCAAAATCGAAACTGCCGAGGTTAAGACTTTTTCTCTAAAACCCGAAACTCCGTGGCGTTCGGGCACCCGCGGACTTCCGTTCTATGCCGGGCAACACGTCGATGTTCGGCTTACTGCACCCGACGGGTATCAAGCGCAGCGATCGTATTCGATAGCATCAGCACCTGAGCAAGCGGATCTTATCGACATCACCATCGAGCTGCTCGAGGACGGTGAGGTGTCGCCGTATTTCCACTACGTCGTCGAACCGTCAGACCAGGTCGAGTTTAGGGGGCCGATCGGCGGGCCGTTTACCTGGCGGGCTAAAGCTGACACGAAGCTGTTGCTGATTGGTGGGGGTTCAGGGATAGTGCCGTTGATGTCGATTTTGCGCCATCGCATTGCTTCTGACATGGCCAGTGCTGTTCCGGCGGTGCTGCTTTACTCCTCACGGACCGATCAACACATCATCTACCGACACGAATTAGCGCACATGGATTCGACAGACGCCAAACTGGCGGTGTTGCATACCCTCACCCGACATCAACCGCCGGGATGGACAGGGAGGCGACGACGCGTGGACCGCGAGTTGTTGCGGGATGCTTTGGACACCCTCGATTCGCTCGATCCAGATTCGGATGGCGAAGTCGTCTGTTACATCTGCGGTCCCAGCGATTTCGTTGAGAATTCCGCTCAATTCGCCGTCGAGCTCGGGATATCGCCGGAGAACGTGAAGACGGAACGATTTGGACCTACTGGGACGTAGACCCCAGTCGACAGGAGTTGAACATGAAACGACCGAACTTTGTGCTGATGATGGCAGATGACATGGGCTACGGCGATTTCGGCATCTTCAGCGAGGGCAGGGTTCGCACGCCGTTTCTGGACTCCCTGATCGATGAGAGCGTCTGCCTGTCTCAAAATTACACCGGCAGCCCAGTATGTTCGCCGTCTAGGGCGGCGATGTTGACCGGCAGGTACCCGATCCGAACCGGCGCAGTGACCCCTCAAGAGACTTTGGGCTACGACCGAATAGCTTTACGGGAGAGGACTCTGGGCGATGTGTTCAAGGCGAATGGTTACGCCACCGGGCTGATCGGAAAGTGGCATAACGGCGCGTTGGATCCGAGGTACCACCCAAACGCTCGGGGTTTTGACGAGTTCGTCGGATTCCGCGGTGGTTGGGCCGATTATTGGAGGTACAACCTGGACCGAAACGGCACTATGTTTCCGTCGGACGGAACGTATATGACCGACGTTCTTGCTTCAGAATCAGTCGATTTCATTGATCGCCACGCCGACGAGCCGTTTTTCCTGAGCGTAATGTTCAACGCTCCTCACACTCCGCTACACGCCCCGCAAAACTATGTCACACCCTATATCGAGGCAGGATTCTCGGTGGATGTCGCGATCGTGTACGCCATGATCGAGGTTATGGACCGTAGTGTTGAGCAGATATCAGAGGCGTTGCGCCGCAACGGAATCTACGACGACACGGTCTTCATGTTCACATGCGACAACGGGCCGGCGTTCGGCGTCCGATGGGATCATGTGCCGCCGGGTGGGACTGGAGACACGACGCGGTTCAACTGCGGTTTGAACGGCGCGAAAGGTTCCGTATTAGAGGGCGGCGTGCGGGTGCCGATGGTGATGAGGTGGCCGGCCGGATTGGACGGTCTCGGAGACAACCACCAGTTGGTTCATTTCATCGATTGGTTGCCAACTTTCATGGAAATGGCCGACGCGCAACCGATCGACTCGATGCGACCGCTAGATGGATCATCGGTTTTGTCGCAGTTGCGCGGCGAGTCCCTTCCTCAAGCACCAAAGCGCTTCTGGCAGATGAACGCGTATTCGCCGGTCGGATGCAGCAACGCTGCTGTGCGTGACGGAGATTGGAAACTCGTGCGCCCTGCACTTCCGCTCCAGCCCGCGACCGATGAAGGCAGACGTTTGGCAAATGACTACGTGTTGCTGGACATCGCTTACAAATATGAGCCGGAACGTGTCACGTCGATCGCTCGGTGGCCAGAACCGGAGCGTGTGATCGATGATCCGCCGCTCCCAATGCTCTACAACATCGCAGATGACCCTCTGGAGGAGCACGACATTTGGGAATCGAACCCGAGTCGCGGTGCAAAGATGCTCAACGAATTGGAGAACTGGTTCGACGAAGTTGAAGGTGAACGCCGCACGATCCCCGATGGAGAGCGCATCGGGGTCTAAACCGGGCTTGAATTAACATTGAATCAGCTATCACGTTCGTCAAAAACGCCCCTATTGCCAACGTAGCTCAGTGGTAGAGCAGCAGTTTCGTAAACTGCAGGTCGTGGGTTCGATCCCCACCGTTGGCTCCATCACTCGACCAGCGAATGATCCGGAATTCACTCTCAACGTCTACGCATAGCATCGTCTACGCATAGCATCGGCGTGTCGAATGCTAGACTTGCACCAACTTTGACGAAAATTCCCCGCTTGACAATATGGAGAACACAATTTGAGTGACCAGTTGCTGATTGCTGAGCAACCCGACCTGCGCAACACGTTGATGATCGCCGCCTGGTCGGGCTGGTCGGATGCTGGCGAATCGGCCACTCGTGCGCTGCATCATCTGACGCAGGAACTCAACTCGACGAAGTTCGCCGAGATCGACGCGGAGGAGTTCTACATCTTTACCGAAGAACGGCCATTCGTCGAAAACGCGCCGGAAGGCGGAAGGCGTCTCGTCTGGCCAAAAAATGAATTCTTTTATCTCAAGTCTGAAGATGATGCATTGCCCGACGTTGTATTCCTGATCGGCACGGAACCGCACCTCAAGTGGCGGACCTACACATCGTTGGTTGCCGACATCGCCAATGCGGTAAACACTGAAATGCTCGTCACCGTGGGTGCACTGCTAGACGAAGTCCCGCACACGCGTTCAGCGGTCGTGATGAGCACGACTGTCCATGAAGATTTGGGGGCACGATACAGCCACGTCGAATACGGTAAACCCAACTACGAAGGGCCGTCAGGCATGACTTCGGCGACTATTGATGCTTGCGCCCGCCGCGACATCATGTCGGTATCCATTTGGGGACACGCGCCGCGATATCTTCAAGGTGCGCAGAATCCCGCCATCACGCTCGCCATTGTCGAAGAGATTGAGCGCTTCGCCAACATATCGGTTAGCAAAGATGCACTCGAACGTGAAGCAGAGGATTTCACCACACGAGTCGACTACGCACTTCGCAACACTCCAAAGGCGGTCGAATACGTACGCACTCTTGAAGAGAAATACGATTCTGAGTTGGATGTGGCGGCAGACCCCGAACCCGCCGCGATGATCGACGAAATTGACGAATTCTTGAGAACGCGTACTACTGACGATGATGAAGAAACCCGTGCACAGGGGTAAGGTTTACCTCGCGTATCAGGTAGGTTTTAGGTTTACACACACGATAGTCTGAGACATCACCATGAAACAGATAACGTTAATCGGCGTCGGACAGATAGGTGCATCCATCGGCTTGGGTCTTCGGACCGAGCACGGAAACAAGTACCAAGTGATCGGTTACGACCCGGACCAAGACCTTCACACTCAGGCGGAAAAGATCGGAGCCGTCGACAACGCTGAATGGAACCTCGACGTAGCAGTTCGTGACGCAGATGTGATCGTGCTCTCGGTGCCAGTTACGCGTTCATATGAGATGTTGGAGACTATCGCTCCGTATCTCAACGACGACGTCACGATTACCGATACGTGCAGCACCAAGCGTTCGATACTGCGGTGGGCAGAGGATCTATTGCCCCAACACGCTTCCTTCGTCGGCGGGCATCCGCTCGTGAAAGCCGATGCGACCGGAAGAGACGAACCCTCGCCCTTCCTTTTCACGCAAGCTCCTTACGCAATAATCCCGCATCCTAGGAGCCGTCCATCCGCGATCCGTGATGTCCAAGAGATCTGCAACGACCTTGGCGCCAGGCCGCTGTTCATGGACCCTGACGAGCACGACAGTTTTTCCGCCGCCGTCGAGGGTGTGCCAGCCTTCGTAGCGGCCGCTGCACTGAACGCCGCTTCCGACTCTCCCTCTTGGCACGAAATCAGCAAGTTCGTAGGTAAAGATTTCGTTTCGATGAGTCAGCCGATGGCTAACGATCCGGCGTGGGTCAATGGGATGGCTTCGACCAACCGCGACATGCTCATATACTGGATCGACCAGATCAATTTGCAACTTGCCGGCATCAAAAAAATCCTCGAAAACGACGAAGAGGTTAGCGATCCAGACGGTCCGCTCGCAGACCTTCTCGTTAACGCTTGGGAAAACCGACTCAGGCTTGACTTAGGCATACAACCGTCGCCGCCTACTTCCCTTCAGTCGCCTGAGCAACTCCCCAGCAGCGGTGAGGCGACTGCCTCCATGTTGATGGGCGGCTTCATCATGCGCGCGTTCCGCGGATCTCGAAATAAGAAAGATCCAACCAAGTACGACCGCCGAAAACTCTAGGCGCGTACGATCCGACGATTGAGAGAGCTTTTCAAAAATGGATTTGACGGTTAGTCGACCACGAAGATTAGCCGGGGAGATCTTTGCCCCCGGAGACAAGTCCGTCTCCCATCGCGCGGTGATGTTGAACTCCTTGGGCGAGGGGCAAGCGACGGTTCGCAACTTTTCACCGGGCGACGACTGCACGTCGACCATGCGAATCATGCGAGCCTTGGGCGTGGACATCCAGCGGTCGTCGGCCGCGGGCAACGCGGGCGACACTTTGATCGTTCGCGGCGCGGGAACTGATGGGTTGCGGGAAGCTGACGACGTGCTCGACGCTGGCAACAGCGGCACGACTATGAGGTTGATGTCCGGTATTCTCGCTGGACGCGACTTCAAGGCCACGATGACGGGTGACAGCTCATTGCGCTCTCGTCCTATGGGACGGATCATCAAGCCGTTATCCATGATGGGTGCCGTAATCCGAGGTCGCGAAGATAACACTCTCGCGCCTTTGGAATTCGATGGTGGAAATCTTGAAGGCATCGGGTACGACCTGCCGGTTGCGAGCGCTCAACTCAAATCGGCGATACTGCTCGCGGGCATCAGAGCCGAGGGTAAAACGCGTATTTCACAACCCGATGCGTCGCGTGACCACACGGAACGAATGTTGACCGCCATGGGCGCCGACATAACCGTAGACGGTCTCGACGTCACCGTAGGAACGTCCGATATCGAATGCGTTGATGTCGACGTGCCTGGCGACATTTCTAGCGCAGCATTTTGGATCGTGGCCGGGCTTGTCCATCCGAATGCTGAGGTGGTGGTCAAAGGCGTTGGAATCAATCAGACACGAGCCGGCGTATTGACGGCTTTGCGAGACATGGGCGCCGATATCGAACTCGTCGATCGGCGCGAGGTCGCTGGAGAACCGGTCGCGGACATCGTCGCAAGCACCAGCAATTTAAGAGGCACCGAATTGGCGGGGAGCATCATGCCCTTGCTTATGGACGAGGTACCGATTATCGCTGTCGCCGCCGCAATGGCGGAAGACGAAACAGTGATCAGCGACGCCGCTGAATTACGGGTGAAGGAAACTGATCGGATTAGTGCGACCGTTGACTGGCTCGTCGCCGCAGGCATCGAAGCCGAAACCCGAGATGACGGCATGGCGATCGTCGGAGCCGGAAGAATTGCAGGCGGTACGTACCAGAGCCAAGACGATCATCGGATCGCGATGGCACTGGGCATCGCAGGGTTGGTATCCGACGAACCACTCACCGTAACGGAAGCCAACTGCGCCAGCATCTCATATCCAGAGTTCTGGGACGAACTGGAATCGTTGGGCGGGATCGTTGACTGACGTCAACGACCCAGTCGCCACTCCGCTCGTCGTCGTAATTTCCGGGCCATCCGGCGTCGGCAAAGACGTGCTTATTGAAGGGATGGCTGGGCGCGGCCTCGACTACCACTTCACGGTTACTGCCACCACACGAAACCCCAGACCGGGCGAACACGACGGCATCAATCACCATTTCTTGTCCACAGACGAGTTCCAACGTGCAATTGCGGAAGATGAATTGTTGGAATGGGCTCGTGTTTACGGCAACTACTACGGTGTCCCAAAACAGCAAGTCAGGGACGCGCTCGCACAAGGAAAGCACGTGATCATCCGCGTCGATCTTCAAGGGGCATTGAGGATCAAAGAGTTGGCCCCCCAAGCGCTGATGATCTTCATTCACCCTCCGAACATGGACGTGTTGCAACAGCGCATCGAGCGACGCGGTGTTAACAGCGCTGCTGACATCGCAACGCGACTCGAATCGGCAAGAGAGGAAATCCTCCAATCCACGTCATTCGACCGCCAGGTAGTCAACCAAGAAGGAAAGTTGGAAGTCGCTGTTAATGAAGTGATCGAGATCATCTACGAAGAATCGCGGCGGATTCCGCCTCGCATCGTTAACATCTGAGAAAACAGATCCGAATCGTTCCACCATGAAGATCATCATTGCTCCGCAAGAATTCAAAGAGAGTCTGACCGGCATCCAAATCGCACGCGCGATGCGAGAAGGCGTCCTTCGCGTTTGGCCTGATGCCGACACGCAATTGGTACCGGTCGCTGACGGCGGCGACGGGACTCTGCAATCTCTAGTCGATGCTTCGGATGGAAAGATCATGACCGCAACGGTCGATGATCCGCTCGGGCATCCAATTGAAGCGATTTGGGGCGCATTGGGGGATGGACGAACCGCAGTCATTGAGATGGCGAGGTCTTCCGGTATCGCGTTGCTCAGTCCCCAAGATCGCGATCCACTGGTAACGACTACATACGGCGTCGGGCAACTGATGAAGCTCGCTTTGGACGACGGCTACAGAAACCTGATCATCGGTATCGGAGGCAGTGCCACGAACGACGGCGGTGCGGGAATGGCTCAGGCGTTAGGTGCGAATTTACTGGATGCGGAAGGTAACGAATTGGCACATGGCGGCGGAGCACTCGCCAAATTGGACAGCATCGACATCTCCGGTCTAGACCCCAGATTGGCGGAAACAACGATCGATGTTGCGTGCGATGTCAACAACCCGCTGTGTGGTGAAACCGGCGCATCGGCCATATTCGGCCCCCAAAAAGGGGCCGACCAAAACACGGTAGAGTTCTTGGACGCTGCTCTACAACGCTACGGCAGGCTATTGAAACGCGATCTAGGCCGCGAGGTGATGGATACCCCTGGTGCAGGCGCTGCGGGCGGATTGGGGGCAGGTCTCATGGCGTTTACAGATGCCCAGTTGCGACCAGGCGCAGATATTGTGATCGACGCATTGGATCTCGAAGCTCGAATGAACGGCGCGTCATTGGTCATCGTCGGCGAAGGTCAAACCGACCGATCGACCATGTTCAATAAAGCGCCGGTTGCAGTTGCTCAACGGGCGAAAGCACTCGGCATTCCAACAGTCGCAATCTCAGGAAGTCTGGGCGAGGGCTTCGAAGGCATTCACGAATTCGGCATCGACGCTGCATTCAGCATTTTGGACCACTGCATGACGCTCGAAGACGCAATGTCCGAAACCGCCACACTCGTTTCCGACGCCACGGAACAAGTGTGCAGGGCTATTGGCATCAGCGTTAGGCGCTAATTCAACGTCACTTGGATGACGATCCCCAAAACGCCCACCAATCCCGACGCGATCGCGGCAAAAAGCGTACCGTAAAGCATCTTGATCAAACGCGTTTCTTGCTGGGCAAGTCCGATCCGAACGTTAATAATCTCAGTCCTGACGTCGGCAATGTCGACTTTGGTTGCTAGTTCAACTTCCGACGCGTTGGCTAAGGCATTCATCAAAATTAACCGTGCAATATTAAGTGTGTAGTTGCCGATATTAACATCTGATCGTCGTGTCGCTCGCTCCGTTCGGTGCGCCTCTATGCGTTGTCGGGTTTGGAACGGAATTTAGGATCCGTTTACCGACATCAACCAACCAGCACGATGTGTGTTTCGACTGGGCCGTGAATACCGTGAACGATGGTCGCTTCGATATCGCCCGTTCGCGACGGCCCCGAGATCAGGTTCATCGCCGCGTGCCGTCGACCGCTGTGTATGTCAACGTGCTCCAGAAGGAACAACTCGTCTAAAGACGGAAGAACCTGCCCGCGTTTCACGACCGCGATATGAACAGGTGGTGCAAGCGAGATGAGCCGGGACACACCCTTTTTCGGGTGAATAACCAAAGTGCCGGTCTCGGCTATCACATAATCGCCGCCGGTTATACCGACGTCAGTCTTAAACACTTCTTGGCGATAATCCAATCGTTGTTCATCTCGTTCAGCTTCGGTCGTCTCTTCCCGGAGAGTCATGTCGCTGAGATCGACGCCCACTCGCTCTAAAGCAGTTTCGATTCCGGCCTCGTCCAGGACGTCATGACCGGAGCGCAAAGCAGTTTCCGCTCCGATGTCTCGACAAATGATGCCGATCAGGTCGCCTACATCCTCCATGGTCTCGGCTCTATGAACGTTCCAACCAGTTTTAGCCAAAGCGTCAGCGGCTTCTACAAGCAACTCGGATGACCTGGCATTGGCTTCATCTCGCACACCATCTGCCGCGTCACGTGCACCCGACAGATCCGGGTAACGAACCGGCGAACCGTCCGGAGCTTCGGGCAGTCGCGTCCGACCGAGCGAGTTGCTCACGTTGGATATGAAGTCTTCACGATCCACTTGACACCTGTCAGAGACAATTCATTTTTCGCGCGCGGCAAACCATTTACCGAATGTTTGTTTTGCCGGCGCCGGGAAGTCTCTGCTATCAGTCCACCCCGAAATCGGAGGTGGCGCTTTTTTCAACCAACCGTCCTTCTTCAGGGGCGAACTCACGATCTTTCCAACACTCGATCCGGCTTCGAAACGACGGCGGCTCATCATACCCTGCCGCCACGCTTTCCACGTCAACCGTTCTCCCACTCCCGAAGCTAGATGCGCAGGATCGGGTTCACCCTGAGCCGTCTGTGATCGTAGCTCGAGTAACATCCGCGGGATGTTTATCTTTACCGGGCAAGCATCGTGGCACGCACCGCATAGCGACGACGCTGCAGGTAACTTGGCCCCGTCTTTGAGACCCGTAAGAACTGGCGAAACTATAGATCCGATCGGTCCCGGGTAAACCCAACCGTATGAGTGACCACCGACTTTCCGATACACCGGGCACGAGTTCATGCACGCTCCACATCGAATGCAGTTCAGCGCTTCTCGTAGCGACTCGTCGCGCAGCAACCGATCGCGTCCGTTGTTCATGATGACGAGGTGGAACTCTTCTGGACCGTCTTCCTCGTCTTGTGCTCGCGGCCCGTTGACCATCGTGACATAGCACGAGATTCGCTGGCCGGTTGCTGATCGGATCAGGATCCGGAGCATCGCGCTAAGATCCGCCGCGGACGGAACCAGTTTCTCCATGCCCATCGCCGCGACGTGGATTCGTGGCATAGATGTCGCCATTCTGCCGTTGCCTTCGTTCGTCACGAGCACGATCGAACCCGTCTCAGCAACGGCAAAATTGGCTCCCGTAATCGACATGTCGGCGCGTTGGAAAACCTCGCGCAGCATCTCACGGGCTTGGCGAGTAAGTTGCTCCGCCGTTTTTCTGCGTTCCGAACCCGATTCTTTGGCCAAAAGGTCGGCAACCTGCTCCTTGGACTTGTGAATTGCCGGTGCGATGATGTGATACGGCGCTTCGCCGGCAAGTTGGACGATGTACTCGCCCAGATCAGTCTCGACAACCTCGACACCGTCGGCCTCAAGCACATGGTTGAGGCCCATTTCTTCCGAGACCATTGATTTGCTTTTTATGACCGTCTCAACGCCATTGGATTGCGCCAATCCGCGCACGTACGCGTTGGCGTCCGCAGCGTCGTGTGCGAAATAAACCTTCCCGCCGTTCTTCTCGACATTGGTAGCGAGCATGTCCAAGTAATAGTCGAGGTTTGCGATCGTGTGATCCTTGATCGCTTTCCCCAAGTCGCGTTGCGCTTCCCAATTCTCGGTATCGCCCGCAGCAGCAAGTCGGGCACGGTGAAAGCCGTTGTAAACCACTTCGTGAGCTTGTTGAAGCCTGACATCGGCCATCGCCCGAGAAGCTGCGCTCCGGAACTCTTTGGTGGTGGATTTCACGATGACGATACCTGGTTTATTTCAGATTTCGCGTCCAACAACTCGGCGATGTGGACCACTTGCACATCGGATCCCCGACGTCGCAACCCTCCTTGCATATGCATGATGCAACCCGTATCGCCCGCGATGAGCGTCGACGCGCCCGTCGCTACAACGTTGTCTAGTTTTTCGGTAAGCATGGCGGTGGAAACATCCGACATCTTGACTGAGAACGCTCCCCCGAAACCGCAGCACACCTCATCTCGCTCCATCGCCGTTAGTTCCAAACCGTCGAGATTTTCCATCAGCGATATCGGTTGGTCGTCGATATGGAGTTCGCGCAACAGGTGACAACAGCGGTGGTATGTGGCGTTCACACTGGTTTGGAAACCCAAATCTTCGATGCCCAAAACATCAACCAAAAATTCTGTGAACTCGAAGATCCTTTTTGACAACCGTTCGGCGCGCGCAAGTTCGTCTGGGTATCCGCGGAACAGATCCTTGTAGAAATTCCGCACCATCGCAACGCAAGATCCAGATGGACATACGATCGGACCGTCCGTCGCCTCAAACACGTCCAAAAATCGCGACGCGACAGGGCGCGCGTCGTTTCGGAAACCGCTGTTGAACGCTGGCTGACCGCAACAGGTCTGATCCGCCGGAAAGTGCACCTCAATCCCGCGCTCCTCTAGAACATTGACCACGCTCATCCCGACCGACGGAACGAACTGGTCAACAAGGCAAGTCACGAACAGATTGACCATGCTTGGCGATGTTTGGGAACTCTCGGCAGCCATGACCTATTCAGCATAAAACTCTCGGTCGCAATGCATCTGGTTTAAGCACTGCTAAACTTGGGTATGTTCGGGCGTGTTGACGTATTAGTTGGCACGCCGTTCTTGCGTATCCGGGTTCAGATAGCGAGGCAAGACAATTGAATAGCGGTCAGCAACGAGATGTGACGGTGGTTGGGGCTGGTCTGATCGGATTGTCTACTGCGATGCAGATGCTCGAGCGCAGGCCTAGACTCAAGTTGACCGTGATCGAAAAGGCGGACGGTCCCGCGTCACAGCAGTCCGGACACAATAGCGGAGTGATCCACTCTGGCATCTACTACAAACCCGGTTCTTTCAAAGCCCGTTTCTGCGTCGAAGGCCGGGCAAGCATGACGCAGTTCTGCCTGGACAACGAGATACCAGTCTGGACATGCGGAAAACTCATCGTCGCCACCAATCCCGCCGAGGAGGCGCGGCTTGACGACCTATTTGAACGAGGTACCAACAACGCCGTTGACGGTCTGAGACTCGTCGATCGCGAGGAGATGGGCGAGATCGAACCCTTCGTCGAGGGAACCAGAGCGCTTTACGCACCTAAAACCGGCATCGTCGACTACCGCAAAGTCGCAGACGTATACAGCGAAAAGGTCCAATCGCTAGGCGGCGAGATTATCTTCAACACCGAAGTGAAGAGCATCAGCAACGGCACGGCTAGATCGGACGGATCGCACTATACATTGGAAACGACGTCCGGTGAGATCGACACGAAATATCTGGTTAACTGCGCTGGCCTCCATTCCGACCTCATCGCTGCGATGAGCGGCGTAGATCCGGGATTGCGGATTATACCGTTCAGGGGCGAGTACTACACGTTGCAGAAATCCAGCGAACACATGGTTAAAGGCCTAATCTATCCGGTGCCTGACCCGGCGTTCCCCTTCTTGGGAGTACACCTGACGCAGACGATGAAAGGTTGGGTAGAAGCTGGACCGAACGCGGTATTGGCGCTGAAACGTGAAGGATACCGAAAACGCGATTTTTCGTTCGCCGACTTCGGTAAGACAGTGTCCTTCCCCGGCTTCTGGAAGATGTCTTTGCAGAGTTGGAAAGTTGGACTATGGGAGATGAACCGATCATTGCGGAAAGGCGTGTTCCTTCAGAGCCTGCAAAAGTTGATGCCGTCACTGAAAAAGTCCGATCTTGCGCCGGGCGGTTCTGGCGTTCGAGCCCAAGCCGTTCACAGCGACGGGACTTTGTTAGACGATTTCCGCATCGATGAAAGCGCCACAGCGGTCCACGTATTGAATGCCCCTTCGCCCGGCGCGACATCATCGCTGGTGATCGGCAACTACATTGCCGACAAAGCGGAAGCCAATTTCAGTTTGTAACGGATACTCGGTCCAGGCGCGGGAGATTAACCGCCCAGCATCAACATCTCGGCCGACTCGAGCGATTCCTTGATACGCATCAGGAATTGGACGGCGTGTGCACCTTCGACGACGCGATGATCATAGGTGACCGCCAAGTACATCATCGGTCGAACTGCGATCTCACCATCCACGATCACAGCTCTGTCGACGATGTTGTGCATTCCAAGAATGCCGACCTGAGGCGGGTTCAATATCGGCGTCGACATCATCGACCCGAAAACGCCGCCATTGGTTATCGTGAATGTCCCTCCAACGAGGTCGGCTAACGCGAAAGATCCCGTCCGCGCCTTATCTCCGAAGCTCCGAATTTCGCCTTCAATCTCGGCGAACGATTTCTGGTCCGCTTCCCGGACGACAGGCACCACCAAACCGTGGTCGCTCGCGACCGCGATGCCGATGTCGTAGTAATCCTTGTAAATGAGTTCGTCGCCATCTAACTCGGCGTTCAAGATCGGAAACGCCTTCAGACCGTTCAGCACAGCCTTTACGAAGAAAGACATGAAGCCCAACTTCACACCGTGACTCTCCATGAACGATTCACCGTGTTCCCGTCGGATCCGGATCACCTCGAACATATCGACCTCGTTGTAGGTCGTCGTCATCACCGCCTCAGCTTGGACTTGTGCCATGCGGCGTGCCGCCGTCAGTCGCCTTCGAGAAAGACGTTCGCGGCGAACCGGCTTGTCGTCCACAATCTGGCGAAGCTCCGATATCTGCGACTGAGTTTCTGTCGTCCTTGGCGTTGAAGTTGCTTGGTCGCTTTGGGTCTCTTGGTCGACCGTGTGGTAGACCTCTGTCTCGCTTTCTAACGTGTCGACCGCGGTGGCGTCTTGTCCGAGCACCGTTTCTGGCGTAATTGAACGTTCATTCGTCGCCTCATCGGCGGATGGAATATCTGGTTCGCTCGTTGTGACGGTTTCGACGAATGGTCCGAAATTGATCTCGACGAACCCATCGTCTTCGTCTTCTGATTCATCAGAGGTTTCGACGATCACATCTTCGATCTCGCCGTTTTCGACATCTGCGACGACAGATTCGCTCGATACCTCAGACATCACGACGGTCACGTCGTTGTCTGAATCGGTGGTTGCATTTGCCGGTACGGCATCTTCGGATTGAAACTCGCAAAGAGCATCTCCGGGACGAACCACGTCATCAATCTGCTTCAACAGTGTTCCGACTGTTCCGTCGCGAACGGCATTGATCTCTTGCACCGCTTTGTCGGTGTGGAGTTCAACAATCGGTTCACCGGTTTGGACGGTGTCACCCTCGGCCTTGAACCACTTTCCCACGGATGCCTCAAAGACCGATTCGCCGAAATCTGGGGCGACTATTTCTTCCATATATTGCCTGTCCTATCCGATGTGACGTGTGACCTTCTCAATCTTGCTTGGATCAATCATTTTGATCTTCTAAGTCGAGTTTGAGTGCTACGCGAATCAATCGATCCTGTTGCCGCCGGTGTAGCCAGTTCGATCCCGACGCCGGGCTCGGACTCCTCGGACGACCTATATACCTGACACCCGTCTTAACGATCGACGCGATCGGCGACCTCACAAAATCCCAAGCGCCTCTGTTGCGCGGTTCTTCTTGCAACCAGACCACATCCTCGTAGTTGGCGAACGATTCGAACGCATCAACCAACAGTTCTTCAGGGAACGGATACAGTTCCTCGATCACGATCAACCCGATGTCTTTGACGTCACCGATTTTGGGGTGCGTCGCCAAATCGACGAACACCTTGCCGCTACAGAGCACAACTCGCTTCACACGGTCAGGAGCCGACCTCGATAACGTGAATTTGCGGATTGGGCGGAACTTGCCGTTTGTCAGTTCGGCCGATGAACTCGCAGCCAACGGATGGCGTAACAGGCTTTTGGGAGTCATTACGACCAATGGCCGCGCCCTGTCTGGCTCGCTCAATAGGGCCGCCTGTGTGCGTAGCAGATGGAAATACTGCGACGCCGTCGTCGGATTTGCGATGCGCACGTTGCCGCTCGACGCGAGATCCAGGAATCGTTCCAAGTGCGCGTGAGAGTGATTGGGGCCCTGTCCTTCATATCCGTGCGGCAATAGCAGAACCAAGTTCGATCGCTGGCCCCACTTCTCACGTGCGGAGACGACCATCTCGTCGATGATCGCCTGAGCGTTGTTGACAAAATCCCCAAACTGCGCTTCCCAAAGAACAAGGCTCGACTCAGAGAACACGCTGTAGCCGTGTTCAAACCCGACGGGTCCGGCTTCCGAAAGCGGGCTGTTGAAGATCGAGAATTTCGCACCTTCAACTTTTTGCAATGGGCAGTAGGTCCTTCCAGTGCCGTCCTCCCAAACTACGGCATGACGCTGACTGAATGTGCCGCGGGCGCAGTCTTGCCCTGTCAATCGCACCGATACACCGTCTTGCAATACCGAACCGATGGCCAACGTTTCTGCATGAGCCCAATCAATCCCTGGTTTGGAGTCAGAGATGACCTCGGCGCGTCGTTCGAAGACCCTTTTGACCGTAGGATGCAGTTTGAAATCTTCCGGGATTGTGCTGAGGGTTCGATTCAGCCTTGTCAGCTTGTCCTCGTCAATCGGCGATTCGAAATATTCCTCGCCTTGCATCGGCTCGGGTGACAGACCCAGATCGGCGGGTTCTTGGCGCCTTGTTCCTTCGCCAGAACCATCGAGAGATTCCATTGCCGATGTCAACGCATCGATTGTTGAAGTCTCGTACATCTGGACCTGATGCTGCGACACTACCTCTTCATCGATTAGCCGTTCCGCCCACTGTTCGCGCAACGTCGGATGGCTCGCGACCTTTTCATACGTCGTTGGTTGCGTAAATCGTGGTTCATCATTTTCGTTGTGCCCATGTCGCCGGTATCCGACGAGATCGATCACGAAATCTTTCCTAAACCGCAATCGATATGAAACGGCCATTTTGGCGACGAGCGCGCAAGCTTCTATATCCTCGGCGTTTACGTGCACGACCGGAATCTCGTAGCCGCGGGCGATGTCGGAGCAGTATTGCCCTGAATATCCATCCTGAGGCTCCGTCGTAAATCCGAGTTGGTTGTTTGCGATCACATGAATCGCGCCGCCGACCTTGTAACCTTCCAAGTTCACCAAGTTGAGCGATTCGGCAACTATCCCTTGTCCTGCAAACGCTGCGTCACCATGGATTAACAGCGCCATCGCTTCGAGTTGCGGATCGTCACCCTCAGCAACGGCGTCTTGCTCGGCTCGCACGGCGCCCAACACGACCGGCGCTACCATCTCCAAGTGACTGGGATTCGGAAGCAACCGAAGCTGGATGTCGGTCGAACCATCTTGGTTCACGTCTACATCGGCACGAGAACCCAAGTGGTACTTCACATCCGTCATCCAACCTGCGGCTTCCATCGCGGCCAGATGGGCAAACCGTCCCTCCAAAAACCCGGTAAGCAAAGATTCGTACGGTTGCTCCAGCAAATGCGCCAACGCGTTCAATCGACCTCGATGCGGCATCCCCATCACGATCTTTTTCACGTTGAATGCCGATTGAAGGATTATTTGATCGATAAGCGGGATTAACGCGTCCAATCCCTCGATTCCATACCATCGCTTGCCGGGGAAAGTCGCGTGCAGATACTTTTCGAACCCTTCAACCTTGGTGAGCAACTCCAACTGAAACCGCTTTTGTGTATCTGTCATGAATTGCATCGCGGACTGGTTTTCCACTTGGTTCTGCAGCCACAACCGTTCTTCGACGCTATGGATGTGATCGAATTCATAACCGATAGTGCCGCAGTAGTAGGATTTCAGTTCCTCGATCGCATCGCCGATAGTCGCCTTCGCTAACCAAGGCCGCATCTCGTCGTTGGCTTCCGCAAGCAGCTGAGCCGACGCCTCCAAGGTCTCCGACAGCACGCCGTAGCGTTCCGATTGCAGATGGTCGTCAGCACGAGGCATCAAACCCAACGGGTCGATAGCAGATGCTTGGTGACCGTCTTCTCGGATCGCGCTAATCAAGCGTTCAACGCGAACAACCTGATCCGCTGAAATCTCCATATCGGCGACCGAGTCGTTGATCGCCTCGTAAATCTCAACCGTTGGTTCGTCTGCCTCGTCGGCGCGCGTCTCGCCCCGAACTCTGACGCCTGGCGCGAAAACCACCTTGAAATCGGGATCTGACAACAGACCTTCATATTCGATATCGGTCTCGATCCGTTCGTCGGACTCGGTTTCAGTCGGCGCAGAATCGCCTGCCAACACACTGGTTGCATACGCCTCGTTGAAACCGCCAAATACGCCCAGCATCCCATCCGCCACGATTTCATTCGGCGTGTTGCGTATTTCGTCCGTCATCAGTGAACCGTCGATTTTCGACTTTGGGATTTATCGCCACTCTCTTCCGCCACATGCTCTATAGATACATTGTGGCAATTTACACGGGTCAATATCTACTCTCGTCGAACGACCATCGCGGCGACTCGAGGCCACAAATTGCCAACGGGACCATGCATGCTTTAGCGCATTCTTCCCGGCGACCTCCAAAAGTCCGCATCGCCTCCGAGAATGTGTTTCAACTCATCGGTTGCAGCCGATAACGCCGTCTCGACACCAGCAGGCAGATCGTAATCGAAACTCGGTGTGTTCAGTGCTACTTCCGCGGCGTTGCGGGCTCCCACCAACAGGCTCGTTACACCTTCTTGCGCCAATAACCAAGCAAGCGAAAGCTTAGCCGGGTGCTCGCCCACATCTTCCGCGATCTTCAGAACCGACGCAATTGCGGCGAACGTCTCTTCTTCGCAGCCTTCTTCTTCGTGGATCGCCTGTTCTCGGTCTTTGTTGAAATGACGGGTCCTCGACAATCCCGGCGGAACATCGTCCGCAGTTGAGTAACGTCCGGTCAACAGTCCCTGTTGCAGCGGGCTGTAGCAGATGATGCCCACGTCATTTGCAACGCAAGTCGGCTTGATTGCGAACTCCAACGCCCTCCAAATCAGGTTATAAGGCAACTGATTCGTGACTATTGCTCCACACTCGAGAATGTCCGTCAAATCCCGGACTGCGAAATTGCAGACGCCTAGGGCGCGCACTTTTCCGCTCTCCTGGAGTTTGAGAAGCTCCGTCATGGTGTCTTCCACCGGGACATCGTGATTGGGCCAATGGATCTGGTAGAGATCGATGTAGTCAGTCTCCATCCGTGCCAAGCTTCCTTCGCAGTGATCGGCAACCGTCGAAGGGTGGAGATGCGCGTCGCCGATCTTCGTCGCAATCACCGCCTCGCTCCGACGTCCGGCCAGCGCCCGACCAAGCACCTCCTCCGAATTCGCATCGTCCGAATACCCTTCCGCCGTATCGAAGAAGTTGACACCCGCATCCAAAGACGCGTGAACGGCGGCGATCGAATCGTCGTCGTCCTGCGGCCCCCACACGCGTCCGCCGGCGAAGGGCCAGCAACCTAACGCCATCCTCGACACCTCAATGTCGGTATTCCCTAGCTTTGCATATCTCATCTATTGGCTCCTCGAACTATCGTCGAATCATTGGCGTTATGCGCGCGGAATGTTCTGGCGGGAGTGCAAGGGAGTCGAACCCTCCGCGCACATCGAAGGATGCACGCCAGCGGATTTGAAGTCCGTGAAGTCCACCGGGACCCATCCACTCCCGCGCCAGTCCCCAGTTTCGATGTTAAAGCGAAAAAGTTTCGAATTCGTGTATTGGGGTAGCAAGTAAAGGAAAAGGGCGGTCGAATCGACCGCCCTTCCGTTCTTCGATTGGTTGCGAAAACCGATCAAGCGCTCATCTGCAAAACGCCCTGGAGTTTATCTGCGAGCACGCTTTCGGGCACCGCGCCTACTACTTGCTCAACCGGACTTCCGTCGCGGAAGATCAAGAGCGTAGGAATGCTGCGCACGCCGTACTGCCCCGAGAGACCTGGGTTCTGGTCAACGTCTACTTTCGCAAACTTGACAACTCCGTCATAGTCGGCTGCCAATTTTTCCACCACCGGCGCCACCATCTTGCACGGGCCGCACCACTCAGCCCAGAAATCTACGAGAACAGGGATATCGGAAGAAAGAACCTCGGCTTGGAAATCGGCATCATTGACATCGATTGGATGTGCCATATCTGGAACTCCGTTTCTGGATTGATCTGTAGCTTCCCATACGCCGCGCGACCTCAAGAAGCCTAACGGGTGCGCTACCTAGATTTTACCACCTTCAATCGATTTCCCATCCCGCGATGGCGGAACAAAGGTGATCGTTAAACCTCGGCCAATTCCCGTTTGGCGGCCGACGATACCAACTCGACTGTGACGGGTCTCACGTCTAATGATGGAACCGTCGGTGACGGATCTGGATATTCGCTCTCTTCCATGTACGTTGCCAGTTCCGCGAACAGTGTCGTGCTTCTAACCATTCCCTTCAATACGTCCGCGAGTGCGACTACGCCTTCCGTAATCAACTCGCCGTCTTGGCCGTTCACTGCGACGATGTCGTCATCGGATACGCCAATTGATTTCGCGTCATCGGGATGGAGTTCAATCACCTCGAGCCGATCAATCACGTTCAAGTAGTTGCGTTCCGACAATGTAGTTTCACGTTCGGGTTGATGTAGCACGCGACCGGGAGCAAAGTACATGCCGTTGCTAGCGAACGGCGTGTAATCCGGTTTCGTGATCTCAAAGTTCGGTTCGCGGCGGTCAGCTTCGCTAACTCCGTTCGTGATCACGCCGCCCTTTTGGAGTGCTTCATAACTAATGCCCTCGTATCCTGACGAAGACACGCGAATCTCATCGAAAACGTCGGTCGAGGATTGAAATTCGAATCCCGACCCACCCATAGCTTGAGCCAAACCGCAGAACAATTCCCAACCTGCGATCTCGTCGAACCTTCGGTCGCTCGCTTGACGGACCAGTTGGACCCGCGACTCTAGGTTCGTGACGGTAGATGTCTGTTCAGAGAACGGCGCAGCCGGGAATACGATGTCAGCTTTGGCGGTGATTGTGTTGTCAAAAACCGACGAAACGATGAGCGTCTCGAGGTTGCCCAACGCAGCTTCCACATCTCCCAATCGACGGGAGGTGTGATCCACGCCGTCGGCCATTACAATCGCGGCCTTGATTTTGCGCTCGCGCATTGCTTCGAAGATTTCACGTACACCTAAAGGTTCGAGATCCGGCAGATCTGAACCCCAGATATCACTCAATCTTGCGGCCATTTCAGAACTCGCCGACATCGGGCGACAACCCATCTGTTCCGAGCCCCTCGCATTTGCACCGAAATAGAGCAGATACACGCCTTGACCCGGTCCATCAGCAGTACCGTTCAGCAATCTCAGATTCATCACCGCGTCTACCAATGCGTCATGACGCACTCTAGGTACTGTGTCTGCACCGAGCAACACAGCCATCTCTCTGAAACTGGCAAGCGCTGCCGCTGCTTCTGCGAACTCTTCTACCGACACTTCACAGTAATGTGCGATGCGACCGAGATCGTAGTCCCATAACGACGCTTTGAAGTCCTCTGCGTTGGTCGAATGTTCGCGAATGTAATCACCTTGTTCCAACGTCGCGTCAAACACCGCACGCACGATGCCCATCACCGCCATGTGGGCGGTGCCGATTCGAGGGCGTATCCAAACATCTGCGTAACGCGTCAACTCGGTTTCGCGTTGGTCGATGACAACGATCTTGGCTCCCCGTTTCGCCGCCTGCTTGACCGGCACCGCGAGCACATTCTGGTCTTCCGTCGGGTTTCCTGATACCACCAGAATCGACTTCGAGTTTTCGATGTCCCATATAGGTCGTTTCGTGTGCTCCATATCCCAACGATCAGCGATGTGCGCCGCCAAATCGTCGATGAAGTTGTGGGCGCTGTCCACATTGTTCGTCTTGAGAACTGTTCGCGCGAACTTGTGCGCCAAGTAGTTATCTTCGTTGCTACCGCGCGGCGAAGCAATTACCGCAACCTCGTGGGGTTCGTACTCTGACAACGCTGTCGCCGCGGCGCTGAAGGCTTCATCCACGCCGGCATTCGTCAAGATGCCGTTTTTTCTGAAATATGGGCGCTTCAAGCGCTTTCGGTGATTCGGATAGTCGTAGCCGAATTTGCCTTTGAAACATGCTTGTCCGAGATTCGGCGCACCGTTCACATCGCCACGAAATCGGATGACCTTGTCGAAGCGGTTAACCTCAGCGATCATTTGACAACCGACGGCGCAGTTCGTACAAGTCGTCGTAACCTGCCGACTCGCTTTCTCCCACTTATACTCCCGCTCGACCAAAGCGCCCGTCGGACAGACGTCGATGCATGCGCCACAAAATTCACATCCCGACTCCATCAGCGACGTCCCGTGAGAAGTGCCGACCAACGATACGCCGGACCGCGAGACTAGGGTCAGAGCCGTATCGCCGCGGACCTCGTCACATACCCGGACACAACGGGCGCAAACGATGCAGAGGTTGTAATCGCGGTCATAAAGCGGGTCATCGGCGTGGATTGGTAGATCTCGACGGTTGTAATTCAGTGGCGTGCGGAGATCCAGCTCAACGGAACGTACCGTGTCCTTGAGCTCGCATCGTTCGTTCTTCGGACAAATCGTGCAACGGTCGGTGACGTCAACGTGGCGCTGGCACACATCTTGAGGGCCGCACAACTCGATGCGATGGCAGGTCAGGCAACCGTGCGGGTGCTCCGACATCAACAATTCGATAATGCCGCGACGCAGTTCGCTCACCGATTCGTTTTTGGTCTCTACCACCATGTCTGGCATGGGCATAGCGGTACAAGAAGCCAGCGTCATCTTCCGACCATTTGCTTCGGTATCGACGACGCACGTACGGCATGCGCCGTAGGGTTTCATGTTCGGGAAATAGCAGAGGTACGGGATGTAGATGCCAGCCTCAAGCGCCGCCTGCAGGATGGTAAGGCCAGGTTCAGCCTCGATCTCTTGACCGTCGATCGTGAACTTGATTGGATCGGGCATCTTAATCTTCGCCGTTGATGGTTTGATTCAAGGTGTTACGGGCGCGTGCGGCTCGGCAAAATCATCGACCCGTCGCCAAACGGTCCCGATTTCTCGAGTTCGCCGTTGAAGCGCTTCTCGAATTCCTCGCCGAAATAGTTGATAGCTGACGAAATCGGGTTGTAACCAAGTTGGCCATGGCCGCACAGCGACCCGATCTTCATGTTATTGCCGACCGTTTCGAGCAGTTGCATGTCGCCGGGTTTGGCTTCGTTTTTGCACATGCGGTCGAGCACATCGAGCATATGTGTATTGCCCAATCGGCAAGGGAAACATTTTCCGCAGGACTCGAACTGGTTGAACGCCACGAGATTCCTGATCAGATCCACAACGTCCGTCGACTCATCACCCACAATGATTCCGCCCGAACCAAGAATCGCGCCGGATTTGGCCATTTCGTCAAAGTCGATCTCGGTGTCGAACGCTTCCTCACCCATCACGCCGCCAAGCGGGCCGCCAGTTTGCAGGACCTTAATGCGTTCCGAGCCGTCCGCAACACCTCCGCCAATGTCTTCCAACACCTGTCTGATCGTCATTCCCATCGCCACTTCGTACATGCCAGGACGTTTGATGTGTCCTGTGAGACAGACCAGCGCCGTTCCAGAGGAAGATTCCGTGCCGATTTTTTTGAACTCGTCGCCGCTGGTTGCGACTATGCTGGGCACGTACGCGATCGTCTTGACATTGTTGATGTTGGTCGGTTTCTGGAACAGCCCCGCCTGCGCTGGAAACGGGGGCTTGTACCGCGGCGTTGAGCGTTTACCCTCGATCGCCTCCATCATCGCAGTCTCTTCGCCGGCGACGTACGAATCTCCGGTCAGCGACACCTCCATCTCGAAGGAGAATTCTGATCCCAAGATGTTTTCGCCCAACAATCCGTGTTCATACGCTTGATCGATCGCGTGCCTGGTGGCATCGATCGGGATATCGTGGCCTTGGCGTATAAACACCACTCCGTGGGTTGAATTCGTCGCATAACCGTTGATGATCAGACCCTCTATAAGTCGATGAGGGTCGCTCTCCAAAATCCCCTTGTCATTAAACGCACCCGGGTCTCCCTCCTCACAGTTGCAAAGGACGTACTTCACAGGTGCTTGACTTGGAGCCAGAAATGACCATTTCAACCCGGTAGGGAACGCGGCGCCGCCGCGACCGCGCAGACCAGATGTCTTGACTTCTTCCAATACTTGCTCGGAGGTCATCGACAAAACCGCTTTGTTGAGCGCGGAGTAACCTTCGTGAGCCACGTACTGCAATATGTCATGCGGATCGATGTTGCCGAAGTTCTCCGTAAGCAACTTCGTTTGGTTGGAGTTAGCCGGATGGTCATCCCATATCGGCAGATCACCTACATATCGATCACGATGACCTGAATACGCATACGCCGATTCGTGCATAGGGTGGCTGTCGCGGCCATCGACGTAGTGAGCCACAATCCCAGGGATCATGTCCGGTGCAACGTTCGCATGGAAGACCCGATTGGCTCGAGGAACGATCACATCGACCACGGGTTCCAGATACATCAGCCCGTGTGCGCCGACTAACGACAGATTGATCTGATCGGTTCCGTCGGGGCCAAAGGGTTTTAGCGCCTCGTATACCGCGTCGGCACCAGCGGCTTGGCCCGATGCTCCGTACCCGACTCGCACCCACGGCTTATCCCCGTCAACCAACCCTTGCCAATGCTGCCTAGCACGTGCACGAAGCAACGCATACTGCGTCTGCTGGCTCATCGCCTCCGCGTAGGTGTCTACGGGCGCTTCAGTGCGCGTTACCATTTTCAAGCTCCCGCTGGAGGTCCGAAATGAATGTTCTCGCCGTTTCCGGGCTCGTGTTGCCAGTAAGAAAGTGGTCACGGGCTATAACGGGAGCTTGAGCGCAGGCACCCAGACAGGTGCTGTAACGTAGCGTGATCTTCCCGTCCGGACTCGTCTCCTCAGAGCCGACGTCGAGGGCGTCTTGAACTGCCTCAAGCACCTTCTGAGCACCCATCACGTGACATGTCGGCCCCCAGCACACATCCACCGTCGTCAATCCGGGCGGCGTAAATCGGAAGTTGGTGTAAAACGACGCCACACTCCAAACGTCGTTGATCGTGGCGTTGCAATAAATCGCGGCCTCTTCGACGGCTTCGTCCGGAATATAGTGAAGTTCGTCTTGGATGGCGAGTAACGACGACAGTACCGTGACGCTTGGCGGTCGATCTTTGCCGGCTGTCTGCGATTCCAGTGCGCGACGGATGCGCTCCCGCAACGCAGGCCGGCTTTTCTGCTGAGTTGTCGTCAATCTCTCACCAGTCTCGTCGAAAAGGTTCGTCTGAATCTAACCGCGCAGACGCTTAGCGAACCGGTTCTAGATGGAATCGTAACAGAGCATCACGCACCGACGCGGCTCACAACGCACACGACGCGACTACCTTCCGGAGCCTTCGGCTTCAGCTGCCGCCATATCAATCGTCACGTCTCGGCGCGTCGTAGGTATCATCACTACTTGCTCGACGATCGTCCTCTGCGGCATCGCAGCGCACAGGAAGACCGCTGAGGCGATGTCCTCGGGCTGCATCATCGTGGAACGATCATCAGAGTCGGGTGGCCTCGGCCGGTTCTCGAGTATCGGCGTGTCGACTTCGCCCGGCATGATCGCACAAGCGCGTATGCCGAGTTTCGCAAGTTCAGTATTCATCCCGCGGATCATGTTCAGCGATGCAGCCTTAGCCGCACTGTATGGAGCGCCACCCAACAGACCGGGATTCAACGCGGCCATCGAGGATACGGTGATCACAGTCCCCTCGCCCCGTTCGATCATGTTGCCCAAAACCGACTGAGTGAGCCTGTAAACACCTTCAACGTTTACTTTGAACACCGAGTCCCATTCTTCAGGCCCGACGTATCTGATTGACCGCACCCGGCTGCTATGACCGGCGTTATTCACTAAGATATCGACCCGCCCGAAGCGTTCGACACTCCATCTACCCAGTTCGGCTGCCGCATCACCATCCTCCAAATCGGTAGGTCGAACTTCCACCGCGACACCGTGCGCACGCGCGGCGTCCGCCACCTCGTCCAACGGCTCCCGCCGTCGGCCTGCCAAGACCAGAGCAGAACCTGCTTCCGCGAACATGTCTGCTGCCGACTTTCCGATACCCGTCCCCGCTCCGGTGATTATTGATACTTTGCCTTCTAACACGCCCATGCAGTTAGTCTCCCGTGTGAATTCTTGCGGCTAGTCGCCAGACACGCATATAGGTTAACTCAGACGAAACAACGCTCTGAGAGCTTGCAAGTGTTCAATTGGAACGCCAATCTGACCACGCCGAGGATGCGTCAGCGAGCATCATGCCGGCCACTTCCCTGCCCATCCTGATCGAATAGTTCGTCCCGCGATCCTCAGGGTAAATCTGCGTCGTGTTCGCAAGGTACACTCGCTCGAACGGCGTCCTATGCGAAGGTTTTTGTCCACCATACTCGGTCCCGATTATCGGTTGGGCGGCGCTCACTGCGTTGTAGTGAACATCCTTGACCCAAGATCTTTCAAACTCCGGGTTGAACTTCGGAAGATGGCTCAAATAGAGTTCGGTTAGCTCATCAGGAGGAAGGTTGAACAATTCATCGTTGCGGTGCAGGTAGTTGGTCATGTAGACGACGTGACGACTGTTGTACCACTCCTTTGGCAACATATTGGTGTGCTCGATTATGCCGAGGAACGGCACGTCGTCTGACGCGATATTCATCCAATAGAAATCCGTCAGCTTTCGATCCAGTTCCAAGATCACGACGACTGCTGCCAAGTACTGCACCGATTCGAGTCGATGCAGGTACCCCTTCGGCATATTCCGCATCAAACTCGGCATCGTGAACGACGGGACGGTGGACAGAACACAATCGAACTGTTCGGTGTGCTCGCGACCAGACGCGACGTATTCGATTCCCACGAACCCTTCTTCGTTCTTGGGCACTATCTTTGTGACCGGATTCTCGATATGGACCTCGCCCCCAAGAGCCTTGATTTTTGTCGCCAGAGTGTCGAAAACAATGTCAAAGCTGCCTGTCGGGTACCCAAGTACCTCCTTCGCCAAAAGCCCTTCTCGCGACGCGAACCTCGTCTGTATCTTCGACCAGAACCACGGCATCCCCACTTCCCCGTAAAACCGACCAAACTTTCCTCTGAGTAGCGGATTCCACAAGACATCGTAAGCTTGCCCGCCGAGTTTCTCGCTCAACCACTGATCCGCCGTATAAGGTTCCAAACTTTCCCAATCTTTGATCCGTTGAACCCTCAGGGTGAAAAGCCCCATCCGGATCCTTTCCCAGATCGAGATCGCGTTGAAACAGAGCAGATCAAACGCCGTCGTCGTTCGATGCAGACCACCGTCCACATACGTGCCTACACTCGACGGGTACCACCCCATCGCATCGCCAATCCCCAACTCATCCATCAAGTCCAAGATCGCCTTGTCGTTGGTGAACAGATGATGATAACCCCGCTCCAACGGATGGCCGCCGACCGGTATCGTCGACGCTTGACCGCCGATGAACGGCGCGGACTCATAGACCACGACTTGGTGGCCTGCATTACCGAGATCGTACGCCGCGGCGAGTCCGGCAGCGCCGGCACCTACGATACCAACCCTCATCGGTGGGACTCCGCAGGTTTTTCCTTAGATCCAGCACTTGTATCGCTGCGAGCAGCGCGTGCCCCGCGTGCGAGGTTTGCCATTGAAACCTTGTCTGCGAGCAGCAACATTGCTCCAGCCACTGTTACCGGCCCCCACAGGACCACGTGAACAGTAACGGCGTAAGCCGCTGCCAAATCAGTGTCTACCCCAAGTGCAGTCAGAGCTGCCGCACCAAAAAAGTCAAATGGACCCCAACTACCTGCGCTCGATGGAAGCACACCAGCCAAGTTTGCCGCCGCACCGAACGCGACGATCGCGGCTATGAATTGAAGCTGGCTGTCGAACACTTCTCGGATATCAAACCCGAGGGCGATCACGTAGTACATAGCTATCTCAGCGATCCAAACCGGCAGCGACAACGCGATCACGTTCACCAAGCCGCGCCATGTGCGTAGCGCGGATAACCCGGCGATCAGATTCAATACGGTGCTGATGATGCGTCGCCTCAACGATGCAGAAACCATGCCCAAAATCCGGTTCATCATCCGGCGGATATTCGCAGGCGAAACTAACACCACGTAAGCGACGAGCGAAAAAACCGCTAGAAACGGCAACAACGCTGCGATCGTCAACACCGGTAATCCGCCGGGGACATCCTCCGCGATGCTACCGACTGCCGATCCCAGTCCGATCGCGCCGAGAACCGCAACGATCGCGACCAAAAGCAACAGCGCGATCACGTCCGAAGCCCTCTCAAGCGCAACGGTACCGAATCCCGCGAAAGTGCTGATGCCTTCCCGAAGCGTCAAGTAATACGCACGCATCAACTCGCCGATCCGTACCGGTATCAGATTGTTAGCCATGTAGCCCACGACGACTACAGGGAACAACGCTCGTTTAGTGTCGCCGCGGATTATCGGTCTTAGCAGATACCGCCAACGAACCGTTCGGAACCAAAGCGCCAACGTGTACAGCAACAAAGAGGGAACGGCGTAGACGTAATTCGCGGACACGAGGACATTGCGCACTTTCTCGAAGTCGACGAAGAACACGGCCATGATGCCGAGGAATACCACACTACCCACGAGACCGATCCAGAATGCGCGGCTTTTAATCAAGGTTCGAGGCCATTATCGAAGTTCGATCCCCGTCTTTCGTGAGCACATCATCGGAGCGGCGCAGATGGCGTGTCGTCCCTGAAATAGACGTATGAGTCGATGTAGCCGAGATCGCGAGGTAGCTTCCGGTGGAACCAGAAGTCCGCGATCGGTCGCAGCAGTTCTCGGTTCGTGAGACCGTTCCAAACATCTGCGGGAGTCTTGTTTTTATAAATCTCGGGGAACCACCATCGGTGGATCATATGTCGCCCTTCGCCAAACCCTTCCGGTAGCGTCTCCTTAACGTTGTCGTGGTTGCGCGCATTGATCACTGCAATAGTCCTAGATTCGCCAATCTCCGAACCTTCTGGTTCGAGGCTTATGTAACCAACGCCTTCATATCTACGCAAGTACCAGCTCCAAGGCCACGCGAAACCGTCCCTTGTGTCAATCGCGATGCTGAATTCGCTCTTGTCCCACGCCAAATCACGCGCTAGGTCGATCTCCTTGGCCGTTTGATGCAGGTCTTGCGTCGTTTGCGTATAGACGAGCATTTCCTGGGCGATATCGCCGTGTTTGTAGACCGCGATCAGCGAGGCGCGAACCGTAAATGCGAACATCAGAGCAACCAACCCAATCGCTACAACGCTGAGCGGCGTGCGGAAACCGTGCGCCAACCCAGACTGCACGAGTAGCAAGACCGAAACGCCGCAGAACGCGATCAGCGCCCACAATTCGAAGAACTGGCTCAGATCCCGAGAATTGGAAATGTCGAAGTTGTCGTAGAACTCGAAAAAGGCCAACCGGTACAAAGCGATCAAAACCAACGGCAGCATCGCGAACGCCACCCAACCCTTGCGGAACCAGACGTAACGCCAATCGATCCACTCAACTAATCTGCCCAAACCGTGCCCGGCCAAAAAGATGAACGGCACAGTAAGTTGGGCCAAGAGCCAAGGCATCTTCTCGCCAGCGATCGAAAGCGCCAAAAACGTCGCTACGGCCCAGAAAAGCAAGAATCGGACAAAACCAGAGGCTTTCAGGGTCAACGGCACGAAAAGCAGCGTTACGTAGCCCAATAGCAGGAACGGCAATACCAAAATCTCAGATGGTGGATCCGGTTTATGGTAATAGAGCGAGTAGATCAGCGAAGTCGCGATCACAAAGCTCACAACGCTGATGATGATCAGGCCGATCGACCTCCAACCAGTGCGGATCGCGTAGAACAGAGCAATGCCCATCGCCGACAACATCGGCAAAAACTCGTACACCGAACTGATTACGAAGTAGTAGTACCACGGTTGATCGCCCCGCCTCACATCCTGCTGCGCTAGCCAGTAACCAAGCGATTGCCAAACGCCCGTGATCACTCCGGGATAGTGGCTACCGAAATTCGTCATGATCACCGCGTAAATCGCCCAGAATATCGCCAGCGCAACCCAGAATCGCCGCCAATTCCACCACGCGCCAATCGCAACACCGACGCCGAATACAAGCAGCGTGATCACTGCCGCTACCGCAGTGGCCGTAGCACCATCCGGCGCTCCTGTTGGAACGCCCGGAGTCCCTTCCACTGCCGCTAATGTCAGGCCGACAAGGTCCTGGAAAATCGCGATGCCTGCCGCGAAGAACGGCGCCGACAACGCGACGAGCAATACGAGAATATGCCCCGCAGCGCTTATCTCGCTCAACCGCATGTTGCCCAGCAAAATGTCGCGGATCTCGTAGCGCGTCACCCACGCGAAGTAAGCCGCGAATATCACGACAAAGATGTACGCCGACTCTTTGGTAGCCATCGATACCGCTAAAACAGCCGCCGCGATGTAGAACCAGCGGTAACGCCGCTCTTCGATGTAGCGCCATATCGCAACCGCAAGCAACGCGATGAACAACGCCATCAATATGTCGTTACGCGCAAACCTCGAGAAGTAGAAGAGCGCTGGCGAAAACGTCAACATCACAGAAGTCAACAATGCCCCGGTGTCGCCGAGTTGCCTGCGCAACAGTAGCGGCACAAGGATCAGGGCTGATCCGAACAACACCATCCCTAGACGCAATGTGAAATCGGAATCGCCGAACAGGAAGAACATCGCCGCTATCAGCTCGAAAAGGAACATTCCATGCGTGAGCGGCGAATGTTCGTATTCGTTGCCTATCGCGATCTGATACCCGAAATACCCGTGAAGGCTCTCATCGTGATGCACCGCTTGATCGCCGAGCCGGACCAAACGCATCCCAAGACCAACCAAAAAAAGCAAGGCATAGGTAGCGTACTGGAACCTCGGAGAAAGCGACAACCCGGTTGCGACTTCGGCTACGGCGTCGGTTGTTCGAGATATTGAAGTCCAAGCACCGTCCACAAACCGACTCCGCGGCCCGCCGTTTTCACTGACCTGACCCACAGCTTCCTCTTCCGATCGAATATGTGCCGTGTCCAAGCCTAATCTCCCAAGGCGAAGATGACTACTTGCGCGTTTTCAAAGACACGACGGCCAATGCGATCGAATTTCGAATCGTCTAGTTCAGTATATTTCGCACGCTCAGCAGGACTCACGACAACGTAATCGGCACCGTACTTTTCGACCATCAAGAGGGTTTCGGCATCGTCGGCGCTGTTGTAGATACGCTCAATATCCTGATCCCGTTCTATCCACCACTCGTCACCGCCGCGCCACTGGCTCTGGTGGCCAGTCCAACCCAGAATCGCAGGTCGACCAGTGAAACCCGAGAAACGGCCTCGTTGGCTGTAGCTATCGCCTGGTGCCTCAACGATCACGTCGTCGTTGCCGACGTTTTTTCTGATCCATGCCAACGTTTCAGGAATCTCCGGGCCGGCGTTCTCCAAATACGCTAGGCCATCAAAAGTAATCTCGGTGCCCGATTCAGACGACTTACCCGCCGTCGCCGCGAACGGGTAGTAGAGGGAAACCGCAACCAACAGGACAGCAACGAACACCCCGATTGAGCTGAGAACCCAGGAACGGCCCGTGAACGTAGGATGACGACGCATCCACAAATACACGCTGTAACCCCCGCCGACCGCTAAGAATATCCACACTTGGTAGTAGAACTTGAAAACCGTGTTGTGCCTACCGCCGAAGAAGTCATGCAGCCTGAACAACTCCGCAACGTAAAGCAATAGCGCCGAGATCGCCAGCAAGACCAGCAAGACCTGTGCCCCGTCGTCCGCGCCTCGCATGCCTCGTCGATACGCAACTACGAAAAACGCGACGAAAACAGACCCGATGATCGCTGACAACGGCAATCGGGAAATCACATCCGTACCAACCGCATTGTCGTTGAAACCGTAGTGTGTGATCGTCCAAGACACATAAAGAAAAGCGACCAACCCGACCGCGAGTATCCACGGTAGCCGTTCAGACACGATGCGTGGCATTGAATGACCGTTAAACGACCGCCGCATCGTCGCAAATTCGCGCGTAACGGCAGGCACTAACATCACCGCCGCGAACGCTAGCACCATCATGATCATCCCACCCCATACCGTGAAGAAGTGGATCGGACGCGTAGCGTACCTCGTTGGAATGATCGGTGGGAATTGAATCTGGCTCTGCGCGGTAACGAAGTAGTAGTTGGAGAACAATGCCGCTCCGATCATCGTCAGCAATACGAAGGGTGGCGCTCCCGCTTTGATCGCAGCAACATGCGCCTTGCCATTTTCGCGGTAAGCCTTGAAATAGACCACGCCTCCCAGCGCCAAAAGCATCCACAGCATGTCCCACGTATTGATAAATCCCATTGAACCTACGGACACCACCATCACCAGCGTCGAGACCGGGTTCAGTTTGAACCATCTGAACCCCCACTTGGTCCTCGAGAACATGATGTTCGCCACCACAGAGACCATCGTCAAAACAAACGGTATCGACATCACATGAGGATGCAGATCGCCCAACATGAAGCTGAAGAACGGAAACTCCTGGATTGTGAAATCGAGTTCAGCGCCGTCTGGCCCAAACCGATTGATCACCCGCGAAGATGCCCACCACCACCACCATCCCTCAGGTCGCCAACCAGTGCCTTGATCCGTTAGATCGACGCCTTTGATGCCGAGCCATTGGTAAAAACCTTCCGAGCCAACTCCGGCGAAAGATAGCAACTCCCACATCCCGTTCAGGTTTGAGATTAAGAGGAGAAGGACGGTGGCCAACAAACCGCCAATCAGCATCTGAAGCGTCGTTGCACCATCGCGTCGCACCAAGTTCGAAACCAACGAAAATACCGCCGCCGCGGACAATGCAGCGATTGTCGCCAAAGCCAAGTTGTAAGCCACGCTGGCTTGAACACCTGACATTTGCGAAACTCCGCCGAACATCCAGTAACCGAAGTAGTAGTAGGCGATCGGATAACCGCTCAGCCACAGATCATTTGGAGGCGCATGTTGGGCGCTAGATACCGCGTTCAACATCGTCAGATCCATCGGCTTTTCGGTATGAGACACGTCAGGATCCATGGCCTTGACGACTGCGAACACGCAGAAGAATGCCAAAAACACGATCTCGGTCAACGCCAATTGCGTCCAACGTCTGCGCAAGAATCGGACAAAATCTTCCCTCCTGCGCGCCAACACCCAACTCCATCCCAACGCCGCGATCAAAATCGCCAACGCCCACCAAGTCCACCCTTCGTTCGGTAGCACTCTGATCAGACTGAGGAACCACACGAACGCGCCGACCATCAACAGCCCGATCGGACGGATCAACCCGAATCCTCGATCGAACAGGTTTGGTAACGCCAGGTAGGCGATCGGCACGAAAGCTAGACCGATGAAATACACGGTCAGCAACCAGAAAATCACGTCGTTCATCGCTTCATGTACGCGCTTGGTCTAATGTTCTGACGTGTGACCCGTTCCGGGCCATCTCCGATGTTCAGCCGCGCTTTTTATCGTCGATCATGCCGCCGGCAAGATCGATTCCGCGAATTCGTTCGGGTCAAACAGCGCAATATCGTCGATGCTTTCGCCCGTGCCGATATACCTGACCGGCAGTCCCATCTCACCCTTGATCGCGAGCACCACGCCGCCTTTGGCGGTACTGTCAAGTTTTGTCAGAATAACGCCGTCGCAACCCACGGTTTCAGTAAACACCTTCGCTTGACTCACACCGTTTTGCCCGGTATTGCCGTCGATCACGAGCATCACTCGCGGCTCGAAATCATCGGCGTGACGATCCAAGATGCGACGGATCTTCTTGAGCTCCTCCATCAAGTTGTGTGCGGTGTGCAGCCTACCCGCGGTATCGATTACGACGAAGTCTGCGCCGCGGGATTTCGCCGCGCTAAGCGCGTCGTAAACGACCGCACCGGGATCGGACCCAGCTGATGAAGACACGAACATCGCGTCGGTGCGTTCAGCCCACGTTTGGAGTTGGGAAATGGCACCCGCTCGAAACGTATCCGCGGCCGCTATCAAAGGCACTTTACCGTCTGTTTGGGCCGCTCGAACCAACTTCGCAATCGTCGTCGTTTTGCCCGAACCGTTGACACCAACCAACATCAGTGCGACCGGGCGCTCGTTCGCAGGTTCGGATGATAGGCCGTCGTCACTCAACAATTCCGAGATTTCGGCACGCAAAAGATCGTAAACAGCTTCGGGCGTACGGGCGCCACGCCATCGCGCCTCGTCCTGTACCTTTTCTACCAACTGCATCGACGTCTCGACTCCGACGTCGGCAACGATCAACGCCTCTTCCAAATCCTCCCAAAATTCGTCGTCGATCTTTGACCTACGAAATACACCTCCAACCATGTTGGTCCAAGACCGCCGCGTCTCCGCAGCCGATTCTGAGGTCTTCTTGCCTCTGCCGAGAAACCGGAGCATTCCAGATAACGACGAAACCGCTACTTCGAACGTTTCAAAATCAAACGGCGGCCGGGGGTAGGACTGCCTTTCCTCAACACGACCACGCTTACCCAAGAAGCAAAGCGTTTCACGCCGCCAATCGCCAAACCACCTCTACTCGAAGAACTGCCATTCTGTGACCGCCCATTTTTGCCAGTTTCAGATGCACGTCGTCGAATAGTCGAGTTCGCGAATCGCGGAGGCACGCCGTTCGAAAACAATTCGCTCGCTTTTGCCGCCGCATTTTTCTGCGCTTTTGATTTGCTCTCACCAATCCCAGTCGCCACTTCGCGTCCATCAACCATCACACGCGCCCGGAAATGTTGTTCGCCGGAGACTGGCCTAGGCAACATTTCCGTGTGGTACCGAGGGGTCTTTAGACCTACACCTTGAACCAGTTCTTGAAACGCCGATTTAGGGTCCTTAGCTACCCCGTTCTTGGCGACATCTTCGATCTTGCCACCGAGTTGATCGAAAACGAACTTGCGTGCCGCATCATAGCCTTGATCTTCATGGATCGCACCGATGATCGCTTCGAAAGAATCCTCCAAAACCGAATCGCGAACGTGCGGACTGTATGAGATTTCGCCCTTGCCTCGCAAGATATGGTCCCCAAGATCGAGATCCTGAGCCGCTTCAGCTAGAGAATCCTTGCAGACGATGTGCGCCCGGCCTATCGACAGTTCGCCTTCATTCGCGCCTGATGACCGTTCGAACAATGCGTTCGCGACAGCGTAGTTCAAGACCGCGTCGCCAAGGTACTCCAAACGTTCATACGAAGACAACCCGCCCTCGGATTCGTCTGATCCCCATTCGTTGATGAACGACTCATGGGTCAATGCTTGCCGCAGAAGTTCTCGGTTGGTGAAACTGACTCCGAGCTTGAGTTCAAGCTCCGTGATTTCGGACTCTGGATGGATCTCGGGCGCCAACGACTAAACCTCGACCCCTTGGGGCCACGGCGGTTGCGGTCGCTTCAGTTCGCCGAAATACGGGCGGTTTCGTGCCATCACGATCATGTTTTCGAAAGCTGCTACGGATTCGTCCTCCGGCGGGGTAAACGTCTTGAGGAACGCGGCCGTCCCATCTTCGAAGATGAACGTCGGTGTCCCGAAAATCCCTTGAGCTATCGCCTCTTCGTGGTCTCGCCCGATCTCCTTGAGCCGCTCCGGAGAGTCGAGATCTGTTTGGAACTTGTCCATGTCCAATCCGGCGCGTTCCGCCGCGTCCACGATAGGTTGGCGATCTCGGATGTCGCCACGTTCAACAAACTTGAAGTGTTGAAGCTCGAGCATGAACTTGTCGTGCGCTTCGTATCCCTGCATGCGGGCTGCTATCCCACCTCGCAATGACCAAAGACCGCGGCTTTCGTAGTCCGCTCCTTGCTCCCACGCTTTCCACTCCGGACCATTCGTTGAATTCACCTGCTCCAGAGCAAAACTACGGTAGTTTAGTTCCAAATCGTCGCCCATCGCCTCTTTCACCCGAGATAACCAGATCCCAGCTTGGCGCACCCAGGGTCAGGTGTAGTCGATGAATACGTCGATTTTGATGGGGAGGTCGCTGGTCATGATGTCGACCTTTCTTGGCGCCGCCTAGTCGCTCGTTTGGCGATCCGCTCAGCGGTCACCTATATTGAAGGATGATTGCCGATGTTGTCGGAGATTCTACCAGCCAATTGAAGCTTTCTGCCACGAGGATACGACCATCATCGCCGACCTCAACTACGTAGTATGACTTGCGATTCACATGGTTTTTCACGCATCTCGCTAGGTCCAACGACTGATTTTCGGAACTTAGTGGATGCGGAAACGGCTGATTGTTTAACCCGTATCGCACGCGTAGCCTTCCATGCGTCAATCGAAACCTTCTTGGTCGGCGGTATGGTTCGAGATATAGTTTCCGGCCTAAAACCGATTTCGACGTCTCCGGACTTGACGATTTTGGGTGAAGCTTCCCTTTTCGCTCGCCGTTTGGCCGCGGAAATCGAGAACTCTGCGCTAGTTTCGGTCTCCCAACATCACACGGCCGAGGTCATGATCGGCAACACATCCGTCGACATCGCTTCCGCACGCATCGACTCCTACGACCCACCTGGGTCGTTACCTCAGATAACACTTGTCGACAACATCGAAACCGATTTGTCCCGCCGTGACTACTCGGTCAATGCGATGGCATTGCCCATATCGCAAGGCGGGTTCGGAGCACTGATCGATCCTTTCAACGGTCGATCCGACGCGCACAACGGCGTTTTGCGGGTAATTCGTGAAGGTTCATTCGATGAAGATCCATTGAGAATGTTGAGAGGAGTCCGACTTGCTGCGCGTTACCGGTTCAAGTTCGAACCGAACACTCGCGCGGAGATATCCGCTTCACTCAACCATCTCGAAACAATGATCATGCGCTCCCCGCAAAGGGTCTTCAACGAGTTCCGTCTGTGGTTCCATCCCAGAGAAAACCTGGCGGATCTAGTTTCCATCGCGAACGAAACCAGGTTACTTGAAGCTCTGGGTATATTTGATGTCGACGATCTCGCGGTGCTATGCAATCTGCGTGCCCGTGCGCCTGAGTTGGAACGATTCGCCGCGTTCGCGTATCGACTCGATGCCGACACCGCAGAAACGCTCGCAGACCGTCTACAAATGCCTTCGGACTGGCGATCTGCAATCCGGCAATTGCATACCGCCAAGCAGGTTGCGGATCGATGTGCGGTCGGTCAGGTTACGGACCTATCATTGCGGAAATCTCTGACTGAAGTTCGTGATGAAATCCTTCAAGCAATCATCGCGACCGAGACCGACGCAAACATTGTGGACCGATTCAACGCTTTCCGTCGTCAGATTCAACACGTGAAACCGGATCTGAACGGCGATGATCTGATCGACCTTGGCGTGCCACGTGGTCCGCGTATCGGCGAACTGTTGAATGAACTGCTTGAACTACGGATCGAGCGGTCGATCTCCAACGCCCAAGAGGAACGAGAACACGTTATCCGCCGCTTGTCCGACGGTTGATCTCGTCTCGGAACATGTACAGTTGCGCCCACGCAGCGTACTCGCCGAAACGATCTCGAGCCCATTCGCCCACGGATTCGTTCTTTATCTTTTCGCCCAATCCATACAAACGGATCGCAGCTCGACGTACGTGGACGTCGACAGGAAACGCCTCGCCTTTGTCCAACGAGTACGCCAAAATGCAATCTGCAACTTTCGGTCCCACCCCGGGCAAATCCATCAAAGCGTCTTTCGCGTCTTCGTAAGTGGTTTGACGCAATGAGTTGATGTCGAGCGAGGACGCCAAAACTGCGGCAGTCGGAGCTAGGTGTTTCCCCCGGTATCCCAGACCTAGGCCCCGCAGACCGGACTCCCCAACATCGGCAACCACTGACGGATGAGGAAACTCGAACGCCCAATCGTCATCAGCAACCCTTCGGCCGAGACGAGCGACGGAAGCGACCATCTGTTTGATCCGAGGTATGTTGGAGTTTTGCGAACAGATGAATCCGGCTAGGCATTCCCAAGGATCTTGGCGCATCACGCGGATCAATGGCAGCTTCCACACATCTTCGCCGTAACCCGGTTCGCTCGACAGCGTCGATCGAAGTCGATCGACATCGGCCTTCACAACCAAGTAATCTTCGACGCGAGCCTGAATACCGGAATCAACGCTCCCGCTTTCTGCACGGAACCAGACCCGCCGACCGTCACAGCCAATCGCAACCACACGATCACCCAACACCCCGCGGTAATCTCCGTCGTCGGACTCGTACCATCGGAACGCTTGTCCGCCATCCAAGGTCTGCCGGACATCAAACGGCTCGATTTCCAAGTCAACGACAGCTATTTTTGGCTCATCCGTCGTGGCGATTGCGTTATCGGACATTACACTGGCTGCCCCGCGAACCACCTAGCAATGTAATCCGATATCGTCCCGAGCGTTACTCGCCGTACGGTGCCCTGGGGTATCGATTTTTGGAACATACGTCCATAAGATTTCGAGATAATCCGTCTATCTAACACGACAAAAACGCCTCTGTCACTTCGTGAACGTATCAATCGACCGAATCCCTGCCTGAATTTCGTCACTGCTTCTGGCACGAAATAACCGTTGAACGGGTTCTCCAAGTTCTCAGATCGTGCTTCATGGATCGGGTCGCGCGGCACCGGAAACGGCAGTCGAGTCATCACCAACGAGTTGATTGAGGCGTCTTGCAGATCGATCCCTTCCCAAAGGCTCATCGCGCCCAACGCCACTGCGTCGTCAGCATCGTTCAACAACTGCATCACGCGCGACGCCGGCCCGTCACGTCCTTGACCGAACACCTTCGTTTCGGCGTTTCTGAAACGATTGAACAACGCGTCGCGCGCACTGTTCAACGCCGAATTCGCGGTGAACAAAGCTAGCGTCCTGCCATTGGTCGCCGAGGCAATGTCCTCGATCGCATCGGTTACCGCCTCGTTGTATCCGGGGGTATTCGGCTGCGGGATATCCTCCGGTACGAGGATCAATGCCGCCTCTTTGAAATCGAATGGCGATCCGATCTTCAAGGTGTCGTCCGCGTCAAAACCTAGCGTGGTCTGGAACCGTTCAAATCCCGCATCGTCACTCAACGTCGCACCCGTCAGAATGTGTGCCCGTTCTTGGCTGAATAGCCGCGACCTCAACTCACTTGCTACGTCCAAAGGCGCGCCATGCAAATGCGTCTCCAAATTGCGGCGCTGATTCACGGAACTCCAGTAGACGAAATTGTCGTCAGGCTCCTCGATCAACGCGTACAACCACTGGTTGGCGTCGCTCAATCTTTCGTACAACGCATTCACGTTGATGACCGCAGCATCAGGCTGACCGTCGGTATTGGCCAAATCGATCAACGTCCTCAAACCTGTGGCGATCCAACTTAACGCAGGCCTGAGCGTGATCCAGTTTTCGTCGACACCTTCGCGCCACTCCTTAGTAATCCGCGTCATCCCCAAGATCCGCATCTCTCGTGTGCGCTCTCTACGGGTCCAGAACGCGGTCAAATCGCGGAGCGCGTCGAATACGCGGCTTGCCGACAACGTCGCTCGATCCGCCGCTTCAACTACCCTGCGATGAAGGTCTGGCACCGATGACAGTACCTCGTCACCACCTCCACGCATGGTTGCGATGCGTATCAATCGGGGGAACATCCCATCGCTGCGGGTCAATGCGGCAAGGTCGTCCATCAATTGCGTCTCGCGTATCTCGAACCCCAGATGCCTCGTCGCAACATCCCGGAGATGATGAGCCTCGTCGATAACCAGAACATCGTGCGGCGGCAATATGTTGTTCTCCGCCGTCATATCGCTGATGAGCAATGCGTGATTAACGATGAGGACATCCGCTTGATGGGCGTCGGCCCGCGCCTTGAGCAAGAAACATGGCGGACCTTGGCAAGGAAATCCACCGCCCGACGTTGTCGGTGGACAGCCATCGGCGGAGAGTCGTCCGAAAGCCGCGCCGTCCCAACCCAATGACAATTCAGCGCGGTCGCCTGTCTCCGTATTCGCCAGCCAGGTTAAACATTGTGACAGCACTCGGGCATCCGAATGACCATGATTCGCCTGCGATACAGCATCGCGCCAACGTTGAACACACAGATAGTTCGATCTACCCTTCAGCTGAACGGCCTCAAGTTCAACGCCTGTTTCGCGTCGAGCGATCTCCCGAATCGTTGCGAAGTCTTTATTCAAAAGCTGTTCTTGCAGATTGAGCGTGTTGGTCGAAATCACCGCTTTTCGACCCTGCCCAGCAACCATCAACGCGGCCGGCAACAGATACGCGAGCGACTTCCCGATACCCGTACCCGCCTCGACTATCAACTTCTCCCCGCCGGCAATCGCCCTCGCCACGGCCACTGCCATCTCGCGTTGCCCGTCACGCGCTTCGTACGCCGGCATCGTATCTTGAACCAACCCTCCGGGCAGGAACGCCATCTCAGTCTGAACGACGTGCTCATCCGTGTACGTGGCTTCGTCGACATCCGCAACTTGGCCCCACGAAGCAATGCGCCCCGGCAACCGCAAGCGTTCACTCAACGACGCTTCGTCGATACCCACACCGCCGATCACATCGTCGACACCGTCACCCGCAGCGACCATGTTGCCCGCCAGTTCGCTCACGCTCCAACGTGATCTCGAACCCAAAGATGCCATACGCGCCAAGGCCGCAGTTGACATGCTCTCGAAGCGCTCCAAAAGTATTAAAAACAAATCGCGCGAAGCAAGAGCGTCAGACAACGCACGATGGGGATCGTCGTGTACTACATTGAACCGCTCGGCAAGGCGTCCTAATCCAAATTCGGGACCGGCAGGCAGCGCAACGCGGGCCATCTGTTCCGTGTCGTAGCTGAGATGGTCTGTTCTGATGTGGTGCGAACGCAAGAATCCGACGTCGAATTCGACATTGTGACCCACAAGCCGAGAGTCGCCGATGAAATCCCGTAGCTCATCCCGCACTGCGTCCCAATCAGGAGCAGAATCCACATCCGTTTGCGAGATGCCAGTCAGCGAAACGATGAACTCGGGCAACCTGACACGCGGGTTTACCAGCGAATGGAAAACTCCCAACTGCTCCTCGCCGCGAAATTTAACGGCACCCACATCGATGATCCGATCCGAAGCGGCGTTTAAGCCTGTCGTCTCCAAATCGAGCGCGACCAACGTCTCCATCCGCGGCGACACGTTCTTAGCCATCTGGGTTGTTCGAGATATCAAGAGAAATCGAATGTTATCTAGCGATGCCGAGACAAATGCAAACCATCAATCCGCCCCCTGAGGCACGGCAGATCAATATCCGGCGTTAGACAAGATCATTTCGACGTTGGACGCATCAGGAACCAATTCACCGCGGTCTACACGGCGCATCGCGTCGACAATCGACGCTGTAACAGGCGTCTCCACTCCAACCTCGACGCCCTTACGAAGGACGTGACCATTCATGAAATCGATCTCCGAAGGCCTCTCGTTTTGAACATCTTGGCCCATCGAAGGGTACCAATCGCCGGTTCCCGCGCCCGCGTTGTCGGCCAGCATGTTGTCCAACTCTTCGTAGATCGCGCCGTCAGTCGATGCCGCTGCCCACTTTTCAGGAGATGCACCACCGAAATTCTCCACTTCTAGACCCAAAGCCAACCCCACTTGAGCGGACTCGGATGCCAACCGGATTTGCAGTTCCCGGCCCCGCGGTGACGACGCGACCGTTGCGGACCCGCTCATGGTAGTCCCGACCACCGGGTTGCCCATGCTGTTCTGGCAAAGCTTCGCCCATCGCTCACCCCACAGGTTTGTCGTGGTTTTCCCGCCATCCAAAGGCTCCAACATCTCGATCAACTCCGCCGTTCGCGCAGATTCAGAGCCGTCGTGCTCCCCGGCACGGAATACGATATGACCGAGATCACGCCTTCGCTTGGTACCTGCCCGTTGCGGTGAACCAGGCCCTGCCAAACGGACGGCAATCGACGACATGATCAATCCGACGCATCGCTCGGCCCCGACCGCATCCGCCATGTCACCGTCCGGCATGCAGTTCTGCGACGATACGAAATACCCGTCGTCAGTTACGAACCGATGTGCGAAACGGGCCGCCCACGGCGTGTCATACGCCTTGACGGCGATAAACGCGATATCGAACTTGGGTTCCAACGCCAAACGTTGCGATTGATGCAAGTGAAAAGCCTTAGGTTTCGCGAAAAAAGACTCATGCGGACCTCCCACCCAAAGGCCATCCTCATTGATGGCATTTACCTGCTCCGCCCAAGAATCTGCGAACACGACTTCATGGCCGGTGTGCGATAGCCATCCCCCGATGTAGCTGCCCACAGCTCCCGCGCCCACAATCAATACTCGTTTCTTCGTGCTGGCTTCGTTCAATATCGCTTCCTTTGTTTGGATCAGTCAGGGCCGCATCAATTAACGATAGCCCGAACTTAGTAGAATTGCTATCGTCAATCTACACCAGCAACCTCATCGCAAAACAATCAACGGAGCAAACAATGTCACTCAACGTTGGCGACCAAGCCCCCGATTTCAACCTACGATCTACTGATGGGGAGACGGTCTCCCTAAGCGACCAGAGCGGATCAAACGTGGTCCTGGCGTTTTTCCCAGCCGCATTCACCGGAGTCTGCCAAACCGAGATGTGCACATTCCGCGACTCGCTGTCCGCCTTCAACGACATGAACGCCAAGGTCTTCGGCGTCTCCGTCGACCCGCCCTTCTCACAAGCCGAATTCCACTCCCAGAACGACCTGACCTTCCCCCTCCTAAGCGACCTCGGCGGTTCAACCGTCTCCGCCTACGGAGTCACCCTCGAAAACCTCGCCGGCATCGACGGCTACAACGTAGCTCAACGCTCAGTCTTCGTCATCGACGGCAACGGCAAACTCGCATGGTCCTGGATCTCGGATTCGCCGCTGAACGAACCCTCCTACGACGATGTGAAGGCGGCGGTAGCGGCGCTCTGATCCGCGACCAATCGGAGATTGTACCTAGGTTTCCGAACAAAACGACACGCACCGGAATCTTCTCCGTCGCTGATCGACGCCTGACGCGCATAACTGGCTACCGAGGTTGCCGATGGAATCGGGCACCCAGGATAGCGGTAGTTGGACGCATCGTAAATCGCACCTTGGTCGATAATGGTAGCTATACATCGTGTGTGGACATTCAGTTCTTGAAGGAATTAGACGATGCAGGTCGATGAAGCAACAAATGAGATCAAGGCAATGCTCGAGCGCTTGCTGGAAGAACGTTTCAAAAACGAGCTTGAATTCGGACCCATAGTGGTCACACCTCGCTACGATGAAGACGGTCAAAGATACCTGCGTTCTTACATCGTTTTCAAAGGCGATCAGAAGAAATTGGACCCAACTTGGACCGTGAGATTATCGAGGCGAATTTGGGATCGGTCTGAAGAACTTGGCTTCCCCGGCATTCCCGATCAATGGTTCGTCGGACACTCGGAGTGGCAACAGTTCAAGAAGCACGTGATGTGAACCCTCACCATCTTCTCCAAATCGCGGACAACCTTGCCTCCGGCAGGATCGGAACTCAACGCGGGAGACCTAGGCAAGCCGAACTCCGAAGAGCCGTCAGCGCAACCTACTACGCATTGTTCCACTCCTTAGCCAAAAACGCGGCAGACTTGATTGTTGGCAGCAGATCATCGACCAGAACTAGGCAGGCTTGGCGTCAAACATATCGCGCGCTAGATCACGGACGGGTTAAGAGACAATGCACTGAAAGGCGACCCAAGCGCGTGCTCGCGAGTTTCCCACAGGAAATTCAGGACTTTGCAGATCAGTTCGTGAGGATGCAACGGGTGCGACACCTCGCTGACTATGACCCGTTGGAACAGTTCTCGCGGGGTTCCGTTGCCCAGTTAATCGAAGCGACAAGATCGACCATCAATGAGTTCGAAAACGTTGCCCGGGATGACCGCAGAGCATTCGCCGTTTTCGTCCTATTCGACCTGCGGAGGACCTAACGGGCCGCCGTTCACAAAGAAAAAACATGCACACATATCAAGAAAAAATCTCCGAACTACCACTCGAACAGCAACGAAGCGTCCAAACACGCGCCGAAGAAATCCTCGCTGAAGAACGTTCTTGGCGCAAACTTCGCGAGGCCGCCCGAAAATCCCGCGACATCGTCGGTAGAAAACTAGGTACCGACCGTGAAGAAACCTTCGAGTTGCAGCATCAGGCCGACCTCCTGCTTTACTCCTTTGCCAAGCAAGTCAAAGCCATTGGCGGAAACCTACGTATCGTCGCAGAGTTCTCCGACTCACCAAACGTAGCCTTCCCAAACTTCGACTACTTCGACGACGGCTTGACCGACGAGGAACGCATCAGGCATACCTTGGGGTTGGAACCGGACGAACTAATTCCTCCAGAGTGGCTACAACTCCCCGCGGACATGCCAGATGAAATCGACGGCAAAAACTCCGGACCTAGAGTTTCTTGACTATGGGCCTGAACATCTCGCAGAAACGTTGCGACTTATGCGCGAGCCATCGGTGCTGATTCGACCAATCCGTATCGTGAGCGGGATTGGTGTTTAGCTTCGTTAGCGCAACCCGTCCAGAAGCCCTGTCACCTGGGGGATACCACTCCAACCCCTCTCCATATCTAGCCTCGATTTCGCTTTTCATTCCCTGAACCGTCTCATACGATTCATGCTTTTCTGATCCTGTGAGATACAGACAGACTCCGATCAATCGATCGCGAGTATGAAACCAGGCCCTGATCTGAACTCCGTCGCGAAAGTTGATCATCAACTCATTCGCCGTTGTCCTGTGGGGACGTTGGAACGGTAAGTCAACGCCCGTGCTCTCTAAGTGTCTGGTGAAATTGGTCCAGTAACAGATTTTTGTTTCAATGTCCAACTTGGCAATCTCCTTGAGTGATGGTCGAAATAGTTCCAATTCCGACTATAAAGGCGAACTATGTGATGCAAGATGTAGAGGGTTAGGAGTGGGGTACCCGAATTTCCGCGTAATTTCTCATCCGGCTTAGGTCAAGCGTTGTTGCAGTTCCGCTTGTTGCAGCCAACGATCATCTCGCAATGTCCTCAGAACCCTTAAACTCGAACCTTCGCACGATCATCTCCGAGAGTCGCGCGAGTTCTGCGGCACATGTCGGTCACAAGTCAGAGAGTCCGATTGTGAAGATGGTCCGGCAGTTTACGTGTCGACTCGAATGTCGGACTTAAAGTAAAGCACCCTGATCAAGAACAGCACCGTAAGGATCGAATCGACGAGGATCCCCAACGAGAAAAGCAACATCACGCTTTCAAACGACGGTTCCCATATACCCATCGCATAAAGCAAGAAGCCAACGACGTATACCGTACCGTTGGTAATCACCGATTGAAATGCCATGTACTTGGTCTGTCCGACGCCATAAAACACCCCATCCGTAACCGTGTTGAAACAAAACAACACGTACGGTACGAACAGCAAACCAAAGGCGGTGATCGCCCAGTGCACGGTAGCTTCATCGTCAGAAAGGAAACTGGCAAAACTAGAGAACAACGGCGTCAACGCGATCCAAATCAGGATCATGCATGTCGTGATGCCCATCGATGTGAACCAGAGTTGCCGAACGCGCTGGACATCATTGGCCGAGTTTGCAACCAAAGCCTTAGTCGTATCCGCCAACGCAAGCACTGGTACCAGCATGAAACTCCACAGAATCTGAATGGCTAGGTAGTAACCCCCGATCTCCTCCGAGCCGATTGTGTTGACGATGCGTATGATCATCACAAAATACGCGACGTTTCGCACCAAGCTGTCGGTCCCGCTACCAATGCCCACACGAACGTAGTGGCTAACTCCGGAGAACGTTGGTCGTGTCACCAAATCCTCAAAAGTCACCCTACGGTCCGAAATCAACAGCACTAGACCGATTGCGAAAAGACCGGCGCTAGACAGGAGCGCTGCCCATCCAACACCAATCACGCCCGCATCCAGCGAGAACGCATACCCACCAAAGAGTAGGCTATCCAGAACAAACTGCAGAGCAATGTTGCCTAGCGCCATTACCAATACGCTGGTACGCATCCGTAGGGACTGGAACAGTACCACGATCGCGGCAGACAACAGGCTGAACGGCACGCTGAAGATGTTCACGCCCAGAAAACTACGCGTCTGGGCTTGAATCTCTTCAGAAGTTCCGATCAGAGTGATGAATTGGTCTCGAAATAAGAAAACTCCGACGGAAAAAATGAGCGACGACACAAAAATGATCGCCATCACGCTTTTGGCGCGGTCCAACTGAACGGCTCGACCGCGCTTCAATTGGGAGCCCAAAAAGAAGAAAATCGCCAAAACTGAAGCTTCTTGGAACACCTCCACCACTAGACCGACGAACTGCCACTGCGAAACTATCGCCAAACTGCTCGAATCAGGTATCTCATTGCCTATTAGCCGAACCCGGTACAACTGGTACAAGTTCGGCAAACCCAGGAACAGAATGATGAAAGAGAAAAGTCGCCAATCCCAGTCGAGGATGTAGCGACGCAAATGATCAGGCATTCGGCAAATTTTACTTCAATGATTTACAAGAATGCCTATCAAATTGATTTTTCAACGCATTTCGTTAACATCTATGCGGATCTGTTCAACCCCCATCGGGAATAGTATTCCCCTTAAAACCCGCCGTAACTCCCCCATCAACCAACAACTCCGATCCTGTTACGTATGAAGCCTCCTCCGAGGCCAAGAAACAGATCGCGTCCGCAACCTCTTCCGGCTCACCCCACCGACCCAGCGGCACTCGCTCCGACCTCCAGTCGCGTTCCGATTCGACCTCGTAAATCGTCTCGGTGAACGGCGTGTGGACCCAACCCGGCAAGACCGTGTTCGCCCGTATCCCAAACTTCGCCAGCTGAATCGCCGATGCTCTCGTGAAGTGCAGCATCGACGCTCGCGACGCCGCATACGCCGAACCGTACTCTCCCGCAAATTTCCCTGCCATCGACGACATGTTCACGATCGCACCTCCTCCCGCATCTTGCATCGCCGGAATCACCGCGCGGGTTCCTAGCAAAATCCCTGTTGTGCTGATCGCCATAACCCTCTGCCATTGCTCAACGTCCACCTCGTAAAGCGTGCCGCGATCCTGCGCCCCAGCCAAGTTGACCAAGATATCGAGGCGCCCACACGCGAGCAACGCCTTGTCCAATACTTCTGACCAATTCGCTTCGTCCAAAACGTCGAGATGCATGTAGGTCGCGTCGTGCCCTTCGGAACGCATCTGTTCCGCCGAGGCTTCACCCTTTTCATCTTGAATGTCGGTGATGACAACCGTTCCGCCTTCCTCCAACATCTTCCAAGCAGCACAACCGCCGAAACCCATACGCTCGCCCCTCAAAGAAGATGCTGACCCTGTTAGCAACGCAACCTTGCCCTCGAACCTGTTCCTAGTGCTCATCACTCGTCACTCCATGCCGATTTTCCAGTGGCTTTACATCCGGTTCTGCAACGCGATCACCGCATTCGGAATCAGAAAGCCGTATATGCAGAATGCTAGCGCCAAACTGACCGCGCCATGAATCCAACGGGCCCTTAGGAAGAAGAAAGCCGGCGCGCCAACAATGATCAACACAACCAACACCGCTACCAAGTACTCGGTACTCGGCACCGCGCCCAACTCAGTGCCATTCGCGATAAGTGCGTCGGCGACCAAAGCCGCCATCACGCCGAAAATCGTACATACAACCACGAGGCCGAATATCACAACCGTCACCGCATTCCCACCCTGGCCGTTTTCAAGCCGTTCACGCAACAGTCGAGGCGGTCTATATGTCAGAAGAATCGCTGCATGCGCCGAAGCGATCAACCCCATCAACGTCCCGACGAGCATTCCAGCAAGTATGTCTAACGTCGGCGTCATCGGATCTAACGCGTCCGGTCGAATTCGAATTGAGGCACCAAACCGACGGCAAAAGCGTCACACTTCGCCCGAGCCTCCATCACCAACGCCCAAGCCGTCGCGATCTCTTTGCTCGGCGCGATCGCGAACATCGATGGTCCTGCTCCGCTCAACACGATGTCAGAAGCTCCCAATCCCGCAAACACGTCGTATGTCAGTTGCCAATTCGGGAACGCGTGCGGCGCGATCGGTTGAAACACATTGAACATGAACGCCGGGTGACAATCGCCGCCATCCAACATTCGCGCCGCCAGTTTGCGCGTCAGACTCCCGGTGGTGTGTGCCTTGTCAGTTAAAGTCGCGAACATCCGAGCCGTCTTCGAACTGCCATGCATCCCCTCACCAGATTTCGGCGACACAACCACGAGACGCTCGATCTCCGGCGTCGGCAATCGATCTACCCTCTCACCACGACCACTTACGAACGCGGTCCCGCCGCCAATCAGAAACGGAACATCCGATCCCACTTGCGCGCCAATGTCGACGAGTTCGGATTCTGCCAAATCCAATCCCCATAACCGATTCAATCCCCGCAATGCGGCCGCTGCGTCGGCAGAACCACCCCCGAGACCAGCCGCAACCGGGATCCGTTTCGTCAATTTGATACCTGCACCGAGCTCAACACCAGTTTCTTGCCGCAACGCCTCAGCCGCTTTAACCACCAGATTCCCTGGCCCGCCAATCGACTCGTCTGAGCACTCGAATTTGATCCCATCAACTTCGTTGAACTCCAAAGTGTCGTGGAGATCTACCGTTTGGATTACCGATGCCAAATCGTGATAACCGTCGTCACGTTTACGGACGACTTCCAAAGTCAGATTCAACTTGGCATAGGCGCGTTCGGCAATCATGACCAGTTACCGACCTGCAACTTGTGAAGCCGTCATGCCGGTGGTTTTCTGCCACTGACGCGTCAGAGATATCCATTCGTCGATACTCAACGTAGCCGGACGCCGCTCGCTGTCAATCCCTGCGTCGGACGCCATCGCCTTCACATCCGCCGTCGAAATGCCCAGCCCGTGGGCTAGCGAGTTATGCAGCTGTTTGCGCCGTCCCAGAAATGCAGAACGCGCCACCTTGAACAGATCGTCTATTTTGTTCGCGTCAACCAAGGGGCGATCCAGTGGCTTCAACTCGATCACCGTCGAATGCACTTTTGGAGGTGGTTTGAACGCGCTCGGCGGAACCTTGAAGAGCGATTTCGGTGCGGCATAGATTTGCACGGCCAGCGACAACAAGCTCATCTTGCCCGGCTTAGCGCACATATCTTGCGCCACTTCGCGCTGCAACATCACCGTCAAGCTCTCCGGGCGACGCTCCCGTTCAAGCAGGGATCGAACAATCGGGGTGCCTGCATAGTACGGCAGATTGGCAATCACCTTGTAACGCTGTCCACGTTTGACCTTAGGAAGATCATCGAACTCGATGTCGCGTGCATCGGCGCAGATTACGTGCACATCAGGCAAGTGACCAAACTCAACCTCCATCCGTGATGCGTATTTCACGTCCAATTCGACAAGAACAACCGCACTTCCCAATCGGTCCGCAACCTCGACGATGCGCCGTGTCAACGCACCATCGCCCGGGCCGATTTCTACGACAACGTCTCCAATCGAAATATCCGCCGCGTTGACGATCCTCCGCGCGACCGAACCGTCCCGCAAAAAGTGCTGACCTAATCGTCGACGCGGCATGATATGGGTGTCATTTTGGACGTTAATGCGGCCGCACACCTCAATTTCGGCCCCTAGTCCGAACTTGACAACCGTCTCGGCTCGAATCAGATCACCTCGCGTCGCCCAGGGTTGACCGCTTACCGCTGCTTCCTTCCGGACCTGACGGGGTTCACGGGACTCTGCCGCGCAAGAACCCGACTCTCAACACCGAGTTCCGGCCGCCAGTGGATCGAACTGCGAAACCTCCAAGAGGAATCCAGCCCCGCTAAGCGGATTGCAGGTTCAGGGCACCGCTAGCTCCCCGCTTGGCACGACCGCATATTCTGAATCGTAAACCATACGCAATCTCCTTACGTATCTAGCTCCAGAAACGCCCGACTTTCGAAGAGGGTTCATATGACTTGGTTAGACTCAGATCACATGCGTAGTTCAAATGAACGTTCTCCAATCACCAAGGCTGTAATTCCGGTTGCTGGCCTCGGTACACGATTCTTGCCAGTGACTAGGAGCGTACCCAAGGCGCTCCTGCCTGTCCTCAACATACCTCTCATCCAATACGCGGTGGATGACGCCGTCGAAGCTGGTATCACCGACATCGCGATCGTCGAAGACGTCCGGAGCGTCGGTTCATATTTCCACTCAATGCCCGACCTCGAAGGCAAACTTCGCCAGAGCGGACGGAGCGAACTCGCCGATCAAATGGTCGAGATCTCCAGTAAAGTCCGCATCACATCCATCAAACAACTTGAACCTCTCGGGAACGGACACGCCATTCTCCTCGCCCAAAAGTTCGCAGACAACGAACCGTTTGTCGCCATCTTTCCCGACGAAATTCTATGGGGCGAGTACTCCTCCACCGCTCAGATCCTAGACGTCAGGGATCGCTACGGCGGGAACGTCATCGCGGTCACTGAAACCTCGTGGGACGACGTCCACACCAAAGGGATCGTCGCCGGACCATCCGTCGAGCCAAACGTCATCGCCATCGAACAGATGGTCGAAAAACCGCCACGCGAAGATGCCCCCAGCAACTTGGCCATCATCGGACGTTACGCATTGGACCCGACAGTTTTTGAGCACCTCGGAAGAATGCAGCGTGGCACCGGCGGCGAGATATGGATCACCGACGCCATCATCGCATGCATGGAAGACCTACCTACACACGGCGTTATCGTAGATGCCGCGCGTTACGACGCAGGCATCCCAGAAGGCATGTTCGGCGCAACCCTCCACCAAGCCGCCAAAGACCCTATCATGCGGCAAATGATCGTCGACTTCGCCGCCGAACTGTAGAGAATACCTCGGAAGCACAGAGAATCTTTACAAGCACACTTGTAATAATATTGAGCGCGTCGAAAGATGTTAGCATCCAAATCGAGGAAACGCGTCATGGCAAGGACAGAACGACCTATCACGAGATCGGAACTACGCGAGGAGTTCCAACACTACGCGACTAAATCCGATCTCCGCGCGGAGATTGCGGAACTTGAAACGCGACTGACGAGGTGGATGATCGGTGTCCTGATCGGTTCGACCGTCGCTGCATCCGCGATTGCCACGCTGATCCAAACATTGATCAGTAACTAGAGGAAAGTGGATCCGATCAGTTCCGCAGCTGCAAAACCGCCATGAACGCCTCTTGCGGCACCTCTACCGAGCCCACCATCTTCGCCCGACGCCTCTTCCCTTCCTTCTGACGTTCTAGCAACTTCCGCTTACGCGTCACATCTCCCCCGTAACACTTCGCCAAAACATTCTTCCGCAACGCCTTCACATTCGTACGCGCCACGACCTTTCCACCAATCGCAGCTTGAATCGGCACCGCAAACATCTGACGCGGTATCAACTCCTTCAACTTCGAAGCCAACTTACGACCCGTCGCTTCTGCTTCCGTCGAGTGCACGATGCTGCTCAACGCATCCACAACCTCATGATTCACCAAGACATCCAACTTCACCATCTGCGCCTCACGATACCCCGCGGGCTGGTAATCCATCGACGCATACCCCTGCGTCGCTGACTTCAGCATGTCGTGAAAATCCACTAGGATCGCCGACAACGGAGCCTCGTACTCCAACATCACACGCGCGTTCCGACCTGCACCATTCATCGAATCCGACATCGAACCATTCCCCGAACTCGCGGCATGAGATTGCAGATACTCCATCCGCTTAAACAACCCCCGCTTGTTCGTTACCAGTTCCATCACATTGCCGTAGTAGGCGATCGGCACGATGATCGACAGATCCACCCACGGCTCTAGGATCTCCGCAATATCCTGCTTCTCAGGTAGCCGCGAGGGATTGTCCACGTAGATAATCTCCCCGTCGTTCAACATCACTTGGAACTCTACGCTCGGAGCTGTTGTGATCAACTCCAACTCGTACTCCCGCTCCAACCGCTCCTGCACCACTTCCATATGCAAAAGTCCCAAGAATCCGCAACGGAAACCGAAGCCGAGCGCGGAAGACGACTCCGGTTCGAACGCCAACGCCGCATCATTCAACCGCAACTTACCCAACGCCTCCCGCAACTCGCCGTAGTCGTTCGCATCCGAGGGATAAAGCCCGGTGAACACCATCGGCTTCTGCTCTTCATACTTCACCCGCGCATCTGCCGCCGGTTCCTTGACGAGTGTCATCGTATCCCCCACCATCACATCTCCCACGTCCTTGATCCCAGTCGCTACATACCCGACCTCACCTACACGCAACCCTTCCGGCGCACGCATCACAGTCGGCGAAAAATAACCTACCTCCAAAACCTCTCCCTGAGCACCCGAATCCATGAACTTCGCCCGATCACGAGCCTTGATCTGCCCATCCATCACCCTCACATACGCCACCACACCCTTGAACGAGTCGTACTTGCTGTCGAACACCAGCGCCTGCAACGGCTCCTCACGCTCTCCCTCAGGTGGAGGCGTCAACTCCACAATCCGCTCCAGCAACTCCGCAACGCCCTCACCAGTCTTCCCCGATACCCACAGCATTTCGTCTTCACTGAACCCGAACGTATCCACCATCTCAGCCGCCACCCGCTCCGGATCAGCCGTCGGCATATCGATCTTGTTGATCGCCGGAATTATCACCAGATCGTTCTCCACCGCCAAATACACATTCGCCATCGTCTGCGCCTGTATCCCCTGCGACGCATCGATCAACAGCACCGCCGCCTCACAAGCCGCCAAACTCCGAGACACCTCATACGAGAAGTCCACATGCCCCGGCGTATCGATCAGATTCAACTGGTACACCTCCCCATCCCTCGACTCAAACCCCAACCGAACCGCCTGCGCCTTGATCGTGATCCCCCGCTCCCGCTCCAAATCCATCGAATCCAGATGCTGTTCCACCAACTCCCGCTCCGACACCGCACCAGTCAACTCAATCATCCGATCCGCCAACGTCGACTTCCCATGATCGACATGCGCGATGATGCAAAAATTCCGTATGAAACGCTGGGAGGTCACGTTTTCAATGTTATAGAAGCACGCTGATCCGTCCCCTTCGCGAAGCGTAAGGGGACGCGAGGGAGCGAAGCCACCTCGCAGGGGATGCCCGAAACTCGTCATTCCTACGAAAGCCAGAATCCGCAACGCGAACTCCAACTGCACAACGAAATCCCTGTTCGCAAACTCCCGATTGTTAGACTTTTGCCCAAGCACCGACCACTGCCATGACCACCACCGAAGACAAAACGCAGGCCACCTCCCTACACGGTCCAAACCTGATCCTCGACGTCGAAAACTTCGGCCCGATAGCCGAAGCCAAAAACATCGAGTTCAAACCGATGACCGTCTTCGTAGGCCCCAGCAACACTGGGAAAACCTACTTGGCGTTGCTATTACACAGCATTTTGAAAGCTAGGCGCGAGACATGGCCCAGAATGTCGTTCACCGATAGTGGTGCAGGGGATCTTTTTGGCAACTTCATCGACTCCGATTTGGCCACTCTCAACCGTGAAATCTGCCGATGGGTCAAAAAAGCCGACCGTATCCACAAAATAGAACATGATTTCGCGATCTGTGAGATTCCGGTGTCAGAGCTAGCCGGTTCTTCCCGGAAATTGCTCTCCAAAGTCGTTGGGCGATATTCCAATGACTATGTGAAAGAAGCACGTAAATCAGTCAACGATCATTTCGGTGTGAGCGAACTAACAGGGTTGAGCAACCAGACCATTGATCGCAGCTCCAAGCCAAGAATTGACCTTAAAGACGATTCAAGCGCAATCGACTTTTCGCTCGACAGTTCGTCGGTCAAAACATTCGAGACCCCGCCAATTTTAGACATCCATTTGGACCTCCTAGAAATCGGTAGACGCAACCGATTCGCCTTAACAGATCCTGCGGATTCACTAGATATTGAGTCTGAGTTGGGATTGTACGCGCGTTCCATACTGCTGCACTTTCCCTTCAGCCACTACTTCGAAGCCGGTCGAACTGGATTAATGGATTCGTATCGCGAATTAGCTGCGTCTTTGATCAACAGAGCAGTTTACAGATCGCGATTGGAGCGTTCGGCTGACACGTTATCAGTCAGGTTGACAACCAACGAATTTTTGCAGTCTTTGGTAAGACTTCGATCCATTGCACGGCCCGCATTTGGTGGTCCCGTTATGGAGCGTCTGGCAAGTGCCCTTGAACAGGGCGTTCTCGGTGGAAAAATCCATGTGGTTGAATCGGCGGGCATTACCCACTTCGAATACGAAAACACTGAAACCGGCGTAACTGTCGATGTCGATCGTGCAGCTTCGATGGTCACTGAGGTCGCCCCTATTGTCATGTTCCTGCGCCAAGGCATCGACGAAGGCGACCTCCTAATCATCGACGAACCTGAAGCCCACCTCCACCCGGAGGCCCAACAGCAGATGGCCGCCGCCCTAGCCTTCATGGTCCGATCCGGCCTACGCGTCCTAATCACAACCCACAGCCACTACATGGTCGAGCAACTAAGCGCCTTCGTAAACGCCTCCAAACTCGACGAAACCACACGCAAACGCGCCCTCTCCTTAGGCGGAGCACTGGGCGAAGAAGACATATACCTCAACGAAGAAGAAGCAGCGGTCTACGGTTTCGATCAATCCGATTCAGACGGTGGCACCGTCGTATACGAAATACCTTTAGGTGAGCACCGAGAATACGCCCCACGCGATCATTCCAAAGCCGTCAACAGGCAGTACAACCGACTCCAACGCGTCCTCGAAGCCCGAGAAAGGCTAGGCGTTTAATGCAGTGGATCAATCCGATCCGATCTCGCTATGCCAGCACACCGGCAATCGTCACCGACTCGGTAGTTGACAAAGATGGGTGCGAAGTACTTTTCGAGTCGTTTCCCGCAGGTTCGCTAATCCTTGATGTCGACGAAGTAATTGATCTCGACGACGAAATCCGTTCGATTGTCGGAACCGACCAAAGGTGCGACTTTGCGATATTGACCATCCAGGATGACTACCGCACCGTCGCGTTGATCGAAGTTACCGACCAGCGAACGAATTTGCCAGCCAAAATTTACGAATGCATGGATCAGTTGCGCGAGTCTTACGAGAGTTTCGATCAATCCAGCCTTCGTTGCGCCTTGCCGCTGAGAAATTTATCCCGTAAAGCGGTGATTGTCGCCCCTCGTCAACGCGCAAGCATGTTCCGTAGCGATAGGTTTAAACAGCTGCGCAACAATTTTCTGAACAACGTATCCGGCAGCGTGTCCCTGAAATTCGCCCAATGCGGCGAGGACCTATGGGACGAAATGCAGTAACACCACGATCTAAACTACTCCCCATGCCCAACCCCAAATCAACCCCCACCTCCCTCCACATCATCGGCGCCGGCACTCCCACGCCCACGCCCACCCGCTTCGGATCCGCATACGTCGCCGACGTCGATGGCGAGAAGATCATGTTCGACTGCGGACCCGCCGCTACTCACAAACTCGTCCAGTCCGGTATCTGGCCCACCGATATCGACAACCTGTTCTTCACCCATCACCACTTCGACCACGACATCGACTACCCCTGCTTCCTCCTCTGCCGCTGGGACCAATCCATCGGCAAAGAAAACACGCTCAATGTCTACGGCCCGACTCTCACCGAGCGCATCACCCACGGCGTACTAGATAAAGAGGAAGGCATCTTCGCCCACGACTGGATCGCACGCGTCAACCACCCTCTTAGCCAGAAAATCCACCAAAACCGAGGTGGCTCCCTCCCCCGAAAACCTCCCGTCGTCCACTCCCGCGACATCGGCCCCGGCACCGTCAAGACATCCGACAAGTGGGAAGTCACCGCCGCTCCCGCCGAACACGTCCAGCCATACCTAGACTCCCTCGCTTACCGTCTCGACATCAAAGGTGGTAAATCCATCGTCTTCACCGGCGACACCCAGCCCTGCGACTCCGTAACCGAACTCGCCCGCGACGCTGATGTCATGCTCTGCATGTGCTGGGACGACCAAGAGGTAATGGCTACTGATGGCGAAGCCTACGGGCAATGTGGAACAACCGGCGCTGGACGAATGGCACAAGCCGCCAACGTCAAAAAACTCGTCCTCGTGCACATGGGCCCCAACATCTCCAGCCACGGACCTCTAGAAAAAGGCATCGGCGACATCCGCGAGGTCTACAACGGCCAAGTCCTCTACGCCGAAGAACTCATGAAACTAGAAATCTGACGACGAAAAATCCTTCGAACAACAACCAGTTATCCCCTCTCCCCTCCGTGGGAGAGGGCTAGGGTGAGGGGGATCCGGCGGTCATGGGGCATACCAACTAAACACCGCGCACCGTTCCACCGAGACTTACAGTCACCAATACCCAAAGAACAAAGCTAATCATTCAAATCCCATAGATCAAAGTTCAGACATGGGCGCACAGAACAACACATACATCTACATCCTCGGCGCTGGCGGACCGCACCCGACACCCTCGCGCTTCGGTTCCGCTTTCATCCTAGATGTCGATGGCGACAAACTCATGTTCGACTGCGGACCAGCGGCGACTCACAAACTCGTAAAAGTCGGCCTGTTCCCCACTCAGATCGATCACCTCTTCTTCACGCACCATCATTTCGACCATGACATCGATTATCCCTGCTTCCTCCTATGCCGTTGGGACCAGTCGATTGGCAAGGAAAACACGCTCGGAGTTTACGGACCACCTCCCACCGAACGTCTAACCCATGGCATTCTCGACGAAGAAGAAGGCGTCTTTGCACACGATTGGTACGCCCGCGTTCATTTCCCAATTAGCCAGAACGTCTACGTGAACCGCGGCGGAACTCTACCTCGCAGACCACCAGTCGTCTACTCCCGCGACATCGGACCCGGCACTGTCAGGACCGCCGAAAAATGGGAAGTCACCGCAGCTCCCGGCATACACGTCCAGCCATACCTCGACTCCCTCGCCTACCGCGTCGACACCGCATCCGGCAAATCCATCGTCTTCACCGGCGACACCGAACCCTGTGACTCCGTGATCGACTTGGCGCGAAACGCCGACATGATGCTCTGCATGTGCGGAAACGACGACGCCATCTTGGAAGAGCGAGGACTCAACTACGGACAGACCGGTACCATCTCCGCCGCCCGTATGGCCCAGACTGCCAACGTCAAGACCCTAGTCCTCGTCCACATGGGCCACCACATAACCGAACACGGTCCCTTAGAAAAAGCCCTCGGCGACATACGCGAACACTACAGCGGCCAAGTCATCTTCTCCGAAGAGCTCATGAAGCTCGAGGTATGATCGGACGGTAAGACACTCCCCGTCTGGCGTTTTTCCAATCGAGTACCACAGGTATGTCCGACGTGTCGATCTCATCTTCCGACATTGCTGGCAACCGCGCCAAATCCTCGCGTTGACGCCACGTCAGCTCAACGCGGCCCCTCTTGATACGTACGTCTTTTATGCCTCGTTGCTCTCTTTATCGCCCTGACGACTAAATCCGCGTCATCTCCCGTTGCATCTGCGCTAATCCCATCGGCCCCAGCTGAAGCGCGCGGTTGTGCCATTCCTTCAAGTCGAACGATGGCCCCTGTTGGTCACGCGACCGCTGTCGCGCCTCCAACCACACGCGCTCACCGACTTTGTACGAGATCGCTTGCCCTGGTATGCCCAGGTAACGGTCGATCTCGCTGGCAACAAAATCTGGTGGAAAGTGCACCCGGTCGCGCATGAATTCCAATGCCAATTCGGGCGTCCAGACCGCTCCGGGGTGGAAATCTGAGTCATTAGGGATCTGTTTCTCCAGATGCATCCCAATATCGATGATCACTCGAACCGACCGCAGCGCCTGAGCGTCCAACATCCCCATGTAGTAATCCGGATTTTCCAGATAACCGAGTTCGTGCATCAGCCGTTCCGCATACAGCGCCCACCCTTCGACGTATCCAGATGTTCCAGCCAGCAAACGTTGATACCTTGACAACTGGTCAGACAGCGTCATCGTCGTCGCGATCTGAAAATGGTGCCCGGGCACTCCCTCGTGATACGCGATCGACACCTCGCGCCAAAGCGGAAAAGAGGTCTTGCCGCCAGTCGGATACCACGTCCTACCCGGCCTCGAAAAGTCCTCAGACGGACCCGTGTAATACATCGCCAGCGCTCCACCCGGCGGTGCGATCATCGCCTCGATCTTCCTCACATCATCGGCGATGTCGAAATGCGTGCCATCCATGTCGGCGATCGTCGAGTCCTGAAGGTCCTGCATCCACTGCTGAAACTCATCCACTCCATCAATCGCACGGTTGGGATCACTCTCCAACACCTCCACCGCCTCATCGATGCTCGACCCCGGCTTGATCTGATCCGCCGCTTTCTGCATCTCCGACCGCACCCATCGCAACTGCTCCCACCCCCATTCGTAAGTGTCATCCAAATTGAGATTGATGCCGTTGTACGACCTCGAAGTCATCGCATAATGCTCACGCCCCACAGCGTCTCGATCGCGCGCGCGCCGCATGTACCTCCGTCGCAGATAATCGGCAAACTCAGAATACGCAGCATTCGCCGCAGTTGCCGCTTCCGACAATCGCTTCGCCAAAGCATCATCCACCTCGTCCAGACCCGCGCCAGTCTCAGCGATCCCATCGAAAAACGGCGTCGCATCACCCTTGCCCAACCAAGTGTCGATCTGCTCGATGCAACCCGCCGTCTGACGCTTCGAAGTCGTTTTGCCTTGATCAACACCCTCTTCCAGTGTCAATCTGTACGACGCCAACGAATCGCCAATACCCTCCATCCTCGATGCGATGTTCTCCCAGTCTCCCACCGTCGACTTCGGCATCAAGTCGAAGATTTGGCGCAAAGACTGCACCGGCGAGTGAAGGATGTTCATTCCCGAATAGTGCAACCCCATATCGTGCTGATCAATCGACCACGTCATCTCCTCTTGTACAGTCTCGCTACACCGCCGTTCTCGGATCGAATCAGATCGCTCCGCTTGGATACGCCGAAGCACATCCTTTTCTGCATCGTTTGAGCGCCGCGTTGCTTCCGGAGAAAAATCAGGCATCAAATGGTCATAACCTGGTACACCGAGATATGTCGCGACGATCGGATTCAGGTTGGCCGCCGTCTCGACGAAACCGTCCGCAATCTCAAAGATTTTCGACATGGTTGCCTCTCTTCATCGCTCCTCGACCAGCCGGTACTTGAAACCGCCTAATCGGAATTCGCCATCTTCTATCTTGAAGGATTCTCCTGCGCCACGATTGCCGGTCACTTTGAACGACCCGTCATCCTTTAACCGCGCGCTGGCTGGAGCGTGCAGAAGGTACGGCGAAGCCTCGTGGCCACCCATGTGTAGTTCGTCATCCGAAATCGCGGTTAGCCGCATCCAGAATCCAGGTTCGGTGAAGTAAACGCCCTCGAATTCCCTTAGCACAGAATTCTCATCCGACGGTGGGGTCTCGTGTCTGACTTCGACAGAAACCGGCGGCATCTCATCCCAATCGTCAATCACCGCGTCCAACAAAGTTTGAGCCAACGAAACCGAGACCGGATTCGGCCAGAGGTTGGTTAACACGATCACGCCGGTCTGATACGGCCAGTGGAACATGGTTTGAGTTCCGAAGCCATGAATACCGCCACCATGACCGTGATAGACGCGTTCACCTGACCGCGTCGCCCGCCAACCAACACATTGCCCGGTCGTCCAATCCGCATCAAGGTACGCCGGATGCAACATCTCGCGGCGTGTTCGATCCCCAAACAATCTCGGCCCGGAAGCAGAATCCGTTCGCATCATGTGCGCCAACCACTTCGTCAGGTCGTTGACATTCGTCATCAGTTGGCCAGCGGCGGCGACACCGTTCAAATCGCAGTACGGCGCAACGCGCAGTCCGTCAGATTCGGGTGAGGGTTGGCTGTAACCAACTACTCGGTTCTCTTCCGATATCGATCCGTTGTCGTACGTTGTCTCCGTCAAACCCAACGGAGCGAAGATCTCCGAAATCGCAAATTGCTCGTACGACTGACCCGATAAACGGCTCACCACTTCGCCAAGCAGTCCGTAAGCCATGTTGGAGTACTTCCAAGCGCTGTCGGGAGGAATCACCATCTGCACTTCATCGATCCGGTCCAGTATGGTCTGGGTATCCGGGAACGCGGGCGCATCCCAGTCGGTTGCCGGATGTTCCGTCGTAAGGCCCGAATAGTGGGCCGTCATTCTACGCAGTGTCACATCTTCAAGGTCGCCTGCGATACCAGCAGCGGACGTGAATTCAGGAATGTACAGCAGCAACGGATCATCCAAGGAGAGCATCGATGACTCTTGCAAGATCATCAACGCTGAAGCAGTGACCGTCTTGGTATTCGACGCGACGCGGAAGACGCTATGCTCGTCCGGCACCGCACCGCTGCCAATTTCAACCTCGCCAAATCCTTGAAACCACGAAAGTTCCGAACCACACATTATGCCCGCAGCGATCCCTGGAATCCTGTGCGCCAATCGGACTTCCTCCACATAGTCCGTCCACATCTGGATCTTGTCATTGGCTTGCGGAGACGTCATCTTTCCCCAATCGAGTTCAGCGGTTTAACATCACCAACACTGAATAGTAAATCGAACATCTCAACACACCGAAGCCATGAAGATTTCTGAAGCCAAGATCGACGTCATAGAGTTCGAGGTTCCCCGCATCACCGTCAACGACGCCCGCGGAGGAATGGGCGGCAAACTCATCGCCGGCGTATTGCGTCTCAAAACGGACAGCGGCATCGAAGGCAATGCCCACATCGGCGATCGAGGCGGAGGTGGCGCGAAAACCATCCAATCATTCCAATCCGCGTTCGAAGACCGATTAGTAGGATTGAACATCGCCGATCGCGAATGGCTATGGCACCAACTTCCTCAGATGTCCGGACACGCTTTGTGGTCGCACGTAGACGTGGCAATGTGGGACGTCGCTGGCAAAGCAGCCGCAATGCCCGTCCACGAAATGCTGGGAACAGCTCGACGAGAAACCGAGGTGTACGCCACTTACCCACCACGTAACTCCACAGTCGAGGGCTACGTCGCCGAAGCCGCCGAACTGGTCGAACGTGGCTTTCGCGCCTACAAGATCCACCCCGGGGCGATGCCCACCAATCAAGTCATCGAGATGGTCGGCGCCGTTCGGCGTGAAGTCGGCGACGAAATGAAACTGATGCTCGACCCGAACCACGGTTATGATCTTCGCTCTGCGCTCAAAATCGGTCGCGCCTTAGATGAAAACGATTTCCACTGGTTCGAAGACCCAGTCCCGTGGGACGACTGGCGTGCAATACGTGTCCTTTCCGAAGAACTCGACACGCCCCTGAACATGAGTGACGCTGCCCAATTCCTCTTCCACGAAGCCGCTCGAGTTCTCGAACAAGGCTGGCCACCCACCATCCGCGGCACTGCGCGCAAGATCGGAATTACCGGGCTCAAGAAACAGTGCGGAATGGCCGAGGGATTCAACGTCAACTGCGAAGTTGGAACCGCCGGCAACTCCCTGATGAATGCAGCCAACCTAAACGTCATCATGTCGGTTTTGAACTGCGACTTTTACGAATACTGGTCGCCGCTGGAAGCGCAACAATTCGGGTTGACACAAGAGATCCTCGTCAATGACAACTGCGTTCTCACTGCACCCGAAGCCCCCGGACTAGGTTTCGATGTCGACGAAGATTTCGTGGCGAAGCACCGAGTAGCAACTATCGATCTCTAGAAACGCACGCAGGCCAAATTCAAACGATAATTGCACGCAACACCCTTACCCCAATCCTCGTCCTCGCAATGAAACACGGTGGACTAAGGCAAGCAAAAAGGTCAGATATTGATGATGGATTACAGCAGTGGCGAGCAGATTCTCGAAAGCCTAGGCGTAACGCCGATAATCAACGCCGCCGGACCCGTCACGCGATTTTCAGGCACACGCCCGCGCCCGGAAGCCATGCAGGCGATGATGGCAATGGTTGACTCGTTCGTGGAACTACCCGAATTCATCGATGCCGCAGGAAAACGGATCGCCGAGATTATCGGCGTACCAGCGGCCACCGTTACCAGCGGCGCATCCGGAGGCTTGACGGTTCAAACAGCAGCTGCGATGGCCAAAGATGATCCGGAGAAAATCTTCCAGCTACCGATCTCAGACTACTTGCCGAACGAGCTCATCATCCAAAGGAACCACCGATTCGGTTACGACCATCTCTACCTGACACCTGGCGCTCGCTTCGTCGAAGTTGGTACCGCGGAAGGCTGCTCGGCAGAGGAAGTCGAGGACGCGATCACCGACAAGACCGCGGCGATTATTCATCTCGAATCTCCATACAGCGGCGACAACGTTCTGCCGATCGAAACACTCGTCGAGATCGCGCATCGTAACGATTTGCCGTTGATGTGCGACGCCGCGTCCCGCCTGCCACCGCGCGGAAATTTGACCAAATTCGTTGAGGCCGGCTCCGACTTGGTTTCGTTCTCCGGCGGCAAGGGTATTCGTGGACCGCAGGCCACAGGATTACTGCTCGGAAGCGAGGAGTGGATCGAATACGCCAAGTTGAACAATGCGCCACACGCTACCGTCGCCCGGGCGCAAAAGGTCTCCAAGGAATCGATCGCAGGAATCTTGGCAGCGGTCGAAACGTTCGTCAACGAAGATGAGGATGAGGAAAACCGGCGGTACACGAGGCTGATGCAGTCGGTGGTCGATCAGGTCATCGAGATCCCGGGCGTCGACGCCGAGGTAGTCCACGATTACAACCACTACATTCCTCATGCATTGTTGAGGCTCAACGACTCCTGGCGCGGCCCGCCCAAAAGCGTCATCGGGGAGAGAATGTTAGAAGGCCCAGACCGCGTCGTGATCTTGACGTTCCTTGAGGAAGTCCCAGACTTTTGGGTCGACCCACTAAATCTCTCCGATGAGGAAGTTCAACTCGTCACAGACAAACTGCGGCGGGTGCTGTTGGACGCTTCAAACGAGGGCTGATTCGCCAGGGAATTGAATTAATGCCGCCCAATAATTAGGAGATGTAACCATGACTTCCAAACTCCAAGGCAGACATGCCTTTTTGCAGACCCTACGGTCCGAAGGCGTGCGTTACATCTTCGGCAACCCCGGCACGAGCGAGGCGCCGATGATGAGCGTCATCCATGAGTATCCCGACCTCGAATACTTGATGGTTGTGCAAGAAGGCGTGGCAGTCGGAATGGCCGAAGGGTACGCCAGAGCGAGCGGCGAGGTCGGTTTCGTTAGTCTTCACATCGACAATGGTCTTGCCAACGGTTTCAGCCTGATGGTCGACCAGAACCGCACCGGGTCTCCCGTCGTCATTACCGCCGGCAATAAAGACATCCGACACATGGCGGCTGGACGGAGCGATCTTGCGGACATGGCCGCACCCTTCGCAAAGTGGAGCGCGGAGATCTCGCACCCAGAGCAGGTGCCATCGGTGATGCGCCGCGCCTTCCAAGAAGCTAGAACTCCTCCGACCGGACCCGTCTTCGTGGCGGTTTCCACAAACGCGTTCGACGACTATGCTGACATCGACATCTCACCGTCGGTCCCGATTTACGCCGATCCGCTTCCTGAACCGGGAGCCATCGAAAAAGCCGCGGAACTCTTGGCGAACGCGAAGAATCCGTTGCTGGTGGTAGGTGATCGCGTTCATGCCTCTGGGGGAACGGATGCAGCCGCCAAGCTGGCATACACCTTAGCCACTCGGGCATTCGGGGCCGCCGGAGGGCACACGAATTTCCCGAGCAATCACGAACTTTGGTGTGGCCCCTTGTCCTTCAGGACCAAGGAAGGCCGAGATGCAATCCAAAATGCCGATGTGGTGCTAGCCGTCGGATGCGCCGTGTTTGAGGACTTCTTCTATCAAAGCGGCAACTTCGTTCCAGCCGACACAAAGCTGATCCACGTTGACGTTAACAGCGGCGAGATCGGTAAGAAGGAGCCTACTGACATCGGTATATGGGCGTCCCCGAAACATGCTCTGCTTCAGCTGGATGAAGCGGTCAAGTCGCGAATGAACGACGAAGCACAGGATGCGGCTGATGCGAGACGAACTCAGATAGCCCGCGATAACCGTGCCAAAGCCGCCGCATTCGAGGAGTTAGCGGCATCTGGTTGGGGCCGTTCTCCAGTTCCTCCTGCGGCAATGGGGAAGGCGCTTGGCGATGCTATCCCGAAAAACGCCAACGTGTTCAACGACTCGATTTCTTCTCAGGGGATGGTGTACGCCGGCATCGCCCATCGATCCGATTTGAACGTGATGGCCGCTCGAGGCGGCGCGATCGGATGGGGAATCGGTGCGGCCATGGGTATGACGCTCGCAAAACCTGACAACCCTACGATTGGAATCGTCGGCGACGGCAGCGCGATGATGACAGTTCAAGGCTTGTGGACGGCAGTCAACTACGACATCCCGGTTACGTACGTCGTTTGCAACAATGCCGCGTATCGAGTGTTGAAGGTCAACATGAACGTTTACCACGAGATGAGCGGGTTGCCGGCTCCGGAGGTCTACAACGCGATGGACTTCCCCACGCCGTTCGATTTCAAGGCGCAGATTGAGGCTTACGGCGGATTAGGTATCCGTGTCACTCAAGCAGATGACATCAGACCCGCGATCGATGCGGCTGTCGCTTCTGGCAAACCCGCATGCGTCGACGTAATACTCGACGGCGCTGTTTGAACACCGTCCTTACACTTAGGGTTGTTCGATGCTCGAAAACTCTAAGCAACGCGTGCTCGTCAGAGATGCTCTGAAAAACGCCGCCATTTACGGTGCGCTCGCAGACGCTAGCGCGGATCCGATTCGTGGTCGCGACTATGGACGATTACGCGACATAGAGATCGGCTTGGCTCGCAAGTGGGTAGACGCGTCCAACGGCGTGGCACGTTACCCGACTGGCCGATTCTCAATAACGCTGGGCTTGCTGAAACTTGCCAGCAAGTTCGTTAATCCCTCCCGTGTTTCGGGCTTCTTGCGCGCTCGATTTCGACGCATGTTGAGTCGACACAGCGATGACTATATGCGGAACGACCTGCGTGACGAAGCGGTGGAGAGCATGGAACTGCTCGATCGTCTATCGTCCGAGGTCAACGTCGGGGGTGAACACGTCGAACATGGTTCATTGGTAACCCGTTCGGGAGCACTGCGCGCCGCCGTTTTAGGGGTCAACGACGGTCTGGTCTCGAATGCTGCCTTGGTACTCGGAGTGGCTGCTGGCACAGATAATCCGGATGTCGTTTTGCTTGCGGGGACTGTTGCGTTGGTGAGCGGCGCCCTTTCGATGGCAGCGGGCGAATACATATCTGTGGTCTCTCAACGCGAGTTCAACGAAAACCTAGTGAGATGGGAAAGGGCCGAATTGCTTCTTTGGCATGACGAAGAAGAGGATGAACTTGCCGAAATCCTTCAAGCTAAAGGTCTGGACGCCGACGAAGCGAAATCTGCTGCCGCTCGAATAATGACCGACCCGAACGTCGCCCTCGACGTGCACGTTCGTGAAGAGCTAGGTATTGACCCTGATGATCTCGGCGGTTCGCCAATCTTGGCGTCAATCACTTCGCTAGTTGCGTTCGCAATCGGCGCCATAGTCCCGTTGGTGCCCTACATCATCGGACTGAGCGGATCCGTGTCGATCTTCGCCAGTGCGTCGGGAGCCGCCGTAGCACTTTTGATTGTCGGCGGTGCTTTAGGATGGCTATCCAGTAGCGGAACCGTATTCGGCGCTTTCAGAATGTTGCTACTGGGGTTATCCGCAGCTGCGATCACGTACGGATTGGGATCGCTAGTCGGGCAACACGTTGGCTAGCCGACTGCCGCGAAAAATCAAGCGAAGATGCGTGATTGATCGTCGAACGACTGCTTAACGAATTTGCGGAAGATCGAAACAGCGAAACTCACGCAGCGGAGCGTCGGCGTCGAGGCGGCCGATCCAAGACTGAGAACATGACTCGCTGGTTTCTTGCGTCGATAACGACGTTGACGTTTTTGCCAATCAGTTTGGCCGCTCTTTGAACTTGGAGTTTGACGTTGGTCGCGTTTCGGCCTGCTTCGTAACCAATTGCCCGCGCATCACCGACTGACATGTCCGAAAGTGCTTCAACTAACGCGAGCATCTCGGGAGATCGTGATGTTGCTGAATATTTCCGGTTAGTTTCCCACACCTCCTGCACTTCCCTGAGTGATATGTTCTCGATTCTCATGACTACCCCGGTCGTCGTCGCGCCGCATTTATCAACTCTACACCAACAGCGGATACAACGTCGCAAATCGTAATGAGGCCAATTGGTGATCGTTGTTATTCAACGCCTGCTCACAATGATTAACCTAACGCAGAGTTGCGTTTGGTCGCATTGCCTTGATTTGGCCGAGTAAAAGTCAATTCTATATGTGATTTCATCGGCTACAAACCATGGATCAAGAAATCAGCCCTAGGGACTGCAGACGTCCGATCACTTTGCCGGCGCCATCCGCAGGTGATGCGTTCGATTTCAAATTTACGTCCGTCGAAGCTTGGCCGTCCGATGCCGCTCCGCGGTTAACGACCACGAATTCACCACCAACAGAAACGAATTCACGAGTAGCCTCGGCGTGTAGATCGGATCCATTTACTGCGATGACGGCTCCACCGTTTCGCGCTGCTTCGCGGGCAACCATTTGGACTGTTTCGCTGGAATGTGACGCCTCGTCCAATACCGTCACAGGACGATTTCCATCTTCCAACAGGATCTCCGCCAACGCGTTCGCAAGTGAAGCGTTCGCGTTCTCGCCGTGACCAGAAATGAACACGCAGAACCCTCGTTCGGCCATCGCCGGGTACGATTTCCTCAACTCTGTGATTACGCTTGGGAACGAAAACCATTCTGGGATGTCGGCACCGGTTTGCAGACGATCGCGCAACTCGGTGCCCGACAAATTCATGATTTGGGCATCGTCTTGCAACTCATCACGCGTCACGTAGCGATCACTTACACCGTCGTAAACCACCTCTTGGAACGTCACGACATCGATTCCAAGTTCGTCGCGGAATTTTTCCACTAGGTATTGTGCGTCGTATGGGCCGTAGAACGGTTCTCCGTTCGCGTCGTTACCCGGACCAGCGTGGTCTCTTCCTACAATGAAGTGGCTGCAACCATAATTTTTCCTCACAATCGCGTGCCATACCGCTTCCCGGGGCCCTCCCATACGCATGGCCAGTTGCAAAAGGCTCAGAGACGCCGATCCATCCGGATATCCATCCAATATCGCCCGGTAGCATCGAACTCGTGTGTGATACTCCACATCCCCTGGCTTTGTTAGCCCGACCACGGGATGAATAAGCAGATTCGCATCGACCTGTTCCGCGGCTCGCCGCGTTAGTTCGACGTGGGCGCGGTGCATCGGATTTCTAGTTTGAAAAGCGACCACTTTGGACCACCCGCGTTTTTCGAATTGATCGCGGAGCTGCGCGGGGGTGTGCCTAAGTTCTGCGTAGGTATGATGCTGCGAGGCGCGTACGCCTTCTAACGATCCGCCAACGTAGTATGCCTCCGTCTCATTCAAGACGACATTTACACCCGGATGAAACGGGTCCGAGGTGCCGAATACTTTTTCGGCTTCATCCTCCTTGTATGGTTGCCAAATGTCGCCGACACGCAATACAGCGGTTAGGACGCCTTCAGGATGCATCAACGCGACCCGGTCATCACGAGATAACGATCCGGCAACCTTCGGAGGTAAATCGAGAACGATCGGCATCGGCCAAAGCGTGCCGTTCGTTAGGCGCATTTCGTCTCGCACGCCTTCGTAATCGGCACGGTTCATAAACCCATCGAGGGGTGAAAACGCGCCAGTCAACAACTGCTCGATATCGCACAATTGGCGGGGAGTCAGAACCCATTTCGGCAGCCCTGAGGCTTCGGCATCTAGTTCTCGTGCGCGTTCGGGACCTGCAATCAGGTCGACTAACTTGCCCCCGTGGGGATCAATCAAGCGATTCTCTTCGGATACTGGTGTGTTGGTCATTTACCCCTACCGGTGGATGGTTTACTCAGTCGCCTACGCGACATTTAGATGTTAGAGAAGTTTCTCTGATAGTTTCACTATTCGTTCTGGCCGCGTTTTGCCCAATCCGCATTCACGAACATGTTGAGGCCTGGATCGGCAATTACGCCAGCGTCAGTGAAATTAGGCGGTTGCGAACGAATGAAATCCTCGTTTAACTCCACACCCCATCCAGGTTTGTCCGGTACGGGGAAGAACCCGTCCACGACTTCCGGATAATTGGTGCCGGCGTTTTTGACGTGAGGATCTGCGAAATCATTGAAATGCTCAAGAATCTTGACATTGCGCAACGTTAAGCAGAGATGCAACGCGGCCATAGTCGAAATGATCCCGCCAACGTTGTGGGGTGCAACCATTATGGAGTAGCTTTCCGCGGTCGACGCTATTTTTTTGACCTCGAGAATGCCGCCGCATTGGGTTATGTCCGGTTGAAGCACGTCGACGGTCTGTGAACCCCAAATTTCCCTGAATTCCGGCGCTCCGTATAGTCTCTCGCCCGTGGCGATGGGTAATCCTGTGTGGGTTCGAACTGATTCGAGGGCCGGGATATCTCCCGGGCGCACCGGCTCTTCGATCCAACCGATGTTGTACCTCTCGATGTGCCGTGCTATCTCTCGGGCTTGGTGCGGCGCGAAACGGCCATGCATCTCGATCATGATCTGCGCACGAGTGCCAGCGATCGACGCCACTGCTTCGATCAAATCCAACGATTTGAAAAACTCATCCCGTTCCAACTCCAAGTCGCCATTCCCGAAAGGATCGAATTTCATTGCTCGGTAGCCGCGGTCGACCACTCTTTGTGCCGCCTCTGCGAACTGTTCGGGCGATCGTTCAACTGTGTACCAGCCATTCGCATACGCCTGCACGCGATTGGCTACCTGTCCGCCAAGCAACCTGTAGACCGGTTGGTTACACGCCTTGCCGATGATGTCCCAGAATGCGAGTTCAACCAAGGCGAGTCCCGTGTGAACCACCTCACCCGGTTTACCAAAGTCGAGGAGCGTCATCCGTCGATAGAGAGCCTCGATATCGAAAGGATCGTGACCGATGAAATGGCGTTGGGCGTCTTTCAGGTATTCGCTGACGGTATGCGTCTTTCCCAATACACGGGCTTCGCCAATACCAGTAATGCCCTCGTCCGTCTCGATGATGCAGTAGGTCAAGTTACGCCACGGCGTGCCTAACACTAAAGTTCTGAAACCTGTTGTCTTCATTCCCTGCTCTGGTGTTTTCCGAATCGTGGACTCAAACAATTCTAATTTTGACGTTCAGATGGACTGCACATCCACACGGTTAAAATGAAAGGCACAGTCGCGGGAGTAACTCAGTGGTAGAGTGCCTGCCTTCCAAGCAGGGTGTCGCGGGTTCGAATCCCGTCTCCCGCTCCATCCTTTTGCTCACGTCAGTAACGCAATCCCGTCTCCAGCGCTGGTCAACTCAATCTTCCCGCCTACCGTGTATCGACTGCGAACGTAGGCCAATCCGAACGCCCTTTCGGTTAACGGATCCAACACAACGGAAGACACCCATCCCACATCCCGTCCGCCATTGGCTGCAACGATGCGATCGCCGGACTCTATATTGCCGTTATCACCCGGATCGCAGACTTCGGTAAACTCGACGAGTTCGCGTTGCACCTTGTCATAAGTGTCGAGACGGGCGATAACCTCTTGGCCGACGTAACATCCTTTATCGAAATCGATCAGATGACGTAGCGAAGCTTCTAACGGATTTACGTCCTCAGTCAATTCGCGGCCAGAGATCGGAACACCGTTTCTGACCCGAACGTAGTCGAACAATGATCGGCCCGACATGGCGTTCACCGAATTTTCAAAACGCGACAACACACCCTTTACGGATTTTCGAGCCGCAATGATCATCCAAGTCGTGACCCCAGCGGCGTCGGTTCGCAATGCGATGGTTTGACTGTCTTCACCCAAATCCATCAAAGCCAAGGTGCGCGTGAAATCCCCCTCTGGAAACGCGACGATCATTGATTCGGTTGCCTTTTCACCAAACACCATCAATCGGACGGTTTCATCCGTAACGTCGGTCAGCTCAGCGTCGTCAATGATCGTGTAGCGCGAAATACCATCTTGCAGAGCCTGAGGGTTGGTCGCATCTGATACCAGCAATAATTCATCCGGTGCTAGCTTGATCACCCACGGAGCATCGATGATTCGCCCCTTCTCACTCGTGAGAACCGTTTGTCGAGCAGCTCCCTCGGGAAGATCGATCAGCGAATTGGTTGTGATCCGATGCAGCAGGTCAAGCGCGTCTGGCCCGGAATGTTTGAATACGGATCCGAAATCAGGGGCCCACATCGCGACGCCAGTCTCGACAAACAGCGAGAGTAGGCTGACGAAATCAACACGAGTCGAGGCTTGCGCAGCGCGCGTCATTGTTACGGTTTCAAACCGCGAATGAGTCGCCGCAGCCGCACGTTCGTTTCGCGTTTGGGTTGTGGAACTCGAAACCACGCCCGTTGAGACCATCGGAAAAGTCCAAAACCGTACCCGCGAGGAAAACGAATGCCCGTTTCGGAATGTAGACTTCGATGCCGTTCTCGCTGATCACCTTGTCCGACTCATCGGGTCCGTCCGCGAGTTCGAGAACGTATTGCAACCCGGAACACCCTCCACCCTGCACCGCGATTTTCAGGCCGTAGTGAGCACGTCCCGCTTTTTCCGCGAATTCGATAGCCTTGGAAGCCGCCTTCTCGGTGACGCGAACGGTGTTTAGCGGGATCGAGTGTGGATGTTCAGCAGTTGCCATGTGATTCGGAATTTCGTCGATGGCAGCGGTAGTCTCCAACCGGGCGTTCATCTAACGCGAACCCCACGATCTTCGGTGATGGTCGAAGCGCCGACACAGCATAGAATCAACATATCTGTCGGTACACATGTTATATCAACCGCATTGGTCAAGAACTCAATCAGCACCAAGTTCGGAGATCGCGGCGAGACGTCGCTACTCTACGGTGGTCGGGTCGCAAAATCCAACCCACGCGTCGAGGCGAACGGCATCGGCGACGAAGTGATAAGCGCTATCGGGTTGGCTCGGGCATCATGCGATTCAGAGTTCTTACACGACGAATTGCTCCAAATCCAAAGGCTGATGTTCCTAGCCAACGCGGAGATAACCACCGAAATCGACCAACTCGACAAGTTGCGCGCACATTTTCAGACTATCGGCGCCGAGCACGTAGTGGCGTTGGACGAACTCTTAATCAGGCTGGAAGACGAGGTCCCCTTGCCGCCAGCGTTCATCATCCCCGGAGCATCAGTCTCCTCCGCTGCTTTAGACATGGCTCGGTGCAAAATACGCAGTTTGGAAAGACAGGCCGTGGCCCTGTTTCATGACGGCATGATCCAGAACGAAGACCTACTCGCGTGGCTAAACCGCCTATCGGATTGCGTCTTCATGATGGCGCGCTATGTGGATCGCGACTTGCCAACGGACTTTGTTACGGGGATGAGGCGTAAGCCATGAAAGATTTTCGCCTCGCCATAATCAATACCGGCGCCGCCAACATCCACAGCGTCGCGAAAGCGGTCCGTATGGTCGGCGGTGATCCGGTGGTCACGACTGACGCCAAAACCATTGCTGCGGCACACGCGGCCATATTGCCAGGCGTCGGTGCCAACGACGCGGTGATGAAGCAGCTGAATGACCGACAACTGCCAGCCACGATACGAGAATTCGCCGCTTCAGGTAAGCCATTGCTCTGCGTCTGCCTAGGAATGCAGATCCTCTTCGAAAAATCCGAGGAAGGTGAGTTGCCCGGTTTGAGCGTGTTGGAAGGTGAGGTGGTCAAGCTCCCAGAGGTGATCGCCGAATCGACCGGGCGTCCGCTGAAAATACCTCACATGGGCTGGAACACCGTCCGTTTTCGAGACGACGCGGTGCCACGCCACCCGATTTTCGTTGGTATCCCGCAAAACACTTTCTTTTATTTCGTGCACTCTTACCACTGCAGCGCGGCAGACCCAGAAGATGTGGCAGCGGTCTCGCCGCATGGCATCGACGTGTGTGCGGCGGTCGTAAAGGGCAACGTTGTTGGGACGCAGTTCCACCCTGAAAAAAGCGGCCGGGCCGGACTGTCGATCTACGAACGATTTTTGGAATTCGCCCAAGCGATCACGTAGGATCGGCCCTTCGAAATTCGGCGATGCAAGTTATACCGGCAATAGACATCAGGAATGGCCGCTGCGCTCGACTGTTCAAAGGCGACTACGCGCGGGAGACCGTTTTCGACAATGACCCATTGGATGCGGCTCGGAGATGGATCGACATGGGAGCTCAGAGGCTCCACGTGATTGACTTGGATGGGGCCAAAGACGGCACTCGTGTAAACGCTCAAGTAATTCGCCGAATTGTGCGTTCAGTAGATGTTCCAGTTCAGATGGGTGGCGGAATACGTACATTGGAAGACGCGACCGATGTTTTGGACATGGGAGTCGAGTTGGCGATCTTCGGAACCGCGGCGGTCGAAAATCCAGACAGCGTCCAACAGGGTGTCGAGACGTTCGGCGCGCGACACATTTGCGTGTCCGTTGATGCCAAAGACGGATTTGTCAGAACCCGAGGCTGGCTTGCCGAAACCTCTCTGCGAGCCATCGAACTGCTGACCGCGATGTCGGAAACACGAGGGGTGCGAAACTTCATCTACACTGATACGGCTCGTGACGGCACGTTGTCGCATCCCAATTTCGGCGCGATCGACGAAATTCTGAGCGAAATAGAATATCCGATAATGGTGGCAGGCGGGATCGCGACGGTGGAAGACGTGCTTAAACTTCGTGAACTCGGCGCCGCAGGCGCGATCACAGGCATGGCCATCTACACCGGTTCACTCGATTTGGCTGAAGCGATTGAAGCTGTCGAAGAGAAACACGGCGTCGAAAACTGACCAACTGAAACGTCGGCGTTGAGCTGCCGCAACACAGAGAGATCCGACATTGACAACCAGACCTACCGCCAGCTGGCACACGTTTAACGATCAGATCGATCCGCACGCGATCATCTCGCTGTTGCCCATACATCGATCCCAACATGTGGCCGTGTTGGGCGGCAGAGTCGACGGTCTGACCATTCCGATCGCAAAGTATGTGTATGACGGTAGCGTGATCGCGTTGGATGACGACCAAGCCGTTTTAAACGAATTGGCTTCCGAGGTCGCTCGAGTTCACCTTACGAATGTTTTGCCGACTCTTGTCACTGGAGATGATCTGTCTTTGACCGAATTGGATACCGACGGCATCGTGGTGATCGACGCGCTTCACAACACGACTAGTCCAGCGCGGCTATTCGCATCGGTCGCGAATCTGTTGCCGGGCGGTGGTTGGATGCTAGTAGCCGACTGGTTTTCAACCGACGCGCGAGGCGACAACGGGCCAGCAAAATCGAGACGCGTCGATCCCACACGCGTCGAACGGTGGGCCGCCGAACACGATATGACGCCTATTACGCGGCGGATCTTAGGTGTCCAACGTTACGTCCACGTCTATCGCAAACGTCGTGCCAAACAGAATTAGCCGTCGATTACCGAGAGCATCATGCTGACGAATCGCGTCATTCCATGTTTAGATGTAGACCGTGGACGAGTCGTCAAAGGCGTCAGTTTCGTCAACATCAAGGATGCTGGCGATCCAGCCGAGCTAGCGCATTTTTATGATGCCGAAGGCGCGGATGAGTTAGTTTTCTTAGACATCACCGCTTCATCTGATGCCAGAGATACGATGGTCGACGTCGTCATGCGCGTCTCGGCTGAGGTTTTCATCCCGTTGACCGTCGGCGGGGGAATCCGTTCGCGGGAAGACATGCGACGCATGCTCGAAGCCGGTGCAGAAAAGGTCAGCGTCAACTCTGCGGCAGTCGCCAATCCGAATCTCATCGAAGATTGCGCACGCGAATTTGGTTCACAATGCGTCGTTCTCGCTATCGACGCCAAGCGGGTTGAAAAACCTGCAATGCTGCAGAAGCCTAACGGTGGCGAAGACTACGCTGAAGGGTTGTGGCAGGTCTATACGCACGGCGGCAGAAGAGCAACCGCGCTCGATGCCATAAAGTGGGCCCGCATCGGGGCAGAACTCGGTGCCGGAGAGTTGCTCGTCACGAGTATGGACGCCGATGGACAGCAGACAGGGTACGATTGCGACTTGCTGAGCACAATCTCTTCGCAGGTATCGATCCCCTTGATCGCCAGCGGTGGAGCTGGCACGCCAGACCATTTCGTTAAAGCCGTTACGCATGGCGGCGCAGACGCGGTCTTGGCGGCATCGCTGTTCCACTATGGCGATCTGCGCATACAAGAGGTGAAATCTCACATGGCTGAATCGGGTTTGCCGATTCGGATGGTCCACTGAACGGTGAGACCCTAGACAATCGAATGATTACGTTTGACGACCGAGGCCTGCTCACAGCAGTTGTGCAAGACGCACGTACGAAGGACGTGCTGATGGTCGCGCACATGAACCGTGAGGCATTGAAGCGGACAATCGCAGGTCCTCACGTCTGGTTCTACAGCCGCAGTCGAAAAGAACCTTGGGAAAAGGGCTCAACCTCGGGTGATTATCTCGACGTCGTAGATATCCAGTTGGATTGTGACGGGGATGCGTTGCTGGTGCTTGCAAAACCAGCGGGAGCGGCGTGCCACACCGGCAAAACATCGTGTTTCCACGATCGCTTGGATCCGTCAGATCAAACCACTAATCGGGTTGGCCCGGGAATATTGCACGAACTGGCTGAGGTGATCCATCAGCGAGCGGTCGATTTACCAGAGGGATCGTACACCGCGAAACTGATCAAGGCCGGACCATCTCGCATTGCTCAAAAGGTCATCGAAGAGGCAGGAGAAACCGGGCTTGCGGCGGCGACTGGAGCCAAAGATCAGGTGCCACTTGAGATGGCTGACCTGATATACAACTGCTTGACGTTGCTGGAATCAGTCGGCGTTTCGATCGAAGAGGTCTGGGGCGAACTGGCTCGACGAAGGCATTAGCGCGGGCGCTTCTGTCGAGTCTTGAGAGACTCAAACGGCCTCTCGTTCGTCGATCTCAATCGCTGATCGCATCGCCGAAACCGCTACTTCGATCATCTCGTCGTCCGGTTGCGCCGTAGTAAGCCGTTGCAACCAAAGATTCGGCTTGCCGACCATGTCGGCAATGACGTTTCCACTGTGCAATCCGGTGAATCTGATGAACTCATAGCTCATCGCCGCGATCACCGGTATCAAGACGATCCGGGAACCGACCAGCATCCAAAGCGGTTCACGCGGTATGAACATGAATAGGATTATCGAGACCACGATCACAGTGAGAAGGAAAGACGTCCCACATCGGGGGTGGGCCGGCGAAAACTTTCGGATTTCGCTTGGAATGAGCTGCAAACCGTGTTCGTGGGCGTGGATCGTCATATGTTCAGCTCCGTGGTAGCCATACATACGCTTGATGTCTTTCATGAACCCGATCGCCCAGATATAGGCCAGGAATATCACCAACCTCGCTAGGCCCTCAACGATGTTCGCAACGAAGTGCGATTGAGATTCCACAGGTCTGGACAGGAACAGCGGCAACAAGAAGAACAGCGCGATACCGAAAACGAAGGCGATCCCCGTCATCAAACCCATTCCGAGTGTCCCGATCTCGGCATCCTCGTCTTCACCCGCGTCTTTGATCTGCTGGTTTGCTCCAATGGTGTAGGCACGCATGCCGATGACCAGCGTCTCAATCAACACCAAAATGCCGCGCACAAATGGGACGCGTCGCAGCCTTCCGTTGGCCCAACTGAGCAGTGGTATCGTCTCGTGATGTATCGAACCGTCTGCGCGTCGTACTGCCACAGAACACGCCCGCGCGCCGCGGATCATCACACCCTCGATAATCGCCTGCCCTCCGTAGAGTCGACCGGTCGTCTCCTGCGCATTGGAATTGTTCGTCGAATCAGACATTGGGCACGTCGAGCGATTACTCAGCGATCAGTGAGCCAATGGCGCAAAAATGCGCTCTGAACCAGCCGCGAGTCTTCGAATTAGGTGGCGAGCGATCAATGGTGCTTGGATCGGCACCAGTCGCAGCAGGGCGCCTATTCTGGCATCGACATTCCGTAGCGACGCATCAATCTCTCGACGCGGCCCTCGGTGTCGACGATACGTTGCTCACCCGTCCAAAATGGGTGACATACGCTGCAGACTTCCACATGAATTTCTTCTTTCGTGGAGCCGGTGATCATGTCTTCCACGCCGCAAGCGCAATTGACTTTTGCTTCGGGAAAGTAGGTAGGATGAATGTCGGATTTCATGGGTTTGAATCCACTTGATGGTTCACGCCATCAGCGCGTCTACGTTGATGCGCCGTTTGTCCTGTCGGGCGTAGTCGAAACGAACCGTGCCGTCTACAGTAGCGAATAGTGTGTGGTCGCGGCCCATCCCGACGTTGTCACCAGCATAGAAACGCGTGCCGCGCTGGCGAACCAATATCGAACCGGCGCTAACGACCTCGCCGCCGAACGCTTTAACGCCCAAACGACGCCCTGCGCTATCACGGCCGTTCCTGGATGTTCCCGAACCCTTCTTGTGTGCCATAACAGATTCTCCAATACCTAACTTGGTCCGACTACACTTCGATGTCCGTTATCTCGAGCGATGTGACCGGCTGCCGATGACCTCGCTTGACGCGGTAACGGGTTTTGTTCTTGTATTTGAACACAGTCTTCTTCTTTTCGCGTCCGTGAGAAAGTACCGTAGCAACGACCTGCGCGCCGTCGACGGTAGGATCGCCGACTTCAACTTCGCCATCAACGCAGGTCAACAAAACGTCGTCGAGTGTGATCGTGTAACCCTCTGGGTACGGCAGCTTTTCAACGTCGAGCACGTCGCCTTGGCGGACGCGATACTGTTTGCCGCCGGTGGCAACAATTGCGTAGTTGTCAGACATGTCTAGTTCGGGTTCGTTGCGGGTGGGGTCGCGTCAGACTAACTCTACGATTCTACATTAACCACCGAAAATTCCATGCGTTCGCGAGCGGTTGATCAGGATCAAACCAGCTCGGCGAAGCGACTCTCGTAGAAGACTAAGGGGTGCCCGAAACCGACTTTAACGTGTTCAACTTCGGCGATGAACACGGTGTGGTCCCCTGCTTGAAACGCCTCCACGACACGACAATCCATTGCTGCTAGCGCACCCGAAATTACTGCTGATTCGCCTAAGGGCTCTGTCGGAGGCGGTGGCAATGTTGCTCTGATCTCGTCGGGGACGGTGAAGTGTCGAGCGATTCCTCGTTGTTCCAACGTGAGTACGCTGATTCCGAACCGCCGGTTTGCCGCAAGCAACGGAAAAGTGTTGCGTTCATGACCCACTATCGCCAAAGCCAACGGAGGAACAAGTGAGACGCTCGCAACGCCGTTGGCCGTCATGCCGTGCACGCCTGAACCGTCGATCTCAGGCGTCGTCAGCACCGTAACTCCTGTCGCGAATCTCGACCATGCGGTGCGGAACAGATCGGGTGTTACGTCGTTGTTCGTCATGCAAATGCGCCTGTGGGTTTACACAAAAATTATAGCGATACAAGGTTTCGTCGAATGGTTCGAATACGCAAAACTCACTCGTCGATCATTCTGATGGAATTCGCCAACTTAATGGTTCGGGATCGACATAACCCGATAGTTCCGCGAATGCCACGCCTATGACATCCAAGCTGGATGGATCGAGTACATCAACACGGCCTTCCCAGTAAGCCGCCGCCTTATTGCCATATGGAATGGCTGGAACCTCTTGGTCTGCTACCGACGGTACGAGCACCACATCTAACCCGATACTCTCAATCTGCAGGCGCCATTCAGCAGGGTACACTCCCCCGGTATCGGGACTCGTCCAATGATCAGTCGTTTCCAACGAAATGCCGTCGATCTCTGGATCCAATGTGCGCTGGTCAGATCCTGGGTTCGTCAGAGTGCCATCAACGGCAATCACGTTACCGTCTGCACCTCGCACCTCTGAGACCATCAGCGAATTGCCGTCGCTCAGGTGCAAGGCGAACCATTGCCAACCTGCTGGCTTTCCAACTACGAAGAAATCGCCCCACTGATGATCAAACCAAACCTCACCAGTTACAGGGATCTCGGCGCCGCCCAACGTTAACTCGCCCTCGGCTTGCATGCGTGGGTAGGAGTAGTAGTACGTCCAACCAAACTGAAAATCCATCCATCCGGCCCCGTTGTGCAACATCACCTCCCGTGGTTGATCGGTTTGTAGCCGGATGCTCGTTGATCCAGACGCATCGGTCGCACTGAGCGAATGAGTACGATCCGACGCGATCGCCAAAGAAAAGTTAGCCAGATCCAACTCCAGCAGGTCAGACGTACGGTCCGCATCGTTGGTTTCGGAGCTGCCGAATCCATCGGAACCGAGATACGTATGGGAGCCTTCGTCAACGACGGTTATGCCAGCTTGGCCGAATTCGATTTGAGTCGCGCCGATGCCGCTCTGAGTCTGGAAAATCACGAAATGGAACGAAAATTCAGACCCATCTTCCGCCGCCAAATGTCCGTTGTAGTACCACCACTCGATCGGCGCGTCGTGCGACGCATCGTCAGCCGGCAACCTTAGCTCTCGGGGTTCAGGTGTAGGTTCAGGGGGACCCGGCGTCGGAATCTCACGCGACACCACGCCGTTAGAACACGCTACCGTTAACGCAAAGCATGTAACCGCAACCATCGAAACCAGCGTGCGCATTTTGCTTTTCATCCCATCCTCACCGTGGGCAACCTACGGTCTAGCCATGCAGGGAACATCCAGTTCCACTTTCCGAATAAACGCATCAAAGCCGGCGCGATCAGGATACGGACTATCGTCACGTCGATAAACACCGCCAATGCCAGCCCGAAACCGACCGACTTTACAGTCACCACTTCAGCGAGAACGAAACTTCCTCCCACCAAGATGAGGATCGACGCCGCACCAGTGATAATTGCACCGCTTCTCTGCAGCCCTATCTTTACACTCTCTTGGTTGCTTCTGGTCTCGAGGTACGCTTCTCGAATCCGAGACAACAGGAAAATCTCGTAGTCCATGCTCAATCCGAATAGGACCGCAAAAAGCACAATCGGCGTCGTCGCTTCGGTAACGCCGAGAGATTCGAAATTCAGCACCCCGCTCAGATGCCCCTGCTGAAACACCCACACCAACGCCCCGAAACTTGCCAATATGCTCAGCACATTCAACGCGACTGCTTTGAGAGGTATCACAATCGATCGGAACAAAACCATCAACGAAACAAACGTCAACAAAATCACGATCGCCGCGACAAATGGGAAGCGCCCGTAGAGAGATTGGATGAGATCGTTGGTGCGAGCGGCACCGCCATCGACGTAGACATTGGGAGATTCGCCGGATGAGAACCGTTTTATGTCTTCCACGAGTACGCGCGCCTCGGACGTGAACGGATGCAGGTCCGCGCTGACGTAAAAAAGTGCTATCCCGTCGCGCACGCTGTTGTTTAACAGTCTTACGGCGGTGGCATCGTAGATCGCTTCTGGATGCTTGTAGAGTTCGCGGTAATCGTCGATGCCGAGCGTTGGCCGAAGATTTACGATGCTCGATACCCGACTGACACCGGGTAGCCCCTCCAGAGCCTGACCGAATGCGTGCAAAGACTTCAGATTTGTTTCGGAGAACGGGTCACCGTCGAATGTATAAGCGACAAGCAGTTCGGTAGAGACCTCCCAGCCGAACTCCTCAATCAGTAAATCGAAGCCGCGCCGCGACTCGTACCGATCCGGCAATATCGTAGCGTCGGCGGTTCCAGGCCGTATGTCTTTGAAAGGGATTGCGAGGGCGATCAGGAGAACCACCGTGGGAATCAGATAAACCAACGGCCTTCGCATGACGCTACCAGCCATCTTGCTCCAAATACCTTCGCTGAGTCGCCAACGCGGCAGAATCGGAATGCGATTGATCCGATGCCCTACGATACTCAAAACCGCGGGCATCAGAGTTTGAGCCGACAGCAACGCGATCGAAATCACAACGACAGCACCAATGCCGATTGACTCCAGAACGGTCAAATCGAAGAGCAGCAGCGAGGAAACGCCGATAACGCTCGTGACGCCTGAGAAGAGTATCGCCACACCGGCGCTCGAGTGAGTTGCGACGATTGCATCTTGTACGGTCAACCCGCGCGCTAACTCTTCTTTGAAGCGGTTCACGTAAAACAGCGAATAATCGATGCCCATGCCAATGCCTAACAACGTGATGATGTTGAACGCAAGCACCGACATGTCGCGCCAGTCAGCTACGTAGTAAACGAACCCCAGACCAATCGCCACAGCTACGCCGCCGACAGCCACGGGCATAATCGCGGCAACGACCGTGCCGAACACCAGCAGCAACGCCACCACTGCCAGTGGAAACGCCACTAATTCGCCGCGCCGCAGATCGTCGCCGCTCGCGATCACGATGTCCCGGTACAACGGAGGGCCGCCTGTCATCACGAGCTGGAGTTCGCCGGGATCTATATCCTCCAAAATCTGATCCAGGACTACCAGGGAATCTTCGATGTCAAGGTTCAAGTCCGCTTCGATCAACGCAAGCCGACCGTCTTGCGACACCAATCCTGGTTCAGTCAAATACGACTGAATCGCTGCCACGTCGGGATGTTTGTCGATCTGCGCGATCAGCTCGTTGGATGCGTTTACGAATTCGGGCGAATACGGTGTCCATTCATCGTGCCCAACGATGAACAAAAGATTGACGGATTGTATGCCGAACTCTTCTCTCAGCAGTTCGTGAGCTTTTGCAGACGGGTGATCATCGTTCGTAAACCCGCCCGGAAGGAGCCTGTTTTGCGCTTGTGGCGCGACAGGCAACATCGCCAATAGTGTGACAACCCAGACAAGAACGACGCCGTATCGGTATCGATATATCCAACGGCCAAATTTGGCAAGCATCGTCGCGTTCAGTAAGCCGGTCCAGCGATGACTTGAAGAAACGCTACCGGTTGTAAGTTGCTGAAGCTCAGACCGACTTCACTCGCCGCAGGAACTTCTCATCGTTACGCCGACACGACTCAGGTCTTTTCGGCGATGGCAATCGCCGCGGCGTTATCGCCATCGTCAAGCGCTACTATCTTTACGCCTTGCGCCGAGCGCCCAGTTTCCCTGATCTCCGCCAACGTCGTTCGAACTATTTGGCCGCGTTGAGTCAATATCATCAACTTCCCGGTGTCGTCGCGCCTCAACGCATCGGTGATCACATTCGCTGCCGCCACGTTCCCGGTATTGCGAGTGATATTCAACGTGATGATCCCTCGACCACCGCGCCCTTGCACACGATAATGGCGTAGCGCCGAGAGCTTGCCTCTGCCTTTGGTCCCTATGATCAGTAGATAACCTTCGTTGTCGACAACGTCCATCCCGACGACCGCGTCGCCCTTATCCAACCGGATGCCACGAACTCCGCCAGCTTGACGCGATCTTGAGACTAGCTCGCTACTCGCGAACCTGATCGATTGGCCTTTCTTTGTGACAAGCATCAAATCCTCGTCGTTGGTTGCCATAGCAACTGAAATGAGCTCTTCCTTCGGTTTCAGCTTGTAGCAATTGAGTCCTGCGCGGTTGATATTCGCGAACGCTGACAGCGCCATGCGCTTCACGTCACCGTGCCTCGTAGCTAGGGCCAGGTAGGTGTCGGGCGCGTTCATGTCGCTGACAACCATCATTTGCCGGACAGTCTCACCAGGGCCGATGTTGAACCCTAGGTTGTGGACCAATGTGCCACGGGATTGCCGAGACTGATCGGGCGGCAATTCGAACACCCGGGTCGAGTAAACGCGGCCGTGATCGGTGAAGAACAGCAACGTATCGTGGGTATCTGCAACCTGCAGGAACCCGGTGATGTCATCAGCGCGCGTCAATCGTTGTCCGCTGACCCCCTTCCCGCCGCGGTGTTGCTTGCGGTAGGTGTCGAGTTTGACACGCTTAATGTACCCGCCATTGGTGAGCGTTATGACGACGTCTTCGTGAGGTTCGATGTCTTCGCGTCTGAATTCACCGAGTTCTTCCGTGTGAATGACCGTTCGGCGTTCGCTACCGTATTTCCGCTTGAGTTGGTGCGTCTCTTTGATGACCTCCGCTCTCACCTTCGCGGGGTCGGCCAATAGAGCCTCAAGCCGTTCGACCGTTTCGAGCAACTCTTTATACTCGTTTTCGAGTTTTTCGCGTTCCAAAGCCGCAAGACGTCGAAGCTGCATATCCAAGATCGCTTGGGCTTGGACAAGCGAGAAGCCGAACTCCGCGATCAAACCGTTCCGCGCTTCTTCAACATCAGCAGAGCCACGAATAATCGCGATGACCCGGTCGAGATTGTCAATCGCGATTCTGAGGCCTTCCAAAACCTCCAAACGCGCTTTCGCTTTCTTCAAGTCGAATTCGGCTCGCCTGCGAATCACCTCTTCTCGGAACTCGATGTAGTACTGCAGAACCTGACGTAGGTTCAAGACCCGTGGCGCTCCACGGACCAGGCCGATCATGTTCACTGAGAATGACGAACGTAGTGCGGTGTGCTTGAACAAATTGTTCATGACGATCGCCGGCGACGCCGAACGACGCAGCTCCAGCACGATGCGCATCCCTTTGCGATCCGATTCGTCTCGTACCTCCGAAACACCTTCCACACGCCGCGTCTTGATCAGTTCCGCGATCCGCTGGATGAGAGTGGATTTGTTGACTTGGAACGGAATCTCCGTGAATACGATCCGTTTGCGATCTTGCCGCGGAACGTCCTCGAATTCGCCAGTCGCCTGGACTACGATGCGGCCGCGACCGGTTGCGTAAGCGTTCCTAATGCCTTCGGCGCCCCAGATGTGCGCTCCGGTAGGGAAATCTGGTCCCTTCACGTGTTGCATCAACTCGTCGACGGTGGCGTCAGGGTTTCTGACAAGCCACACTACAGCGTCGCAAACCTCCGCCACGTTGTGCGGCGGGATGTTGGTAGCCATGCCAACTGCGATTCCTGAGGCGCCGTTTACCAGCAGGTTCGGCAGACGGGCCGGGAGTACCGAAGGCTCCTTCAAAGATTGGTCGAAGTTCTCTTGCCAGTCGACCGTTTCTCTATCGATATCGCCGAGCATGTACTCGGTGATCGCCGACAACTTGCACTCCGTGTAACGCATCGCCGCCGGCGGATCGCCATCGACGCTCCCGAAGTTGCCCTGACCATCGACGAGCGGTTCGCGCATCGAAAATGGCTGCGCCATCCTGACTAGCGCGTCGTAAACCGGGCTATCCCCATGGGGGTGGTACTTGCCCAACACGTCACCAACTAATCGGGCACACTTTTTGTACGACGAACCAGGACGCATGCCTTGGTCATGCATCGCGTAGAGTATGCGGCGCTGCACCGGTTTCAAGCCATCTCTTACATCTGGAAGTGCTCGAGAGACAATTACGCTCATGGCGTAGTCAAGGTACGAAGAGCGCATCTCCTCTTCGATGCCGATGGTTCGAATGTCACCTGCGTCGGTGCCGATTACCATGCCGAATTCACCTTACCAACTGAGATCGTTTCGAAGCTCTGCGCTCGCTCGTGGGAGGTTGAGAATCTAACCGCGCAAAGCAGAATCTGAACTGGTTCAGATTCTAATTTTGCGGTGATTACGACTCCAACAGATTCGGCGCGTTCAAACTGCAACGGGAAACGATTCGCATGAATATCGGTGACTATATGCCCGTTGCGCGTTCCAAAAACGCCATCAAAATACTGTCAAAACCGCGCGGCATCTTAATTGCGCCCAGAACGTCCCATTGAACTCCGATCACCCAGCGCCGACCCGGCATTTCGAAGGCCTCAACAACACGGTCCGCAGCGATCGCGGAAGCCATGACTCCGGGTGCCAGTCCAGACTGAAAAACGCCTCTACTGTGGCTACACGGAATCGTTAACCAACCCGAACCGCCGATCGTTGAAGAAACCTTGGCCCCTGGAGCCAAGAACATGGATTGGCGAACTGAATCGTCGCCAACGCCGCTCGAGTGTGTTGTTGTCGGGCGCGCTCGATCACCTCGCAGAGCTGCGTTCAGGAGGTGCATTCCCGAACCGGAAGCCAAGATCGGAATGTTGGCATCCAACGCTTCGCCAACCAACGATCCTAGGTCGGATTTGATCGAAATCTCTTCGGACCCGGAAATCAAGACCCCGGTTGAATCGTCAGGTAATCGGCCAACTATCGGACCCTGGTTTGCGATCCATTCCGGTTCGACTTTGGATTCAGAGCCGAAATCCTCGACCGTTAAGGTTCGAGGAGATAAGACTACGATTTTCGGAGGCAACGAACCGAACCTCGTTGCTGCAGAGGCATCAGAAGGGGATGCCCCACAGGCCCAACCACTCAGAGACCGATCCTTCCGTCTTCAACCCCGCTCCGCGCATCGCGTTGCCGAGCATACGCTCAGTTTCGCGGTCGCGTTCACCGGCTGCATCACCGGTTGGGATGAAAGGATAATAACTGTTCCGGTCGAAGCGGTAGATCAAGTAAGCGTTGACGAAACCCGATCCGGCCTGCGCATGTGAATTTACAGCGTGGTTGGCAAAATCAAATTCGAACACCGCTGCAAGCAGATTGGAACCGCCGTCGTTCGACTTGATGGCGTTTGCCACCGTGAATACCGAACTCAAGAGATCGTCAAAATTGCCGTCATTGAGAATCGCCCAACGCATGCCATGCTCGTCGTCTTGGATTTCGAAGGCGGTCTTTGTCGCGCCTGGCCCCTCGTAGAGGATCGCGTCTAGGTGGTCAGATATCGACGTTAGGAACGGCACTCCATCGTCGTGGCGATAAATTATCCCGGCTTGACGACGCGGCGAAACGGCTTCGCCCTCGCGTTTGAAACTAGCAACCATATGCGAGACCGATGACATCGAATCCCACATCGACTCGCCACGCGATTTGCGCCCGAAGAACCAGCCCATCAGTTTCGGAACCCGTATCGCATCTCAGCCTCTAGGTCTCGCAGTCTCGCGATGCGTTCCTCGATCGGAGGGTGAGTTGAAAATGCGTTGGCCGCGAAACCACGGAGCGCTGGTGCAAACAGAAACGCTTGTGCGGTCTGCAATCTTCGCAAGTCTTCGTCGGGGATGTAGTCCATGCCAACAGCAATCTTCTCTAGTGCATCGGCCAACGCACCGGGGTCGCCGCAAATCTCAGCGCCTGTGTGGTCGGCTCCATATTCACGATAACGTGTCAGCGCCAACACGAGCAACTTTCCGACGAAATAAACGATGATCGTTACCAGATATGCCACGAGAAAAGGCATCGATCCGCCGCCGCTGTCCCGCCTTCCGAACAGCATGTTGAAAAAGAACATCGTCATGAGGAAGCTGGTCAATGTCACCAGGAAGTTCGAGATCGCCAACACCTTCATGTCTCGATTGGCAACATGAGCCAACTCATGGCCGAGGACCGCACGCAGTTCGCGGCGGGTCAATCTCTGCAAAATCCCCGTTGTCACCGCCACCAAAGCGTTTTTGGGGTTGCGTCCCGTGGCGAACGCGTTGGGCATCGCCGAGATGATGATTGCGACCTTCGGCATCGGCATACCATAGCGCTCTGCGAGTTCCCGAATCATCGCGAACAGCTCTGGTGCATCCTCTTCGGATACCTCTTGGGCGCCCGTTGACATCATCACCAGTCGATCGGACATGTAGTACTGGAATATTGCAAACGCCAGCACGATGACTCCGACTAACACCAGCGACACACCGAGTCGCAGCATCACGTACGCGAACAACGCGTAAACCACGCCGAGCAAAAGCATGGTGAAGTACATCCGAGAAACGATCCCGGGATCACGCTTGAGTTTTCTTACGGACTGAGAGGATTTCATTGCGCCTCAGTTGGCCGATCCGGGTTTCGATCAATGCGTGCATTCCGCGCAATCACGCCTTGAATAAAACCTTCGTTTAGATTCAGTCTATTGCAATATTCAGTTACGACATGCCGTCGCCCGGCAGATGCATCGAACGAGAACGCGAGCTATCCCCAGAACATGAACAAGATCAAGTTACCGCCACAAATCACCGATTCGCAACTCGAAGAGTTCGAACACGCGGCTATCACGGCGGTCTCCAAAGCCGGTTCTTACGTGCTGGATCGTATCGCATCGCCAATGGAGATCGAATCCAAGACAGGGCGGCCCGGGCGCGACTTGGTGACCGACGTCGACCGGAATTCGCAGATCATCATATCTGACATCATCATCGGGCAGTTTCCCGAACACCAGTTCTTAGGTGAGGAAGACCAACAAGAAGACGTAGACCCGGCGGCGGATCTGGTTTGGGCGGTAGATCCAATCGACGGAACCGCCAATTACGTCAATGGTTCGATGACCCACGCCGTTTCGGTCGCGCTGATGTATCGAGGGCAACCGATCGCCGGCGCCGTTTGGAGCCCATCGCCCATGTCGGACACTCGCGGAACCATCGTCCACGCCCGATTGAATGGCGGCACGAAACTCGACGGTGAGACCACTCGGGTGTTGAGCCCGACGGATGAATTAGGACGGCCCGTGTCTGGCAGATTGTCGGTATTGCCCGGTAACGCGCGCAGCGTGTTCAAGTTCGATAAACGAATGCGAGGCCATGGTGGCGATGTGCGGGTCACTGGCAGCGCGGCCCATGAAATGGCGAACGTAGGAACTGGGCTCTATCAATACTCGATTGGCGGCGTGGCAGCGGTGTGGGATTTCGCCGCGGCGACCATCATCGTCCGCGAGGCTGGGGGAGATGTCATGGTTCTCGGAAGTGAAGGTAGTTGGCGTAATTTCGACGGTTGGGCCCAGCCGTACACGAATGAGGCATCGACGTTCAAATATCTGCAGGAATGGCGAGGGATTATGCTCGCATCTCATCCCGATACAATGCGGTTCCTCGCGGAAAACATCCGCTTCAGACGACCTAATCTTTTGGCGAAGATGTGGCGCCAGCGAAACGCCCATCGCCGACAGCACCGGAAGCAAGCCTAACCGGATTACGACTGCTCTCGCAACTTGCGGTTCAACCACCACTCGGCCGAGTCGGCCAAAGCCATCCAACTCGCGTTGATGATGTTCGTCGACGCGCCGACCGTCGACCAAACATGTCCTTCGGCCGCCGATTCGATTGACACGCGAACCGATGCACCCGTACCGAGCGTTTCGTTCACCACTCGGACCTTGTAGTCGGTCAAGTTGATGCTGTCAACCTCTGGAAACTTGTCGGAGATCGCCTTCCGCAATCCTCGATTCAATGCGTCTACGGGACCGTTGCCTTCGGCGGCTTCAAGAAACACGTCTTCACCGACACGGATTTTTACGGTTGCTTCGGAGAGCACGGGGTGTTCCACACCGTCGTTTCGCCATCCGGTGCCGAACGAGGCTCGTCGCCGATTTTCCACGATCACCATGAAGTCCACTAGTTCAAACGGCGGTTCGTAATTCGCGAGATTCCTCAGTACCAAAAGCTCAAGCGATGCCAACGCGCTTTCGTATGCGAACCCCAGCGATTCCTGTTGCTTGATGTGCTCGACGATGCGGCGAGCATCCTCTCGCTTCAACTCCGCTTCCAAACCCAATTCGCGGATCAAGGTCATCACATTCCCACGTCCTGACAACTCGGATATCGTCACACGCGTTCCGTTACCAACCATGCTGGGATCGATATGTTGGTACGCAGCCGCCGACTTCTCAGTCGCCGCCGCGTGAAGTCCGCCCTTGTGTGTAAAGGCGCTCACTCCCACATAAGGTTGGAACGGAAACGGTCGCCGATTGACGATTTCCGACACCAATTTCGAGAGCCCCGTCAACTCAGGAAGCTTCTCGGGTTTGACTGCCTCGACTCCCAACTTCAAATTGAGATTTCCGATCACGCTGATCAGATTCGCGTTGCCAGTGCGCTCGCCGTATCCGTTGATGCATCCCTGTATCTGGTGAGCTCCCGCCCGGTATGCCTCCATCGCCGACGCAACTGCTGTATCGGTGTCGTTGTGTGTGTGAATTCCCAATACCGCGTCGTCAGGCAGTTCGTCCTTCACCGCGGCTACAATTTCTCCGATCTCATGCGGGAGCGTTCCGCCGTTGGTGTCGCACAACACCAACCGCTCGGCACCAGCTGCAAACGCCGATAGCAAACATCTCACCGCGTAGTCCGGATTTTCCTTGAAGCCGTCGAAAAAATGTTCCGCATCGTATACGACTCGCCGTCCGTGGGATCTGAGATAAGAGACCGAGTCGGAAATCATAGCCAAGTTTTCTTCGACGCTTGTTTCCAAAACGACCCTCACTTGGTACTCCGAAGCCTTGCCTACGATCGTTGCGATCGGAGCGCCCGAATTGAGCAACGCCTGCATCGATACGTCATCCGCACAATCAGCATCGGCTCGACGCGTGTTACCGAATGCCGCGATCTCAGAGTTCCGCAAACCCAGTTCTTTGACGCGTTCGAAATATTCGTTGTCTTTGGGCGTGGCACCGGCGTATCCGCCTTCGATGACGTCGACACCAATATCATCGAGGAGCTGAGTGATCGCGAGTTTGTCCTCAACTGACAACGAAATGCCTTCTTGTTGCGCACCATCGCGCAGCGTGGTGTCGTACATTTCCACCGATTTTGTCGCCGACGTTGGCTCTTCGTTGGTTTTGGTGCTTGCTGTTTCGGTTGTCATGTCAGCGGTTCCAGTGCGGGAAAAATAAAACCCGTCCGAATTATGGACGGGCGGTAAAGTGCGTTCGATCGCCGCTTTCGCGCGCCCTTCTTCGATGGGACGAGCCATTTGTTCGCCGTGCGATCAGGCTCGCGGTACCACCCACCTTGCTCAGCCCCTTGCGGGATCTACGCCACTCAATATTCGCGTGATATCGGTTCGCTGCCGTCTGGTTCTACTCGCTGTTCCATCGGATACGAACAGCTTTCTTCCAGATGCTACGGAGTGATGTCGGTTGTCAACTGTCAGATTCGCTTGCGATCTGCGATGAACCGTCTCCGATTGGCGGTGAGAATCCCCGCCGCGCAAAATTCTAGTTCATCCGAAAATCGTACATTAGCGATATGAGACACGCAAGAACCGTCCCAAGATCACATGCGTATCGCGTCGTGTTGCTAGAATCTAATGCGACATCGGAGGCGGCGGTTTAGTAACTCCGCTCATCTCGACGTCAAAGGAGAAGCCCGCTTTGGAGCAATCAACCCACCTAGGTATCGTCGACGACCTCCAAGTCTTGACGTACGGCGAGCCGGGGCGGCGCACGTTCAACATCACTGTTCAAAGCGAACGTGGGTCGGCGGTTGTTTGGCTTGAGAAAGAGCAGCTTTACAACATTTCCTTTTCCCTTGGGAATGCATTGGAACGGATGGACCCCGACGTCGAGATTTCGGACCGATTGCTGCCCGACATACCGCCAGATTCCGAGGGCAACGTCGATTTCAAAGCAGCCCGCATCGCGATGCAGTACGACGCCGGGCGGAGGGTTTTCCTTTTCGCAGCGGCCGGTGTCAGCACTGATCAGATCGAGGCTGGCGAGGAAGACCCTGACCCGGTCATTCTTCAGTTCGGGTTTTCGCACCAGCAAGGTGTGTTTCTTGCCGAACGAGGGATGGAGATCGTAGCAGCCGGACGTCCGATTTGCCCCTATTGCCACATCGCCATCGATCAAGGTGAGGAACACCTTTGCGAACGTCGTAACGGACATGATCTCGACATAGGCTCTATGGCTGTTGAACAGATCCGCGAAGAGGAAGAAGAAGATTGACAGCACCGGCTTTCCGGCGTTCTCAATCCTCTGATGGTGCCCAATGATTCAACCCGACTCAGTCGCCGGGTTGAGTCGGCAAGAGGTCGAACGACGCCTCAACGAATGGCCGATTACCGGCATCGGGCTTCACCCCGGCGGTTCAAACTATGTCTTTGTGGTGCGTCTGGCCGAAGGTGACGAGGAGATCTACGGAATTTACAAACCCGCAGCGGGCGAACGCCCTTTGCGCGACTTTCCGTACGGAACTTTGCACCACCGAGAGTGGTCAGCGTACATAATCGCCGACGCGCTGGGTTGGCCCGCCGTGCCGCCGACCGTTGTGCGAGAAGGACCGCACGGCATCGGCAGCGTGCAGCTGTTCATCGATGCCGACTTCGCGAAACACTACTTCAATATGCGGGAAGACAGGCTGGATGATTACACGCCCGTGGCGATGTTTGACGTTCTCGTTAACAACGCCGATCGTAAGGGCGGCGCCTGCTTATTGGATGCTGACGATACGATTTGGGCCGTCGATCACGGCTTGACTTTCAATCCGATGGCTCGGCGAAGAACCGTGATGTTCGAATTCAATGGCACGCCGTATCCCGATGAACTATTGGCTTCAATCGAAGCGCTGCTGACGTCGCTTGACCGCCCGGATTCTGCTCTCCGCGATAAACTGGCGACGGCCCTTGACGAGCACGAAATCGACTCGTTGCTGCGCCGGGCCAGAGACATGATCAAAGATCGTGTGTTCCCCGTCTTAGACCCTGATTGGAATGTGCCGTGGCCGATGATCTGAAAACGTTCAGCATCGACGACGCGCGTAATATCGCGCTCACCGCTCAAGGTTTCGCAGGGCCGCGCCCGCTGGCAAATTCCGTCAGTCCCGCCGATTTCGAACGCGTCATGCAGTGTCTAAACATCGTCCAAATCGACTCCGTAAACGTTCTCGTCAGAGCCCAATACATGCCGTTTTTCTCCCGCCTTGGCCCGTATCCGTTAGAGATGCTGCACCGTTACGCCTACGAAGAGCGAAACGTTTACGAATACTCGGTACACGAAGCCTCGATGATCCCCATGCGACACGTGCCGATGATCCGCCATCGAATGGCCGAGTGGAAGCCTTGGCGACGTTGGGCGGAGATGATGGACAACCGACCTGACGTACTCGCTTCGACCATTGGCGACATCAAAAAGCGTGGACCCTTGGAAGTCCGCGACATCCAAGAAAAAGGGGAGCGTTACGGTCACTGGGCTACAACCACGGCGAAACTCGTCTTGGAGACGATGCTCAAACGCGGCGAGTTGGCAATTTCGGACCGTGTTAACTCCGCGCGCAGGTATGACCTCTTCGAACGTGTGGTGCCTGATGCAATAGCTGATAGAGCACCATGGACATCGGAAGAAGCTCACCGCGACATGATGAAACTCGCGGTAGGTTCACTCGGTATCGGCACGGTTGCGGACTGTGCGGACTACTACCGGATCAAACGAACCGACGCAAAAAGCGCGATCGACGCTCTGGTTGAACGGGGCGAAGTTGAACGCGCCCGTGTCGAAGGAATCCAGCGCGATATGTTCGTCTTGCCGGGAGTTGAGGTGCTGAACCAAAACGTTGACGCCTGTGCCATCGTTTCGCCTTTCGACCCGGTCTCGTGGTTCCGAGATCGCCTCCAATGGCTGTTTGATTTCGAATACCGCATCGAGATCTATACGCCTGTCAAGAAACGCAAGTACGGCTACTATGTTCTGCCGTTTTTGCTTGGCAACCGAATCGTCGCCCGTGTCGATCTGAAAGCTGATCGCAAAGCTAGCGTCCTGCGCGTGCCGGGTGCCTTTGTTGAGCCAAACCACGACGAGGAATATGTGGCGGCAAACCTGGCATCGGAACTTAGCCTGATGGCGCAGTGGCTCGGGCTCAATCGGATCGTTATAGGACGACGTGGGAACCTAACGAGACCTCTGCGAGCCGCCGTCAAAGCCCTTTGAACCGACATCGCCGTTCCGAACCTATAATTCGCCTTAATCACGCAAGCACGGCGCCGCAAGGACTTGGAAAATGAGCACGACAACATCAAGACTGACCGATGAACAGGTCAAGGAATACCGCAGGAACGGTTTCATCGGTGTCAACAACGTCTTCTCTATGGAAGAGGTCGAACAGCTCCGGCGCGTAACCGATGAGTTCGTCGCCCAATCCGCCGAGTTGACTGAACACACTGAATTATTCGACCTCGACTTCGCGGCGGGTCACAGCCCCGAAAGCCCGAAACTACGAAGGATCACTAGCCCGCATAAGAACCATCCGGTCTACGATGCCGCGATGCGTAAAGAGGGTTTGCTGGACATCGTCGAGCAACTACTCGGTCCGAACATTAAGTTGCACCACACCAAACTCAACATGAAAGCTCCGGGTGGCGGCGCACAGGTCGAGTGGCACACAGACTGGGGTTTCTATCCGGCGACGAACGACGACATCTTGGAAATCGGTCTCACTTTCGACGACATGGAGATCGAGAACGGTTGTCTGATGGGTATACCGGGTTCGCACAAATGGGACGCGTTGAGCCATCACCAGGACGGCTACTTCATCGGTGCGGTGTCGGAGGCAGATTTTGATAAAGAGACGGCAATCCCAATTCGAATCAAGGCCGGCGGCGTGTCGATCCATCACGTAAGGACGCTACACGGTTCCGCACCCAACATCTCGGACCGGCCTCGGCGCTTACTGTTGATGGGCTACCAAGCCGCCGACGCATGGCCTTTGCGTGGCGTGCCGGATTGGGATGCTTGGACAGGCGACATTCTTCGCGGAAAGGCGACGAACCGGCCTCGGCTCGAACCTGTGCCCGTAGCGATGCCGCTACCCGCGCATCCCGCGCCAGCAGGATCGATCTTCGAGCTGCAGCAACAACTCGAAAAGTCGCACTTCGCGTCTGAACTCGAAGCGGCCGGAATTCAGGACCAACAGCAGCAACAGCAATAGATGGTTCCGCAAAGGTAGCTTCACCGTCTTCCGAGACGTTCCGGAACTGGTCTATTATGAGCTATCCCGCCGATCCGCTAGTCAGTTCGACATAGGCTTCGCCGTCGGTTTCGATCACCGTTTCGGTGACCACGCCTTCATCGCTGATGCGAAATGCCCGGACGATCGGGCGAGTCTTTTCAACCAGCGAAATCAAGATGTAGTAAGGCTCAGTCCACCAAGATTCGACGGCGTTATTGACATCGGTTTGTGATGGGTAGGCTTGCGTGTGGGTGTGAGAGTGGTAGATGGCAACGATTTTTCTGCCCCGCGCCTCGGCCTCCGACTCTACGCGCATCAGATCCATCGGCGGCATCTCGTATCGCCTCACAGGTTGCGGATGGACGTTCTTGAGCCTTCGCGAATCTTCGGCACCGTTTTCATCGCCCACCAATACGCCGCAGCACTCTTCAGGGTCCGTCTCCAAAGCGTGCGAAATCATCGACGCCAAGACCCTTTTTGGTATCAAAAACGACATGTCGGCTTTCCACTGTTCGTTGTAATCATCTTGCGGCGCGTAACCTATCAGTTGTCGGAAAGCGCCAATAATTCGGAGGCACCTCTCCAATGAAAGTATCTAACGTCGAGACGATTCTCTGGGATCCGGGACAAGGAAAGAACTTCCTGTTCGTCAAGATTGAGACCGATGAGGGCATCACTGGCTGGGGCGAGGCGTATACGCAAGCAGATCGAGACACCCAAGTCGAAGCGCACGTGAAACAGATCGCTCGGTATCTGGAAGGTCGCGACCCGTTTCATATCCGCCACTTCATGCACGTGGTCCACGAGGACTTCGCGACAAAACGGGGTGGGATGGATCTGCACTGCGCCATGAGCGGCATCGAGATCGCGTTGTGGGACATCGTGGGAAAAGCGCTCGGCAGACCGATTTACGATCTCCTCGGTGGTCCAGTCCGGCCCAGATTGCGACTCTACGCAAACGGTTGGTCCGGCGGTGCGAGTACTCCAGACGAGCATGGTGATCTGGCTGCGACCATTGTTGAGGAACGCGGATTCACCGCCTTGAAGTTCGATCCGTTTCCGGGGCCGTGGACTGAGTACCCGCCTCGCGAAGCTTTGGAAGAAGCGGTCAAGGTTGTTACAGCGATTCGCGAAGCGGTGGGGCCGAGCGTCGAGCTGTTGATCGAGGTGCACCGACGGCTTGCCCCGATGAACGCGATCCGCGTTGCGAAAGAGCTCGAACCGCTTACGCCGTACTGGTTTGAAGAACCCTGTCCGCCTGACAATATCCCTTCCATTAAAGAGGTGAAGGAGAACACTACGATCCCTGTGGTGACTGGTGAAGCTCTCTATACTCGGAACGAATTCCGAGAGGTCTGCGAGACGCGTGCCGCCGACATCATCAATCCCGATATCTGCAACACTGGCGGCATTTGGGAGTTGACACAGATAGCGGCGATGGCTGCGCCGTTCTACATCGGGGTATCGCCCCATGGCTGGAACTCGACGAGCGTGGGATGCGCGGCTGCTATTCAAGCATCCGCCGGTATGCCGAATTTCCTGATCTACGAATACATGGTCGGTGTCGAAGCGGAGTCGCGGGAGGTCACTATCGGGTATCTCGAACCGCAGGAAAGTTATATCGAATTGCCGACTGGGCCTGGTTTGGGAATCGATGTCGATGAGAATGCATTGAGGGCGCGGCCTCCGGTGACGCGGACCCGCGGGAGTGTGCGGACGGTTGAAGATGAGCGTCAGTGGCATTGAATGAGATTGCGTTGGCTTAAACTTTGCTCCCCCCACAATTCGATGCGAGTTCGAGACTAGTGTTGAACTGTCGAACGCACGATCGAGCCGCGTGTTCTAATCCCCGATGACCTGAATTATCAACCCTGCCACACCTGCCGCCACTACGGCACCAACGCCGATCGTACTAATTCCAACACCGACAATCCATTTGATTAGCGCAGTTTCTTGCTTTGAAACTTCGTCTTTCGTGGCGCTGCTGCTCTCGAGGGCAGTTACGCGCGACTCCAGTGAACGCCGATCCCGATCGTCAATTCGTTCCACCAGAGCGTCGACCAAGGATTCGAGATCTCGCTGTTCACTCACTAAGGTTCTCCGCAATTGCGTTGGTAACTTTGTCGTTCAGATTCTTAAGGCGCGCCTCGTATCTCTCAACGACCGCCCTAATGTCGGGAAATCGATGATCCTCAAACGCCTTTTCAATTTCGGCTCGGTATCGAGCGCGTAACTCGACGAAATCTGTTGCAACGTCCCTGATTTCAGGAATCTGCAACATTCGGTCAGCTACGGATTCGATTTCTTCGCGTGACGGTTGTGCCGATGTTACGTTTGGTCCGGATTTCAGCATGTGTGAACACTTTCGGTTATGAACATCGTTACATATTAAGGTAAAAAGTCCCGCGCATCGGTTCGTACTCGGACGATGTTCTCCGTCCTCGAGCTCCAACACCAAATTTGGCGAATCCGTTGCTATGCATTCACGATTATTCTGAGGAGCGCCTCGTGGACCCGCGCGTCCGCGGCGAAGATGCTTGTTAGTTCCATAACGCTAAGAAGTGAGCTGTGTCTGGGGACATAACCTTACGATTGAGAAGCAACTATGGGCTGAATCGAAGACGCCCCGCTTTTTGAGCGGGGCGTCTTGTGGTTCAGAGGTGTGAAACCGTCGGTTTCGCAACCTCGGCCGGTTTGTTTAGAAGTACATTCCGGTCGATGTCGGTGCGTCCGACTTGCGCCGTTTTCGGGGGTTCGTGTAGTGCGGCATCCGCGGCACCGAATCACCCAAGAGCGTCGCGTGTTCCATCTCACGATCGCCCACAAGCTTCGTGTCGAAGCCATGGGACAGCCTCTGGAAAGCTTGGTTTAACGCCTGTCTCAATTCGTCTGCTCCTTTCGCAGATTGTCAAGTCACGAGCACTCACTCGAGTGCCCATGACTCAATTAAACATCTGCGAAAGCAGCGTCGTGACGAATTTCGACGCACTTTTGTTAGATCTTGTTGATTGTGTTTTTTCTGATAATCCGATGGATTCGACGAATTCCATCGTTATTGGCTAGTTCATTAACGAATATCAGGAATATCGACCCAGCTGATATCCATTATCATCATATTACGAATCTCGTAACATTTAGGCGGGTTTCGAAAGTCGGTTTGCCAAATGCTACTTGGTTATGTCCTCCGATTGTCAATCGACGGGTTTCAGATGTTGGGTTGTGGAAGCGCTTTGTTTGATCTCTTCCCACTCGAAGAGCTGCGGGATGCCGGCGACGTTCGCCCAACCTTGCTGCTGGTCGTGGCGATGCGGGCTACCTACGTTTCCCGAAACTCCGAGCGGTACGATCCATCTTCCGGCCGACCAATTGGCAGGATCGTGGAGGTATCGGTTTACGGGCCCTGAACCGGTTCGGAAGTCCCACGACGGCCTAGAGCCGGTCGCGAATGGTACGTCGCCATCACCGGCGGTGCCGACGGGTGTTGCGTTAAGCGCATCCGCGGCTTCGGGGAATACGGAAGCGAGGGGATGGATCTGCTTGGTTATGTGAACATCGGACCACGTGACGGTGTCCACGGCTCCGTACTGTTGCTTGAGATTCTTCGCCGCGGATGTGAGTGACGCGATAAGGAATGCATCGACGGATTCACCTTCGCCAAGGAATTCTTCGCCTGATCCTCGCTCTAGCGAGTTGAAAAACGCGGGTTTAAGTTGGCGCCGCAGGTGGTCTACCGCGTTGAGATCGGGATTGGCGATGAAATCACCGCGATCTATGCCGTAGCATCGTTCCATCATGTTCAGCGCGATCTCGTCGTTGCAAGCCGAGTAGATGACCGCTCCTACGGAATCGGCGCTCATCTTTCCGTCCCAGTCGCTCAGAATCTCGAATGCCACTTTGGCTGAGTCATCTTCGATTTTGTCAGGATTAATCTTCCGAATGCGCTTCACGAGTTTCATCCCCGGAACGGTTCCCACATCGCCGTGGAACGCCGCCATGTCTTCGACGCGAAGGAGATTTCCTTCGGACTTCGACTCCTCGATGTGGCCAATAATCCTGCGGGCACGGTAATCGGGACCGAAGGATCCGGTCAAGAAATATGGATAGTCTTCACCGACGACGCGTTGATTGCAGGTCACTGCCCACCCGGTTTCTGGATTGCGCGACCGCGGCAATTCGTTGTCAGGGATGTAGCCCTGCCATTCGTGCTCACCAGTCCAACCCTCCACTGGTCCCCATCCGTTAACGGCTTCACGGATCGGGATCAAACCTTTCAATGCATAACCGAATTCGCCGTGAATGTCCGCATAGGGATAGTTATTCACACGGTCCGTCCAACGGCTCAGGGCGTCCTCGAACTCATCCGCGTTCTTGCACTTCATCGCATCGAGCGCGGCATCGACCCACGGAGTCGCTTCGTTGGATCCCGGGTCTGCGAGTGCGATACCCCATCCGTCGTCCACGTTTCCTGAAATGACCGGTCCGTGGTGGGTGACGACCACCTCGATGTTTTCGGAACTACCGTCGCGTGTGTGCAGTTCCTCGGTGCGTGATTCCGCTGGCAGCCAGGCGCCTTTGAACAGGTATTCGAAGCCGCTATCGGAGCGTCGCAATTGCTCTACGAATAGGTCTTGAGTGTCGACGCCACCGTGCGTCATTCCCCATGCGACGTAGCGGTTGTGAGCGAAGTGCATCACGAGCGGCATACCCGGTATGGAGTGACCTAGCACGTCGAACTCTTCGGTGCGGACGTGGACTTGGTAGTAGACGTTGGGGACTTCCAGACCTCGGTGAGAGTCGCCGCCGACCATGGGCACGCCAGACTCGGTAAGTTCGCCGGAGACGGCCCAGCCGTTGGAGCCGCCGTCGATTTCGCGTAGCGGCGCGGTTGCGTTAACCGCGGCCCTGAGTTCTTCAACCGCGTGTTCCGCTGGGCCTTGATAAACGATGCCGGGAGGAACAGTCAGATACATGCCTTGCTGGTAGCCGGGTGATAGCTTGGCCGCTTGCTCCGGTCCGATATCGGCGGCTAGTTTCGCGCGCCAGAGCTTCGACTGGAACGAACCCTCTGCACTGTTCCGGACTTTGTAGACCAAAATGCAGTGCCAAGGCTCCCATCTTTCCGGTTCAGCGCCTAGGAGTTCGTACTCGTATGGCAGAGGATCGTCGGAATCGATGAATGCGTTGACGCCGTCTGCATAGGCGTCTAATGCAGTCTTGGCATCGCCGCTGCACAGCGAGTAGTCGGCGAGAGAGACTCGATCGAATGTCCGGCGACGCATCAAAGCGTCTTCGGTGAGCGCCGACGATCCGATGTACTCCGCAGACCTTCCTATACATCGGAGTCGATCGAAATCCATTTGCCACAACCGGTCTTGCGCCGTCGCGTAGCCTTGAGCGAAGAATGCGTCGTACGCGTTGTCGGCGTAGATATGGGGAATGCTCCACTGGTCTCGGTAGATCGTTGCGCCTGAGACGATATTGTTCGAGCAGACATCATCTGTGAGGTTAGGTAGGAAATCGTTGGGCATAGGTTGGGCCATTGCTGTGATCTAGATCGGAGGGTTCTAGCGACGCGCGGAGCGTGGTTTTTCGGTATCCGCAATACTACCTAGAGTTGGTGTTTGATTTGTGTGGATGGATGGGTGTTTTGCATGGAGGGGCAGGATGGAGTGGGCTTTGGGTTGCCGGGATGGCGTAGGGCTTGTGCAGACGCCGTATTGATGGAGGGGGACGTTCCCGTCGGCCCCTAACCCCGGGCATCCCCTGCGAATTCGCTTCGCTCCTTCGCGTCCCCTTACGCTGCGCGAAGGGGACGACTGCATGACTTTCGACACTTGTTGTTCGGTGCGTCAGCCGCCACTCCCCTTGGCCCCGATCCCCCTCACCCTAACCCTCTCCCACGGAGGGGAGAGGGGATACCGCTTTGGCACCGGCTCTATGAACATAAACAGCCTAACCCTCTCCCACGGAGGGGAGAGGGGATACCGGCGGGCGCGTTGAGATGGCGGAGGGGTTTCCGCTGGATTTTGTTTTTGCCGTTGAAGTGGATTGCGACCCTTCGCGTGGGGTCGCAATCCGTCAGGCGTCGCCGCTTTGTGCGAGGTGTTGAACTGCTAGCTTCCCTGATCCGGTCACTGCCCACGTTGCCAGACCGTGGGCCCGGGTTGCGACTTTGAGTTTGAGCGCGGTCGCATCCCATCGGGTAGTTTTGCACATCCTGGTGCCGTAGCCGCGACCCTCGGCGACAAGGGTCCGACGTCTGCCGAATTCACGACCGCTTACCCGGCCCTTGGCGAGACATCCGCTACGCGCCCCCCTCCGAATCTCCCCCTTGAAAGGGGAGGAGAAGGAGTTGCGTTCCCGGCGCATTGCGACGGGTAGGTGATGTCTGCTGGCTCGTTCAGCCGCGGGTGCATTAGCCCTCGGCGACCGGGACTTGTTACTTCGATCGTTTCGAACGGAACCTCCGGACGTTGCAACCGGCTCCAACTCGGTTGAGGGGCGTCGCCAGAGATCGCTCGAACCTACACGCGAATCCGGGTTACCCTCTCGGGACCCCGTGTACTCGCTTGTGTTGTGTAGCGCTCTCACGATCTAACGCTTATCCCTTTCGTCCATCGGCTAGATTGGTGTCCGCACTCGTCAGCACGGCGCTGCCTGAAGTCTTCATCTTTAATGATACACATGATTTGGCTCATTTGTGCTATTTTCTGAAAAATTTTCAGAATTTAGCGGTGGTATCGGTACTTGGAGACGGACCGTCGGGCATCCCCTGCGAAGTCGCTTCGCTCCTTCGCGTCCCCTTACGCTGCGCGAAGGGGACGTTTGCGTAACTCCGAAATGAGACTGTGAATGCTAGATTTGAGAGGCGTTCACCGTTGCCCAGCACCTCTGAATCTCTCCCTGGGAAGGGGAGGGAGAAAAGGGCTCGCGTCCCCGCTTCTCTGTGTCGCGTTTTGGGCGAAGGGGACGGGGTTAGCCGAGGATTCGTCCGGATATGGCGTTGCCCATTTCGGAGGTGCCGATGGGTTGATCCGAGCTGGTGGCCAAATCTGGGGTTCGCAGTCCGTCTACTAGAACCGATGCAACGGCGCTTTCGATGGCGTTGGCTTCGTCATCAAGAGCGAACGAGTAGCGCAGCATCATTGCAGTCGACAGAATCGAGGCGATTGGGTTGGCGATGCCTTGGCCAGCGATGTCGGGCGCTGATCCGTGGATCGGTTCGTACAGGGCACGCTTTCCTGCGCGGCGCGGCCGGCGGCCATTTGCTGGTCGTGGGATCGCGGAAAGGGACGCAGACGGCAACATGCCCATGGAGCCGCCGATCACGGCAGCTTCGTCTGAAAGGATGTCGCCGAAAGTGTTTTCGGTAACCATGACGTCGAACTCCGCGGGGTTAGTGACGATCTGCATCGCAGCGTTGTCGGCGAGCATGTGTATGAGTTCGACATCAGGATATTCGACACCTATTTCGGTGACGACTTCACGCCAAAGCCGGCTCGTTTCGAGCACGTTCATCTTGTCGAGGGAGTGCAGACGGTTGCGCCGTCCTCTGGCAATTTCGAATCCGACGCGTGCAACGCGCTCGATCTCGCGTTCGCGATACGTCAGGGTGTCGACGGCAGACCGCCCTCGCGAGTTTGCCCATCTCTTCTTGGGTTTTCCGAAGTAGAGCCCACTGGTCAACTCGCGTACGATTACCATGTCGACGCCATCGAGCCTCTCGGGGCGTAGGGGGCTAGCGTCTATGAGCTGTGGATAGACCTTTACCGGTCTCAAATTTGCGAACAGGTCCAAACCTTTTCGCAATGCCAAAATCCCGTCTTCAGGCCGCGTCTCGGCTTGGGGATCATCCCATTTAGGTCCACCCACAGCACCGAACAAGACGGCATCGCAACCTTTGACGATATCGAGCGTCTCTTCGGGCAAAGGGGTGCCGAATTCGTCGATGGCTCGTCCACCACATGCGCCCATCACAAACGAAAAGTTGTGATGGAACCTGCGCTCTATAGCGTCGAGGATTTTGACGGATTCCGCGGTGACTTCGGGTCCTATCCCATCACCACCTAGCACTGCGATGCGAATGTCCATTGCGTACGTCTTTCGTTTCGGTTGATTCCGTGGTCAATCAGTTGAGGGAGAAAGGATCGGGCGCGGAGATTCCGTGCTGTTCGGTCCCTTTGGATCCGCCCGCCTACCAGCGAGCGGTTCTTGCAGTTTCGAATTCGGCGATGGCCTCATCGAATTGCAGAGTGATATCGATGTCGTCCAAACCCTTCAACAGCGAGTTGCGTCGAAATGCATCGAACTCGAAACTCGCTTCAAATCCAGAGTCATCACTCACTGTCTGGGTCTGTAAATCGACGGTCACTTTATAGCCAGCGCCTTTGAGGGCGTTGCCCATTATGTAATCAACATCCGATTGCATTAAAACCACGGGTGTCATTCCGTTTTGCATGCAATTGTTACGAAATATGTCGGCGAAACTCGGTGCGATGATCGCCCTGAAACCCATTTCATTCAGGGCCCACGGTGCGTGTTCGCGGGACGAACCAGAACCGAAATTCCGACCTGCGACGAGTATCGACGCGCCTTGGTACCGAGCTTCGTTCAAGATGAAATCTGGGTTCGGAACGCCGTCTTCCAAGTAGCGCCAATCGAAGAACGCATACTCACCGAAACCCGTCCTTTCGATGCGTTTCAAGAACTGCTTCGGGATTATCTGGTCGGTATCGACGTTTACCCTGTTCAACGGGGCTACTCGCCCCGTCAATTTCGTGAACTTTTCCATATCACCTTCCTGTGCGTGTGACACCGCTCCTATCGACCACGCCGGTTCTTTTTCTCTTCCTTTGCGCGTTGTTTTTCCTCTTGTTTCTTGAGTGCTTCCGCCAACGGATCGGCCGGTGGTGGAGGTGTAACGGTAATCAAACCGATCTTGGAAAAACGCATCTCTTGCCAGTAGTGCAATTGTCGGAGCATCAATATGGCAACGACTCCGAGAACAATTAGCAAAACATCAGACAATATTAGCAGGTCGTTGGCGCCGATCGCCTCTGGTAAGGATTGGGGATTGAGGAATCCTGGTACTTCTAATGGTTCGATAATCCATGCGGCGATGCTCAGAATCAGGTTTGCGACGCGGAGTCCCCATATCGGATTGAACAGCCACGCAACGATCCACAGCGCCCACCAAACGAATACGATTCCGCGCACTGTCCCGGCGCGTTTCCATGCGGTGACATCATCGGTCGATACATCGGGGTCACTGCCCCTGTATAGCTCCATCATCACCTGCCCGGGCCGGAAAAAGTTCATTATCGGAATGAAGTGGTGAAGTACCCCCCACTCTGGCGTGTGTTTCTGACCATGGGAATTGAGCGGCAGAAGGTTTCTGCTCGCTCGATGCAAAAGCGAGAGATATGGAAACGCAACGAACACGACCAAGAAGACGGTCAACAACCAGAGCAACCTTGAACTGTCTTGGCTTCTCTGGAATTCTTCGGCGTATGTGAACGCCCGGTCACAATCCGGGTAGTCCAAACCATTAGTTGATATCGATGTCAATATCGCGTTGACATCTGGGCAATCTAGGCCAGACTGTTTGGCAAATTCCAATAGGCGGAAGTAGCTCCACACAGCGGTGCATATTTCAATCGGTTCCGATTCTTGCTCAGACAAACCGGTAGTTACCGCTTGGTCGTTAGGAACCTCTTCTTCAGTCGTTTCTACATACTCGCCAAAGTTGGTGCATATCGCGCCAGATTCTTCAACGAAGCTTGAAACCAACAACGCATCGGTTTCACCGTCGGGGCATTCGTCGGTAGAAGACCTCCCGGCGAGATAAGCACACTCGAACTCCTCACCGCCCTCTCTCTGTGCGAATGTGCGCGAGGACTCGATCTGAGCAGTCAACTCGGCACTAGGCGGGATTGTCGTGACGCCTTCCTCCACCCAGCCTTCATACTGCCGAGAGTTGGTGCAATCGGTGAATGCGAGCCATACGAGAACCAGGCACCAGATACCCATGGCGATCATGGCCCATTTGAGGTTCTGTTCGTTGCTCTCGTACGTGTACGGTTCGTAACGCGCCTCGCGAATCTCATCGAGTCGGTGCCGACCGGTGATCCTCGAAAAGATCCCGGGTTTCGAATCATCGTCTCGACGGACACTCCGGCGTCTGGGTCGAGCGTAAATGCCGCCGCTAGAAGCATCTTCGTCGGATTGTGTCTCCGTGCCCGGATCGTCAGAAATCCGAGCATCGTCACGTAGGTCGGGACCTCCTCTACGCCTCGGGCGACGGTAGATTTGCTGTGAACCTCCACTGCCCGAATCCGTCGGGTCCACGTCCGAGCCGCGGTCGTCTGAATCGTCGGATCTGCTTGTCATGACTGGATCGAGCGAGGTCTCGTAGTTTTAGTTCCAGTCTCGAACGTCCACGAAGTGACCGGCTACCGCTGCTGCCGCCGCCATTTCGGGGCTGACGAGATGGGTTCTTCCACCCTTGCCTTGTCGTCCCTCGAAGTTGCGGTTGGAAGTTGAGGCGCACCGCTCGCCTGGCGTCAAAATATCGGGGTTCATGCCAAGGCACATCGAACATCCCGATTCGCGCCATTCAAATCCAGCGTCCTTGAAAACTTCCGATATCCCTTCCTTTTCCGCCGCCCACTTCGTGAGTGTCGAACCCGGCATAACCTGCGCGCGGACGCCATCAGCCACGCGTTTGCCCCGGATAATGTCGGCTGCGGCCCTCAAATCTTCTAGTCGAGCGTTTGTGCACGATCCGATGAAGACGCGGTCCAAGCGGATGTCCTCCATCGCGGTGCCCGGAGACAACGCCATGTATTCAAGAGCCCGGGAGGCAGACTCCTGATCTGCCGGGTCATCGAAATCGTCGGGATCCGGTACGGCGCTTGACACTTTGGCGACTTGACCTGGGTTTGTGCCCCAACTGATGTATGGTTCAAGCTTTTCGCAATCGATCTCGACAAGGGTGTCGTACTCCGCACCGTCGTCAGTCTTGGTCTCGCTCCACTCCTCGCATGCCGAGTCGAAGTCAGCGCCTTGCGGAACGAACTTCCTGCCGCGCATCCAATTAAATGTGGTCTCATCAGGCGCGATGAGGCCGGCCCTGGCTCCGCCTTCGATCGTCATATTGCAGATCGTCATGCGACCTTCCATGTTGAGCGATCGCACCGATTCGCCGGTGTACTCGATGACGTGCCCGGTGCCGCCCGCGGTGCCCATTTGGCCAATGGTCGCGAGAATCATGTCTTTTGCCGAAACACCGACTGGGAGATCGCCGTTGAAGCGGACTTCCATGGTTTTGGGCTTGCGTTGGCGGAGAGTCTGAGTCGCAAGTACATGCTCGACTTCGGACGTTCCAATGCCGAAAGCGAGGGAACCGAAGGCACCGTGCGTCGATGTGTGGGAGTCGCCACACACGATGGTCATTCCAGGTTGGGTGTATCCCTGTTCCGGTCCGATGACGTGAACGATGCCTTGAGCACTCGAATCGACGTCGTACAGCGTCACGCCGAAATCGGCGCAGTTCTTTCGAAGCGCCTCGACCTGTTGGCGGGCGATAGGATCGCGGATTTCTTCTGCGCGGGTTTCATCGGTCGGTACGTTGTGGTCCACCGTCGAAATGGTTAGATCGGGTCGCCGAACGGAACGTCCGGTCAACCGCAAACCCTCGAACGCCTGCGGCGAGGTCACCTCGTGTACCAAGTGCAGGTCGATGTAGAGAATAGCGGGTTCTCCTTCCGGATCCGCGACCAGATGAGAATCCCAGATCTTTTCGAACATCGTCTTCGGCATATTCAAAACCTTTGCGTCATTTGGTTTCGCTGGGCTCACGGCCCGGCAGTGCGGCCCGTCAACCAACGTTTGCTATGACCTTCCACTCGATTGCGTTTTCTGGCGGGGAACCGAACTGGTTTTCGCCTTCGTCTCCTTTGAACAAAACGGGTGTGATCAATGCCATCACCCAAATCAAGCGTCCGGTGACTTCGACCCACAGCGGTGCTCCATCCCAGAACACTGGCACGAGCCATCCAGCTGAGAAGATGACGATCGGTATCAGCGTCCAGTTATCAGTTCTGCCGATGTCGTGGGTACGGCCGGCGAACGCTCGACCGACTAAGAATAACAACAATGCGGTGAGCACAAGATCGACCCAAGGTCCGGTCAACCCGAGTTGTTCGAAAACAAATTCGGCTAAGAGTGAAACCGCAAAGACGAGCAGTATCTCAACGACATAGGTCTTGCGATTGGTTCGCCTATATCGTGTCTCCCTATCGCTGGCAGCAGATCTTCTTCCCAGAAGAATCATGCGGGGTTTCGGTCCTCAGTGTTGGTGAAGCGGATCAGGCGACTGGCCATCAGACGGTCGCCGTTATCGGTTCGCCCTCGAGTTCGCCGATCATCAGGGCGCGGTTGATTGCGTTTACGTATGCCTTCGCCGACGCGACCACGATGTCGGTGTCGGATCCGCGGCCGGAATAGGTCGAACCTTCATGGTCGATGCGGATCGTGACTTCGCCGAGAGCGTCGATGCCTTCGGTGACGGAGCTTACGGAAAACTCGGTCAATTCGACATCCATGTCGATGATGGAGTCAATCGCCTTGCACACGGCGTCGACGGGGCCGGTTCCCTCAGCGGAGGCGGAACGTCCATCGTTGTCGGGTGTTGTCATCGACACATCGGCGGTGGGCATTTCGTCGTTGCCGCATACTACGTGCACCTTGCCGAGTTTGTATTGACGATTCGTGTCGGCGTACCGGTGTTGCTCCCGCATGAGAGCTTCCAGATCGGCGTCGGTCACTTCCCGTTTGTTATCTGCTAGATCTTTGAACGCGATGAAGACGTCGCTGAGTTCTTCGTCGGTCAACTGGTATCCCAGATCGCTCAATCGGGACCGTAGACCTGCCCTGCCTGACAGCTTGCCGAGCACTAGCGCTTCGCCGCGCCATCCAACGTCTTCAGGACGCATGATTTCGAACGTGGTTCGTTCCTTTAGGTAACCGTCTTGGTGGATACCGGACGAATGCCGGAATGCGTTTTGACCGACGATCGCCTTGTTGTACTGGACTGGAAACCCGAAGATGCTGCTGATCATCCGGCTTGTCGGGTTGATCTCGCGGATGTTGACGCCGGTGTAGACACGGTAATGGTCGGGCCGTGTCACCAATGCCATCATCACCTCTTCCAACGCGGCATTGCCAGCGCGTTCCCCGAGGCCGTTTACGCATCCCTCGATCTGACGCGCTCCGTTTTCGATCGCTGCCAACGAGTTGGCGACCGACATACCCAAATCGTTGTGACAGTGGACGCTGACCACGGCGTTGTCGATGTTGGAGACGTTTTCGAACACGCCTTTAATCAACGCTCCGAACTCCAACGGGTTGGAGTAACCGACAGTGTCAGGTACGTTGACGGTCGTGGCGCCGGCGTTGATGGCGGCTTCCAATATCGCGTAGAGGTACTCGGGCTGGGTGCGCGTAGCATCCATCGGTGAGAACTCGACATCGTCTACGTATCGCTTCGCCTTCTCAACTGCTTCAACGGCCATGTTCATGATCGTCTCGCGGTCCCGTCGCATCTGATGCATGAGATGGACATCGGATGAGGAGATGAACGTGTGGATGCGGGGAGTGTGTGCGCCTTCGAGCGCTTGAGCGGCGGCTTCGATGTCTGTGTCTACCGCGCGCGCCAACGAGCAGATTACGGGGCCATCCACTTCGTGCGCGATGCGTTTAACCGCCTCGAAGTCGCCGGGCGAACTGCCTGCGAATCCTGCTTCGATCACGTCTACGTTTAGTCTGGCGAGTTGATGTGCGATGCGGACCTTTTCGCCGACGGTCAACCCCGCGCCGGCGGACTGCTCTCCGTCGCGCAGGGTCGTATCGAAAATTATTACTTGGTCTGGTTTGTTGTTTGTCTTTGTTGTCATGGTGTCGCTCCTATGTCCCGATTGATTTAGGGACATGTGAAACGGCTGCGAGAGTGTTTTTCTGTCGCGATTAGGTGGTCGACTCGAGCCATGGCATCATGGCGCGTAGTTCCTTGCCAACTGCTTCGACCGGGTGTTCGAGGTTTTCTTTTCTCATCTGGTTGAAGCGGTACAGACCCTCGTCGTTTTCGGCGATCCACTCACGCGCAAAGCGTCCGGATTGGATGTCTTCAAGGACCCTTTGCATGTTTTCTTTCACCGAATCGTCGATGATCTCGGGGCCGCGGCTGTAGTCGCCGTACTCGGCAGTGTCGCTGACCGAGTAGCGCATGCCCTCGAGTCCGCCTTGGTAGATCAGATCGACGATCAGTTTGAGTTCGTGGAGCACCTCGAAGTAGGCCGATTCAGGTTGGTATCCAGCTTCGGTGAGAACCTCGTATCCAATCTTGATGAGTTGGGTCACTCCGCCACATAGGACCGCCTGTTCGCCGAAGAGGTCGGTTTCCGTCTCTTCCTTGAACGTGGTCTCGAGTATGCCGGCGCGTCCGCCTCCGACACCTTTGCCGTAAGCGAGCGCGTTTTCTCTTGCGTTGCCCGACGCGTCTTGGTCGATCGCTATCAGGCACGGAACTCCTAAGCCGCGTTCGAACACGGCGCGGACTCGGTGTCCGGGTGCCTTGGGTGCGATCATCACGACATCAACGTTTTCCGGCGGCTTGATCTGTTCGTAGAAGATCGTGAAGCCGTGGGCGAACAGGAGAGTCTTGCCGGATTCGAGGTGCGGTTCGACGTCGTCGCGGTAAACGCCGCCTTGGATCGTGTCTGGTAGGCAGAACGAGATGAGGTCGGCGCGCTCCGCGGCTTCGGCGTTGTTTAGCACCTCAAGGCCATCCGCTTCGGCTTTTTCGCGGCTGCTGCTGCCTTCATAGAGTCCGACGACGACGTTGAAGCCGCTGTCCTTCAGGTTCAACGCGTGGGCGTGACCCTGTGAACCGTAGCCAATGACGGCGATGGTTTTGTCGCGCAGCGGCGAGTCGTCGATGTCGGCATCGTAGTAAAGCTTCGGCATTTGGTTGGTTGACCTTCCTAGTTTTGGTTATCGAGTTTGACCGAGATTCTCGGAGCTACACGCTTCCTGAAACTCCCGGTGTGACGTGATATTCGTGAGGCACGCCGTTGGCCCATTTTCGGCTGGCTTGGAACTGACCATCTTCTTCGCCTTCGAAAAGAGTGCCACGGAGGACCGCAACGCGGCCCGTCCGCATCACCTCCTTGATGCCGAAACGGTCCAACAATGTGATTAAAGAGTCGATCTTCTCGCGCCCACCAGTCAACTCCAGCGTCACGCTGTCGACGCCGATGTCGATTATGTTTGCGCGGAAGACTCGGCTTAGCTCCAAAACTTCGACGCGTGTATCGGTTGTCGTGCCAACTTTTACGAGCGCAAGTTCACGCCAGATGTGGTTCTTGTTGGTGATGTCGCGCGCGTCGATCACGTTGACCAGACGCTCCAACTGTGCTGCGCATTGATCTACTACAGACGGCGGGCCTTCAAGTACGAAAGTCAAACGTGACAAGCCAGGTTGCTCAGACCTGCCTACCGCGAGGCTGGCGATGTTGAGGCCGCGGCGGCGGCATAGTCCAGCGATTCTCGCAAGGACGCCGGGGCGGTCTTCAACCAGTGCGGTGACTGTGCGCGCTTCGAACTTGGATTGCGTGGTCATCTTAAACCCTCGTGTCCTCCATCAAGTCTTTGATACTTCCACCAGCAGGGATCATCGGGTAGACATGTTCGACTTTTTCGATTACGAAGTCGACGATGACTGGACCGGGATGGGCGTTGGCTTCTTCAATCGCCGATTCGACGTCGTCGATTTCTTCGACCCTCATGCCTTTCATGCCGAACGCTTCCGCCAACTTCACGAAGTCCGGGTTGGCGGTATAGGACTCGGCCTGGTAATCGCCCATGTAGAAAAGCTCTTGCCATTGGGTGATCATGCCGAGATGATTGTTGTTCAATATGGCGTACTTCACTGGCAGTCGGTTCTCAACTGCGGTAGCCAGTTCCATCATGGTCATCTGGAAGCCACCATCGCCACAGATCGACCACACCAGCGCGTCGGGCGCCGCGAATTGAGCGCCAATCGCGGATGGGACCTCGTAGCCCATCGTGCCGAGACCGCCGGAGCACAACCACGAGTTTGGCTCCGTGAACCTATAGTGTTGCGCCGCCCACATCTGGTGTTGACCGACGCCGGTGCAGATTATGGCGTTGCCGTTAGTGACGTTCGACAATCCACGTACGACGTGCTGACCGGAAAGGTTGCCGGTCTCGGGAATGTGCAGAGATGGATGATCGGCTTTCAGTTGCTCGATGTGGTGCGTCCATTCAGGTCGCGATTTGCGTTCCGTTTTCGGAATCATCTGCGACAAGACATGCTTGAGGTCGCCGATCACGTGCGAGTCGACTACTACTGATTTGTTGATCTCCGCAGGATCGATATCGATGTGTATTTTTTTCGATCTGGTTGCGAATTCGCTTACGTTGCCGACGATGCGGTCATCGAACCGGCTACCCGCGGCGATGATGAGGTCGGAGTCGTCGAGAGCTAGGCTGGCGTACGCCTCTCCGTGCATTCCGGGGAATCCGACATGGAGCGGGTGATCCTCGGGGAAACCGGAAATACCCAACAATGTGGTGACGACTGGGATTTGTGCCTTTTCGGCCAGTTCTTTCAACTCATCGAAGGCTCGGGAAATGATCACACCGTGTCCGGCTAGGAACACCGGGCGTTCGGCTTCGTTGATGAGTTTGACTGCAGCATCCACCTGTTCATCGGGTGCGGTGGTCGGGATACGGTATCCGGGTAGCTTGATCTCTCGGTCTCGCTCGTAGTCGTAGGTGCCCTCTTCCTGCATTACATCTTTGGGCAGGTCGATCAGAACCGGACCAGGGCGGCCGGTGCGAGCGATGTGGAACGCTTCGTGGAACGTGGGTCCGATGTCTTCGACTCGCGTGACGAGATAGTTGTGTTTCGTGACGGGAAGCGTCGCACCAGTGATGTCTGTTTCCTGAAACGCGTCGGTGCCGATGGCGGCGCGTCCGACCTGGCCGGTGATAGCAACGACGGGAACGGAGTCCATCATCGCGGTGGCGAGCCCGGTGATGAGGTTTGTGGCGCCGGGTCCCGACGTGGCGATCGCGACGCCGACTTTCCCGGAAGCGCGCGCGTAACCGTCAGCGGCGTGTGCCGCGCCTTGCTCGTGCCGCACGAGCACGTGACGTAGTTGCGGATACCTACTCAGAACGCCGTAAAGCGGCAGTATCGCTCCGCCCGGCAACCCGAATACGATGTCAACGCCCTCGTTGAGCAACGCCTCGCAAACTATGTCGCCGCCTGTCAGTGTCTTTCCCATGTCGCGTTTTACGTCTTTCGGCACCTATGTTTTCGTTTCCATCAGATTTCGCACAAATAAAAATCCTCGTCCCAAAATTCGAAAGGACGAGGATCAGCCCGCGGTACCACCTTGATTGATTGAGTTTCAGACGCTAATCGTGATTCTCAACCCGCTTGATTCACGGCTTTTAACGAAGCCGACCCGCGCAACCCTATGAATCCCGCTATCCAGTTCTGGGTAGTTGGGAGGTTCAGGTCACGAGCTCCCGGGCGAGTTCCCACGGACGATGCGCATCTTTTTCAGCGACCAGATGCTCTCTATTGCCATCGGGACCGCGGTACTATTCCCGTTCGTAGCATTAGCATTTGCTAGTGTGCACATCAATTATGCCACACGCGACGGAATCCGCAAAACAGGTTACTGAGCAACCCATACCGCCATGGAGATTCGCACAATCACACGCGCCGACGCACCAGAGTTGCTCGAAATCCTTCGCGCGGCAGGGCCGCACGGACATCGGGAGTGGCCGACAGACGATGTAACGTCGTTCATGGCGACGCTCGAAAACCCGCGATTGGATCCTGATCTGGGCGGTTGGTCAGTAGCATATGACGGCTCCAAACCTGTGGGTTACGTGTTAGCGGAGCCCGAGTTGAACATCGGAAGAGTCCTTGTAGGGATCGCGGCGACAAGCGGCCACGAACACGCGCTCGAATCTTTACTTGCGGACGGCGTGGAGAAAGCCAAGGTGATGGCGGACCGCCGTGAGTTCGAGGTGCATGTCGCGGTCCGTGACAGCGAACCAGGGATCGTCAACGAAATCCTCGACGCTGCCGAATTCCATGTAGTGCGTACAGTCTTGAAGATGCGGGTTGACGTTTCAGATGTTGAGTTGAAAACCGCTTCGGTTCCCGATGGATTCTCGGTGCGCGATGCGGTGATGACGAACTCGGAAGAGGCCGCGGGCGTCACTGAATTGCATAACGCGTGTTTCATCGGTAGTTGGGGCTTCTCACCGAACACGGTCGAAGAGATCGTTGGTCGCACAGCCGCCGATGCGGAACGAAACGGTTTCGCGCCCATCGTCGTCATGGAAAACGAAGATGGCGGCGGGTTGACCGCATATAACTGGATAACGTTGGATGAAGGCGATGGTCGAGTTGAGATGGTGGGCGTTCGCCCGGATATGCGTGGAGCGGGATTGGGTTGGGCGATCTTCAACGCCGGGATTCGCCGCCTAATTGCAAATGGCGCTAACCGACTCGTTCTGGACGTCGATTCGGAAAACCTACCAGCCCGCCGAATCTACGAATCCGCGGGTTACCGCACCTACTCAGAAGTGCGATATTACGGGCGTGAAATCGTCAAAGATTAGGCTCTCGACCCCAATGCCCGGTCGCGGTTGAACGCGGCTGCGATCAGCGCTAGGTGGGCGAAGGCCTGCGGGAAATTGCCGAGGTACTCGCCTTTGGGGCCGATCCCCTCGGACTAGAGTCCTAAGTGGTGCGCGAAACCGAGCATGTGCTCGAACATCATGCGCGTTTCTTCCAAAGAAACGCTGCAACATTTCGGGCCGAAGCATCTGGGCATAACAACACGCATAAACACCGACGAGGCGAGCGCTTACAACGTACTGCCGAACGACAGCGCGGTCATCCACAGCTGGCGGCAGTACATGAATTAGGATGTGCAACCCAACAGCATCTATGGCCATTGGGCGCTGCTCAAACGCGGATATTCGGTACGCACCACTAAACAAGCCCTAAACGCACTCAGCGCTACGCCGACGAGTTTTAGGTACGGCACAACTACGGAACCTCGGACGCGCTGGAGCGGCTGAGACCGACTTGACGCGGGATGATCGTCGAGCGGCTTAGGTAGGCCGATCTAATCGCTTGAGGATGGCTTTCACGTCGGACTTGATTTCGGATATGTCGGCCTGCAAAACCCTTTGACCTTCGAGCAGGTCATTCAGCGTCTCGCGGGTGGCGTCATCGTTTTGTTCCAGCCGCGTCAAGCGCCCTTCTACAGTCAAGTGTTGCTCAGCTCTCACTTCTTTCTCCGATTCATGTAGTCCCGGTCCCAGGTCTTGCGCGGCTTCGTCGCGAGCACCACCTAGGCGACGTTCTCAGCGGTGTCAGGTATCCGTTAGAAGACAGCCTTGCGCGCGGCGGTGCGATCTTTACCCATGGATACCTCCTGACTTAAATTGTCGCGCATCGCGGGTGCAAATGCCCATTATACGGATATTAACACTGAGGTACCGTCGGAATTACGACAGTTTGTCGTGATCGTGCTTTTTCTCTTCACAGGAGCGGTCAACAAACGCGCACAAGGGAACTACACACGAAGCAAGGCGATGATTCCATCCTCATCGATGCTAACGATTGTCATTGTGCTTCAGCCGTGCGAGGGCGCGTTGATCGTTCTGGGCACACGCAGTCGTGAGTAGAAGAATGCTGCGCTGGATCTTGTTCGCCGGCGGCGGCACCATACTCTTGCGCTTGATGATGGGACGGCTCAATGGTTCGAGGCGAACTGAAACGGTTGTCCCTGCTTTAGTTCCCAGTTTTATGCCCTAGACCCCAAAGCGCGGTCGAGGTTGAAGGCGGCGGAGATCAGCGCTAGATGAGTGAACGCTTGCGGGAAGTTGCCGAGGTGCTCGCCTTTCGGGCCGATCTCCTCGGAGTAGAGACCTAAGTGGTTCGCGTAACCGAGCATGTGCTCGAACATCATTCGGGCTTCTTCCAACCTTGCCGGTTCTGACCGACCTGCGCGGGTCAATGCTTCAACCAGCCAGAAGGTACACATGTTGAACGTGCCTTCTTCGCCTTCTAACCCGTCGGCGGTTTCGTTGAGGTTGTATCGATAGACAAGATTGGAATAGACGAGACCACCGTTTGCTGGTGATCTTTGGATCGCGTCGAGTGTCTTCAGCATTCTGGGGTCCGAGGGGGACATGAAAAAGACCATCGGCATGATTAGATTGGAAGCGTCGAGCGCGTCTCGTCCGTACGCCTGAGTGAACGCTTGGGCATTCTCGCTCCAGCCGTTTTCGATTATCTGCTCGTAGATCGCGTCTCGTTCCTTCACCCATCTGTCGGTGTCACTCGGAAACGAGCGTTTTGCGGCGAGACGAATCGCCCTGTCGATTGCAACCCAACACATCAGTTTTGAATAAACGAAATGAGCGCGCCCACCACGAACTTCCCATATGCCTTCGTCAGCCCGGTGCCAGTTGTCGCACACCCAGTTGATCATCTTTCTCAGGTGGGACCAGAAATCGTACGATATCGGGGTTTGGTACTTGTTGGACAAGTAGACCGCGTCCATCAATTCGCCGTAAATGTCCAGCTGCAATTGATCCGCTGCGCCGTTGCCTACACGTACAGGTTGTGAATTCATGTAGCCGGAGAGGTGGTCGAGTGTGTGCTCTTCAAGATCGTGGCTACCGTCGATGCCGTACATGATCTTGAGCGTGCCGTCGTCTTCGCTTTCTGCACACCGGTCTTGCAACCAGTCCATGAAGCGGCCCGCTTCTTCGGTCAAACCGATCCGCAACAGGCCGTAGACGCTGAAGGCAGCATCTCGAATCCACGTGTAGCGGTAGTCCCAGTTACGGACGCCGCCCAGATGCTCGGGAAGGCTAGTGGTCGGAGCGGCTACAAACGCGCCTGTGGGTTCGTATGTAAGGAGTTTGAGGACGAGCGCCGATCGGTGGACCATCTCTCGCCAACGTCCCGTGTAGGTGCACTTGTTGATCCAATTGCGCCAATAGCTCACGGTCTCGTCGAATAGCAATTCGATTCGTTCCGCGTCGAATTTGTCGGCTTCTTCAACATGCTCAACGGCGTCGATCACGACGTATTCGGTGTGTCCTTCGCGGATCTCGAAATCGACCTTTACGGCGTTGTCGACGATTTCAGGCTGGATCGTGCTCCAGTATTCGAGCGCGATGTCTGGTGAAATGAAGCGGACGTTGTCGCCGACGTATACGGCGAAGTGGCCGTCGCGACCGTAGTTGAAACTTGGCGAGCAGTCGATGCTCATGTGCAAGTTGCCTCGGATACCAGTGATCCGACGAATAAGGACGTGGTCGGCATCGCCCGCGAATCGCGTGCGGACAGGCATGAAATCGACGATCTGGGCTACACCTTCATCCGACGTGAAGTGCGTTACGAGCACATTCGTCTCGGGTAGGTAGTATTGCGTGGATCTGACATCGTCAAAGGTCGGACGCAACGAGAAATGCCCGCCGTTTTCTTCGTCCAAGATCGACCCGAATATCGACGGCGAATCGAATTGGGGCGCGCAGAACCAATCGATCGTGCCGTCAATGCCGACCAATGCGGCGGTGTAAAGATCACCGATGATCCCATGATCTTCGATACGCAGGTACACGATGTCACTCCGAAACCCGTTAGGGCTAAGTCTTGATTTGGACGAAAATTATCGCAGAGGAACGCCCGTCAGGTGTAGTGAAGAAACGCTTTCATAAACCTCACACAAGTTTGAAACCGTGGAATCCCAGCTTAACGACTCCGCTCGCGCTCTCGCCGCGTTGGACATGCGGCTTCGTACGTCGTCGTTTCCGATCAACTCGGCGATCCTGTCTGCGTACTGTTCAGGGTCACGATCTTGGATAAGGTAACCGGTTTCGCCGTCTAGAACGATCGACCGCAGCCCGTCTACATCAGCTGCCACTGCTGGAGTGCCGCACGCCGCAGCTTCCAAAACGGCAAGTCCGAATGTTTCGTGAAACGATGGCGCGACGATACATGTTGCGGAGGAATAGACATCTACCAGTTCAGATTGAGGCAACACGCCGGGCATCTTGACTCGATCACTCAGGCGTAGCTCCGAGATTCGACCCAGTACGCGCCTAAATTCGTCGGCCGATCCGCCGCCAACGATCTGTAGCTCCGCGTCAATTCCGCGTTTGATCAGGCAACTGAATGCCTCGATCAACAGGTCTACGCCCTTTAGTGCGTCAAGCCTTCCCACGTATAGGACTCGTTTGGATTTTCGTTCCTGGGACGCCGGTACGGTGTTGCAAAAGAGGTCGGTGTCTACACCGGGCGCTACGACGGCGACTCTGTCGGTTGCTACTCCCATCTCTGAAACGAAAAACTCTGCTTCGCCTTCGGTCCAAACCACTATCTTGTCGGCATCGCCGGCCACACGATGTTCTTCGGTGAAACGGATTTGGGGCTCGTCTTCATCGGGCCAAACTCGTTTCTTGATCGCTGCGAGGGTGTGGAAACTAGTGACATGAGGGATTGACCATTTGCGCGCGAGTTCGCAACCGACAACGCCTGATAGCCAGTAATGAGAAGCCACAAGATCGAAACTCTGCTGGCGATTCTCAGCATCGTCAATCACGGACTCCGCGAACTCCGGCAATAACCCTGCGAGTTCAGATTTCGGCGTTTCGATTTCTCCAACCGGGAGATGAATCAAATCGTAGGAAGTCGGTTTGTCGTAGTTGGCGTCGGCATGAACGCGTGAGTAGACGCTGATTTCGTGACCGCGGCTAGCCATTCGCTCGTAGACCTCGTCAACGTAGACGTTCATGCCACCGGCGTCGGTGCCACCCGGTTGGATGCTCGGGGAACCGTGCACGCTGATCACCGCGATGCGCATTCAAAACCTTTGACAGTCATTAGGTTGCGCAATGCCCTTGCGCATGGAGATTTGGCTTTATTTGTCCAGGCGGACGGTAAATATCCGACGATCGACGGCACCGAGATGGTACTTGTATCGCTCGTCGCCGCGCATGAAATCGTATACCTTGATTCCCTCGTCGATCGAGGCAAGAATGTTGATGGCGTGGTTCAGCAAGCCCACCGCTAACCACGAGCGCTCCGGCACGTAGCCGCTGTTGTACAAGTATTTTGTGCTTCCGACTTTGAACGCGAGCGATGTTGCCACGCTCTCACCATTCAGGTTCAAAAAGTAGAGCCGCGTGACATCCATTTCTGCCAATTTCACGGCGATTTCCCGAAAGAAACGCTCCCGTTCGGTGGTCATGAACTCTTGCTTGTCGATTGAACTGCCGCGATGAAGCTCGATGAAGTCGCCTATGCGGCACGCAACGTCGCCGGGGGTCTTCAACTCGATCTGTTCGATCTCTCCTGCGTTGTCAAGCCTGCGAAGTTTTCGGCGCAACTCGTGGCGATGTTTCTTTGTCAAAGATGAGAAGTACTCGTCGACACTTGAAGGCAGCGTGATCCTGGGGGCAACACCTTCATCCCAGATGTGCAACTCCCAGCCGATTTCGACAGCCACTTCTTTGACGGCGTGTATGGAAGGCGAATCTTCGGGCAGCGATTCGAGAACAAGCGCGTTGATGTCTGGGTCGTCGTAGAGCGATTGCAGAAGATTCTTGACGTCGTTGGCCTGCAACTCTTCGTCGTGTTTGAAGCCGAGATAATCAACTAGATCGGTGCCGCCAAGGAATGTGCAGACACCTTCGTCGTGTCCCGAATCTAATTTCATGGGTGCGATGAGCGAAGCTGAGCCGTTGGGCCGAACCAACGCACGCAACATCAAGTGCGAATCTGCTCCAAAGTGTTCCCACCAGATCTGATTCCACTCAAGCGAATCGAACGCCGAACTTGCGGGCATCGAATCGTACATGCGCTTCCAATCGCTGGCTAAGTCCTCAAACGATGGAGAAATGATCTTTGTGGGCGCGGAACTTGCCATAGCACTGGTCAATCGCCATCCTTGCCTAGCAACGCGGCAACTCGATCCACGTCAGGTTCAACGTATTCGAGTTCCACTAGAGCGTGGTTTTCAACCGTGGTTGGATCCTTCAGGCCCATCCCGGTGAGGATGCACACCACCGTCAAGTCCGAAAAATCCTCACCTTCTTCCGCTAATTTCAATGTCCCCGCGACAGACGCTGCGGAAGCCGGCTCGCAGAATATGCCTTCATCGCGAGCCAATCTTATATAGGCTTCGATGATTTCGCCGTCGGTCACAGCGTCGATGTCACCACCCGATTCGTCGCGCGCGTTCACCGCGTGTTGCCAGCTCGCAGGATTGCCGATTCTGATCGCACTGGCGATCGTCTGCGGTTCTTCGATAGGTTCGCCGCGGACAATCGGCGCAGCATTTGCCGCTTGGAATCCCATCATCCGAGGCAGTTTGCTTATCCGTTCGTTGATCCGGTACTCGTTGAAGCCTCGCCAATACGCCGTGATGTTTCCGGCGTTACCAACTGGAATACAGATCATGTCGGGCGAATCACCCAATGCATCGGAGATCTCGAAAGACGCGGTCATCTGCCCGTCCAACCGATACGGGTTCAGCGAGTTAACCAACTCAATGCCGAGTTCGGTCGCTAAGTCGCGCACCATGGTCAACGCTTCGTCGAAATTCCCGTCGACCGCCATGATGCGTGCACCGTATGCCATCGCCTGCGCCAGTTTGCCTAGCGCGATCTCGCCAGACGGCACGAAAACGAAAGCCTGCAAGTTATAGCGCGCACTGTAAGCTGCTGCCGAAGCGCTCGTGTTTCCGGTCGATGCGCATATTACGCGCTTGCGACCTGCCTCCATCGCCTTGGAGATAGCCATAACCATGCCGCGATCTTTGAACGAACCCGTAGGATTGCATCCTTCGAGTTTGAAGTAGAGATTCTCACAACCGATAGACGGTCCGATGTTCTGCGACTTGACGAGCGGAGTGCTACCCTCGCCCATGGTTATCAGGGGTGTGTCGGCACCAACCGGAAGAAATTCTCTGTAGCGTTCGATGACGCCGATTGTGCCGTTCAACGGGATCCTTTCAATCGCGGCACGACATCGCCCGCGCGCAGAACTTGTCCGCTAGACGACGTCGTAGTCTTCTACTCTGATCAGGTTCTCAAGTGATTCAACAACATCCAATTGTCGCAGAAGAGTGGCCGCTTCTTGCATGTTAGCCTCGCGCGCCGGATGGGTCATGATCACAAGGTCTGCCAATCCGCGTTCGTCGTCGGAGTCGAACTGTAAGACGGACGCGATGCTAATCTGGCCCTCGCCAAACACATTTGCGATTTTTGCCAACACGCCAAACCTGTCGAGAACCGATAGTCGGACGTAGTAGCGAACATGGAGATCGTCCATACCCACGGCATCGGGCATAGATGCCGGTGTTTCCGCGACATCGGTCCGCGGAGTAGCGGGACCTCCCAAAAGTAATCCTTGCGCTATCCGCAACACATCGCCCATGACTGCGCTCGCCGTCGGTCCGGCCCCGGCGCCTCTTCCCTGCAGCCATAGCGGACCGAGGAGATCACCGTTCAACTCGACGGCGTTCATGACTCCATTCACTTTTGCCATGGGTACTTCGACGGGAACCAATGCGGGATGTACCCGACATCGAACCCCATCGTCGCCCGTGCGTGCGATTGCGAGCAACTTGATCGTGAATCCTAGGGCGCCCGCGTAGCGAAGATCTTTAGCGCCGATTTGTCGGATACCCTCCCGATAAATCTCATCGGGATGAACTGAAGCGCCGAACGCCAATCTCGCAAGTATCGAGAGTTTGTAGACTGCATCATGCGCATCTACGTCCGCGGTCGGATCCGCTTCTGCGTAGCCGAGATCTTGTGCTTCCGCCAGTGCGTCCTCAAATGAAGTGCCGGATTCCTCCATCGAGGAGAGTATGTAGTTGGTCGTACCGTTGATTATTGCCCTGATGCTCTCGATACGATTCGCGCTGAGACTGTCTTGGATCACAGCCAGTACAGGAATACCGCCGCCAACACTAGCCTCGAACGACAGGGTGACGCCGTTGTCTGAAGCCAGGCTCAGCAACTCGTCACCGTGCTTTGCGAGAGCTTCTTTGTTGGCGGTGACTACGTGCTTGCCCGCGTTAAGCGCCGCCGCCATGTAGGAACGCGCTGGCTCCTCACCACCCATGACCTCAACGACGATCTGGTTGCTCTGGTCGCCAAGTACATGTTCAGGATCGGTGGTTATTAAACTTTGCGGCACACCATCGCGTTTTCGTGCGGCATCGCGAACCAGTATCCCGTTGAGCGACAGAGAATGGTTGGTCGATTCGTCGGGGTCGAGGATAACGCGGGCGACCTGGGACCCTACGACTCCGGCGCCTAATAATCCGATGCCCGTGATGTCCGGTGCGTTGTCGCCCAGCTCCCGATCAATCGCCATCGACTATCGTCCGAGCGCAGAGTCGAGGTCTTGCAGCGACGCGAATTGAGATTCTGGAGTCGCAGTAGGGACGATCGCGTTGAGCCTGACCTGACGGTTGATCCAATCGTAGACTTCGCTGTTTAGGGACACTGAAGTGTTGAAGTCTTGACGGTGTTCGTTGATGAACCGGTCGACAGCCAGGTTTGCGAGGATATCGAAATGATCGTCCGCTATCTCGCGTGCCTCGATGAAATCGGAAACGATATGCGCCGTCCACTGCTGAGTGGCGTCGTCGTAACGGCCGCCGCTCAATCTCTTCAGCGGCAATATTCGTTCGCCTTTTGAACCGTCTTCGTTGGCTTTGTGCCCGAATAGTACCGAGTCGAGTTCCGTTCTGATGCCTTGAGGCAACCATCCGATATAACCGCCGTTGCGTTGCACGTTTGGATCCTCTGAGTGCTCCAAAACTATCGCACCGACGTCTCGACCGGACGCCAAATCCCGTTCGATCCGATTGATGGTGCCTTGACTGACGTCGAGTAGGACTATTTGGTAGACCTCAGCATGTGGCTGGATTCTCGACATGTTGCTCGCGACCTCGCTGCGCAAACGATCTTTGAACATGCCTTTGCGAATGAAATCTCGATAGACCTCCTCGTCCAAACCAACGCGGTTCAAGAACTGTTTCTTGGCCTCTTCGACGTTGGTCCGGTACTCCCTCAAAGAAGCATCGCCGGAAGTGTCGGCGACGAAGCCGAGCAACGATTCTAGTTGGGCGTCCACCTCGTGTTGCTCAACCGTGATGCCGTACCTCGGTGCCAAAAGATAAGCCAACTCGTTCGTTTGAAGCGTCTGCATGGCTTCGAAAGCCGACGTGCCTAACTCGAACGGCACGCCAAGATCTTCACTCAATCGCTGGAAAAACCGGATGTAGTTAACGATGTCCCCGCGGGTGTAGACCCTGTCTTCGACTTGGACCGCAATCTCGGTTGGCGGCACTACGTATAGTCGGTAGAACCCGTATGCCGGGATGGCCATCACGAGGATGACGAAAATGATGGCGCCGATGACGAAGGGTCGATTCCGCAGAGCGGCGCGTTCCCTTCTACGCATCAACTCGAAGCGCGATACCCCGCGTCGATTTGTGATGCTTCGCTGACCGGCTAAGTAACCGCCCAACGGTGCGTGGGAGAAGGTGCTTCGTTCTTGCTCGTTAGCCATCTTTTGCGATATCCGCAACGGTCGGTAATCGTCCCTTGCCAACCACTCGCAATTCTAAGCGTCCAGCCTAATGCTCGCGTTGACGAGTCGCTGAGCGTCACTCCAACTCGCAGAATCAGTTTTCGTTGTCGGTCTGATTGGTTTCTTCTGCTACGGGTGCTTCGGTCTGTTCTTCGTCGGACGACTCTGGGGCGTCACCATCAGTCTGTGGAACGACGTTTTCAGGTGTTTCGGTTCTCTCTTCCGAATCGTCAGATTGTTCTGCCGACTCGTCAACAGTCCGCGCTGCCGCGTCAGTTTGTATCGATCCGGTCACGTAAACGTGGTTCGGAGCCATCGGGATCAGCGCGAGGTGTTGTGCGCGTTTGATTGCTCGTGCCAACCTGCGTTGGTTCTTGGCGGTCACACCGACTCGTTGCCCGGAAACTAACTTTCCGCGCTCGCTGACGAAACGACGCATGAGTTGAACGTCTTTGTAGTCGATCTCTTCCGCCTTCAGGACGTTCCTGCCGCGTCGCCTGCGCCCCATGCCACCGCTTGGGCGACGCGGTCCCGTCGACTGTCTTGTTCTCGAACCAGTTGTCATCTTTGCTCCGTGCTATTCGTGCCGATCATGCTTACTTGTAGCCAATTGTCGATTAAGTCGTTCGTATCGTTCGGTTCTTACCAAGGCAATTCTTCTAAATCTTCGCCTTCGGTTGCTTGATCAAAGCCGCTGTCGGGGACGTTACCGGGCGGTGCAGCCTGCGGTGCCTGTTGCGAGTAACCGCCGCCTTGTGCCTGTTGCGCATCTGGCGCCGGCGGATACGTGCCGTAACCACCTTCGCCGCCTTCTTCACGCCCAGTTAGGTTGATGACGCGAAATGCGTTAACGTCCAAACTCGTTCGCGTTAAGCCAGCTTGGGTCGTGAACTCACGCGTCGAAAGACGCCCTTCCACGAAGACTCGCGATCCTCTTCTTATGCTGTTGGCGACGCTTTCGGCTTGCTGCCCCCAAGATGACACGTTGAACCACTCGGTTTCTTCACGCCATTCGCCGTTAACTTGGTAGTTACGGTTTACGGCCATGCTGAACCCGGCGACGGCTCGGCCGTTGGCCGTGTATCGCAGTTCAGCATCGCGTCCAGCGTTGCCGATTAGCAGTATGAGGTTAAGACTCATCGAAATTCACCAAGGTAGGTTTTCGAGATCGTTAGGGTCATCGTATCCTGACGACTCTTGCGTGGCCGTGGTTGCCGGAGCATACTCGGAGGTCACATGCCCATTCGTAGAGCGACCGTTCGTGTGTGTTGCAGGCGCTTGTTCTTCTCCGCGACGCTGTCGACCGGCGTCGGTTTGTCCTTCGGGCGACGTTTCTCTGGGAGTTAGCACGATAACGCGATTGGCGGTTACTTCCAAACTCGTCCTAGGCTCGCCGTTGCCGGCGGTGTACTCGCGGGTTGAGAGGCGTCCATCGACGAAGACTCGACTGCCCCTCTTTACGCGTTCCGCTACGAATTCGGCCCGTTGGTCCCAAGCGGCAACGTTGAACCATTCAGTTTCCTCGCGCAACTCATCCCGCGATTGATATCGCCGATTGACAGCGATGCTGAAATTCGCCACGGCTACGCCGTTTTGAGTGTATCTCAACTCGGCATCTCGACCTGCATTGCCGATTAGAAGTATCTGATTAAGTGACATTGGAAACTTTCACCTTCCATTTTTTCCTCGTATGCCGTCGAGTCTTAGACGACACATCGGCAAGAGGTTATGGCAAGGTGTTCACTTCTTCACAATTAAATGGCGAATGATCTCTCGATCGGCGTTGCATGCTCGTTCGAGTTCGGGAGTTCGGGTGGCGTCGAGCTTGAATTGCGCCTCGACGTAATAACCTTCGGTGTGTTTCTCGATCGGGTACGCAAGGTTGCGCTTGCCCCATGGATTTACTTCGTTCACCTCCCCGCCTAGCGATCCAACTAGGGCGCGAACCCGTTCGGCGGACTCTTCGCCTTCCTTCGCGCTGGCATCGCCGCCTAAGATCCAGACGATTTCGTAATCTCTCAATTGCAACCTGCTCGGTGATTAGTGAACACGTGATAATCCGCACGAATTACGCGGATTCGATGCGTACCGATTATACATTCGGCGGCTTTGCGGCCGAACGGATCGCAAGGTCTGCGGTGCCACCGCAACCTTATGAATCAACGCCCGGTACGGGGAACGAGGAAGCGAATTCCTTCACCCTTGTGACCAAGCTTCGTTGCTGCGCGGACCCATCTTCAACGCGTAGAGACTCAACTATCAAACCTGCGATTGTTTCCATGTCTCGCGGCGTCATTCCTCGCGACGTAACTGCCGGTACGCCGACGCGAACCCCACTGGTGACACGCGGCGGATTGGGATCGAACGGAACCATGTTCTTGTTCGCCACGATCCCGACGCTTCGCATCTTAGTCTCGGCTTCGGCACCGGTCACGCCGACACCACGCATGTCTACCAGCATCAGATGGTTGTCGGTTCCGCCGGAGACGATTCGCATCCCAGATGCTGATAAGGCTTCCGCTAGTGCGGCGGCGTTGCTCACGATGTTGCGCGCGTACTGCTTGAAGCCTTCGGACAGGGCCTCTTTGTATGCCACGGCTTTCGCGGCAATGGTGTGCCCCATCGGGCCGCCCTGCATCCGAGGAAATACGGCCGAATCGTACTTCCGTGCCCAATCCTTTGTAGTTAGCGCCATCGCACCTCGAGGTCCGCGTAATGTCTTATGAGTTGTACTGGTAACGATCGCGGCGTGGGGTATTGGTGATGGGTGCGCACAGGCGGCAATCAGACCAGCGATGTGCGCCATGTCGGCAAGATGGATCGCGCCGATACTATCTGCGATCTTCCCGAAGCGCTCGAAATCGATGGTGCGCGAGTAAGCGGAGTAACCGGACACGATGATCTTCGGATGTAGTTCGTTCGCCATTCGCTCAACCGCGTCGTAGTCGATGATTTCGGTTGTTTCATCAAGGCCGTAGTGGACGAAGTCGTAGATGCGGCCTGAGAAGTTTACGGGCGAACCATGCGTCAGATGACCACCGTGGTCGAGCGACATTCCCATCACGCGATCACCGGGTTCCAACGCAGCGAAGTAGGCCGCCATGTTCGCTTGCGAGCCGCTGTGGGGTTGGACGTTAGCGTGCTCCGCGCCGGGGAACAGCTGCTTGGCGCGTTCGATCGCGAGCGTCTCGGCGGCATCGAGGTTTTCGGTACCTGCGTAGTAACGACGCCCCGGGTAACCTTCCGCGTATTTGTTGGTGAGTACGGAGCCGGTCGCTTCCAAGACTGCGCGGCTGGCGTAGTTCTCTGAAGCGATCAGTACGATCTCTTCGCGAAGCCGACGTTCTTCTGCAGCGATGATCTTGGCTATGGCAGGGTCTTTTGATTGGAGATTCAAGTGGCGTGTTCCGACGTTGTCGCCAATAATGTCTGGATTCGAGTCTATTCGGCGCGTGGTTACGTGGTCGTATCTGGGTATCATGAAATCGATGCGCGCCGAGAGGCGTAGCCAATGAAGATGAATCTTTGCTGGAAGGCCATCGGTGGCGAAATTGGAGCAGTTTGACGAGATACCGGAACGCGCGATGGTGGTTTGTGCTCACCCGGACGACGCGGAGATCGGCGCAGGAGGAACCACGGCGCGATGGGCTGAGGCAGGATGCGAGATTTCATACGTCGTCTGCACCACAGGCAGCAGTGGTAGCAACGATGAAGACATGACGTCGGATAGGATCGTCGAGATTAGACGCAAGGAACAGGAGGCGGCTGCTGCGGTTATCGGAGTCAAGAATCTGGTGATGCTCCCGTATCCAGACGGTCATTTGGAGGCGAATCGGGAGTTTTTGGGTGAGGTGGTGAAGGCGATCCGCGCGCATCGGCCCGAGGTCATATTCACGCACGACCCGTTTCGCTTCGATGGCTTCAACCATCGCGACCATCGCAACACTGGCATCACCGTACAAGATGCTGTCTATCCGTATGCGCGAGACCATCTGCACTTCCCTGAACAGGTTCGACGAGGTCTCGAACCGTACAAGGTGAGGGATGTTTTTTTCTGGCATTCGGATGAACCGAATGTGGTAGTCGATATCACGACGTCGATCGATCGGCGCATCGACGCCTTGAGCAAACACTTTAGTCAGGTCCCGGGACTGTCTCGGCAATCGGGTTCGGATCGCGGGATTCGGGATCGCGCTCGACGTGCGGCTGAAGGGATGCCATTCGAGTACGGCGAGGTTTTCAGGCGTATTTCGATGCGGCGGTGATATCGCTACGCGATGCCCAGTCCCCGGAGGAAGCGCAGGACGATTTCGGGTATGGGTTTCATGAGTTCGAATAGGAACCACGAAACGAGTGCGGCTGCGACGCCAATCGCCGCTCCGCCGATCACATCCGTCGGGTAGAAGGTGCCGACGTAGACGCGGAGGATGGAGTAGATTGTGGCGAGCGCGATGAGCCACCATCCGAGGCGGCGGTTGGCGAACATCAGCGCCATGGCGACTGCGAATACGACCGCCATCGGGTTTGCGGGGAAAGACGGATCGGTTGATCGGTAGAAAATGAGGGTCATTGAGTCGCCCAACTCGTCGAAGGGTCTCTGGCGATCGTAGGCGGAGTCTATGATGTCGACGACGAGGTTGGCGACGCCGATCGCGACTGCGCCGATGAGTGTTGCTCGTTGGTAGATTCGCCGTTCGGTTACGTCTCTTCCAACGAACCAGATGGCGAACATTACGACTGAGAAAATAAGCGGGAAAAGGTAATCGGATGCGAGCACCTTCGCCACGTGGTCGAACATGATCGACTTGCCGACGAAGGAGTTGATCAGCAGTACGAGTTCTCTGTCGAACGCGTTAATTTCGCCACATCCTTCCGATCATGTACGGGATGCTCCAGCGGTGTGCGGAACGCATCTCGTTGCGGATGTCGGCTTTGCCTGTTTGGCGGAGGTTGTTGAGAGAGGATTTGAGGGTGGTTATTGGGTCGGCGGTTTTGAGGGCGTCGAGACCGTCGGCTGGTTCGGTCACCGCCTGCGTGTTCGCTTCGCTCCACGCGTCCCCCTCGCTTCGCAAAGGGGACAGTCGGAGGTTGATCGCACCTATTATTGAGGCGAAGATGGTTGCTAGGACGGCTGAAGCGACGAAGTAGACGGCGTATGCGGTTCCGGCCATTCCGCCGTGGATGTCGTTGAGGTTGCGTGCGCCGGATATTTCGGAGAGCGAGGCGGTGCCCCATTGGCGGTTTTCGGATGTGCCGTCGATCACGGATCCGGCGGCCCAGGGGCCTTCGATCCATATCGGCGAGAAGATGTAGTAGGCGAGTCCGACGACGATTATGAGGATGCCTAGATAGCGCGTCAGGTTGCGGTTTGGGAGGAGCCAGAGGCCGCGGATGCCGCTGATGGTTACGGCGATTTGTAGTGTGCCGAGGCTGACGAGGAACGCGAGGATGAGGTAGTCGCGCACCATCAGATTAACGGCGGTTGCGATTTGGTCGCTCAATCGGAACCCTCTCCCTAACCCTCTCCCCGAGGGAGAGGGGAAATCTGGGGTCGATTATCCGCCGCCGGGGGTTACGCCGGTGCACCAGTCCATGTAATCGGGATTGTTCCCGGTCACACATTCGAAGTAAACGTCTTGCAACTGTTGCGTCAAGGGTCCCATCTCGCCGTTTCCGATGTCGCGGTTATCGATCCTGCCGACGGGTGTGAGGTGCGCCGCCGTGCCAGTCAGGAACACCTCGTCGGCTAGATAGAGTTCGCTGCGGTTGATGCGACGCTGGATGACGTCGATGCCGAGTTCGTTTTTCGCCAACGTGATTACCGAGTCGCGGGTGATGCCGAGGAGAGCGTTTGCGGTCTCGAACGGGGTGTGGATCTGGCCGTCTCGGATCAGGAACAGGTTCTCGCCGCTGCCTTCTGATACCGATCCGTCGTGGTTTAGGAGAATCGCCTCGTCAAAACCGGCCATGACAGCTTCGGTCTTTGCGAGGATCGAGGTCGTATAGAGTCCGGTGATCTTGACGCCGGTGGGCATCATGGAGTCGTCGGGACGTCGCCAAGACGATGTCTGGCACTTGATGGCACCTTCGGCCTCGATGTATGCGCCGAAGGGGAGGATCATGAGGGTGAAGTCGCTGGCGAGAGTGTGGAGTTTGAGGTTTGCGACTGCTTCTTCTGATTTATAGGCTAGGGGCCTGATGTAGACATCTTCTGCGAAGCCGTTTCGCTCGAGTAGGTCGACCGTGATTTGGCAGAGATCGTCGACGGAGTAAGGGATCTGCATCTGGAGGATGTTGCAACCGCGGATGAGGCGTTCGTAGTGCTCGCGGAGGCGGAAGATGTAGACCTTGCCGTGCTCCTCGTTCCAGTTGCCTCGGACGCCTTCAAAAGCGGCGGTCCCGTAGTGGAGAGCGTGTGTGTCGACTCGTACCGTGGCCTCTTCCAGGGGGACCTGTCGCCCTTCGAAGAAAGCCCAAGTTGTCGACGCCATTTCGATGTCTCCTGCGGATGTGGAATTGGGGGCGTGAGATCGCCCGTTGCAATTATATTAGGGCGCGCTAAGTTGGCCCGGTGACTAGTGGTCTCCGACAATTGGGGGTTCAATCCTATGGATGTCCGGTATCGAGTCGAAGTCACTGTCGTAGCTGATGATCTCGGTTATGCCTTGGTGTTGCATGTGTGCGATTGCGAGGGCGTCTTCGAAGTCTAGAGATGACGACGATGCGTAGACGTTTAGGGCGTTGATGTAAAGCTGTTTTTGTGAAAGCCTGAGACCGCGTAGCGAGAGTATCGGGAATAACCGGGCTGCGATCTCGTTGCGATTGAGATGGTAACCAGCGCGGCGCGAACTCAATACGTACACGACTTCGGCGATGATGGCCTCGCAGGTGATCAGGATTTCCTCTCCCCTGCTGGCACGGTCGAATAGTTGGTAGCAAGCCTCAGCCTTAACTTCATCGTCCCGAGTGAGGTAACGGAGGATGACGTTGGTGTCTAGAAACCTCAAGGTTCGCGCAATTCCCTGGCGGTCTGCTCAGCCTTCTCGTCTTTGGCGTCACGGATTATTTCGTCCAAGGTACGACCGTCAGAGACCGGCTTGACCGAACCGAACGCGGTCTCAAGCGTGAATTCGGCCGCGGTGAGGATCACGTGACCGTCGTCTGCAATTGTGAAGGAGACCTTGTCGCGTGGGTTTATGCCGAGGGTTCGGCGAACTTCGGCGGGGATTGTGACTTGGTTGCGTTGGGTGGTGGTGGTGGTGAATTGGCGCATGGGGTCATCGATCGGTGGTAGTCAATGTTATCTCAGTTTAGCATTGGATTTTTACGTTTACATTGGCATCGATCGATATCAATGCGTCATTGAACTAGGAGGTATGAAATTTAGGTTCGGTTCCCGAGTGATTTGGCGTTGTGGCTAGGTGTGTCGAATCGTCTGCCAAAGAGAATTGTTAGGTGGTGGGTGTCTGGTAGTCTGGGCGAGAATATTTGGATGTAGGGCTGAGAATCTTGACTGATGCCGATTAATGAAACGCAGTTGAATGGGCGCATCGCCACGTTGTTGGACCGCATGAACGTGCGGTGGGATGTGCACGCCGAGATGAAGGGCGCGTTTGTGAGTGGTCAGGGTCAGCCGGATATTTTGGTGCTTCCCACGGGTGGACGGCCTGTGGTGATTGAGAATGAGTATCTTCCGGCTCGGACGTTGGAGGATGAGGCGATTGCGCGGTTGGGCGAGGAGTTGGATGAGGATGTTACTGGTGTGGATGGTGAGGTGAACGCGGTGGTGGCGTTGAAGTCGCCGAGTGAGCTGCGCGGGATCCGGGGATTTGACAAGCTGGATGAGGAGTTGCGGAGCAAGACGCAGTTCGAGTATTGCGTGTTCTATGGTTCGGGTTCTGCCGAATACTCGCGTTTTCCGGAGAGCGGTTTTGTTTCGGGGAATATTCGGGACTTGGCGGGATTCATCACTTATGCATCGACGCCGGAGGAGGTTGTGCAGAAAAGTGTGGAGATATTGGAGCGTGGCATAGCTTCGGGAGCGAGCGTTATACGACAGGCTACTGCCGCGCATCCGAACCTCAAACAGGACTTCGCCGATCTGTTGAAGCAGGAGTACAGCGAGCAGACGGAACGGATGGCGGCGACGATCATGATCAACGCATTGATGTTCCACATGAATCTGCTTGGGCATCCGGACCTGAAGCGGTTCGACGATTTGCGACCTCACGGAAGATTGGTTCAGGGTCTAGTAGTTCAAGAGTGGCGTGAAATCCTCAAGATTAACTATTGGTCGATTTTCAACATCGCCATAGAACTGTTGATGACTATCCAACCGGTTGATATAGCGTCGCGAGCCTTGGACAGGATGGCATCCGCGGCCGAGAATATTCAAACTTTGGGCGTGGCAGATTCGAGCGATTTGATCGGCACGGTGTTTCAGCGGTTGATTGCGGACCGGAAGTTTCTGGCGACGTTCTACACGCGTCCAGAGTCCGCGACGTTGTTGGCGCATCTCGCGATACCGGAAGACGACAGGTGGGACGAGCCGGAGCGGGTGAAGGATTTCAAGATTGCGGACTACGCGTGCGGCACGGGGACGTTGATCCATGCGGCGTATCGTCGGTTGAATCAGTTACACCTGTTTTCCGGCGGCGATCCGTCGAAGCTGCACTCGCACATGATGGGAGAATCGTTGACTGCGCTCGATGTGTTGCCGTCGGCGGTGCATCTGACCGCTTCGATGCTGTCGTCGTCGCATCCGATGGAGCGATATCAAGACACTCGCACAATAGTCACGCAGTACGGCAAGACGAATGGCGGCGGGGTGTCGATAGGGTCGCTTGATCTGCTGGCGAGCAACGGAGAGGTTAGGCCGCTGATTTCGCTGCACAGCGGGACGGCGGTTACAGGGACGGGATCGGCGCAGGCGGCGGATGCGGTCGATATGCCGCAGTTCAGCCAGGACTTGGTGATCATGAATCCGCCGTTTACGCGTTCCGGCTCCGATTGGGACGGTCGCAGAGGGCAGACATATCAGACGAAGCAGTTCCACGGATTACGCATTGATCGCGGCACGCAGTCGAAGATGTCGAAACTTGCGTCGGAGTACGGCAAGGGAACATGCGCTCACGGGTACGCGGGGATTGCGTCTTGGTTCGTTGCGCTTGCGGATCGAATGGTTAAGCACGATGGGAAGATCGCGCTGGTGTTGCCGATGACGGCTCTTCAAGGGTCTAGTTGGCGCAAGGTGCGGCAGACACTCGCGAAAAACTATGACGATGTGATCATTCTGACGATTGCGACCGCTAGACAGGACGACCAGTCGTTTTCTGCGGATACCGGGATGGCAGAGACGCTGATAGTTGGGCGGCGCACTTCTAATGGAACCTCGAAGCGTGGCATCTTCGTTTCGCTCAATGAGCGACCAAATAACGAGATGGAGGCGGTGGTCATTGCGCGTGCGATATCGGAGATCGCGTCTAACGGCTGTATGCGACGTCTTGAAGATGGGCCATATGGTGGTGAGACGTTGGTAGTAGGCGATCAGCACTTGGGCGAGATCATTGATGCGCCGTTACATTCAGACCTTCCTTGGGCTTCGGTCGGGATAGCGGATTTCTCGGTCGTTCAAGCGGCGCGCGAGTTGTCGAATGGTTTAGTTTGGTTGCCGCGCATGACCAAAAAAGACGCTTTGGCGGTTCCGGTTGTCGCGGTTGGCAAAATCGCACAAACCGGGATCTCAGACAAAGACATGGTCGGTAGTGGTGAACGTACCCCGTTTGATCGTCACCCAACCATTTCGAGCGCGCCCACATATCCGTTCTTGTGGAACCACAATGCGGAAAGGGAAACGCGCTTGGTGGTAGAGCCTGACAGCGAAGGCAGAGTGAAACGTGGTAGAGGCAATCGCGCGGATGAGATTTGGGAGACAAGAAGTCATGCTCATCACAGTCGCGATTTTCGATTCAATTCTCAACCCCTAGCTGTTGCTTTTACTGAGAACCAAGCGTTAGGCGGAAGGTCGTGGCCCAGTGTGAAATTTGAAACGCGGCAAAATGAAATTGCCTATTCGCTCTGGGGAAACTCAACCTTGGGATTGTTGCTCTACTGGTGGCACTCAAGCCGTCAGCAAGCGGGTCGGGGGAGTATGCCGATAACCGCGATCCGCACGATGCCGGCATTGGATGTGACGTCGTTGTCGGATGCTCAGTTGCAGGTGGCGGAGTCGATCTTCGACGATATGCGGGAACGGGAGTTCATGCCGGCGAATGAGGCGTATCGGGATGAGAGTCGGAAGGAGCTGGACCGTCGGGTGCTGGTGGATTTGCTGGGGTTGCCGGAGGGGGTGTTGGAACCGTTGGAGTTGTTGCGGCTGAAGTGGTGCTCGGAGCCTAGTGTGCATGGGGGTAAGGGGACCCAGCCGTGAATCCGTAAACCTGCATGGATGGACAGGATACACAGGATGAGAACTCTGCTTAGGCGGTCAGAATTGGATTTGGGCGCTGCGACTCATGTGGTCGCGACGGTTCGGAGTATGGCGAAGCCGGAGAGGTGTTGGACGGGGCGGTTTCGGGTTGATGCGGGCGTGGTCGATTGTGTTGTTCCGCGGCAACATCTCGAAGCGATTGGGCTCTCGGCTCAGGGTACGCGGGTTTACGAGTTGGAGGATGGGGAGTTTGAGCTGGTGGATGTTACTAGTGGGAGGATTGAGTTTATGGGTGAGGTTGTTGGTGCGACGTTTGTGGTGGGGGATGATGCGGTTTTGGGGCGGGTGGTGTTGGAGGGGGTGGGGGTACGAGGTTGATCGGCGGAATCAGACGTTTAAGCGGTTGCCGCTTGTGCGGTTGAGGTAGGGATGAGGTAGAGGAACCTGACCTCCATCGCGGCTTGTAAAACCGCAGATTGGTCTTCGCTAACTTTGATCTAGCTACTCGTGGTTTTGAACCCGCGGGTTGGCGCTCTATTCAAAAAAGTCATGATTTCGCAATTACAACGATCTCAAATCCATGTCGGTTCTTTTGTCAGCGACGACTTTTCGACCTGCGCATCAATGTTGTATTTGGCTGAAACTGATCCAATCAGGTCCACGAACCAATCTTCGGCATAAGGCGCAACTACAATCTCATTGATCAGTGAACGCACATCAATGTCGATGTACGTTCCAATCTCATACGGATTGGCAGAATAGTCGATCGCGCCGTCCCTCGCTGGGATATCTGAATACACCGCTCTTACCTCCTGTTCGTGTGCAAATTGCACACGTTTTGTCAAAAACGGTGCAAATGCATTGCTTGCATCGATAAACGAGGTTTCAAAATCAAGATAGTTGATCTTGCCGACAAACACCGTTTGGTCGCCCTTTAGACTCTCCGTTAGGGACTTGAAGTCGGTTTTGATCGCTACTCCGTCGTATTCGCGCGAGTAAAGCCGCCACATCGCCGCTGATTCGTGGGCGTTATTGTGCCAACAGTTGATCAAAGTGAAACGTCTTACTTCCCTCCTGAACGTGCCTAGGGCTAAACGAGCATCTTCCGGTACGTCGTTTTGGGGTAATGACATCGCCAGAATGTTGATCTCTGGGAACGCACCTTCGAATGGGTCACCTAGTTTGTCTGCCCTGGCGAAAAAAAGCGCGTTTTTGTCCAACAGCGACACGAATTTGGTGAAATCCAAATATCGCCACAAGGCTGCGTTATCGGGCAATGGTTCAAAAGACGGATGTTCTTCGTACATTTCGTTGCTCCTTTTCGAGCTTAGCGAGCGCAGCTCGAAGTTACAGGTTGCCTTTCCATACAGTGCTAACCCACATTTTCGCTGACGACATCGAATTCATTTGTTGGGGGCGACGGATCCACATGGTGGCTATCCTCAACCCGCTCCCTCCTGAATGGGTTGTTGCAAGCGGATAGTGCTCACTAACCGTGTGACCCGCGAGTTCGCCATCGGTCGCTCTAGGATTGATCATAGAGAGTACAATGCATGCAGTAAGTTGTTAAAGAGTGTCAGGACAAATCATGACGACCGTTGAAAAACCGATTACTAGGTCAGAACTGCGAGACGAGCTGCGGCACTATGCCACGAGTTCTGATTTGGCGCAGTTGCGCGCCGACATGTCGGCGATGGAGACGCGTTTGGTGAAGTGGATGATCGGGGTGATGTTTGGTGGTGCGGCGTTGGCTGCTTCGTTAGCGTTGGCGATGGAGAGAATTGTTGGTTAACGTGGTGTCGGGTGGGTTGAGAGGTTGACGGTTATCGTTGACATTTCCTACTCAGTGATCGTATTGCTGGGCTGATGTCTCAGCACAGGTGGTGAGTTTTTGTTGGGGGTGTTGCGCTGGGCATCCCCTGCGTTCGCTGCGCTCCGCGTCCCCTTACGCTGTGCGAAGGGGACGGGTGGGTTCCGGTTTTTGCGAGGGTGACAGGGGTGATGCCGGAATGACGGTGAGGTCAGTCAACGTTGTGAACTAGGTCCAAGACGGCGGGCATTTCAGCGCGAAGCCGTCGGGTCTGGTTACTTGGTCTGGGAGTTGGCTGTTGCGTAGATTGTTTTGGCCGATCATCAAGTACGCGGTCGCGACGTCTCGAAGGTTGACGGATGATCGTCTGGGAGGGAAGGCAATGAGGACACGCTTGGCTGGGTAGCGATTCAGCACTGCTTCCACCGGCCCGACAAGGTCATTGTCTCCGGAGACGATCATCGCGGTGTCGAAGAGATCGTCTTGTGCGTCGTTGAGTAGAACGACGGAGATGTTGACATCGGTCATCTTCTCTTCGAAGGTTTGTCGGACGGCACCACATTTGAAGCATTTGACCTCTTGGGGTTGGAAATACACCAAGTGAATGGTGAGATTTGGGTGCGTCTGCAAGGCTTCAAGATAGACTGTTTGCCTCGTTACGTTGTCTTGATCGTCGGCATCTGGATAGACCCGTGCGGTGAAGTATCTGATCTTTGTCAGGGTTTGTTGGTCGCGCAATAGGCTTTCTGCGAGCTTGTGAAGGTCGAGCCAATAATAACGTTTCTGCGCTACCGCCTTCATGCCGTAAAGGAGGTTGAAGCCGTCAACGTACACTGCTACTCTTTCGTTAAGCAAAGGGAATCCTTGATGGGTGCGGATGCGACGCGAAGTTGCACAAATAGTTACGTTTGCTATATCATAGTTATCACCCCCCCCAGCGAGCGTATTGCTGGGCCGACGTCCCCGCAAGGGGACGTCTCTTTTTCTGGCGTGTTCTAAGGACGCGCAATTCCAGTGGGATGCTTAATCCTACTGGCAACCCCCCAGTGATCGTATCGCTGGGCCGACGTCCCCGAAAGGGGACGTCTCTTTTTGTTGGGGGTGTTGCCGCGCTGGGCATCCCCTGCGTTCGCTGCGCTCCGCGTCCCCTTACGCTGCGCGAAGGGGACGGGTGGGTTCCGGCTTTCGCCGGGATGACGGGGTTGTTGCCGGAATGACGTAAGGGAGCGGGGATGAGGAGACGGCGGCGCGCCCCCTTTGTCCTTCGGACATTTCCCCCGCGGAGCGGGGGAAACCCTTGTGTTTCATCACCCTCACCCGAACCCTCTCCCATCCAGGGAGAGGGGATCGATTGCTAGTGCTCGCTTACCGTGTTGTTGGCGATGTAGTCGAAGTTGATGTCTTCGCCTAGGCCGGGGTTGGTGGGCATGTGGATTAGGCCGTCGGGACCCATGGGGTCGATGATGGTGTTTAGGTATTCGGGTGGGGCGTCGTAGTCTACGAAGGGGTGGAGGAGGCCGCGTTCGTACCAGCGTCCGTTGAAGAAGCCTCCGAGGACGGCTAGGTTGCCGGGACCGCCGCCGTGGATTTCGCAGTCCATGTTCATGGCTTCGGCGAGGTGGCAAATCTTCATGGAGGGGCCGATGCCTCCGACGTCTAGGACGCCGGTGCGGAGGATGTCGGCGGCGCCGTGGATGGCCCATTCGGCTCGGGAGTGGAACTTGCCTTCAACGAATTCGGGTCCGAGGATGGGGATGTCGAGGTTGTCGGCGAGCCAGACGTATGAGGACATGGAGTGCTCGTCCATCATCTCCTCGTACCAGTAGTAGTTGAGGTCTTGGATGCCTTTGCCGAGTTCCAAGGCTTCGGTGCGGGAGTACCAGTGGTTGGCGTCGAGCATGAGGGGGACGTCCGGTCCGACTGCTTCGCGGACGGCGGCGCAGGCTGCGATGTCCATCTTGACGGAGGGTGCGAAGGATACGGGCGGCATCCAGGTGTGGAGCTTGATGGCTGGGTAGCCGCGGTTGATGAGCCACTCAGCGAACTGTCCGTACTCATCTGGTGTGGAGAGGCCGTTGGGGATTTCGTCGCCGCACATGGTAGAGCCGTATGCGGGGACTTTGTCGCGCATACCGCCGAGAATTTTCCAGACAGGCATGTCGATCTTGCGTCCGAACCAGTCCCAGAGCGCGAGTTCGGCGAGACCGAGGGACCGGTCGTTGAATGCGCCGCCGGAGCCGCGCTGCCAGCGTGCCATCGCCTGCCAGAGACGCTCGCGGTCGGTGGCGTCCTGCCCCATGAGGACTTTGCGGATGAAGTTGTCCATCATGACGGGACGAAGCGCGTCGGGGGAGCCGAAGGTGTAGCCGCTGGTGCCGTCTTCGGTGGTGATGGCTAGGAGCGCGGTGGTGGCGTCGTGGGGATCGCCGGGGTGGGTGTGACCGTCGGTGTCTTGGACGGTGTTGGAGGTGTATGTGAAGGTAGTGACTTTGATGTCGGTGATGATCATGGGGTGTTTGGGCTCCGTCGGGCGACCGCGAGGGTCGCCCCTACGAGTTGGTAGGTGCTTTCACGATGTTAGATGCTGTTGGGGTGTGATGGCAGGAATTGGGGATTGTTGGTAATCTCTGGTGTTTCTCGTCACTATGAATCGGGCGTTGCAGGCTTGCGCGGCGGCTACCTGCATGGCGTCTTCAAAGTCATTCATTGGGAGTTGGGTGGCATATCGGATGGATGCGGTGTCGGTTTCGGCGACGTACACAAAATCGGTTAGCTCTGTGATGAACTGGCGCGTGGTCAAGTCGCCGAGGGTCGGCCGGACGATGTAATAGAGGTTAGAGATGGTGTGCCATGCGATTGAAGCGCGTTCACCTCCACTTTCGATATGTTCCAGTAGCTCGAAGCTTGGTTCGGAATACGGCTCGCGGTCTAGCGCGACGTCGATGAGGATGTCGGTATCGAGAAGGATCAATCTAGATACTTTTTGGCAAGAGCGTCGTAACGTGGGTCATTGCGTTCAGTAGGGCGGAATTTGCCTCTCCATCGCGCTGCGAAGGACTCGGATCGTTGCGTGGTGGCTTCACGAAGAGAGTTTTCGATCAACGAAGAGAGCGAGATGCCACGTGAACGGGCGTGGCGTTTAGCGACGGGGATTAGTTCTTCGTCGACTGTGATTGTGAGTTTTCTTTTCATGGCTAGGATCGGATGGAGAATACGTATACGTATCGATAATATAAGTATACGTGGACAATGGTTCAACAGCGGAAGTGCCCACTTGTATGTTAGGGAGACGTGATGAGGCGGGGCGTGACATGCCGTCGCCCCCTTGGTCGTTTGAGACCGTGACAAAGCTCGGGCCGTCACGCCCGCTCATCCCTGAGATCCCGAACAGTTGGTCGGGCCGAGAGCCCGTATCTGCAAGGCTGGGACTGCTGGGATTGCGCCTCAGTATATTCGAACGGAGGTTACACGATGTCTGATGGGAAGGTTTACGTGGGGATCGACGTGTCTGGCGACTGGCTGGACGTATTCGTGCGTCCGACCGGCGACGCGTTCCGGTTTTCGAACCGCGTCGCCGGCGTGGGCGAGCTGTCGTCCATGCTGAGGCGGGTCCGTCCCGAGCTCGTGGTGCTGGAAGCCACGGGCGGTCTGGAGGATCGGGCCGCACGCATGCTTGAGCTCGACGGCTTCGCGGCGTCGGTGGTGAACCCTCGGCAGGTGCGGGACTTCGCGAAGGCTCTGGGCCGTCTGGCCAAGACCGACGCCATCGACGCCGAGGTGCTGGCGCGCTTCGCGGAGGGCGTGAGGCCCGAGCCCAGGCCGCGGCCGAGCGAGGACGACGCCGAGCTCCGGGACCTCGTCTCGCAGCGGAGGCACGTCGTGAAGATGATCGCCGCGGAGAAGAACCGGCTGCGAAGGAAGTCCCGGAACATAGGACCGCTCATCCTGGGAACGATCGAGCACTTCGAAGCGCAGCTCGAACACCTCGACGGCGCCATCGACGAGGCCGTGCGACGCGACCCCGAACGCCGGGCCAGGGACGAACTCCTGCAGAGCGTGCCCGGCGTCGGAGCGGTCACGGCCGGCGTGCTGATCGCCGAGCTGCCCGAGCTCGGCCGCCTCGACCGCAGGCGCATCGCAGCCCTGGCGGGCCTGGCGCCGCTCAACCGCGACAGCGGAAGGATGCGGGGTCGAAGATCCGTGTGGGGAGGAAGGGCCGCCGTGCGGTCGGCGCTCTACATGGCCGCGCTCGCCGCCATCCGCTTCAACCCCGCGATCAAGTCCTTCTACCGAAGGCTCGTCGAAAACGGCAAACCGCCGAAGACCGCGATCCCCGCCGCCATGCGGAAGCTCCTCGTCGTCCTCAACGCCGTCGTCAGGTCCGGCGACCGCTGGGACCCTCGCACGGAACGACCGCGCGCCGGATGAAAAAAAGCCCCCGCACCATTGACGATTAACACAGTTGCTTTGTCCTTCGAACGTTTCCCCCGCGAGCGAGGGGAACGCTATTCGTTTAGTTCGTTGCTTGCCGATTCCTTCAGTTCGTAGAGGCGATTCAAAGCTTCTATGGGGGTCAGGTTGTCGGTGTCGATTTCGGTGATGGTGCGGAGGAAGTCGGTGTTGTTGGGTGGGGTGAAGAGGTCTAGTTGGTGGTGATCTTGTGGGGTGTGGGGTGTTGGGGTGTTGTTGGCGTGGTTTTCTAGTTCGTTTAGGAGTTCTCGGGCGCGTTCTACTACGGGAGCGGGCATTCCGGCTAGTTGGGCTACGTGGATGCCGTAGGATCGGTCGGCACCGCCTTGGACTATGCGGTAGAGGAATTGAATGGAGTCGCCTTCTTCGGCTACGGCTACTCGGAGGTTGTTGGCACGTGGTAGGGTTTCGCCGAGTTCGGTCATCTCGTGGTAGTGGGTTGCGAAGAGGGTTTTGCAGCCGAGTGCGGGGCTGTTGTGGATGAATTCGGCGACAGATCGGGCGATGGCTAGTCCGTCGTAGGTGGAGGTGCCGCGTCCGATCTCGTCGAGGATGGCTAGTGAGCGTGATGTTGCTTGGTTGAGGATCGACGCGGTCTCGACCATCTCGACCATGAATGTAGAGCGTCCGCCGGCGATGTCGTCGGAGACTCCGATGCGTGTGAAGATGCGGTCGACGATACCGATGCGGGCGAACTTTGCGGGTACGAAGCTGCCGATTTGGGCGAGGATTGTGAGGATGGCGGCTTGCCGGATGTATGTGGATTTGCCGGACATGTTCGGCCCGGTGATGATTAGGAGCTGATTTTCGGAGTTTGAGGCGTCGATGTCGTTGGGTACGAAGCGGCCGTAGCCGAGGACGTTTTCTACTACGGGGTGTCGGGCGTCTTCGAACTTGAGGAGGTCGCCGTTGTCGAGGAAGGGGAGGGTCCAGTCGTTGTCGGCTGCGACGCGGGCGAGGGCGAGGCAGACATCGATGTTGGCGATGGCCGAGGCGGTGCGCATGATTGCGGCGGCGTGTTCGGCTACCTGCTGGCATACGCGGCGATAGATTGACTGCTCGAGTTCGCTGATCTGGTCGGAGGCGCGCAGGACTTGGTTCTCGAGTTCTTTCAACTCTGGAGTGATGAAGCGCTCGGCGTTGACGAGGGTCTGTTTGCGTTCGAATTCGGGCGGGACTTTGGCGAGGTGGGAGCGTGAGACTTCGATGTAGTATCCGAAGACTCGGTTGTGCCCTACCCGCAGGTTTGGGATGCCGGATGTTTCGCGGGCTTTTTGCTCGATGGATGCGATGCCGGCGCGGGCGCGCGACGCTGACGATCTGAGGTCGTCAAGGTCGTGATCGAATCCCGATTTGATGACACTGCCGTCGCTGACCCGGAATGGAGGGTCTTCGACGATGGCACGATCTATGAGGTCTCGGACTTGGTCGTGGTTCGCGACGCCGTCGAATAGAGGAGAGAAGGCACTATCGGATTGGTTGTCTTTCACGAGTTCACGGATTCTCGGCGCTTCGTCCAAGCCGCGGAAGAGCGACCGAAGTTCGCGGGGTTCAGATTGGCCGAGTGTCAGACGGTTGATGAGCCGCGCGATGTCGGGCATGTTGGTGAGTGCGTCGTCGATCGCTGTGCGAGTCAATGTGTCGCCGTGAAGCCTGTCGATCGCGAGTTGGCGGATGTTGAGTTGTTGTAGGTCGGTTGATGGCGCTGTTAACCAATCGCGCAGGAGGCGTGCGCCCATCGGGGTGCGTGTCGTATCGAGCGTGGATAACAGCGTCGGGCCGCCATCGACAGTGGGTGCGAGTACCTCTAGATCGCGCAGTGCGGTCGAAGGGATGTACATGTGCCGATCTGGACGGTGTCGGCGGAGCGTGGTGATGAACGGTAGGCGCCCGATCTGAGTTTGGGACAGGAAGTCGAGCGCCGAGGATGCGGCTATTGTCGCTAGAGGTTGATCGACGAGTTCGAACTGCTCGAGGGTCTCCGTCTCGAAGTGGCGCATGAGGTTTTCAGCGGCCAGATCGGGATCTAGTAGCGATTCGTCCAACGCTCGGACGACGGACGAACTGAGCGCCGACCTACTTGCGGTGTCACCCGCGATCGCGTCGTCCAAGATGCGTTGCGCGTCGGTGTCGACGAGGATTTCGGCCGGTTCGAGGCGTTCGAGTTGGTCGACTATGTTGGGTGACGGTATCTCCATGGCGGCGAACTCGCCGGTAGAGGCTTCGAGCCAAGCCAGTCCGGCGCGCTGGTTTTCGACGACGCAGGCGGTGAGATAGTTGTGCTTGGACTGTTCAAGCAGCGAGGCGTCGAGGACTGTTCCCGGCGTAATGATGCGGACCACTGCCCTATCGACGATGCCTTCGGCGTTGGGCTGCGTCGTAGTCTGTTCTGCGATGGCGATCTTGAGACCCGAACCGACGAGCCGGCCAAGGTGCGTGTCGAGAGCGTGGTATGGGATGCCGGCCAGTGGGGCTTTTTGGCCGCCTCCAACGTCGCGTGAGGTGAGTGCGACGTCGAGGAGTTTAGAGAGGGTGTGCGCGTCTTCGTCGAAGCATTCGTAGAAATCGCCCATACGGAACAGCAGGAGGGAATCTGCATGCTTGGCTTTGAATTGGAGGTATTGGCGACGGCCTGGAGATAGTCTACGGCGCGAAGCGCGGCGGGATTTCGGGCGCGTGGGATCGGTGGAAGGCTGGTTGGCGGCGGTCGTCATCGGCTCTGCACGCGATTTTAGATGCAGTGCCGCGTAACGAGTACCGTCGACGGCGAAAGTTCAGTTTTCGGCGTAGATCCGGACGTTCGCCAGGTGATTGATGATCGAATATTCGAGGTTTTCGATCTTGGATTCGGTGTAGCGGCCTCGATCTCGCCACATGACGTTTCCGAAGCTGTCAACTAGCGCTATGGTGATTTCGCTTCGGTCCGGAACGTTCAAGGTCCCGTTGAAATCGCTCGCGTCGGTGTAGAGCGTGATGGTGTCGGCACGGGTTTGCGGGTCGGTTGTATCAGACGACATTTGGAAATCACGTCTCTCGCGCCCTATCCACGAGATTTCACCCGCGACTTGCAGATGGTAAGCGCGGATGTACGGATAGGAGTCTTCGATGTTGATTAATGCGTGCAGCCATTCGTTGGCATCTGATTGCTGCAGGTCTGAGTAGCTGATCAGAGCGATGTTGTAGAGCCCTTCGAATTCCCTCGGCAGATCGAATCGGTGACCGTTGATGTTGCGGCCTTCGATGGTCGGGAACCGAGGTTTCGGGAGCGTCCGTAGACCTTGGTCAGGATCGGGTTCGTTTGCGAGGCGTTTCGACCAGGTTGCGTGGGCACCGCCGGGCATCATCGCGAATAGTGTAATTGCGGCGATTGCCAAGATGATCGTGGCGAGGATTGTGAGCATGCGTTGACGCGTTGCGGATGTTGGTCCGAGATATGCACTCGTTTTGTACGTTTTTCGTTTCGTCTTGCATAGATATACGTTTCCACATCCCGCGATGGGTTTCATACCAACAAACCAAAACGCCCCCTGGAGGGGATCCAGGCGGCGCTTTGTTTACCGGTTTAGCGATTGACCGTTATCACTCCACGGGTTCCAAGTTGAGGAAGATGTGGAGCGCGGTGCGGTGCCAGAAACCTTCGTGGACGTACTGGTTGTCGTTGTGAGGCCATGAATCCTCTTCCCAGTACGTGGTGTTCATCGGCAACGTGATGATCGACGACGTGAGCGGGATGTCGGGCAGCTCGGGGAGCCAGATCTCCATCGCCTTGCGGTAGTGCTCCATGATGCCGGGGCTGTCTTCCGGCAGTTTGCTCATTTCGCGGACATGGGCGTCGAACTCCTCGTTGCACCATCGGTATATGCCGGGATATGCGATGAATCCGGTATCGCCTTCAGTCACGAGTTCGCACCGGTAGCCCTTGAGCACGGGTTCGGGGTCGACCATAGAGCCGTGGCCCCAGATGAATCCGTCGGCGTGGCCTTGGAAGATCTGGTCGACGAAGTCGACGGGCGTCGAGAAGCTGGCGTCGAAACCGTTCCGGCGTAGGTTCTGCGTGACGACCGGCGCGGCCGGCGTCGTGGATGGGTGCTGCGGGAAGGTGACGATGTGTAGCTTCACGCGTTCGCCGTCTTTGACCCAGAAGCCTTCGCTGTCGCGGGTGTAGCCTTCGCCTTCCATAAGCGCGGCCGACTTCTCGGGGCTGTACTCGCTCGTATTGTAGGTTTCGAGCAGGTCTGCGACTTCTTCGTGGTACTTCTGCATCGGCGCGTAGTACGGCCATGGCAGCTGCTGCGGGATCTGTCCGCCGCCGAAGCCGAACTCGATGACCTCGTCGCGGTTGATCGAGTATGAGATCGCCCATCGGACGTTCTTGTTGTCGAACGGAGGTCGCTTGGTGTTTAGACCGAGACCGGTAGGCCACCAGTCTTCATATCCGAACGGCGGCTCGCCGTAGAAGTGAGTCGTCATGTTCGGGTTCTGAGAAATCACCGCCTTGTAGTTCGGTACCGTGAGCGAGAAAGCCATGTCGATCTCGTTGGTGATCAATAGCTGGGCCATCGTGATCTCGTTCATTCCCGGCAGGAAGATGAGTCGCTCGACCTTGGGGAGGTCCTGGAAGCCGATCTTGGCGGCCCACCAGTCGTCTCGGCGGTCCCAGATCTTCTTCTCGACGTCGGTGTGGACCAATCGGTAAGGACCGGTCACCACGGGCCAACCCTTTGCGGGATCGTAGTGCCCGAACACGTCAAGCTCGTCCTCGGGGACGTCCTCGAAGATGTGCTTCGGGATCCACGGCACGCCGATGTCCGCGCGGAAGATCAGCAGGTCCCAGACGTAGCGCGGTGCGGCCTCGGTGAAAGAAATGTGCACTGTGAAGTCGTCGATTGCGGTGGCTTCGTTCGTCCACTGGTTGACGGCGCCGTGACGCGCGGACAACGGGTTCGTGTTGGCCATGTTGAGCGTGAAGGCGACGTCGTGCGCGGTGAACGGAGTTCCGTCGCTCCACTCGACACCGTCGCGGATGTTGACGGTGACGCCGGTGTAGCCGTCGTCGTACTCGAAATCGGTGGCCATCCACGGGATCAGCTCGCCAGTGAGCATGTTGAAGTAGAAGAGCCCTTCGCTTGCTGCCTGGTAAAGGCCGCTGCGGGAGAGGCCAGGAGCGTGGGCGTTGAACTGCTCGATGTCGGTGAATGCACCGGGGTGCTCACCGCCGAGACCTGCCATGATCAAGGTGCGGCTTCGAGGTACTTCGGTGTATCCGAGCGGGACAGGCGTCGGGGTCACTTCGACCTCGACGGCGACCTCTTTCTCGACGACCTTCTCGACCTCGACCTCTTTGACGACCTCGACTTCCTTCTCAACTTCAACCTCTTTGACGACCTCGACCTCTCTGACGACCTCGACTTCTCGAGTGACCTCAACGATGGTCTCGCTGCCGCACGCGAGTGCGAAGGTCAAAGACGACAGCATCGCGGCAAGCACAAGCATCGGCACAATGCGTTTGATTTTCGGCATTTTGGTTCCCTCCTCACGCGGATTCAACTGGCAATGTTGATTTGCGCAATCTACGGAAATGATATCAATTATTTTGAGCATATTCGTTATTTCATAACAATATATCGACGATTTAAGTGCAAAAATGCATCGGACATGGTAATACGCGGTTTGCTAGCAATTGGAGTTTGGACACATCTCGTGAAAAAGCTCGTCCGACGTGCCGAGACGTAATCGAACCAGGAATTACCGTGCCTGTTGCTTGTAGTTGCGAAGTCGGCGGCAATGGATGAAACGGTTCGTGGCGCGCGCGTTTCAGAACAAACACAAACGCCCCCCGGAGGGGATCCAGGGGGCGCTTTGTTTACCGGTTTAGCGGTTGACCGTTATCACTCCACGGGTTCCAAGTTGAGGAAGATGTGGAGGCCGGTGCGGTGCCAGAATCCTTCGTGGACGTACTGGTTGTCGTTGTGAGGCCATGAGTCCTCTTCCCAGTACGTGGTGTTCATCGGCAACGTGATGATCGTTGACGTGAGCGGGATGTCGGGCAGCTCGGGGAGCCATATCTCCATCGCCTTGCGGTAGAGCGGCAACACGCCTGGGCTGTCTTCCGGCAGTGCGGTCATCTGCTCGACGTAGGAGTCGAACTCTTCGTTGCACCAGCGGTAGAAGCCTGGGTACGCGATGAACCCGATCTCACCCTCAGTCACTAGTTCGCAGCGGTATCCCTTGAGTACAGGTTCAGGGTCGACCATCGAGCCGTGCCCCCAGATGAATCCATCGGCGTGACCTTGGAAGATCTGGTCGAGGAAATCGGTCGGGGTAGAGAAGCTGGCATCGAAGCCGCCACGCCGCAGGTTCTGGGTGACGACCGGCGCGGCCGGTGTAGTGGACGGGTGCTGCGGGAAGGTCACGATGTGGATCCCGACGCGTTCACCATCTTTAACCCAGAAACCTTCGCTGTCACGAGTGTAGCCTTCGCCTTCCATGAGGGCGGCCGACTTTTCGGGGCTGTACTCGCTGGTGTCGTAGGTTTCGAGTAGGTCTGCGACCTCGTCGTGGTACTTCTGCATCGGCGCGTAGTACGGCCATGGCAACTGCTGCACGATCTGTCCGCCACCGAAACCGAACTCAATGACCTCGTCGCGGTTGATGGAGTAGGAGATCGCCCATCGGACGTTCTTGTTGTCGAACGGTGGGCGCTTGGTGTTTAGACCAAGACCGACGGGCCACCAGTCTTCGTAACCATACGGCGGCTCGCCGTAGTAGTGAGTCGTCATATTGGGGTTCTGTGCCACGACTGCCTTGTAGTTCGGCACGGTGAGCGAGAAGGCCATGTCGATCTCGTTGGTGATCAAGAGCTGGGCCATCGTAATCTCATTCATACCGGGCAGGAAGATGAGACGCTCGACCTTGGGAAGGTCCTGGAAGCCTATCTTGGCTGCCCACCAGTCATCTCGGCGGTCCCAGATCTTCTTCTCGACGTCGGTGTGGACCAATCGGTATGGACCAGTAACCACAGGCCAACCCTTTGCGGGGTCGTAGTGCCCGAATTCCGCGAGTTCGTCTTCAGGAACAGTCTCGAAGATGTGCTTCGGGATCCACGGTACGCCAATGTCGGCGCGGAAGATCAAGAGGTCCCATACGTAACGAGGCGAGGGGCCGGTGAACTTGATGTGGACCGTATGATCGTCGATGGCTGTGGCTTCGTCCGTCCACTGGTTGACGGCGCCGTGACGTGCGGACAACGGGTTAGTGTTGGCCATGTTGAGCGTGAATGCGACGTCGTGCGCCGTAAATGGCGTGCCGTCGCTCCACTCGACACCGTCGCGGATGTTAACCGTTACGCCGGTGTAACCGTCGTCGTACTCGTAGTCGGTAGCCATCCATGGGACGAGTTCACCGGTGAGCATGTTGAAGTAGAAGAGACCTTCGCTAGCCGCTTGGTAAAGGCCGCTGCGTGAGAGGCCAGGAGCATGGGCGTTGAACTGCTCGATGTCGGTGAAAGCACCAGGGTGCTCACCACCGAGACCGGCCATGATCAAGGTGCGGCCTCGAGGAACGTCCGTGTATCCGAGCGGGACGGGAGTCGGGGTAACCTCGACCTCGACTGCGACCTCTTTCTCGACTTCCTTGACGACCTCAACTTCCTTGACGACTTCGACTTCCTTCTCGACCTCGACTTCCTTGACGACCTCGACCTCTTTGACGACCTCGACTTCTCGAGTGACTTCAACGATGGTCTCACTGCCGCACGCGAGTGCGAAGGTTAGAGACGATAGCATCGCGGCCAGCACTAGCATTGGCACGATGCGTTTGATTCTCGGCATTTTGGTACCCTCCTTACACGGATTCAATTCGCCGATGTGTTCGTTACGAAACATTCAAATCACGATATCACAATTGAGAGGTTGCTCCGTTAGTTGATGGCGGAGCCTCGCGCAGGTTGAAGTACGACGCAATATTCGAGTTCGAAACCCTTCCGGCGTCCTCGTAGAGGAAGCATTTGGAGATGCGGTGCTCGTCGAGTGCGTAGGTGCTCGGGACTTCCTCGACGCAACTGGAAATCGCGTCAGGGCAGCGGTTGACGAATGGGCACATCGCCGGTGTCACGTCGATGCCGGTGAACGGTGGATCGTTTGCTCCGCGCATGTCGGCCCAACGGCGGTTGGGATCGGGCATCGGAATCGACTGGACGAGGAGTCGAGTGTAGGGGTGTTTCGGATCGTTGATCACGTGTTCGACGTCGCCCGCTTCGACGACGTGGCCGCGGTACATGATCATGATGTTGTCGGCTACCTGGTAAGCGGTCGTGAGGTCGTGAGTGATGTAGAGGATGGCGATGCCGAGTTCGTGGTTGAGTGCGCGTAGGGTTTCGAGAATGGTGGCTCGTAGGGAGGCATCGACCATGGAAACTGGTTCGTCCGCGATTATCACTTGAGGTTTCAGGAGTAGCGATCGCGCTACCATCACGCGTTGTCGTTGACCTCCGCTCAACTGGTGCGGGTAACGCCCAAGTGTTTCTGACGGTCGGAGTCCGACGCCGGAGATCGCTTCTTCGATAAGATGCCGAGCTTCGTCACGCGAAGACGCGAGTTTGTATCGAGCGATCGCGACCGTGAAGATGTGGTCGACTTTGTAGAAGGGGTTGTAGACGGAGAAAGGGTCTTGGAAGATGGCTTGGACTTGCCGTCGGTATTGCTTGCGACCTGAGGCGTTCATCGAGGCGACATCTTCACCGCGGTAAAGCACCTGGCCCAGCGTCGGACTCTGGAATCCGAGCATGATGCGTCCAAGGGTGGTTTTGCCGCTGCCGCTCTCCCCTGCAACCGCGGTAATCAGCGCCGGCTTGTCTGACAAAGTGAAGGAAACATCGTTGACCGCATAGTTGTGCTCTCGGTTCCAGAAGGGTCCGGAGGAAAAAATCTGGGACACGTTCCTCAGTTCCAGCAGCGATGAAGATGCGCCGTTGGAGGTCGAAGTCGCGGTAGTGGTTTCTGCGGTGGCGGTCATACGGTGGCGGCCTCGGTGTGCAGGTGACATGAAACCATGTCAACTTCGCCAGTCAGCTCCGGCACGTCGACGCCGCAGACGTCCATCGCCTCCGGGCAGCGAGGCATGAAGGGACAACCTGGAGGGACTTCGAGCAGGGATGGTGGCAGACCGGGGATTCCTTCGAGACGGCGTTTTCCTGCTGTGTCGGGCAGGCTTGAGATCAGAAGGCGCGTATAAGGGTGACGCGGGTTCGAAAAGATCTGTTCAACAGTTGCGAGTTCGACGAGTTTTCCGGCGTACATGACGCCGATGCGGTCGGCGAATTGTGCCATAAGACCCATGTCGTGCCCGACGAGAATGACTGCTGCACCGATCTCACCCCGCACCTCTTCGAGCGTTTCCATGACTTGGCGCTGAACAACCACGTCGAGCGCGCTAGTCGGCTCATCGGCAAGGATGAGGCGCGGTTTGTGGCATATTGCCATGGCGATCGTCACGCGCTGTTTCATGCCGCCGCTGAGTTCGTGCGGAAAAAGATTGAGGACGTTCGAGCTGAGTCCGACCTGAGCGACGAGCGTCGTCAAACGCTCCTCCATCCGTTCTCGAGACTCGTTTACACCGTGGTCTCTCAGACCGTCGAGCATCTGGCTTCGGATTCTGCGTACCGGATTGAGCGCGTTCATCGCGGCTTGCGGCACCATGGCGACATCGTTGCCGCGCACCGACCGCATTTCGGGTTCGGAAAGTCCGACCAGATCGCGTCCATCGAGTTGGATCGTTCCGCCAGCAATCTCTCCGGGCGGTTTGATCATGCGCATGATGGCGAGCGCAGTCGTCGTCTTGCCAGACCCGGATTCTCCGACGAGCCCGAGTTTTTCGCCTTCGGCGATATCGAGGTCTACGCCGTCTACAGCGCGCACCGTTCCGGCGCGGATGTTGAAATAGACGCGCAGATCGCGTATCGAAAGGACAGCGTCCGGCATTACAGGCTCTGCCTCAGTCGTGGGTTGGCCCACTTGTCTAGACCGGCGGCGATCAGGTAGAGGGAGATGAAAATCCATGCGACTAGCAGGATCGGCGGGCCGTACCACCACCACCAGTTGCTGATCACCGCACCGTAGTAAAGTGACCAGTAGATCGTCATTCCGAGCGTGGGTTCGTGTTGGGGACCTAGCCCGAGAGCTTCCAGTCCGACGGCGGCGAGGATTCCGCTCGCCATGGCACCTACGAAGCTGGCGGCTAGGAATGGGAACAGGTTGGGCATGAGTTCACGGAAGATGATCTCGAGGTCACCCATGCCGTTGAGCCTCGCCACCTCTACGTAATTGCTCTCCCGCATGCTTAAGACTTGCGCTCGAATGACGCGTGTGGGCCACATCCACGACAGTGAAGCCACGATCAAGCCCATCATGTTGACCGATAGACCAGCAGACTCCTTGATCGTCGAAGCGACGACGACCAGCACCGCCAAACTTGGGATGGTGATGAATACGTCGGAAATGATACGGATAAATGCGTCGACCGGGCCCCGCATGTAACCGCCCAGAAATCCCAGCAGGATCCCGATTCCAAGTCCAAACACTCCCGCAAACAACCCGATGCGCAGGGTCAACGGTGCGCCGTGGATCATCAACGGCAAGACCTGTCTGCCGTTGAAATCGGTACCCAACCAGTATTTGGATTGCGGGCTGGCAGTTTGGGGACCCGAGATCGGATCGGCGTTTTTGGGATCGACGATTTGTCCGCCAATAAGCCACAACGCTAGCAGGGCGATAAGCATGAACAGACCGATCGAAAGCATCCGCTCGTGGAGCAGGTAGTATCCGATCTGCGAGAGAGCGCTATATGAAGATCCGGAACTCGTTTCGGCGTCGGCTTGGATAGCAGCGGACGATTGAGTCGGTTCGGCGCCTAGATCACGCATGGTTGGTACCTGAAAATCGTCCGAATCTGGAGTTCATGCGGCGCGGCGCACACGAGGATCAATGAATGGGTAGACGATGTCGAGGATGAATGTGGATGCCGCCACCATCACGATGAGCACGAAGACGACGCCGTATATGACGAAATAGTCGAAACCGGCGATTGCGTTGTACAACAGGGTGCCCATCCCGGGATACCGATAGATGACCTCGACGAGTATCACACCCGAGAATATGAGACTCATTGCGAGGGCTAGCGAGGTTAGTTGCGGTAGAGTGGCGTTTCGCATTCCATAGAGGCTGAAGACCCGGCTCGGTTTCAAGCCACGCATCTGTGCCAACGTAACGTAATCCTCCCCTTGGGTGGTTACCATCATTCCGCGCATTCCCAGTGCCCAGAACCCGATCTGGGAGAGGATGATCGACATCGCTGGCAATATCGAGTGATGGATGGTGTCTAGAATCCGTTCCATGCTCCAACCGTCGTAAACCGTCGTGACGCTCGTCGCACCGGCGAGCGGTAGCAACGGCCACCATTCTGGTTGCCACTGATGTCGCACGGCAAACAGGAACATCAGCATAATCGCCAACATGAAATAAGGGATCGGTGACAAGGTCAGGAAGACCGGCAAAGCGCCCTTTAGCCATTTCGGCGCACCGGGCCAAGCCAAAGTTGCACCAGACAGCGAACCCAAAGCAAACGCAGTCAAGACCGAGACCCCGACTAGGCCCAAGGTGTACGGCATCCGCTGCACGATCATGTCCCACACCCTCGTCGGGTAGTTGATGAGCGAGTAGTTCAGGTCGCCGCGTACGAGACTTGACAGATAGCGGATGTACTGCAGATACAGCGGTTGATCGAGGCCGTACTCCTGTTCGTACGCTTCAACGACCTTTTCCATGCCGGTTGCGAGGTTGCCAGTGGCGGCCATCATGACCAAGCGTTCACGCACGGGGTTGCGATCGCTGGCGATACGGGGCAGGAAGAAGATGACGGTAGTCGCGAGCCAAACAACGAGTATGAACATCCCGATCCGGGCGCCGATGTAGGTGATGCTCATCTCGTATCGAGAGTTTCAGTTGAGGTGGAAAACCGCGTTTTTCAAGCGCGCGTCAAAAGACGTTTCGCAACTTGGCGCGCCATGCGTGGCGATTATATACGGAAATCTCGCCGTGCCGTGCGGCTCTGATTTGCATCGCGCAGTTAGGGACGCGTTTGATTGCAGGACTGGGGTTGATTTCCTGCGGTTGTGAACGCTCTTGAGTTTGCGGCTCCCCGTCTTGGACGGGGAGCGGAACTAATGCGTTGAGATCGGGGTTGTAACCAGCAACTCCGGCGGCTTGGCCGCTAAGCCTTGCCGTGACGGTCTGGGGTGGGACGTGCGACTGGGCACGATCAACATGTTTTCGGACGCCTGCGCATGAGCCTGTAATGCGCACAGAGCCCCGTTGCGTGGTTGCAGCGGAGCAAATCACCGGATTGTCTAACCGGCTAGCAGCCTGGCGATCCTGGGGCAACTGCCCATGGAAAGCTTGGCGACCTGTTTGACGACTTACCGCACACCTTGCGAACAGGCGGGACCCTCCCGGGTGGAACTGGCGGTGGACCAGTTCTTGCACGGAGCTTATCCGGTCGTCAACGTTGGTCACACCGGCTTGGCTTTGAGCGCACGGGTGTTGCGAGGTCCGGATGTTTTCGCCACAGCGTGTCGTCTGCATCTTTTCCTCCTTCCGTGTGCGGCTTTTGCCGATGTAGTTTGTTTTGCCCAGAGCCGTCGCCCCAGACCGATGTGTAATACATCTCCAAGTATTGTTGTTGGATTTGTTGTTGTCAATTGTTGATTTGGTGGCGTTTTTGGGCGTGTTGTTGAGTTTGTTGGCGTGGCGGATTGGCAGAAAACCGTTTGTTGTTGGTTGTTTCCCAGGGTTTGTTGTCGCGGTTGGGGTACTTTGTTGGTTTGTTGCCGCGAGCATGGGATTTGTTGCTTTGTTGTTTGCACCCCTAGTGTCGCCACCGATGGTCTCTGCGTGCGAGTTCGGCCATTCTTGCACGGCTTGCGTCGGTCTGAATCCATATCCGTTGCTCGATTTTGGGGATGACGTGTTCCGAAAACGCAATGATGAGCGCGTCGGCACGGTCGGGGGACTTCATGCCTCGGGAGCGCATTGCGTCTTTGGACTCGATCTGCAACTGGCCTCGTGACGTGTATTTGTAGGTGATTGCGGCTAGTTCGGATACGAGTTGCGGGTCGTTGGGGATTTGGATGTCGCCGTCTTCGAAGCGTTGGCGCATGCCGTCGAATGCATGGGCTCGGGAGTTGGTGTATGCGTCGGGATTGGGTGAACGTTTGGCTGAATTGAACGGCATGATTGTCCAATTGGTCTGTTCCTTGAGGTTGTCTATGACGCCGCCGCCGACTCCTATCTCGTCGATGATGATTTTGCGGATGCCTCGTTTGCGAGCGGTGCGTATGATCCACCCGGTGGTCTCGGTGAGGCTGGAACGGTTGAGTGTGTCGATGTATTCGACTACGCCGCCGTTTCGAATGACGATGACGCTGGAATCTTCGCCGAAACGGGCGATATCGACGCCCATGACGCGGTCTGGGATAGGTGGCTCGTCTACGGAACGTGTGATGGCTGATTCGACGTGTTTGAGTGGAATGAGGGTGTCGTTGGCGGCGGTCGGGAATACGCCGAGGACTCGGGTTTGGTAGATAGACGAGTCTTTGCCGCGAAGGTTGAACTGCTCGACGATCCAATTGGTGGTTGACAGGCCGGGTATGACGGTGTTGGCGGCTTCGTCGTCTGCTGATAACGGTATGTCGGCGACGGCTAGGTTGTCGGACTCGGAATATTCCTGCAGATGAACGTTGTCGGGCGTTAAACCGGACTCCCGGACTCCGGGAAGGTCGAATGCTGATATGTGGATTGTCTTGTATCGGTGGCGTTGCTGGTGGAAGGCGTTGTAGAACTCTCCGGCAAGGTTGTTCGGGTTGCCGATCATGACCATTTTGCCGTTGGCGGTCGTGACGACGCCCGATATTGCGTCATATACATATTCGTCTACGCCGCTGGCTTCATCGACCATTACGAGCATGTTGGGGCTGTGGAAACCTTGGAAACGCTCTACGGTGTTGGTGCTGAACCCGTATGCGTAGCGGTCGGGTCCGTACTCGAGCCTTTCCATGAAGATATCGCCGCCTAGCGTGGCGGCACGGGGGAAATACATCTTCCGTATCTCACGCCACAACAACTCTTTGACTTGGCGTGCGGTTGGTGCGGTGGTGATGGCGATGGCGTCGTCGTATACGAACATCCACCACAGGACTGTTAGAGCGGCGGTGAAAGTCTTTCCTGCGCCGTTGCACGACCTGACGGCTACCCGGCGATGGTTCTTGATGGCTTTGAGTATCTCTTGCTGCTTGCTCCAAGGATGTATGCCGAGTATGTCGATGCAGAATTGGACGGGATTGGTGCGATAGTATGTTCGCTGCTTGTCGGTGACTTGGACTGGCGCTTTGGGCGGCTTTTTGCCCCGGCTGGACTTTGGTTCGCGGTCTGCGAACTCCCTATCGAAATCGGCGTACGGGTTGTTTTTGGGTTTCATAAATCTTTGAAGAGCTTCAACGAGCCGGGTTACTTGCTTTAGACCTTGATCGATGTTGTGCTTGGCGACTTGAAACGTGGCGGTTATGGCATGTACGTGCTACTAAGTATGTCTCAAATGCTGGGGGCGTTGCGGGTTAGGTGGGCGGTTTTCGGGGATTTTTCGTGGTTGTTGAGGGTCCTTCGTCCTTCTGCCACTCGAAACCGCAGTTACTCTGCGTGGCACGTTTCCCCGCGAGCGGGGGCAACCCGGCGGCGCGTCCGGCCCGGGCACCCCCTTCAATTGCCCCTCGGAGAGGGGGAGGGAAAGTAGCTTCGCTCTGCGTCCCCTTTCGCTCAGCGAAAGGGGACGCAGGTGTTGGTTTAGGGGAGGGTTATGGTGGCGTGGACGCGTTCGCCTTTGCCGGTTTCGTTTTGGCCCCTTACCCAGATCAAGTATGTGCGGCCCGGCTCCAGTTTGTTGTACGTGACCTTGGTCTTGGTAGCCTTGGGCCTCTTGGTTTTGCCGCTGCCGTGCTCGCCGTCTTCGGGTTTGAGATGGACGATGTAGCCGTTGGGCGCGCCGCCGGTTTCCGGTGCGCTCCACGTCACCGTCACGCTGTCCTCCGTCCGGGCAGTGACCTCAATTGAGACGACTGGGCCGGGCAGTTCGACCGTCTGTTGCTGTAGCTCTAACTGCGCGGCGGGGACCGTCACATCGAAGGTGTCGCTGACGCTGTTGCCGTCGGAATCCTGCGCGGTCACCGTGATCGTCGCCGTGCCTTCGCTCTTTCCGGTAACGGTCAGAGTCGAATAGTCGGCAGAGACTGATGCCGTGGCTACCGCATCGCTCGACGAATTCGCCGTCACCGTCAGCGCGTCTCCGTCGGCGTCGGTGAAGACGCCGGAGAGGGAGACTTCGTGGGTCGCGTCGATCTCCAGTTCGCTCACGTCGGCGATGGCGGATGCCACGACCGGCGCGGCTTTCACCGTGACGGTGAAGGTGTCGTCGACTGTTCCGCCGTTGCCGTCGTCGGCGGTTGCTGTGATCGTCGCCGTGCCGCGTGACTGGGCGGAAACCGTGAGCGTGGAGTAGTCGGAAGCGACGGACACGGTTGCGACGCTGTCGTCTGAGGATGCGGCGGTGATCGTCAGGTCGTCGCCGTCTGCGTCGTCGAAGACGCCGGACAGCGAAACTTCGTGTGTGCCGCTCGTGTTGACGATGGTGGCGTCCGAGATCGCGTTCGCAACCGTGGGCGCCTGGTTCGCAGGGGCCGGCACCGTGACGTCGAAGGCGTCGCTGACGCTGTTGCCGTCGGAATCCTTCGCGGTCACCGTGATCGTCGCCGTGCCTTCGCTCTTTCCGGTAACGGTCAGAGTCGAATAGTCGGCAGAGACTGATGCTGTGGCTACCGCATCGCTCGACGAATTCGCCGTCACCGTCAGGTCGTCGCCGTCGGCGTCGTCGAAGACGCCGGAGAGGGATACCTCGTGCGTGCCGCTCTCGTTGACGATGGTGGCGTCCGAGATCGCGTTCGCAACCGTGGGCGCCTGGTTCGCAGGGGCCGGCACCGTGACGTCGAAGGCGTCGCTGACGCTGTTGCCGTCGGAATCCTGCGCGGTCACCGTGATCGTCGCCGTGCCTTCGCTCTTTCCGGTAACGGTCAGAGTCGAATAGTCGGCAGAGACTGATGCCGTGGCTACCGCATCGCTCGACGAGCTCGCCTTCACCGTCAGCGCGTCTCCGTCGGCTTCGGTGAAGACGCTGGAGAGGGAGACTTCGTGGGGCGCGTCGATCTCCAGTTCGCTCACGTCCGCGATCGCCGATGCCACCACTGGCGCGGCTTTCACCGTTACGGTGAAGGTGTCGTCGACTGTTCCGCCGTTGCCGTCGTCGGCGGTTGCTGTGATCGTCGCGGTTCCCCGCGCCTTGGCCGTAACCGTCAGCGTGGAGTAGTCGGAAGCGACGGACACGGTTGCTACGCTGTCGTCTGAGGATGCGGCGGTGATCGTCAGGTCGTCGCCGTCTGCGTCGTCGAAGACGCCGGACAGCGAAACTTCGTGTGTGCCGCTCGTGTTGACGATGGTGGCGTCGGCTATGGAGCTTGCGACGGTGGGTGCCTCGTTGGGCGCGCCGACGGGCGTGGTGTGCACTCCCTTGGTCCGCACCCACTTGCTGGAATCCCCGCTTCGCTCGCTCATGTTGTTGCGATGCCCGACCGTGGAGCGGATGAAGACGCCGGTGGCGACATCGTTTTTGAGTCCGGTGATGGTGTATGTCTTCACGCCTGGGTCGACGGATACGCCGTCGTTCTTTCCGACGGCTCTTGGGTCTCGGTGGTTTGCCCATACGCCGAACTCTTGGCTCCAGCGCAGGGCGTGCCAGATCTCGGAGTCCTCGTAGCCTTCGCGTGAGGAGATGTTCCAAGTCACGGTCAGCGTGCCGTCGCCGGGGACCACCTGTATGTTCCACGGCTCCAGCCCCACGTCGTCGTTGACGATGGTGACGTCCGTCGTGCCGGTCTTGCCGGGCTCGACGGCCCAGAGCGGCTCGCCGACGTGCGTGAGCGTTACGGTGAGGCGTTCGTCCGCCTCGATCTCCTCGTCCTGGACGGTGGGCACACTGATGGTCGCGCTCCGCTGGCCCTCCGGCACCGTGACCGTGCTGACTATCTCGCCCACGTCATCGGCGGTCACGCCGTCGCCGTAGTCGGTCGTCACGTTGAACGTCACGCCGCCGCTGGTCGCGGGACTGCCGAGGCTGACGGTGACCTGTCCCGTTTCGCCCTCTGTCACGCGCAGGTCCGGGTTCACGCTGAAGGTGCGCGGCGGCGGGTCGATGATGACGAGGTGGGTTTTGCTCTGGTCGCCGTTGGTTACCCTGACCCACACGTATGTGTTGGCCTTGTGGGCGTTTAGCGGGATCGCCCCGGTCAGGCCGTTTGCGCCCACCGCGGTGAAGGTGTTGGGCGGTTGGTCGTATGTCCCCTTGCCGTACTCGATCGTGCTTCCGGGCCAGTCCCCGCGCAGCAGCAGCTTGGCGTGGGTGGTGATCGCCTTCTCCCTGGTGTTGATGCTGACGAACTCGCCCGGGATGACGGCGACCAGCGCCTGGCCGAGCGTCGCGTGGGGCTTGGCCTGCGCGATGTCCCAGCGGACGAAGCCGTCCACCGGCTGCCCGTTCTTCATCTCGTCGTAGTGGACGCGCACCTTTTGCAGGCCGGTGGTGACCGGGATGATGCGCACCCCGACCTTTGAAAACGCGCCCCAGGCCAGGGCGCCGCCTGTCTCCACCCAGGTCCAGGTGTTGGTGTTGCCCACCCGGTTCTCGTGGCGGATGGGCAGCCGGATCGACTGGCCGTTGTCCGTCAGCTCCAGGGTCGTGCCGTTGAGGTCGACGGTTCCGCCGTGCTCCTCCACGGTCAGTGTGACGCGGCGGGAGACCTCGTCGTGGCCGTGCCGAGCCACGAACTCGACGGTGAGCTCCTTGATGTAGTAGCTGCGCAGCCCGCCGTACTTGGGCGCGTTGACCGAGAATCGGTTTCCTCCGATGACGCTGGGGTCGCCGCAGTCGATGTCGCCGCCGCATCCGGCCTTGGCGTGGCTGTTGTTGATGCTGCGTGCAATCATGGTCGGCTGCCACTCCGTCACGCTGGGGCCGACCGGGTTCAGGTAGAGGCCCACGTCGACCAGCTGGTCGACCGCGTGCTCGTTCAGGGCGATGCCGGAGTCGAACCATTGGACGGTGTCCCCGTCGTCGTTCAACACGCCGTCCCGGAGCGGGAACGAGCGCCCGTCGAAGACGAGCGTCAGGCTGTTGCGCAGGCTCTCCGGGATTGCCTGCGTGAAGGTCAGGACCAGGGTTCTCGGCACGTTGTCGCCCAGGGACCTGGACCACATAGCGAAAATCCTGACTCCGCCGTATTGCCTGGAGGCCCGCCAGTCGTTGTCGCCCCGGCTTTCCGTGTCGGTTGAGGACCAGCCGGGCGCGCCGGCGAAGTAGAACGTGTCCTGCGAGAGCGTGGACGTGTCGTTGCAGCGGTCGCCCTCAGCGACATCAGTGTGGTTTTCGCAGCCCAGGAAGGACCCGTCGTCATAGAGGTCCCGCATGATCAATACGGAGGTCCAGACAGTGTTCCCGAGCTGCCCTGCCGCTCCGCCGCCGCCCGCCGACAGCACGAACAGGTAATTCTCGATAGTCCCAGAGAGCGCCGTTACAGCCACAGTGACTCTGCCCGCGCGCACCGGAATCGCGGCGCTGGACGCGCCGCTGGCCGTCGCCACCGTGTTCACCGTCATCGTGGCCTCGGGGTGGTTCGCGGTGGGGGTGAACTTGACGTGGGTCGCGGCTGGCGAGATCTCATACGTGTAGGTGCGCGTGGCCGGATCGAACTCCGGGCTCAGCTTGCCGCTGCCGGGGAAGGTCGTGCCGCCGTCGGCGCTGAAGCTGAACGACAGCGCGCTCAGCGTCGTGTCGTGGGGGTTGACCCTCACCGCCACGGAGGCGATGGAGAGGCTGGTCGGGTACTTCGGGTCGGTGCTCGTGGCGCCGTGCGTGATCGTGGACGAGCCCCCGGACACGCCCGTCACCGTGAACGTCTGCGCCACGTTCCAGTTGGTCGCCGTGAACGTGCGCGAGGCCGGCGCCACCGTCGCGTACGCCGGTGTGCCGCTGGTCGCCGCCACCACGACGTTCGCCGTGGGCTGCGAGTCCAGCACCACCGTGTAGGTCGTCGTCGCTCCGTCCTCGACGTCGCGCGTGGTCTCGCTGACGGTCACCCCGGCGGTGTCGTCGTCGCTGATCGTCAGCGTCACGCCCGTGACGGTCAGGCCGCTCACGGTGGTCGTGAGGATGACCGTCTCGTTGTCCTCGTCGACGTCGTCGTTGACGATCGTGACCGTACCCGTGGCGGAGCTCTGGCCCACGGCGATCGTGAATGCCGCGGGCAGCGAGTAGTCCGCCGTGGCCGTGGCGGTGCCTGTGGCGGTCAGCGTGACCGAGACGGCCGTCGTCGCCGGCCGGTTGAGGGTGGCCGTGACCGTGACCGAGCCGCCGCTCTCGGCGATGGTGTTGCTCGCCGCGTTCGTCGTCAGCGCCAGCGTGCTGGGAGGCTGCGGCGTGACCGTCACCGCCACGGAGCCGATGGAGATGCCGTTGTAGGTCGTGTCGGTGCTCGTGGCGGCGTGCGTGATCGTGGACATGCCCTTGGACACGCCCGTCACCGTGAAGGTCTGCGCCGTGCTCCAGTTCTGAGGCGTGAACGTCCGCGACGCCGGCGCCACCGTGGCGTTGGCCGGCGTGCCGCTGGTCGGGGTGATCGTGACGTTCGCCGTGGGTTTCGAGTTCAGCACCACCGTGTAGGTCGTCGTCATCGGCACCTGGACCGAGCGCGCGGTCTGGCTGACCGTCACCCCGGCGGTGTCGTTGTCCGTGATCGTCAGCGTCACGGGCGTGACCGTGAGGCCGCTCACCGAAGTCGTGAGGATGACCGTCTCGTTGGCCTCGTCGATGTCGTCGTCGACGATCGTGACCGTGCCCGTGGCGAAGCTCTGGCCGGCGGCGATGGTGAAGGCCGAGGGCAGCGAGTAGTCCGTCGTCCCGGTGGCCGTGCCGGTGGCCGTCAGCGTGACCGAGACGGCCGTCGTCGCCGGCCGGTTCAGGGTGGCCGTGACCGTCACCGTGCCGCCGTCCTCGGCGACGATGTTGTCCCCCGCGGTCGTCGTCAGCGCCAGCGTGGTGGGCGCCGTCTGCGAGGCGGCCATGACGGAGGCCGTCACCGAGGCGATGGTGATGCCGCTATAAGCCGTATCGGTGCTCGTGGCGGCGTGCGTGATCGTGGACGAGCCCGCCGCCACACCCGTGACCGTGACGGTCTGCGTCTGGTTCCAGTTGGTCGTCGTGAACGTCTTTGCCTGGTTGGTGACGGTGGCCACGCCCGTCGTGCCGCTGGTGGGCGTGACGACGACGCTCGCCGTGGGCGCTTTGTTGAGCTTGATCGTGTAGGTCGTCGTCGAGCCTGTGACCACGCTGGCGAACGTCTTGCTGACTATCACCCCTGCGGCGGGCGTGGCGGTGGGCGTGCCCGTCTGCGAGCCGGACCAGTCGCCCCAGCCGTTGCCGCTCCCGGTCTGGCCGTCGTTCGCGCGCACCTGCACGTGGTAGGACGTCCCGTTCGTCAGCCCCGTGATCTCGGCCGTGCCGTTCGTGCCCGAGGGCGTGATCGTGACCCAGCCCGTGGCCGGGTCGCCCGCCGTGGTCGCGGTCCGGTTGCTCGCCGTCGTCACCTTGTAGCGGAGCTCGTAGCCCGTCACCGGACCCACCGGCTTCGACCACGACGCCGTCAGCTTCTGCGCCCCCGCCGTCAGCGACAGGCCCGACGGCGCCGCCGGCGGGTCGTTGTCCGTGATGGTGACGCGCGCGAGGCGGCCGTTGTTGTCGCGCGCGTACAGCGCGCCGATGCTGCCGATCGTGCTGTCGCTGATCTTGAGCTCGATGGTCTGGTTCTCCTCCGACAGCGTGTCGTTGGTGATGGCGATCGTGAGATGCTGGAGTCTGGACCTGGCGGGCCCGAACGTCACCGACTTGGTCTGGATGCGGAAGTCGCCGGGGCTCTGCGCGCTGGCGTACTCCGTGGCCGTGCCGCCCGTCTCCACCGTGACGTTGAACGTGGTGTCCGACTGCGGGTTGTTGGAGATGGCGATGGGGACGGTCATCGTCCCGCCGGTCACGTTCTCCGCCACGCTGTAGAGCCGCTTCGTCGTCTGGCGGAAGCTGCCGAACCCCATCTTCGCGTTGTTGTCGTCGTCGTCGGTGATGGTCACCGTGGCGGTGTTCTGGCCGCTGACGACCTCCCAGCCCGACGTGCTCGTGGTCACGGTCACGGTGAACGTCTCGTCGCCCTCCACCAGCGCGTCGCCCGTCGTCGGGATGCTCAGCGTCCCCGTGTTCTGCCCCGCCGCGATCGTCAGCGTCGCGGGCGTGGTGCCGGTGTCGGCGGTGGTCGCGGTGCTGCCGGAGTAGCTGTAGGTGAACGCCAGCGCGACGCCCCCCGTCGGCGCGTTCCGCCCCAGATTCACCGTCACCGACGCGTTCGACCCCTCGTTCACCGACACCGTCGTCGGGTCGAACTTGACCGTCCTGGTCGTCGCGCTGATCTGCACCGCCACGGACCCGATGCCGGTCAGGCCGTTGTACCGCGTGTCCGTGCTCGTCGCCGCGTGGGTGATGGTCGTGGAGCCCGCCGCGACGCCGGTGACGGTCACGGTCTGCGCATCCTCCCAGTTCGCCGTGGTGAAGGTCTTTGCCTGGTTGGTGACGGTGGCCGTCGTCGTCGAGCCGCTCGTCGGCGTGATGACCACGTCCGCCGTGGGCTGCGCGTCGAGGACGATGGTGTACGTCGTCGTCTCCCCGACCTCCGTCGCGACCGACGTCTTGCCCAGCGTCACGCCGGGCGTGGCCGAGCCCTTGACCCTGAAGGCCAGTGCCACGCTGTCCGCGTTCTGGGCCCAGGGGGCGATAGTAAGGCTATAGGAGACGTTCGCGATGCTGAAGCCCGCGGCCCCGCCCGCATCCTCGTTGTCGCTGGTTGTCGTGTTGAGCAGAAGATTCCCGCCCCCGGTCCAGGCGCTTGAACCGATCACCACGTAGTACGTGGTGCTTGCCGCGAGGGTGGTCCCAGTGGGCGCAGCGAAGGTCACGGGCCCCGTCGTCACGCTGGCGGCCGTCGATGGCACGACCAGGTCCGCGAGCTTGGTGCCCAAGTCGGTAATTGCGGTGCCGGTGGGCGTCGAACCGCCCGAGGTCCACACGGACGCGGTCAGCGTCCCCAGGTGAGCGTCCGTCAGGCTTGACGTGGCCCTGAGGTGGAAGTCGATGCCCGTCAGGGTATAGCCTGCGGCGTTGCTGCCCGTCGTGAACGTGTTGGCTAGCGTAGAAAGGAGCGAGTAACCGTCCGCATCCTTGGCCTGCCCCACGTTGCTGACCAGGCTGTCGCTCGCCGCGCGGGTGACGACGATGGTGTAGGTCTTGGTCGTGGTGCCGTCCTGCGCCGTTACCGTCACGTTGATCTCGTTCGCGCCCACGTCCAGCGCGATGGCGGCGCTGGCGGTGCCGCTGGTCACCGTCGCCAGGGTGGAGCCCTTGCCTGCCTGGATGGTCGCGCTGGCGTGGTTCCTGGTAGGCGTGACCTTGATGTGCGTGACGCTGTTGGTCACCGTGGCGATGTAGTCCTCGGTGGCCGCGGCGAACGCGGGGTCGAGGGTGAGCGTGCCCGTGAAGGACGAGCCGTCGGTGCTGGTGCTGCCGGTGAGGGCGCTGAGGGTGGCGTCGGTGGACTGGGCCTGCGCATGGGCGGGCGGCGCGTGGTTGACGAAGAAGACCGACAGCGCAACGAGTGCGGCGGCCAGGAGAAGGAGCGGAGAGAGGCGGAGGGCTAGGTTAGAACGGTTGTTTGAATATAGGGGGGGGGGGGGGGGTAACTGGCATGGTCGACCGCAAGACGTGTGTCTTGCTGTTGTGGTTTCCGGTGTCGAGCATGGTTGTCATGCCTCCTATAGCCCAACGTCTAAGTCGGACTCCCCAAGTTAGGTGATCCGCGCGTTCCTGTTCGGAGCTTCAGGATAGTACAGGATAACAAATCGTCTTAACTGCCTGTACATCTCCATATGCTGCGTAATTGTTGAGTTCATATTTGTGTAACTCAACGTATAGTACAGCGCGAGTCCAGATTGCGCTGCGGGCGCGCTGTAAATGTCCATCCAGAGGGGCAGTGGACAACGCTGTCCCATCGCGCCGCCTTGGTCCTTCTGCCACGTCGTAGCCGTAGCTACTCTGCGTGGCACATTTCCCCCGCTGAGCGGGGGAAACCCGGCCGCACCGCGTCCCCGGGCATACCCCTGCGTTCGCTTCGCTCCCGCGTCCCCTTTCGCTGGGCGAAAGGGGACGGTGGTTGTAACGCCGCGCGCCGCATCGGGCGACCACGAGGGTTTGGCCCAGCGGGTTTTGTTGTTTGGTTGGGTTAGGGAAGGGCGATGGTGGTGTAAACGCGTTCGCCTTTGCCGGTTTGGTTTTGGGCTCGTACCCAGATGTTGTAGGTGCGACCGGGCTCTAATTTGTTGAATGTGACTTGCGTCTTCTTCGCCTTGGGCCTCTTGGTCTTGCCGCTGCCCTTCTCGCCGTCTTCGGGCTTGAGATGGACAATGTAGCCATTGGGCGCGCCGCCGGTCTCCGGGGCGTTCCAGCTCACCTTTACGCTCTTCGCCTTCGAGGCCGTCACTTGCAGCGAAACAACAGGGCCGGGCAGTTCGACCGTTTGCTGTTGCTGTTGCTGCGGCTGCGCCTCCTGTGGTTGAACCTGTTGCTGCGCCGCCGGGACCGTCACATCGAACGTGTCGATCACTCGGTTGCCGTCCGTGTCCTGCGCCGTGACCGTGATGGTGGCAGTGCCCGAGGACACGGCTAGCACGGTGATCGAGGTTGCCGAGGCCGTATCGGGGTCGACCTGCGACGAGACCGAGACCACGTCGGTGTCCGACGATGCGGCGCTGAGCTTGAGCGCGTCGCCGTCGGCGTCGGCGAAGACTCCCGACAGCGAGATCTGCTTGCTTTTGCCCGTCTTAAGGCTGCTGACGTCGGCGATTGGCTTGGCCACCGTGGGCGCTTCCTTGACGGTCACGGTGAAGGTGTCCGAGACGGTGCCGCCGCGTTCGTCGTTGGCGGTGACGGTGATCTCCGCCGTGCCCCGGCTGAGCGCCAGGATCCACAGCTCGGCATCCGGCGCGTATTGGACGAAGCCGATCGCCACGTTGTCGTCCGACGACCTCGAATCGAGCGTCAGCAAGTCTCCGTCGGCGTCGTCGAAGACGCCGGACAAATCGATGGTGGCGTCGTTGCCGACGGTGAGCGGTCCGACATCGGCGATTGCCGATGCGACCGTGGGCGGGTTGTTGGGCTTGAACGGCGTGGTTTCCGTGCCCTTGAATGCAATCCAATTGCTCGTCGTCACGGCATGGTCGTAGTCGTTGCCGCCGGTAAATGCGCGGATCTGCACGTCGGCAGCCACGTCGTTTTTGAGGCCTTTGATTACGAAGCTGGTGATGCCGCCCTTAAAGCTGTGTCCATCCTTTGGCAAGACGTGGGGGGGATGTGTGTTTTTCCACTTGCCGGGACCCGGATTCTGTCGCCATCGCAGGGCGTGGCGGATTTCGGAGTTCTCAACGCCGTCGCGCGGGCCAACCTCCCAGGTGACGGTCAGCTGACGGTCGCCTGGCACGATCTTGATATTCTGCGGCGGCGGTGGCCGACCCTGCGGCTCCGTCTGCGATTCTGAGGGTTGCGGCGCCCCGCCCGAGCCGCCCTCGGTGGCAGGCGAGCCCTGGCCTCCGACCCCGCCACCAGTGCCGTCGTCCCCGACTTCGGTGACGGTGACGAAGAGACTGCTGAAGCCGTCGGGCGAGTCGTACCAGGGGTGGTTGCCCGACGTGGTCGAGACTCTGGCAACGATCAGGACGTGCTCGTGCCGGAGGTCCGCGTCACCAACGGGCTCGATAGCGACTCGCTGATTCACTGCCCACGAATTTGCGCTGTCGAACGTAAGCGTCACCGTCCACGGAACGCTGTCCTGGTCAGAATCCGACACCAGGTTAATCTTCGTGGGGTCGCCGATGTGGCTGTTGGGACAACCTGTGCAGCCGGTTGCAACCTTCGACAGCCTCACGTTGACAGTCGCCTGGCCGGGGTCCCGCGCCAGCCGGACATTGAAGCCGCCGGAGGAGTCCTCGGCGACCTTTATCTCATCGATATCTTGAGTATTCGCCGCGTCGCGGAACGTCACGCCGGTGAACTTCGGCTTCGTCAGGCGCAGCTTGACTTGCTGGCCCGCCGTCCAGGTGATGCCATGACTGGACCAGTAGGCATTGGCTTCTGATTGTGAGTTTTGTGTCGCGTCAGACAGCGGCAATTGAACATTGCCGACGTGGAGCGTATACCTGCGTAGCTCGGTGAACGATCCGTACGTTCCATCGGCGTCGGCAAAGCCAAAGAACAGGCCTGCTGATTGAATTTGGATATAATCGATGGTGTGCGTGGTCGAACCGAGCGTGATCGTGTCATCCGACAGAGTCGCGGAGGTTTCGCACCGGAGAGAGGGGGTGGAAAATTGGCTATCGCAGCCCAGTCCGCTTGTACTCAGATCCCGCACCGTCAGCGTCGCCGACCAGTAGTCGGTGAAGCTGATATTCACGTGGATCTGCTCGCCGGTGGCCCATTGTTCGCGGCTGTTAGCCCACCGGATCTGCTTGCTGTTGGTCGGATTGATCACGCCGTCGGCCAAAGCGAAGCGCCGGTCGGCGATGTACAGGACCAGCCCGGACTTGACATCGGCCGGGATCGCCTTGTCGAGCTCCACAATCAGATAATTCGAGGTGTTGTGTTCGGCCAGCCATTTGATCTCGTAACTGGTGCCGTAGTAAGTGAACCCGGCACGTGTCAGCTGGCCCACGTTGTTGCTGCCTATCCGCGAGTATCCGCGCCAAGTGCTCCCGCTATTCCCAACCGTCATCGTGCCGAGGGCGAAGGTTCGTTCATCGTCCCTGAGATTGGCCGCCGTCCCGGCCTGAGCCGTCGGCGCGTCGTGGGCGAAGAAAACGCCCAGCGCGGCGACCATGAGCAGTAGCGCGGAAAGGCGTACGGCCAGATTAGATCGATTGAATGATGAATCGGGGTGGGCGTTAAAAGGGATGCCCGACCGCATGAGGCGGCCTATCCTGTCGCTTCCAGTGTCGAACATGGTTATCCCCCTCCTATAGGCCAACTTCCCTTTTGGACTCGCCAATTTAGGCGACCCGTGCGTTCCCATTTAGGAGCGCAGTATCGTGCAGTTTACCAAAACATATCCATAATATGTACATCTCCATCATTTGGGTATGTTCAGAATATGCATTTGTGTATTTCATCGTATTTGTATATCCCTTCGCATTTGTGTGATCAGTCGTATAGTGCCGAGCGAGTCCAGATTGCGCCGCGCCTGCGCTGTAGGAGAGGATTGGGTAACGCTGGTTTGGTCCCCTCTACCTTGAACCTTCACCCTCCCCTTGTTGGGGGGAGATTAGGAGGGGTCCCGGCTGAGGGTGATCGGGGCGGATATGGGGCTCTGAACCCCCTCTCCCTTGATGGGAGAGGGTCAGGGTGAGGGTGATCGAGGTGGATATGGGGCTCTGAATCCCCTCTCCCTTGATGGGAGAGGGTCAGGGTGAGGGTGATCGGGGTGGATATGGGGGGCGATGGGAGGTGAATGCGCGCTGGTGGTTTAGTCGACAGGCCCCTCCCCATGACCCCGTGCCCCCTCAGCCGGGACCCCCTCTTAATCTCCCCCTGGAAGGGGGAGGGATGTGGTAATGAGGGGAGAGGGGATTGTTGCCAGTGGTTTTGGTCTTTAGCGTTGATGACGGGCGTTGTTTAGCTGGTATGCCCCCATGTCATTCCGAGTGCAGCGAGGAATCTCCCCTCTCCCTTGGTGGGAGAGGGTCAGGGTGAGGGTGATCGAGGCGGATATGGGGCTCTGAATCCCCTCTCCCTTGATGGGAGAGGGTCAGGGTGAGGGTGAAAGGGGTGGATATGGGGGCGTAGCGGGTGAAAGCGCGCTGGTTGTTTAGCTGGTGCGGAGCCCCCATGTCATTCCGAGTGCAACGAGGAATCTCCCCTCTCCCTTGCTGGGAGGGGGATTGTCGGCGGTGGTTCGTCTGGGTTGGGCTGCTAGTAGCGAACTACGGCGGTGTCGCCGGCTAGCCAGCGGAAGTCGCTGAAATCGCTGCCGATCGGGGCTTCGAAGACCATGTGGCCTCGCAGCTCTTCGCCCTGATTCAGCGTGAAACCGCCCCACATCAATCTGAACTCGGGATCGAGATACCGATCATTGCTCGTTTCCACCTGATACGAGCGAGCGATAACGTCGACCGGCTTGAGCGCGATGCTCCCTCGGATCCGCAGCTCAGCGGCGTCGCGGTCAATTACCATGCGGACGGCCCCAGACGTTTGGTTCGTCAACGTCGTTTCTACGATAACGATCTCTGTGCCCTGACCGTCGGGTGAAATCGCCCATTGGCCGACGTCGCCGGCGGTCGATGGCGCGTTGTAAATGACATATGGCTGATGCTGGGGCAACTCGGCGCGAATCCACAGGGTACGCCCCGCGACGTAAAGTGTCGGTCCCGCTTCGAAGGGGTTTGCCCACAAAAGCACTTGAACAACAGCGACCGAGATCAGTGATACGACCGTCAGCGCGATCAAAATTAGGGGCAGATTTTGTTTGGGAACCCGTATCTGCCGACGTGCCAAAACCCGACCCGACGCGTCAACATCGAAATATTCGGAGCCTGAAGACCCTCGGAAAGACGCGGACGGCGTGTAATCGACGAATACGCGGGAGATACCGCCTTCGAGGGGTACCACGCCATCGACATCCCACTGGAGATCTTCGTCTCGAAGTTTGGGGCCGTAGTCGTACTTGTTATTTGCGGCGTATTGGAGTGCGGCGGCAACCTCGGTTGGGAATGCATCGCGGGCGTCGTCGCCGTCAATGAAGTCACCACTGACTGCCGCGTCAGCAGCGTCTTCGTCGTCGGGTTCGTAGCGGTAGTCTGTGGCCATTTCGAAAAGTTGGTTGCGTCGATTCGCGGTCTAGGTATCAAATATATATACGACGCATCCCAAGATGCGAGACCATTGCGGAACACTGGCGGCCGGCGCACCCTCGCGTCCTTCCGACGAAAGCCGGAAGGACGGGGAGGGGATGCCGGAAGGACTGGGGTGATAGGCGAATATTTGATCGACGGGTGGGGTCAGACGGAAGATTGATTGTAAGCGGTGTAGATTTCCACGAACTCGGCGTATGTGATCTTCCCGTCGAAATGGTCGTTGGCGGCCTGATTGAATTCCGACTTGTCGATGGTGCCGTCGTTGTTCGTGTCGTATCGTGCCACCGCATCCGAAGTCGCGGCCTCTTCCGTCTCCGTCTCCGATTCCGTTTCCGACGTCACGGTCGCGGTCTCTTCCGTCTCCGTCTCGGGTTCTGATGTCGCCGCGGTTTCAGGCTGTGTGGTCGTTTCCTGCTCCTGCTTATCTGGTTCGGTTTTTTCGGAGGTCTGTTGTTCGGTCGCCGCGGATTGCGTTGCCGGGTCCGTGACCTCAACCTTGAAAGTCAGACTTGCTTGGTTGCCGTCCGGGTCTTGAGCGACGACCGTGATCGTCGCATCGCCAGAGTTATCTGCGGTCAAGGTCAGATCGGAGTAGTCGGACGCCACCGAAACTTTGACAACATCCTCGTAGTCGGATGAAGCGGTTATCGTCAGAGCGTCACCGTCAACGTCATCGAACACTCCTGACAGAGAGATGTCAAGCGTTGCGCCTTCTCTCAGATCGTTCACATCAGGTAGAGCGGATGCTACGCTAGGCGCGGAATTGACGCTGACATTCAGATCTTCCGTTTCTTCATTTTCCGGATCTTCATCTTCCGATTCGGGCGCGGGAGTTTCCTGCTGCTGATTCTGCGCCTCTTCCTTTGGCGGCGGTACGAGCAGTACGATTAGCGGTGGATCCGATTGCGGTGGTTCTGTGACCGAAACGTCGAAGCTGTAGGTCACCTTATTGCCGTCGGTATCCTCGGCGGTGATTTTTATCTTCGTTTTGCCCGCGGATACGCCCTTAACCGTGTAGGAGCTGGAATCAATCGAGACTGTGGCGACGGCTTCATCGTCGGATGATGCGGTTATGCTCAGCGCATCTCCGTCATCGTCGATGAACACGCCGGAAAGAGAAGTTACCAATGGCGGCAAACCCACCTCCAAACCGATCGCGCTTTGCAGATTCGATCCCTTACGTGGCGCAGCCTTGACCTTTACCGTGAATTCATCCGAGACAGTGCCGCCCTTGCCGTCGGCGGCGGTGACTGTGATCTTCGCCGTCCCGCGGGATTTGGCGTTCACTGTGAGCGACGTGTAGTCGGCGGACACTGACACGGTGGCGACGCTCTCTTTTGAAGATGAGGCGGTGATGGTCAGGTCATCGCCATCAGCGTCGTCGAACACACCGGACAAGGACACCTTGTGCGTGCCGGCCTGGTTCACAATAGTTGCGTCTGAGATGGCGTTCGAAACCGTAGGCGGTGCGTTGGATGTCGCAGACAGCTGCTGGCCCGAAACCTCATCCGGAGTCGGTTCGATTTCCACAAACTCAGGGTCGCGTATCTTGCCGGGCTCGCCCATTGTGCCGCAATAGGTGCAGGCCGTCGACGTATCGTCGTCGACGATCCGGACAACGACCGATTGATCACCTTGCGACGGATTGGTGCAAGCACCGACGCAGACATCTGTGTTTTTTCTGAATAGCGGCCATACTGCCGGGGTGAATTCTTGGTTCGTCAGGTAAACCTGCACCCACTCCCTATTTTCCGCAACGTTGTCTGACCGAATATCGAATGTGAACTGCATGTCGTTGCTTCCGGAGGTGAACGCCACATGCCGCCCCATCAATCCGTCCGGAATATAGTCAACGTTGTATCTGGCATAGCCAGCAGCGGGGTCACCCGGTTGCCATCCGTCGACACAGCCAACCGGCCGGCTTAAATTCAAGTTGCTTCGGTGACCAACGGTGTGGCAGTCAGGATACGGAACATGCCAGATGACATTCCCGTTTCTGCTCGGTGCCGGTGCGATGTCGAGTTTGATAGTTACTGTTCTTACGTCCAGTTCGTCGACACTGCGGATATTTCTTAAATTGGTGCTGCCCTCGACCACCCACATCTCGGGGTAGAGGAACCGGATCGTGGGCGTGGTGTCCGCCGCCACCACCGACACGGTCGCGGCGGGTACGGTGATCCCGTTGTAATTGGAATCGCTGGATTGCACCGTATGGGAGAAAGTGATGGCAGACGTAGTTGCAACCTTTCCCTTGAGGCAAAAATACACGCCACCGGCCTGCGTATTTGATGTGTTCGGTTGGAACACTTCCGCCGACGAAACATCCACGTGCGTGGCGTAGCCTGTAGAGCCTGATTGAGTAATCGTGAACTCGCTAGTTGGGTTGGTGTTAGGCCATATCACGTAGCATGCCCTTGAGCCGACGGGAATGCTGAGGGTTTGAGGTGTGACCGTCAATCCCGCCTGAGATTGTGCCGCGATCGGGGCGGCGTCGACCAGGACGACCGAGAACAGGCAGGCAACCAATGCCAGAGCGGTAAGGGTCAGTCGCCGGGGAGGACCGGGGCGAATGCGCGTCACGCTTGCACCTTCACAATTCTTGAAAGGGGAAGGGGTATCAGAACGGGTTTGTTTCACCGTAATTTCCACGCCGCTTATTTTGTACTAACCCCTTACCCTATACCATCGATGGGGATTGTTGCAGGACGCGAACTATCTGATCTTATGCACAGTCGATCCGGGTGTGGAATATGTACAACCGCTCGTCAGGTTGCCATCGAGGGCATGCCGCGCAGTTGCTCTACGACCTCTGACAAAGCGTTGACGGTGTAACCGACGTCTTCAAGCGTTGAATCTTTGCCGAATGAAAATCTGAGACTGCCCGCGGCTAGTTCGTGGCTCATACCCATGCCGAGGAGGACGTGGGATGGCTCGACGGATGCGGAGCTGCATGCGCTTCCGCTTGACGCGCATATCCCTTTGAAATCGAGACCTAGAAGCATGGGTTCGCCTTCGAGGCCCGGCACAGACACATGGGCGATGTGGGGCAGTCCATCGTCGCGGCTGTTGTTGATTACGATTCCGGGTACACGTTCGGTCGCGCTCGCCAAGAATCGGTCGCGAAGTTCCTTGGTATGGGCACAGAATTGTTCGCGTTCATTTTCGGCGAGCGCAAGCGCCATTCCCATGCCTACGATACCCGGCACGTTTTCGGTGCCGGATCTGCGCTGACGTTCCTGCCCGCCACCCGCGATCAGCGCATCCATCTTGGCACCGCGTTTGGCGTAAAGAACGCCGACGCCTTTGGGACCGTGAATCTTGTGGGCCGACAAGGACAAGAAGTCCACTCCGAGCATCTTGACGTCGAGGGGAAGTTTGCCGGATGCTTGCACCGCATCGGAGTGAACGACGACTCGTTTTCCAGTGTCGGCGGCGTGCAGCTTGGCCAGTCGCAATATCTCGGCGATGTCGTTCACCGCGCCCACCTCGTTGTTTGCGTACATGACGCTGACAACTGCATCACGGTCGCCGAGGCGTTCTTTCACGTCATTGGGATCTACGACGCCGTATTGGTCGACGGGCACGATTTTCACGCAGTGACCGTCGCGCTCAAGTTGCTCTGCCGCGTGGATCACGGCATGGTGTTCGATTTCAGAAATTACGATGTCGCCGGGCTCGTCAAATGTCGATGCCACGCCTTTGACTGCCATGTTGTCGGCCTCGGTGCCGCCGCCGGTGAAGACGACCTCGCTGGTTCGGCAGTTCAGAACCGCCGCGACGCGCGCTCGTGCTTCGTCGATGGCGTTGCGCGATTCCCCTGCCATCCCATACAGACTGGACGGGTTGCCGTACGCTTGGCTGAAATACGGCAACATCGCGTCGAGCACTTCCTCTCGAACCGGAGTCGTGGCTGCGTGATCGAGGTAGATGATGCGTGATGAAGTGTCGATTTCTTCGAGTGTGGTTGCCATATCGGGAGCCTCGGAGATTGGTTAACAATGATTTTAGCGAAGCGGGGCCTGTGACTTGCTTGAGGGTGCGGGGAGTGAGATTCCTCGCTTCGCTCGGAATGACATGGGGCTCGGAATGACATCGGGGCTCGGAATGACATCGGGGCTCGGATTGATATTGCAGGATGGACTTGGAGCGCTCGGGTGTTGTTAAACTTTATTGCTTGTTGACATCGAAACTGCGTCGCCACCGCGTGCGTATCAACAGGAACGTCTGGATAGATCAAAACGCGTAGGACTGCATTAATCATGATCAAGCTCGAACACATGTCGAAGTACTACGGCCCCTACCCGGCCGTGCTTGACGTATCGTTCGAAGTCCTAAAGGGTGAGATCGTCGGCTTCTTGGGTCCCAACGGGGCTGGCAAGACTACGACGATGCGGGTGCTGACCGGATTCACCCCACCTACCCACGGCGACGCGGTTGTCGCAGGTTACAACGTGGTATCCCACTCGCTGGATGCGCGAAGGCACATCGGATATCTGCCTGAAACCGTTCCGCTCTACTACGACATGACGGTCACCGACTTCCTCTCGTACATGGGCATGTTGCGTGGAATGAATAGCGATTGGATCAAGGAGCGCGTGCCCAAGGTTATCGACACGGTTCGATTGGGCGACTATCGCAATGCGCTCGTCGGCAAGCTTTCCAAGGGCTATCGCCAACGAACCGGAATCGCACAGGCGATATTGCACGAACCTGATGTGCTCATTCTCGATGAACCGACGATCGGCATCGACCCGATTCAGGTTGTAGAGACACGTGAATTGATCAGCGAACTGGGTGAAGAACACACTCTGCTGTTGAGTTCGCACATTTTGCCTGAAGTGAGCATGATCTGTCGGCGAGTTTTGGTGATCCACGACGGACGGATCGTCGCGGATGACCGTCCGGACAATCTTTCGGAGCGGTTGCAGCATTCCGAGCGAATCGAGATGACGGTGCGCGGAGCGGAGCCGCGGGAGATTATCAGTGAAATGCGCCAGATGCCGATGGTGGTCGACGCCCGACGCGACAACCGGGCGGAATCGGTCGCGAAGGGCGAACGCGAAGGCACGGTGCCGTTGATCGTGGACGCACGCCCGAACGCGCAGGCGACGGAGACGATCGCGAACAAGGTGATCGAACGTGGTTGGGGATTGGTCAATCTCACCCCGCTGCCATTGACGCTGGAAGAGATCTTCTTAGAACTCACGACCGAAGAGGACTTGGGTTAAACCGTGCGATACATCTGGCTGATCGCCAACAAGGAAGTTCGAACCTATTTCGCATCGCCGATGGCGTATGTCGTCTCGGCAGCGTTTTTAGCGATCACCGGCTTCTTCTTCGTCGCCTCAGTTTCAGACGCATTTTCGGAGGCCTCGATTCGGGGTTTCCTAGCCGGTGCGGTGTTCTTCATGATCTTCATGTCCCCGGCGATCACAATGCGGCTTTTGGCGGAAGAACAGAAGATCGGCACGCTTGAGTTGCTGTTGACCTCGCCGGTGCGTGAGTACGAGATTGTATTGGGCAAGTTTTTCGCGGCTTTCGCCACGATGTTGGCCATGCTGGTGCTTTCGCTCTATTTCGTAATCATCCTCTTCGTCTACGGCATACCGGATGTCGGCCCAATCTTGACTGGCTACCTGGGTTTGGTCCTCTACGCTGCCGCGACGCTGGCGATCGGCCTATTCGCGTCTGCGCTCAGTCCGAACCAGATCGTTGGCCTCGTGGTGGGCTCAGGCCTTTTGACCGGGCTCACGATTATCGACTTTGTCTCGGAACGCGTCCAAGGGATAGGAGCTGAGATCCTAGACGCGCTGCAACTGGGCGCATCGTTCTCGGTCTTCGATTTGGATAGCTTCGGTGTCGCCGAAGCGGGCCACTTTGCGGACTTCGCACGGGGCATACTTTCGGTCGGCGATGTCGTTTACTACCTGTCGATAACCGCGGTGTTCCTGATGCTCACGGTGATCACACTGGAAACTCGTCGATGGCGCTAATCCCCGGTTGTCGCGAATGAGCTCAACTCGGATTCACGTATCTCAATGACCACTCAAGACAACCAACAGCCAGAGGTTCCTGAGAGTCGTCCGACGATGGACGAACTCACCGACGACACGCCGCTCCGCGAGCGGATCATGGCAAGCGCCCGATCGATCCGGCAAGCCCTCGCGCTGGCTGGAGTTGCGACGCTGGTCCTGGGCGCGCTGATCTGGATATTCGTGCGCGACCTTGAGAACTACGCCTACATCGTGATGGGCATCGGTCTGGTCATTCTCATCGTCGATGCGGGAATCTCGTTTGACGCCGTGCGTTTCGCGGTTTTCGGGAGACGCGGCCGCTACGGTTTGAACACCGCGATCGTCCTAATCGCGTTTGTCGCGATCGCTGTACTGCTCAACTTCGTGATCTATTGGGCGCTCGAACGTCCGGACCCGCCCGGCTTCTTGCGCGTGGACACGACCAGCACGAAACAATTCATCGTGTCGGACCAGACGTTGAACACGCTCTCCAACCTTAGGGAGCCGATTCAGGTCACCGCGTTTTTCCGGCGCAACAATGCGCAACGCCAAGCCGCGTGGCGCGTAACCGAGGACTTGCTAAGCGAGTTCAGGCGCCGTTCTACGGAGCAGCCACTCACATTCCGGCTCGTGGACCCCGAATTAGAACCAAATGTCGCGGTCGAGTACGGAGTCGACCAATTCCCCTCACTGGCGATCGAAGCGTTGGATAGCCGACGAACCGAGGTCGTGCCCGGGCTCAACCCTAACGACGGTCCGAATGTGTTTTCCGAACAAGACATAATCACGGGTCTGTTGGTGGTCAACCAGATCAGGCAGAAGTCCGTTGTCTTCATCAGCGGCCACGCGGTGCGAGACGTTTCGGATAGCACGCGCGGCAGCGAAGGATACGGGTTGGCGGCAGCGGCGCTCATAAGAGAGAACTACCTGCTTACCAACGAGACGTTGCAGGAGTTTAGCCAACGTCTATCGGCCAACGACCCCGAGGCGCTGCCGGCGGCTGTGATTTTCGCCGGTCCGACGCAGGATATGACTGAAGCCGAGGAAGGTATTTTGGCCGAGTACGGTCGCCGTGGCGGACGACTTCTGATGCTCTTTGAACCCGACACGGCTCCAGATTCCTTCAAGGGCTTCTTGTCACGTTACGCCGTCGGCGTAGGTACTGGCACGGTCGTCGACACTGCGAGTTACGTTGCGCCGAACCCGACTTTCCTCCAGATCAAAAACACGAACAGCCAGTTCCCAGAGCACCCGTTGACCGAGGATTTCGATGTCCTCTACATGCCGGGTTCAACGTATTACCAATACAACATCGATCCGCAGACGATCCCGTTGACCGATGCTGGCATACCGTATGTCCGCCAAGATCTGGTCGCGATCAGCACACTTAACAGCTGGTCCGAAGCTGACGTTGAGGACATCAATTTCGATTTGAACGTCGATCAGTCCGGTCCCTTGCCGATAATCGTTACTCTGGAAGCGGTTGCGGAAATTGGCGGGAGCCCGAGAACGGTCGACAATGAACTGGTTACCACAAGAATGGTTCTCGTCGGCGACGCCGACTTTGCGAGCAATGCGTATTTTGGCTCGGCTAGGAATGGCGACCTCTTCGTAAACTCCGTCAACTATTTGGCAGACGACTACGAATTGATCAGCCTGCGACCGAAGCAGACGGCGTTCCGCGAATTGGTGCTTACGGAATCGGAGCGAAACTTCGTTCGTTGGAGCGGCTGGTTGCTGATGCCGATTCTCATCGCCCTCGCTGGAATTTGGGCTTGGTGGAGACGACGCTGATCTATGAGTTTAAGACTCTCATTGGTTCTCGTAATCGCCGCCTGTTGGATTGCGATCGGAGCATCGATTGCGATCAAGCAACTGGGGCAAACTGAGCGCGCCGAACAACCGCCGTTCTTCTTCACCCTCTCGCCCGATGACTTACGCAACATCTCTATAACCGGCGGCGCGAACTCCACCTCATGGCACTACCGTGAGGATGATCGACGTTGGTATTTCGACGATGAAAAGGACGTGCCGACGTCGCTCTACCGCTGGGGCGGTATCACGCAGCTTCTGGGAGGTCCACGATCGCAACGGGAGCTCAAGAAATCGATCGACGATCCCGCATTGTATGGATTAGACGATCCGCTTTTGACCGTCAACGTAACGCTTCGTGACGGCCGCCAACTCACGGTTCAAATGGGCGATCTTACGCCGGACGGTGGTGCCCATTACTCACGCCAGAGCGGCTACGACCAGCTCTACACGGTCGACTACTCGTGGGGTGAAGTGATGTTGAGACTGGTCGAAGACCCGCCTTATCCGGACTGGTTCTTCAAGATGAACCCCGATGAGGCCACGGAGGTCCTGCTCTTCGAAGGCAACGAAGTCACATCGGGGTACGGTTTCGACGATGACACTGGCGAGTGGGTTGTGTGCGATCTGCCGGCGATTGAAGCGCCTTGCATAGGGACGGCTCCTGCAGACGAGGATCTGCTGAGGGAGTACATCGTCCATTTCTCCGAACCGGAAATCGACGGAGCCGAGGTGCTGAACCTCACCGATCTAACCGCGTACGAACCCTACGGAGTGGGACGAGACGCACCGTATGTTCACATCCGCCGAGAAGTCCAAGTCAGGGAGTTGTTGACCGAGGTCTACCGGACATCCATGATCATCGGCGACGTCACTCCGGACGGCAAGAACCGATACGCAGTAGCCAACGAGACGCAAGACATCATCCGCGTCGACAAAGAGTGGGCCGATCACATGCTCACGATGTTCGAACTGCAACGGCAGTAGCCGCTCACTGCTTTCTTGAACAATTTCCCCGTCGGCTTCCAAAAGACCGATACGGGCATTGGATCGCCTTCGGTTTATCCGAAACCCGCTCGATTACGACGACGGTATGTATTGGCGAGAGTGCCGGTAGCGACTAACGCCACACCTGAAAGAAACGTCCATACGAAGATCCCCGGAGACGTTGGCGCGGTACCGCCAGTCGCGGGCAGCATCTCGACCTGTTCAAATTCGGGCGGTTTGACTGGTATACCGACTGCTACAGTAGCCGGCAAGGTGCTTGTGTAGCCGCATGAGTAGTACGAAGATCGTCTGATTTGCCACCGAAACGACGTTGCGGTCAATGTGCCATCCGTGTTCTTAGCGACCACCACAATACTCGAGAGGTTGGGACGCAGCTCATCTGGCACGAGGATGCACACATAAACCCTTCCGTCGAGAGCGTAGGAGGCAATAGGTATTCCCTCGGCATCAACGATGGATATCGTGTATTGGTTGCCGCTGAAGGTGTAGTCGTGATGCGACATGCCAGCGTTGAGAGCCGCGCCTTCATCGAACATGCGGACGCCTATGTATTCACCGTTGCGGACGACACCCCAAGACGTCGATACCCAGAATTCGTCGCCGTTGAACGTGCCACCATCCTCGGGCGTGAAGACAACGTACTGGTTTCCCTCATCATCTTCTAGGGCTGCCGGTATCTCACCAGGAGGATTGTAGGGAGGGGGTCGGTGAATATTCCGAACCCTGATCGTAAAAGTTGCATCACAATCCGTAGCATCGCCGACGCACGCTGATCCGGCCGATGCCGTTACGGTTTGGGTGCCGAGAATCCGAGGAGCAGTGTATATTGCACGCGCAGTGTCGTTGTGAACTTCTAGCTCGCCAGCTGAGGCAGACCACGTCAAGTTGACGGTGGACGCCGGGCTTTGATCGTCATCCCCGCCTCGACCTGTCACTATGACGGACAACAGTACCCTGTCACCTTTACCGACACTCAAACCCGGCACAATTGGCTTGATTTCTTGAATCGTCCCCGCGTCTTCCGACGATTGTGCGGAAGCCGCTCCCCCTACGCCCCAAACTAGCAGCACCAAACTTGCCGTCGCGCTGGTCCACGCCAACAAGAAACGCAACACGGTTGCCTTAGCGCGTATCTTGTTCAATCCATCTACAACCTAGGCGCGGTAAAACCCGTCGCGACCGAGGATTCGCAAGCAGAACGTTCCCGCAGCAACGAGTGCGATGCCAAGGAGAAGCGCCAAAGCGATCGCAGCGAACGGAAACGGCGCTTTGCCGCCTGAAACTGGCAGGCTAGGTGCTGGTTCCGGTGTCGCGGTTGGCAGTGGTGGCGGGCTGCCGGGGACGCTGGCGGCTACGACGGCCGGTACGACGCTCAAGTTGCCGCAAACGATCAGAGACGGGGTGACGCGGATCCATGATGTGAGCGCGGTCAATGTACTCTCGTCGTTAATCACGACGAGGCCGACGCTTGTGATATTTGGCCGCAACTCCGCCGGGACTGGGATGCATACCTGGGCAGGACCATCGAGTCTGTATGAAGCGAGGCGATCGCCCGAAGCGTCAACCGTGGAGATCGCGTATTGGCGACCGCTCAGAGTATAGCGATGCTCGGTCATGCCAGCGTTTGAAGCCTCGCCTTCTTCGAACATGCGGACGCCGACGTATTCGCCCTTGAGAACGACGCCGCTTGGCGCCGATACCCAAAATTCGCCGCCGTTGAACGTGCCGCCTTCCTCAGGCGTGAAGACAGCGTATTGGTTTCCTTCTACATCGACAAAGATGGACGGGATTTCGGGCATTAGTATTGGTAGCTTGGGGACAATCCGAGGCTCACTCGGAGCAACTCTTACTGTTACGAAGAACATGGCTGTACATTCGCCTTCGCAATTCGACCCGGCACTAGCTGTTACCGCGTAAGTACCTGCTTCGTCAGGCGCGGTGTAGATGATTTTCGTGTTGCTTTCGGCTGATGGCGAGACGGTGCCACCCGTTGCTGTCCAGATAAAGTCAACACCAGAAGCTGAGTCTTGGTCTTGAGTTCCTTGGGGACCTATTACGATGACAGACAAGTAGACCTTGTCCCCAGAAATGACCAATAAGTCCCGCAGATAGGGCTTGATTGCCTGAATCACTCTAACGTCTTCGGACGATTGTGCGGAAGCCGCTCCCCCTACGCCCCAAACTAGCAGCACCAAACTTGCCGTCGCGCTGGTCCACGCCAACAAGAAACGCAACACGGTTGCCTTAGCGCGTATCTTGTTCAATCCATCTACAACCTAGGCGCGGTAAAACCCGTCGCGACCGAGGATTCGCAAGCAGAACGTTCCCGCAGCAACGAGTGCGATGCCAAGGAGAAGCGCCAAAGCGATCGCAGCGAACGGAAACGGCGCTTTGCCGCCTGTAACTGGCAGGCTAGGTGCTGGTTCCGGTGTCGCGGTTGGCAGCGGTGGCGGGCTGCCGGGGACGCTGGCGGCGACGACGGCCGGTACGACGCTGAGGTTGCCGCAAACGATCAGAGACGGGGTGACACGGATCCATGATGTGAGCGCGGTCAATGTACCTTCTTCGTTAATCACGACGAGGCCGACGCTTGTGATGTTCGGTCTCAACTCCGCTGGTACTGGGATGCACACTTGGGCAGGACCATCGAGTCTGTATGAAGCGAGACGATCGCCCGAAGCGTCAACCGTGGAGATCGCGTATTGGCGACCGCTCAGAGTGTAGCGATGCTCGGTCATGCCAGCGTTTGACGCAGCGTCTTGCTCAAACATGCTCACTCCAATGATTTCGTCGTTGGGAACGATTCCGACTGGCGCGTCTATCCAGAATCCGTCGCCGGTGAATGTGCCGCCTTTCTCCGGCGTAAAGACTTCGTACTGTCCGCCGTCAGGGTCGGTTAAAACTGACGGGATTTCGCCATCTGGGTTACGAGGCGGCGCGCTAGGGGCAGACGCTTCGCCTTGACGCCGGACGGTGATCCGGAAGGTTGCTGTGCATTCGGATGTCGTGCCGATACACTCGGAACTTGGCGAAGCCGTCACGGTGTAAGTGCCCGGTTCGGAAGGTGCCGTGTAAGAGACAGACGTGCCGTCGGCGTCGTCGGGCAACGTGCCTCCTGAAGCAGACCAATCGATATCCACATCGCTGGCCAGAGACTGATCTTCGACGTCTTGCCGACCATAGACGTTGATCGATAGCACGACGGTATCGCCCACCGTGAGCGTCAGACTCGGTGTGCTCGCGGCGACGCTGGAGATCGATCCGACCGGTTCAGGGGTTTGAGCATGCGCGACCCCGCTTTTTGGGGTCACGAACAGGTGAACTCCGATAGCGCCGATCATGGCTAATCCTGCGATTACGACGATGGCGAAAGTGGAGAGAATCTTAGGTTCAGAAAAACGCATCTCCATCGAAACATCTCCTATAGTTCCGCTCGACGCATATGGACTGCAACAAATCCTAGGCGAGCGGCGTGAACAGGTTGATCGATTCGCTAGTTTACATCTGCCGGGCTGTCGCGACCTAAACGACTTCAAGCCGTGGAGCGACCAAGCCTGAAACGCAACGCTCGCGTATGGATATTGGCCCAGCGGGCCGGTCGACAAGCCGAACGATTATCGGGACCGTGTTTAGGTCGTCAGACGTTTGTAGAGCATGAGCAATCGCTGCGGAAGCATGCTCACGTCGGGCAAGACTTCGTAGTTGAAGTCGTCCATCATGACTTTCAGGTAGTCGTGACCCTGCTTGTCTACGGTAAGGCAGAACGGCACGATTCCCTCGCGTCTGGCTTCCATCAAAGCCATGCGCGTGTCGTGCACGGCGTACTCTTTTTCGACGCCTTCACGACTGTAACCCCGGTCCTGAGGTCGACCATCGGATATCAAGAAGAGGAACCTCGATCGCGAGTCTTGGTCTGCCAGCTTCTTGGCGGCGTGACGGATCGACGGTCCCATACGTGTCGCATGCAAAGGTGCGATGCGGTCGATGCGCCGCGGAATCTCGTCCGTGAACTTTTCGTCGAGGTCCTTGATGACGTAGAACTCGACGTTCTCTCTGCCGTAGCCGGAGAAGCCGTAGATACCGTAGTCGTCGCCCAATGTCTCAAGTGCGTTGACGAGCAGGACAACGCCTTCCTTCTCGACATCGACGATCCTCTTGTAAGACTTGCGCAGTCCTTCGGTGCGTCGCGAACGCAGCCAGACCATGTACTCGACCGGGTCATCGGGCGCACCCCAATCGTCGTTCGGGCGTTTCGCCTCTTCGATCGCTTCAGCGGTTGAAGCCGACATGTCGAGCAGGAAAGCGACCGCAACAGAGCGCTCAGTCTTGTTCCGACGCCAGTAGATCTTGTCGTCGGGAGTGGTGCCGGCGCGGATGTCGATAACGGCTTCCAGCATCGGATCGAAATCGAGTTCTTCGCCGTCTTCTAGCCGTTTCTGCTTGCGATACATCTCCGGCATCACGAGTTCGAACTGCTTCTTGATCATGGTCAAGAGGGAAGCTCGCTCGACTAAGGTGTCGCGATAGAAACCGGCATCGCCGCTGCTCATTTCCTTCTCGTGCACCATGCACCACCGTGGGCGGTATTCGTTGGCGCGGAAATCCCACTCATCGTAGACGTACTGGTCGTTCCCTGAAGCAGTTAGCGGTCCGCCGTCTTCGTCGACGTGCTGCATTGGACCAGCGGATTGGCTCTGCGCTTGAGGGTCGCGTCGCTGCATCTCTTTGAGCAGGTTCTCGAGCATCTCGGCGAGTTCAGACGACATCTCCTCACCGTCCTGCCCTTCTTGGATGTCGACCTCCGCCGAGTTCTTCATCATCTCCTCAAGCTGCTCTTGAGTGAGAGGCGTCATCTCGCCGAACTCGTCGTCGGCGAATTCGGCGCCGTCCATCATCTGTGCTTGTGACAGCAACTGCGAAAGTTCTGGCTTGAACTCACCGCGATAGTCGACCTCTTGCGGCGAAGAGTAATCCTGCTCGTCGCCCATGTCCATGTCGTCCGACTCTTCGGTACCTTCCTCTTCCTCGCCCATGCCTTCTCCGGGTTGCATAGACTCGATGAACGCTTGGATGATGCCCTGAAGATCCTCTTCCTCCTCGTCTTCGCCGTCCTGTTCGTCGTCTTCCTCGTCATCGTCGAGGTTTTCGAACTCATCCTCATTGAGCTCTTCGTTTTTGACTTCGGTCAGCCACGCGCAGGCGCGTATCGTCGCCTCCGCGGCATCTTCGACCAGTGCGTCTTCGCGCTGCATCAACCGCACCATACGACGGAGTTTGCGCGCCACCTCCATGTGACGTTTCGGCGCGACCAAGTTAGCGGATTGTCCGAGGCTGAGGCGGATCATGAATTCCACCAGCGCTTCGCGAGCCGGAAGTTCAGTCATATCGGGCCGAGTCGTGATCGCATCGTCTTGAACCGACCTGAAACTCACCGCCAACCCGCGGTACGCTTCCATAACCTTGGCGTCGACCCGAGTGCTCTCGAAAATCGTAAACACGTCGTTACCCAACTTACGGTCGGGGAATAGATCGAAGAATCGGCTCATAGGGATCGCTACGTGATCGTCTTCCTTGTTTTGCGCCATCGCTCCGTTAGACGAAGCTTCTGCAACATGATCCGTCTTCTCTTCGATCTCGCCCGAAACATCTTCGAGCGTCGAGCCGTTTGCAGAATTTAACTCCGACCTCAGATCCTTGAACATGGTCGACGGACGATCAAAGCTGAAGCGGAACGACCCAAATTCGATGTGGCCCGTCTGATGGGTCGAAATCACCTTGTAGAAGGCGAAGTTGCGGTCCTTGTTCGGATGGCGGTTGATCACCTTAGGCAGATATATCGTCGTCCCTTCGGTCGTAGGGAGTTCGCCTTGGAACCAACCGATCTTTTTGTCGACCAATTGCTGAGCGGCTTGGACCTCGATCTCCTGCCCTGCCAGCATTCGGCAGTACATTCGGATGATCTCGCGCACGCGGTCCAATTCGACGCTCGATGAGAGCGCGTCGAGAACTTCGTGCGACAAAGTCGATTCGTTCTTGAAATAAGATTCGGCAGCGGAAGGCTTCTCCGCCAACAGTTCCATGCCGCGGCCGTGCCACTCTATGAGTTGTGGGAACGTGACCCTTTCCAAAACACGTGGTCCGGTTGTCAAGAACGCGGAAGAGGATTCGGGCGAACCTTCGGACGCGATGCGGTGCGTGAGATCGATCAGCGTGTCGCGCCATTCGTGGCCGACGCCGCCGAGCGCTCGAGATCCGTCTCGGATCAGCGCCGCAGGGTCCACGCCGTCTTTGCTCGATAAGCGGTTGACCAGAGATAAGAAGCTGGAGCGTTGTTCGCGCGGCATCTCGACGAGTGAATATCCGGCAGCGTCGAACATCGGTTGGACATGTCGCCACGAGTTCTTCGCCACCGTATTGGATAGTCCGATGAACGCGCCTGCATCCCGGCCCAATTTCGGGAACAGCTCCGCACCTTTGTCCAGCGCGTCCCCTGCCATGTCGTAAGACCGGTGCGAGATTTCTTCCAAAAATTCGGAGAAACGTCGCAGCTCGTCGAACGAAAGCGATTCAAGCAATCCTGGCGTCGCTTCGAACAGTTTGCAAGCTAAGGCGGAAGATTTCCAGGTCCCGCGATACAAGGCGCGGCAAGACTGAGCCCAATCTCCGATGTACCTAGGCCTGAGACGCTCGATGGCATCGGGACTGGCGCGGAAGAAAGCGACCGCGAGGCTGGGCGACGCGGTGCACAACTGATCGCCGATCTTCACCCAGCTGATGAATTGACCGGCCGGCAGATGTCTTTGCACTTTCGGCGAGGCATTGAACAACTCGGCTCCGGCCTCCCACGATCGTACCGTGCGCTTAGAAATCGTCAACCCCAACTGCGCCCAGACGTCTAGCTTCTCGTCTGCCAAGCGTCCGGACAACGCCTCTCTAGCGTGGTCAAAGTTCGCTTGCACCGGTGAAGGGAAGCTGCCCAACTCCGTTCGCACGTTCATCATGGTCTGTTCGCTAGGTTGAGTCATTGTCGATTTTGTCGATGCCTAATTCGGACATCGTGCTGTTGATGATGCGCGCGGTTGCGCCCCAGATAATTTTGCCTTCGTGTTCGATCGCGTCCCAGTTGCGGGTGAGATTGTTTTGCATCAGAGTGATTTGCCTTCGCGCTGACACGTCGGCTAACCGTTCGACCGGTATGAAAGCATAGTCGTCGACCTCTTCGCGTTCGGGCGTCAAGCGTGCATTTTCGCACAATCGACCAGTGAACGGCCAAACTTCGTAACCGGTTCCCGTAATCACTTTCGGCAACGGACCCCAATTCTCGATTTGGGACTCCGGGACGCCTATCTCTTCATGGGTTTCCCGCAAAGCGGTGTCCAGAAGCGAATCGTCGGTCGGTTCTGACACTCCGCCCGGAAACGCCCATTCGGTGCGATGGTTGCCACGGTGCGCTGCGCGTCGGATCAGCAACATCGTCGGAGTGGCATTCATGAGCGAGAACAACACTGTCACCGCTGCTCGTCGTCTCGGCAATCCGGGGTCTATCCCCTCCGGCGGTGCCGTCTCGCCGGGCAGGTCGCGAATGTGCGGGCGAGTCAGTCTGCGCTGCGCATACGCCATGAACTCGGATGCCGAAACTGAACTCACGGGAAGATCGAGGTTACGACCTCATCGATGCTTCGTTGGACCTGCGGGTCGTCCGTGATGCCCCAAGTAACCGAGACTTGGCAAGCGCGTCGAGGACTGATGCCTTCGTTGATGAGTTTGGCGGCGTAGATCAGAACTCGCGTGCTGGCGCCTTCCTCAAGTCCGTGCTCGCGCAGGTTACGGATCTTTCCACCCAACGCCGCAAGTAGTCCGGCATGCTCGTCGTCACAACCGGACTCATGCGAAATGATCTTCGACTCTTGTTCCTCATTCGGGAAATCGAATTCGAGCGCGACGAACCGCTGTCGGGTGCTGTGTTTCAGATCTTTAACCGCGTTTTGGTAACCGGGGTTGTATGAAACTACGAGAAGGAAACCGGAAGCAGCGTCAACCACCATGCCCAGCTTGTCGATGGTCAACGTCCGACGGTGGTCGGTTAATGGGTGAATGATGACCGTGGTGTCCTTGCGGGCTTCGACGACCTCGTCTAGGTAGCAGATACCGCCTGATTTGACGGCTCGCGTCAACGGTCCATCCTGCCACCTCGTACCGTCGCGGTCCAGCAGGTAGCGCCCAATCAGATCCGAAGCCGTCAGATCCTCGTGGCATGCAACAGTCACCAATGGCAATGATTCTGGACTACCGTTCGCGCTGGCATCAACCTTGCTGCTTGGCTTCGCCACCGTGAGTTGCTGACCCAATCGCCACGACATATGCTCGACGAATCGAGTCTTGCCGGTGCCCGTTGGTCCTTTCAACAAGACGGGAACTCGCTGGTGATATGCGGCCTCGAAGATCTCGACCTCGTCCGCCAGCGGCAGGTAGTACGGCTCATCCGAGATGACGTACTCCTCGATGATTGTCTCGTTGTATAGCTGTTCAGTCGCCATTTGGCATCCAATCGGTGCTAGGTTTCGGTCGTGGCTCGCCACAACTCCGTGACACGTTGCTCTAACGCAGCCAAGTCGCCGTCGTTGCGGATAACTTCGTCAGCCTTCTCGATTCTGATTTCGGGAGCGAGTTGCGCGTCGATTCGGTTGCGCGCGGCATCTTCGCTCATTCCGGTCTTTTTAACGATGCGCGCCAACCTTAAATGATATGTCGCCTCGACCGTCCACACGTAATCCGCCAAATCCTGCCAGCCAGCTTCGAATAGGACCGCGGCTTCTATCGCGGTCGTCTCAACCCGATCGATCCGGTTTCGCCTCAACTCTGCTCTGAGCATCGAGCGGATTCGATGCCAGACGATCGATTGCAGGGTCCTCAGTTTCACTTCGTCACGGAAAACGATGTCGCCGACGATTGTGCGATTAATCTCCCCGTCATCGTCCACAATTTGATCGCCGAACGCTCTGACCAATTCATCGAAGCCAAAAGTGCCGCTTGCGTAGGCGGCATGCCCAAGCAGATCAGCGTTGACGGTCTTCGCACCGAGCCGTTTCAGAATCTCAACCGTCTCAGATTTGCCAGCCCCGATGCCCCCTGTTACAGCTATGGTGATCATCGGCGTTCGAATGCGTTCCGCACAAAGAAGGTGGGTGAACAGTTCGCAGATAAAATATTCTACACCTCCGCAAAGCGTCGATTTCGAAGTCATAACTTCCGAATCGGGGCATTCACACAAGCGCAAGAAACCTCGAATTGTCGCTTCAAAGCCAGAAACCTATCAGCGGCTCTGACAAGATGCTCCGCGCGCTACCCGGCGTCGACAGATTACTCGCACATTCGGGGTTACAAGATTTGGTTGATGAGTTCCCACGGGGATTGGTAGTCGACGAAATCCGGCGGAAACTCACCGAGGTTCGAAATTCGATCCGATCTTCCAACGGCTCACCGGTTGACGTTTCCACCGAAAGCATCATCGCCGGTGTGATCGAGGCGACCCGCGAACGCGCATCGCCGTCTCCGACCCATGTCATAAATGCGACCGGCGTCATCCTGCACACCAACCTTGGGAGAGCCGTACTGAGTGACGACGCGGCGCAATCGGCGAAACTAGCCGCGTTAGGCTACTCAGATCTCGAATACGACATCGAGACTGGCGCCAGAGGCTCTCGCCATTCGCACGTCCAATCGCTGCTCAAGACCGTCTCCGGTGCCGAAAGCGGCATCGCCGTCAACAACAACGCCGCCGCCGCACTGCTGACGTTGAGCACGTTGGTCGGCGATGGCGGAGATGTCATCGTATCGCGCAGCGAAGCCGTAGAGATCGGCGGCGGTTTCCGAGTTCCCGAAGTTATGGCGCAGTCAGGCGCGAACCTCGTAGACGTCGGAACGACCAATCGCACCTATGCGCGTGACTACCAACAAGCGATCAACTCGAAGACACGAGCGATCTTAAAAGTCCATCGTTCGAACTTCGCAATCAGTGGCTTCATCCACGAAGACCCTCTCTCCGACATCGTAGCGATCGGCAACGAGCACAACGTCCCTATCGTCCATGACCTAGGCTCTGGATGCCTGATCGACACGTCGCGGTTTGGTGTTGACCATGAGCCGACAGTGCAAGAATCGGTCGATGCAGGGGCGCATTTGACACTGTTCTCCGGCGACAAACTGCTGGGAGGCCCCCAAGCCGGAATCATCGTGGGGCAATCTGACTTAGTCGAGCGAGTCTCGCGCCATCCATTGGCTCGGGCGGTGCGCATCGACAAGATGACACTTGCGGCGCTCAACTCGACACTGCGATCTTACGTCCGAGGAAAAGCTCTTGACGATCTGCCGATACTCAGGATGATGTCAGCCACCATCGACGAACTTAATGAGGTGGCAATCGACTGGGCAAGCGAGATCGAATCAGAAGTCGTCGACGGCCGAACCGCGATCGGCGGTGGCAGCGCACCGGGTCAGACTTTGCCGACCAAGCGATTGAAGATCGCCATCGATCAACCTGCCGATAGGCTCGCCGCAAAACTCCGCAACGACGAGACGCCGATCATTGGCAGAATAGAGGACGATCGTTTGTTCCTCGACCCGCGCACCGTCCTGCCAGAAGAACGAGCAAAGGTTGCCACAGCTCTTCGAGCTTTGGTTAACTAGCGGTTTTCGCAGAGCGTTGCCGATCGTAGTAACTCAGGTGCCGCGCGTACTCTTGCGTGCACGATCTTCTCGAAATGACCTTATTCGAAGACAGAGGTAAAGCGCTACTCAACCGTCAGGCGCCACTTGCGACGCGAATGCGTCCACGGACGCTTGACGAGTTCGTAGGACAGGAGAAGCTTGTGGGGCCTGGTCGGGTTGTGAGGAGAATGATCGAACGCGACCGCATCCACTCGATGATCCTATGGGGTCCTCCGGGCAGCGGCAAAACCACGCTCGCGCAACTGATTTCAGGTGTGACAAAGAGCCATTTCGTCGAGTTGTCAGCCGTCACATCAGGCGTTCGCGACATCCGCCGCGAAGCTGAAGACGCACGTCACCGGCTCGGATCGACCGGTGTCCGGACGGTGCTCTTCATCGACGAGATACATCGTTTCTCGAAGTCGCAGCAGGACGCACTGTTGCCTCACGTCGAGGCCGGTACCTTCATCCTCATCGGCGCGACCACCGAAAACCCGTCGTTCGAAGTCAACGCGCCGCTGATGTCCAGAACCCGCGTCTACACGATCGAGGCGTTGAGCGACGACGACATGGGACGCATCGTCGACGCCGCGCTCACAGATTTGGAACGCGGCTTGGCATCTGCCAACCCCTCGTTGGATGACGACGCCCGGTTGTTCCTGTTACGGGCATCGAACGGAGACGCGAGAACCGCGCTCAACGCTCTCGAGATTGCCGTAGATTCTGCGCCCGAAGAAGACGGTGAACGAAAAATAACGATCGATCTCGTCGAGCAAGCCGTCGAAAAACGCTCCCGATACGACCGCCTCGGCGACATGCACTACGACACGATCTCGGCCTTCATCAAGAGCGTCCGCGCTTCAGATCCCGACGCCGCCATCTACTACCTCGCCCGCATGATCGACGCCGGAGAAGACCCTCTCTTCATCGCCCGAAGGCTCGTCATCCTAGCCGCCGAAGACATCGGACTCGCAAACCCGAACGGCCTAGCAGTAGCAGTCGCCGCCCAGCAAGCCGTCAGCTTCGTAGGCATGCCCGAAGGCCGCATACCCCTCGCCGAAGCCACCATATTCCTAGCCTCCGCACCCAAATCCAACTCCGCATACATAGCCATAGACAAAGCCCTCAGCCTAGTCCGCCAATCCCGCGACGAACCCGTCCCCATGCACCTACGCAACGCTCCGACACGCCTCATGGAACGCATGGGGTACGGAAAGGACTACCAATACCCCCACGACGCCCCCGGCCACTTCAAGCCGACTGAGAATCTGCCTGAGGGAGTCCGAGGAAGTCGGTTTTATGAGCCGGGTGAGTTGGGTGCGGAGCGGCAGATCGGGGAGCGGTTGAGGCGGTGGTGGGGAGAGAGGTATGGGGTTTGACACGGGATGTTGATGATTGAGGGTCAGTGGCGCGTTGGGCGTTTTGCCGCGGTTTTTGAGGGGTTGAATAGCCGCGAAGTTGCCGGAAGTTGCCGTCCTAGCAGCATTTTCGCGATGGGGGCGTGTTCTGGTGTTATTCGGAGTGCGGGATGGAGGATGGGACATGTATCGGCGTGCGTCTGGCGTTGTATGACGCTATTCGTAGGATGTAGAGTGTTGGATAGAAGGTGTATTTAGAACAAATTTGCTGCTGGAGCGGCAATATCGCGGCAAGAATATTTTTTGACGAAGTATAAAAAGTTGGGAGGGTGTGATTAGTGGCTGGGCTGGGTTGTCTGAACTGTGATTTTTATGATTTGAATAATGGGCTGTGGTCTCGGAGTGTGGAGCTGAGTGTGAGGTCCAGCGCGGACTACCACTAAAGGCAGGAGATTGCGCGATGTTCAGACGAGCGGTACATCCGGGAGAAATCCTAAAGGACGAACTTTCGGAGTTCGGTGTGACACCGACGGAGTTTGCGCGTCAGATCGACGTGCCGGCCAATCGGGTGAGCCAAATCATCGCGGGCAAACGGTCAGTAACCGGAGATTCGGCCTTGCGGTTTGGCCACTGGTTCGGCGTTGACCCGCAGTTCTGGTTGAATCTCCAGTCGCAGTTTGATCTCGCAACGGCCGAGCAAAGGACTGGTGACGCGGTGCGCGGATTGCCTACCGCCGCCAGGAGCGCGTAAGCGTTTGATTGGGGTTGGCTATTGGGTGTTGACAGAGCGTCAGGCGGGATAGTCGATGTTTATGAAGCAAATTCGAACGGAGGAAGATTACGAAGCGGCAATGAACCGCATCGACGAGATTTTTGATGCGCCGTTGGGTACGCCGGTGGGGAACGAACTCGACTGGCTCGTGGGTTTGGTTGAGGCGTATGAGACGGAACAGTATCCAGATTTGGCCGGTGATCGGCTCGGTGGTGTCGAATGATCAAGAACGGGAGACAGTATCGGATTACGAAAGCTCAAGCGGTCCGGTTCGTAGAGGCTTTGGGTGAGTTGGAACGTGAGACAGCTGAAAGTCTCGGGTTGCATCCGCTGTTGTTCAAGGCGAAGAAAGATGCGGCAAAGAGTCAGCTTGCCGACCTAGAGGAGGAGTTGCAGGACTACGAGCGTTTGAAGTCCGGTGACTTTGAGTTTGGTGCGGATTAGGAGCGTGGCGGAGGTGTTGGGGGAGGGAGTATGAACTAGGATTTTAGGTTAGTGGTTTGGTGGATTGACAGGGAGGTCTGGGTTGTGGTGGATGTCGGGTACTATCGTGTTTACGCCATTCGCGAAGTTGAATATGTGTGAAAGATGAGCACGCAAACCACCATCGGCAGTTTTCCTGAAATCGACGCCAACAGTGCAATCGCGCAGTACCTGGACGAATGCGGCAAGGGGTGGTCGGCTAACGCAGAGCGCAGGCAGACGTTGGTTGACGATAACGGGAGGCCGGATATTGTCGTTCGCGAGTCTGGTCGCAGGGCTGTTGTTGTGGAGACCGAATATGGACACCCGGCGGTGAGCGATGCACGGTCTAGGTTGGGCAAGAAGCTCATTGGTGAGACGCGTGAATTGACGGAAGTGATTGCGGTGGGGATAGATCAGGACTGCGAAGGCGATACGCGGGCGGAGTTTTTGGAACGGCTGAAACGAGATGAGGCGGTGCTGTCGGTGCAGTTGGTGTCGTCGAGTCGGGTGTGGCCGGGTGATCCGCTGGTTTCGCATCCGTCGGATTTGATCGCGTACTGCGAATACGCTCAAGTGCCGCAACTCGAGATTGATCGACAGAGCGCGAGGGTGGCAAGCGAGATTGATTCGTTGGGTACCAGTTTGACGGACGCGATGCGGTCAATGGGACGGACAGGCGATGACATCCTTGACGAGTTAGCCGAGGTTGTTGGCGCGGAGTCGACTGATGATGCGGCGAGGATCGTTTGCGCTATCTGGCTGACGACGATCGACCTGCACAACGATCTCGCTTCTTACAGTCCGACGTTGCGGTCATTGGGTTTGGAAACGACCCATGTCATTCGCATCAATCAGGGAATGGGTGCGCTGAGGCAGCAGCATCTGCTCGACGCTTGGGATGTGATTGAATCCGTCAACTACCTTCCGGTGATGGAACTGGCGAAGGCGAGTCTTTCGGCGGTCGGCGACTCCGCGGCAGTGTCGGAAATTCTGAGGAATTTGGAAGAGCTCAGCGGGAATCTGAATGCTCTGCAAGCAAAGCACGTCTACAACTTTGCCGGCGAGTTGTGGCAACGGTTAGTCGCTGATCGAGAGGAAAGAGCGGCGCATTACACGAAACCGGAAGTGGCGGAACTACTGGCGGCATTGGCGGCCCATCGGTTTCTCGATAGGCCGATTGATGAAGTGGCATCGCTCGATTTGATGGATGCTGCCTGCGGCACGGGCACGCTGATCGGTGCTGGCGAACGGGCGTTGCGGCGCGTTCATTTGCTGAAGGGTGGTAACGATCCGAATCTGCATCGAAAACGGATGGAAGACCACGTGATCGCGTTGGATGTGAACGGTATTGCCGGCACGATGACCGCGAAACGGCTCACAGACTTGGAGGTGGCTCAGGACTATCAGGAGAGTCGGATTGCGATTGTGACGCATGAGGCGGGTTCGTTGTGTTTGCTGAATCCCGAGACCACGGGCATTACGGACATGCTTGGGAGTGGCGGCAGGGGTTTGAATCCTGGTCAAAACTCTAACAATGGCATGGTAAGAATCCCGGTCGGCAGCGTGGATTTGGCACTGATGAATCCGCCTTATTCGCGGCCTCGCAGGGGAAGGGAACAAGCGACGGCTGGTCTGGCACCGCTGAGACGGATCGCCGCGAGATACGGTTGGCTGATGTCTCACGGGCAAGCTGGGTTGGGAAGCGATTTCGGGAATATGAGCAATATCCGACTTAAAGCAGGAGGGGTTTTCGCTCACGTCCTACCGCTTACGGCGGCGCACGCCGGAAGTTGGACTCAATGGCGACGGGAGATGGTCAAGCACTTTAAAGACATCGTAGTGATAGTCAACACCAACACATCGGAACTCCAGAGCATGAGTGCGGATACGGGCATGGGCGAGATGTTGGTCGTTGCGACCAAGCGCGAAACTCCTTTGGAAGGGTCGGAAGTTGATGAGTTGCTGTGCGTGAGCCTTGGTGCAGCACCTGCGACGATGGCTGAGGGTTACGCGTTGGGGCGTGAAATAGCGGCGATACGCGATGCTCGGCCAACTGGATCTGAGGGTTGGGGAAGCTGGGCGCGTCTCAGGCAGAACGGTACAGGATCGCCGTGGGGCGCGGTTGGGAACCGCAACGTTGAGCTGATCGCCGTTTCGGAATTGATGCTGGAAAGCAGGTTATACGACCCGACGACGTTGAGCGAACACGCGATGCCGTTGCCGATTGTCACGCTAAGCGAACTTGCCGAGGCTGGACCAACTCATCATCTGATTGGACATCCAAAAGGTAGCGAAGCAATCGGTGCTTTCGAGTGGACACCGTTGAACGAACTGCCGACGACACCCGCCCAGAAGTCGATGTGGGCAGCGAATGCCAGGACTCAACTCCGGATCGCGACAGACCCCACGCATGGCGGAACGGTGGTTTCAAAGAGCCTCGCGCAACGGTTAATTGCCCAACGCAGCAATTGGTTCATCAGCAGGAACCTAAGATGGACTTCTCAAGCAATCTCGTTTGGGCACACAGACAACGATGCTCACGGTGGTCGGGCTTGGAACGCGCTTCAAAATCTTGATGACGAAGTTGGGCGTTGCTTGGCGTTATGGAACAACAGCGTGTTCGGCGGAATCATCCGCAACGCCTATGGTCAGACGACGCAAGCCGGTAGAGCAACGATCCAAGTGATTGCGATTATGGGTTTGCCATGTCCAGATTTCGGGGCGGATACCACGGCTGGCGCACATGCGAGGCGAGTTGCCGGTCTGAACTTCGCGGATTTGTCCGAGTTGGAGTTGGAGCCGTTCGCGTACTGTTTTCGGGATAAGAATAGGTGGAAGATAGACGATGTGGTGGCGGAAATGATCGGGTTGGATCCGAGCGATTCTGCCATTGCGGGTATGTTGGGGCACTATCGTCTGATGTTCGCAAGCGAGCCGAATGTTAACGGGCGGAATCGGGGGGTTTTGGGGGCGTTGGGGGAGGAGTAAGCCATCCTTGGGTTGCGACACACCACCTAGGTTAGAATGCGAACTATCTCGAGACACACTCAAAGCTTCACAAGATAGGACACATCGATCGTTGGAGGCAGTTTCTCTATTCACGGGGTGCGGAGGTTCAGACAAAGGTCTGATCGATGCCGGTTGGCAAATCGTGATGGCCAACGACATTTTGCCGTACGCAAAAGAAGTCTACGAAGCGAACTTACCAGAGACTGACTTCCGGATCACCAACATCCAAGAAATCGAGTCTTTCCCATCCGCTGACCTATTGATCGGTTGCTATCCCTGTCAAGGATTTAGTCAAGGCGGAGCCCGAGATTCGGAACGGAATGTCAACAGGCTCTACATGGAGTTTGATCGAGCACTCAGGGAGATTCAGCCCAAAGCGTTTGTCGTCGAGAACGTGGCTGGTATGGCTCGAAGCAATAATCGCCATATTTTGATTGACCAACTGGACCGTTTCCGATCTGCCGGTTTCGACGTCCCCAATCCGCAAATAATCAACGGCGCAGACTACGGGTTGGCCCAAGAAAGGCGAAGGATTTTCATCGTCGGCATCCGATCGGACATCGGGTTGCGATATCGATTTCCGGAACCTACCCACGGGCCTGAGTTTGAAGCGACCAAGACACAACGCGATGCTTTGGACCCATTTGGTGAAGCTTGGCCAGAAGGCGAGTTCTGCGATCAAGATTTTCATTGGTATTATCTGTCCCGAAATCGCTACCGCGGATGGGATGAACCGAGCAAGACGATTCTAGCTAACGCCCGTCACATGCCGCTCCACCCGATGAGTCCTCCGCTAGTGAAGGTCGGCGTCGACGAATGGGTGTTTGATGGCGATCCAGAAAAAGCTCGTCGCCTTTCATTCAGGGAAGCCGCCGCGTTGCAGGATTTGACGGATTGGGAATTTCCTGAGACAGTTTCATTGATGCAAAAATACAAGGTCATCGGCAACGCCGTGCCACCACTGCTTTTCGAGCAAGTCGTAGGAGCGATCCCTCAAGAGGTGTTCTCGTGAACGATTTTCAGACTCTGGCAATCGATTCGTTGGAGTTCGACAAAGAGAACCCGCGTTTACCTTCAAACGTTCGAGGAGGCAGTGAGATCGAGATGCTCGCGTATCTCGCAACCAAAACAAGCATCGAAAACTTGATGGCGTCGATCGGCACAAACGGCTTTTTTTCGGGCGAAGCGATTGTAGCCATTCCCCACCCTTCTAAAGCGGCCAAATACATCGTCATCGAAGGGAATCGACGTTTGGCAGCATTGCGATTGCTTCAAAACCCGAATTTAGCAAATCGGTCGAGCATCTTGCGGGCTGCGACAGAGGCAAGATTCAAACCAACAGATATCCCAGTATTTGTCGTCGATTCTCGGGAGGCAACCCTTCAATATCTAGGGTTTCGTCATATTTCGGGTGTGCAAAGATGGGACCCTCTGGCCAAAGCAAGATACCTCGAATCTCTTTTTCAAGTCACCGATGGAAGTCCACAAAGCCGATATACAGCAGTCGCCAGACAGATCGGGAGTACGAATCCAACTGTGAGACGAAATTTGGACGCTCTGGCTCTTTATGGCATTATCGAAAAAGAAGATTTCTATGATATTTCCGATATACAAGAAGAGACATTTCAATTTGGGACATTTTATACTGCAATAAGCAATGCTGAGATCGCTGAGTTCGTAGGAATACGATACGAAGGTGCGCCAAGGCACCCGATTTTGGATATATCGGTCGTTGAAAGAGGCCATCTCAAAGAGTTAGTGAAATGGATGTTTGAACGGGATGACCAAGGCAAAACTGTCCTCGGGGAATCACGATTTATCGGTCGGCTCGGCTCAGTTCTGGGCGATCCAGACTCTATAGCCGCCCTTCGAATGGGCCAATCGCTAAATTCGGCCTACCGGTTAACCCCAGGCGGGCGTTTCGAATTCGTGCGCCGCATGAATCGGGCGATTGATGAGTTGAAACAGGCGAACGCGAATCTATATGCTGTGGAAAGCGGCGATGAAATAGCCCAACAAGTTGTAGAAGAGGCGATTCAAATCATCCAATTCGCAAAGGAAAGGTTGGGTTTGTAACTCCAAATGCTGGAATTGCCGTGGGATTCCCACATAACATCGGATTCTTTGCGATTGGCGGATGCGATTGAACTATTAGTGGCGCTCGACGACAGCCAATACGGGGAACGTTTTACCCGGGCAGACTTTCAACATTGGGTAGACATGGAGAACCTCGACGTTGATGGGCGTTCATACCTTGATGAATCCCAAGCATACGAGATGAATGCCACATTCGATGAAGCGGTGGGCCTTATTGAGAAACGTGCGCTTTGGCTTGCGGACGCTTATCCCTTTGTGGTCAACAAAGACGAAGTGCAATTCAAAATCAAAAGCACTCTTCGAAACCATCTGATTTACCTTTTCCTCTTGATATGTTCGAACAGAAATTTCGTACCGAATATCGGGAAAGGGTTACCAGTACAATTCGAAGATCTTTGCAAAGAAGCTTTGCGGGCGTTGTTCCCAGACTGGTCGGAGGTGTTGTCATTTAGAAAAAACAGCCGTGACAGATCGACGGTCTTCGGATATGCTGCTGACATTGCAGTACCACGGCTTGCTAAAAAACTAAATGCTGAATTGAAGAACGAAAACCGTCTTGGGAAAGGTCCGAGGGAGTTTGGGATCGACGTGTTGGCGATTAGCTCGTTCGACGATCTCACGCCTTACCCTTTTTTCGCATTCGCCCAATGCACCGTTCAACTTGACTGGTGGGAGAAGAGACACGAAGCTCTTGCTCGGTCTGAACTCAATGCATTCGTACCATTGGACGTTGACCATTCGAATTTTCTGATGATTCCGCATTTTCCGCGCCTTAATTTCGATGAGTGGAGTGAAGATCCTGGTAAAACCATCAATTGTATTCTTTGCGATCGGTTGAGAATTTGTACCCTTTTGCTCAAATCGGGACGATTTGAATGCACAGAAATGCCAGAGGGCTTATCGGCAATCTTTGACAAACTTGAAAACCGGATCGTAACATTGAGGGAATGCGGATGAATGATACACAAATGGTTCAGATAATCGATTAGGCGAACGTATAAGTGTGTATCGTGACCGGTTGGTATCAACGTATTAGGGATTTGTCAGCCTCCACAGCCACGTAATCCGAGTTCAGCTCATGTCCGATGCTCAGCGTTTCTGGGACGTGGTAGAGGCCGTTCCTTACGTCTAGGGGTGGGGTCAGGGCGTTGTTGCAATGAGGGTATTCGGAATAGACGATTTCTGAACGTTAGAAGTTGAGGTTGTACATCATGACTTGGGTGCCAGAGGCCATGGTCGTGGGGTGACTGAGGTGTAGTATGCCTCGGCCATCGTCGCGATTTTGCGCATTTCGGAGATGCCGCCGCAGATGTGCATGGGGACTCGCTCTTTGACGAAGGCGCCGTGCTCCTCGGAAAATCTGGCCCCATGCCTGCCCCACCGACCCCCTCCCCCAGCCCCCGCCCATCGAGAGAGTGCGTATCTGCCCTCACAATGCCCCCATCCACCAACAACAAAATCCCACCAATCCCTCAATCCCCGTAATCCCCGGTTCAGACAACAATTTGATCTTTGCAACATCTGTAGTATTATGAACAACAGATCGACATCTACACAGTGCTGCACAGACTTGTGCAGACCCCGTCCCAAACGGCCACAGGGATCAAGTGAGGAAACGAAGGCAAAACGGCATAGACAGCGCGTTAACTAAAGCGCCGAGTCGGACCGTCATCAGTTACTCCGGCGGCGTCCCTCATCGGATCGGCAGTGCGGTGCAAGGTCGGGAGGGACGTGCCGAAGCGTGGGAGGCCCAGTTTCCGGAGCGAGGCGCATCAGTCCTGCGTCGCAAAGCGAGCCAGCCGGCGTCTATCCCTCCATTTGTCCTTCGGTCATTTCCCCCTCGAGCGGAGGAAATCCGGCCTCCCAGCCCATCCTCTGGATTCAGGCTTTCGCCGGAATGACGGAATGGGGTTGGCGGAATGACGAGACGCACTGGAGTGTTATGCCGCCGCTACCGCCTCCCTAAAGTGCTCCTGCAATGCCACTAGCGTGTAGTCAATATCCTCCGACGAGATGCCGTAGTGGGTTACCATGCGCATCATTGGGTCGCCGGCGTTTACTAGGATGCCGCGCTCCTTTAGGTTTGCCGAGATCGCAGCGCCGCTGCCGGGTGGGATTTGGAAGAATACGATGTTGGAGTGGATGTTGTCGGGGTCTACGCTGATACCGTCGATTTCTGCTAGGCCTTCGGCTAGCTTTTTGGCGTTGTCGTGGTCTTCGGCGAGGCGTTCGATCATGTTGTCTAGGGAGTAGATTCCGGCGGCGGCGATGACGCCGACTTGTCGCATACCGGCACCGAGCATTTTGCGCCAGCGTCGGGCGCGGTTTATGAAGTCTTGGCTACCGACTACCACGCTGCCGATGGGACACGAGAGACCTTTTGAGAGGCAGAAGGTTGCGGAATCGGCTGGTTCGACCAGTTCTTTGACGTCGACGCCTAGGCTGACGGCGGCGTTGAAGATTCGAGCGCCGTCGATATGGACGGACATTCCGCCTTCCCTTCCGGCGTCGGCCATGGCTTGAGTCTGCGCGGTGGTCAGCGGTTGTCCGCTCATCTGGTTGTGCGTGTTCTCGATGCAGAGAAGTTTGGTCGGCGGAACATGGTAGTCGTGCGGCTTCGTGGCTCCGCGAATGAGATCGGGCTCCAAGAATCCGTGGCGGTCGGTCTTGATCGGGTACAGGAACAGCCCCCCTAGAACGCTGGCACCACCCGCTTCGCTGGAGAAGATGTGGGATCGGTCGCCGACTAGGACTTCGTCTCCCCTACCGCAGTGGGCGAGCATCGAGACCAGATTGCCTTGCGTGCCAGATGTCACGAACAGGCCGGCTTCCTTGCCTAGCATCTCAGCCGATTTTTCTTCCAACTCGTTGACGGTCGGGTCATCGCCGTAGACATCGTCGCCGACCTCGGCGTCGTGTATCGCACGTCGCATTTCGGGCGACGGCAAAGTGACGGTATCGCTGCGCAGATCTACTCTGGCTTCCATGATCGGGCGGCTCCTGATGGTTGCTGGTGTGAGTCCTATTTTGAACTATGAAGCGAATGATTTGGAAGGATGGGGATGATATAGCCATAAAATCGTGAGTATGTCTGTTGGTCATGAAGATGCGCGCGCTGTGGAGGGTGCTTCTATCAGGTCCCCCTCACCCCAGCCCTCTCCCACGGAGGGGAGAGGGGGAAACTCGATCGCATACAAGGCGTGGGAATTTTGGGTGAAAAGGAGTTGGATGCTTTGGGTTTTGGCCGCGGTCGTGTTGCTGTTGGACCAGTCCACCAAATCGATCATTATCGCTTGGTTGAATTGGGGGGAATCTTGGCCCGCCGAAGGGTTTCTGCGGTTAACGCACGCGCGTAACACCGGCACTGCCTTCAGCCTCTTCCAAGGCCACAGCAACATCCTCAGTTTCGTTGCAATATTCGCGGTGGCGGTTCTGCTGTGGGTCTATGCGACCACTGGCGCGAGATCGTTCGTGCTTCGCTTCGCCTTGGGGCTTCAGCTTGGAGGTGCGTTAGGAAATCTGCTCGACCGATTGCGGCTGGGGTACGTTACCGACTTCCTCGATGTCGGGCCGTGGCCGATCTTCAACGTCGCTGACTCTGCGATCTCGATCGGAATGGTTTTGATGGTCATGTACTTCGTGACGGCGAAGGATGAGAATTCGGGATCCGACATAGAAGCAACGACGAATGTGAACATCGGCGGCGGTTGCCGAAGATGCGCCGATGCGACGCGTTACGGAACGTTGCATCGCGTCGTACCGAGGGCCGACACCCCCCATAGCGATTGACGTTATGATCATAGTAAAGAAAGTATCGTGAGGATTTAGCAATGGCTCTGGAACCGGTATCAGTCGAAGCCCGTGAGGGTTACAAAATTTGGTTGAGTTTCAACGACGGTGTCGAAGGTGAGATTGACGTTTCCGACGTCGTCGACTACGAGTGGTTCAAACCGTGGCAAGATCGCGACGTGTTTGAGGATGTCCGAATTTCCTCACAGCTTGGAATCACGTGGAACGATGACATCAACATGTCGATGTGCACGATGTCGCTGTATGCGGAACTCACGGGTGTGCCCTTCGAGGACGTTGCAGCGATGATGAAAGGGCATACGGTGCACGCCTGAGGTTTGCCGTTTTCACAACATCAGGATCGTCTTCTACAGCAACGAACATCACAACATCGCGCATTTCCATGCTGTCCACCCGGACTTTGAGGCGTCCATTGATATCAGTAACGGCCGCGTAATTGCTGGCCGCATTCCGCCTAGGTTTCGTAGATTGATTCTCGATTGGGCCTGGGAACATCAGTCCGAACCGCTTGCTGGATGGGGGAATGTTCGGCGAGGGCGATCACCCAACAAGGTTTCGCCGCCATCTCGGAGATGATCGCGTAATGCCGACCCTCACATTCGAACTTGACGGCGACGGTCTTCCGATCCGTCTCGATCTGTTCCTGCGTCAAGAAGTGCCGGAAATGTCGCGCACCGAGGTGCAGCGTCTGATTCGAACGGGCGCGGCGAGGGTGAATGGGCGGGGTGTAGACGCGCCATCGACGCGTTTGAATTCGGGTGATGTCGTTGAGTTCGCATCGCCCGATGCGGGAAGTCCTGACACTAGACCAATCCCTCAAGACCTAGACTTCCGCGTCGCATACGAAGACGAACACATCATCGTTGTCGATAAACCGGCCGGGCTAGCCGTCCACGCTGGCGCAGGTCGTCAGGACGGGACGCTCGTCAACGGACTGCTGGAGCGATATGCAGATCTCGCTGCGCTTGAACCGACTGAACGACCCGGGATTGTCCATCGTCTCGATGCGGATACTTCTGGATTGATGGTAGTTGGCCGCACGTCCGAAGCGGTGTCGTTCTTATCCAACTCGATAAAGGTGGGCGAAGTTGAACGACGCTACGTGGCGATGGTCGTTGGTAAATTGCCCGTTGCATATGGTGTGATTGACCAACCGATCGGGCGGCATCCAACCATCAGGACGCGCCAAGCCGTGGTTCGAGGAGGGAGACCGGCGCGCACCCGTTTCGCTTTTTTTGCGGGTTTCGAGGCGTTCGGCAAAACGCTTTCGATGGTCAATCTGAAACTGGAAACAGGTCGGACGCATCAGATTCGAGTCCACATGCGCGCAATCGGGTGTCCTATCGTGGGCGACACTGTGTACGGTTCCGTCTTGCCAGAGTTGAATCTACGTCGACAGTTTCTGCACGCGAATCAGCTGAGTTTCGGCCATCCGATTACCAGAGAACAGCTTCGGTTCAGATCGATGCTGCCGCTGGACCTGTTTTTGGCATTGAAGGAATTTGGGCGTCCAAGTAGCTTCGTGACGGGCCATTCGAGATATCTAGCCTCGTGATGGGCTAATCTGGAAAGTATGACAACTACAACACCCGCACGCGTTCGCTTCGCTCCCAGCCCTACCGGAGTGATGCACATCGGCGGTCTTAGGACCGCGCTTTACGACTGGTTTCTAGCCCGCAAAACGGGCGGCCAGTTCATACTTCGTATCGAGGACACCGACCGTAACCGTTACGATCCAGATGCCGAGTGGCACATCAAGGAGTCTCTCAAATGGCTCGGTCTCGATCTGGATGAAGGACCGGATGTTGGTGGTCCGCACGCACCGTATACGCAGTCGGAGAGATTGGAACTCTACGCTGATGCCGCTACGAAACTGATCGAGTCGGGTCACGCCTACTACGACGACACGCAAGCGGAAGAGTTGGCCGCGTTACGTCAAAGACAGCAGGCCGCGGGTCAGGCGCCGGGCTACGACAATCGAGGCCGGTATCGCACTGCCGAGCAGATACAGGAATCGCGAGATAAGGGTCTTGACGTCGTCGTGCGCTTCAAGGTGCCCGACCATGGCGAGCTTCAGGTCGAAGACGAGGTCCGAGGGCGATTGAAGTTCGATCTGTCGCTTCTGCAGGACTTCGTGATCCTGAAATCGGATGGGTTCCCGACGTATCACTTGGCCCATGTTGTAGATGACGAAAAAATGGGCATCACCCACGTCATCCGGGGTGAGGAGTGGATACCGAGTTTGCCGCGTCACGTCTTGATCCAAGAGGCATTGGGGATACCGACGCCCAAGTATGTGCATGTTCCGCTGATCACCGCACAGGACGGTGCCAAGTTGAGCAAACGGCACGGGGCGCAATCGGCTCTGGAGTACCGCGACGCGGGATACACGCCGGATGCGGTTCTCAACTACTTGGCTCTATTGGGTTGGTCGCCTGGCGACGACACGGAGGTGATGACGCGTAACGAGATCGCAACGCGATTCGAGATTGGGAGAATTCTGTCTCATCCCGCGAAGTTCAGCGCGCAAAAGCTTGAGTGGATGAACCAGCAGCACATCATGCAGGCGGATGAGGACGCGCTTGCAAACTTGATGATGCCCTACTTGGAGAGGCCGGAGGAAGACGGCGGATTGCCGGAGGAGGTTGATCGACCTATCGATCGTCGAGTTGTCGAGGCGATGGTTCCCGTCTTAAGAGAACGCATCAAGGTCTTGCCAGATGTTGTTGATTTGATCGATTTCCTATTCGTCGCGGAAGTGCATCCTGACGCCGCCGAGATGGTAGGCCGGCGCATGGACGAAGAGATGGTGCTCACGTCGCTTCGATCCAGCATCGATGCGCTGACAGCGGTCGAACCGTTTTCGAGTGATGAGATCGAATCCGCACTTCGCGGTTTGACTTCGACGACGGGATTGAAGGCCGGGCAGCTATTCACTCCGATCCGTGTAGCCGTGACGGCAAAGCAGATCGCGCCGCCGCTTTTCGAGTCGATAGAGGTGTTGGGACGAGAGCGGACAATCGAGAGACTTCGCAACGGATTATCTGCATTCGAGAATCACGTCGAAAATCGTAATGAATAGCGCATGGGTGTTACTATCGATACGGTAACGGAAACCCGAATTCTAGGAACAATTCGGGTGCACGACAGGAGAAACGATTTCAGTTGGTTGAGGTAAAGAACCGAGAGGGTGAGAGCTTCGAGGCGATGTTGCGCCGTTTCACCCGCAGTGTGCAGCACGAAGGCATCATTTCCGAGGCACGCCGCCGCAAGGCGTTCGAGCCGCCGAGCGTCACACGCAAGAAGCAGATCGCGGCCAAAGTCCGAAAGAGCCGCAAGTCCACCGAGAAGAACCGATAGTTCTCGTAGCGCGGTCTACCGCGCATCCTGTTGACGCATCCCAGGTGGACAGATCCTGTTTGCGCATTTAGGGGCGATACGCAGCATGAAGTTTGGCATTGTCGTCTTTCCGGGCTCTTGGTCCGAACGCGACATGCATTATGCCGTCGCCGACGTCCTCGGTTATCAGGCCGAATACGTTTGGCATCGCGAGACCACTGTCAGAGGTTTCGACGCCATTTTGCTTCCGGGCGGTTTTTCCTACGGCGATCATCTTCGATGTGGCGCGATAGCTGCTCACTCGCCGGTGATGGAAGCGATCAAGGATTTCGCAGATGGTGGCGGGTACGTCTTCGGCAGCTGCAACGGCTTCCAAATACTATGCGAGTCGGGAATCTTGCCCGGCGCATTGATCCGTAATGACCACCTTGAGTTTCGGTGTTCGCCGGGGAACCTGAGAGTGGAGAACTCGTCGACGCCATTCACGACTCGGTACGACGAACACGAGCTAGTTTCGATGCCGATTTCACACGGTGAAGGCAACTTTCAGGCAGACGATGAGACTTTGGCGATGCTGGAATCCAACGGACGGGTGCTTTTCAGGTACGTCAATGGCCGTAACGAGGCTACATCAGAAGCAAATCCGAACGGGTCTCTCAACAACATCGCCGGGATCACGAACGAGCGCGGAAATGTCCTCGGCATGATGCCTCATCCCGAACGGGCGTGCGAACCGATATTGGGCAGTATTGACGGTAATCCGCTCTGGCAATCAATCGCATCAACGGTCGACGGAGCCCGTAAGTAAACGCGATGCCACCGATCTCTCAAGAACTGCTCGATGAGGTCGCACTGTCGCGCGGGGAGTATGAAGCGATTTTGGACCGGTTGGAGCGGGAGCCGAATGATCTCGAAATCGGACTCTTCGGAGCGTTGTGGAGTGAACATTGCGGCTACAAGCACACCAAGGCGTTGCTCCGTACCTTGCCGAACCGATCGAAACGTCTGTTAGTCGCGCCGGGCGCAGAAAACGCAGGAGTCGTCGACATCGGCGACGGTTTCGCGATCGCGTTCAAGATCGAATCCCATAACCATCCTTCGGCAGTAGAACCGTACGAAGGAGCCGCCACCGGCGTCGGTGGGATCGTCCGCGACATCCTTGCGATGGGTGCGCGTCCGATGGCGTTGATGAACTCATTGCGATTCGGTCCGCCGGATGATGATCGACAGCGTTACCTGTTGAACGGTGTCGTTTCGGGCATCTCCGGTTACGGCAATTGCATTGGAGTGCCCAACGTCGGCGGTGAGGTTGTGTTCGACAGATCCTACGCTGGCAACCCGCTCGTGAATGCGATGTGCATCGGCGTTATCGAGGGTGGAAAGGTGATGAGTGCACGGGCTGACGCACCGGGGGATCTGCTTGTGCTGGTCGGAGCGAAGACCGGGCGCGACGGCATCCACGGTGCGTCAGGTCTCGCATCGCGAACCTTCCAAGAACAAGCCGAAATGCGTTCGGCGGTCCAAGTCGGGAATCCGTTTCTTGAAAAGGTACTCATCGAGGCATGTCTCGAAGCCATCGAACTTCCGGGTGTGGTCGGGATGCAAGACTGCGGTGCTGCGGGCATAACTAGCGCAGCCGTAGAGATGGCTGAACGCAGTGAACTCGGCATCAACATCGACGTAGCCAAGGTGCCGAGGCGCGAAAACGAGATGTCTCCTTACGAGGTGATGCTCTCCGAATCTCAGGAGAGGATGCTCCTCGCGGTCAAGCCTGGCCATGAAGGTGCGCTCTTCGATCTTTTCGAGGAGTGGGACCTCGATGCCGCGATCATAGGCACCTTTGAGGCGGGGAGCCAAGTCAATGTTTCCGACGGCGTGGACATAGTTTCGTCGACTCCCGTGATCACGTTGACCGACGCACCTGAGTACCGCTTCACGGCACCTAAACCTGCGTGGTTGCAAGAGTTGCAGTCATTCGACGTTTCATCACTACCAGAACTGGGAATCACACCGAACGAAGCGCTGCTCAGGTTGCTCGCCGCGCCTAACATCGCATCGAAGCACACAGTTTGGCGTCAATACGACCACCAAGTGCAAAACAACACAGTCATCGCGCCCGGTGGCGATGCGGCGCTCTTGCGAATCCAAGGAACTCAACGAGCGTTGGCTGTTTCGACCGACGGTAATGGTCGACTCGTCTATCTCGACCCTCGTGCCGGTGCGGCGATTGCGGTAGCCGAAGCGTGTCGCAATTTGTCATGTGTCGGCGCAGAGCCGGTAGCGCTAACCGACGGCTTAAACTTCGGCAACCCCGAAACGCCTGACATCCAATACCAGTTGCAACAAGCGATCGCAGGCATCGCTGAAGCGGCGAACGTATTCGACATTCCCGTAATCAGCGGAAACGCGAGCCTGTACAACGAGTCGGCAACATCTGCGGTTCAGCCGACCCCGATCATCGGTGCCGTCGGAATCCTGGAGAATGTTGAACTGCACGCGCGATCGGTCTTTCGCGATGAAGGTGACGCGGTGATACTCCTTGGCTCTGATTCGCCATGGGATAAGGCCTCGGGAATTTCGGGGAGCGAAGCGTTGGCCGAATTCTATGGGTTCAACGCTGGTCAACCAGAGATCGATCTCGATCTCGAAGTCAGGGTGCAAAAGCTCTGTCGGTTTCTCATCAGACACGGTTCAGTCAAATCGGCGCACGATCTGTCGCACGGCGGAATCGCAATCGCGATCACTGAATCGGCGATACAGGGCAACATCGGTGTCACTGTCGAGCATCCCAATCAGATCATGGGCAAGAATTGGTTGGCCGCTCTGTTTGGCGAAAGCCAATCGAGGATCGTTGTTACAGCCGATACCGCCAAAGTTGCGAAGATTCTGCGCACTGCGTCGAACGCAAGCGTCCCTGCTGTCCGTATTGGTACCGTAGGAGGAAAGAGCGTCCGTTTCAATGGTGAGGTGGATCTGTCGCTGGCAACGGTGGCTGACGTTTGGCTTAACGCCTTCGGGAAGTCCGCATCCGGTGATGCGACTTGAATCGATGATGCGCGCACCGATAAATGAAAGCTATTGGGTCTTGCCGGGCAAGTTGCTCGCCGGCGAGTATCCGCGGGCACGTTTCGATCGTGATTCGGAGGCGAAACTGGCGAGATTCGCCGAAGCTGGTGTCACATCGTTCGTAAACCTCACGCACGATTACGAACTTTCGCCTTATGAAGAATGGCTCGATCCCGAAACTCAAACCCATCAGCGGTTCCCTATCCGGGATGCAGACATTCCGCATTCCAAAGAGTTCACTGAGGCAATCCTCGACGCCATCGACGCCGAATTAGAAGCTGGCAAAACTGTGTATGTGCACTGCTTCGGTGGGATCGGACGCACCGGCACGATCATCGGCTGTTGGCTGGCGAGACATCCAGACGTCGCCGCGCCGGGTTCGGCCCTAGACCGACTCCGAAAACTGTGGTCTCAATGCTCTAAATCTGTATACACGCATTCGCCGGAAACGCGAGAGCAGGCGCAATACGTCCGTGACTGGGAATCCTGCCTTAACTCTGAAGGCGAAACGTCGAATACGTAGAATTGAATCAATGAGTTGGCACCTTCGAATCGTGTTCGCCGAATTCCAACTCTGAGCTAGTCGCAACATGCCTTCCTACCACGTCTGGACAGTTGGATGTCAGATGAACATGTCCGACTCGGAGCGGTTGGGCGCGGGTATGAATGGCCTCGGCCTCGATCTGATTGACAAACCGGAAGACGCCGATGTCGTGGTACTCAACACTTGCGTTGTGCGCCAATCCGCCGAGGACACCGCCACGGGGATGCTCGGCAAGCTCAAGAAGGTCAAAGACGCCGCGCCGGACCGAATGATTGTGGTCATGGGCTGTATGGTCGGGCCGTCGGACGCGGATCTGAAGCGCCGTTTCCCGCAGGTCGATTTATGGGCGCGCCCACAGGACTTCACACCAATCCTTGAAACCGTCGCGATGCGACACGGCATCGAGAACGGCGATCTCGACGGCTGCTTGGCGAACCTCGTTCCGAACGATCCCAAGGTCGCCACATTCGTCCCAATCACCCACGGTTGCGACAAATTCTGCACGTTCTGCATAATCCCCTACCGCCGTGGCCGCGAGACCAGCAGGCCATTGGCAGAACTCGTCGACGAGGCGAAGATGCTAGTCCAACGAGGCGTGAAAGAAATCACGCTGCTCGGACAGAATGTCGACTCCTACGGTCACGACCTCGACGACCGCAAAGATTTGGCCGACCTAATGGAGGCGATACAAGAGGTCGACGGTATCGAGCGCATCCGATTCCTGACATCGCATCCGAACGATATGTCGACCCGGATCATCCAATCGATCGCTGACCTGCCGAAGGTCTGTGAAACCGTCAATTTGCCGTTCCAAGCGGGTGATGATGTGGTGCTGGCCAACATGCGACGTGGCTACACACGCGGCCAATACCTGGAGAAAATCGACGAGATCCGCGACATCCTAGGAGAGGACGTCGCATTGACGACCGATGTGATTGTCGGTTTCCCCGGCGAAGACGAAGATCGGTTCCAGAACACCATGGACATCGTGGAACGGGTACGGTTCGACAAGGTGCACTCGGCAGCATACAGCGAACGCCCGGGTACAGTTGCCTCGCGAAAATTCCCGGATACAGTTTCCCAGAGCGAGAAAAAGCGGCGACATCAGCATCTCGACGCTGTACAATGTGCTATCCAAACGGGGAAACACGCTGGATTAGTCGGCAGTTTCACCGACATCCTTGTGGAGGGCCAAAAGCGAGGCCGCACGTTCGGTAGGAACCGAAACGACAAGATCGTTTACCTAGATGGCGACGCACATTCTGACTGCACCGCTCGCGTCGGAGAGACGATAAAGGTCGAAGTGACTGAAGCGACCCCTTGGTCGCTGGTCGGTCAGCCGGTCAACTAGCCGGCTGGAATCCAAGGAGGCAACATGATCTCCATCAATACAACGCCGAAGACCATCATACCCATCACCGAACTCGAACAGTCGGCATTCTGTCAGACTGAAGGGAACCTACGCACGAAGACGCTTGAGCAGGAGTTCCAATCTGGCGTCCGCTGGCAAAAGGTGCCTACGCGTTACCTCAAGATGGCACCCGAACAGGTCGAGGCAGGCATTCGTTACGCTCGCAAGGAGATCGGCACTAAAGCCGTCGTTCTCGGACACCACTATCAACGCGACGACGTCATCCAATTCGCCGACTTCCGAGGCGATTCGTATCTGTTGTCGAAACAGGCGGCGGCCACCAACGACGCGAAATGGATCATCTTCTGCGGCGTCCACTTCATGGCCGAGACCGCTGACCTACTGACGGAAAACGACCAAAACGTCATCCTCCCAAACATGGCTGCTGGCTGCTCGATGGCTGACATGGCAGCATCCGACGATGTAGAAGACGCGTGGGACGACCTAACCGACGTGCTCGGCGCAGGCGACGACGGGATGGCGGAGATGATCCCCATCACCTACATGAACTCCACTGCCGACATAAAAGCATTGTGCGGCAAAAACGGCGGCTTGGTTTGCACATCGTCCAACGCCGACGCGGCATACGACTGGGCGCTTGAACGCGGCAAGCGAATTTTCTTCCTGCCCGATCAACACCTCGGACGTAACACCGGGCTAGCCAAAGGCATTGCAGCCGAAGACATGGTGGTTTGGAACCCCTTCAAGCCGATGGGTGGTCTCACGGAACAGCAGATCCACGACTCCAAAGTAGTGTTGTGGCAAGGCCACTGCTCAGTCCACACCCGCTTCACTGTAAGGCAGATCGAGGACGCCCGACGGGAAGACCCCGATGTCAACGTCGTCGTACATCCCGAGTGTGTCCGTGAGGTTGTTGACGCTGCGGACCTCTACGGATCGACTGAGTTTATCCGCACGACAATCGAAGGTGCACCGTCCGGCACCTCATGGGCCATTGGCACCGAGATAAATCTGGTCAATCGTCTACGCGACGAGAACCCTGATAAACGTGTTTTCTGTCTCGATCCGGTGGTATGTCCTTGCGCCACGATGTACCGCATCCATCCGGCTTACGTACTCTGGGTGCTCGAAGGCATCATGGCAGGCGTGGGTATCAACGTAGTTCAGGTCGATTCGGAAACGAAACGACACGCCTTGGTCGCACTGGAACGCATGCTGGAAGTCGGCGGTTGAAGTCGATCCCCGCTCCGCTCACAAGGCGATCTTCCAGCAGATGACCAACGGCACCTCAGTCATCGAACTGGACAACCTGACCAAGTTCTACGGCGATGTAGTCGGCATACGAGACCTGTCGCTGGATGTGCACGATGGCGAGGTCTTCGGTCTGCTCGGACCGAATGGGGCTGGTAAGACGACTACTATTCGCCTCATCCTCGATTTCATACGACCGACGTCCGGCAAGATCTCGGTCTTCGGTCTATCGCCTAGGTCAGATGGACTGGCGATCAGACAACGCGTCGGTTATCTGCCCGGTGATTTCGTCACATACGACCACATGACCGGCGGCACAGTCACCGAATACTTCACCCATCTGCGTCACGCCGAGCCGGTCAAACTAGGAGAGTTATGCGAACGTTTCAAATTAGACCTAACTCGAAAAATCGGCGAACTCTCCAAAGGCAACAAGCAGAAGATCGGTCTCGTACAGGCTTTCATGAACGATCCCGATCTGCTCATTCTCGACGAGCCTACTGCGGGGCTAGACCCCTTGCTCCAACACGAATTTCAGGAGATGATTCGAGAAGAGAAAGAGCAAGGCAAGACGATTTTCATGTCTTCCCACGTCATGTCGGAAGTCGAAGCGACCTGCGATCGGGTTGGCATCATTCGAGAGGGTGAAATGGTGACTTTGGACACTGTTTCACACCTCACGGAGTTGAGTCTTTGGACCGTCGAGGTGGCATTCGCAGATCCGGTTGACGAGCACCTTTTCGACGGCCTGATTGGGGTCAGCGTCACTTCATCAGCGGATCGCGGGTTCACTCTGTCTGTTAGCGGCGATGGTTCGATGGATGCGGTGATCAAGGCCGCCAGCAAACATCGCGTGGCATCGTTCCAGAGCGAGCACGCATCGCTTGAAGACGCGTTTTTGAAGTACTATTCGGCATCCGATTCCGAATAATCCTTAACCCAATCCATGTACAGCAACGTCTTTTTCAAAACCCTCCGCGATGGTCGAAGGTCGATGTTGCTCTTCGCCCTCGCGCAGTTCGTGTTCGGGATCTATTTGGCGTTGCTCTTCCCGGATGTCGCCTCAAGTTTCGCTTCGATGGTTGAAGATTTGCCGGAGTTCATCCAAGCTTTCGTCGGTAGCGCCGAGGAGTTCGCGACGCCTGAAGGATTCTTCACGGCGGACCCGTACGGTGTCGTTACGCCGATAGTGATGATCGCGTTGGCGATCAACCGCGGGATGGGTGCATTGGCAGGTGAAGAGCATGCTCATACGCTCGACCAGCTACTCGGCAACCCGATCAGTCGGTCAAGGCTTTACATCCACAAGAGTCTCGCGCTAATGGCTGACTGCATCCTCCCGACGGTTGCCGTCGGTGGTGCCATCCTCCTCGGCGCAGTCATCATGGATTACACGATTTCGCTAACTGGGCTGTTGCAGATGTCACTCAGCCTTTTGCTACTCTCATACGCCACTGGGTTTTTGGCACTAGGCGTGGGCGGCGCCACCGGCAGCAAGAACCTCGCCATCGCCATCCCCGCCGTCATCGCCGTTGTCGGCTATTTGGTAAACATCTTGGTGCCGCTCATCGAATCGCTCGAATTCACAAAGTACATCTCCATCCTCCACTACTACATTGGCGACAAGCCCTTCATCAACGGCATCACACCGTGGCACGCGATGGTCCTCGTCGCCATCGCCGTCATATCCTTTGCGGTTGGTCTCTACCGGTTCGAACGACGAGACTTGCGTTAGAGATCGAAAAACCATGTGCAGATTGTCATCGGAAGTTTTCGTCGCCGCTGGGGGCGGTAGCGCGTTCGCCACTATCGCGACATTCGCGAAAGCCCACTGGGACGCGATCAAGGACCGCAAGGCGTTCAAGGCTGCGAAGGAACGTCAAGATCAAAATGGAGCGGAAGCCAGCACATCGTTCAAACGCGGTGAAGAGGATTGACTGGGATTGCCCGACTGAACTACCTACGATTTGGACGTCGCACGACTATGCCGGAGGGCGGAGTGATTATTGACGAGTGTGCTGCGTTGTGTCGAAGTTGAAATCGGGATCGACTAGACCGTACAGTGATCGCGGTCGACCTAAAGGCTTGTCAAGGCTTCTTCATCGAAACATAGTGCTCGACAAATCCCAATTTCTCCCAAAACCGCTTGCCAGCAGGATTGGAGGTTAGGACGTCCAAATTGACTTCGCGATGTTCAAACCGCTCGTTTGCCAAAAGCGCGTAGGCCGCACGTCCATAACCGCAACCTCTGTAGGGCCGATCGATGAAAAACTGACGAAGGTGAACCACTTCCCGTCTCGGACAATACTCGTCTTTCTTAATTCTGTAGGCAGCGTAGCCGAGCGGAGTTTCAGCAGTATCGGTAAAGAGAACCAACTCCCAGTCGCCACTAGACAACCATCCTCTGATTCGTTGCCGATACTGTGAGTCTGCAAACGGGTTTCTGCTTCCCTCGTCTTCGACCAACCGTTGATTCATAGCGGCAACTAACGCTACGTATTCTTCAACAACGGTACGAATCTTGACATTCAATCTGGTTGCCATTTCATGATTTATTCACCTGACCGGCATCAACGGGCCATCCCAAGCTCGCGCATCATCACCGGCCAAGCGTCGTCTGCATAAAAGCGGTGGCCACCCTCGCCTACAACTAGGTGACATCGATCAGCTGCGCCTGCCGAACTGTAGATCTCTTGCAGGTCTGCGAACGCTCGTCGAACGCCGTCGACCGGGAACTGCGGATCTTCTTTGCCGCAGACCACGACCACCGGTCGCGGCGCGAACAACCCCATCACATCGGCATTTTCGGCGAACTGGAGGAGTCCGGGAACGTAGTTGTCGGCGCAGTGGTAGATCGACATGATTGAATCACGGAACGTGCAGAAGTAGCACGATGGCATGGCGTGGGTGATGCGTGGCAGGAGCGCGGCGGAAAAGACGCTGATAGTACCGCCGCCTGAGTTGCCCATGATCCCGATGCGAGACCAGTCGACATCGTCACGCGTCTCCAGAAAATCGAGACCTCGATCAACGTCGAACACCCGCTGTCCGATGAGCGGACGCCCGAGCATCAACGCCTGCATCGTCGCGTCGTGACATGGATGTGTAGACACCCACTCTTGACTCAACTCCCGACGTTCACCGAACGACCTTTGCTCGATGCACAACGCCCCGATGCCTCGCATCATGCACTGCAACCCGAAATCTCGATCACCCTCGACCTCCATCGGAATGCTGTTGTCGTCGCGCTCTACAGCGATGGAGTGATGGAAGCCGGTCGTGTGGCCTTGCACACAGATGAAGAACGGATATGAAGGTTCCGCGTTTTCTGGTAGACACAGGTAAGCAAGGATGTCGGATCCGGGTTCACTGCTGAGTACGAGTTTTTCGATCGTTCCGTATTCGTGATCTCGTTTCCAGAGGGTCTGCGGGTCTAGGTCGATTCGGTCTCCTACGGGAAATCCGACGAGTTCGCGGACTTTGGGACGCAATCGGGCTTGCCAATCGGCGATATCGCCGCCGTCGTAGGCCATCGAAGGTTTCACTGTATCCATGAGATGGCGATGGAAGAGTGAGGGAGAGAGGGTCGGTTCGGTGATGGTTGCTGTCATGACGGTCGGTAGTGGTTGACGGGTTGTTCCCGAATTATGCCACTTGGAGATGCGAATAATGCATACTCCAAAGTCGGAGGGAACATTGGGTAAGAGTATCCGTGGCCTACTTTTCGACCTAGACAACACGCTCATCGACAGGGAGGCAGCATTCATCCGGTTCGCTTCGCACTTCTACGAGGAACGACTCCGCGACGCGACATCGATGTCGCAGGAGGAGGTTGTCGATCGGATGGTGCATTGGGACGAAGACGGCTACGCCGACCGGGCTACGATGTTTGCGAAGTGGGCTGACGAGTGGCCCGAAGCGGGACTCGATCCGGAGCAATTGCTGCCGGATTACCGCTTGGAGATGAAACGACACGTGGAATCGGATGCGGGCAATAACCGTCTTCTCGCAGACCTTAATCGGCGAGGAGTGCCGTGGGGCATCGTCACCAACGGCAGCACGACCGGTCAGCACGTCGCCTGTCGAACAGCAGGTCTCGATCAACTCGCCCCGTTCATCATCGTTTCAGAAACGGTTGGCTACAAGAAACCGGACCCGAGGATTTTCCGCGACGCATTGGAACTGACTGGACTCGCGTCTCCTGAACAGGTCATGTTTGTCGGCGACAACCCGCGAGCGGACATCGACGGAGCCAAGCGGTTCGGAATGAAGACGGCGTGGGTTCGACGCGGTCGGCGATTCCCGGACGATCTCCAGCCACCCGATTACGTCGTTGATCACGTTGCCGAACTGCAAGACATTGTCTGCCTTTCCGCTTGAACATCACGCTTGGAATCGTTGGTCACATGGTGAACGAAGCATGGTAATACATTTGAAAGGTGAGTACATACGATCTTAGCTATGCCGAAGAGTCATGGTGGCACCGTGTAAGGCACGTCCACCAAACCGGATAAAATCAACAACTTTTGAGATCAAGTTCATTCTGGCACTGTAGACCGGGGTCTACCTAGCACCGACAGGGCGACGCTCCGCCCTCGCAGAAGATCCTCCGGCTGTTCTAGGGTGGGCAGTGTCTCTTTATCCTGTCGTCGGGCCCAGTGGCGGGCTTTCGGAGACCACGGCAGAGCGTCAGCCATTCGCTCGGTTGACAACGCGCCATGCCCCGCTTAGAATGATCCAAACCCAAATTTGAATGAGCCAACCCTTGGGAGAATAGACGGTGGACCGTAACAAGAAAGTCGGCTATACATACTACGGGAGAGGTGGCGCGAAGCACACGGGCATCACCAACAACCCGAAGCGGCGTCGGAGCGAACACAACCAAAAAACTGGCGGAAACGGTTTCCTGAAGGTGAGAACCGGGCAGATGACCAAACGGAACGCCCGGCGTTGGGAAAAGGGCCAAAGGAATACCAGAGGCTACTGACCCGGACTCTGGCTTAACCTCCCCCACCAGCTACGCCCGCGAGAGGACTTGTGCCTTTCCGACATTGGTGAGCGGCGAATCGTATCTTCCCTCGTGCACCATTTCGTCACCGGCGCGGGAGCGGCCGTGTCGCATCAGGGTTACTTGTCGAGCACTGCCCAACCGGATTTCCAATCGTGGTTCGTGGGATTCCCGTTTTGTCTCATCGGGTTTAATCGAGCAGCATCGATAGCGCGGGTAATTCGCGGTCGGCGATGTCGAAGGTTCCTTGAATTGATCCGGCGCGAAACCCGATATCCTCGAATTTCGCCCGCTTTTCCTCGTCTTCGACGGAAAGTCTAGATGTTATCCGTCCCGATTTTCGTTTGTGACCCCAACCAATCGCCGCGCCGATCAAAGCGTCGTATGATTCGCCGAACCGCGCGTGGACGAAACCATCGACGTGGCATACGTTGTCAGCATCAATGTATCCCGTGGCGATACCGACAAGTCGACCGTCGTCAGTTTTCGCCGCGAACCACTCGGCATCATCTCGCTTGACGAGATAGTAGTACTTCCTGCACAAGCCCATGCATGAATTCTGTTCGGCGTAGCGGGTGGAGATCATCGGCGTGGGGAGGTTGCCGTCGAGGACCTGCCAGTCGTGGGGTGTAAGCAGTAGCGGGATCATCGGGACTCTGAGCGAGGCATCGCCAGGGACGATTTTCACTGCGGCTGATGGACGAAAGTAATCGGCGAGGTACTCTTCAGGGGCGTCGCCGTTGGTCACGTTGGCGTAATCGGTAGAATTGGCGATCCGCCGCCAGCCGAGGCGGTGATAGATGCGCGCAGCATCGGGATTCTCGGTGCCAAGGAAGACAACCTCTCCCCCGTTTGCGCTGAACTCGTCGAGAGCTTGCTGACAAAGTCGACCAGCGATGCCGCGGCCGCGGTATTCAGGTCGCGTGGCGACTTCGCCGATGCCCGCGAACTCAGGGTTGGCGCGCGGCGTCATGATGCCGGCCGTGCCGGTGAGGTCACCATTGTCGCGTTCAAACCAAACGACGTGGCGGTTGTGGTCAACTTCATCGCCCAAGAAGACCCCGATGGGGATATCAGGGTCCTCAGGCCCGAATATATCTTCCCAGAAAGCGAATAGCTCTTTGGCTAGTTCTTCACCGATGGGTGTCTCGTATCGGTAAGAATCCATTCACGACACCATCGGTCGGATGTGCGCCCATGGTCGCGCTTTTTCGAACGCCGCTGATGCCGCCAGCACGGTCTCTTCGTCTCCGGGCTTGCCGATGATGTGGAGTCCCACTGGCATGCCGTCGGAGTCGAAGCCGCACGGCACGCTCGCGGCGGTGAAGCCGATTGTGTTGATCGGATGCGTGTGCGGCAAGTAGCCCCACCACGGGATGCAGGTCGCCGGCTCGCCGCCGATCACTTCGGGGTATTGTTCGTGCTCAAACGCCGTTGTCGCCATCGTCGGCGAGAGAAGCAGATCGAACTTATCGAACTCATCCCAGAACTGCTGGATCATGCGGTCTCGTTCGCCGAGGGCGCGTCCGTAATCGACGACGCTCAACTTACGTCCGTGCTCCAACCCGTAGTTGACGTACCAAGTCAACTGATCCTCGGGCAGATGACCGTTCACGGCGATGGCGCTCGATGTTGACAGTACGTACCAGGTGTCAAACGGTGCGTTTAATGCGATGTCTGACTCGTCGACCGTGCATCCGAGCTCTTCGAACACCTTCGCACCCGCTTCGGCGGCGACGGCTACATCGGGGTCTACGGCAGCATATCCCCAACCCAGGCTCCAACCGAGTTTCAGACCTTCGATGTCTCGTCCAACAGCGGCGACAAAGTCAGGGACCGTTGCTCTCATCGAGCTTGGGTCACGAGGATCGTAACCCGCCATAACTTGCAGCAGCAACGCAGAATCGGCGACGGTGCGAGACATCGGACCCTGCTGACTGAAGAAGTTGGGCGCAGGCGGTCCGTCAGTTCCGGTGTAGCTAGAGACGCGACCCTGCGTTGGTTTGATGCCGTAGATGCCGTTGAAGCTTGCGGGTATGCGGATCGAACCGCCTCCATCGCCACCTGTGGCCAGCGCGCAAAGACCCGCAGCTAGAGATGAACCTGCTCCTCCGCTAGACCCACCTGAAGTTCGTTCTGGATTCCAAGGGTTGCCGCATGGCGGGCCCAGTCGATTGTCGTTCGTCCCTAAATGCCCGAACTCAGGAGTGTTCGTCTTGCCGAGCATAACCGCACCTGCGTCCAATATGTCGTCGACGTAAGCCGCGTTCGCATCGGGCACTCGATCTTTGTAAGCAAGGGAGCCGCCGGTCGTACGTACGCCTTTCGTCATCTGGAGGTCTTTGATCGAGATAGGAAGACCGTGCAATGGACCGAGGCTTTCGCCTTTTGCGGTTGCAGCATCTGCCTTCGCGGCCTGTTCAAGCGCGATTTCTGATGTCACCGTGATGAACGAATGCAGTTGGTCGTCTAATGCCTCGATCCGAGACAGGTATAGCTCGGTGAGTTCGGTCGAAGTGATCTGCTTGTCGGCGATCAGGTCCCGCAGTTCGGTTGCGGGTGCGAAGGCGAGGTTTTCATCTAGGTTTGGCATGTTTGGCTCTTTTTGGGTTCGCATCGACGGCACCAACCGTCGATACGGATTGCTCGTGGTTTAGGGAGTATCGTATCGTCTCGGCGAAGATCACGACACCATTGGCCGGTGTTGCGCCCAAGGTCGGGCCTGCTCGAACGCTACTGATGCTGCCAACACAGTCTCTTCGTCGTCCGGTTTGCCGATGATTTGGAGGCCGATAGGCATACCATCGGAATCGAAACCGCATGGGACGCTGGCGGCGGTGAAGCCGATGGTGTTTATCGGATGGGTGTGCGGCAGGAAGCCCCAAAACGGAACCGTCGTCGGCTCCTCGCCGCCGATCTCCTCTGGATACTGTTCGTTTGGGAAAGCGGTGACGGCCATCGTCGGTGAAAGCAGCAAGTCAAATTTGTCGAACTGGGCCCAGAACTGATCGATCATCCGATCTCGCTCCGCCAGAGCACGGGCGTAATCGACCGCACTCAACTTCGAACCTCTTTCCAATGACCAGCGGATATACCAGCTGAGTTGGTCTTCGTGGTCCTCCAACAGATGACCGTACGCGGCGACTGCGTTCAGAGCGAAGAAGGTGATCCACGTTTCGAACGGCGAATTTAGGGCGAGATCGGAATCGTGGATCGTGCATCCCAGTTCCTCGAAGACCTTGGCACCGGCTTCGGCGGATTGAGCGACTTCCGTATCTACCGCAGCGTACCCAAATCCGAGACTCCAGCCAACCCTCAATCCGGAGATGTCGCGTCCGACGGCAGCCGTGAAGTCGGGTACAGGCGCTCGCATTGATCCGATATCCCGTGGATCGTAGCCCGACATCACCTGTAGCAACATCGCCGAATCCGCAACGGTCCGCGAAATCGGCCCGTGTTGGCCCAAAAGATTGACCGTAGGTGGCCCGTCGACGCCTGGATAGCTGGACACCCGACCCTGCGTAGGTTTAATCCCGTACGTTCCGCAGAAACTCGCTGGGATTCGAATCGACCCGCCACCGTCGCCGCCTGTCGCCACGGCGCAAAGTCCAGCAGCTACTGCGGCCGCTGCCCCACCGCTCGATCCACCGGAGGTCCGTTCCGGGTTCCACGGATTCCAGCAGGATTTGCCGAGGCGATTCTCGGTGGCGCCGAGGTGTCCGAACTCGGGAGAGTTTGTTTTCCCGAGTACGACAGCGCCCGCATCCAAGATGCGCTGAACGCTCGTGCCGTTGGCGTCGGGAACGCGATCTTTGTACGCGAGCGAACCGCCAGTGGTCCGAATACCTTTCGTCATCTGAAGGTCTTTGAGCGATATCGGCAATCCGTGCAACGGTCCGAAACTTTCGCCGCGCGCGGTCGCTTCATCAGCCTTCGCCGCCTGTTCAAGCGCGATCTCGGGCGTAACCGTCACATACGCATTGAGTTGCGGGTCAAATTCTTCGATGCGCCCAAGATACAGCTCGGTAAGTTCCGCGGACGACACCTCGCCACTGGAGATCAGGCTCAACAACTCCGTTGCAGGAGTAAAGGCGAGATTTGTTTCTGAATCTGGCATCTCAGTTGCTTAGGGCACGTCTACCGGTCGATGGCGTGCGAGAATCTTGACCCGCGACCAATGCGGTAATCGCTCTTTAGCCAACCTCCGCGCATCAAGCAGGTTGTCACTCCGTTATGACGCTATCAACTTGCACCCGGACATCCGGGAAAGAAACCGGAGCGATGCTTTCACCACGACCGACATACCGCACACTAGAGTATTCACCGTCTGTAGGTTCGGTGTAGGCTTCGATTCGTTGGTCCTGCCGAGTGACGATCCACACTTCTCGGATGCCGGCACGGGCGTATGCAGACAACTTAACGTTGCGGTCATAGTCGACAGTGGTGTCAGAGACCTCGATGAGCAACTCCACATCGCCAGGGCTGGGATGTCCGCCTCGGTAGAAATCATCGCGCCGCCGCAACAACATGATGTCGGGCAAAGGCTCGCTGATGTCGTTGAGGCGAGTCGGACCTTGCACTCGCACAATGGCGCGTCCCTGGAGTAGTGGTAACAGAAGGTTGTTGAGGAGGTCAACGCTCGCGGCGTGCCAGACTCCAATTGGGGGCATTGCGATGATGTCGCCGTCCAGCAGTTCAACGCGGTCGTTTTCAGCCAGGATGCCGACATCCGCCATGGCGTAGAAATCGGCTACCGTGAAGCGGTAGCGGGGCGGCCTTGATGTTGGCGGAGCAGCAATAGTAGTCATGGCAAATCTGTCCCTCTTGACGAAATTCTACCTAGGACAGTTGGAAACGTGGTTAATCAGCCCCTACCGTCCAACAGCGTAGCTATCCCGGCGCGGGTCAGCGCCTCCGGACAGCACGCCCGATTCATGGTCAACCGTGATCGCGGTCATCGCGCCACCCGTCGGCGTCCAGTTGTCGAGCACATTGACGTCATGCCCCAATGCAACGAGTTCCGCGGCTGTAGCAGCGTCGATGCGACCTTCGAGATCCAATCTTCCAGGGAAATAGGTGTGCGGCCAGAACGAGTTGGGGAAGTTCCAGGTTGCGAATCGTGGTTCTTCGATGGCTTTCTGCGGGTTCATTCCGTGCACCGCAACGTTCAGGAACAACTGCACCATCGATGTGCACTGGGTGTCGCCGCCAGGCGTCCCGAACGGCATCAAGAGTTTTCCGTCCTTGAACGCGATTGCCGGATTCGGCGTTAGTCGCGGGCGTTTCCATGGTTGGAGACTAGACGGATGTTCCGGGTCGAGCCAAGTCTGTGAGCCTCTTGACGACATCTGAATGCCGAGTCCCGGAACGATCGGACTGGGAGCGAGTGGATCGCTGGGTGTTGCAGAGAAAGCGTTGCCCCACTGGTCGACCGCGCACACGTAGCTCGTGTCCTGCATACTGCCGCCTGCCGCACTTGCCATGGCAACCGCTGGTGCGCCGTTGCGTGACACGCCTTGGTACGGCCACGGATTGCCAGGCTCCGGCATCTCAGGGTAGGAGATCGTCATATCGATGTCTGCCCGCCTCGATCGCGTGTACCCCTTCGACAACAGACCTTTGATGGGCACGTCCACAAGATCAGGGTCTCCGTAGTAAGCATGACGATCGGCGTAGGCGAGGTCTAGAGCCTGCGATACGAGGTGGATGTACTCGGTCGAGTTGTGACCCATCGCGGCAAGATCGTCATCCTCTAGCATCTGCAATGTCTGAGCAACGACAGGACCTTGGCACCAAGCGTCGCAGGTGTAGACCGTGTACTCCCGGAACTGGCCGGATACCGGAGGCTCGATCTTCACGGAGAATTCCGCCAAGTCCTCCATCGTAATCCAGCCACCCTCGCAGTCGGCGAACGCGATCATCTCTTCCGCAATGTCGCCCCGGTAGAACCTGTCGCGCGCCGCCCTCAGCGCGGCTTCGCGGCCCAGATGTGATGCCCCTTGCTCCGCCTCGATCAATCGTCGGAATGTGCGGGCAAGATCGGCCTGCATCAATATCTCCCCGACGCGTGGCGTGCGTCCTCTCGGCAAGTAGATCTCCCGCGTCGACGGCCACATCGCCACTCCGCCCTCATGATCATCTTCGGTCGTCTGCAAACCTTCGCATAGATACGCCGACACTGGAAAGCCGTTCGCCGCCAGCTCCATCGCCGGGGTAACCACCTGCTCAAAGGTCATCGTGCCGTACTTCTCGATCGCGGTGATCCATGCGTCGGGTGCAGCCGGAACCACGGTACGTAGCACTCCGGTAGGAATCTGACCGCCATGGTGCTCGTTGAAATACTCGATGTTCGCAGCGCGAGGCCAGCGACCGAGTCCGCTGATAGTGATGACTTCGTCAGAAGCAGCATCGTAGATCGCGATTGGTGCGACGCCGCCGAAGTTCGTCGCGCTAGGCAACGTCACATTGATGGCGATACCTGCCGCCACACCCGCGTCGATCGCGTTGCCACCTTCCTCGAAGATGCGATAACCAGCGGCGGCCGCGAGGTAATGGCCGGCCGAAACCATGTGCGTCGTGCCCATGATCGGCGGTCGATATGTTGCAAGTTCTTTGGGCATCCCATGTCCTCCACACGCTTTGCTAATTGTGATACTTCCGCTCATTGCGGCTACGGCGCGAATTATATGTCGCGCCAAGCGAGTTTAGGATGAGGTTTATGCGGCTTCCGAAGTCAAACGTTACGCGCAACCTGAGCAGTCGCCGCAATATGGTGGGTGGTGTTGTCAGTTTGATCTTGGCTACCGTTTTTCTCGCAGGTTGCGGCGAATCGGTCGAGAGGATCGCAGTTGACAAGCCAGCGCGGAGCCAACTGTCGATCCCGCCTCTGCTCGATCCGACGATTTCGAATGGCGTTGCGCATTATCAACTCAGCATCGGTAAATCTCGCCACAACTACGGGCAACCGACGCTCACCGAGACCTACTCTTACAACGGCATGTCGGTGCTGGGACCCACACTTAGCCTGAAAACCGATACTTCGGTCGCCCTGAGCGTAACCAACGAGCTGGACGAATTGACCACAACGCATTGGCACGGAGCAGATGTCCCGGCTGAACAGGATGGCGGACCCCACAACGCGATCGAACCCGGCGCGACTTGGACTGCCAGATTTGATGTCATCCAACCTGCAGCCACCCTTTGGTATCATCCGCACCTTCATGGGACAACCTCCGAACACATTTACCGTGGCGCCGCCGGCATGATCATCATCGACGACGAAAATCCTGCCGCCGATTCATTGCCGTTGACCTATGGCGTTGACGACATTCCTGTCATCCTTCAGGATCGAGACTTCACCGACGATGGTGCCCTCGACTTCGCCGTTGACGCGGGAGGGCGCGGAAATCTGGACGGCACGCTCACCGTTAATGGAACAATCGACCCTTTCATCGACGTGCCGATTGGTTTCGTTAGGCTCAGACTGCTCAATGCGAGCCAAGCTCGGATATACGAACTAGCCACGCGTGGCACCGCCATGACCAAGATCGCCTCCGACGGCGGTTATCTTGCAACTCCAGTCGCAATCGATCAACTTGTGTTGGCACCCGGCGATCGGGCGGAGGTCATCGTCGATATTGGCGATTCCTCCGCCGCACTGGTCGACCAGACGTTTGGTCGAGTACTTGAAATTCGACCTAACGGGACATTTTCAAGCTCCGGTCCACTGCCTGACAAGCTGACGACCATAGAGCGGATCTCGGAATCAGAGATCGTGGTCGATCGGACCTTCCACATGGAGAATGTGGCCGATGGTTGGGGCATCAACGGCGTTCAGATGGACAAGACGCGTATCGATGAAACGATCCAGTTCGGCGACACCGAGCGCTGGACCATCACGGCTGAAACCGGTAAACATGTATTCCACGTACACCAGACTCAGTTCCAGATACTGAGCATCAATGGCGTAACCCCTCCGCCCGAGGATTCCGGCTGGGAAGACTCGGTATTCCTGGACCCTGGGCGCGAAATAGTCATTGCCACTCGGTTCAACACTCACTCCGACAACGACACGCCTTACATGTACCATTGCCACATCCTCGATCACGAGGATCTCGGAATGATGGGACAGTTTCTAGTTGTTGAATGACTGGGGCGAGGGGCAGGTTCGACGATAACACCGAGTTCCGGATTTCAGAACACGCCCATACGTTGTCTTATGCCTGTGAGAGGTGTGCGTAGAGAACCGTTCGTTCTTGGAAAAACCAGTTGCTCGGGTGAAGCACCGACCTTCGCGGAATCCGAGATCGGAGATGCATCCATGATCTCGATATTCGAATCATTCTCGTAGAACCATTCACAGCGTAAGATGCACTCGTGGTTAAAGCGCGCACACAGAACGAACGAGACCTAGTTGCCGACGCTCTCGGTGATACGCCTGAAACCGTCATTCCGGTACATCTCTTGAGGCAAGGCCTCGCCCATGCCTACGTCGCTGGTTCGATGCCGGATTTCGACGCTGTGGTCGTCCAGTCGCACCCATGGTTAGAGGAGCCGTGGTGTTTTGGGAGCGACCCGGCCAGCCTTTGGGAGTTGCTGAGTCAGATCGCCGGATGGGAGCAACAAGACATGTCACCGAATGTACCGCTGCATTTGGCCGACCAGTTATCCTCGCTTATCCAGCAAGAGACGAACGTCGGAGTCCGACAGTATGGCGACGTGTATCACACGCTGACTCGGCGAGTTGCGAGGTTCGAAGTGCCAGAGGTTCGCCAACTGGAGATACACGATGTTGACCTCCTAGCCGAGTTCCGAAAAGACCCGCACAGATTGGGGTTCAGAACTTACGGAGAGTTGTTAACCGACGGAGTGGCGGCCGGCGCCGTGGTAGATGACAAGTTAGTAGCTTTGGCGCACACGAACGCGATTACCGCGAGCTACGGCGATATCGGTGTGTATACCGATGACGAGTGGCGAGGTAAGGGATTCGCAACCGCATCCGCATCGATCGTGGCGCGCCGCATCCAAGACTTGGGTCGCACACCCGTTTGGAGCGCAGGCGGGGACAACGAAGCGTCTTTGCACATAGCCGCCAAACTCGGTTTCTCTGAGGTGTCGCGACGCGTCTATCTCAACATTTTCCGCACTTAACATCCTCCTCAGACCAACAATGGATGGTAAAAAGGAATACGCATATCAACTAACTCGACCTACGGAAGGCGTGAGCATGCATTTCATCAGATTCATCGCGGCATTCTTGGTGTACACAATCATCGATGTCGGTTGGAACGTGTCGCCGATAGCGCGTGGCATGTACGAGAGCTTGTACGAAGCCAGTGGGAACGACGCATTGCTCGACGCATATGGAAGGCAGATGGATACATGGGGCGTGACCCAATTGCTCGCTCTGCTAGCGTTCCTACTGCTGATCGCACTGGGCAACAGCTACCTCGCCATCGAACCTGCGCTCAAAGAGAACAGTCTTATCACAGCGATCAAGAACAGCTTCGTGCTCGGCTGCGCGGCGTACGCAACTTACATCGTGCCCATCTTCCTCATGATGTCTACTTGGCCCGGGATCCTGGTGCCAATTGACATCCTCATCGGCGGTATCTTGAGCCTTATCACGTCCACGGTGGTCACTTATGTGACGCTCCGCCGACGCAGTGCCTAGCGTTCAATTTTGAACTGGGATGGGCATGATTGGAATGATGGGCTTTGATTCGGGTTTCCCCCGCTCGGCGGGGGAAATGTCCGAAGCACAATGGGGGCGTTGCAAAAGAACAGACAACGAGACCCAACTTTCTGCGTCAGACTAAGTTTTGGCTTACCCACATCGCGAAGATCTTTGGCGACCCCAAATGATTGAACCAGCCCAACCGCCGAACCATCATTCGATCGCGTTCCAATCGTCAGGAAGGCAAGGAATCGGCCAATCATCATCGGGGCGCCAATCTTCCCAACCGTCGCAAAACGGTGCGCCGCGATTTTCGATCGTCTCGATCATGCGATCCGCCGCGCTCCTGACGGAATTCACTTCGTCACGGTTGAAAAATCCCCTAGCCACCAGCTCCTCATATTCATCAGCATCTTTCCATTCCCACGTCATGTCCGGTCGCACAATTACATCGAGTGCACAGTCTTGAGATGTGACACCGCGGGACATTATTCGAAGGGGAGTTTGGAAATTCACGTACCAGAATTTGAACTGCCAGTCGATGGACCAGAACAACAGCACCGAAAACCAAGCATCGGGTTCGCAAAGAGCTAAGACGTGTCGATCCGGCTGAGTCACAGGTCTGAAATCGCCGAAGTTTGGATCGAGTGCGCGGGTGAACAGATCCATCCGTTCGGACAAACTCATCGAACGCCGGTTATCGATGCCCCTTGTAACGAATTGAACGCCGGGATGGGTATAAATCGCGATCCTGTCAGATGAATCCTCGACCACAGTCACCGGCCGCGCGGTGCCGATTTCACCGCCCCAAGTTTCGTACTGGACGATCTGATCACCTATCTTCCAATTCATGAATCCATTCCATCACACTTAGTCGATTTTGGCAAAATGGTGTGTTCACTTGGCCAGCGGTTTTAGGATGATTTACCGCGCTGGAAAGTAATTCGGCGTGGCGTCACGATGAAATCCGCTACGAAACAGGTTGGAAAAGGACCGATGCCTAGACGAATCGCCATAGTCGGCGGAGGTGTTGCAGGTTTAGGCGCTGCATGGGGCTTGCACCATCACTCTGATCGGTTCGACTTTCGTATCTTCGAGGCTCAGGATCAGATTGGCGGCAACGCTGTTACCGTCGACATGCCGCAGGATGATGGCAGCTCGATCCCTTTCGACATCTCAGTCACCGCCTGCATACCGTCGGTGTATCACCACATCGTTCTTTTGATGCAGCAATTCGGTATCGAGCTACTCGACACCAAATTTAGCTACACGGTTGAGTACGGAGGGCGCATATATGCCCATGACTACGATTCCGAGATTAAGGAGGATTTGCAATCCGAGATTGCGAAGTTCCAACGGTTGTTGAAGCGCATGTACCGGATCGGTTGGCTGACCCGGTCGCGGTCTAAGTTCCTCAACGCCCTCAACCCCTTCAACTACATCAGTATGGGCACCCTGTTGAAACTTGGACGCTTCTCGGATGAGTTCAAGTACCAAGTCCTCAAGCCGATGTTCGTCAACTTCGTACTGGCGACCAACGTATTCGACATGCCCGCCGCTCTATTCACCCGGTATCTAGATTTCTTCGATATCGAACGGGCTACACCTATGTGGACTTGGGATCAAGGTACGCGCCGCATCTACGAAAACCTAACGGCCAACTTCCGCGACAAAATCTATCTGAGCCGGCCAGTCCGAAAGGTCTACCGCAATGCGGAGTCGGTGGTGCTCGAGGATGCGGAGGGAGTTCAAGAGGCGTTCGACGACGTGATATTCGCGTGCAACGCGGATCAAGCGCTGGCGATCCTCGACAATCCCACACGGCTGGAACGTTACATACTCTCTTCGATCCGTTACGACGACTCGCTGCATCATGAAGCGGTCGTCCACCACGATGCATCAGTTCTTCCCAGCAACGAAACGCAACCTCTCGAAACCCGTAGCAATCACATCCAGCAGTACGGCCCGAAACCGGACAACTATGAAGTCACCTACATAATGCACAACCAGCAACCTTGGGTTAATAGATCAGACAAGCCTTGTCTGGTTACATACAATCCCGTCAATCCGATCGACGAGCGGAAAATCCTCAAACGGCATCGGTTTCAACACATCATCCACGATGTGCGTCACGTCGCATTGATCGTCAATCTCTTCCGCTTCGTACAAGGGAGACGACAAACTTGGCACTGCGGCGCCCACACACTGATTAACAGCCAGGAAACCTGCTTTATCACCGGACTAGCGGCCGCGAGACAGATCGGTGCAGATTATCCCTTCGACGATCCGGAAGCCAAGAGAGTTTTCAACTACTACGGCAGCATCCTGTACGGATCGCGCTTTCGGAAAGCCTAGCTGGGGTCATCAGGCGGCACCGTTTTCGCTCGATTCTGGATAGAACTGCGCGCAGTAGTAACGGAATGGCATGATCTTACCGTCGGAACGGCATAGACGCGGACGGGTCTTGTGCTGTTGGCGGCTCCAGATTACAACGTCTTGCAAAACATCGTTGCGTTGCTCAGCCGCCATGAACTTGTTCATGATCGGCGCACGCCATCGCGTTGGGAGGAAGCCTAGCCCCGCGAACAATCGTTTGGGGCTTCGTAGTTCCCGGATCTGCGAAGCGAGTGACAGGTCCATAAGCGTACCGTCGACCGGCGTAGCCAGCACCCAGAGTCTCATGTCCATCCCAATCGAATGCTCCCTAATTGAGACGTACGAGTATCCCAGACCGTAGATCAGCGTTCTAGCCGAGACCTCAAAGGTCATGTTTACCCACCTAGCGATAGTGCGGGTTCTTTTGAAGTCGAATGCTGTCTGCAAAAGCGGGCCGTCGATGTCGGCGTCTACGATCACGTCAACGTTGTCGTAGCCGTGGACATAGCGTAGGTGCGCCAGGTCCACTGAATTCTCTGTCGTGCTCTGTGGATGGCCGGGAAAACGGAGGGTATTGACCTTTAAGTCAGTCCAGTCTGATTGTTCCAAATCATCCGACGGTAATCTCCATTGCGGCGGTCTCCCATCTATCCCCCACCATGCGAAGACCATCCCCGCTACCTCTTGCGTCTCATAGACCCGCAGTTTGGCGGTCTTTGGAGGAGGAGCGAATGGAGTAGCTACGCACTGACCAGTTGTATCGAATTCGTAGCCGTGAAAAGGACATATTATCCTGCCTCCGCGTACGCATCCTCCTGCTTCAGGGCCTAGATCGGATCCCAAGTGGGGACAGACTGATTCCGACACGCAGATCGCCCCGTTACCGTCACACCAAACAAGGACGCTTTCCCCCATCCATGTTTTCGCAACGAGGGTAGCTTTTTCGATGGCTTCACGCTTGGCGATGAAGTACCAGCCTTCGGGAAACGGAGCAGGCGTCTGAGTGACCGCTCGCACGCTATGTCGAGTTACCATCGTTTGGTGAATTTCGGCCGGAAGTCCGGGTGACCTCAACCTGATCAGAACTCTGCAAACGTTCTAGCCCTGCGCTGAATCGCACCTAGAAACCCTCTGATTCAGTGTGATACAGTATCCCTTAAAGTGGCTAGTCCATGTGTTCCAAGTCTATCAGGCGCAGGAACGTCGGCGAAACTGATGACACTGACTATAGACGAAACGGTAACCCACCAACTCACTCTGCCGCAGGAACTCATCCTCATGCTTCTCAATGAGGAAACCGGGTACTTTAGGCAAATTGCGGGTTGGGACTTGAACTGCGCCGTCGTAGGAGCCGTACTCGCTGAACTGTCGCTCCAATCTCGCATCGATACCGATATGGAATCTCTGTTTCTTATCGACGAAACAGAAACTGGCGATCCTGTGCTTGACCCGTTCCTTAAGGCGATCGGGGGCGAACCAACTCAACGCGACACCCAGTATTGGATCGAGCGTTTTGCTTCACACGCAGATGCCGTTATCGATTCGGTCCTGGAACGATTGGTCGACTTAGAGATTCTCGATCACCACGAAGGAGATTACTGGACGCTGTCTAGCAAAGTGTGGCACTCAGAGATGATGACCAGTTCCCAAGACGGCACAGCGCTTCAATTCGTCAAAGCCCGCATTGCTAACGAGATATTCAACGACGAGATCCCCGACCCACGGGACATCATCATCATCTCACTTATCAATACCTGCGATGTTATCCGCTTCATATTCCAACTCGATGAAGAGGCAGAAGAGCGTATTGCGCTTATATGCCAGATGGATCTGATCGCGCGTTCGATCAGTAAAGCGGTATCCGAGACCCTTGTCGGACCGGCGCTTCGACGTCCATCTCTGTCCAGGCCGATCCCAGTCGCACCGCTCCGCGAATTGGTGTTCAATCGTCATCTTCGCGACGGTAATTTGAATGCATTCTTTGCTCAACTCGCAGAAAAGCACGGTCCAGTCTTTCAGATTCGTCCACCTTTTCGGAAGCAACCAATTACCGTTTTAGCCGGCGCTGAGACAAATTACTGGGCACATAGGCACGGACGCAACTATCTGCGAGCTCGAGACTACCTAGAAGACTTCGAAAAGGTCTATGGAGCTTCTGGAATACTGCCCGCGCTGGACGGTGCCGACCACTTCCGTTTCCGAAAGTCCATGAACTCCGCCTACTCGCGTTCGAGGTTGGAAAGCCATCTGGAACTCGTCTACAACAACGCCCGGAACTTTATGTCCGATTGGACAGTTGGCGACTCTATGCCCGCAGTCCGGATGTGCCGACTGATGATCAACTCGCAAAACTCTCCGATCATGATCAGCGTTGATTCGCAGGACCTCATCGACGACCTCGTCGAATATAAAACACGAGCACTCAGCACTCACGTAGTGAAAATATTGCCTAAGTTCATGCTGAACACCCCGGGTATGAAACGCCGCAAGAAGAGCATCGACGTGCTGCTGAATCGAGTCCAGAGCGGCCATACACCCGCCCAACGCTCTGGATGTCCTCGGGACCTTGCTGATGACCTGTTGAGTCTGCATGCGAGCGATCCCCAGTTTGTACCGGAATCTAACCTCAGGTTTGCGCTATCTGCGCCGCTAATCGCCAGCGTGTACCTCGGCGACGCCCTTGGCTTCTGTGTTTATTCAATGGCATCGCAGCCAGAGCTTTACGAACGCATTCGCGGTGAGGCAGATGTCTTGTTCGCCGACGGCGATCCGGATCGCGACGCCTTCACCCCGGAAGCAATCGACGTGACCATCCGTTTCATCTTGGAGACTTTTAGGCTTTATTCGATCGTCCCGATGTCGATGCGAACTGTGATGAATACGTGTTCAGTCGAAGGACACGAATTACGGGAAGGCACGCAGGTACACATCGCTCAAGCCGCCGCCCATTACATGGAGGATGTCTTCCCCGATCCCTGGAAATTCGATATCGACCGTTACCTGCCTCCGCGCAACGAGCATCACGGTTCCGGTTACGCACCCTTCGGGCTAGGGACACACACATGCCTCGGTTCAAGGCAGATGGAACTGCATCTGGCCATCAACCTGTTAATGATCGCGCACTATTTCACGCTCGAAGTGCCTGCGAACTACAAGCTTAAGATCGACCCGTTCCCGTCGCTTTCTGTGAGCAAGAAGTTGAAATTCCACGTCGCCGAACAGAGGCGCGAAATACCTGCGTGACCCGCCACATGACATCACCTCGGGACCCGATCCGCACCCCGATGAAGGAGGGGAATCGATGGTTCGGAATTCTGACCTGTGCTTCATCGCAGACCAACTAACGATCGGAAGAAGCACGCGATGCAGCTGGGCAAACTATCGAAAGAGCTGAGAGACGCGTACGGAGATTCCGATGTCACACGCCGCGTGCAACATCTCGACAGCTGGGTAGATCGAGCGAAGTCGGAAGCCGACAGCGCGAACGGCTACGACCACGCCGAAACCGTTAAAGACTACTACGACCTTTGTAGCGGATTCATGATCTGGGGCTGGGGTGAATCGCTCCACTTCGCGCCCTTGACGCCTCATGAAAGCCTCAAGCAATCCAAAGTCAGACATCAACGATTGATGATCTCAAAGCTAGAACTGCAACCGGGCATGAATGTTATAGACGTTGGTTGCGGCGTTGGCGGTCCGATGCGTCGCGTCGTGCGCGAGGCGGGAGTGAAAGTCGTCGGCATCAACATCAACGCCATCCAATTGGGGATGGCGAGACAGTTGAATGCTGAAGCCAACATCGACCACATGGTCGATCTCAACCCGTGCAGCTTTATGGATATGAGCACCATCGAAGACAACACATTCGACCGTGGTTACGCCATCGAGTCGACATGCCATGCGCCCGACAAGCAAGGAGCCTTTGCCGAGATTTTCCGAGTGCTGAAACCCGGAGCCCTGTTTTGGGGACAGGAGATGTGTTTGACGGACGAGTTCGATCCGAGCGATGACCGGCATCAAGAAATCAAGCAAGATCTGATGCGTGGCATTGCGCTAAACGACATTGCGACGTTTCAGGAAGTTAACCAAGCGCTCGAAACTGTGGGATTCCGAGTCTTGGAAGGGATAGATCGAGACGTCCAACTAGGACCGTCAACACCTTGGTACCAACCTATGGAAAGTCGCCACGGAACGTTAGGCAGTGCCTTGCGCAGGCTACCGTGGGGCCGTAAAGCGGCAGTTGCTGGAACAAAGTTCGCCGAGGTGGTGCGGATTCTGCCCAAAGGCTCCGCAGACGTTGTCCGACTCCTGGATCGCACCGCAGACGCTTACGTCGCGGGTGGCAAGTCGGGTATCTTCACTCCGCTCTACTGTTTCCTAGCCCGTAAACCCCTTTAGGCGAGAAACTTTTGAAACAACCACCGCCATTCCCAAGAGGGCGGGTTTACTACGGGCATTTCTCCCCCTTTATCCTCGAGACATTTCCCCGAAAGTTGGGAGAAAATCTTAAGCCCAGCGTCTGCTACGCTTCTCGGTCGTAGCGTTCGTGGATGCCCTCGATCGCTTCGTCGAGTTCCGCCCACTCCCGCTCAACCATCGACCGTAACCGCATGTTCTGGTACGCGCCCCAGACCACCATCGCGGGAAGCACTACCAAAACGGACACTATCAGCGAGTAGACGATTGTTATCGTCGCTGTGATGCCGAACTGTTGAGATGCAAGCAGCGGCGAGGCGATCAGCACTCCAAAGCCGAGCGCCGTCGTCAGCGCAGAGCCCAACAACGCCGATCCTGTGGTGCTTAATGTGCGTATCGCCGCCTTCTCCGGGTCACGCAGACGGGAGAACTCCTCGCGATATCGATGGATCACATGGATCGTGTAGTCCACACCGATACCGATCGACAATGCCGTGATGATCGAGGTGATCAATGAATATGGAATACCCAGCAGTGCCATCGTTCCAAGCACGCATATCAGGACGAGTACGATGGGTCCAACAGCGACGAGGCCTAATGCAGGCTGTCGCAAAGTCACCCAAAAGAAGACTGAGAGGATAACCAGCGCGATGGCGATAGTTGTGCTGATCGCCTCGGTCTGTCGGTCGGTGATCTGGCCCTGCACCGTCACGCCGAGGATGCTTTCCGAAGTCGCTGTAACTGCGGCGTCATCGCCTTGCCACAGCGCCTCGATATCTTCTTGAAGCTCCTTCGTCCCATCGGGATCGTTGGTGTACGCCGGAAACTGGAGCAACATTGTGTCGATACCATCCGGATCGTTTATCAGCAAGCGCACAAGCTCGGGTTCCTCTGCTCCGAGCCTATCCAAGATCCGCTGCATCAAACTCGGATCAAGATGCACTCCTTCGGACGCTTCTTGGAACATCGCAGCGAGTTCCGGATCGTATCTGTCTCCGGGTTCCCCACTGTCTTCGATCCAGTCGTAAAGGTAATCGTAGTAAGACGTCTGAATCGGTCCCGCAACGGCCGCCGGCCGGCGGTTTTCGTCCGCAAATGCGGTCGTAAGGTCTTCAAGATTCAATAGCGTCCGAATCTCCGTCACCTCTGCCTTCACAAGCACACTGGCAACCTCCGTTGAACCGCCGACTGATGCGTCGAGGGTGTTCATATCCGCCAGCACACTCCCACCGCGCGGGAGGATATCCCGGATGTTGAATTCAGATTTCAGTCCCGTTGCGGCGAACCCTAGCCCGATCGTCACTGCAATAATCGCCGCGATGAAGGGCACTGGCCATCGCGTGACCGCTCTCCCGATCAGTTCCGCCACCGGTGTGATTCCTGGTAACGCGTTCGAGATCGGCCGCGGAGGCGCCAATGTGCCGCGTGACTCGCGCCGGCGATCAATAATCACCCGGCCGGCCGGTATCAGCGTCAGCATAACGATCAAACTCAACCCAACGCCCAGTCCTGCAACAACGCCGAAGTCGGCAATCACTCCGATCGGCGAGAACAGCGTAGCCAAGAAAGCTACGATCGTCGTCACCGCGGCCAGAGTCAACGGGATCATGACAATGCTTATCCCCTTGCGTATCGCCGGAACAACCGCAAGACCCTCAATTCGCTGTTCACGGTAGTGCGAGATAGCTTGAATCGCATAATCCACAGTGAGGCTGATGACGATCACTGGAATCATCGCAGTGAGCGAACTCGGTGGTCCTATCAGGCTTAGACCGTTTGGCCCTAGCCAACCCTCTGCGCCGACAATCCAGACGATCGAAAAGATGAGTCCGGTCAGCGTCAACAACATATCTGAGAAGGTGCGCGTGAAGACCAGAAGCAGCAAAGCGATCAGCACCAGTGCCAGACCGATCAGCGGTCCCATACCCGACTCCGTGGCCTCCGTGTATTCATCCTCGACGATCACAGAGGACAAACTGCTGACGCTCAATGGACCTTCGTTCTCATCGGCCAACTCGTAAATCCGACGCTCAGCTATCTGGATGCGTTCGTCACCGGTGTCGGTAAGACGGATGTTTGCGATCGCCACCTGCGTGCCGTCCGTGTCGGTCCCGGTCATCGCATCTAGCGCTCCTTGAACCTCCGGAATCGTCCGCGCGAAATCGATTACTTCCTGAGTTATCGCATCTCCGCCTTGGGCTTGCACCAATGCGCCGATCACGGTCGACGGCGCGACCACGGCACCGACCGGCACCAGCAACTCGCTTACGCCAGAGTCCCCGACGATCTCATCAAGGAGACCGTCCATCTGAGTCAAACCGCTTGGCGTCAACGCGTCCCCGCGGAAAATGATGGTTACTATGCTGATCTCGCCAGAGTCGCCGAAGAATTCGTCAATCTCGCGCGTCGCGTTCGCAATCGCATGCCCTGGCGGCAAAAACGCCACACTCGCACCTTCCGTCGGCGGTGCACGGAGATTAGCTCCGGCGGCAAGGACAACGGTGACGATGACGAGGACGATGATCGTGACCCACGGGCGCGCCGTGACCAGCCAGCTCATCCTTTCGAGTACCTGGTTCATTTGCATCGCGCAGTTTATCACGGGCCGAAGCGACTATTTTCTGGTTCAATGAGAGTAAATCGACGCTGGATGACATATATTCGAGCGCAAACTAATCAATATCACGCGAACGTCCTGTAACGATAGTCATCGATTATTGGTGCCTTCACAGGTGCTAGAATTCGCGCGTCATTCATCGAGATGGTCGCATCCCTAATCGTTCGACAAGCGCGAATCGAAAGCCGAGGTCGGAGGTCACGTCGACGAACACCAAGACAGAATTTGATCCAGTAACACTGGAGATCCTTTGGAACAGGTTGATCTCCATTGCAGATCAGTCGGCGACGACACTCGTACGCACTTCTTTCTCGACTGTCGTGCGTGAGAGCAACGACTATGCATGCGTCCTGATGGACCGCAACGGTGACACGCTGGCGGAGAACCGAGGCTCGATCCCGTCATTCGTCGGCACCATGTCGCGCACAGTGAAGCACTTCCTCAAGCGCTTTCCGCATGAGACGTGGCAACCGGGCGACGTAGTCATAACCAACGACCCGTGGATGGGCACGGGCCATCGCCCCGACTTCTCAATGGCGACACCCGTGTTTCTGGACGGTCAGCTCGTAGCCTTCTCCGGCATCATCGCCCACGCATCCGACATTGGTGGTTCGATCTTTTCCGCCGACAACCGATCGGTATTCGAAGAAGGACTCGGCGTGCCGCCCATGAAGCTCTTCTCCGCCGGGGAACCGAACGAAGACCTCTTCGAGTTGATCCGCTACAACGTGCGTGTCCCAGAACCCGTCATAGGCGATTTCATGGCGATGGTGGCTGGTTGCGAGATTGCGGGCCGCCAACTCGTCAGCTTCATGGAGGAGTACGGCGTAAACCTGTTGGAATCGCTGAGCCAAAACATCCAGTCGCGCGCCGAAGATGTAATGCGACGTGCCGTTCGAAATCTACCCGACGGAACATATTCCCACACAATTTCACTCGACGGATTCGACGATCCCATCCAGATTGCTTGCGCGATCACAATCGACAACGACGAGTTGGAGGTCGATTTTGCCGGAACTTCGGAGCAGGTCGACCAAGGCGGCGTGAATGTCGTATACGCCTACACATGGGCATTCACCACCTACCCGCTCAAATGCGTCTTAGATTCGCTCACGTATCGCAACGAGGGATCCTACCGTCCGTTCACCATCAAAGCACCCGAAGGTAGCATTCTCAACGCCACCTATCCAAGGGCCGTGTCGTCGCGCCACCTGACAGGTCATTGCATCACGGCGGCGGTATTCGGCGCACTCGCACCGGTACTACCGGACACCGTGCTAGCCGACTCTGGTTCGACACCGCAATACATCTCGTTCTTTTCCGGCGTGGATGGTTCCATGCGTCCGTTCTCACTTATGCAGTTCCTTAGCGGCGGAATGGGTGCCAGCAGCACCGAAGATGGCATCCACTGCTGCCCATTCCCCACCAACTCCATACCGGGCTCTGTCGAGGTCTCCGAGTCCGTCTCGCCCTTAGTGTTCTGGAAGAAAGAGCTACTCGCCGACTCCGGCGGCCCCGGACGGTATCGCGGAGGATGCGGGCAAGATATCGTGATCGAAGTCAAGTCGCCCAGGCGGTCAGAGTTGTCGGTGATGTCCGAGCGGTGGGATTTCCCGGCGGAGGGGCTGAGCGGTGGTCAAGCAGGTGGTCGCGCCGGAGCCCACGGAATGGCGACGGAACCTGAACAAAACGGGCGCGCGCTACCGGCCAAAGGGCGCACAGCACTCGGCCCAGGCGAGGTCATTCATCTAGTAACCGCTGGAGGCGGTGGATACGGAATCCCCCAAGAACGCGACTTGGAATTGGTGCGCGAGGATCTCCGCAACGAACTAATCTCGGAAACCGCAGCCAAAGAAATCTACGGCCTCAACCGACGGAGCAGACAGTAGATGTCGGAAGTACGTCTCGGCGTCGACGTCGGCGGTACGTTTACTGACTTCGTTGCCCACGACTCGGACACCGGTTTCTTCTCCATCGGCAAGACTCTGACCTCCCAAGACGACCTCGCAGTTGGGATAGTCCGAGGCACTCGCGAAACCGCGGAACGATCCGGATTCGAGGTCAGCGACATTTCACTGGTCACCTACGGCACGACGCTGGTCGCCAATCTCTTGCTGGAACGCAAGGGCGTAAAGGTTGGCCTCATCACCACCGAGGGGTTTCGAGACGTCCTAGAGACTGGCACCGAGCAGCGGTACGACATGTACGACCTCACCGCTCGACGTGCCGAACCTCTAGTACCGAGACACCTCAGGAGACCGGTACCTGAGCGAATGAGCTTTGACGGGGAAGTTCTGGTTCCGCTCGATCTTGAATCACTCGGCCAGATCATGGCAACCTTCGAGAAAAGCGGCGTCGAAACAATCGCCGTCGCGCTCCTCCACTCATACAGAAACCCGTCCCACGAACTTGCAATCCGCGACTACCTAAGCAAGCGACATCCCCACTACACCGTGTCACTGTCATCCGACATCGCACCCGAGGTGCGCGAATATCCACGCACCTCTACCACCGTTGCCAACGCCTACGTAGATCCGCCATTACGAAGACACCTCGCTGAGATGGAACACGGATTGAGGTCGCTCGGATTCGGAGGCATCATCTATCTGATGCTTTCTGAAGGCGGGATTACCACATTGGAAGCAGCAAGATCTTTCCCGGTGCGCCTGATCGAATCCGGTCCGGCAGCCGGTGCAATGGCGGCCGCTTACTACGGTGAAACCCTCGGACACCGAGACCTGCTGTCATTCGACATGGGTGGCACGACCGCCAAACTATGTCTTATCACCGACGGATCGCCGTCGCGCACAAACGAATTTGAAGCCGCACGCGAGCATCGCTTCAAGAAAGGCAGCGGCCTAACGCTCAAAGTCCCAGCGATCGACATGATCGAAATCGGCGCCGGCGGCGGCAGCATCGCATACATCGACCCTTTGGGACTGATGAAGGTCGGACCGCAGAGCGCAGGCGCCGATCCTGGACCTGCGTGTTACGGGTTAGGTGGAATAGAACCGACCGTCAGCGACGCAGATCTGGTGCTGGGGCTACTCAATCCTGATTACTTCCTAGGTGGCGAGATGGCCTTAGATCCAGATGCCGCTCGGACAGCCATCGATGCCCGACTCGCCGCGCCGATGGGCATGAGCGTGACCCAAGCCGCGCGAGGCATCCACGAAGTAGTCAACGAAAACATGGCCACCGCCGCACGAATGCACGCCGCCGAGCAAGGGCTCGACATCCGAGGCAGCGCACTCGTCGCGTTCGGCGGCGCGGGTCCGCTACACGTTTATGGAGTAGCGAAACTGCTCGGGGTGAACAAGGTGATCTGCCCGTTGGGAGCAGGCGTCATGTCATCGTTGGGAATGCTGGTCGCGCCAAAATCATACTCCGCCGTCCAGAGCTACATCAGCCAGCTCGACGACGTTGACTGGGGCCACGTAAACGACATCTTCAAGTCCATGGAAGCGACCGCCATCGACCTCATCGAATCGGCTGGAGTGAAAACTGAAGACATCGAAATCCAACGCAGCGCGGACATGAGGTACGTCGGACAAGGTTTCGAGATTGTCGTTCCCGTCCCCGACGGCAACCTAGGCCCAACATCCCAAGATGAACTCGCGACCGCCTTCGACACCACATACGAAGCACTGTTCGGGCGCGTGCTGAACGAAGTTCCCGTAGAGACAATAACTTGGCGAATGACAGCATCCGAGCCACCACCACGCCCCGAAATACGATTCCAATCCGCAAGATCAAACGCCGAATCGGTACCGATCAAGGGAGAACGCCCGGTTTACCTCACCGACGAAAACCGTTTCGTCGATTGCCCAGTATTTGATCGCTACAGCCTCAATCCCGGATCGACTCTTAACGGCCCGGCAATCGTCGAAGAGCGAGAGTCGACCGTCTTCATCGGACCCGACGCAAACTGCACCATCGATGAACACCTGAATCTCGTGATGTCGCTGCGATGAGACATTTCCAAAACCCCCGCAGGGGCGATCCCTCGTGGTCGCCCGGGGCGGGCGGCCGGGTTGCCCCCGCTCGCGGGGGAAATGTGACACGGAGAGTAACTACGGCTACGACGTGGCAGAAGGGCGAAGGGGGCGCGTACCACCCCTAAACTATCCTTAACCCCATCAACACCATGATCCCCCTAATCACCCAACACTCCGACGAACTAGCCGAAATCTGCCGACGTCACCATGTCAAACGCCTGGAAGTCTTCGGCTCCGCAGCCGTCGGCGACTTCAACCCCGAAAAAAGCGACATCGACTTCCTAGTCGAGTTCGGCGACGCACCCCTAAAACCGTGGTACGGCAACCACATCGACCTGAAGGAAGATCTCGAAAGCTTATTCAACCGAACCGTCGACCTCATCGACGATACCGCCATCAAAAACCCCTACTTCCGAAAATCCGTCGACGAGACCCGGGAGCAGATTTATGCGGCGAGACCCTAAATCCTTCCTGTGGGACATCCAACAGGTTGCATAGCGCACCAGCTTACTGATGCCCGCACTGTCATTCCGGCGAAAGCCGGAATCCAGAGGGGCGGGGAACGTCCATCCATAGGATCGGAGAACAGGCAGTAGAATCAACACTGGAGCGTCCCAAGGCACGGCAACCACCACAATCTCAGCCAGAGAGCACCGCCAGATCGCACTTGACTTCTTCGCCGCATCCGACGACGAATTCGAACGCGGCGATGCCTTGCAAGGCGCAGAAAAGAAAAGCTATGGGGCGCCGCAGCCCACCCCATCATGTCCATCGCACAAGAACGCCGCTGGCCGTACCAGAGCCACCGAGCCTTGAAAAACCGCCGCGAGACGACTAGCCGCCTAGCATGAAGATTCTTCCGCCGAACACCTATTCGCAGTCGCTGAGAAATTCCACGTCTACTTCTACCACCTCACCATGGATGATGCTCTAGCAGAAGATGTAGCAATGCGAACCGCTAAGTTCGCCGTCGTGTTCTCAGCATCGTATGAGCAGAATCCCCTTTGAGAATGTGCAGGCGCGAGAAATATATCTACAGTTACGACGGCATGACCGTGCTGGGGATGATTTGGGACGCCCTATGGAAACGGGACTGTGAAGCTTGGGTGGTCGTTGCGCCATTTATAACGATCCCATTGCTGTTAACACAACATTTCCTGTTTCCTGCCGCATCTTGGTTGCGGTGGTTCGTAGATCTCACGGGCTAGATGTGCAGTTAGCCATATGATCCCCTTCCGAAATTCTTTACAATTGACGCATGGAAAAGGACGGGATTTCAGGAACTCTCCTATGAGATTGAATCGATCATGAGAGATACTCCCAAGATTGCCCGCATGATGCTGAAAACCGAGCCCAAGAAGGATTGGCGGTATCTCAGAGACGAGGAATAGGCTGAGTGATCACACGCTGGCAGCGCGGTAACCTCCCGAAATGACTGAAAGTTCGTGGGGCGACGTGTCTGCTTTTGAATTGGGCTTGAGTGATTTCAGGGAGGATTTGCCTCAAGGTTGCCCTGAGAGCGTCGGAGCAACCGAAATCGTCGAGACTCGGGTCGTGTATCGTTTGGTGCGTTCGATCCCGCCCAAACAACGGGACTTCGATTCCGAAAGCAAGAAGTTCCCTGACCGAGTCTACAAGGGAGCGGAATGCGAAGCATCAGGACTTTCCGTATGGGATACTCTGGATGCAGTCAAAAGTCGACAACGAGAATTCAGGGGCGCGATGCGCATCTTTAGAATGGAACTAGGTCTAGGTTCTGGATACATCGCGAAGACATTCAAAAACCCAGCCCATTGGACTTGGTGGCCGTACGCGGATTTCGACGCGCTAAACTGTGGGCACGAGGTGGAGCAATGACAACAGTCACTCCCACAGAGATCCTTTCATACTGCGACGGTATCGATATCTTCGCCGCTAAAGACTCGATCGACGGGAACTACGTGGCGACCTTGATCGATGGCGAACGTACTCACCCCTTCTACTTGGCGGCTGGCGTTTCACAAGGGCAGTTGGATAACTTCCTTTCTGGCGACCTTGATCTAAGGGACTTGATTCTTCGCGCGGCAGGTCGCCAGTGGTTTACTGTCGAAGCCGACATGCCGTTCGGCGAGCAAATGCATCTGGAACCGTGTTCTCAAGAACAGGTCGTCGAGAAATACCTGCCCGAACCGGGATTCACTTTGGATTATTCGTACAGCGATGATCCGGCATTGGGCTACGCCCGCGAACGCAAAAATTGCGTATTCTCCTTCGGCCTTGAATCCCCCATCCGCATCGATGCTCTGGCTGAATTGTTGAAGCATCTCAACACTATGGTCGACCACGCCTATAACGCAGCATTGAGCGAATTGCCAGCCTCAGAGAAGAGGAACATCGACAAGACTGATGCGTCCGCAATGCGGGTCCTTGTGCCGGCGGCCCAAGGGTCCTATCGCATGGTTCTAGAAGCCGTTCGACCACCTGATGGAAATGGGAGGTCGGAATTAACGCGCGGTCTCGAAGTAATCGATCATCTTTTCAATTGTTTGGACGACCTAGATGAAGCAGTCGCGATGTTGGGGAGCCGAAGCCGCTTAACGAACTCCTTCTCGAAATTCATCGCGACTTTAAACAAACAACAAACAGGCGTCGAGTACAGTTGGGCTACTCCTTCTTTCTCATCTGCGCGCCGGGGCGTCGCGACCAAGCACACCATAAACACCGTAGCCAACGCTTTGTCCCAACGGGTCGGTCTTGAGCCAGAGACAGTTACTTTCACGGGCACGTTGGCTAAAGCCAATCTGCGAACCGGTGGATGGGGAATGTCGACCAAAGGCAGATACATATCCGGGATGAGTTCAGCAAACGCTACCTCACTCAGGAACGTGGTAATTGGTCAACAATATGAAGCCGTCTGCCGAGTGATAAGAATTCCACAAAAATCAGGGCTGTCAAGACCCAAGTACTATCTCCAAGAGATGCACGAAATCGAACCTGTGGGATTCGTGCAGTCAGGTGTATAAGTCTCAAATCACCCCCCCCCCCCCTTTACACAGCCCTCACCAACCGCGACCGCAAATACTCCATCGGACGATCCCCCTTCAACGAGTTGCAGTGCCCGCAAAGCAGCTGCAAGTTGTCAAGGTGATCAGTCCCACCCTCCGACCGTGCGATGATGTGGTCCACCGTCAGATGCTGCGGCAAGAAATGCATCCCACACCCGTTGCAGTTCCCGCCCTGCGTCCCATACAACACCACCTTCGACTCGCTCAACGGCGGCGCGCCGGCTCAGGATCTATCCGCTTCGGAATATCCGGCCGAGCAATAGCCTGAACACCACACATCAACCCAAGCTCATTCCCAGCCCGCTATTCCACCAGCTTCACCGCCATCGCCGACAAATCGATCCCCAACGACCTCCAAACAACAACCAACGGCAAACCCAATCAGAATCCCTCACCAACTAACACCAAATCCCAAAAATCCCCCAAATAATCCCACAAATCCCAATTCAGACAACATGCCTCAACCGCTTGAACTCCAAACTCCGAGCCCCGAAGTTCAACAACAGCCCAACCTCCAACCCAAACACCTGCAGGTAGTTTCTCAACTGCACCAAGTGCAGATCATCCAACATCGAAACCGCCTTCAACTCCACCAGAACCACACCCTCCACCAAAAAGTCCACCCGACGCGTACCCACCTGCTCCCTCTCGTAAAACACCGGCATTTCGCACTCCCGTTCAAACGATAATCCGGCACGCTCCATCTCAGACCTCAAGGCACGCTGATAAATCACCTCCTGGAACCCGTACCCGATCCCTCGATGCACCTTCATCGCACAGCCAATAATCCGATGCGTCAACTCCTGATGCTTCAAACTCGCATCATCCAACATCAAACGGACCTCCAAAAACCGACGAAACCAATATCTGAACACGCAAGCATACATCAACCAACCCACCACCACCACGCCACATCCCGACCAAAACCCCCTTCAACCAACAACAAAATCCCAAAAATCCCCCATCCAATCCCAAGAATCCCAATTCAGACTTGACATCAATACAACATATGTATTATTATCAACACCAAGCGCCAAGTCCGGCTTATCGACCGCCGGCGAGAGCGCTCAGAACCATCGCCGCGTCGAGCGGGAGAGCGTGCACCTTTCTCCGATTTCGATGCTGCTGACAACGACAACAATAATGAAAGGTCCGCGGGCGGGGCTAACCGGGCGGACGTGGGCGACCTTATAAGCCGTCTCGACGGTGAAATCGACTGCTCCACGGACGCAAGGCGACGGAACCCGCTGCAAGCCCATGATAGGTTCGGGCGAAACGCGACCACAAAACCGGTTACGGAGGAGATACTTTGCTTCGGTGCCCGTTCGCGGAGCGTGGCTGGCTCCGCCTTGCAAGCCAGGCGTGGATCGATGTCCGCATCGCGACCATCCCAATGGTCGCCTGTGAAACATCGATCCACGTTAAAGGTTCGGGCGACTCTCCCACCTATCCACACACGCCTGTCCGCGACGTCGTGCGGGCGAGGTACACAGCGCTAACGAGGAGTGAAGAACTGAGTGAAGACGGGACGCGGAACCTATCGGCGAGCGGCCCGAACGGCGGATGGTCTGGCGACACCGCCTACGCTGGCTTTTTATAAATTACAAACCCCGAACCGCACGCGATGACCCCAATCGACGCGGCGATGATTCGAAAAACCAATCCCACAATCCCCTCTCCCTTGATGGGAGAGGGCTAGGGTGAGGGTGCCCGTAAACCACCCGTAGGGGCGAACCCTTGCGGTCGTCCCCCCAACCAAACAACCGAAACCTGCAACTCACCCGCAGGCCAACCAGACACGCCTCAAATCACAGTCCATCATTCCAATCCCGCCCATCCCAGTTCAAAAGAGACCACTTCATCCGACAATGACCCTCCCTCCTAAACAACTCCGTATGGTCATTGAAAAGGAAGCGGTATGCCGATTGCCCGATGTTGTCGTGCCGACCGGTTACGCTTTGCGCCCATACCGATCCGGTGATGTTCCGAGTTGGGCCGACGCGCTCCGTCAAGGCGGATTCACTGACTGGACAGAGGCACGGGTGCTGGATTACTTGGAGAACCCGGAGCGCAGAGAGGGATCGAGTCTCGCAGAGCACGGCGGACAGATCGTAGCCGCTACGTTCGCCTCAAGGATCGGCAACCAACCCCACAATCAGGATCTCGCCGGCGGCAAACCGTCGGATGTCGGCATTCTTGACTTTGTAGTGACACACCCGGACCACCGAGGCAAAGGCTTGGGAAAGGCCACATGCACGGCGGTGGCCAAGTTTCTCGTGTCTCGCGGTTGTACTACGATCGAGCTCGGCACCGACGACTGGAGGCTGCCCGCGATCCACGTTTACCTCTCGATGGGCTTCAAACCTGTTATGAATAGGAGCGACATGCCTGAACGCTGGGATGCCGTGATTGCAAAACTAAAGGAGAGCGGACGTGACCACACTTAGGATGGGACTGGCCGGGCTGGGCCACGGAGATACGTTGCTGCAAGCCAACAATCCCGAACACGAGTTGCCGATCCGGGTGACGGCGCTGTGCGACATCAATGAAGACCGGCTCGAATCGGCGTCTAGAGAGCACGGTATCGATGCGGTCACCAACGATTTCGACGAATTGGCCGCACGCGACGACCTCGACATCATCGGCATATACACCCCAGGCCCTCTCCACGCCCGCCAAATCATCACCGCACTCGAAAACGGCAAACATGTCATGGTCACCAAGTCCATGGTCTACACGATGGGCGAGATCGAGAGCGTAGTCGAAGCCGTGGATCGCACCGGCCAAGTGCTTCTGGTATCGCAGTCTATGCGTGGACGTCTGGACCTTATCGACGCCAAACGAGCTTGCGATGCAGGCGAGATCGGTGAACTGTTCATGGCAGAGGCGGACTACGTCCACGATCTGCGACCCGTCTACAAAAGAACACCATGGCGATATCAGATGCCGCAAGACCTCATCCTGGGTGGCGCATGCCATCCGATAGACGCTCTGCGGTGGTTTATGGGCGACATCGACGAAGTCCATTGCGTCGGTCTGCGCAGCGGCGTCGCGCCGGAATACCCGCAGGAGGACTGCTTCTTCATCAACGTCAAGTTCACAAGCGGGAAGATCGGACGCGTGGCAAATCAGTGCGGCATGGTCCGCCCCGGCGGAGCGCGGATGAACTCCGTAACCGTGTTCGGCACCAAGGGAACGATACGCAACAACGTAAAGACGCTCGATCCTCAAGGCAACCTCCCAGAACGCGAGTACCACACCCACATGCCCCCGCACCGCGGCCACCACGGCGAGATGATCATCATGATGCGCCACATGGCCGACTGCGTCCTAAACGGCACAAAACCCTGGGTCGGCGTCCGCGAAGGAGCCAAAGTCGTCTCAACCGGCCTAGCCTGCTGGGAATCCCTCCGCACCGGCAACACAGTAAAAGTCCGCAACGACTTCTAACCAGTTGCAAACATCTACACACCTCATCATCTCGTAGGGGCGATCCCTCGTGGTCGCCAGTGCACCGTCCCCTTCGCTTCAGCGTAAGGGGACGCGGAGCGAAGCGAACGCAGGGGATGCCCGGGGCGGACGGGAGGCAGCGTTGCCCCCGCTCCCCGGGGAAATGTGCCACACAGCGTAACTACGGCTACGACGTGGTAGAAGGACGAAGGCGGCGCGTCGCCGCCTTGCCTGCCCGCCCCATCCGCCCGGGCATACCCCGCTCGCTGCGCTCGCGCCCCTTTCGTCTTACGAAAAGGACAAACGTTCGTGTTGGGCAGACCTGAGTACGCTGGTAGGATCAATCATCCAAACAGTGCCGACGCTGAATTACAACTGACAGTGGTATGTGGTTCCACGGATCACAACAACGGTTTTCGAGGCTCCGGCCAGGGAGTTCAGTCACACGAAACAAGAACGTCGCAAAGGCGTTCTCCCATCGACCTTCAATCGTGTCTTGGTCGGACGAGGGCGAAATCAAGCACGACGGCTCGATGCCCGGCTACCTCTATTCGATTTCCGAAGCAATTGGGCCAGATGACGTGCGTCCACATCCAAGCCCCGTTAATGCCGATCGTTGGGAGTGGCTAACCAACCGCGAGTTTGCACTGGAACTAATCGAAGAGACTACGGTGAAACCTGATGAGCGATTAACTGACGAAGAGATTAGGCGTTTGAGACTGAAACACGATCAGGGAGGCACGAAATGTACAAAGATGTAATCAGCTATCGGCTCGCGGAAAATGTATCTGACGACCGGCTATTGGAGGTTGCGCGTGATGTCTTGGAAAGTTGGATGCGCCGACAGCCAGGCTTCGTCAAGTGGGAAATTCATAAAGAGAGTGATGGCAGTTACACCGACATCGTCTACTGGGATTCAAAGGACGCTGCCAAAAACGCTGAAGCAGATATGGCAAACATTCCGAACGCAGGCGATTGGTTCTCTTGCTACGAGGAAGGTTCGATTTCCAGCAAGAACTTATATCACCTTGCAACTTTCAGATAAAACTTGCCTGATTTGGACTCAATGCGTCGTCATCCTCGCGAATGCGGGGATCAGTGAAAAGCGGTACCTTCATCCAGATAGACCGTGTCACCCACCGTCGTCACACTCACCTCTTGTCGGTAATCACCCAACTCAGCGACGTGCGTCACCGTTCGACTTTCAACCTCTGTTGACTCATCACTCCCAACAAGCGCCTCGTACAGAACCCGCCCATCCATCTCCTCGCCGCATTGGAGTCCCAATAGATGCAGAATCGTCGGAGCGACATCGATATTCCCTGTCGGCACATCCACCACCGCCAATCTACGGAAACTCGGTCCCCGCGCGATCAGCGTGTTCCGCAACTCATGTTTACTCATCCCACCATGCGTTCCGACACCAACTTCGCCTCCCCAAGAAACCGTGCTTCCCGGATAACCGGCATCGTTGGGCGCCGAGTTCCACTTAAACGCCATCGTCAAATCAGGACTCCTCGGCCCCTCGATATTCGCCACGCTCGCGGGCAGTGTCCCCGGCACATCTCCAACGCGTTCCGAAGCCAGCAACGCACCGCACCACGGCTGGCGGCTCAGCCAAGTCGCTAGACACTCCACAGTCGCCGAATCGGATTCGTGCGCATAAAAGAGCACCCCACCGCCGTTCGCCGCGGCCAAAACGTCGCTAAAACCAGCCGACTTCAACTCTGCCCCAACGTCCACAACACTCTCGATCGTCGCGTACCCATGATCCGACACCACGAACACATCAGTCTCGCTCAACCGTCCTTCACGATCCAGCCACTCCATGATCCGCCCGAACTGCTCATCAGCAGCCGCAAGCGCCCGGTTAGACAACGCGGCACCCACACCCGCCTTGTGGTTCGAGCTGTCAGGTTCCGAGAACCAGATCAACGCCACCGCCGGATCACGCTCTGCCAGCACATACTCCGTCAACACATCCGCGCCGTGCCGCATCTGCGCCACATTAGGTGTTTCCTTTTCTGGCCACGGACCAAAACGGTCGGCAAGTTCGTCATGCAAACGCCTGGGAAGGCAAAACTCTGGATGGATCGTCGCACCGCCCAAAGTCTCAGCACGTGGATTCTGCACATACGCGTTGCCTGAAGTTCCGACACCGACAGCCACGAAACCTTCGCCATGATGGTGCAGGATGTCCCCCAAAGTCGGTACCAGCAAAACTCCGCCTGTCTTCTCCGCCACCCGCGTGAGCACCGGTTCCATCGCCTCAATCACGTTGTTTGCGTCAAAATCTCGCATCACAACATTGTTGCCTGCTAGTCCATGTGCCCCCGGATGCCGACCCGTAACCAAGCTAGCCACGTTTATCCGCGTCACAGTAGGAAAAACCGGGTGGTTCTTCGCAAAAGTGACACCTCCACTGGCAAATTCGGCAAGATTCGGCGCGAGATCAGCCCGAACCTGTGAAGGTTGGAGACCATCGAATGCGGCGATGAGAATGCGTGTCATGGCTGGAAATGTCCTGTCTGATGATTCGTGGCCGTGGGGACCTATCGCGTCAATCCCCAGAATCGTTGCTACGTACTAGGTCGCACATGTCGGCAATCGTACGACCGCTGAGCCCTATTCCAAATTCCAACGCCGTTTCGCGCAATGTTGCGAAGATCGTCCGTAAATTCACACTCGCCGGATGATCAGGATCTGCGTAGTCCTGGTCTTGATGGGTGTTCGTAACGTACGTCGGAAAGGTGGCACCATCCTTGATTCCCCGTTTGATCACATTTCGCACAATTGCTGCGTGCCCGTACTTCTGCGATGCCACATACGGCCATTCGAACCCAATCTCGCCCAGCTCCCCACTGTCCATCGGTCTCGATATATCAGACGACATCGGAACCTCGATGAAATCGCTGTCTCCGCTGATGTGTCGGAACGAGAGGTTGGCACGGTGCGGATATAGCTCCGCTCCCGCCCAAATCGCCATCGCCCTCGGCAACACTCTCCCCGGAACCGACAGACTACCGCCTTCGAAACCGAGATCCAAGAGAACACCGAACGTTGCGTCGTTGGCCGAATAGACACCGCCTCGGAAAAATCTCGGATGTTGACCTAGAGAATTCGACCACACCTCCGAAGCGGCAGAGATCATCTCGGCTTGCTTTCCAGCCGTGAACGCGCCGAGGTCCCGCGGATACCGAACAGGATCGAACTTGTAAGGATGAAGATGCATCCCGAGGCACGCCCCTGCCTGCTGTAATTCGAGCAACAGCGCTGTCTGAGCGACGGCGACTTCCGGGTGCGCGAATAGTGTCACCGGATACCCTTCTTTATCGGCTGCCTCCGCATAGGCTCTGATAGACCTCTCACCCTCTTCGTGCGTAGCCGGACCAGTGCCGGATAGCTTGATCGCCAGCGGCGAGCATTCGAACAGCGCGGGCTCGCAGTCCATAGTCAAGATGACGTTGATGTCGGCGCTCATGTCGGCTAACTTCACCGCTTCGCATGTGGCGGATCCTTCGGAGGCACGCATCAGTATACGCCTCGGTGAGCGAGCGACGACCTCAGAATTCAGTCCGCGACCCACGTTACAGACATTTGGATTGTCACAATCGGCTTAAGCCGATATTCTGGCCATCGACCCTTGGGATTGGTGACAAGCATATGGCAAACGAAACCTACTCTGGCGTCCGACCAATGGCGGTCAGCGCAGACGGCATCAGATTCGTCAAAAACATCATGGCACCTACTCGTGACGGTACCAAACTCGCGATGGACATTCACATTCCAGAGGGCGTAGGCCCCTGGCCCGTCATCCTCACCTACATCCCGTACCGCAAAGACGACCAGCAACCATTAACGGGAATGCAACACCACTGGGCGCAACACGGTTACATCGGTGCACGTGTCGACTGTCGCGGCACTGGCTCTAGCGAAGGGGCGAACGACGACGAGTATCGCATTGTCGAACAGCGCGACGGTTTCGATGTTGTCGAGTGGATCCCCGATCAGGACTGGTGCGACGGCAAAGTTGCCATGACCGGCGGCTCGTACGGAGGGTTCACAAGCGTGCAGGTCGCGGCTTTGGCGCCGCCACATCTCGTGACGATCATCCCTTGGAACTACACCGATGACAGATACACCGACGATTGCCACTATCGCGGTGGAGCGTGGCGTTGCTATTACGACATCGGCGCTTACGGATGCTCCATGATCGGCATGAACTCGATGCCGCCGTACCCCGAGTACAGCGGAGAAAGATGGGCTGAGCTTTGGGAGGCGCGCCTCGAGCAGAACACTCCTTACCTCCTAACATGGCTCGCCAATCAAACTGATTCCGAATACTGGCGAGACGGCAGCATTCGCGGCCGCTACGACGACATCAAGGCATCGGCGCTGCTCATCGGTGGATGGCGCGACGGCTACTGCAATTCGCCACTCAGGACATCACAACACATGACGGCTCCAAACAAGGTGCTCATCGGCCCTTGGAATCACTCAGGCCCGGACTGCGAAACACCGGGCCCATCGCTGGCGCGCGAGCATCTCACAGTCCGTTGGTGCGATTACTGGCTCAAAGGCATCGAAAACGGCATCATGGACGAGCCTGATATCAACGTCTACGTCCAAACATTCGACGTGCCGGATGCGTTCCGCACCCGCACCTCCGGCTACTGGCGATGCGAACCGTCTTTCCCCATCCCAGGCGCTTCGACGCGTCGGTTTAATCTCGGTGACCAGTTGTGTCCAAACGATCCTTTTAACGCCTGCGACGATTATGACGAGTACGAGTACCGACCGTCAGTGGGCATTGCAGGCGGTCTCTGGAGCGCGGGCGTACCTTATGGCTTGCCCGGCGACCAGCGTATTGACGAAATCTATTCGGTGAACTACACCTCCGAACCATTGGATGAACCGCTCGAAATCATCGGTATGGGCAAGGCCGTGATCCACGCCAGCTCGACCGCACCGGTAATGGCGTTCGTGGCCCGTCTCTCAGACGTCGCCCCGGACGGTAAGAGCGCGCAAGTCACCATCGGCGTACTCAACGGAACTCGTCGCAACTCGCTCACCGACCCGGAGCCCATGAAGCCGGGTGAAGCCTACGAACTGCACATCGATCTTGATGCCACAGCATGGAGATTCCAACCCGGCCACAGAGTCCGTCTTTCCATCAGCAGCGCCGACTTTCCGAACCTATGGCCAACGCCGTACAACGGAACTAACCGCATCTACCGCGACAACGAGCACGAGTCCTACCTCGAACTCCCAGTTGTCCCAACCCGGAGAGCCGCCGATGGCGAATTGCCGCCCGACGAGATGCAGTACGAGCCGTCCGCCAACCCGACTCAGTATCCGGTCAGCTCTCCCAATTTGATCCCATGGGAAATCACGCAGGACTTGCTAAGGGATCGTACCGGATTAAAGCTGCACCGTGTCGACGAGAACCGTGCCAGCAACGACATAACCATAAAGATGGAATCGAAGTTGGAGGTGTGGGCGAACAATCGGGACCCCGCCGATACGACGGCCATCGGGCAACACTTCAGGACCATCACCCGAACCGACGGCGTGATCAATGTTGACACCTCAGCCAACGTCCGCAGCACTCGCGACGCGTTCCACGTCTCGATAGACCTCGACGTGCGCGTAAACGGTCTGCCACACCATCAGCGACGATGGGTCGAGAGTTTCAGAAGAGAACTGCTCTGATCGTCGTCCTCACGCCGACCAGAGCATTCGCAGCAGAAAATGCTTGTTATGGCGCCTCCGCAACCTATTCAGAACCTACATCACAGCCATCGTCGCGGCGTAGCAGGCGGCACGAAGCCGACTCTTCCGAGTGCCGGTGCTGGTTGTGCCCCGACAACCATCGTCAAAAACGTCAAAGGCGACCGCGTCCGCACCACCATCAACCTTCCCTAACCCAACCAAACAACAAACACCGCTGGGCCAAACCCTCGTGGACACCCGATGCGGTGCGCGGCGTTACAACCACCGTCCCCTTTCGCCCAGCGAAAGGGGACGCGGGAGCGAAGCGAACGCAGGGGTATGCCCGGGGGCAGAAGGGCGGCCGGGTCTCCCCCGATCACGGGGAAATGTCCGAAGGACAAAGCGAAAGGGGACGCGGGAGCGAAGCGAACGCAGGGGTATGCCCGGGGTTGCAGGGCGGCCGGGTTTCCCCCGCTCACGGGGGAAATGTGCCACGCCGAGTAACTACGGCTACGACGTGGCAGAAGGACGAAGGGGGCGCGTAATGGCCGCGTCGCCCACTGCCCCTCTGGATGGACATTTACAGCGCGCCCGCAGCGCAATCTAGACTCGCGCTGTACTATACGTTGAGTTACACAAATATGAACTCAACAATTACGCAGCATATGGAGATGTACAGGCAGTTAAGACGATTTGATATCCTGTACTATCCTGAAGCTCCGAACAGGAACGCGCGGATCACCTAACTTGGGGAATCCGACTTAGACGTTGGGCTATAGGAGGCATGACAACCATGCTCGACACCGGAAACCACAACAGCAAGACACACGTCTTGCGGTCGACCATGCCAGTTACCCCCCCCCCTATATTCAAACAACCGTTCTAACCTAGCCCTCCGCCTCTCTCCGCTCCTCCTCCTGACCGTCGCGCTCTTTGCGCTGTCGGTCTTCTTCGTCAACCACGCGCCGCCCGCCCATGCACAGGCCCAGTCCACCGACGCCACCCTCAGCGCCCTCACCGGCAGCACCAGCACCGACGGCTCGTCCTTCACGGGCACGCTCACCCTCGACCCCGCGTTCGCCGCGGCCACCGAGGACTACATCGCCACGGTGACCAACAGCGTCACGCACATCAAGGTCACGCCTACCAGGAACCACGCCAGCGCGACCATCCAGGCGGGCAAGGGGACCACCCTGGCGACGGTGACGAGCGGCTCGGCCAGCAGCGCGCTCGCGCTGGACGTGGGCGCGAACGAGATCAACGTCAAGGTCACGGCCCAGGACGGCACGACGACCAAGACCTACACCATCGTCGTCACGCGCGCCGCGACCGACAGCCTGGTCAGCAATGTGGGGCAGGCAACGGGCTCAGGCGGTTACCGGCCCAGCGATGAGTACGTCACCGCGTTCACGACGGGGAGCAACGCCGCCGGCTACACGCTCACGGGCATCGACTTCCATGTCGCCACCAAAACTGCAAGCCTGACGGACGCTCACCTGGGCACGCTGACCGCGTCGGTGTGGACTTCAGGCGGTGCGGCGCTGACCACCGGTCTTGACGACCTGGGCACCAAGCTTGCGGACCTGGTCGTGCCATCGACGGCATCGAGCGTGACGACGGGGCCCGTGACCTTCGCTGCGCCCACGGGCACCACCCTCGCGGCAAGCACGACGTACTACGTGGTGATCGGTTCAAGCGCCTGGACCGGGGGAGTGAATCTCCTGCTCAGCGGTACGGAGAGCGACAATGAGGACGCAGGCAAAGCTGCGGGCTTCAGCATCGCGAACACCGCTAACACCCACACCGGCAACCAGTTTGTCCCCTGGACGGAACTGGGCAACAGCGAGGTGCTGTCCTTCAGCGTCAAGGGCGCCGCCAAGACGGCCACGCCCGGCATCACCCTCAGCTCCACCGCCGTCGGCGTCATCGACGGCTCCACGGAGGTGTACGAGGTCAAGCTCAACACGCAGCCCACAGCCTCGGTCACCATCACGCCGTCGAGCGGCACGACGGGCGTGGCGACGGTCTCCAGCGCCCTCACCTTCACCACGACCAACTGGAACGACGCGCAGGAGGTCACCATCACGGGCGTGACGGCGGGGACGTCGACGATCACGCACGCGGCGTCCAGCACGGACACGAACTACGGGAGCAGCCTGAGCCTCCCCTCCGTCACGGCCACGGTCCTTGCGCCGTCGACGCTGGTGAGCAACACGGGGCAGACGCCCGCGGGCCCGCAAAAGGGCGGCTTCGCTTTCACGCACGCCCAGGCGTTCAGGACGGGCGCCCACAGCGACGGGTACGCGCTGACCAGCATCGGGGTCGTCCTAATCCAAATCGTCGAGAACATCGTCATCACGAGCCTTACCGGGGAGCTGTGGTCCGACAACAACGGCTCCCCCAACGCCAAGCTCGCCGACCTGACGAGGCCATCTTCCCTTGGGGTCAACAGCAGGTCCATCGAAGTCTTCACTGCGCCCGCGGGCACCCACCTTGCAGCAAACACGACCTACCACTTCGTGCTCTACGACCCGACCCTAACCCAAAGTGGCCGCCTCAATATCGACTGGACGACGTCGACCTCTGAGGATACGGGGTACGAGACCGATTGGGGCATCGCGAACACCGCACGCTGGCAGAACTCGGCGTCGCCGTCGGGGTCTACGTGGACCAGCTCCAACAACGTGCGGCAAATCCAGGTGAACGGCGGGGAGCGGCAGCCCATGTACAGCACGGCGCAGCCGCCCACGACGCTGGCGCTGACGACGAACGCGGCGAGCAACACCATCGCCGAGGACGGCGGCAACGTCACGGTGACGGCCACCCTCAACCGCGCCGCCACGACGGCGGTCTCGGTGACGCTGACGGCGACTGGCACCGCCACGGGCACGGCGGACTACTCGCTGCCTTCGGCCTTCACGATCCCCATCGGCTCCACCTCCGCCACGGGCACGGTCACGATCGTCGACGACGACATCGACGAGGACAACGAGACGGTCATCCTCGCGACCACGGTGAGCGGCCTCACGGTCACCCCCGTGACGCTGACGATCACGGACGACGACACCGCCGGGGTGACGGTCAGCCAGACCACGCGCTCGGTCCAGGCGGCCTCGACTACGACCTACACGGTGGTGCTGAACTCGAAACCCACGGCCAACGTCGTGGTGGGGGCGACCAGCGGCACGACGGCCAACGCCACGGTGGCGCCGGCGTCGCGCACGTTCACGGCGACCAACTGGAACACGGCACAGACGTTCACGGTGACGGGCGTGGCCGCGGGCTCATCCACGATCACCCACGCCGTGACGAGCACGGACACGAAGTATCCGAGCAGCCTCTCCATCGGCTCCGTGATGGTGACGGTCACGCCGGCCGCGCCCACGGCGCTGTCCGCCGACGCGGGTGATGGTTCGCTTGCGTTGAGCTGGACCGCGCCTGCCGGGACACTGACCGGCTACGACGTGCACTACACCTATGCCCCGTCGACGGGCACGGGGATGGTGGCCAACGACGCGGCGGCTTCGGGCAGCAATCCGGCTACGGCCTGGGTCGCGGCCGCGCGCGGCACGGAGACCTCGCCGCCCACGGCGTCGCAGACGCTCTCAAGCTTGGACAACGGCCGTACCTACCGGTGGCGGGTGCGCGCCGAGAGCAGCAGCGGAGACGGCGCCTGGGCGTTCGGCACCGGGACGCCTGTGGTTACGATCAGTTTGGCTGCAGGGCGCACCGTTTCTGAAGGGGGACTTGTCGGTGAGCGGCTCCAGACCCAGACCGAGACCGCTATCAGCGGCTCGGTCACCGTTGCGGCGGGCGACACCAACCCGGCCAGCCTGAGCGCGGACCTGGAGACGGGTTATCCCACGACGTTCACGGCGGCAGCCGGCGCTACGTACACGTTCATGCCCCAAATTAATATTGAGGACGACTCGGTGAACGAGGAGCATGAGACGTTCAAGATCACGCTCAACGCGGGCACGGGCTACACCGTGGGCACGGCTGCCACGACCCTGGTGACCATCTGGGACAACGACCCGCCGGCGGCGCCGTCGGGCCTGTCGCTGACGGCGGGGGCGCAGAAGCTGACGGCGTCGTGGTCGAAGCCGGTGGGGCCGGTGACGGGCTACGAGCTCCGCTACAAGGTGACGACGGCGAGCAACCAGACCGCGACCACGGCGGGCGACCCGTCCACGGGCTGGGTCACGATCACGCCCTCGGGCACGAACGGCACGGCCGAGATCACGGGGCTGACGAACGGCACGTCCTACCACGTGCAGGTACGGGCGACGGACGGGCAGCCGGAGAGCGGCAACGGCTGGGGCGACTGGTCCAGCTCGCAGACGGGCACGCCCACCGCCACGCCCGCCGCGGGGGTGATAGTCAGCAAGACGTTCGCCAGCGTGGTCACAGGCTCGACGACGACCTACACGATCAAGCTCAACAAGGCGCCCACGGCGAGCGTCGTCGTCACGCCCACCAGCGGCACGACGGGCGTGGCCACCGTCACCAACCAGGCAAAGACGTTCACGACGACCAACTGGAACCAGACGCAGACCGTCACGGTCACGGGTGTGGCGGCGGGCTCGTCCACGATCACGCACGCCGCCACGAGCACCGATACGGCTTATAGCGGCATCACCATCGCCTCGGTGACGGCCTCCGTCATGGCCGCCTCGCAGACGGCGCCCACCACGCTGGCGCTGACGACGACCGCGGGGGACAACATCGTCGCCGAGGACGGCGGCACGGTGACGGTCACGGCCACCCTGAACCGGCCGGCGACTACGGCCGTCTCGGTCACGCTGACGGCCACGGGCACGGCCACCGGGACGACGGACTACTCGCTGCCCTCGGCCTTCACCATCGCCGCCGGCCAGAGCTTCGCCACGGGCACGGTCACGATCGTCGACGACGACATCGACGAGGCCAACGAGACGGTCATCCTCACGACTTCGGTGAGCGGCCTCACGGTCACGCCGGTGACGCTGACGATCACGGACAACGACACCGCCGGGGTGACGGTCAGCCAGACCGCGCGCTCGGTCCAGGTGCCGATGACGACGACCTACACGGTGGTGCTGAACTCGAAACCCACGGCGAACGTCACGATCACCCCGACCAGCGGCACGCCGGCCAACGCCACGGTGGCGCCGGCGTCGCGGACGTTCACGCCCCAGAACTGGAACACGGCGCAGACCTTCACGGTGAGGGGCGTGGCCGCGGGCTCATCCACGATCACGCACGCCGCCACGAGCACCGACACGAAGTACCCGAGCAGCCTCTCCATCGGCTCCGTGGCGGTGACGGTCACGCCGCAGCCTCCCAGCACGCTGGCGCTGACGACGAACGCGGCGAGCAACACCATCGCCGAGAGCGGCGGCTCGGTCACGGTCACGGCCACCCTGAACCGGCCGGCCACGACGGCCGTATCGGTGACGCTGACCGCCACAGGCACCGCCACGGCCACGGCGGACTACTCGCTGCCCGCGGCATTCACGATCGCCGTGGGCCAGAGCTCCGCCACGGGTACGGTCACGATCGTCAACGACGACGTCGACGAGGACAACGAGACGGTCATCCTCACGACCACCGTGAGCGGCCTGACCGTCACGGGCGTGACGCTGACGATCAGCGACGACGACACCGCCGGGGTGACGGTCAGCGAGACCACGCGCGACGTCGAGGACGGAGCGACAACGACCTACACGGTGGTGCTGGACTCGCAGCCCACGGCGAGCGTCGTGGTGGCGGCGACCAGCGGCACACCGGCGTACGCGACGGTGGCGCCGGCCTCGCGCACGTTCACGGCGACCAACTGGAACGTGGCGCAGACGTTCACGGTGACGGGCGTGTCCGGGGGCTCGTCCACGATCACGCACGCCGCCACGAGCACCGACCCGAAGTACCCGAGCAGCCTCTCCATCGCCTCCGTGGCGGTGAGGGTCAACCCCCACGACACGACGCTGAGCGCGCTGTCGTTCAGCTTCAGCGCGGACGGCGGCACGACCTTCCCCGGCAGCGGCAAGCTGAGCCCGGAGTTCGATCCGGCCACGCGCACCTACACGTTTGAGATCTCGCCCAACGCGACCCACGTCAAGTTCACCCCCACCGCGAATCACCCCGAGGCCACGATGACGGTGAACACAGTGGCGACGGCCAGCGGCGCGTCCAGCGCCGCCATCCCGGTGCGCGCGGGCAGAGTCACTGTGGCTGTAACGGCGCTCTCTGGGACTATCGAGAATTACCTGTTCGTGCTGTCGGCGGGCGGCGGCGGAGCGGCAGGGCAGCTCGGGAACACTGTCTGGACCTCCGTATTGATCATGCGGGACCTCTATGACGACGGGTCCTTCCTGGGCTGCGAAAACCACACTGATGTCGCTGAGGGCGACCGCTGCAACGACACGTCCACGCTCTCGCAGGACACGTTCTACTTCGCCGGCGCGCCCGGCTGGTCCTCAACCGACACGGAAAGCCGGGGCGACAACGACTGGCGGGCCTCCAGGCAATACGGCGGAGTCAGGATTTTCGCTATGTGGTCCAGGTCCCTGGGCGACAACGTGCCGAGAACCCTGGTCCTGACCTTCACGCAGGCAATCCCGGAGAGCCTGCGCAACAGCCTGACGCTCGTCTTCGACGGGCGCTCGTTCCCGCTCCGGGACGGCGTGTTGAACGACGACGGGGACACCGTCCAATGGTTCGACTCCGGCATCGCCCTGAACGAGCACGCGGTCGACCAGCTGGTCGACGTGGGCCTCTACCTGAACCCGGTCGGCCCCAGCGTGACGGAGTGGCAGCCGACCATGATTGCACGCAGCATCAACAACAGCCACGCCAAGGCCGGATGCGGCGGCGACATCGACTGCGGCGACCCCAGCGTCATCGGAGGAAACCGATTCTCGGTCAACGCGCCCAAGTACGGCGGGCTGCGCAGCTACTACATCAAGGAGCTCACCGTCGAGTTCGTGGCTCGGCACGGCCACGACGAGGTCTCCCGCCGCGTCACACTGACCGTGGAGGAGCACGGCGGAACCGTCGACCTCAACGGCACGACCCTGGAGCTGACGGACAACGGCCAGTCGATCCGGCTGCCCATCCGCCACGAGAACCGGGTGGGCAACACCAACACCTGGACCTGGGTGGAGACAGGCGGCGCCCTGGCCTGGGGCGCGTTTTCAAAGGTCGGGGTGCGCATCATCCCGGTCACCACCGGCCTGCAAAAGGTGCGCGTCCACTACGACGAGATGAAGAACGGGCAGCCGGTGGACGGCTTCGTCCGCTGGGACATCGCGCAGGCCAAGCCCCACGCGACGCTCGGCCAGGCGCTGGTCGCCGTCATCCCGGGCGAGTTCGTCAGCATCAACACCAGGGAGAAGGCGATCACCACCCACGCCAAGCTGCTGCTGCGCGGGGACTGGCCCGGAAGCACGATCGAGTACGGCAAGGGGACATACGACCAACCGCCCAACACCTTCACCGCGGTGGGCGCAAACGGCCTGACCGGGGCGATCCCGCTAAACGCCCACAAGGCCAACACATACGTGTGGGTCAGGGTAACCAACGGCGACCAGAGCAAAACCCACCTCGTCATCATCGACCCGCCGCCGCGCACCTTCAGCGTGAACCCGGACCTGCGCGTGACAGAGGGCGAAACGGGACAGGTCACCGTCAGCCTCGGCAGCCCCGCGACCAGCGGCGGCGTGACGTTCAACGTGACGACCGACTACGGCGACGGCGTGACCGCCGATGACGTGGGCGAGATAGTCAGCACGGTCACGGTGCCGGAGGGCCAGCGGAGCGCGACCATCAGTGTGCCCACCGTCCAGGACGAGGAGATCGAGGCGGACGAACGCCTCACCGTAACGCTCACGCACGTCGGCGAGCCGCTCTGGGCCGTCGAGCCCGGCAAGACCGGCACGACGGCCGTCACCATCGTCAACGACGACGTGGGGCTGGAGCCGTGGAACATCCAGGTGGTCCCCGGCGACGGCACGCTGACCGTGACTTGGAACATCTCCTCACGCGAAGGCTACGAGGACTCGGAGATCTGGCACGCCCTGCGCTGGAGCCAAGAGTTCGGCGTATGGGCAAACCACCGAGACCCCAGAGCCGTCGGAAAGAACGACGGCGTGTCCGTCGACCCAGGCGTGAAGACATACACCATCACCGGACTCAAAAACGATGTCGCCACCGGCGTCTTCATCCGCTCCACGGTCGGGCATCGCAACAACATGAGCGAGCGAAGCGGGGATTCCAGCAAGTGGGTGCGGACCAAGGGAGTGCACACCACGCCCGTCGGCGCGCCCAACGAGGCACCCACCGTCGCAAGCTCCATAGCCGACGCCACCATCGTCAACGAGAGCGGCACCCACGAAGTTTCGCTGTCCGGCGTCTTCGACGACGCAGACGGAGACGACCTGACGATCACCGCCGTATCCTCAGACGACAGCGTCGCAACCGTGTCCGTCGCTTCCGACTACTCCACGCTCACGGTTACGGCCAAGACGCGGGGTACGGCGACGATCACAGCAACCGCCGACGACGGCAACGGCGGAACAGTCGATGACACCTTCACCGTCACGGTGAAAGCCGCGCCAGTGGTGGCATCCGCCATCGCCGACGTGAGCAGTTTGGCGATCGAGGCAACCCACGAAGTCTCTCTCTCCAGCGTCTTCACCGACGCCGACGGAGACGCGCTGACGGTGACGGCGAATTCGTCGAGCGATGCGGTAGCCACGGCATCAGTCTCTGCCGACTATTCGACTCTGACCGTTACCGGAAAGAGCGAAGGCACGGCGACGATCACGGTGACCGCGCAGGATTCCGACGGCAACAGCGTCAGCGACGCTTTCGACGTCACGGTGCCGGCCCCTGCGAACCAGGCGCCCACGGTTGCGAACGCGATCTCGGACGCCACCATCGTCAACACGAGCGGCACACGCGAAGTTTCGCTGTCCGGCGTCTTCGACGACGCAGACGGCGACGACCTGACGATCACCGCCGCATCCTCAGACGACAGCGTCGCAACCGTGTCCGTCGCTTCCGACTACTCCACGCTCACGGTTTCCGCCCAGTCACGCGGCACGGCGACGATCACAGCAACCGCCGACGACGGCAACGGCGGAACAGTCGACGACACCTTCACCGTCACGGTGAAAGCCGCGCCAGTGGTGGCATCCGCCATCGCCGACGTGAGCGAACTGGAGATCGACGCGCCCCACGAAGTCTCCCTCTCCGGCGTCTTCACCGACGCCGACGGAGACGGGCTGACGGTGACGGCGAATTCGTCGAGCGATGCGGTAGCCACGGCATCAGTCTCTGCCGACTATTCGACTCTGACCGTTACCGGAAAGAGCGAAGGCACGGCGACGATCACGGTGACCGCGCAGGATTCCGACGGCAACAGCGTCAGCCACACCTTCGATGTGACGGTCCCCGCAGCGCAGTTTGAGCTACAGCAACAGACGGTCGAACTGCCCGGCCCAGTCGTCTCAATTGAGGTCACTGCCCGGACGGAGGACAGCGTAACGGTGACGTGGAGCGCACCGGAAACCGGCGGCGCGCCCAACGGCTACATCGTCCATCTCAAACCCGAAGACGGCGAGCACGGCAGCGGCAAAACCAAGAGGCCCAAGGCTACCAAGACCAAGGTCACATACAACAAACTGGAGCCGGGCCGCACATACTTGATCTGGGTAAGGGGCCAAAACGAAACCGGCAAAGGCGAACGCGTCCACGCCACCATAACCCTCCCCTAAACCAACACCTGCGTCCCCTTTCGCTGAGCGAAAGGGGACGCAGAGCGAAGCTACTTTCCCTCCCCCTCTCCGAGGGGGATTTAAAGGGAGTGCCCCGGGCCGGACGCGCCGCCGGGTTGCCCCCGATCCACGAGCCCCTCGCAAAACTCACAGCATTCCGGCGAAAGCCGACCGTTGACGGCACGGAACACCCATCCAGAGGCGCCGGGGCAGCGCGTCGCAGTTCGCAGGGAGTGCCAGATCCGCGTCTAAACACCCTTCAATTCCCCCTTGCCGATTTGGGCAAAGGGGGAAGGTTCTGCAACGGTCTCCTTCAACGCGTCACCAAAATGAGAGGCGGCTTCGTATCGCCTGTAGACTGTCATCAGAAGCGAGGGAGTTTAGTCATGAAGCTATCGTTGCCGGCGCCCCAAACGCCCACAAAAACGGTCTTGACATTGGCAGTATTGGCAACGGTGTTGCTTGCTGCTTGCCAAGATGAACCGGAACCCGTCACCATCATCAAAGAGGTGCCGGTGGAAGTCATCAAAGAAGTGGAGGTGGAGAAGGAGGTCATCAAAGAGGTCGAGGTCGAAAAGGTGGTGGAGAAGATCGTCGAAGTCGAAAAGATTGTCGAACCCACTCCTGAGCCGGAGGTTTCAGCGGGCCCGCCGATCTACCAGATGGGCATTTTCGAGGAACCGATCTCTAGGAACTTCTGGAACTATTACGGCGGCCCAGCCGGTTCTGTATGGACCCAGTACGTGCTCGACGGTCACTCCGGCGCGTTGTACGGGTACTCCGACCAGCGATTTGATTGGGTACCGGGCCTCGCAGCCGACTTCCCGACAGATTTGATCAAAGAGACCGTCGGTGACGGCGAGTTCTGGACCGCAGAAGTTCCCATCAGGAACGACGTCGCGTGGAGCGACGGCGAAACTCTGGACGCAAACGATTTCGTCTTCACCGTTAACACCGTCATGGACTTGAACCTCTCGTCGAACTGGGCATCAGTGGTCGACCAAGCCTTCCTCGACCGCGTCGAAGCACTTGACTCTCACACGCTGAAGGTCTACTTCAAGACCGCGGATGAAGAAGGCAATCCGCAGACACCCGGGTTGAGCGTCTGGCAATTCGGCCTCGGCTTCATGCCCGTGCTCGCTGAGCACTACTGGGCACCGGTTGTCGATGAGGCCAAAAAAGCTGGTGAGGCCGAGCAGCAGCAAGAAGCACTGTTCGCGCACGTGCCCGAAGGTGAGCCTACACTCGGCGGCTTCACCTTTAACAAGTGGGAGCCCGGCGCTTTCTTCGAGAACAACACCGATCCAAACTACTTCGACAGCGGAACGGTAGTCACGTTGTACGACAACGGTGCCTACTCGGTGTCCAATGACCGAACAGGACACTCCGCAACCTACTTCGGAGAAGCCGGCGGCGACAAGGTCCTCGAGTACACCGTCGGGCCACACGTCGAGTCCGAACTTTTCAGCATCTACGGCAACCAAGATGCGGCGATCCTAGCTCTCACAAAGGGCGACATCGACTACGTATTCAACCCGCTAGGACTCGAAAAAGGCTTCCTCGACCGCGTCAGGAACACCCCTGACCTTCAGATTGCCACGAACGCCAACAACGGCGTCCGATACATCGGCTTCAACGTCCGTAAACCACCGATGGACATCACCGAGTTCAGACAAGCCATCGCCACGGTAATCGACAAGGAGTTCGTCGCAAGGACAGTCCTCCAAGACGCGGCCATACCTGTCTATGCGATGGTGCCCGAGGGCAACGAGTTCTGGCACAACGCAGACGTGCCGACCTACGGCAAGGACTTGAGCCGCGGCGAGCGGATAGCCCAAGCCGTCGAGCTTCTCAAGAGCGCGGGATTCACATACGAGGAAGAGCCAGAGATCAGCGAGGACGGCAACTTCGTCGCCAAGCAAGGCAAGGGTCTCAAGATGCCCGACGGCACGCCGGTACCCGAGATGACGCTTATAGCGCCAAGCGCGGGATACGATCCCATGCGGTCTACATTCGCGATCTGGGCCGACCGGTGGATGAACGACATCGGGATACCGGTCCGCGCCCACCTCACCGGTTTCAACGTGATCGTAGACGAGCTCTTCAGCGATACCGTCGCGGAAGACCTCGACATGTGGATGCTCGGATGGGGACTCTCGATCTTCCCGGACTACCTCGAGAACTTCTTCCACAGCAGACACTCCCCGGAGATCGGCGGCGGTTACAACTGGGGCGGATACGCCAACAACCAGTTCGACGAACTCTCTCTTGGACTGCTCTCTGAAACGACCATCGATGGAGCGCGCGAAAAGGTTTTCCAACTCCAAGAATTCCTAGCCGAAGAACTGCCCTACGTGCCGCTATTCACCACACCGAAGTTGGACGCGTACCGCCCGTCACGGATCGAGTTCCCCTACACCTCGGTGCTCGGCGGACTGGAACAACAGAACGGGATGCAACAGGAAGTAGTGATCAAATAGGAAACCCACTCCCCTTGTCGTGAAACCACCCCGAAACCCCGTCACCCCGCGCAACCGTTCGTCATTTCGGCAGAACATTTCGTCATTCCAGCGAAATCCGGAAGCCACAGGCGGGGTAGCGGGAGTTTTACCGACGTGATCCTTAAGACCGGCTGATGGCCAAGTACCTGCTGAAGAGGACGGCGCAGATCCTCGTCACGCTCTTCGTGTTTCTGTCGCTCGTTTTCTTCATCGTCAACGCGCAACCCGGAGACGTCAGCAACTTCTACGCGCTGAATCCTGATGTGCCACCAGAGACGCGAGAGCGCCTACAAGATCTGTTCGGCGTGAACGAACCGCTGTGGAAACAGTACGTAGTCCACATCAAAAATACCTTCACCGGCAACTTCGGCATCTCCTTCAGTCACTACCCGAGGTCGGTGGCCGACGTCATCAAAGAGAGGCTGCCCAGGACGGTAGTACTGTTCATGACTGCGACCGCGCTCTCCTTCTATCTTGGGTTTGGCCTCGGAAAAGTCGTCGCGTGGCGGAGAGGGGGATGGTTCGAATACACCTCCACCGTCAGCGGAGTCACGCTCTACACGGTCTTCACTCCGTGGTTCGGACTGATGATGATCTGGCTCTTCGCTTTCAAAGCGGGTTGGTTCCCGATAGGCAAATTCCTCGATCCCGTCTTATGGCGAGATGCACCCGTAGACGCCAATTCGGTGTTCACTCAGATGATCATCACAGCATTCGCGGTGTCATTCGTCGTGCTAACAGTGTTCGTTATCACGGCGCAAAGGCGGATGAGCAACGCACGTATCATACGCATCGTCAGCATGGTTTTGGCTACTCTCGCCGTGGCTGCTGTATGGATGGCGTCGGGGACGATGACCTACGCTTGGGACATTTTGCGGCACATGGTCCTGCCCGTTGCGACGCTCACGTTGATCAGCTTCGCTGGCACAATGCTCCTCACCCGCAATAGCATGCTCGAAACGATGCGGGAGGACTTCGTGATGGCCGCGCGTGCGAAGGGATTACCCGAGCGCGCCGTCCGCGACAAGCACGTCGCACGTAACGCCCTGCTCCCGGTCGTCACGAGCTTCATTTTCAGCCTCGCATTCGCGGTAGATGGCGGCGTCATCACAGAGTCGATATTCTCGTGGCCCGGTATGGGCCAGACGCTCGTATCGGCGACGCTGACAGAAGACCTTCCGCTGGCAGTCGGCGCTTTCGTATTCGTCGGTATCTTCGTCCTAGTCGCCCACCTTGTTGCGGACATCCTGTACGCGTATCTCGACCCGAGGATCCGGTACTGATGGCAACCATTGACGCTCAACCTGCCGTACCGAGCTCTGTTTGGCGAGCCCGCCTGAGGCTGGCTTCTCGATCCATTCGCGAAAACTGGGGGCTTTTCATCCGAACTCGCATCGGCCTGTTGGGACTGGCGATAATAGTCACCTACGCGATCCTCGCTCTGGCGCACCCAATCCTGATGAACACCGTCTGGGAACCGCGCATCTACGATCCGGTCATCGGTTACGCGTTCGACGAAACTAAGCAACCCGCGCCGCCAAGCCTGAAGCACCCGTTGGGAACCGATCCACTCGGCAGGGATATTCTCAGCCAGCTCATGTTCAGCGCAAGGTCGGAGTTCCTGCTCGGCCTGCTCGCCGCAACCGTAACTGTCGTCATCGGAACATCGGTAGGCGCGATCGCTGCATACTTCGGGGGTATCGTCGACACGATCCTGATGAGGCTCGCCGACATCATGATCATGATGCCCGCCATCAGTGTGCTCATCGTGCTCAGCGCGCTAATCGGCGTCGAACACTTCGAACTGGCACTGTTGATCGGCATCCTTTCCGGCTTCGGCGCTACTGGCGTGGTGCTGAAATCCCAGGCACTGTCCGTGGTAGTTAAGCCATACATCGATGCCGCTAGGAGCGCGGGCGGCGGACACTTCCACATCATCATGGTGCATATCGTGCCGAATCTACTCCCGCTATCGTTCCTCTACATGATGTTCACCGTCACCAGCGCGATCTTCTCCGAAGCGGTGCTGAGCTTCCTCGGCCTGCTCAACGTGCGGATGAGTTGGGGACTGATGATTCACACTACCGAGTCGGCTGGATACCTTCTCCAAGTCGCCGAGTTCTGGTGGCTGATATTCCCGGCCAGCCTGTCAATCACCCTGCTATGTTCCGCCTTCTACCTCGTCGGACGCTCCCTCGACGAGGTAGTGAATCCAAGGCTGAGGAGACGATGACCTCCGATCCTGTCCTAGTCGTCGACGATTTGAAGATGCACTATATGACGCAAGCCGGTGTAGTGCGTGCGGTCGACGGCGTATCGTTCTCGGTGGAACGCGGACAGTCGCTTGGGCTCGTTGGCGAGTCGGGTTGCGGCAAGTCTTCGATCGCAATGACATTGTTGAAGCTGCTACCGGACAATGCGAGGCTCGTTTCGGGCAGCATCGCATTGAACGGCGTCGATCTCGTGCCGCTCAGCGAAGACGAAATGAGGCCCCACCGATGGGATCGCATCTCGATGGTGTTCCAAGCCGCGATGAACTCGCTCGATCCCGTCTACCGTGTCGGAGACCAGATCGTAGAGGCGTTAGAAGCGCACTATCCGTCGGCAGGCCGCGACTCGATGGAGCGAGTCAGAGAACTTTTCGATCTAGTCAGCCTCGATCCAAGCTACATACTGCGCTACCCGCACGAGTACAGCGGCGGCATGAGGCAGCGCGCCATCATCGCCATGGCGTTGGCGTGCGAACCAGACATCATCATCGCCGACGAACCAACCACCGCGTTGGACGTGATCGTCCAAGACCACATACTCCGGGAGATGCAGGCGATCCAGCGTTCACTCGACATGAGCATGATCTACATCTCGCACGACATGGCCGTGATCGCCGAGGTCTGCGATGTAGTCGGCGTGATGTATGCCGGGAAACTCGTCGAGTTCGGACCTACTGCCGACGTATACGCAAGACCAATCCATCCCTATACCCGCGCACTCATGTCTGCCTTCCCGAGTGTTAGAGGCGAGAAGCACGAACTGGTCAGCTTGCCTGGAGAACCCCCGAACCTGCTGGACCCACCCGGCGGATGCGCCTTCAATCCGCGGTGCGCGTACGCGACTGATGAATGCCGAACCTCCGCACCGCCGATAGTAAAGCGCGGTGACCAATGGGCGGCTTGCTGGAACCCATCGGAAGAGTGAAGCGATGATCGACACTCAACCCATTCCCGCAACCACCTCTCGCCTGCTGTTAAGGGCCGTCGACCTCTCCAAGCGATTCCCATTGTCCTCGGGATGGTGGGATCGAAATCCCAGCTTTGTCCACGCCGTGGACGGCGTTTCGTTTGATCTAATGGCAGGCGAAACCCTCGGGATTGTCGGCGAATCGGGATGCGGCAAGACGACCACGGGCAGGATGCTGGTGAGATTGGCAGAACCTACAGACGGCCAAGTACTTTTCCAGAACGAGTCCGGCGATCTTGAGGACATCGCACACCTCAAGGGACAGCCTCTAAAAGATTTCAGACGCAGGGCGCAGATGGTGTTCCAAGACCCATACGAGTCGATGAATCCCAGACGGACGATCTTCGACACTGTAGCCGAGCCTTTGCAGGTCCAGAAGATGGGCGATCACACGCAGCGGTTGGAACGTGTTTCCGAAACTCTCGGCTTGGTCGGTCTGACACCACCTTCTTCCTTCCTGTTCAGATTCCCCCACGAGTTGTCAGGCGGTCAGAGACAACGCGTGGCGATAGCAAGAGCGCTGGTGATGAACCCGTCGTTCGTCGTCGCCGACGAGCCGACATCGATGCTGGACATCTCCATCAGGACCGGCATCATGCAACTCATGGGCGAGCTGGCAGATCGCCTAGGCATCAGCTACCTCTACATCACACACGACCTCGCCGTCGCCAGGTACATGTGCAACCGAATCGCCGTCATGTATCTCGGCAAAATCGTCGAGATGGGGGAGACCGAAGACGTCCTCCAAAATCCCGTTCACCCCTACACGAAAGCGCTCCTGTCAGCCGTCCCCGTCCCAGATCCCGGCGCGACCAGAGACCCAATCGACATCAAAGGCTCCGTCTCAGTCCCAGTCGATCCACTCCCCCGATGCAGGTTCTACGACCGCTGCCCAATCGCCGACAACTTCTGCCGAAACAACGACCACCCGCCACTCGAAGACAAGGGAAGAGGCCACCTAGCCGCCTGCTACAAGGCGTGACGTGTCGAATCTACGTAGTAAGTCAATCGCCTTGAACGATCTGGCAAAGAAAGGTAAACCAAGGTATCGAGCCCAAGCCGACCGAACCGAAACTCGCCTTCACTCCATCCCTTCGGCAACGTTGTCCGGAACATGGCATTCATCACGCCGCGTCCGTTGATCTTCGCCCAATCGAGAAATGAATCGAATTCCTGATTCCAATAACCCCGGTAATAGTGGAACAGCGGTGGAATCAGGATCTTTGCTGTCGCCTTTAGTCGACGTTGTCCGTGGTTTGGATTACAGCGGTTTCCCGCGGTTCGGGAGACTTCGTGTCAGATGGAATTCCGCTGGCTATGACTTCGACAGGCGGACTCCAAGGGCCCAAGTGGATCGTCCCATCATCTGATCTTTCATACTCGGCTTGCACCCAGTCTCTGTACACCTCGCCCGGCGCGAGCCCCCTCAACAAGAAACTCGGTTGCTCAGTCAGATCTGCATTCGCAACAGCATCGAACGTTATTTCCTGGTCCGGCATCCCCAAGGTGACGCGATATCTCGACGGGACAGGGTCGGCTTCGTCCCAAGTCAAAATCATGTTGCCGGGTTCGGTGCTGGTTGCAGAGAGAGAATTGATCGTGAAACGATCGTCGTCGATCCCGTAATGATCGTAGGCGTCAGAAGACGGAGACATCAACTTGGACAGCGACGCTACCGAAACGATCACCACCGTGATCGTCATGAATGAAGCGATAAAGAAAGCGGGCGCGAGTTTTCCCCGATTTCTCAGCGAATTGCCAGCGAACCGGCGGACCGGATCTGAAACCAACGGTGCTACGCATTTCTTGAACAACCCAGCCCAGAGGGCAACCACACGCTGGCTTGTCCCCGACCGTCATCGCCCCAACAAACCGCCTTGCCGCTCGGTTGCCCGTTCTGATCGTCCAACAAACCGCATGTGTGCAGACGGCGCACGGCGACCTGCGAAAAGTTGAAATTTGTCGAATTTGAGGCAACTGGCGGTGCAGATTGTCCGACAGTGTTGCGGCCCCAGCACAGTGCCTCACCATCTGCATGCCCTGCGGTGTTTCCGTCAATTAGCCCGCAGGTGTGTTTGTATCTTGTTGTCACGGATTTGAAGGTGTAGTCGTTGTTCAGGGCTGCATCGGTGGCGCACATCAGTCGGAACCTGTCCTCTGATTACCGCGATGGCGGGACGAACGTCCAGTTGTGCTGCACCTCCCTGGCCGTGATTGGGTCGAGCGTGGGCGCGGATGCCCAATGGCCCTCATCGATTCCGAAAAACTGGACGAAGATCGCCGTCAGACCCGCGGCCGCAACCACGATCAGAACTGCGATGTGCCACCTCAATGGCGCAGTCCTTGGTGAGTGGTGAATTAGCGGTTCGACGCACGGCCTCTGCGTGCTAACCTTCGCCCTCCGATGGAGCCGCCAAGCCCGATCAGCATGAACGCTGCGAGCAGGTAGACGGCGAGTCTTGAACCGCCGGTATCTGGAAGTTCATCTATGGTTACCGGTTCCTCTTCGGGCGGATCCAAGGGCGATCCCTCTCTGGCAACGGCGAGTGTCGCGGGCACCGTCGACAGTGCCCCGCAGACCAACGGACCTTCAGGCGTGATCCGTACTCGCGTCGACAACACCGTCAGTCCGCGGTCGCCGTCGGTCTTGACGAGCGCGATGTCGCTGATGTTTCCGCCTAACTTTCCGGGCATGGGTACGCACGCCAAAACGGGTTCGCCCAACGCGTACTCCGATACCGGTTCCGCAGTCGAGTCGATGATGCCGACGGAGTAGCTAGAGCCCGCAAGCGTGTATCGATGCCAAGTCTTGCCGACGTTCGAAGCGTCGCCCGTTGGGGTCATACCGACTCCGATAAACTCGCCGTTGGCAACCGCACCGGGACCCGCTGTGACGGAGAAACCGTCCCCTACGAAGCTCCCGCCCTCGATCGGGGTGAAAACCGCATACGCGATCCCGTCCGAATCTGTGAGCGTCTCTGGTATCGTCCCAGGCGGGTTCACCGGTGCCGTTGTCGAAATTGAGATCGCCGTGCGGCGCTTCACGACCACTTCGATCTGAGCCGTGCACCGCGCCAGATGATCTTGCTCAGTCTCGTCTTCACGGACCGAAAGGCACTGCGGCGAGTCGGCGAGACTCACCGTCACCGTGTGCGTGCCGGAAGATTCCGGCGCCACGTAGAGGACCTCACGGTCATTCGCCAGCCCATCGCTCCACTCGGGTTTCACTCGGCCTTCCGTAAAACTCCCGCCACCGTCCGACGTCCAGACGAATTCCGGCCGGCCATCCGAAGGATCCTTGTCGGCCAACCCGTTGTCCGCAATGCCCTGGCGACCCCAGACCTCCACCGAGAGAAGGACCTCGTCGCCACTGCCCAGTCTCACCGATACGATCGACGGCTCGATGCGAAGTATCCGCGCAATAGAACCGCCGCCGCTTCCGGAGAATGCCCGGACTGTCACACCCTCGGGCGCCGCGGGAGTGCTGAAGATCGTCTGCGCAATCGATGCCGTTCCTTCGTCGGTCGAAGGGGGCGCGCTTGTGGTTCCTAGCCACATTTGGACCTCGTACTCGTGGTCCGGTACCAAACCGCGCACGTCGAACGTGACCTCATTCTGACCCGGCTCCAACTGCTTGCCCTGGGTGTCGCTCCAAACGCCGGGGTTTAGGCTCCGGTGCCGCAGGTTCACCTGCGTGCCTGGTTCGGGGTCGTCGACCGTAACCGTCACCGGTGCGCTGTCGTACAGGATGTTGCCGAATTGGACGTCTGTTATGCACGACCTGGAAGTAGGCGCCGCCGTGGTTTCGCGCGACCAAAGCGGCGTTCCGACGTCGTCGAGGCCGACCACTCGGACGGAGTACTGGACACCGTTCTTCAAAGAAGTCAACAAGTATCGCGTGCTTCCCGCCGCGGCCGTCACTGAGCGGCTGCTGTCGTACTGCTGATCGCTGGCACGCCACTCGATCTGGTACGACGCGATCACAGCGTCGTCCGATGTGGGCGAGTTCCAAGTCAGCGTGACGTTTCCGTCACATGATGAGCTCTGCAGGAACGAAGAGGTGTCCGTGCGGGCCGATCCATCCTCGACTACCGACACGGTGACCGAATCCAGGTTCGTCAGCGACGCGTACCCGATGTCGCTGGAGCTCGAAGACGAGTGGCTGATGGTCGCCATCTCGTTGTCGGCGTCGGTATCCGACACCGCCGTCAACGTGACGGTCTGCTCCTCATCCCAGTTGGTGGAATTGAAAGTCAACCTGCCGGGAGCCGCCGAAACCGCGCCGGAGTCGGAGGAAGTTACCGTGACGAAGACGGTGGACAGTGGCTGCGACTGCAAAACCACGGTGTATGTCGCGGTGCGCCCTTCGGTCATCGACAGCATCGTGGGATCGATGCCGACGGCCGCGAGGGTCGTGTCACTAATCGAGATCGACATTCTCACGTCGGGCGCTCTGTTCCCGTAGTTCGCTCCCGACGCCACGTGGTTGATCGCGCCCGTTTCATCCAACGCGTCAGGATCGTTCAACGCCGCCAACGTAACCGTCTGGGGTTGGTTCCAGTTGGAGGTGGTGAACTCGAGCTCCAGCTCGGCGAGAAGGTTCGCGGCGTCGTCCGGGTCCACGATCTTGATGTCCGAATTGCCGACCACGCTGACCGTGATCGTCACGTCGCCGCCGACGGGCAGCGTGTCGAGCACGACGGTGTAGCTCGAAGTCGCCGTCAGGTTGGCGTCCGACCGCTCGACCAGCGTCACATTCGCAGCCGAGGTCGAGAAGGAAGGAGCGTCGTCGTCGTTGACCGTCACCGTCACTTGGCCACCCGTCACACCGGCATAGTCTGCACCCGAAGGCGTGTGAGACAGCGTTGCGGTGTCCGCATCCGAGTCATCGTCCTGCCCACTGGTCACCGTCACATCTTGCGGATCGTTCCAATCGGTGGCGGTGAATTCGAGCGACGTCGGGGACACCGTGACGTCGGAGTTGTCAGAGGTGATGGCGACGGTGACCGTGCCGCCGACCGGTTGGGTGCCCAGCATGACTTCATATGATCCGGAGAATCCTTCGCCGATTACCAACTCATCCTGAGGACCTACCCGGTCCGGGTCCGTGTCCACAGCAACGCCTCGCACGTTCAAGTCGTTGACGTTGACGTCCAAAGAATCGGCTGTCACGTCGTTCGCGCCGTAGTCGGCGCCGGAGACGGTGTGAGTGATCGTGACCGTGTCGTCCACCGCATCGTCGTCCGCGTCGGCGCTGACTCTGACCGTCTGCGGCGAGTTCCAGTTTCTGGCCGTGAAATCTAGAGCCGTTTTGTCCACGCGAATGTCGTCGGTCGCGTCGGGATCGCCGATGCTGACGGTCACCGTGCCCGTCGGCTCGGTGTCGAGCCTCACGGTGTACGTCTTCGATCCGCCCTCGTCGAATTCGAACGGGTCGTCCGCGGCGAAAACAACAGCGCGGATGTCCGTGTCGGTGACGTTCACCCTCACGCCTCCGAGTCCGCCGGTGCCGGCATCGTAGGCCACGCCGCTCTGGGTATGGCTGATGTCCGCCGTTTCGTCCCCCGCTCCGTCGTCGTCCGCGACGCGAACCTCCACCGATTTGCTCACCGTCTGCGTCCCTGCGGCCGTCCAGTCGCTGAGCGCGAAGGTGAGAGTTCTCGGATTTGTCGTGACGTCGGTGTTGTCCGTCACGTTTACGTTGACGGTGACGACGCCTCCAGTGGGAGCCGCGCTGAGGCTCACGTTGTAGGTGCCGGTGCCGACGCCTCCGTCGACCTCGGTGATGTCGAGCGTGCTCGGAGATACCGTGATGCCCTCCGTATCGTTGTCGTTCACCGTGACTGGAAAGGCCGGATAGCTCAAAGAGTCGTACCCGCCGCCTGACGCACTGAAAGTCAGAGACGCCGAGTCGTTGCTGGCATCGTAGTCCTCCGCGGCGCAAAGCTTCAAACTCTGCGATTCGTCCCAGTTGCTGTCGGTAAAAGTCAAGGTTCCCGTGCTCGCGAGCGTGGTGCAGTCATCGGTCGAGAACTTGACATCCGTGTTGCCGGTCGCGGTGACCGTCAAAGTGACATCATCGGAAGGTTGTTGCGTCAGCTTTATTCCGAGAGAGATGGAATCGTTTTCAGGCACCACGCGGGACGCGAAGCCGCCGAGGTCCAAGTTGGGACGGTCGTTGTCCGACCGGGTGATCTCGAGATTGGTCACCGTCGTACTCGCTCGGGTTCCCGTCACTGCGTGGGCGATGGTGTACTTTTCGTCCACCAGATTCGTGTCCGCGACGCCGGTCACCGTCACTTGCTGTCTAGTGTTCCAGTTCGTCGAATTGAATGTCAGCGTGTTCTGATTGCCTGCCATATCCGTGTCTGTGTCGAGCGTTATCTGCGTGCCCGCGCCGGTGACCGTCAGCGTGACCGTCAGTTCGTCGCCGCTCGCCGGCGCATGGGAAAGCGCGACGTGGTAGTCCAACATGCCTTCTTCTAGAACGGTCAACTTTGTGACCGGCGATCCGTCCGACGTCACAACCGCGGCGGACCGGTCCGGGTCGATCACCTTTATGAGCAGATCATCTACCTCGACATCCTCGTACTCGTCAAAGCCAGAGCCGTCCTGGGTCACCGAGAACGTGATCGTCGCCGTCTCGTCGGCAGTGTCATCGTCAGCCCGGGAGAAAACGTCGAACGTTTTCCAGTTCTGATAGTCACCAGCTACGAAACCCCTCGAAATCTGGGTAAGTAACGTCAACCACACATCTTCGTCGTCCGTCGGATTCGTCGCCTGCACGAAGACTCGATCAGTCGGTTCGGTCGTGAGTCGTACGCGGAAATCCGCGACCTCGGCAATCCTTGTATTAGGTTCATCAACTTCGATGGACCGGACGCCGGTGACGCTGTCCACTTCGATGTCATCAGCATGGAACTCCACGGCCGGCGTGTCGTTGTCGTCAATCGTCAAGACCACGTTGTCAATCGCGACGTTGTGGTAGTCGCCGTTCTCTCCTGAGACCTGCGAAGTCGCGGCGTGGCTCAACGTGACTTCCTCGTCCGCTCCGTCGGCGTCGTTCGCGGCCTTGACCGTGACCACCACGCCGTCTTCCCAGTTGCTGGAATTCAACACCACCGGGTTCGGCGTGGCCGTCACCGTGCTGTCGGACGAGGTGATCCTGATGCTGACCGTCCCAGCCGCACCGGTGCTGGTCGAAGGTCTGCTTTCGAGCGAGATCTTGTACTTCACGCCCGTCGCATCCTGCTCATCTACCGTGTCCGGAAGCATGGTGGCGGGGGCGACGGGGTCGACCGAGGCCTCGACGTCGTCACCGTCATCCACCGTCAACTCGAGATCTTCCACCGTCGCGTCGGAGCCGTAACCTGAGACCGAAAAATCTAATTCGTAAACCTGACTGAAGGCGTCGTCGTCCGCTGTATGCGAGAACGTGTACTGCATCGACTGCGCCGAGGTCCAAGCGTTCGGTGTGAACGTGAGTCTTCTATTGGTCGGCGTGACCGCCAGCCCCGATCCCGACGGAACAGACACCGACACGACCGCGTTGCCACGCGGACGATGCGTCAGCCGGACGTCGACGTTCATCGTCCCGCCTTCATCCATGTCTAAGTCCGGTTCATCGGCGAACGTGGTTTCTGTGGATTTCTTGTACTGAACCTTCGGTGTTTCGGGGTCCGTGACGTTCACGGTGGTGTTGGCAATCGAGTACCCGTCGTACTCCTGCGCACCGCCGCTCTGGGTGACCGTGTAGGTGACCCGTGCCACGTCGTTCTCGGCGTCGTCGTCGGTAGCGACAACAACCTGGAGGGCCACTCCCATGTTCCAGTTACCGTCATTTAACGTCAAGGTTTGACGAGCCATGCTGACGTCCGGGTCCGTCCAGCTCTGGCCCATCACCTGCGCCGGCGTCACTGCCTCGACCGCCATCGTCAACGTAACGGGCGATGTCGGAGGTGCGCTCAGCCTGATCGTGCCTACGTGGAGTGTGCTCGTGCCCGTTGTTGGCTCTGTAACGGTGGTTGACCCCGGAATGCCGGTGATCGTCGCCGACTCGTTGTCATCGACATTTACGGTGACATCCGCACCCGTGACACCGTGGTACTCCTTAGAGGTGTCCGATTGAGAGGCGGTAGAGGTGATGGTCGCCGATTCGTCCGCCGCGTCTCGGTCTGAAGCTACTCTGACAGTGACCGTTTGCGCGTTGTTCCAGTTCGAGGTCGTGAACATCAAAGTGTTCTGGTTGCCCGTCTCCGTCGTATTCGTGTCGACAGTCACGTCGGTGTTGGTGGGCTGACTCAGCGTGACAGTCACAGTCTCGGAAGGCTGTGTGGCGAGCTTCACCGTGTACGTCGTCGTGACCGTAGCGTTAGTCTCGTCGACGTCGATCGTCGTCTTGGAAAACACCAGACTCGGAGAGTCGTCGTCCTCCACGGTGAAATCTATCGGCTCAGAAACGCTACCGAAGTTTGCACCGCTCGCTTCATGAGTGACCGAAATGCCGGTCGCGTCGAAACTGTCGTCGTCGTCGCCCGCGACGACAGTCACCGTCTGCGGGGTGTTCCAGTTCGTTCCCGTGAATATCAGATTGACGGTCTTCGCCGCCGTTGTCTGGCCCGTCTTCTTTAACGTCAGCAGTCCTGCCGGCGCCGTGACCTTGACCGTCACGTTTTGATTGGTGGGAAACGGCTGCGAAGAGAGCTTCACCGTGTACTGGTTGCTCGACCCCGAATCGGTGCCCTCGGTCACCGTCATCTCGAAATCGCCGTCGGCGTCGCCATCCGTCGCCGACCCTCCGAACACCAGCCCCACAGTCTCGTCGTCATCCACCGTGGTGGACAATCCCGAAGTACCTGACAACCCGCCACCGCTAACGGTGTGCGTGATCGTTCCCGTGTTGTCGAAACCGTCGGCGTCGTTGGTCGCTAAAACCGTCACCGTCTGCGCATTGTTGTAGTTGTCCATCGTGAACATCAGCGTGTTCTGGAGACCCACCGTCGCACTGGTATCGACCGTCAAGCCGATAGCGGCCGATGTCGTGAGCGTCACCGTCACGTTCGCACTCGGCTGCCTGGCAAGTTTCACCGTGTAGGTCTTGCTAGCGCCTCCCTCTTCCACCGTCAGCGACGACACGCTCAATGTGATGATGTCGTTGTCGTTGACGTTCACCGTGACCGAACCGACAGTGATGCCTTCATATTCACCGGTTGTCCCGGGCTGCGTCGCGGCATGGGTGATCGTCGCCGTATCGTTGGTGATGTCGGTGTCGTCAGCCGCGCTGACGGTGACGGTCTGAGGAGTATTCCAGTTCGTACTTGTGAAGGTCAGAGTGGTGTCGTCGACGTCCGTCGTCGAAGTGTCTGTGTCCGCGGTCACGTCGGTATTGGTGGGCTGCGTAAGCGTGACGGTGACATCGGAACTGGGTTGGAAGTCGAGCACAACGGTGTAGGTCGCCGTGCTTTCCTCGTTGACCGCCAGCGTGGTCGGCGTGATCGTGATGTCGGCCGTATCGTCGTCGGTCACGTTCACCGTGACCGCGTCCGCCGTTGTCAGCGACCCATAGCCGGAAACCGCGTGGGTGATCTCCAAACCGCTCTCATCGGCCAGGTCGTCGTCCTGCTCAGCCGTGACCGTGAAGGACTGCGCGGTTTCCCAGTTGCCCCTAGTGAACGTGAGGCTGTCCGGGCTGACGCTCAAGCCATCCGGCGCGGTCGGTGTCACCGTCACATCGCCAGTAGGCTCGGTATCGAGGACCATCGAGTATGTCCCCGTGGCGCCCTCAGTGACGCTCAACGCGTCGCTCTGCACACCGTCCGTGACCGTATCCGTATCCACCGTCACAACCGGGAACGAGGTTGCGATCTCGACTGAGACGGTTTGCCCTACGGCAGGGAAAGGCGATTCGCTGACCGGGATTGAGTAAATGCTCCTAGCTGTAACCCAATTGCCATCCAAGTCGAATACGTCATCGCCGACTTTAATTTGTTTGAAGCGCGCCGGCAATTGAAGCCCGTTAAGGTCGGCGTCGTAGAAGATCACATACAACCTGAAGTCCGTATCACCAGTCAGCCGCCCGTACATCACCGCGGTTACCGTGTACGTTGTAGAGCCGATGTCGAAATCATCGTCCGAAAAGGTGCCAAAATCTGCCCCCGAAACGCCGAAGTACCCGAATAGGTGTTCGTCGACTACTTGGGTGCCGGGAAAAGTTCCCGACCCCACCGTCAGAGTGGCACTCCAGACCGACTCGGGAGGAGTGCGCGCCTCTGCCGTGTTCGAAGCGGCCGATTCGTTGGTCCCCATAATCGCCTTAACCTGATACTGGTACGTGGTATCACCGGAGACAGTGTCGTCGGTGTAGGAGGCCGTGGTGGAACCAGTGTCGTCTTCCACCTCTGTGAAATTCCCGGTGGTGCCCACACGCCGCAGAACTTTGTAGCCGGCAGTATTTGTGTCGGTCGTCGTATCCCAACTCAACGAGACGCTGGTCGCAGAATCCGCGGTCGCCGTCAGACCGGTGGGGGTGGTAGGGGTTTGGGCCAACACAGGCCGGTCGAGACCACCCAAAACCAGCGCCGTCACCGCGACAGCGGCGAGAATGACCGGAACTCGCAGACGCAGCACGCTCGCGAAACGTCTTCTAATCAGGCCGTTCTCGTTGCTATGTGGCATAGAAGTCTGCAAAGTTCACTCCCGCGACTCGCGTATCGATTAACCATTCACAAAGGATTGCGATTTGAAACCAAGGGAAAACTGCGCCGCGCAAGATGTCTGATCGATCCGGGAATCTCGCCGAGAATCACCTGAACCTCGCGCCGTTAGGCGCACTCTCCTCATTGCCCAAGCGCCCGTCAACGATCTACCCGAACCACCAGGGATTTCGACGATCAGATTGGATCGTCGGTTCGATCGATTCCACAGAATCTTCAGATTTTTTTCAACCGCTACGATTGGCCTTTCGTTTTTCTGCACAACTTCGTCGGCAACACGCTCCCTGTCGCATAATTGCCTTTATCAACCGTTTGACCGGCACTTTTTATGAAGGGGATTGATTGCGATGACTGGTGGTTTTTTGGGCGCGCCGATCGGCGATGACGGAAGCGCCAAGCAGCAAACGTCGAGGGATGTGACAGATGAGGGAGAAGATGGGTTTGTCTTTGACGACGACCGCCGCGTAGCGGCAGATGGTGGACACGCGGCGCGTTCCGGCGCCGCGCGAGAGGACGATCGGGATCCACATCCCGACGAGAAGCTGACCGACGCCCTCGAATCGGGCGCGGATGCCCTCGAGCGTTCCGATTTAGAGAATCTGGATGCGATCCTAGGTCACGAGATCTCGGAAAACACTAGGCGAAGCTACGAGACGCAGTGGCGCATCTTCGCGGACTGGGCGCGATCCAAGAAAGTGCCCGCGCTTCCGGCCGATCCGGTTCACGTCGCGGTGTATCTCGCCGAGCGAATGGAGGTTCATGGACACAAACCGGCCACTCTGCGGTCGGCCGCCGCCGCGGTTTCATACGCCCACAGAGCGGCGGAACTCAACGATCCGTGCGCCTCGCAGGACGTGAGGAACGCCCTCAAAAGCGCGGCGCGCAAAGCGGGTCGTGAACAACGCCAGGCAGAGGCGCTAACTGCAGAGGCGCTGCAGAAAATCAGAGAAACGGCGCTACTGCCGCGCTCACACCGAGATGGCGGGATTGAAAATACCCAGGCCGCGGCGCGGAGGGGGCTCACCGACATCGCGATTATTTCGCTGATGCGCGACGCGATGCTGAGGTTGTCCGAGGCCGCTTCGCTGCGATGGGGCGATCTTCATGCCGCGCCCGATGGTACAGGTCGGCTCTTAATCAGACGGTCCAAGACCGACGCCGAAGGAGAGACCGCGGTGCTTTTCGTTTCCGGTCCGACGATGATGGACCTCGAATCCATTCGCGCAGCTTCGGACACGAACGACACGATTTTCGGCCTGAGCGCAAACCAGATCGCGAGACGGATCAAGAGTGCTGCGCAAGCCGCTGGGCTGGGCGACGGGTTCAGCGGACACTCACCGCGGGTAGGCATGGCGCAGGATCTTGCAAGGGCGGGCACAGAGCTTCCCAGACTGATGACTGCGGGGCGTTGGCGCTCCCCGCGCATGCCAGCCCATTACATTAGAAACGAGACCGCGGCAAGGGGCGCGGTGGCGCAATACTACGGTTCGGCGGCGGAGTTCACGCCGGTCGGATCACGGAATGAAGAACGCAACCCGGATATCAGCGATGGAATGCGTGAGGGAGGTTTACAACTGCTCCACGATTCGATTAACATTGCGCGAGGAAATACCGTCGAATCAGGTGGTGAGGAAGCCGATAACGGGGCGGAAATCCCGATAAAGGCAACTATCCACCCAATTGAATCGTCTACGTTATCGGCAACTGAATCCCAGCGGGAAGAAACAAAACGGCACCGCCGTCAGGCTTGGCACCGCGGGTTTGAACGCTTAGCGAAGAAGAACTTTAATTTCAGCTTACTGAACTCTTTCATACTAACGCGATTAGGTTTGGAGAGTCAACCTGGGAGCCGTCGAATCCCCGGGGCTCACTTCGATTTCCATCTCCGATCTTCATTTCCGCTGTCCGGTCTGGTCACGAGGCTCGGCGCACGTCCGACGGTCAGCTTCCTACTCGTGCGTTGCCTCCCGTTAGCACTGGCTATAGTCGGCATCGGCCAAGCAATGTCGTTCCTCCACTGGAGCGACACCTGGGTGCCAGCCATGTACGTCTGTCTCACCATCGCCATGGTATCGGTTCATCCGCGAGTGTTCCCCACCCGGAACACCGGAACGCGCGATTTTTACTGGATTTCCGTGTTTGTGGTTTTGAGCACCCCGATACTGCAGTTCGCGTCGATCGGTACGGATCAATACGGTTTCTACAGGATTGAAGGTCTCGCCGGCACGCATATGCCGTACATGTTCGCCCTCCTAGTCAACTTCGCGCTCGCGTCAGCCGCCGGGCTGATGTTCCATCTGATGCGACAGAAGCATCGACCTACAGACGGAGGAGTGGGCAACGCTCTGAAACGGGCGGTATTGGTCGCCACCCGCCCCTTGGTTATCGTCTACGCTGTCGTCCTATTCATCTCCAGCGCTTCGGTCTGGATTCAGATCTTGCTCGTTTTCCCAAATCTGGCGTTGACGTTCGCGTGGCTGCAGGTACTCCGTGACCCGTCGGTGGATTTTTCGGACAGTGACAGACGTTTCTTCCGGACTGCGTCGGTATGCAGCATTGTTATTGCCTACGTCGTGGGGATCGCCGTAATATCGACCTCCTACTCCTTACCGAGCGTTTCGCAGATCCTGCCGGACCACAACCTGTTGCAGTCCTGGCAGATCGATTTTGCTGATTTGGGCTTCAGCCGCGAGGATGCGATGGACCGGATGAAGCTCGGCTACCTGCTTCATGGGACTATCGCTTTGGCATACATGACGTTCGTGGTCGTCGGGCAAGTGGTGATCGCGTCTTTCAACGTGGGCAGAGGCGGATCCACGCAGCCGGTCCGGGACGACGCACTTTCGACCGCGGCTTCGGATGCGGACGGAGATCCCTTGGAGGAGAAAAAGGCACCCAAACGTCGCAACTTCTCACTGGGCGTTGCTGGTAACAGAATGTCCGCCCGATCACTTCGAATGGCGGAGCGATACCGGAAGTTGCGTGTTTAGACCGAGCCTGATGAGATGAACCAAAGAGTGTGGACTTTGAGCCTTGAGCAAGCGCTCAATCCATCTCTGCCTAAGCCCGTCGCCCGGCAAGTCTCGCAGTCTCTGGTCCCATATCCAGATGGCCTTCAGATCCGCAAGTACGATTGCACTTCGACTTTCGACGCCGGCATACCGCCCTATTTCGGAAATACGCTATCGAGCAGGGATTTCAAGAGGAACTCCCTCCAACAACTGAAATCGACCTGATTGAGAGGCAGCGGGCATTTGAGTCAACCCTTTACCTCGCCCTTTGATGGGTCTCAAGCCCTTCTCTCCGACCGAACTCGTAACGAGGATCGGAGCGGCCCTGCGTAAGCGGGAAGTACCCGAACCGGCGGAGCCTTACCTTCTGGGCGGCCTGACTATCGACTGTATTGAGCGCAGCGTCACACTTGCCGGGCGTCAATCCGCCTGATCCCTATCGAGTACCGTACACTCGCCGAACTGTCACTGAACGCAGGGCGGGTGACGCCTTACGAGCATCTTCTGCAACGCGTCTGGGGAGTCGAGGCCGAAATGGCACCGATGCGGACCGTCATAACCACGCTTCGCTGGAGGTTGGGCGACGACGCGGGCGATTCGACCTTCATCTTCGCTTAGCCTCGAATCGGCTACCGAATGCCCAAGGGTGAGAAGCAAGAGTAGATTCGGCTCGCAGAGCGCAAAAATATGTCCACGTTCGCTTCACGGAATACGTTCGCCGTATCGCGTGGCTTTACAAGCCATGGTAAGAGTCTCGAAACGAAGAGTTCGTCATACCTGAGGTTTTGGTCATGATCGCCTGTCGCGCAACCGTCTTCTAGCGTGCACCGCCGCGATTCGCATCCGGTAGTGCCGGTAAACGGCCCAAAGGATCATCGCCGGAGGTACCACCACGACCGCGGCAATCAAGGCATAGGCGATCGTAATGGCGTTCACGATGCCGAACTGCTGGAAAGGCGTCAGCGAGGAGAATATGAGCATCCCGAAGCCGAGAGCAGGGATCAGAGCCGAGCCCAACAGGGCCGAACCGGTACCGAACGGCATGTTGCGGGACCCGGTGAAACGAGTGAATGGCGGAGGGTGCGGGATTCGAACCCGCGAGGGGGCTCAACACCCCCAACCCACTTAGCAGGCGGGCGCACTAGGCCTCTATGCGAACCCTCCGCTACTTGATGTTCTCCATTTTAAACCCCCAACGTCTCTTCCCCGCACGCTGTGCCCCATCAGCGCAGTAAACCTAACGACCATCCACCAGATCCTTCCCATCATTCCCATCCCAGTTCAATTCAAGAAATCAACTTCCGACGCAACAGCAGATACGCAAGTGGCAACACCACCGCGATCATCCCGACCAAGAACAGAAAGTCCCAAATCAAAGATACATCCATCGCGTTCGTCGCAAACGCCCGGCTCAGATTCACCGCCGGAGCCAACGGAATGAAATTCGATATCGCCTGCGCCCACGACGGCAAAACCTCAAACGGATAAAAGATCCCGCTGAACATGAACATCGGCGTGCCAACTACGGTGAAAACCAACGTCACGAAGTTCACGTGCGGCGCCGTCGATGAGAACAGGAAGCCGACACCCGCAAAAAGCACCGATACCAGAAATACGGGAACCACCACGAAAACTACTGTCCATTCATTGATCCAGCCGAAAGCCACCGCGATCGCGGTTATCGACACCATGCTGATGAAGGCACGAGTCACGCCGAACGAAATGTCCGCTATCAACACCTCCAACACCGACAACGGGGCGGTCAACTGCGTATCGTAAAGTTGGTTCTCCATCCGGTTATAAGCACCCATCGAACACTCCACCATTGGCACAAACATCGCACTTCCCACGATGATCCCCGGCGCAACGAACTCCGGATACGGTATCTCCGTACCCGGCACCGTCGGCACCAAGCGTCCTATACCGACACCCACGCCGATCATCATCACCACCGGCTCGACGAACATGAACGCCACCGCGTACTTCCAAAAACGAATAAACGCGAACCAGTGTCGCAACCACAGCGCCGAGATGCTCCGGAACCGGACACCTGCGATCGTCTTCAACTCGGTTCCGTTCTCGTTGATGAATATCGCTTCAGTGCTCATTCGTCCCTCAACTCTCTTCCCGTCAACACCAAGAAGACATCCTCCAAGTGCGCCGGGCGATACGTCACTCGCATCTTAGCCAGACCCGTCAATGTCGAAACATCCGGCTTCGTTCCCCGCGGTGCAGTCACCAAAATCCGCGGCCCCACCTCGCTGTAATCGCGCTTCTCCTCCTCTAGCTTGCTCCTCAGCGCGGCCCGTTCCTCCCGCGTCGCCGTCTCGCTAACATGCAGCATCGCCACTTCAGCCCCGACATGATGCTGAACAACCTCGTCAGGCTCTCCGATATCCAATATGTTGCCGTGATCCATGATCGCCAGCCGATCACACAACGTCTCAGCCTCGATCATGTAGTGCGTCGACATGATGATCGTCACGCCAGATTCCTTCAACGCTCCCAACTGCTCCCAAACCCGGTTCCGACTCTGCGGATCCAACCCCGTAGTCGGCTCGTCCATCACCAACAGTTGCGGACTCGCCATCATCGCCCGCGCAATCGCCAATCGCCGCTTCATCCCACCCGACAACGCGTGAATGCTCGCCGAAGAACGACTCTCCAAGTTGAAGAATCCCAGCACCTCTTTCGTCCGCTTGATCGCGTCTCGATACGACAATCCGGCGAGATAACCGTGCATCTCCAAATTCTTCCGCACCACCAATGAGTTATCCAACCCATCGTGCTGCGTCACAACGCCGATCACGTTCCGAACGTCACGCCCCGACTGCCCAACGTCCATACCGGCAACGAAAATCGACCCTGCCGTAGCCGGCGACAATCCCGCCAACATCCGCATCGTCGTCGTCTTACCCGCTCCGTTCGGACCAAGCAACCCGAACGTTTCACCCCGTTTCACATCGAAGTCGATACCATCGACCGCGCGCAACTCGTCGTAATCCTTAACCAGATTCGACACATGAACGAGATTGTTATTTGGGATCGCCGATTGAGACATGAGTAAGAACTCCGGCCCGTCTAACACAAGCGTAAGCGCGCCGAAGCAAAAACAGGATGGCGTGACGTGCGGCGAACTACAAGCCGCGGCTACAAACCATTAATTCTCACAAAATCATTAACTCAACTATAACCTCTATCGTCCCCTTCGCAAAGCCAGGGCGACGCCGTAGGGGCGGGTTTCAAACCCGTCCCGCTCGCAGGGGGCGCCTGGGAAGGGACGGGCAGGTTTCAAACCCGTCCAGTTTCATGCGCCCATATAGCCAGTTCGACTCGGTTGCGCACCTCTAGTTTGGTCATCAAGCTGGCGATGTGAGTTTTCACGGTGCTGAGGCTGACATGCAGTTCGTCGCCGATCTCCGCGTTGGTCAACCCCCTGGCAACATGCGCCAACACCTCCTCCTCTCGCTCGGTGAGAAGTGTCAGAGATTGAACATCCCTACTCTTAGCTCGACCCCGCGCGAACGTGGACAATAATCGCGCAGTGACGCTCGGACTGATCAACGCATCTCCATTCGCCGCCGCATGAATCGCTTGCCCCAAAAGTTCCGGCCCTGCGTCTTTGAGAACGAACCCGCGCGCGCCCGCTCGTAAGGCGTTGTACACATACTCGTCCAAATCGTAGGTAGTGATCATCACGATGGCGAAGGGAGTTTCGGCTTGAGGCCCGGCGAGTATGCGGGTAGCCTCAATCCCATCCATCTCCGGCATACGGATGTCAAACAGACAAACATCGGGCTGTAGTTGGCGCGCGAGCGCCACCGCTTGGCGTCCGTCGGCGACCTCGCCGATGACCTCAATGTCAGGCTGGTGGTCTAGGATCACCCGCAAACCGGCACGGATGAGCGGCTGGTCGTCAGCGATCAAAACCCGAACGGTCACGACTCAACCTCTAGCCTTCGGAATGAGCGCATCAACGACCCAACGACCGTCAGGACCACGACCCGCATTGAGCTCACCACCCAGCGCGGTCACCCGTTCAGTCATGCCAATAATCCCGTAGCCCGATCCAACATGCGCCCTGCCCCCGACTGGCTCGCCGTCGTCTGTCACCGTCAAATGAACCGAATCATCAGACCCGTTGATCTGGACCGATATCCGGCTAGCGTGTCGAGCATAACGACGGGCATTCGTGATCGATTCCTGCGCCACCCTGAACAACCCAGCTTCTACCGATGCAGCGAGATCGTCCAAGTCGCCCATCAGATCCACGTTGACCCGAGCTTCACCAGTGTTGGCGTTGGCAACACGTTCGATATCCGCGACCGTATGTAACGCCTCGATTTCCGCATCGCCGTCACGGAGGACCCCGATGATCTGACGCATGTCTTGCAGACTGCCCGACGCCGTCTCTTCGATCGTTTCCAAAGCCTCCAGCACGGCTTCGGGATTCGATGCCGCCAATGCACGTCCGGCTTGGGCCTGAATCGCAATCGCAGTCATTCTGTGCGCCAACGTGTCGTGCAACTCACGTGCAATCTGATGGCGCTCTTTGAAACGCGACTCTAGATCTCGTTGATGCCGCAGCTCCGCTATGTGTCGGGCGACGGCCCCGGTTAAGACAGGCAACGTGATAACCACGCTCTTGAGGATCATTCCTGCCAGATTCTCCGACGGAATGCTCCAAGCGATCATCCAACAAACCGCCGCAATCCCAAGACCGATCGCGATGTGTCGACCCGGCGCCCAACGCACCAGAACGTGCGTCACAACCAGCAAGGTAAACGGATTGACGAGGCTGCGGTCAACTCCCGCAATCAGCATGTCGACATGCAATACCGCGTAGCCACCGAAAACTACGATAACCGCCGCCAGCGGATGGGCACGCGCCCAAGGAACCACCACTGGCGCAACCACAGCAACACCGACCACGATCGGTCGCCACCCGACATCCGCTCGCAATAAGCCCTCAAGCAGACCGACCGTGGCCAACGCGAGCATCAACAGCCAGTCCCGCCAAGATTGCTCCGGCGGATCGAACGCCAAAGGCAGCTCCCTCAACCTTTGCAACGGACCCGCAAACATGTCCGAAGATTATCAAACACGTATCCGCCTACGCACCAACCAAAAGTATGAACAACAAACTAGCCAGTTGGCCAACTCGATTCCAGCCATCCTGCCGATTGGCAACCAACAAACCAAGTAATAGCATGACCTTTGCATAGACCCCGTCATTCCGGCTTCACCCACGTCATTCCGGCGAAAGCCGGAACCAGAGGGGCGGCCCGGGGGCGTGCCCTCCCGCTCCAATCAGAACACCCAAACAACCACACCCTCGCCAACACCCCCGCCACGGACAAGTCCAATGGCTCAACAAGCACAGAAACTACGCCGCAGCCGTGAAAACCGATTCCTGTTCGGGGTCGCCGGCGGCCTAGCCGAATTCTTCGATGTCGATCCCATCCTCGTACGCACGGGATGGGTACTGCTGACGATGGCGACCGTCGGTATCGCCGCGCTGCTATACATCGTTTTGGCAACAATCATCCCCGACGACCGGCCACCTATGACCGAGGAGGTCAACCCGATGGACGACGCTTCAAGCGCCAAATCCGAAAGCGCCATCAAGATCGGGTTCAACGCCATCAGAACCGTATTCGGCATCTCCCTGATCGTGATCGGCATGATCACTCTCCTAAACCAACTCAATGCAATCGGCACAATTCGATGGGACATCATCTGGCCCGCGACCATCATCCTCGTCGGCGTAACGATCCTGCTCCCCTCGTTGATAAGTCTCAATCGCAGGACCAGGGTCGCATCCACCGACGCCTCTTCAGATGGGGGTTCTGAAGACACTGTCGAAGCAAACCCAAACCCGGACCCACCAAAACGTCACGTCGTCAGAAACGCGTTCGGTGTGGGCATGATCGCCATTGGCACCACCGTGCTCTTGAGAGAACTCAACGTCATCAGCTCGGTACGATGGGACATCGTTTGGCCGGTTGTAATCGTCGTCCTCGGGCTTCTCATCCTTGTGCCCACCATCATCGCATCGAGACGCTAACTCGCTATGGCTTCGGTCTCATCTGACGGCAAGCGCGGAGGCGGCGTCCTTTTAGGGCTTCTACTCCTCGCACTCGGCGTTCTCCTGCTGCTAACCACGATCGACGTCGTCTCACTCGGCATATGGTTCGAGCTTGCGAAGTTCTGGCCAGTGCTGCTGGTTCTGATCGGCGTCGAGATCATCTTCGCAAAGCGTACCCCGCTCTTACGTGCGGCTGTAATCGCTGCGACTCTGGTAGCAGTGATCGCCGTCGCGTACTACTCAGTGCCAGAGTACGACCCCAACCAGCCGCTACATGCCGCTTATGTCGAGCCGCTTGCGGATACAGAAACGCTCCACCTCAACGCCGATTTCATGGCAGGGGGATTCCAGTTGTCCGCTGAAACGCCCGGTGCCGAGACAGCGACCGGACTGTTGGCCGTCGACTTCAAGAACCAACCCGCCAGTGTCACGACCAAACGCTCAAACGGCAACCTAAGGGTCCGTCTGGCGTCTTCCGGCCCATACCTCACATACTCTAGCGACACCACCCACACCACCCAAGACGGCAAGACCATTACGTCAAGCAGCACTTCGAGCACTACGAACGTCCCAATCGGTCTCGCAGATTGGAGGCTCACCGTGCCTACCGACGTCGAAATCGAGATCGACATCGCCTCGGGCGTTGCAGACTTGGACCTCGACCTCCGAACCCTAAACGTCCGCAAACTCACCATCCAATCTGGTGTCACAGACATCAGAATCCAACTCCCAACCATAGCCCGCGAAACACATATCGACATCAACGCAGCCGCAGCCGACATCGACCTCATCGTTCCGCCCACCATCGCCGCCCGCATCAATATCGACGCACCCCTCAAATCAACCCAAATCGACTCCACCCGCTTCATCGAAACCACCAACGGCTACCAATCCACCACCTACAACCAAGCAACAAACCACACAAATATCAACATCGAAGCCTTCATGGCGGACGTGAACATCAGCTAGACTCCCGTCCCCTTCGTGAAGCGAGGGGGACGCGGGCGAGCGCAGCGAGGACGCAGGGGGTGGCCTGGGAGGGGATGGGCAGCCCATGATTTGCTGTCAACAACTTCACTTTCGTAAAGTAACGGCGTGTTTCAACCCCACTTAACGCGCGAGAAATACCCTACCCCGGCGTCTCCCCGATCCAAACCTCACCACCCTCAAAATACTCCTTCTTCCAGATCGGCACGACCTCCTTCAACCTGTCGATGAAGTAAAGCGCCGATTCAAACGCCGGCCGACGGTGCGCCGCACTCACCGCCAGCACCATACTCGTCTCACCGATGTCAACCCGTCCAGTGCGATGACAAACCGCAACATCTCCGATCTCCCACTTCTCGCGCATCTCCGAAATGATTTGCGACATCACATCCTCCGCCATCGGAGAGTACGCCTCGTACTCCAACCACAACACTGCCCGCCCCTCATTATGGTCTCGCGTAATCCCATGAAAAACCACCACCGCACCATCCCGATCCGAACCAACCAGACCAACAACCTCATCCGCATCGATCTCATCATCCGTAACCCAAACATGCTCACTCCCACACGCGACACCATCCTCTGACCCACCACTAACAGGAGGAATAACCGCAATCTCATCACCATCCTCAACCACGACCGACCGATCCACGTAAACCCCATTGCGAGCCAACATCACACCCGCCGGCAACGCAGCATCACTCCCCGCCAATCCGATCGCTCGATCCACGACGTCCGCCAAAACCGCCGCGTGCGTCAACTCAACCTCCACGCGACCGGTACCTACCCTCTCTCGGGCACCGGCGAAGAAAAGAACTGTAACCAACATTTTCTGACGCAATCCTTGCGGCATCCAATCGATTCCAAGCCTAGCAAACGATCTCATCTCGTTCGCGAAGCGAGAATGCGGTGTGCCCTGCGGCTTGCAAGGATGGCCGAAGTGGCGTGAGCTAAAGCACGCATCGAACTCGCTGTCCACGCATCGGCGATGGGTTCAGGCTCAGCAACATGCGTCAGCCTATGACCGAGAATACTGTGTTCTGATCCACCAGCCACCGTACAAACTTGCTTCTAAACCAGCACTTGCTTGTTCATGCAAGTAAATCTATTTAAGCAAGTTCCCATCCCGACATACAGCTACAGCTACACCCATCCCCTCCGCGCCGCCAACCAAACGCACGTAGGGGCAGGTTTGAAACCTGCCCCTACCAACCAAACAACCGAAACCTGCACATCATCATCAAGCCACCCCACCGCATACGCGCGCGCCAACTCGAATACCGCCAATCCTGTCTACCTTTGCCACCCCATTTTGCCCACCATCGCACCTGCGATAAAATCGAAACTTAGCGCCTGCGTCGGATTTGGTTGACGCAGACTAAGCGAAAGACGCGATCTCAGCATCGCTTGGAGATAAATGGTTCGAATCAGACTCAAGAGAATCGGTTCGCGCGGTCGCCCCTACTACCGCATCGTCATAGCAGACCAGCGCAATTCCGCTGCCGGCAGGTACATCGATCAAGTGGGCTTCTACGATCCCTTCCCAGACCCGCCGCAGATAGATTTTGACGAGGCAAAAACACTCGATTGGTTGCGAAAGGGCGCGAAGCCCTCTGAGCCCGTCGAGAGAATGCTCAAGTCTAAAGGGATCCTCGACAAGGTCAAGGCTAATGCGTGAAGACGAACGCGAAAACGAAAACGATCAACTGACCCAAGAACACACTGACGAAACGCCCGACGATGAGATAATCTCCGATGCCGATACCCCGGAGGCTGAGGCGGCGCCGGAAGACGACATCGGTGAGGTCGAAGGCGAAGCCGAGATGCGCGATATGATCGGATACATCGCGCGTGTGCTCGTTGACGATGCCGACGCTGTCGAAGTACGCTCCCAGTGGAGCGATGGGCGGCTAAACATCAACTTGAAAGTCGCCGACGCCGACAAAGGCAAGGTCATCGGACGCCGCGGGCGAGTAGTACACGCCATGCAGTCGTTGCTGCGTGTCGCGGCCACCAAATCAAACATGCGGGCCGGTATCGACGTCGAATAGACTGTTCGTACCTCGCACAACCACCGTCATTCCAGCGTACGCTGGAATCCAGAGGTGACCATACGGAAGGAGGGCAAGAAATGTCAGGCCATTCTAAGTGGAGCACCATCAAGCACAAAAAGGGTGCCGCCGACGCTAAACGCGGACAGCTCTTCACCAAACTTACGCGGGAGATAACCGTCGCTGCCCGTGAAGGGGCACCTGATCCCGACATGAACTTCCGACTGCGCTTGGCTATCGATAACGCCAAAGCGCAGAACATGCCCAAAGACACGATCGAACGAGCCGTCGCCAAAGGGTCCGGCAAGGGTGCGGACGGTAACGCACTCGAAGAGCTGACTTACGAGGCTTACGGCCCCGGGGGAACCGGTTACATCATCCAAACCCTCACCGACAACCGCAACCGTGCGACCTCGGGCATCCGATCGAAGATAACCCGAGGCGGAGGCAACTTGGCAGCCAACGGCTCAGTCTCGTGGAACTTCGAGCAGAAAGGCTTCGTCACATTGGAAGTCGACGGTGCCGATCCCGAAGAAATCGCGCTTGAAGTGATGGACATTGGCGCAGAAGACGTCGACATCGAAGACGACCTAGTCAGCATCACATTCCCATTCAGCGAGTTCGCACGAGCCAAAACCGAACTCGAAGCATTGGACAACGTGCGAGTAGAAAACGCCGAGTTGGCGATGATACCCAATAACACCGTCGAGCTGGAAAAATCGCAGGCGGTCCAAGCTCTCCGTTTGCTTGACGAACTCGAAGAACTCGACGACGTCTCGAAAGTCTTCACCAACGCCGACTTCCCCGACGAGGTTCTTGAAGAGTTCCTCGCAAACCAAAGCTGAGGCGGCAATCGTTTGCCTCTCTCGCGTCAACACATCCGACGCGTCGTCCAAACCGCTCTCGAAGAAGACGCCGCGTTCAACGACACCACCACTCTGGCCACCATCGGCGACTCCACTGTCCTCGCCACCGCCGAACTCGTCGCCAAACAACCCGGCATCATCGCCGGAATCCAAGTCGCCGAAGAAGCCTTCAAAACCCTCGACCCGCAAGCCAAATTCAAGACTGAACTTCAAGATGGTCAAGCTGTCGAACCCGGATCCACCATCGCCACAGTCTCCGGAAGCGCCGCCGCCATCCTAAGCGCCGAGCGAACCGCACTAAACCTGCTACAGCGGATGAGCGGCATTGCCACACTGACCTCCAAATACGTCGCGGCAGTCAAAGGCACCAGCGCCACTATCGTAGACACCCGCAAAACCGCACCCGGCCTCCGTCAACTCGACAAATACAGCGTCCTTACAGGTGGAGGCGGCAACCACCGGATGACCCTCGCAGACTGCATCCTCGTCAAAGACAACCACATCGCCGCGATGAAGTCCACCTGCATGTCCATCGCCGACGTCATCAAACACGCCAGATCGAACGCACCATTCTCGCTAAAAATCGAAATCGAGGTCGAATCAGCAGCCGATGCATTAGAGGCGATGACCGCAGGCGCCGACATCGTCATGCTCGACAACATGCCGCCCGAAACAATGCGCTCCGTCGTCGAACGTCGAACCGGTCACGCCCTGCTAGAAGCCTCAGGCAACGTAACGTTAGCCACAGTGCGAGACGTCGCAGACACCGGAGTAGACATCATTTCCGTAGGCGAACTCACACACTCCCCAGCCGCCCTCGACATATCACTGAATTTCGAAATCGCCTAACCCCGCCGCCGTGGCCGGGCCTTGCCACTTCACTAGAGCGCGGGACCTAGTCTACGATCCGTTTAGGAGGAATACCGTTCCACACGCAATTCCAAGCATCTAACGGTTCGTCTTGGTGATCCAAAACGAATCTGCGGAGGTCTCGCTCTTCTTGGGTTTTGATGCTGTTCGACCTGATGCGACAGTCTCGAATATCGACGGTCGCGTCGGCGCCGGATGAGAATCGCACATGAATGTGGGGAGGTAAATGGTCGGGTCGAACGCGGACTGAAAACCTATCTGAACGATAGATTTCCGGCATGATTCTGCGTCGATCCAACTACCGGCATCAGTTCATCCACCGTTTTGCCAGTCAAATCCATGTAAACCATATCGCTACAGATTTCCAAATCCCCTTGATCGCCCCAAACGATTGCACGCCACTCTCCGTCGACTACCACATCCTCGAAAAAGCAACGGTCTTCCCAGCGTTTGAAAAGTTTCCCGCGTGCCATGATAGGCGCAAGGTCATAGATGCCTTCAACACCGTCCTCAAACTTAACCCAGATTCGGTAAGCCTCTAGCGCTTTGACGTCAACGGGTTTGATCATGACGAAATCTAGTTAGGTTTTGTGCCTGACGGACTGAATGAGCAATCGGTGTCTCGATTTTATCGCACCCCGTTTTGACAGTCGATCGCTTAACCCCGCCGTCTCGGCCGATTCCGATCCTCGGAATCCAAGATGAAAGTCGACGGACCTTCGTTCACAAGTTCAACGTCCATCATCGCTCCGAACACGCCTAGCTGAACATTAACGCCGGCATCCCGAAATGCATCAGTAACCTTATCGAACATGGGTTCCGCTATCTCGCCCGGAGCCGACCCAGTAAACCCTGGCCGACGACCTTTCCGAGTGTCCGCGTACAGCGTGAATTGACTGACTAGCAGCACTGCACCTCCGACATCGAGCAACGATTGATCAAACCATTGGCCATCGTTACCGCGAAATATCCGCAAACCCACCGTCTTATTCACCAGATAGTCGATATCCGCCTGCTCGTCGTCATGCGTAACGCCGACGAGAATCACCAACCCGCTATCGATCTCACCTGTGATTTCCCCGTCGACGGTGACACGCGCACCAGTCGATCGTTGAATTACGAACCGCACCTGACGTCGCTCGAATTAGTCCGAGGAATCGGACGTAGAAGATTTGCTCTCGGCCTTCTTCTTTGGTTTGGACCCAGACTCGGAAGATTCGCCGTTCGATGAGGTCTTCTGTTTCGATGCCGAACCGTTCCGACCATAGTCTGTGGTGTAAAAACCCGATCCCTTGTAAACCACCATCGGTATCGAGAGTTGACGCTTGGCCAATGCACCACAGTCGCCACACGTAGCTACCGGTTCCGACGAAAAGCTCTGCTTCACTTCGAATACGTGGCCTTTGTCACACTTGTAGTCGTAGAAGGGCATCGGGAGTCGGTCGTGGGAGGAAGGTTCCGCTGAGAATGCGGAGGGGGGAGCGTCGCTGATGGCGCGGGTACTTGAAGGCGGCAGGTTCGGTTACCCTTGCGATTGTATCAGTTGTGTTCGTTCAGTTGCCCCGCCAAAGCCGCAATGTCCGTAACCGGCAGATCGCAGGCGTAGTTATTGCACACATACGCCGTAGGTTTCCCGTCAATCATGCGTCGACCTTCAAACAACGGCAATTCCATCCCGATATCCGCAGCTTCATCGGGCTCCATCAAAGCAACGATTCGATCCGGGTTGAATCCTCGCCTCGCCTCATCGACCAGAGCATTCGTATCCGGGTCGTCACGCTCGCCGACGATCACCACCTGCTTAATCGCGCTGGCATAGAACTCCGCCGCCTGTAACCACCAAGCGAACGCTGAAGGCGCACGCTCCATCAGATCACGCATCGTCCGCAGATTCGCAGCTCCGATCCGCTCCAGATCGCTATTGCCAGTGAACTCCGCACACCTCAACAAAGCCATAGAAGCAGCAGACCCGCCACTCGGTTGGGCATTGTCAAACGTGTCGCGCGGCCGAATGATCAGTTCTTCTTGATCTACACCGGTGTCATAGAACACACCGTCGGCCGGATGCCAAAACAGCTCGATCATCCCGTCGCACAACTGCTCCGCGCGTTCCAACCAACGTAGATCGAATGTCGCCTCGTAGAGATGCGTCAACGCGTTGGCCAAGTAAGCGTAATCTTCGAGGAAACCCAAAATGACCGCGGGGGCGTCGGAGTCCGCTTTGCAACTTCGCATCACACGACCGTCTGAGCGAACTAACCGATCGAATATGAACTCGGCGTTGTGGGCGGCAATCTCAACCCAATCGTCTCGTCCAAATGCCGATCCCGCTTCCGCAAACCCGCACATCGCCAACGCATTCCAAGATGTAATCACCTTGTCGTCCGTCATCGGGGGTACACGTTCCAATCGCGCCGCATACAACTGCCGTTTCGCATCGGAAATCTTCGACATCAACTCGTCTACCGACATTCCAAGTTCGTTCGCCACCGATTCGTCAGACCGATGCATGTAAAGGATGTTCTGGCCCTCAAAGTTGCCGAACCGGGTCGCGTCCCAATACGTTTTGGCGACTCTGGCGAGTCCAGATCCGAGCACCTCGTCCATTTCAGGCGTCTGCCAGACGAAGAACTTGCCCTCCTCGCCTTCAGAATCTGCGTCGGTCGCGGAATAAAACGCGCCCGTCGGTTTGTGACGCATTTCTCTATCTAAGTAGCTCAGCGTCTCCTCCACGATCTTGGCAAACAAAGGATCTCCGCTGCGTTGCCATGCGCGCAGATAGAGGCTCACCAACTGACCGTTGTCGTACAGCATCTTCTCGAAATGGGGTACCAACCAAACCGAGTCGACAGAATAGCGATGGAATCCACCGCCGATCTGGTCGTAGATCCCTCCTCGCGCCATCTTCGTTAGGGTTAGGTCGGCGAAATCACCTGCTGCAGCGTTCCCTTGCAACTCCGCATGTGTGAGCAGAAACTCGTACATCATCGGTTGCGGGAATTTTGGTTGCATCCCGATGCCGCCGTTCTGCCAATCGAATTCCGGCGCGAGATGGCGGTACGCTGAGTGGAACATCGACGGCGCCATCGGTTCGATACTCATGCGTGCACGCGACTGCGAAGATATGGCGTTCACGATGCGCGCCGAACTCTGCGTGATCTCGCCTCGCCGATCTCGGTACGCCTCCGACACCGCCGTCAACACCCGCGGAAATGATGGCATTCCGCCTCGGTCCTCGCTCGGAAAATACGTGCCGCCGTAGAAAGGCGAGCCGTCCGGTGACATGAACACGGACATCGGCCAACCGCCATGCCCGGTCATCGACTGGACCGCGGACATGTAAATCGAATCGACGTCGGGACGCTCTTCCCTATCCACCTTGATGTTTACGAACAGATCGTTCATCAGCGCGGCGATCTCGTGATTCTCAAACGATTCGCGTTCCATCACGTGGCACCAATGGCACGAGGAGTAACCGACGCTCAAGAAGATCGGGCGGTCGAGTTCTCTTGCCAAGGCGAAGGCATCGTCGCCCCACGGGTACCAATCGACTGGATTGTCCTTATGCTGAAGGAGATATGGCGAAGTCTCGTTGGCTAAACGGTTAGGCAATTGGACCCTTTCAGAGTTAGACCCGTTTGAGTTTCGAGTTTGACCACGGCTAGATGCCTGTCAACTCGATAGTTTCTACGGTGCCCCGATCCACATCGAATTTTCTGATTCGATGATTGTTGGTATCGGCTACAAATACGAATCCGTCGCGGTAAGCGATCCCTGCCGGTTCGTCGAAGCTCGCATTGAGCGCGTCACCGTCGTTCGCTCCTTGAGTTCCATCACCCGCGACCGTGGTAATCCGAAGAGTGGAAAGATCCATGCGCTTGATCTTTTGGTTGTACGTATCGGCGACATAAACCGCGCCCGGCGCTGACGCGACATCTTGCGGATGTTGCAACCCAGCATCTTTGCCGATGCCGTCGCGGTCACCGAAAGCGAAAAGTCCTGTTCCCGTCAAAGTGACGACCCGGCCGCCAGGGCCGATCTTCGCGACTCTGATCGCACTCGTTTCCGAATCGGCAAAGAATAGGTTGTTGCCATCAAGCGCCAAGCCTGACGGTTGCGCCAACAGCGCGTCCAAGCGTGGGTTGTCTACGATGTTCTCTGCGCCATTGCCTGCGAACGGTTCGGTTGTGTCTTCAACGATGTTCAGCTGCCACAACTGATGTGAACCTGCCATCGCAATGTACAAGACTCCATCTGACAACTCGACGTCGTAAGGCGAATTCAATGGGAACGCGGTGGCTTCGCCGCCCGTGTGACGTATCAGTGATTGCTCGCCCGTTCCGGCGATGACGGAAACCTTTCGCTTCGACAAGTCGACGCGTTGGATCGTGTGACTACCGGCATCTGCAACGTACAACGTCTCGCCGTCCAGCGCCATCCCTTGAGGATTGTCGAATAACGGTGCGTCGAAACCCAATTCGCTTCCGACCGGATTCAATATGCCCGGAGGTGGATCGAACGATTCATGCGCTAGAGGACTTTCACCGTTGCCGATGATGTCTTCAACTATGCCGTCAGCGGAGGAAACAACAATTCTGTGATGGTTCGAATCGGCGATGTACAGGTAGCCGTCGTCGGGTGCGAGTATCTTTCCCGGAAAGGCGAGTGTTCCAGTTCCGTGCGCATCAGGGCCGCATTCGAACGGAACTGGGTTTCGGTCCAAAACCCCGGCATGATCGAACTCGTCGATCATTGCGGTCAGCACTCGATCCATCGCCTCTAACTGAAACTCGCCCTCGTGCCTCCCAATCACCTTTCCTTCGGGATCTATGAACATCAATGTAGGCCATGCTCTAGCCGCAAACGCCGACATCACCTTCAACTCAACATCGTTAACCACCGGATGGTTCACGTTGTACCGGCGCACAGCCGCATGGACGTTCTCGGTTGCCCTCTCGGTATCGAACTTAGCCGAATGAATGCCGACGACAAATAGCGTGTCCGAGTACTTCTTTTCCAGCTTCCGCAACTGCGGAAGTATATGCATGCAGTTAATTCAACAGTAGGTCCAAAAATCGAGAATCACGATCTTGCCGCGCAGGTCTGCGATTTTGACCGGTCGATCGGCGTTGATCCATTCGAGACCTTCTGGAAATTCGGGGGCGCGCACCTTTCCGGCGTATGATGGTGCAGTGCTTTGGGATGATGCCATTGAATGCGCTCCGTTCTGCGCGATCGTGCTGTGTTCTTAGCGCAATTGTCGCACGTAGCCAACCGCGTTTTCGCATAATTGACGTATGCGCGATTCGACAAACCAGGACGAATCAACCCGTCCCCCCATCTCGCCTCCTCGCGAAGACGATCTGCGTTCGATCATGTTGGGTCGTCCAGCACGAGAACACGTCGACGTCGGATCAGGCGAATTCTCCGCGGAAGCAAAATCTGATGCCGAACCTGTTTGGACCGATGTGGCTTCAGATGAACCGACGGTTGACGAAAACCCGTGGCAAGAGACCGAACGATACGGCGTAGAGCCTCAACGTGAGCGCGAAGATGAAAGTCCGCCGTTCTACGGCGAGGCATCGCCCGAAGTCGATGACCGACATCCGTCAGCGTTGTCACGGCTTGGTCCGCCGGCTGGATTCGGACGGCGGTTGATCGCATATCTAGTCGACAATGCAGTCACGATCGTCATACTCAGTTTGCTGTTTCCGATGCTACTCGGGCGTCCATATATCGACTACGAAGGAATAATGGCCGAAATCGAAGCCGCAGGCGATCAGGTAGCGGCATTGCCGACCGCAACTCCAGTTCTTGGCTCTGCCGACGCGCCGGCCCAAAATGGCAACGTTGGCTCACCCGCGAGTGATACCCAATCATGGACCGATGTTTTCGCCGGACTTTTTCTCGCGCTTGCGGTTACGACTGTTTACAACACGATCCTCGTTGGGATGTGGGGCACCACTGTCGGCAAACGCCTCATGAATGTGTATGTGCTGGACGGAAACGGAAACATCCCGGGAATCCCGTTGGCGTTCGCGAGAGCGCTTGCGACGATCGTATCCACAGCGATCTTCTACGTCGGATACCTGTTCGTATTGAGAACCGACCACCGAGCCCTTCACGATCTACTCGTTGGGACTTACGCGATAACGTTGACTTCAGTGGAAAAACCAGCTCCGCGGGGTGACCAACAGATCGATTGATCACGATCCGCAATGGCCAGAAAGTCATCGGAGAATATGTGAAATGTCCGAAAAAACCAAAGTACTCATCACCGGCGCGAGCGGATACATCGCTTCGCAGATGCTCGTCACGTATCGTGATCGATACGACCTCACCCTGATAGATGCGGTCGACACCGATCGAGAAGGCAATCCGGTTGAAGGTGTAGAGATCGTCGATCTCATCGATACCGACCGGTCGAAATACGAGCAGTACTTCGCCGACCAAGACGCAATCATCCATCTGGCGTACAAGCGCTCGAGCCCCGGCGGTGTCTACGGCACTGATGTCCCGCACATCGATCGCTTTGCCACCGAATTCGAAAACGTCCAAATGGCCAACAACATCTATCGTTGCGCCTACGATGCAAGTGTCAAACGAGTGATCGTCGCCAGTTCAAACCACGCCGCCGACTGGTATGAACACGCGTTGATCCACAATCGCAAGAAAGAGATGGTCTTCCCTGAAGAACTGCCTCTTTCCGACAATTTTTACGGCTGGGCGAAGGCCGCATACGAATTGCTCGCCTACCCGTATGCCTGCGGCGCGTTCGGACGCAAAATGGAGATCGTCCAGGTTCGAATCGGCAATCCAAGGGAAACCAATGCCGATGAATTGCTGTCGCACGCCGATGATCTACACGGCGGCACCGGCAAATCGACATACAAGCGCGGCTTGGGAGCGCATTTCAGCCAACGCGATCTGAGGCAGCTTTTCACCAAGGCGATCGAGACGCCAGATATCGCCAATGAACACGGCGTGCCATGGCTCATCGTCTACGGTATCAGCGCGAACGCCCGAGCGTTTTGGTCCTTGGAAACGGCACGGAATGTCCTCGGTTACGAACCTGAGGATGACTCCGAACTCAAGTTTTCGGCTGACATCGCCAGGCATCTGATCGGTGAGGAGCCGGCGGGACCTGGGAAAGTCGGCGACTAGACTAATCCGGCAAGGAGGGCGCAGTCGGTACGATTGCTTCGCCGTCGCAGTGAGGAGGCTAGAAACCCTTGGCGACACGGCAATCGATGTAATCCGACCGCTGCCCTACCTGCCGTTCGGATTGCAGCCCACGATATTGCCGAACATGGGCACGCAACATGGCTTGACTAGGTGGCGATTACAACAGCGCCGCCACCGCAGTCTGATCTGTCGGTTGTTCCGCTAACCAATCTGGCGCTCCCAATAGATCGTCGATCTGACCTGAAACCCCGTTTTCCCGTGATGCCACATGAGATTGTTTTACGGTTTCTGCGGGCGAAACGGTTTCCATCTGAGGTTTCGGGTCCCGACCGGCGATAACGCTGACTCGCACCCGGCCAGAATTCGATGTTTCGGCGTTCGGCACGAACGATGTCGACAATACAGCTTCATCGCTTAACTCGTTCTGGACAATCGATATCGCGGCGTTCAACGATTTGATCGACATGTCACGAGGTCCGGCGATGACGACGCTTACGTACTCGGCGTCACGGAGTGCGAGACCAGAAGAAATCGGTCGTTTCGTTGCGTCACGCGCCACTTTGCGAAATTCGGCGGCATCTTCAGATGATGCATAGGAGATAAACGTTTCGCCGCCGCACTTGATCGCATCAAGCATTTCGGGCGAGGTGTTCAATGCACCTGAAGTCGCAGCACTCGAAGCTGACAGCACGTTCATGACCACGCGGGCCTTCGCAGCCGTCAGTTCAGAAGCAAGATCTCCCGCGATCGACCCGGTTGACAACGCACCATCCGCATCGATGACGGCGAGCGAACATCCTACTTCGCGTACGCGCTGCAATGCCGTTGCCGCGGTGTTGGATCGGGTACGACCTTCCAACGCGAACGGCAAGGTCACGATCGCCAACACGGAAGCGCCGGTCGACATGGCCGTCCGGAGCACCGAGGGCAAGAGTTCCAATGTGCTCGCGCCACCGAGGCCGGCCAACACGAAAACCAAGGACGTTTTGCCGATCACAGTCTTCAATCGAAAGAGATCGTTCGGATCGACGAGGTTGTCGCAACCCGATTCATCTTCTTCATCAATGAATATCGGTTGACCAATCGAGATGCGACGCCCAATGGTTAAGGTTCGCAGAGCGTCCAAGTCACGGTCAACCGCGATCACGTCATCCGGGTTACCAAGAACCTTCGAAAGCTCGGTCGCAGAAATTGATCCTGCTCCACCCACACCAATGACTACGAAGTCCTTGGCATTGCCTGATTTGTGTCCGTTTCGTATGATCGTCATTTTGTTTTCCGGATCCTTGAGTGCGTCGCTGTGCGTGATAGCACTTTTGTTCAAATACAAGCATAGCACACCGGTTCTAGTAAAATGCAAGCGGACTAGACGCGAATTTTGACACTTGTCCAAATTATCGAACATGAATGACGCCAATCCACAACAAATCCGTGACCAAGAGACCGACCTAGAACCCAGCGTGCCTCTTGATGTGTTGAAGTCATCTAGTGAGACCGATCTCACCTACCGGCTCAAATGGGTTGCTTGGCAATGGCTCTATGCGGAGGCAGGTTGCAGATCAATCGGGATGGAAGTAAAGCTAGAGGGGCCGTTCGGGCGCGTCGTCGATCTCGTCGGCGTGGGCAAACACAACGTCGTCTATATCGTGGAAGTCAAATCCTCGCGCGGCGACCTTCGTCGCGACGACAACTCGAAAGCCGACCGGATACGAGCCCTGGCCCAGCTCCAAGCGTTGGAAGACGCGGCAGAGTTGACGGCGGCGGTCCTCGACGATGCTCGCAAACACGCGGTTGAAAGCACCGTCGACAACGTCGATTGGCGTGAAAACCCGGCCTACGTCGCCGCGCGCCGCGATCACGCCGACATCGCGAATCGCATCGACGCGAAAGAACGCACGCTAGAGAGATTCTCAACGAAGTTCCACGATCCTTCATTCTTGGCTTGTGCAGATTTCCACTACCTCGCTGCACCCGATGGACTGATAACCCGTGCGGAACTCCCGCCTTTTTGGGGGTTGATAAACGAAAAGCGCCAGACGATCGTGCCGGCGGTTCAAAAACAGGTTAGGCGCAACACCGTGCATGTGTTGCGCGCCATCGCGAAGGCAAACACACGAGACCTGATGAAGGCCTGCGGGGTGTCGATAAACCGCAGGTCGTCTTGATAATCGTCGGCCCTCCATCGGAGCCGTTTACCGAAGACTGCCGAGATTTACGAGAGCATTTCGCCTAATCGGTCGATCGCCAATCGCAAGTTATCTTGCGAGTTTGCGAACGAGATGCGAATGTAATCGTTACCGTATTCACCAAACGCGGTGCCCGAAAGCAAAGCCACGCCAGCTTCGTCCATCGCTCGATCCGCAAATGTGCGGCTATCCAAACCTGTTCCGCTGATATTCGGAAACGCGTAGAACGCGCCGCCCGGGGTTCGGCACGTCACGCCGGGCAGGTTGTTCATGCCATCGACAACCAAGTCCCTCCGGATGCGGAACTCGTCCATCATTTCGGAAACCGAATCTTGCGGCCCTTCCAAGGCAGCGATGCCTGCCATCTGGACCGCTACCGATGTGCACGAAACACTGTTAGTCATGAGTTTCGTAACCGCGTCCATCATGAAATCTGGGAATACTCCGTATCCAAGCCGCCATCCGGTCATCGCGTAGCTTTTTGAGAAGCCGTCAAGGATTATCGTGCGCTCGACCATGTCGTCGAATTTGGTTATCGAAGTGTGCGAACCTTCGTAGTACATGTCCTTGTAAATCTCGTCGGACAATACAACGAGATCGTTCTCAACCGCGATCTCGGCTATTCGGCCGAGGTCCTCGTCGGAGATGACACTTCCGCACGGGTTATTTGGCGAGTTGACGATGACGAGTTTGGTGTTGTCCGTCACCAACGACTCGAGACGATCTACATCGAGCGAAAAGTCGAAACGCTCCTCGAGCGGAATTGGCACCGCGGTGCCGCCAGCGTAGTTGATCATCGACTCGTATATCGGGAACCCGGGATTGGGATATATGACCTCATCGCCTTCCTCGATCAACGCCAATATCGAGAAGAACATCACGGGTTTACCGCCGGGCGTAACGACAATCCTGTCCGGTGCGATGTCGTAACCTTGTCGCTCGGTCTGATGAGCGGCTATCGCCTCGCGAGCGGGCATCTCACCTGGCGAGGGCCCGTAGTGCGTGTAACCGTTATCGAGTGCGTCTTTCGCCGCGTCCTTGATGTGCTCAGGCGTGTCGAAGTCAGGTTCACCGATCTCGAGATGAACTATGTGCCTGCCTTGGGCTTCCAACTCCCTCGCACGCGCCAAAGTGAGGAAGGCTGTCTCGGTTCCGAGGCGGTCTTGTCGTGATGCTAGTGATTTGGGCAATCTGTCACAACCCGTGATTTACTAGAGTTCGATGTCGGTAGGTTTGCGTCTCGCATTGATCTTGACCTTCGCGACGCAACCATAAAGGATAATCCAATAGCCGTGACTCAAATTCAGGATCAAATGGACTATGCTCGATGGGCTGAGCGTTACGACATCTTCTACCAAGCTGCACCCGAAGGCGAATTGGAGTTTTACCTGAACGCCATCCAACGATGCGGTGGATCGGTGCTCGAGTTAGGCGTTGGAACAGGTCGGATCGCGATCCCAGCAGCTGCAATGGGATTCGACATCACTGGCATTGATCTGAACGAGCCGATGTTGGAGCGGGCCCGAGAAAAATCCTCTCGCGCCCCGTTACCCGGCACCTTGACATTGATCCAAGCCGACATGTCCGAATTGGACCTCGACAAAAATGATTACGACCTAGTCATCATTCCGGCGCACACCCTCGCACTCGAAACGGATCAAGGTCGTCAACTCGAAACCCTAAAGCGTTGCGCGGACCACATGGCCGACAATGCCAGTTTGATCTTCAATTTGTTCAATCCGTCAGACGACCTCATCAACGGCGAACCCGGAGAAACGTTTCTCTTGGGTGTCGTTCAAGATGAAAACCGTGGATTAAGGCACGTTTTGACTGGCACCAACGAATTCGACACGCAAAAACAAATCAACCGGTGCCTACAAACCATTGAGACGCTGGATTCGAACGGAAACGTGATCGATCGGGAACATCTAGGCGTCGTGTTTCGGTACCTGCATCACGACCAAGTGATTCAGATGCTGGATAAAGCGGGTTTGCGCGCAACTTCCGTGTTCGGAGATTTTGATGGGTCAGCGTTGACGCCCGACAGCGAAGAGATGATTTATCAATGTGAAGTCAATTTGCCCCGGTAGTTACACGGACTGCGAATTTCTAACGGACGCATCAAAACCGTTGTCGGCTCATTATCGTCCGTTTGGCGGAGGCGGAGGTTCTTCCCCCTTCGCTTCAGCCTCCATTCGGTGACGGTTCCACTCTTCCCACCTAGCATTGGTTTCTTTTATACCGACGGTCTTGCCTCGCTCCAATCCCTGTTCCAGCCCCCGTTCAACGCCTGCGGCGTACCGCTTCTTTAAGAACTTCTCAGCGTAGATCACAATGCACTCCACAAGTATCATGCTCATGCCGGCCGATGTAACCATGATAGCCGCGGTGCCGGTGCCGACGGCCAAAACGATGTCAAAAATGTTGTCTTGCTCGCTGCAACAGGCTGTGCGCCAAGACAATAACGAGGTCCACGTCAAAACCTGCAACACGAACATCCAAAGGTAGGTTGACTCCCAACCTTCAGGGATCGTCCAAATGGAACTTCGATCTGCCGTAGATGAATCAAATGAATCACGCATGTACTGCAACTGCCGAACGCCTTGAAAGTTAGCGCCACCTTGACGCAAGTGTCTCGTAAGTAGAAATATAACCGACGGAAGTTAGTAATGCAACCTTTGTTGCAATATTAGCTCAGCACACGGCGAAGCTGATGGCTTGACGATTACGCTTCAACCAGCCCGCTATTCCGCGGGCGGCGGCGCTGGTGGGGGAGCAACGGGTTCTATCCCGGGCGCCTCGTTCTCGATCACTGCCAACCATTCCTCGGCTCGTGCGATCAAATCGGGCAATTTCGGGTCTTGCGACAGTGAAATCGCCTCCTCAAGATCATGTTTCGCTTCGGCGTATCGACCGGCACGCAACATCAAAACAGCGCGGTCGATGTAGTAGGAAGGTTGCGCTGGTTGCAGCTTAATGGCGTGGCTGAAATCGGCGTACGCCGCCCCTCCTTCCAGCAGAACATCGCGATGATATCGACCTCGCCACCAGTAGACCCCGCCTTCGTCGGGCGCAAGTCTTATCGCTTCACTGAAGCTCTCAGAGGCGGCTTCGTAGTCGTTTTCTGAGGCGCGAACCCGTCCTAACACCAGATATGCGTTGACCTGTTCGTCATCTAGTTCGAGAGCGCGCAGCGAGTCGCGTTTGGCACCGGCGAGATCGCCCATAGAGACCCGCACCATCGCTCGTTGCCCGTAGAGCGAACCGACATTGGGCCGCAAAGAAACTGCCCGATCGTAATCGACCATGGCGTCATCAAGCTCGCCCTGCATCATGCGCGCCTGTCCACGTCCTGCCCACGCTCGAGCGAATACCGGTTCAATTTCAACGATGGTCGAGAATCTCCGCTCGGCGTCCTTGAACTCACCACGGTCGAGCGTCCGATGTGCCGCAGCATACATGCTCACCGTTTCGCGTGTCGCCGGCGTTGGCGTAACAGTCGGTGTGGCCGTGACCGTCGATGTCGGCGTCAATTCGGGTGACGGCGTCGGCGTGTCCACCGGAGGCAGCATCACGACCTCGGTCGGTGTTGGCGGCACCTGCGTCGGGATCGGCGTGGGATCCGACTGCTGGCACGCGGATAGCGCTCCGGCAATCAAGAGCGACGTTGCGAGCAACGCGATGGTCAGAGGTACGGCTTGGCGTATACGTGGCATAACTGAATCTAGGATACGAATTCGCAAGCCCTTGAGTTTCGCCGAATTCCGAATTGAAATCGAATGCGACCGATCCAGATCACCTTGCGACCAATGCTGATACCAGCATTTCAACTGCGAGTCGTCGATCTACGCGACCTGTCTTGACTCCTTCGTCGATCTCCAACATCTGGAGATGCATAGCCTTTAAGCGTGCAGATCCGACGTTATTGGCCTGCCGGCAGGTTTTGTCGACGAGCCAGGGAAGTTTTATCCGCAGTCGTTGACCCACTTCGGGATTCCTAGATCCTCTTTCGAGCAGGTGCGCAGCGACGATCAATTGGCGCACCTGGCGCGCGAGCAAGGCGAATATCCCTTCGATCGACTCACCGTTCGCGACCAAATTTTGGACGCCGCCAATCGCTTGTCTGTGTTTTCCCTCGATGATCGCGTCCATTACGTTGAAGATGCGATCTTCGCTGACGTCAGCCACCATGAGGTTGATGTCGCTGGGCTGCAACGTTTTTCCGTTAGCGTAAAGCGCGAGTTTCTGTATCTCGCTGTCGATCCGTCTAGTGTCATCGCCGCAGATAACGTCGAAGCGGCCAATCGCGGACGGTGTGGCTGCGACACCGTGGAAGTTGAAACGTCCATGAATCCACCCGGTGCGTTCCCGTCTGGTCGGCACCCTGTATTCCTCTACCTCAGCCAGCGCGGCCAATGCTTTCAGCGATCTCGAGTTCAACCTGAGCGGCACATTCTCGACGAATATCAGGTCGTTGGTAATCTGCATCGCTTCGCCTGAGACACGGTCGCCGAACTTTTCCCAATCGGCTCTGACCTTCTCACCGCGCGTATCCAACGGTTTCAGCATTCCTTTAACTACGATCGCCCTACGTTCCGTCAAAAATGGGGCGATGCGCGCGGCCGCGAAAACCTCAGCCATCACGACGTTGGGCGCTTCGAACGTCGTCACATTGGGCGCACGCAGGTCTGGTGGCCCCAACGAACTCAAGTGCGATTCGAGCGCGCTCGAAATGCTGAACTCGTCGTCTCCGTGGATCACTCTGATCATTTCGATTCCAGATTAATCGACACCATCGGTCATTTCTCCGAGATTGACGGGACTGCAGATTTCTATAATCGAATCTTGCCCACGTCCCCAATACCTTTCAATACCACACATGTCCACAGCCATAATCGGACTCGCCGCATCCGGCAAGACAACGGTATTCAACGCCCTCACTAGAGGTTCGGCCGACAAAGGACAGTATGGGGCCATCAAATCGGTAAACATCGGTGTCGGCGCCAAACCAGACGGTCGATTGGATTTCGTCCACTCCGCTTTTCGAGCGAGGCGCAGGGTCGCCGCCGAGATGACATTTTGGGACATGCCCGTCGACTACTCATCGGGAACCGTTCTCACGCCTGAAACCGTCAATTCACTGCAGAAAGCAAAAGCTCTCGTGCTCGTTGTGCGCGCATTCGATGATTCGTCGATTCCCCATCCTGACGGGTCAGTCGATTGGAAACGCGACCTCGAAAAACTCGCATTCGAGATCCTGTTTGCCGACATCGCCCTTCTTGACCGTAGAGTCGAACGGATCGAAACGGGGATGAAGGCCTTGAAGTCATCCGAACGAGGTCAAGCACTTGCGAACATCGAATCGCTCAAAAAAACCCAAATCCGGTTAGAAGAAGGCGCACCGATCCGATCGCAGCAGCTCGACGAAGCAGAGGCGAGAGCGCTTTCCGGTTCGTTCTTGCTCAGCGGTTTGCCATTGGTGATCGCCGTGAATGTCGGAGAAGACGAAATCGGAATCGATCACGCCCAACCCCACGCCGAAGCGGTTCTCAATCTTGGTGATGAAACGATCGACGCTGACACGCGGATAGTTCCCATCTGCGGATCGATCGAAGAGGAGCTGCGCAACTTGGACGATGGCGAAGCGGAGGAATTAAGGGCAGATCTCGGCATCGAACGCGACGACAGTGAAGCCCTTATGGACGCTTGTTTGAATTGTCTGAAAACCCAGACGTTTTACACCGCTTCGGATCGCGAGGCTCGAGCGTGGCATTTTCGGCGAGGGTCGAGTGCCCCGGAAGCTGCCGGGATTGTGCACTCAGACATGGAACGCGGCTTCATACGCGCCGAGGTGATAGGTTACGACGACTTTGTGCGTTGCGGTAGCATGGTGGAAGCGCGCAAACAAGGCGTATTGAGGCAAGAAGGGCGCAACTACGTCTTTCAAGACGGCGATTTGGCCAACTTCCTGTTTTCCGTGTGATGCGGATGAGACGGCCAAACCAGCCGCCTACAAGCGTGTTGAGCTAGTGAGATTAATCGGCAAAGCGTGAAATGACTCGATCCATATTCATCGTCCGCATGGTGCAACCGTTCCCCGGTCTTGACGGGTATGACGCAGTGCTTGCCAACTACTGGACTGCGGTGCGGAACCAACTCGACCGGCAAATGGTTTCGTCGGGGCCCATCAATCGAGTATTCGTCGAAACCGTCACAGGTCGAGGTGAAGACGCATTGGTGCAGTTGAACCAAGCCAATCCGCAAGCTCACTCACTCGTCAGGTACATGGTCGGTAATGGCGCCAGCGTTGAGGAGTTCGAAGATGTCGAGTTGCTCGGACAGTTGATTGATTGGGGACAGTGCGCCTCTCAAAATCTCGTTTCCGAAAAGGTCCGAAATGTCGTCGCCTCCGGGCAAGCTGATGCGGCTGGTCAACGCGACGAGCGCCTGATGAAAAGATTGAACGACGGGATCGGCGACGATGAATCTGCGTTGGTGTTGGCGGTTTCGGGGCAGTTGCCGATACCGGACCGAGTCGAGCGATTCATCGTCTCTCCGCCCGAACTCGATCAACTTGAACGCTGGTTGCGGGCGAAGATGGAAGAGGCGCGGCGCGAGATGATCGAACGGGCGCAGCGAGAAGCACAACAGCAATCGGCTGGGCCCGCCGCTGGAAGTCAACCCGCGTCTGGCGGTCTGTGGACCCCTCCGTAAGTATGGCCTCTGTTGAGGTAGGGCGGTGCGGACTCAAACATGATCAATCCTAGCCTCAATCAAGCCGACATCTTGCATGCGAAATGTAATTCGCAAGGCGTTTCCGTGCCGATCTCGCTCTACGTTCACATCCCATTCTGTCTGTCCAAGTGCGATTATTGCGACTTCAACACTTATGAAGGCATCGAAACCTTGATGCCGCCGTTCATCGACGCTCTAACCAAAGAGATTGCGTTGTGGAGTCGACGCCTCGGTCATCCGGAAATCTCGACGGTGTTCTTCGGTGGCGGAACGCCGTCTTATCTTCCTGCGGGTTCCATCACTCATCTGCTTGATGTGATCCGGGATAGTTTGCGGTTGGAAGGTGATGCCGAGATCACTTTGGAAGCCAACCCGGATGATTTGTCAAGCGAGAAAGCCGGGGCTTGGACGGACGCTGGATTCAACCGAATCAGCATCGGCGTTCAGTCTTTCGATGACGGTATTCTGGCCGCTTTGTCGCGGCGCCACTCCGCAACCGCGGCTTACGATGCCGTCAAGTCCGCCCGTGCAGGGGGATTCCGAAACATCAACATCGATCTGATGTTCGGACTGCCAAACCAGTCACTTGATCAGTGGCGGAGATCTTTGTCGAAGGCCGTGGACATCAACACTGAGCATTTCTCGTTATACGGCCTTCAGCTAGAGCCCGGCACGCCGCTCCATCGCGACGTTAAGATCGGCAGATCGCCTACGCCCAGCGACGATCTAGCAGCCGACATGTACGAGATGGCGATGGATATGCTGGCTCAGGCCGGCTACGAACATTACGAGATCTCGAATTGGGCCAAGCCAGGTTTCAGGTCACAACACAACTCTGCGTACTGGCTTAACCGCCCCTATCTAGGAGTTGGACCCGGTGCTCACTCGTCGCTAAATGGTCGTCGCTTCGCTAACATGAAATCTCCTCGCGGGTACATCCGAGCGATGGAAAACGTCGGATTTGACACCGTGGTCGAGACGTCTGAGATAAATGAAGGCGACTTTGCGATCGATTTCATGGAGGTCACGTCGCCATCAACCGCGATCTCGGAGACCATGATGCTGGGCATGCGCCTCGCCGAGGGCATCTCAAAATCGGGGTTTCGAGGGCGCTTCAATGCATCCATCGACGATCTCTTCGGCGCGGAAATCAAATTCTTGATGGATGCAAAATTGATCGAAACTCGAGGCGAAAACATCGTTTTGACGCGCCGAGGCAAAATGCTAGGCAACTCCGTATTCGAACAGTTCTTGTTGGCCGACGAGGATTGAAGTGAAATCAGACGCTGCCGACACTCCCGAAACAGATCGCTACGGCGTCGACTTTCCGGAATTCCTGGATGAGGCAGTGGAAATTTGGGACGAGATTTCGGAGTGGTGGGACGGCAAGATCGGCGACGGCAACAGCGCTCAAGATTTCCTGATCGAACCGACGCAGGACGAGCTGCTTGACGTGCGACCGGGTGAGCGGGTGCTCGATATTGCCTGCGGTGCGGGTCGCTTCACCAGGCGCATGGCCGACAAAGGAGCGAAGGTAACCGCTGTTGACCATGCTGCTAACTTCATTCAAAGGGCACGCGAGAGGTCAGTCGGCTACGAAGACAACATCGAATTCCATGTCGGCAATGCAGCCGATGCGGAATCACTGATGGCGATGCCGGGCGCTCCTTTCGATGCAGCCGTTTGCACTATGGGGCTCATGGATATGGCTGTAATCACTCCGCTTGCCGCGTCACTTAGCAAGCTGCTGAAACCCGGAGGCCGGTTCGTTTTCAGCGTTCTTCATCCGGTGTTCCATTCAGATGGCACCAGGACCACTTTGGAACGGGAATTCACCTCGTCCGGAGTGGAGGAGCGCTTCGCCATTTCGGTTCCGGACTACCTAAAGTCCCGTGCGTACCTCGGCATCGGAATCGTTGGTCAGCCTCGACCACACCGATACTTCCATCGGCCGATCTCACAACTCTTGAGAGTGTTCTTCGACGCAGGATTCATCCTTAGCGCTTTCGAAGAACCTCGATTTCCCGATGAACAGTACTCAGAAGCGCGAGATCCCTTGTCGAGCGTGCATTGGAAAGAGTTCCCGCTAGTTCTTGTCGTCAGGATGGACCTACCGCAATTGACCGGATCAAACTCTCAACGGTAGCTTCCGCTCATCTCGGCTGAACGAATCGGCGATTCGTTCGATAATCCATACATATCGACGATTGAGGACTTCATTCGCAAACCAATGTTTGTCGCAGGCACCGCAGGTCACGTAGACCACGGCAAATCTACGCTGATTGAAAAACTGACCGGCATCGACCCGGACCGTTTGCGCGCGGAAAAAGCGCGTGGGATGACGATTGAACTTGGATTCGCGTGGCTTGAGCTAGACGACGGTCCCGAAATCAGCATCGTCGATGTGCCCGGCCATGAGCGCTTCGTCAGAACTATGCTCATGGGTGCCGGTGGGTTCGATCTCGCCTTGCTGGTCGTCGCGGGTGACGAAGGTCCCATGCCACAGACGCGCGAGCACTTGGCGATTCTTGATCTGCTCGAAGTTCGAGAAGGCATCGTCGTCATTACCAAGTCGGATCTCGCCGATGACGAACTCATTGAGTTGGTCGAAATCGAGGTCTCCGAGATTCTCGAAGGAACTTCGCTCCAAGGTTCTCCAACGATCGCGGTTTCGGCTGAGAATGGCGATGGCATGGATGAGTTGCGCGGCATGATCGCCGCGATTGTCAACGATATGCCGCCAAGAACCGAAAACGGCCGGCCACGGCTCTTCGTAGACCGATCTTTCAGCGTTGCCGGTTTCGGTGCTGTCGTAACGGGCACCTTGGACGGTGGCCGATTAAGTGTCGGCGATGAGGTGGCACTGCTCCCATCCGGTGAAACCGCACGAATCCGCGGACTGCAGAGCCATAAGTCTGACGTCGAAATCGCTCTGCCTGGCACCCGTGTAGCAGCTAGTTTGAGCGGCGTGTCCCACGCAGAAATCGAACGTGGGGAAGCGCTGGTCAAGCGCAGCCAATTCAACACGACCGCGGTGTTCGACGCCTCGATTAGGGCGATCGCAGATGCCAAACGTCCGATAAAACATAACCACCACGTCACCCTGTACGGCGGTACGTGGGAAGAACCGGCTACCGTTCGACTGCTCGGCCAAGATGAGCTCAAGGCCGGGGAAACCGGTTGGGTCCAAATAAAGATGAGCAGCGCTCGACCGATCACTCAAGGCGATCGGTTCGTCGTACGAGATAGCAACGACACGCTCGGCGGCGGTATTGCGCTCGTCGTCGACGCGCCTCGGCATCGACGCAACGACCAGCAAGTCGTTGAGCATCTCCGGATATTGTCCGAAGGCAAATCCGAGGACATCGTGTTTCACTCCATTGATGCTCTAGGAGTAGCAAATCGTAACCAGATTATCGATGCGACGCACATGAATCCATCCGAGATCGACGTCGACATCGTGACGCTGACATCCAATGGGCGGCTGATCCAGATTTCGCATGGCGCAAATCCGTTATACATAACCGCTACTCGTCACCAGTCGATGCTTGAAATGTCGGTCAAGGCATTGCGGGAGTACCATCAACGATATCCTTTGCGCCGGGGCATGCCTCGCGAAGAACTGCGGAACCGGTTGCAACTGTCTGGTAACGGCTTCGATGCAGTGGTCGCCAGTTTCGCCGGAACGGAATTGATCGTCCAAGATGGCAACACGATTCGGCTGGGCGAACACGTCGTGCAATTCTCCGCATCCCAGAAACGCGACGTCGATCAATACTTGGGAGTTTTGCGAGAGTACCGATACTCACCGCCCGCTTGGAACAAGATCGATGACGAACTCCTAGGGGTTTTGACCGATCGTCGCGAAGTGGTGAGTGCTGGCGCCGACGTCGTTTTCGACGCCGATGCTTACGACGAGATGCGCGAAGCAGTCAAAGATTTCTGCAGAACCAATTCGCAGATTTCGATCAACGATGTACGCGAACTGCTCGGCACCAGCAGGAAATATTCGCTAGCGTTGTTGGAACAGCTCGATCGCGAAAACGTGACGATGCGGGTAGGTGATATGAGGGTTTTGCGTTGAAAACTGACACCCAAACGCTGACTCTCACGTTACATGACCCGCCATTCAAGGTGTCTAACCTTTCGTCGTTGTTTCGGTCCCTTCAGGCGGCAGTCCGAGAGACCGCCGCGGCGGGCGAACCAGTCGAAAATCTGTTTTCGAACCAGCAAGGCCCGTTTCTAGTTTCCGAGGTTTCGACCGATTCCGACGGAAAGTTGGTTCTGTCCATGTGGTTCGCAGATCGGGACAACGCTCCTTTGGAAGAACGGTCTGAAGAGACGTTCGCTCGCGCCATCGCAGAGTTGGAGCGCACGATCTTGCGCGGCTCTCAACATACTTTCTGGGGCGCACCAGCGTATCAATCAGAAATTCACGATGACGACTCACGCATGCTCAGATTCGTCGCGGTTTTGCGAGCGTTCCGATCAGCGACGGTCGCGTACGGTGAGCGTGCCGTCGTTTTGCGTGACGGTCTGTTCGCCTCGGAACAGGCTTAACACTACGCTCAACCGAGGCCCAACTCGGCGACTTCGTCCTCGTCGAATCCCAAGAAATGACCAACCTCGTGCCACACCGTCTTTTGGACTTCCGCATCAAGGTCCTCGCGGCAAGTCACCGAATCTTCTATGGGCCGCTGGAATATCGTGATTTTTGCGGGCATAGTCGCCGCGTGATTCCCGCCGTCGCGTAGTGAAACCCCTTCCGACAATCCGAACAGGGTTTCATCAGGCTTTAGACCGAGATCGGCAAGTTGAACCGCCGACGGTTGATATTCGACCACTACGTCGACGTTCTCGTTCTGCAAACGCTCATAAAACTCGGGAGCCAGCCGCTCCAACGCGGCGATAACGAGACCGTCGAACTCTTCAGATGAAACGCGATACGACATCGGTGCCGTGACCGAGAACTACGCCGACACTTCCTCGCGGATCGTTTTTAGCGCATCCACGTTGGGCTTGTCGGGCCCGTCTTTTTCGAAGCCAGGGACTTCCAAGTAAAACGGGACATCGGCGAACGCGGGGTGGGACATGATGTTCAGAAATCCCTCTGTTCCGATCAAGCCTTCGCCGATATTATCGTGCCGATCGACAGATGAACCTCGATCCCGCATCGAATCGTTTGCGTGAACCGATCGGAGATGTTCCAGTCCTATCTCACGGTCGAATTCTTCCATCGTGGCATCAAGTCCATCCTTGGTGGCGATGTCGTAACCCGCCGCCCAAACATGCTGCGTGTCAAAGCAGGCCGCGACCCGAGGGTTGTCGATCGCCTTGATCAATCGCCCCAACTCCTCAAATTTCGAACCGATGTGGTCTCCTGAACCCGCCGAAGTCTCCAGCATCAGCAGAGCATCGCCCGGGGCTGCCTCAAGGACCTCGTTCACTCCTTCGACGAAATTGTCGAAGACCGCCTCTAATCCTGCGCCGCGGTGACTCGCGGGATGGAAAACCAGCCCCAGAGCGCCCAACCGTTCGGTCTCTGTCAACTCCGCAGCCAGCGATGTTCGGCTCTTCTCTACAAGCTCAGGATTTGGCGAACCGAGCGCGGTCAGATATTTCGCGTGGACGATCGTTGGCCCTAATCCTGATTCCGCCATCTTCACGTGGTAGTTTTCCAGCGGTTTGTCTTTGATTGGGGGCACCCGCCACATCCGCGGTGACGCTGCGAAAACCTGCATGCATTCCGCCCCGATATCCAGAGCGCGTTGGATCGCTTTGTCAACGCCGCCTGTGGTACTTACGTGAGCGCCGATATGCATTAGAACACCGTCCATTCACTATTTCTGTTGGCGCGATTCAATTGGCGCCTTGGTTAGTGAAAGTGTAAACCGCGCCTTCGGCGGTCCAACCCGCGAGACTAACCGCTAGTTCGGCGGCGCAACCTGGGCACGAATCTTGTGAATCGCCGTAACGCGCCTTCATCCCATGACACAAGCACCTGCGCCGCGATGAACACTGAGGAATAGGTTCCGACGATCACGCCCAACAATAGGACGATGAGGAAGTCGCGCAGGCTCTGACCGCCAAACAGGAGCATCGCCATGATGACGGTTGCGGTCGTGATACTCGTGCCCAACGAACGGATGATCGATTCGCGGATCGAGGCGTTTACCGTCATCCGGAAGTCGCGTGATGGCACTAGCAGCACGTTTTCCCGCACGCGGTCGAATATCACGATCGTGTCGTTCACCGAGTAACCGATGACCGTGAGGATGCCGACGATGAATATCGCGTTGACCTGCGCGTTGAACACGATGCCAAGCACAGCAAAGACGCCCAGCACGATCAGCACGTCGTGTACCAACGCAACGACGGCGGACACGGCGTAACGGTAAGACCCGGGAACTGTCCTGAACGCATACATGATGTAGAGCATGACGAACACTGCCGCCACCACGACGGCGATAATTGCGTTCCTCACAGTGCCTTCGGCGACCGAAGCACCGACCGTTACGGTTTCGAGAGTTGTGGGTTCGTCCCCGGTCAATCTCGTTAATTCGGCATCGATGATGTTCTTACCTTCGTTGCCCAGATCGTTGGTTCTAACGAAGTATTGCCCGTCCCCCAGGGCCTGCACGATCGCCTCAGGATGGCCGGCCGCGACCAACGCATCATTGACCGCCTCGGTGCCAGGGTCATCGCCCGAGAATCCGTATGTCGTGCTGGTTCCCGATACGAAGTCGATACCAAGATTCAGACCAGGCGCAAACAGCAGCACGATCGAAATCACGGCGATCACGCCGGATACCGGCAGAAATATCTTGCGAAGTGCTACGAAATCCATCTTTGTTCTTTCGAGCGGTTTACGTCTGAACTCCCGGGTCCGCAACCGGCACAAACACGTTTGTCGAGCGCCCGACACCGGTTCGTGCGATGAGTCGCAACATCAACCGGCTGGCAAAGAATGCTGTGAACATGCTTAGCAACACGCCGATACCAAGGGTCAGTGCGAACCCTTGCATGATGCTCGTGCTGAAACGGTCGCCGAACCAGAACAGTACAACAGCGGTGATGACGGTCGATATGTTGCCGTCACGTATCGAAGGCCAAGCGCGATCGAATCCTGTGTTCAACGCCGCCAAGAGGTCGCGCCCGGCGCGCAATTCTTCCTTCGTGCGCTCCGCTATCAGCACGTTGGCGTCCACTGCGAAACCGAGTGACAAGATCACCGCCGCAGCGCCGGATAGCGTCATCGTGACCGGAACAAGTTTGAAGATCGCCATCAGCATCACCGTGTACGAAGCCAACGAGATGCTTGCGACGATACCTGGAACCTTGTAGTAAGAGATCATGAATATCACCAAGAGCACTAACCCGATGCCGCCGGCCACCAGACTGCGCTGCAACGAGTCGGCACCCAATATGGCGTCGACAGTTCGCTCTTCTGAGAGTTCCAATTCGGCCGGTAGCGCGCCAGAGCGAAGCTGAATTGCCAAAGTTCGAACGCGCTCGGTCGTGAAATCACCACCCGAGATTATGGCCCGGCCGTCCGCGATTCCTTGACCACCCTGAGTGTTTACGGTAGGCGCGACGAGTTCCACGTTATCCAGATAGATTGCCAGTATGTCGCGGTTCCTAGCGACGCGGCCGGTAACTTCGAAGAACGCATCCCTACCCGATTCGTTGAAGACGATCGTCACCACCGGTTCGGGCGGGGTCCCTTCGATTGAAGGGAACGCGTCATCCAAGTCGTCTGCCGAGATGTTGGTTGCCTGCTCCGTGAAATATAGCGGCGAAGAACATCGCAACAGCAACCACTCGGTCTCTGAGAGTCCGTCTGGCGGCCACTCTTCAGTTGGAACATCGGTCGGCGGAATGATCGGGCCGCATTTGCGCTCTCGGAACTCCAGCTGGGCGGTCGAGCCAATCAGTGCTTTAGCTTCTTGTACGCCGCCAGCCACCGTCCATTGAACGATATTTCCTGGGGTCCGAAGGGTCGCGAAGTTGCCAACGTCGGCCAATTGACGCGTCAGATTCTCGGCGTCGGAAGGTAAGACGTTGCCTTCGTCGTCAAATGACCGATCTTTCAGTTGTCCTGCAAATTCGGCTTCAAAGTAAATCGCTTCAACTTGGCGGAAGCCGCCGGATGCATCTGTCAAAAACAGTACGGTGTCGGTTCCATCGCTAACCACTACATCGGTGAACCCAGCAGCTTCAAATGCCGCCTGGACATCTTCGGTGGTCGGCGCTATCCGTTCAGGAGGAGGCAACTCTCCGCCCTGTAACGCTGCGGATTCCTCGGAATCGGCGTCTTCGGATTCGGCATGCTCACCCTCCGCGTCTTGGTCGTCTTCCGCGCCGATAGCGTCTGTATCAGCGTCGGTTTCAGTTTCCAACGACGTGTCCACTGTCAATTCGGGCACGACAATTTCGTATTCGAACGTAGCTCGGATTGTGATCGGATGCTTTTCTTGGAACTGCGTCCGCCACGCATCCGCTTCAGTCCCGTCGAATTCGTCGAACGTGATGATCAACGAGCCGTCCTCGTTCTCGAACACTTCAACACCAGATTTGGCAAGGTCAGATTCGAAGAAGGCCTTGACATCGTCAATCGTGGCATCACCGCCATCGATGGTGATGTTGAGCGACGATTCGCTCTGGCCGGGCAGTTGGATGAGAATTCGATCGGGTGGATTGCCCAGAACTTGGACGGTGGGTTCGCTAACGCCGAAGGCGTTGACACGACGTTCGATGATGGCGCGTATCCCTTCAACATCCTCGGCTGTGGGCGCCTCACCGTCCTCGGTTACGATGTCGTAAATCAGGTGAGTACCGCCCTGGAGGTCCAGACCGAGATTCAATCCTAGGAACGCGTCGTCGTTACCGCGGTCGAATTCGAAGTTGAACACCTCGAGATTGATGCGCGGAATGGCGATGAAGACGGCGCCCAAGATCACGAGCACCGCTATAAATATCAGACCTCTTAAGTCGCGAACCACGTGTGATTAACCGAAATAGCGCACGAGCAGACGTGGAGGCGCACAGCTCGGCGCTGCGCGGTACTCTTGCGGGTCGCTGTCCACTTTGAATTTGATCGTTTTCGCGCGCTTCTCGCCTGTGCACGCCAATCATAAAAATGACTTCGATACAAAGTCTGAATCGAAGCCTCAAACATCAAAGTATAGCATCGCGCGCTTTTCAACCCCGCTTTGAATCAGGGCTGTCCATATCGCCGACGATCGATTCGGATTCGTTGCGTTTAACTCCATCTTCCAGGTCATAGGCCAAGTCGGACATGGAATGGGCAGGAGTAACTTCGCTCAGTTTGGCTTTGGCGACGAGCAGTTCCGGTTTTTCGGCTTCACCGTGAGGATGCGGATGTTCGCCATCGTCGTGATGCGCCTCGATGTTGTAATTCACATCGTGAAGGTGCGTTTCGCCCTCTTCCGGCTCGGCTCCCACCTCGCGCAGTTGTTCATGCTCAAGCAAATGGTCCATGAACATGATGCCGTTGAGATGGTCCACCTCGTGCTCTAAAGCTTGCGCCAACAACTCTTCCGTGGTGATTCGCCACTTTGAACCGTTTTCGTCAAGAGCGCGCGCCGTCACGCTCACTGACCTGCTCACTAGACCGGTCCACCCGGGCAGAGACAGACACCCCTCGTCCACTTCACGCTGTCCATCCCGCCTGATGATCTCCGGGTTGACCAGCCAGTAAGGATCCTCCTCCGGCAGATGCAACGCGATGACGCGCTTGAGCACGCCCACTTGGTTAGCAGCTAATCCAACGCCCTCTGCATGCACCAACGTCTCAACCATGTCGGCGGCCAACTTCCGAACATCATCATCCACACGCCGAACCTTCCGGCACTTTTTCCGGAGTATCGGATCAGGAAAGATTCGGATTTCTCGAATTGCCATGTCGTCTCGATTAGGGATTCTATCCCTCCGCCGTTACGTCATTTCGATCGGGTCGACATCGACGATCCAACCGGGGCCCAATTGCACTGCGTCCAGTATTCGAGCGGGTTCATCTCCCTTGAGCAAGATTTGCCAACGATAACGACCGGCTAGACGCGCCGGAAACGAAGGAGACGGGCCTGCAACATCAACCTCGATAGTCGCGTCCGTGTCCAAAAGATGCTCAATACGCGTCCTGACGCTCCGCGCCTCCATCTCGGCCTCCTCGTTCTCGTAAGCGCCGTACGAGAGTCTGACATAAGATGCGAACGGCGGTAAGACGTATCTGCGGCGAGTTTCGATCTCCCTCGCGTAGAACGCTTGGTAATCCTGCGACGCGGCGGCGGCGATGGCGAAGTGATCCGGTTGAAACGTCTGGATTATCGACACCCCCGGCGTATCAGCCCTGCCAGCGCGACCGGTGACTTGGGAGAGTATTTGGAACGTCCGCTCCGCCGACCTGAAGCTGGGCACTGCGAGCCCGATATCGGCGGCGACAACGCCTACAAGAGAAACCGACGGTATGTCTAGCCCTTTCGCCACCATCTGCGTACCCACAAGGATGTGATTTCCATCGCTTTGAAACTCCTCCAGCAACTTCGTATGCTCAGAAGCGTTGCGCGCGGTATCCGAATCCCATCTCAGGATCGGAGTGTTGGGGAAGAAACCTCTCACAACTTCCTCAACGCCTTCGGTGCCCGCCGCGCGTCTGGCGATACCTGTGCCTCCACAGTCACGGCATTGCCTCGCCGCTCCCACAGAGTAGCTGCAATAGTGGCACTGCAAGCGACTGCCGCTTCCGCGTCGCGAAAATCTGTGCAAAGTCAACGGCGTCCGGCAATTGGGACAGGTGCGGATGGTGCCGCACTTCACGCACTGGACGAACGATGCACTCCCGCGTCGATTGATGAACAGTATCGATTTGCCGCCACGCTCGACATTGTCCGTGAGCGCTTGCAACAACGGTCGGCTGAGCATCTCGCGGTGCCCTTCCTGTATCTCGACCCGCATGTCGACGATCTGCGATTTGGCGTGTCCCAGTGCAACATCGGTTGCGCTGTTGGACGGTTGGGAACGTCGGAGAGTTTCGTTTATGCGTCGCGCCAACGGCAGCATCGCAACGTCGCGTGAGCCACCCGCATGCACAGCTCGGAAATACGTCGCAATGTCAGGAGTCGCACTGCCAAGCACCAACGTGGCGTCGGCCTCATCGCACAGCCGTTCCGCAACCTGTTTGGCGTGGTATCTGGGCGCTCGATCACTCTGTTTGAAAGTCCACTCGTGCTCTTCGTCAATCACGACAAGCCCGAGATTGTCGACCGGCGCGAATATGCTGGACCTCGAGCCGATTACGACGTCGTATCGTCCTTCCTTTATCTGGTGCCATTGGTCAAACCGTTGGCCCATAGTCAGACCCGAGTGTTGCAACGCGATCCGACCGGGGAACCTACTGGCGAAACGCTGAAGCGTTTGCGGTGTCATAGCGATTTCGGGAACCATGACGATCGCCCGACGACCCACCTCGATGCAATTCTCAACCGCGCGCAGGTAAACCTCGGTCTTGCCGCTGCCGGTAACTCCGAACAACAGGAACCGGCGATCTCTGGTTTGGACTATTTTTCCGTCGATACTGTGGTTGATCGCTTCGACTGCACTGAGTTGTTCAGGCGTCAATTCGTGCCGTATCGCGTCTTGGACTGCGTAATCGGCCAGAGGGTCCCTCTCGACACGCACCTGTTCCACCTCAACAACACCATGGTCGATCACCGCCTTGACAGCTTGGGAACCAAATCTTCGCGACAGTTCCGCTCGTGGAACTGGATCCGATACGGTCGAAAGATGCCGGATCAGATCTGCTCGGCGGTGCGCCCGCCGTCGTACGTAATGGTCAATGACCTCTTCAAGATCGGAGTTGTCGCTGGTTAATCGGACATGAGGTCTGAAAATCGCGCTCGCACGCGGCCGTTCCCAAATCGATTCCTCAATCGCGATGCCTTGGCGCACCAATGCGTCCAAGTGTCGCTCATTGGATCTTCCGATCTTTCTGACTAACCGGTCGCGGCGCACTCGACCCGATGTCGGCAACTCATCGAGCACGTTGCGCTGCTCGCTCGAGATCGCAGGTCCAGACAGCAACCCGTCGAAGTTCTCCGGCATTTCACCGCGCGTAACCCAGATATGCAATTGCTGGTTCGCTCCCGGAGGCAACATCGTGACGCAAGCACGAAAGATGTTGGACCGGTAGTGGTCCGCTATCCACAATGCGGTCCTTAGCAATTTTTCCGAGATAAAGGGACCGCCCTCCACGACGCTGTCGATTTCACGCACATTCTCGGCTTCAGTGGTTTGAGAGACCGTGAGCGCGATACCTTGAATCGGCCGATAACCAAACGGTACCCATAGCAGATCACCTGGTCTGACCGAGATTCCGGACGGGACCTCGTACGTGTACGTCCGCATGCGGTCCCGGTCGGAGAAATCAACTGCAACATCGACGTACATGATTCAATGCGTTCGGCGCGACGCGGTAAAGGATAGAGCAACGCGTAGCAGAAGCCCCGCGGCTATGGCACATATCGCTGTTGAGCGATCAGTTGAGATATTCGATTTCGAGGTGCGAAATCTCAGCCGCCGGAATCAGCGTCGTTCCTTGATGCGGGCGTGGCGACCAGTGAGGCCGCGCAGGTAATAGAGCTTGGATCGACGAACTTTGCCACGCCGAGTGACTTTGACAGATTCGAGCGACGGGCTGTGGTACGGGATTATCCGTTCGACTCCGATCCCGTAGGAAACGCGTCGGACCTTGAACGTGCTGCCAAGGTTGGGAACCTTGTCATCGCGGTACCTGCCTGCGATTACGTTGCCTTGAAATGCCTGAACCCGTGTCCGATCGCCTTCGCGAATGACCATGTTGACGGTGACTGTATCGCCCGGCTGAAACTCGTCGATCTGCGCCGTCGGGCGTGTTTTGAGCATTTCGGTCGGGTTCATGGCGTTACGATTCCTAGGTCAACTCGTTTGTGCTTGAGGGCGCTGCAAACCTGCTCTGGTTCGGGAAACAAATAGGCATTACGTCGAGCGCGCCAAACAACCAAGTATATTTCAGGCCCTTATCGGTCCCGTTCCGACTCGATCGATTGTGACGGTTCCTGATCGTCCACGATGCACGCCCCTAACACCTCTGAAACGTCTATCCGTCAGACAGCTTGTTCAGTTCGTCGCCCCTCTCGAACGCGGCAACAACCGCTTCAATTGACGCTTTTCGAAATCCGTTGGCTTCGAGCGCATGCAAAGCTGCGGCGGTGGTACCGCCAGGGGATGTGACCATGTTGCGGAGATCCGCAGGGTGTTTGCCGGTCTGCTTCGCCAGCTCTGCGCTTCCGAGCACCATCTGAATCGCCAACGCGCGAGCATCTGCGTTAGTCATGCCAAGTTGCACCGCTCCGTCGACGAGTGCTTCGATAAACACGAAAACGTAAGCTGGACCGCTGGCGCTCAATGCGGTCGCAATGTCTACCAGTTTTTCGTCATCGAAGTAGACCTGCAGGCCGAATGATTCGAGCATCTGACCGGCGAACTCTCGCATCTCGGCGGACACGGTCGGCGAAGCGGTCCATGCAGTTGCTCCCGCGCCAACTTGACTCGGAGTGTTCGCCATGATCCGAATCACCCGGTCGCATCCGATCTGGTCGACGATAGTCTTGGTTTGCACGCCGGCCATGATGGACATGAAGGTGATGTAAGGCAGTTGTGACACGACGCCAGACACATCTCGCGCCACGTCGCCGAGTTGCTGTGGTTTCACTGACAACACGGCGAGGTCAGCGTTTATGATCGCCTGTACGTTGTTCCGCGCGATCGAAACGCCATAGGTATCAGCGAGGTACGACGCTCGGTCGGGTATCGGCTCGCTGACTGTGATAGCGACGTCTAGACCCGCATCTCCCATACCGGAGATGATGGCCTCTGCCATCACACCGCCGCCTATGAATGAAACCTTCAATGTCGTCGTACTCGCAAATTGCTCGTCTAGGAGCGCCGAAATATGAGTTCGTCGTCGTGTTGTCGATTATATGGTTCGACCGTTTCGAACCACCCGCGACCTCAAGTCTCTTGCATCCGGTCCGAGGTCTGATTGCGGCGTTGTATGATTGCGTAACCCATAGCAGTCGGCGCTCGCAAGCGTCGGCTTTTCGCCTGACGATCCTCTGATAGCGGGAGTCGGGTTTTTACGCGTGTTTACGACCCAAAAATCGCGGAAATTGCCGGATGCCTCAGATAGTCGTTGAAAACCTAGTCAAGCGATTCCGTATTTCTGAACGTGAAGCAGGTCTCTGGGGCGCAGTCAGAGGTATCGCACGCCGCCGGTATCACACCGTCGAGGCGCTCGATGGTGTGGACTTCTCGATCGAACCCGGCGAATTGGTCGGGTACATCGGACCAAACGGCGCAGGAAAATCGACGACCGTGAAGGTAATGTCGGGCATATTAGTCCCCGATTCCGGCCGATGCGAGATTCTTGGCCGCGTGCCTTGGAAGAACCGGACTGATCATGTTCGACAAATTGGAGTCGTGTTCGGCCAACGCACCCAACTCTGGTGGGACTTGCCGGTGATCGAATCGTTCGATCTCTTACGAGACATTTACCGCATACCGCGTGCCGCATATGTGTCCAACCGAGACGAACTGATCGATGTTTTGGACCTCGAATCCCTTCTCGACGTGCCGGTAAGACAGCTCAGTCTGGGCCAGAGGATGCGGTGTGATCTTGCCGCCGCGTTGTTACATTCGCCGTCCATCCTGTTTTTGGATGAACCGACCATCGGGATGGATGCGGTGTCGAAACTGGCTTTCCGCGATTTCATCAAACGTTTCAACCAAGAAAGAGAAACCACGGTAATTCTCACCACTCACGACATGGATGACATCAAGGCGATCTGCGACCGTGTAATCATCATCAACGACGGGAAAATCATCTCGGATGGAACGCTTGACGACCTCCGACATCAGGTGACTCTTGAACGTAGGATCGTCGTTGACCTTTACAACGCCGCGCCCCCCGTCCTGCATCCCGACGCGCAACTCACTCTGCAACAGGGGAACCGATTCCACATTCAGTTCGACCCCGAGCGCGTCCCTGCTGCTGAAATGATCGCTCACGTCACTGCGAGCAACCAGGTAATCGATCTCGTCGTCGAAAATCCTCCGATAGAAGAAACGATCGCTCAGATCTACGAGGAGCAGGCGCGCTGATCAGTTACTGGGCAATCCTGAGCGCGAAGTTCCGCAGCCTGCTGCAGTACCGTTCGGCGGCACTCGCCGGTCTGATTACGCAGATCTTCTGGGGGATCATCAGAGTGATGATCTTCCAAGCGTTTTATCGCTCGACCAATGCCGAGCAACCGATGAGTTCGAGCGACGTTGAGACGTACATCTGGCTTGGTCAGGCCTTTCTCGCGGCACTGCCTTGGAACATCGACACGGACCTGAGAACCATGATCAGATCCGGAGGCATCAGTTACGAGTTGGTACGCCCGGTAGACCTGTACAGCTATTGGTTGAGCCGCGCTCTAGCTTGGCGAACCGCGCCGATGCTGATGCGCGCCATTCCCCTGTTGGCGTTCGCGTTTGTCGTGATGGGAATGATGCCGCCAGTGTCAGTCGCCGCGGCCCTTGCATTCGCCATCGCAATGTGCGCCGCGATCCTCTTGAGCGCGGCGATCACGACGTTCCTTAACGTGACGATGCTGTGGACCATCACTGGTGACGGGGTGACGCAATTGACTTTCGGTTTCGTACTGATCTTTTCCGGCATGTTGGTCCCGTTGCCGCTCTTTCCAGACTGGTCTCAACCGTTGATCAACGTGATGCCCTTCAGAGGTCTTGTCGACACTCCGTATCAGATCTACTTGGGGCACATACCGATTTCTGAAGTCCCGCAACACCTGACGCACCAACTGATCTGGATCGTCGCGTTCTTGATCGCAGGACGGATCGCGTTGTCGAGAGCGCTTAACAAAGTGGTGGTTCAAGGGGGTTGACGATGCTGGACAGCGTATTTGTATACGGCAGATTTCTATCGGTTTCGATGCGCGCTCAGATGCAGTACAAAGCATCGTTTTTGATGCAACTCGGCGGCCGAATCATCATCACCGCGGGCGAGTTCATGGCCATACTGGTGCTGTTCGACCGCTTCGAATCGCTGATCGGTTGGAACGTGTACCAGGTCGCGTTCATCTACGGCATCGTGAACATTTCGTTCGCAATCGCAGACGCTATGACCACGGGTTTCGACCTGTTCGGCGACATGGTGAAATCGGGCGATTTCGATCGCGTGCTAACCCGACCCCGTTCGACCGCTCTACAACTCGCAGGCCAAGAACTGACGCTGCGACGTATCAGCCGGTTGACACCAGGGCTAGTCGCATTGATCTGGGCTGCCACCCATTTGGACCTGCATTGGACAATCCCCAACATCGCTTTGCTTCTGACTTCGATCGCCGGCGGCGCATCGCTATTCGCCGGGCTAATCGTTTTGCAAGCCACATTGGCGTTTTGGACGACCGAAACGCTTGAGATCATGAACACCATGACCTACGGCGGCGTAGAAACGACGCAGTACCCGATCAACATCTACCGCCCTTGGTTCCGTAACTTCTTCACGTTCGGTATCCCATTGGCATGCGTCAGCTACTTCCCGGCAATCGCGATCATGGGCGTTTCGGATCCGCTCGGGACACCGCTATGGTTCCAGTACGCCGCGCCGATAATCGGTATCGCGTTCCTGATGGGTTCGCTCCAAGTTTGGCGAATCGGAGTGCGTCACTACCTTTCAACGGGTAGTTGAACCTAAAACCCCCTTGTATTCCCCCTTAGACATTAAAGGGGAAGGGTTAAGCGATTCCGCGCCGCGTCGCGAGTGCGATCGCCAGTTTCACTGCTTCGACCATGCTGGTGGATTGAGCCAAATTCTTGCCCGCGATGTCGAACGCTGTTCCATGGTCTACAGACGTGCGGATGAACGGTATTCCGAGGTTTACCGATACCGACTCCTCGAACCCGTGAACCTTGATTGGTATGTGGCCTTGATCGTGGTACATGACGACCACAATGTCGTACATGCCGTCGATCGCCTGATTGAAAACGGAGTCTGCCGGATGCGGCCCTGTTGCGTCTATGCCTTCTGACCTCGCGATCTCGATTGCCGGCGAGATCTCCTTCGCCTCGGTGTCGCCAATCAGGCCGTTGTCGCTAGCGTGCGGATTAAGCGCGGCTACCGCGACGCGTGGTTTATCGAACCCCCACCTCCGGAAATGATCATCAGTAATCCTGACGGCCGTCAAGATGTTGTCGGTAGTAACGAACGCGCAGGCCTCCGGCAACGATTTATGTGTGGACAGATGCATACATCGCAGGATCCCGCTCACCAGCATCGTGTATACCGTTGCGCTGTTGGTTAATCGTTTGAATACTTCTTGGTGACCGAGGTCGTGCGCACCGGAAATCTGCCAAGACTCTTTGTTGACCGGCGCCGTGACCATCGCGTCAATCGCGCCGGCAAGACACATCTTGGCCGAGCTTTCAACCCAGAAATGTGACGCGCGGCCCGAGTCGGCCGAATGTTTGCCTTGAGGAAATTCGACTTCCTCATAATCGCCGATGCTCAACACCGGTATGACCGTGGAGGAATCTGGCGTTTCCGCCGGATCGTCAATCGGTTCTACCGGTAGATCGATACCCGTCTCCGACAACGCTTGTTTGACCGCGCGCTCAGTGCCGACGACGAACATGCGCGCTTCGTCGTTGATCTCAGGGTCGGCAAGCGCCTTTACCACCACTTCAGGCCCGATGCCGGAAGGATCTCCCAGCGTTAGGGCCAGCAGTGGTTTCTTGTCGTTCATGGGCTAGGTACGAAGTGCAGGGTTGCGTAGGCAGTTTCAGCACTTGCTATATCCACACGTATAGCACTTCAAGCAACCCTCTTCGTATGCCATGTTGGGATTGAAGCACTCGGGACACGATTCGGTGGTCACGCGAGCTTTCGATGCCACGTTTCCAGTGCTATCGGATTGAGGCATGCCGACTTCGTTCGACTTAGGCGGGTCGAGCAGAGCGGTCTGGACCGGATCTACCCCGGGCGCCAATGTCCCTTTCGGCGGAGTCGCGGCATGTTCCAACATCACCTTGGCGATCGCGTCCGGTACGGAGAGAATTTGCCTCCCCCGATCCCAGACTGGCACGTCGACGATGTTGATCAACTGATCGATAACGTCCGTTGGCGAAACGCCGGTGCGCAGACCCAGTGAGATCATGCGAGACAAGGCTTCGGCCATCGCGCTGTCGTTGCCGCCCGCCTTGCCGTGGTTCGTGAACAACTCAAACGGATGACCGTCACTTGTGAACGACAACGTCACGTAGATCTTTCCACGGCCTGTCTCAACCTGCACCGTTTTCGATTCCAGTACCGGTGGACGTTCCATTCGGTTGACGTAGGAGACTCCTGCGTTCTCGGTGGTTTCGAGAGTGCCTTGTTTTTCAGTTGCGGCATCCTCGCTAGTGCCAGCGGTCAACACCTCTTTTTCGCGACTGCCAGCACGATAGACGGTGATTCCTTTGCAACGGGTCTCCCAAGCTAGCACGTATGCCTCTTCGACATCCGCTTTCGACGCCTCGTTGGGGAAGTTGATGGTCTTCGATATACCTGCGTCGACGCTTTCTTGGAACGCTGCTTGCATCAGCACGTGGTCGCTCGGCTCGATATCTGACGAGACGTGGAACAACGTTTTCACATCCGAGTCGACATCGCCTCTTTCCTGAAGCGATTCGCCGTTCGCAAGGGCGTCCAACAACGATTGGCTGTACGAACCGCGATCCTGCACGACTCGTTCGAAGTTTGCATCTGCGTAAATGAGCGTCGTGTCTCCGCCCAGGATGTTGTGTTTGCGGAACGCGAGTGAAAAGATCGGTTCGATACCGCTCGAGCAACCTGCGATCATCGATATCGTGCCGGTCGGCGCAACCGTCAAACGGCAGGCGTTACGCATTCGGGGGTGTGAGACCCCATTTTCATGCCACGCGCCGTACGGCCCGCGTGATTCCGCCAGATCATTCGAAGCTATATCGGCGATCTCTTTGATGTAACGCATCACATCACGTCCAACAGCCACCGCTTCGGGCGTGTCGTAAGGAATGCCGAGCGATACGAGCAAATCCGCGAAACCCATCACTCCCAGTCCGATCTTGCGAGTCTGCAAGTTCATATCCCTGATCTCCGGGATCGCATACTCGTTCACGTCGATGGTGTTATCCAGGAAGTGCACAGCTAATCGGATCGTTTCGCCCATCCTGTCCCAATCGATCCCTGGCAATTTCCCATGCGTGTGCGCTTGGATGCCCGCATATTCCGGTCGCAAGAGGTCAAGCTCAGCAGGTGTACGTTCGATAACCCCGGTCGCCAGCTTGCCGATAACGAAATTCGCCAGGTTTATCGAGCCGAGATTACAGGATTCATACGGCAACAACGGTTGCTCGCCACATGGGTTCGTGGCGGTGATCATGCCGATGTCTTTCACCGGGCTGTTGCGGTTCACCTCGTCTAGGAAGATCATGCCGGGCTCACCGTTCAGCCAGGCGCCGTCAATGATCTTGTCGAAAACTTCCCTCGCATTCGCCCGGCCGACTTCAACGTTCGGGCTGTCGGGGTCTGCTGGGTTTTCGCGGAAGTAGAGCGGGTAGTCGGAGTTGTCGAGCACCGCTTGCATGAACTCATCCGACGCTCCGACGGAGATGTTGAAGTTGTGTATCTCTCCTTCAACCGTTTTGCAGGTGATGAAGTCCAAGATATCGGGATGATGCACATCCATCACCGCCATGTTGGCGCCATCGCGTTTGCCGCCTTGCGTCACTAAACGGGAGGTCGCCGAGAGATAGCGGAGCGTTTCAACCGGACCGCAAGCCTTGCCATGCGTCGTTGATATCGACCAGCCTTTAGGCCTCAACTCGGACAGTGCGAAACCAGTACCGCCTCCAAACTTTTGCACCATCGCTTGGTCGTGAGACGCGCGAGTGATTCCTTCCATCGTGTCCGACAAAGGCAGAACGAAGCAGGCCGAAAGTGTTCCTCGTCCTGTGCCGGCATTCATCAATGTCGGCGAGTTGGGCAAGAAATCCAAGCTTGCCATCATGCGGTAAAAACGGTCGGCGATGTGTTCGACCCGGTCAGGATTCGCCCCGTACAGCGTGTCGCCCTTTGCGATCGCGTGTGCGACGCGGCGGAACATGCCTTGTGCGTTTTCGACGATTTTGCCTTTCGTGTCTCGGAGAAGGTAACGCTTCTCCAAAATCACCTCGGCGTTTTCGGAAATCTCAGCCGGGATGAAACCCTCATCAGGTACATCGAAAGTCCACTTTCCTGTCGCGGTTTTTGCCATTTCACACTTCCGTAGCGGTGACGATTCATCACTTGTTGTTCGTTTCAATCAAAAAACCCTCCTCGCATCAATTCCGGCGCGCCGTCTGGCGCGCCGCGTGCGAGACCGGGCTAGGTAAGAACGTTGCTTGAAGCTCGGATTCGAACGGATCGGCATCCTCTAAGACGCTCACTTCCGCCGCGAATCTTTCAACGTCTTCAAAGTCCTTGTACACGGAAGCGAATCGCACGTATGCGACTCGATCCAACGTTTTCAGACGGTTGAGGACCATCTCACCGATCAATCCGGACTCGATGTGTTCTCGCCCTTCGTTTACCGCCATCTCGTGGATCTCTTCCACTATCTGCTCAATCGCGCCAACAGGCAACGTTCGTTTCGCACAAGCGATTTCGATGCTGCGCATCAGCTTGTCCGTCGAAAACGACTCCAACTTTCCGCTCCTCTTTTCAACCTTGAGGCGCGAATTGTAGACCCGTTCATAGGTCGTGAACCGACCCGCGCAGTGGAGGCACTCGCGCCGCCGCCGCACCGAATCGTTGCTCACGCGAGAATCAACGACTTTCGTATCTGCGTGTTGACACTCTGGACAGTGCATTTTCCGCTTGTTAAACCTAGTTCGCAAGAAGGCAGTACGCTTCAGCAGGCACAACATATTGTGCTTGGCTTTTTATTTTTGCAAGATGTTCCACAAATGTCCAGTGGAATGTCGGTCTTTTTTTCGCCGATTTTGTTTGCATTCTCGGCGCAATTTCCCAATGCATCTATGCAGCGGGAATCGAGATTCTACCGACGATTCCGAGTTCGTAAATTCCGAATGGCGAAAACGAATCGCGGGAGTTTTTATGCGATCAGCGCTCTCTGATGTAACGCGGAAACTCGGACATCGTTGCCGCTTTTGGTGTTCGCGTTATCGGTTCATCGCCGCTTTCGAGGGCTTTTTCGATTTCCCTCACCCTGTCTTCGCCGTATGCGTCGACCCCGGACACGTCTTCAAAACCCGACGCGATGATTGTGATCTTCAACTCGTTCTCCATCCGGAGGTCTTGCGTCGTGCCGAAGATAATCTCGGCCTCAGGATGCACCTGTTGCTTCACAGTTTCTGAGATCTTGCGCACCTCGGCCATCATCAGATCTGGACCGCTGGTTATGTTCAACAGTACTCCGGTGGCGCCGTCTATGCTCACTTCTAGCAGCGGCGATCCGAGAACTGATGCGATCGCCGCGTCTGTGCGGTCGATTCCGTTTCCCTTACCGATCGCCATCCATGCGGGCCCTGCGTCGCGCATCACCGTGCGCAGATCCGCAAAATCTAGATTGATCTCACCCGGAAGAAGAAGCAATTCGGTAATGGATTGAATGCCCTGGCGCAACACCTCATCAGCCATCCTGAACGCTACCTCCACCGAGGTATCGGGTGCCGAGACCAGCAAAAGTCTCTCGTTCGGTATCACGATCATCGTGTCGACTTCTTCGGCGAGTCGATTCAGGCCTTCAGCGGCCTGTTTATCGCGTTGGTAGCCCTCGAAGGGAAACGGTTTCGTAACGACGCCTATGGTGAGACATCCCAATTCACGTTTTGCGATGTTTGCGACGATCGGCGCGCCGCCTGTACCCGTTCCTCCACCCATGCCTGCGGCGATGAATACGAGGTCGGCGCCAGACAATACTTCGCGAATCTCTTCCCGACTGTCTAGGAAACACTCTCGACCGATTTGCGGATTGCCGCCTACGCCCAAACCTCCGGCAATGCGGTCCCCAACTCGCAAACGAATCGAAGCCTCGGTTTGGGCCAAGGCCTGCGCATCGGTGTTCGCGGCGATGTACTCGACGCTTGGGATTCGCGAGCGGTACATGCGCGTGAGCGCGTTAGAACCACCTCCGCCAACGCCCACGACCTTGATGTTGACGGACGGATTCCGTCTACGTCTGATTGACGTTGATAAGGATGTTGTCAACTTGGCTTACTGCGCCCTTCGAAACTCGAGCCATCGCTAGTCTCGCTCGGCGACCAAACTGCCGAAGCGCGATTGGCTCCATGACGCTCAGTTCTAACTTTACACGCCGCGACGCATGCTGGAAATTGATCGAACCCCATGTTCCAAAACGCGGGATTTCCAAATCGCCGGGTTTGGATTGTCTAACGACCCAACAGCGAACGTATCTTCGCACCGACGCCTACCGATTCTGATCCGTTGGTGTGCTCGGGCGAATCGGCGTTCTCAGATGTTGTGTGGACGATCGTTATCGGTTTTCGTTCGACATGGTTGTCGCGTTCGATGCGATCCAATGCGCGCAGAGCCATGCAAATCGCCCCCGACATCGATGGATCGCTGACATCGTCGGGAAGGCTCTTGATGCTGGTCGGCTTGCGAACTTCGACCCTGCCCCGCAATCCCATATTCAATTTCGCAAACGTCTCTATCCCTGTCAGTTTAGATCCTCCGCCAGTGAAAATGACGGTCAGGAAATCCGTATCCGGCAAACCCGTAACCTGGGCGATTCGCGACTTGTAGAGGTTCATCGTCTCGGTGGCACGATCTCGCAACAGATTCGAGACTGAAACACGGGTCAACGATCTTTCGACATCGATCACGCGTTCCGAACCGGTAAGGGCAGTCGGATCGATTTCGTCATCGAAACCAACCGTGTCCCCCACAAGGGTGCCCGCCGATATTTTGACGGCTTCTGCGTTTTCGAACGGCAGCTCGTACGCGTATGCGATGTCGTTGGTGAAATGGAATCCGCCGATGGGCAGCGAATTGAATACCACTGCGCGGCCGTGGTTGTAAATGGCGATCTCGGTGTCACTGCCTCCGATGTCGATCAGGACAACTCCGGCGTCACGTTCATAATTGCTCAACAGGTATTCAGCTTCGGCAACAAGCGTCGATCCACCGTGGATAGGAGTGATCCCTGCACTACTGACCGCGTCGAAAACGGTGCGGTAATGTTGCATGTCCGAGACCACGAGCAACGCTTGAACTTCCAAGCTCTCAGGGTGCATCCCTACCGGCGGCTTGCGGAACTCAGTCCCGTCGTCGACGCGGTACGCCGTGGGGGTTGCGTAGAGCAGATGATCGGTTGCTTCTACTCGTTCAGATGCGGCAAGTCGCACCGCTTGAACGATGTCCTCCTCTGTCACCCCTGACGCGAAATCGAAGCCGCTCACGCGGCCCCAACCGGTGTATGAATCGACGTGTTTGCCGCCAAACCCCACGTAACCCTTAGTGAAGTTGAGCGAACATTGCTTTGAAACCTCGCTGACAGATGCGCGCACCGCAGCGGTTGCTTCATTGCTGTCCATGACGTCGCCATCGTGGATCGAATCGCTGGGCAACACATCGATCGCCAGCATTTCTGGCTCGTTGAAGTTGTCCCGTCTGATTACGACGCTGCAAACCTTGCTGCTGCCGACATCTATGGCTAGCCGAATGTCCTCGTTGTACATCTGCCTCGAAGCTCCTTAGATCGTTTCAGTGTTCAGATCCGGTTTTCGTCAGATTCGCTCAGCCACCCTCAACTTGGCGCTCCGGCTGCGAGGGTTCGCCTCGACTTCCGAAGCCGTCGGGGTGATCGCGCCCTTTACTACGGCCTTCAGAGACGGCTCGTGATCGCAGGTGCAGATCGGCGATCGGCGGCCCTCCGAGTCGCAAATGCAGTCAGCGGCGGCATCGCGAATGAAGTTCTTCACTATTCGGTCTTCTAACGAATGGTACGAAATCACAACTATCCTTCCACCCACTCCTGTGACATTCACCGCCTGTTCCAGTCCGGCGGAAAGTGCCGACATTTCGTCGTTAACCGCGATCCTCAAGGCTTGGAAGGTTTGAGTCGCGGAGTGTATTCCCCTGCGGCCGCGACGTTTGACGGAAGATATGATCTCGGCGAGCTGCAACGAATCCTTCACCGGTCGATTACCGACAATGGCGGATGCGATGCGACGTGAAGCACGTTCGTCGCCGTAGCGGTAGATCAGGTCGCCCAATTCGCGCTCCGCATAGTTGTTGACGATATGGTTCGCATCCAATCCGCCGTTTTTCGAAAACCGCATGTCTAACGGGTCCGATCGGCGGAACGAAAATCCACGCGCTTCTCGGTCCAACTGCAACGACGAGACACCCAAATCCATCAAGACGCCGTGTACAGGTGAAAAACCGAACCTCGCCACGATCGCCTGCAACTCGACGAAGTTCTCATTACAAATCCGAGTCGCCGTTCCAAACTGTTTCAACCGTTGCGAAGCGGACTCGATGGCTTCTGGGTCCGCATCGATTCCTATCAATTGCCCACCCGGTGATGCCGCACTGAGTATCGCCCTCGCGTGACCGCCCTCTCCCAGCGTCGCGTCGACATATTTGCCTCCGGGGATGACGCGCAGAGCGTCCAATACCTCGGAGAGCATCACTGGTTCGTGAAATTCCGGGTAGCTTTCCGTCGCCGTCCGGGTCATTTGTCTAGGGTCCGCCAGTTAGCCGCGGTCGTTCCAACGTGTATCAAGACATACGATCACGAGCGCAAAAGGGTTCGCGGACTCAAACACGTGTGTGATGTCCGATACTCGCAACAACGCGCGTATGTTCGCGTTATTTTCGAATTCTAGGATTCACCTACCTTCAGTTTCCACATCCGGCATCGCGTTCACGCCGCATTATCATCAGACCTGCGGGTCGTGGCCGACCCGCGTTAGTGTCAATGGGCGATCGTTATGTCAATCTCTATCAAGTTCGCGGTTCTTACAAGCAGTGACTCTGGCCACGCAGGCACACGGGCCGATATCGGCGGCGATGCGGTGGCAGATCTCATGACAGAAACCGGCCACGCGCTCGTCGCAAGGCGGCTCAGTCCTGACGATGAACAACAATTGGTCGACACTCTGCGCGAATGGAGTAGCGATGGTGAAGTCCAATTGATCTTGACCACTGGTGGCACCGGTTTGGCTCCGCGCGACGTTGTACCGGAAGCGACGCGTCGCGTGATCGACTACGAAGTGGCGGGCATGGCAGAGGCGATGCGATCGGCTTCGTTGCAGATAACCCCGATGGCCATGCTGTCGCGCGCCCTTGTTGGTGTCGCAAACCAAACACTTATCGTCAATTTGCCGGGAAACCCCAAAGGCGCAGTCGAAACTCTAGAGGTCGTGTTGCCGGTCTTGCCCCACGCCATCGACATATTGAACGACACTCACCGCGGCGATCACCCGATCCACACCCATAAACGCGATCATTGACGCGAGGCCTCTGAATCTTGCGATTTCACGTAGTCACGCTGTTTCCAGAGATGTTTGAAGGTCCGATGACCTCAAGCATCATCGGCCGCGCACGGCAAGCTGGCCACATCAAAATTGAATTCGTGAATCCGCGCGACTTCACGACGGACAGGCACCGATCCGTCGATGCTCCGCCCTACGGCGGAGGGCCTGGGATGGTGATGATGGCGCCCCCGTTGACTAAGGCTATCGAAGCCATAAACGCGGAATACGCCGAAGACGGCCGCCCTCTGACAGTTCTGATGTCGCCGCAAGGCCGCCCGATGGATCACCAGATAGCCCAAAGGCTTTCGCAGCTGGCAGCGCTCACTATCGTTTGCGGCCACTACGAAGGAGTCGACGAACGATTCATTGAAGCGAGTGTTGACTGCGAAATCAGCGTCGGTGACTTCGTATTGACGGGGGGAGAGATCCCGGCGATGGCGGTCATCGATTCGGTCGCACGCATGGTGCCGGGAGTTTTAGGCGATTCCGATTCATCGCGTGAGGAGTCGTTCTCCGACGCAAGTCACGGAATGTTAGAAGGCCCGGTCTACACGCGCCCGCCAGAATTCCGAGGCGTCAGAGTGCCCGAAGTCCTGCTGACCGGAAACCGGCACGATATCGAACGTTTCCGCACTACGAAAGCCGCTGAGCGTACACTTGCACGGCGCCCAGACCTTATGCAGGGTTGGGGACCAGACCAATCGGCCGAATGAAGATCAGAGGTGCTTTAGTTTCGCCAATTCAGTTCGATCAGCGTCTAAAACGACTGTTTTGTCGCGCGACTTTGCCCCACGGGCTATTCGTATCCTTCGCTGAGGGATCTTCAATGCCTTGGAAAGCAACTTAATCACGGCGTCGTTCGCGGCGTTGTTGACGGGCGCCGCCTTCACGTTGACCAGCAATACATTGGCAGTGGTGTCGTAACCGAGAATGAGGTCGCTAGAAGAACGCGGCTTTACTCGCACCGAAACGTGTTGTTCACTTCGCACTAGCGCTTCTCCTCGCAGTCACCTCTCCACTCGAGACGGCTCTCAAAGTCCCGTTGAATTCTCGTATCAAGAGCCTTCCGAATTCGTCCACGTCCTCGGCAACGCCCCGTATGGTCTCACCCGCGCTGGCGTCGTCATGGTCAATCATCGTCACTTCGATCTCGCGCCCCAGCGTCTCGAGTTTCTTGCGCCATTCGGGCAGGATCGTCTCGCCACGTTCCAAAGCGTCGTAAAGGTCGTTCAGACGGACCAGTAGGATCTCCAACACCTTGACCCGGTCAACTTCGTGCGTCGGCGACATCACTTCGCGAAGGCTCGTCGCCAAAAAGCCTTTGTCGTCGTCCGCACTCGGCAACGTGTTGACATTCAGACCTACGCCCACAACACCGAAAAATGCGTCGCCGATGATAATGCTCTCTGCGATCACGCCGCTGATTTTCTTGCCTCCCACCAACACATCATTCGGCCACTTGATTGCGGTAGTTTCACCCGAAAGCTCGTCGACCGTCATCGCGACTGCAAGCGATGCCATAATCGTGATCTGGCCTGTCACTGCGAGGCGCGGGCACAGGATCGCCGACATCAATATGTCTTGGCCTGCACCAGAAAACCAGGGTCTGCCGAAACGCCCCCGACCTTGGCGCTGTGTTTCGGCGAGAACAACTTTGCCGTGAAGAGTCTGGACATCCGAACAATCTTCGATCATCTCTCGAGCGACATCCATCGTCGATTCAGTCTCGACGAGATGCAAGATGCTTCTGCCGATGCCGCAAGGAAAACGGCTCACCAATCCTTCGAAACTGGAATCTTGGACTGTTTGATCGAACATACCGCTCCGATGTCGAAACAAGGCTGACCAACCTAGGTTTTAGCATTAATTGGGTTAGCAACGTTTTAATCATGCATATCCGACAAGTCCGCGACGAAGAATTCCTCCAATGGCGCATCGCTGTACGCGCCAGTTTGGGAACCCACACCACTCCAGAAGACACGGTGTTCATGCGCGCGCACCGGGTCGAGATCGACCGTTTGCTGGTGTGCATGGACGGCGATACGATGGCTGGTTCGGGAGGCGCCGACTCGTTCGACATGACGTTGCCCGGCGGTGCTCAAGTCCCAGTAGCCGGCGTAGCCTACATCACGACCGCGGCTACACACCGCCGGCGAGGAATCCACCGCGCCATCATGAAACGCATACACGACGATGCTCGCAAACGTGGCGACATGGCCGCGATATTGTGGGCTAGCCAAAGCTCGCTATACGGTCGATACGGTTACGGAAACACGATGCCGGTTCATAACTGGCACATCGATCTGCGACACACCGAATTCGAATCTGCTCCCGAGTGGACCGGGCACTATGTGAAGGCCGAACGTGACGAAATCATCCCGTTGATGACGGAAGCGTACGAGCGAACCCGACCCAACCGCAACGGCATGGTAACCAGAACCGCGAAGCGATGGCAATACGAGATACACCCTGTCCACACCAAGGACGAGTTTTTCATCGCCTATGTGGAAGGAAACGACGCGCTCGCTTACGCCAGATACACCATCGACCAAGACCCGGAAGATGAATTCAGAGGAACTATGCATGTCGTCGAGGCCGTCGCCGCAACCGATGCGGCACACGCCGCGATCTGGCGGTTCCTTTTCGATCAGGAACTCGTGCACGAAATCAAAGCCCACGCACGACCCGTCGACGATCCGTTGGTATGGATGCTCGCCGAACCACGACGATTGCGCCGCAAACTGACCGACGCGATCTGGTTGAAATTCCTCGACATCCCGGGCATGTTGGAGAAACGCACCTACCCAGTCGAAGATTCGCTCGTCCTGCGAGTGTTTGACGAGGAGACTGGCGGATCGCAAACTCTCGCGTTCGATTGTGGTCTGGAAGGAGCAACCTGCCGTGAAACGTCCGCGTCGCCGGATCTGGTGATGAGTGAGACGCAACTGGCAGAGTTGTATCTGGGTGCCGCTGAGTGCTCGATGCTGGCGGATATCGGCTTAATCGAAGTTGCTGAGCGGAATCCGGACGCGGCTTTGCGCGCCGACTCGATATTCCGGACCTCACCTGCGGGATGGAACCCGTACCACTTCTAAAGCAAATCAATCATGCGAACTGCCGCTGAATTGAAACAACAATCGAAAAAATCGACACGAATCGAGTTCAGAGACCCGCTCGAACACGAACGGCTCAAGTACTACCGGGCCCTACATCGTGGATTCAGCGGTCACTACAACGCTGACCCAGGCCATCTGGAACACGACAAAGCCGCTTACGGTCCGATGGACCCGTGCGTCTGCGCGTTTGATGGCGATGAGCTTGTCGGCACCAGCAGTTGGGTCCAGTTTGAATTAACCATTCCCGGCGGCAAAACGAAATTCATGGGCGTAACAGACGTAACCGTCGCACCGACACATACAAGGCTCGGAATCATGACCGAGATGATGCGTCGCTTGTTCGTCAAAGGTCGCGACGCCGGTCAACACATCGCCGGTTTATGGGCTAGCGAAAGCAACATCTATGGTCGTTTTGGTTACGGGATTTCCGGCGGAGGCAACATAGCCAAGATCGACACTCGCGACTCTCGCTTCCGGGTGATGCCAACGATCTCAGGCGAGGTGCGGTACGCAGATGAAAAACAGATGCGTCTCGTCGCACCTAACATTTGGGCGAAATCTGCAGCCAAAACCCCGGGAATGATGCTCCGTTTCGACGCCCAATGGGACCAAATCTACGATCTCCGGAGGTTGAAACGACTAGCCAACCGGAAACCGTTTTACGTCACCTACGCCGAAGGCGACACATATCTCGGATACGCGACATACCGCATCGAACATCAAGACGACGGACTTCATTCCAAGAACGTAGTGCGAATTCACGAGTTGGTCGCGGCCACGGTTCCCGCCGAAGCCGCTTTGTGGCGTTTCCTGCTTGACATCGATTTGGCTGGCGAGGTGATCCACCATCACCATCCCAAAAAGTCAACACTGCTTTGGCTGTTGGAGGACTCCCGAAAACTCTCGCTGACGCCGTACGACTCCGTGTGGATCCGGATCCTCGATCCGGACAGGGCGCTATCAGCGAGGACCTATACGAAATCTGGAGAAGTTGCGATTGAAGTTGTGGACGAATTCTGCTCATGGACCGAGGGTGTTTACCTGCTCAAAGTTGACGAGAAAGGAAACGCAACATGCGAACCGACTGATCGGGCGCCCGACGTGACCATGCCGATCGCCTCGTTGGGATCGATCTATATGGGCGCGATGTTGCTCTCTGATCTTGCCCGCGCTGGTCGCGTCACCGAACACAATTCAGGTTCGATCGCGAAGATTGATACCATGTTCCCCATCAGTGGAGTTCACAGTTTCCTCCCAGATTTCTAGTTCGCGATGCAGCATGTCCGTCTTCACACCAGCCCATCTCGGCAAGTGGGAAGCCCTTTACAAGAGGTTGATTGAAGGCGAGTCGTTACCATTGACAGAAGATGGAACTTGGCTGTTGGGCAGGAAGACTGGCATCGTTGCAGTGACGCATGAAGGTGAACCCATCTACATCGAAGCCACGAGAGATATTGGTAGGACGGTCGGCGAGTACATCAACGGCGGCACGAATTGCGATTTCCGCACCAAGGTCGCGACCGTGGAGTTCGGAGCATCGCCACGGAACGTCAACGAGCGCACACGCAAAGGGCCACTGGCAGACCGAATAAACAAGATACTCCCTCAATATAGGTTCACTGCGGTACCCGCAACCGATGCGCTTGCCGAAAGGCTCGCAGCCGCGTTTACAATCGTCGCCGACCCTCGTCTCAACGGGCCGACGGCGCAAGCCAACGCGGTCATAGACGCGTTGCCGCGATAACCCGCAGCACATTTCGCCGAAGTTATGGAAACCGGTTACATTCGTTACCTGCCGCTTTTTCTCCTGATCGGATTCCTCGTCCTATGCGGCATTTTGGTGTGGCGAGGCCACTACAAGATCGGCGCGTACATCGTGCAGGTCGCATTCGCACTGTTTCTATCCACCGCCGCGGCGATGGGCCTGTACGTGCTCAGCGTCGTGATGCTGACGACATGGTTGTTCCCAGGGAATGCCGATTTCTTGATGTTCAACACGCTTCTCATGCACTCTATCGGCACCGCATTTGGCTTCTCCATCGTCAAGAGATACGTCACCGCCACCGGCGTGTTGAAACCAGTCGAAGTCTTGTCGTCATTGGTGCTCGCGTTCATTGGAGCGGGGATCGGTTTCGTGCTCTTCGAAGATGCCACCTTCGGTGCTGATTTCGTAGACAACGCCAGCGCGGTGTCCGGCTCATATTTCGGCGCCGTGATCATGGGCAACGCCCAGCTCATCGTCATCGGTCTCGTCCGAGTCCTTCAAAACCACGAACCGTAGTCCGCGTTTGCACCAACCTTGGGCGATCGTACTCGTTGCGATGCCTACGCCTCGACAGTTCGGGGCCTAGTCCAAAAGGTTTAAAGTATTCACGAACCGTTACCGTTACCCCGCCATCCGGGAGGCGAACGCCAATCATGCGCATCACCGACATCGAGGTCATCACCTTCAAAAGCGAAGCAAACAATGTCCCCACAAAGTGGGGATATGGCGAGTGGCTCGACGACCCACAACCGTCGACACACGCCATCACCAAAATCTCCACCGATGAAGGCGTGAGCGGTTACAACACCGGCGGCATGGGAGGGTACTTCCATGGCGCGTTCCCTTCAGAAGTCGAAACCATGGTGAAAAATCTGCTCGTCGGCGAAGACCCGCTCAGCCGTGAGCACCTATGGAATCTGATGCGAGACAACGCCCGCTTCCACGAATCGCTGATCGGCACATTGGACGCCGCCCTCTGGGATTTGGCGGGCAGGTACGCCGGAATGTCGGTGTCGCAGCTCATGGGCAAAGCCCGAGAGAAGGTCCGAGCGTACGCAAGCACCCATCCGAACATCGGCACGCCCGATGATTACGCAAAGTTCGCGGCCGAGTGCAAGGCGCAAGGGTATACCGCGTTCAAAGTCCACGCCTACATCTACTGGAACCCGATCACCAACAGTCCAGCGCCGCGACGACCCGCATTTCCCAAGCAAGACATCGAAGTCTGCGAAGCGGTACGCGATGCCGTCGGCGAAGAAATGACGCTGATGCTCGACCCGTGGGGCATCTACACACTCGACGAATCGATATACGTCGGACGTGAATTGGAAAAGCTCGGCTACTACTTTCTTGAGCACCCGATGCACGAGTTCAGGGTCGAGCCGTACCGCCGACTTTGCAACGAGCTCGACATCGCCGTGTGCGCGCCTGAGCACGCGACGTGGATGCACTACTCGCGCGCGGAATGGGTCCTTCAAGGCGCGTCGGACATCGGCCGGATCGATGTCAACTTCGGCGGCGTCACCGCTTGCAAGAAAGCAGTCGACGTATACGAAGCCTTCGGCATCCCCTGCGAGATGCATGGCGGCTGGTTCCCCAACGCGGCGATACTCGGAGCTACAACGGAGGAAACTTGCCTGTTCTATGAGCGTGGCCTGTTACGACCGGGATTCGATTACGACGCGACTCCGCCGTATCTGAATGCTCCTTGCGACCCGATGGACGAAGAAGGCAACGTCCTCCTTCCGCAAGGACCGGGCTTGGGCATGGACTTCAACTGGGACTACATAGACAACAACCGCGTCGCCTGATACTCAGACGACGCGGCTGCGAGATCTATGTCATTCCGGCAGAGGCCGGAACCCGCATGAAGACGACGAACGGCGGAAATAATCGCCTAGCCTAATCGGCTTAACGTCGCCCACGTTTCTGCAGTTGCATCTGGTGATGGCGTAGGAACGGCGGGATCTTCATCGTTTCAGGATCATCGATCGCCTTCTCGATCATCTCGTTGTCCAACACACGCTGCTCTTCGTCCGTCGGAAATCCAGTGGCGATGACGATCACTCGGATGTTGTGACCCATGTTGGCCTGTCGAGCTGTTCCAAGAATGATGTTCGACTGCGCGGTCATCTTGCTTTGGACGATGCTCGATATTTCCTGGACGCTGTACATCCGCATCGCGGGGCCACCAGTGATGTTGACCAAAGCCCGTTGCGCACCTGTGATGTCGACGTCAAGCAATGGGCTCTCGAGTGCTTGGTTCACCGCCTCCAATGCACCGCCCGCTTCTTGGTCCGAGGCCTGGCCCACACCCATCCATGCGGGACCCGCATTAGTCATTACAGCCCGCACGTCCGCGAAGTCCAAGTTAACCTCGCCCGGTTCGATGATCACGCGCGCGATTCCCTCGACGCCGTCCTGAAGGACCTTGTCAGCCATTCGCCACGCCTCTTGTGTCGTGGTATCTGGTGCGGCTGCGTCAAGCAATCGGTCGTTAGGGATCCGGATCAGCGTATCGACATACTTTTGCAACTCATCGACACCCTCTTCGGCTTTCGCCATTCGGTGAGTGCCTTCGAAACTGAATGGCATTGTGCACACGCCGATGGTCAATGCGCCTTGTTGCTTCGCGATTTGCGCAACAACCGGAGCGCCTCCGGTGCCGGTTCCACCACCCATGCCGGCGGTGACGAATACAAGGTCGGCGCCTTCCAATATCTCCGCGATCTCTTCGCGGTTCTCCTCGTGGCAGATGCGGCCCTGCGCAGGGTCGCCTCCTACACCCATACCTCGCGCGGTGGTGTCTCCGACTCGCAGGCCGATTGGCACGGTCGCAAGTTCCAACGCCTGCTGGTCGGTGTTCATCACGATGTAATCGACTGTGTCGATGGGATCGCTAAACATGCGGTTTACGGCGTTAGATCCACCACCACCTACACCAACTACCTTGATGTTGACCTTGCCGATGCCGAGCGGCTGCCTGCCCTGCGGCTTGTACTCGAATTCGTCGTGTATCTCACGCAACATATTTTCGTCCTTCACGATCTCAAAGAAACCATGCTTTTGCCGGTAGCTGACACTCAACATCGAACCTGCGAGACCGATCCATATCGTCTCGATTCGACGCTGCAACGCGCGTAGCGTCCCAGAGTGATTATTACGGTATGTAATCCGTACGGCGCGATGCAATACAACAGCGCGCAGTTAAAACGTTCCAATGAATCCGTTTGCAGGAAACCGCAAATTTTTACCGCAACGCCGTGCCGTTTCGCACGATTCGATTCTAGCGACTCGTTCGGACACCGATACCGCGCCGACGGGAAATCGGACTTACACTTGGGAAACTGGAGGCGGGCATGAAAATGACGATGAGAAACGATTGAGTCCCGCTCCGTAAGAAAGGGAAGTTGACCTATGAACGGCTACCAAGCTGTTGCGAAGATTTTGAAGAAGGAAGGGTTTGAGTGGCTTGCATGCTTCCCTTCGAACCCGATCATCGAAGCCGTAGCCGTCGAGGGCATTAGGCCCATCGTCTTCCGGCAGGAGCGCGGCGGCATAATGGCGGCCGACGGCTACTCTCGCCTCATGTCGTCGCAAGGGAAATACGGCGCATTCGCTTGTCAGGGAGGCCCCGGTTCCGAAAACGCTTTCGGTGGCTTCGCTCAGGCGTGGGCCGATAGCGTTCCGGTGTTGTTCATTCCGGACGGACCAGGAAACTACAAAGTCGGTGTCACACCAAACTTCAGCGCTCGTCAAAACTTCCAGCACATCATGAAGTTTGCCGCTCCGGTCACTTCAGCAGACGCAATTCCGGCACTCATGCGGCGCGCGACTGAATCGCTCAAAAACGGCCGGCCCGGTCCGGTGATGGTCGAGATGCAACGCGACGCGATGGGCGGTGATGTGCCCGACGCGGCCGTCGAAAACTACGTCCCCACATCAAGGCACATATTCGCGCCGTCCGCAAGCGACATCAGCGATGTCGCGGATCAGCTTCTCAACGCGCGAATGCCTGCGATCTGGGCTGGTCAAGGCGTGTTGCACGCTGGCGCAACTGCCGAACTGCAAGAACTCGCCGAACTTACTCAGATCCCCGTCATGACCACGATGCCGGGCAAGAGCGCAATGGACGAACGGCATCCTCTCGCGCTCGGTGCCGCAAACCGAACCGCACCCAAACCGGTTTGGACATGGCTCAAAGAGTCGGACGTCCTTTTCGCGGTCGGTGCCAGTCTCACCGTGACCAACTACGGAATCGACCTCCCACCCGGCAAATTCCTCATCCACTGCACCAACAACCCAGCCGACATCTCGAAAGAGTACGCGACCGACATCGGTCTTGTCGGCGACGCGGGCGAGACACTTCGGTTGTTGATCGATGAGATTAAAGGCCGAATCGGAGAGGAAGGTCGCAGCGCAGACACCTCCACGCAGGAAGCGATCGCCCAAGTACGAGCTGAATGGGACGCCGACTGGTCGAATCTCCTCAACTCCGAAATGGTGCCCATTAACCCGTACCGGCTGCTGAAGGAGATCGGTAAGGCGATCGATCACGAGAACACGGTGATGACTCACGACGCCGGACACCCGCGCGACCAGATGATGCCGTTCTACACCGCCACGAAGCCGCACACCTACATCGGTTGGGGCAAGAGCACGCATCTCGGTTACGGCATCGGCCTTATGATCGGAGCCAAGATGGCGATGCCGGAGCGATTTTGCGTCAACTTCATGGGCGACGCTGCATTTGGCATGTCCGGACTGGACATCGAGACCTCGGTACGGTCCGGCAACCCGATAACCACCATCGTCCTCAACAACGGCACGATGGGCGGCTACAACAAGTCGCTGCCGGTAGCGATGGAGAAGTACAACGCAGGAAACATGACCGGCGATTACGCCATGATCGCCGAAGGCATGGGCGCACGCGGCATCACCGTGACCGAGCCTACCGAGATCGGAAACGCTGTCCGCGAAGCGCACCGCGAGAACTTCGAGAACGGCCGATCCGCACTAATCGACGTTCACACCCAGCAAGAACTGAACTTCAGCATCTACGACTGAGGTCCGTAACGCCAACAGCGACAGAAAAACAACAAACTAGCCCGCAAGGCAACACGCACCTTGCGGGCCAGTTTGGTCTTTGGGGCGGGCTAATCTACTGTGGATCGCCCGTTAGGCGAGGTCATCAGGATTCTGATAGTGCCTCGTCGACGCGTTCGACGACGTCATCGGGTACGAACGCAGTCCAAACGTCGCGGTAGTTGTTCAGGTACCAAACCGCGGCGGCGTCAGGCGCTTCGTTGTTCTCGGTCATCCAGAACTCGGCGGCGATCTGAGCATCGGCTTTGAAGTCCCACTTTGTTAGGAACTCGACGATCTCCGGGGCGCGTTCTTCGAGGGACTTTGAAACTAGGATGCGGATTTCCACGACGGGGTACGCGCATCTCTTGTCACTTTCCCAACAAGCGTCCGACCAGATGGGTTCTTCCAGACGATAGAGGTCAAGTTCGTTCGCGGGCTTAGTTGGACCCCAAAGATATCCGAGCCACGGCTCACCTCGGGCGTACGCGCCTTCGAGGTCTGCGAAGAGCCCAGCACCGCTACCGGGATTGATTGGTTCTACGTGGTCTGTGAGTTCGTATGACTCGATCTTCGCGGCGTTGACGGTTTCACAGCCCCAACCTGGGATACAGGTCACGAATCGTGCTTTGCCGTTGGAGTCCGGAGTTTCGAACACCTCTTTGAAGTCGGGTATGTCTTCTACGCCCACCAGTCCGGGGTTCTCATCTTTCGTGTACTGGGGAATAACGAAAGCCTGCCAGTTGTCTTCGAGGCTACTCCCGACATCTGACACGTGCCCTGCGGCGATTGCCTTGTCATATGCCACCTGCGCGTTTTGCTTCCACACCTCCATCGAGACATGAACGCTGTCACTTTCGAACGCCGGGAATTGGCCCGCGGTGTCAGTGACTATGTTCTCGACCGGATATTCGTATCCGTGCTCGATGATGTATCCGGCTATGCGCGTCTGGATCTCCGCCGAATCCCAGTTCAGGTCTGCGAAGATGACCGGATCCTTTTCCTCTGCCGTGCAAGCAATGCCTGCGGCCACCAAAGCAAGCGATGCCAAGACTAACGGCAGTCCTTTGTAAACGAGGTTTCGCAAGAATTTCACTTTCATTTTCAACTCTTCCTTTCCCACGGAGATTCGGCTCCGAATCTTGCAATCCTACACCGCTATCCGTTCCTTATCTTCCCGATGCAACCACTATAACTCAAGCCGAGATTATTGGAGTTTTGGTGGATTTTCAATCGGTTTCGATGCCTAACGCGGACTGTTGCCGCTTGGCGTACGACTGCGTTATGCGGTCGATGATGATCGCGAGAAAGACTATTCCCAGTCCCGCAAGCAAGGCGTTGCCCGGCTCGATCCTGCCCAGTGCTCGCAAAACATCTTCACCAAGTCCGCCTGCGCCGACCAGCGACGCGATGACCACCATTGCAAGCGCCATCAGGATAGTTTGGTTCACCCCTGCCATGATCGTCGGCATCGCTAGCGGGATTTTGACCTTAATCATGGACTGCCAATTAGTTGCGCCGAACGATTCGACAGCCTCCACAGTCTCTTCTGGCACTTGGCGGATTCCCAGATTGGTTAGCCGTACCGCCGGCGGCACTGCGTAGATTAGAGTGGCGAGGACGGCCGGCACGTTGCCAAGACTGAAGAACGCTATGGCGGGTACTAGGTAGACGAAACTCGGCATCGTCTGCATTCCATCCAGCAAAGGGCGCAATAGCGCGTCGAGCAAATCGGATTGCGACGCCCAGATCCCTAACGGCACCGCGATCAGCACGCAAAGAGTCACCGTCACGACCATCAACGCCGCGGTCTCCATCGTGGAGTCCCACAACCCGAAGAGGCCCAGCAGAAGCATGGCAACGGCTGAAAAGATGGCCATCTTGTAACCGACGATGTGCCACGAGAGGGCGGCTAATGCAATTATCGTCACCGGCCATGGCAACCACATCATGAAAGTTTCGAGAGGTTCGAGCGCATTTATGACGCCCCATCTCACGGACCTGAATATGAACCCGAGATTAGCTTTCATCCAATTGATCACCCTGTCGATCTCGAGCCCAATATCTCTTCCGAAATCGAGCGGGAATTCGGTTCCGACAACCGCCAAATCTACAGTCCGTCCGAGGAATTCAACTTCGGAGGAACCATCCTCGTCTTGATCGGGGATCGTCTGTTGCGCCAACAATATGATCAGGGTCAACAGTGCGAGGCCGACTATCCAAAGGACCCCAACTGGAATGCGTTGCGAAATGCTGCGCTCGGCAGACGATCGCGTCTCGGCGGCGGCTTCGGATTCTTGAATATGGTCTGTCATCGTGATCGCTTGTTGTAGTCGTTCGTCGAGTGTGTTTTTTGTATCCAACCGAAGGTTCAAGTTTCCGCCGTGTCGGACTCCATCGCTTGGGCGAGAGTTGTAAGAGATACCTCTCCGACTAGCACGCCGTTTTCGTTCAAAACCGGGATTGAGTGATCGGCGCGTAGGCCGATCGGTACCAGTTGGTCAAGCACCGTGTGAGGAGCAACGCCCTCTTCGAACAACAGAGGCGTTTCTGTAATAGCCCGATCCCTACCGACTGCTGCTCTCCGTAAGCGTTGCAATAATGCGGTACCCACATAGCGGAAGTCGTCGTCAACTACCATTGCGTAGTTCTCATCGGATTCGGTCAGTTTTTCAATGACGCTTGAAGCCGATTCCGTTGTGCGTACAATGTGTTCCGCCTCGTGCATGATCACTTCTGCAGTGACCAAAGCGTGTTGCCTAACTTCTTTGGTGAACTCGCGCACGAAATCGTCGGCGGGGTTCAGCGCTACCTCGGTGGGCACGTCCACCTGAATGATCCTGCCGTCGCGCATGATGGCGATGCGGTCTCCGATGCGAACCGCCTCGTCAAGGTCGTGCGTGATGAATATGATCGTCTTCTTGACCTTTTCTTGGAGTACCGCCAACTCGCCTTGCAGCTCGTGCCGTATCAGTGGGTCCAAGGCGCTGAACGGCTCATCCATGAGCAACACCGGTGAGTCTTGCGCCAATGCACGGGCAAGTCCAACACGCTGTTTCATGCCGCCGCTACACTCACTGACCATGCTGCTTTCCCATCCCGACAACCCGACGGTCTCCAAAGCATCTAGCGCCCGATCTTTGCGATTTTGGGTCGCCGCTCCGCGCAGTTCGAGACCTAAGGCAACGTTGTCGAGAACGGTGCGATGCGGCAGTAATCCGTAGTGTTGGAAAACCATCGCGACGGAACTTCTGCGGACCTCTCGCAACTCCTCTTCATCCATCGACAAGACATCACGTGAATCGATCCATATCTCGCCTGCGGTAGGATCGATCAAACGGTTGATACAACGGATCAACGTCGACTTCCCGCAGCCAGACAACCCCATCACCACAAAAATCTCACCTTCGGTGGCATCGAAGGAAACGTCCGAGAGCGCCAAAACCGCCCCCGTAGCCTCCTGAATCTCATCCTTGCTCGCCCCTTCCCGCGCCATCTCCATCCCGGCATCCACATCTCCGCCGAATAGTTTGTAGAGGTTGCGGACCGAAACGGCTACGTCCGATCCCCGGTCCAAATCGAGTGTTTCATGCGTTACAGCCAAACCAGTGATCCGATCTCCTACTCAATGTCTCACAAGCCGACAACATCCTCTGCCGGCCCACCATCAACCATATCGGAAGCACGAAAACCGGCCATAAACCGAAGCCGAGAGCTAAACTCTCCAATCCGCCAAAAACGATCGCGCAGAGCCAAACACGGCACCCGACGAACTATGCCCGATCGGTGATTTCAGCCATCCCCGGCGTCCCGGAGCCAATGATCAAGTTTTTGGCCCGGTCATCCGCGCCCACACACACGATGAAATAACGGCTGGCATCGTGCTGTCCGTGCAGCATCACCCGTTCCTGCTCCCACGGCGGCAAGTCGTACAACCATCGCCATTCATATCGAACCTTCTCCGGCACGTTGAAATGCGCCACCATCTCGCTCGCCGGAGCCTTCACGTGCTGATGCAGAAACTCCTTGGCTGCACTCTTCGTGTAACCGGACCCGGCGATCGGACGTGCATGAGCAGGGGCTAAAAGAATCAACGTCGCACCACCCGGCGACTCGTCTAACTCGCCATGCAAGTTCGCGATGTGCGCGCTCGAATGCCCGCAAGACGCCGCCAACGACTTCAACAACCCGTCAGCCGTATCTACACCTTGGTTGCCGTGATCGTGCTCGCCGCCAGACGGGAAGATCGATATCACGTTCTGATCAGGCCGGTACCCCTTTTCCACATGGAACGGGTCCCACGGCGAATCCTCCTCGTTCTCCGCGATGCAGAAACTGAACTTGCGCGGCGTCCCGATAGTGTCCATATCCAAAACGCCGGGGTACCAGTGACCACCGTTCTTCAACGTCAGCGTAAACGCCCGACCAATCGTCACATTCACCTTCGACATCTTCCCCGGACCCAACGTCGCTCGTCGGTAGTTCAACCCGATCTCGTTTCGAATCGGCCCATTCACAACTATCAACGGCGCACCCGCCGATGTGGACATCAGCAATCCCCGCACCTCGAACGGCTCCATGCTAGAAATCGCTTTGCACGCTGCGATCACCACCGGCAAATGTTCGGGCTCGCAGCCCGCCATCACGCAGTTGACAGCGATCTTCTGCACCGTCACGATGCCGTTCCCCGGCGGCAACGTGCAGACCACATCTTCCGGGTCCAACGTCGTCCCAGCCAACATCCGCTCGACTTTTTCATCCGTCGGAGGTATCAGAGGGAACCCATCACCCCAATCGCGGTCCAAAAACTCCTTGTTGAACTCATCCAACGCACCGAACTGGTCGTCGCCATTGAACACGAAACGCTTCTCCTGAGCATCCCGCAGCGCTTGATTCTCAATCTCCTCTCCGCTGATCCCTCTCGTCAGAAGCTCCATAATCTCGTCTACCACCGGATCGGTCTGCTCAATCGCCTGCTCGGTGGTGATGTTGTTGTAGACCAAAGGCACCTCTACCCGTGGAATCGGTCCCATGCCGAACGCCTTCGCGCTCGCGTCAGCGTCATGTTGGAAACCGTTCGACAGAATTACGACCGTCGGAACTCCCGCCTTCTCCAACTCAACCATGTCGTAGACAAGCCACGACGTGCAACTCCCTCAATCAGCCGTGCAGCCAATTGCGACATCGATCTCCGAAATCGCCTTCGCCCTCAACGGGTCCGGAAACGGCAACGCACCCGAATAGAACCGCACATCCGCAGATGGTTCCGCCGCCTTGATCAACTCGCCAGCCCTCCTCAACGCATCATCCCCGTGAGCCTTCCCATTCCACATCAACCCGATCACCTTGTCCTTCAAACTCGACGGCCGAGGTGCATACGGAAACGCGCTAACCTCGCCCCTCTGCGGCGACACCGGATTTACGACTTCAAGCTGATACATGATTCCCTCGGTCAATTGCATCGTGATTGCTGCGAATCCACCAAGCCCCACGATGCCTTTACGAAAACTTGCCAAAAGGATACACCTGACGACCGATAAACACTCTTCGCACCGCCGTCCGTCATCGAGAGCCCCGATTTGCGTCATTACGCCGAATCAGCCGTCCTTTAACCCAGAATTCGGCGAAATCGGCACAAAGTCCGATCAACTCGGTTAACATCGGTTCGTACCCCTCGCGCGCCATACGGACGCGCGCGAAACTCGAACAAACGCCCAAGAATGGACTAAGGAGCGTCGAGATGAAACATATTGCAAGGCATCGATGGGCCAGCGTACTGCTGCTCGTCGCCTTGGCGATAGCTTCTAGCACCGCCGCGTTAGCGTGCGGAACCACCGAAACCGTCGTTCAGACGGTCGTCGTCGAACAACGCGTCGAGGTCGCAGTACCGCAAACCGTCGTCGTCGAGAAGGAAGTCATCGTCGAAGGCGAACGCGTCGTCGAAACCGTCGTCGTCGAGAAGGAAGTCATCATCGAAGGTGAGACCGTCGTCCAGACAGTCGTCGTCGAAAGAGAAGTCGTCGTCGAAGTCGAGAAGGAAGTCGTCGAAGTCGTCGAAGTTGAGAAAGAAGTCGTCGTCGAGACCGAAAAAATCGTCGAGGTCGAAAAACCCGTCGTCGTCGAGAAAGAGGTCATCAAAGAGGTCGAAGTCATGGCTCCCCGCCGCTCCGGCGGTGAAGTCCGCGTGGCCACCGTCTACGTCCCGCCACCTCTCTACCTGCCTTCCGCACAACCGTCTCCCGAGTACTGGAAACTCCACGCATGGGGCATCACCGAAACTCTGCTCCGCACCGACCGTGACGCGCCGCCACCAGCGTACGGCACACCCGGCACCTCAGGTATCGGAACCGGATGGGAAATCGATGGCACCACCATCACCTTTACCATCCGCGACGGCGTAACCTTCCAAGGCGTCGACAAAGATTGGGGGCCGCTAACTGCTGAGGACGTCGTCCACTCCATGACCGACGCCGGTAAAGAAGGAAGCCGAGCAGCCCGCGCACCAACGTTTAGCGAATCAGGCGGCAGCGGAGTCTGGGACTGCCAGACCATCAGCGATCAGGTATTCTCGTGCACGTTCAACCCTGAGCGCTTTAGCCCGAATTTCTTCTACCTGATCGCAAACGAGAACGGGCAACTTCCCATCCACAGCAAGCGCGTCTACGACGAACTTGGTGAAGAACAAGCGATCCTCGAGCCGCACGGCAGTGGGCCGTGGCAAGTCGTCAAGCACGTCGGTAACGACGAATTGGTCGCCGACGCGGTCCTTGACCACTGGCGCGCCCCGCCGCTCACCGACCGGTTAAAGGTAATCGAGATTCGCGAGCCCTCGCAAGCCGCCGCCGCTTTGGCAACTGGTGAAGTCCACCTGGCTCAGATCCCAAGCTCGTTGGTGCTAGACACAGAGAACCGCTCGCGCGGACGCCGTGTGCAGATCAACGCCGGCCTAGGCGGACAAGCCATCTACTTCGGCGGAAACTTCTGGACCGACCGGAACCACATCAGCGATGAACCGATTGAACCGCGACCTGGGCACAAACCAGAACTCCCTTGGATCGGAACTGGCCCGGATGACGAGAACGCGAACAAGGTCCGACGCGCCCTGTCGATGGCGCTCAACCGCTCGCTGATCAACAACAGCATCCTAGTCGGTCTTGGCAAACCGATCTACACCCACACCGGTTACGAACAGGGCACACCGTACTGGCAGGACCGATGGTTCGTCGAGTACGATCCCGACGGCGCCAGAGCATTGCTCGCAGAAGCCGGCTACCCCGACGGTTTCGAAATGGGCTTCTGGGTACCATCCGACAGCCCATTCGTTAACCCCGAGGTCGGTGTGGCGATCGCTGGTCAGTGGCGCGACGTCGGAATCGACGTGCAGATCGAGAACACGGCCTACTCGGCTCGACGCCCGACTCTAGTCGACCGTTCGATCGACATCCCTTGGCACTTCATCAACAGTGCAGAAGGCGGAATCTTCGGCAACATGTACGGACGTTGGCGCCACGGTCGTGGCTGGAACTCCGGTGTCGAATTCCCCTACGACGTGATGAAGGATTGGGACACACGCTACCTAGCCCTCGACAGGAACACTCAAGGTGACGAGATTATCGCCTTGAACACCGAGATCGAAGACTACGTCCAAACAGTCGGCGTCGAGATTCCAGTGGTCGAACTCGTCAAGTGGTACGTCCTCGGGCCTGAAGTCCTCGACTGGAAACCTTACCGACACAACGAGAACGGTCCGAACTCGTTCGAGACCATGCTTCTCGACCGGTAAAACAACCCTCTGTGAAGGAGATCGAACCGGTCGGGCGCGATGTGACATCGCGCCCGACCGGTTCACCGTAACGACCGGCGGTGTGCCACACCGCGATGTTTCTCGCGGTTTCGTGTCTCACCCGGTGACCGAAGATGAAGACCTTTTTCCTGAGGAGACTCACCTACAGCGTCATTCTGCTGCTCGCTACAACGATATTCGTCTTCATCATGTCCCGACAGTCGGGAGACCCGCGTCACCTCTTCCTAAGCGAACAGAGCACGCAAGAGGAATGGGACGCTTGGGGTGTCGAACTTGGACTCGATAAACCCCTCTGGCAACAGTACGTCATCTGGCTTGGCAACGCTGTCACCGGGGATTTCGGCGAATCGATACGCCAACGAAAACCTTCGCTCGATGTCGTCATCGAACGGATACCCGCAACTCTCGAACTCGCGCTGGGTTCGTTCCTATTCTCCGTAATCACAGGCATACCGCTTGGCGTTCTCTCCGCCCTCAAACGAGGTTCCTTACTCGATTACATTGGTCGGACGTTCGCACTCATCGGGCAAGCCGCGCCCGTCTTCTGGCTCGGCATCGTCTTAGTACTGATATTCAGCGTCAATCTAGGCTGGTTGCCCGTAGCCAGACGAGGCGGATGGGAGCACTACATCCTGCCGTCCGTGACTCTCGGCTGGCTGTTCGCATCAAGCTTCCTCAGACTCACCAGATCAGCCATGCTCGAAGTCCTGGACTCCGAATTCATCAAATTTGCTCGCGCCAAAGGCGTTGACAACAACGTAGTCATCTGGAAACACGCATTCCGCAACGCCCTGCTGCCATCCCTCACTTACGCCGGTCTCCTGCTAGCAGGATTGATAACCGGCGCCGTCATCACCGAAACCATATTCTCCTGGCCCGGTCTCGGAAGTCTCGCCGTCACATCCGTCCTACAACTCGACTTCCCAGTGCTGACCGCCGTCGTATTCGTCATCACACTCGCATACGCAGGTATGGCACTGTTCATAGATCTTCTTTACGCCGTAGCTGACCCTCGGATCAGGTTGGAGTGAGGATTTGAACCAGATCTCCACCCCGACCGCCACACGCGTCTCAACCGACACTCAGGTCGACTCACGGCCATCTCCGCGTCAGACGCTGTGGCGCATCGTTCGCACGTGGCCGCTCGTCCCCATCGTCCTCATCACCATGTTGCTCACGGGTGCGTTATTCGCTGAACTGCTCACACCGTTCGATCCGGAAAAAGACGATCTCATTTCGAGAAACATCCCCCCGATGTGGCAAGAAGGTGGCACGTCCAAACACATTCTCGGCACGGACCCGTTGGGCAGAGACATCCTCGCGCGCATCATCTACGGCGCTCGAACTTCGCTACTTATCGCAACCATCGTCCTCTCAATCGGAACCTTTTTCGGCCTGATCGTCGGTCTCATCGCCGGCTATAAAGGAGGAACGATCGACGAAGTCCTCATGCGCATAGTCGATTTCACCTTCGCCGTGCCATTCATCCTTGTCGCACTCGTAGCCGTCATCGTTTACGGACAATCCTTCGCACTCGTCATTATTCTGCTCACCATCTTCAGTTGGAACGGAGTCGCGCGCCAAGCCCGCGCCGAAACTCTGAGTCTCAAGACCCGTGACTACGTCTCTGCCGCACTCGTGGCTGGGGCCAGCGTATGGCGCATCTTGTGGCGACACCTTACGCCAGGTCTCATTAACACCGTCATCGTCGTCACTACGCTCCACCTCGGCGGGTTGATCCTCACGGAAGCCAGCCTCTCCTTCCTCGGCGTCGGCATCCCGCCGCCCACGCCCGCATGGGGCGTAATGGTCGCCGAAGGTCGAAACTACATCTACACCGAGTGGTGGATATCCTTCTTCCCCGGACTCGCCATCATGCTCACCGTGCTAGCCTTCAACTTCTTGGGCGACTGGTTCCGAGACCGTTTCGACCCGCGCCTCAGGCAACTCGATTGAGACCACAATACTAAAGAGACCCACAAATGAAAATCGCATGGATCGGCATCGGACACATGGGCAAGCCCATGGCAAAACACATGATGACAGCGGCCGATGAGTTCACCGTCCACGATCTCCGTCCCGAAGCCGCAACCGACATGCTAGAAGATGGCGCAAACTGGGCCGACACTCCCGCCGAAGCCGCCACCGGAAAAGACCTCGTCGTCACCTGCCTCCCAATGCCGCCGCACGTCGACGCCGTGAGCTTTGGCGACGACGGCATCGCCGATGGCGTCGATGAAGGCACCATCGTTATCGACTGCACATCAAACTCGCTCGACATGGTCCAATCTCTCCACAAGCGGTATGCCGACCAAGGGATAACCTTTCTCGACGCACCAGTCAGTGGCGGCGTCGTAGGAGCGCAGCAACGCGACCTTGCCGTGTACGTAGGCGGTGACCGAGATGCCTACGACGCCATCAAACCCACGCTAGACGCCATGGGCGACAAAGTCCAGTACTGCGGAGGCATCGGCACTGGCACGATCTGCAAACAAATGAACCAACTGTTTGGCGCCACAGTCGGCATGGCGCGCATGGAAGTGATAACTGCAGGTGTCAAAGCAGGCGTCGACTTCGAAGTCTTGGTTAAGGCGATCCACGAAGGTTCTGGCGGCAAGCGTCGTCCCTTCGACGGCTTCGAACGCCCACCGGAAGACTACGACGACACCGAACACACCTTCTATCTGGAACTCATGGCCAAAGACGTTCGACTGGCGAACGAGATCGGCCGTGCCGTACAAGTACCCCTGCCATTGGGCAACCTGACCGAAGCGCGCATGATCGAAGGCCTAAACCGCGGTTGGGGCAAAAAACGAGGCGAAATCATCGGCGAAATCCAACAAGAAATCTCTAACGTCAACCTTCGAGTCGATGGCTGAACCCGACCCCGTCATTCCGGCGAAAGCGAGACCTTTGTGAAAACCAGCCGATCCCGTCCCCTTCGCGAAGCGTAAGAGGACGCGAACCAGCGCAGCGCAGTTCGCAGAGGATGCCCGAACCATCCGGGTTTCCCCCGCTGCGCGGGGGAAATGTCCGAAGGACAAAGCCCCCCGTCATTCCGGCGAAAGCGAGACCTTTGTGAAAACCAGCCGATCCCGTCCCCTTCGCGAAGCGTAAGGGGACGCGAACCAGCGCAGCGCAGTTCGCAGGGGATGCCCTAATCATCCGGGTTTCCCCCGCTCCGCGGGGGAATGTCCGAAGGACAAAAGGGGGCGCGAAGCGGACGCAGAACCACCCCATCAATCCCCTCCATTACAATCACCAAAAAGCCTAGCAACTAAGGATCCACAACATGAAGACAGCAGACCCGGCAATAAACTCGGTCATCGACAACATCGGCATCATGGTCGCCTCCGAAGGCGGCTCTCTCGAACTACTCGAACTCACCGATGACTACATGAAAGTCAAATACAACGCCGGCGTCAACGAAGATTGCCCCGAGTGCGTACCCATGACCGACGCCGTCTACCAATTCATGCGAGCATCCCTAGACATCCACGCACCCCGCATCGCCACGCTGGAAGTGGTAGATTAGCGCACACTTTCCAACACTGACTACTTGCGGTACCTTGAGCTCAATTCATGACGACGCGGCACAAGTCCGATAAGTTTGTCATTCGAGTTTTGATCCTCCTCCGAGCAGTGTTTCTGCCATGGATCGAGGTAGTTCAGCTTCGAAAGCGTATGAAGTCGACTCTTGATGAGTTCCGTTCTTCCCAATCTGTAGAAACCGAATTGAGAAAGGCGCTTCGAGACCAATCTCGCGATATACGAGAATTGGAACGGCAGTTCAGCGCAGTTGAAAAAGCAAAGACCGAGCTCAATCGGGAGTTGAGCTACGCGAATCGTTTGACTTACGAAAGGGACGTTCTGGCGCGTGAACTGGACGATTTACGCGAACAAGAAAGAAGCGGACGTGAAGCAACTGAGCGCGCAATGTTGAGAATTGTTGAAATTGGGCGCAAGTTGATCGCACAACGTGACGATGCTCTAACCGACTATGACGAAAAGAACGTTGCATTGATCGAAGATTTGAGAAAAGCGACCGACGACGCAGAAAAAGCCAAGAACGACGCGGCAGAATGGGAGCAACTTGCTGGGGAATATACAGAAGCAGCTGACGAGGAAAGATCAAACCGGGAGCGGATTTCAAACCTCAACCGTAAGTTAGAGAGGGTCGCAGGTAACAACAAGGTTCTTATTGCTGACTGCTTCCCGAATATCAATCTCGTTCGCGACAGCCTTGAACGATTGCTTGAATCCGAGTCTCGGAAGCAAATTTTCGATGTGTTGAGAATCATCAATGACAGGGCGAACGAATACATCCCGCAGTGCAAAAAGATAATCGGTACTAAAGATTGGTTCGAGTGTCGATCAACGAGGTCGGGGCGCGTCTATTTCAAAAGGTCATCTGATAGACGGAGTTACGACGTTTTGATCGGAGACAAACAGACTCAGTCCCTTGATATTGAGTGGCTGAAGAAAAATCGCTAGGAGGCGAGGCGGACCGTAAGCCGAGTTCTGTCCGGGCTCTGAAGAAGTTTATGGCTCTAAAGCCTACGTAACCAACTTTTCGCCCTGTGCGACCATCCATCTGGGAGATTGTCGCCCGTAACCCTTATCACTGCCTGCCTGAGAACGATCGACAACTCGGCGTCGACTTGGGCTCCTGCCCGACTTACAACGAATCAGCGTATGGCCAAACCTTAATCGCCACCTGACTTAGGCGCTGCGCCCTAATCTCAATCTGTTCTTCGCCCCAAGTACAGGCATCATCGGCATCGGCAAGTTCCTTGTTCAAATGCAGTGTGCTGTGTTTTTTGAGCTCTTCTCGTTTGCCGATCCAGGGCGCGTTCGACATCGCCGAGTTAAGCGGCCGATTTACTAGCGTCAGATTTCCGAGCGTGAGGATTATCCTGTCGCGTTGTTCCGACTCAACGTCCGGTGGTAGGGGATAGTTATCCCGCCACGCTTCAGGCATGATGCGTTCGATCGTGAGATTGCGCGGCGCATCTGGTTCTTCGGCTTTTTCCGACCTCAGTCCTTGCTCAATACCTTCCAACAACAACCGCAACCGCGGCCGAGTCAAAACTCGATAAAATTCGTTATTCGAGATAGCATCTTCTACCTCTGCGTCAGTTGGCCAGAACGCCACATTACTGTCCTTGCCGCGCAAGAAACTAACGATCGTATCGCCAGCTTGATCAGGATCGGTCTCATGTAATTCAGCTATCAATTCAACGAATGTATTGTTGTGCGCTATTGTTCCGCTTAACATCATCATGCGTCGTACCATGTGGCTTTCAAGGGCCCGGATCGACTTAACCAACTGCTCCTCAGGAACGATTGAAGAAAACAACCAAAGCAACACTGGCGTGACTACGCTGTTCTGCAGAATCTTCCTTCTGTACAAAAAGAGTTTGAGATTTTCCACCAAGGGGTAATCGTTAGCCAAAGATTCGGTCTCAATAGAACGGAATATGTCACCGACATCCTTTATGTCCATAGCTATTTGGTGGATGGGCGATTGGTCCTCATCAGTGTAATAACGGCGAAAAGTCAGGAACACGTCGTAGTTCATAACTCGCCTAGCAGTACGCATAATCAACCACTGATGGAGCAGAGTGTCGATACGCGGTTGTCTGAGCCGTCCTCGACCAACTTCAGTCGCCCACCAACGGTCGTTGAAATCCCACAACCAGTCGGCGTTTGTCGTGCCTTCCACGATCCCAGTCCTGTCTGCCTCATACATGACCATATTTTTGATGAGGTCAGATTCGAGAAGCGATTCCCCGCGTGCGTTCAATGACTCGAATATGACATGTGGGTTATCGGTAGGCGTCAGATCAATGACCACTAGGTGCAAAAGGCTTCGCAGTGCCGTCTGCAAGGCCCCAACCCGTTCTGAAAGTCCGTCAGGATCACCGTCGAACCACTTGTCTATCTCGTTGCGGAAATATTCGTGGGCTAGATTGATAGGAGCGTCACCTGGCTCCAACATTTCGTCGGAGAGCACCTGACGGAAAGACGGTTGGTCAATCACTGTTGGCCAAACCTTGTACACATGATAGATATTGTTGTCAGTCGATTTCGGCTCGTTCCACACGAGTTCGGACATCGGTTTCTCAGGTTGGGACCCTCTGGCCGAGTATGCTTTGTCGGCGGCATCAATTAAGAGTTGCAGGGTGGTCAAACGCTGTTGACCGTCGACAACTAATCGAGTCTGGGTTTGACCAACTCCTTTGTAGACGTGCTGCAACACAACAGCACCAAGAAAATGAGGGCTCGGTTTGTCGCCGGAGTAGCACTGATTCGCTACGCGCTTTACATCCTCCCACAACGGTTGCCAGTGTTTTTCTTTGTTCCAGATATACCTTCTTTGGAAACGCGGGATCTGGTAGTGGATTTGCTCGCCAAAAAGCTCTTCAGGATTCAAAACGTTGACATCGATCCGTCCTGTAGGATTTTGTGTGGTCAACGTGTTATCTCCTTGGTTGTAAACGGATGGTTGTTCGTGTCAATGCTAGTTATTCCGTTGGATATTGTAATGAACCTAAACGAACATAGCCCACTTGACACTCGCATGTGTCCATAGCTGTCCTGAGTGGATCTCGAACTACTCGAACTCACCGACGACTACATGAAGGTCAAATACAACGCCGGCGTCAACGAAGATTGCCCCGAGTGCGTACCCATGACCGACGCTGTCTACCAATTCATGCGAGCATCCTTAGACAACCACGCACCCCGCATCGCCACGCTGGAAGTGGTAGACTAACATTACTTGGTTGTTGATTAACGTGATTAGGACTCTATAAACATATGGCAACTATGGACGAACGGGTATTGAATGTCGAAGCCGACGTCAATCAACTCAAAGGCGCGTACGACCACCTCGCGACCAAAGCTGATCTCGCAGCGTTGGAAAGTCGATTGATGATGCGCCTCGGTGGACTGATCATCGTCGCCACCGGCATTATCGTCGCCGCAATGCGTCTCTGGCAATAACGGATCCGTGAGTCGGTTTTCTTTGAGCCGGTTCGATCGATGACCGGTGCTGTCTACCAATTCATGAGGGCATCCCAAGACATCCACGCACCACGCATCGACACGATCGAAGTGGTAGACTAACATTACTTGGTTGTTGATTAACGTGATTAGGACTCTATAAACATATGGCAACGATGGACGAACGGATATTGAACGTCGAAGCCGACGTCAACCAACTCAAAGGCGCTTATAGCCATTTGGCGACAAAAGCCGACCTCGCCGCACTCGAAGGCAAACTTGCAGCAGCGGAAACCCGACTGATGATGCGCCTCGGCGGACTAATCATCGTGGCCACCGGCATCATCGTCGCCGCAATGCGTCTTTGGCAATAACGAACCCGTGATTCGGTTTTCTTTTGGCCGGTTCGATCGCATGACCGACGCCGTCTACCAATTCATGCGAGCATCTCTAGACATCCACGCACTCCACATCGCCACCCTGGAAGTGGTGGACTGAACAGTGCACAATTGCGGGGGGCCTCCGGACGCCCCGCATCATTCCAGCACAACCCGTCATTCCAGCGTGGCCTGCCCCGTACTCCGATACAGAGGCTGGAATCCAGAGGTGCGGTAGGGCTGTGGGGCCGACGGTCAGTAACTGTTCTGAACTTGGCTAGTCATATAATTAGCTAATCCACCCTCAAAGGAGCCAACCATGGTTACCGTAAATGTTCACGAAGCCAAAACTCACCTCTCGCGGTTGCTGGTTGAAGCTGAGGCCGGAGAAGATGTGGTAATTGCCCGCAACGGCAAACCAGTCGCAAAGCTAGTCCCGTACGCACCCAAAGGAAAACCGCAGTTCGGAACACTAAAGGGCAAGATCAAGATCGACGAACGATTCTTCGAACCACTCCCCGAAGAGGAACTCAAGCTGTGGGAAGGCGGATGATTTTGCGACTGCTGCTTGATACACACGCGCTCCTCTGGTGGTCGTCTGGAGATGTGCAGTTTTCCAATGACGCACATGCCGCTGTCGTAGATGAAGACAACGAAAAAGTGATTAGTGCCGCGACCGCATGGGAAATCGCGACCAAATACCGTTTGGGCAAATTGCCAGAAGCTGAAGAATTGGTTCTTGACATGCCCGGTTACATGGCGAACCAAAACTTCGCGGAACTGCCGATCACCCTTGAACACGCCCTTCGCGCCGGATCGCTGCCCGGCCCACATCGCGACCCGTTCGACCGACTTCTGATCGCGCAGGCGATATCAAACGATCTAGTGCTAGTCTCCAACGAAACCCTGTTCGACCGTTACGGCGTTCGGCGACTCTGGTGAAGTCCCGACGGCATTCGACCAAATCAGATCGCTTCAACGTACGGAACACAATCGCATTCGGATGAAATGCTAGCGACCGAACACATCACAATCGCTAAGCAGTTTCTCGATGATGCCGATATCGATTATGAAGCAGGCGACATCTTCCAAGCCTCAGAAAAACTATGGGAAGCCGCATCACACGTTGCCATCGCTGAGATGCATCGTCGCGGCATCAAACACGCGGTGACCGCGCAGTTCGTCAAACGTTTCGCCGAGAGAGTCGGCGAACCGATCCTCTACGCAAACTTCAAAGCCGCTGAAGCACTGCACTCGAACTTCCACCACGGCTGGATGGAAGACCATCAGTTCGAAGAGAGCCGCGAACTAGTCAACGATTTCGTCAACCGGATGATTGAGTTGACCAGCGAGAAGTGAAAAGGGCAACAATCTGGCGAGGCGGACTGTAAGCCGAGTTCTGTCCAGGCACAGTTGAGGTTTACGGCCCTAAAGCCTTCGTCCACCAACCTTTCGCCCTGTGCGACCATCCATCTAGAGTCGCGGTCACCCACGACTTCTTGCGGCCTACCCGGGAGCTGACGCGGACACTCGTCTTGACGCCCCCCTATTTGGCCTTGCACCGAGCGGGGTTTGCAGTGCCGCCGACGTTACCGCCGACGCGGTGCGCTCTTACCGCACCCGTTCGCCCTTACTCTCGATTAGCTCGGGCTCGAAGCCCACATCGAAAGCGGTATTCTTTCTGTTGCACTTTCCGTCGGGTCACCCCGCCCTGCCGTTAACAGGCGCTCCTGCCCGTCGGTGCTCGGACTTTCCTCTCCTAGATCGTCTAACAACGACCCAGCAGCGGTCGCCCGTCCGCCTCGCACTGACCTCAGAGTAACATCCGCTCTGAGTCGGACTAACCGGCGACCCGCGGATTCACCGTCACCGACTCTTCATTCACCACCACGTCGTCAACAAGTGCCGCCAACGCTTCTCGAGCACGGTTGACGTCGCCGGATCCGACCGCATCGGCGATCAGGTCCCTCGTCAGTCGCTCGCGTTTCACCTTGCCGTTCGCGGTCGCGCCAGATGTGCCGATCGCCGCGTTCGCATCTTCGATCTGTTGGCGCAAGCGTTTGATTTCGGATACAAACGGTTCCAGATTTTCGAGGTCTCCGCGGCCCGTCGATACAACCCGTGCTTCACTCAAAAACGTCTTCTCAGCGTTTTCCAGCTGTTCTTCCAGCGTTAGCCGCATCTCCTTAGGACGAATCTGACTCACGACCTCCGGTTCCCAGCTTCCGATCGCCTTACGCACCTCTCCGTCCAGATCGTTGGCTCGCCATTTCGGACATCTGAACCCATTGCCGTCGCCGTTCTTCGCCGCACGCCGGTGTTGGCATTCGTAGAACTCGTAGTAGCGATAGGTTTTCGACGCGGTAGTGTCGTCCTGCCGACGCCAAGTTCGACGCCGTGTTAAACCGGGAACGCCGTGCCCGCATTGACCGCACGTCAACAATCCGCCGAGCAGGAAAGGGTCCTCCGATTTCGAAAGCCTGCGCTGTCGCTGTTTGACCATCAACGCATCCTGCGCTTTGCGGAACAACGACCTGCCGATTATCGGCTCATGGTTTCCTGACACCATGAAGCCGTAACGAGAATAGGTCCCCACGTATACGCGGTTTTTGAGAATGATCGAAACCGTCGCAGTCGACCACGGTTTGCCGGTCCGAGTCGGAGTGTTTTCGCTCGCCAATCGCTGAGCGATTAATCGCATCCCAAGCCCGTTGGTCGATTCCGCGCCAGACCCATCGGTTTCACCTTCGGATTCTCCAGCGTACCATTCGAAAATTTTCCTGACTACATTCGCCTCTTCAGGAACGGGTTTCAGCGTTCCATCAGCACCGCACCGGTAACCGTACGGCGTCCGTCCCAGCACCTTGCCGCGCGAAGCCTTCTCGCGGATCTTCTCGCGGATCCGCATTCTCAACCAATCGGGCTCGCCTCGCAAACCCAGCAACTCTTCGCCGTTCTGTAGCGGATCCGGCATCTCCAAATCGGTGCAGATCGCGTCGGATCCGGATCTGCGGATGTACAAGAGACGTTCCACTAACGTCTCCAGATCCGGAGCCAAGTGCGAAGAATCTGGAATTACCACCAGGGCTGGCCTACCGCTTCGGCCTTCGATTTGCTCCATTAAGTCGGCAAACTGTGCGTCGCCGAACTCCGCCGGTATCTGCCTCTGGAATGCCGAACCCAAATTCTCGTTCAATTCCTCCTCGATACCTTCGAGCAGCGGGTTTACGATCTCAGACCCGAGAATCGTCGTGAGTTGGTGGCCGCCCGAACGGCAAAATTCGATGATTTGTTTGACCGGGTCGTCGGTCGTCTGTCTCAAACGACTCTCGATCTCTCTGATCTGACCCCAAGAACCGGCAGCGGCATCCATCGAACTGGCCAATTCCTGGACAGTCAAACTATCTAGCGCCTCGACATCCTCGTCTGTAACGCGGCGCCGAACATATCCGATGGCGCGCATGGGTTGTTAGTCCGTACTGAGCGTGATCAGATACTTGCCGCAGTGGCACAAGATTGGATCCGTAGCACGTTTGAGCACGTTCAACTCGCCCATCGAAACCCGTTCTGAACATCCGGCGCAGATATCACGTTCGACCACTGTAACGGCCACGCCGCCGTTGCTTTTGAACAAGCGCGTGTATTCGCCCAAGTGCTGCTGAGGGATCGCACCCGCGGTTTCGTTCCGATGCTTCAACGCCTCGTTGTACTCCCGCGAGATGCGCGTCTGTTCATCCGTACCGACCTGTTTCTGCTCGGTCCAGTTGACTTCCATCTCGTCAAGCTGCGTTTGAAGGTCAGAATGCACTTGACGCGCCTCGTTGGCAGCGGCCCGGATCGGTTCCATGCGCTCGTCGATAGAGTCGATACGGTTCGCATGCTCCTGCACCCGCAACTCCATACGGTAGTAGTCTCGAGGATTCGTCACCTCGGTTCCGCTGTAGAGCTTCTCCTCTACCTCCGCCCGATTCTGATTTTCAGATGCCCTCTCGAGTTCGAGCCGCTTCATTGCCACTTCTGCCTGCATCTGTGAACGTTTCGCACGCTCGCACTTCTCACGCAACTCCTTCAATCGGTTCGCTCTATCTTGCAGGTCGATCGAAATCTGCGTGTACGACTGCCGCTGTCGAAGCAACCCTTGATCAAGTTCTTGCAACGCGAGCAGCGCTTCAAATGTGTTCAAATCTCGGACTCCCAGCGTGTTTCCCAAACGGCCCAGACGGCCTCATGCACATCTAACTTAATCATATCAAAGCCAACTAATCAGGTCGATATTCAGACATCTCTGCGTCACCCACGTCGTCGGGCGCACGAGACGTTATACATTAAACCGAGACGCAGTTGATCTACCCATTAACCTGCTTCGGCCGATGCAACCGCTACCTCCATTCGTCAAAAACCTGCCGCGAACACGGATCGTCTGCACGATCGGACCCGCGACCGGTAACGTCGCCAAAGCACGCGCGCTCATACGCGCCGGAATGTCCGTCGCTCGGCTTAACCTCTCACATGGCGATTCCGAGCAACACTTCGAGTATGTCAGTGCAATTCGCGAAGCCGCAAAGCAGATGGGCGTTTCAATCGGCATACTCGCCGACCTACCAGGACCCAAATATCGCATCGGTACAGTCGACCGAGATATTTCGGTGGTGGAAAGCGGCAGACAAGGCATTCCCGTCGCCGCACGAGACAAATTCGTCCTGACCGGTGAACGCGTCTTCACTACACCGGAGCGCGGTACAGTCTGGCCCGCCGGTCTGCACCACGACATCAGGTCCCGTGCCCGAATCTTGATCGATGAAGGCGCCGTTGAGATGCGCGTCGACAAAGTCGAAGGCCAAGAAATCCACTGCACCATCCGCCGAGGCGGTTTGATTCAGAGTGACAAGGCCGTCACCGCGCCCGGCAACACGTCGACACTCGATTACTTCACCGATGAAACTGTCGAAGCGCTGAAATTCGCCGTTGAAGCCGATGTAGATTTCGTAGGTTTGTCGTACATCCGCAACCGCGAAGATTTGCGAGCGGTTCGGAAATGGTTGGCCGATGCAGGTTGCAACCCGGCGCTAGTCGCCAAGATCGAGATCAAACAAGCCGTCGATAATCTCGCCGAAATCCTCGACGAGACTGACGCAATAATGGTTGCCCGCGGCGACCTCGGCGTCGAGATGCCGCTGCACTTGGTTCCGACGACCCAGAAGCGCATGATCCGACTCGCTAACGAGGTCGGTAAACCCGTCATCACAGCCACCCAGATGCTCGAGTCCATGCGCGACAACCCGTATCCGACCCGCGCCGAAGCCACCGACGTCTACAACGCCGTACGCGACGGCACCGATGCCGTCATGCTATCCGCTGAAACTTCCGTCGGAGACTACCCGGTGGCGGCTGTGCGATTCATGGCGAGAGTTTCCAAGATGGCCGAAAAATTCCTCGACAGCGCCATGCTGCGCAACCGACGCATGGCCATCATCGACAAGGAAGGCCGGAACGCTCAGATCGACTCCATCATCGCTTTCGACGCCGCCAGAACCGCCGACACCCTCCGATCCAAAGCCATCATCACATTCACCGAGACCGGAACCACCGCAGACCGCGTAGCCGCGTTCCGACCGCGCACACCCATCATCGCTCTCTCACCGAACCAAAAAACCCTAGCGAACCTCTCCATGCGTTGGGGCGTCATCCCGCTGTTGGCCGACCGTCTAAGTGAGCTAGACCAGATGTTCGCTTACGGAGCAGAACTGGCCACAGAAACCGGTTTCGCCAAAGACGCCGACACCGTAGTCCTCGTCGCAGGCGTCCCAATCGGCCTATCCGGCAGCACAAACCTGCTCCGAGTGATCAAAATCGGCGAACAGGAATAGAGCAGGTAGCGGCGCGATTTCGCGCGCCGTTTCACGCCGGGTTAGCGTCAGCCTCCTTGCGCCGCGCGTCCAATACCTCTACTGCTGATGCCAATCTCGATCTCAACGTATCGACTTGCGTAGTCGCCGTAGGCACATTCCCGTAACAAGCCGCGTTGAACCGCGAAGTTATGTCCGATATCGGAGCACCCTCCAACACAACTTCCAAATCAACCCGCCTCTCGCTAGGCGTCAATCGGGAGTCGAACTCCCAGCCACGCTCCAACGCCATCTCCAGCGTCTCGAAATACAGTAAAAACACCTCTTTGATGCCCGGCTCTTCCGGATAGCGCCAAAGGTGCCGCGGCGTTCCTCGTCGCGTCATCCAATCCGGCAACAGCCCCTTCAATAGATCCCAATACGATACCTCCTCAACCTCGTCCCGGATCGTCTCTCGCTCCACCCCGTCTTCGCGAGACAAACGCCTGATTATCCGCCGATACGCCAACGCCACGACGATCAACACGACGAACAGCAACAAAAACGTCAGCGGCCACTGCAACGCATCCAAAAACGCCTCGACCCAAGCAGAATCCGCCGTTTCCACCGCCTCACGCTCAGGAAATTCCGGCCTCTGACCTCCCTCTTGCTGCTGCTCCTGCTCAACTGGTTCCGTACCGAAGAACGATTGCAAGAACTCGATAATCTTGGCGATGATCCAACCGATCGCCAGCAACGGCCACCGCAACACCCAAAGAATCGCGTCGATCATCCACCCGTAAACCGTGTACAACGCGCTCAGACCCGCCGAACCGTAACGCCCTCCCAATATCCCCGCGATCAGACCGACACCCAAGAACGCACCGAGCGCGACCAAGATGATCTTCGCCCACCGGCTCGCCACCACCGGGGTATCGCTAGGCAGCCGCGCCACCGCCATCCCACCCAGCGTCGCAACGAAATACGGAATTAGCAGTTGGGCCAAACCAACCGGTTCAGAAACGAACTCGTCGACGACCAGACCAATCGCCAACACAACCAGCCCACGCTTGAATATCCGCTTCAAATGATCAGGCGCATCCCGATCATCCCGCACGATCGTGGACGTCCGACGCCAAATCAAAACCGTCACAATCAAAGCCATCACCAGCGCCGCAACCTGCTCCCCTGTCAAGTCCCGATTGAAAAGGTGGTAAACCCACGACAGATCGAAGTTGAAACCATCGTTGAACCGAGTTGTCGCAATCGCAAGATAGATCGTCGCCAGTCCGCCAGCACCATAAATCAGCGCCACCGTAGCAATACCGCCGCGCAATCCACCCACGATCCACGACGTCACCATCCCTGCCACATACACCAGCACCACCACACCCCAATGCATCGGAGGATTGTCAAGACTCAACCCAGCGCTGATAACCGCCAGAATCGTAAAGATGACAATGCTCTCCGCGACCGCAATCGCGGCAAAAACGATCTGGTTACGCCAGTCAGACACGGTCGTACTCGCGCACCGGCTGGTTCATACGCGCATTCATCTCAAACTGCTCGTCCACGACCGACATGAACAAATCTTCAACATCCTCTTCCACCTTGAACACTTCACGAGCATCGACCACACGAATCCCCGTAACCTGCGGCGGCTCCTCGCGCCCTACCCATGCTATCGACGCCCGATGACCTTCCCGCTGAGCATGATGAATATACGCGACCACCGGCTCCGTCAAAAAACCTGCGACGAGAATGATCGACGATCCCGCACTGATCGCCTGCGCCCCGCGCTCAACTGCCAGACCATCCAACGGCGTGAACGACAGCGGCTGAACAAACGCCAACGCCTCCAAGATCGCCCTCACATGATGCGGCCCATCGCCCGGCGGCACCACCGCCATCACCCCGCGCGTCGGACGAACCCCATTCGCAACCAATCCCACGCGGTAACCCAGATCCGAACACCGCACCGCGATCGATGCCGCTCCCGTTACCGCCGACTCCAGCACGTCATACCTATACCCATGCCACGCGTAGTCCACAGTCCGAGACTCCAGCATCACCACCACATCGTTGCTCACGCTCTGGTCATACGTTCTCACCATCAACTCATCGCGCTTAGCACTCAACTTCCAGTCGATCCGCTTCAACGGATCCCCAGGCCGATAGTCCCGGATGCTCCGCGGACGAGACGGATCATCCAGCAAATTGTTTCGGCTCAAAATGTCACCCATCGGCTTCGCAGCCGGCAGCTCCCAACCATCCAGCGGCACGATCCGCGGATAAACCGTCACACCATGCGGCGAACGCGAATCACGCCTGACAGTCCCGAAAAGCCCGAAAAGATCACCGCTCCGCAACTCCGTCGGACCAATCGAGTAGTGACCACGGTGATGCGCCCGAACCTTGTGCCGGAAGCGCACGCGTTCATAGCCCGCCAAACTCGTAGTCTCGATCGCCTCGCTCCCACCCGCGTACGCTCTCCGCTTAATGCTGTCGTCGCTAAGCGGCGTTAGACCCGTCGGCAAAAACTCGATCACTTGAACCCACGGAATCGGCAACGGCTTCCGATTCTCAAGCGTCATCACAATCTCGATCTCATCACCCACAAACGCATGCGAATCCGACGGCACCGCATCATACGCAACCTCCGCCAACGACATCTTCGACCACAGCGTCCCGCCTGCCGAAATCACGAACGCCGTCGCACCCAAAGCCACCACCAAAGCCGACCCCGTACCAGCACCCACACCAATCACCACCAGCATCAGCAACATAAACAACTCGCCGATAACATCCGGCGCACGCAAATCCCGCGTCCGCTTCTCACGAAACGTCCTCAACATCGGATTAATCATCATCTCAAATCACAATCCCCTCTCCTATACACATGTCATTCCGAGTACACACGTCATTCCGAGCACACATGTCATTCCGAGCACACATGTCATTCCGAGCGCACATGTCATTCCGAGCGCAGCGAGGAATCTCCCCTCTCCCTCGGTGGGAGAGGGCCAGGGTGAGGGTGAACGGGGCGGACACCGGGCCCATCACAAATCTAGCAACATTCTCCACCGAAGCGATCCTCCAATCGCCCAACGAAATCCCCTCTCCCTCGATGGGAGAGGGCCATGGTGAGGGTGAACGGGGCGGACACCGGGCCCATCACAAATCTAGCAACATTCTCCACCGAAGCGATCCTCCAATCGCCCAACGAAATCCCCTCTCCCCTCGTGGGAGAGGGCTAGGGTGAGGGGGAACGGGCACAAAGGGCGGGGCAACCACATGGTCTACAACGGTCTTTTGCGAGAAAGTATCCCCTCACCTCTCTATCGGCACCGGAATCTGCGCAACAACATCATCGATCACCTGCGATGCATCCCGACGCCGCATCTGCATACTCGATTCCAGAACCACCCGATGCGACAAAACCGGCGCCGCAAGCGCCTTGATATCGTCCGGCATCGTGTACTCGCGACCATTGATCGCCGCCCGTGCCTGCGACGCATGCTGCAACGCAAGCGACGCTCGCGGACTCGCGCCCAACCGTATCTGTGCATTGTTCCGCGTCGCCCTCACCACCGACACCAGATACTCCCTCACATGGTCCGCAACCCGCACCTCCTCCACAATGTCACGCGCCCGCTCCACATCATCCGCCTCCGCGCACACATCCACCGACAACGCACCATCGCCCGTCTGGAACCGCTGCAACATCATCGCCTCCTCCTCGTCCGACGGATATCCGATCGACAGCTTCAAAAGGAACCGGTCCAGCTGCGCCTCCGGCAACATGAACGTCCCCTCCATCTCCACCGGGTTCAGCGTCGCCAACACCAAGAACGGCGAACTCAACGCCATCGTCACACCATCGATCGACACCTGCTGCTCCTGCATCGCCTCCAACAGCGCCGACTGCGTCCGCGGCGTCGCACGGTTGATCTCATCCGCCAGCAAGATCTGCGTGAAAATCGGACCCGCCTTGAATTCGAAACTGCCTACCCCGGCGTTGTAGATGTTCACACCCAACACATCCGAAGGCACCAAGTCCGGCGTGAACTGCACACGCTTGAAATCCAGACCCAGCGACGCCGCAATAGTCTTCGCCAGCGTCGTCTTGCCCGTCCCCGGCACATCCTCCAACAACACATGACCACGACCCAGCATCGCAATGATCGCCAGCTCTATGGCCGCGTCCTTCCCCACAAAAACCCGCTGCACATTCTCACGAACCTTCCGCGCAAACTCCTGCACAAAAGGCGCATCGACAACGGATTCCGCCGATCCCTCACGTTTCTCTGCGGTTTGAGTCAAGAAAACCTCGATATCCAGATTCAGCCACCAACCAACCCAACACATCGCAAACTCTAATCTTAACCGCACCCCCCCCACCACACCGTAGAGGCGATCCCTAGTGGTCGCCCCTTTGCAAGCAAACGACTACGCTCCACATCGCTCCGACGCTCCTCACGTCATTCTGGCGAAAGCCGGAATCCAAAGGGGCGGTGGGTGATTGGAGACGCGTGTAATTCCCGGATTTGGTGGTTCGTGATACCGGGTGCGAATGAAGGTCTTGGGTTTGCGGCCCCCCGTTTCCGGGGGGCACAATATGACCGTGGTGATCGGGGTTGTAACCAGCAACTCCGACGGCTTGGCGGCTACGCCTTGCCGTGATGGTCTGGGATGGGACGTGCAGCTGGACGCTTGCAACATTTTTGCGAATGCCTGTGCGTGTGCTTGTAACGCACACAGAGCGCCGTTGCTGGTAGGCAATGGAGCAAATCACCCGATGTGGTATCGGGTTAGCGTTCTGGCGATCCTCGCGCAACTGACGATGGAAAGCTTGGCGACCTGTTTCACGGATTACCACACCACTTACTAGCAAGCGGCTCTCTCCCGAGAAGGACCGGCGGCGTACCGATCCCGGCGTGGACTTGAACCTTGCGTGAACGTTGGTCACACCGGCTAGGCTTTGAGCGCACGGGTGTTGCGAGGTCTGGATGTTTCTTGCACGGCGTGTCGTCTGCATCTTTTCCTCCTTCCGTGTGCGGCTGTTGCCGATGTAGTTTGTTTGCCCAGAGCCGTCGCCCCAGACCGATTTAGTTAACACTTCCAAGTATTGTTGTTGGATTTGTTGTTGTCAATTGTTGATTTGGTGGCATTTTTGGGCGTGTTGTTGAGTTTGTTGGGTTGTTGAAACCGCAGAAATCCATTTGTTGTTGGTTGTTTCCCAGGGTTTGTTGTCGCGGTTGGGGTACTTTGTTGTTTTGTTGCCGCGAGCATGTGATTTGTTGCTTTGTTGTTGGATTTTTTGGAACGGCGATTAACTGAAACGGCGGTCTCGACGCTGGTGACGGCGAAGATTTTGGAGGGTTTATTCGTTGTAGATTCGCAGTCTGGAAGTGGTTTTGGGCATGACGTGTTCGGAAAACGTGGTTATGAGTGCGTTGGAACGTTCGCACATCCCACGCCATCCGTGTTAACACCCCGACGTCATCCCGGCGAAAGCCGGGATCCAGAGGGATAGGGCGGCGACGGCGTCATTCCGAGCAGCGAGGAATCTCCCATCTCCCTCCATAGGAGAGGGCAAAGCTGAGGGCAAACGGGGCGGCCATGGGGCCTGGTTGATCCCGCTGTGCGGCGGAAATGTGCCACGGAGAGTAACTACGGCAACGGCGTGACAGAAGGACGAAGCGGCCCTACGCCGCCAACGCCCAATCCGCCGACAAAACCTCGGCCTGCTCCAAAACCGTCTGCGTTGCCTTCTCCTGCATATCCGGTGGGTACCCGTACTTACGCAACATTCTCCTCACCAGTACACGCAACTTCGCCCGCGTAGTCTCCCGAATTGTCCAGTCGATAGTCACATTCCGACGGACCGTTTCGACCAACTCACGCGCAATGTCCCCCAGCAATTCATCACCCATGACCTCCACCGCGCTCTCGTTGTCGCTGAGCGCATCGTAGAAAGCCAATTCATCATCCGTCAATCCCAGCTTCTCACCGCGCTCATTAGCCTCCCGCATCTCCCGTGCCAACTGGATTAACTCTTCGATCACCTGTGCCGCTTCGATAGCACGGTTGCGATACTTCCGCAACGCCTGTTCCAACATCTCGGCAAACGACCTAGCCTGAACGACGTTCTGCTTCCGACGCTTCGTGATCTCTCCCTGCAGCAACTTCCGCAGCAACTCAACTGCCAAATTCTTGCGCTCCATCGTCTTCACTTCGGCTAGGAACTCTTCCGCCAGTATCGAGATATCCGGTTTCTTCAATCCCGCCGCTTCGAATATGTCGATCACACCCTCAGGCGACACTGCATTCGCGACGATCTGCCTAACGGCTTGATCCAAATCCTCACTTGGTGTCCGTTCGCTCGCGGCGCGTTTCAACAACGCCACTCGCACAGCTTGGAAAAACGCAACGTCGTTTCTTATCGCCATCGCCTCGTCACGCGGTGTCGCCAACGCGAATGCCTGCGACAACTTCCTCACCTCGTCAAGACACCGTTCCCGTCCATCTTTCAGAGCCAACACATGCTCTTGAGCGGCCGGAATAAGCCTCATTTGCACCGCCGCACCACCAGTCGACCAAGTCGACCAGTCGAATCCGTGGAACAGTTCCTTGCATATCTCGTAACGCTCTTGAAGCACAGCGACCGCAGTGTCTTGATCCAGATCTTCGACCGCCTTGCCCGTTCCGCCACTCTCCGTATAGGTCTGAACTGCGACCTGTAGCGCCGGAGCCAAGCCGAGATAGTCCACGATCAACCCACCCGGCTTGTCCTTGAATACCCTGTTCACCCGCGCAATCGCCTGCATCAAGTTGTGACCACGCATCGGCTTATCCGCATACATCGTGTGCAGACTTGGCGCATCGAATCCCGTCAACCACATATCCCGCACCAACACCATCTTCAACTCGTCAGCACTGTCCCTGAACCGCTTCGCCAGTCCTTCGCGCCGTGCCTTGTTCCGAATATGCTGCTGCCATGCCGGACCATCCTCCGCCGATCCCGTCATCACAACCTTGATCTGACCCTTGTCGTGATCCTCATCATGCCAATCCGGCCTCAACGCAACCAACTGTTCATAGAGATCGACGCATATACGACGGCTCATACACACCACCATCGCCTTCCCGTCCATCGCAGCCAATCTCGCCTCGAAATGATCGACGATGTCTTCGGCGATGAGCTTCAACCGTTTCTCCGTACCGACAACCGCTTCCAACTGCGCCCATTTAGTCTTCAGCCGCTCTCGACGCTCAACCTCTTCGCCTTCAGTTGCCTCCTCGAAATCAACATCGATCTGCGGACGCTCACCCTCGTTCAACTCCAGTTTCGCCAAGCGACTCTCGTAATGAATCGGCACAGTTGCTTTGTCTTCCACCGACCGCCGAATATCGTAGACGCTGATGTAATCGCCGAAGACCTGTTTGGTATTCCTATCCTCAGCCTCGATCGGCGTACCAGTAAACCCGATGAACGACGCATTAGGCAGTGCATCCCGCATGTGCGCCGCAAATCCGTCCACAAAGTCATACTGGCTCCGATGCGCCTCATCCGCAATCACGACGATGTTCCGACGGTCCGACAGCATCGGATGCCGATCACCCTTTTCGTCTGGAAAGAACTTCTGGATCGTCGTGAACACCACGCCGCCAGAAGCCACCGATAACTTCGACCTCAAATCTCGGCGATCAACCGCTTGAACCGGGTCCTGCCTCAACAAATCTCGACACCTCGAAAACGTCCCGAACAACTGATCATCCAAGTCGTTCCGATCCGTCAACACGACGATCGTCGGATTGTTCATCGCCCGTTCACGCACGATCCGGCCCGCATAAAACGCCATCGTCAAACTCTTACCCGCACCCTGCGTGTGCCAGACAACACCGATCCGCTTGTCACCGGGTTTACCTCCCGGATTGCGACCAGTTTCATATCCGGCGCCAGGGTCCGCACCCATGTACGGATCATCTACCGACTGCGTAGCCCTGACCGTCTGCGCGACCGCAAACTCCACCGCGTGGTACTGGTGATACCCCGCCATCTTCTTCACCGGAACTCCCCCACCATCACCCTCGAACACTATGAAGTCCCGCACCATTTTCAGAAATCGACTCGGATCGCACAACCCACGCAACGCCACCTCCAACTGCGGAATCGATGGATCCGCCAACTCGCCACCCGAAATCGTTCGCCAAGGCTTGAACCACTCCCGGCCGGCTGTCAACGTCCCAACGCGTGCCTCCAAACCGTCCGAAACCACCAGCAACTCGTTCATCGAAAACAGCGTCGGCAACTCCGACTTATACGTCTGCAACTGCTGCCACGCTGACCAGATCGTCGCATCCTCATCCGTCGGGTTCTTCAACTCGATGATCCCCAACGGCAACCCATTCACAAATAGCACCACATCCGGACGCCGACTGTTCTTGTTCTCCACCACCGCAAACTGATTCACCGCCAAGAAATCGTTAGCCCCAACATCCTCAAAATCGATCACCTTAACCTGCGCACCCCGAATACGCCCATCAACGTCCCGATAGTCCACATTCACCCCCTCAACCAACATCCGATGAAATGCCTCGTTCTTCACCACCAGCGACGTACCCTGAGGATTCGTCAGCTTGCGAAACGCATCCTCATGCGCGTCGAACCGAATCCCCGGGTTCAGTCGATCAATGGCATCGCGCAACCGGCGTTCGAGGACCACGTCACCGAAATCGTCGCGTTCGGTTTGAGCGGAATCGGGCGCGATATCCGGGCCATTCACGCATTCCCAACCAACATCCGACAACCAGCCAAGCGCCAATTGTTCGACATCGTCTTCATTGATCGTCGTCAATTGACCAAACCCACAACACCAAAATTCTCGCCAACAATCCAAGCCGTCAAACCCACGTGCAACGCGACGAACAACCAAGGCACTAAACTCTCAATCGTCGAGACTTCCTGATAAGTCTCACCGCGCCCGTTCTCTGCTAGGTGCCACTCATGCGTATAAATCGCCGCTGGCAAATGGGACTCCAACTCGAGAACGATCTCGAACTTGATCGCGTTCAAGTCGACGTGCGACTTGATGATCGCGAGCCAAACTGCAGATACACCGATACCTACGAGAGGCAACACCAACGCCGACGCTCCTACGTCGAAGTTCGCGTAAAGCAACCCGTATAACGCCAATATGGCCGCGCTAAGTGTCAACATGTGGCGATTCGAAGCGATCCGCCGCGCACTCACATTCTCCGCCGACTGCACGTAGAGCTTGTACTGCTCCAGCAAGTGCGCGTTGAAAGCGTCGCCATACAACTCTTCCGAATGATTGAACAGAGGCTTATCCGGATGTTTGGTCACGACCTAGCCTTCTCAGCAACGAGTTTCTTGAGGTTATTCTGATTCCAAGGGTGTATCTCATCGCCCCTTCGAGCGGTTCTGGGTTTTGTGCAAGTCTTTCTCCGGCGTCCCTTCAATAAGAAATACGGCGTGCCTTCCTCACGGGCGATCGTGACTTCGGCGGCGACACCATCGGCATCATGCGTGTGCTCGCCACATATCACGATCATAAGGTCAACCCTTCTAAGGCGATCACGAACTTCATCCTTCCACTTCTCCGATATCGGCTCCTTCACCGACCACTCGCTGACGTGGAACGCCAACTGAGGATCTTCCGACTGTGCTAACAACGAACCGTATATGTCCTTATCGTTGCCATAGTCAAAACTGATGAACGCGCTCTTGGTATTCCTCATCTGTAGCTCCTATCTCGTAGTGGCGGTTCGCGACGCGCCCCTACGTTCATGTTGATTGTCTCGCCCAAGGAACCTGTTCGGTATCGCCAGCCATTTGCACGGATTTGAGGCGACTTCCATATTTACCTTGGTATCCGAGGGAACGAAGGAGCAAAAGTTCCAAGTACCACAGTCCCAATTGCTTCGCCTCGTAATACGCGTCGATAGAGATTGGACCCAATTCTTTGTCCGCGTGCACCAACGAATTTCGGATATCAACCAACGCGTGCGGACCGTGTGCCCAACGATGTTTCTTTGTAAGCGCAAGTAACCCGTCACAAGAATCTGGAATGACCTTCTCAATCCCTAGACTTGAGAGCATTTCAGCTATGCGACCACCCAATTTGCCTTTTCTGTGTTTCTCTGTATCCATCAAGATCATCTCAAATGCAATCTGGTTCATGATGATGCTCATATCTACCGAATCGTTTTCATTGCTTGCAACGTATAGTCGAATAATTCTGCCGATGTGTTCTGGATTCTTCAGATAGACACCCATAAATCCCGCGAATAGTCCGGATAACTCGTGTGACATGGTGATATCCGTCCAAGAACGTTGACGTTTCCAAGCCGAGACGTGATGAGGCCCCCAGCGTCGCCAAACTACGTTTCCTTTAGCATCCATCCCGGCAACATTAGTGGTAGCACAGGCGGAGCCGCATAAAAATGACAAAAATGTGTCTACAGCATTCAAGCAAGATTGAACTTCATCCCCTCGAAAAGGTCCGCCATTGTTACGCGTTAACCTTGCTTCGTGCGTAACGCCGAAACCAACACTGTCGCTCAACTTCCCAACCAGCTTCGATCTTTCCTTCACTGGAGTTAACTCCAAATTCCAGCACACTGTTGCCAAGCGCCCAGGCCGTTGCAGTACGTCTCCAGTGAAGTTCATGACTTCAAACCGGATTTCGTTCATAGGCTCGTTCAAATTTAGTACGACACTGGGACGCTGTCTTAAATGTAGTTCAATTTCCTTTTGTCGAGTCAGCAACGAAGTAGGAACTACCGGTACTACTGTCCCACTTTCAAGCTGTATTTCGCATGGTCCCTCCAATAAAGCAGGTGTAATCATCGCGTTCCCATCTGGTGTTGGCGACGAAATGTCACGGATGAGTTGACGATCCCATGGAAAATCCGAGATTCGAACTATGACGTGTGGATAGGGTTTCAGGTGTTGGACGAATCTAGCCGGAGTAGTCAATCGCCGATTTTGGAAATCGAACGACACTTGCATTTCTGCAAGCAGGGTTGTTTCATCAAAATCCAACATCAGAAAATCCTTTTATTCCTTGGGGTGTGAGGCTCACACCCCAACCTCCCCCGAAATCAACACCGGCAACAGCGTATCCCTCAGTTCCCGCAACGCGTCGCTGCGAGCCATGTTCTCAGATACTCGCCGCAGCAACGGCCCCGCAATGGTCTCATACGCACCTACGCACTCGTATGGCGGAAGCCATGCCTTCATCTGCTTGAGGTGTGTCGGCCCGAAATTCTTCTGCACACTGCCGGAAGCGAGTGTTCGTTGCTCATCTAAGAATATTTCGCTACCCAGATATCCTCGCAGGTAGGCGAACGACGTAGCACCTTTAACTGGTCGGAATCGGATGACGCTAGTATTTAGCAACAACGGCAAATGCTCCTGCCGCACAACTGCACTCCGACCGAGTGTCCCCGAAGCGGACAACACGATATCCCATTCTTCTAGATGGAAATGCGAGTACTTACCGTTAGCCTCTTCATCATGAACCCGATTCGCCGTGTCAAGTATCAAGTCGCCGTCTTGGATACAACGAATGTTGATGAACCGAGTGCCCTCATCTGAATTCGTGTATTGCCAATGCCTGATTCCCGGACCTTCCCTGAAGTCGACAATTTCAGGCAACGGTACAATCCCCCACCCCTCCGGCACCAACCCCAGCTCCGACTCCACCAACCTATCCGGAAACAGCCCCCAAACATCCTCAGGCAGATACGCTTCCCGACCCTCCATCTTTGCCCGCACTGGACCGAAATCCACGAACCAGTCCTTGAACACCGCCCGAGCCATCTCCTCGAGCGTCTCATTCATCCGACGGTTTAACTCGATCTTGTCATCCAACGTCCCAAGAATGTGCGCGATACGGCGCTGTTCGGGAAGGGTAGGGAGGTTGAGCGTCAGCAGTTCCAAGTCGGACGGCTTAATCGAAGGGTAAGCCGACGTGCTGTTCTCAGCGATAGCGTGAAGATACTCGACGATGTGGTCTTGTGCCAAGTACCAATAGATGAACTCGGTATCCGCAATCTCTTCAATTCCCCTCAAAACAGCGAACCCAGTCGATGCTAGAAAATTCGGCGGCGGATCGTTGATGATGCCGTAATGCCTTTGATTGGGACGGACGGTCGAATATACAACATCACCTGGTTTGACCTTCCGTCTTGCGCGAGTTGGGAGTTTTTGATTGACTACATCAATTTCTTGGATCGAATCGACACGGTTTTCAGTGATATTCCCGGTGTCCAGATAGTTGACTAGTGGCCAGTTCTCTTTGGGCGAATAGGTCGAATCGTTGATCACGACGCATTCGCCGAGTTCTAGCTCTTGCCAATCATCTTGTGCATCACTCCCCCGATTGAACCACTCGATGCCGTGTTCTCTAACGTGCCGGATCAAGTCTTGATTTGTCACGCGATCGTGCAACAATAAATCGACGCGTTGGGGGATCGGGAGACGATCCAACGTGTCCGACAGCTTTGCCTGATCAACGAGCGAGAGTTTTTTGCCGAAAAGCGCGATGTCCACATCCGAAGAAACCGTGTAGGTTTCCATAGCTCGCGAGCCGAACAACACGACCCGTTCGACCTTGTGGTTCGCGCGGAGAGTGTCTAGGATTGCCGCTCGGTCGGCATTTTTCAAACCGTCGATCATGCCTCCCGTTTCGTGTCCAGATAGGCAGACACCTTGTCAAGCAACGGCCGATAATCATTCTTGATCAATTCCACCACTGCGAGTGCTTGCTCTTCATCGTAGATGTGACTCATCAAGTTGCGTTGTTCCAAAGCGTCTATGAAAACCTCGAATTCATCTTCATCGATGTACTCCACATCGAAGCTAGTCCTTATTGTTTCACGCGGACTTTTGACGTCGTATCCTTCGTAAAACAGCAAATCCTTCAGGGTTTTCCACGCTAGTTCAAACGAGAATTCGAAAGTTTGAATCAGCCCAGCAAGCTCCAGCTCCGAGTATTCGTCTAGGTCACAAGCGTCTTTCAATCGCGAAAGCGCATTCATGAAATTGTTATGCCGCTGTTGCCAACGTATCTCATCTGAATTACTCATGTCCTCTCCTCTCAAAACCCCAAATCAGCCAAGTTCTTATCAATCTCCGCATCTAATCGACGCGCGTCTTTTGACTGCTTCCGCCAAACCGATGTCAACCTAGCCATCTTCTCCTCAAACGGCTCCCCATCATCCTCCATCACCGCAACTCCCACGTACCGCCCTGGCGTCAACACAAATCCATGCTTTTTGATGTCCTCAAGTGAAGCCGACTTGCAGAAACCGGCAACATCCTCATACTCCCCAAACGCGTCCTGACTCCGCCAAGCATGATACGTATCCGTGATTTGCTTGACGTCATCATCACCCAACTCACGATGCGTCCGGTCCACCATCATCCCCAGCTTCCGGGCATCTATGAAAAGAACCTCCTTACGACGATCCCGAAAACCGTCACCCCCACGCCGATCCCGCGCCAAGAACCAAAGACAAGCCGGTATCTGCGTCGAGTAGAAAAGTTGACCCGGCAACGCGATCATGCAGTCGACCAGATCATTCTCAATCAAGTTCCTCCGTATCTCACCCTCATTCGACTGATTAGACGACATCGATCCATTCGCGAGCACGATCCCCGCGACACCCCTCGGCGAAAGGTGATAAACCATGTGCTGGACCCAAGCGAAGTTCGCATTCCCACGGGGCGGCGTCCCATACCGCCAACGCTGATCATCGGTCAGCACTTCGCCACCCCAATCCGAAACATTGAACGGCGGATTGGCTAGGATGAAATCTGCCTTCAAGTCGGGGTGTAAATCCCCCCGAAAACTGTTGCCTTGAAGGATGCGGCCTTCGATGCCCCTAATGGCCAAGTTCATTTTGGCCAATCCCCAAGTCGTGTGGTTCGACTCCTGACCAAAGATCGAGATCTTGTCCTTGGCCCTCCCGCCGTTGCCATTACCGCTGGCATGGGCATTGATAAAGTCCACAGATTGCACGAACATGCCGCCGGAACCGCAACAAGGATCGTAAACGCGACCTTCATATGGCTCCAGCATCTCGACCAAAAGATTGACGATGCATCGCGGCGTGTAGAACTCGCCACCTCGCTTCCCTTCCGCACTGGCGAACTCCTTTAGGAAATACTCATACACGCGACCCAACACATCGCGACTCCGCGACACTTTGTCGCCCAGTTCGATGCCCCCTACCAGATCGATGAGTTGGCCCAAGCTGTATTTGTCAAGCGCCGGACGGTTGTAATTCTTGGGCAAAACATTTTTGAGAGCTGGGTTGTCGCGCTCAATGCCGTACATAGCGGTGTCAACCAATGTTCCGATCGTAGTTTGCTTAGCTTGAGCTTGAATGTATGGCCATCTAGCTTCAGGCGGGACCCAGAAAATCTCCTCCATCCGATACTCTTCGGGGTCCTCAGGATCGGCGTACTCGATCTCTCCGCCCTCCAACCGTTCGCGATGTTCCTCAAACGCATCCGACACATACTTCAAAAACAACACCCCCAGAACCACATGCTTATACTCCGACGCATCCATACTCCCTCGCAACGCATCCGCCATCGCCCAAAGCTGCGCTTCATAACCGGTGGTCGCACCATTATCCGACTGCTGTTCCGTCGTTTTGCCGCGTCGTTTCGTTGCCAATATCTTTACTCCCCCGATCTTCATCCTAACGCCAAAACCAATTACCCCCTCACAATACCAAACATCACCTGTGACAAACCACCGCCCCATACTTCAACACGCCTCCAACCACACCAACACCAAACCCCACAACCACCGCCCCCCTTCGAACCCCCGTAGGGGCGACCCTAGTGGTCGCTCCCCACCTCAAACCCCCAGTCCATCATTCCAATACAGCCCATCCCAGTTCAAACAACAACCACCGAATTAACCAACGTCCCAATCTTATCGATCGAAATCCTCACCACATCACCCTCCGCCAACGTGAACTCCGGCGGCGGAATCGTCCCCGTCCCCGTGCACACCGTCGTCCCATTCGGAACCCGATTATGACGCTGCAACCAGTCCGCCAAGTAGTTGCAGTCCCGCTTCATCAGTGAAGTATTCGCCGAGCCCGAGAACGCAACCTCCCCATCGCGCTCGATCTCCAACGCCACCTCCAAAGTCTGCGCATCACCGACGACATCCGGCGTCACCAAACTCGGACCAATCGAACATGATCGGTCATACACCTTCGCCTGCGGCAGATAAAGCGGATTCGCACCCTCAATCGACCGACTGCTCATGTCATTCCCGATCGTGTAACCCACGATCTCACCCGCATACAACACAAACGCCAACTCCGGCTCCGGCACATCCCACTCCGAATCTGCACGAATCCCCAACGCATCCCCTGGCGAAATCAACCGTTCCGCCGTCGACTTGAAAAACGCCTCCGGTCGATCCGCGTTGTAAACCAGCGCATACACATCCGGCGAACCACTCTCCGCCTGCCGCTCTCTCATGCTGTCCATATACGTCACCCCGAACGCCCAGACCTCCGGCGCAAATATCGGCGGCAGCAACGCATCCGACGCACACAGCTCATCAACCGAAACCTCGTCCCCGCCCCCTCGATCCAAGATCTTCAACGCAACATCATCTATCCCCACACCTCCAAGATGCGCCGCCTTGAACAGACTCAACGTCGAATCCGCTTCCGCCGAGATCGACGTCAAATCCGTCACAACTCCCTCTTCCGCCTCAACTCCAACATGCACATCGACCCCACAAAGTGACTGGTAGTAACGCATCTGCTCGCCTTTCTTGATCTATCGGACTTCCCGCCGAAATCACTCTACAGCAACGAGCATAAAATCTTTTGCGTATCGCCAGACGTATTCAGATACAGCGGAAATTTGCAGGTCCCCCGTACGTCAACCTCAACGCCACCTCCGAAATTGGCCCCATCGAACCGAAATCACGCATCCATCCACGCCGCAACGACTACAGCGCTAGTCGTCGCGCTCACGATCGCGACCCTACTATCCCTATCCGTAGCAATCGACGCCCAATCCCCACGCCAAACCGAAAACGAGACCGTAACGCACCACGTCGTCCTAGCAGACAAGATCATCATCGAGATCGACACAACAATCGATGCCGAGATCAAAGAAGCCAGACTCTGGGTTTGGCCCCACGGCCGCGAGACCATACCCTCCTATTCATACGTCGAATTCACCCAAACCGACACCATCCAAGCAACCGCCGAAATCGACGTCCAGTCTCCGTCATACTTCCCACCCGGCACCATCTTCAACGTCAGGTTCGAGTTCATCTCCACTGACGATGAGGTCTACACCTCCGACACCTACCACATCGAGCACATCGACACCTACCACGACTGGCGCCGCATCGCCGACGACAGCCTAGAGATCGTCTACTACGGCATCAACGACCGCGCCATCCAAAACCTCCACGCCAAAACCGCCCCGATTCTGCCACAAATCGCCCAAGCACTACGCGTCGACGACATACCTCAATTCAGAGCAGTCATCTTCCCAAACGTCCGGGAATTGACCATCCACGGCCCCACCATCAGCCAAGCCGCCACCGACGGTCACTACTTCGGCGGTTTCGCGTACGGCCGATACAACCTCACCATCATGGCCTCACCATCCGCCGAAACCCTTATTCACGAGCTGACGCATCTGATCTTCGACCGCACTCTCGATTCGCCGTACGCCACCCCAGCACCCGCATGGCTCAACGAAGGCAACGCAAGCTACTGGGAGACACGCGAACGAGATTCCTCCATCCGGAGATTCAGACCCATCGCACGCTCCGGCAGGGTCACCGAATTCGCGGCAATGAACGCGGTGCCAGGAATTCGCCGAGACATCAACAACTTCTACATCCAATCAACCGACTTCGTCTCCTATCTCATCGAAAACTACGGACGAGATTCCATTGGCCACCTGCTCAGCGAACTGAACGCCGGCAACAGCGTCGACGACGCCATGATCGCCGTCTACGGAGGATCCCTAGACCAAATCGAAAACGGCTGGCGAAATGAATGGGGCCTGCCCCGCGTCGCATCCGTCGAACAACACGTAGACATCGAAACCGATCTCCCTCCAACGATCCCCGGACTACCAACCATCATCACCGGCAACATGGGCACGGAAAAAGGTCAAAGCTCGATCACCATCGAAACAGATAAGCGCGCCGCGGAACAGGAGCAAACTCAACAGCAAGTCACCGAACCGGCAGCAGAATCCTTGACCCCTCCACAACCTCAAACAACGCCCGAACCCCAGCCGACTGCTGTAGAACTGACACCCCCGCCCACCAGAACAATCCACTACATCACAGGACCCGACAGCGAGTGGCCCCAGATCAAACCCAGCGCCATCATCGTTTTCCTCCTGCTCGCAGCAGGCGTAGCGGCAATGATGTACCGACGCATGAGAGTCTGAGCGGAACTCATCGCGGTAACATCAAGCCTTGATGCCCTCCGCGCACCCAGCAACATCGTTGATCTACTCGCACGAGCAGTCGCAACACGTGCTCAGCCCGACGCACCCCATGCGTCCCATACGGCTCTTCCACATGCATGAACTCATGACCAGCGTCGGACTGTTAGCAGCGGAAAACGTCGCGTTCGAATCGCCCCGACAAGCCACCAAAGAAGAAATCACAATATTCCACGATCCCGACTACGTCGACGTCGTAAAAGCCATCGACGACGGGGCCATCGTGCCCGGTCTATGGCAATACGGCTTCGGCCCCGGAGACAATCCCCCGAGATCCGGCATGTTCCGCCATGCCGCATTGGCAGCCGGCGGCGCGCTGCAAGCCGCTGATCGTGTGTTGAACTGTGGTGCCACCCGCGCATTCGTTCCCGCCGGTGGCATGCACCATCACGCAATGCGCAACTACGCTTCCGGCTTCGGCATCTTCAACGATGCGGTCATCGCAATCAAACACATGATCGAACAGGACCTAAGAGTCTTCTACGTCGACATTGATGTCCACCACGGCGATGGAGTGCAAGCAGGCCTTTACGACACGGATCGTGCGATGACGGTATCGATCCATGAATCGGGCCAATGGCTTTTTCCCGGAACTGGCGGACCGGACGAGACCGGAACCGGCGACGGCGATGGCTACAGCGTCAACATTCCGCTCGCGCCGTACACCGACGACCAGTTGTGGCACGAGGCCTTCGACGCCGTAATACCCGATCTAGCCAGAGCATTTGAACCCGATGTACTCTTCACCCAACTCGGCATCGACACGCATCGAAACGATCCGCTAGCGCATCTCTCGCTAACCACTCAAGGCCATAACCTAGCCGTCCAGAAATTCGCCCAACTCGCTGGCGAGATAGGTTGCCCTTGGATCTCCGTCGGCGGAGGTGGTTACGACATGTCGGCGGTTGCCCGTGCGTGGACGATGGACCTCGCCACGATGGCGGAGTTCAACTTGCCAGAAAACGTGCCAAAGTCGTTCGTTTCGCTAGCGGATGTCACAACTTTCCATGACACTGCCGAATACCGAATAGAGCCAGACGCTAGATCCAACATCGTGGATCACAACCGAGCCGCAGTCACAGAGGTTCAACGCCGAATCTTCCCCCGATTCGGGCTATGACAGGTTTCGAAATCTAGACCTCTCGGAACTTGCCCTCTACGGTGTCATCTCCGCCCGGTTGGGGCCCATCACCCGGATCGCCCGGATCGCCGCCGGCTGCCGCGCCCGCGTGGATGTGCTGGCCTGCTGCCATCATCGCCTGTTGCAACGCATTGGAGGCGGCGGTCAGTCTTTCACCGTCGGCATTGGCATCGCCGAGGGCGGTCCTGACTTCTGTAGTTTTCGATTGGATGTCAGACTTTATTTCCTCAGGCAGATTTTCGCCGTGCTCTTCGATCAACTTGTCGGCCTGATACGCCGTTGATTCCGCCAAATTACGTGCATCGGCGGTTTCTCTGCGCATTCGGTCGGTTTCGGCGTTGTCTTCGGCCTCTCTGACTTTCGCTTTGATGTCATCCTCAGACATGCCCGACCGGCCCGTCACAGTGATGTGTTGCTCGCGTTGAGTTGCTTGATCCTTCGCTTTAACGGTGAGAATGCCGTTCGCGTCGATGTCGAACGACACTTCGACTTGCGGCACGCCGCGCGGCGCGGGCGCGATACCGTCGAGAGTGAACCGGCCCACAGAAGTGTTGTCCGCCGCCATCGGCCGCTCGCCCTGCAATACGTGAATCTCGACCGACGATTGACCATCCGCTGCGGTGGTGAAGGTGTCGGATTTTGAAGTCGGTATGGTGGTGTTGCGTGGAATCAGTTCGGTTCGAACGCCGCCGAGAGTCTCAATGCCCCAAGTCAGAGGAGTCACATCGAGCAGCAGAATGCCGGACACGTCACCTTGCAGCACTCCGGCTTGTAAGGCGGCTCCTAACGCGACTACCTCATCCGGGTTGATCGTACGGTTCGGCTCTTTGCCGAATATCTCCCGGACCCGGTTGACGATTGACGGCATCCGCGTCATGCCGCCCGCCAGGATGACGTCATCAATATCGTCCGGATCCACCCCAGCGTCTCGCATGGCGTTATGACAAGGCTCAACGGTTTTCTCAACCAGATCCGCCGTCAACGCCTCGAGTTTGGCGCGCGACAGTGATTCAACGAGGTGTTTCGGACCCGTCTGATCCGCCGAAATGAACGGAAGATTTATCTCGGCGGTCGTGACCGAAGAGAGTTCGATCTTGGCTTCTTCCGCGGCGAGCCTCAGTCTTTGAGCAGCAGATGGGTCGGAGCTGGGATCCATGTACTCCTTCTTCTTGAACTCATCAACTAGGTGCTCTACCAGGCGTTGGTCGAAATCGTCGCCGCCAAGGTGCGTGTCGCCGTTTGTGCTCTTGACCTCGAAGACCCCTTCGCCGACATGAAGGATCGTTATGTCGAAGGTGCCGCCTCCAAGATCGTAGACTGCAACCGTTCGATCTCCCTGCTTTTCCAAACCGTATGCCAGCGCCGCCGCCGTTGGTTCGTTAACGATGCGCAGCACTTCCAGACCAGCTATCGTCCCGGCGATTCTCGTCGCCTCACGTTGCGCGTCGTTGAAATACGCAGGCACCGTGATCACAGCTTCCGTTACGGTGTCGCCGAGTTTCTCCTCCGCGTCTTGCTTTAGACGGGCCAGAAGCATCGACGAAATCTCAGCCGGCGGTCTCACGGTACCGTTGAATTCGATACCGACGTCGCCGTTTTCCAAGCCCGCGAGTTTGAACGGAACCCGATCTTGGTCTCCACGTACTAGATCGTCGTCGAATCTCCGACCGATGAACCTTTTCGCGGAGTAAACGGTGTGTTCCGGATTGGTTACCGCTTGGCGGCGCGCGGTCATACCGATCAGTCGCTCACCCGTTTTTGTATTGACGGCCACGACCGAAGGAGTGATCCGCTGACCTTCAGAATTTTCGACGATTTCCGGTTCGCCAGCACTCATGAATGCCATTGCGGAGTTGGTTGTTCCGAGGTCTATACCGATAGCCCTTGCCATGTGGTTGTTCTTGCCTTTCTTTCCACCAGTTCGATCTGGTGGTGTTAGTTTCACCGATGGATCGGTTTCAGATTCTTCTATGCCTTGTCAGTTGGCCTACCGACTAATACTTTCGCGACGCGCACGATTTTCGATGTTTTCGTGTCTTCGTATCCCGCTTCAACGACTTGCACGATCTTACCGACGAGGTCGTCGGATGTCGGCATGGTGGCTAGCGCCTCGTGCCTCGTTGGATCCATTTCCTCACCAAGAGACTCGAATCGTCGGTAGCCAACCTCCTCCAAACTTTTGTCGATCTTTTCCGCCATCGCCTTAAAGCCTACGAACCACTTCGAGTCGATGTTTTGCTCTTGCGCGAGTTCAATCGCGGTCGAGAACTCGTCTGCCACCGTCATTATGCGTTTGGCTACGTCAATCCGTGCGCGCTCGGCAGCCTGATTCTGACGCTCTTCGAGCATCCGTTTGTTCCGTTGGGCATCGTCGTACGTCCGTCTCAGGTCGGATCGAAGTCGACGAGTCACAGATTCTAAAGAGTTGTATTGATTACGCTTTTCGTCGAGTTCGATCTGATATCGCTCGTTTTGCGCGCGTGACGCATCCAATTGTGATTGAAGTTCGTTACATTTTTCGACGTAGCGTCGTTGGGTTCTGTTCGATCTGCCAACCCTGGGTGAAGTACCGCCGGGACGCCAGGTCCTCGGGCCCCGTCGACTGCCAATACCTGGCCGAACGAGCCACATCATTCCACCCCCAAATAGTGCAAGATCACTTTGATTTCGTCAGCAACGGCTTTCGCAGATGGAGAGTTCACAAGATCTTCGCTCTGTTCGAGAACCTCCAGCATCCCCCGCATATGTTGAACTAGCTCCAACACGAGCCCGACTCCACTCAAATTCAGACCTAGGTCTTCCGATAACCGACGCACAATTTGCAAGCGCTCAAGGTCCTCTTCCGAGTACAAACGGCGGCTTCCCTGAGTTCGTGATGGACTCACGAGGCCTTCTCGGTCGTATTTGCGCAGCGTCTGCGGGTGCATGTCGGCGAGTTGCGCCGCCACACTGATGATGTAAAGCGCGTCGGCCCGCCCGCCGATCCGAACTCGCACTCTGCGTCTTACTCGACTTTGTTGCGCCTCTTCCGCTCGACGCGCTACTTCACGGCGCGCAGCCTCGGCGGCGATCTTGTTGACTAGACGCAGGAATGCGTCCGCGTTGGGGATCGTTGAGCCTGCATCCGCCACATGTGGTTCTTCGTATCTCTGTGTCACACTAACTCCATGAAGGTGATAACACCACCGGCACCAAAATCTTGTCCGCCAAGCACTTGATTCATATTCTCTCTCATAGTAACATACATGACACGACTTATATCAATGTCGACGAATTCCACCATCCAAACGACAACCAGACGCAAGATTTCCTGAAAAATTACGAAATCTGCCCATTAATGCTTGACAAGACCCACGATGATGAGTTAAAAAGTTTGGAACTGGCGAAAAACCGCGTAACTGACAAGACCGTATCCGTTGATACCTCAGACGGAATCGGGCAGACAAAGCAAGCAATCAAGACGGAACGAGAGGCTCCCAAACAACGAGATGACGATTATTTACGAAAAACGTTGCCCACATTGCCAAGGCGACATCCTGTTCGCCGTCAGGCTCGAAGGTCCTACCCTCAAGTGTCTGCAGTGCACCAGATTGATCGATCGTCATCAGGCGCGAGAGCTACTGACTCGAAGGGAACAACCGGCGGCCTGACGACTGGGGTCATTGAGAGCGGAGTGATATACGAAACTCATTCCCAAATGAAGCCCCGGTCCAGAATCGGGGCTTTTTGGTTCTGAAGCCTAGTCCCGATTCACATCATTGCAATCTCAACGACGGAGACCAACAACATGAAACAGACGATGATTTTCCCCCGAAGATGCCCCTTATGCCAGGGCGACGTTCAGTTTGGTCGTGGACTTGACGGCGTCACGCTCAAGTGCATCCAGTGCACTCGAGTCATCAGCCCGGCTCAAGCACGCGAGATTCTCCAGGATATGCAACGAGAACGCGTCGCAGCAGCCAAGGCGGCATGACATTCGATCTCGTCGGGCGTGGATAACGCTCGGCGTCTCGCATCAAAAACGGCTCGGCAACCGTTGGATTGCCGAGCCGTTTCTTTTTTCAACCTCGCCGCAACAACGCACCCATTCAAACGTCGTCGAACGTCCAAGCGTCCGATTCTACGCCTATAACCTCTGCTTCCGGCGCCGCACGCTCAACGAACTCAAGCGTGCGCTCGAGAATCCGGTCGGCGGTCCGCATATCGCCACTCACGATGGCGATACCGATCGTCGCCGACCGCCACGAATCGTTGGCTCCCACTTCGGCCGCTGATACCGAATGCTTGTTCCTCAGCTTGGAGACCACCGAGTGCACAACGCGACGTTTGTCTTTGAGCGACGATGAAGCATGTATATGCAAAGTGACTTGGGCAGCGGCTATGTGCATCGCTCTGGATCCATGAGTTTGGTGCAGATTCGGTTCCGTCGGGTTTGCCGCCCATTTCAGCTCAAACAACCCGGTCGAGCCACGGTTCAAAATTCCACATACGGCTCGCTTTCAACGGTCACATATTCGCACGGAGGAAACGCACTCAGAGCGTCGATGTCGATCTCAGTGCCCCAACCCGGACCGTCAGGGACAGTTGCATAACCATCGACAATCGGGATCATGTTGGTCAGGACCGATTCATATGCCCCCAAGAAACTCACGAATATCTCCTGCATGAACGCATTTGGCATAGCCAAGTCGAGATGCAGGCTGGCGACAGTTGAAATAGGGCCGTTTGAGTTGTGAGGCGCGACCGAGACGTAATGAGTCTCCGCCGCGGTAGCGATTTTCCGAAGCTCGGTGATGCCGCCTGCGTGACATATATCCGGTTGAATGATGCTCGCGGCATGCGATTCCAACAGCGGCCTAAAATCCCACCGGTTGTATAGCTGCTCACCCGTCGAAATCGGGATGTTTACGTCTTTCGCCAACGCCGCAAGCGCATCGATGTTGTCCCAGAGGATCGGTTCTTCGAGCCAAGCGATGTTGTAGTCCTCAATCGCCCGCGCTGCCCGCCTAGCGCTCCAGATATCTAACCTCCCTCGCACATCCACCGCCACCTCGACCGACGGGCCGACCGTTTCACGAACCGCCGCGACAAGCTCTACCGCTTCCTCCATCCGCTCGGGAGTGATGACCTGAGCGCCCTTGAATGGGTAGAACTTCATTGCTCGCCATCCTTCGGCCACCAACTCACCTGATCGTCGACGATGATCGTCGACCGTGACCGCGCCTCCTCCGAGCCAGTCACCGTCGTTTGGATCGAACCAACCGTTTGCATACGCTCGGATTTCGTCGCGAACCTTCCCACCCAGCAACTCATAGACCGGTATGCCTAACGCCTTCGCCTTCAAATCGTTCAACGCGAGGTCAATCCCGCTGATCGCACTCATCGTCACCGCGCCGCCGGTCCATGTCACCCGCCGGTAGAGCGATGTCCAGATGTGTTCGATTTGAAACGGGTTTTTGCCGACCAAGAATTTAGCAAACTCACCAACCTCAGCTGCAACGCCAGCGTCCTTGTACTGCGTACTTGCTTCACCCCAACCGTAATCGCCCGTGTCGGCGGTGACGCGGACGAACATCCAATTGGTTCCGGCCGTCTTGTGCACTGGGGTGCGCATCCTGAAAACGTCGATATCGGTGATCTTCATGAATTACTTGCGTCCATTCCGTTTCCGATGTCATGCGGTGTCGAGTAGTCTCCAACAATCGTAACTGCAGAACGCCGAATCAATAACACTTTGACAGATACGATCTTAACTGTGATAACTTACGTTGTTGAGAGTTAATATTGAGGTGGGATCGTTGGAGACCCATCCCTGTTTTGCCGAACGATTGCGGTTTCGCGCCGCCAATGAGTAGTTTGAGCATTTTCCGCAAACTTTGATCCAGTTCCTAAATTCGAAATTTCAAAGCACACGATCTCCCCGCTGGGAACTTCAACGGTCCGTAGCAATCTTCTGCATAGCCTTGGGGTTTGGCTGTTTGGTCGGCGCAGCAACTTTGTCGATTCTCACGGTACAACCCAATCTGGGTGCCGATGTGGTTGCGACCGAGGTGATGACTTGCGACGAATTCACGACGTGGGAGTCGGTAGAGCGCCGCGTCGCCGAACTGGACGAAAACTCGCTAGAATACCGAACCCTAGATTCGAACGGCAATGGTATTCCCTGCGAGGGACTGATGCCGCGGAGCCAACATCCGTCCGAAGAGTTCGATGTCATATGCGACGATTTTCAACACCGTGACGAAGCCGAGTACTTTTTCGAAATCTACGAATCCCCTGGACACAACCGGTACGGGTTAGACCGCGATCTAGATGGACGACCGTGCGAAACGGTGCCACCCCTCGACAAGATCAGCCGAGTCTTATCGAGATTGAACAGAATCTGGAAGGCGGAATCGCAAAGCGGTATCGATAGGGACTGTAGCGATTTCGCAGATTGGGCAGAAGCCAATGCGTTTTTCGTACAGGAAGGAGGACCAGAATCAGATCCGCACCGCCTTGACGGTGACAACAACGGCATCCCTTGCGAAGCGTTGCCAGGTGCACCAGAGCCAGAAAGTGGCTAACGGTTGCGTTGACCCCGGCGCCTTGAGAATTGCAATCTGATCTGCGCCCGCCTCAATGAAGCTACAGCACGCTCCATATCCAAGTCTGAACCATGCGTATCGATTCGCTCTTGAGCTCGTCTGACAGCTTCCTCCGCCCTCGCCTCGTCGATCTCATCTTCTCGCTCAGCTGCATCGGCAAGAACCGTTACGTTGTCGGCCAAGACCTCCATGAAGCCTCCTGTGACAACGATCGCCTGTTCGTCACCGTCGACACCGAAGCGCATCTCGCCGGGAACCAGCGTCGTCATCAACGCCGCGTGCGAAGGAAGAACCGTCAACTCGCCGTCAGCTCCCGGAGCGGTCACGTAGTCCACGCCGCCCGAATACGTTTCGCGTTCAGCGGTCACTATGTTCAGGCTCATCCGTGCCATTACTGCTTCAATTTCTCCTTAGGACACAATCTGCTTTTGGGGCTGCTATGCGGCCACTTGTTCCTGCATTTCACGACCCTTGGCGACGGCATCTTCGATGGTTCCGACCATGTAAAAGGCCTGTTCCGGCAAGTCGTCGTGTTTGCCGTCGAGGATTTCCAAGAATCCCTTCACGGTGTCAGCGAGGCTCACATATTTGCCAGGCAGACCTGTGAACACTTCGCCGACAAAAAATGGTTGAGTCAAGAATCGCTGGATCTTGCGAGCTCGTGAAACTGTCAACTGGTCTTCGTCTGACAACTCTTCGATACCAAGGATGGCGATCACGTCTTGCAGGTCCTTGTACCGTTGCAACACGCGCTTCACGCCGAACGCCGCATCGTAGTGGTCTTGTCCGACTACGGCTGGTTCCAAGATTCTGGAGTTCGACGCCAACGGGTCAACCGCCGGGAACAGCGCCTGCGCCGCGAGCGAACGCTCGAGCGAAACGTTCGCGTCCAAGTGACCGAACGTCGTCACGATACCCGGGTCCGTGTAGTCGTCAGCAGGCACGTAGACCGCTTGGAACGACGTGATCGAACCCGCCGCCGTCGACGTGATTCGCTCCATCAAATCGCCAATCTCGGTCGACAAAGTCGGCTGGTAACCAACTGCTGACGGCATTCGGCCAAGCAACGCCGAAACTTCCATGCCCGCCAAGATGTAGCGGTAAACGTTGTCTACGAAGAGAAGCACGTCTTGTCCGCGCTCGTCGCGGAAGTACTCCGCCATCGTTAACCCTGTAAGAGCGATGCGCGCGCGCGTCCCGGGCGGCTCGTTCATCTGCCCGAACACCAAAGCGGTCGATCCGACAACGCCAGATTCGTGCATCTCATGCCAGAGGTCGTTGCCTTCGCGCGAGCGTTCGCCGACACCAGCGAACACCGACACGCCTGAGTGCTCCTGCGCGATGTTGCGGATCAACTCGGTGATGATGACTGTCTTGCCAACTCCAGCACCGCCGTATGCACCGACCTTGCCACCCCTCGGGAATGGCGTTATGAGGTCGAGGACTTTGATTCCCGTCTCGAGAATCTCGGTTGTGCCCGATTGTTCGGCGAACGTTGGTGGCTGTCGGTGAATCGGCAACCGCTCGGCATCCGCGGCCACTTGATCGCCGCCGTCGATCGCATCGCCGAGGACGTTGAAGATGCGCCCCAGCGAGTTTTCGCCGACCGGCACAGCGACTGGCTGTCCAGTATCGACACACTCCACGCCGCGCGCCAGACCATCGGTCGTTCCAAGAGCCAGGCAGCGTGCCCAGTTGTTTCCAACGTGCTGCTCGACTTCAAGCACCAGACGCTCGCCGTCGACGTCCAGCTCTAGACCGTTGTAGATCTCCGGCAAATCTTCCGGCGGAAATTCTACGTCCACCACCGTGCCGATGACTTGGACTACTTTGCCTTTGCTACCTTGTGCCATTTGCGTTAGGCTCCTATCTCGTTCATTAACCCTGCACGCCGGCAACGCCGCCAACAATGTCCAGCAGCTCACCGGTAATCGATTCTTGTCGCGCCTTGTTGAGATCGAGCGTAAGTTCGTCGATCAATTCGTTCGCGTTATCAGTCGCGTTCTGCATCGCGATCATCCGTGCTGAATGTTCGCTAGCCTGTGCCTCCAAAATCGCGTGGTAGACCTGCGTTTCCACATATCGAGGCGCGATCTCCGCGAGCACTTCCGCCGGCGAAGGCTCATAGATGTAGTCGAGATACATCATCGGCTGATCGCCTGAATCCGACGCCGCCGTTTCGATCGGCAACAACTGTAGATTCACCGGTTTTTGCACGGCAGTGTTGACGAACTGCGCGTAGATCATCTTCACCGTGTCCACATCGCCGTCGCGATATTTGTCGATCACGAACCCTGAGATGTCCAATGTGTCCGCTAATGTCGGCCGATCTCCTACCGAGAAAGTCGCGATCAACGATTGACCCGTCCGAGCTACGAAGCGCTCACCTTTTCGACCGATTCCGACCGTATCGATCGGCACTTCGGACGACGTGAACTCCGCAGCAGCCGCGCGCAGAATATTGCCAACCAACGCACCGGCCAATCCGCGGTCTGGCGTAATCAGGACCAACAATTCGCGGTTGTTAGGACGTCGTTGCAGGAGCGGGTCCAACGTCTCGTCGTCATCCGCCAAGCGCATCGTCAGGTGCGATAGCACCTCCTGCATCCGGTCGGCGTACGGACGTCCGTTGCGAACCATCTGCTGCGCACGCTGCATGCGAGACGCCGCGATCAACTGCATCGCGCTCGTTATCTTCGCAGTGTTGCTGACCGATCTAATTCGGTCCCGTATGTCCTTCAAGCTAGGCATGTATGCGCCGTATTTTCACTAAGTTATGCGGCTGCCATATCCGCCGTCTGCTTAAATGCCGAAACGGCATCCATCAACTGGCCAGCGGCCTCGTCAGAAAGCTCACCGGACTCGTTTATCTCCGACAACAGCTCCGGCATGTTCGCCGCCATGTAGTCGTACCACTGCGATTCGAAATCACGCACACGTTCCACGGGCACATCGTCTAGCGCACCTTCGTTGGCGACGTGGAAAACCGCCACCATGTTCTCGTAAGAAACCGGCGCATTCTCATCCTGCTTCAGTAACTCGCGGAACCGCTCGCCACGCGCCAACTGTCGCCGTGTGACCGGGTCCAAGTCCTCAGCGCCGAACTGCGCGAACGTCGCTAGAGAGTCGAATTGCGCCATCTCTGTCTTCAAGCTGCCAGCCACGTCCTTCATCCCCCGTCGCTGCGCCGACGAGCCGACGCGTGTCACCGAGATGCCAGAGTTCACTGCCGGCCGAATGCCAGCGTTGAACAAGTCCGGCTCAAGGAACAACTGACCGTCAGTAATCGATATCACGTTAGTCGGAATGTAAGCCGACACGTCACCGGCAAGCGTCTCGATGATTGGCAATGCCGTAATCGATCCCCCGCCGTACTCAGGCGCCATGCGTGCCGCGCGTTCGAGTAACCGCGAGTGCAGATAGAAAACGTCGCCGGGATACGCCTCACGTCCGGGAGGTCGTCGCAGCAGCAACGACATCTGGCGGTAAGCCCATGCGTGCTTCGAAAGGTCGTCGTATACCACCAACACGTCGCGACCCTGCGCCATGAAATACTCCGCCATCGCGCAACCCGCGTACGGTGCCAAGAACTGTGTCGGAGCCGGGTCCGAGGCGTTCGCCGCAACCACTATCGTGTGGTCCAGCGCGCCCTGGTCTGCGAGACGCTGTACGATTTGCGCCACCTTAGACGCCTTCTGCCCGATCGCCACGTAGACGGCGAGCATGTCGTAGTCACGTTGGTTGATGATCGCGTCGACGCAAAGCGAAGTCTTACCGGTGGATCGGTCGCCGATGATGAGCTCACGCTGGCCTCTGCCGACCGGCACCATCGCGTCAACGACCTTCAGGCCGAACTGCACTGGTTGGTTCACCGGCTGCCGCGTGATAACGCCTGGTGCGATCTTTTCTACAGGCAACGTTTCGGTCGTGTTGGGTGCAGGCTGACCATCTAACGCCCTGCCCAACGGGTCGACCACTCGACCAAGCAGCGTGTCACCAACCGGGACCTCAAGAATGCGTCCCGTTGATCGAACCTCATCACCTTCTCGGATCTGGAGGTAGTCTCCCATGATCACGGCGCCAACCGATTCCTCTTCGAGGTTCAGTGCGAGGCCGAGAATGTCATTCGGAAACTGGAGAATCTCGTTTAGCCGAACGCCCGCCAATCCGTGTATGCGAGCGATGCCGTCTCCGGCTTCGACAACGGTACCGACGTCAACCATCGTGAGTTCGCCGCCGAACTCCTCGATCTGACGCTTGATCACTGAAGCAATGTCTTGCCCTGCGGTGGTCATCGAATTACCTTTCCTTAACGTAAGTGCCGGTTTGTTGTACCCGGCGTGTCTGCTTTCGCCGACCTCTCAATGGTTCATGCGGATAACGGGCGCTGCGCAAGAGAATCCTGCATCGAGCGCAATCTTGAACGGGTACTGCCATCAAACAACCTGTCGCCAACACGTGCCACAACGCCACCGATGATCTCTGGATCGACTTTTTCGGTTACTTCGATCCGTTCATATCCCGTCAATCCTTGCAAGCTGCTGACGATACGTTGCCGCCTCGATTCGTCCAACGGGACGGCGGTCGTTATCTGGGCCCTTCCGATGCCCAAGTGCTCGTCCAATAAATCTCGGAAGGTGTCACATACGCCGCCGAACCGTTCAATGTCGCCGTTAGTGGTCAAGAGCGATACCAAGTTACGGACCAGTGGATCGACATCGCTTAGCAGCGTGTTTATGCCGTCGAGTTTCACCGCCTGCGGAACAGATGGCGCAGCCATGAACGCGAGCACATCCGATTCTCCGACGATCGAACGAGCAGCTTCCAAGTCGCTTGCCCAAACCGTCAAAGCATCTCGCTCAACCGCGATTGCAAACGCGGCTTGGGCGTATCTTCTGACTGAGGTCGATGACATCTGTCGTTCAGATTCCTATCTAGCCTTCACACTCAGTTGGTGCGAGAGTCCAATCCCTCTTCCAAAACACGATCGATCAATTCGCGGTGCGAATCTTCATCGAGCGACTGCTCGACGATTCTTTCGGCTGCCAAGATGGCGATGCCTGCGAACTCCCGCCGCACCTCTTCGACGGCAGCTTCGCGCTCCCGTCTGATCTCTGCGCGGGCCCGATCGAGCATCTCGTCAACTTGAGCTCGTGTCCGCTCTTCTTCTTGCTCCCTCAATCGGGACGCGGCATCGCGTGCCTCGGCGATCAAGGTTTGCCCTTCTCGGCGAGCGTTAGCAAGCTCTTGCTCAACGCGTTCAGCCGACGACGCGGCATCCGCACTCGCTCTGTCGGCTGCCTCTAAGCTCTCGCGTATGCGCTCTGCGCGCTGATCCAGCATCCGCGTGATCGGTCCGTAGAGGAACAGCCGCAAGAAGATCGCGATGACGGTGAAGCCAACCAAGAAGGTCAGTAATCTGGAAAGGTCTATTCCCAATGCGTCCATGAGAATCTCCGAATCGTTTTACATCGCACTGTTTAGCGCGTCACCGCGCAACGGCGGATGGCCAATCTCTTCAAGAATCGATTGACCAGATTTTCCGCCGATACGCCGGCGAATTCGCGGTTTTAGGTGAACAGCGTGATGATCGCCACGACCAAGGCGTAAATCGCGATTGCTTCGGTGAAAGCGATGGCCAGAATCATGTTCTGGCGAATCGCATCGGCTGCTTCAGGGTTGCGACCAAGCGCTTCCATCGCCTTACCGGCCAGCATTCCAATGCCAAGTCCGGGGCCGAGGGCGCCTGCCCCAATCGCAAGGCCAGCTCCGAGTGGTGTCCAATCCTCCATAGTCTTAGACCTCCTGGTCTCGTTTGTTAGTAGTCACGACGCTCGGTCTGTTGAACCGGGTCGACGATACATCACACGCGTTCGGCGCAGCTTGGACTAGGCCCATAGCCGAACGCAGCATGCCAAATTTGGTAGTGCCCGCGTCGCCGTCATTACGACGAGCGATAACGTCATTCCCGCGGAAGCGGGAATCCAGAGGGGCGGGGATGCGTGCGGCGACATTCATCTGATCAATGTCCCTCCGCCGCTTCGTGGTGATCGCCTTCGGGATGGTGGTGCGGCATAATCGCGAACGCACCGAACATCAGCGTCAACACCGAGAAAATGATCGCTTGGATAAATCCGACGAATAGCTCCAACCCTATGAACGGGATCATACCAATCAGCGGGAACAGGAATCCCATCGCGATCAACAGGATCTCGCCTGCAAACATATTCCCAAACAACCGGAACGTGAAGCTGACAACCTTGATGAATTCTCCGACCATCTCCAACAGCCCGACAAACAACTCGATCGGGTTGCGCTTGAATGGGTTGCCGATGAATTTGTCCCAGTATCCGCCGATACCGAGCGTCTTGATACCCCAGAACTGGACGCTCAACATGGCGAAGATTGCGATCGCCAATGTCATGTTCAAATCGGTGCTCGAACCGCGCAGATAAGGCACCAAGATACCGGCACGCTTGCCGGCCAGTCCCGCATACTCGCCCGGGTTTTCGTTGAAAAACTCAGTGCTCGGAGTTGAAACGGGTGCCACACTCTCGTCGATTCGACCCGCGATCGTCACCACATCCTCTTCCGTAGGATGCACCGGGTCCGCTACATCGTATGCGACGACATCGATCAAACTCAGTTTGTAATCGTTGCCGCGCCCGAATGGCAGCAACCTAATCCCGCCACCATCGAAAATCACGAAATCCTGCTCGCCATACGTATCCAAGGTCTTCCCCAGATACTTCTGCAATTCCTTATTGCCCGCCACGGTTTCGAGGTAGTGTCCCAATCCTTCCCCCTTCTTCCCAACGTCGTGGTGCAACCCGTCCAGCAACTCCGTCTGACCACCCTCTGCGAGCTTCTTCTCCAGCTTGTGGAACACGAACTCTTGCGTAGTTTCAACCCTGCCGATGTTTCCAACTACCGGCAACACGCCTAGCCAGTTCGAGAAAAGCACCACCAAGAAGATGGCCGTCGCTACGGGTATGAATATGCGTCCCGCCTTGCCTGACGTTGATTCCGCCAGTCCGATGAAGAACTCGTAAAGGATCTCCATCAACGATTGCCAACGACCGGGCACTTCGGATATCTTCCGCGTCGCCAACCACGTCAACAACACCAACACCACGATCGCGGCGGCGAACATCACTACGGTGTTGTAGAGCGCGTATCCGCCGATATAGCTAACGAGTTCCGAAGGAACTTGGAGATGAGGAACCGCACCGCCTATGAATCCACCACCAAATGCAGCACCGAGGGCACCGCCCGTCACCGAAATGACTGCCACTGCTAGAAGCAGAACCGCAATGGCCAAGCCCTTAGGGGATGAGAGCAATCTCTCCCCCTACTTCTTGTTGCGGTTCGATTGGCATCGCGTCTGCAGTTCGTAGGAAGGTATCGGGCAGACCACCTAATGTTTCGCTTTCCCGAAGTCAGACAACATACGCATCATTCCGACTAGCGCTACGGCGATCCCCAACAGGACCCCGACGACCAGCAGAAAAGGTGCGCTGCCGATCAGTCCATCCAACCACCATCCGAGCAATGCCCCGCCAGCGATACTCACACCGACGAACCATCCGATCATGGTCAGGCGCGCCAAAGTCGGGATGACGCCATGCACACTCTTCGGAGTCCGCTCATCAGGCATCAAAAACCCGCCTTCACTCGAATCAATTATAAGCACGAACTCTAGTTCCGCTAGCACGCCAAACCAATACCGAATCTCCGATGTTCGCTTGGATCTCGCCTAGGTTAAAGTCGATGTGGATAACGCGGCACAGCAGGTGAGACGGAGAGCAGTGAATGCGGTTCATCTTTCAGATTCAGATCAAACAAGGCCATACTCTGGACGAATACGTGGAAGCATGGAGGCGCGCAAGCGTCGAATTTCAGCGCATGCCGGGTGCGCGAGGGACGCGTCTACACCGCAAAATTGGTGACTCCCGCTCCCTACTCGCAATCGCCGAATGGGATTCGAAAGAGGCCCGGGATCAGGCAATGAACCGCCTTCGGCAGGATCCGGCCACGAGCGTTACCCTCGACGAGCATCTTCAGTTCGGTGATTTTTCACTAGTTGGGGAATTCGACGAACCCGAGTGGTCAGTATTCCCGTAACCGCCCGACATCCACAGTCACACAGGTGAATTTCCGATTGTCATTCTCATCAATGAATGCGTCTGAGACTGCGAGGACGGCATCCGCCGCAGAACTCTACCACGGCGTATTTCGTTCGAGAAACCCGAACTCGCCGAAGCGAATCTCTTAAGCTTCCTGAGCGACATTGTGGTCATCGATTTGAACAACGAGATTTCACCACTGTTCGGCGAACACCGCGCTCGTCTGCAACTGCAACGGACACCAATCGGAAACTTCGATCTGCTCATAGGCTGCACCGCCTTACACCACAATCTCACCGTCCTGACAGACAACCGCAAAGACTTCCAACGTATCGAACGCGAAAATAGAATTCATCGAGATGTTCGAAATGGTTTAACCGACCTTTAGTACTTGCCAGACGGCGAGATCCGCTCGCAAATCAGCCCTATGAAAGACGGTGACACATCCGCCCGAGTTTTGTCGGATTGGCAGAGACGACAACTCCGTCAGATGCTTGAAAGCTGGAGAGCGTCGAACTTCAACCCGTATGTCGTTTTGGGATTGGAGACCGATGCATCTCCAGAGCAGGTTAGGCAAGCCCACCGGAGGTTGGCCAAGTTTTTTCATCCCGACCTACATTTCAACGACCCGATCGCCGTCGAATTGCTTAAGGAAATCAACGTTGCTAGAGACAGACTCGGCGCATCGGCCAGGCGCAATCGAGGTCCCGATTTTTCTGGCAACAGCACCTATGAAACGGACACTACTCGGCATCAACACGAACCCCGAAATCAGGACCGCGAAGACTGGCAAGATTACCGCTTTAGGCAACGAGACCATCAAGGTCAACAGTCGCATCAGCACGCGGGCGGATTTTCGCACACGTCTAACTCAAAGAAGACAGGAACGAGAAACGAAACGAGGAATTTCGACAAAACAGCTTTTCAGATTGCTTTAGGTGCAGCATTCTTAGTTGCCTTATTTCTTTTGGTCGCAATCGTATTCGACTCTATTGAGAACCCGTCTTCCGACACCGTAGACCTCTCCCAATCGAACACGCCTAACGCAGGAGATAATCTAACCGCGTCGGCAGTCATCCGTACGGCAGAAACATCTGAAACGCGTGATCAGGCAACATTCGAGACAACACCAGTAACCGAACCGATACAAGACTCTAGTGTTTCCGAGCTTGATGAGTGGCGACAATACGCCTTGAGGGTCATCAATGAAGAACGACAGAAAGCTGGACTGTCATCAGTTGCGTTGGTCGACATTCCTGCAACTCAACGACACGCCGAAGATACAAAAGAAAACTGCTTCGTCAGTCCTTGGGGCACCGATGGAATGAAACCCTACATGCGCTACTCGAAGTCCGGCGGATACCAGCACACTTCCGAAGTCGTTCACGGCTCGAATTACTGTCCTACGTTCGGTTTTCTTTACGAACGCGAATCCATCCAGGAGCAGATCGACCAAGCTATCTCGGCAACCGTCGATCTCGAAGACCCCGAAACCCTAGACATCCTCGATCCGCACGTTCGAAACGTGGCGATTGGGATGGCGTACCGAGAACCTTCCCTATGGACAGTGTTGACATTCATTTCCGACTACGTCGAATACCAATTGACGCCCTTTATTCACAACCAAACCCTTCAATTCACCGCTACCGCCAAACATGGAGTCGATTTCACTGACGAAGATTTAAGCGTAGCGATCTTCTACGATGAACCCGTCAAACCACTGAACCGAGGTCAGTTGCACCAGACTTACTGTTACTGGCATGGCGAGTTCCTAGCTTTTGTGCGCGAACCGCTTGAAGAGGGATGGGTTTACGAAGATGACACGATCGCCTTCCCGTCTGAAAGGTGCGTAGATCCGTACGGCATTCCAGCCGACACGCCGCCTATCGATTCACCTGATTCATGGACAATGCCGACGGCGGTACCCATCGTAGAGGAAGGCATCGCTCTCGTCGCAGACACCTGGGAAACCGATTCTGGGAAGTTCCGATTCGAGGCGGACCTCAGCATCTTGTTGAGCCTCTTCGGCGAAGGCGTATACACGATGGTTTTATACACAACCTTGGATGGCGAACCAACTTCGATCTCCGAATACTCGATCTTTGTTCCCGGGCGAACGAACTGACGGTACGTGGGTATAAATCTTGCTGTCCGGCACCTTCGCACAGATTGAAATCGGATCTAACCTTGTTCGTCGTGATGCACCTCATACTGCACAGTGCACCCTAAGGGAATGACGACATGATCCGGCCATCGGACGCCTGATCTGGCCAATTATCCCAACCCCAAAAACAAATTCCCAAACCCATCAACCTCCGCTCCCCATCCCGGATGAACCACCACCGTCGAATCCACCTCCTCAACAAGCGCCGGCCCCTCGACTTCATCGCCCGACTTTAACCAATACCGGTCGTATACCGGACAGTCAACATACCCATCACTTTCGGCGAAATAGACCAGCCTCGTCCCCTTAACCGCGCTCGCCGCGTCTCCACTGCCCACATCAACCTCCCTCGACCGCGGCTTCTCGATCACGCCGATCGCGCTTAGGCGCAGAGCAACAAATTCCACCGGTTCGTCATCCGCCTTGAAGCCATAGGCACGCTCGTGTTCGTTGTGGAATTGTTCCAACACGCCCGGCAACTGATCCGACTTCAACCCGGCATCTGGAAGCGTGATGGTCAGTTCATAACTTTGACCCACGTAGCGAGTGTCAGCCTGATAAACGAATCTCATGCTTTCCGACGCCACATCTTCACTTGCCAGCGCTGCTTCACCTTCAGACTTCATCCGCGCGAATTGAGATTCGACCGTTCGGAAGTCCAACTGATCGGCACGCTCAATTAGAGCCATCGAGTAGTCGTGCTTGATGTCCGTCACCAACAACCCCATAGCGGACGTCGTGCCGGGGCTCGTCGGAACCAGCACCGAAGGCATCTCCAACTCGGCCGCCAAGCGGTTGGCGTGGACCGGTCCTGCGCCACCAAATGCCACGAGAAGGAAATCCCGTGGGTCGTATCCCCGCTGAATCGAAACTTGCCGCAACGCCCCCACCATCGCGTTGTTGGCTATCTCAACGATGCCCAACGCGACGTCTTCAACCGCCATGTTGAGCGGATCAGCGCAACGTTCTCGAATGGCCGTCCGCGCCGCTTCCACGTCCAAACCCATCTCGCCGCCGAGGAAATAGTCGGGCGATATCCGGCCCAACACCAAGTTCGCATCGGTGATGGTCGGCTCGGCACCACCCTGCCCGTAACACACGGGTCCCGGATCGGCACCGGCACTCCTCGGCCCCACACGCAATATACCGCCAGAATCGATCCACGCTATCGAACCCCCGCCAGCACCGATCTCAACGAGATCAATCACCGGCGTGCGAATCGGATACCCCGCACCTCGCGCACCATGTTCTGTCGTAGCCGCCGTCCCGCCGACCTCATATTCCTTGGTCACCCGCGGCGTTCCGTTCTCGATCAAACCTGCCTTAGCCGTAGTGCCACCCATATCGAACGAGATCACGTTCTCATGACCAAGCGTATTTCCGAGATTGCTCGCCGCGATCACCCCGGCGGCGGGACCAGATTCGACCATGAAAACCGGTCTATCGATCGCCGCCTCGAACGTCAGTACGCCACCGCTGCTCTGCATCACCAGCAACTCGCCCGTGACACCCGTACCGCGCACTCGCGATTGGATGTTCTCCAGATATCTCGACACGACCGGGCGGATCGCGGCGTTGATGACCGTGGTACTCGCGCGGAAGTACTCCCGAAACTCCGGCGCGACATCTGACGACAGCGAAAACAGCGTCGTCGGCAGTTCGCTCTCGAGAATCTCGCCGATCCGTTGCTCGTGCTCCGGGTTGATGTACGAATGCAGCAGACACACCGCGATCGACTCGACGCCTTCCCGAGCCAATTGCTCGACGACACCGTAGACTGCACCTTCATTGAGCGGCACGAGGACATCGCCCCTGAAATCGAGACGTTCAGGAACTCCGAAACAGAGATAGCGCGGAACCAGCGGCTTGATCTTCTCGAACTGGAGATCGTAAAGAACGGGACGTATCCCCGTCTGGATCTCCAACAGATCTCGGAACCCGTCCGTCGTGATGAACGCCGTCTTCGCTAGATTTCCTTCGATGATCGCATTCGTCGCGACCGTGGTCCCGTGGACGACGTACCGAACCGTTTCCGGCTTTAAGGAAGCATCCCCGAGCATCCGGTCTACAACGTTGAGAAAACCGACGGACGGATCGCTCGGAGTGGACGGAACCTTGCCCGTACGGATCTCGCCAGTCGACTCGTTCAGCAAAATGGCATCGGTAAAGGTCCCACCGATGTCAACGCCGAGGCGAAACTGATCGGTCACTGCTCAACGCCTATTTGTGTTGGTGTTTCCGATCGAAGCAGATCAGTTTCTTGCGTGTCCACAGTCCACGTGTTGGTATCCACAGCGACGCGATAAACCGAACGCGCCCTCCCTTCGCTCACACGTCCGTCGCGGACGTCGCCTAGGACCGCTTCGGGGTCGCGTTCGTTCGGTGCACCATACCCTCCACCTCCGCAAGTCCGATAGCTCACAACATCGTTCTCCTCAAGCTGAACCGTGACCTTTGACCCCAGTTCCTTCGCTTCTGAATCCGGATTGAGGACGTAATGTGCTCGCTCACCTGGCATACCGCCAAACAGACCGTGCGGACCCCATTTTTCGCGGTCGGCCAATATCGTGAACGATGCTTCGTGGTCAGGAAATAGGTAATCCCGCCGCAACCCCAAGCCGCCTCTATGCTTGCCAGGCCCCTCCGAATCATCGACCAATTCGTAGCGAATGATCCGCACCGGGTAGTTGAGTTCGGTTTCCTCGATCGGCGCATTGGCGGTGTTCTTGCCGTGTGGCTGCACGGCATCCGGACCATCCTTGGTCGCCCTGCCTCCGAAACCGCCGGCTATCGTCTCAAGGAAGCAGTAGGTCTCATTCCTATAAGGATCAACGCCACCGAAACCCGAGTGGCAGATCATCCCTTCCGTTCCAGCCGGTATACGTTCAGGCATCGCTTCCGCCAACGCCTTGAATATCACCTCCGTGAGACGAAGCTGCGTCTCCCATCCGCCAACCACGGGGAAGGGCTCAGTAACGTTCACGACCGTTCCTTCGGGCGCGATCATCCGCACGTTCCGATAGAAACCCGCGTTCACTGGAACATCGGGATCGATCAGGCATTTCAGTACGAATGCCACTCCCGAATGCGTCTGGGCATAAGTGGAATTGATCGGCGCAGGCCTCTGCGCGTCGGTGCCAGAGAAGTCGAACAGCATCCCATCGTCATCCGCCACGATCTTCACTTGAAGGTTTACAGGTTCGTCTGAATATCCGTCGCTGTCCATGCACCCCTCGGCTTCGAACACCCCTTTGGGCAACTTCGCTAGCTCCGACCTCGTACGCCGATCGGTATACTCGATCAACTCGTCTATATACCTCTCGACCGTTTCCCTGCCGATCCGATCCAAGAGCGCGGTCATACGACGGATGCCGGTGTTGTTGGACGCGATCTGAGCTCGGAAATCACCAGCCGTCTCACGCTTCGCCCGCACCTGCGCGAGCACCAAATCGAACACATCCCGATTGATCTCACCTCCGCTAACCAGCTTCACGCCGGGAATGATGATCCCCTCTTGGAATATCTCCCGGAAAGCGCCGATGCTAGCCGGTGCACCTCCGCCGACATCGACATGATGCGCAAGACTCGCAACGTAACCGACAGGCGCCCCCTCGTAGTAGACCGGTGAAATCAGAGTGATGTCATTTAGATGCACGCCGCCCGTGTACGGCATATTCACCAATATCCCATCGCCCTCGTGCACATTCTCGATCCCGTAATTGGTCAGCGCCCTCGGAATCGTCTCCACCAAAGACCCGAGATGATTTGGCTGGCTGAACGACTGCGCCACTGTCCTCAACTTCAGATCGAAGATGGCGCAAGAAAAATCGTGCCGCGTCTTGATATTCGTCGAGTACGCGCTCCGCCGCAACGCCGAAGCCATCTCCTCCGTCGCCTCCACCAAGGCATTACGGATGACCTCGAAGCGGATGGGGTCTATCGGATTTTCAGATGACATTTCAGCGAATGTTTGGTAACGAGAGAAATGATAGCAACGTAATCCGCGCAAACATCGCCCCCATCTGTCATTCCGACCACCCCATATGTCATTCCGAGCGCAGCGAGGAATCTCCCACCATCACCCGTAAGGAACGTGTGCACCACCCCCGTCGTCCCGGCCCGCCTCACGTCATTCCGGCCCGCCTCACGTCATTCCGGCGAAAGCCGGAATCCAGAGGTGCGTGGGCAACAGGGAATGGCGCGCGAACACCTTCGCACAAAAGTTCTATGATCCCGTGGCTATTCATCGAACATCCACAACTTCATCAACCCGTCCGCAACAACGCGTTGAACCCCGCCTGCACAAAGTCGACATCATGCGCCAACGCATCCCGAATACCTCGCTCCTCCATAAGCACGAAACTCGAACAATCCACCAAGCTCCAACGTTGGTCTGGCCTAGAGGCGTAACGAACCAAAGCAGAGTTGAAAAACGCGCTGGTTAGCTCTACCACCTCAACTTTCGGATCATCTACCATCGCCCCGATCGCGTCCACCGCAGCACTGCGAAGACGCGGGCCCAGACGAGAGAAGTGATTCAGAACCTCGACCAGCACCATTTCGCTAGTGACGATCTCAATTGGGCCCAGATCACCAGACACCCGCCGTGCGACGTCTCTCAGCCCGTCTAGAGGATTTATCAACGCCACCCAGTAACCCGAATCCGCGAACACGACACTCACGTGTCAGAATCCTTAGGCCAACCATACAGATAGTGTTTTAGATTCTTCGCCCCATCAGTTGGTGCTGCCTGCCAATCGGACATTGGCACACGCGCACTGATCTCAGCTATCCGGTCCACAATCGACGGCATCACTCGCTCCGTATCAGACCCTTCAGAACTCGCGCCGTTACCCGATTCTCCGACCTTCGAAACCGGCCCGGAGGTCGCATTCTCAACTGTCTTCTTGGAATCGAGCATCTTTACTCCTCCATCTCACCAACCATCACTACGGAACATTGTACGCCCCATGACCCACGACGCCCCCTTCGCGAAGCGTAAGGGGGCGACACCCGGTAGCCCCTTTCGTTCGACGAAAGGGGCGCGAGCGAAGCGAGCGGGGTATGCGGGAGGCCGGGAAGGGCAGGATGATCGAAATCCACCACACCCCGTCCCTCAGACATCAGCCACCAACCCCACAACCGAGGCATGCCCAACACAGGATCAGACAACATCACCAACACCAACAAATACAATTGATCTCGCGGCGATAAACGACCGCCGCTACACAAACAGCTAGGCTCTGTCTACATTCAATAAACAAACGTTCAACCTGCGTGAGTTGACCTCGCGAATCAAGGAATCGTGTACGACGAAGCGCACTCAAATCCGATCGTCAGATCCAACGAGTGACGGGTTGCTCGTCATCGAAACAAGCTTCGCCGTTGCATTGATTGTGACCGTGCTGGCATCCGCGGTTTCGATTGTGGCGACTTGGTTGATCGATACACACGGAACTAGTCGGTTGGGAAGACTATCGTGATCCCACGATGTTTCGGGTGTGTCACCGCCTATTGACACTCAACTGCCGTTGACTGCCTTATCCTAAATGTCTACATCCACCAAGCGGAGAAGGAACATGACAGCCGCATCGATTCTCACATCGACCGGTTTGGCGATGGATATAGTTGGTGTGATCGTATTGGCTTTGACGCACGGGATAGGCCCTGCTTTCTACACGTCAAATCGACCGCCAAGCAAGGGTGATTTCGCAGATGGAGATTTCTGGTTTCAACATGAGAATGGCGACGAAGACGGTCCGCCCAGCAAATTTGCAAGAGCATGGCGGCGTTACCGTCGCAAGATAGGACTAGGAGCTTACGGTTTGATCGCCATCGGGTTTGCGATGCAATTCGCAAGCACCTTGTTGAATGTCCACACGTCCTAATCGGCTTTGTGTTGATGATGCTCAGTAATTTGAAGGGCAACAAGATATGAGGCGATGCTCGGTGAGGACGCAGCGACGGCAACACTCAAGACCCTCAAATATGGAGATCAGATGATATTTTCATGCCGCCCTCCGCAAGGGAAGTGCGAATGGCACGACCTCAAGGATTTCGTGATCAGCTACAACCAGAATCTGGGCAACCGGTACGCCCGAACGAATTGCCTAGATGTAGAGCGAAGGAGCGACAAGGAACCTGAAGTGCGGCTCGAATCGCCGGGCGAGGTTCCAATAGTCATCGAGCGTAAGGTTGTTGCAGAGACAGGTTCAGAGTACTTTTCAGCACATAGCAAAGAACATGAATTCTTTGACCGGTTTGTAGATACAGTTCATTTGCATAGCGATTCGTTTAGAGACTCGCTCTATCAATTGGAATTGGATGCCGAGGATCTTCAAGGGAAGTCGAAGAAAGATGTTCAAAGGTTGGCGATACAGATAGCCGAGATCGTTTGTGACGAGGCGCTCGCAGTTAAATCGATGCGCGGGATCAGTCATCGCGAACCGTTCCCTTGGCATTTCTATCCTCTTTCGCGAGGCGAATGGGATGTTAGTGTGCCCAGAACTGGCGTTGGTGTTGTCGTCAACAGAGATCCAGGTCCATCCGAACCGTCTGATATTCGTCAACGAATCAGAGAAGCAAAGGCTGGATACGCTGCTGAGTTTGCCCGCGCTGCAAAAGCAGCCTCAGAGAAATTCGAGAGGTATCTCGATTGCAAGAGACTACTTCTGGTGCAATTCTTCGGCGAAACTCAGTGGGTAATGGATGAGGACGTTGTCGGGATCATCGCATCAGCATCGGTGCCCGAAGAGATCGACGAGGTTTGGGTTGCTAGTCAGGAGTGGATAAACGAACACGAGCATCGTGTGATTTGGGAACGCGTTAGGTAGTGGATGCCAACCGACTTGGGTTTGCAACGAGCTACCCGACGCCGTGGGTCGTCCAACTCTTCATCGATGACTAGAGTCTACGGCGGGTTTGCCAACACGCCCTAGCCAAAGACTTGTGCAGACAGAAAGATGGTCGCCGGAACAAACCGTCGGACGAATACACTGAATGTACACACGACCTACTTGAACCTAACCAAAGGAGACCAATAGTTTGACTGGAAGAAACGACGACAACCACGCAAACCAGATGAATCCCAACAACGATGCATTCTGGTCCTCACGTGGTTACGATGAGCGCCCCGACGACTGGGAAGACGCATCTGATCCGGCAAACGCCGACGCAGGCGCAGGTTCCGACGGCGGGCCATTGTCCGTCGACGACTACTAAAAACAAACACAGACCAACGTTTCACCGGAGGCACCGACATCCAGTGCCTCCAGTTTTCTTTTCCCACGCCCCCTTCGCGAAGCGTAAGGGGGCGCGAGCAAGCGAAGCGATGCGAGCGGGGGATGCCCGGGGTGGTGACGGGCGGACACCCCAAACAGCAGAACATCAATCGACTCTAATTACACACAATCCAGCCCCTATCACCCCAAGCCATACGCTAGAAACGCATAAAAACCCGACCAACCGTGTTGGATCGAACATCCAATCGCTCCGCATCAAACAACTCAAAATCGAAACCCAGCTTTTCATAAAAGTGTTTTAGTTTGTCGAAGTGGGCACAATCCACTCTGCTAATCTTTCCATCTAAACCTAAGTTCCCACGTCGCTTGGATACCTCAATCGCCGCCTTGACCAACATGGATCCGACGCCGCGGTTTTCCATGGAACCGTCAACCCGCACATCGACTAGCCGACCTATCTCCAAAGGACGAACAGTATCCTCATCCTCTGAATCGCCAAGATCTAGCTGGTGTGTTTTTACGTGCGCCACGCATCCGTAGTTGTAACCGTCCGCCAAGCCATACCAAGACACTGTATAGATTCCCCATTCTTGACGGAATCGCCAAGTCAGCCCGGTTCGATCTCGCCAATAAAAGAACGTAGTTTCAAGTCCATCGCCTACCATCTAAATTCCTCTCAATCAAAAAGCGGCTCCTGACGTTTGTAGAGTAATGTCAGGGTTATCGCCGAAAGCAAATAAGTCGCCCTCCCGTAATCCCCCGCATCGGGAAATAGCCGTTCATAACGGTTTTCAGGATGCGAAAGCCTATGTCTAACCCAACCCGGCAGAAACAGCATTTCCTCGGCGCAAGACCCGTCGCGTTTTTGGCGCTTGTACGATCTAAAGTCCTCTGAAACTAATTTGACCTTACCCTTCAACAGTCTCTCGAAGTAGTCGCTGCTATTATCCTTGGTCAATCTATTACCGACCTTCGTCCCCGTGTCGATCATTGAAAGAGAGCGCAATCCGCGAAGGAATTCATTGGCAGATGGAAACGTCGAAAATCCTTGCATAGCACGCTCGAACAGATGTCTGGTCGGTCCCCTGTATCCAAACACATTCGTGTGCGGGATAGCCACTAAATCGATCAACATATTTATGTCCGAAACATACATATCAAGCATTTCTGAAACATTTGGAGATACAAATATATCGTCCCAAACCTGCTCGTGGATTTTGTCAAAATCGTCCATCAACAGAGCGTTTTTGTGTCTTTGGATTCGTTCGACATCTCTTAGTTGCAGCGTGCCATCAGGGCCGAATGCATCGTAAGTCCTTATCCCGCCAAAAGACACCGTCTTCCACGTCTCCCGGCGTTCGAGCAAATCACCGTCTTGTGCGGTTTTTCTCATCCCCCCAACAAAACCCCCACAACCCCCTCCACCCTCTTACCCTCCGCCGACTCCCGCAACCACCTCCTAATCTCCCGACGCGCAATCGTAACCGTCAACCGCTCCGGATACCGCTGCCGCAGATTCCCCAACTCCCGCTTAACACCAGCCGCCGCCTGCCGCCCCGCATCAGACACCGCAACATGGTCCGCATCCGAAGCATCGAACTCCGGGATCGGCAAACGCCAAAGATGCTTCTGAAGGTGACGGGAGCCATACTGACCTTTTGGCATCAAAGGTTGAACGGAGGCGTACAACTGGTAGCTGTTGATGATTGCCGCCAAGTAATGGGCTTCGGACAAGTTACGACAACCGACCCAGTACAACGTGTAATCGACAATCGCTTCATCGTCACGCAAAATTGCCGCCGTCGGCGCACCTGATTGGTTGTATACGATCCTGACCGGGCGATCGCCCTTGTCGCCTTGCCACGCAAGTTGAGACGTCAACTTACCGTAGTAGTCGATTTGCCCGATCAAATTGAGCTCATTTCCTGATCGTTTGTAATCCTCCCACACCTGATTGATTTCATTCCACCGGCTTCGCATCCGCCGCTCCATTGAGGTTGCCGCAACTCCGTATCGGGCTTCAGGATCGTAGTCAATCTTCGAAGTACCCCTTCTGATCGGCAGAATGACTTTCAACGGGTCAAGAGTGGTGTACGGCACCAGCGTTTCACCGAGATGTGCATCAACCAAGTGCTCATTCTCGAGAGTGTTGCCGTTCAACGCGGGCAAATCCAATGATTTCCACGGTTCTTTGTCGTAAACACCGCGCCGCGGACTCGTAGTGATCGTGTTGCCTACCCTGACAGTTGTCGGATTGGGAATTTCATTCACGAAGAAAAGCACCCGAGGCACCATTGTCGATCCCTGTCGCGTTTGGTTCACATAAGGCGACGATATTCCCGCGCTCGTATCCGTAATCTCCATATCCACCCGTCTCACATTCCCCGATCCCGTCTCCCCCAACCATTGGCTCACCGTCCCGGCCAACGGTCTCGCTTTCCCGTCTTCGCCGCGACGCTCAGCGAAAACAACCGACGACGGAACCGGGAAGAAATCATTCGGCTCCAACCGCTCAAGGTCCCAGGCCTTCCGCACTTGAAAATTCACGCTCAACGTCCTAGTCCCACCACGAGACTTCCACTCCCCAGTTCGCCACTTCGTATGCTGTCCAGCCTGCAACGCGCTATGCGGCATCACGAACCCGATCAATCCACCGTCACGCAGATACAGATCAACGCACCTTGCGTAGAACAGCGACGCCACATCCTGATGCGTCGCATATCGACCGCCAGCCCAAATCCCATAAAAATTCCGACTCTGATTCTCCAACTCCTCACGCAACACATCCGTCGTCTGGTTGTAGTTGATCCAAGGCGGATTGCCCACGATCACATCAACCTTGTTCCGAGCCAGCGTTATCGGACGCACCAAGTTCCGCGTGTAATACGCCCAGATATGGTCCCGACCCTTGTCATGCAAATCCTTGAGCTTGTCGATCGTCGCCAACAGCGTTGCCGACTCGCCATCCGTCAACGGCACATCACTAATCGCCAGTTTCGGATCCTCCCCACTCTCGATGTACTCCGCTACATCCACCATCATCTGGTCGAAACTCTCCGCGTGATTCACCAGCGCAACCGGAAACAGCAACTCCGTATTCGCATCGTCGCCGACCTCGATCCTCACGTTGTTCGCACCGAAAAGTTCCCGACTCTGATACCTCAGCTGCAACGAGTCGCCCAGATAAATCGGAACCGTCACCGCCGTGACCCTCGTTTTCTCAATCGCTGGCCGCGCCGCTATCACCCACGCCGCACGCGCCAAGTGCGTCGCAACCGGATGCACATCGATGCCCGTAACCGACTCCCGCAGCAACTCGAACAGCTTCGTCTCGGGCACCTTCTGCTGGATCGCCGCCTTGAGAAAATGCTCAACACACTCAGCGATGAACGCTCCGGAACCACACGCGGGATCCAGCACCCGTTGATCCAGCGGGTCAGTAACGATCTCTTCCACAATCGCCTTCGTCAACCAGCGCGGCGTGTAGTACTCGCCGAGGTCACGACGCTCTCTTGCGCCGGGATCACCGTCTGATACAGCGTCGCCGCAACGTCGGTCGGTGGTGACGACCAGTCAAATCTCGCAACCCGACGCGCAATCGTCTTGATCAACGAGGCTGCACCCACTTCTATCGGCCAAGCGAAGAAGTCCGTCTCAATCACACCATGCAAACCAGTCGCCTCGGAAAATTGACCACCCTTCAACAGGTCGTCGGGATTGTTTTCGGCGATTTGATTCACATCTAACCCGAAAGTCGCCTGCACAACGATGCCCACCACCATCGTCAGATACGTGTGCCGCACAAAAAGATCATCGAACTCATCACCCTGAACCACCTCCCCAGCGCCGTCCGAAGCAATTCCTCCCACAACTGCCGCTTCACCGCCACCGTCTCATACTCCGCAAACTTCTCGTACAACGCCCGCAAAGTGTCGATCTCACGCTCGTACAACGGATTGCTCGGACTGAACTGATCCCGGATCTCCTCAGCCGTAGGCTCGATGTCTTTCCGCGCGACCAGCGCATTGTCCCGCAGCCACTCGTAAAGCGCATACCACTTGTCCGCATCAGTCAACGTGAACGCATACGGCGGAGACGTGTTGATCATCACCGCGTTCGGCCACCGCAAAATCCAATGCTTCCCGTCAGTCAGAATCCCGATCCGCACACCCTTGTTCGCTTCCATCGCCGCCGTCAAATAACCGTCCAGCTGCGCCACATGCGCAGCATCAGGCACGATCCCATTCCCGATCCGCCGCTTCACCTCGATCAACGTGTCCAGACGCCGCCAGATCCACCGAGTTGCTCGAACCCTCCGCCGGCGCAACCTCCTCCCGAATATCACCCGACTCCACAAGCCCCGTCCGCACCAGAAACTCCCGAATCTGAGACGTGATATTCGCCTCAGGCTGCAACTCCCCATGCCGCCGCAAAAGCTCTACAGCGACCGCCTTGCACTCCGCATTGTCGTAACTCACAACCATGCGACCAATTATCGTTCACCCATCCCAAACCATCCAACCACCCTGGCGAAACAGAAACCCCCCCCCATCATCCACACCCTCCCAACCCCCTTCACCGACAACCGGCAACCCAACTAACCTCATCAGTCCCCTTCGCTTCAGCGTAAGGGGACGCGAGCAAGCGAAGCGATGCTCGCAGGGGATGCCCGAGGCAGACGCCGCGCAACACCCACCGTCCCCTTCGCTTCAGCGTAAGGGGACGCGGAGCCCAATAGACCGATACAAGAACGCAGGGGATGCCCGAGGCCAGACGCAGCGCGACACTCACCGTCCCCTTCGCTTCAGCGCAAGGGGACGCGAGCAAGCGAAGCGATGCTCGCAGGGGATGCCCGAGGCCAGACGCGGCACCACCACCACCGTCCCCTTCGCTTCAGCGTAAGGGGACGCGAGCAAGCGAAGCGATGCTCGCAGGGGATGCCCGAGGCAGACGCGGCGCCGCCAAACACCTACACCCACCCTCACTCCACCAGCCAAACAACTGATCCTCCCCTCTCCCGCCCATATGTCATTCCGAGCGCAGCGAGGAATCTCCCCTCTCCCCGCCGTGGGAGAGGGCTAGGGTGAGGGGGAACGGGGCCAAGGGGAGGGGCCTACCAACCAAACAACCAACACGCCCACCCCCCACAACACCACCAAACAATTAACACCCATCAAAGTCCATCATTCCAATCCCGCACATCCCAGTTCAGACTTGACATCATTGCTACATATGTATTAATATCAGCAACAAGCGCCAAGTCCGGCTTATCGACCGCCGGCGAGAGCGCTCAGAACCATCGCCGCGTCGAGCGGGAGAGCGTGCACCTTTCTACGTTTACGACGCTGCTACTGACTGACGAATAATGAAAGGTCCGCGGGCGGGGCTAACCGGGCGGACGTGGGCGACCTTATAAGCCGTCTCGACGGTGAAATCGACTGCTCCACGGACGCACGGCGACGGAACCCGCTGCAAGCCCATGATAGGTTCGGGCGAAACGCGACCACCAAACCGGTTACGGAGGAGATACTTTGCTTCGGTGCCCGTTCGCGGAGCGTGGCTGGCTCCGCCTTGCAAGCCAGGCGCGGATCAATGTCTGCATCGCGGCCATACCAATGGTCGCCTGTGAAACATCGATCCACGTTAAAGGTTCGGGCGACTCTCCCACCTATCCACACACGCCTGTCCGCGACGTCGCGCGGGCGAGGTACACAGCGCTAACGAGGAGTGAAGAACTGAGTGAAGACGGGACGCGGAACCTATCGGCGAGCGGCCCGAACGGCGGATGGTCTGGCGACACCGCCTACGCTGGCTTTTTATCGATTACAAACCACCAACCGCACGCGATGACCCCGGTCCACGCGGCGATGATTCGAAAAACCAATCCCACAATCCCCTCTCCCTTGATGGGAGAGGGCTAGGGTGAGGGTGCCCGTAAACCACCCGCAGGGCCAAACCCTCCCGGTCGCCCTACCAACCAAACAACCGAAACCTGCAACTCCCCCGCAGGCCAACCAAACACGCCCCAAATCACAGTCCATCATTCCAATCCCGCCCATCCCAGTTCAAAATCCCGCCCATCAATCAAATCACAAGAATCACAGTTCAGACGACACACCTCACATCAAAGTCCATCATTCCAATCCCGCCCATCCCAGTTCAAAATTCTGTCCCCTTTCGGAACGAAAGGGGACGCGAGCAAGCGAAGCGAGATCGCAGGGGTATGCCCGGGGGAAGGCGGAGGCCACCAAACCATTACGCCCCCAACCCTCGCGATCTCTGCAAACATCGCCCACACGCGATAACGTATTCGCATCGCAACTTACCCAACCACCTACAGGTTGAAACCCATGAAATACGACTTCATCGTCATCGGCGCCGGATCCGCAGGCGCAATCGTCGCAACGCGACTCAGCGAAGACCCCAATGTCTCGGTCCTCCTGCTCGAAGCAGGGCCGGACTATCCGACCGTCGATGACCTGCCGATGGAGATCAAACTCGGATACGGGTTCGACCGCAACATCTGGGCGCGCGCTTTCGGCAAGGACAGCAAGCACAACTGGAATTTTGTCGCGAAGTCGAACGATCTATTCCCGGACATGATGGTTCCCCGCGGCAAACTCGTCGGCGGATCGAGTTCCGTCAACGCCCAGATCTTCCTGCGCGGCATGCCCGAAGACTACGATGACTGGGCGTCGTGGGGCAACGACGAGTGGTCGTTCCAAAAGCTGATGCCGTATTTCCGGCGGATCGAAACAGACCAAGATTTCTCAGACGACTTCCACGGAACCGATGGTCCGATAGTGGCCCGACGTTTCAAGCGCGACGAATGGAACGCGGATCAAGAGGCGTTCGTCGAAGCCTGCCAGATCCTCGGACATCCCTACTACGAAGACGCTAACAACCCCGACACGACCGGTGTCGGCCCGCCGCCTTTCAACAACCCCAACGGCGTCCGCTGGAGCACGAACATCGGTTACTTGACTCAGTCTCGTCACCGCTTGAACCTCACTCTCCGCGGCGATTGCCATGTACATCGATTGCTATTTGACGGCAAGAAGGTGATTGGAGCAAAGGTCGAGTCGGGTGGCGAACTGTTCGACGTCTACGCTGACCAAGTCGTTTTGTCGGCAGGAGCGATCTGTTCGCCGCAGATTCTGATGTTGTCGGGCGTAGGACCCGCCGACCACATCAACGAGATGGACATCCCACTGGTGCTCGATTCACCCGGCGTCGGTCAAAACCTACGCGACCATCCGCAGGTCTCGACGATATTCCGCACCTTTGAGCATTTCCGTCAGGATCCGCTGGCTTCGAAGATCCAGATCAATCTGAAGTTCACCTGCAAGGGATCGAAGTGGCGCAACGACATGTTCATCCATCCGTTGTCGTGCACCACGCAGGAAGGCGTATACCTGATCTCAAACACGCAGCCGATCGGGATATCGATGATCTCGGCGCTGTATCTAGCCGAGGCGGCAGGCGAGATCAAGCTGCAATCGACCGAACCTCACACGCAGCCATACCTCAACTACAACCTGCTCGGCACGGACTTCGACAAGGAACGGATGCGAGAAGCCGTCAGAAAATGTATCGAGATCGGCGAGCAATCGCCTTACAACGACATCATCGAGGAGCTAGTTGCGCCGACACCGGAAGAGGCTGCTGACGACGAGATGCTGAACCGCTACATGCTGAAGTGCGTAGGCACCAGCCACCACGTCTCCGGAACCGCCAAGATGGGACCGGACAGCGATGAGATGGCAGTACTCGATCAGTACGGCAACGTAAAAGGCTTAGAAAACCTGAAAGTCGCAGACGCTTCAAACATGCCCGACTGCATCCGCGCCAACACCAACGTCACATCGATGGTCATAGGCGAACGCGTAGCCGACTTCATTCTCGAAGGGAAGTAACGAAAACGATAGGGTTTCCCCCGCTGCGCGGGCGAAATGTGCCACGCAGAGTAACTACGGCTACGACGTGGCAGAAGGACGAAGGGGGCGCGAGATTACGGATCTACCAACCAAACCAACTGCCCCGCAATCCTGGCTGGCAGTCAATCGAACCGATTCGACCGCCGGTATCCGGCCACCCACGGTCATGTCATTCTGAACGGAGCGCAGCGGAGTGAAGAATCTCGCATGGCATCCCCAAGGACTACGTGATGAGATTCCTCGCTGCGCTCGGAATGACAACCTGTATGTCACATGATTTCGCGTCACACGGGGCAATTGGGGAGGGTTTTGCAATGCTCTCGCGCGCGGGAATGTGCGAGGCCTGCCCCGCACACCGATACGGGGACAAAGGGAACGCGAGATGAACGTCCCTACTTCGCCGCTTCTTCGCCTTCGTCGTCCATTGTCAGCGATTCCATCAGTTCTGAGAATGCGCTCAACTTCTCGCGCTGCTCCGGCGTGACGGGCGATGCTGCTTCTTCGTACTGAGGTTCTTTGGCTGCGCCGCGGCGCGACTCTTCGGATGGTTCGCGGCCTTGCAGATCGTTGTTGACCTGCTCCAAAACTTCCTCGGACATGTAGATCGGAACACGCGCCCGCACCGCCAACGCGATGGAGTCGGAAGGCCTCGCGTCAAGGACAACCTCCTCTTCGCCGACCTTTACGTTGATGTCTGCGAAAAAGGTCGCCTTGTTGAGGCCGCGAACGTAGATGTACTGAACCGTACCTCCAAGCTCGTTAATGGCCTTCAAAAGAAGATCGTGCGTCATGGGACGCGAGGGCGCTGGCTCGCTAGAGGGAGCAACTATTGCGGACGCTTCGTTGGGGCCGATGATTATCGGGCACAATCGACGGTCTTCGTGGTCTTTCGGACGCAAGATAATGCACCGCTCAGCAGAGCCGTCACGTCCCACCCTGATCTGGTGAATCTCCACCTCCAGCATGACGGACTACTCCCTTGACTATGCGACCATTAACCTGTGCGACGCGTAGCAGATCGTGATTGAACTATTGCAGTCTGCGCGGCGTCACTTTTCATACTTTACTACGAATCTTTGAGCGCAATTCCGACCGGCATCTGTCAACCCGCGCCCCCAACTCGCTCATTCGCCGGTTGCCGCGACTTCATACGACGTTGAACCAAAGGGCGCTCAAGCATCACGCGCCGACCACATCCCGAGCACAACAGACCGATATCTGCGCCGATCCGGTAAACCTTCCACGTGCTCGATCCGCAAGGATGCGGTTTGCGCAAAGTGACCAGATCGCCGACCTCGAACGGCACCACCGGACGGTCTTTGCGCGGATGTGGTGACACCGCCGCTAGTTGGACGCGAGTGCGATCTCTTCACGGAGTTTGATAACTGCACGCCGCGCCTCGAATCGGTAATCGCCTTCGGATTGCGAAGCGTAGATTACACCGCGGGATGAGTTGATCAAAAAATTGTTACGGCCCAAAATTGCTGTGTCCGTGGCGTTACCACCTTGAGCGCCCACACCCGGGATTAGAAATGGTGTACCGGGGTAATCTTCACGCAACTGTTGCAATTCGTGGGGGAACGTAGCGCCGACAACCAATCCGACGTCACCCTTTTGGTCAACTGCGGCATCAACGGAAAGTCTCGCAACTGATTGATAAACAGTTTCCTCAGACTCCGTGTCCCAGATGTCTTGCACTTGAACTGAACTATCGTTGGAAGTCCGGCAACACACGAAAATCAACTTATTCTCATATTGCAAAAACGGCATGAGGCTGTCAGTACCTTGGTAAAGATGCACGGTGGTGGCATCGAAACCCCAATGTTTGAACATCGCGTGTGCGTATGCCTCTGCCGTGTTGCCGGTGTCACCTCGTTTTGCGTCGCCAATGATCAGTGCGTGTGGCGCCGCTTCACGGATGTGACCAATCGTTTTCTCCAGTGCTTCGAAGCCCTCGAATCCCAATGCTTCGTAGAATGCAAGTTGAGGTTTATACGCTGCAACTAAGTCGCAGGTTGCATCAATGATAGCCCTGTTGAACTCGAATACGTCTTTGACGGCCATCTTGGCCTTGACGGGATCTAAACCGACGCATACCGAACTGCCTGATGCCTGAACAGCATCAGCCATCTTGCCGGCACGCGTGCTTACAACTTCTGTTGTCATGCCAGCCTGCTCAAGTTAATTGACATCCATGATTATTGTAAACATCATACCGATTTCCCAGAGCCAAGTGAGCCCCGGTAGGTTCATTTGTGCCTAATCCAAACGTGCACAATTTCAGCAACTCCAGGTCCGATCCACGCGCTCGCGAACCTGTCGAACCAACCCGCGAAGACATCGAATGGCTTTTCACCGCGCTGTTCGACGCGTATGGACCACGCAATTGGTGGCCCACGGTCCATGGTGGCGCTTTCGAACTCATCATCGGCGCCATCTTAGTGCAGAACATCGCTTGGTCGAACACCGAACGCGCGCTCGCAAACCTCCATCGAGCGAATGTTTGGACCTTCCAAGCAATTCTGGACACGCCCGATGAGGATCTGCGCGACCTAATTCGACCGTCGGGCTACTACAACGCCAAGACCCGGAAACTTAAGGAGTTCGCGTCGTTCATCCTCAAAAAGCACGATGGGGACCTTGATCGACTATTTGCGCTGCCGATCGACGAGATGCGGACCCAACTCCTTTCAGTTTGGGGTATCGGGGAAGAGACCGCAGACGACATCATCGTCTACGGTGCCAAGAAACCGTCGTTCGTAATCGACGCGTACACCAAACGCCTCCTCTCAAGAATGGGCTGGGAAATCGAAGGGAAAAGTTACGCCGCGTACCAGAAGCTGTTCCACGACAACCTACCTCCCGACGCTTATCTCTTCAACGAGTACCATGCCTTGATCGACTACCACGTCGCTCGGTTTTGTAAGAAGAAGCCGCTATGCGACAAGTGCGCGCTCGCAGATCAATGCCCGGTCGGTCTAGGCGTCAACCAGCCGCAATCGTGATGCTGCTCGTCTTGAAAATCACGTAGACCTCGGCTCCAGGTTCGACGTTGAGAGCGTCGACAGCGTCCGAAGTCAGTTCGACCACGAATTCAGCGCCTGCGTCGACAAACGCGAAGGCGGCGTAATCGCCGATCTCCACGCGTCGAACTGTCCCCGGCAAAACGTTGCGCGCGCTAATGGATCCCGGACTGTCCAATGCCAAGACAATGTCTGAGGCGCTTATCGACACCGTTACTCGATCCCCAGTCTCATAGCCTTCCGACCGCGCAACGATCTCCACTTCGCCGACATTGATAGCCCCGACGTCGTTTACGGTGCCGACGAACAGATTGTCGATATCGCCACGATCAACTCTGGTCAGTGACGCCATGTCTGCGACGAGGTCCACGACCGGGCCAAACGACTTGACTCGTCCGTGTTCCAAAACCAACGCATTTGGGGCGAGCGCCATTACATCGGACAGAGAGTGCGAGACGTAGATCATCGGAATGCCATACCGCTCATGAACGCGTTTCAGATACGTCACGACTTCGTTGCGCAGGCGGATGTCCAGCGATGCTACCGGCTCGTCAAGCAGTAACAGTCGAGGCGAGGTCGCCACGCCCCTTGCCAACGCTACGCGCTGTCTTTCGCCTCCGGAGAGCGTCGATGGATAACGATCCAACATTCCATCGATTCCGAGAAATTCGCACAACTCTTCCGGCTCGATGACGCGGTGAGCGGTTGGGGTCAATCGATATCCGTACTCGACGTTGTCCCGCACCGTCATGTGCGGAAAAAGCAACCCATCTTGAAAAACCATTACTGAACGAATGGACTGCGGCGTGCGGCGCACCCCTTCATCTGACGCGAAAATCGTCTCGCCATCCAACCGGACGTAACCAGAATCGGGGGTTGTCATCCCCGCCAGACACGCGAGTAGTGTCGATTTGCCCGCACCCGAAGGCCCAAATATCGCTGTGATGCCGTCTGAGAAGCGACCCGCAACATCGAGTTCAAAATCGCCTTGGTGCAACTTGATTTCGAAATCTAAGAAAACCGAGCGGTTAGACATTGGACCCGCTCCTTACGGTTTGAGCGCGCCGGTGTTTTGAAACGAGGCGGTTATGAATCGCCAACGCGATGCCGCCAATGATTATGGATACCGCCGCCAATTGCCAAGCCTCCGAGAAATCACCTGCGGATATCCGTGAAAAAATCGCACTCGGCAACCCCTGCGTGCTGCCGGGTATATTTCCGGCAAATACGATTGTCGCTCCGAATTCCGCGAACGATCGTACAAACCCGAGCAGCAAACCAGCGGCAATCCCCCGTCGTGCGAGAGGAAGCGTCACCGTCCAAGCCGCTTTGAACCAGCTCGCTCCCAAGTTGCGCGCCGCGAACACGAGCCGTGGGTCCACTTCGGCAAGCCCCGCTACGAACGCTCTGACCACGAGCGGAAAAGAAACGATTGCGGAAGCGATCGACATCGCGAACCACGTGAACGCCAACCCGTCTGTCAGCGATCCCAAAGGACCAGTGGCACCGAACAGCCACAACAGCATGAATCCCACCGCGACCGGTGGCAACGCCAAGGGCATCGAAACCACCAGATCGACCGCGAATGCAACTCGTCCTTGACTGCGCACCAGGTAATTGGCGACAAGCAGCGCCGGCACGATCATCAGCAACGTGGCAACCAATGCGGTTCGAAGCGATAGGAGCGTTACTTCAATCAATTGTTTGACCGCGCAGTTGATTCAAGGCCTGAATCCATAACTCTCGAGGATAGACATAGCCTGAGGCGATGCCAAGAACTCTATGAAACGATCAGCTCGCTCATCATTTGAAAGTCTCGAAGCATAGTAATTGGGCGTTGCGGCTTCAGATCCTGCTTCGATCGTTAACACGATTTCCACATCATCCGTCGAATTCGCATCTGTCTCATAAACGAACGCATAAGAGACGTTTGCTGTGGCAGCCGCCGCCAATGCGGCTCGAACGTCCAACGTCGGAATGATCTGATCTTGCAAAACATCCCACATACCGCGGTCCCTCAACGCCGATTCGAAATACTCCCCAGCTGGCGCCGTCGAGGGATCGGGCATCGCGATTCTGCCTGCGCCAATCAGGCTATCTACGGCATCGAGACCAGGCTCAGAACCGATCGGTTCAACCACCACGAGGCGGTTCGAAAAAACGCGGACAGCATCTTCGTCACTCAACGAGCCGTGTTCGACCAAAACCTCAATCGGCGTTCGGCCCGCAACGATCACCGCGTCGGCCCGCGCGCCAGATGCGATCTGATTGGCGAGAAGGTTCGATCCTCCGAAGTTGAACCGGACGGTTTCACCAGTCTCTTGCTCATACTGATTTCCAATGTCTTCCATCACATCCACGAGAGAGGCTGCCGCAAACACCAAAGGAGATTCTTCGGCATAAGAACACCCGAACAACGCAAGCGGTGCAGAAATCAACATCGCCGTTGCTGCAATTAACCTCCTTCGCTTCACGGATTACGTTTCCCTGCTAGAATCTGGGGTGGCCCATACCAAGGCTAACCTCACCCAAAAATCCCTTAGTCACGTTGAGGTTGCTATGCCAAGTCCGCAAGCCGAACATCAATCCGACGAATACACTTTTGACGAGTTTTCGTCGCAGCCGTTTTACCGCAAAGTCAACTCGCAACTCGTCGACATGTCGGGGGTCTTCAACCAACAAAAGATTATCGACCTCGGTTGCGGTACCGGCGGCATCACGAAGCTGATTCTCGACCGGGTTACGGGCACCAAAGAGACCGTCATCTACGCCGTCGACCACTCCGCCACGGCGCTCAAATCCGCCGTCGAAGAACTCGGCGATCGCAAAGAAGCTGTCGTACGGTTCGTGCACGCCGAAGTCCAAAACTTGACATCCTCGGTCAACGAACAAGTCGACGCGGTTATCTACTGCAACTCCATCCACTACGTCAACGACAAACTCGAACTGCTCCAACAGATTAGAGAGCGATTGAACCCCGGCGGGATTCTCGCGTTCAACACCTCGTTCTTCGACGGCTCGCACCCGCCCGAATCGCACGATTTTTACCGGCGGTGGATGATGAGGTCGCTGCGCACGCTCCGAAGGGATCATGGCCTATTCCCGGACAAAAACGCCGATAAAACCGGTGCACGAAGACAACTGACCGCCGAGGAATACAAAGAACTCCTCGAAGAAGCTGGATTCGAGATAGTGCAAGCCGAGAACTTCCGCGTACAGGTCCCGGAATCAGGGTTCCATCACATCAGCGGATTCCGAGATTGGATCGAAGGCGTGATGCCCGGCGTACCCCTAGGAAAGGGTCGCGACGCTCTACAGAAATCCCTCAAACAGGTCTTCAAAGAGATGGAAATCGAAACTGTGCCCAGAATCTGGTTTGGGGTCACCGCGAAGCGCGCGAAGTAGCGTCTGTAACCGGTGGCGCGGAGTGCGTGACCGGCCTTTTAGCCGTTCACATACTCGCTCAGCGTCATCACGCTCAGTCCACCATTCGCATCGCCGGCCGTCTGCGGCGCGTACACCGCCTCCACAGCACACCTCGCAGTGTCGATCGACGTGAAACACGGTATCCGACGTTCGACAGCAGCGCGCCTGATGTAGAACCCGTCCTGCTCAGCATCGCGCCCGCCCGTGGGCACATTCACGACTGCTTGGACAGTACCGTCGTTGATCACGGTCACCACGTTTGATCCGCTCGCCGATAGTAATCGTTCGACCTCTGTCACTTCGTAACCCAGGCTGCTAACAAATCGCGCAGTCCCAGATGTGGCATAAATTGCATGACCGTTGTCGCCCAGCATCCGAATCAACCTCTCGGCATCCGGTTTTGCCGAATCGGCGATGCTCAGCAGCACACTGTCCCCGTGGTTGATCGAGTGCGACGATGCAATCAAAGCCTTAGTTACCGCTGGAACGTACGATCGATCGATTCCCATCACCTCGCCGGTGGACTTCATTTCCGGGCCGAGGAAAGTGTCGACGCTAGTCAGCTTCGACATCGAAAAGACGGGGGCCTTGACCGCGACTAAGTCTTTGCGGGGCATTAGTCCTGTTCCCCACTCCAATTCTCTCAACCGCTTGCCCAACATCACCTGAGTGGCGATGCGTATCATCGGTATCCCCGTGACCTTCGAGATGAACGGGATCGTCCTAGAAGATCTTGGATTGACTTCGATGATGTAGGTCTCGCTCTCGCTAATATCCGACTGAGTGCGTCCCGGATCGGCCGCGTTGCTGCGATACGTTCCTCCGCCAGTGATGACGTATTGGATGTTCATCAACCCGCGCACGTTCAACATACGCCCGATGCGACGCGTGTATTCGACTATCGTTTCGACCTCGTCGCCCGTTAACCAGATCGCCGGGTAAACCGCGAAAGAATCTCCGGAATGCACTCCGGCGCGTTCGATATGCTGCATAACTCCGGGTATCAAGACATCCTCGCCATCGCACACCGCGTCCACCTCAACCTCGATACCTTGGAAGTACCTGTCGACCAGTATGGTCTGGCCTGGCACTGCGCGCAGTGCACGGTCGAAATAGCGTTCAAGTTCTCTCGGTCCATCCACGATTTCCATCGCTCGGCCGCCCAGAACGTAGCTGGGGCGCACGAGCAACGGATAGCCGAGGTTTTCGGCCAGAGCCAACGCAGTCCTCGTATTCGTGGCCGTCCCACCGGGTGGCAAAGGCAGACCGTTCGAAGCCGCCATCAGTTCGAAACGGCCTCGATCCGTGGCGTTGTCGATCACCTCCGGATCCGAACCCAAAACCATGTCCTGCATCCCGGCGGCGTTCAGCGATTGAGACAGATTGATCGCAGTCTGACCACCGAACTGAACGACGATGTTAGGCGGAACGGCACCGTTCGATGCCGTAGCACCCACCCCCATTTCGTTGTCGATGATGTCGCGGACGCTCTCGTCGTCGAGCGGCTCGAAATAAAGGCGGTCTGAGGTGTCGAAATCGGTCGAAACCGTCTCCGGATTCGAGTTGATCATCACCGCGCGGATGCCTTCGCTCTGGAGCGCCCAAGCAGCATGCACCGAGCAGTAATCGAACTCGATGCCCTGTCCTATCCGGATCGGCCCCGATCCGATCACTACCGCGGAGTCGACGCCAATCGGTTCGGCTTCGTTCTCATCTTCGTACGTGCTGTAAAAATACGGCGTTGATGCTTCGAACTCACCCGCGCATGTGTCGACCATCTTGTACACCGGCACAATCCCGAGTTCACGTCGCATCTCCCGCACACGTTCCGCCAGACCAACGTCAGCGAACTCAGCGATATCTTCATCGCTGAGGCCCAGACGTTTCGCATCACGCAGCAGTTCAGCGCTCAGGAACTCAGAGTCGACCAACGTCCGTTCCATGCCAACGATGCGGGCCAAGACTCGAGTGAACCATAGATCGATCCCCGTCTTGAGTGTCAGTTCTTCAGGCGAAGTTCCCGTTCGGAGTTTGAACGCGAGTTTCCAGAGACGGAGATCATCCCCGGCGAGTTCGGCATCGGAAAGCCCCCTGTCGCGCCACTCCGGATCCTCCCAACGCAGGGATCGTTTACCGTCCTCGAGCGACCTGACGGCTTTCATAAGAGCGGCTTCGAAGCTCCGGTCGATAGCCATGACTTCGCCAGTGGCTTTCATCTGCGTGCCAAGGGTGCGATCGCCGCCACCAAACTTGTCGAAAGGCCAACGCGGAATCTTAGCGACGCAGTAGTCCAGCGCCGGTTCGAAGGCAGCGCGCGTCTTTCCCGTCACCACGTTGCTTATCTCGTCGAGATGCAGGCCGAGAGCGACTTTCGCCGCGACGCGGGCGATCGGATACCCGGTTGCCTTGCTCGCCAGTGCCGACGAACGCGAAACTCGAGGATTGACCTCGATCACGTAGTACATGGGGCCGTCGTCATCGTACCGCGACCCTTCGCCCAGTTGTTCGCCTACTTCCCTGCCCGGGCGATACGCGAATTGGACATTGCAACCGCCCTCGATCTTAAGACCGTCGATGATGTGGAGAGCGGCGGTACGTAACCGTTGGTAGTCTTTGTCCGTCAACGTCTGGCTTGGTGCGACCACGATGGAGTCACCTGTATGCACACCCATCGGGTCGAAGTTCTCCATGTTGCAAACGGTGATCACGTTGCCCGCGCTGTCGCGCATCACCTCGTACTCGATCTCTTTCCAACCGAGCAGGGACCTCTCGATGAGCACCTGACCGACGAGTGATGCTGCTAGACCGGAGTCCACAATCTCATGGAGTTCTTCGTCGTCGTTCGCGACACCGCCGCCAGTACCGCCGAGCGTGTACGCCGGTCGCACCACGATCGGATAACCGATCTCTTCCGCAGCCTTCTCCGCGTCCTCGATCGTGGTCACCGCAATGCCATACGAGATGGGCTCGCCTATCTCTTCCATGAACGAAGCAAAAAGTTCGCGGTCTTCGGCTTTGCGGATGCTTTCGGTTTTGGTACCCATGACCACGACGTCTTTTAGCGCTCCGGCCTCTTCCAATTCCACGGTGAGATTCAGTCCCGTCTGACCGCCGAGGGTGCCGAGGATGCCGTCGGGTTTCTCGCGCTCAATGATGCGCCGGACGACCGGTACCGTTAGAGGCTCGATATAGACGCGATCCGCCACATCCTCATCGGTCATGATCGTGGCAGGGTTTGAGTTGACCAACACCACCTCGACGCCTTCTTCGCGGAGCGATTTACAGGCCTGCGTCCCTGCGTAGTCGAACTCCGCGGCCTGACCGATCACGATCGGCCCGGATCCGATGACCAGCACCTTTTTGAGCGATTGATTTCTTGGCATATCGGCTCGCTACTCGATGCTGGCTCGCTGTTTCACGATTGCGATGAATTCGTCGAAAATCATCTCACTGTCATGCGGGCCGGGAGACGCTTCAGAGTGGAACTGGATCGTCATCAGGTCCCGAGTTTCGTCGACCAAACCCTCGACGGTGTTGTCATTCAGATTGATGTGGGTTACCTTGACGCCCGGGCGACGAGGGAGCTTGTCGGGGTCCACTGCGTAACCGTGGTTATGGGCAGTTACATAGACCCGGCCTGTTCTGACATCTTGGACAGGTTGGTTGCCACCGCGGTGCCCAAAATGGAGCATGAACGTATCTGCGCCCAAGGCGCGGGCTACCAGTTGGTGACCGAGACAGATCCCCAAGGTGGGGGTCGCACGCGAACCGTCACCTGACAAATCGGACAGATCCGAGATCGTTTCCACCGGGCCGTCGAGAAACGCGGGGTCGCCAGGTCCTGGCGAGAGGACGATGCCGTCCGGTTCAAACGCTCGAACCTCATTCGCGGTCACATCGCACGGAAAAACCTTAACTTGGCAGTCCCGTGCCATCATGCTGCGAAGAATGTTCCACTTGACACCAAAATCAATCACCGCGATCCGTAATCGACGTCCGACACGATCCGATGGAGTGGCAACTCCTGCCCTTTGTGATCTGACCATGAGTTCATCCGCCGGTCGCGTGCCGTCGGTACCGTCACCGTGCCACTCAAATTCTTCCTTTGTCGCAACCTCTTCCACCCAGTTTTGATCGCCGTACCATTGCGCGGCTTCCAATGCCGCCTGCGCTGCAGCGACATCGTCGCCCTGCACTATGGCTCCCATCATTACACCAGTTGAACGTATCCGACGCGTTATCGCGCGCGTGTCCACACCTGAAACACCGGGGATGCCATTTGCTTCGAGGTAGTCATGGATCGTCATCTCCGCGTATGGGTGCGACGGAGCATCGCAGTCGTCGCGCACAACGAATCCCTTGACCTGGATGCGACGTGATTCGGCGTCTTTGAGATTGATGCCGTAATTTCCGATTAGAGGGTACGTCGGGACCAGGATCTGGCCTCCGTACGAAGGATCGGTGAGCATCTCCTCATAACCGGTCATGGAGGTGTTGAAGACAACTAAACCGACATTATCCGTACCTGCGCCGAGTCTCCGACCACGGAACACAGAACCGTCGTTGAGCGCCAGAAGTGCAGGTCCCCGGTATTCGCTAGACATGAAACGCTCCATTCGCGTTAGCGTCCCAAATCTTCTCGCCGCCAACGAAGGTAGCGACCACTCGGAGATTTGCTTTGGTATTAAGCAACGGAGTGTTTCGGCTCTTCGACCCCAACGTTGTCTTATCAACGCGCCATTCTGCGCCGGGATCGATGATCGTCACGTCGCCCTTTGCACCCGGCTTGAGCGTGCCGATTTCTGCGTCACCAAGTATCGAAGCCGGGCCTCTGGTGAATCGCTCGATCGCTAATCTGAGGTCAACTCCGGCTTTGTCGACAACTAGAGACAAGGCCGTCTCCAAACCGATAATCCCGTTTGCAGCATCCGTGAAGGTGCAGACCTTGTCAGTTTCAGCGTGAGGAGCATGATCTGTGCCAATAACGTCAATGGTGCCGTCCAACAGGCCTTCCATCAGGGCCACACGATCGGCCTCAGTGCGCAAGGGCGGGGCCATTTTGGCGTTGGTATCGTACGCCTCCGACGACAGGACATGCGGAACTTCCCCGTTCTCGCCGTAAACCCAGTTTTCGGTAAGCGCCAGATGATGAGGCGTCGCTTCTGCCGTAACGTTGATCGACACCGATTTGGCGCGCCTGACTATCTCTACAGCCTCGGCGGTCGAAACGTGAGGCACATGCACTCGACCATTCGTGATGCGGGCCAGTTCGATGTCGCGGGCTATCATCACCGACTCCGCGCTGTTGGGTAGGCCGCGCAATCCCAAGCGTGTCGCAACATCGCCTTCGTTCATGTCCCATTCAGAAACTAGGCCGCGGTCTTCTGCGTGGTTGATGATTGGCAAGTCCAAATCCGATGAGTACGCCAACGCTTGCCTCATCAGATGGGGAGACATTACGGGATCACCATCGTCGGAGAAGCCGATCACACCCGCGTCGGCCAACTCGTGCATCGGCGCCATTTCATCGCCTTTGCGTCCCTTAGTGATCGCCCCGATCGGGCGCACACGAACCGCGGACTCGGTTTCGCATCTTTGCGCCAACTCCTTAACCACCGAAGCGTTGTCCTGCGCCGGATAAGTGTTGGGCATGGCGCAGATAGTCGTAAAACCGCCTCTTACCGCGGCGTCTGAAGCAGTGCGCGGGTCTTCCTTCCACTCCTGCCCGGGCGTTCGCAAATGGGTGTGCAGATCAACCAAACCTGGGCATACGACCATCTCGGACGCATCGAATTCATGCCAACCATCCGAGAGTTCTGTCACACCTGGCGATTCGATGGAGACGACGAAACCTCCGATCAGAACAACATCGGCGATTGAGTCAAATCCTTGCGACGGGTCGATGACGCGACCGCCGCGGATCACCAATGGCTGCGATTGCTGTCTCACGCCTCGTATCTCGTGTTCGCGCAATATGTCTCCAAAACAGACATTCTCATCGCGACACCGTTCTCGACTTGGGTTTCGACAAGGCTCATCGAACCGTGCGCTACGTCGGTGCTGATTTCCAAACCTTCGTTCATCGGCCCCGGATGCATAACTGGAGCACCCGGCCTTGCCAGCGCCAACCTCTCCTTGTTCAATCCCCAGATTCGCGAGTACTCATTCACATCTGGCAACAAGCCAGCAGATTGGCGCTCCAGTTGCAGGCGGAGACACATGATCGCGTCCGCATCTCGAACTGCGTCTTCAACGGAGCCGTGCACCGTTACTTCGGTTCCATCAACACCCAACGAATGCGTACCGGGTACCCAACCGCTCGGAAGTAGGGTCGCAGGCGCCGCGATTGAGATTTTCACACCCATCTTGCAAAACGCGATGATGTTGGATCGCGCCACTCGCGAGTACAGAATGTCACCTATGATGGCGAGCTTCGCACCATCTAGATTGCCAAGCTGATCCTGCAGCGTCATCACGTCTAACAGCGCCTGCGTTGGATGCCCGTGTGCACCATCTCCCGCGTTGATGACTACGGCGTCGGTGTGCCGAGATACGAAGTGGGGCGCTCCAGAATGCGGATGGCGGATCACCAGCGCGCCGACGCCCATAGCGTCGAGCGTCAAAGCGGTATTGAGAAGTGACTCTCCTTTGTTCACGCTGCTGGTCGCAGCGGTGATGTTGATCACATCGGCCCCGAGCGCTTTGCCGGCGTGCTCAAACGACACTCGTGTCCGAGTGCTGTTTTCAAAGAACAGCGTGTAAATCGATGCGCCGCGCAGTATGTCAGATTTGTAGGGTCCCGTAGCACGTATGTCGCGGTATTCGCGAGCGGGGCCAATTAATTCTTGGATCTGATCCCGTGACAGCGAATCGACGTCAAGGAGATGTTTGGCGAAAATGCCCAGACGCGCCGCGTCTTGCTTCGATTCTCTGGACAAGGTTGTTGTCACTAGCCAACACCTCGACCGCGTGTTGCGGTACTCGTTCTCGAAATCGCAACGCGGTCCTCGCCATCGACCTCGCCAAGCAGAACATCGACACGTTCTGAACGCGCAGTTGGCACGTTGCGCCCAACAAAGTCAGCATTGATCGGCAGTTCCCGATGCCCACGGTCGATAAGCACTGCGAGTTGCACGTATGCCGGCCGACCAGACTGCATCAATGCGTCAAGGGCAGCTCGTGCAGTTCTGCCCGTGTGGAATACATCGTCCACGACAACGACTCGCATCCCGGTCACGTCAACATCGTTCATACCGTTGAACGAGGTCGCCCCATTCGAGCCGTTCACGTGGCGCCGATGCGCGTCGTCTCGGAAGTTCGATGGGTCCAAAACGGCCGTGTTGGGCCGAATACCTTCGAACTGCTCGATCAATTCGGCAAGACGCAAGGAAATGTATTCGCCCCGCGTCGGAATGCCAGCAATGAGGAGATTGTCGGCTCCGTGGTTGCGCTCGATAATCTCGTGCGCCATGCGGGCCAATGCTCGGCGCATCTCTGCGCCCGTCATCAAGTTACGTTCTGAGTTGGTGTCGCGTGCGGACATTCAGATGGGTCGATGCCAGTCGTTCGCCGATCCCTCAAAAAAACGCCCTTGTCGGGGACCGACGAGGGCGTTTCGTGTGGTGTGGGTTGTCCGCTTGGATTTGACCGTAACGACAACCGGCTATCTGATTATCCGCACCTTGCCAGCCTCACTGGACTGATTTAAAGGCATCTGCTTTTCGAAGGGACTGGTCGGGTCGTTGGCTCCTAGGACGACTGCAACTTTGCTCTATGAATCGATGCTAACACGCGAAACGCGCTGGACTGAATCCGGCATAACGTGAGCCGTTTTCGCTTTGACCCAACGCGATATCCGCTGCTAATTTCCCAATCGCTGGCCCTAACTCGATGCCTATTGGACCACCCCCAGTTGCGACAACCAAACCATTGATCCCTTGTATCTCGCCCACGATCGGCAGTCCATCTGGCGTCACCGGCCGCAAGCAAGCGGTTTGCCGGGCCACGCGGCGCGTCGCGAGGAATGGAAGAGCCTTTTCCGCAGACTTGCGGATCTCATCCCGGCCTTCTTCCGATGTTCCTTCGTCGAAACCCGCGTCGGAGTGTGTGGCTCCTACGTGCAGCAATCCATCCGGTTTCGAAGATGCGTAATCCGCTCCCCACCACAACGAAACGGGCACTGGCGGCTCATCGCCCAAGTCGTAACGCAATATCTCGCCTTTCAACGGCATCACCGGAATATCAACGTGTGAGGTCGAACTGCCGTTCCGCAACAACGTCCGACACCACGGGCCAGCCGCCAACACCACCGCGCCACCAGATATACCACCGTCGTTCGTAGTAACCCCGGTTACCACACCGTTGGTTGCGTCGATCGCTGAGACTTCGGCGTTAATCAACTCGGCGCCGTTCGTTGCAGCCGCTGCCCACAACGCGTTGGTGAGACCGCTAGGCGAAACCTCTGTCATGCCTCCCAGGTAGAGCGCCCCTATCACATCGGTTGAAACCCGAGCTTCTATATGGCTCAACTCGCCATATGCCAACCAACGAACATCTTGGCGATCTGCAGGCCATTCATCGCGCAGGAACGAAGCCGCGCCAGAAGGCTTCAGTTGTGCGACCTCCAGTTCATCGAACGCCAATATCAGACCCGCTTTTTCGCGGAAGTGGTAGCCGGAGCCGGTCAACTCCGGGAGGGTCTTGGCGAGATCGTGATGCAGGTCGATCGACTCGGCGCGGAACCACTCAATCGGCGGGCTGCCGTTGGGTGGTTGGAAACGTGTGTAGAGCGATCCGAACGCGAAACCAGAGGCGTGCGCCGCGAGCGAGTCTTTCTCGATGAGCGCGACACTCTGGCCTTGAGAAGAGAGATAGTAAGCGGCAGCGCATCCGCAGATGCCGCCACCTATGACTATCGCGTCGTAACTCATTAGGATCTGATTGTGAACGGCCGCGCCATGTTTCTACTCTAACGCGAACGCATCGTCGCGTACACCTCGTCTGTCTGTCTGCGACGGCGACGCGCAACCCCAGAATCCTGCGCCGCGATCGCGACTCGTTGGGCGACGTTACGCGCCACTGTTCTGTCGAACACGCTGGGAATAATGAAGTCGGGATCGAGGTGTTCGTCTGGTATCACTTCGGCGATCGCTTGGGCCGCGGCGATCTTCATCTCTTCGGTGATATCGGAAGCGCGGACGTCGAGCACACCCCGGAATAGCCCTGGGAAGCACAACGAATTGTTGATCTGGTTCGGGTAGTCAGTGCGACCTGTCGCCATAATGCGGACGTTACCCGGAATCTGCTCGGGCATTATCTCGGGATTCGGGTTCGACAACGCGAACACTATCGCATCGTCCGACATGCTCGCAACCTGATCGGCGTCGAGCAGATCGGGGCCAGCGAGGCCGAGCACAAAATCAGCGTCTTTAATGCATTCGGTCAAAGTCCCGCTGACGTTGTTGGGGTTCGTGTTGTCCGCGAACCACTGCTTCATTACGTTGTCGTCGTAATCCCGATCGCGCGACAAGGCGCCTTGACGGTCGAAACCCACGATGTCCTTAACTCCGTAAGACAGGAGTATTTTGGTGCACGCGGTGCCAGAGGCTCCCGCGCCCAAGACAACGGTCTTAAGAGATTCTGGTGACTTCCCTACGATCTTCAACGCGTTGATCAGGCCCGCTAACACCACGACCGCAGTACCGTGCTGATCGTCGTGGAAGATCGGAATATCGAGCCGTTCTTTGAGCTGGTCTTCGATTTGGAAGCAACGCGGCGCGCTGATGTCTTCGAGGTTGATTCCCCCAAAACCCGGTGCCAACGCGGTGACGATTGAGACGATCTCATCAGGGTCGTTGGTGTCAAGGCAAATCGGCCAAGCGTCCACGCGGCCGAACTCCTTGAAAAGTAGCGCCTTACCCTCCATTACTGGCAACGCGGCCGCAGCGCCTATATCTCCGAGACCTAGCACTGCGGAGCCGTCGGTGACAACCGCCACCGTGTGGCCTTTGCCCGTCAGCGCCCAAACCGCTTCCGGATCTTCATGGATCGCCATGCACACGCGTCCTACGCCTGGCGTGTAAGCCTTCGACATGTCATCCCGAGTATTGACAGGAACCGTCGAACGCATCTCAATCTTGCCGCCGACGTGCATCAGAAAAGTGGCATCGGAAACGCTGTGGACCGAAACCTCGTCGATCGAACCGATAGCCTCGATAACGCTTCGAGAATGGTCTTCTCCCGACGTGTTAACCGTGAAATCGCGGATCATCCGCCCGCCGTTCGTAGAAACCACATCGATCGCCGCGGCGTCGCCGCCACATCTGCCGATGGCGGAGGTGATCAATCCCAACATGCCAGGTCGGTTAGGGTATTCGGCTCGAATGGTGATGCTGTAAGCAACTCCAGGTGTCGGTCCTGCCATTTCGGTCTCCCTGGTCGGCGATGTTGGGCGATTGGCGATTACGACCTGAACAATACCATCAAAGTTCAGCATCGAAATCGTGAAATCATAGTATCACCAGCGCTTCAAAACATTCGTTTGATCGGCTCACGACATACCTTGTTGTAACCTTTTTCACGCAGAACACCGAATCCGAGAAGCGAAATGACACAGCAACAATCGACGCAAAGGCCCACGATTAGAGGTCGGTTCACCACCTGCGAAATCACCCGACGGGAAGACCTAACCGAAGACCTCTGGAAGATCTGGTTGAAACCCGCGCAACCTTTCACTTTCAAACCCGGCCAGTACTGCACGATCGGTGCTGAGGGCATCGAACGACCCTATTCGATCGTGTCATCCCCCGATGAAGCTGAGATCGAGCTATTCGTCGAGCTCGTTCCGCCGCCTGACGGGAATTTGACTCCAGTTCTGTTCGACCTATCTGTCGGAACCGAATTAACCTTGCGGCCCCGGGCTAAAGGAATCTTCGTCTTCAAACCCGAGTTCAAGAACCATGTCATGGTCGGCACCGTCACCGGCGTCGCACCGTACGTGTCCATTCTCAGAAAGTTCCTCAACGACCCGGAATGGAACGCCGACGCGTCCGTCTCTCGAGATCAGTACCGCTTCTACGTGCTCGAGGGTGCCAGCTACCTAGACGAATTCGGTTACGATGACGAGCTCTCAGCGCTCGCCAGCGCGCATGAAAACATCGAATTCTATGGCTCCGTCAGCCGTCCGGACGAGGACCGCAACAGTGCTTGGACCGGACCAAAAGGCCGGATCAACACGCTAGTCGAGGATTTCGTCAAGCAACGCGGTCTCGACCCAGCAGAAACTGTCATCTACGCCTGCGGACACCCCGGCATGATCGAAGATGTCAAGGAGCGGTACGCAGGGACCGACTACCACTTCGAAGAAGAACGTTTCTGGAAAGACGACGACTAAACTAAGTGCCGAACCGGCAGTTGTACCATCGATTTGTGCGGTAAATGACCCCACCTAAACGAAGATATCGGGCGACCAACACTTACGCCGACTTTGAGAGGAGCAGCAACATGGCAGAGAAAATCGGTTTCATCGGACTCGGAATCATGGGCAAGCCCATGGCGAAAAACCTAATCAACGCGGGTTACGATGTGACCGTCTACGACATCTTTCCAGACCCCATCGACGAGCTCGTCGAAGCTGGCGCAACCGGCGCAGCCTCGTGTGCAGAGGTCGCAAGCTCCACCGATGTCGTGATCACGATGGTCCAAGACGGACCACAAGCCAAACAAGCGATACTTGGCGACGGAGGGGTTGCCGACGGCGCATCCGAGGGCGATCTGGTGATCGACATGTCATCCATCGCTCCCGGTGTTTCACAGGAGATCGGCACTGGCCTGACCGAAAGAAACATCAATTTCCTCGACGCCCCCGTATCCGGCGGCGAACCCTTCGCGATCTCTGGCGATCTAGCCATCATGGTCGGCGGCGGCGCCGGAGATTTCGAACGCGCAAAGCCACTTTTCGACGTCCTTGGCAAATCCGCTGTCCTTTGCGGCGCACACGGTGCTGGCAACGTCACCAAACTCGCTAACCAAATCGTCGTCGGTGCCAACATACACGGTCTAGCAGAGGCGCTGGTGCTAGCTACAGCCGCCGGTGTCAATCCGCAAATAGTGTTCGAAGCGATCCAAGGCGGCCTCGCCGGATCTAACGTAATGAACGCAAAAGCGCCGATGATGATCAGCCGGAACTTCGACCCCGGTTTCCGCATCGAGCTCCACTACAAAGACATCAACAACGCCATGGAGACGGCCCGTGCGCTTAACGTTCCGCTACAAGTGACATCCAACCTGCAACAGGTCTTGACCTCGTTGGTCGTTGGTGGCGACGGCAGAAACGACCACTCAGGGATCCTTCGATACGTCGAGCAACTAGCCGGCGTAGAAGTCAAGGAACTCTAAGGAGACGAACGGGCGGCGATGGGTTGCAAAACCAATCGTCGCCTGACATCACTTCCGGCCTTCGTCCTCTTCCCAGCCGCGCGAGAGGTCCTGCAAGAACTCTTCTACCTCCGGTAGCAGTTCGACCTCTTCCTCGCTTGGTTCAGCCTCCTCAGCATCGTACTCAAGCTCCAATCTCGCTACCAATTGAGCGAGCCTAGGATTGTCAGAGCTTGAGATCTGAACCTGTGAGTACTGAGTCTCGCCCATCCGGATCTCCGGCATCTGATCCATCGGCAATCCGTATAACTCGGCGAGAACCGAGAGTACCCGCGCCGAACCGACGTAGTCGTTGTCCAGCTTCAAATAGAGCGGCAGATGCACGATCATCGACAGCGTTTCAAGGTCAAGCTGCGTTCGTGCCAATTCGGTCAGTTGGGACGTCATCGAAGTCGGCCCTTCGTACCGGCTCTTCCCCAAGCGAACCCCATCCTCGAACTGGCTCGGAGGCTCCCACCCTCGGGCGGAACCAGTGACTTTCAACGGCCTCGTGTGGGGTACTGAGTCGTACATCGAACCCACGAGAACGTATCGCTCCACGTTAAAAGCCTGCAAAACCTCAAGAACCGAATCGTTGAAATCCTCAGCCCAAGCGTGCGGCTCCAGCAGCTTCAAGATAAGAAGGTCTCGACCTCCCGGGACGCGTGCGGCGTTGATTTCAGTATTGGGTATCCGGAAAGTGCGCTCACCCCGTTTCATGCGGATTCGTGGGCGGTATCGTGTGTGATCGTAAAACTTACCGGGCCGGGCCAACTGGCCTACCTTCTTCGCGCCGTACATCCGTCCCAAGCGATTCACTGCGATCCGACCAACGTTGCCCACGTTGATCCATGGCCGGAGCGTCACGATGCAGTGCGGCGAATCGAACGCCGACGGATCGATGTCTATCTGGAAATCACCTATCTTCAACGGATCGCTCTGGTCATTTCTTCATCGAGAGAGCAACAACACACGCCTCGCAACGCTTTGATATCGAATGCGAAACATCCAAGTTGCGATGACCCAAGGATAATCCAATCTCACAATTGGTGCTCTGTATCATTGCGATAGGCGAATTCCGGGCCATCTCGATCCCGACACGACGCCACTCCTGACATGAAATTCCCCGAAGCGCGGAGGTGAACCGACCCGATGCCATTCAAGATGGTGTTCCTACCACCAAACTCCCAGCACAACATCGATTTCGTCGCGAGACTCCAAGATTCCATCCCCGACGCGAACCTCGTAACCGCCTCCGACGAAGACGAAGCGATCACAGAGCTAGCAGATGCCGACGCCGCCTTCGGCACCATGAACCCGCGACTCGTCGCCGCCGCACCCAAACTTCGGTGGCTACAAGCACCTGCCGCCGCGCCACCCGCCGGGTACTACTTCGACGAGTTGATCGCTCACCCAACGCAGGTCACGAACTTCCGCGAGATCTACAACGATCACATCTCTGTCCACATAGTCTCGATGATGCTTTCATTCGTCAAGCATCTCAACCTCTACCGTGACCATCAGCGCGATCGGAAATGGCAAACACTTGTCGGCGAGCAGTACAACAACATCTTCTTGCCCGAATCGACGGTGGTAATAGTCGGTGTCGGCGGCATCGGCAGCGAAACCGCGCGGCTATGCAAGGCGCTCGGTTGCAAGGTGATCGGCATAGACCCACGCTGGGAAGCCCCAGGAGCACGCGAACACGTCAATGAGATGCGCGAACCGTCAGAGTTGGACGAAGCCTTGCCAGAAGGCGATTTCGTCGTTCTCACTATCCCTCACACACCTCAAACCGAAGGGCTGTTCGACGCAAGCAAATTCGCGTTGATGAAAAACACCGCCATCTTCATCAACATCGGTCGAGGTATGACGACGAAACTCGATGACCTGAACGATGCTCTCCGCAACGGTGTCATAGGCGGAGCCGGACTCGACGTCTACGAGATCGAGCCGTTGCCGTCGGATCATCCCCTGTGGGACGCGCCCAACACCATCCTCACTCCCCACATCGCCGCCGACGAAGGCCGCCACCTCGGCGAGCGACGCTACGAAGTCGTCGCCGACAACATGCGCCGCTTCGCCGCCGGAGAGCCGTTGCGCAATCTCGTCGACAAAGAGAACTGGTTCTGAATCAATCCATCGCACCAGCGATTCACTACTAAGGAAAACTCAAATGACCGACCCACGCCTCCATCCCGAAACCGTCGCTTTCATGGAAAAAACCGCGGCGCTCAATATTCCCGCTTTCGGCACGGTCTCTGCTGAAGAACTGCGCTCCGAAACCGACCGACGAAACGAGGCGATTCCCCCGGCAATTGAGCCAGTGCGCAAGGTAATCCGACGAAAAATCGGTGGTCCAGCCGGGGAAATCCCTCTGCGGATCTACGTGCCTGTGAACTCGGAACCGCCTTATCCAGTAATCATGGTCTTCCATGGCGGCGGATGGACGATCAGAAGCTACGAACTTGAAGGTCCAACTTCCAGAGGTCTGGCCAACCGCGTTGGCGCGTTGGTGATTTCAGTACAGTACAGATTGGCGCCCGAGACTCGGTTCCCCGGAGCAGCCGATGATTGCTACGCCGCTACCGAGTGGGCCATCGAGAACGCCTCAGAATTCGACGGCGACGCGTCAAAGCTCGCCGTGGCAGGAACATCGGCGGGAGGAAACCTGTCCGCAGCTATCTCACAGATGGCGCGCGACCGTAACGGCCCCAAAATCGCCCATCAAGTGCTGTTCTGCCCCGTCATCGACCATGATTTCACCAGAGCGTCTTACGACGAATTCGCCGAAGGATACGGTCTCACCAATGCAGGAATGCGATGGTTCTGGGACAACTATCTAGGACCCGACGGTGATGGGTCCAATCCATACGCTTCGCCGATCCAAGCCGATGACCTCAGTGGGTTGCCCGACGCGACCGTTATCGTCGCGGAATGCGACGTTCTGAGGGACGAGGGCGAGGACTACGCCGCCGCCTTGAAATCAGCCGGCGTCGATACGAGGCTGACTCGTTACGAGGGCGTGTTGCACGGATTCAACGTGCAACCGGGACACATTCATCTCGCCGACGATGCGCTCGACGAAGCCGCTGACCGGATCAAAAAGTCTTTCGCAAATCTCGGATAGCAATACCGCGACTTCGGACGAATACGATGCTCTAGCAGTGCCAAAAAAGTCGGCTGTTTCCCAACTTAAACGGCGATTCCTATAATCAACCGCATATCGAGTTTGAACGAACTCGGCAGAACCACTGAAACAGGAATCGAGGTGGCACTATGGAAATCACGGCATATTCGGTGAAGGAAAAGGCGACAGTGCCGGTCCAGAACCCGGAAATCGTCACCATGAAAAATGGTCGCAAGGCCGTCCAAGGCGTTTCGCCGTCGGGCAACAAAGTCTTCAGGATCCTTTCTAACGCTGACGCCGAAACGCTGGCAAAGCAGATCGGATAGCCTGGCCGGAAATAGTCGCCCTACGGACGCAATCCACATCCCGGCTTGTATCGGGTGCGGGTTGCGTCCGTTATAATTTAGCGTGCCGGTGGGCCTGACCTTGACGGTTCGCCGTGGCGGTGGCAATCGTGCCACGAGCCGGATACGAAACGAAAGGAGGGACGTCTAGGTAATGGCATATAGCTATAGGAGAGGTGTCTCGATCTAGACGAGATCCCCCAAAAGCTCATCTCGGCACGAGAGTTCGCTCACGTGTTTAGGAGTTGAAAATGCGGGGTGTCGACTGGTCTTAGATCCGAGGCACCTCCCGGCGGGTGGCATCACTCGGATAGGCAACCAAAGCCTGTCCCGGTGGTGCCACCCGCCTCTTTTTTGTTGTTCACGCTGGTAGGGACTTATGCGTAACCCCGTCATTCCGGCGGAAGCCGGAATCCAGAGGTGCGGGGCATAGGGACACCCAAATCACTCATTTGTAGCCTATTGCAGTAGATGTGCAATCCGGCCCTGTTAGGGTTAGTTGGAACGCACAGATCACCCCACCAGTATCCCCATGTCCCCCATGATGTATGGCTTCGGCCGACAACGACGTCGGATGATCGAAGGCGAGTTGCAGCGTTTTGTAGAGGAGATGCCACAACTCGGCATGACGCGCATGATCCTCGTGGGCGACCTCGTCAACGGCGAACCGACGAAACCTGACTCCACACTCGAGCTGGTGGTTGTGCAGGAAACCGACGAACCATATCACCGGCGACCCGATTTCTGGGTCACCCACCTTAGGCCCGCTGTAGGGACAATCTTCCACGTCTTCACCGAATCGGAGTTTTTCGAGTTGGCCGATGAAGACCCGATGCTGATCCATGCTCAACAATATGGCGATCAACTGTTCTGACTCACGCATCCCTGGCAAATCGACCGCCATCATCTGAACCCGCAAGGACCGTTATGACCGACTACTCTTCATTGAACCGCGTCACGCGGAGCTGGTTCGTGCAATCGAAAGACGACCTTGAGGCCGCCACTGCGAATGCTGAGGCCGGTAGGCACGCCCTTGCCTGTTTCTTGGCCCACCAAGCCGCAGAGAAGGCGGTCGTAGCATTCATCTACAACAACGGTGCGGAACAGGTTTGGGGACACGCCCTAGCCGACCTCTGCGAAGACGCCAAAGCCTTCGACCCCTCCTTCGAATTCGTGAAGTCGGTAGCCGGCTTGCTCGACCACCACCACATGGGTGCCCGCTACCCGCTGACACTCACCGCCGGTGCACCTTGCGAAGCCTACGAAGCCCTCGACGCCGAACGCGCTTTAGAGATCGCCACAGAGATCCTTAGAGGCATCGAAGAAAAGTTGGGGTTGAACCAATAACCCCAACCTTCGCTACGTGGCACCGAGTTAATCGGTCTAGACCGTATACAAAGTCGGCGCAGTTGGCACCGGCGCAATTTGCTCCGGCGTCAGCTCGTAAGCTTCTTTACGGTAGACCTGGACCCGGTGGCAACCGAAGTCTGCGACGTACATCAAGTCGCCGCGCTTGGGATCGTTGTGGAACCGCATCATCGCTGGACCACGCAATCGTCGCGTGACCTCTAGCTCCGCTGATTCGCGATTGCGCAACACGGTGGTGCTCGAAAGGATGTAGATCCTGCCACTCTTGGAAAGCACGCCATCACCGATGAACCTGTCGACGTAGCGACCATTGAGATCGAACTGCTGCACGCGGTGGTTGCCTCGGTCCGCGACATATACATCGCCATGTCTGTCCACAGTCACGCCTGCGGGGCGATTGAATTCGCTGATGCCGTCACCACTCGAACCAACACTCCAGATGTGGTTGCCATCGGAGTCGAACTTCTGCAGACGGTCGTTCCGCCAGTCGGAGACATAGATCGCGCCGTCGTGCGGGTCGACGCCAACGCCCCACGGGTAGTTGAACTGACCATCGTCGGTACCGAACTCGCCGAAACCGCTGATGTACTCGCCCGACGCGGTGAACTTCTGGACTCGATGGTTCTGCGCGTCGACCACCAGCATGTTGCCGTCATTGTCCCACTCGATGCCGGACGGCCTATCGAGTTGCCCGGGCTCACTGCCATGCGTGCCCCAAGTGTCGAGCAACTCTCCGTCTGATGGTCGCCAAACCGTGATCGTGTGGTTGCCTTCGTCGGAGATGTAACAGTTTTCGTCGGCGTCTCGGATCATCTGGACCGGCCACACGAAGTTGGAGCCGAAAATGTCCAAATCATCGTCGTCCCAATTGATGCGACGGACCTGACCGCCCTGACCATCCGTGCGATTGAGGACGTACAGCCGATCCTCGTCGCCGATGACGATATCCATCGGATATGTGGTGACGCGGCGCATGCCCAGCGTCGTGTAGAACGGGAAACCGGCGCGCAACAGCGCGTGCGGCCTTCCGTTCGATCCGTTCATAGAGCCATTACCGTTAGTACTCACGGTTAAACCCTCCCGGTTTTTGATTGAGTTGCTATTGTTTGCCCGTCACCCTAACCCTCTCCCACAAAGGGGAGAGGAGATTTTAGTCATACCAATGTCTTTTCGTATGGCTGAAGTTGCTCGAATGAGCCACCAACGATCGGAACCGGGTCCAAACCGAACCACTGTTCGAGGATCGTGCCGTACATCCCACGGAAGTCGAAGGTGTGTCGCAGGTCTTCGTCGTTCAGCCAACTAGGTCGGTCGAGTGGCGGATACTCGGAATAGAGGCCGCCCTTAACGTGCTCTCCGATCAGGAACGCACCGCCGCCTGAGCCGTGGTCTGTCCCCGAACCGTTGTCCTTGATGCGTCGACCAAACTCTGTGAAGACCAAGATCGTCACTTCATCAGCGGCATCGTGGTCGCGGAGGTCCTGCAAAAAGTCGCGGATCGCTTCTGACAACTCGCCGATCAATTTGTTGTGGGCCGGTAATTCTTGGGCGTGGTGGTCGTAACCGAGGTGGTTCGTATAGAAGATGCGAGTACCGAGGTCCGCGGTGTGAACACGAACGACGTCTCGGAGCGCCTGCGCGATCGGGTTGTCTGCGTACTCGACGTTGGACTTGTACATCCCTGGAGCCACCGCGAGCATGTCCGCGCCTTTAAGCACGTCGCGTCCGGTTTGCCCCAGATAGTCCATCACTAGGCCTGAACCAACCGCCGGCGTGTACATCCGCTTGAATATCTCAAGGTTCTCATCACGCTCATCGGCCACTTCGATGTTGGACATCAACCCGTAGTTGTCGAGATCGCCGACTGAGGTCGCTGTGACACCCGGGGCTGCCAATGCTCGCGGCAATCCTCGGCCGAAGTTGACCGCAGTTACCGGGTTCTCGCCGTTTGGGTCCATCTCACGGATGACCCGCGCGAGCCAGCCTTCGGTTGCGATGGTTTCCGGTTCGCATGTGTGCCAGATGTCCATCGCACGGAAATGCGACCGGCTCGAGTTTTCGTACCCGATGCCTTGAATGATCGCGACCTTGCCTTCGTCCCAAATCTCCTTCAACGCGCCCGCGTTGGGGTGGAATGCCAATGTGTCGGTGATCGGGATCACCTTGTCTTCCGGCATTCCCACCAAGGGCCGCACGTCGTAGTAGACACCCTCGGTATACGGAATGACCGTGTTCATGAAGTCGTTGCCACCGGAAAGTTGAATAACAACCAATACGGGGTCCTTATGCTTTCCGTTGGTACCGTTGCCGTTCATTGCCATTTCAGTTGCTCCGTTTTAGGTCTTGCTGACTCGTTGCCGTCATTCCCGCGTCCGCGGAGAACCAACGGGCATCATCATCTATTCGAATTGGAACTCGCGAGTTGATACTGCGAGCGTAATCAATCTCAGGATGCGTTCCTCTATGTCGCCGTCGAAGTCACCGCCTTCGTACGCGTGTTCAATTAGTGCTTCTCGGGTCTCGGAATCCACATCCAAGCGGCACAGGTGCTCGAGCACAACGTCCACGGCCCTTTCGGGTGTCCGCGGTGCATCCAAATCATGGATCGCGTCGATTATGCCGCGAACGCCGGGTTTAGAAGGATCGCTAAGAGTGTCAACCGCAAAGTTCACCCGTTCTGTGAGCGTGCCACCGTCGATCCACTCTTTGCCGGTGTGCCAACCTTCGACCGAAGGCGGATCCATCAGCGTCTGCCCCATCGCGACGAGTGTTCCTTGGAAAGTCTCCAACCCCACGTCTACTTCGCGATAGTCGCCCGAGATCTTGAGGACGTTCGCCACGAAGTTGGTCGGCGACTTCACACGCATCATGCGAGCATCTTTGAAGAAGTCCGATGTGAGCATTGTCTTGACCACGTGGCGGATATCGGCATCAGATTCCATCCAAGCATCAACCAAGATCTGGATCGCTTCAGGGTCATTAGGCGGTTGAATGCTCCAAGCCGGGACTTGGGCTTCGTCGGCCACGAAGAACGTGTAGAGGTGCCGAGCAATGAACCGAGCTGTCGCCTCTTGCTGAGCGATGATGTCGATGATGTCTTCGCCGTTGAAGTTACCCTTGTGACCCAAGAACTCCTTCTCGCCCGCATCATGGTCATCCTCACGGTATGTGTACTCGGCTTCGAAGTGACCGAACGGGTAGAGAGGCAGCGGTTGCTTGAACGTCCATCCTGTGAATGCTCGTGCAGCGTTCTTGATGTCGTCCTCGGTGTAGTTACCGATACCCATCGAGAACAGCTCTAAGATTTCCCGACCATAATTCTCGTTAATCGAGTAGCCGTGGTTCTCATTGTTGTCGAGCCAGTAAATCATCGCCGGGTCTCGCGACAATTCCAGCAATATCGTCCGGAAATTAGCCATGCCGTTGTCGCGGAGCATCTGGATATGATTCACCATGCTCGGCGTATGCTCGCTCTTTGTCCAACCGGTGGCCAATATACCGTGCCAGAAGAGGGCCATCTTCTCTTCCAACGGACGCTCGGTGTTGACCATCCGGAACATCCACCGACCGTTCCAGACCGCACCGTTGTCCTTGTTGGCGGCAAGGTGGGGATAGAAACGCCCTAGCAGGTCATCCTCAACCTGAGGGAAACGCTCCGGATGGATCAGATCGTCGACGATGTCGTCGTACGACTTCTGGGCGTAACGTTCTATTTCGGCCTGGTCAGCGCCAAATCCTGCACGGCGCAAAAGGTGAGCGACCAAGTCTAAGTCGGTCTTGGTTTGCGCAAGTACCATCTCATTTACCTCTTGGATTTTCGATCACAAATGGTTAGTCTGCACTTTATCAGCGAATCTTAACGAAGGTGGCGTTCCAAAGCAAACATCAAGCGGAAATCGCGCTCCGAATTTCACCGCGGCGGCTGAATTCTTCGAACGCGGTCATTTGGTTAATCTTGCGAAGTCGAAACGCCTTCGCTGCAAGCGGATCACGATCAGCTAGCGCTCTGATTCACGTAGATCGTCTTCGTCTCCGTGAAAAACTCGATCGCTGCCTTGCCTTGTTCACGAGAACCGCTGCTCGACGATTTCATACCACCGAACGGAACTTGAGGCTCAACGCCCGCCGTCTCGCCGTTGACCTTCACTATTCCAGCCTCGATCCGATCTGCGAACTGCATCGCCGCGTTCAAGTTGCGAGTGAAAATACCCGCGCTGAGCCCGTAACGCACATCATTTGCGATGTCCAACGCATCTTCGATGTCCGCCGCCGGGATGATCCCCAAAACCGGGCCGAATATCTCCTCGCAAGCCACGAAATCGTTGGGAGAAACCTTCGACAATACCGTCGGTTGCACGTAAGTTCCGCTGTCGTACGATCCGCCAGCCGGAACACCGCCACCGGTCAAAACGTTTCCACCCTCATCGACACCGCGTTCAACCGAGGCTACGATGTTCTGTCGCGAAGCCTCGTCAATGACCGGAACCACAACCGAATCGGCATCGGCACCTGGACCAATCGAGAGGGCTTCCGTCTTTTCGACCACCAAGTCGGTGAAATCTTCGATCACATTGCCGATAACGATCGCCCGCGAAGTCGCCGTGCATTTCTGACCTGAATACTTCATCGCTCCGTCTACAGTCACTTGCGCCGCCTGTTCAAGATCAGCGTCAGGCATCACCACAACCGGGTTCTTGCCGCCCATCTCCAATTGGAACTTCACCCCTCGGCTCGCCGCCGCCGAGGCAATACCCATCCCGATCGAGGTGGAGCCAGTGAACGACACCGCTGAGACGCCGTCTGAAGCGATTAGTGAATCACCGATCGCACCGCCAGAACCTGTCACTAAGTTGAAGACCCCCGCAGGCAAGCCAACGGCGTCCCACATCTCGGCGATCAACACCCCTAGATGCGGGGTCGCAGACGCGGGCTTAAGCAAAATGGAATTGCCGTAGACCATCGCCGGTGCCATCTTCCAAATCGGAATCGCCAATGGGAAGTTCCATGGCGTGATCAGAGTTACGACACCGATCGGGACGCGTTTCGTGTAGAGCAATATGTTGGGATCGACCGAAGGCACGACATCGCCAACCGGATTGGAACCCTCAACGCCGAAATACTGCAACAACGCCACCGCACGACCTACTTCGCCTCGCGCCTCTACGATCGCCTTGCCGCACTCCCGCGTGATCGCCTGAGCGTAACGCTCGGCGTTCGCATTCAGGTAATCCGCCGCCGCCAACAGGTAACCGCCCCGCGCCAATGCCGACATGGAACCCCAAGCCCGGCCCGCGTCGGATGCCACCGCCACCGCACCTTCGACGTCCGCGGAGTTGGAAGCCTGAAATTCACCGATCACTTCGTCCAAGTCCGCCGGATTGCTGCTCTGCGATACATTGCCGGTCGACGCGGCGACCCAACTTCCGCCTACATAATTCAGAAACGTGTCACGCTCTGCCATCAATCGATCTCCTGTCTTACTTGATTCGACGGCTCGGCGCCGAACTTTCGACTTCATTCCATGTATGTACAAACATCACTTTGCGGTTGACGCTCCGCCTCCGGCAACGCCGTCGGAAAACCAATGTAGAAAGCACCCACCACTGCCCAATCAGGATCTACACCTAGGACCTTGTGCACCTCTGCTGCCTTGCAAAGGCGACCTGTCGACCATCCAACCGCCAGTCCAAGCGCGTGCGCCATCAACTGCATGTTCTGCGCCGCGCAACATGTCGCGGAGAAGTTCTCCTCGGTTATCTCTTCATTCGAACCTGGCACGGAATACATCAGCATCAGCACCGGCGTTAGCAACACCTCGTCTCGAGCATCAGCGGAACTTCGCTCACGCCTCTCCGGATTAGGGTTCTTAACGTAGTTCCAAGTCCACTCGTAGATCGCGTCAGCGACCTTCTTACGTGCTTCGCCATCTTTTTCGAGCACTATGAAACGCCATGGTTCCGTATGGCGATGATTCGGTGCCCAAGTAGCCGCTTCTACGATCTGATCGACCATTTCACGCGGAACTGGCTCAGCGCTGAACTCGCGGACAGTCCGGCGAGTTCGGATTACCTCCATTACTGCGCCGGCAACTTCGTCGGAAATAGAATGTGTTTGTGCTGTCACGGGTCTCCTTTGATCAATGAACTAGTTTGTGCGACGACCCGCTCAACTTGCGATTTTAAGTCAATCACAGCGTTGAAGCGCACACAAATCACTAATGAGTCGATACGGCAGAGCCCGCAAAGTCCACGCCAATACGGTGGAAGGACGTCGCGCCGTCCTCGAAGCTTTCCGAGCGGAGCGCCGGATCGAACGCCTTTTGATCGCGACGGGCATCGAGATGGGACCTCAGATGCGGGAGATCATTTCGCATGCAGAAGCGGCAGACGTCCAAGTCGAACATCTCGATCGTCGCGAACTCGAAAGACAATCCAGGACCAAGAAGAGCCAGGGCGTCGTCGCAGTCCTGCCGGACAACCGCTACGTTTCCGTGGAAGACATCATCTTCGGCGCCGACAACAAGAAACAAGCCCCATTGATCGCCGTCCTCGACGGCATCGTCGATCCCCATAACCTAGGCGCTATCGCCAGGACCATGGATGCGGCAGGCGGTCATGGCATCGTCATCCCAGAACGTCGCGCCGCTGGAGTCACCCCCGGTGCGATAAGAGCCTCCGCCGGAGCGCTCATGCATCTTCCAGTCGCACGAGTTGTCAACATTCCTCGCACCATCGACTACCTCAATCAGCTCGGCCTTCAAACCTTGGCCCTCGACGCCGACGCCGACACGAACTACACCGATGTCGACCTAAAGGTCCCCACCGCCATCATCGTCGGATCCGAAGAAAAAGGCGTCTCCCGCTTAGCGCGAACGAAGTGTTTCGGCGCCATATCGATACCGATGCGCGGCCAACTAGCATCCCTAAACGCATCCGTCAGCGCAGGCATCGCGATCTACGAAGCGGTTAAGCAAAGAGCCACTGGCTGATTGATGCCGAAGGTCGTCGACAAAATCCGTACGCGACGAAATCCCGGCGTCACCGGTGCGCTAGCTGGAATTTCGATTCTCGGCGTTGTATTTGTCCTCATCGCCTTCAACACCCCCACCGCCAGCGCCCAATCACCACCCACGGGCTTGGTCATCGACGATGTCACTATCGTCGCAAAACTCGAAACTCCTAACGGTATCGCACATCGAGCATCAGTCACGGTTAGGAATTCCAGCGAAACCGATTTCTCTGGCTTGCAAAGGGTGGACTATACGATCGACGACGGCGAGCTGCAACTCGCCTACATCGTCACTCAACTCGCTAGCGGGCAGACACTTACCTTCACATTCGAGTTTCCGCTCATCCCAGGAACCCGCACGGTAAACGTGATTCTTGGCGATTCGGAACTCTCTCGAACGGTTAATGTGACCGGTGCCGACATCAACGTCGAAGTTATCGAACACCGCCTAAAACGCGGCAGGACGGTGGAGTTCGTCATCGCAATCACCAATACGGGCGGCAGATTCGCCCGGGGACTGACGTTGAGTAGCGAATGGAAAGATAACTCGAGTGAAAACGTTAACGAAAGCGTCTACGATGGCACGCTCCAAGATCTCGCGCCCGTACAGCGAACAACGGTCGTCATCCCTTACCAAATTAACCCGGGTTCCTATTCATTCACTTTCGATGTCGCGACTTCCTCTTTGGAAACGAATGACGACAACAACTCCACGACAGTCTCGATTGATGTCGATTTCGTGGATCTGCGGATCCAATTGCTCTCCGCTGAGTCCATAGGTTGGGATAGCGATGGGAATGGTTTGATGTCCCTGAACGTCGAGGTCGAAAATGCTGGCGTCGAAGACATGAACTCGTTCTACGTCGCCATCGACTGCCGAGGCGAGTGGTCTGCTGACTGCTCATCTTCCGTCCAATTCGCGCGACTGTCAGCAGGCGAAAAATCGACATCTGAGTTCAGGCTATGGTTACCCGTTGGTGATACGCCGTCGAGCGTCTTCGCCGTCGAAAACGAAGACACTTACCGATGGGGAAATTCAAACGTAATCGAAACCACGATCACTACACCCCCTGTGCCCGAACAGGCATGGACGCTGTCCCGAACCTCCGAACCCGACGTAGCCAGCTTTTGGAGCGACGGCTCCGCGAATGTGGAACTCGACCTCACGTTCATCAACAACGGAACTGATGAATCATCCACGGTCAACATCGAATGCGTGCAAGACGAAACCGTCGTCGATAGTTGCGGCGGCGAGTTCGTATTGAACCTAGTCGATGACGTATATCCCACGGTGATACCACAATCGTTACGCTTACCCCACGGAGATACCACGTTACATTTCCACTACGGAACTGAAGAACCAGCGACGCTGCTCGCGACCGTTCCCGAGCGGATCATCGGCGTCGACCGTGACGTCTGGGACTGCTTCTCCGACACGTCGTTCGTTGACGACAACGCCGAGGACGACTCTGACGGCGCCGGCGCCCATCTGAAGGATGACCTGGGCATCGGTTGCGCCGGGTGGGACGAGACGTACATCAAGAAGTGGCCAGTCGGAAAAACCATCAAGGTTTGGGTGAACGGCGAGGCCACCTACGTGGACGTATTCAAAGATCTGCTCGAAGACCTCGCCCCTTTGCTAAACCTTGAATTCGCTTACGTCCCGGTGGTATCTGATGCCGAATTGGTTGCCTACACCGGTTGGTCGAAAGATGACGCCTCTACGACAGATCTGGGCTGCATCGAATTTGCCGGCTGCGCCCGAAATTCATGGGACGATTATGGCAACCTGACTCGCTCCCAGATCGCGATCTGGATCAACGATATCGACGACGATTCTTGGCGAGCCAATGACATCCGCGCCACCACGCTCCACGAACTGTTGCACTCGCTCACAGGCGTCAATCATCGCCACCATGATCGAACAAGCGTCATGAGCTACGAATCACTCAACTACACGACGATTGACGGGATGGATCTCGGGCTATACGAGCTGCTCGCCAACCCCATGGTAGAGCCGGGCATGACGTTCGACGAGGTTGCTAAACTCATCATCTTCAACGACGAATTGAACGATCCTCCACAACCCGTAGAACTAACTGCGAAACAAATTTTGCGACACGCCCACGCGACTTGGATGGATGCTGGTGCCGTGAGTTACGAAGTCCGAGGCGGCTGGCCAGACTGCAACTATCACTTCGGATGGGGGCGCTACGAATTCGGAAACCTATCACCTAGATTCCCGCTATGGCAACGATTCGAACACGGATCCTTTCACTACTACTTAGTCGGACATCCAACCGATCGCGACGCCACCGAATATTGGCTCAGACGAGGGCGGAATTGGCAGAAAGTCGAAAGCACTAAAGTGTTCGACAACACCTACTTCCGCAGCGGATTCACTAACCCGTTCGCAATGCTGGCGAACATCAACATATACGCCGAGGACACGAGCTACCAAGTCATTTCACGCAATGCGAACCGAGTTGTACTTGAGATCGTCATCAACGGCCCCAACCCAAATTGGAGCCGAAATCTCACCCTGAGAATCCGCACCGAGATCCACTCCGAAACCTTTGAAATCTCCAATTACAAAATGACGTGGAACTTCAACCCACGAGAACGCGACGCCTGCGACGTTTACAACGTCGAAGGTCGCAATCCCATATTCGGCCAAGAATTCACATTCCCCGACGAGATTCGTCAAGGATCACAGATTCTCCTAACGGACCCCTCAACCAGCGAAACCGCCAGATCTATCCCCTCTCCCTTGATGGGAGAGGGTTAGGGTGAGGGTGACCGGGGTGGTCTGGAGGACGGCGACCGCTCAGTTCTCGCAGTCGGGGTGACCGTCTTCCCAACGACCGAACGGGATGTCGTGCTGTCCGCCCTGGTTGATCTTCGACATCTGCTTGCGGCAGTCCATCCACATGTCGTTCCACTTCACAGGGTCGCGAAGCTCTGAGTCCGGGTTGGACCGGCTACGAGCCACGAATTCAGGGAACGCTATCCGCCCAGAGTGCGCGCCCGTGTTGTGGTACCGAAGGTCGAACGACCAGCGCATGTTCTCGCTCAGGTTCGCCAGCGAGCCGTGAACCGTGCGCTTGTGCATGAAGATCACGTCGCCACGCTCCGTCGGAAGCGGCGTCGCCTCTCTGAACGGGAACAGCTTCTCGGGGATCTGCCGGCCCTGCACCATTGTTGTGTTGTGCGCGTAGTTGTCGCAGTGCGTCAACAGGTCGCCGCGGTGCGTGCCCGGAACCACGTTCAACGGGCCCGACTCGACAGGCGTGTCCGTCAGCGAGAACCAGACGGTAACCATGTTCGTCTCATCGGCCTCTGGAACAACGACACCGTGGTCCTGGTGCCAAAGCGTGGCGCCGATCAGCGGCTGACCTTGCTCAGTCTTCGGCAGGTACTTCTCCGGCGGCTTGATCCGAACGTGCTGCACCGGATTGGATGAAATCTCCGGACCGATCAACTGCTCGAGGACATCGAGCAAGTTCTCGTTCACGAACGCGTTGAAGACCGCAGGTCCGAACCAGCAAGGGGTGTCTTCCTTCACGTCCTGGAACGGCAGCGAAAAGTCGAAATACTGAGCGTGTTGTCGGCCAGTCTCCTGATAGATCTTCAGGATACGGGCGTCGAACGGCAGCTCCTTGTACTCAGACTCGATCTCGCCATCTTCATACAAATCGCTCGCCAGATCGTCGAGCACACCTTCGTATTCCTCAATGATCGGGTCGAGCACGGTCTTGGGGTCGAGCACGCCCTTGACCTTTACGAATCCCTGATCTTGGAAATCGCTTACGACGGATTTCGTCGCAACAGCCATGTCAATCCTCCATATTTGGATTCATGTTGTTTAATGGCAACCGATTTTACACCAGTCGAGGCATCGTTTACATGAAAACAACCACATTTACTCACAACACCAACATCCGTCGAAAGCGAGACCTTTGCAAAACCCACGTAGGGGCGATCCCTCGTGGTCGCCCAGCGCGGCGCAGTTCGCAGGCGCTACCCGATCAGCGTCCAAACCCCTTTCATTTCCCCATAATCACCAACGGCTAGGGCTTTGCAATGATCTCGATGGAGAGCAGCCTTCAGCAGCTGATCAACGGAAGATGTCAGAAACGGGCAGCCGCCAGCCGGGAACTGCTTCACCGCCATCCAAGACTTCGCCGGGTCCTAAACTCACGATTGATCGTTCGGGCTTGTGAACTTTAATGCAACGGTCGCTAGGGCGTACAACTATCACCATCTTGCATCCGTGCTCGAGGTAGTCAGTCACCTTACGCGCAACATGCCTTTCCGCCTCGCTCGGCGAGATCACCTCAACCGCCAAATCGGGAGCGCCAGGGAAGAATCCCACCGGCATTCCGGATGCTGGGATCCGTGCATCAGAGATGAACGAGACATCAGGTGCTAATACATGATCGACTGCAAGGCGGTAACCCGTATCAGACGAGAGCACCTCCCCCAACTGTTCGTTGCGAACGTTCCATCCGAGATCGACGTGAATCGTGCCGCTGACACCACCATGTTCACTTCCAGCTAGCGGCATTTTCACTAACTCTCCGCCCACGAGCTCGTAACGGAATCCGTCGTCGGGTATGGCGTAAAGCTGATCCGCCGACACATATGTCTGTTGGACTGCTGACATGAGGCTGCATCGTCTTCCAGTAGAAACCGACCAGTGAAGCCAATGTTAAGCGTCATCAATTCTGGTCATCTGCACTAGATTACCGCTTTGCGACACCTTTGCATGACTCGATAGAACTGAGACCGTTGCAAAACCCACGTAGGGGCGATCCCTCGTGGTCGCCCAGCGCGGCGCAGTTTGCAGGGAGTGCCCGTTCCGCGTATACCCCCTTTCATTCCCCCCTTGGCGGCCAAGGGGAAAGGTTTTGCAATGGTCTCGATCACGGCGGAAATGTGCCACGCAGAGTAACTACGGCTACGACGTGGCAGAAGGACGAAGGGGGCATAGCCAACATGTCATTCCGAGTGCAGCCCAACATGTCATTCCGAGCGCAGCGAGGAATCTAATCATCCACATTAAGCTCTCCGCCTATGATTCTTCGCTCCTCTGCATCCCATTCAGAATGACATGACTGTCGAAAACCTCAAACCTCAACCCGTATACAAGCCACCTCATGCCTGCGCGTCAACGATCCCGTCCCGCGCATCTGCGGCACAATCTCTGCACAATCATCTATCGCAATCGGACACCGCGTCCTGAACACGCATCCCGAAGGCGGATTCGCCGGGCTAGGTATGTCCCCCGTCAACACTATCCGCTCCCGCTTGCGCTCCAGCACCGGGTCCGGCATCGGAGCCGCCGACAGTAACGCCTGCGTATATGGATGCAGCGGATTGTCGTAAATCTCATCGCCGTCGGCCATTTCCACGATCTTCCCCAAATACATCACCGCCGTCCGATGCGCCGTGTGCCGCACGACCGACAAATCGTGCGCCACGAACACATACGCCAAGTCATGTTCGTCCTGCAGGTCCTCGAGCAAATTGATTACCTGCGCCTGAATCGAAACGTCCAAAGCCGAGACCGGCTCATCCAGAAGTATCAATTGCGGATTCGCGGCCAGAGCACGAGCAATTGCTATCCGCTGACGCTGTCCCCCTGAGAATTGGTGCGGATACCGACTCGCCACGCCCGGATGCATCCCCACCATCTGAAAAAGCTCCGCGACCCGATCCAGATACTCGTTCTTCGACTCGAACACGTCGTGCGCCCGCAACGGCTCGCCTACGATACTCCCCGCTCGCATCCGAGGGTTCAGCGAACCGTACGGATCCTGAAAAACCATGCTCATGTTCCGTCGCGCACCGCGCAACACCTCCGACGGAGCATCCACCAGTTGATCGCCTTGGAATATCACACTACCCGAAGTCGGCCGCTCCAACTGAATGACCGCCCGAGCCAAAGTCGTCTTGCCCGACCCGCTCTCTCCAACAACCCCCAAAGTCTCACCCGGATTCACATCGAACGAAACCCCATTGACCGCCCGAATGTGCCCCACCGTCTGCTGAATAATGAACCCCCGGTTAATCGGAAAATGCACATTCAAATCCCGCACCGAAAGCAACGGGACCGCGGCAAGATTAGCAACCGCCAACTCACCCATCCGCGCCAGCGCACCCACACGGTCAGGCGCAGTTGCCACAGCAGTAGCCTGCGAGGTGGACTCCGCTACTCGGGACAGCGAGCGTCCATCAGGACCAAATCGAGCATTCTGGATTTCCATGGACAGCTAACGAATCCAACCGTCTTCACCGCGCTGCTCAAGGTATACGTCAACCGAGGCTGGATCGATCTCAAACATCTCTAGCAGCATCACCGTCCGGTCCAACACCAATTGCGAATTTCCACCGCCCTCCAACCACATACCGTTTGGCAACTCGAAACTCCGATCAAACCCTTCATAATCATGCTGTGGCAAAAGGTTTACCAGATAGCGAGACGAACCACCCGCTGGCATCGGTATAGGTTGATCGATTTTGCCTTGCAAGACGAGCCAAGACGCTACTTGGGCATACAGGTCATGCCAAGTGCCAGCCTCACGTTTTTCTCCGTTGGGAAAACGGATCACCGTAGGTTCAGGTCCAAGCAGCTCAGGGTACACCGAATCCAGCGATGACCACTCATTCGCAGAAGCGCCATTGGCATTCGCCTGTTCGCGGCGTTCTTGACCAATCGTCATGTCATGTATGACTCCGCTCAAGTCTGATGATACTCATTTTCATTCAGATTGAGGTCTTGGCACTAGGCGGAGCAAACCCGCCTCCAAGTTGCGGAACGAAATCGTGCCCAACCGCTCGTCGGACGATCAGCCCAAGATTTGGTCAAGCGCACCCATGATCGCCGAAGTCAGGCCTACTATCGCCAGACCAATCCAGATGAACCGAGTAGTTAACCGCGCCTCCGAGTCCTTGATGTCCGCGATCGTTGCTGACTTGAGATGTGCAATGTCAGTCTTCGTCGCCATCTCAGACCGCAAAGTCGCCAAGTCCGAACGTGTCGCCATGTCCGCGATGTCATCCTTCGTCGCTAGGTTGACGAGGTCGGTTTTCGTTGCCGTTCCTTCGCTGACCGCGTTACTGACGGTTTCGACTATCGCGCGTGCAACTTCCTCGTCCACGCCGGCCGCTTCGAGATACTTCACCGCTTTGTAGGTATCAAACATCGTCGTTGCCAAGATTTTACACCTTCTTGTTTAAGAGTCTTCACATTCGCAATGAACATCTTACAGCACAAATATACTATCTTTCAGTCGAAATGGCGAACCCTCATCAAACCTCATCCGAATGCTACGCAGATCCACACCAAAGTTACGCAACTCCACCTTGATGTTGTAGCCGTGCTCAACTGGACGTTGCTGACCGAAGAGACCACCAAGCGCGTTCATCGTGTCTTCTCTTCAGCGAACGGGAACGCGGTGGTGCCCATTTGCCCCAGCGTCACTTCGCAAAGCTCTGCGTTCGTCCAGTGGCGAGACGCCGCGGTATGCTCCTCAAACCCTGGAGCGATGGAATATCCGTACCTCATGAACATGATCAAGATGTGTGCAAAGATGTCCAGATCGACTGAGCTCCTCGCACATATGTCGGTTAGTTGAAATATCCCATCGCCGTCGGGATCGAAATGGGCGGTCTTTCTCATGAATTCGGCAAAGGTGATCTGATCCACATCAACCTTCGGCACAGCTTCAGAGGTCGCGGTCACCTCCATCACGACCTCGACGGTTACCGGCACTTCTCGCGCGCAGGCCACAAGCGCGGCAATGGCGATACTGACGACGATATAAACGACAGCTTTCTCACTCACAGGGATAACTTGCTGAGATTGCGTTGGTAACCGATGCGTTCTCGTCAAACCCGGCCTCTTCGAGGTATTTAGTCGGCTCTGTATGAGCCGAATACCATCGTTGCCAAGATTTCATCGCTTCGTGTTTGAAAGTTTACTCGATTACGGATTATTGTCGTATTCGACGGCGATCAGGTGCGGGTCAATCCCGCATTCATCAAGCAGAGTGCATGCTGCATTCACGCCGGATCTAGAGGTATGGTCAAGCTCCACATAGACACCGTCTCCAACCTCGAACTCTTGTCCAAAATCTCGCCGATTGTCGTGCCTCGGTCGATCATTGGCGACGTATTTTGTTCTTGACCGAGGTGCCCAAATCGGGAGTTCCACCTCGTACAGGACCTCATATATGACCCCCAAATATACCGCGACATTTCGGACAAGCTCTGACCAGGATTTTTCTAGGACACAAAATACGTAACCGTCTGGGAAATGAAGTCTGTCGGGAACTTCAGGGTTGTTCAATTCCCTCAAACTACCTAGTGATCTTTGATGTCTGGGGGTATGTGGCTCCCCGTTGGTTGGTAAAGTTGCTGGCCTAGTAATCGAGGTTCGTTGCAACGCGGCCTCGAGTTCGGAACTCCAATCAACTGATCGGGAAGCTGGATTTACGAAATTCTGCGCATCTAGGGCACTGACTACAGCATCGCCGCGACTTACGGAGAACCGCGCAACTTCAAGAAATGGAATCTCGATAACAGATTCGTCATCAACATCGTAGTATTCCTCATCATCCAACTCTTCACCGAAAGATCCTTCATCGGATGCCAATAAAATCCAATCGTCGCCGTCGGTGACGACAGCCTTATTGATGTTTTGGGCGTAGCAATACTCTGCGACTTGGTTGTGCGCGTCGTCCAATCGCCTGTTGAGTGATTTTGCCTCGACGATCATCAACGGGAGCCCTGATCGCAAATCCTTCAACGCATAGTCCGCAACGCCAGCGCCTCGCCCAGTTTCTTGCGCCACCTCAGCAGGGTTACTGACGTCCCAACCCAAAGCTCTCAACATCGGATCAATGAGACTGACTCGAGTTTGGGCTTCGTTACCCTCAAAATTCTCCCGGTATCTGGCAATGGTTCGTCGCAATTCCAAGATTACCCGTACCGTTTCCTCGAGTTGGCCCATCGATTTAATTCCTCATAGATTGGCTGTCTAGTGTTGATGCAAAATAACGCCATTGAACATATTAACTCTCACCCCACCCTCTCCCGCTCCCAACACGCCGCCAAGTGCCCCTCGCCTACCAACTCCATCCCCGGATCATCATCCGCACACCGCACAACCGCATACTCACACCTGGGATGGAATGCGCAACCCGACGGCATCCGGACAGGATCCGGCACATCGCCCGGTATCTGCGTCAATTTTCCGGCCTCGCGCTGCATATCCAATCGAGGCACAGACCCCAGCAATCCCAGTGTGTAAGGATGCTTCGGATTGCCGTACAGCTCCTCCGACGGACCCATCTCACGTATCTTCCCCGCATACATCACACACACCCGATCGGCGTACCGAGCAACCACGCCCAGATTGTGAGTGATCATCAGCAACGCAGTCCCGAACTGCTCAGTTAGATCCTTCATCAGCTCCAATATCTGCGCCTGAATCGTCACATCCAACGCCGTCGTCGCCTCGTCCGCGATCAACAACCGAGGATTGCAACTCAGCGCGATCGCGATCATGATGCGCTGACGCTGCCCCCCGCTCATCATGTGCGGATAATCACGCAGCCGCAACGACGGATCCGGAATACCCACCATGTCCAGCAGTTCCGACGCACGCGACGACGCCTGCCGACGCGTCATACCCAGATGCTCTTGCAACGGCTCGACGATCTGACGCTCAATCGACAGCACGGGGTTCAGCGACGTCAGAGGTTCTTGAAAAATGATGCCGATCCTCGCACCCCGCACATGCCGCATATCCCGCACGCCCAACTGCAACAGGTCTTGCCCCTCGAACAACACCCGACCATTCACGATCCGCCCCGGAGGATCAGGTACCAACCGCACAATCGACAGCGCCGCAACACTCTTACCGCATCCCGACTCGCCGACCAGCCCGACCGTCTCGCCCTCATCGATGTGCAAGTCGACACCATCAACCGCCCTCACAATCCCGAAATCGGTATGAAACTCAGTCTCGAGGTCCCTGACCTCCAACAGATGGCGATATGAAGCAGCGACCGACATTTAAACCTATCTACCTGCGTTTTCTTCAGTTACGACACACCAAAGCGCCGCACACTATTGCAATCTTACCCATTCGACCGCATTATCCCGCCTACCCACCCGTCCGTCGTTCCGAGCCCAGCACCGCATGTCATTCCGAGCGTAGCGAGGAATCTCCTCCGTCCCCTCTGTCTCGGACAGAGGTAAGGCGGAGGCGCGGTCGATAACGCAACCGCCGTTGCTCAAGTGTTACCATTCGCCTACTTCACGCCAAGGCCACTACTTGATGAACCTATCAACCATCGATAATCTGCTCCACGTCGGCGTCGCACAGTCCCCAATAACGCCGCCGACAGGCTTCACCATTTCGGGTCCCGAATTCCCAGACCGACGATCTTCCGGCATCGATGATGACCTCTCGGTTCGATGCATCACATTAACTTCATACGCTGAAACCGCCGCGATTGTCTCACTTGATGCGTGGGGCATCTCGGAAATCCTGCGAAACCGAATCACCACCGCAGTCTCCAACACGACCGGAATCCCTAGCGAACGACTGATCATAACCTGCACCGGCAACGGCACCTCACCACCTCTATGGCGCGGCGAAAACGATCTGCCGAGCGAGTACTCGAACTACATCGCATACCTCCCCGATATCGTCGCTGGCACTTCCCTTGAAGCCGCGCAGGACCTCGAACCCGCCGCTGTCGGAACTGCAAAGACAACAGCACCCAATCTCAGTTGTTTCGCCGAAACACCGCAAGATGAGCGTCTCGAAACCGAACGAGAATCGCTGATACTCACCGCATTCCACACTGCAGACGGGCAAATCAAATGCGTCCTCTACAACTTCGCATGTCCGGCAACAATCATCGGCGCCACGCGGAAATGGACGTCCGACTATCCGGGCGTCGCATCAGCGGCATTGGAACAGGCAGGAGTCGAGTGCGCCATCTTTTTGCAAGGCGCATCGGCCGATGTTCGACCGTTCGACTGGTGGGAGGGAAACAAAGACATCTCACACGCCGATCGCACCTCAAACGACGCCCAAGCATTCGGAATACTCCTAGCAACTCAAGCGATCCGAACCACACCCAACATCGTCGCACGCAGGAACGCGCCCGTCAAAATTGCGACATCCGCCGATACGGGACCATTGGCATTGAGAATTGGCAATACCGTCGCCGTTCAAACGCTCGGGCCACGACCGGTCGAATTCACCGCCGACCTACGCGCTGCGTTGCCCGATGTGAACCTTCTGGTGTCCACAACCAATGTCGCACCGCCGTCCGGACAACGCGCCGATACTGCCAACCTACTAATCGCGGCTGTGGACAATATCACCACGTAAAATCCGTAGCGTCAGCCCCGAACGAATGCCACCGAGCGGAAATATATCCTTGAATCTAGGCTCCGTTCCCAGGTCGTCTAATGGTAGGACAGAGGACTTTGAATCCTCTAATCCAGGTTCGAATCCTGGCCTGGGAGCCATTATTTTGGCCGTTACCTTCGCATAACATGGTGTCTGTTTCGACGATGCGCGCAACAGCATGTTCGATGGCGGTATACTTGGAAGCGTGGACCGGAGGGAGGTCGTCGCATGGTCGCAATGTTGCTTGAGGCCTAGCGACTTTTGCGCCGACCAATTACCCTCGCTACAGGGACCTCCGCTCACGCTCTAACCGATTCGAGCGGCTGAGAGCCCGGTGCCTACACAGAGCACCGACGCTCTGACTTACTTCTGAAAATCAAAAAGGGCGTGTGCCTGATACGGCACACGCCCTTGTGTTCCTAACGAGTCTTCGCCGAAGTTTAGTTCATAGACGCTAAGCGCCGCCGTTCCTCTTCGCTCCTGCGAATCTCCGCCTCTTCGTCGTAGATCGACGCTCGCAGAGCCTCGTCCGTCGCCAAGCTCCAAGGAGTCTCGACAACCCAGTGGTCCGTTTCCTTCTCCACCAGAGGAGGACGCTCATTCGCATACGGGTGCGATTGATCAACCTCGATCGGAGTCCTAGTCATGAATACGTCGCCCGGCGGCGGGTCGATCGGCGATACCACCTCACCTGGGAGAATGATCTCGTCACGCGTGATGTCCGGGTGCGACGGCAATGCCGCTGAGATCAACGCGTTCGTGTAGAGGTGCAACGGGTTGTTGAAAATCGCCTCAGTGTCACCCATCTCCTGCACCACACCGAGGTACATCACCGCCATCTCGTGGCACATGTACCGCACCGTCGCCAAGTTGTGAGCAACCAGCAGATACGCCAATCCGTGCTCGTTCTGCAGGTCAACCAACAGGTTCATGATCTGCGCACGAATCGATACGTCAAGCGCCGAAACTGGCTCATCCAAGCAGATGAGCTTCGGGTTCAATGCCAACGCCCGTGCGATACCGATGCGCTGCCGCTGACCTCCCGAGAACTCATGCGGATATAGGTTCATCTGATACGGGTTAAGACCGACCTCAACCAGCAGGTCCGAAACTCGGTCACGGATCTGCTGACGTGTCATTGTCGTCGCGATCTCAAGCGGTTCACCGACAATCGCCTGGACCCTCATTCGAGGGTTCAACGAAGACCAAGGGTCCTGGAAAACTGCCTGTACAGATCGCCTGAATTCGCGCCTACCGGCACGATCCATCAGCGCCACATCCTCGCCTTGCCAAAATATCTGACCTTCCGTCGGCTCTTCCAATCCCAAGATGACCTTCAATGTGGTCGTCTTGCCGCAACCAGACTCTCCTACCAACCCGAACGTCCTACCCTCTCGAACGTCAAAATTGACATCGTCGATCGCTTTCAACCAGCTCCTCTGGCCAATGCCGAGGAAGCGTCCGCCGACGTCGAACCATTTGCGCAAGCCACGGACTTGCAAGATCGCGTCAGACGGATTCGAGGCACCCGGTGCATCCGGGATCTCGACTGGAGTTGCGGTTTCTGTTGCCATCTATCAATTACCTCGTGAAGCGGTTGATCCGTTTTCTTTTGGTCGGTCTTACCGGCCTGCCCGTCATCCCGGACTAGCCTGTCATCCCGGCGAAAGCCGGGATCATCCGTAAGAAACTAAGTGCTTGTACTTGTCGAAATCGGCGACCGAAGCGCGCGACAGTTGGACCATGTGGCCCGGCGCAACCTCAACCAATTCAGGACGCACCATCGCATCCTCTTCTTCATACTCCAACGGTGATCGCGGAGCAAACGCGTCGCCCTCAGGAAGGTTGTAGAGCAACGGCGGTTGACCCTCGATCTGCGGCAGCCGACCCGTCTTCTCCTCGAGCTTGGGCACCGAGTTGATCAGCGCCTTCGTGTACTCGTGCAACGGAGAGTTGAAGATCGTCCGAACGTCCGCCGACTCAACGATCCGACCTGCATACATAACCGCCACCCTGTCGCACATCTTCGCTACGATGCCGAAGTCATGCGTGATGAAGATGATGCCTACGCCAGCCTCACGCTGAATCTGGCGCAACAGCCTCAAGTAGGCCGCCTGAATCGTCACGTCTAGCGATGTCGTAGGCTCGTCAGCAATAATCACGTCCGGGCTCGTCGAGATACCGATAGCACCGACCACACGCTGACGCATCCCGCCTGACAGCTGGTGCGGGTAGTCTTTAGCTCGCGTCTCCGGTGCTGGGATTCTCACCTTGCGCAACGCATCCACAATCGAGTCCCAAAGGTCCTTGCCGCGCAGTTTCTGGTGGATCCGGATCGCCTCGCCGACTTGGTTCTCAACCGTGAATACCGGGTTCAGCGCAGTCATCGGGTCCTGCAAAATCATCGACACTTCACCACCGCGAACCTGAGTCATCTCACGCTCGGACAGGTCCAACAGATTCCGACCGTTCAACACCACTTCGCCGCCGACAATGTGGCCGGGTGGCGAAGGGACGAGGCGCATGATGGAAAGCGCCGTCACCGATTTACCTGAACCCGACTCGCCTACCACTCCCAGCGTCTCGCCACGGCGCACGCTGTAGTTGACGCCATCCACGGCTTTGACCGTCCCCCAGCGCGTCGCAAAGTGGGTTTGCAGATCCTTAACATCGAGCACTATCTCCGATGTCGCAGCTGACGGGCCAAACCCATCGGCGTCGACCTCCGCAGCGTCCTCGAGCATGTGCTCGCGCTCTTGTGCTGTAGCAGTCGTCATATCTGCCATATCAATGCTTCTCCCTAGCTTCGCTCAAGCCGAACTTGCCGACCAGAGGCTCATGGAGGTTCCGTCAATACCGACGGTCATCGAGATTTGGAAGTTTCTGTGTCTCGTTCTTCTTGTTGCACGCAACTAAACGACGCGCCTAACGGATTCGCGTCGCGCGTGTGCATGAACAATATCAGATAATACCCGACGGTGCAAAGCAGAAAGCCAGATTCGCAAGGTGCGGAGTTTACGCCACGCCCAATTCGACGCTCAACTTCGACAACGATTGATCGATCGCATCCACGATGTAATCCACCTCGTCTTTGTCCACCACCAGAGGGGGACAGATCGAGATCACATCTCCCGCTCGGAACGACACTAATCCGTTGTCAAAAAGCATAGGTGGAAGCCGATTCGCCAGACCTGCACTCGCCGGGAACGCCGTCTTGTTTTCACGGTCCTGCACCAACTCCACCGCCGCAAGCAAACCTAGGCCGCCACGAATATCGCCCACGATTTCGTAGTCCCACAACCGCTGCAACTCGTCGTACAGATAGTCGCCCATCCGACGGCTGTTACCCACCAAGTCCTCTTCCTCAAAAACGTCCAGATTCGCCAATGCCGCCGCCGCGCTGACCGGATGACCACCAAACGTCACTAAGTGCCGGAACGTCTCTCCGGGGCCACCGAGGAACGCATCCGCAATCTTCTTCGTTGCGATAGTTGCACCCAAAGGTGAATAACCGCTCGTCAACGCCTTCGCAACCGTCGTGATATCCGGCTCTACATCCCAGTTCATCGGCGCGAAATACTCGCCCGTGCGACCAAATCCAGTGATCACCTCATCCGCGATCAACACGACATCGTACTCGTCCGCGATCTCCCGCAGCCGCTGCCAGTACTCCGCCGGTGGTATGTGGATACCCGCCGCCGCCGATATCGGCTCCGCGATCATTGCTGCCACCGACTCAGGGCCAGCGTGCTTGATCGCCACTTCGAATTCGTTGGCGCACCGAATCGCCACATCCACAGGGTCTCCGTCGAAAGGAAGGCGATACGAATCCCAGTTAGTGACATGGATTGCTCCCGGCATCTCAGGTCCACACGGATCAGCCGCCGGGCTACGACCTAAACTGACCGCCATCGCCGTCGCTCCGTGATACGAATACCGACGCGAAATCACCTTGAACGCACCAGACTTGCCAGTGATCGACTGATACTTCTTCGCCATCTTCACCGCCGTCTCCACTGCTTCCGAACCTCCGGAAAGGAAGAATGTTCGAGCATCTTTGTCGTGGTAGAGCGATGCAATCCGACCAGCCAATTTGATCTGAGACGGCGTCGCCGAGTTCGCCGGCGGCGTTTCAATGCCAGTCAACTGTTCGTACATCGCATCCGCGATCTCGGTGCGACCGTAACCCGCTGCTTTGTACCACAATCCGCCCATCGAATCGAGCACACGATTACCCTCGATGTCTTCGACCCACGCGCCCCGTCCCTTGACGTATATTTTTAGATTGCCGCGCCAATCTTCGATCTGCTGCGCGTGCATGAAGAGATGGTCGCCGGCGATACTCTGCAACTCTTCGATCCGTTCGCCTGCGCTGGTTGCTTCGGTCATGATCGCCATTGGCGAGAACCTCCAATTCGGCAACGTCGCCGAACCTATACTCAAATTAAGTTCATTCTAAACCGCAACAGCATCACGCACGCGGACACTCCTCAGATCGGCAAGATATAATGGCGTGTGAAATGTCCTACGTGTCCGAGCGGCACTTCGCCGCCGAGTGTTCTTGTATCAGCCCCTAGCAGGGGTTAGATGCGCCGCTTCGCACGTAGCACAACACGAATACTTCAGTTCGCCCCCTGCTTTAAACACGGCAGGGGTATTTTTTTGCCCAGATTTCACCGACGAATTCATCCAACCGGAGAAAAACCAATTGACCATCGTCAAAGACGAGATAGCCATCACGGAGAGCGTTGAAACCGAAATCGCAACTCAACGCGTCCTCGACCGGTTCTCGGATGAAGAACTCGCCGATATCAACCTGCGTCTCGAAGACGCCCACCCCTCAGAGATTCTCCTTTGGGCTGACGAGACATTCGGGGACCGCATGATCCAGATGTCGTCATTCGCCATCGACGGCATGGCAATCTTCGACATGTTCTGGAAGATCAACCCCAAAGCCCGTCTCGCAACCCTCGACACGATGCGTCTCTTCGAAGAGACATACGATCTCATGGATCGCATCGCACGCCGATACAACACCGAAGTCGAGGTCCACTACCCCGACATCCGCGAAGTCGGCCGCATGATTCGACAGCACGGCATGAATCTCTTCTACAAAGGCGTTCAAAACCGGCAACTCTGCTGCGAGATCCGAAAGGTCAACCCGCTCAACATCGCCCTCAACGAGGCCGACGCGTGGATCACCGGCCTACGCCGCGACCAAGGCATGAAGCGTAGCGAAATCGAAATCGTCCAGAAAGACTTCGCCCACGACGCCTACAAGATAAACCCCGTCGCCAACTGGACCGCCGAGCAGATCCACCAATACGCCATCGACAACAAAGTCCCCTACAACATCCTCCACGACAAAGGCTACCCCTCAATCGGCTGCGCACCATGCACCCGCGCCGTCAAACCCGGCGAAGACGAACGCTCCGGACGCTGGTGGTGGGAATCCGACCCCGACGCCAAAGAATGCGGCATCCACACCGTCGCCGCTAGTTAGCGTCGTCCCTGCCTACCATCGTCATTTCGGCCTACCATCGTCATTCCGGCGAAAGCCGGCCGCTCGCGGGACGGAACGTCCATCCAGAGGGGTTGGACAATCGATGAACGTCCGACCAAAACGTGCAAACACTCCTCGAATTCGGCCCTTCGCTTAAAGAACCTGACTAATACATGATCAGGTCGGTAGGCACCAATCGCTGCTCCACCGGATCCGCTGCCAACGCAAGGCCGACCAGAGTGTAGGCGCCAAGGAGTGCCGGCGCGTCGTCTTCCCCAAAAATCACTACGGTCACCTCACTCTCGCCGTCTATCGTTGCCCGCGCCTGACCGTAATCCATAAACGCCCTTTGACCGTCCTCAAGCAGAATACGCCGTTGTCCAATCGGTTCCACGCCTATCTCATGCAACAAACGAGCGGGCAAAGTAGTATACGCTGCACCAGTGCCCACCACCGCGTCTACGTCTTCCGATCGCTGACCATCCATGGAGGAGATACGGATCGGACAGTTGAATGTACCCATTAAAGAACCCTCTCTAAACGCACTGTTAGAAAGATTCTAAACCCGGTGCAACCTGTCCTCATAAATCTCGATCACCATCCCACCCAGACCGAAACTCACCTAGAAACGATTAACGGCGACGACGGCCCCGGTAAAGCGCCATAAATTCGTCGACCTCCAAACCCGAATGCCGGATCAGTTTCCTCAACGTGCCTTTCGCCAGTTCCCTACGAAACGGCACTGACAAAGTCGCGCCGTTTTCTTTGCGCAGGATCCTGTGGCTCCCAGTAGCGTGATCAAATCGGTACCCGATTCGGCCCACCGCTTTTTCAAAGTCGCGCGAAGAAATAAACGGTAGACGCTCAGCCAACCGCTGCCACCACCTCGGTTTCTATGACCCGTACTTTTGCACCGCGTTCGTCCCGAGCATGCTTTGCCATCGATGCCAAGTAGCCGCCAATCGCATCGGCTATGTTGTCAAGAGCTTCTTCTTCGGTCTTGCCGTCCGAAACGCAACCGGGTAAATCCGTACATTCCGCAATGTATCGCCCATCTTCATCCAACTCTATCTCAACGTTGAACCTCAGCGACTCGCTGAATGATGCTTTAACCATGGTAGGGCCCTCTCTGTGCGCTCTGTACGCGAGATTCTAAACTACCACCCACTTCACAGAACCCAAGACGGCAAGGACCGCCCCCTATCCTCATAAATCTCCACTACTGCCGCGAACGCATCCTCAGCATTTATCAACGCATCTGCAACCGTGTCACCCTCGGTTATCAACTCCGGCAACAATGGAGATGTAACCGTGTAACCACCCTCAGGTTGAGGCGTCAAAACCAACGGTATCCTAGCCTTCATCTAGCAACCTACATGCACTCTCTCGGTGCTCTCACTCCAAACTCAAGTTCTTCAAATCATAGCCCATCATTCACATCACCCTCATCACAGTTCAAACCGCCCCATTACTCCCGTTCGCAAACTCGATCACCGCCCGCCGTGCATCATCATCCCGCATCTGCACCGGCGGCGACTTCATGAAGTAAGCCGATGCCGGCTCCACCGCACCGCTCAATCCCTTGTCCATCGCTATCTTCGCGCTACGAATCGCATCGATCGCCACACCCGCCGAGTTCGGGCTGTCCTCAACCTCCAGCTTCAACTCCACATTCAACGGCACATCCCCCCAAGACGTCCCCTCCAACCGAATGTAAGCCCACTTCCGGTCCTCCAGCCACGGCACGTGATCGCTAGGTCCGATGTGAACATCGTCAGTCGGCAACTCCTTCTCAAGCTGCGACTGAACCGACTGCGTCTTCGAGATCTTCTTCGTGACCAGACGCGCCCGTTCCAGCATGTTGTAAAAGTCCGTATTGCCTCCGAAGTTGAGCTGATACGTCTTGTCCAACCGCACTCCTCGATCCTCGAACAACCTCGCCAACACACGGTGGATGATCGTCGCGCCGACCTGCGATTTGATGTCGTCGCCGACAACCGGCACGCCCTTGTCCTCGAAACGCTTCTGCCAGTACGGCTGGTTGGCGATGAAAACCGGGATGCAGTTCACAAACGCGCAACCCGCCGCCAAAACCTGCTCCACGTACCACTTCGTCGCCTGCTCTGAACCCACCGGCAGGTAGTTGATCACCACATCCACCTCGCGATCTCGAAGTATCCCTACGATATCCGCCGTCGATCCCGGTGCCTTCTCCACCACATCCTCCAAATACTGCCCAATACCGTCATGCGTCATCCCGCGATCGACCTTAATCCCGGCATTCGGCACGTCGTGAAACGGCAACGCATTGTTCGTCTTCGCGAAGATCGCCTCATTGATGTCTACCCCTACCTTCTCCTTATCCACATCGAACGCCGCAACCACGTTCACATCGCCAATCGTGTAACCACCCAAAGTGTTGTGCATCACACCCGGCACCGGAGCAGAGTTCTCATCCACCTCGCCATATTTGTGTATGCCCTGAATCAGCGATGAGGCACAATTGCCCAAACCGATAACTGCAACATTGATACGACCCACAGGGGTTCTCCTTTCAACAGGTCTCACCGGAACAATCGGTTCCTGAGCCCGAGATCTCGATTCTTGCGTTGAACTTTCCGCGGAACGTGGTGCCTGTTCGCCAACATCTCGGTCGACGACAGCGCTGGCCAGCGGCCGGTTCGTGCCCGGCGTCAGCGCCTCTTGCAGCGCGTCCTCCGAGATGATCCAGCTTCTGCCCAAACGGCTCGCCGGAATGAGCCCCTCACGTAGCCACTTGTAGACCGTCTTGCTGCTAACGTCCAAACGCTCAGCAACATCACGTACCCTCAAATTAGCCATCCGAGTAGCTCCTTCCTAAAACTTCCCAACCCACGACCTTCATTCCGGCAAACCACGCCATCCCGGCGAGGGCACCCGTCATTCCGGCAAAACACGTCATTCCGACGAAAGCCGGAATCTAGAGGGGCAGGGGATAGGGCCATCACAGTTCCACTTAATTCCAACAACTTCCGCTATTTTCTAACAAACACCCCTAAAATGCAAACGCCATCGTCCCCTTCGCCAACAAGGACGACGCGGACCCGTAGGGGCGAACCCTCGTGGTCGCCCCCCATTAAACCAATCCTCAATCACACCCCATCACAAAAATCAGCGCAATCCGCGGTTCAGATTGACTCTCGCAACATCTGTGCTAATATAGAAACTGTTAACAACATTCATCGCCGCGCCGACGGGTGCGGAAACCTCTATCCATCACCCTGCCGACCACCGGGATAAGCGAAAGACAGTGAAGATCAAAACGCAAGACGATCACCGTCGCTGGCGACGCCCCGCATCGAACGAAAGGTCAGATGAAACCTCGGCTGGGACCGTTAGAAACGAACGCTGCTACAAGGTCCAGTCGCGTCGCATGAAGCAGGCGACGCAACACGAGCCAGCAGGCATAACCACCCTTTCGTTCTCATACGGGGACGGAGACGAGCCGACGAGCCGGACCGTCCCCTTCGCGAAGCGTAAGGGGACGCGAGCAAGCGAAGCGACGCTCGCAGGGGATGCCCGCCCAAGGGCTGGGCGAACGTTCGTGAATCCGGGAGACGTCGGCCTTCACTCGCTGCGAGGGTCTAGGCTACAGCACCAGCTCGGGTCCAACCGAGCGATGGTGGACGGTGAACCTTTTGTCCCGCATGCGCGGACAGCCGTCCTCCTGGCCCGCGGTCTGGCGACGCGGGCGGACGCTGGACTAAAGGAAGGATCCATTCCAATATCCCGCAAACGCGGCGATGGAATCCACACCCTCTTCCCAAAGAAGAGGACCCCGTAGGGGCGAACCCTTGTGGTCGCCCTGCCAACCAAACAACCGAAACCTGCAAATGACCAGCAGGCAATTTAAACGCGTCTCTCATCAAAACACATCACTCCAATCACATATTTCGCTGCTCACACCGTACCCTTGACGCACACAACCAAAACAAAACCATCCTGTCCATCCATGCAGATTCCCAACCAAGACCTCGCATACAAATCCGCCGCCGATCTCATAGACCTCATCAAGACAAAACAGGTCTCACCCGTCGAAATTGTCGAGGTCTTCCTCGAACGCATCGACGAACTCGACCACCACCTAAACTCCTACCTCCTAGTCACCGACGACATCGCCCGGCGGCAAGCCAAAGCCGCCGAAGATGCTGTCATGCGTGGCGACGACCTTGGCCCCCTCCATGGACTCCCGATCCCCATCAAAGACAACCAGATGACCGGCGGCATCCGCACCACCAGCGGGTCCGTCATCTTCAAAGATCACGTCCCGAAGAACAACGCCGCTTTCCTCGAACGCATCCTCGAGGCCGGAGGCATCAACCTCGGCAAAACTAACTGCTCCGAACTCGGCTTTGTCGGGACATGCGATAACTCGTTAGGCATCACCGGCACCAACCCCTGGGACACCACTCGCACGCCCGGCGGCTCTAGTGGTGGCGCCGCCGCAGCCGTCGCCGCCAATCTCGCACCCATCGCCACCGGAGGCGACGGCGGAGGTTCACTTCGCATCCCCGCCAACTTCTGCGGCGTCTACGCCATCAAACCAACCCTCGGACGCGTCTCCGGATACAACGGAGTTCCGGGGCCGCCGGCACCCAACTTCTTCGGACAACCCGGACCCATCGCCCGTACGGTCAAAGATGCCGCAATTCTCCTCCAGACAATGGCCGGATTTGACCGCCGTGACCCCATCAGCATCCGCAGCGCGCCTCCAGAATTCCTAACCGCAACCGAACGCCCGATCGACGGGCTACGCATCGCATGGAGCCCCGACTTCGGGTTCGCCGAAGTCGACCCAGATGTCGCTCGCATAACTCACCAAGCCGCACTTGCCTTCGAAGACCTCGGATGCTCCGTCGAAGAGATCGATATCACGCTCCTCGAACCATACGACTCCTTCGGCCCCATCCAAGCCGCCACCGCGTACAACAACCTCTCGAAATATCTCGACGAATACGGCGACCAGATGACCGCATACGGCCAGTACTGGATGGAAAGAGGCTCTGCCATCACAACAGCCGAATACGCCGCCGCTCTGGGCCGTATAGACGAATTGAAAGCCACGTTCGATGACATCTTCGAAACCTACGACCTCGTCCTCGCACCCGTCGCCCGCTTCCCCGCCTTCATCAACGAACCATTCCCCGGATCCGTGACAGGAACCTCGTCATTCCCCGAACAATTCTGGAACGGCGCATTCACCATGCACTCGAACGCCACTGGCTGCCCCGCCGCATCCATACCCGCAGGCTTCACACCACCAAAACGCCAGCAACCGAGCCTCCCCGTAGGACTACAAATCATCGGCCCAAAATACGACGAAGAAACCGTCCTTGCCGCCTCCGCAGCCTTCGAACAAGCCCACCCATGGATCCAACACCGCCCACCCATCGCCCAATGACATCTGGGCTATCAAGACAACGAAACCCACAGAAACCAAACGCAAACAGTACACCCAACCGCAACGCACATTCCCTCTCCCCTCGTGGAAGAGGGTTAGGGTGAGGGGGAACCGGGGCCATGGGGCGGGGCCACATACCAAACCATCTCCAACTCACTATCGAAGCGTCGTCGCCAAACAACCACCACCCATCACAGCCCATCATTCCAATCACGCCCATCCCAATTCAAATCCCAACCGAGAAACCCCAGTCTTGGTATGATGTATTCGAAGCGGAAACGCGGCCCTGCCGCTCGTGAGAATAGCCTCAGCGAACTCTTAAGATGCGCATCGCTCAAGTCTCCCCATACGACCTTTCCTACCATGGCGGAGTAGTGGCCCACATGGCCAGTCTCAGCAAGGAACTGTCGCGGCGTGGGCACGAAATCGTCCTATTTGCTCCGCGCTCCAGACCCCAGACCGCACCAGACGTCAGCGGCCTTGAAGTCGTACCGCTCGGCGGAAGCATCCCATTCAACGCCAGCGGGTCCGTGTCGCGAATCTCCATGAGCTTTGGCGCCGCGCGACAGATGCGCCGAATCCTCACATCCGAACAATTCGACATCGTCCACATCCACGAACCGTTGATGCCATTCCTCGGTGCCGCGGCCAGTTGGTTTTCGCCGTGGCCCACCGTCGGCACATTCCATGCCTACAGCGAGAACATCCACCCCGGATACCTCAGCTTCAAACCAGTCTTCACAATGGTGGCGGACAAACTCGACGGACGTATCGCCGTCTCTAAGGCCGCAAAAGCATACGCTGACAGGTACTTCCCCGACAAATACACGATCATCCCGAACGGACTCGACGTACCCCGGTTCGAAGCGCCGCGACCCAAACCAAGTGAGTTCAGGTCTGACGCCTTCAACATCGTATTCGTCGGACGCGTCGGCGAGAAACGAAAAGGTCTGAGATTCCTCCTCGGCGCCTACAGCACTCTTCGATGGCGATACCCGAACCTGCGACTCATCGTAGTCGGCGCTGGCGTCCCAGACCGTGAATCTTGGCGAATGATGGGCGAACGCGGCATCGACGACGTCATCTTCGCTGGCCCAGTCACCGACGAAGAGCTGCCGGCGTACTACCAACACGCCGATGTATTCTGCGCACCCAACACCGGCCACGAGAGTTTCGGACTTGTGCTAGTCGAAGCTATGGCATCCGGCGCTCCCATCGTTGCAAGCCGAATACTCGGCTTCGAAGGAGTTGCCGATCACGAGCAGGACGCACTCCTCGTAGACGTCGGTGACGAATACGCCATCGCCAACTCGATCCAACGTCTGATCGAAGATTCCGACCTCAGGAATCGTCTGGTCCAGAACGGTCACGAAAAAGTACAACGCTTCGGATGGGCCAGAGTCGCCGACGATGTCATCGACTACTACCAAGAGGTCATGGCCCGCGCACCGTTGCCAGTAGTCCCTCACCAACGGCGAACCAGCAGTGGCTGATTCGGAAACCGGACTACAACGGCTCCGAAAATCCGCCCGCGCAGCCATTGCGCGATGGTTTGAGGAACCCATATCCGCCACCCTAGTCACGATCGGCTTCAACGCCAACGCTGCTACGCTGTCAGGATTCGTACTCGCCGTCGTCGCAGCCGCATTCGCCGCTTACGGCCAGTTCCTCATCGCCGGGCTTATCAGCATCCCCGCTGCACTATTCGACATGATCGACGGCGCGATCGCTCGTCGAACCGGCAAAGTATCAGACAAAGGGGCATTGCTAGACTCCACCTTCGACCGACTCTCCGAAGCAGCGCTCTTACTCGGACTGCTCATCTACTACTCATCCGCGAGCTCCTTCAGACAGGATGCCATCATCCTCGCATTCGTCGCGTTCGTTGGATCGATTATGGTCAGCTACGTCAGGGCACGAGCCGAAGGTCTCGGGTACAAAGGCACCTCCGGATTCCTAACCCGTCCAGAAAGAGTTGTCATCATGACCGTCGCGCTGATTATCGGGCAACCGCTATGGGCGCTCTGGATACTCGCTATAGGTACACCTCTTAGCGCCTTCTACCGCTTCTGGGCCGAGTGGCGCAATGCCGATTGATCAGGCCCCGTAGATGCGTCCGACAACCGCCCAGATTGCGTAGTGCATTAGGAGGGTAATGCGTGGCACGAGCGCGTTTTACGATTCAATTGAGCGGTGCGACGCACGACACACCATAGCTACTGACCAATGACCAAAACCGCCAAATCAAAATGGATGACCAAGTTGCCGCTCGCGGCGTCGATGTTCGCATTGTTCGCCGTAGCTGTCATCGTCACCGCCGACCAATCTGCCGACGCTCAATCCCCGCCGGTTCGTTTTATAGATGGCGGTCTCGATAGCAATTTCCCGGAAGACCTCCGTTTTTACGCCAGCTTCGAAACCGACATCGAAATCGTCGACGTCAGAGTCAGGTTCACTACAGGGCCACTGACAACCGAACAATACGACTATCTCGATCTCACGGAAAGAACCGCACCACTAGTCGACGGAGAACTGATTTGGCGCGTCAACACATCGGCTCGCTATATGCCGCCAGGGACAACAATCGATTTCGTTTTTGAAGCACTCGACGAAGACGGCAATGCATACGCTTCCGAACCGTACAGCCAAATCATGCTCGATGCGCGCTACGAATGGGAGTTCGTCAGCCGAGGGCCTATCCATGTCTACTACCACGGCCCCGTGCAGGTCCGGGCGGAACGTCTAGCAGAAGCGGCAAAAGAATCCATGGATCTCATGGGCCCCATAACAGGCAGCGAGATCGAAACCCCAATTGTCGTAACCCTCTACAACAACAACGCCGAGATGATCGGCGCTGTAAGCGCACGTAGCGCCACCATAAGTCGCGAACTCATCACCGAAGGTCAGGCCTTCTTCGACCACAGCGTCGTATTAGTCCTCTCCGGAAGTCGCGACATCGGCACTCTCACCCACGAACTCACTCACATCCTCGTCGGCCGCGCCGCCGGCGGCAGCACCGCGCTGGTTCCGCTGTGGCTCAACGAAGGACTCGCAGAATACGGCAACCTCGACAAAGGCCTGTCATACGTCTACTATCTCGATTGGGCAATCGACACTGGCCGGTTGATCCCCTTCTCTCGTCTCCAGACATTCCCCGGCGAACCCAACATGGTTATCGTCTCATACGGCCAGAGCCGCAACTTCGTCGAATACCTCATCGAGACTTACGGACCCGAAAAGATCGCTGAAACTATCGCCTCGATCGCAGAAGGCCGCAGCGGCGACATCGCGATACGCAACGTCTACGGCAAGACCGTGCAGCAACTCGACAATGATTGGCGTGCGACTATCGGCGCCGATCCGTTCGTTGCGCCCACACCTACACCCACGCCCGAACCCGAATCTGGCGACGAAACCGAATACAAACTCCTGACGCTCACACCAATCAAAGGCGGCATAACCGTCGGCGAAGCCGGTTCAGATCCAACACCGGTACCCACCGACACTCCGGCCCCCGAACCCACAGTAGCACCAACCGAAGAACCAGAGGTCATGGTTCAGCCCACCACTGTGGAAGAAACACCATCGGAACCTGCGCCGGCAACCGAATCCCCTGACCCGGAACCGACCAGCTCCGGCGGCCTGTGCAACTCAAACGGCAACGGGCCGTTGCAAGCCTCCACGATCCTGATTACCGCCATGTTGGCGGCACTATTCATCGCACGTCGAATCCGCAGGTAGTTGGAAACCTACCAACCCAGCGCGGAGCCATCTTTCCTAGGCTCCGTTCCCGCGCACAAAACCCCAGACTCAGGATCGCGCGAAACCACCTGACCACCGCCGAAACCGACGCGGTCATACGCCGTTTGAACGATCACATCGTGCCCTCGTTTCCGCAGATCCGAGACAACTGATGCGTCGAGGTCCTCTTCCACCTTCACGCTCTTGTCGCCTTGCACATCGATGCTGAACCGTAACGCGTCAAGCGCCTTCTGCGAGTCCATTCCAAAGTCGACCATGTTAGACACCACCTGCAGGTGGCCCTGCGGTTGCTGGAATCCACCCATCACGCCGAACGACAACCACATCTCGTCATCGCGCGTCGCCATCGCCGGGATGATCGTCTGGTACGGACGCTTACCACCGACAAGGTAATTCGGGTGGTCCGGATCGAACGAGAACAGCGAACCGCGGTTCTGCAACGCAATCCCAGTACCTGGCACGACCAATCCGGAACCAAATCCAGCGAAGAGGCTGTTGATCAGGGAGCAGGCGTTTCCATCGCCGTCCACCGCGGTGCAGTAGATCGTGTCGCCTCCACCCATCGGATCTCCGTACGACACATTAGGATGCGCCCGCATCGGATCGATACTCGAACGCCGCCTGTCACCATACTCCTTCTCGAGTAACGGACCGATCGGGACTTCGGCGACTCGAGGGTCCGCAACATACTGCAAAGCGTCCTCATACCCCAACCGCATAGATTCGATCAGGTGGTGATACGCATCCGCCGATTGACTACCCATGCCACCGATGTCGAAACCCTCGGCAATATTCAACGCCATCAGCGCAGCGATCCCCTGACCGTTTGGGGGGCATTCCCAAACCTCCACACCTCTGTAATTCACATGAATGGCCTCATCCCAGTCGGAGTGATGCGACTGAATGTCCTCTTCGGTAAGCCATCCGCCCTCTTGCTGCACATACGCCGCAATCTTCTTGCCGATATCGCCCTTGTAATACGCTTCGCTACCGCCTTCAGCTATGACCTGCAACGAACCGCCGAGTTCCCGGAGCGTTGCCATCTCACCACACTTGGGAGCGCGACCATTCACCGGTAGCATCTCCACTCCCGATGGCCGGTGCCGCAACTTCGTTTCGCATCCCTCCCATCCTCTAGCGATAACCTCCGAGACCGGATAACCGTTCAACGCGTAGTCAATCGCGGGTTGCAGCACTTCCGACAGCGTCATACGACCGTAATTTGCCAACGCAGTCTCCCACCCATGCACTGTTCCCGGCACGCTCACCGAAAATGCACACCCATCCAACTCATTCGGTATCGATTCGTATCCCGCCTTCCGAACGTCCTCCGGATTAGCCGCCGCTCCAGATCTGCCACTGCCATTCAACGCAACTACTCGGCGTTCATCCTTGTTCCAAATCAACGCGAACATATCGCCGCCAATGCCCGTGGAACCCGGTTCCACGACATTCAGCGCCGCCGCCATCGCAACCGCCGCATCGACCGCGTTCCCACCATCTAGCAGCATCCTCAAACCAGCCTGAGCCGCTAAAGGTTGGCTGGTCGCGACGGCACCGTTCCGAGCCATCACCGCCGATCGACGCGATTGGAAATATGTAGACGAGTATGGATCGTTCGCTGACACGGAACACCCCTGCTTTTGACTTGCCGGAAGGAATACGCGTTACATGTTAGCAAGCAATTGGATACGCGCTGAACCACGAGGCGAGCGCGACGTCGACTATTGGAAGCGTTCTGAGGCTCAGAATGTCGACTATTCAGCGAACCGCGTCCAAATCGCCTGGACTTTCTCCGCGGCGATTCGCGAGCGTTCTGGGCATCAGGTCATGTTTGGTGTCGTGACCTAAGTGGAACCGCCGCAACTCATCGACCATCTCTCCAAAAAAAGATATCCCCGTCCCATCCGTCGTGCTGGCGATGTGCGGCGTCAAGAACACATTCCAAAAATGCCTGATCGGAGAGTCAACTGGCACCGGTTCGGGATCGAACACATCTAGGCACGCATAGATGTCGTTTTGCCTCAACCGATCAATCAACGCGTCCGACTGCACCACTTGCCCCCTCGACACGTTGACGAACACCGCACCTTGCCGTATCCAACCCAACTCCTTGGCCCCTAGCATCCCTTCCGTGGCAGGCGTGTGCGGCACTAGACACACCACAACATCCGGAATACTCATCACGTTCTTCAGCGATGTCATGGTGAAATTCATCGCCGAAGCCAATTCACGCGGTAGATAAGGATCGTGCACCAAAATCTCCACCCGAAACGGCACCAGCAACTCGATCAGTCGACGTGCAATATTGCCGCCGCCGATGAGTCCGACCGTACGACCTGTCAAATCACCCATCATCTGAAAATCAGGATGGTGCACACGTTGGTATCCCGTCCCCCACTCCTCGTGTGTGATCATGCGACGGTAATGAGCACCGACCTTTTTCAATCCCATCATCATCATCGCCAATGCCCACTCCGACACCGGCAGACTCGACGCGTGCGTCGTGTCAACCGCTTTCACACCGCGTTCGATACACGCAGCAACATCGATACGTTGCGCGAACCTGTCGCCTTCCAGTTCACCGACCAAGCGCAGATTGGGCGCGGCGTCAAGGATTTCGGGCGTCACCCGCGGCGATCCGTGACAGACGACCATCGCGTCAACAGTTGATGCAAATTCGATGAAATCGGCTACCACCTCTTCAGACGATACCGGCGGCGAATACCAATCGGAAGTCTCGTTGAACTCGCGCCATTCGAAAGTTGCGAACTCATTCAGCGATTCGACCTCATGGTCCTTGATGCCGCGATCCATGTAACGCGCATCGCAAGCCAACCCAACCTTTAGTTTTTCACCCATGAAACTTTCCTTCGAATCACCGCGCGCGCGGGTTGAGGATGTCGTTCAACGCATCGCCAAGGATGTTCCAGCAGAATATCATCAGCCAAACCACGATAATCGGAGGCAGGAGCTGCTCGGGATGATTGCGCAACGTCTCCACAGCTGCACTGCCCGTTCTCGCCGTCACGTCCCCGATCATCACTCCCAAGCTGGGCCGTGGGGGTTGTACACCGACGCCAAAAAAGCTGATAATCGCTTCCCCTAGCGCTACACCTCCCATTCCGAAGCTGACGCTAACAATCAACGGCGTGATGACGTTCGGCAGAATGTGCCTCAAAAGTATCTTAGGCGTACCCACACCCATCGAACGAGCTGCATCTACGTACGGAGCCTCCCGGATAGCCAGAGTCTGCCCGCGGATCAGACGCATCGACCCGAACCACGACAACGGCAGAAATGCGACACCCAGCACGATGTAATCGATGGCACCTGACGATATGACTCCAGATATGAATGTGTTGTCTTCGATCCAGTACCCGAACTCTTTGAACTGCGGACGCACCGTCGCAACGATGATCAACAGCAACAGAATGTCGGGGAAAACTGACACAACCTCCCCGGTTCTGGTGGTGATGATGTCCACGATGCCTCGTAGATAGCCAGCTGCCATCCCTGCGGCCAAGCCCAGCACAAAGCTCGCTGTCAAACTCGTGATAACCGTCAGTATCACTGTCGTCTGGATTCCCCACACGACGCGGGAAAAAATATCTCTTCCCAAACGATCAGTGCCCAACCAGTTTTCTAGATCCGGAGCCGCTTGGGTTTTTGCCAAGTTCGTCTCAGTGTAATCATGCGTCGCTACCAACGGAGCGAATATACCGACCGTGTAAAGCACGAGCAGAATACACACCGAGATTAAGGCGAGTTTGCGTTTTCTGAGTTGATTCCAAGCGTGGCTGAAAATACCATCGGACCCCTCAATCTCCAAATACTCTGTCAGCCCTTCGCTGCTCGGACTGGTCGAACGCGAGTCGTTCATTTCATGCCCGCAATCTAATCCGAGGATCTATCACCGAGTACATGATGTCGGCGACCATATTGGCGATCGCCAGCATCGTTGCGCCCAATAACGTCATTCCCATGATCACGGGATAGTCACGCTGGAAAACGGCTTCCAACAATAACCTCGAGACGCCAGGGATCCCATAAATCAACTCGACGACGAGAGACCCACCGAACAACCCGGCGAGCGAGAATCCAAGAATTGTGATGATCGGCAGAAGTGCATTGCGGGCGATGTGCCGCCGGTTGACTGTCATTTGACCCATGCCCTTGCCGTGGGCGGTACGCACATATTCCTGGCCGAGCACGTCCAACGTAGACGCCCTCATGAAACGCATGAAAACGAAGGCGCCGGGGACACCCAGAGTGAAAGCGGGCAATATCGCCTGCGTCGAAAACATTCCTGACCAACCCGATACCGGGATCCAATCCAACCACGATGCGAACACGAGGATCAAAAACGGCGCGGTGAAGAACACTGGCATCGCGTACACAAGCAACATAAATGTCGTGGTTGTAGGATCTTTCCACGTTCCTTGGCGCATCGCCGTCCAGAACCCAAGAGGCAAACCGATCGCCAGTGTGACCACATAAGAAACGATGTTGAGTTCGAGTGACACCCGCAACTTGGGGCCCAGCAGTTCCAACACATCTCGCCCGCGGTATCTGTAACTCTCTCCGAAATCGCCTTTCAGTGCGTCGGCGATATACCGCGTGTATTGCACCATGAACGGGTCGTTCAAGCCTAGACGGTCACGAATCCGTTCGATCGCTTCGGGATCGGCGCGCTGGCCGGCCATCAGTTCAGCCGGGTCGCCCGGCGTGCACGAAGCGAGCCAGAATACGAACAGCCCCGCCACGAACATCAAAACGGGCGTCCAAAGCAATCGTCGTGACATGTAGATCAGCATCGCGCTACAAATCCTAGCACTAGGCCAAACAACTCACGTAAATCGCTTCAGACGCCCGAAGAGGCAAGACTGTATCGATCTTAGAAATCGACCTCCTTGTCGATCCACACATCCTTGAAGAAGTAGCCGCCAAGCGGCAGAATCCTGAAATCGTTCACGTGCGGTTTGACTAGGATTTTGCCTTCAGCACCCCACCACATCGGGAGCCAAGAAGCCTCGTCTACGATAATCTGCTCTGCCTGCTGGTACAGCTGGACGCGCCGTACTGGATCAGGTTCGGTAGTAGCTTCGTCAAGCAGCGCGTCTACCTCTGCGTTCGAGTACTGTGTCTGGTTGATCGTGCTGTCGCTGCGGAAAAGCACGTCTACGAACGTGTGAGGGTCTGGATAGTCTGGGCTCCATGCCAATCTGAACGCCTGGAGTCGGAAATTGTCGACCTCGTCCAAGAACGTAGCCCATTCAACCTCTTGAAACTCGATTTCGACGCCCAGATTGCGAGCCCACATGTCTGCTACGGCTTGTAGCCAAGTGGGCGGCGAGCCGCCGGTTCCGGGGGCAGTCAGCACGATGCGCGGTCGAGAATCAGGATCCGCATATTTCGACATGTTAAGCTCCTCTACAGCCTTTTCCACATCGAAGCCCAACGGTTCGAGATCGGGATTGAATCCGATAAAGCCAGGCGGTATCGGCCCATAAGCTGGACGCACTCGGCTCTGCAAGACTGCTTCCGCGATCAACTCCTTATCTACTGCGTGATTCAGTGCCCTCCGGAAGTGGACATCGTCGAATGGCGGTTCCTCGACGTTGAATCCGATGTAGCTGGTGACGAACGTCGGCGGTACGTCGACGACTTCCCTGGATATCGGTTCGTTTGGATCGGTCACCCGCTCATAAGCTGACGTCGGGATACCGGTAACGTCGAGTTCGTCGTTCTCGTACATCGCCATCGCCGAACCGCCTGCCAGATTGAATTGCACCTCATCTAGGAACGCCGGGGTGTCCCAGTAGTTCTCGTTGCGCCCCAACACCAAACTGACGCCGATTTCATACGAATTGAGGACGAATGGTCCAGTGCCGATTGGATTGTCCGTCCAAAGCTCGCCGCCAGACTCGATGTTCTCTTGATTGACCACAAAAGTGACTGGGTAAGTCAGCTTCGCGATGAAATACGGTTTGGGGCTATCGATCTCCACCTCGAGCGTCTGATCGTCGATGACGGTTATCCCCTCGGCCGAAGTGGCGTTCCCATCGACCATGTCGTTGATTCCGACGATGTCGCCAAGGAACTCTTTGACGATCGGCGATCCCGTATCTGGCAACGCAGCCCGTTCCCAAGACCACTTGAAGTCTGAAGCTGTTACAGGACTCCCATCGCTGAACTCAATCCCTTCCCGCAAAACGAACCTGTACATCGTGCCGTCCGAACTCACAGTGAAACTCTCCGCGAGGTCTAAAACGATCGGTTCATTAGGATCGTCAGTCAATCGCATTAATCCGCCGAAAATCTCCAAAACGATGTCGTACGATGTGCTGTCCGTGGTGAGGGCAGGGTCTAGTGTGGTTGGGTCGCTGCCCAGCAACCTGAAAACACCGCCTCGACGGGGATCGAAATCAATTTCCTCTTCCTCTTCTTCGGCCGCCTGTTGCATCGCCGTCGCAGTCTCTTCGGCCGATGCCATCGCCGTCGCGGTCTCCTCAGCCGACGCCGTCGCTTGAGCCTTCGCCTCAGCCGTCGCTTCAGCAATAGCTGTTGCCGTTGGCGCGACGCTTGAAGGCTCCTCCGTTGGCTGTGGCGTCGAAGTTGGTTGAGGGACAGCTGTAGCTGTCGGGGGAACCGAAGTTGGGGTTGCGGTCGGTTCTTCTGGGCTCGAACACGCGATCGCGATCGCGGTGGCGAACAGTACGCCGGCAATCATTAGGTTACGGATCATTTTCCTTTTGCTCCATCTCTTGCGCTAGGGCGCTACGAATTCCCACATAGATACACGGTACCAAATGAACGGGAAACAACGCCGCAAATCAGCGCGTATTGTGCTGCGGATAGGTGATCAAAAGTAATCACCTATCCGACTGCAATTAGATTGACAAATGTCGCCTAAATCAGCCGTCAATCCAGACGTGCTGATATATCGGCACAGACAACGGTGGGAACGTCAGTCCCCCTACACGTTGCTTAACAAGAACCTTGCCTTCAACACCCCACCACAAAGGCAACCACGCTGCATCCTCGACAATCATCTGCTCGGCTTGTTGGTAAAGCTCGATCCTGCGAACTGGATCTGCTTCAACGTTTGCTTGGCGCAACAGGTCATCTACTTCGGGATTCGAGTAGTTCGTATTGTTGATCGAACTGCCAGTCCTGAATAGTACGTCTACAAACGTGTGAGGATCCGGGTAGTCGGCCTGCCATGCCAGCGAGAACGCTTGCAAGCGGTTCCTGTGAAGGTCCTGCAGGAACGTAGCCCACTCGACCTGCTGAATCTCTACATCGACGCCTAGATTCCGTCGCCACATGTCGGCTATGACCTCCGTCGTCAAACTCGGCGATCCACCGGTGCCCGGCAACGTGATCACGATGCGCGGGCGCGTCTCCGCATCCGCGTATTGCGACATCTCGAGCTCCTCCATCGCCCTGTCGACGTCGAATTCCAAGCCTTCCAAATTCGGGTTGTATCCCACAAAACCAGGCGGTATGACACCGGTAGCCGGGCGAACCAAATCGGAGAATACGGCGTTGGCAACCAGTTGCTTATCCACAGCGAAATTCAGCGCGCGGCGGAAGTGGACGTCGTCGAATGGCGCACGTTCGACATTGAAACCCACGTAACTGGTCCTGAACGAAGGAGGTACGTCCACGACGTCCTTGGATATCTCCTCCGCCGGATCGGTCACACGCTCAAGGTCTGAGAGCCCGATACCAGTGATGTCGATCTCATCGTTCTCGTACATCGCCATCGCAGAACCGCCAGCGAGCAAGAGTTGCACCTCGTCCAGATACGCAGGGTCGCCCCAGTAGTGAGGATTCTTCGAGAAGAGCATCCGCTCACCGATGCTGTAGTCCTTCAGCAAGAACGGGCCGGTGCCGATCGGATCGTCGGTCCAGTTCTCGCCACCAGACAACACGTTATCCCCCTTCACGACGAAGGCAATCGGGTATGTCAACTTGGCAATGAAGTAAGGTTTCGGTGCGTCGATCGTTACCTGCAAGGTCTGATCGTCGATAACTTCGATCCCTTCCGCAGACGTGGCTTCGCCATCGATGATCGCTTGAACTCCGATGATGTCTCCTAAGAACTCATCCACGATTGGGGATTCGGTATCGGGTGCCGCAGCACGTTCCCACGACCACTTGAAATCAGCCGCCGTGACCGGCGAACCATCGCTGAACTTCAGGTCGTCCCTAAGAACAAACTTGTATGTCTTACCATCGTTGGACACCGTATAGCTTTCAGCCAAATCCATTACGATCGGATCGTCCGATGCGCCGGTTAGCTTCACCAGACCGCTGAAAAGCTCGATGACTATGTCATACGACGTTCCATCCGTCACCAATGCCGGGTCTAGCGTCGGCGGGTCTGCCCAAAGTCGACGGAAAACACCGCCGTCCCGTTGGTCGTCTCCCTCGCGCTCCGGCGTCTGAAGCAACTCCGGCGCGATCTTCGACTGCCCCGTAACCGGCGTCGGACGCTCCGACCGAGCCGGCGGCGGCGTCGAAACCGCGGTCGGGACCTGAGTGGCGGTCGGCTCTGGGATCGGTGTAAATGTAGGTTCCTCTTCGCTCGCACACGCTACGATAAACAGCGATATCGCAGCGATCAGCGAGAAGCTAAAGAAACTTGCTTTCTTCATCAGTTGTCTCCGGAATTCAATCGTGCCTGAATTTACTTACGATTTGATACCAACGCGCGGATTGCGTATTTGCAGAACATGTCCTTTTGGTGATCGAATCGGTTTACGGCTGACCACAAACGATCGCTGCGATATGGTCTAACATCCCCGAGTCACTTCGCAGTTGGCCGATCCAGTATCTCAATTGGCAATCGTAGATTGCAAGAACGCTCTCAGGAAGCCATCCAAATCACCCTCCAACACTCTGCGCGCGTCGGACACCTCATACTCGGTCCGGTGGTCTTTCACCTTCTGGTACGGATGCAGAACGTAACTTCTCACCTGTCGACCGAATTCTGCCGATACGTGATCGCCCTTCAATCTCGCCTGCTCCGCCGCCCTACGCTGATTCTCCAAATCCGTCAATCGAGCATGCAGGATCTTCATCGCCACTTGCCGATTCTGGGCCTGCGAACGCTCGTTCTGCACCGAAACCACGATCCCTGTGGGTTCGTGCGTTAAACGCACCGCTGTGGAGTTCTTTTGGACACTCTGACCACCATGTCCGCTCGCCCGAAACGCCTCCATTCGGACTTCTGTAGGATCCACCTCCACATCGTCAGTTTCATCCGGTTCTGGATACACTTCCACGAGAGCAAAACTTGTGTGTCGACGATGTCCAGAGTCGAAAGGCGATAACCTCACCAACCGGTGCACTCCGCGCTCAGATTTCAGATACCCAAACGCATGGTCTCCGGCCACTCGCACAGCCGCCGACTTGATACCCGCTTCCTCACCCGGCGTGAAATCGAGTACATCGGAATCGTATCCCGCCTGCTCGCTCCACCGAACATACATCCGCAACAACATCTCAGACCAGTCTTGAGCATCGACCCCTCCTGCGCCCTGCTTCACTGACAAGATCGCGGCCCGTCCGTCATGCTCGCCATTGAGCTGCAACCGATACTCTTGCTCCGAAAGATCCGACCTCAACTGTTCCGCTTCGATCGAAAGTTGCCCAAGCATCGAATCCTCAGATTCGATCACTGCCAGATCAATGAACTCGACTAGCTCATCAGAACGCTGAAGTAACAGCTCCCACGTCGACACATCGTCCTTCAGCGTGTTGAGCGACTGCATATGCGATTGCGCACGCCTGTGATCCGACCAAAACCCGGGATCCAACGCTCGCTTTTCCAGTGTAGCTATCTCTGACCGCTTGCTAGGCAAGTCAAAGATGCCCCGCGATCTGCATGATCCGATCACGTAGTTCGGCGGCGTCTGACTTCAGTTGTGGATCCATAACAGGATTCAAGTATATGAATTGGCATAACGCCGGTTCCAACAAAAACATGCGCCCCTCAGTTTCCCGAGGGGCGCATGCTATTCAGTCGCTATGCGACGGTCCTTACGGCGCTACGCCGTCGCCGTAGTAGACCCAGACGCCGGTACCAATCGTGATACCCTCGTCCTTCTTCAGCACGTCCCAAGTGTTGTTCACGTGATCCCACGTGTACGCCCGGACGTAGTCGCCCAGATACTCGGCTGCTGTGATCGGGTCGTTATTGCTGTTGCGCAGCGTCTCGCCAGCATCGTCCTGTGTCTGGTCGCCATCGACGTCCACGACACCGACGAAGTTCCAGCCCTTATCGGTCGGAATGTCAGCCGGGTTCGGCTGGCCATCCGTCGAGCGGTCGCCCTTGCCTGCAAGGTGTACCGCCTGCGTTACGAAGCCGGTCGAGTGCACCCAGTAGCCGTAGCGAGCTTCGACGTCATTCAACGTCGCATACTCGTCGCTCGTCGTCCACACGCCGTCCTGACGTGTTGCGATGCGCCACGGGCTCACAGGCTCGGTCACGTTCCAACCAATCACTTGGTCAACAGCAGCGTTCGTGAACACCGCGTGCAGCGCTCGGTCAATCGGGTTCGCCGGGAACGAGATCGAGTTCCAGCCTGCCAGCAGGTCGAGCACGAATGGCGCTCGCTGCTTCACCGTGAAGCTGTAGCTGTGCTCGCCGGTGTTGTTCGCACCGTCGTTGGCTTCGACGGAGACTTTGTAGGTGCCAAACGCCAGCGGGTCTGGCCACCACACAAACTCGTTGTCGTCTAACGCTTGCAGGTCTGCAACTTGGTCAACTCCGTCGATCTCGAAGAGGGTCACATCGACCTTCGTCGCCTCGTCGCCGAAGTCCAGCAGCACGAACGGCCGCGGCTCGAACACCGTCTCACCGTTGTCAGGGATCAACTCGCCTTTGTCTCCGTCTTCGTCGCCAGCCCATGCGGACTTCAAGACAGTGTCGTACGTGAAGCCGTCGGTGCTAGCCGAGTAGTTGTATACCCGGTCCGAACCTCGCATGTACGAGCTTCGGTCGCGTCCCCAGACGATGACTGACAACTTGCCTTGCTCTACCGCTTGGTCGCCTGACAGGGTGGACCACTGGTATTCCCAAGTGTTGCCCGGTCGCGCGAGTGCTGAGGTAACTGCGACATCGAAGTACCTCTTGTCGTCGTTCTCGACGTCAGGATCCATCGTGTGGTCGGGGCACAAGGTCCGTTGGTCCTTGATGTTGTTACCGTCGGAGTCAGCATCAGCTTTGTGGCTTTCGCTCGGTGCCGCGTTACCGATTTGCTGGCTCGTGAAGTCGCCTGTGCGGTTCGAAGCGAACTTGGCGACGTTGTTGTCCTTGTTGAGCACGATCATGTCGTCGTCGTCGTAGTCACCGCCCCAGGTGAGGTTCGAGCAGACCACTGCGAACTTCGGCGACCCTTGGATCGGCTCGTTCGCTGTGATTGCGATGTTCATCTGGTCTTTGGTCAACTCTGACGCGCTCTGACCGCTGATGTCGGCATGGAGGCCGGAACCACCGCTCAGTTCGATCGTGAACGTCGGCAAGATGCCGTCGCTCAACTCGATGCCATCGAGACGCCGTGAGGTCGATTCGTTGCCTGCCAAGTCGGAGATCGACTGACCTGACGCCAGATCCACCTTGGGTGTCGCGTTCGGCGCCAACTCCGCCTCAAGCATCAGATAGACCTTGTCGTCTTTGACCTGAACGGCGGTTACGGTGGCATCCGTGCCGTCGTCAAGCTTCACGGCGAAAGTGCCAACGCCAACCGTGGTCGCGTCGAGCTTGCCGTCGAAGGTGATCATCGCTCCAGAGCTGGAACGCATCTCATCGCCGCTTTCATCCAAGTAGAAGCCAGTGGCCGACTCGGGTTCCGCAAACTTCGGGTCTACGTCGTCGAGGAAGTAGATGTGGCGCGAGTACCAACCAAGCACGTTGTGCTTGTTCGCCGCGTCGCGGTCTGACTTCTTCGTGCCGAGATCGTGGATGAATGTCGGGTCGCTAGGTTCGCTGTCCGAGAAGCCGATGTTGCCGGCTATGTCCATCACAACCGCTTGAATGTCGATCGTGTGGTTGTAGCGGCCCTGGTCTTCAGCTCGCGGCGGGAAGTCGATACGGACTACCGTGTCGAACAGACCCGTCGCATCACCATCTTCAAAGTCTTCGGCGCCTTCTGCCTTGTACTCATCACCTTCCTTGTCAGGGTCGTCATCTTCGGCGAGATAGATGTGTTCGCTCGAAATGATCCCGAACGTCCCATTTGAACCCTCTTGGGAGAATCCAGAGTAGTGACCTCGCAACACTGCGACGGCATCGTCCCCTTCACATGGGTCGCCCTTCTCCTCGTCTGCATCCACACATACGTAGCCACGATTCTCGTCGATGTTATCGCCATCGTTTACTCGAAGATCCCAGACCGGAGTCTCGTCGGTTTGACCGTCGTCTTCGTTATGAGCGTAGATCGCGAAGGAGTCTTCTCGCAGACCAGCCCCGCCACCGTCTGTGAATGAACCGAGCAGTTCGGGCGAGTCGTCCTTGCTGCTGGTCTCGTTCAACGGAGAGTCGATCTGAATCGCCGGCGGTTGCTTGTCAATCGTGATCGAAACCGATCGGTTGTCACCGTTCGAGTTCTTGTAAGTGATCGTGACCGGACCACTCTCAACTCCGAGAGTCGCCGCATTGTCCATCCCGTGACCATCGGCATCGCCTGTCTCCAGACCCCAGTTGCACCGCTCTTCCGCAGTGTTCGCATCGTCGTCGTGGTCACACTTTCCATCTCCGTCAGAATCGGTCAATCGGAGGAAGCCTTCATACCGGCCGGAGAATCGCGATTTCTCCTTCAACCAGAGGTTTTGCGACGGAGCGTCACCGTCACCGCTGGCGCGCACGACTAGAGCGTCTTGGTCCGAAGGTTTGTCCTCGTCCTCGTCGTCTTCAAACACCGGCGCTAGAGGGGCCAATACGGCGTCCGCATCAACATTGTTGTCAGGGTTTTCGGTGTCCATGTAACCGATGTAGTCCGATTTCTTCTTTCCGCCGACCAACACCTCTTCATCGCTCGTCTGGTAGTAGATGTACTGGACGACCAGATCAACGTTATCAGGCACTTCAGCCGTGACACGCATCCAAGGAGCGATAGAGCCTTTAACGCCAGTACTCAAGTCCTCGTCCAAATTGATGTACTCGCCGGTCAAATCCTTAAATTCGGCGGGGTTCGTACCCACAGTAACGGTCCCGAACCAGAATACCTTGCCGTCACCTTCAGGTGCCATGGGGTGTTCGGTGCTGTCAGTACCCGCCAATCGGAATTGGGCATCTCCTGAATTCCCGATGGCTCCGAGTGTTTCCGTTCCTCCCTGGACCCGAGCAAAATTCGCCGTACCGCTTTCCAATATAACCTGCGTCGTTTCGTCGGTCGCTGCATCGCTGTCATGGTCCCCTAGCTCGGCAATCTCGGCGAACTCGGCGGCGGTAAGTGCCCCTTCGATTTCGGTGGTTTGCTCCGGGGTCAACGTAGTAGTACCTGCCAACGTGGGGCCTACCGCGTAGATCACTCCAGTTCGCTTGTCTCGTCCCTTGTCCTCGATGCTTATCTTTATGACATCGGAGTTGATCGCGATTGCGCGGGGATCATCGCCAGACGTCACCGGGTCGATGGCATACGTCGCGTAGACGGTCTCAACCTTTGAGATCGTATTCCGGCCCGCTACGCTGTAGCCTTCGTTATCCCCTTCGTTGTTGTCCCCGTCATCACATGCGCCGACTGCGAACACGTCGGTGTCCGTGGTGTAGCAAGTTCCGACGTTCAGCACGTTTATCGTACCGGTAGCTGCTTCTACCGTCCCGGGCGAGCCGGCTCGCACCGCCACCACCGCAACGGCAAGGATCAGCACGGCCAGAGCCGTCAAGATTCTCGATGAAAGCTGCACAGCTGCAGTCCTCCTCTATCTATATCTCTACCGGTTCGATACTCGACGCACTCTCGCCGACATCGATAATGTCGACACTTGAGCGGTCTTGCCCGGATGTTTCCATAGCACTCTCAAGACGCGCAACGAACCACACGCCCGTAGGCACGCCCTGAAAACTATATGATACCGAATATATGCCACCGCGCGCGCCCTGTCAATCAAATTCTCTCAAACACTTGAACCGGGATGGGCGGGATGGGATTTGAACCGGGATGGGCGGGATCGGAATGATGGACTGTGATGGGCCGTTACCGGCCCTCTGGATTCCGGCTTTCGCCGGAATGACGTGGGGCACGCCAAAATGACGGGGGAGGGGACGGGCAATCATAGTCCATCATTCCGATCCAGCCCATCCCGGTTCAAAAGCGGGGAAGGGCAATCATAGTCCATCATTCCAATCCAGCCCATCCCAGTTCAAAAGCGGGGAGGGGCAATCATAGCCCATCATCCCAATCACACAAATCACAGTTCAGACAGCCCGCCCATCCCAGTTCAAAACGCCCCCGTGTCTCCACGGGGGCGTTCTCTCTTTATCCTCTCACCCTCACCCTGACCCTCTCCCATCAAGGGAGAGGGGAGGTTTCTACTCCCCTCCCGCTCCTAGGGGGAGACTCTCCTTATTCCCTCCCCCTTCTAGGGGGAGATTAAGAGGGGGTCCTACGGCGCTATTCCGCCACCGTAGTAGACCCAGATGCCGTCACCGATCTCGACGTAGTCGCCTGCCTCGAGGACATCGAACCTGCTGCGGATCGGGTCCCAGGTGTAAGCTTTCCCATTCTTACCTAGGTAGTCGCCGGCCTTCACGCCGTCGGTACCTGTCATCAGCATGTCACCGAAGTTGTCCTCGGTCTGGTCGCCATCCTGGTCGATGACGCCTACGAAGTTCCAACCCGGCTCAGTCGGGATCGCCACGAGGTCCGGTGGCACAACGCCAGAGTCGAGGCGGTTGATCTGACCGATCAGCGCGATCTTCTGCGTCACGAAGCCCTGCGCGTGCACCCAGTAGCCATACTTCGCCGAGACCTTAGTCAGCGTCGCGAAGTCGCTGTGCGTCGACCACTCGCCTTCCATGCGGGAAGCGATGCTCCACGGCTTCGTCGGGTCCGAGATGTCCCAAGCCGCCACCATGTCGACCACGCCCTCGGTGAAGACGTTCTCGATCATCGGGTCGACCGGGTTGGCCGGGAACGATACCGCGTTCCAACCGGCGATCAGCTTGAGGTTGAACGGTGTGCGTTCCGCCAGCTTGAAGCTGTACTCGTAGGCGTCGGAGTTACCGGCCGCATCCTCTGCTGTCACCGCAATTGCGTGAGTACCGACACTCAATTCTTCGGGCCAGTACAGGAACCGGTTTTCGCCAAGAACCTGCATCTCTTGCACCGTGCCGCCGATCTTGAACTCGTCGATCGCAATCGTCGACTTGTCGCTGTAGGTCAGCAACACGAATGGTCGAGTCTCGGTTACCGTCTCGTCTTCGCCAGGCGTCGGAGATGGATCGTCGAGCATCGTGTCGTAACGGAACTCCGCCGTCGCAGAACCCCAGTTGTAGGTATCTGCCGCCAGCGGTTGGGCATCAATGGCTCGAGTTGCATCATCAGCCGTAGCGTCTTTGTACTGCTGACGATCACGTGCGTACGCAACGACCGTCAGTTTGCCGTCCTTCAGAGCCTTCGTGCCGCTGAAGTTCACCCACTGGTACTCCCACTCGAGGCCAGGACGCGAGTAGGACTGCGCCTGTTGCAGGTTCACGTCCGTGTAGTCATCGCCGCAGTCGTAGCTCTCCGGCGAACCGAAGTTGGCGCTGGAATTGCCCAATGCCCCGCTACGTGAACCCACCAAGTCCGACAATTCCTTGTCGTTCTCGTCGTCGTCATCACTGTCGTAGGCAATGTTCGAACACACTACGACAAGAGATGGCGTGGAGTTGATCTCTTCGTCCGCTCCGATCGTGACTATTATCGAGTTCCTAGTCAGTTTGGCAGGACCTTCGTCGCCTTCACCGGAGCCAGAGCCGCCGCTGAGCGACACCGTGATCACCGGCGAGATACCGTCGTTGGCCTCGAACGGGTCTTGGTCGCCACCAGTCAAGCGGTTGCCGGCCGGGTCTGATACCCACTGCCCGCTGGCGATGTCCACCATCGGCGTCGCGTCGGAAGCGAGCTCCTCGTCCAGCAACAGATACACGAGGCGACCCTGCGCATCGATATCCATCAAGTTCGCAGATGCACCTGTGGCACCCGGTCCCGTCGGGTCGAGCGTTACCGTGAAGGTATTCTCGTCGATCGAGTCCGGATCGACCGCACGGTCGAACGCCACCAAGATTCCCTTGCGGTTGACTTGCGGCTTGTCGTCGTCGTCTTCGCCGTAGAAACCAGTTACGCTCTGCTCCGTGAAGATTTTCGGATCGGTCTCGTCGAGGAAGAAGACGTGCCTGGCATACCACCCCAGAACGTTGTAGCGGTCGGTCTTGCGCTTCGACCCTTTTGGTTCACCATAGTTGTTGATGAAGCGCGGACCGTCGTCGTCGCTGTCCGAGAAACCGATGTTACCGGCAACGTCCACTACTAGCGCTTGGAAGTCAATCGTGTTGTTGTAATCCGCATCAGGGCTGAACGCGATACGTTCCGAGTCGCCGAATGTGCCGGTTGCCGCTCCATCGTCGTGGTTGTCGCCGTCGATCTTCTTGACATCGCCGTTTTCGAGGCCGAACACGTCGTCATGCCGAATGACTCCATACGTCGGGTCATCCGCGGTGTAACCTTTGTAATCCCCTTGCGATTCAACGGTCGCATCCGTAGCCCCGGTAGGCGCTGTTATGACACCGTATCCGTTGTCCATGTCTACTCGGAGGTCCAGTGCCGCCTTACCTTTTATGCCGTTCTCTTGCACATCGTTCGTATGATCGAGGTACAGACGGAAAGTGCTCTTGCGCAGACCAGATTCGCTGTCTGAGTACGCCCCGGAGAACTCTGGCGACGTGTCCTGTCCCTCAGAGTTATGGGCTGGCGTGTCGATCTGAACCATAGGTGGAACGGTATCGATCTGTATCGGCAACTTCTTGGTTGCGCCATCGGTATCTTTGTAGACGATCTCAACCGGGCCGCTCTCCACACCCAACACGGCAGCCTCACCCATTGCGGGCCCTGTGGCGTCTTTCACTTCCAATCCCCAGTTTTGAGGAGAATCGTCTGCTGCCTTGTCATTGCCGTTCTCGTCGGTCAACTCTAGGTAGCCCACATACTCACCGCTGAACCGCGATGTCTCCATCAGCTGGAGGTGCTTCGAACCTTCCCGTCCATCGGATCGGGCCTCGACCACCAACGCGGCTGAATCGGCTGAAGGTTCGGGTTTCCTTTCAGCTTTCGTGAAGGCAGGTTCGTTCTTGCCTTGTGCTCTCGTGTTGCTGCTATCGCTTGCGTAGTCCTGCCGCGTACTACCGCCGACAAGCACTTCCCGCTCGCTCGTCATATAAACGACGTACATCACGGTGGCGGAGGCACCATCTGGAAGCGCCACTTGCACACTGAACCACGGCGCAACCTCCTGTTCACCCTCTCCAGTCTCGTTCGCAACCCGTCCAGAACCAACATCCTCGTCGATCCCCAGGAAATTGTTCAGTTTTCGGAATTCGGGATTCGCGTCAGTGCCGGTGCCATCGGCGTCGTACATACCGTACAGATTGATCGGCGAGTCGTCGCCGTCAACGGTGAACATCGGTTTGTACGGCGGCGGGGTACCATCAGCCTCCGTCACGCCGTTCTTGTTGATTGTGATACCCGATATGACTCTGTCATCAGTGCCGTCGATCGCTATTGCAGTTTCAGTGGTTATGCCGCGCTCCCACCAACGGAAATCGTGTGGGTCCGCAACGAGGGTGTTAGTGTAGTCCTTCCGAATGACGGCAAGGTAACCAGATTCGTCGACATCAGTGTCCGGGTCATCCTCGCCGTAGTAAGGGCCAGTAGCACTGCAACCTTCGCCGGCAGTGGCTGCTTCATCGACTACTTGGCAAGGTTCGTTATCCCCTGCACCAAGCAACACCGGCGTCCTCAAATCTCTTCCGGAGTCTTTGACGCTGATCTTGATGAGGTTGGAGTTCTCCAAGACACCGCGCGGGCTGTCGGGCGCCGTCTTCGGGTCGTGGGCATACGTCGCGTAAACCGTGCCGGTCTCAGTGATCGTATCCCGCCCCGCTACGCTGTAGCCTGCTTCTTCGTCGCCGTCGTCGCAGTCGCCCACCGCGAACACGTCCGTGTCCGTCGCATAGCAAGTTCCGACGTTCAGCACGTCTATCGTACCGGTAGCTGCTTCTACCGTCCCGGGCGAGCCGGCTCGCACCGCCACCACCGCAACGGCAAGGATCAGCACGGCCAGAGCCGTCAAGATTCTCGATGAAAGCTGCACAGCTGCAGTCCTCCTCTATCTATATCTCTACCGGTTCGATACTCGACACACTCTCGCCGACACTGTTATCGTCGGCTCTAAAGCGGTCTTGCCCGGATGTTTCCATAGCACTCTCAAGACGCGCAACGAACCACACGCCCGTAGGCACGCCCTGAAAACTATATGATACCGAATATATGCCACCGCGCGCGCCCTGTCAATCAAATTCTCTCAAACACTTCCCGCGCCTTCGTCTGAACTGTGATTTGTGTGATTGGAGTGATGGGCTATGATTGCCCCGTCCCTCCCCCACGTCATTCCGGCGACAGCCGGCCGCTCGCGGGACGGAACGTCCATCCAGAGGGGCGAGGTTTGAACCGGGATGGGCGGGATGGGAATGATGGACTATGATTTGAAGGTCTTTGAGTGACTTTGGAAAGGAGTTCGTCGGAGTGACGTGGGGGTTGTCTGAACTGTGATTTGTGTGATTGGGATGATGGACTGTGATTTGAAGGTCTTCGAGTGACTTCGGAAGGGATTTCGTCGTAGTGATGTGAAGGGATGTCGGAATGACGCGGAGGAGGGGAGGGGCAATCATAGCCCATCACTCCAATCACACAAATCACCGTTCAGACAGTTCACACAAATCAAAGTTCAGACACCCCTCCTGCGACCGGAACGGCGTTTAGGGTTACTCAGGCGTTTGAACTCTAAGCTGGCACCGCCAAAGTTGATCAGAAGACCTACGTCGAGATGATATGCCTCTAGATAGTTGATCGCTTGCGCCAGGTGGATATCCTCCAACACGCTGATGGCTTTCAACTCGACCGCCACGACACCCTCTACAAGGAAATCCACTCGTCTCGTACCCAAATGCCGTTTCCTGTAAAAGACCGGCATATCTTTTTCTCGTTCGAAGGAGATCCCGTTTTCAAGCAGCTCCACCGCCAATGCGCGCTGGTAAATCACCTCTTGAAAACCGGAACCTAGCGTCGAATGAACAGCCATAGCGCAACCTATCACTTTGCCTGTCAACTCCGAGTGCGGATAACGTCGATTAATCATTCCAAAACCCTTTCAGAAGTTACTCCAAGACCTTCAAATCATAGCCCATCATCCCAATCACATGAATCACAGTTCAGACAAAAAACGCCCCCGTGTCTCCACGGGGGCGTTCTCTCTTTCTTCCCTCTCCCTCGATGGGAGAGGGCTAGGGTGAGGGTGAGTCCTACGGCGCTATCGTCGTGTCGTCGGGGAAGAACACCCAGATGCCCTTGCCGATCTTCATCTCGTCGTCGTCGTCCAGCACTCGGTAGCCGTTGGCTATGGCATCCCATGTGTATGCCTGGCGGAAGCCTGGCATGTAGTCCTTCGCCGTAACGTCGGCGTCTTCGCTGTCTTGCAGCACGTCGCCGTAGTTGTCCTCGGTCTGGTCGCCGTCTTGGTCGACCACGCCGATGAAGTTCCAACCCGGCAAGGTGTAGATGCCGATCGGATCCGGCTTGCCGCCGGTCTCGCGGTTGATCGGGCCTTCTAGCAAGACGCTCTGCTTCACGAACGCCATCGAGTGTACCCAGTAGCCATACCGGACCTCGACGTCGGTCAGCGGCGCGAAGTTCGCACTCGTCGTCCAGACGCCGTCGATGCGAGAAGCGATGCTCCACGGGCCAGTCTGGTTCATCGGGTTCCAACCAACCACGCGGTCGATAGCCTCATCTGTGAAGACCGCGTCTAGCGCAGTGTCCACCGGGTTGGCCGGGAACGAGATAGCGTTCCAACCAGCCGTGAGGTCAACGACGAACGGGTCGCGCGCCGTCACCTTGAAGGTGAACGAGGTTTTGCCGTCCGGCTTGTTGTCCGCCGCATCTCGTGCGTCGAACTCGACCTTGTGTTCGCCGAAGTCCAGCGCATCCGGCCAGTACAGGAACCGGTTGGCTCCTACACTCGAGAGGTCCGCAAGCACGTCCGTACCGTCGACCGTCAGCTTGGTCACCTTGACACTCGTCGGCTCGCCGGCAAAGTCCAAGTAGAGGAACGGCCGCGGCTCTTTGACCTCGGAATCGGCCTCCGGCTGCACGCTGCCGCCAGAACCGTCCTTGTTCAACGGACTGTTGAAGGTGCTGTCGAGCACGAACTCGGTGTCTTCAGAACCCCAATTGTGATTAGTGTCGGTGCTGTCGTGCGCTTCGTACGTCGAGCGGTCACGACCCCAGACCACGACCACGATCTTGCCATCGTTCAGTTTCCGGCTGTCTTGCGTCGCGTTTCGCCAAGCGTATACCCAATTGTTGCCAGGTCGCGACAGCGATGCCGCGTCTGAGAAGTCGCTGGGTTCATCGGCGCCACCGCAGCTCAACATCTCAGCGTCTTCATCATCAGTCATATCCGACGTACCAGTGCGGTTGCTGATGTAGTCGTTGAGGCCTTTGTCGGAGGTGGTGCCGTCTGTGTTGGTGACGGTCCACTTGATGTTCGAGCACACCACTGACACGTTAGGCGAGCCGTTGATGTCTTCATCGGAACTGATGCTGATGTCCATCGCGGCGTTCGTCAGCTTCGATGCGCTTTCAGCGCCCAAGCCAACGCCTGAACCGCCGCTCAGAGTCAACGTGAAGACCGGCAAGATACCGTCGTTGACCTTGAAGGCTTCAGCGTCCTTCTCTTGCCAGCTCAGGACGTTGCCGGCAAGGTCTTCGATCTCCCGGCCTTCTGAGAGGCTCAACGTGGGGGTCGCATCCGAAGCGAGCTCTTCCGCAAGCTTCAAGAACACCAACTTCCCGTCCACCGAGACATCCTCAATCGCAACACCTGATTCGTCGTCATGTTCGACCGTGAACGTGCCCGTATCGATCAGGTCGCCGTTGACATCGTTGTCGAACACGACCATCACCGCCGAGCGATCTCTAACCAGTTTGTCGTCGCTGTCCAGACCGTAGAAACCAGTTACCGACTTATCCATGTCGATCACCGGGTCCAAATCGTCGATGTGGACCACGTGGCTGGAGAAGAAACCGAGGACGTTGTGGATTCGGCCTCCCTTGTCGCGATCCGTCTTCTTCTCTTCGCCGAGGGCATCGATGAAGCGCGGCTTGGTTGCGTCGCTGTCGGAGAAGCCGATGTTGCCCGCAAGGTCGCGCACCACTGCCTGGAAGTCGATCGCATCGTTGAAGACGAAGTTGGCATCAGCGCCGGACGCCTCGTCGAAATCGATCTCGACCTCTCCGTTGAATTCGCCATCCGCCGAACCGTCATCGAAGTCATCAGCCTCGAGGAAATGGTAGTCCTGTTCGGGTCTGGTTTCTCCGTCGTCCACGACACGATAGATTCTCATTTCGTACACGTCGGGGTCTATGATGCCAAACTGCGGGTTAGCGTCGTCATAACCGGAGTATTCCAGACGACGTCGGACTTGACCTGTTCCATCGGAACCTGTGCCGTCAACACCAGAATCGATGTGGATCACTTGACCCGTCACTGTGCCGTTGTTGCCTGCCAGACCTTCCTGCGTACCACGGTTGTCGATGGTCAGTTGGAACGAGTTGGCGGCCAGTCCTGAATCGGTGTCGTTCATGGACCCGATGAAAGATGGCTTCTCGTCGTCGCTACGTCCGTTGTGCGCCGGGGAGTCGATCTGGATCGTAGGCGATTCAATATCGATCTCGATGTCGTAGCGTCGGTTCGTCCCGCCGCTGTCCTTGTAAGTGATCGTCACCGGACCGCTTCCGACACCCAACACCGCGACACTTGGGTTCGCACCGTCCATTCCGTTGTTTGTGCCGTCGTTGGTATCTTTGTCGTCGTACGCGCCATTACCCTTCTTTAGTCCCCAGTTGCCACGCGTCTCACCGCCTTGCCCGTCAGCATCGGTCAGCCGCACGTAGCCTTGGAAAACACCGGTGAAGCGACCGGTCTCCAGCAGCGCGAGATGTCGCTTGTCGTCCGCGGCGTCCTCATCGGATTCCGCGTGCAGAACGAAGCTCGCTTCGTCTTCGATCTCTTTCGACGAGCACTGCGCCTGTTTCATCGCGCGGTTTTTCTCATCTACATCGGCGGTTGCAGTGTCATCCGGCGTATCATCCGGGTCTGCGAAGCATTTGTCGGCACCCTGAATGTACTCAATACCACTCGTTTCGTAGTAGATCAACATCAAGTTGACAACTGAATTGGTCGCATCTGGAACGCTGACGTTGATCGCCATCGCCGGCGGGGTGCCTGGTTCACCTGATATCACGTCTTCGTCGAGGGAGATGTAACTCCCGATCTCCCTGAACGGGCCCGCGTCGTCGAATCCATCGCCGCCATCCGTGGCAGCAACTCCATCGTTCACAGTACCGAAGAACTTCACCACGCCGCGATCCTTCGCGCTGGCTACCGGCTTAAAGGGAGTAGTAGTGTCACCTGTTGGCCTCTCGAAAACCAACTCGTAGGTACCGGAGTTTTCGAAGGAAGTGTCGTCACCAGTAGCAGCGTCAGAATCGAACTCGATTGCCTGCTCCAGATCGGGAAGGTCGTCAGTTTTCGTCTCGTCATCGAACACCGCCTCTGCAACGATTGCTGGGGCATTTAAAGCCACAGTAGGGGGGGTTGTAGTCGGATCGGCTTCGACAACCTTCAACCTTGCGGGTTGCGCATCTACAGCTGGGGGTCCTACGACAGCGGCGACGGCTGGCGCGAACGGATTGGTGGCAACGTCTGAAGCATCGAAAGCATCCTCCGCCGAAGTGATAAGAACCGGGTCCCTTCGGTCGCGGTCTTGGTCAGTGACGCTGATGCGGATCAGGTCGCCGTCTTGGATGATTGCGCGTGGGGCCTCGGCCGCGGTTTTCGGGTCGTGAGCGTAGGTGGCGTACAGGCTTGGGACTTCGATGATGTCCTCGATTTCGGCCTGCTGGTAGAACGCCATCTTCTGCGTGCAGTTGTCAAGCTTGAAGACATCCGCATTCGTGGAGGTGCACGCACCAACGTTCAAGGCATCGATCGTTCCGGTAGCTGCGCTGACTTCGTCGCTCGCACTTCTCGCGCCGGCCACAATGGCTACGGCGAACGCGAGCACGGCCAGTGCTGTCAAGATTCTCGCTGAAAGCTGCACGCTTCAGTCCTCCTGCTTACTTTCCCGGCACGATCGTACACGAACACCATCGGCCCTAAAGCCAAACGAAGTCCGAAACTCCCACTGTCCGGATCTGTGCGATGTTTGCATAATACTTGCAAGCGCGCCAACGCGCAACGCGCGCGACGTGCCATGAAAAGTATATGATACCGAATTCTCTCTGCGCGCGTAAACCCCCAACAATTCGATTCCTTGAATTTCGTCGGAATCCACACCCGCTGCACGCCTAACCCAACAAACACGTAGGGGCAGGTTTCAAACCTGCCCCTACAGCTGCCTTACCGTGCGACGCCGCCCTGGTAGTAGACCCAGACGACGTGTGACGTCAGGGAAAGAGTTTGAGGACGGCGATGACGAGTCCGCCGGTGGCCAACATGACACCAGTCAGCCTGACAGTAATCCGCAACTCCATATCCTTCATATCGGTACGCAGTTCCGCGATTTCTTGCCTGACATCAACGATGTCGGCTTTCTCGGCGAAGTCTTTGAGGTCCTCAGGCCGGACCACGTCGCGGTCGATCGCGCTGCCCAGCGCGTTCACAACGGCTTCGGCCTGCGCCTCGTCGAAACCCGCATCCTGCAGGTCCTTGACGACTTTGTGGGTGTCGAAAGAGATACTTACCATCTACTTAACAGATTATCACGCATCGAACTATGATACCGCTTCCCTCCGCCCACGGGCAACCCAATCATCCCCAAACAAACACGTAGGGGCAGGTTTCAAACCTGCCCCTACCCGTTCTTTCCTTGCGGACAGGTCCCAGACCCGCCCCTACAGCTGCCTTACGGTGCGATGCCGCCTTGGTAGTAGACCCAGACGCCGTCGCCGATCGTCATCGGGTCATCCTTGCTCAGAACCTCGAACCGGTTGAACGTGGCGTCCCAAGTGTAGGCCCGCACGAAGGTGCTGCCCAGATACTCGCTCGCCATCACCGGCTGGTTACCGGCCTTCAGGCTCAAGCCCGAGTCGCCCTCGGTCTGATCGCCGTCTTGGTCGATGACGCCGACGAAGTTCCAGCCCGGCTCCGTGGGGATCGCCACCGGTGTCCTCGGGCCGCCGACTCCACGGTCGTTGGCCGTCAGCGCGATCGGCTGCCGCACGAAGTTGTTCGACTTCACCCAGTAGCCGTATCTCGACCGGATCTCGTTCAGCGTGCCGTACTGCTGGTTCGATTCCCAGACGCCGTCACGTCGCGATGCGATGCGCCAGCCGTCGGGGTCCCAACCGATCACAGTGTCGATCGCCGGGTTCGTGAAGACCGCGCCGATCGCGGTGTCCACCGGGTCGGCTGGCACGGAGACCGCGTTCCAACCCGCAAGCAGGTTGAGCAGGAAGTCGCCGCGTTCCTCGACCGTGAAGCTATACTCGAACGTCGACTCGTTGCCCGCGGCGTCGGATGCCTCGACGGCAACCTCGTGCTCGCCACGCATCAGGCTCAGCGGCCAGTAGACGAACTGGTTAGGCTCGGGCTGCGTGAACTCGCTCGCAATCTCGACATCGTCGAGCTCGACGGAGTTGAGCGTCACCGAGTGGCTGTCGTCGAACCTGATCAGCACGAACGGTCGAACCTCTTTCGAGGTGCCTTCGTCGGCCGGCTGTAGCTCGGCAGTCTCAGGTGCCTCGTTGTCGAACGCGAACTCGGCCGATGTTGAACCCCAGTTGCGGACGTTCTCATCGTCGCCCTTCTTGAACCGTGAACGGTCACTGGCGAATGCGACAACGGTGATCTTGCCAGCTTGCAATTGCTGCATCGTACCAGTCGGGTTCTGCCATGTGTGCTCCCAGTTGTCGCCCGGGCGAGCCAGTGCTCGGCTACCTTCGTCTGGATCGTATTCCATCTCGTTGTTCGAATCATCTTCGTAGCCGCAGGTGTAGCTGGTCATACCAGGCTCACCCGGCTTGCGATTCGAAGCAGTGTTGCGGTTGGCGACGTAGTCGTCGATGTCCTTCGTCGCGTCGTCTTCCTTCCATTCCAAGCTGCTGCAAACGACCGCGACCTCAGGCGAACCTTGCAAATCCTCGTCGGAGGAGATGTTGATCGTGATCCGGTCCTTGGTCAGCTTCTCCGGACCTTCATCGCCGGTGCCGCTGCCAGAACCGCCGCTGAGCGATACCGTCAGCTTCGGAGAGATGCCGTCGTTAGCCTCGAACTCTTTGACCTCGCGGCCAAACGTCTCGTTGCCTGCCATGTCCTCGACCTTCTCGCCAGCAGCGATGTCGAGCATAGGTGTGGCGTCGGATGCAAGCTCCGAAGCTAGCTTCAGGAAGACGTACTTGCCATCGACATCCACTTCCGTGACCGATGCCATCGACTCGTCGTCCAACTCCACCGTGAAGGTGTTGGTGGAGACTGAGCTAGACGTGACCGGAGCGTCGAACACAACCACGATACCGGTACGGTCCGCAACCAACTTCTTGTCGACCATCCCGTAGTAGCCAGTCGCCGTCTCGTCGGTGATGATCACCGGGTCCTTCTCGTCGAGCGTGATGATGTGCGCCGAGTAGTAGCCGAGTACGTTCGGCTTCTTGCGGTCGGCCTGTTTCTCACCGAGGTCGTTGATGAACCGCGGGTTCGAAGGATCGGAGTCGGAGAAACCGATGTTGCCAGCCATGTCCATCACGAACGCCTGGAAGTCGATCTCGAACTCTTTGTCGCGTAGATCAAGAGTTTCGGTCGCACTGGCATAGAGATCGAGCCGAAGTGAGTCATCGAACGAGCCGCGCGTGGCGCCATCGTCGTAACGCTCCGACAAGATGTGGCAAACCGGTTGACCGCGGTCACACGCGTCGTCTTTCAAGTCGTATAGATCACTCGGGTCGACCTCACCAAACCGTGACGTGTTTGTCGCGTCATACCCGGCGTAATCTTCTATGCCCGTAGCTTGAACCAGAGCCGGGGTTGCTGACCTCAGGACTACTACGTCCGCGTCTGGCGCCTTGCCATCCAAAGCGTAGTTACTGTTCTGGCCTTCTGTGCCGTTGTCGTCAACTTGGTTGTCAACCACGAGGCGGAATGAGTTGTCAACTAGACCAGATTCGGTGTCTTCCAACGTGCCTGCGAAGTCGGGGGTTTGATCACCGCTTGCAGAACCGTGCGACGGTGACGTCACATTGATCGTCGGCACTTGGTTGTCGATCTCGATGCGCAGCGTTCGCTTGCGACCGCCCGTGTCTTGGTACTCAATCGTCACCGGACCACTCTCAACCGCCAGGACAGCGGCATCGTCGCGGCGTTTGTCGTCATCCTCATCCTCGTTTGCCATTCCCTTTCCATCGGCAACTTTGCGACCCCAGTTATCAACCATGGTCTTCACAGGATCGCTATTGGCATCCTTACCATCGCCGTTGTCGTCGGTCAATCGCAAGTATCCCTGGTAGACGCCGTCGAATCTTCCCGTCTCCCTGAGGTGCAGGTTCACGCTTCGCTCTTCAAGGCTGCCATCCGCCGTCGCCTGGACCAGCAACGGGTCGTTGTCAGACTTCTCATCATTGGTGAATTCCACGTCAAACTCGCCATCATTCGTAGCGGCGGCCGTTGGACATGCGTCATTTTCGTCCAAGGCATCGTCGCAGTACTTTGCACCACCAACCAAGTCCTCTACGTTACTCGTTCGGTAGTAGATCGCGAGGATAATGATGTCGTGGGCGTCTGGGACACTAGCGTTGACTCCCAACCAAGGTGCTGTGGACCCGGATGCCTCTCCATTCGACGCGTCTTCGTCTACCGCTAACCCTGTCAGTTTTTGAATCGTGTCGTCCGTGTCAGTATCATCGCCGCATGTTCCATCTTCACTCACACAACCGTAGAACCTTACAACGGCACCGTTAGCGACATCGAAATCGGCGGGTAGAAAATCTGCACTGCCGCTTCGCCTGCCGAAGTTAATGGTGTGGTTGCCGCTATCCGCCACAATGTTGGCTGTAGTCGCCCCGGCCACCGCGAAATTGAAGTCTCCTGCTGTGTATTCAATTACCTGCGCGTCATCCGGGTAGTCCAGTCCATCACCGGCATCAAGGTCTGTTTTAATCGCTTCACCAAGAGTCGTGGGTGTCTCTGGTGTAGCAACGTCTGAGTCTGCGTCTGCGGTTAAGGCTACCGCCGTCCCGCCACCTGCAATCAACACACCATCCCGCCTGTCGCGATCAGCGTCTGTGATGCTGATCTTGAGCAGGTCGGAGTCCATAAGGATGGCTCTCGGCTCGTTCGACGCCGTCTTCGGGTCGTGAGCGTAGGTCGCGTACAGCGTGGTAACCTCGGCGATCTTGTCCCGGACTTCCCAGTCGTTATCCGTACCGGCCTCGTCGTGGGACAACTCGTCGCAGTCGCCCTTGAAGACATCGTCGTCCGTAGTCAGACATGTGCCCACGTTGAGGGCTGCGATGCTGCCGGTTGCGGCATCGGCCGTCGGAGTGTGCTGCTCTGCGGACTGCATCACAAACAGCGCGCCGATAAGCGTTAGGAGTGCCAGCGCACCCAGCATCTTCGATTTCATGTTCATTCTCTCTCTCATGCGGATCTCACTCGCTAGTGGGTCACCGTATTGTCGATAGAACTTGCCCCTCGGATCGCCCTCAGCACCCGCACGAAAACACGTCCAGATGCATAAAAACGCGCCGATTGGCGTTCATGTTCCCGAATATACGAATCCACACGAAATCGATTCAATGCACAACAACGCGTTTAACACCCAATTTCGCGCAGCGCCCACCACAGTCCCCTTTCGCCCAGCGAAAGGGGACGCGGAGCGAAGCGAACGCAGGGGTATGCCCGGGGCGGTGCGGCAGGGTTGCCCCCGCTCACAGAGCAAACGTCCGGGGGGTAGTGTTTAGGGTTTCCCCCGCTCCGCGGGGGAAATGTCCGAAGGACAAAGGGGGCGCGAACGAGCGAAGCGATGTGAGCGGGGTATGCGCGTGGGGTTGGGTGCGGGCGCGCCGCCACCTCACCTACCCGCCACCCCTCCGCCCCACGCATACCCCGCTCGCTACGCTCGCGCCCCTTTCGTCCCACGAAAGGGGCAGATTGGCGTTTGGCCCCGGAATGACGGGGGGGGGACACAGTCCCCTTTCGCCCAGCGAAAGGGGACGCGGAGCGAAGCGAACGCAGGGGTATGCCCGGGGGCGACGGGCGGCCGGGTTGCCCCCGCTCCGCGGGGGAAATGTCCGAAGGACAAAGGGGGCGCGCCACCTCCCTCCCCTGGGGAGATTAAGAGGGGGTCCCGGTTGAAGGGGAACGGGGCCAAGGGGAGGCGCCCACCAACCAAACAACCAACACACATTCACCCGCCACGCCCTCTCCCCACTACCAACAATCCCCTCTCCCCTCGTGGGAGAGGGCTAGGGTGAGGGGGAACGGGGTCAAGGGGCGGGGCCTACCCACCAAACAACCAACACGCATCCACCCGCTCGCCCCCATATCCACCCCGATCACCCTCACCCCGGCCCTCTCCCATCGAGGGAGAGGGGAGATTCCTCGTTGCACTCGGAATGACATGGTTTTCCCCTCTCCCCTCCGTGGGAGAGGGCTAGGGTGAGGGGGAACGGGGCCAAGGGGCGGGGACTACCAACCAAACAACCAACACGCATCCACCCGCGACGCCCCCCATATCCACCCCGATCACCCTCACCCCGACCCTCTCCCATCAAGGGAGAGGGGACCAAACCAGTGTCTTGTCCTTCGGACATTTCCCCCGCACAGCGGGGGCAACCCGCCCCCCCCCCCATCCCCGCGCATACCCCGCTCGCTACGCTCGCGCCCCTTTCGTCCCACGAAAGGGGCAGATTGATGTTTGGCGGCTGGTGTTACGCTTGAAAAATCATGGATCAACTGGATAGAGAAATCGCCGCGTTCGAGGAAATGCGCGCCCGATTGGAAGCGAAACACCGTGGTGAATGGGCGGTGTTTCACCAGCGCAAGTTGATCGGCATTTTCCCCACATTGGATGATGCGGCTGACGACGCCTTGGACAAGTTTGGTGACGACGTTTTTTTGATTCGCCAAATTGGCCGAAAAGCCGTTTCAAACGTCCCGTCAGTAGTGCGAATTCGTTGACGCCGAAGGTTCAGTGCGGGTACGAGGATGACCCGTTCGAGCTTGTGCAGAGCGGCCCGAAGCTCGATGTCAAAATCGGGTACGATGCCGACTATCGCAAAACTCACGTCATTCCGGCGGAAGCCGGAATCTAGAGGGGCGGTGGGGGGCGCGCCGCCACCTCACCTACCCGCCACACTCAAACGCACGTAGGGGCAGGTTTGAAACCTGCCCCTACCAACGAAACAACCGCCAATCCTACCCTCTCCCACGAGCATGATTTTGGTAATGGATTAAATGGGCAGCGCCGTCCCTTCGACGCGCCCCCTTTTCCTTATGCCACATCGTAGCCGTAGTTACTCTGCGCCCCCTTTGTCCTTCGGACATTTCCCCCGCGCAGCGGGGGCAACCCGGCCACCCCCCACCCGCGCATACCCCGCTCGCTGCGCTCGCGCCCCTTTCGTCCCACGAAAGGGGCAAACGGTCGCGTTCCTCGTGAACCCCGCACGGGCGATCCCTCGTGGTCGCCCACCTCCGTCCCCTTTCGCCCAGCGAAAGGGGACGCGGGAGCCCAAGAGACCGACACAAGAACGCAGGGGTATGCCCGGGGCGGAGGGGTGGCAGGGTTGAGCATGTAGGGGCAGGTTTCAAACCTGCCCCTACCAGCCAAACAACCAACAACAATCCCCTCTACCTCGATGGGAGAGGGTCAAGGTGAAGGTGAAAAGGGGCGGACATGGCGGGCTGAATCCCCTCTCCCTCGATGGGAGAGGGTCAGGGTGAGGGTGAAAAGGGGCGGACATGGGGGGCGTTGCGGATGAATGCGCGTTGGTGGTTTGGCCGGCAGGCCCCTCCCCTTGACCCCGTTCCCCCTCACCCGGGACCCCCTCTTAATCTCCCCCTGGAATGGGGAGGGATGTGGGAATGAGGGGAGAGGGGACACTCTCGTCATTCCGGCGAAAGCCGGCCACCCCCCACCCGCGCATACCCCGCTCGCTGCGCTCGCGCCCCTTTCGTCCCACGAAAGGGGCAAAGGGGTGCCAGCGAAGCGAACGCGTCGGCGCGGCGTGGGGTATAGGATTAAAACCACCGGTCGGTTGGGATGTTGAGGTTGATATGAACACTTTGCTAGAAGAAATCGCCGCATACGACCAGATGCGTGATGTGCTCGAAACCCAATATCTGGGTAAATGGGTCGTGATCCGAGACGGCGATATACAGGCATCCTGCGACACCTTCCAAGACGCGGCACGCAATGCGATGCGACGTTTCGGACGCGGCCCGTATCTGATCAGGCGAGTAGGAGCGGCACCGATGTCGCTACCCCCGTCACTTGCGTATAGTTTTGCCGATGGCGATAGCTGATTGCGGATATTCCGATAACCCTGATCTGCTGGTGCAAGCTGGACCGGCACTGGAAGTCGACATCGGATGCGATCCCGATTACGTTGACCGTCGGCAAGGCTTGCCTCGCCCGCAAGTCACTGGCGTGTTGGCACTTGTTGATACCGGCGCGACCGAGTGCTTTATCGATGCTTTCATGGCTGCCTCGTTGCAACTTCCGATTGTTGATCGACAAACCGTAATGGCCGCGCATGGATCAGCAGAAATCAACGTTTACCTCGCTCAAATCCATGTTCCAGCACTGGACAAAGTCATCGAAGGGTATTTCGGCGGCATAAGACTTCAACCAGGCATGGGTTCTTTCGTAGCGCTCATCGGTCGATCATTTCTGCGTGAGTTCACCATGGCGTACGAAGGACGTTCAGGCCGAGTCACCTTGAGCAATGATTGACACGATCCCCCACCGTCCCCTTTCGCCCAGCGAAAGGGGACGCGGGAACCCAAGAGACCGACACAAGAACGCAGGGGTATGCCCGGGCGCGGAGGGGCGGCCCGCGTTGTCCTCGCCCTGGCGCCCCTATGCCCCGGGCGACCACAAGGGATCGCCCCTACGGGTTGTTTGCACACTGCCCCCTCGCGTACGCGCACGTGTACGCATTTATCGCACGTGTACGCATATATAAGGTAAGCGCCCTCTAGCCCCTTTCGCAACGTGAAAGGGGCGCGAACGAGCGCAGCGAAGTGAGCGGGGTATGGGCGGGGAGGCTGGGTGGCAGTTCGCGATCTGTCCCCTCGAACGTCGGCCCGCCACGGAGCGAAACGCATCGCGTGGCACACCAGCGAACGTAGCATGTAATTAGGCTGGTAAGATAAGCCTGCTACGCAGGACGTGCAGCAAAACAACAACGGCAAACCGATATGCCGATAGAGATAACTCAGGTCAACACCGCCAACCTCGTCATCGCAAACTTCGAGGCATTGAACAACGAGCCGGGTATATACCGATTTCATGAGGGAGTGGGTGCCTTTGTCTCAACAGGAGCACCGGAGGATGGGGTAGTCAGTTTAAACATCAACGCTGAACGCATCAGCGTTGTTCGTGCCCCTGGCGGGCACACCGTGATTAAGAGGGATTTTCCCACCGAGCTTGATGACCTTGGTCGTCTCGCAGAAGTAGCCGATCTCGTTATCGCGAATACAAACACAAACTTTGAGCGGTACACGTACGGCTTCAACGTGGAAGCAGTTTGCACGCAGAACGCGGGAGTGCCTACATCGCTTTATCTCGCGGAGAGATTCTTCGATCTCCGCGGATTGTCAAGAACCGGACTACGCGATTTCGGATCGGAATCTTGGCAATTGGAGTTCTCGGACGATGACAGGACTTGGCGTATGAGCGTGCGACGATTGGAGAATGTGTTCGATGTGCCGAATTTGTTCGTCACACTCAACTCCCACCACGAAAATCAACCTTTGCCGGACAAACAGTCATTAGTGGACAGATTGACCGAAACTTGGAACGGAATCCCCGAATTCATCGAGGGACTGGAGCATAAGTCATGATCATGGCAGCACCCCGCATCGGAACTGATACTCGAACGCCGGCAAAATCTGAAGCCGACTTTGCCATTGCGGTAACTGACCATTGGCTTGCCTCGAGCAAACGTTCGCCCGCGTCTGCATCTACTGAATCTACCGCGGTAGCACCTCGCTCGGTTTCAGAGTGGCCTTCCCCAGAAACCATCGCCGAAGCCAAGAATCGTTTCAAAGATGAAATAGAGGATGCCGAGGAGGATGAGATACCGGTTCCGAGCGACTTGGTTCTTTCGAACGCGCTGCGAGCGGTGCAGATGATCGAGGATCATTGCCCGCAAGGGCTATCGAGCGTCGCGGTATTGGAGGTTGGAATGGAGGCGACGGCACGCGGCGGCACGAATCACAATTACGTCTCGGTCGAGTGTCAACCAAATGGTGAGGTGTTGGTGATGTTCAACGTACGGTCGTACGCTGACTACAAAGACATGGACGAAGCCGAACGAGAAGGTTTCTTGAAGGCGCTGTTGGAGACCCTGCGGTATTGACCGCCAGCGTCTCTCTAGGCGAAGTCCAACCGCACGAACACGTGGGGCATGATGTCGCGCGCAGCACCGAAGCAAAGGCACGCACTTACGGGTCGATCCGCAGGGCGATGCTCAAAAACTTCGGCGAAGGACGTGAAATATCCGTCAACCGAGTCAGCGAGGCGGAGCGTCTGGGCAAGTTAGCCGACTTGGTGAGCATCATACGGCAACGTCGAACCCCTGAAAATCAACAGTTCCAAGGCTGGGCGATGCTCTCGGTTAGGGAGGTAGCGGACAAGGAGTTCGAAGTGCAACCCGATCCGGCGCCGGCTATTGGCCAGATGCCTGAAAACCCATACCACGCGCTCGTCTTCCTCCCAGAGATAGCGTTACGCGATATCTCCGAACGAAAACAACACATCAGGTATCTCGCAGAGTTAGCGACTCGAAATTGGAAGCCTTGTCCTGAAGTTGGCACCTAACCCGGCTCAACTCGCACCGCGCCAACACCTTCAAGTCCCAGCCCATTACTCAACAATTTCGTTGGCAACATTTCTGTTGGCAAAAACCGCCAGGGTTAAGCCGACGGCGCGCCCATCCCCTCCCGCATACCCCGCTCGCTGGGCTCGCGCCCCTTTCGTTTCACGAAAGGGGCAGTATTTTCGACAAAACCGGAATCCAGAGGGGCGGTCTCTACGGCGCGATGCCGGTGCCGTCGCTGTAGTAGACCCAGACGCCGTCGCCGATTGTCATCGGGTCGGTGGGGCGGAGGATGTCGAAGCGGTTGAAGGTGGCGTCCCAGGTGTAGGCGCGGATGTAGTCGGAGCCTAGGTAGTCGCCGGCGAGTATGGGGTTGTTTTGGCTGTCGCGGAGGGTGATGCCGAAGTGGTCTTCGGTCTGATCGCCGTCGGTGTCGATCACGCCGACGAAGTTCCATCCGACCTCCGTGGGAATGTCTAAGAGGTTGGGCACGACGCCTCCGCCGCGCTGTATCGTGCCGACCAACGGAACTCGCTCCAGTACAAAGGAGGAGGTTTTCACCCAGTAGCCGTATCGGGCGCGGATCGAGGGGAGAGTTGCGAAGCGATCGTTCGATTCCCACACGCCGTTTCTGCGGACGGCGACGCGCCAGCCGTCTATATCCCAGCCGATCACCGCTTGGATCGCAGGGTCGGAGAAGACTGCGTCGATACGATTGTCTACTGGATCCGCCGGGAGCGAGACGGCGTTCCAACCGGTTACGAGGTTGAGAATAAAGTCGCCTCGCCGGACCGACTCGAATTCGAAATCGAATTCCACGCCGTTACCCGCAGCGTCGGTGGCGGAAACTTCGACCTCGTGCATGCCGCGAGTCATGCTCAACGGCCAGTAAACAAATCGGTTGGTTTCCGGGTTCTCGAACTCCGTCGAGATCTCGACGCCGTCCAGAGTGACCGAATCGAGCGTCACGGCGGTGCGTTCATTGAATTCAATGAAGATAAATGGTCGAGCCTCACTGGTCTTCGATTCATCCTTCGGCTGGACTTCACCGCCTCGAGGTTGCAGCGGCGATTCGAATTCGGTGTCGAGCGTGAAGTCGGCGTAACCCGATCCCCAGCTCTGTACGTACTGACCATCGCGCACGTGCCTCGACCGATCGCGTGCAAACGCGACTACTCGCAGCCGTCCATCTTCCAACTCGGTTATGCCGCTACGTGCGTTGATCCACCCAAGCTCCCAAACCTCGCCCGGACGCGAATTTGCGTTCAATTCTGTGATCTGGAACGGGTCGTCTTCGTCTGCGCCGTAACCGCAGGTGTAGTCGGTGCCGGAGGCTTCGCGCGGAATCCCGTTGAACGCGCCGGATCGATTGGCGATGAAGTCGTCAACGTCATACTCGATTTTGCGGCCGCGGAACGTCTCCTCCCAACTCAGCGAATCGCAGACCACTATGATCCGCGGGGTGCCCTGCAACGGTTCATCGGACTCGACACGGATGTTGATAATGCCGTTGGTCAATTGGTTCGGCCCCTCGGGACCCTCGCCGGTTCCTGAACCGCCGCTGAGAGACACGGTCAGCTTCGGTGAGATGCCGTCGTTAGCCTCAAATCGTCGCAACTCGCGACCGGAAGTGATGTTCCCTGCCCTGTCTCGGATGCTCTCGCCTGCCGCGATGCCCACGAACGGCGTTTCGCTCGACGCGAGTTCGTGGGACATCTTCAAGAAAACGTATCGTCCGTCAACATAAACGTCGACGACTTCGCCTTCGGAACCGTCGTCCAACTCGACGTAGAACGTGTCGAGCGACACCGAGGACGAGGCGATCGGTCCGTCGAAGACCAGCATCACACCCCGTCGATCATGGATCGGACGGTCATCGTTATCCAAGCCGTAATATCCGGTTGCGGAGCGGGTGGTCACGATCTCAGGATCTTTCTCGTCCACACCAAAGATGTGCGCCGAGTAGTATCCGAGGACATTTGGCCTGATCCGATCTTTGGGATCTTCTTGACCCAGATCGTTGATGAAGTAAGGATTGTTGGGATCAGAGTCGGAAAAACCGATATTTCCAGCCACATCCATGACGAAGGCTTGAAAATCGACGCCGAACTCCAATGCGTCGTTGCCGAGCCGCAACCGCACCGAGTCGTCGAAACGCCCGGAACTTGCGCCGTCGCGGAAATCATCAGCCAAGACATGGCAGCGATCCTGATTGCCACAAGAGTCGTCGCCCAAGTCGTACAGCCTTCGCGGGTCCACGACGCCAAAGGGATCGTCGCCGGAAGTGCTGTATCCGACATAGTCGTGACGACGCGAGACGCTGCCGTTGGTTCCCGTGCCTCTAACAGGCGCGGTTGGCGCGATACCGTCCAACGCGAAGTCTGTGTTGCCCGAACTATCGGCGTCGTTGTCGACGACCAGCCGGAACGAATCCCGCGCCAGGCCCGAATCCTGATCGTTGAACGAACCTATGAAGTCTGGAGAGTGGTCGTCGCTCGCCGAAAGGTGGCGGGGGTTTTGAATCTCGATCCGCGGCGGTTCGTAGTCTATTGATATCCGCAACGACCTGCGGCGGCCGCCGGAATCTCGGTACTCGATGTTCACCGGCCCGCTCGCGACCCCGATTACGGCGGCGTCCGATACGCTGCTCCCGGCACTCGCGTCCCTGACTCTCGCGCCCCAATCGGTGCTGTTCGACGTGCTGCCCGCGTAGTTGCCGTCTCCATTCGAGTCGGTCAGCCGGACGTATCCTTCGTACCTGCCGGTGAACAGACCCGTCTCGGTAAGGTAGAGATTTACGGATGATTCGTCGCCGTCGGAGCTTACGCGCACGGTGAGCTCGTCGTTTCCATCAATCTCTCTCGATGTGAACTCGACGTCGCTCGTGGTGTTACGCTCACCGGCTTGGCTGCTTCCGCAACGCCACACATCACTCCGATCTCGGTCCGGGATATCGCTCGACGAGCTGCAGTAGTAATAAGTACTGTCTCCGATCATCACCTCACGACCGCTCGTCTCGTAGTAGACGGCGTAGATCACCATGTCTGCGTTCGCCGGGATGCCGGGATTCACGGCCATCCAAGGAGCGATGTCAGGATCGATGCTGCCAGATGTGCGGTCTTCGTCGACCGGCACCGACGATGAGATATCTGACAGTCCGGTTGCGACGCATGACGCGTCTGCTGTGATGCAGCCGAAGAACCTGATATTGCCGTCGACATCCATCGGTTTGTAAGTAGAACTGCCGGTGAAGTTCAGCGTGTGGCTACCCGAGGTTGCGATTGTTGCAATGGTTGAACCTCTGACCGTCAACCGTGTACCCGCTTCGAAATCTATGGTTTCGTCGCTCTCGATCAAGCCACGGTCGACGAGCAGACTCTTTATCTCGGCCAAGCCGCCAGTTATTTCGTCGTGACCATCGCCTCGGACGAGTACGCCCGTCCGACGGTCGCGCCCCGGATCGAAGATGCTGATCTTCAGCAGATCGGAGGCTTCGATGATCGCCCGCGGCTCATCCCAACCGGTTTTGGGGTCATGGGCGTAGGTCGCATAGAGTTCCGAGGCATCCTCTATCTCATCCCTTATTTCCCAACGGTCAGATCGGTTAAACAAATCACAATCTTCGTCTTCGAACACTTCGGCGTTGGTGGCGAGACACGTGCCCACGTTCAACGCGTCGATGACGCCAGTCGCCGCGTCGACTCGAGAGACATCGTTGGCGGTCAGGTAGTTGAAGGCGAACGCGGCCACGACCGCCGCAGTCACCAGAAGTGCGAGCGTTTTGGACTTAATGTCTTTTTTCGCCATGGCGTGGACCTCGACCGGAAAATGCGATGAGCAACGATCCGCCCGTTGTGGACCTGCTTGTTGCACTAAGTCGCGTCCTCGAGAAACGCTTGTTTTATAAATAGACGCCCGCCTTGGCGTCAAAGTTCCATGGAAATCGATCGAATTTACAGAATTGTCTCGCCGATTGCCGACTGACGGTCGGGCATGGTCGGCGAATGGTTATTTCTCCGTGATGCTGCGCAAGAACGAAGCGTTGTCTTTCGACCTCGCCAAGCGTTCGATGATGCGTTCGGTACCCTCGGTCGGGTTTCCGCTCGACGACTGCTGCTGCAACAGAGCGAGCATTCGGCGCAACAGCCAGACCTGTCTCAGAGTATCTGGGCTTTGGAGCAGCTCTTCATGGCGCGTACCGCTTCGGTCCATCGCCACCGCCGGGAAGATCCTGCGCTCCGCCATCGTGCGGTCTAGATGCAACTCCATGTTGCCGGTGCCTTTGAACTCCTCGTAAATCAGATCGTCCAGCCGGCTGCCGGTATCGATCAGCGCGGTTGCCACGATCGTCAAGCTGCCGCCCTCTTCGCAGTTGCGAGCGGCGCCGAAAAACTGCTTGGGCGGGTAGAGCGCCAACGGGTCCATACCGCCGGACAGCGTCTTACCGCTGCTGGGCAGTTTGACGTTGAAGGCGCGAGCCAAACGAGTCAAGCTGTCGAGAACCAGCAGCACATCCTCGCCGGATTCCACCAATCGCTTCGCGCGATCCAACGCGCGGTCGGAGGTTTCGCACTGGTGCTCAACCTGTTCGTCGAAGGTCGAGGAGTAGACCTCGCCTTTGATCGACCTGCGCATGTCGGTGACCTCTTCAGGTCGTTCGCCGATTAATGCGACGACGATGTGGATCGCGGGGTAGTTTTCCGCGACGGCGTGGGCGATGTCTTTGAGGATGACCGTCTTGCCCGCTTTAGGTGGCGCGACGATCAACGCACGTTGACCTTTGCCGATCGGCGCGATGATGTCGATGATCCGCGTGTTCATCTTTTTGGCGGTCGTCTCGAGAGTGACCTGTCGATCTGGGTAAACGACCGTCAACTGTTCGAAACGTGGGCGCCGTTGGGCGAAGTTAACGTCTCGACCATTCACCAACTCTGGCCACAGAAGCGGGTTGTTGCCTCGGCCTCGAGTTCGCTCGCCCTGCGACCTAACGGGACCCGCAACAAAATCGCCCTGCCTCATGCCGGATTTTCGGATCAGGCCATTCGGCACGTAGATATCTTCGTCGCTACCGCTTCCGCCAGGCGGTCGCAAAAAGCCGTATCCCTTGTCGTGAACGTCAAGGATGCCTGCGCCAATGGCGATGCCGGTCTCCTCCGACTTTTGGAGCAGGACCTGCAATGCAAGCTCGGTTCGTCGCTCGGGAATATCGGTGAAGCCGCTGCGTCTGGCTTCAACCATCAATTCAGCGTTGGTCATCGCACCCAAGTTGCCCAACGCATCGGGACTCAACCGTTCCTGATGGTGGGCGTTGGATCTGGATACTGCGACTGGACGTCGCTGTCCGTTCTGATCAACCGAAACTGACGCATCAATCGGCGTACGTGTCATGAAGCACCTTCGCTTTGAGGTTTAGCGAATTAATGAAGTGAGGTATCGCTTCGTTGCGATTTATCTCCGGTGAAAGCGGAAGCCAGCCCGTCAAACCACCCCGTCTACGACAATTCTTCAACGTCACTGCGCACGGCTGCCCGCATGTCTGCCGACAAAGTTTATATAAACCAACGATATCGAGTCAAATCTGCGAAAAGTCTTGGTTTCGAGCCGATTCTTGCCGGACCGGGATTTTGCGGACCGGGCTGGGGGCATTACCCGTTACATCCGCAATATCTGAGGCGAGATCAACTCGCTGCGGTGGCTGCGCCCTCGAACAATTGCTGTTGAGTGCCTTCCGGTCGGTAATGACGCGCGTATTTGACGAACAGGTCGAACAACGGGTGAGGTTTTTCGGGTCGAGAGCGGAATTCGGGATGGAACTGGCTTCCAACCATGAATGGGTGATCAGCAATCTCGGCGATCTCGACTAGAGACAACCCCGGATTGAATCCGCTGCTCAACAATCCCAACCGTTCCAATTGATCCCGGTACGCGTTGTTGTACTCGTAGCGATGGCGATGACGCTCCTTGATATTTAGTTCGCCGTTGTCGGAATCCTGTCCCAAACCCGACTCGGCATACGCCTCATAAGCCTTCGATCCTGGCGACAGCACACAGTCGTATTCGCCGAGCCTCATGGTGGCGCCTTTTTCGGTCACGCCTTTTTGTTCCTCCATGAGATCAATTACGGGCTCAGACGCATATTTGTCGAATTCCGTAGAGTCCGCGTCCTCGATACCGGCGACGTCTCGTGCGAACTCAATGATCATCATCTGCAATCCGAGGCACAAACCAAGGTATGGTACCCCGTGTTCACGAGCGTACTGCGCGGTCTGGATCATGCCTTCAGTGCCACGGCGGTCAAAACCGCCAGGGACGACAATACCTTGTGCTTTCGAAAGGTGCTTCTCGGCGCCGTCTTCCTCAATCAGTTCGGATGGAGTCCACCCCAGATTGATGCGTATATGTTGGTTCAGTTCGACGTGTCGGAGAGCTTCGACTACGGAGAGGTATGAATCGTGCAAACTGGTGTACTTGCCAACTATCGAGACCGCAACCTCTTGGATCTCATTTTCGTGACCAGCCATTCCGTTGTTCGCGACGTGCGATTCGTCTGCCAATGCGCGCCAAACGGGCGGCACTTTAGGTTCGCGCCGCTCGAACCCGAGCCGATCCATGATCACCTCTGCCAAGCCCTGTTGCTCAAGCCACGCTGGGACAGCGTATACGTTGGGGAGAGTGGGTAAGTAGATGATGGCGTTCCTTGGAACGCCGCAGTGCAGGCTTATCTTGTCTTTGAGACTCGAAGCTTCTTCATCTGATTCGGTAGGATCGTTCAACCGGCACAAGATCGCGTCTGGTTGGATACCCAATGCGCGCAAAGCGCGGACGCTGTGTTGCGTGGGTTTCGTCTTGAGTTCGTTGGTCGGCTTCAAAAACGGTACGAACGTCAGATGGATTGAGAACGAGTTCTGGCTTCCTTCCATATCTCGCATCCAGCGAACGGCCTCGATGAATGCTTCCGCCTCCATATCGCCTACCGTGCCGCCTACTTCGACGATCACCACATCCGCGTCTTCGTGTTCACCCAGTTTCCTGATCCGGCGAGCCACGGCACTGACCAAGTGGGGTACAACTTGGACGGTCTGGCCCAAAAACTCCGATCCGAGACGCTCCTCGTCCAGAAGCTCCTTGTATATCTGACCAGCGGTGACGTTCGAGAGAATCGTGAAGTCTTGGTTGAGAAAACGCTCGTAATGCCCGAGGTCCAGATCGGTCTCGCTTCCGTCGACAGTTACGAATACCTCACCGTGTTCGAGAGGTGACATCGTCCCGGGATCGACGTTGAGATAGGGATCGAGCTTGAGGATCGTGACCTTGAGGCCGCGATTCTTGAGCATCCGACCAATAGATGCGCAGGCGATGCCCTTGCCTAGAGAGCTTGTCACGCCGCCCGTGACGAAGATGTATCGACGGCGCTTACTCAACGTGGATGGCGCGCATAGTTGGTCGTGTTAAGCACATAAAAAGTGTACGCCAACACTTGACCACTTTGGACATCACGCGCCTCAGAAAATCACAGATGCGCCTATATAGAATCTCAAGGTGCGAACCGGTCTTTCAGCACATTGACATGAGCGAAGAAATCCTTTCAGCCGAAGACGTAAGACACATTGCCCGTCTAGCCGCTCTGCGGATCGACGACGAAGAGGTGCAGACGATGCGACGGCAGCTGTCCGATATACTCGCTCACTTCCAAACTTTGGCGGAATTGAACACGCAAGGCGTCGCGCCTACCGGGCACACGACCGATGCTCATACCGTGATGAGGGATGATGACGAGATGCCGGCGATGGATCGGCACCAAACCTTGGCCAATGCTCCCTTCGTCGACGGTGAATTCGTGCGCGTGAGGCCCGTAATCGAGTGAATTATCTCCCTGCACATGCGTTCATCCGACGCAGCATGTTTCCCAGATGACTGACTCGAACCACTCGATCTACACCTCGGCGTGCGAATTACAGTCCGCATTTCGCGCCGGCGATGCAACCGCGCGTCAAGTCGCTCAAGCCCACCTCGAACGCATCGAGGAAATTGACGGTCATACCAACGCGTACCTGACGATCCTTGACGAGGATGATGTCCTGTCTCAGGCAGACGCAGCGGATGACTTGGTACAAAACGGCAATGCATCGCCATTGACTGGCATCCCATTCCTGATCAAAGACAACATCTCGACCGACGGCATAAGGACAACCGCTGGATCGCACATCCTCGACGGATACATGCCTCCATTCGATGCTACGGTAGTCGCCCGACTGAAAGAAGCCGGGGTTGTGCTGCTAGGCAAGGGCAATCTGGACGAGTTCGCGATGGGCTCATCCAATGAAAACTCGGCATTCGGCCCGGTTATCAATCCTTGGGGCGAAAATCGAGTTCCGGGCGGATCTAGCGGAGGGGCCGCGGCGGCGGTTGCGGCAGGTGAAGCAGTGATCGCGTTGGGATCTGATACCGGCGGCAGCATCCGGCAACCTGCGTCGCTCTGTGGCGTTGTGGGATTCAAACCGACCTATGGCACTGTTAGCCGATTCGGTTTGATCGCTTTCGGCTCATCTCTCGATCAGATCGGGCCAATCGCCCGCACTGTTGTTGATTGCGCCGACGCCGTAAATGCGATCTCAGGGCTAGATCCGCTCGACTCGACTTCGCTTGATTTCGACTTTGACTTCGCCGAATACCTAGGACGAGACATCAAGGGCATGCGGATCGGCGTGCCGAAGGAATACATCGTCGATGGAATTGAACCCGGGGTTCGGTCTGCGTTCGAAGATTCGCTCGGCGTGCTCGAAGGACTCGGAGCCAAAATCGAAGAAACGAGTCTTCCGCTGACCGATCATGCACTAGCGGTCTACTACATCATCGCCCCGTCAGAAGCCTCCGCGAATCTTTCCCGATTCGACGGCGTCAAGTACGGCATGTCCGTCGACGGCGAACCGAACGCGCGCGAATCGATCGAGGCAACTCGGGGCAGCGGTTTTGGTCCAGAAGTGAAACGGCGCATCCTCATTGGGACGTATGCACTCTCAGCGGGTTACTACGATGCCTACTACAAGAAAGCCCAACAAGTGAGGACGCTCATCCGCAGAGAGTTCCAAACTGCTTTCGAAAGCTACGACGCGATCGCGACTCCTACGTCGCCTACAGTGGCGTTCGAGCTGGGCGAAAAAACCCAAGATCCGTTCCAAATGTATCTGAGCGATGTCTGCACCATCCCGATCAATATCGCCGGATTGCCGGGGATATCGGTGCCGTGCGGATTATCCGACGGACTGCCCGTCGGGCTTCAGATCTTGGCACCGCAAATGGGTGACCGTACGGCATTGCAGATAGCCCACGCCTACGAAAAGACCGCCAATTGGAACCTGACACCACCTGAACCATGCATCGATTGATCGAATTGAAAATCCCGCTCCTTACATCCCTCGCGTTGATCGCACTATTAACGGTTTTCGCATGCACAACGGATACCGATGAACCAACAGCGACGGGCGAGACCAGTTCCATCTCAAGTTCCGAGAACATGGAATGTCCCGACTTGGAACCGTTGCCTGACACCGGGAACGCCCCATTGGGGCCGCCACCCGGCATGCCTTACATTTTCGCTGGAACGGCGTACGTGGACGGGGAACCAGCTCCTGAAGGCGAGCTGCTTTACGTGAAATTGACAGCGTCTCGATCCAAAGAGGTGAGAGTCCTCCCTGACGGTAAGTACCGTGACATCATCCACGGACCAGTGCATCCGCCCGATCAAGATGTTCCGTTTGTCTTCTGCCTGGGCGACCCAGAAGGGATAACCGTGATGTCTGAAGAATCATTCGAGTATGAAGACAAGGGCACATTCCACGAAGTCGATTTAGACCTTAACTTCCCGATGCTTCCGTCTGAACTGAGTTCGCAATAATGCTCCTGGAACTAGACGGCATCGCTCCTCAAGTTCACGAAACCGCTTTCGTGAGCGCACAAGCTAAGCTCATCGGCGATGTCCGAGTAGGTCCGCAATCCAGCGTTTGGCCGGGGGCGGTTATCCGCGCCGACAGCGGAACCATTTCAATAGGTCGCGGATCAAATGTCCAAGACAACACTGTGATCCACGCTGACGATGACGCCACCATCGGCGACGGCGTGACGATCGGCCATGGAGTGGTCTGCCACGGCAGGACCATAGGCGATGGCTGTCTGCTCGGCAACGGGTCGGTCCTCAACGACGGCGTCGTTTTGGGCCAAGGCTGCCTAGTCGCCGCTGGTTCCGTCATTCCCGAAAACGCGGTATTCGAAGATTTCCAGCTAATTCGCGGTGTCCCAGGGAAGGCGATCGGTCGTGTCCGCTCCAGACACCAAGAGTTACAGAGACGGGCCACGCAAAGTTACGTCGACCGACTCGAACGCTACAAGCGTTCATCTTCCGATCACAACCCGCTCTAGAAAACCGTCATTCCGGCGAAAGCCGGAACCCAAAGGGGCGGGCAACGCTCACATCCGCTCAGGCGCGTTCATGCCCATAATGCCGAGAGTCCCAGCAAGGACGATCCGAGCAGCGTCGACCAATAGCAATCGCGCCTTGGTCATCTCAGAGTCCGCAGGTTCGCTGGAAATAACCCGACAAGCTTCGTAGAAACGCTGCAATTCCCGAGCGACCTCGTACGCGAAGTGAGGCATGTGATGCGGCTCAAGCGTGTCGGCAGCGCGTGCGATGATGTCGGGCAACTCGTTCAAACGCCGCATCAGTCGCAACTCTTCATCCGCGGTCAACAGCGAAACATCACCATCTTCGAACTCGATCTCGCGCTCGCCGGCGGCTCGCAGCACGGCGCAAAGCCGCGCATGGGCGTATTGCACATAAAACACAGGGTTTTCGGACGTTTCCCTCTTGGCAAGTTCCAAGTCGAACTCCATGTGAGTGCCCGGTGTCCGCTCCAAGAAGATGTAGTGGCACGCATCCGGCCCTACAGCGTCGAGCAACTCATCGGCCGCGATGAAGTTGTCTTTACGCTTGTTGAAGCGCACCATCTCGTCGCCCTCTTTGAAGTTCACGATCTGGTTGATGATGATCGTTAAGCGTTCGGGATCAACTCCTAGCGAGTCGACAACGGCCTTCATGCGCGCGATGTGTCCGTGATGGTCTGCGCCCCAAACGTTTATGACGCGATCGAAATCGCGCTTCAAGAACTTGTTGTAGTGGTATGCGATGTCAGTGCCGAAGTAAGAGGGGCCGCGTTCCATGCTGCGAATGATCACGCTGTCGCTCTCCAAGCCCATCTTGGTGCCCAGGAACCACATGGCGCCCTCGCGTTCAACCACGTATCCGCGTTCCTGCAACAGTTCTAACGATTCTTCGAAATCGTCTCCGTCGACCAACGATTGTTCGCTGAACCACTCGTCGTACTCGATTCCCAACCTGCCCAACGTGGTGCGAATGTTGCCCACCGTCCGCTCCAACGCAGGCTCGCGGATCATCTCGAGCGCTTCAGTTTCGGCGGCCCCAACAACGGATTCACCCAACTCCGCAAACAGTTCTGCGCCGAGTTGCTGCACGAATTCACCGGGATAAGACTCGACACCGAGTTCGGCATCTTTTCCTGCGGCTTGAAGCAGACGCACGTAAACGGACTCATTGAATATCCGCATCTGGTTACCAGCGTCGTTCACGTAGTACTCGCGCTGAACGTCGTATCCCGCGGCATCCAAGATATTGGCGATGCCCTTGCCGATCACTGCGCCCCTCACGTGACCGATATGCAACGGCCCGGTAGGGTTGACGCTGACGAACTCAACCTGCACTTTCTGACCAGCGCCAACGTTCAAGTGCGCGAATTTCACGCCTTGTCCGCGTATCGTGTGGATCTGTGAGCGGAGCCACTCGTCATCCAATTTGAAATTGATGAATCCCGGACCCGCGATGCTCACATCGCAAACCATGGGCGAAGGCTCAACGCTTCCCACGATCTCCGTTGCGATCGCTCGCGGTGCCATGCGCATGCTCGACGCGAGCGCCAGCGCGACGCTAGTGCTGTAATCGCCGTGCTCAGCATTTTTCGGTCGCTCAACCGGCGGAGAAACATCGCCGACCTCCGGCAAAGAATCCGTGGCTATCGCCGACTGAAGAGCCGAAACAACCATCTCTGCGATCTGTTTTTGCGGGTGCATCTTACCCCAATCTCAATGACAGAACACGCATGCCGCTGATTGCACGCATGCGCATGTATCCTGCTAACACACCACCTCACGTATATATAAGGATAGAAAACGCGAACCGTGTCGGCGGATGCCGAGCAGAGCGAGCAAAATCATGACTGAATCAATAGATCGTACAAATCCAGAACTTGTCGCAGATGCGGGAAGGCGATCGGGGATACCGATCTCCGATGAACACGCCCGACTGGTCGCCAAATCGAGCGATGCGCTCTTCGACGCTTTCGAAGTCGTGCGATCTCTCGATTACCAAGACCACGAACCGTCGAACGTTTTTAATCCGGTACTCCTATCAGACGCATCCGAAGGTGGCGACCAATGAGCGATAGACGAGAAGATTTGGCCTTCGCCTCGATCCACGACCTAGCGCCGAAGATCAAAGAAGGTTCTGTTTCCCCGGTCGAATTGACGGAAATCGCGCTTGAACGAATTTCGAACCTCGACTCAAAGTTGAACTCATTCCTCGACGTTTGGCACGAAGAATCGCTCGCCGCGGCTGCCCAAGCAGAACGAGAAATCGGTGAGGGCGACTACAAAGGACCGATGCACGGCATCCCCATCGGCCTCAAGGATCTTGTCGATGTTGAGGGCAAGGCGACCACCGCCGGCTCCAAAGTCCTCCAATCCAACATCGCAACATGCGACGCGACAGTCACCGAACGCTTGAATCGCGCCGGTGCCATCACCGTCGGCAAAACCAACCTCGTCGAGTTTGCTTTAGGCTCAGCGGGCGTCAACCCCTACACTGGCGACGCCCACAACCCATGGGACACTGACAAGATAACCGGCGGTTCCAGCAGCGGATCCGGCGCCGCCGTAGCTGGTGGGTTAGTCTACGGTGCACTCGGCTCTGACACTGGCGGAAGCATCCGAATGCCGGCATCGCTGTGCGGACTCGCCGGATTAAAACCGACTTACGGTAGAGTGCCGCGCTCAGGCGTACTGGATCTTTCGTGGAGCAAAGACCACGTAGGCCCAATGACTCGGCGAACCGCCGACTGCGCTCACATGCTCAACGTCATCGCGGGACACGACCCGCGCGACATTGCCTCGTCGAATCGCCCAGTCCCTGACTATGCCGCAGACTTGGATAAAGGATTGGACGGACTACGGATCGGCATTCCTCAACATTTTTTCTTCGACCCAGACGTGGTTGACCCCGAAGTGTTGTCGACCGTGAACGACGCGATTGAATTGTTCGCGAATAATGGTGCCGAAATCGTTCCGATTCAAATGCCTTGGGTCTCGCAAGGGCGAGCCATCAACGTGATCATCTCCGTCGCAGAGGGTCTCGCCGTGCACGAAAAACTCCTGCCCGAACATGCCGACGATTACACGCCAGCCGTGCGCACCCGGATGCTGACGGCATTAAGCGTCTCGGCGGTCGACTACATTCGCGCCCAGCGCGCCCGGCAAGCCTTCAGCGTGCAGATGGCCGAGGCGACTAAGGACGTAGACGTACTCGCAACACCCTCGATACCGGTTCTCGCCCACACTATCGCTGAATGTACGGTTCCACCCGGCGAAGCTCTCGCGGAAAAGGGCCACGAAATCCCGCTTTTCACTTCAATCTTCGATGTCACGGGCGAACCGTCACACTCCGTACTGTGCGGATTCGACTCCTCTGACATGCCGATAGGCTTGATGATTTCCGGCCACGCGTTCGATGAATCGACGGTCCTCAGGGTTGGGCATGCGTACGAAGAACTAACGGGCTGGCACAACCGAAGACCACCGATTGCTGCCTCAACGAATTGATTTTTCGGTCAGAAGTAACCTCTTCCGTTGGGCAGAAGCACTATAAAATCCCCTCTCCCTCTGGGAGAGGGTTAGGGTGAGGGCCCTATGCACGGCGAAAACGATTCGGCGCACAAGAAAAAGCGCATACGGTACGACCGATATGTGAATCGCCCGTCGATGCGGCAAGAACGCGGATTCGCATGCGTAGCGCTCGATAGACCGACCGATCCCGTGAACGTCGGTCATGCCTTACGAGCCGCTTTCTGCTTCGACGCTCGCATGGTGATCATCGGAGGCGACACCGCAGGCATAAGGCTCCCAAAACTTCACACCGACCCGATGCGTTCGTATCGCCACATCCCTGTAATCAGATCAAAAAACCTACTAGACGCCGTCCCCGAAGGCGCATCGCTCGTGGCTATCGAGTTGTGCGAAGACGCCGGTACGTTGATGGATTTCAACCATCCTGAGCGGGCTTGCTACGTATTCGGCCCTGAGAACGGCTCGGTATCAGACGAAATTTTGAATCGTTCCGCACATAAGGTGATGATCCCGACGATGGCGTCGCTCAATTTGGGAATGATCGTCAACATCGTGTTGTACGACCGTTTGGCCAAATCCTGGCCGAAGATCCGGAACCGGCTCGACCGGATTGAAATGCCGGAATTCGAACCTGCAGACGAGTCGACCTCGTGAACCGGTTCGGGGCGGCGCGCCGGTCACCCGTAAGGGGGGTCTATTTCGGTTGGTACATGCTCGCCGGTGCCTGCGTCATGAACGCGTTGGGCGGAACCGTCGTGTGGCAAGGTTTCGCCGTCTTCTTCATCCCGGTCGCTGAATCCCTGGGTATCACCTACTGGCAAACGTCACTAGCCTTCGCGCTGGCCCGTGCCGAGAACGGCGTCTTAGGACCCATCACCGGCTGGGCGCTCGACAAATTTGGATACATCCCGCTCATTTTCTTTGGCGCCATGATGACCGGCATCGGTTACATCATCCTCTCAACCACGAGCACATACATCGCCTTCATGCTCGTATATCTCTGCGTCATTTCGGTAGGCTCCTCAACATCCTTCATGCAAGCCACCACCGCCGCGTTGAACACATGGTTCATCCGTTACCGCGGAATGGTGATGTCGATCAACAGCGCCGCGTTCCGGCTCGGCGGAGCGATCATAATCCCACTGCTGTCGGTGGGCGTCATCAACCTCGGATGGCAGACCACTGCGTGGATTATCGGCGTGGCACTGATCGTCTTGATCGCGCCGCTGTCCTTCCTGTTCCGCAGGTCGCCCGAAAGCATGGGGCTCAATCCAGACGGCGGCGTTTCGCTGTCCCACATGCGGCGACGTTTACGACAACGCGAATCTGCGGACCAGCAACGTTCTGAAAGTCCGCACAGCGACAACTCAGAAACGGGGTTCGAAGGCGATTTCACAACCAAACAAGCATTGAAAACACCTTCGTTCTGGATTTTGGTAACCGCTACCACCCTGAGAATCTCGGTCCACGGCACAATATTCCTCCACTTCATCCCCATACTCGTCTGGCGCGGCGAGACGCAGCAGATGGCCGCCAACCTCGTGGGACTGATTTCGTTAGGAGCGGTGCCGGTAATCCTCGTCACCGGATACTTCAGCGACCGCGTCGGACGACCACTGATGCTGTCCTTTCTCTACAGCTCGTCGGCAATCAGCTTGCTCCTGATCACGCTCGTCGAAGGCACCTGGCCCATCTTCCTCGCAATGCTGCTCTTCATAGGATCCGAAGCCGGCAGCTCCTTGAACTGGGCAATCATCGGCGACCTCTTCGGACGCGCCCGCTACGCCACAATCCGCGGCATGATGGCGCCCATCTACAACGGCGCTCTCATCATCGCCCCCGTCGCAGCAGGATTAACTTACGACCGTTTGCAAACCTACCAACCCGTCCTCATCACCGGCACCATCCTCATGATCACCGCATCCCTAGTCTTCTTCTCGCTGCAACCAGCGGTAAGACGGGCGCGAAGGTTGGACGGTTAAGGGACCGGGTGCCACATTCCATGCACGAACTCATGCGTTGCTTTGTTGTCCCCAATTGAGACGAGATTCGATGCTAGTTTCATTCCGCCAACCTTGTCTATTTCTTCAGTTCGACGAGGAGGCAAAATGCAATAGGGGCAACCTAAAGTGCAATCAATGCAACCCTGCGCCACGGTCAATCCCCTTTTTAGAACTTGCACCCACTTTTCGAAGATTTTCCGCGCGATCCCAATTCCGCCGGAATACGACTCGATGACGTAAACCGATCTGTCTTCGGGCTTGGTCAACGTATAGGTGTCATGCTCGTCAGCTGGAATCACAAAACGCGCACCCACACGAAAGATGTTTTCCAGCCCTCTGAGTGTGGCAGGGGTAACGTCGCTCTCCGAGACTGAAACCCAAAAAGCGTGACCACTCGAACTGAATGAATTCTCAGATTGTGTAACGTCCCAACGGTCGATTTCGGTGTCCGATTGGTCGAATTCAACGATCCCTTGGACCGCCTCGTAAACGGAAACATTGCCGTGAAACATCTCGAATTCGTCGCCCGTTTTCGAGCCACTATAAACATCATTTTCGTAAAGTTGACGCGAAATGTACGGACGAGTTTGGTTCGCCGTCTCCTCAGGTTGCAGCTCAATCTCTCTGCTTACACTACCGTTGGTCGACATGTCCACGTTGTAACCAACGACGCGATAGGATTTGCCACCTTGCAGAATAATGGCCCTGTCGTAGGCCTCTTTGAACTTCTGATGACCAGAAATCGTGCCTAGAGAATTTTCGCCGATCATCAATTCGTGAATCTCGCCCGATGCGCCGCGAAGGTCCATGCTGTGGTGAGGTGAATATCTGCCTCTTTTCGCGGGTCTCGCACCATTGCTCATCAGATCCATAGCGGAGTTGTAGATTCCGTCACCCAAAACCGCTGCTCCTCCGTCGATCGAACCTGTTTCGTAGAAAACGCAAGTCGCATGCCGTTTCGAAAGAACCTCGTTATTTGAGTCAACCACGATTTCATCCAAGTCTTTTTCAAGGAAAGCTTGTAAATTTCTCGCGTAGAACCGATCCCACGGATTGTTTCGCGCGAGGTAAACAACCAGCCCATCTCGGTCCCAACCGCGACCAGCCCGCCCGATCTGCTGCCGCGCCGACATCATGTTGGCTGGGAATCCTGCCATAACGACGGCGTCTAGACCCCGTATGTCCACCCCCAATTCCAAGGCATTTGTTGAATAGACGACCCTGATGTCTCCTGAATTCAGTCCTTCCAAAATTGAACGTCGGTCTTCGGCGTTCATTCCGCCTTTGAAAACTTGGATTTCGGTTTCTTCCAATTCCGGAGCGCGTGTGCGGGCAGTTCCGTCCTCTTCGTCGATCCGTTCGTTTGCTTGGCGGATCCTGTCGCAGGTCATGCGATATGCTTGTTCGGCAAATTGTCGGGTTGGGCAAAACACAAGAGCCGACCTGCCTTCTGAACCTAGGGCCATCGCAGCATTGATCGCTCTTATTTGGAGTGCGCGCCAATGGTTGTACTCGGAAATTTGCGGATCTAGATCAACGAAAACATACTCCCGCTTGGGTTGAAACTGGTTAGTCGCTGATACCAACCGGAATTCTTGGCCCGTCAGATTTTCTGCGTGTTCTTTGGGGTTTGCGCATGTAGCAGTGGCCAACATGTACTGTGGATGCACGTTTCGAGATGCCAAGAAGTGGCCCAAACGACGCAATACCATCGCTGCGTTCGTACCAAAATAGCCTCTATACTCATGGATCTCGTCCAAGACTACCCATCGCAAGTTCTCCAAGAATTTCGTCCACAAATGAGCATGGGCCAGGAACGATCGATGAATGTAGTCAATGTTAGTGATCAATAGATGGGTCGGGTTATCCCTCAATACCTTGCGAGTTTCTGCATCGACATCGCCGTTGTATGTCCATGATTCAATTGGCCAACCGGCTCGATCCGTCAAGTCCTTGTGAATCGGAAGCAGCTTCTCCCTTTGGTCAAGTGCAACCGCGTTCATCGGATAGATCAGCATCGCATGTCCATTCCGGGATTGGAGCAGATCATGAATTACCGGAATCCCAAATGACAATGTTTTGCCACTAGCGGTCGGCGCCTCTAACACGACGTTAGCACCATCAAGTGCGAGATCGATCGCGTCACTTTGGTGGCCGTATAGCTTCGAGATACCGTTTTCGACAAGCCTCTTGGCTAACCGCGGGTCAAATTTCTTGAAGGTTTCATTCGTCGCGTATTGTGGCTCCAATCTATCGACCGTACCCGACTTGATTTCGTCACCGTCTCTCAACGCGTCATATCGCTTCAGTAATTCAATCACGTTTTCCATTACACACCGACCAAGCAACAATTGTTGCTGTATTTGGTTGACATTCACATTTCGACGATTGATCAATATAACTTGAATGCTGGTCTGAACGCAAATTGATAGGACGTCTCAGTTGATTGGAACATTCACGGTTCGGCGATGATTCTTCGAACCTTAGGAATGGTCGGGGCAACAGGATTTGAACCTGTGACCTCTTGACCCCCAGTCAAGTGCGCTACCAGGCTGCGCCATGCCCCGACTCCGTATGAGAAAGTCTAACAAAGCACGCTTCTCCGACCCGTTCGACGACGTTCGGCCAAACGGGGGACGTAGAATCGTTGAGAAATGGCTGAGCAACGGAATTTTAAGGCACCGCGAGGCGTCGCCGACATACTGCCGGAGGACCAAATCCTCTGGTCCGCGGTGCGCGCCACCGCCATCCAAACTGCGCGCCAGTTCGGCTATCAGCAGATCGACACGCCGATGTTCGAACACACGGGACTCTTCCGCCGCGGCGTCGGAGACGAAACCGACATCGTGCAGAAGGAGATGTATTCCTTCGACGATCTTGGCGGCGAATCGCTCACTCTTCGACCCGAAGGCACGGCTCCAGTCTGCCGTGCCTACATTGAACACGGCATGCATAACCTGCCTCAGCCGGTGCGCGTCTTTTATATCGCGCCGATGTTCCGGTACGACCGCCCGCAAGCCGGCCGATACCGCCAGCACCATCAGTTTGGATGCGAAGCGATAGGCGACCCTTCGCCCATCATCGACGCTGAAATCATCGAAATCGGTTTGCGCTACATCACCGCGCTCGGTCTCTCCGCCGTCACCGTGCGCATCAATTCGATCGGCGACCCAGAATCTAGGGGTGATTATGCTGAGAATTTGCGCAATTACTACGCGAAACACGCCAATGATCTACCCAAAGTAGACCGCGATCGCTTGGATCGTGCACCACTTCGACTACTCGATTCCAAAGAATCTGCGACCCGCAGGCTGAGCGCCGAGGCACCTAGATCGTTGGATTACCTGTCCGATGATGCTCGAGAACATTGGGAATCATTGCTCGCGTTGCTGGATGGACTCAAAACCGCATATCCGGAATTCAACTATCGAATTGACCACACGCTCGTTCGTGGATTGGATTACTACAATCGAACGGTGTTCGAGTTCGAACCGTCGAGCGAAGGCAGTCAGACATCGCTCTTCGGAGGGGGTAGATACGACCCATTGATCGGCATCCTAGGCGGTGACAACACGCCGGGCGTCGGATTCGGTTCAGGGATAGAACGCATCATCTTAGAGATCCAAAGGCAAGAATCGATCCAAGCGGCGACACCGCCTGTGAACGCGGTGATGGTTCACGTCGGCGACGACGCTACTAGATGTGCCGCATCTTTAGCAGCGGAACTCAGAAATCTAGGATTGTCAATCACGATGGCACCCGCTGGAAAATCGATGCGTGCACAGATGCGCTACGCCAATCGATCCAACGCGAACTACGCCGTCATCATTGGCAACCGAGAATTGGAGCAAGGCATAGTTGCCGTCAAACCGCTCCAATTCGAAGGTGATCAACAGTCCATCAACCTCGACTCGAGCACCATCGCAAAAACGCTCTGTCCTACCGTCTAATGCCAACATCCACAGTTGAAGATCGCCTCCGCACCAGCCTCGAAGCCGCGGCAGAACGCCAGTCCGAGATCGAAGCCCAGATGTCGCTGCCCGATGTAGCGTCGAACCGCCTCCAGATGCAACGACTAGGGCGTGAATACGCGCGCGTTTCTTCCTTGGTTCGCCTGCGCGATGAATTCATCGCCGTAAACGACGAGATATCGGACGCCGAATCAATCCTCGCCGACGAAACGGACCCCGAAATGTTGGAGATGGCGCGGGAGGTCGCGGATGAGCAGAAAAAACGTCATGAAGAGCTGATCTCCGAAATCCAGATCGCGCTGATTCCGCGCGATCAAACCGACGACGCTGATGCTGTGCTCGAGATCCGTGCCGGCACAGGCGGCGACGAAGCCGGACTCTTCGCCAATGAGCTTTTCCGTATGTACCAACGCTTCGCCGAAAATCATGGGTGGCGCACCTCGGTACTATCACTCAACGACACCGGCATCGGCGGCGTCAAAGAAGTCGTCTTCGAAATTGAAGGCGAAGGCGCGTTTCCGCGGCTCAAGCACGAGAGCGGAACTCATCGGGTCCAGCGTGTGCCGCAAACCGAATCACAAGGGCGCATTCACACATCGGCGGCTACAGTGGCGGTTTTGCCCAAAGCAGAAGACGTCGACGTCGAGATCGATGATAAAGACTTGAAGATCGACATCTTCCACGCCGGCGGGCATGGCGGACAAAACGTCAACAAGGTCGCAACCGCTGTCCGCATCACGCATGAACCGTCTGGGATAGTCGCTCAGTGCCAAAACGAGCGATCCCAGTTTCAGAACAAACTTCAAGCGATGGCCATCCTTCGCACCAGGCTCTGGGACATGGAGCTGCGACGCCGAGCAGCCGAAGAAGCCGCAAATCGCAAGGCGCAAGTCGGATCGGGAGACCGCTCTGAGAAGATTCGCACCTACAACTTTCCACAGTCCCGCGTCACCGATCACCGGATCAATCTGACCAGCCACAGTCTCCCTAAAATCCTCGACGGTGAGATCGATGAGTTTGTAGACGCGCTCCTGCAGGTCGAACAGACCCGCAAAATCCAAGCCGCTTCCGACTCTTAAAGTCAGCACTTAATTGCCAGCGATCGCGGAAACCGTCCGCCAAATCACATCGACACTGATCGACTTCGGCATCGCGGCCGAAGAGGCGCCAATCGAAGCCCGAATGATGCTCCGACGCGCTACAGGATTCTCGCAAGAGCAGCTACTCGCTTCTCGCAGCGATGAGGTATCTGCATCGGCAACGGAGGTTTTGAAACAAATCCTGAAAAGGCGAGAAACACGAGAACCGCTCGCTTACATCCTCGGCGAAAGAGAGTTTTACGGTCTGAGATTCCTCGTGGACCGCCGAGTGTTGATACCTAGACCGGAGACCGAGATGTTGGTAGATTTCTGCATCGATTTCTCCCGCGAATACCGCCCAAATTCGCCAAGCATCTGCGACATCGGAACCGGGTCCGGGATCATCGCGATATCCATAGCCAAGCAACGTCCCACCGCGCGAGTCACCGCGACCGACGTAAGCGAAGATGCTCTCGATCTGGCGAAGCGCAATGCCAGCATAATTGGTGTCGAGATAGATTTCGCCGTCAGAGACGCGACGCGGTGCCAACTTTCTGGGCGGTTCGACATCGTCGTGTCCAATCCTCCGTACATCCGTTCAGAGGCATTGATCGATCTCGATCCGGAGGTCCGCGACTGGGAACCTCGTCTGGCTTTGGACGGGGGGCGCAACGGCATGAAGGTGCTCGAACCGCTAATCCGGTCACTCCCCGACCTGATGCATCAAAACGCGCCTTCGGCAGCGTTCATCGAGATCGACCCACCCGTCGCGAATCAGTGTTTGGACCTCGCGAACGAGGTTGTCCCCAACGGCAATATTGACGTCCGACTCGATTTCGCCGGGCTGGAACGAGTTCTCGTCGTAGTCCGCGACTGAGTTTGCCTAGCGTTAGAATCCTCACGAACGCTAAAACCAACCAATCGCGCATTTCTATTGCAGCGGATCGGAGTATACGGTGTCCGACACGAACACGTTAAGCTCGCTCCTCCAACCATCTTCTTGGACCGATACGGCGGTAATCGCACCCGAACTCGGCTCTTGGTCGTATCACGATCTCAATTCTGAGATCTCGCGACTCGCCGACATCTTGGCCGCCAACGGCGTAGAACCGGGAATTCCTGTGTCGATAGTGCTGGTCAACGGCTACGAGTTCGTCGCCACATTCCTCGCGGTCGCCCATGCGGGAGCGATCGCAGCACCACTGAATCCTGCGTATACCACCGATGAATTCACCTTCTACATGGAAGACGCAGGGGCACGCGTCGCAATTCTGCCCAGCGGTTCACATCCTGCCCGCGAAGCAGCCGCGCAACTCGGCATTAAAACCATCGACGCAGAACTCGACGCATCTCTGACAAGTCCGCGCATAAAGCTGTCGAGCAACGGTGGCGAATTAACTTCTGCAGTCGATGCGCCGACACCAAGCGATTCCGATACTGCACTGTTTCTTCACACCTCAGGCACCACTAGCCGACCGAAAGGCGTTCCCCTGCGCCATCTCAACTTAATGAAATCGGTCAGCAACATAAAAAACACTTACGAACTGACGCCCGACGACACGTCGCTCATTGTGATGCCATTGTTCCACGTCCACGGATTGATCGGGGCATGTCTGTCAACGTTGAATTCTGGTGGAACCGTAGTTGTGCCTGCACGATTTTCGGCGAGCGCATTTTGGAAACAGCAAGCAGACTCACAATCGACTTGGTACTCGGCTGTACCGACCATCCACCAGATTCTGTTGACCCGCGCCGATGACGATTCCGCACCGCACGAATCGTTCCGATTCATCCGATCCTGCTCCGCCGCGCTTGCTCCCACGGTCTTCGAGGCGCTAGAAAACCGTTTCGGCGCGCCGGTTCTGGAAGCTTACGGAATGACCGAAGCATCGCACCAGATGTCGAGCAGTCCATTGCCGCCGGGCGCGCGTATCCCGGGCACCGTAGGCACCGCGACCGGCGTCGACGTCGCGATAATGGCAGACGAGAATTCGGGTGCGTTGGCTTCTACTGGTCATAGAGGCGAGGTCGTCATCAAAGGCGAAAACGTCATGTGGGGCTACCACAACAACGACGAAGCGAACGCCGACGCGTTCGTCGACGGTTGGTTCAGGACCGGCGATCAAGGAATGTTGGACAACGATGGCTACCTGACGTTGACGGGTCGATTGAAGGAACTCATCAACCGCGGCGGAGAAAAGATCTCGCCGTTAGAAGTTGACGCCGCGCTGTTGGAACATCCTGCGGTGGCGGAAGCGGTCTGCTTCGCCGCTCCCGATGAGAAATACGGCGAGTGTGTTCAAGCAGCCGTCGTCCTCAGCGGAGACTGCGAGGAGTCGGAAATCCAAGACTTCTGTCGCGAGCGGCTTGCAGATTTCAAGATCCCGGACGTGATCTACTTCGCCAATGAACTCCCCCGCACCGCGACAGGCAAAATCCAGCGTCGACACGTCGCGACCGCGTTTGTCGGGAGCGAATAATCAGCAACTGATCTTCTCGACGCTCAGGCAACTAACAGCGTCAGGAACACGCTGGCCAACCCCAGGTACATAACGATGCCGCAAATGTCGGTCGCTGTCGTGACGATGACCGCCGACGCCATCGCAGGGTCGATGCGAATCAATCGCATAAACATCGGCACCATCACGCCGCTCAATGCCGCCAGCATCAAATTGAGTACCAACGAACCCGAGACCAGCAGCGTGAGCACGATATCGCCTTTCCACGCGTGTACCACGGCGCCCAATATGGCCCCCACGGCTATTCCCTGAACCAAAGATAGAACTAACTCAAACAACAAAAGTTGCCATACGTTCGATATCGACCGCTCACCCAGCGCCATCGATCGGACGATGATCGTCACCGTCTGAGTGCCCGCGATCCCGGCCTGTCCCATCACCACTGGAAGGAACGCAGCGAGCAGAACCATCGCGTCCAGCGTCGGTTGAAAAAGACTCAATACGTAACCCGCCGTCATCACGGTGAATAGGTTGAGAACAAGCCAAGGGAATCTATTGCGAATCGCCTCTCGGACGTTGTAACCCGACGTCAGACTCCCTCCCACTCCGAACAGTCGGAACATGTCTTCCGTCGCCTCCTGCTCTGCGACCTCGACAAGGCTGTTGGAGGTGATCACGCCTTGTAACTGGCGGCGCGAGTTGGTTACAGGAATGCTGGGCAAGCGATACCGTTGCATCAGCCGCACAGCGCTCTCTTGGTCTTCCGTAGCGGATACCGAAATCACGTCCCGGTTCATAATCTCGCTGATTGTCGCATCGGGTGGGGCGAATACCAATTCGGACAGTTCCATACGACCGACGAGCGTGTCGTTTGCGTCGACGGCGAACAATTCCCGTAACATCTCCGGATCTAGATCCAGCTGCCTTAGGACGCGAAGAGCGTGTCGGACCGTCCAATATTCTCGCAACTTTCCGAATGTTGGCGACATCAGACCGCCGGCATCATCATCGTCGTGGATCAAAAGATCACCGATAACGTTGAGATTCCGCATTCGCACTAGCGTCTGTGCGGCATCGTCCCACGCGATCCGGTGAAGCAAGTCGGTCGCGACCTCCGGAGAAGTTTCGTCAAGCGCCGCGGGGCGCCGCATTTCGCTGATCGCCTCAAAAACACGCAACCCTCGTTCTACGTCGAGGTAATCCAACACTTCCGCGATCGCCTCGTTGCTCATCCGCTCTAGGAGCTGGCGCAGATGGTCTTCGGAAAGTTCCGCGACTACGGCAGCTAAATCCGCCGGGCGCAATGGTGAAAGGCGTTTGAGTGCAACCGAGACGCCGCCGACCTCGAGCAGATCGCTCACTTCCGATAACACATCGCCTAGTTCCCGCGGCTCTGGAATTGTCGATGCCAATGCGTGATACCGATAACTTGGCTTGCAGATCGCGCTCCATAAGCGCCGCATCCGCCGAACCGAGCGCGTCTCACGGCCCGACGCATAAAACAACCGACGCTAATCGAATCGTACCTATGTCACTCAAACCGATTCAACGCTTCCAACGCCATCGTCGGCGATAACATGAATAGATATGGGCGATTCCAAATCGCCACTGCTCGGAACGAAAGGTGACCATAAATGCGTCTCGGTGTTGCTGGATTCGTAAGAGGTGACTGGCTCAAAGTCACCGAAGAGCAGGTGGGCAAAGTCGCCGAACACGGCTTCGTTTCCGCATTGTTGACGATTTCTGACCCCGCGCTCGGAGACGACAACGATATCCAACGCGTTAGGGCACTGTACAGCGACTACGGATTGATGATGCCGATGACCCGCGGAGGATATGGCGGCGGGTTATGCAGCGATGACGACGCCACGCGCGAATGGACAGTGCGATTCTTGGAAGATACGATTCGCCTCTCAGCCAAGTTGGGTTGTCCTACCACATATTTCCGCCCAGGTAGCTTGAACCCAAACGGGGCATGGCTCCCGCATCCTGAAAACCGGTCATCCGCAACATTCGATCGACTCGTGGCGAGCGCGAAACGGGTATGTCGTGTCGCCGATTCCGAAGGCATCAAACTCGTACTCGAGTCTGGCGTCGTATGTCCCGTCTACACACCCCAACGGGTGCGCGACTTTTTTGATGCCGTCGATATGCCCGCCCTCGGCTACAACATGGACCCCGTAAACCTCGTCGGTTCTTTCGACATCGCCTACGACACCACGTCGCTGATCAACGAATGTGTCGACCTGATGGCGGACGAGATCGTGGGTTGCGATGCCAAAGATTTCACGATCGTAGATGCCCTGCTTCCCCACTTCGAAGAAGAGGTGATCGGAGCTCCAAACGCTTTGCTCGACAACGTGACCTTGCTGACACGGCTTCAAGAAGTTGCACCGTCGATAACGGTCACCGTCGAGCACTACCCGGATGAAAAAATCCCTGCGGCCGCGGCCGGTATCCGGCGCGCCGCCAAAATCGCGGGGATCGAATGGGACTGAAGGACATTTGACTAGAATCGAATTAATCGTTTAGGAGCAAGATATGCCCGCAGACCTAACTGGCAAGAGGTGCATTGTCACCGGTGGAGCAACTGGCATCGGCCGCGCAACCGCAATCCGTATCGCCGAACTCGGCGCACAAGTCGCAATCTTTGATAACAACAACGAAGACGGCAACGATGCCGCCATCCAGATAAACGACAATGGCGGCAATGCCAGATTCTGGAGCGTTGACGTTCGAGACGAAGCCAACGTCGCGGGTACGGTGATCGCGGCTAAAGCATGGCTAGAAGACATCGACGTCCTGTTGCACTTCGCCGGCGTTCTGCACGGCGCATCGATACCCCTAGACCGATTCGAGGAAAAGGTCTGGGATACCGTCCTTGACATCAACCTCCGTGGCACCTACCTCATGGCGAAATACGTCGCCATCGAGATGCTCAAGAAACCCGGACCGCACCGCGGCACGATCATACTCACCGCATCCGGCGCAGGTGTAAAAGGCGGGTCATCTTCCTACGCATACGGAGCCAGCAAAGGCGGAGTGCACGGATTCACGATGGTGATGCAGCAATACCTCGAATCCCAAGGCATACGCGTTAACGATTTCGCACCCGGCGCCGTCGAAACCCCTTTGAAAATCGCTCAACTCAGATCCACCGGCGAAATCACCGAACAGCCGGCCGCTGAAGTCGAGCATCAAGTCGCTAACCTCACGAACCCCCTGGACGTCGCTGAAATCGCCGCTTTCATGGCCAGCGACGAGGCAAATGTGCTGCGAGGCATGGTCTCGACGGCATAATCGAACGCTCAGCGACCCGATCTTCCCACTAGTCCGTTTTCGATGTCGGCAGATTCATCAACGCGCGACGTGGCTAAAGCCTTCGCTCCGGGGAACATCTCCGGACTTTTCAAGATCATCGCCCATGACGATCCGGCGAAAATGCACTCGCTCGGCTGGGGATTTACCGTTGAGGACGGTGTCGAAGTCATTGTCTCTCGATCATCCGACCAGCCGAACAGCGTCACCTTCAACGGCAAAACCATCGAATTTCCGACCGTGACAAGCGCTTTGGAAGATTTGGCCCCCGAGTCATTGTCCGTAGAAATCACTTCGGACCTGCCATTGAGCAGCGGCTTCGGACTCAGCGGCGCCGCCACCTACGCGTCGTTAATCGCCGCCAACCACCTTCTCGATCTAGGCAAAAACCGGGACGAACTCGCGATGATCGCCCATGTCGCCGAGGTACGCAACCTCACAGGTCTCGGAGATGTTTGCGCCCAGCATAACGGTGGGTGTTTGGTGAAAACCATCGCCGGCCACCCGTTGGCTGCCCACAGATTCGACATACCTGCAATCCCCGTCCATTGGCGCTACTTCAGCAAAATCCGCACTAGCGAGATTCTCGCAGATCACGACCGACACGAGCGGATTAATCGTTCCGCAGATCGTGCGCTTGCAAAGATTGAAGCGTCGATTGAGCGCCACGATGCCATCACGTTCACAGAGCTGGTAACGCTCGCATTAGATTTCGCCAAATCGAGCGGGCTCCTAATGGATCAACGCGTCGAACAAGCCATCAGTCAGGCTCAGAATAATGGCGGAGCGGCGACTATGATCATGCTCGGAAACGCCGTCTTCAGCACCACGCCTTTCCCGGGCAGCAAAGAAACCACGCTGTCGAACACCGCCGCTCATTTGGTGGTTGATTAGGTCGGGCAGTAAATCGCCTCAATCAACTGTTCGTGTATTCGCGGCCAAGATTTATCGGCGGCATGAGTTCTTAGACGCTCAATTTAGTGGGCAGAATCAACTTCTGTAGTAACATTCTCGTTGGATATCGTCCCCAATTCCAATCGGACGACGAGGAGCAGATCACACCCATGTTTGCGACTATCGGACACACTTTCCAACTGATGAAGATGAGCTGGGATGTCCTCATGAAGGACCGTGAACTCATCCTGTTTCCCGTCTTGTCAGGGATGGGTTTGCTAGTCCTCGGTTTCGCTGGATTGGCGGTCGGTGTCGCAGACACGGGAAACCTATTCGGATTCTTGGTGATGATACTCCTCGCGTATTTCATCACCACTTTCTTCAACGCCGCGTTGATCTCCGCCGCGCTCGAAAGACTGCGAGGCGGCGACCCCAACGTCATGTCCGGTTTGAGCCACGCCACCAAGCACATCCACCACATTTTTCTTTGGTCCGTAATCTCGGCAATCGTGGGCACCCTGTTCCGAGTCCTTAGATCACAGACCGACAACTTCATCGTCCAGATGATCTACAGCATGATCGAAGGCGTGTGGGAATTCATGACGTTCTTCGTAATCCCTGTCATGGTTTCCGAGAACCAAGGGCCAGTGTCTTCGATCAAGCGATCCGCGGGCATCATTCGCCAGACTTGGGGCCGCCAGATCACCGCAACCTTTGGCTTCTTCATCGTCTACCTGCTAGCAGTCGCTGCGGCCGTCGTTCCAGCCATTCTCCTGTTCCTGGTATATCCGCCGGCCGGTGTCATCGTCGGTGTCCTACTCGTTGGGCTAGCTATCGCGACTGTTCAAACGCTGGAAGGCATCTTCAAAGCTGCGCTATACGACTTTGCTGTGGGCGAACAACCCGAAGGCTTCGATCTTCGTACCCTTCAGACGGCGTACCGGCCAGACTACGCTAGGGCTTGATGCAATCCGCCGAGGGTGCACAACCCAACCGTCCTCGACGTCACCAATCGATCTAGAACCGCATTCGGGTTAGTTGCGTATCGAAAGTAGCGGCTCTCGGATATAGGCAATCAGATGACTACAGCACGTCAAGTCGCGGTTCGACCTCGCACCGTAATCGCTCTGCTCGTAGCGTTGGTCGGAGTATTGGCGGCAACCACAAGCTCGCCAGCGTCGGCGCACGAAGGTCGCCAAGTGGGTGATTACAACTTCGTTGTCGGGTTCCTGCGAGAACCAGCTTACGAAGGCCAACTCAACGCCGTTTCGCTCATCGTCACCAGGATCGCAGGCGAAGAACATGCAACCGGCGACGCTTTGGCGACTGATGCTGATACGGAAAGTCCAGCGGCCGCCCATGACCACGATGATCATTCTCACAGCAACGGCGACAATGAAAACCAATCCCCTTCAGCCACTACCGGCGATGAAATAGATGTCCTGACCCATGGCGCCCTGTTCATCTCCCCCGGCCTAAGGCGCAACGAAGCATTCGAGTTCGAAATCTCTGAAGAGCTGAAGGGTTTAGGTCTGCCCTACCACCTCCATCCCGGTGATTACCAAGGCTTGATCATCGTAGCTGAGGAAGATGCACACAACCCGGTTGAAAGGACAGTCTCGCTGACCATAGATGGCATTAATCCCAAACGCATCGAAGCGAATGTTGGCGACACGCTCGTTTGGACTAATGAAGATTTTCAAAATGCAGTGTTGATGAGCGGTCCTCTTTCTTCTATGACGCCCGAGATCAAGAGCATGGTCGAGGCAGGCACCTCCGGAGCGACCGGCCAAACCGCGACTCCGACGAATCGCGTAACCGGACTAGGAGCAACCCTAGACGTGGAATTGACGCACCTATCAACGTCAATGTCAACGTCGATGCCGTTAACCGAAGTCTTCGATGATCCGGGTCACTACGTCGCTGAGTTCATCCCAACCGCTCCCGGCGACTACCGAGTGCGGTTCTTCGGGTCAATCGAAGGTAATCCCATCGACGAGACGTTCGATTCTGGTCCTGACACCTATGACACCGTGGTCGCATCCGACGCTATCCAGTTCCCCTTTGTGTTGGAAAGCAACCGCGAAATTCGAAACGCGGCCCAAGGCGCGCTAGATGCTGCCCAAAACCTTGAAGATGATCTGGCCGCGACCTCATCAAACGCATCGCTCGGCATGATTATCGGTATTGTCGGTGTCGCGTTCGGCGTCATCGCATTAGCGATGAGCATCTTCGCCATTACCATTGCCAGAAGACGCAATTGATCCAATCTGTTCAGCTCTCCGCATCGTTCGAAGAAAAATCAACCCGCCATTGCGGGTACTCCCCATGATCACAGTTCTCCTACACGGTGCCGTTGGCTACTGGGACGAAATCGGCACTGTGGTCGCAATCGTCTCATTCGTCATCCTCATGAGCTTCTTGGCGTGGTCGAGCGGAAACAAACGCCGAAAAGCGCAGCGCGAACGTCGGATGCGACGAATAAGGCAACAGGCCGAAATGGCTGACGACGAGGAATGACGCGAACGTGATGATCTCGCGACTGCGGGCCTACCCATTTCTGACCGTCATAACCGCTCTACTCGTATTCGTCGTCTTAACCCTTACGCCACTTCCGGCCGCTGCACACGCCAATCTCGTAGATTCCTCGCCCCAGCCTTCCGCCGAACTCGATGCACCGCCCGAACGAGTAATCATCTGGTTCACAGAACCGATTGAACCCGCGTTCAGTGAAATCTCGGTTCGAGATGGTTCCGGCGCGGAAGTCACAGATGGCGAGACTGAGTTCGACACCACAGAGCCGACGGCGATGTGGGTGCGCCTGGCGGAACTTGAAAACGGAACATACACGGTAGCATGGCGCAACGTTTCATCCATCGACGGTCACAAAGTCACCGGATCGTTCCTCTTCTCAGTAGGAGAAGCCCTCGGCACAGAATCGGAGTCCGCATTCGAGCAACAGCCGATACTTCTGTCACCTTTCGACCCCCTCGTTCGTTGGTTCATCTACATCGGCATCGCCGTGTTCGCTGGCGGTCTCGCCTTCGAACTTTTTGTCGTCACCCGCGCCACTCGGTCCGAAGATCATTCTGACACCATCAGTTTCGCCCGAACAACGTCCGTCCGTTTCACTACCGTCGCGCTCGGGGCGATTGTGATCGTCCTGATAGCCCAAATCGGTCAACTGATCCTGCAAACATATCTGGCTTTCGACGACGCACTTGCAGCGTTTAACCCCTCGCGGCTGACACAAGTCATCTCTCAAAGCGAATGGGGCAGTTTCTGGTCATGGCGCTTCACCGCCGCGATCCTCGCCGCTATCGCACTGATCGGTGCTCGACAGGTCGTCAACCGCGCGCACCGCGATCCAGATCGCGACGAATTTGAAGATCCTCCACTGTCGACCGAAACTCCATGGGGAGTAGCGGCCATCGCGCTCGGAGGCGCCTATCTGCTTCTTATCGCCCTCACCAGCCACAACGCTGCGACTCCGCAAGACATCCGGCGGTTCGCAATCGCCACCGATCTTGTGCACGTCATCTCCGCCACCATATGGGTTGGCGGCATCGCATATCTCGCAGTCGCATCATTCCGAGCATTCCGTTCCCAAGATCCTCAGTCGCGCACCATGCTCCTCCGCTTCGCGTCTCGCTTCGCTCCTGTAGCCATCTTCGCCACGACCATACTCATCGCCTCCGGCATCGTATCGTCTCTGATGCAGGTCACCATCCCTGAAGCTCTGAACTCGCCATACGGCAGAGTCCTCGGAATCAAAATCATTCTCCTGGCCGTCCTCATTGCGCTCGCCGCGAAAAACAACCGATCCGTAGCGCGACAAACCCGAAACGACACGATCGACACCAAATCGCTGAGGCGCTACATCGCCGTCGAACTCGGTGTTGCGTTTGCGGTTCTCTTGGCGACTGCGAGTTTAGCGAGTATCGAACCTGCCCGACAGTACGCTGAACGCACAGGCATCGGCATCGAAGATTACGTTAGTTACGCTGATACGATTTCCGGCGCCAGCATAGACGTTAAGCTCGATCCGGGCAACACAGGGCCTAACGCCCTCGCGGTCGATATCACCGACAGCGAAGGGAACCCATTCCAACATGCCGACGAAGTACGCGCCCGCGTCAAATACCTCGACGACGAATTCGGCGAGTATTTCGTGCCGCTTGAAAATCCTTCGCCCGGCCGTTGGAAACTCGACGACATCATCATAGGCATCTCTGGTGCTTACCAGCTAGATGTCAACGTAGTCCGTTCAGACGCGTTCGATTCCCACGTTTCGACTAGATTTGCCGCAAAATCCTCGACCTATGCTTCAGATCTGATCCGCCCTTCCATACAAACCGTGATGTCTGCCATCGGTGTCCTAATCGCCGTGGCCGGTATCGCCTACCTCGTCATCGCGACACTCTCGCGCCGATCAGATCGGACCGATTTCGGAATCCGTCATGGAGTAGGAGGGTTCATCGCCCTATTGGGCATAGTGGTAACCCTCAACGTCTTCACTCTAGGCGTCGGACTTCCCGCCGAAAGCAAAGGAAATCCTTTCCCTCTAACCCAAGAATCTGTCGAGATGGGCCTCGCCACTTACACCGCTTCATGCGCCACCTGCCACGGCGACACCGGCCGGGGCGATGGACCCGCGGGATTGGCCCTAAACCCGCCACCCGCTGACTTAGCCATCCACGTCCCGATCCACACCGACGACGAACTCTACGGATTCATAGCCGAGGGCATCGAAGGCACATCCATGGTCGCACAACTAGGGAACTTGACCATCGACGAGATTTGGCACCTCGTCAACTACATTCGGACGATAACGGAGTAGCGGCGTCGGTCGCTAAGCCGTCTCCGCCGCCCCGGAAGCGATCAACTCATCGATATCCGGTCCACTAAATCCCGACTCCGTCAAGACCTCACGCGTGTGTTGCCCCATCAACGGTGCCGGACTGTGTATACGGCCCGGCGATCCGTACAGCTTCGCAGCGAGCCCAATGTTCCGCGTGCCGCCGACCTTGGGATGCTCCAACGCCACATCCATGTCTCGCGCCTGAACCTGCTCGTCCTCCCAGACCTGCTCCATGTTGTAGATCGGCCCTGCGGGTACACCGGCATCCTCTAGAACATCACACCATTCGGCTGTGGTCCGCGTCCCGAACGTCTCCTCAAGGTCCCTTTCCAAAGCCTCTCGATTCAACAATCGACCTGCGTTGTCGGAGTAACTCTCGACTTGCAAGAGATCATCGCGCCCAATCGCGCTGCACATCCTTTGCCAGTTCGATTGGTTCGGCGCTCCGATGGTGATGTGACCGTCCGATGTCTTGAGCGCTTGGTACGGTGCCGAAAGTCTATGAGACGAACCCAGCGGCGGCGGAATCTGACCCGTCGCGAAGTAACTCGCAGATTCCCAAACCGTATACGCGAGCGCGGCCTCCATGATGCTCACTTCGAGATACTGCCCCTCACCCGTCTTCAACCGATGGATGTATGCCGACAGTATCCCGTACGCAGAGTAAAGACCCGCATTCAAATCCGCCATCGGCACGCCCACCTTCACTGGCGGCGACCCGGGTATCCCCGTAAAACTCATCACACCGCTCATGCCCTGCGCGATCAAGTCGAAACCTGCTCGCTCCGCATACGGTCCTGTCCTGCCAAAACCAGAAATCGAGCAGTAGATAATGCCCGGGTTCAACTCCCGGACCGTGTCGTAATCCAACCCCAGCCTACCCATCACGCCAGCCCGGTAGTTTTCGATAATCACATCTGCGTCGGCCAACATCCGCTTCATCGCCGCTACGCCGTCCGGGTTCTTGAAATTCAGCACGACGCTGCGCTTGTTGCGGTTCATCGCGAGGAAAGCCGCTGATTCGCCCTCCATAAACGGAGGTCCCATACGTCTCGTGTCGTCACCACCGCCCGGTTTTTCAATCTTGACCACATCAGCGCCCATATCCGCCAGCAACATCGAACAGTACGGACCTGCCAAAATCTGAGAGCAGTCCAACACCTTGATGCCGTCGAGAGGCGTCGGCAAACCGTTCGGATCCGGAAGTTGCATCGCGATTTAGTCCCCTAGCTGATCCAATCCGAAAAACCGCGGTTGGATCTCGATGCAGCCCTATGCGCCCGCCATCTGGTAGATCTTGCCTTCGGTCTTGATCGCTGGCGCGTACACCATTCGTGCTCCGTGCATGTCGCGGATCGTCTCCGCTCCGACGTAACCCATGCAAACCTGCAATGCGCCGACGAGGTTTAACGTCCCGTCGGAGGTCGATGACGGTCCGAACAGCAGCTCGTCAAGCGTGTATCTGACGCCAAGATCAATGCGCGTGCCTCGCGGCAAAGATTCGTGCCACGTCGCCATACCCCAGTGCATCCCCTTCGCTGGCGCCTCTTCGGTTTTAGCAAATGGACTTCCGATCATCACCGCGTCTGCACCACAAGCCACCGATTTACAAACATCGCCACCGGTTCGAATACCGCCGTCCGTGATGATCGAAACATATCGCCCGGTCTCTTTCAAATAATCGTTACGGGCCGCCACACACTCCATCGTCGCAGTCACCTGGGGCACGCCGATACCCAAAACCTCTCGGCTCGTGCAGGCCGATCCGGGACCGACCCCAACCAATATCCCGTTAACACCTTCCTCCGACAACTCCTTGGTGACGCTGTAACTCACGGTGTTACCAACAACCACCGGCACGCTCACATCGTCAACCAATTCAGAAAGCCGCAACCCGATCGGGCTGTTCTTCGATCGGTGCCTTCTCGTGATGACCGTACCCTGCACCACCACCATGTCCGCACCCGCCTCCGCGGCCAACGGCGCATGGCGCTTCGCAGTCTGCGGCACGAACGATACCGCCGCCTTACCACCACCCTCTTTGATCTCGATAACCCGCTGCCCCACTAAGTTCGGCTCTATCGGCTTCGAATAGATCTTCTGCAGCAACTCCGTAGCGTCAGACTTCGGCGCTGCGGCGATGTCTTCGTATATTCCTGCCGTGTCCTCGTACCTGGTATGCAGCCCATCCATGTTCATCACACCAACACCTCCGCGATCCGACATCTTCAAGGCGAAGTTCGTGTCCACAACGCTATCCATGGCAGAAGCCATGAAAGGGATATCGGCCTTGAAACCATCGAAACTCGTCGACACATCCGTCATGTCTGGATTGATGGTCTCATCGCCCGGAACAATCGCGACATCGTCGTAACCATACGCGGGCGGAAGGGTTTGCATTCCGATGGGTAGATCCATATCGTTCAGACACTCCTAATCTGATGGCCTGATCGCAAACAATCCCTCACGCCGCTCACGCGCTTCTCCCTCGGTTGGAGCGTCCATTGCCGACGACGTTGAACAGCGCCCGTTTATTCGAGTATGACCGAAGCTACACAAATCAGATGCGATACTGTGATTCACTCAATTATCGCAGAAAAACCGTTGCCACGCACCATCGATTCCGTCTAAACCGTGTAGTCAAAATTGCCTGAAAACGACCGCAGAATCGGCATCATCGGTGCCGGAAGACTCGGCACTTCGTTCGCCGCCGCCACGTTCCCACAAGGGCGTGTCGTAGCTCTTTCGTCGCGACGCCGCGATCATCGTCAGTGGTTGACGCGGCGTTTCACTGACGTCGCTGTCGTCAACGACGCGACCGATGTCGCAAAACTCGCCGACACTGTTTTCATCACGACAAGCGATGCCGCAATCGGCCCAGTGTGCGACAACATCGCCTGGCAACCGGATCATAAAGTAATCCACTGCTCGGGCGTTCTCACGCTTGAGGTCCTAGCCGCCGCCAAAAACGCCGGCGCATCGGTCGCAAGTTTTCACCCGCTCCAGACATTCCCTGACTACGCCGACCACACCAAGCTGCGGGCAATCTCATACGCGATCGATTGCCAATACCCGGAACTGAAACAGTGGCTATGGAACATCGCCGAGGCGTTTGACAGCACGCCCTTTTCGATGGAAGGCGAGCTGGCACGAAACGCTTACCACGCATCCGCCGTCTTGGCTTGCGGCCTGCTCGCCGGACTCGTCGGGATATCCGCAGCGCTTTGGGACCACGCTGGGATCGAACGAGAAGTTGCGCTTAAACTTATGTCCCCAATGCTCAAGTCGACCATCGACGCGATCGCCAATGACGGATTACCCGACGCCATTTCCGGTCCGTATGTCCGCGGAGATCTCGAAACAATCCGCAAACACCTCGAAACTACACAATTCGTTGCTCCGGAGACATCGCGTGCCTACGCGGCGCTAGCTCTTGCGCAACTTCATATTGCAAACGAAAAGGGCGACCTGCCAGACGAAACTTTGGACAGCATCGGCCAGCTTCTCAGGCGACACCTCGAATCTCTATGACTATCGCCGACCTCTCGTTCACGATCCGCGAGATCAAGACCGCCCATCTCGCCTTCCCGGATACTCCCGGGTACTGGGAGCAATACCGGCTGCAAGGCGAAAGTGCTGGCAACCAACCTTCCCTGACAAGGTACGAATTCAAATCGGGTTGGCAGACCGTCTACGCCACTATGGTGGAAACGCCGCTTGTCCGCATCGAATTGACGGACGGGCACATCGGATGGGGCGAATCCAACACTCCGATTGCGCCTGAGATCGTCTGCGTGATGCTCGACGCCGCTATCGCGGAGATGGTCATAGGTCGCGAATTCGCGGATCCCACCGCGCTCTGGGATTTCGTATACGATTCGCAACGCGGCCGAGGCGTCAACTCCGGCTACTGGATGGATGCGCTCGCGGCGCTCGACATCGCCATTTGGGACGCAATCGGCAAACGCGAAGACGTTCCGATCGCATCACTCCTCGACGCCAACTATCGATCCAACATCCCGGTTTACCTCTCGGGCTTGAGACGCGCAACAGTCGAAGAACGTGTCGCGCAGGCCAACTCCATCGCCGACCAAGGGATTCAAGGAGCGAAGATCTTTCAATCAGGCGACACTGAATCTGCACTTCAAGAACTCGACACGCTGATTCAAGGAGCCCCGGGGATCGAGCAATGGATGGTCGACACTCTCTGGATGTGCGATCTAGAAGACGCGATATCAGCCAAACGCGAATTCGGCGCTCGCAACCTTCGTTTCTTCGAGTGCCCCCTACAACCAGAAGACCTCGATGGACACCGCAGATTGCGTAGCGCTGAAGGTTGCCCCATCGCCATTGGTGAACACTTTCGCACGACCTATCAACTGATCGACTGGTTGAAACCTGCGAGCGTTTTCGACGTCTACCAACCGGATATAGGTCGAACAAGCATCAGCGATTTCGTGCGCCAGCGCGATGCGGCGTATTCCGTCGGCATACCCGTCACGCCCCACATGGGCAACGGCGTCTCCGTATTCCAAGCCGCCACCCTCCAATGCGCCGCTGTGTCGTCACCCGATCTGCTCCAAGAGTTCCAAGGCGGGCTTTCAAACCTCCTCCAAGACGCCTCAGACACAGGTTGGAAACTAAAGGATGGCGCATTCGACCTGCCCGACAGACCCGGCATCGGTGTCACCATCGACGAAGACGGGATCGAACCATACATCGTTCACAGACCGTAATGGAAATCGCTGCATCCCAAACACGAATTGTTGCAATCTTTAATCATTCGTGTGATCCCATTCAATCAGACACGGACCAATTACCAATCCACAACCGCGCCTTCAAGCATTGCACGAACCGGCACAATCCCCTCACCGCTCGGCATTCAACAGCGCCAACAGACACGCCGCCGGATTCTTCCACCAACTCTTCGACCGCGGCTTCAACTGGATCGTCGCATCCGAAGCCGTCGTCGACATCGGCGTCCTAGCCCGAGTCGCCGCACAGTCTTGGGTCGCATACGACCTCACAGGTTCTAGCCTTTGGGTCGGCGCAGTCGCCGCATTCCGTGCAGTCCCATCCTTCTTCAGCCCCGCCATCGCCGCATACATCGGCAACCACGTCAACCATCGACTACTCGTCGCAACGATGCGAGTATTCATCGGTATCTTGGCGATCGTCCAAGCCATACTCATCGGCACCGGCACGATGCGTCCATGGCACCAAGCCGTCCTCACTACATTGACAGGATGCGCCATCGCGTTCGCATGGCCATCATTCGTCGCATTTCTACAAGACATCGTCCAACCCCGCATGGCCACGCGAGCCAACGCCATACTCGCCTACTCGCACAACCTCGGCGAACTCATCGGACCCTTGACCGTCGGCATCATCATCGCACTCGTCGGCGCAGACTGGTCATTCGTCTTCATCGCCGTCCTCTACTTCGCCGGCGCATATCTCATCCTCAACGTCCCGATGCCCGACCACGACTCACGGGTAGGCAACTACCATCACCCTTACATCTGGACTCTCAGGATCGGCCTCCGTAACATCGGCCGCTCTCAACCGCTCCCATGGCTCATCGCCATGCTAGTGACGACAAACCTCTTCGGATTAGCTGTATTCCCTCTGATCCCCGAATACGCCATCGCAGTCTACGACAGCGGAGGTCTAGGCTTCGGACTCATGACCGGCGCATTGGGTGGCGGACTAGCAATCGGTGCCGCCGGTGCCGCCCTATTCGGCATGCGCGGACGCGCACCCATAGCCTCCGTCATCGCCAGCATCGTCTGGGCCGCAGGTTCCATCACATTCGCATACTCGCCCGATCTGCCAACTGCACTACTCATCCTCTTCATCATGGGCACCGCCAGCATGATCTGGGCGAACGCCATACTCACCATGATCCGTTCCAACTCCTTCACCATCCACCACCCCAACATCATGAGCCTCTACACCATCGTCATGGGCCTCATCCCCATCGGCTGGACCATCGGCGGCGCAATCGCCCACTTCACCACCAACGAAACCGCCCTCCTAACCTCCGCAACCGTCAGCATCACCATCCCCTTAATCGCCTACATCGCATCACCCGCGTTTCGCAGGGCGTAAGCCAATTCTGGCTTTCGCCGGAATCCAAAGATGGTCAGGGAGAACCGCCCATTTCCCGGAACGTACCAAGCAGAGTATGCCCTCCGAGGCGGACACGGACATGGTAGGAGCAGGGGATTAGGGCCAGAACAACCAACACTCCTACAACACAGCGAACATCAATAAAATCATTCCACCATCATTCACATCACAGTTCTAGTGTCCACCACGCCGGGTGCGAACTGAGGCCCGATACAGAAATCCAAAGTCAGTTTTGCATTTGCAATCTCATTTAGCCTTGAGGCTTGACCAAGTCAGTTAATGAGGATATAGATAGTGCATCTTAGATGGCACCCGAAGTCGCCTTCCCTGCTACCAACGATAGTGTGTTACGCCGATATCCTCGGATTCCGGGAATTGACAGAATGTGCGCACAGGTTGGGTGAGGAGACGGAATTTCTACAGAAGATCAAGAGTTCTCTAGCTAAGGCGTACGACATAGTACGTGAAGCCAAGACGCTCAACGAACAGGCCCCTTCCATCTTTGACATGAAGGTCTTTACCGACAACATCGTTGTTGCCCAGCCGCTACACACTCCAAGACACAAGCACGCAGAGCCTGAGCTTGGCAACGTATTGAAGCTCTTCGCGCAGGTGCAAGCCAGTTTAGCTGCGGATGGATTCTTGCTTAGGGGAGCGATTACCTATGGTGATCACTATCAAGACAACGATATAGCGTATGGCAAGGCTCTCATAGAGGCGATTGACCTCGACAAGACTGGAGGATCACCGAGACTGGTTCTTGCGTCGTCGGTTGAACCTCTGGTATCGAAGCAACTCTCACAGTATGATGACCATTGCTGGGCACCTCTCTATCAAGAACTGCTTGAGGATCAGCGTGATGGTCGATTATTCATAAACTACCTCGCGCCGGCGTTTGAACTCGTATCTGAAGGCCTGATTGACTATGATCTTCTTGCATCGCACTCCAAAATCGTGCGTGAAGGCTTGAATCTGTATCAATCAGACCCGCATGTCCGAGTTAAGTACGAGTGGATGGCCAGGTATCACAACTATGTTTGCCAGGAATTTGCTGACCGATACTCGAATCTAAGCGGTGAGGAAGCCGACCCTCAACAGGTAGCTGAGGCAGCAGAAGCGCAGAGCGTATTGAGGCACAAGGTACCCTGCGAGGACTTACTTTCGAAACTATCCCCACTACCACTCGATGCGCAGCGACTGCGACAACGTCTCGCCAGTGACCAAGCTTCCAGCTAGCGTCTGAAAGTCCTTGGATTCGAACCAGTTCGATTCCGTTCGGTTGATACTCGCTGTGGTCGGCACGATCCCGATCAAGTCTTACGGTCGAGGTTCAGCCGCCCTACCAGTCCGCTCGCCATGCACCTTTTGTCAACTAAAACCCCCAACAACCAACACCAAATCCACAGAATCCCCCAATAAAATCCCAAGAATCCCAATTCCGATGACCCCACGCGTCCTCCGCATCTTCGCAATCCCCGGCTTCGCGCGCCTCCTAGCCTCCGAAGCCCTCTTCGACATCGGAGCCGTCGCACGCACCGCGCTCCAGTCATGGGTCATGTACGACCTCACCGGCTCCAACCTCTGGGTCGGTCTCGTCTCCGGCATGCGATCCATACCCATCCTCGTCTTCCCAATCTTTGCCGGAGCCATCGCCGACCGATTCGACAAACGAAAACTCCTCGCCTTCGTCCGTATCGGACTCGCACTCGTCTCAATCGTCCAGGCCACCCTAATCGCCCTCGGCATCATCGAGCCGTGGCACATGCTCGCACTCGCACTCGCCGCCGGAGCCGTCGTCTCCTTCGCAATGCCCGCATTCTGGGCCTACCTCGCCGACCTCATACCCGCACGCTCCCTGCCAAGGGCCACCGCGCTCGTCATGATGGGCCAAAACGCCGGAGAGATGGCCGGACCCGTCATCGTCGGTTGGATCATAGCCTCCGCCGGCGCGGATTGGGCATACGGAATCGTCGCCGGAATCTATCTCCTCGGAGCCATCTTCATACTCAACGCTCCCAAAGGCAGATACGCCGCATCCGAATCAGAAGATAGACCCACCTACTACGAGAGCCTCAAACAGGGCATCGCGTACGCCCGAAAATCTCCCGTGCTCCCATGGCTCTTCATCATGAACTGCTCCGTCAACATAACCGGAGTCGCAATCTTCCCCCTCATGCCCGAATACGCAACCAAGATCCTCGACGTCGGAGCCGTCGGATTCGGTGTCATGTCCACCGCACTCGGCGTCGGACTCGCCATCGGCAGCATATCCGTCGCGATCATCGGACTGCCCAGACGCGTCATGCCAATCATCATCGTCACCAGCTTCATCTGGGATTTCGGCATGATCGGATTCGGATTCTCACGCATCTACCCCCTCACCCTCTTCCTGCTCTTCGCCATGGGCATCGCAGGCATGTTCTGGGTAAACGGCATCATCAACCTGTTCCAACGCGAAGCCATCGGCGAGATGCGAGGACGCGTCATGTCCCTCTACGCCATCGCCATGGGCCTATTCCCCCTCGGCTGGACCTTCGGCGGAACCCTATCAGCCCTCATCGGCAACGAAATGACCCTAATCGTCAGCGCCCTAGGAGGCACACCGCTCATCGTATTGGCGATGCTGCTAGCGCCGGGCTTGAGGAGGTCATAATTCCTCTACCGTTCTTATCCTCGGCAGGTACAGTTCACCATCTGCACAACATGCGGACGACATGCGCGCAATACCAACCGTGACCACCATTCCAAATCCGTAGGGCGAACCCATGTGATCGCCCTACCAACCAAACACTCCAACCCCCACAACGCCGCCGACCAACCATCACCCAATCACAGTCCATCATTCCAATCATGCCCATCCCAGTTCAAAATCCCGCCCATCCTGCCCATCCATGCAATTCGCGTCCAGTTTCATCCATAATCATCACCTAACCGAACCACCAATTTACTGAGCAAACAATACCCCCATGAAAATCACCAAAGTAACCCCGCTGATGCTCGACCGATACCTCCTGGTCCAGATCGACACCGACGCCGGAATCTCCGGCATCGGCGAATCGGGCGCGTGGGGATACCTCGAAGCATCCCAAGCCGCGATCGAGAAGTTCGGCAGGTACCTAGTCGGCGAAGACCCGCTCCGCATCGAACACCACTGGCAATACATGTACCGCTTCTCCCACTTCCGCGGATCCGCCGTCATGGGTGCTCTCAGCGCAATCGACATCGCCCTCTGGGACATCATGGGCAAACACTTCGACGCACCAGTGCATCAGCTCCTCGGCGGCAAGGTTCGTGACCGCGCCCGCGTCTACTACCACGTCTTCGGCGACACTACCGATAAACTCGTCACCGGAATCGCCGAGGCCAAGGAGATGGGATTCACGGCCGTCGGCCACCTCACACCGTTCTTGGATGAAGAACGCGACGTTCCATACTTCAAGACCCATGCCGAAAAGATCCGTGACGCCATCGAAACCGTCCGACGCTACCGCGAGACCGTCGGCGATTCTGTCGACCTCTGCATCGAGATCCACCGCCGCCTCACACCTGCCGAGGCGGTGCAACTCGGGCTAGGCATCGAAGAGTTCCATCCCTACTTCTACGAAGACCCGATCACCCCCGACAACTTCGATGAGATGGCATATGTAGCAGACAAGATCAACATCCCCATCGCGACCGGCGAACGCTACACCTCGCTCTGGGAGTTCGAGATGGCGCTGTCGAGATGCGCAGTCCAGTATGTGCGGCCCGACGTATGTCTAGTAGGAGGTATATCGGGAGCGAAGAAGATCGCAGCATTAGCCGAAGCGAGACATGCCGGCGTCGTGCCGCACAACCCGCTCTCGCCAGTCAGCACCGCCGCATGTATGCAGATTGCGGCGACGGCACCGAACTTCGCGCTGCAGGAGTATCCTACCGGCGAAGACGTGCCGCCCAAGTCAAATATGGTCGACGAAACGCCACAGCACGATGGTAACGGGTATCTGATCGTCTCCGACCGGCCTGGAATCGGGCTCGAACTCAAGCCTGACGCGGTAGAAAACTGCCCGCCCGTGCCACGCGAAGTTGAGACCCGGCTCCACTTCGACGGTTCGGTAATCGATCAGTAAACCAACCTTGAACTGGTATGTTCGCAACCTGATCGCGTAAACGAGACCGACTTTGATATATTTGCATCACGGGAAAGCCAACTTGGCAGACTCGTAACTTACGTTCACCTGCAAGAGAGGAAATCGACATAGCAAGGAACTATCGCATCAACCATCGGATCCGAGCGCCGGAAGTGCTTCTGGTGCAACGTTCGAGCAATGGTGCAGCTTCGTCAACGGTGATGAAGCGAAACGAGGCCATGCGCCTCGCGCAAGACATGGGGCTCGACCTAGTTGAGGTTGGCCCTGATCAGAACCCGCCTGTCGTCCGGTTGATGGACTACGGCAAGTTCAAGTTTGACCAATCCAAGCGTGCGAAAGAAGCCCGCAAAGCCTCACGCGCCACCAGCCAGCTCAAAAAAGTCCGGCTGACTGCGAAGATCGCAGAGAACGACGTCGCACAGAAGACCAAACGCGTCCTCGGATTCCTTCAGGACGGTGCCAAGGTCCAAGTGTTCGTACGGTTCCGGGGGCGCGAGCGCGCCCATCCCGAACTGGCTATGGACGTTCTGCGCCGAGTGGCAAAAGGTGTTGCTGATTACGCCCGATTGGAACAGAAACCGGTGATGGAAGGGCGCACATTGAGCATGATGCTCGCGCCCAGATCTGGCCGCACGGCGCCGAAACCCGCCAACTCGACCCAAACGGTCGGAACCGAAGAGCGGAATTTTCAAGATCGCCGACAAAACGGAGCCGCAACCAGCCGCGAGTCCGAGACCAAAGAACCGGCCGTACAGACCGTTTGATTTCCGGGCAATCGGCCTGCCAGCTGATCGTCCAAACCTGATTAAACGCGCTCGTGTGAATCTGCACGAGCGCGTATTGCATAATTGAACGATGCCCAAATTGAAAACACACAAGGGCGCGAAGAAGCGCTTCCATGTCTCCGCAACCGGCAAAGTCTTGCGGACTAAAGGCCCCAAGAGCCACTTCCGACGACGCAAATCCAAGCGCATGAAGCGCCTGTTGGGCGGAAAAGTCGGTATCGACTCCCAACGCATGGCCAGATCGATTAGGCAAGCGCTCGTAGGCTCTTCCCGATAAAGTTCAGAGGTCCAACGTGCCCAGAGTTAAAGCAGGAACCACACGCCGTCAGCGACACAAGGCGATTCTCAAGGCAGCCAAGGGGCACCGCGCCGCGCGCAGCCGCCGATACCGAGTCGCCAAAGAGTCGATGCTCCACGCACTCGACTACGCAACTCGGCATCGCAAGCTGAAGAAACGTCAGAACCGCGCTTTGGCCATCACTAGGATCAACGCCGCGGTGCGTGAGCACGGGATGTCATACTCTGCGTTCATCAACGCGCTCGGCAGAGCCAACATCGCGATCGATCGTAAGTCGCTGGCCGAACTGGCGATCCGAGAACCTTCCGCATTCGCCAAGGTGGTAGAGACCGCCAAAGCGGAAATCTAAATCTCCGGCTCTCGGCCTAGCTCGCCAAATGGCGGTCCAAGAACCTCGCAACCCGATCGACGTACTCCACCGGGTCAGTGCGAAACGCTTGTGCATGTCCCGCGTCCGGCACGACCCAGAACTGCTCGCAATCTCCACCATCGATTTGAGTCTGGCTCAACCCACGGGCGCGCGCCAAACGTTTCGCATGGCTCAGCGGAACAACATCGTCCTGCGCGCCGTGGATGACCAGCATCGGTATATCGTATTCCGAAACATGGCGTTCAGGTGACACTTCCCCCAATCGGTACCCAACCAGCATCTGCAGCATCAGATCCATCCCAGGTTTTAGCAGGGTCGATGCCCACGGTCGCATCCTCGACCTCTCCTTGATCACTTCCCAGAAATCGCAATACGCGCTGTCCGAGATTAGAGCGCCAGCAACGCCGGGATTGGCGCAAGCCAGTGACGCTGCCACGCCTCCTAGCGAAAACCCCAGAACACCGATACGCGATCGATCCGCCCCCAGCCAGACCAAATAGTCCAAAGCACCCAGCACATCTAAGCGTTCGTGCCAACCTCCTGTGAAATCGCCGTCATCGGACTCTCCGCAGCCCCGCAGATCGAACATGAGAACTCCGTAGCCCAACTCCCACATCGATTTCGCCACACCCATCGCCCCCGCCTGCGGGTCCGCCCGGTTCGCGCTGTCGCCGTGGACGAGCACTATCCACCGGGTATCGCGTGAAACCGGCTCCAGCTCCACACCTCTCGGGAGTGCCAACCAACCCTTCAGCACATGCTCAGGATCGTCGTAGTCTCGACGACTAGTGAATGAAACGTCGCGATACGGCATTCCCACCGACGATGGATCATCGTGCAGAGGAACACGTCTCCTGCGCCGTGTGATGTTAACCGCCAAAGCCGCCGACGCGCCAAGATACGCCGACGTCAATGCTCCGGCAAGCATCGCTGCTCGGTTCAGCCAAACCATCTGTATTTCACTTTCAAACGCATCGTTGAGACGCTCAGATCGCTGCTGCGTCCACCATCATCACTGTGAACAGAAGAAACAGGTACAGCAACGAATACTTGTACAGGTTCGCCGTGTCGCGCCTTTCTCCGGTCCGCCACATCTTCACCGCCAACGCCACGAAGATCAATCCCAAAACAATTGCCGCGGCGAGATAGGTGATTCCCAGCTTCGTTGTGGCGAGATAGTAGAGCGCGGTCAATGGCAGCATCAGCACGGTGTAGAGCAAGATCTGCACTCGAGTCGCCGCTTCGCCGGCGATCACCGGCATCATCGGAATCTCCGCCCGGGCGTAGTCGTCTTTGATGAGCAGAGACAACGCCCAGAAATGAGGCGGCGTCCAGAAAAACACGATCGCGAAAAGGTACCACGCGTCGAGTTCCAAAATGCCCAAGATCGTTGCGTATCCAACCAGAGGCGGGATCGCCCCGGCCGCTCCCCCGATCACGATATTCTGCGCGGTCGATCGTTTCAACAGTGCCGTGTAGAGCACCACGTAGAGCGCCGAACCGGCGAGAGCCAGTGCAGCCGCGAGCACATTGGCAAATACGTAGAAAACCACGAACGACGCCACGTTCAACACGATGCCGAATATCAGCGCGTTCATCGGGCGGATGCGGCCGCCGGCCACCGGTCGATGATCCGTACGGTGCATTTCGCGGTCGATATCTTCCTCGTACCACATGTTGAGCGCGCTCGCCCCGCCGGACGCCAATGCGCCGCCTATCAGGATCACGGCGATGTACTGCCATGGCGGCACGCCGCGCGCGGCGACGAATGAACCACCCAACGCGGTGAAGAGCAGCAGCGACATGACGCGCGGCTTGGTCAATGCGACGTAGTCCAGAACCAATCGCAATGCCGACACGATACGATGCCGGTTGTCCGCGGTGCCGACCGTCACGCCCGCGCTCCCGAAATCGAAACCCCTGACAACGATTCCTGTTCAACGCCTTCTGTTTGGCTCCGACGCGGAACCGGCATCACTATCAATAGCGTGAGCAGACACATGCTGACCCATTGCAGCGACGCGACCGTCAGGTGCGAGACCCTCGCCCACTGGGCGAAACCCGTCCACGGGTTCGCGGCGCCCAGCAAAACCTGCACCACGATGATCACCGAAATCGCGATCCCTAGGATACGCATAGTCCGGGCCGATGTGTCCGCGCCTCCTCGCACCTTCATTGCCATGTGGGCCGCAGCCATCGCGGGGAAGACCGATATGAGCGCGGCCACGCGGTGCGCCACGTGGATCCAGACCAGTTCATATTGCGGGATTATCGAACCTCCGCACAGCGGCCACGACGGACATACCGCCCCGGCGCCCCGCCACACCGCGTACGAACCGGATAGCAAAGCGAGCAGCGTCATGGCAGACCCTAGCAGCGCCACGTAAAACAGGCTGCGCGGTATCAACTCCGATGCCGTCGCGGACCGCGCGTATACAACCGCCACGAGAGCATGGGCCATCAACAAGAGCACGCTCTCGGCCAACAGCAGGTGCAACGTCCGCAGCGCTGGATCGAGTTCGCTCAGAACGACCGCTCCGCCGATCCCGCCGGTGATCGTAACTGCGACCAACCCCGCCGAAGACGATCTCACCACCGATTTCTCGCCACGGTGTTTGAGCCAAACGCGCAGTACCGCGGCGATGATCGTCAATCCGACCAGAACGCCGATCGTGCGATGCGTATACTCCATCAACGCGTGGTACTCGAACGGTGGTATCCAGTTTCCGAAACAAGTTGGCCAATCCGGGCAGCCGTCACCCGAACCAGTAACCCGCACCGCACCGCCCATCGTGATCTGGACCAGCGCGCCGATCAGCGATGCCGCGAGGAGAGCCAGAAGGACCCGGTCGCCCCAAATCTCGCCGCGATCGCGACCCGCATTCGATGTTTTGCTCATCGCTTCCCGAGCGCGGCGAAGCGCCTATGAGCGCGCCGACGCGGAGATTCAAACGGGTTTCGTCGGGAGCGAACCAAGCGAAGCTTCTACGCCTCTGGCAACGGTTTTACTGCGATCAAGACCGCGGACACCAAGATTCGGTGATCATAAACGCGGAACGGCCAGCAGGTCACCAATGATATCTGGGAATCTGTCGTTTCCGTCAAACTGAGATCGTCACGGTGCAGCAGTTGCGACTGCGTCACCCGATACATGTACTCCGCGCTCGACGTGGTGAGAAAGATATCGACCGGGTCGTTTTTGATCATTGCCGCGATCTCAGGCAGCCGCCGGAAGATGTCGCCTTCGTTGCTGAGGAAGTTGCTGAGGTGTCCAAAATACCAGCCATTCGCCGATTCGCCCGGATTCGCCGTGGTCGGTATGTGTCCCACCACCTTGTCCGGCGTGCTCCACGCCCGAGAATCGCCAAGATCGAGCAGTTCAAGCTCCGACACTGTGGCGTCAAGATCAATCGCCGGAATCCGCATCCGCACACTGGGCTCGCCGCTCAGCGCGGCGAATTCCTTGTCGGATGCGTCGACTGGCAGGTAACCGTCCGGGATCGTCGGCCCTCCGAACGGCAGATTGCCTGCCCAATGCGGTTCTGACCAGTACCGCGGGTTCATGTTCCCGCCCGGATAGATCGACGCAAACGTCTCGACCAACACATTTGAAGACGGCAGCGACGGTGCCGGTGCGCCTCCCGCGGTTCGCCCTCCGTCTTCTGCGGCGGGCGCAACTATGTTCGTCGACACTTCACGACCCAGCCCTGCGTCATCGTCCACGGACGGACCTGCAAGCGACGAGGATGAAACTTCCGGCTTATAACTCAAACCGACGCCCGGCAGTACGGACGCTATCGAGACTGTTTCGGCGTGGTCGATCTCCGTTCTTCGGGACACAGCTTCGATAACGGCTGCGCCTGACGTCTCTTCTGAAGACGGCTCGGTTGCGGAAATTGCCCTCTGCTCAGCCTGATCACGGGCGTTATCACTGGCCTTTGGGTTCGGGATGCTCTGCCCCACCAGCTCCAGATAATTCTCCGGCGGAGCGGCGATTACGTTGAACTCATCGGCATCGGATCCGGACCGCGCATATTCGAAGAGGTAAAACCCCGAGATCGCGACCATCGCGAAGCCGAGCACCGCCATCGCGATCCCCAGAGGTTTCGCAATTGTAGATATTCGAGTCATTTCGCTATCGCCGACGAATTTCCAAGACGTCTGCCGCGTGGCGAAACGTCTTTTTCAGCGGCCCCTCGGGCCCTCGAAAATCGGTTCGTTAAGGTGCACATCCCCATTGCGTATCTTGATATTGAAGTCGCAATTCGGAAGTGTACACACCCACGCTTTGTAGTGTACCGGTGCGCCTTGCCCACCGAAATCTGACAGGGGCACCAAGACTCCCTGCTCACACGCCAGACACTCTGGCCACATAACATTCGATTCCAACGTCCTAACCTCCGCCGACGCTGCTACTGCTTCTCAACATCACCCGGCGCAAAGGCGTCGCCGCACCCCGTCGCCCAGGCCCGCGGACACCTCGAATCGAGACACCCGTTATACGGATTCCATTGTTCGATAAGTGTACTACCAATATGCTTCGCCACGCAATGATTTCGCAAGCATGCCAGCGCTGAATAGCGACGCTCAACGCGCGAACCTTCGGTGGGTGATATGTATCCGATACGCTTGAAGTGAAGACGCGGTTTTAGAACCGCGCTTGCACCATCGAAGCTGATAGGGGCCCACGCGCCTGATACGCGGATAATACGCGCCGAAAACTGGATTGATTACGAATTGATCATCGGAATCGAAACTTCATGTGATGAAACCGCGGCCGGCATCGTCGATGCCGACGGTCGCCTGTTTGCAAACGTGGTCGCCACCCAGGCCGATGTACATGCGAAATTCGGCGGCATCGTGCCCGAGGTCGCCTCGCGGCAACACATCAAAGCGATCCCGGCTGTGGTCGAGACCGCACTGGAACACGCAGATCTCGATTGGCGTGAAGTCGATGCCGTCGCGGTCACCAACGGGCCGGGGCTGGCGGGTTCGTTGATGGTCGGCGTCAACTTCGCAAAAGGAGTCGCGTCAGCGTCCGGAAAGCCGCTGATCGCGGTCAATCACCTCGTCGGCCACGTCATGGCAGCCTTCGTCAGACTTCCGGTGCAACACGACGTTGATGAACGAGTCGACACCGGCGACTCCCACCTCCCGATCGCGGAAGCCCTCTCCGATATCGGCGATTCGAACCTTATGTGCCTCATCGTGTCGGGAGGACACACCGAACTCGTCTTGGCGAAGCGAGCCGGTTCCATGCTGGAATTCACCCTCGTCGGCGAGACGCGAGACGACGCGGCGGGCGAAGCGTTCGACAAAGCCGCCCGCGCCATCGGCCTTCCGTACCCGGGCGGCCCGGCGATCCAAAACGCCGCCGAAGACGCCGACGGTGATGATGTCGAGCCCCTGCCTCGGGCATGGCTGCGCGGATCGTTGGAGTTCTCTTTCAGCGGCTTGAAGACCGCCGTGATCAATCGTGCTCGGCGGGAAGGCATCTATCCAAGAAGCGAATCCGATCCACCACCTGACCCTAGGATCGTAGCCAACATATCCAAAGCGTTTCAAGACTCGGTTATCGACGTGCTAGTGACCAAGACGATACAAGCGGCGAGCAAATTCGAATGTTCCGCGATCGTCTTGGTCGGCGGAGTCGCCGCCAACCGCCCGTTGAGGGAAACCATGACGGGTGAATCGCCGATTCCAGTAGTGACACCGCCGATACCGCTCTGCACCGACAACGGTGCGATGATCGCACGCGCCGGTCTGGACCTCTTCTTGGATGGCCAACGCCACGGTTACGACCTCGATGTCATCCCGTCGCTGCGAATCGGATGAAGCCGCGCGACACTTTCAACCAACCAATTTGGTCGTCGTTTCAAACGGTGCGCAACGCCTCGAGCGCAGCGACTACCTTCGCCGCGAACCGATCAGCTGCATCGGTCCGGTTCTGAGCGAACTCTACCGTCATCACCGTGCCGGATTTCGCACGCACCACCACTGCAAGGTCAGGTGGCCTCAACGCGTAATCCGCCAAGAGCACCGCGCTCATCAACACCACGATCGCGGCGATGATCAAGCGAAGATTGCCGACGCCGTCCAACGCTTGCCACATGCCTACGGACGCACCGAGGCCGATCAATCCCCAAATAAACGACCTGCGATTGGGTTTCGCCCTCGAAACTGACACCGAATCCACATCCGTCAATCGAAGCGAAGAGAACAGAACCTTGGCATCAGGAGCCCCGCGCAACATCACGCGTCGATCGGTCAAGAGAACTTCAGATCCATCATCGCCATGAGTGAACGCGGCGAACAGCGACGTTTCTCCCGGCAACAAATCAGTCAAACTCTCCAACTCCGGCAGATCGCCAAGGTGTGAGGCTCCGTCGCATCCCGCCCGCGGATATGACTTCGCCTCGGAGGCGCTGCGAGGTGATTCAACGGCGCCTGAAGCTTGCGATGCCTCGGAGACTTCACGATTCTCGCCCTCATCTCGCACGGGGCGCGTCGGAACATCAGAACAGGTGCAAAATCGATTGCGTTTGGTTTCACCGGCACGGGCGGGCGAAGTTTCCTGCCGTTCCGCGGCGGCCCCGTGGTCGAGGCCGTCGTCCCCGACGACAACCGAATCTGAGATATGCGCCGGGACCGGCGAACACGAACAGAAACCTTTCGCTTGCGCCCGATCTGTCACGACGACAATACTCTTGAACCCAGATTAATCTGGCTTGCGGCGCGCGGCCGGAGAAGCATCGATTTGTAGATGTGCAACACCCCTTGTTGCCGGCGCGCGCCCCCGCTCGTGCCCCTCTCGCTCGTGCCCCCCTTCCTCGTGCCCGTAATCCGCGCGATCGGAAATCCCCGGATACGGATCACCCGTTCAGCCTCCCGCAAAACCGAGTTCGAAGGCAGTGACGGGTGTCCTCGATAAAGCCGCGTCGCGGCACGGTACAGTTTGCCATCGCCGCCGATCTCTGCCCAGGCGGCGACCGTAGGCAAGACCGCGTTGACGATGATCTCACCAGCTCTTCCCGCCCCGATCCCGTCGATCGACTGATAGGCCGCGCGCAGCTGTGACGGATTCTCCGCCGCCGCAATCGCGTTCAAAGCGCTCCTCAACGGCCCGCCCATGCGCCACCATTCCTCAACCAGATGAGCTGCGCTCGCGACCCGGCGCTCGGGACGATTCGCAGGCCGGCTCGCCGCGGCGTTCCACTGCGGAGGCTCCCCGGCCAGAACCGGCACCGGCGAAAATTCCGGCTTCGGCGCGAAACCCGCCGCCCAACGCAGCAGATCAGCCGCACGACCATCGTCGTGTTCGCCATCCGCGACGGCCCGATGAGAATCTTCGGTTCGGTGTGCGAAACGGACCAGAAAAGGCCACGGCAACCGTTGGGCCAAAACCCTGAACTGGACCCGGTTGCGGGGAAAACCCAAGCACTCGAAGATCGACAACTGCATCGCCAGGTCCGGTCCGAAACGGTCGACATCAAGGCGCCTGCTCGCAATCAACTGCGCGAAACGCTCGTCACCTGCCGCGTCCAGCCACTGCTCAATCGCTTCAACGGCACTTTCGACTCGTTCGCCAAGCGTGCGTGAAGCACCCGCATCAATGTGGGCGCCAGCCATCAACGGCTCGATTCCGATCTCATCTACGATTGATCCGAGCGCGTTGAACGTGGCGCGCCGTTTTTCACATCGAACGGAAGAACCGACGGCGTGGAAAACCACGCGACCGTACCGTTCATCCTCGTCGTGCCCGTGCGCGTACCAGTCGGAAACTTCGCGATGAATCTCGATATCGCCTTGGACCTCGGATCCGTCCGTAGCTTCGAGGACCGCGTCTTTGAAATCCGGACCGTAAGAACCGCCTGGCATGCCGGAGTAGAGGATTCGAAATCTCCGCCCGTCAGCAGTAGCCACCCGTCTGCCGGTGCCATCCGCGCGTTGCCAAGCCTCGTGCAAAACGCTCTCTGCGACGCAAACACCCATAATCCGCAAAGTTTATCGTAACCCCTCGATCACATTTTCGCGGAGTGACACCCTGCGACGGTTGGTATCCTTTGCAAGCGCGACCGCAAGTAAAACCTTAGCGCAACGGAGAAGACATGCCAGCTGTTACCAGTATTCAGTTCCACCAGTTTTCAGCCAAGCATCATAACGCCGATCGTAACTGGCTCGTCGTGCAGTTGAACACCGACCAGCCCGGACTGTACGGACTCGGCGACGCGAGCCCCATGGAAGCCGACGACGCCGTGAAACTGCTCGCCACGCACCTCGTCGAAAAATGGGTGACCGGCCGCGATCCGTTGGATTCCGAAGCGATATGGACCGACATGTACCACAACGCTCCCGGCAAACACGGACGCCTCGCCATGACCGCCATCAGCGGCATCGACATCGCGCTATGGGACCTCAAAGGCAAGATCCTCGGCCGCCCCGTCTACCAGCTCCTCGGAGGATCCCAGCGCGAACGCATCCGCGTCTACGCGAACGGCTGGTACGCCAATCCGGGATCACCCGAACAGAACGCCGAAGAGTCGAAAGTCGTCGTCGACATGGGATACACCGCGCTCAAGTTCGATCCCTTCGCGCAGACAAACTACTACAAAATCTCCGAACGCGAAGCCTCGATCGCAGAAGCGCGCGTGGCCGCGGTGCGCGAAACTGTGGGCGCCGAAGTCGACATCCTCGTAGAGGCTCACGCCAAATTCGACGTCATGAACGCCATCAAACTCGGCAACCGATTGGAAAAGTATCACCCGCTGTTCTACGAAGAACCCGTTTCGGAAGAGAGAGTCTGCGAACTCCTCGAGGTCCGGCGCCAGGTCGCGATCCCGATCGCGACCGGCGAACGGCTCTACTCGAAATTCCCCTTCGCCGACATCATCGACAACCACGCCGTCGATGTGCTGCAGCCCGACATCGCGAACGCGGGCGGCATCACCGAGCTCAAAAAGATCGCCATCATGGCCGAAGCCAAACACATCACGATGGCCCCGCACAACGTCTGCTCGCCGATCGGAGCGATTGCCGAGATGCATCTCGACGCGTCGATAGTCAACTTCGAGATCCAGGAGTACCACGCCGAGTTCTACTCGCCCTGGTACTTCACCGTCTGCCGCGGATTGCCCAGACAGAAAGACGGATACATAACGTTGAGCGATGCGCCCGGTCTCGGAATCGACCTCGACCTCGAAGAGATCGCGGCGCATCCGCCTATCGAACGACCAACCGCCCGTGGCGGCTCCAATCGCCGGATCTGATAGCGCAAAACTGGTCCAAGTTGCTAAAATTCATCGCACATGAAAACTCAGGAGCCGCGCTCCTCGGAGGCCCCGACAATGATCGAAAACTCTATTCTGAAAGCCAACCGGGAAGGCCGCTACGCCTTGGTGTTCGCGCTGCCGTTCCCCTCGCTCCAACTGATTGAACTCGCTGCCCATGTCGGCTTCGACGCCGTATCGATCGACGGCGAACACGGAGCCTACTCCGTCGAAAACGTCGACGACATCTGCCGGATGTCGAACGCTCTCGGCATGTCCGTCACCGCGCGCGTGCCGAACATCGCATCATACTGGGTGAATCTCTATCTCGACCGCGGCGTACAAGGCGTCACCGGCCCACACGTCGAGACCGGCGCCCAAGCGCAAGCTCTGGCCGATGCGTGCCTCTTCCCGGAAGATGGATGGCGCTCTTGGGGCGGCGGGCGTGGTACCGAGTACGGTGACCCTGAAAAAATCGCCGAATACGGCGGGCAACGAGCGTTCATGAAGTGGGCCAACGAAAACATGATCGTGTACGCACAGATCGAATCGAAGAAGGCCCACGACAACCTCGACGACATCCTCGCCGTCCCGGGTTTGACCGGTGTGGCCGGCGGTCCGAACGACTTCGCCGCCAGCATGGGCCTCGCCGGCCAGCCGCAGCATCCGGACCGCGTCGCCGCCACTGAAGACATCGAGCGCCGCGCCGTGGCCGCGGGCAAATCGATCGGCGCGAACACCTTCGGCCTCGGCGTTCGCGAACTCATGCTCGGGCAAGCACGCGAGTTCTGCGAAGAGAACGGCAAGAAGCCCTTCAACCCCTAGCTCCAGCTCGCTTAAAAAGGTGCCGCAGCCGTTCTGCCAAGATCCGAAGCGGTCCGGATCGACGTATCGATTACATGGTCGCGGCTCTAAATCCTCATAAAGGGTGATTTACAATCCAAACTGTGAAGATGCGCAACTCATTGATCTATCTTCTGATCGCGGTCGCCGCGATCGCTTTGATACTGCTCTTGTTCCGGCAAGGCGATAACGCGCAGACGATCCCGTTCAACCGAGTCGTCGAGATGGCGCGCGACAACACCGGTCCCGCGCTCAGCATCGAGGTCAACGGCGACACCGTCAAGATCGATAACGGTTCGCAGGTGTTCTCCTCCCGCAAAGAGACATCGACCAGCGTGTTCGAATCGCTTTCAGACGCGGGTGCCGATCTGAACAACTATCGGCTCGATGTGCGCGGCCAAAGCGGTCTTGCGACATTGTTGCAGGCGCTGATCGGATTCCTGCCGCTGATCCTGTTCGCAGGTCTGCTGATCTTCATGCTGCGCCAAGCCCAAGCCGGCAACAGCCAGACGATGAACTTCGGCCGCACCCGCGCACGGATGTTCGTCGGCGCTAAAGCCACCGTCACCTTCTTCGACGTCGCAGGCGTCCCCGAAGCCAAGGAAGAGCTCGAAGAGATCGTGGAATTCCTCAAGTTCCCGGAGCGGTTCCAAGCGCTCGGCGCTCGCATCCCGCGCGGCGTCCTGCTAGTCGGCCCGCCCGGCACCGGCAAAACCCTGCTCGCGCGCGCCGTCGCAGGCGAAGCCGGCGTGCCCTTCTTCTCCATCTCCGGTTCCGAATTCGTCGAGATGTTCGTCGGAGTCGGCGCATCACGCGTTCGAGACCTTTTCCAACAAGCTAAGCGCCACGCGCCCTGCATCATCTTCGTCGACGAGATCGACGCCGTCGGAAGGCACCGCGGAGCCGGCCTCGGCGGCGGACACGACGAGCGCGAACAGACCTTGAACCAGATCCTGGTCGAGATGGACGGCTTCGACACCAACTCTTCGGTCATCGTCATCGCGGCGACCAACCGCCCAGACATTCTCGACCCGGCCCTGTTGCGCCCCGGCCGCTTCGACCGGCGCGTAACGCTCGACACGCCCGACATCCGCGGCCGCACCGCCATCCTCGACGTCCACGCGAAGGGCAAACCCTTCGACAAAGGCATCGAGATGCAGGCCGTCGCCAAACAGACCCCCGGTTTCTCCGGCGCCGACCTTGCCAACTTGATCAACGAAGCCGCCCTGCTCGCAGCCCGCAAGAACAAGAAATCTATCGGCCTCGACGAACTTTTGGAATCGATCGATCGCGTCTCCATCGGCCCGGCCCGAAAGAGCAAGGTGATCACAGAAGACGAACGCCGGCTCACCGCGTACCACGAAGCCGGACACGCAGTAGTCCCATACTTCATGCCCGAAGGCGATCGCGTCGGCAAGATCTCCATCATCGCCCGGGGCCATGCAGGCGGTTTCACGCGCTGGGAACAGGAAGACAAGTCCTACCTGACCAAGCCGTACCTGATTTCACGCATCGCCGGAGCCATGGGCGGGCGCGCGGCCGAAGAACTCAAACTCGGCAAGATAACGACCGGCGCATCCCACGATTTCGAACAGGCCACGCGCATCGCGCGCGAGATGATCATGCGTTACGGCATGAGCGATGAACTGACTTATCGATCGTTCGGCAAGCGCCAAGAGGCGATATTCCTCGGTCGCGAGATATCCGAAGAGCGCGACTACAGCTTGAAGACCGAAGCGATTATCGACCGCGAGATCGATCGCCTACTCCGCGAAGGCGTGCAGACCGCCACGAAGATACTCACCGAGCACGAAGACCGCTTGGAAGCCGTCTCTAATTTCCTGCTCGAGAACGAGACCATCGACGCCGATCAATTCGAAGCCATCATGGAAGGTCGAGACCCGAACCGCGTCGAGAGCGCATCGCCCGATACCGGCGACGGAGGCAACCTGCCCGAAGAGTTGGAACCCGTCGGCTCGACCGAAGGCTCCTCCGCTGTAGATCCTTCGCCGGCTGGCTGATCGCCAAATTCTCACCTCCTGATTGGCGGTGAGCAGCGGACCGACCCAATCCTCTCGACCTGTGCGGTCCTCAGACGGTTTCTCGTCGCCAAACGTTAACAGTCTGCAACTTCCGGCGGTAGGATGCTTCCAAACGGCCCGCGATTGCGATTGCGCAGCCTATCCACCAGAAACGCTAGAGTTGTTGTCCCCAACTACTTCGTCGTCGACAAGCCCCTGCACTCGCTCGTCGGAGTAGCCGAGCAGGTCGGTGAGCAGTTCACGAGTGTGCTCGCCAATAGCGGGCGCCGAGCCGACGACCATGGGTGTGCGACTGAACTTTATCGACTTTCCGGTGACCCACATCGTGCCTGCGACGGGGTCCGGCACTTCCATCATGATCTCCCGTTCGTGAAGCTGCGGTTCGTTCGCCGCCTGCTCCGTCGAGTTGACAGGCGCGCACGGTATGCTGTGCGCCGATAGATCGTCGACGGCCTGCTTCGTGCTGCGCCGCTTCAACCAGTCACTGATGCCTTCCTCCAAAACGTCGACGCTCTCCGTGCGGCCATCGCGGGTTCTGAAGCGCGGATCATCAAGCCATTCGGGATGTCCCAGCGCCTCGCAAACGCGGGGCCACATGTTTTCGTTTCCTGCGGCAAGGATCACATGACCGTCTTCAGTTTCGTACATGCCGCCAAACGGCGTCCCGCCGCCGCCGATCGCGGTGTCCGGCCGAGTCGTCTCCACACCACCACCCAGATAGGCGGATATCGGTATCTCGTTGGTCGTGAATCCAGTGTCCGCGAGACATACTTCGAGCGCTTGCCCTTCGCCGGATATCTCGCGCTCGCGCAACGCCGCCAGCGCGCCGATGCAGGCGTGCAACGCAGTTATGCGGTCGATCAACGGGAAATACGTCTTGATAGGGGGCAATTCGCCGTAGCCGGTAAGCGACATCAGGCCGCCCATCGCTTGGCCGATAGGGTCGAAGCCGACCTTTTCCCGATTAGGCCCGTACTGCCCGTAAGCCGAGACGTTGATCATGATGATTTTGGGATTCAACTCTTTGAGCTTGTCGTACCCGAAGCCCATGATGTCGACAGTCCCCGGCCGGAAGTTCTGCAGAAACACGTCTGACACCTTCACCAAGTCGCGCAACACCTGCTTGCCCTCCTCGGTGCGGAGGTTGATGGCGAGGCTCTTCTTTCCGCTGTTGTACTGCACCCAGTACGCCGACTGACCTCTGACTGTCGGCCCGTTCGCTCGGCTCTCGTCGCCGCTCACCGCCTCAACTTTGATCACCTCAGCTCCCATGCGGGCGAACATCAGAGCGCAACGCGGTCCTGCCTGGTAACGCCCTAGATCGAGCACCCGGATGCCCTCGAGCGGCGTATTCAATTTGCCGTTGTCAGATGCCATCGGCTACGAATCCTTTCTTCCCCTGCGGGCCAGGAACTCTGCGAAACCCTCTTCGACTGGCGTCGCGCTGAGTTTGCCTTTTTGCGCCGCAGCTTCGTTGTCGTACATCCAGCGCCAGCCTCTGCCAACATCTTCCAACATCAGCTCTTTGATTCCCTGCACCATGCGAGGGTCGTTGGCGGCGATCTGCTGTGCTATCTCGATCGCCTTGGGCATCAACTCGTCAGCGCTGACGAGGTGGTTCAGCAGACCGATGCGAAACGCCTCTTCCGCCTCCACGACGCGTGCGCTGAACAGCAGCTCCTTGGCTTTAGGCCAACCGACCTGCATCGGCAGGCTCCAAGTGGAGTTGACACGGCCATAAGACGCAGCGAGGAAGCGAAAGGTGGAACGCTCGCAACCTACACGAATGTCGAAACTTGACGCCATCACAGCGGCTCCGCCGTATGCGAGCCCGTTGAGGGCGCCGATCGTCGGTTTGGTACATGCGGCGACATGCCACGAGTACTCGGAGCGTTTCGGGTCCGGCGGCGGCGGATCCGCCGCATCGCGCACCTGCTCATGGATATCCCCGCCGGCTGAGAACGCCCGTTCGCCCGTACCGGTAAATATCACGGCTTTCACCTCGCCATCCGCTTCCATGTCGCTTATGGCCGCGTCTACCTCGCGCGTCAACCTCTTGCTCAACGCGTTAAGCACCTTCGGGCGGTTCAGACGAATGATGCCCACTCCTTCGTCTTTGGACACAACGATATCTTCGTAACTCATGGTCGTTCATTTGTGTCAGCAGTCCAGTCGGTTCGTAAGTAGTATAGTTTGGCGTCCGTTGCCGCCGATTTACACCCTTCATCCCGAAAATTTGACCAGTCGTCGAGACCACGGATGATAGCGTCGTCGACCCATCGCATGTGCTTCAACTGTCGAATTCTCACTCGATTGCGCAGTGCGGTATAATCTCAAGCCGTGATTGAACGATATTTCAGCGCCCTCAGAAAACGTCACTTAGCCCCTTTATTCACGGGTTCCACATCGTGACTTTCGAAGCCTCACAAAAACGTGATGGGACGATTCTAGTCCTGTTGCCGAAGGGCCGGATCGAGGCGCCTGACATCGAGGATTTTGAAAAGCCGATTCAGGAACGTATATCGAGCGGCGATCTGAACATAATCATCAATCTGGAAGAGGTTGAAGCGATCGATCCCGCGGGAATTCATTCATTGCTGGGAATCGCCGCAAAACTCGTGATCAGGCAAGGTAAACTCGTGCTTTGCAGTCTCGGAAACAACGTGCGCGCGCTCTTCAAAGTCACCTCGAGTGATCAGGTCGTACACATCGTCGACACCTACGAAGACGCGGTCGATAGTTTTCGACAGCGTTGATCTCGCAAGGCTTCTGGGATACAGGCGGCCGACATTGGCTATCGAATATCAAGGTGAGATGTGGACCATCGGCAGGTGGGTGTCGGGCTTCTACAACAACGCCTATCTGGTGACCTGCAAAACCACCAACAAGAGCTTGATCATTGACACGCCCGACGAGCCGCTCGAGATGATCGCCGCGGCCGAATCCACAGATGTCCAAGCCATCCTGATAACCCACAATCACTGGGACCATATCGAAGGGTTCGACATGGTGACCGACAAATTCGCGGTTCCAGTAGGCATCGGCGAAAACGACGCCGAAGAGATCGCCGATCGGCGAGGGTATCGCGATCCCATCGACGTGTCGCAGGACAGCATTTTGCAAGTCGGCGAGATCTCGATCCGCTGCATCGAAACGCCCGGACACACGCCAGGTTCCACCTGCTATCTGCTTCCCGGCGACAGCCCGGGCGCGACGCCCCACGTCTTCACGGGCGATACGCTGTTCCCCGGCGGGCCCGGCAAGACTGGCAGCCCTGAAGACTTTGACCAGATCATCGACAGCGTATCCAACCACCTTTTGGCACTGCCGGCCGAATCCGTCGTCATGCCCGGCCACGGCGATTTCACGACCATCGCGCGATCCGCGGAGGAGTACGCGACATTCGCGGCAAAACCGCGCGAACCCGGATTGTTCGGCGAAGTCACATGGGAGTGATCCCTTCCACAGCATGACCGGATTTCGGGTCACGTTGCCGGAAGATCGCCAGAAACTGCCCAGAAACTCCATCGATACGGCGATCTGGCTGAAAGTCCACGACCGCGCCGACTCTCGCAAAGTAAGATAGATTGCTTGCGAGTTCCCCCCAAACCTCCGAATTACGTCCGCATTACGTCCGAATTGCCCAACCCGATCCAAGAAGCATTCGAGCGAGCCGCTGATAACGGTCGCACCGCCATCGTGCCCTTTGTAACCGTCGGACACCCCCAACGCGACAGCACTCCAGATGTCGTGCAGGCGTTGACTCGAGCTGGTGCCGATGTCATCGAACTCGGAATACCCTTCAGCGACCCGCTCGCCGAGGGTCCGGTGATCCAAAGGTCCAGCTTTCAAGCACTTGAGAATGGCATCACCCCGGACCATTGTTTCGAGAATGCCGCCGAGATCCGCAAACGCGGCGTCGATACCCCGCTGATCTTCATGGGTTACTACAACCCGATCTACCAGATCGGTCTCGACGAGTTCTGCGCTCGCACACGCGACGCCGGCGTCAATGGCATCATCGCCGCCGATCTGCCTGCCGCCGAAGCGGGACCGCTACTCGATGCTTGCCAAAAAGCCGGCATTTCACTGGTGCCATTACTTGCACTCACCTCAACCGAAGAGACCATTGCGATGGCCTGCAAACATGCTTCCGGATTCGTCTACTGCGTCTCGTTGCTCGGCGTAACCGGAGCGCGAGCCACGGTTTCACAAAGAGTCGAGTCCTTGGTCGCCACGGTGAAACGCCACACCGATCTGCCCGTGGGCGTCGGTTTTGGAATATCCTCGGCGGAACACGTCGCACAGGTCGGTAAGTTCGCCGATGCCGCAGTGATCGGCAGTGCGCTCATCAATCGGATTGAGAACGAGAATCATTCGGAAGCGCCACGGGCGGCCGAAGAATTCTTGCGGTCGCTTCGGCAGTGACGCATCCATCCGACGCTGTAAGGGGCGCAAAACCACCGCGACGCCAATTAACACCTAGCCACCCACAAAAACAATCATGACTGTAGTACGCGGAGTTAGAGGCGCATCGACCGTCTCCGAAAACACACGGGAAGCCATCATGGACGCCACCGAGGAACTCCTCGACGCGATGGTGTCCGCAAACGGGATCGATTCGGCGGATATCGCCGCCGTCTACTTCACGCTGACATCTGACTTGAACGCCGAATTTCCGGCCGTTGCGGCCCGCGAAAGGCTTGGTTGGCGGCTTGTGCCGCTAATCAACTCCATTGAGATAGATCGACCCGGATCCATGCCAAAATGCGTCCGAGTCTTGCTGTATTTGAACACCGATAAATCTCAGGAAGAAATCAAACACATATACTTGAGAGATGCTGTCGTGTTGAGAGCAGACATCACTGATGCACAATAGACGCGAAAACGTAGCAAAAAACGCAGATGCCGTATCTGCGGCTCCGGCGCGCGTCGAATCCCACAACACCGCGGCAACCTTCACTTTTACCGGCGACAACTATCGCTGGTTCTATATCTGCCGGCGCCGCGCATAGAAGCAATGGCACTCTGCCCGCGCGACGCCGTGTCACCGCGAATTGGCCCTCTGCGCGGAGCAGCCCGATAAGCGAACCTAGTGCACCGAAATTCCGCGCGCCCATCAACTGATCAAACCGAGAAATCAAAAAACGGAGAACCAATGGCTTCACGAATCAAAAACCTGAACGTGGCTTCCATTAGCCCCCTCGATCCACCTTCCGAATACCTTGCCGAGATCCCGACGTCCAGAGATGTCGAAGAGCTGGTCTTCAGGTCTCGGCAGGAGGTTGCCGACATCATCGCGGGCAGGGACGAACGTCTAGTCATGGTCACAGGACCATGTTCGATCCACGACGAAATCGCCGGCCGAGAATACGCCGAGAGACTAGCCGCATTGTCCGACGAGATTAAAGACCAAGTCTTGGTCGTCATGCGCGTCTACTTCGAGAAACCACGAACCACCGTCGGTTGGAAAGGGCTCATCAACGATCCTAATCTTGACGGCACCTGCAACATGGCAGAAGGCTTGCGCAGAGCTAGGCAGTTCCTCATGGACGTCTGCGAGATCGGCTTGCCGTGTGCAACCGAGTTCCTAGACCCGTTCACTCCTCAATACATCGCCGATCTGGTTTCGTGGGGCGCGATCGGCGCACGTACCGCCGAAAGCCAGACCCATCGACAGCTAGCCAGCGGGCTCTCCATGCCCATCGGTTTCAAAAACGGCACCGGCGGAAGCATCCAACTCGCTGTCGACGGCATGATCGCGGCAAGTTCCCAACACGCCTTCCTAGGCATCGACGACGCCGGCGCCGCGGCAGTCGTTCAGACATCTGGGAACGATGCCTGCCACATCGTCCTGCGCGGCGGATCAGATGGACCGAACTACGACGCCGAGCACATCGCCCTCGCACAAAAAGCACTCGCCGACAACGGCATGGAGCCCAACGTCGTCGTCGACTGCTCACACGCGAACTGCGACAAGGACCACACCAAACAGCCCATCGCCTTCCGCGACGTCATAAAGCAACGCGCCGACGGCAACCGGGGTATCGTGGGCCTCATGCTGGAAAGCCACCTCAACGCTGGCAACCAGTCTCTTAACGGAGATCGCTCGACGCTGAAGTACGGCGTCTCGATCACTGACCCATGCGTCGATTGGTCCACAACTGAAGAGCTGCTGCGAGAAGCCGCAAAGATCTCTGCCAAGGAGCCTGTCGCCGTCGCATAGCCTGGGCGCGATCCCTGGTTGAAAATGGTGAGATGGGTCTGCTCGAACAAATCGCGTCTATACAAGACGCGAATACCGACGCATGCGTAACGATCGGCACGTTCGACGGCGTGCACAAAGGGCACCAGTCCCTGCTCCGCAAACTCGCCGAACTCGCACAGTCGAACCATGCAAAGAGCGTGGCGCTGAGTTTTCGTCAGCCGCCACGTTCCGTCATCGATCCCACGCGCAAACCTCCTCATCTGTACGACCCGGATACCCGCGCTTCGTTCATTTGGGACATGGGCATCGACGCCGTGAGTCTGATCGAATTCGACGATGCTATCCGCGTGATGTCGGCGGAAGAATTCCTCACCACGCTTCAGCGCTCGCTCGGTATGCGACACCTCGTTATCGGCGAACGAGCCGTATTGGGTCACGATCTATTGGGCGTCGCACAGATTAATCAGATCGCTGAGCGAAACGGTTTAGCGCTGCACACCGTGCCGCCGGTCCTGCTTGGAGACCTAATCGTCTCAAGTTCGTCGATACGCACCGCATTGGCGAACGGCGATGTAAAGCTCGCCGCGGACATGCTCGGAAGGCTCTACGAGCGCGGCGGGCACGTCTACCGCGGCTCTGCCCGAGCCCGCGAGATGGGTGTTCCCACCGCAAACATGGAATGGTCCCGCGAACTCGTGATGCCCGCCAAAGGCATCTACGCCACCTGGGCCAAACTCCCCGACGGCAGGATCCTGCCATCCGCAACATACATCGGCGACAACCCCACGCTCGGCGGCAACCGGGGCACGTTCGAAGTCCACATCAACGACTTCGACGAAAACCTCTACGGCTCCGACATCAGCGTCGAATTCATCGAATTCATCCGCCCAGACCAGGCATTCGAAACCTCTGACGAACTCAACCAAGCAATCCAGAGCGACGTGCAACGTATTGCAGAAGTATTCGCCAATCTGGAACCCGATCCAACATCCTGAACCACCCGCACCGGACCAGCAATGAGCAACCAATTCCCTAACGTAGTCGAAGACCTCAAATGGCGCGGCGCGCTATCCGACGCAACACCTGGCGCAGAAGAACTGCTGATCAACGACAACATCACCTGCTACAACGGTTTCGATCCCACCGCCGACACCCTCCACATCGGCCACCTGCTGCCGCTCCTGTGCCTCGCTCGGCTCCAGCGTTACGGCCACTCGCCCATCGCCATCCTCGGCGGCGGGACCGGCATGATCGGAGATCCCAGCGGCCGATCCGATGAGCGGAACTTGCTAACAGTCGAGCAGATCGACGCCAACGGCGAAAAAATCCGCGTCCAACTCGAACAGTTCCTAGACTTCGAGACCAAGACCAACCCCGCGCAACTCATCAACAACGCCGATTGGCTCCGATCCATCAACTACCTCGAATTCCTCCGAGACATCGGCAAGAACTTCACCGTCAACACCATGATCCGACGCGATTCGGTCCGATCCCGCATGGAACGCGAAGGCGAAGGAATCTCATACACCGAATTCTCATACGCACTACTCCAGGCTTACGACTTCCTCATGCTCTACGAACGAGAAAACTGCGCGTTCCAGTCCGGCGGAACCGACCAATGGGGCAACATCCTTGACGGCGTCGACCTCATCCGACGCAAACACGGCAACGCGCCGAACGGAAGAACCCTCGCGCACGGCATCGTCTTCCCACTCATCACAGACTCCAAGGGCGACAAACTCGGCAAATCCATCGGCGGCGCACCCGCGCTCGATCCAGCCCAATTCTCCCCATACCGCCTCTACCAGTTCTTCTTCAACACCGACGACGCCGATGTGATCCGATACATCAAACTCTTCACTTGGCTCGGTCCCACCGAGGTCGACCCGTTGGAACACGCCGTCAAAGAAAACCCCGGTAAGCGCGAAGCCCAACAAACTCTCGCCGAGCAGATCACGACGATCATCCACGGCCAATCAGGCTTGGAACAGGCGCAACGCGTCACCCGCGCGTTTTTCCGAGGTGAATTCGACACCCTATCCGCCGCCGAGCTCGACGACCTCTTCGAAGGAGCCGCCTCGATCATGGTCGAGAAATGCGACATCGACACCCGCGCCCTCTCCTTCGAAGAGATGGCCGTCGCGACATCCCTCGCACGGTCATTCGGCGATGCACGCAGGACCGTCCAACAAGGCGGCATGTACCTCAACTCCGAACGCGTCGAAGACTCAGCCCGCGCCATCACCCCCGAAGACCTCCTCCACGGCAACCTAATCATCCTCCGCCGAGGCCGCCGCGAACACCGCCTCGTCCGCGTTATCTGAGTTTATGGGGCGCTTTCTCGTTTGCAGACGCAACAGACACCGCTTCGCCATTCGTATTTTTCGGTTAGCCAGACACGCGTATAATCCGAAGCCATAAGTCATGCAAGCATCACAAATCCCGTTTGAAGTTGCGTTGAGTCAACCATCGACTCCCGTGCTCGACAATCTTTGGTTGGGCGATTGTTTGGAGTTGATGCCACAAATCCCTGACGGCTCCATCAAAGTCGTTGTGACCTCGCCACCTTACAATCTTCGCAACACCACGGGTGGTGGACTATTGAGAGATGGCGGCGTGTTCAGTAAGGGCCGAAAAATCCGCAACGGATATGGTGCGCATCATGACGCCATGCCCCACGAAGAATATGTCGCGTGGCAACGCGCTTGCCTCGCCGAAATGATGAGAGTGTTGAGGGACGATGGCGCGATCTTCTACAACCACAAATGGCGTTGTCAAAATCTTCTCTTGCAAGACCGCTCGGACATATTAGAGGGTTTCCCAGTGCGCCAAATCATCATTTGGAGGCGCAACGGCGGCATAAATTTCAATGACCACTACTTTTTGCCTACCTACGAAGTGATCTACCTCATCGCCAAACCGAAATTCCGACTTTTGCCAAAAGCGAACGCCGTAGGTGATGTTTGGGAATTTGACCAAGAACGCCGTAACTCACATCCTGCACCGTTCCCCGTCGCGCTCGCGCAACGCTGTATTGCGTCGGTCGGTGATGGTAAAGTCCTAGACCCTTTCATGGGTAGCGGCACAACAGCATTGGCCGCAGAACGCGAAGTTCGGGATTGGATTGGGATCGAAATCGATCCCGATTACCATCGTTCGGCGATTGAACGGATATCACGCGCTCGAGAAGTTGCGAAAAAGTAGCAAAGAGGCGTTGCGCGAGTACTTCCTTGCCAATGTAGGTAAGGTTTTGGACTCGCGCGAACTTCAAAGGGCTGCTGGCGGGGTTGTCGAATGGGCTCGCAGAATCCGAGAACTCCGAAACGAAGATGGATATCAAATCCTGTCCCATAACGACGACGCGGAGTTGAAACCCGGGGAATACATACTTCGCGACCCGAACCCACAACCTTCATTCGCTCGCAATGTCTCAGCCGAACTTCGCGCCTTGGTATTGGATCGAAATGGTTTCACGTGCCAGTCCTGTGGCGTAGGTGCCGGTGACCCACATCCAGATGACAACAATCGAAGAGCACGACTTCACGTTTCTCACATCTCAGACAAAAGTCTGGGAGGCGGGGACGAACTCTCCAATTTGCGTACTATGTGCTCGTTGTGCAACCAAGGTGCGAAAAACATCACACCTGCGCCCCCGTCTCGGTTGCAATTGATGGCGATCTTGCGTCGCGCCAACCGAGACGATCAACTATCAGCCCTCGAATGGCTCAAATCACGATACGACTAGGCGTAACCCCAGTTCGCTTACTTCAGTCTGCTGAAATCATCCTCCGAAGAGGCCGCCGCGAACACCGCCTCATCCGCGTCATCTGACGAAAAATCAGAAGTGATTTTTTCTGTCATACCAACATCCCTGTGGATTGAAATCCCCTGAGTTGGCGGTAGGTTAACGTGGTCCTCCCGTGCGAGCGCAAGGGGTTGAGTCGCCCTTATCGATCAATTCCTGTGTCAATGCCACTTGTCGTCTCGCGTTGTCCCGTAGGGTTTCGTCCTCCGCCGTGTCGAATCGAGCGTCGCGTTCGACTCGGCGGCATGTGCCGCCGTTCTTCGAGTACTCCGTTCTGTAGCAGTATTCCTCTTCGCACCACAATTCAATCGTGCCGGTTTCTCCGGTGACGCCGATGATGATTATCGGCGTCACCTCTATCTGCTCCGTTGGTTGAGGGACTAGGTGATCTGCGACTACAACGGTGATTGTCGTCGGGGATCGAGTTAGGTTGCAACCCACACCAAAGATCGCGATGGCAACGATTGTTAAAGCGACGATCAGGTATTTGATTCGAACTCGGTTCATGCCGCGTGGATGTGTTTTTACCGGATCCCGTGACGATTCCGACCGTTGGTTGTGGACAACAACCTATATCAGCCCCAATCTAAAATTGAATCCAACCCAATCCCTTTACCAACATCAACAGCCCGCGAGCAACATGACCCAATCCTCCGAACCAAATCTCCGTATACCCGGCCCAGTCCCTCTACCCGAAGAGGTGCTCCAGATCGCTGCCAAGCAGATGATCAACCACCGCGGGCCGGAATACGCCGACATGCTCGAACGCATGAGCGACAACCTCCGCACCGTCCTCATGACCAAGAACGACGTCTACTTCATCACGTCGTCCGGCACTGGAGCTATGGAGACTGCGGTGTTCAACACCGTCTCGCCCGGAGATAAGGTGCTCGCCATAATCATCGGTTTCTTCGGCATCCGATTCGCCGAGATCGCCGAAGCCGTCGGTGCCGACGTCACTAAACTCGAATTCCCTCTCGGCCAAGCCGCCGACATTGACGTCCTTCGCGCCGCTCTGCGCGCCGAACCCAACTACAAAGCCGTCATCCTTACGCACAACGAATCCTCCAGTGCAGTCTCCAACCCGCTCGAAGAAATCTGCAAAACCGTCCACGATGAATCCGACGCCCTAATCCTCGTAGACGCCGTATCCTCCGCAGGCGGAATGCCCATCGCCGTCGATGCATGGGGCATCGACGCTCTTGCGACCGCGGCTCAGAAGTCGTGGGTCGCGCCTCCAGGCATCTCCATGATCGCCTTCAGCCAAAGAGCTTGGCAAGCGTACGAGACCTGCACCACGCCTCGCTACTACTTCGACATCCAACAGTACGAGGACTTTCTACAGATCGGACAACCCCCGTTCACGCCCTGCGAACCTGCCATGTTCGCCCTTGAAGCCGGTCTACAGTCCATGGTCGATGAAGGCATCGAAAACGTCTTCAGCAGGCACCACGAGATCGCCGAACACACCCGCAACGGCGCCGAAAAACTCGGCCTCGAAATCTTGCCCGAACGTCGCTTCGCCTCCGACACCCTAACGGCCATCAAACTACCTGAAGGACTCGACGGCAAAGCCTTCGTCTCCAAGGTCTTAACCGACCACAACGTCGTCCTCGGCGGCGGACAAGGTGAACTCACAGGTAAGATCTTTCGTATAGGTCATATGGGATGGGTTGAAAAAGACCACATCGACGAAGCGCTCGACGCTGCTGAATCCACCCTAAAGGCGATGACCGCCTAAATCACACCTCGGGAGCATAGGTGTTGAAGCTCTCGAAATTAAACCTCAAAAATACTCGTTCAATCGGCATCGCAAGTATCGCCGTCATTGCGTTCGCCTTGACATCCTTGGTGATCGCGTGCGAGACCGAGACGCCTACAGCAGTGCCGAAAGTTGGGCCTGCTCCAACAGCGACGTCGGTTCCTACGGCAGTACCCCCAACCGCAACAACCGCTCCCACGGCTACCACCGCACCCGAACCAACTTCAACCCCAGCGCCCGAAGTCAAAGCCGTCGAACCCGAGCCGACAAAAACCCCGGAACCACCTCCACCGACCGATACCCCTGTACCACCCACGGACACTCCCGAACCGACTGCAACAACTCAACCCGTACCAACCGATACCCCCGTCCCGCCAACCAACACACCGGTACCACCCACAGATACTCCCGTACCACCTACCGACACCCCTCAACCCGAACCGACACCGACTGCCGAAACTCCCGCGGAAGATCCGGTATCTCAAACGACGTACTCCACCGAAGAACCGACTTCAACCCCGGCACCCGACACACCGACACCGGTTCCTACTCCAACCGATACGCCAACTCCTATCCCACCCACTGAAACGCCAGTCCCGACCAACACACCCGAACCGACCGCCACTCCCACGCCTGAGCCGACCAACACGCCTCAACCCACAGACACACCAACACCCGAACCGACACCTACCCCTGAACCCGAAGCTTCTGGGCCGGCCGCACCCGATTTCTCTTTACCTTCGATCACAACTGGCGGCAACTACTCCCTATCCCAGTTCCAAGGCGAAAAATCGGTCGTTCTCGTCTTCTACCGTGGATTCTGGTGACCGTACTGCCGCGCGCAGCTAGGTGATCTGCAACGAAAATACGACGAGTTCAAAGCGAAAGACGCCGAGATTCTCGCCATCAGCGTGGACGATCTGACGGGTGCCGACACCATCGCCAATCGGGTCGGCATTACATTTCCCGTGCTCTACACAGCCGGTGACGCTTCCGTCTTTGAAGCATATGACGTTTACGGTGGCGGACTCGCCATACCATCCGTCTTCGTAATCAATCCGCAAGGCGAGATAGCATGGAAGTTCATAAGCCCTAACTACACCCAAAGAGTGCTCCCCGAACGAGTATTGAAGAACATCCCGTGAGAACCATCTCCAAGATCATCAAATTCGTTGCAGCGACCACGCTGATCGGAGTTTTCGCGCTCGCAGCCATCGCCTGCGGACAAGAATCTGCGTCTACTCAGGTTTCGGAACCATCGGAAACCGCGACGCCTGATCAGCCGACCACGCTGCCCGAGGTCGCCGAAGCCGTCTCAGACCTGCCAACAGCACCTGATTTCACCCTCCCCGCAGCCAACAAAGACAGCACCGAGATATCGCTGTCCTCTTTCCAAGGCGATCAAGAAGTCGTCCTCGTCTTCTATCGCGCATTTTGGTGAGGCTTCTGCACCCGGCAACTAGGTGAGTTGCAGAAACACTACGACAAAATCAAAAACGCCGGTGCCGAAATACTCGCCATCAGCACCGACGATCTGAGCGGCGCCGAGTCGATCGTTGCAAAAGCTGGTCCCGACTTCCCCGTCCTCTACTCCAGCAAAAACAACGACGTCCCCATCAGCTACAACGTCTTCGACCTCTTCGGCGACGGCCTCGCTTCCGCATCCGTCTTCATCGTAGACAAAAACGGAAACATCGCCTACGAAAACATCGGCAAGAACTACCGGCACCAAGTCTCAGGCGAAGAAGTCCTCGACGCACTTGCCGAAATCAAAGGCTAGACCAACGGAATCTCTGCCACGATGCCGAGCACCAAGTCGCGTCTCATCGCCATTGTTTCGGCGCTCATCATCGGCATCGTCGCCGTAGCCTGCGGATCAGATTCGTCCTCTGGAGGCGAAACCGCGTCCGACTTCACACTTCCCGTAGCTAACCGCCCAACATACGTAACACTCTCCGATTTCCAACCCGACCAAAACGTCGTCCTCGTCTTCTACCGAGGATTCTTCTGAGGCATCTGCCTCGGGCAACTCGTCGAGTTGCAGAGCTACTACCCTCGCATCAAGCAGCAAAACGCCGAAATACTCGCCGTCAGCATGGACGATTTCCAAGGCGCCGGAACAATGATCGCAAACTCCGGTGCCTCATTCCCCTTCCTCTACACCACCAAGAGCGATGAAGTCCCGCAGGCATACAACGTCTATAACCTCCACAACGACGGCGTAGCCGCGCCCGCCGTATTCATCATCGACACCAACGGCAAAATCGCCTACGAGTACATCGGCAAAGACATCGCCGATCGCCCCGACACCGCAATCATCCTCGAAGAGTTACGAAAACTCGAAAGCCGTCAGTAGTCTCGCGATCACGCCCCAATCGCCGGTTCGGGCTTGCGCGCCCACCACCACTCCCCGCGACAGACCACTGGCGGGATCATTTTCGAAGCACGCTTAGACATCATCATTTGCTTTCAAGTTTGCAACAACATTGATGTCAAACATTTTTGTTTTTTATTGCAAACATAGACATGCTGTGTTATCATCGCTCCCACCAATGGCTCCAATAACACATCGACCCTGACAATGAATACCTTGACATCGCGATGCCTTCCTCGACCACAAAGGCCATCAACGCACTTGAACAGCGCGCTGTCGATGGAATTCACACCATTGTTCGGGCTCCCCCGTGTTTCGACATGATCGAGTTGATCGATGGGCTCCGTTCCCGTGTCGACCTGATTGACTCGATACATTTCGCGACACTCGACCTGTCCCACGCGCAAAACGTCCGTGATGCCGGAGTCGCGTTGACCAAAAGCGTAAAAACCGATTTCGAACTCACCGAACAGGCCAAGTTGTCGGCAGGCCGACTTGGAGATCGGTTGAGCGGGTTGACCGCCGTCAACTTCTTACAATTTCGGTTCGAACAACGATCTGACGATCAAGATCTTGTCGGGAAAAAGTCGGTGGAGCGGATCTTCGAAATCTTGGCTAAACGTGACGGTTCAGAACAGGTAATTCTTGTGATCACTGGTCTGTTCAATTTCATGAACCGGCATCTCAATCGCAATGCAACCCATTCCGGACTGACCGGGATGGAAATCCTTGAATTGTTACTTCAGACTTTGAAAGCGAACGTCAAAGAACTCGATGATCGCTTAACCGTTATGGTTTTCGATGATTTCGGTTTGCCCGCACTTTTGGAAAGATACCAAATCTCTAAACTTTTGAGCTATCTCTACGTTTACTGGGTGAAACGGTGGACGCGGCACGATGGGGAGCTGTTCCTCAGCGCAAAAGCCGATTCACAATCGGTGGTTTTCAAGCAGAAGGATTTCACCCAAATGTGTACACAGTTGGGGTTCCTGAATCCAAGAGATCTTACGCGCTACTTACGGTGTGTCTCGTTCAAAGTCCAAGACGCCGGGAGGAAAGAGGCTACAAAGGTCGACGTACAAACCGTGTTCGAGCAAGAATTGCTAGTAGACATGAGCGCGTTCATCTTTCCGGATATGGTTCAAAGACTTACCGCCATCCTTGGCGATCGGACCGGCGAAATCGCCGCCAGATTGTTGATCGACGCGGCGTTCAATCGCGGAACGATATCCAGCGAACGTGCTGAATGGATAAGCAGGGAAACCTCAATTGAACTGGAGATGGCAGATGACCCGTTTGGCGAGGCCATCGATCTGCTGACCCAGGACTGTTATCTCGACGACCATGGCGAAAGCTTCAAAATCTCTTCCCGGCTGTTCGAACTTTATCTTGTCACGAAATACCGCAGGTCGAATCTTAGATCCGAACCCAACACCTCAGGGAGGCGAAATGACGGTAACCATCAGAAAATACAACCCGGGTTTTATGACCCAGGACCAAGTCCTCAAGTCGGAGTGCGTTCGCTCAAAGCAACTCAAAGGCATAACTCAAGCGTTAGAAGAGAACACAGACGGCCCGGGACCTCACACCATCGTGATCGGGACGCACGGGTTGGGCAAATCGCACCTCCTCACTAGCGTTGTCGCCGATGTGCGTCGTAGAGGAGAACTAAAATCATATTTCCCTGTCGTCTTCCCGGAAGAAAGTTACGAGGTCGCTACTTGCGGCGAGTTCTGGCTCGAATGCCTCTACCACCTTTCCCGCCAAGCACCCGAAAACGCTCGAAGATACCTCGCCCTTACCTACAAAGGGCTCAGTGAACTCTACGACGATCTTACGGACGAAAAAATAGACCAAAAACTCGCGGATGATTGCACACGCGCGATCCGCGACTTTGCCCGCAGCAACGGCAAAAGACTCCTGTTAATCGTCGAAAACCTCAACATGCTCTTCGATCAGATCAGCCGTCGCAAGATACGTGACACGCTGTGCACAACCCTCGAAAAAGAGACTGACATCGCTCTGCTAGCTAGCGCCACCTGCACATTCGAGCAAATCGAAGACCGCCAACGGGCCGGCCATGGTTTGTTCCGAATCGTCGACTTGGATCCGTTGGAGCCCCAACAGTGCGCGGACCTTTGGAAAATCGTTTCCGGAAAGTCTCCGACCAAAGAGGAGATCATGCCTATACACATCCTCACAGGCGGCAATCCGAGGTTGATTACAAAAATCGCGTCGTTCGGCGTCGGCGAATCTTTCCGAAATTTGATGCCGAGCTTGATAACGCTCGTAGACGATCATACCGAATACTTCAAGCGCCACCTGGAGCATTTGCCTCCCGTTGAACGTCGAATCTATATCGCGCTGGCTAGGCTATGGAGACCCGCCACCGCGAAAGAGGTCGCCGCGGTTGCCCGCACCAGCACCAACAAAACCAGCTCATTGCTGCGTCGGTTGGTTCGACGAGGCGTTGTCACCAGTGAAGGCGACTCGCCGAGAAGAAGGATGTACCGGCTCAGCGAGCGGCTCTACAACATCTACTATCTCCTAAGGCGCGGAGGGGGTACTCAAGACACCGTTGAAGCACTGATCAACTTCATGATCGCTTGGTACGCTCCTCGTGGTCTGCGCGAAGTCGACAAACAGGTCCTGCGACGTGAACAATCAAACAACCTCGCTGCCTCAGACGTTTCGCGCACCGTCGTTGAACCATTCATCAATTTCTCCCACCCGCCTGCCGACATCGAGGCTTTGGAAAGATCTTTGAGAGTAATCGAACAGTCGTCGAAATCGCGCGACGACTTCCAAGACAGCGCTCAATCGAACTCCACGGAATTCGTATTCTCAGATAGCAAAGCGCTCGTGTTGCATTGGCTCCGAAGAGATGACGAGGCGATCGAACTTTGCGACAAAATCATCGCGCGAACTCGTGCGATCCAAACCATCTATGAAGTCGACACGGATTGCAACCGGTACTTCGAAGCTCGCGCACTTTTGTGCAGGTCGAACTCCTTAACCGCGCAAAACCGCAACGAAGAAGCGATCCGCGGTTACGTTGACGCTCTTGCGATTTTTTCAGACCTGGCACGGTCGATGCCGGAGTCAAACAATCGCCATCCAATCGAAATCGCCCATTGGACGACGCATCCGATTGCGCAAGACGAAGGTGGCGATCAACACCCGTTCCTGATGGTTGAAGAGGCGTTCGATGAGATTCGTGCAGAGGATTGGTTTTCGAACTCGTCGTTTGAGTTTAGCCTTGAATTCCTGACTGCGTTCACCAGATTTGGCAAAGCTCTCGCACACCTGAAAATCGCTCAAACCGAGGAAGCAATTGCAGAATTGGACTCGATCAACAGGTCCACAGACCGAGAATTTGGTAATCGAACCGCGCAGATTGCCGCGGATGCTCTGGCCATGAAATACATTCTCGCCCCAAATGCCCAAGATTCGGATCGACACCAAGATCTCTTAGGTCTGTTCGAAATCGTCGCCCAAAACACGGTCACAGACCTTACTCTCGAAGCAATGGTCGAAGCGGTTTTACGCAACGGTTCAACTTCCGTTCTCGCTTCGATCCAAACCGCCGGAGCTGAGCGAAACCTCTTGCCCTTCGCCACCGCGATGCAGATTGACGTCGGTCAAAAACCTTTGGTGCCTAAAGAGGTCGAGGAGGTTGCTTACGACGTTCGTGATCGAATCGCTAAGCGTCGAAAACAATCCGAATACGCGACATCGTAGGCTGCCCCCTACAACTCTCCCTCAAGCGATTGAATAACCGCCCCCGCCGGCGGCTTAGGATAGAAATTCGTCGCCTTAGGAGGCAAACGATCGCCGCGCGTCACGATATCCACAAAATCAGGCAACGGTATCGATCTCATCACGATCCCCAACTGCGCCTCACCAGAATTCACACGCGAAACCACACTCTCAACCTCATACTCGAAATCCACCACCTCATCCACTCGATCGCGATCAAAAACTACGTCGAAGATCTCGCGGTGCAAGCGCCGATAATCGGAATGCTCCGCCACATCCGCCCCGAACGCAACGCCGTCGCCCTCCGCCGGCATCCTGGCGATCTGAAATCCCCCGTCAAGACCGTGGACCCCGAAAACAAGATCACCACTGTCACGCTTCCCAACAACCTTCAACATATCTCCGGGCCGCCAAGCCATCTCCACCCGATCCGTAAATGCAACAGTTTCAACCTCACAAACAGCCCTGATTCGCGCCTCTAGCCGCTCCATCTCTTCCCGACTCGCACCGTGGACCACCCGATGGTAGCCACGCGTAATCAATCCCGGTTCATCGATCGAGACGATGTGCATCATCCGATAGTTCACCGCTTCATCAGACTCGATCTCCCTATCCGCGCGTATCGCGCTCCGATAACGCATCGCCGCCTCGTACCGATGATGCCCATCAGCGATGAAGATCTGAGAATCCCGCATCAACCCATTCAAAACCCCCAATGTCCCCGGATCTTTCAACTGCCATAGGCGCAACGAATACCCACCCGCCATCGTCGCCACCTCCAACGGAGGACCACCTGTCACTGCACGAATTATCCCGCCCACAGAATGCCGAATATCGTCCTGAAACACCACCAGCAACGGACTCAACGCCGACCGCGTCGCCCGCATCATCGACACCCTGTCCTCTACCCACGGCCCCCGAGTCTGTTCATGCGGAAAGATGATCCCCCGGTCATACTCCTCCAACCGCACCGCAGCTATGAAGCCCCGCCGCGTCTGCGCAATGCCCCCGTACTCGAACGACTCCTCAGTCACATAAACCGAAGGCTCCTCATCCCGCATTAAAACACCATCGGTCTCCCACTGCTTTTGCGTCTCCGCCACATATCCGTACCGGTCCGCACCTTCTCGCGGCGCCAACTCCAACCGCACGATATTGTGCTCCGACCGCTCCAACAAACCCCGCTCAACCTCCGCCGTAATCGCATCAAACGGCGGCGAAAGATAATCCCCCAAATCCCGACCCTGCGAAGCCGCGCTAAACCGAATCCCCCGAAATGGACGAACCTCAGCCATCGCTTGCTAGATCTAAACCCTTCCGTATCCGTATCCCACCAAACCCGACCATCTGCTCCAACCCGCAAGTATAAACAGGGGCGAATAGGTCCGACCGGTCGCTTCAGGGTTGGGTCTCAATTGCGCGGTGGTCGAATCTTGGCGACCTACCAACAGCTAGTTTAGGTGATCCATACAGGTGCGAACCTTGACAACCACCCGCATCGATGTTCTAAAACTCAACATCGATTGATTTCTCGCCCGGACTCCGGAACTGTTCTGACAAGACAACCGTTTAAACCGCGAACCGCTCGAACTGAAACCATCTTGCTGTTGAACAATGAGGAATTAATCGTCTTAATCGTTTGCTCGGTCATGTGGTAACCCCGCGAAAACAGACGCCTCGGAGACCCATTTGGCAACGTCAAACAAGACTTTGTGGTCCACGTTCGCAATGAAATCGATGATTCGGCAACGATCAAACAAGATACCCGCCGAACTCGCACCACGGTAACGATGCTCAGTTGAGTGCCGCAGCGCTTCTGCGACGAAGAACATCCGAATGGGAAGCACAGCAGGGAACCTGTGCAACCAATTGCGGCAAAATGTATCCGGTTGGAGTTGCTCGAGCGTGTCTTGGTAGTTCGTCCCAGTTTTGCATTGGCCGAACCCAATCAACTTACCTGGTAACCCATCGGCAAACGGCTTCCAAACCACTACGTCCAACTTCCCATCCCTCGCGGTCTCGTCGAATCCTTCGATGCGCCGGTACCCGATGCCTTCGCCCAGTGCCGCACACAATTCGTCAACTCTTTCGGAGAAATTGTTATCTTGAGACGAATATCCGAAGACGAGACCCTCGGAACGATCGCCAAAGTACGTTCTGGCGATACCCTCGCACAACCGCTCAAAGAGTAGGGTTCCGTCGATTTCGGCGTGGGTTCGGTGCTTGCTCATGTCCAACCTTGTGGCGAGCAATAGGTATTTGTAGACCATCCGGACAATGTTGTCATGATCCGGGCGGTGGTTAAGCGTGTAACCGTCCTTGCCGATTTCGAATGGATATCCTGTACCGCACTGTTCTTGGCGCTGTTGTATCTCTTCGAACGCTTCGTCAATCGCGGCCTCAACCGTTTTCTGAGTTGCGCTGCTTGCGACATCGCTTTGTTCCACATCTGCTTCCAAATCGGATTGATTGGGTTCTTGGTCCGCGATCTCTTCGACTTGCACGCCATTCGAGTAGTCGTTTTCGGCCAATCCCGTCAGGGAACGTCGGATTTGTGTCACAGAAGTCTGGTGCTCGCGCCAACACAGTAACTCTGCGAGGTCCGCAATTTCGTGACTAGGCGAAGAAACAGTCGGTTGGAAGGGCCATTTCGACATTCTTTGCTACTTGCGTCTCTGCCGTCGCCTCGGCGTACTCTTCCGTCGCATTTCGGCATGGAGATCCTCAGCCAATCCCCAAACGTCGTAGGCGACCGTCAAGAGCTGTGCCGATCCGTTGTAACCCGTCGATAACAAACTCCGTGCCTTTTCCAATTCGCGTTTGGCGGCGTGCAAGGATTCGTCGAATACGTTTGAAGGGGGGCGACTGATTTCGTACGCGTAACTCAACTCAGTGCCAGCTTTCAAAGCTGCAATGGCTTCTCGGTTCGCGACTACTGCGTCAAGCCTTCTTAAGTCGGGATTCTGCGATTTGATCACCGGACGAGCGTCTTGACTCCTGCTTCCATACAACCAAAGGAATAAGAGACGAAGTTCTTCTTTGTTGGTCTCTGGAACGGGTTCATACGAGTCATCCGGATCCGCGTCGATACCAATGAAACCGCTAATGCCTGTGTAACCCAAACCTGTGTACAAATGTGACGATGCAAATCTGGTGTTCCAACGATCCTCCCGCTGGAAAACTCCCATTTTTTCGGCTTGCTCGATTACCACGATTCCCCTGAACAATCTTTGAACAGTCCGGTGTGTATCGCCTATTTGCTTTGCTATGTCGTCCAAGCCGATGCCATAACGCTTGCGTACATCAACGATGTACTGAGACTTGGCATAGCTGCTCCACTTCGCGGGCCCATTGACGTGTTTGAACCCAATGTACCGCCACATTTCCTCTCGTGAACCTCGAATGGTGGGCAACGCCAGAAGATCGGTCTTCGCTGCTTCGTCTATTTTGGGGATGTTGCCAACTGGCACATCGATCAGGTCCGGTTCAAGCAACAACCGTACAGCGGCTAGCCTCCGATTGCCCTCGATGACAATATCTCGACCATCCTCGTTCGTCACAATTAATGGTTCATTGCGGAAATAACCACTCGCCGCAATCGACATAACGAGTTCGCGCACATCCATCGCATCCCATAGGATCTGGATCACTTCAGCGTCCGTCGATCCTGCCTCTACATTGAACTCGGGCATCCTAGGATTTTGTCGATCAAAATCCAGATCTTGAATTGCGACATATTCGATGCTCGCGGAACTCATCCGACCCTCCTTCAGTTTTTCGTGTTTGGATCCCGCGTGTTTTCGCGATCTACGGGCAACCTTACGTGGGGCGGGGCAATCAACAACTCACGTGCTCGTCGTTTAGTTTGCAGACTGTACCTCACCGAAAGATCCGATACTTGGCAAGAACGATAGAGTCGTCTGATGAACTCCGAATCGTCGTACGAGATCAACCAAGGCAAAACATTTTGGCGCACCATTGAGTCGGCGATCATTTCGTGTCCTTCGTCGTCGTAGGTGTTGAAATACAGCCGGTTGCCTTGACCGTAATAAGGAGGGTCTAAGTAAGCGAAGCACTCATCTAGGCGTCGATCTGGCGGAAATATCCCAACCAAAAATTCGTGCGCATCCAAATCCGATACGTGAATTCGGTCGGCGTAATTCGAAAGGTTTTGGATCCGATCCGCTAAGCGAGTTCGATGAAACCGCGCGTCGATTTTCCATTGGCCCAATTGAGCGAATCCCCCCATCGGAGCGGCCCCGGAGATGACACCGGATCTGTTGCAACGGTTCAAATAAAACGTCGCAAATCCAAGTTCAAACCCCCCATTGGCGAGTCCTCCCTGACAGATTGCCCGTTGTTTGTACCATTCCTCGATTGTGACAGGGGTGGTCAAAATCGCATCAACGAACCGCTCAGTATCGCACAAAGCGGCGTTCCAGAAAGCAAAAATCCTAGGGTCGACATCATTGAGATGGACTTCCGAAACCACGTCTTCCATTAACAAACGCAACGCCGCTCCAGCGCCACCAGCAAACGGTTCGTAATACGAGCATCCGACGAGACCGTTGAGTTCAATCGTTTCGGTCAGGAATCCCGACAACGACGCTTTTCCACCTGGATAGCGCAACGGGCTAACGTGCCGACGAATTCGCCGGATGGATCTAGTTATGGTTGCGTTTTCGGACAACTTGCCGCTCATTTACTCGATGGCGTCTTCGACATCCCGAGAGATACCTTTGTGTCTAAGATCGTATCGTATTGGGCCATGGCGGATTCCGTGTCTTATCCCACAGTCGGGACTTGACAACTCTCAATTCCCCAGCCGCGCTCGACGACCTGACTACCGGAGCAGCGGACCCAAGCGCCTGATGCCCCAACTTCAAATCAATGTCCCCAGGCTCCGCCGCTGGGGCAAAAAGATGGCCGTCGTCATTGACAAACACTTTTTCAATTCTCTGGGAAACATGGAAGAAGTTGATGATCTCTCCAGTGGAGACATCGCATGGTTCACCGTCGACTTCGAAGAAGACTCTTCGGGTACCCGATTCAATCTCGTCCGCGACAGCGTTCACGTCACAACTCTAGAGCGCGCGACCGAAGGATTGACCGGCGGCACGCCAGTCACACTGTCTGCATTCGAAGCTGGGATCCGATCCAAGCTCGCCCGATGACGCGTTGAAACGCCATCTATGTGAGTAGATTCCCTTTCGACCCTGTGCGAAGCCGACCGAGCGAGACTCGGCTACGACGCCGTGTTCGCCGCAACGCGCTGGCTGTTCGAATTCAGATACAACATCACGAAACGAACATCGCCCAATCCCGGCGATTTTCTGCATCTCGCATAGCGACAACCGTTGTCACCCCGCCTGGAATCAATGACCCAACACCCGTTCAAGCGGGTCATTCTGAAATCAACTCTCACCTCGACCAGAATTGCATCATTGATTCACATGGAAAACTACCAAATCTCCGAGTGGAGCAGCAGTCATCCGCGCTGGTCCGAAGTCGTTGATTTCTTCGATCAACATCAAAGCGGACTCCCTGATCGGATCGACGGCTACGATCAACGCGACTCCAGAATCCTCGTCGCTCACACACAAGAAATGGTCATTGGAATCCTGCGACTGATCGTCATCCCGATTGGTCCCGAAGACGATCTTCCCGCCGTGATGATCGACGGCCATGAGTTGCTACAGGGAAAGGTGAAGAATTTCTTCGTGCTACCTGATTTCCGTCGAAAGCAGATCGGCACGAAATTGCAAAAAGCCGCGATCGATTTAGCGAAATCCCTCCATTGCTGCCAGTTGGCATCCTTCAGCTACTCCCACAGCCGCGAAAACCATGCCCTCAAACTGCGTATGGGATTCACGGTTCGACCAGAAACCCGCGGCAAAGATCGTCACGGCCTGTACTTCATCATGCCGCTCAACCCAAGTGACTTCCACCAACAAACCTGAACCTGCCATTAACTCTGCCATGCTCCATACCCACAACGCCACCAAACAACCACCCATCACAGTCCATCATTCAAAATCCCGCCCATCCCAGTTCACTTGACTCAAGTGCTACATATGTATTAATATCAACACCAAGCGCCAAGTCCGGCTTATTGACCGTCGGCGAGAGCGCTCAGAGCCATCGCTGCGTCGAGCGGGAGAGCGTGCACCTTTCTCCGATTTCGATGCTGCAACTGACTGACGAATAATGAAAGGTCCGCGGGCGGGAGCTCAACCTGGCGGACGTGGGCGACCTTATAAGCCGCAGAAACGGTGAAATCGACTGCCCACGATCGCGAGGCGACGGAATTCCGCCACAAGCCCATGGAAGGCTCGGGCGAAACGCGACCACAAAACCCGGTTACGGAGGAGAACGTTGCTTCGGTGCCCACTCGCGGAGACCGTGCTAACTCCGCCATCGCGAGCCAGGCGAGCGCCAGAAACTGCGAGACGCAGGGGCGGGTCTCGAACCCGTCCGCTTCGCAGCGGGTGCCCGTTCAAGGTTTGGGCGACTCTCCCACCTATCCGCACAATGCCTGGCCGCGACGTCGCGCGGTCGAGGAACACAGCGCTAACGAAGAGGGAAGAACTGAGTGAAGACGGGACGCGGAGCCTTCCGGCGAGCGGCCCGAAGGGCGGATGGTCTGGCGACACCGCCTACGCTGGCTTTTTATCGATTACAAACCACAAACCGCACGCGATGACCCCGATCGACGCGGCGATGATTCGAAAAACCAACCGGTAGGGGCAGGTTTCAAACCTGCCCCTACCAACCAAACAACCAACACCCATCACAGTCCATCATTCAAAATCCCGCCCATCCCAGTTCAAAAACCAACCAAACCTTCTAAACCTGCACCAACACCGCAGGCCAAACAAACACGCCCCACATCCTAGCCCATCCTTTCATCCCGCCCATCCCGGTTCAGACATTTGCACACCAACACGCCCAGCGACGCACCAAACCCTGACAATCGCTCGCTACCACTTCAAATCAAAGCCCATCAATCAAATCACAAGAATCACAGTTCAGACAACACGCCTCAAATCAAAGTCCATCATTCCAATCCCGTCCATCCCAGTTCAAAATCCCCCTGTTGCTAGAATCTCGACTACGTCACCCATACAAACGTCTCTAATCTCATCTTGACCGCTACCAACACCACATCCCGCGCCAACGAACTGCGCGAAACCCTCAACCGCGCCAATCACGACTACTACGTCCTCAGCCAACCGTCGCTAACCGACGCTGAGTACGACGCGCTGTTCCAAGAACTCAGAACTATCGAAGACGAACACCCCGAACTCAAAACTCCAGACTCCCCCACCTTCCGCGTCGGCTCTCCACCGTCAGACCAATTCGAACCGGTCCAACACCCAGTGCCGATGCTCAGCCTCAGCAACGTCACCAGCGAAGAGACCTTCAACGCCTGGTACCAACGCGCTCTTGACTATCTCGAAATCGAATCCGCCGACTTAACTCTCGAATTAAAGATCGACGGACTCGCCGTCGCCGTCACATACGTCGATGGACTTTTGACGCAGGCCGCCACGCGGGGAGACGGCACCCAAGGCGAAAACATCACCGACAACATACGCACCATCAGATCAGTTCCGCTAAAACTCGACGGCGACGACGTTCCCGGCACTATCGAACTCAGAGGCGAAGTCTTCTATCCCATCTCTGCATTCGACCGACTCAACGAAGAGCGCGAAGCCGCTGGACTACCCCAATACGTAAACCCCCGTAACTCCGCATCCGGGTCCCTTCGCCAACTCGATTCCACCGAGACCGCCAAACGTCCTCTCGACATGTTCTTCTACTCCATCGGCTACGCGGATAACGGTCAAATCCCCAACTCACAATTCGAGACACTGCAATCGCTAAAACGATGGGGATGCAAAACCAACGACTGGTCCCGCCGCGTCGCAACCGCAGAAGAGACGATGGCTGCGATCCAGAACGTCGCCGAGATACGATCCTCCCTCGACTTCGGTATCGACGGCGTCGTCATCAAGATCGACGACATCACCCTTCAAGACCGCCTCGGAGCCGTAGGCCGAGATCCGCGATGGGCCACCGCCTACAAATTCCCAGCCGAACAAGCCGTCACGAACCTCCTAGAAATCCGCACCAACGTAGGCCGCACCGGCGCCATAAACCCCTACGCCGTACTCGAACCCGTCGTCGTCGGAGGCGTCACCGTCTCGCAAGCAACCCTCCACAACGAAGAAGACATCAACCGCAAAGACATCCGCGCTGGCGACCGCGTCATCGTCCAGCGCGCTGGCGACGTCATCCCGCAAGTCGTCGGACCCGCCCCCGAAAATCAACGCCCAGACGATTCGCTTCCACACAGGATCAAGCATCGATGCGAAGAATGCGACGAACCACTTGCTCGGTCGGCAGTCGTGCCCGAAATCCGATGCTTCAATCCAACTTGCCCTACACAATTCGAACGGCTCTTGGAACACTTCGCGTCACGCTCGGCTATGGACATCGAGGGACTTGGCGAAAAGCTAGCTAAGGAGCTTGCTCGTCAAAAGCTAGTCGCAAACATTGCAGAAATCTATACACTGCACGAACGCGTAGAAGACCTGCTCAGGATGGACCGCATGGGCGAAGGACGCGCGAACAACTTACTTAACGCTATCGAACAATCCAAATCCCAACCGCTTTCTAGACTGATATTCGGTCTAGGTATCCCGGGCATAGGTGCGGAAATCGCAGAAACGCTTTCGCGAGAATTGAAATCCCTTGATGGCATCTTGAATGCCGACGAGAAAGCGCTTGCCGACATCGAAGGTGTCGGTCCCACACTTGTAAAGTCAATACTGGATTGGACTCGTGACGAGCAGAATATCGCGCTTGCTGATGAACTCAAAAAACGAGGGCTTACAACCCAAGACGACACCCCCGAACCTGCCGCCGAACACCCGATAAAGGGTCTTACCTTTGTCATCACTGGGAAACTCGACAGCTTCTCCCGCACCGAAGCCACAAACGCAGTCAAAGCGCTCGGCGCAAAAACCACCGGATCGGTCTCCAAAAAAACCGACTACCTCGTTGCAGGAGCCGACGCAGGCTCCAAACTCGACCGCGCCAATCGCCTGAACATCCGCGTCCTCAACGAAGACCAATTCAAACAGATCCTCCAAGGCCATATCCCTGACCGCGCCGAATCAACCGAACAAGAGCCGGCACAGCTACTATGACGCGTAAGCCCAGTCCCTTCGAACGCTTCGCCAGCCTCTTCGCAGTTCCCAAATCCCGCGCTCCAGCACCGCAAAAACTCCAAAACCCTTGGATAATCTTAGCCGTCGGCAACCCCGGGTCCGAATACGCCGAAACCCGCCATAACGTAGGATGGTGGGCCGCTGACATCCTACTCAAACAACACAACGCCCGCCTACGAGACGAAGGTCCTTCCCGTATTGCCCAGCTAACCATCGGGAATCAACCAGCAATCATCGCCTACCCCAAGACCTACGTGAACCGCTCCGGCTCCGCCGTCAGATCACTCCTTAACCGCTACCAATCCCAAACCACCCGCCTAATCGTCATCACCGACGACATCAACCTCGCCCCCGGCCGCATCCGCGTCCGTCGATCCGGCGGCGACGGCGGACACAACGGCCTCAAATCCATCATCCAAACCATCAACGACACATCGTTTCACCGCATCCGCATCGGCATCGGCAAACCCAGCAACGGCGATACCCGAATCGACCATGTGCTAGGTCAACCCTCCAATGAAGACCTAACCGCCATCAAATCCGCCATCGACCATGCAGCCCAAGCCACCCAAACCATCATCACTCATGATGTAGAAACCGCCATGAACGAGTTCAACTCAACAGGCGCATAGCATCGACAAAATCAACCCGTCAATTGTCATGCGATAAAGTAAAAGTTAGTAGCCTTCAGATTTGCAACCGTGGAACCGCAACATGGCCACCGCATCTAAAAAGATTCCATCCGAAGAAACCCCTTCAGAGCGTTTCGAAAGGATCATGCAGAAAATTACCAGGCGGCAGCAACGCCGTAGAGAACGACGCACTGAGCAACTCCGAAAAGCGTCTGCGAACTCTAAGTGATTTTTTCGCTAACCAACTTCCGGAAATCCGATAGGCTCGCCGAAGTGTCTTGACAGATTTTGCGGAAACCATCACAACTGCAAACTTGGGATCCCCGCGGTGCATCAGATCTTCTTCGGCATACATGGCCGTCGCGCGCGCCGGGTCGTGCTCTCCGAACGCCACACCTTCACACGATTGATCAGGAAAAGCAAATTGGCTACAACGCGAGATCAGGGGGAACTCCTTAAAGGCTTTACGTTCGTTTTTACCGGAAGACTCACTCGTTGGTCACGCAAGAAAGCCGCTCGCGCAGCCGAATCGCTGGGTGCTGCCGTTACTAGCGACGTGTCCGAGGCAACTGACTATCTGGTTGTCGGATCGAAACCAGGTTCCAAATTAGCAAAAGCCCGTAACATCGGGGTCAACGTCGTCAACGAATGCCAGTTCGCTAAAATCTTGAACGGCGAGGTTGCTCCCAAAAGCGACCGGCGAGAGGCTAGGGCATTAGCAAGGCAACGGGCAATTCAAGATGAGGGATTTGATATCCCGATCAATGACGGGGACATTACCGATCTAAATCGACAAGGACTGAAGGCATTGTGTCAATGCGGACGAGAGCTCAAGCGAATTATGAAACGCGGCAATGAGCACGCATGGGTCTGCGATCGCGATCACGCGGCATGCAAGTTGAGAAGGTACGCTTTACATCGAATAGGCTACCAACGAACTGATAGATAGCCGATCTCACCTCACATTCCTCGCGGAATGTTTGACCAACTGAAAGGAGTGTTTGACCGAAATGATCTCCGTGAACGCCCCCAACTGCAATGATTGCGGGACCTCGCTCGGGGAGATGCGGAAAGACGATCTCCAAATATTGATTTGTCTTGAAGATCATGCCAACAGTCAACGCGAAAAATACGAGCGTCAAGGATGGCGGGTTCCTCAAACTCCAATAGCGACACATCGCATTTTCGACAGATGTTTACTTGACGGACCAGCGTCAAGGTTCGAGAACGAAGTAACTTGTGAAGCGTGCCGAGGTTGGGAGTTCAAACCCATTGAAGAAATCCCTTTTTTTAAGGGCACAAGACGCAGGCCACCCCAAGAACTCAGTCAACGACTATCGGTCAACATTCGGAACCGAATCCGCAGGGGAGCAAAGGTCTGCGGCATCAGCAACAACCAAAGCCAAGAAACGCTTTGCGGAAAGTCGTTGTCTCAGGCGCGTCAGCTGGTAAAAGCCGATAGCTTTACGCTGGTCACATGCCCAGAATGTTGGGAACTTCGACCGAAAGTGATTAAAGAAGCGGAGACAAGGTTGGCGAACAATACGCGGTGAAACTAGGGAACGAATCTTGGTATGTCTCAGGTCGAGTTTGAACCGCTAACCGATCCTAGCTTGATCGATCCTGTCTCTCCCCACCCGCTCCCAAAGCACCTCCGGCAACACCACACCCCCGTCCGCCTGCAAACCGTTCTCCAAAACCGCGATAAACGTCCTCGGCATTCCAAGCGCCGAGCCGTTCAATGTGTGCGGGAAGCGCGTCCCGCCACCACGCTCGGGCCGATATCGAGTGTTGTTCCTTCGCGTCTGAAAATCTGTGCAAGTCGAAAGCGAACTGATCTCCAGCCATTCCTGAGCCCCCGGCGACCAAACCTCGATGTCGTAAGTCTTCGCCGATTGAAAAGCGATATCTCCAGCACACAGCTTCAACAACCGCGTCGTAAACCCCAGCCGTCGACATAGCTCCAATGAAATCTCGATCATCTCCTCCAAAGCTTCTTCCGAATCCTCCGGTTCCACAAACCGGAACATCTCCACCTTCTCGAACTGTTTCACCCGCTTCATCCCTCGAACATCTCGACCTGCCGCCGCATGCTCCTTCCGAAAACACGGAGTATGCGCACAGTACTTCAGGGGCAACTCAGCATCGATAATGCTGTCTTGATGGATGCCATTCAGAGACACCTCGGAAGTCGGAATCATCCACAAACCCGCATCCTCGTCACGGTAGAGGTCATCCGCGAATTTCGGCAGATTCCCGGTTCCGATCAACGTTTCTTCGCGAACGAGAAACGGCGGATTTGTCTCTTCATAGCCGAACTCATCAACCAACGTGTCGAGCAACCACCCGACGATCGCTCGATGCAGCCGCGCGCCCTGACCCCGCAACATGTAGAAACGGCTACCTGAGATATTCGCCGCGCTTTCCATATCGATGATGCCCAAGCTCTCGCCGATATCCCAGTGAGGCGAATCCCAATCCCTCCCAGGTGGCGGTTCAACCTCACTCACCACCTCGTTAAAGCTCTCGTCCAATCCCTCCGGCACGTCTCCGAGCGGAATATTCGGCAAACCCAGCATCAAAGTCCGCAACTCAGTCGCCACAGAGCGAGCTTCTTCTTCGAGCGCGGATATACGGTCGCCCGTCGCTCGCATCTGCTGGATCTCATCTTCCGTCGGCCGTCGTTTCTCCGCACCGATGGTTCGAGAAACTTCATTCCGAAAATGGCGAGCCGAATCTGTCTGTTGGATCAGCGACCGACGTCGCGCATCCAACTCGATAATCCCATCGATCGGAGCATCGTCCTCACCACGCTTCGCGAGACCAGCTCGCACCGCAACGGCATCGTTAACTATCCTGCGTAGATCCAACATCGATTTTGGTCCTCAAGATCGCAACTGAGGGAAAAGTGTTACTTCCCTAATCGAACTCTCACCGGTTACTAACATTGCCAAACGGTCTATACCGATGCCCAACCCGCCTGTAGGCGGCATCCCATGCTCAACGGCGAGCAAAAACGACTCGTCCAATCGGTCCGCTTCAACGTCATCGAACTCTTCCCGCTGCCGTTCCTGCTGCTCGAAGCGTTCGCGTTGGTCGACCGGGTCGTTCAGCTCCGTAAACGCGTTCGCCAACTCTCGGCCCAAGACGAATGCCTCGAAACGCTCCACCACATCGTCATACCCCGGTTTCTTCTTCGCTAACGGTGACATTGCCAACGGATAATCGACTAGGAAAGTCGGCTCGACCAATTTGGGCTCTACCGATGCAGAAATCACCTTGTCGAGCAACTGTTGCCACGTAGAATTCGGATCGACGTGCATCCCTCGCTCGTGCATCGCTTCTGCCAACGCGTCCCTAGTAGGACACTCCCTGAAATCGATGCCTGAAGCATCGCGGATCGCCTCTCGCAAGTCCAGCCGCGGCCAAGGCGGCGCGAGGTCAATCTCCTCCTGCTCATCCCCTTCTGGCACGGGCACTTTCGTCGATCCGTTCACCTCCATTGCCACATACGCCACAAGCTCCTCAGTCATTCGCATCACATCGTTATAGTCCGCGTATGCTTCGTAGCTTTCCATCGTTGTGAATTCGGGATTGTGATCAGCGTCGATGCCTTCATTCCTGAAAATCTTGCCGACCTCGAACACCTTGTCCATGCCGCCCACGATCAACTGTTTCAGGTAAAGCTCCGTGGCGATACGCAGAAAGAGGCCTCGGCCTAGCGCGTTGTGGTAGGTCTCAAAGGGTTCGGCAAAACCACCCGCCGGGACCGGTACGAGGATCGGCGTCTCCACCTCCACGAATCCACGATCCTCCATGAACCGTCGGACCGCGGAGGCGACCTTTGATCGTGCGCGTGCGTTGCGAACCGCGCGATCGTTCGACAGAAGATCCAAATAGCGCTGCCTCACACGCGTCTCGGCGTCCTGCAATCCATGCCACTTCTCCGGCAAGGGCCGCATCGACTTGGAAACGATCGCGAATGTTTGCGCCTCAACCGATATCTGTCCGCGGCGAGTGCGAATTACCGGTCCTGAAACCGATACGAAATCGCCGATGTCCAAAAACGAGAGCAACTCGAAGTCATCAGCCAATACGTCCGCCCGGGCTTGCACCTGGATTTGCCCACTGCCGTCGCGAACATCGAGAAACGACATCTTGCCCATACCTCTGCGCGCCATCACACGGCCTGCTACATACACCGGATCTGTACGAGGTTGAACGGCATCTTGCCCGTTCGTCGGCGTCGACTCTTGTTCAACGTAAAGATCAATCGCGCTCGCAATTTCGTGTGTCCTTGGGATACGCGCGGGAAACGGATCGACCCCTTTTTCGCGCAACTCGTCTATCTTGCGAAGACGATCGAGTTCCAGACGCGAGTGTCGAGGTTCACCATCGCTCGCCGCTGAAAGATCCACGTTTTCCGAAGCTTGGCTCAATTTTGTCCTACCATCCGAAGAAACTGGCGCGTGCCAATGGAATCAATCTTACAGATGCGCCATCACGCTCTAGCGATCTGAAGAAACGCGGTAAATCGCATCGCGCGACGTTGAAACGTGCATAAGTCGATTACGCATAATCGTAGTCATCGCACTAGTGGATTGCGTGGTATTGACCCACGAATTCGCGTGCTACACCTCGGAGTTGAAACACGCTGAAAGGAAAAATCGTAGAGCGAAACATGGGCTGCGGCCGACGTCATCGAGGACACGAGCAGCAATCATTTCGATGCTGGGACCCGATGGCGCAAACGGAATAACGGCACTCGACCTATACGCAGGCACCGGCAGGGTTGGTTTCGACCTTTTGGAACACGGAGCGCTTCACGTGGACTTCGTCGAGATCGATCGACGGAGAGCCGCAAAGATAACCCAAGAAATCGCCGCTAGCGGATTTGACAACAGAGCGTCAACGTACCAAACAGATGCAACCCGCGTGTTTAGGCGACTCGTCGGAAAATCCTACGATCTGGTGTTCGCCGACCCACCGTACGACATAGACCCTTGGGAAGAGATCATAGGCGAATTGCACCGCCGACAACTGCTTAAACCGGATGCTTGGATCATCGCTGAACACAGCTCACGAAACACGTTACCCGACCAGATATCAGGCGCCAACGCCATAAACCGAAAAAGATACGGCGACACCAGCATCACGATATACAAGTTCCCCAAAAGCAACGAAACTGAATTTCAACAATGAGCGACGTCTTGGCTTTATATCCCGGAACTTTCGATCCTGTGACTAATGGGCACATAGATGTAGTCCGGCGTGCAGCCGCTCTCTTCGATTCGCTCATCGTCGCGGTCTACGACGGCCCACACAAGCGAGTGATATTCGACATCAAAGAACGCGTCGGCATGATACGAGAAGCAGTCTCGGACGCGGCCAATGTTAACGTGATGCCCTTCAGCGGACTGACTGTAGACTTCGCACGCCAAAAAGGCGCGAAAGCCATCGTGAGAGGGCTTAGAATCACGAGTGACTTCGAGTACGAAAGCGCGATGGCGCTCATGAACCGGCACCTCGACAACGACATTGAAACAGTCTGTCTGTTCTCGTCGATCGAAAACCAATACGTCAGCTCGTCGCGGGTCAAGGAAATAGCCACACTAGGTGGCAACATATCGACCTTGGTTCCTGCTAATGTCGTGGCACCTACAAACGCGAAATTGACGACCCAAAACGCATAGGAAACACCAATCTGGCAATCCAAACTAGTGCAACAGGTTCGCCCGAACCGGCGCACAAGGAGAACACAATGGCAATAGATACACGTGTCAGCTTCAACTCCGATAGCAGCGAGATCGTGTCGGCGCAACCCGTCATCTACGAACTGCTGTCTCGACTCGCTCACGCGATCGAAGACAATCGAATGCGCGCAACCGGACGTAGCCTAGTCAGGTCCGACGAAACACTTGGCCTGATCGAAGAACTCAAGCGAGAACTACCGAAAGTCACCTCGCTCTCCGACCAAATCGTGACCAAGCGCGATCAGATGCTCAGCGATGCTGAGGACTTCATGCAGACGGCGCGTGGCGACGCAATGCGCGAGGCTCAAGAACTTAGGCAGCGAGCGGAAGAGGAACGCGACATTATTCTCGCCCAGGCCCGCAAGAAGGCGATGGAAACCATTGACCAGACTTCAGTGGTCAACGCCTCCAAAGAAGAGGCGAAGCGGATCATCAACGAGGCCGAAGAAGAGGCGGAAAAAGTGTTGATCCGCGCAAAACGCGAGGCAAACACCATCGTTGAGAACGCTGATGAACGTTCGCACCGGCAAACAAACGAGACCGACGAATACTCTCGCCGGATGCTCATGAAGCTAGAAGAACGTCTGTCGCACACGCTGATGCAAGTTCGACAAGGCATCGATATGGTCAACGAGAGCATGGAGGATCGCAAGAAGCAACACACCCAAGCGATGTCCATGCAAGCTGCCAAGTTCAACCCGCACAACAATCTCTCCCGTTAATCGGTCGAGATTCGCAACCGCTACGAACTCCACCCCTTCCGATCAAACCTCGGGAGGGGTGTTCGTTTGTTGCGGGTAACCGCGTTCGCGCGTCTCAGAAGCGAATGCTTACCGGAGAGTTCTCGGTCTGAGATACTCGAATGCCGATCTACCTCATGACCAGGATTGGGGCGCGCCGTCCTGTGTTCAAACGGCGCGCGTCAACCCAAACTGGTTTTGACTTGGTTCACTTAGCCGTCGTCGTTGTCGATCATGTTCGCGTACACGCCTTGACCAACGATGACCACCCACGACACTCCGACAATTGCGAAGTATGTCGCGTGCCAAATCAGTGGAGTCGGGCGGGATGCCGTGACAACGTTCTGGAACGTGAATACAGCGAATATGATCACGCTGGCGAACAATCCAAACAGGATCCAGGGTCGTCGTGCCGCTGACCCGCTACCCATGATGAACTGAATCAGCGCCCATAGGAAGATCAATCCGACGATCAGTTCGACTATTCCCGTGAAGTAATAGGCGAATTCGCCTAGGCCCGTGCCCCAACCCATTTTGTCCAGCGCTCCGCCAAAGGGATTACCCTTCTCCGCGAACTTCACTCCGATGTGGACACCGGGTATCAGCTTCGCCAACCCGTTCGCAATCCAGAACAGAAACCAAAAGATCACCGTCGCCAGTTCAAGCGAACCCAGCCTAACCATGTAATTCTTCAGACCATCCATACGTACTGCCTCCGTTAATGGTCCCAACTTGGGATTAGGGTGTTAGGGCAGTTTACCATTTCCCATGGACCGCGACGAGGCGAATCGATTTTTGCATGGCGGATAACTTGACCGGGATTTTTCGAGATAACCCCGCGCGCAAATGCGAACAAAAAAAGAAGACACGGTTTGCCTGAGGTTGAACCAACGATTTCGCACTCACGTACCGCCGGTCAACTCTTCCTACAACCCCGTACGGTAACGCTCCTGACCGAACTTTCCCAATCGGTTCCATCCGACCGCGGACGCATCGGCGCGTTTGTCAATACCTCAACATCGACAAACCCGGAACGGTCCATTCGATCTAAGTATCTCGAGAACAAATCCGCTCCCCCCACGCACGACACCCATTCCTCGGCCGACGAACGGACCTCATCGGGCAACTCTCCGGTTACCACCATGTCTGAAACGACAAACCGACCACCAGGTTTGAGAATCCGGTGAATCTCATCGAATACTCGGTCTTTGTCTGGCGAAAGTGCGATAACGCAATTGGAAATCACGAGGTCTACTGATGCGTCCTGTTGTGGAATCGCCTCGATCTTGCCGAGCTTGAACACCACGTTGTCCACCTCGAGTTTCTTGGCGTTCTGCCGGGCGAGGTCGATCATGGCATGGGTCATGTCGATCCCTATCACGTGGCCCGTCTCGCCGACGCGTTCGGCGGCCAAAAAACAGTCGATGCCGCCGCCGCTGCCCAGATCCAACACGGTTTCGCCGAGTTTGGCATCCGACGATCCGATTGGATTCCCACAACCCGCAGAAGCCGCCATTGCTTCCGGCGTCAACGCTTCCAAATCACCTGATTCGTACAATGCATCCGCGACCGTCGCCAACGATGCACCATCGTCGCCGCAGCAACTGGAGTCAGATTCTTCCGCGCAGCAGGACGTAGTCGCGGCACCGCGTTCCGCAACGCGGGTGTATCGGTCCTTTACGGCCTGTTCGACCGAACCAGGATCAAACTCATCACGACTGTAAACATCAGGCAAATTCTGCAATCTGAATACCCTCCGAAATTCTCGCCTCTAGTGACAATCTTAATCCGCCGGCGATTTCGACGATGCAACGAACATCCCGGCTAAACGCTCGCACGAACCACATTTTCAGCCCTGTCTGCTATAGCATTCACTCTCAGCGTCAACACAGCCGCTCGAATTCCTACAGGAGATCAACTGATGGGTAACGACACCCCTCTGAAAGAACGCATCCGCCGAGGCGATATCGTGATCGGCGTCTCGGCGCCGATGAACGCCACAAAGTCGCAACTCGAGGACATCCTTTCCAAAGACGACTATGGCTTCGTCATGACCGACAGCCAGCACAGCCCATTCTCGGAACACCTGATGGTCGACTTCTGCAACATGGCCGACGAGGTCGGCATTCCGGTCCACCTGCGCATCGACCACCCGAGGCACGCGTACCTGCTCGGGAACCTCGCCGATCTGGGACCTGCGATGTTGGAAATCCCACTCGTAGAAGACCCGGCTACAGTCCGCGAGGCGATCGAGTTTTTCTACTTCCCGCCTAAAGGACGACGCAGCTTCGTCGGGGGTAACCGATGGGGCGCCGAACTGGGTAACGATATGACGATGTACGCCGAGTGGTGGAACAACAACGGCATCCTCTGCATTCAGATCGAGTCGCTCCGCGCCATCGAAAACATCCGAGCCCTATCACCGCCGGGCGTCGACATGTTCTCGTGGGGGCCGTCAGACCTTGAATGGGATCGCAAGATGCACCCACATCACCCCTTCAAGACCGACGATGACTGCATAAAGCACGTCATGGACCAGGTCAACGACCTCGACGTCCGGATGAGCTACCGGTCCTACGATCCCAAGCTCCGCAACAAATACCTCGACATGGGCGTAACTGTCCTCTTCGAACAGCCGCAAACCTAAAAACTCGACAAAAAGGAGAACCCACAAATGGGCAACGACGCAAACCTCAAAGAACGCATCCGGCGCGGCGACATCGTCATCGGGGTCGGAATACCGATCGGCTCAACCAAGTCTCAGTTCGAAGACATCCTCGGCAAGGACGACTACGGCTTCGCGACGTGCGACAGCCAGCACAGCCCCTTCTCGGAGCACCAGCTCGTCGACCACTGCAACGTCGCCGACGAGGTGGGCATTCCAATCCATTTCCGCATCAAGCACACGCAGCTAGCCTTCCTAGTCGGCAATATCGCCGACCTCGGTCCAGCGTTCATCGAGATCCCGCTCGTCGAAGAGCAGTCGACCGTAAGAGAAGCCCTAGATTGGTTCTACTTCCCGCCTGAGGGACGTCGAAGTTGGGTCGGCGGATTCCGATGGGGAGCAGAACTCGGTCATGACCGACCCGGGTACGCAAAGTGGTGGAACGAAAACGGCGTAATCTGCCTCCAGATCGAGAGCCTACGAGCCATCGAGAACGTCAAAACCCTCGCAATGCCCGGTGTAGACCTATTCTCATGGGGACCCGCCGACCTCGAGTTTGACCGCGAAATGCACCCGCATCACCCCTTCAAGACCGACGACGACTGCATCAAACACGTCATGGATCAAGTCAACGATCTCGACGTCCGCATGAGCTACCGCTCCGGCGACCCCGAGCTACGCAACAAATACATCGACCTCGGCGTAACCGTCCTGATGGAACGAGCGCAATAAACGTCCCTTTCGCGAAGCGAAGGGGATGCGGGAGCGTCGCGACCGCAGGGGATGCCCTATAGCCTCAACCGGCGCAAAATCAACCCCACCAAACGCATAACCACGGTCATCACAATCTGAAAGATGACCGTGCGCAGGATCTGGCGTACGAGCAACCCAACCATGGTTGGCCTTAGTCTAGCCTAGTTGGGGACCGGGCCTCCGCCGGTCACGTGGGCGTGCAAGTGGAACACCTCCTGCCCCGCGCCCCGACCTTGGTTGAATTGCACGCGATATCCGGAACCCTTAACTCCCGTAGCCTCGGCGACCTTACCCACTCCTACCAAAATCCGCCCGAGCATCCCCACATGCGTATCACCTGCTTCGTGCAGGCGATCAAAGCACGTTTTGGGAACTACTAGGACGTGGACACGGGCTTTCGGGTTGATGTCATTGAATGCCAGTACATGGTCGTCTTCGTACACCTTGGTGCACGGAATGTCTCCCGCGATGATGCTGCAAAAAATACAGTTGGCCATGTTGGTTTCTCTTTATCGGCTTCTACCCTCCTATTGTTCTCACTTGAGCATCAAGGGGGAGGGAGCGGCAACGGATTAGAGCGTTCTTGCTAGCTTGTCTATGTGCGAATCTGAGTCGCCGAAGTCGGCGCGCCACGAGAGTATGCGACGCGTATAGAGGTGTAGATCGTGCTCCCAAGTGAAGCCGATCGCTCCGTGCGATTGGTGCGCCTTCCACACGATGTCGTTCATCAGCGTGTTGGCGGTCCATTTCGCTTGCGACACGATTCGTGAAGCTGATCCAGCGTCAATGTCGGCGGTCAAAGCCCAAGCGGCACGGTCAGCTAGGTGTTTCCCTGATTTCACTTTGGTAACCATGTCCGCCATGTAGTGCTGTATGACTTGGAACGCGCCAATCGGGCGTCCGAACTGCCTGCGCTCCTTCACGTAAGCGATAGTCCGATCGGTGACGGCTGAACCTGCGCCAACCATTTGGACGGCACGGGCCGTCGCACCGTATAGGGTCATGTGGTCCACGACATCGATACCATCGCCAACCTCGCCGAGCACTGAAGCTGCAGGAACCACGACCTCGTTCAACTCGATGTTGCACGCCGGGGCACCCGAGGCCATCTTGATGCGTTCTATGTTCACCGTGCCTTCCGCGGATTTGATTGGCACCGCGAAAACTGTGACACCGGCATGGGTTTCTGCCGGGATGAGTGCGATATCCGCTGAGTTACCGTATGGAACGAAACGGCAGTTACCGCCGAGTACCCAGCCGTCAGACGTTTCTGATCCACGAACATCTATTGCATCAAGATTCGAAGTGCCGTCCGATCCCGCCAACGCTGGAACAGCAACTGTCTCACCGCTCGTGATCCCGGGCAGCCATTCGCGCTTCTGTCCGTCGGTGCCGAATTCACCGATCGCTGATGCCGAAACTACCGCAGATTCCACAAACGGACCAGGCGCCAGCGCTGCTCCCCATTCGGCAAGGAGGACCGCCATATCTGACATTTCCATGCCCGAACCGCCGTACTCCTCAGGCGCAATCAACCCGAGCCAGCCCAACTCACCGACCTCTCGCCAGAACTCGTTTGTGTAGCCCTGCTCGTCCGTCGCCATCGCCCGGACGAAATCGGAAGGAGATTGATCTGACAAATATTCCGCAGCGCTGCTGCGGACCAACTCTTGCGTTTCGTTTAGTCCGAAATCCATTGTTAAACGCTCTCGCCGTTGCCCCTCTAGATTCTGGCTTTCACCGGAATGACGGTTTTAGTTCACCGCCGAGGCAGTTCCAAACCCCGATAAGCGATGATGTTTTTCTGAATCTCGTTGGTGCCAGCCAAGATGGGACCTGAAGTCTGATACATCCGCATTTTGAATATCCGTCCGGCCAAATCTTCGTGCTCGTCGGGATCGTCGATGAGGCCCGGCATGCCTAGCAATTCCACACCGAAGTCGAGGACTGCACAGTTGGCCTCCGTCGCCGCGATCTTGCACATGCTGGCTTCGGTGGATGGTGGATAGCCCTGAGTTTGGAGCCACGCGACTTCATAGGTGATGTATCGCGCCATTTCGATCTCAGCCTCTAATTCGGCTAGACGGCGTCGTACCTTGATGTCGTCGATGATCAGCGAACCATCGAAGCGTCGGGTGTTCGCAGCGTAATCGCGGATCTCTTCCCATGATCGGCGCGCCCAAGAGACGTAATCGATGTTGCCTCGCTCGAAGTTAAGGAGGTTCATAGCCACATTCCAACCGTCGTTGAGTTCGCCAACCATGTTTTCTACCGGGACGTGGACGTCGTCGAACATGATTTGGTTGAAGCTGTGAGCGCCCGCGATGTTGATGATCGGGTTCACCTGAATGCCCGGAGATTTCATGTCAACAAGCAGGAAGGTGATTCCTGAATGCCGTTCCGCCTCACGATCAGTGCGAACGAGCATGAACATCATGTCGGCACGGTGCGCGAGCGAAGTCCAAATCTTCGATCCGTTGATTACAAACTCGTCACCACGTAGCTCTGCGAAGGTTTGCAACGACGCCAAGTCAGATCCGGTGTTAGGTTCCGAATACCCTTGGCACCATTGCAGACCGCCCAAGGCGATATCGGGCAGATATTTCCGCTTCTGCTCCTCGGAACCGAAGTGCATCAGTGTAGGCCCTAACATGCGGGTCCCGAAACGATCGTTTCCGGGCGCGCGGCGGTACGATGTCTCCTCGGCAAAGATCAGGCTGATCATCGGCGAAGCTTCTTGACCGCCATACTCCTTCGGCCACGTCATCGTGAGCCAGCCGCGATCGGCGAGCGCACGGCGCATTCGCTGATAAAGAGCCCAACCTTCTTCGGTCGACTCGTCGTTCGGACCTATCCAACCATCGGGAAGTTCGTCATCTAGAAACTCCCTCAGTTCCTCGCGGAACGCGAGTTCCTCTTCATTGAATTCAAACCACATGGTGAAATTCGATCAGTCGGCGGTTACGGCGAGGCTAGTGATGGTCTTCACGATGCCACCGACTTGGTGCATCTTCGTGCTAACGATCCCGCCGATGTCGACGAGGTTGTCGGCCTCGACAACCGCGATGATGTCGAACGGTCCCGTGACCATGTCGACGGCGATCATTTGATCGATCTTTCGCAGTGCCTCCGCCACGTTCGCGGTACTGCCTACCGACGTCTCGATCAAGATGTATGCTCGGGTTTTCATATCTATCAGGTGTCTCCTATGTCAGACGCGATTAATACAGGATATGCTAACGCGTCGATTTTCCCCAACGGGTTCGAAGATATTAGGATGCCGCGCTAGTTTCCAGCGTTTTTTCGAACTCCGACCAATCGTCGGTCGGCCCTACCACCGACATTGCGAGTTTTTCCGAAATCAACACGTCTTCGGCGGCCGATTGAACGTCGGACAATGAGACCGCATCGAGGTCATTGATGCGAGATTCCAGCGTTTCAATCTCGCCTCGCAAAAGTTCTTGTGCCGCAAGGTCGTTGGCGACGGCCCGGCTCTCTTCCATTCCAAGGATCAAACGCCCCTTTGCCAGCTCTCGCGCATCATGCAACTCATCGTCGGTAATCCCGTCACGCATCTTTGCGATCTCGTTCATGATCACTTGCAGGGCTTCGGCTGCACGTCCGGGTTCGACTCCCGTGTGAATATCCAGAACACCGCAGTCTGTCAGCGTATGCATAGAACTGCCGATACCATAAGCTAGCCCACGTTTTTCCCTTACTTCTTCAAACAACCTGCTGCTCATGCTCCCTCCCAAAACGACGGTCAGTATGCGTAACGCAACTCGTCTCGGGTCCTGCATCCCGACACCTTTGAACGCCATCGCGATGTGAAGCTGTTCGAGGTCCCGACGATCACCCGTGATGCTCGGACCCGATAGGTTGTCTTCGAACGGAAACATCGAACGAGGCTCGCCGTCGGGGAGGTCGGACAACAGACCGTCCAACTGCTCCACTACATCGTCGTGCTCTACATTCCCTGCGACGGAAACAACGATGTTGCGCCCAACGTATTGTTCACGGTGATAATCGATCATCACCGATCTCGGGATCGCCTCGACCGTTTCGATCGAACCGGCGATGTCTCTGCCAAGCGCCTGTTCCGGCCACAACGCTGAATCCAGAAGCAAACCTGCAAGGGCGCCAGGAGCGTCCATAGTGGCTCTGATCTCCTCCAAAACTACGTGCTTTTCCTGTGCGATGTCGGCCGCTCGGAACAGTGGCGATTTGATGATGTCGGCGAGAACCTCTATGCCCCGGCGATAGTGAGGCAGCGCCATGCGGCACCAGTATCCGGTGCACTCGCGATCGGTGAACGCGTTGATTGTGCCGCCGACACTTTCTACAACCCCGGTGATGTCCCGCGGACGCGGCCTGTTCGGCGTCCCTTTGAACAGCATGTGCTCGAAGAGGTGTGAGACACCAGCTTCGTCGTCAGTTTCGTATCTGCTTCCGGTACCCACCAAAAAGACGACGCTGACCGCCTTCGTGTGCGTCATTCGGCTGGTCAAAACGCGCACGCCGTTGTTGAGGATGGAGCGTTCGTAGGAGGAAGCTGTGTCGGGAAAGATAGAGGCGGTACGTTGCGACGACGGCATGGATGTGATCGATCAGAATTAGGTTGGTTTGGAACTCAAGGGTAGCACCACGCCCGATCTCCCCAATAGGCTAAACACGCGGCAAATCCGCGTCATCACCCGTCGCCGATTGCCATATTCGGATGCGCGCCGCCATATCTCGTATCCTGTCGCGTTGCGATGGATCGTCGTAGAGATTCGTCATCTCGTGCGGATCGTTGTTTAGGTCGTACAACTCGCACTGATCTGCGGGGCAGAGATTCAACTTCCACCTGTCGGGCGTGATCACCGTACGCCAGTGCATGGACACCATGCGGTTTATCTCAGTAGTGCCGAGGTTACGATCTCCCATCCCATTCCATTGCACGAATACATCGTTCTCGCCGAGATCGGATTCGCCACGTAAAACCGGTGCCAAGCTCTTGCCTTGCATATGCCAGCGGGAGGACGTGTCGTTTGTCGTATTGGGTGCAAACCCGTCACCCAAGCGTGCTTGCGATTGCTGTCTCGCTTTCCAGATCGGAGAATCCAAAGGCGTGCCACTCAATTCAAGTAAGGTCGGCACTAGGTCGACTAGCGAGACCGATCCGGGTACGCGTTGAGATTCGTTGGCGACATCCGGCGCGGAACCTGGCACCCGAATGAACAGCGGGACCCTCGACGCCTCCTCATACATCGAACGCTTCTCGAGCATCCCATGGTCCCCAGCCATCTCACCGTGCTCGCTCGTGAAAACGATGATCGTGTTGTCGAGCTGACCGGTGGCCTTCAAAGCCTTCAACATCTTTCCCACTTGCCGGTCCACTAATGTGACATTTGCGAAGTACTGGGCGCGCAGCTTGCGCCAGCCGTTTTCACCCGTCAAATCGTGATAGTCGTCGATGCCGAGCGGGTTCAAGTTTCCGGCCATGTAATAGTCAGCGCGCAGTCGATTCAGCAATGATCCATCGTCGGGACGTTTTAGAAACGCCGGACCAACGGAAATGTCCTCTGGATCGTAGAGATCGTTCAGCGGCCCTGTGTACGGAGGATGCGGTTCGAAGAACGATACGTACAGCATGAACGGCTGCTCACCGCAATCCGAATCCGGATGGCTACGGATGAAATCGGCCGCACTGTCGCCCAAGAAATACGCTTGCGTCTGCTCCTCCGTCAATCCCGCGGTCGCCGACCAGTTTTCGTAGGACTGGCCGGGTCCGGGCGGTTCGACACCGTGTTTTCTTAGGTGAGCGTTGTAACTGGCTTCGACGTTTCGATATTCGCGTTTGGTTGAACGCGCCCGATGCGAATCCTCGATGCTGATCCACTCATCGAAACCGTGCTGTTGGATCATGTCATCACCGAGGTGCCATTTGCCGAAATAGGCGGAGTAATAGTCCTCGCTGATGCGCTCGGCGATCGTAGGGCAGTCCGCGGGTAGCGGTATGTTATTGCGGTGCAAACCGACCGCATGTGGGTATAAACCGGTCATGATCGACGCCCGGCTCGGCGTGCACACCGGCTGTGTAACGTACGCGTTGTCGAACACGAACGAACGATCCGCGATGCTGTCCAGATTGGGTGTCTCTATCCAATCGTTGCCGTAACACGCCAGCGAGTCTTGGCGCTGCTGATCGGTGAAGATGAAGAGGATGTTTGGGCGTTTGGGGGAGTTCGTCATGTGCTAAGCGTCGGCTTCCTGAATACGTCGTCGGTTAACGTAGGATTTAGCTTACTATTCGAACCCATTCATGCCCGCACAGCAACCACAGTCGGAACCTATCCACGCAGGCCAACTGCGTAGAACCCGCAATCCGCGGCGCGAGGAACGACCGTGGGGTTCTTACGAGGTTCTTACGAGCGGACCAGGGTTTCAGGTAAAGCGATTGAGCGTAAAGCCGGATTGCAGGTTGTCGTACCAATGGCATCGGCACCGCGCTGAAACGTGGACAGTCGCTCGCGGGATCGCCTGCGTAACGATCAACGGTGAAGCCCAGATGCTAGGTCCTTCCCAATCCATCCATGTGCCGCGTACCCACAAACACCGCATCGCGAATCCGTCGTCGATTGAACCGCTAGAGATCATCGAGGTCCAGACCGGGGATTATCTGGGCGAGGACGATATCGTGCGCGAAGAGGATGATTTCGGGAGGGTTTGAGGGTTAACCGGCCGCTATTGGTATGAACTCGATTTCTTCCTCGTCATCGTAATCATCAGTTTCGATCCGCAGGTTGGCCGCCTCCAGAGCGTTCATGAAAACCTCCTCGCCATCATCGAGTTTCTTGCCCATGGCTTCGGAGATTAGCGCCATTAAGGCTCGGCCGCGTCGGATGAAGAAGTCATCGAAGTCATCTCGTTTCAAATACACAACATCGATGTTGTGACCCTCGATTGCGACCTCCAAGTCAGAGTTGTGTGATCGTAGTCTCCGCATGTATTCGGAAGGCGATCGTCCGCCGATTATGCGATTTGTCTTAGATGACAGCGGGGTCTTATTGATGGCGCAATTGAAAATCCTCGCGGGGATCGGTTCACCTAGGAACTTTGCAGACACCCTTTCGCACCACCGGCGAGGGAAGATGTGATGAATATCGATGTTCTCATCGAAGTACGAGGTGATGCTGATGGATGCACCTTGCATCCAATCGACCGCACCGCGCTTCATTAACAAAGCGTTGATGCCCTTGTATGCCGCCGTGTTGCGAGTCCTCAGCGACAGTAATCGGGCAGGTTCAAAAGTCACCTCATCCAGCAACTGAAACGACCCTTTCCCTCTTAGGAATCCAGGAACGAATTGTGCGTCATTCGCCACTATCGTTTCAGTCGGGCCACTGTACACCTCGCCGAAAATCCCTGACCAAAACCAGCGTTCGAGTTTCAGCTGTGTATTTTGGGTCTCGATTTCATCGCTCATGGTTGCGTAGAGGTACGCCAAAGACGTTACTTGAGTAACGTACGGTATATCCCGGGCGCTAAAGATCGACTGTTTGATCAAAAAGTGCGCCGCGCTGTTGAAGCCTTCTTCGACTTCATCCGCCCATTTCTCGTACTCTGCGCGGTTGATGCTGAGGATATCGGAGCGTCGACATCCGACCGCGGGAGTTTGACTGGTTCCCGTCAATCGGGATTGCCGCCGCCTATCCGCGGTCACCATCAATGCGACAACACGAATGAACTGATCTTTGTCTACCGCGTTTAAGACTCGGCTGTGTTCGCGGATGCGTTGGCGACGTTTCTGCCAATCCTGTCGCAAGTCGAAACCTTCGGCTGCCAACATTGCGGTGAGTAACTCGAAGGTAGTCAATGGAACTCCGCCCGTGTTCACCTTGTCGAAAACGACACAGACTGCTTCGCGCGGCAAGCTTTTGTCTAGATCAATGACCGGCAATTGGAAGGTCTGAAATGATCTGATGACCTTCTCGTTGAACTTGGTGAAAAACAATCCGGGCTCGCCATTGGGGTTGTTTTTGCCAGCCCAGTGATTGACGTAACCAAGGAGCCAACTGGTCGGTTCGAGCAGGCGTTCAGTCGGAAACATGTGCTGCTCATATTCCAACTCGGCATCTGAAAGATCCAATTCAATCGTGCGTCCGATGTTGGAAGTTCTTCGCTTGTTGACAGGCAAGCTAAAGATCATCTTGTCATGATCAGGAGTGCGTTTCATCGCCTCTGTCATATCGACGTAATACCACCGCTCAACTTTTTTCCGTGTTGAGTTATGGGTATCCACTGGCCCCGGATATTTGAGTGCTTGGTAGAGGGATGTCATACGTTGCTGACCGTCAAGCAGGAATGTGTCAGGCTGTTGGTCTGGACAGGAACCCTCCACAGGTCGCGGTTTGAAATTCATATCACCTCCTGCATCCAATCGCATGATCGCGCCAATCGGAAACCCTTGAGCAACACTCGTCAAAAGATCTCGAATTCGAAAGTCATCCCAAATCCATCCGCGTTGGAATTCCGGCAATTGCATCTCACCATCATCGATTTCGTCAAGCAATTTACTCAACTGAATCGGGTTAGTTGTGAACATAGATGTCTCCTAGCAAGAGCTCTGCTGAATCAATTCCCAGAGATCATATTAGCAATTGGCTATCGTCTCTCTGTGTCTGCACGTAGACTCCATTCACATGCTCCTCCGCACATCCCTACCAGCCTCCCCTCCCGCCTCCGACGAAGGCACACGCCGTTCGATGATGTCCAATCGGCGAGCGGACACCAAGCCGGAGGTCACGTTTCGAAGTATGTTGCATCGCGCGGGACTCCGCTTCCGAAAAGACCGCTACATCAGATTCGAGCGGCGCGGCGTCAAAGTCGATGTCGTATTTCCAACTGCTCGGATTGCCCTCTTCATCGACGGCTGTTTTTGGCATCGGTGTCCTGAGCATGCGACGATGCCGAAGCGGAATTCCGATTACTGGCTGGCAAAGTTTGAGCGCAACATCGAACGCGATGCTGAGAACACTTTGAATTTGCAGCGCATCGGGTGGCGAGTGGTGCGAATCTGGGAGCACGAAGTGAAGCACGAGGAGCTTGCAAAACACGCCGTCGAACGTGTGCTGGCAATCGTGCGTGCCAGCAAAAACGGCGCTTCCGTTTAGAATTGGCATTCGCTTAACCACGGATGCCAGATTCCGCAACTTCAGTGAATCTAATGACGGCAGAACTTAACGAAGATCAAATCGTCGCGATCCTAGAGTCGGCGTATTCTGGCGCCGTCTACGACGCGATGCGCGAGCTCGGTTTGGATGCAGGAATCCTGCCGAATGACATCCGACCATTGGATCCCGCAATTCCGTTGGTTGGCAAAGTGTGGACCTGTAGCGGCGGGATGGTTGAAGGGATTTCGCAAGATGAATCTTTGCTCTCGTGGACCGGAATGTTGAGCGCCGCTCCTCCCGGATCGGTAGTCGTCTGTCAACCTAACGATTCGACGATTGCCCATATGGGCGAGTTGTCTGCCGAGACGCTGAAGTTCCGTGGCATCAAAGGCTACATCGTCGACGGCGGCAACCGCGACACCGATTTCATCCTGAAACTTGGATTCCCTGTGTTCTGTCGTTACCTGACGCCGTCCGACATCGTCGAGCGTTGGAAGATCCAAACGATGGGTGAACCCATCAAGATCGGAGATGTGAAGATCCAAACCGGAGATTTCATCCTTGGAGACCGAGACGGCGTGGTCGTTATTCCGGCGACGTCCGCTTCAGCGGTCGCGAGTCACGTAGACGAAGTGATGAACACCGAGAACGAACTCCGGAACATGATCCTCGATGGGATGGACCCTCAAGAGGCCTACATCAAGTACCAACGGTTCTAGTCGTGTCAGCATCCACATCTGAAGCGCCGACATTCGTCGAAAACCTCCGTGCTCCCGGATGGGTGTTCGCGTTTCTTGGATTGATGCTGGGCGCGGTTTCAGGAGGACTTACGGCGGTTGGGATCAGAACCCTTGCCGGCGATCCGCTGCTTTCGGGTACGGAAGCGCTTGTCTTCTACATCACCTTTGCTGTCGGTGTTGTCGGCATCGTCTACGTGATGCTCAACTCCACTTTGATGGAGACCCGAGTGAATGCTGATGGGCTCACGGTCAGATTGGGCGTGTTGGGCACACAAAAAACCTTGGCATGGGACGCGATCACCGCGGTCCGTCAAACAGACCACAGCGTTGTGCGGCACGGCGGGCGAGGCAATCCGTTTGCCCCGTCGTCTCGAACTTCTTGGACGATGTATGGGGTTCGGAGCGGGGTGGAGATTGAGGTGGGGGATGGGATTGTTTTTGTTTCTAGCCGCAGGGGGGAGGAGTTAGTGGAAGCGGCGGAACAAATGGTGGAACGGACGATTTTATGACCGGATGGGTTTAGCCAAGATTTCGCCTCCGTGGACGGTGTCGAACTCAATTCGCAGGTCCCGCAGCAAATCCAAACCTAACAACGGTGTGCCTTCGGTACGATAGACTTCCGTCTGTTCGATTCCGTGTCGCCACAACAGCGAAACGCGGTAGGTGGCGATCGGTTCAATTCTGCCGTTTGCTAGCCGTGACGGTGTCTCTTGCAAGTACTCAAGGCCCAAAGCGTCGATTAACGCGCCCGGTAGGGTCAGTCCGCCGTCAAAACCAGTATCTAGTATCGGACGAACCCAATGCCTTTCCCCGTCACTGCCAAAAACGACGACATTTAGAAACAGGTTGAGGCGATTCTCGACGTCTTCGACGGAACCGACTCTCATTCGGCTTCTTGCAACGGAAAGTAACCAAACGAAACGGTGTGGTAGATGATGTGTCGTATCAAATGGATGTCTGCCCCCGGAACTCGTTCTCGCAAGTTGTCGGCGGCGTCTCGTCCTTCCGAAATTTCCCACTCGCCTGAATTGGCATCGATCGCGATATAACGACCCTTGTCAGCATCAGTGAGTTGTTGCTTGATGCTGGCGTGGTAGTACTTGTCACCACGCTCGGCGATGGAGTTGAGTTCTTCCTGAGTTCGCAAAAACGTACCTTCTCATTAGGCGATGTGATTGCGATTATATGCGGATTAAACCATATTCGCTAGCCGTAATGACAACTGGTGCAAGGTTCGTGCGGGTTTTGAAGACCCACTGCTATCATCACAGCAAATCGATTTCGATCCGCGAATCAAACGGAGCATCACCGTCATGACCACCTCGACGCTCGCCGCGATCATTTACGAACAGGGGCAACCGGCCGTCGTTGAAACACTTGAACTCGACGATCCCGGGCCAGGTGAAGTGATGGTCAAGATCGGTGGGACCGGGGTTTGCCACAGCGATCACAACGTTTACTCTGGTTTCCGTCGCAACGATGACCTCCCTACAATCTTGGGGCACGAGGGTGCAGGAACCGTCGAAAAAATCGGTGCGGGCGTGCACGGATTGGAACCGGGCGACAAGGTCGTGTTTGCGATCCGGCCGATGTGTGGAAAGTGCAAATATTGTTCGACCGCTCGGTGGAATCTGTGCGACCCCATCTCGTCACATGAACCCTCGGCACAATTCCGCAAGAACGGCACTAGTTACTTCGCAGGCTTGGCGACCTACTCTGAATACACCGTGGCATGGGAAAACAATGTCGTCAAAGTTGACCCGGACGTGCGGCTCGATCGCGCGGCTCTTGTCGGTTGCGCCGTGATTACCGGCGTCGGTGCTGTGGTCAACAAAGCCAAGGTCGAACCAGGTTCAACGGTAGCCGTTTGGGGATGCGGCGGAGTCGGACTAAACGTGATCCAAGGCGCAAACATCGCTGGTGCTTCAAGGATCATCGCTATCGACACCAACCCATCCAAGTTTCAATACGCCACAAAATTGGGTGCCACTGACACTGTGGACGCGTCTCAACATAACGCGGTCGAAACGGTCCGGGATCTGACCGACGGTGGTGTCGACTACGCATTCGAGGTCATCGGGCAACCAGCTACGTTGCGCCAAGCATTAGAAGCGACGTGCGAAGGCGGAACTGCGGTGCTGGTGGGCGCTGCACCAGACGACGGTGAAGTGATGATACCGATGCGGCACCTCTTCTTGGACCGATCATTGATCGGCTGCAGCGCGGGAACCGGACGGCCCCGGTACGATTTCCAATGGCTGATCGCGATGTACCAGCAAGGGCGCTTGAATCTGGACGATCTCGTTACGAGGACGCGTCCGTTGACGGAAGTTAACGAGGCGTTCAAGGATATGGAAGCGGGCGCGGTTGCGCGCACCGTGCTGGTGCCGTAATTGGCCTCCCCACGGAAAAGATAAGATTACAAATGAAGTTTGCTCGGATCGAACATTGATCGTAGCAGCCATGTCCACCAAACCGATTTCGACAACTGAACATTGGCGCGAGATGGAAATCAAAGCCGACTCGCTTGTCCCGCCAGATCTCGCGGAACAGATTCCTGTGCGCATCGCCGACGGCGGGCGCTCGGTCAGGCTCAGCAATTCGCGGGTGACCCTGCCGGTGCTTATCGGGTTGTACCGGAACGGCGACAGCGTAGAACGCCTTGCGGACGAATGCTTTCCGCAACTAGAAATTGACGATGTTCAGGCAGTGATCGACTACTATCAAAGCGCCGAGGGTTCATGGATTGACCATTACATCCGGATTTTGTATGCCGCTGCCGACTTGCGACACGAAGATTTCAAACGTAGGTGGGAGATCGGAGAGTTCGGGTCCCGCCGATTCGAATCTGAGAGCCTCAACGGTTCTGACGGGTGATCAATTTCGTCGCTGACGAAGGATTTGACGGCCCAATCATCGCTGGAGTTCGGCGCCGTCACCGCCAAGTGCAAATTCAAACCATCCAAGAACTCGGCATGTCTGGTGCAACAGACCCCGAGATACTGGAGTGGGCGACAGAGCGCAATCTCGTTGTATTGTCTCGCGACGTAAACACGATGAAAGCCTACGGCGAAGATCGTTTACGCCGAAAATTACCTTTAACCGGTTTGCTTTTGGTACATGATTGGATGTCCCGAGGTGTCATCATCGACCAGATCGAGTATTGGAGCCAGAGAGAACTGGAAGAGGCTTTCGCTTATCCAATCCAGTACATCAGACCTTTGTGATGCGATTCAGTCGCCTTTAGCGCTGACTTGACTCCTGAATCCAGTGCGGATGTGGGAGTTGTCGCAGTATGGCTTCTTGTTTGAGATGCCGCAGCGGCAGAGTCTGACTTTGCCGCGTTGCCGGAACTTGCCGCCTTCGGAGTCTTGAAGATCGAAATCCCCGACGACTTCTAAAGCGTCGTTGTTCCAGACATAGATTTTTGTCGGGTCTGCCAAGTTGCTACGCCCTGCAGGGGTCGTTGAAGCCGACCATGTTGTGTGACCCGTCGCAGAAGGGCTTTTCTTCTGACGAACCGCAACGGCATAGATACGCTTCGCCCTCAACAGGAAATTCGTTGCCATCGGAGTCGCAGACTACGAAGTTTCCACTAACCCAATACGGCCCGTTGTCGGACGTCGTTACAGTGGTATCAGCCATCAGATTGCTCTCCCCGCTCTGGAGCGTTGCTTGGCGCTGAAAAAGTCGTGTAACCGCATTGTAGCGCGTATCATTCTCATTCGATATACGTGGCGCACCAACGTGGAGTTCCTAACGCCGCACAAACCGCGATTCGCAAAGAGATTGCAATGAAAATCACTGAGATCAAGACCTTTCTGATGTCTGGAGGCGGCAGCCGCAACTGGTGCTTCGTCAAGGTTTATACCGACGCCGGCATATATGGCGTCGGTGAGGGGTCGGGTTGGCCGCGCGTCGTGCGCACCGCGGTTGAGGACCTATCGAACGTGATTGTCGGCGAAGATCCTATGGACATTGAGCGTCTGCACCAGAAGATGATCGTGGCGATGATGGGTCACGGCATGACAGGTACGCCCGGTTCTGGAGCGATCAACGCCATCGACATCGCGCTGTGGGACATCAAGGGCAAAGTGTTGGACACGCCCGTCTGGAATCTGTTGGGCGGACGCGTGCGCAAGCAAATTCGAACCTATGCACACGCTCACTCGCCGGATCGGGCTCTGGAATTGAGGGACCGAGGCATTACTGGAGTCAAGACCGGTGGCGTTTATCGCACCGTCGAGATCGTCGATTCGATCCGCCGCGCCGTCGGTGACGAGATGGACATCATGGTCGACGCTCATGGACCGCCGTGGTTCACCACGAAAGATGCCATCATCGTCGGAAAAGGACTCGAGCCTTACAACCTTCTGTTTTACGAAGACCCTGTGCCACCCGAAAACACTGCTGCGCTGAGGCGGGTCCAAGAGAACGTCGACATTCCGATCGCGGCTGGAGAGCGTCATTCGCATATCTGGGGCGTGCGCGAGATCATCGAGGATGAGATTGTGGATGTGGTTCAGCCAGATTCTGGGCGCATCGGTGGGATCACTCAGTTGAAGAAGATAGCAGCGCTGGCGGAGGCGCACTACATCAATGTTGCCCCGCATTCGGGTTCGCTTGGACCCGTCGCGGAGTATGCAGCGATACACATCTTGGCATCGATCGCGAACGCGCTGATTTTGGAACGGCTTGAAGATGACGTTCCCCAAAGGTACGAGGTCATTCAACCGCACCTGCCAACCGTAGGTGGTTACATCACTGTGCCCGAAGAACCGGGATTAGGTGTGGACTTCGACGAAGATGTCGTGGCGGCGAACCCGCCAGATCCCAACGTCTACTCGGGACCTGACCCTAAGGACGGACATTACGAACCGGGTACCTACGACGAACGCGTCTACTACCAGCAGCGATACCGCAGGCAGCAAGAACTCAAACGCCTCCGCTGAACGCCAGGTTCCACATTTTCCCTTCGGAAATTTCCCCGTGATCGGGGGAAACCCGGATCGTCTGGGGCCGGCCGTCGAGGTTTTGCAATGGTCTCGCGAGCGGGAAAACCCATGGGCAGGTTTGAAACCTGCCCCTACGTGTGACCGCAACGCATGTCACCATGCCTTTGGGTCAGTTCCTATTGCGATAGCGGGCGTTGGGACCTTCGAGGATGGCGCGTTGTGCGTCGGTGAGGCTTGGGAAGTCGGCGGGATCGAGGTAGTCGGCGGACCAGGAAATTGGATGCGGGCTGTATTTGAAGAATATGGTGCGGCGTTCGTCGGAGCCGGTCCAAGGCAGGGTGCCGTGAGTTAACGCCTCGGTGAATATGATGGCAGTTCCGGCCGGGCCAGTGACACGCTCGACGAGCGGGCCGGGTTCTTCCATCTCTTTCCACTCGTCCGGGAACGCATAGTTGCTCTTATGAGAGCCGGGCACACATCCGAAACCGCCATCATAAGGTCCAACATCCTTGAGGTTGTAGGCGACCACCGAGAGGCCGTTGTGCATTTGGCCGCCCTCGTAGCGGAAGTAATGCGTCGGGTTGAACGGGACAGCGCCGCCATGTAGCCGAGTGCCAATCGGTCCCTTGCCGGCTCGGATGACGTCGAGGTAGACGTGGTCAAGCCGGAACTGTTCGCCTAGCAGTTCGTCGAGGTACGGGGTTATCACAGGGTTGTCGATGAGGTCACGGTAGTCCTCGCCCCATTCGAGTATCGGGCCAAACCTGTGGGTGCGCATATCGGGCGGGCATTCAGAAGCGATATGCTCATCTAGGACGTTGTTAAGCGTGGCGATCTGCTCTTGCGTTAGCGCGTCGGGTACTGCGAGATAGCCTTGGAGGTCGAACAGATATCGTTCGTGGTCGTTCACGGGTGCTTCCTACTTGCTGGCGGGGCCGGGTATATGAGAGCGCGTGTATGAGAGCTTACGCGCAGAGCAAATTGTAGCCGCACTCGGCGTGTTCGGGTGTCATCAGCCTTGACTCACCAAACGGTCACGTTTCGCGGTAAGGGATTTGAGCAGCCCCAGCACATTGATAGAACTTTGAATAAGGGGCAAGTGCTGTCATTTGGGGTTATGGTTGATAGTTGCGAATCCAAACGGACACGAAACACGCAATCTCACCGAGACAATGGAGCGAGGATAGATGACCCTGAAAGTTGTGGTTACATGCGAGACGTTCGTTGATGTGAAAGGCATCATCGAGTCAGCGGGCGATATCGAAGTTGAGCTACTTGAGCCGTTCACCGAGCACGAACCCTACGTGGAGGCTTTGAAAGACGCCGATGGCGCACTCGTCGCGACCTGGCCGCTCACTGGTCGAGACGTCATGGAAGCGTGCCCTAAGCTGAAGGTCGTTAGCCGAATGGGTGTGGGCGTCGACTCTATCGATCTCGACGCAGCGACCGAACTAGGCGTGCTGGCGTGCAACGTCCCGGGCGTCAACACCGTCGAAGTGGCCGATCACGCCATGGCGATGTTGCTCGCAATACTCCGGCGTATCCCCGAGACTGTTCAGGCCAGCAAGGACGGAAAGTGGTCCGATGACCCAGCGCTGATGCGGGAGTTCCAAGAGACGGTCGACCGTGTCGGAGGCAAAACCGTCGGCATATTGGGTTTCGGTAACATCGGTCGAGCATTTGCACAACGCATACGTGGATTCGGTCCGAAACGAATCATCGCGTTCGACCCGTACGGTTACCAGTCCCAAGCAGACCTGTATGGCGTGCAGTTGGTCGAACTCGACGAGTTACTAGCGGAATCGGACATAATTTCTATCCACTCTCCACACACCGCCGCGACCGACCACATCATCAACGCCGATACGTTGGCGCAGATGAAACCGACGGCGGTACTCCTCAACTGCGCGCGTGGCAAGATTGTTGACCAAGTTGCGCTTCACGCGGCGTTAAGAGACGGGCAGATCGCGTTTGCGGGCATCGACGTGACGGAGGTCGAACCAGTTTCGTCAGAGGATCCGATATTGGGCCTTGACAACTGCTACGTGACTCCGCACTTGGCCGGTTATTCACCGACGTTCTTGGAGGAATGCGGTCAAAAACAGGCGGAGAACGTCAGTTTCTCGTTGACGGGTCGAGCGCCGCACGGGTTGACGAACCCGGACGTGATCAAAACGATCGCCGTGCAACGAGCCGGTGATGGGGGACGTTGGGCAAACGTACCGGACTTCTCGACCAGTTTGCCGTTTTAGGAGGAGTGGACGAAAACCGGCGTTTTCGGAGCGTTAGTTAGATTTGGGCGAAGATTCCGAAATATGTTGCAAAACTGAGTGATGTCGGTTAGCCTTTGGGCCACCCTGAGCGAGCATTGATCGGTGCTCGAATAAGTATGCTTTTCAGGTTAGGAGGTGTGATGTGGGAATCTCAAAAAGGAGGACGCTTCTTGATGAAATCGTTGCCTTTGATGCCCAATTTCACGAAATCCGCGAGAAATATTCGGGCAGATGGGTCGCGATGTGTGATGGGAAGGTAGTCAAAGATTTCGAGGACCTCGAAGCAGCAGAATCCTTCAAAAATACCCGCAAGTTCAGCAACCGCCCTGTCTTGATCGAACGAGCGGACGGATCGGCGTATACGCCTTCTGCAAGTTTAAGGGTTGAGTAATTGCCAATTGCCGAGTGTGGGCATCTAGGCGATGACCAACTTTTCCATAAAGGCCCAATGATAGACGTTGGCCTTGGGTTGTATCTTGATCGTGAGTCAACCGAAAACTCACGTAAAACGCCGTACACAGCTTTGATCGATACAGGTGCAAAAAGAACCTCAGTCGACGAATGCTTGGCCAAAGATCTAGGGTTTACCGTAAAACGAATGGAACCTGTGGCTACGTCGGCCGGTCGTGACCTAGCGCCGATTTACGATACAGCGAAGATTTTTCTGCCTAGTCTGGATCTGCTACTTCCATTGAATCTAGTGGGCGCGAAACTTCGACCAGATCATAATTGCGACGTTCTTTTGGGTCGCGACATCCTTGCCAATTACCAGATGATTTACGACGGTAGAACCGGTCGCGTTACGCTGTCGGACGAAACCACTCGGTATACCCACACTAAGCGAGTTGGAGTTGGGTTGTTGGAGAAGGTGAAGGAATTTGGTCGGTTTCTCGGAGGTTGAACTATCGGGCGAACTGTCCTTAAAACGGTAGTTTTATCTTGGACGTCACTCCAAAACCGTCATCATCACCACGCGGTTGGTGTTGGTGCCCTTGCGGTTGTTTGTTACGCCCCAGACGTTCGATGTCTTGCTGAATTCTTGCTGATTGATGAGTACGCCGATGATTTCTACGGGAATCTCGGCGTCTCTAACCGCGGCGACGACCATATCTTCCAACTTGATCGTCGCGTTTCTAACCTCGCCGACTTCGTAGCAGATAACGCCGCCAGGTTTGACGACGCGGCAAAGCTCGAACAGGGTTTTAGACGTGAAATGCTGCCATTCATCGGTGCTTGACGGCGTCGCGATGGGTTGCGCATCAATGTCGATGCCCGCGAACCAGGCGCGCACGTGGTTGTCGATCCGATAGTTCACCACATCCAAAAATGGCGGCGAAGTTACCACGAGATTGACCGAATTTTCGACGATGTGGGGTGTGTTTCGAGCATCACCACAATTCAGATCGATGGAGATCGCCCGCAACCCGCCATGTCGCAGCAACGATCGGCTTTTCTTCAGGATCAGTGACTTGACGTCACGTTTCGGAGGGGTTTGGTCTCGGCGTTCGTTGATCCGTCGCTGGCTGACGACCGATGCGGCTTGATTCGGCGGGAGCGTGTATACCGAAAAGAAGCCTGGAGAATGGCCAGTTAACCGGCTCATCGCGACGAGGCGGACCCATTCGTCAATCGCATCAAAAGAGCCATTTTCTTGACGATCAGTAACCCAAGCGCGCAGCGAAACGATCTGGCGCAACGTCATCGGGTGGAAAAATACACAAAACTGCTGGTCGCGTTCGCAGGGCTCAGTTGAGACAAAATCGATTTCGTCCAATCTAGATCCGATCTCGCCTAGGGTTGGTGCGTTTAGACGCGGCTTAGTCATCATGATCGACATCGGATTGGCATCGTTACCTATCGGATGTCTACCCATCAATGCTGCTTGGATTGGCGTTGTTCCGCGTCCCATGAACGGGTCATAGACGATGTCAGACGGTTTGGTCAGGCGTGCGATGAAGAACTCGGGTAATTGAGGCTTGAAACACGCCCGGTAGCTGATCTCGTGGAGGGCGTGTCCGGCGCGCTGCGCGTGCGTCCAGAACTCGTTGACGAAGTAACGCAAAGGTGAGTTGCCGTCAGGCGCGGATTCGACGACTCCGGTCCGGGCGCCGAAGTCGTCGAATTGGGCCAATTCATCGACAAAGTTGTCGATGCGGCTTCGATGATTGTTACTGATCACTCGCCAGATTGTAAGCAAGGCGCGAGTGATCAGTTGTTCAACCGCCGCGATCTGACTACCTGCTGTACCCAGTTCGAGGTGGAGGACCCACCTTGTCTACCAGCGAATTCAAAACGTACTCGAAGTCGTGGTATGCGGCGGTTCCGGCGATCGGCGAACCGACCGAATTGAGCATTTCAGAAAGGTCGGCCAAGTCTCTGTGGATCGAGCCGGGGTGGTCGCCGCCGTATTCGTGCAGGCCGCTGTACCGATCAGCGGCTAGGGCGACGATGGAGCCGAAGTCGGTGCCTGCGTCACGACGGGATAGTTCTGCCTCGATATCTAGGTGCTGTCGGTTGGAGTCCCCAGATCCCGGAGTCACCCAGCGGATTTCAACCGCTCCGAGGGTTTCGTTTGTACGACCCAGCGCGTGGCGGTCGTAGAGCTCGAGTTCGAAGAACACAGTCGTGGCCGCTCCGGCGGGCAACTCCGCGAATTTCTTCTCTGCACGAGTGAACGATTCGTCAGACGTGACACGGTTCTCGTAGCCGATCATGCGCCAGCTTCGGATCAGTTCGTCGTTCCAGACCACCTGTGCCCGCGTCTGATCCGCAAACGGCACCGACAACGAAAGCCAGTTTTCACGGCTGAACAGCGTTTGACCTTCGTGCGGTTCGCTCAAGTACCGGTACCAACCGTTTCCGTGTTGAGCAAGCTGCTCAAGCAACGCATCGTTGTAGTTGTTGATGCCTACGCCGATGGTGATCAAGCGAAGCGGATTGTCAGGATAGTGATCGGCAGCGGATTCGAGGATAGCGAAGGGGTTGGTGGCGTCGACGTTTGCCACACCGTCCGACATCAGAATGATGTAGTTGAGTGCTTCGGGCCGCCTCTGGCGCATGTCGTCGGCGAGTTGAACACCGAGATTCAGACCGGCTTGCACGTTTGTGCCGCCATCTGGTCTGAGGTTTCGGATCGAATTTCGCACGGATCTGCGGTCAGGACCTTCATCTTTCACAGTGAATCGGCCCTTCACTTCGTCATCAAAGTGAACAATCGAAACCCGATCATCCCGTCCAAGACTGTTGCGTATCGTTTCCGCGGATTGGCGTGCGATTTCGACACGGTTGCCGTCGCTCATCGAACCGGACCCGTCCATCACGAGCGTCACGTTAAGTGGCAAGTCGGCTGTGATCTCAGGTGCTTGGAAAGCGACGCGGGCTAGATGTAAGCCGTTCTCAAGCGGGTGTTCAAAGACATCGGAAGTGATGTTGAACGAATCGTCATGACGAGGCATCTCATACCCGTAATTGAACGCGTTGATCCATTCTTCGGCACGAACTGACGCCGGGTCAACCTCGTACCCGGAACGCGTCCAGTTGAGAGCCAACTGAAAAGATGTCCGGTCGGTGTCGAGGCTGAACGTCGACGTATCGTCGTGAGTCGTAATTGCGAAGTTGCTTCGGACCGTGTTCTGGAAACTGGTCGCGCCCGGTTGAGACGGTTGGCGCGGGGGAGAGGTTTGAACCACACGAGTCGGGGCGGGTTTACGTGCAGGTCTTGCCGATGCAGCACCCGACGTATACACCGGACTTTCACCCGCGACTTCAACCTCTTTTTCGACTACGACCGTCACTCCGGCGTTCGAAGGTACTTCTGCCAATCCCGGGATACCGTTCGGTCCAGGAGCACCAGGTGCACCTGCGCGACCGGGTAATCCAGGTTGACTCGGGCTGCCGGGTTCACCGGGGCTCCCGACGTTCAGAGCGTCGACTTCGCGTTCCACAACGACGGTCTGAACTTCGACCTCGCCGCCACCGCACGCGACCATCGTCGTTGCGAGGACACCTGCCAATACGAGCGCGCATGCCGCCAGCAGACGGCTGTTGAGACGGGCAAACATCTGTGATTTCTTGCTATTCATGATCAACTCCCTAGAGCGAGTTTTCTTGGCTATTGGGTCATTGACGCCGCCGGGTCGAGTTTTGTTCCCTTCTCGAGAAAGAAAAATCGCCGGTTCTGGCTTAGCTGCCAGAACCGGCGATCACGAACGTGGTAATTCCCGTTGTCTTACCTGCTATATCCGGTTCGCGCAGGCGGCTCCACGTTTTCGACCAGCGCGTTCAAGACGTACTCGAAGTCGTTATACGCGGTCGACCCGGCGATCGGTGAACCGACCGAACGCAACATGCTCGCGAGGTCGGAAAGATCCATGTGTATCGATCCAGGGTGATCACCGCCGTACTCGTGTAAGCCGCTGTAGCGGTCGGCTGTTAGGGCGACGATCGCACCGAATTCGATCCCGGTATCACGATGGGAGAGTTCCGACTCGATATCAAGGTGTTGGCGATTCGAATCGCCGCTCCGAGGTGTCACCCAACGAACCTCGACTTCTCCCAAGGCCTTGTCGGACCGGTCGAGAGCATCTCGATTAAAGAGTTCGAGCTCGAAGAACACCGTTGTGGCTGCACCAGCGGGCAACTCGGCAAATTTCTTCTCTGCACGTGTGAACGATTCGTCCGACGTGACACGGTTCTCGTACCCGATCATGCGCCAACTCCGGACCAATTGGTCGTTCCAGACCACCTGAGCCCGTGTCTGGTCTGCGAACGGCACTGAGAGCGCTAGCCAGTTTTCACGGCTGAACAGCGCTTGGCCTTCGTGAGGCTCGCTCAGGTATCGATACCAGCCGTTCCCGTGCTGGGCGAGTTGTTCGAGGAGGACATCGTTGTAGTTGTTGATGCCGACGCCGATGGTGATCAGGCGAAGCGGGTTGTTGGGATCGTGGTCCGCCGCCGATTCCAAGATGGCAAACGGATTCGTGGCATCGACATTGGCAACGCCGTCCGACATCAAGATGATGTAGTTCAGCGAACCAGGACGATTGCGGCGCATTTCATCTGCCAACTGGACACCGAGGTTCAGACCGGCTTGGACGTTGGTGCTGCCTTCCGGCGTTAGTGAATCGATAGACGAACTGATCGAACCGTTGTTAGGGCCTCGGTCTTTAACCGTCAACCGGTGCTTGATCCGATCATCGAAATGGACGATTGACATCCGATCGTCGCTGCCCATGCTCCGGCGGATCGCGTTAGCCGCTGCGCGAGCGATCTCGACGCGGTTGCCATCGGCCATCGAACCAGAGCCGTCGAGCACCAAAGTAACGTTCAATGGCAGGTCGATGTGAAGTTCTGGAGCTTGGAACGCGACACGAGCCAAGTGCAGACCATTGTCTAGGGGATGCTCGATGACATCGGTCTTGATGTTGAATGAATCATCGTGACGCGGCAGTTCGTAGCCGTAATTGAAGGCGTTGATCCACTCTTCGGCGCGCACAGACGCGGGATCCACATCGTAACCTGCTCGTGTCCAGTTGAGGGCGAGCTGGAACGAGGTCCGATCCGTGTCGAGACTGAAGGTCGACGTGTCGTCTTGCGACGTGAGCGCGAAGTTGCTTCGCGTGGTGTTCTGGAATTGCGTAGCTCCTGGCTGCGACTGCGCTTGGGGCTGAACCGACTTTACGACCGGCGTCGGTGCAGGAGCTGATTGCGCGGCAGGGACGGCCGTCGGGGCCGCAGCGCCTTTTGCCGCAGCCGCGGGCTGAGCTGTTGCGGCTGGCGCGGCTGATTCCACCATTACTTCCTTCTCGACCTCTTTGATGACCTCGACCTCGACTGCCACCTCTTTTTCGACGACTACCGTCTGAACCACCGTTTCGCCCGCTACTTCGACCTCTTTTTCTACGACCACGGTCTGGACCACCAGTCGTTCAACTTCGACTAATTTCTTGACTTCAATGAATTCGACGACGGGTTCGCCTGGCAAAGGAACTTCCTTTTCCACGATCACAGTCTGAACCACTGGCCGTTCGACTTCGACGATTTTTTCGACTTCGACAGTCTGAACTACGGTCTCAGTTCCCCCGCAAGCGATGGTAGCCGCAACCATTATGGCGACGATTGCGAGCGCAGCAACGACCGATTTCTTCGAATTGAAATGTTTTTGGTGTTCGGATTTCGTGTGCATTTTTTGTGTCCTCCGTGACTTCGATTTGGGTCACTGGAGAACAGACGCACCGCGGATCGGTTTTGTTCCGGTGAATTTCGAGATTCAAAACACGGATTTCGCATCGTGGATTTTCCCATAAGAAAAGAGCCCGGAACTCGGTCAGTTCCGGGCTCTTCCGTCAGCGTTCGAGGAGATTAATCGGCCTTCGCAGTGCTGGGTTGTTCTTCGTCGGATTCTTGGTCAACATTGCCCGATGGCACGTAAACGACTCGCTGGGCGTTTCGTTGCCGCCGGATCAAGAATCTGACGAGGAAGAATAAGACCGCACCGATGATCAACCAGATCGGCGAAGTTATGGCTAACCAGATCGCCGCGGTGCCCGCGAAGGTGATGAAGGCGATCAAGACGTTTACCGCGTCCGTAGCCGTACCGCCAGCGTCGAAATCGGATGATTCGATCTCCGGTCCGGGGTAGACGTAGACGTGGGCGTAGTGAGTCTCTTCGACCTCGCCGGCATCGCTGTCGCCTCGGATCTCGAAAACGATCTGGTATGACTCTGGGCGGTGGCGGTCGAAGGAATGCTCGATTTCTATTCCGGTGTCGCCTAGGGCGACTGTGCCTTCGACGACGCTCGAGCCGTCACGGAAGTCCCACGAGTATCTGACGTTTCGCAGCGTGTCGGGGTGGTTGAACGATGCGGTCAGGGCAACTGGTTGGCCTTCCTCGACATCCCACTGCGACGCGGTTACGAACGCGTCGAAGCGCGGCAGTTCGGAAACGTTCGCCCACAGCTGGTCCTCGCCCTCAGCCAGCCCGCGGTCAGAGAACGCTTTGACGGTAGCGGTAACGACGTGAGGGGATAGTTCGTCGGAGTGGTAGGTGTGACGCACGGGGACGCTTAGGAGTCCGTCTTCACCTTGTGTGCGTAGCCCGGAATAGACTGTTTGGGGCCCGGAGCCGTCACCAAAGTCCCAGACGATCTCGAACTGGTCGTAGCCTTCGGGCGGGAAGAAGCGCGCCGTGTACTTGCGTCCGACACCTATGCCAACGTTCACATCTTCACCGACATCTACCTTCATCGGTATCGGTGAACGGTTGACGATGACGGTTAGCCTGGAAAAAGCGGCCGACTCGCTGATGAAGGCCATCCTGCCATCGATTCGCTCTAGCTCGCTCTGCCAGTTTGTGATCTCGCGCTGGACTTCCAAGAGTTCATTCACGCTATCGTATTTTTCGCTTTTCAGGAGTTCTGACAGCGCGTCAACGGTGTTTTGAACCGTGCTGCGTCGTGCTCCGAGATCGATGTACTCCTCGGTGAAGTCGGTGCTATCGGATTGGGAGGAAAGAACTTTTTCGACGCTGGCGGCGATCTCGTCGATGACAGCGTCGAGGGTTTCGGCCGGGATTCTGATGGTGATGTGGTAGTAGGAGCCTTCCTCGATGGTGTTGCTGTTGACCACCCATCCACCACGCCCAACGGCGAGGTCGCTGATTGCGTCAATCGTTGCCGCAGGCGTGTTGGATTCGACGCTCATGTCGGCGTTGCGTACGATGATGCGGTTTTGTGGTTGGATAGAGATTTCGACGTTTTGGGCGAGTTGCTCATCTGACATCTCCATCGCCATTGCGGGAGCGGCAGTTGGGACAGCCGCTGCCGCTGCAACCACCTTCTCTGCCGCAAATTCCGCCATCACTTCCTTCTCGACCTCTACTTCTACTTCGACTAATCTCTCCACTACTACGGTTTCCACGACTCCGTCAAAGCCGTCTGGGCTTCCCGGAGCACCTGGGTCGCCTGGGCGGCCAGATTCACCTTGGTATCCATAATCAAGCGACTCGCCGGCTCCACTGCAGGCGAACGCGAAGGCGATGGCGGTCGCCAGTGCGATGACAATTGCTATGCGTATTGGTGACATGATTTTGCCTTTGGCTGGTTGCTCACTATTATCTAGACGTTGGATGACCGAGATATGTTCCATTCAGCCGATTTATCCTTCTTATGAGTTGTGGCGAGAGGCCGCTTACAAGAATGAGTTCGGAAGGCGAAATCGATGGCTGACGGCAATGGCAAGAAGAAAGTCCTGATCACCGGAGGAGCGGGACTAATAGGCGGCATCCTCATCGACAGACTAGGAAGCCGTTACCAGTTTTCGTCCCTGGATCTGAAAGAGGCCGAGGGTGTTGCTTCACACGTTGCTTCGTTAGACGACCTCGACGCGATGCAACCAGCATTTGCCGGCATTGACACCGTTGTTCATTTAGCGGCGGATCGTTCATCGTACGCCGAATGGGAGTCCGTGCTGCCCAACAATCTCGTGGGCACCTACAACGTGTTCGAAGCGTCTCGGCGGGAAGGTGTCAAGCGTGTAATCTTCGCCTCGTCAAACCACGCGACCGGCGGCAACTACCTTGACGAACCTTGGAGCTTCATCGCCGCAGGTCAATTCGAGAAGCTTAGAGCTGGGAAGTATCCGCTCGTCAACGAAGACACGATGATTCGACCGGACGGTTTTTATGGCGTGTCAAAAGCCTTCGGAGAAGCGATCGGAAGTTACTACAACGACTATCACTGCCTCTCGTCGATCCACCTCCGCATAGGTTGGGTGATTTCGACCGACGAACCTACTTTCGACCCGTTTGCCCTCTCGCTTTGGCTAAGTCACCGCGACACCGCTCAGATAGTGCGCCTCTGCATCGATGCTCCTGATGATCTGCAGTACGGCATCTACTACGCGACGTCCGACAACATGTGGAAGATCTTTGACATCGGTCGCGCTAAAGCCGAACTTGGTTACGCACCGGAAGATGGCTCTGGTGGCGAGTTTGTAAAGGGTCCGCCGCCGGTTCGGGATCGGTAGGGATTCAACGCACTTTATCGAGACGATCGATCAATAGCCTAATCTCTCCTGCGATTATCCCGATTGTGTCCGCGGAAGCTCGATCCTCGTAAAAGTTGATATGCAACGTTTCAGCCAAACTAAATTGGCGGACTATGTCGTCGTGACCATCCTCATCAATCAAGAGGTCCAAGGTTTGATGAAAATGGCGATGTGACCTGTGTCGCCATCCCTTGCGCTCCGCAAGGGCCTTCATCGCCTGTGCAGCGGCACCCCAGAACTTTTCGGAGGCTTGGCGCAGATCGCCCGCCTCCAACTCGACCATCGCTTGGTCGTAGAGCGTGTGGGCGGCGGACCGGTAGCGTTCGGACGTAGACATTTTGAAGCGCCTTTGTGTAATTGATGCAATAACTACATCTGATAATGATAGCCGAAGTATACCGCAGCGTAGCGTCGCCGACAGCTGAGGTCACTTTTGAGCAGAAGACCCTTCGTCCAAATCCGATATCCGCGTCTCCAACCTTCGCAAACTGTCTTGCGTTGCGCGTAACTCGCGCAGCAATTCGTCTCTAGAAACCGGCGCTTCCAATTCCCTGAGCGATTCCTCTTTCGCGCGGTCCAGATTGTTGATAACGACCGCAATGAAGAGATTGACCACTACGAACGTGCCTACGATCACGAAGCTCACAAAGTAGATCCACGCGAACGAGTTCAACTCCATCGCTTTAGCGTTGACATCAATCCAGCCTTCAAGAGTGATGATCTCGAACAGTGTCAGAACCGCGATCCCGATATTTCCCCAGTGCTCCGGGTCGTGTTCGTGGAAAAGTTGGAACCCGATTATGGCGTAGATGTAGACGATGATGCTCATCAGCATCAAAATGTGGCCGACGTTAGGTATCGATTTGACGAGAGCGGCGACGATGAGGCGGAGGTCTTCGATCGTCGAGATGAGTCGCAACACGCGCAGCAGACGTCCGAGGCGAGCGATCATCGCGAACGCGCCAGTTGCCGGAACGAGCGAAAATACGATGATTGTGAAGTCAAAGATGTTCCAGCCGTCCGCGAAGTAGCGATGCGGTTTGGGTGACAGCGCTAGCATCTTCAGTGCGGCCTCGATGACAAAGATTGCAAGTATGACCCGGTTGCCCCAAGTCATCAAATTGCCGAATTCATCGGCAATATTCGGCACCGTCCTAAGTCCGAGAATCGCACCGCTCGTGAGAATCAGAGCGATGATGAAATACTCGAAAAACGGACTGTTGACTATTCGTTCGGCGACCTTTTGAGACCCGCCCATCGTCGTTTGTTTCCTCCTGGTGTCGTTCGATCCTAATTGTGTTTATCTTCATTCACGGGCGTTTGCCGCGGCACGAGTGAATCCGCGAGGAATGATGTGGCCGTGACCGCGCATTCGGAAGGTGCCGTCGGCGTTCAATCCTGGGAACAACCAGCTCCCCCGAGGTCCCGGAGGCCAGTCAACAGCGCCGGATCGTTGCGCCCATTCGGAGTATAAGGACGACATCTCTGCGACACGATCCGCATCGCCGTATGCGAGGTTGTTCAGCTCGGTGCGGTCCCGTTCCAAGTTGTAGAGTTCCCAAGGCTTCCCATGTTCACGCACCAGTTTCCAGTCGCCGGCGCGTAGGGCTTGGTTACCCTCATGTTCCCATGCGAGTGGACGTTGCTTGGCCCAGTTGTTGTTGCCTTCGAGTACCTCGCGGAAACTCTCGCCTTCGTGAGGCGTGATCTCGTAACCGCGGAATTCCGTTGGATAAGTGCCATCGCCGAGATCGATGCATAGCGCGTTTAGGTCCATCAACTGTACCGGAGTGTGCGAGATACCGCCGGCGCGACCTTTTTCGGATATTCCTGCGGGCCAGCTGACGATCAACGGTGTTGCGATTCCGCCTTCGTGCGTCCATCGCTTGAACCGTTTGAACGGAGTGTTGCTAACGTTTGCCCATTGCGTGTCGTAGCTCATGTAAGTATCGTCGCCACCGGGAACGATGTCGGGAGAGTTGCCAACTTTCACCTCGCGGCCATCGCGAGTGAGCGGTACGACACGCGATTCGTCCATGTTGTCTCGGTCTTCGCACAGGAACTCGGCGCATCCACCATTGTCTGAGAGGAAGACGACGACTGTTTCGCGTTCTACGTCGTTAGTCTTCAAGGCGTCGCAGATCTTCCCGATGCCTTCATCCATTCGTTCAACCTGCGCTGAATAGACGGCCATGCGCATGTCTTCCCACTCCTTATGCGCGGCATCCTCCCATGCTTCGACTGTCGGATCACGAGGTGTGATTTCCCACTTCTCGTCCAAAACACCCATAGCCTTAAGTCGTTCGTGACGCGCGGTTCGCGTCGCATCCCAACCGTCTGAATACTTACCGCGGTAGTTCTCGATGTTTTCCTCCAACGCCTGCAGCGGCCAATGAGGCGATGTGTATGCGACGTGCAAGAAGAAAGGTCGGGCGTCGTTCTGGACATCATCGACCATCCTGACGGCGTGGTCAGTGATCATATCGGTGAGATAGTCGGTGCCCGATGCGTCAACAGCGGTGCGGTCGATGAAGAAACGACTGTGGTTGAAGTATCCGTTGCCGCCTTCGAACCAGAACATCTGCTCGAAACCGCGTTGCAATTGCGGATGCCCTTCGTCGGCTCGCTCTGGGTCACCGCCGCAGTGCCATTTGCCCGAAATTCCCGTGCGATACCCGGCATCGCGCAACACTTCGGCAATCGTGACGCAGCGGTTGTTGAGGTAACCCTGGTACGACGGCTCGCCCTCGATATTGTTACCCATGTGACCCACGCCTGTCTGGTGCGGATTCAACCCCGTCAACAGCGATGCCCTCGACGGACAGCACCGGGCAGTGTTGTACATCTGCGAGAAGCGCATTCCATCCTCGGCTAACCGATCGAGATTTGGTGTCGATATCTCGCCGCCGAAACAACCAAGATCTGAGTAACCCATGTCGTCGGCGAGCATCAGAATTATGTTCGGGCGCTTGGTCGCGTTCTCTTCAGCCATGATTTGTCCTGTGATCGTCGTGCGTTTATGTTTCGAGTTCAGCATCAAACAGAATAAATCGATTCCGGCTTACGCGGGAACAACGGTTACATGTTCGAAGCTGTGGTATCAATATCTGCACACCCGTTACAGGAGGCGATAGCGATGATGAGGATAGGCACTCGTATCAGTCCGGATTGGTTGGATCGTCCGGAAGACTTGAAGTTCTTGACGCAGATCGGCGTCGATGCTGTGGATATCACCTTGGACATGGTTCCTGGCTACTTGGAATCCGGTGGGGCGGCGAGTCGCGACGGAATGAAGATGGTTGTGGAGAAACTGGGCGAGGCGGGTCAGGTTATCGAGCGTGCCAACTGTCTGTCCGGCCAGTTCCACGACGCATATCTGGGCGGTCCTAACGCGGAGCAGGAGACACGTAACGCGTGCATCAACGCGGAGTTGTGCGCAGAGTTCGACATCCCGGTCTTGGGTGTTCAACCGTATGCCGCTGGTCTGAGCAATCCCAATCTTCCATCAATAAGCGAATTTGTCGAGGGCCGCGGTGGCTACAAACACGCCAAATTCGAACTCGCCGAAGCGCTATCGACCCCGCGCGCGGCCGATGCTCCCGACGAAGAGGACCTTTGGGCGCGTCACGTAAAGCACTACACGGCGATCTGCGAAGTCGCCGAACCTGCGGGCGTCAAGGTAGCGACCCACGGTAACGATCCGCCGGTTCCGATGCTTCACGGATATCCGGGCATTCTCAACTCGTTCGAAACGTTCGACCGATTGTTCAGCGAAGTGCCATCGCCGGCCAACGGCATAACTTTCTGTGTCGGCACACGATACGAATCGGGACAAAACATCTTCGAAGGCATCAAGCACTTCGGAGAGCAGAACCGGCTCTTCCACGTCCACTTCCGCAACGTCGTCGGCAGAATCCCCGAAAACAAGGGCTACATGGAAGTGATCCCTGATTCCGGCGATCTGAACATGTATGAAGTAGCGAAAGCCTTATACGACGTCAACTACGAAGGATGCATCGACTACGACCACATCATGCGGCTGACCACCGATGGTCCCGAGGGGCGCGAATACATCGCCTACTGCGTCGGGCACATGCGGGGGATTATTCAGTCGTTGGAGGCGGTCCACAAGACGGATTGATTAGGACTCAAGCAAAAAACGGCGGAAACCACTCGCGTTTGAGATTGAGGCCGAACCCAGGCTCGTCGCTGGGTTTTAGTTTGCCTTCGAATGGTGCGACGGTTCCTGGCAATCGGTCCTTCTCATGCAACGGGACACCCGGTTCCGTCATGACAGGACCGCTGCACTCGATCATCGGCACGGCGGATAGGCCGTAGCAAGCGTGTTGGCCGTATGCGGTTCCGCCACTGCCATGCGGGATCACCGATAGACCCGCCGACTCCGCTACGTGGCAGATCTTGATCAGTGGTGTAAGGCCCCCGCACCAAATGATGTCGGGTTGGAATATGTCTACCAGACCTTCTTTCGCAGCGTGGAAGAATGGGTAGATGCCGTACCAATGCTCACCCGTGGCCAGCGTTTGCCAAGGGACGCGTTCGCGGAAATGCTCGTACTCGTCAAGCGTGTCGGGCAGGAATGCGTCTTCTAGCCACTTGAGGTTGTATGGGCGCAATCTCTCGGCAGTCCTGACCGCAGTCTCAACATCGAGCCCCATCCAGAAATCGAGCATCAATTCTGCATCAGGGCCGACCAACTCGCGCGCTTCGGCGATCTCCTCTTCCAGACGGTTGATGCCTTCGATGCCGTCGGGCGGACCGTATGGGCTGAATCGTTTGAAATTCTGGAACCCGAGCTCTTTCTGCCACCACGTGTCGTTGCCGGTGGAATACAGCGGTTTGAGGATATCGGTGCTCCCACCGAGGAGGTTGTAAACGGGTTTCTCCAGAAGCTTACCTTTGGCATCCCAGAGGGCCAGATCGACCGCTGCGATTGCGTAGGCAACTAGCGCATTGGTCCCAAAGCCTGAGGTCGATCGGATCATCAGGTCATAGAGCGTTTCGGTAGACATGACATCGCGACCCTCTATGACAGGCGCGAGGTAGTCATCGATCAGCGAAGCAGTGGTGCGACCATGGTCGGTGAATCCAAAACCCCAAGTCCCGTCTTCGAGTGTCACCACGCAACCGGTGTCGCGATCACCGCCAGCAATCTTGCGGGCAAACGCGAAATTGGGGTCTTTCGTATAACCTCGAAGAGGCGTTGCTTGCGCGTTGAGGTCGCTCCGTGACGGCCCCGGGCGCGGCACCGTCATCGGCTTCAAACGCGGATAATCGACTTTGGTTGCTTCTACGGAGACGATCTTCATGCTTTCACCTTGTCGTGCAGTAAGCCCTGTAGGGCGGTGTCTCGAAAGCTGTCGCAAAGCAAGGATATGCGATATCGTTCACCAGTGCATCGCACTCGATATCACGAGGATAGTGTAGTATCATGTTGACACCTAGTTACGTGTAACACACTTACTAATACTGGAGTTAATTTTGGAAGATCTTCAACAGCGAATCAGTCGGATTGAGAGCGACCGCAACCACCTTGCCACGAAAGAAGACCTCGCTCAGCTCGAGACGCGCTTGGTTGCTGCGTTGTCCAACCAGACCCGATGGATGGTCGGATTGATGATCGCCACCATCGTCGCGATTGCTGCAGTTTCTACGGCTATCCAAAGCTTGATCGATTAAAGTCGGTCTTGATAAACAACAAATCACACCGAACTGGAAGGGCATTCGCCTGAGAGCGGACATTGTTCACACAGTGGTCGCCTAGCTTTGCAGATTTGCCGTCCGTGCGTGATGAGCTGCATGTGAAGTTGAAAACGCAATTCGGGGCGGACTTTCGACTCCATGATCCCGTGCGCAGCATCGGCGGTTGTCTTTTCGGCGATGAAGCCCAATCGTTTGGATACGCGGTGAATGTGCGTGTCAACCGGAAACGCTGGCATACCCAACGCGAACACCATCACCACCGCCGCCGTCTTGGGTCCGACGCCGGGTAGGTCCATCAACCACTCGCGAGCCTCGTCCAGTGAAAATTCTCTTAGGAAATCGATCTCCAATGCGCCGCGGCGATCAAGGATGTGGGCGAGTATGTCCTTGATCCGCTTCGACTTTTGGTTTGACATTCCACCGTGGAATATTGCGTCGGCGATGGTCTGTCGATCCGCGACCATCACCTCTTCCCAAGTAGGAATTGTTTCTCGCAGGCGATTGAAGGCTCGTTCGGCGTTCAGATCGGACGTGTGTTGAGTCAATACGGTGAATATCAACTCGTCGAGGGCATTGTATCTCGGCGTCTGTTCGAATTCGCCGTAGATTGCAATCAGCTTTTCGATGATCGTTTCAGGCGACATGCCGCTATTTTGTATCGCAACGCCCACGGCGGCGACTCGTAGGTCGCAACCCATTTTGAACGCCGAATCGGTAATGGTCGAAACTCACTAGCCGATCGGTCTGATCACATGCTGTTCACGCGCGATGCGATTGAAGCCAGAGAATCCCGGCTCGCAGACGGCGGCGCAACTTCGAGACGCTGGAACGCTTTCTCAATAAATTCTGAGGTTGTTCTCTCCGCCCGTTCAACCCCGCCGTGCCGACGGATCATATCCAACAACTCGCTCAGCGCATCGGACCTTTCGCCCTCGGACAGACCGAAGAACGCCTCTATCGCCGATGCACACGTGGGGTCCTCTGATGCATAAATCGCCGGAAGTGTCAGCTTTCCGCTCAATATGTCTTGGTTCGCGGGTTTGCCGAGTTCATCGGTCGTCGACTCGTAGTCAAGAACGTCGTCTTTTACCTGGTAGGCCATCCCAAGGTAGTAGCCGTACTCTCGTAATGCGTTGATCGAATCTTCGTCCGCACCTCCGAGAACCGCACCACTTTCGGCCGATGTCGAGAACAGCGACGCCGTCTTGTCGTAAATGCGGGCGAAATATTCGTCCACAGTCACCGGCAGATTCCAATTGCTGACCATCTCGTGCAGCTCTCCGCGAGCGAGTTCGGCGATGGTTTCGGCAAACCGGCTGATCAGCCGGACCGACCCGGTCGCGCATACGAATTTGGCTGACGTGGCGAATACATAGTCGCCCAAAAGCACCGCGAAGTTGTTCCCCCACAAAAATCCCGCCGTCGCCTTGCCCCGCCGAACATCCGCATCGTCAACCGTATCGTCGTGGATCAATGCCGCGACGTGCAGCAATTCCACCGCCACAGCCATGCTGATCACCTTCTCGTCTGGCAGCGCTCCCCACAACTTGGATGACAGCAATGTCATCGCAGGCCGCATCGTCTTGCCAGGCGTTGCCATAACGTGCGCCAACCGCTCGTCTAGCGTATCGAGCGCATCGATGCCAGCCGGACATCGTTCGATTTCGTCGATGCTCAGTTGAGTTATCGCGTCAACGACCCGGTCCAAGTCGTCCGAGATGGGCGCGAAAATATCCTGGCTAGCTGTGGTTCGAACAGTTGTCATTTCGTGATATTCATCCCATTCGCGCGGACGATATCCGCCGGATGTAGTTTACCTGTCACTAGTTGGCAGTCAGCTGGGCTTCGAGGCGCGCTTTCTCTTCCTCGACGATGCTCGGGTCCAATTTCTTGAACAAAGGATGCGGCTTTGGCAACGATGAACCAGGTACTACGACTCTGCGCTTCCAACCGTCGGTCGCAGTTGCCCCGTCAAACCCTAGCAGATCGTGCATCTTGTCGCACGAAAATGGTATGAAGGGAAAAAACACCGTGCGTAACGTCGAGATGACGTTTAAAGCTGTCCAAAGGGTTTTCGCAGCCGTCTCTGGGTCCGACTTGACCGTGCGCCACGGCTCCTCGCTGTCCAAGTAGCGATTCCCGATACGGGCGAGCTCCATCGCTTGGTTCAGCGCGCGTCTGAATTGTCGCACCTCGATTGAGTCCGCGACGTCTTCAAGCGTCTGAGAACAAGCATCCAACACGGAATTGTCTTGCTCATCCAGTTCTCCCGGATCGGGAACTTTGCCATTGAAATTCCTGGTCGTGATCGTCAGTGTTCTGTGAACGAAGTTGCCCAAAGTCGCGACCAAGACGTTGTTGTTTGCGGCAAGATACCCCTCCCATGTGAAATCGGAGTCAGAGGTTTCCGGCATTATCGACGCGAGATAGTACCGCAGCGGGTCCACATCGTAGCGTTCGAGGTAGTCGGGCAGCCAGACTGCCCAGTTGCGACTGCTGGAGAAACCCTGACCGTCCAGGTTGAGATACTCGTTGGCAACCACATCCGTCGGCAGATTCAGACCACCGTACCCCATCAACATCGCCGGCCACAGCACCGTGTGGAACGGAATGTTGTCTTTGCCTTGGAAGTAGTACGATTCGGCTTCCGGACTGTGCCAGAAGTCTTTCCACGTATCATCCTCTCCCGCATCGTTCGCCCACGCCTTCGTGGCGGAAAAATAGCCGATTACGGCTTCGAACCAGACGTAAATGCGTTTCTTTTCGTAGCCTTCGAAACGATCGCTGGGTACTGGGACCCCCCACTCGATGTCTCGTGTCATAGCTCGGTCGTGCAGGCCCTCGTTGAGAAACCCGAGAGTCTGGTTTCTGACGTTGGGACGCCAGTCATTCTTGGTCTGCACCCACTCCTCGAGACGCTCCTGAAACGCGCTCAGTTTGATCATCAAGTGAGTCGTCTCTCTAAATACCGGGGTCGAACCATCGCGAATGCTGCGAATTTTGATCAACTCCGTCGGGTCGAGAGTTCGGCCGCATCCGTCGCATTGATCACCGCGGGCACCGTCGAACCCACATACGGGGCAGATGCCTTCCACGAATCGATCCGATAAGAATCTCTGTTCCGATTCCGAAAACGGCATTAGTTGCGTGTCTTCGTAGATGTAGCCATGCTCGTCCAGAGTCAGCATGACGTCTTGCGCAACATCTTTGTGGATCTTCGTGTGCGTGTGCGTGTAAAGGTCGTAAGAGAAACCCATTTGTTCCATACAACCGGACCAAATCTCGTGGTATCTGAACGCGATGTCCTCTGGTCGCACCCCCTCGTCAGCCGCGCGCAACGCGGTCGGAGTGCCGTGCATGTCGCTCCCCGAAACCATAGCGACGCGATTGCCAGCCATACGGTGATACCGCGCGAAAATGTCGGCAGGCACGTTCATACCCGCGATATGACCGAGATGGGGTTCGCTGTTGACGTAGGGCCAGGCTACACAGACGAGGATGTTTCTGGACAAGCTTTGAGACTCGCTTCGGGCCACGGATGCTTGTCACACCTTCGTAGGGTTAGGAAAAGCGGCGCGGCACTTCGATTCGATTCTACTTGGGCAGACGGCCATGGTCACCGATCCAGATTCACGCCTCATCATGCAACGCTTGATAAACCTGCCTCCGAGGAAAACCAGTTTTTTTCACCACCGCATCAACGAGATCGCGGCGTGATTCGTATCGGTTTTCCAAAACTGCGGCAGTCGCGGTAATGCGTTCCATCGCGTCATCGTCGGGTTTTGGCGGTACCTGTGTTTCTTTCTTTGCGAGCGGCGCGACGACAATTGCAAACTCCCCTCTGGGCGAGTTGAAATGTTCGAGCGCTTCGGACGCCGTACCTCTCCATATCTCTTCGTGAAGTTTCGTCATTTCTCGACAAACTGCAAGGCCACGATCGGTCATCACGGCAGCGATTTCAGAGAGTGCATCGCGTAGACGGTGAGGCGTTTCAAAAAACACGGCGGCAGAAGGTTCTTGAGCGATCGCAGCAAGCAATCGTCGGCGCTTCCTGCCAGATGCCGGTAGAAATCCGTAGGATACGAACTGGTCGACGTAGAACCCGCTTACCGATAAGGCGGCCACGATCGATGATGCTCCGGGCACCGGCACGACTTTATTACCGAGTTCAATCGCCGCGGCGACGATGGTCTGGCCAGGATCGTTGACCCCGGGCGTGCCGGCATCCGAAACCAGGGCAACATCGCCATCGGCGAGATCGTTCATTACACGCTGCACGACTGCTTGAGACGATCGGCGATGAAAAGCGACCACCTTCGGCCTTGCCTCGATGTGGTCCAAGATCTTCCGTGTGACCCGAGAATCTTCGGCAACGACAACAGGCACCTCGCCTAGAACGCGAGCCGCGCGAATTGTTAGGTCATCAAGATTGCCAATAGGCGTGGCGACGATGTACAAGGTCGACATGGTGGTTGGCATCTAGTATGCGTTAGAGAAGATGAACCATATAACCATATCGCTGATATGGTTATCCATATGAAGACTACGTTCAACATCGACGATGCGCTTATGCAGCAGTTGCGTATCGAAGCTGCGCGGCGCGGCGTCACGATGACGTCCTTGGTGGAAACGGGTATCAGACGCGTGATCGCGAACGGTGAAGATGAGCCGAGCGAAGTTCGCGAAAAACCCTTTGAATTGCCGTCTTGGCCGATGGGTGCCGCTCGCGTGGATATCGCAAACCGAGACGAACTGTATCGATTGTTTGACGAAGAAAAACCGCCTTGGTAATCGATACCAATATTCTTGTTTACGCCGCGAACGAGGATTCTGAGCATTACGCTGCTTGCCGGCGTTTCATCGATCAACGCGTACACATTCCAGATACAACGTTCCTGACTTGGGGAATTTGCTACGAATTCCTGCGGATCACCACGCATCGTGGGCCGTTTCCTCATCGGATCTCAGCCTTAGATGCTTCTAGCTTTCTGTCGACTCTCCTTTCGCAACCCAGTTTTTCGGTGTTGACGGCAACCAGTCAGCACTTCGATTTGCTGTCGTTGACACTCACCGAGTTACCGGAAGCCAGCGGCAATCTTATGCACGACGTCCACACCGCGGTATTGATGCGTGAGAACGGAATTCGTGAGATTTGCACTCGGGACGCGGATTTCTTTCGTTTTCCGTTTTTGACGGTTGTCGATCCGTTGCGGTAAAGAACGTCGTTTGATTCAGATTCAACGGTCGGCTCCATACATACCACCTGCGCCATACTGCAGGTACACGAAGGTAAGACTGGGGTTACGGACAGAGTCCGTAAGCGCCGCCATACACCCAGACACCGTCGCCGATTCTCACGGCGTCCTCCGGCGCGATCCGTTCATACTGAGCTTCAACCGGATCCCACCGGTAAGCCACATAGTAACGGCCGAAAAATTCCCTGGCTTGGACCTCTGACCCGTTGAAGCGCAACGTATCGCCAAAATGATTCTCAGTCTGATCGCCATCCTCGTCGTGTACGCCGACGAAATGCCAACCACCGTGATCCGAGCACCGATCAGATTCTCGTATGAGAGGTACAGACGCAACACGATGCAATTCCACGTGTAGATGGCTGAATTCTGACGAATTTACCCAATATCCTTTTCCTGCCAATATCCTCGTTACCGCTCGGAACGCCTTCGGTGTTTCCCATTTACCCTCATTTCGCACCGAAACCGCCCAAGGAGATTGGAGATCGTAAGTATCCCATGCAACTACGTATTTGATTTCTCGGTCGTTGAATACTTCGTCAATGGCCGGGTTGACTGGATCGGCGGGCAGAGAAATCGCATTCCAACCGGCAACCAGTGGTAGCACGAAATCGCCGCGCCGGGTTGTCTCAAATTGAAACTCCAGTTCGGTTTCATTCCTTCCAGAATCTTTGGCTTCAACTTCAACGCTGTGGTGCCCCTGATTCATGCTCAATGGCCAATAGACGAACTCGTTGCTCTCGACGACTTCGAACTCGTTGACGATCTCTTCACCGTCAAATAGGACCGACACTAGATTTACCGAAGTAGCTTCCGGGAATTCGAGCAACACGAACGGGCGTCGTTCGTGAATGACGGACCCGTCAGGGGGATGGAATTTGACTTGCGCCTCGGGTTCATCGGAACCGAAACGTGTGTCGAACCCGAAACCGGCCATCGCTGTCGCCCAATTCGAAACCGTCGTTCCAAAGCGCTCATACCTCGACCGATCGTGGCCGTAAGCGACCACCACAAGTTCGCCGTCCTTCAGTCCCGTTGTCGGACCAGTAGGGTTCCGCCACGTCAATTCCCAAGCTTGACCAGGACGCGAATTCGCGATGTCTTCCGTCAGATCGAATACGTCCTCCTTCCCGCCATGATCGGCATCGTAGCCGCAGGTATACGACGTGCCTGACGGTTCCCGAGGCCGACTCGAAAACGGTCCGTTGCGATTCGTTATGAAATCGTCTATGTCGCGTTCGATCTGCCGCGCACCTTCGCGCTCGGTCCATCTCAGATCGTCGCACACGACTACGACCCTAGGCGCTCCCTGCAATGGCTCGTCCGATGTGATGCGGATGTCCATGGTGTCGTTGGTCAATCGATTTGGTCCCTCATCGCCGGTGCCCATCCCTGAACCGCCGCTGAGAGTGACTGTCAAACGCGGCGCGATCCCGTCCTCGACCTGCACGAAACCGAATTTGCGCCGGTTCGTCGAGTTGCCCGCCAGATCCTCGACCTCCTCCCCTTCTGAGATGCCCACGATCGGTGTGGCGTCGGACGCCAGTTCGGTCGCCAGTTTCAGGAACACATAAGGCCCGTCAACGCGGGTCTCGACCACTTCGGCGAAGGTCCCGTCTTTGAGCGACACCCTGAAGGTGTTGACCGAGACTGTCGTTTCCGCAATTGCGCCGTCAAAGACGAGCATGATGCCGCTACGATCCGGATTGAGGACGCCGTCTTCATCGATTCCGTAATAGCCGGTAACGGAGCTGTGACGGTGATCTTGGGCCGACACCGTTGGCACCAGCGATCCCGAAACCAAGATCAACGCTATGAGGATTGCGGCTAATACCGCTATGACGGACGAGGATTTTAGATGGAGGGTCATCATCTCCTGTGTACTCCAGGAAATGATCTACGTTGCGAATACTATGCGCGTTTCGCTAGCAGCGCATCGATCGCCGATTCGTGCTGTTCGTCGGCGTGGTACGACGACCTCACGAGCGGCCCGGATGCGACGTGCTTGAATCCCATGTCCATCCCAATGCGCGCGAATTCGCCGAACTCGCCGGGGTGGTAGAAACGGATCAGCGGATGATGCCGATCGGACGGTCGAAGGTACTGGCCGATCGTCAACAGATCGCAATCAACGCTCCGCAGGTCCCGCATCGTCTGATAAATCTCGTCCTTGGTTTCGCCCAAGCCCACCATCATGCCCGACTTGGTTGGCATCTCCGGATCAATCTCCTTGACGCGGCGGATCAACTCTAACGACAGATCGTAATCACCCTTGGGTCGCACCTTGCTGAATATCCGGCGCGGCGCTTCAATGTTGTGGTTCAACACCTCAGGACCGGCCGTTACCACCCTCGTCAACGCGGCGCGATCTCCGCCAAAATCGGGTATCAAGACCTCGACCTTGCAGCTGGGTGACAGACGGTGGATCTGGTTGATCGTCATCGCGAAGATAGACGACCCGAAATCCGGCAGATCGTCGCGGTCAACCGACGTTACCACGGTGTACTTCAGATCCATAGCGTTGACGGTCTGGGCCAACCTGAACGGCTCTGCCCAATCAACGTCAAGTTCGCCCGGCCAACCGGTTTTTACATTGCAGTAGGAACATGCCCGCGTACACGTATCGCCGAGGATCATGAAGGTGGCTGTGCGCCGTTCCCAGCAATCGCCGATATTGGGGCAGGCGGCTTCCTCGCAAACCGTGTGCAGCGCCGATCCTCGGAATCGTTTCTTAAGATCTGTGTAGTTTTCTCCGCCTGGCGCACGGACCTTGAACCATTCCGGCAATCTACGGCGTACCCGTGCCTTGGAGCCGTTCAGCGAACCAATCGTCGTCAGAGGTTTTTCTGTGGTTTGGGTCAATCTAGGAGTTGATTCAACGTAACTGGAACACGCGATTTAGTCGGCAACGACCTGATTTCAGGGTATCAAACCCGTCGGTTGTATATTGAGATTCGACCTTTCGGAAACCCAGCGACGCAAGGTGTTCGGGCGACGTGGATGGTGTGGGGCCGAGCGTTCACCCCATTACAAATGGCGAAACGAAAGCACAGAAAACGCTACCGCGGGCCAGACCTGACATCTCATCTGGGATTGGAGATCGGCGACGAAATCGATCTCGAAACTGGCGAGTTTGACGAACGGGGATTGGCGACCGCCGAATACAACGGTGCTCCGGTCACGATTTCAGGCGCGATCCCGGGCGAACGCGTATCTGCGCGCGTCGTGAAGGTCTTCCACGATCGTGTGGCGTGTCTTGCGGAAAATATAACGGTCGTGTCCGAACACCGCGTCGATCCTGAATGCCGTTACTTCGGCGAGTGTTCCGGCTGTCAATGGCAACATATCGACTACGCTGCGCAACTCCGGATGAAACGCTCCGCGGTTATCCGTGCCCTCAGTTCCTACGCCGGTTTTGGCGATGTCGAAGTATTAGACACTGTGCCCTCACCAAAACAGTACCGGTACCGAAATCACGCCCGGTTCACCGTTGGCCGCCGAGACGAGAGCGGCGTTGCCGGGTACATGAACGCCGATAGTCGAAGTTTTGTCAGGATCGACGAGTGCATGATCATGGACGACCGAATCAACGAAACGCTGTCACGTCTACAAGATCGTCTCGACCGTATGACACAGTTCTCGATCCGTGTTGGTTCGAACACTGGAGACCAGATTATTCAACCCCTGTTGCCGGCGGAGATCCAAGACGTTCCTTCAGGTCGGCAAAAATACGTCGAAAAGGTCAGAGATGCAACGTTTCAGGTCGCTGCTTCATCGTTCTTCCAAGTGAACACCGACCAACTGTCTAAGGTGATCGATGAAGTTGTTGAGTTGCTAGACCTCGGCGTCGACGATACCCTCGTCGATCTTTACTGCGGTGTCGGCACGTTCGCACGGTTGCTTGCACCCTTTGTCAAAGAGGTCATTGGGATCGAAGAATCGGCGTCCGCGGTCGAAGACGCCCGGCTAAACTGCGCCGACGTCGATAATGTCTCGTTTATCGAAGCCAAAGCGGAACTTGCCGCTGTAGAACTCGCCGATTCGGGCCAGCGCGTTGACGTAGCTATTATCGATCCGCCTCGGATCGGTTGTGGTCCCGATGCACTGAGTGCTCTCCGCAAACTAGCGCCGCGCCGGATCCTTATGGTTTCCTGCAATCCGATCACCATGGCACGTGACCTGGATGTTCTATGTCGCAGCGGATTTAAACTGGTATCAGTTCGCCCTGTCGACATGTTTCCGCAGACTAGGCATGTCGAGTCCCTCGCTCTGCTGGAGAGTTGATCGGCGCGGCGACCGCCGCTGACGATCCAATCGATATGTCGCCCCGCGAAACAACCTCCGACCATGAATCGCTTACGGTTAATCCGAATGGCGACCTGCGTTATATTTTGGCTTCGGGTTCGCAACGAAGACGAGACATCATGGCCCTCGCGGGCATGATTTTCGTCGTTCAATCGGGAGCCGGTGGGCCGGTGGAGATATCTGGCGACGATGAACCAGATGTTTTCAAATTGACGCGGTTCAACTCCTTGGCAAAACTCAACGCTGCAGTGTCGGCAGCTCGGAATCGCATCCCGTGGAACACGGTCGTAATCGCGGCCGACACGGTAGTTTCACTGGATGGACGATGTCTAGGCAAACCCGAAGACCGTCAAGCGGCGACCGGCATGTTGCTCGATCTGCGCGGTCGGACGCACGAGGTGGTCACAACCGTTTCATTGACGTACGCCCCATTCCGCCAAGCCGGCGAAGTGTTTTCGCATACGGTCGCTTCCGAAGTATCGATGCGGCGATACGACGACGAGGAGATCGAAAAATATCTCGCAACCGACATCCCGTTCGACCGCGCCGGAGCTTACGGCGTGCAGGACGGGACGTTTGATCCGGCAGAAACGGTTGCCGGATGTTACCTCAACGTGGTTGGCCTTCCATTGTGCGCAGTGCGCGCGATGTTGCCACGCGACGCATGCCGATTCGCCCATGCCCATATATACGCTACGTGCGCGGCGCACGAAGAGCGGAGCGCGGCGTGAATTTTCTAGGCATCGGTGGTCTCGAACTCGTCGTCGTGTTTCTAGTCGCATTGCTTGTCGTCGGTCCGGTGCGTCTGGTCCAAGGCGCCAAGACGGCCCGGAAATACATGACCGAACTACGGCGCCAACGCGAAGAGCTCACCCAGATGGTCGAAGAAGCGGTCGACATGGAAGATATCCGCGAACGCCTTGATCAAGACGGTCTGCTCGACGAGGTACGGGATCTATCGACGGAGTTGAATGACTTTCGCGAAGACGCTCAAAGCCTCACGACCGACGCGAAAGATTTCAAATCGCTGGCACGATCCGTCGTGCGACCGAGTGGGTACTCGAAATCCGACAACAAAGGCACATCTGAACCTGAAAGCGACGCGACCGGGTCAGATGAGGAACTTGGGTCCGTTACCGAAGAAACGAAAGCGCCCTCGTGAACGATCGTCCAGCGAAATTGATGTCGCATTTCGCCGAACTAAAAAAGCGGCTCTATATCTCCGTCGCGGCGATCTTGATCACGACTATAGTCGCCTTCGCGTTTTACCGACCAATCCAGGATTTTGTACAGCGCCCAGCGATAGATGCGTTAGAAAGCGTTCGCCCCGACGATCCTGCCAGGCTAGTCCAACTCGACATCACCGAAGGTTGGACGGTTACGGCCAAGGTGTCTGTGCTGGTGGGATTCGCGACCGCGTTCCCCGTCGTGCTCTACCAAGTGATCATGTTTGTGCGTCCCGGATTGAAAGGGAACGAAAGGAGAACGCTTTATCTGCTATTGCCGGGAGGCACGTTGCTTTTCATTGCCGGGGCGGCGTTCGCGTATTACCTCGTGATACCGCCGGCCATCCATTTCTTGCTGCAATTCGGCGGCGAGATCGCCCTCGTGACGCCACGACTGTCGTCTTACGTGACGTTGGTATCCACGCTCGTAATATGGATGGGGCTGATATTTGAACTGCCGATAGTGATGTATCTTCTCGCCAAGCTCGGCGTCCTGCGACCTCGGGCATTGTCGAGGCAAAGACGTTGGGTGATCCTATTCGCCTTTGTGCTCGCCGCGATCGTCACACCCACCGTCGATCCAGTGACTCAAACCATGGTTGCCGCGCCAGTGGTGGTTTTGTTCGAGCTTGGGCTGCTATTGACCAAGTTCGCAACGCGCGCGCCGGAAACGAGTCCTGCCGCAGAACGTGGCGTAACTGACGCCCGCAACTAAGTCGACTTTTCGTCGTCCTTAGTTTCGGATATCTCGGCGTCGGCGGATTCCGAATCGTTTTTGTTGCCGATCGTGCCGCGGAACTCCTTGATCGCAGTGCCGATCCCACGTCCGACTTCGGGTAGCCTTCCCGCACCGAAAACGATCAATACCACCACAACGATGAGGAATATCTCTAACGGGCCGATGCCTCTACCAAACATGTCGTGCTAGACCTTGCGCCGATACGGCTTCAGAATGGGTGGTTGCGATGGATGCCGGAGCATCACACCAAATTCTAAACGACGTTCAAACGCGTTGAAAGATTGACGAACGTTCGAGCGTCCGACACATCCGTAGACTGCCGCTGCGCGCGTTAGTCCGGCGAGACCCGGTTGGCCTCAGTATCGCCTTACGACGCCGACAACCTTGCCCTCGATACCGACGTCGCTTGATTGTTCGATCATCGGATCGTAGTTCCGGTTCTCGGGCTGTAGGGTTACGGAAGGCCCATTGGGGTAGTAGCGTTTGACGGTGTGCTCTTCTCGACTCTTGACGTACGCGATCACCATATCGCCGCGCCGGGCGTGGCCCGTCTTTTCCATGATGATGATGTCATCTTCCAAGATTCCGGCGTCGATCATCGAATCACCGGTGACCTGGAGGGCGAATGGATCGCGAACATCGCCAACGAGCCAGTCCGGAAAATCGATGGTGTCGAATTCGCTCACCTGATCCCACTCGACCGCTTCAGGCATGACGACGTTGGAGCCCGCGGCAACCGTTCCGACAATCGGGATTCCTGAGTTGACATTCAATGAACGGGCGTTGCTGTTGCCCGTCAACAGCCCTTGTTCAATCATCGGTTTGACATGGTAGTTCACATTCGAAGCTGAACTAATCCCCACCGCTTCAGCTATTTCACGCAGGTTGGGACCGTAAAGGTTCTCACGGCGATAATCGCGGATGAACTCCCAGATCCGCCTTCGGACCTCTCGAGTTTTGGCTCTCGGTTTCGGCATGGTTAAAGGACCCTCCAATTTCCATGTTCGTATATTCGCACTGTTGTATTATATTGCACATCTGTATCAACCTGTCAAGCGATTTCGCGATTCTCGAGTATTTTTTTTGCCGCTCGCAGACTTTTGCTCGAAAACCGCTGAATGTGCGCCCCCATGTTCGACCCGATGTACGCCCCGATGTGCGTGATAGGGTCAGCGCGAGTTTGCCGGCAAGTTCGTTGCATTAAAATTTCGGATACCCGATTCAACCGATATTGACACTCCAATCGCTCAGAACGGAGAACCGTCGATGGCCCCAACGTCCGAAATTCCGTCCGAAATTCCGCCCGAAACCCCGACAGATAGATCCCACCAAGTCGACGATCCTCCCGGCTCAAACAACCGCTACGATCACAACGAAATCGAGCCCAGAATCCGCGATCTTTGGGACGAAGGCGAGATCTACCGGTGGGATCCGGACGACGCCAGCCGTCCTAAGTGGTTCGTGCAGTCGATGTTCCCGTACCCTTCCGGCGACCTGCACATCGGACACTGGTTCGCCTTCAGCGGCGGCGACGCCGCGGCACGTTTCAGACGCATGCAGGGATTCAACGTGCTGCATCCCCAAGGATTCGACGCGTTCGGTCTTCCCGCTGAAAACGCCGCGATCCGCGGAAACGTCCATCCCAAAATATGGACCTACGGAAACATCTCCAACATGCGCGATCAGTTCCAACTGATGGGCAATTCCTACGACTGGACGCGACAGATCATCACCTGTGATCCCGAGTACTACAAATGGAATCAATACTTCTTTCTGAAGTTCTTGGAAAACGGCTTAGCGTACCGTTCCGACGGCGCCGTCAACTGGTGTCCGGAAGATCAGACCACGCTGGCGAACGAACAGGTTAAAGATGGCAAGTGCGAGCGGTGCGAGGCGGTTGTAGTCAAACGCAACATGCCCCAGTGGTATTTCGCCATCACCAAGTACGCCGACGAATTATTGGACGTGTCGGGCATCGATTGGCCGGAAAAGGTAGTCGTAAGCCAAGAAAATTGGATTGGCCGATCGGAAGGCGTGACCATCGAGTTCGATATCTCCGAATACGGACTGCCGACAACTGCGATACCCACGTTCACGACGCGCATCGACACTATATTCGGCGTGACGTTCGTGGTGCTGGCCCCAGAACATCCGCTGGTTTCCGATCTGACCCAATCCGACCACCGAACGGTTGTCGACGAATATGTATCGGCGGCGGCACGGGAGACTGAGATCGAACGTACTTCCGCGGTGCGCGAAAAAACCGGCGTGCCTACCGGATCCTACTGCGTGAACCCGCTCAACGGCGAACGAGTTCCGATACTGGTCGGCGACTACGTACTCGCCACCTACGGCACCGGTGCGGTCATGGGTGTGCCCGCGCACGACGAACGCGACTTCGAATTCGCCAAAAAATACGATCTCCCGATTCGCGTCGTAGTCGCACCGGAAGGCTGGCAGGGACAAGAACTCGACGCCGCATACATTGCTCCAGGTACGCAAGTGAACTCAGGAGAATTCAACGGGCTGCCGAGTGAAGCCGGCAAGGAGGCGATCGCAGACAAGATCGAGCAGGAAAAATGGGGCGAACGCGTCGTCACTTATCACCTCAGAGACTGGCTGATCTCGCGCCAACGCTACTGGGGGACTCCTATACCGATCATTTACTGCGATGATTGCGGCGCGGTTCCGGTCCCGTACGAAGACCTGCCCGTCGAGCTCCCGTCAGATGCCGAGTTCAAACCTTCCGGTCGTTCGCCCCTAGTCGAACACCAAGAATTCCTCAACGCGCCATGCACGAATTGCGGTGGTCCGGGCAAGCGCGAGACCGACACCATGGACACGTTCATGGATTCGTCTTGGTACCACATGCGGTACTTGAGCCCAGAAGATCTGGAAAATCCGTTCGATCGCGACCTTGCAGGCGCGTGGGCGCCCGTCGACCAGTACACCGGCGGCATGGAACACGCGGTCATGCACCTCTTGTACGCCCGCTTCTTCAACCGTGCGCTCCGGGACATCGGCCTCCTCAACTTTTCGGAACCGTACGTGCACCTGTTTAGTCACGGCACGATGACGACCGAACAAGGGAGAATATCCAAAAGATCCAACCCGGTTACGCCGGATCCGTTGGTTCGCAAATACGGCGCCGACACTTTACGCTGTTACTTGATGTTCCTAGGTCCGTGGGACAAAGGCGGAATTTGGACCGATTCCGGCATCAATGGCATCCGGCGTTGGATGCATCGCCTCTGGGACATCTGCACCCGAGACGCCGCCGTCCTAACGGGCGACGACGCCACCGCGGAACGCGAACTGGACGTCGCGTCCCACAACGCCTCCAAACGTGTCATCGAAGACATGGAGGCCTACAAGTACAACACCGCGATCGCAGCTTTGATGACCTACGTGAACCAAATGAACGACGCCTGGGAAAATGGCGGCGTATCGCCGGGGCTCTGGCGTTCCTGTGTTCAGCGACTGCTGCTGCATTTGGCACCGCTTGCGCCTCACATCGCTGAGGAACTGTGGCTGCTCAACGGTTGGGAGTTCTCTATTCACAACCAACTTCTGCCAGAGTGGGATGAATCGAAGCTAACCGTCGACACCGTTCGAATCGTTGTCCAAGTCAACGGCCGCGTCCGCGATACGATCACTGTCCCATCTGACGCGGGAGAAAAAGAGATCGCGAGCGCAGCGCAAGCCTCGCCAGGTGCTCTGCGCCATACGCAAGGGAAAGAGATTCGCCGCGAGATCTACGTTCCCGGCCGACTCTTCAATATCGTAGTCGGGTGAAACGCACACCGATTACTCGGGCCGATATTGCGGGGCGGCGGTAGATACTGTCCGTCGATTGATCAGTTGTTTGAGTGACCGTTCCCGTTACGACGCTCGTTGAGATCGTCGTTGTGGAACACTCCCCGTTCTTCACCTTGATACGCGTGCACCGCGACCTCGATCCCGTCAACCCCGACGAGTTGGTTCATCTCTTGGAAGAAACGGTTGACGATCTCCCGCAGATCTTCTTCGGTTACGTTTTCTCGAAGCACCAGGGTCGCATGGACCATCCCCGGTGGGTAGTGCACGTCAAGACGCCCCGCGTCCCGGTCCTCGCTATCCACCACGAAGAACGATTCAGAATGAGGCGTTCTGACCTCTCTTTGCAACGTGTAATTGGCCATATGACCTAACCCTATTCCATCCCAATGGAGACCGTCCTCCAAAGACCATCTCAAATGGACTTTCCTTCGCCGACCGAAGTCCTAATCGACCGCTCTCAGGTGCGGATCTGTCCGTCGCCCTTGACGACCCACTTGTATGACATGATCTCGCGAATCCCCATGGGGCCGCGGGCGTGCAGCTTGTTGGTCGAAATCGCGACCTCCGCTCCCAATCCGAACTCGCCTCCGTCGTTGAACCGTGTAGACGTGTTGGCGAAAACCGCGGCCGCGTCGACCTCGTTCAAGAATCGTTCCATGACCTCGGCGTCTTCGGCGATCACAGCCTCCGAGTGGCCGGAACCGTAGGTGCGAATGTGATCCAAAGCCTCGTCAAGGCTGCGCACTACCTTCACCGACAATATCAACGCCAGAAACTCAGTGCCGAAATCCTCAGTGTGAGCCCTGAGAACCTTCAACTCGCGTCGTTTTGGACCCAACAGCGCCCAAGCGCGATTATCGGCGCGGACCTCTACACCCGCCTCGGCGAATGGGACCGACAGCCCATCTAAAACCTGCGCCGCCACAGTCTCGTGCACCAACAAAGTGTCCAAAGCGTTGCAAACGGTGTGCCGTTGCGCTTTCGCGTTGAACACAACCTCCACAGCCTTTTGGATATCTGCGGAGTCGTCGACGTACGTGTGGCAAACGCCGATCCCGCCCGTAACGGCGGGCATCTTGGCGTTTTCTGCCACCATGTGCACCAGCTCCGCGCTGCCACGAGGAATCAACATGTCGATGCAATCTTCCATCTCCAACATCTCGCCCACCAGCGAGCGATCAGTCGATTCAACAAACTGAACGGCGTCGGCTGGCATTTCCGCTTCGATCACCGCGTCCCGCACGAGCGATGCCAGGGCTTGATTGGTGCGAATTGCTTCCTTGCCGCCGCGTAGAATCACCGCGTTTCCCGCCTTCAGACAAAGAGCTGCGATGTCGATCGTGACGTTGGGGCGGCTTTCGTAAATGACTCCAATTACGCCCAACGGAACCCTGACCCGCTGAATCAGCAACCCGTTGCTAGGCTGAGTCTCCTCGAGCACCTCACCAACGGGGTCTTCAAGGTCCGCGATACTCACCACCGCGTCTACCATGTCACCGATCCGAGCCTCGTTCAATGTCATGCGCTCGGCTACATGTTCGTCTATCCCGTCGGCCGCACCGGCAGCTAGATCTTGTTCATTTGCAGAGAGAACGCTTTGGCTGTTTTGCACAAGCAATTTGGCCAACGTGCGCAAAGCCTTGTCTCGTTGTTCCGGCGCGCAGCGCGCCAGATCGCCGGCGGCAATCCGCGCTGCCTTGCCCATACCGCGAATGTTGGTCTCCACTGCGATCATTTTTGACTCTCCGATAGGCCCCGTACATTGCCAAATACGGTAGCAATCCGATTTTTACGTATAGGCGACACAGCAAGGGGGCGACACAGCAAGGGGGCGACACAGCAAGGGCGGAGCGTTATCCGTCGAACGAAACACCCAGCGCCATGTTGTTGCGATGCACGATCTCTCGTCCGAAATAGTTTTCCAAAATGTCGGGCAACACTCCCGATCGCTTGCCCATCGCCAGCCGTGTGTCTGAAGCGGAATAGTTACTCAATCCCCAAGCCACGTTCTTTCCAGAAACAGACCTAACACCAATGATATCGCCGCGATCGAAATCCCCTTCAACATCGGTCACACCAACCGGCAACAGACTGTTTCCTTGCTCAGTAAGTGCTCGCACCGCACCTTCGTCGATCGTCACCGAGCCCTTTGCCTCTGTCCCTCCGGTGAGCAACCACCGCTTGCGACTTTCAGAAGGCGGCGCCAAGGAATGGAAACGGGTCCCTATCTTTTCGCCTGCCAGCAACCGCTCAACCACACCATTGACATGGCCGTCGGCGATGATCATCTCGACGCCCGACCGCATCGCGACATCCGCCGCTTCGAGTTTGCTGCGCATACCACCGCTGCCGCGATCATCGATTGGCCCGCCGGCAGAACCGCGCATCTCGTCGCTGATTTCGTAGACGTCGCTTATCAGTTCAGCCTCCGGATCGTGGTTGGGATCCGCCGTGTGCAGGCCGTTCATTTCACCAAGAAGTACCAGCAAATCAGCGTCCAATGCGTTAGCCAACATTGCCGACAAACGATCGTTGTCTCCGTAGGTCACGCCGACGATCTCTTCTACCGCGACTACATCGTTCTCATTCACGATGGGAACGATACCAGCTTCGAGCAGCATCTCCATGGTGCCCCGGACGTTCAGATAGCCCTCGCGCTGGTTCAACACGCTGCGCGACAGCAATGTTTGTGCGACCTCGATTCGGTACTTGCCGAACAAAGATTTGTACAACGCGATCACGTCAACCTGCCCGACGGCGGCCGCTGCTTGGCGCGCTGTGACGTTGCGTCGACGCAACCGCGATCGGTTCCTAGGGCTAAGACCGACGAGTGTGTCCATCCCTGCACCAACCGCGCCCGATGACACGATAACGACCTCGAGACCGGCCCTGTGCGCATCCGCTAGCTGATCGACCAGGCCAGTAATCGTCTCGACATCCAACGCACCCGAATCACGAGTTACGATGTTAGTCCCCAACTTGAACACGGCACGTTTGACCGCGCCCGAATCTTGACCTCTGGAAGTGGGAACACGCGTCATATCGTGATTATAAAGTTGCGATGTCGCGGCGATATTGCACCTGTTTTTCAAACCAAAGTTCGAACCTGAACGATAGAATCGACACTCAAGTAGCGCCCGCAAACGCATTGCGGGTTTTAGCGCGCGTACTAGCTATAAATGTCGCCAACCACTCAGCCGTTTTTGGCTTCACTCACGGATCGATTGATCGATACCGAAGAGTTCGACGCGATCAAATCGGCTTTGAGTCAAACTCGCGCCAACGTTCCCACGATCTGCCCGGAACCCGCGAATCCGCTCCTCATCGCGGCTGCTTGGCGCGCGCTGCGGGCACCAATTCTCGTGATCACACCGAATCCCGATTCGGCCCAGCGCATCGTTGACCAACTCTCGACCTGGTTAGGCACCCCAGACGTCGACGAGGACGGATCGCCAATCCACCACTTCATCGAATCTGGCGGAATCCCTTTCGAACGATACGAACCGGACCGCGGAACCGGACAACGCCGGATCACTACCCTTGAAGCGCTGAGAAACCACGCGCGCCGAGACTCAGACCCTCCGATAGTCGTAGCGTCGGTCCACGCCATCGCAGAACGCACCATCGAGGCCGAGAACTTCGACAACATCGTGCGCGAGTTTCGAGTGGGTGAACGCATAGATCTGCCCGAGACGATGCGTCATCTCGCCCGTTCGGGTTACGAGATTCAACCCACAGTAGAGTTGCCAGGCACGGCTTCTCGGCGCGGCGGAATCATCGACATCTTCCCGGTCGGCACAAACTCCCCGGTAAGGATCGAGCTCTTCGACGACGAGATCGAGAGCATGAGACTTTTCGATGTCGAAACCCAAAGATCGTTTGACGACATCGACTGGGTCAGCATTGTTCCGGCACGCGAAGAATTGCCTTCGTTTGTAGATCGACAAGCCGTCGAAAACACCATCGGCGCTCTCAACACGGACAACATTGATTTCACTCGCCTAACCGGTCGCCGTGTGTCCGACGAGTTGAACCTCGTCTCGGACGGCGAAATCGAAAACGAACTAGCCTTCTACTCCGGATTCTTCAATCGTGGCTCGTTGTTCGATTTCATGCCTGCTGAATCTGCTTTGATCGCGTTAAGGCCGAGTATGATCGCTGACGCGGCGACAGGCATCGATCGTCGATTGGATGAAATCAGGCGTGTGAAGGAACGACGAGGAGAAGTGCCGATCAACTTCCCGACGCCCCACATGCGGTGGCCAGAAGTCGCCCAAGGCATTGAATCGTTCCGACGTCGCATGGAAATCGACCCGTTTGGCATCGATTCCCGCGACTTGGGCAACAAACGTCGGATACCGATAAGCGCGCAGCTTGCGTTTCGTAGATCAGAGTTGTCCGAGGCATCGGACGACGCCGATGAACCGGTTGAAGTCGTTCTCGACGACCCGACTCAAGCGCTGAAGAACGCGATCAGCGAAGGCGCAGATCAAGTCGTGGCAATCTCCAGCCACTCGGTGCGACTATACGAGCTAGCTCAAGAAGCCGACATCCCGATCCAGTACGAACGTCAACGATCCGTTCTTGAACAGGACCCGCCATCACATAAATCGCCGACAACCGCGGAGATAACGGCTGACGAAGTTCTTCCTGCCGCTGAGCGGGAGAACGGGAGGACAAAGGCTCCCGTCGTGATCGCAGAAGGCTATGCGACCTCGGGATTCACATTGGAACTGTCCGGTGGCGAGAAGGTCCGAATCCTTACAGATTCCGAGATATTCGGCATCCGTCGGCAACGCAGGCGCACACATCGACGAGCCGTCAGGCGGGGACCCCAACTAGAACAGCTTCAGCCCGGCGTATACGTGGTTCACGTCGACCACGGCATCGCCAAATTCGTGGGAACCGAGTCCAAAGAACCTGATCGACGTGAACATCTGGTTCTGCAGTACGCCAATAACGACCGAGTGTATGTTCCAACCGAACATATCGATCGGATCCAGATCTATCAAGGTGGCGGCGAGTCCGCACCTCGTCTATCGCGTTTGGGCACGCAGGAGTGGCGGTCCGCCCGCCGACGCGCGAAGCGGGCCACCGAGATCGTCGCGAACGAACTGCTTAGTATCTACGCCGCGAGAATGTTGGCCAAAGGCATTCAAGCGGAACCAGATACGCCTTGGCAACAGGTTCTCGAAGCCAGCTTTCCATTTGAAGAGACGCCAGACCAGATCACGGCGCTCCAATCTGTGAAGGTCGACATGGAGAGCGATAAGTCGATGGACCGCATAATCTGCGGCGACGTCGGCTTCGGGAAGACAGAGATCGCGTTAAGATCGGCGTTCAAAGCCGTCCAAAACGGTCGGCAAGCCGCGATCATGGTCCCGACCACGCTCCTAGCGCAACAGCACTACGACACGTTCAACCAGCGCCTCGCTCCCTTCCCGATCAGCATCGACGTCATCTCCAGGTTTCGGTCCAGAGACGAGCAACAGGAAATCTTGGAGAGATTGGCCAGCGGCCAGATCGACATCATCATCGGCACTCATCGGCTGATCCAGCGCGACGTCGCATTCAAAGACCTCGGACTCGTAGTGATAGATGAAGAGCAGAAGTTCGGCGTCAAACACAAAGAGCACATGAAACGCCTCCGCGCAGCCGTCGATGTTCTCACGCTGTCGGCGACTCCGATCCCGCGCACCCTTTATATGTCGATCGCCGGCATCCGCGACATGAGCAACATGGAAACCGCACCCGAGGAGCGCCTGCCCGTCCGCACATTCGTATCGGAGTCGAGCGACGACCTGATCCGCGAAGCCATACTGCGTGAACTCGATCGAGGCGGGCAAGCGTTCTTCCTCCACAATCGCGTCAAAGGCATCGAACGCGTCAGCCGTCGGTTGCGGCAACTCGTCCCTGAGGCCTCGTTCACGATCGGCCACGGTCAGATGCCAGAGGGTCAACTTGAAGAGGTCGTGACCGCGTTCGAGCATGGCGAATACGACGTTCTCGTCTGCACCACCATCATCGAAGCGGGTATCGATATGCCCAACGTCAACACACTCATCGTGGACGACGCAGACCGCTTCGGATTGGCACAGCTCCACCACATAAGAGGTCGAGTCGGACGTGGCGCGAAACAAGGTTTCGCCTACCTCCTCGTCCAACCCAACAAATCTCTTACCGAAGAGGCCGACGCCCGATTGAACACGATCCTCGCCGCCACCGAACTCGGTTCCGGTTTCAAAATCGCCATGCGCGACCTAGAGATCCGAGGAATGGGCAATGTCATAGGTGCCGAGCAGAGCGGTCACGTCGCCGCCATCGGCCTTCATCTCTACACCCAGCTTCTTTCCCAGACAGTCGAAGAACTAAAGAAACGCTTGGAACAGTCACCCAACGGTGACGTCACGACCGTTGCCACCGCGCTCAAAAATGCAAACGGCGCGCCCGAACAACCATCTCAGACCAACGGCCACGCTGTCTTAGCCAATGGCAAATCCGTGGAAGATTGGCAACCGCCAAGTATGATCCGAGCCGAGGTCAAACTCGGCATCGACGACAATGTTCCTCCCGAGTACATCGAGGATTTGGCGCAACGATTGTCTCTGCATCAACGTTTGTCGTGGTCCAACTCGGAAGACGAGATACAAGAGCTGCGGAACGAACTTAGAGACCGCTACGGCCCCATTCCGGACGGCGTGGAAGTCATGCTAGAAACCGCGCGGCTCCGGCTCCTCGCAGAGCAAGCCGATGTCGCATCGCTTCGTGCGAACGGTGAACGAGCCAGATTGTTGCTCAACGCACCTGTCGGCGGAGCCAAAGCCCAACTGCAAAGATTGCTCGGCCCGAACGCTCGAATCGGCAACACGCAGATCGTCATACAACTCGACAAAGGCCTCGAATCTGCCGAGTACATCGAAGAGATCGCGGCCGTGATCGAAACCATCCGCAACTTCAAGCAACGCGTCATGGCGCTGCTAAACGCCTGAACCCCCGTCATTCCGGCCGAGGCCCGCACGTCGTTCCGGCGTAAGCCGGAGTCCAAAATGGTTGCAACGCTGGGAGTGGATGATCGATCTTCGTCGGACAATACTCGATACATAATAGACATTCGACATGAGCACCGAACCACAACTCTTCCGAGTCGATCCCGACTCCAAAGAATCGGTAAAGGTTGACGAAGTAGATTTCTCGCATCTCGGATTGCAGGAGCGCCAAGATATACAGGAATGGATAGTAGCGAATCCGGAAATCTTGGGCGATGACCTACTCATCATCGCCAAAGAATTCAGCGATTTTGACCGTACCAGCGAGCGGTTGGATCTTTTGGCGATCGACCGAGACGGCAAGCTTGTAATCATCGAACTCAAACGCGACCACAGCGGCGTCGATGCCCATTGGCAAGCTATCAAATACGCGAGTTATCTTCGGCGCGCAACGCACGAAGATATTCTTCGAATGCTTGCAAACTTCGAAGGTGTGTCAGAAGCCGAAGCGGAAGAGAAGTTGCTCGAGCACGTCGAAATAGGTTCGCTGGAAAACCTGAACGACGAACAGCGGGTGATTCTGGCGAGTCATCGATTCGCTCCCGAAGTAACTTCCGCCGTACTGTGGTTGAATGACAAGGCGCAAGACGAGAACCTGATCTCATGCGTACAGTTGACTCCGTATCAAGATGGCGATGTACTGTATGTGCAGACGAACACTATCATCCCAGTTGTTGGGGCCGAGCGGTATTCGATACAGATCGGCGGCAATGGCGATGATGGGACAGGCGACGAGTTATCCGTCAGCGCAGGAATCAAAGCTGCTCGGACTAGACGTCGAAATCAAGACGACGAAGTTACACATTTCGTTCGCAGAACCGTGGGCAAGGCTCTATCGGGGCTGCCTGATCACCTAAAAACCAATGGCAAAAACAGATCTGCTCGCTCGAGTGGAAGGACGAGGTGGTACCAGGTGTGGTACTCGGATCGCCAACCGTGGGGCAGGAACAAGATTTGTTACGTGATTCACGCAATCCCCAATGATGGCGGATCTTGGCAAGTAGCCGTCAACTTCGAAACGCGAAAACAATACCTCCGCAGTTCGCTCAACTTCGCGGACGACGAAGTCGACGAGTTGAAAGGTTTCCTTGAGGAATTCATAGATTACGAAACTCAAGACAATCGCACATTTCTCCGGTTGCGACAAGTCGTAGTTCAAGACGCAACTAAGTTCGACGACGCCCTAGTAGATGCAACCGCGAACGCACTTAAGACGATGATCGAGAGCGTCACCGAGCCAGTCGAACAGTTCATCGAATCCCGCGGTCAAGACGCAGATAACTGACGCGGCGTCATGTGCCGGCGGGTTCTTACTTCGCCCATTGGTATCGCGAACTGTTCACTTAATGACCGTTCACAGCCCGTCACCTCACACCGGAACAACGCACAAGTAAGCGCGTTCCTCCTCCGAAACCAACCCTTCTATCCCTGCGTCCAACGTAGCCAGCTGCCCGTTTCGCTGCATTGCGGTGGCCAGCAACACCGCGTCTGTGATCTGGCGATAGCCTTGGAGTCGCGAACTAATCGATGTTGGTAGATGCAAGATCGTCTGGTCCAACGGCCAAAACGTATGGGAACCCAACTGGGTAAGTCTCTCCAATACCTCAATGGCGTCGAGAGGAGTGACTCTGTGCCGCACCACCGACGGATTGCATGACACGCGCACGAACCCCGCTTCCGTCAAGGGGCAAGTCGCCCAGCCATCCTCTCGACGAGCTTCAAACCAAGTTCTAGCGGCCGCGTGGTGCACATGGTTAGGCCAAGCAAGGGCTATCAGTACGTTGGCGTCCAGTAATACGCTCACGGCCAGTCGTCCAGGGATCGCTGCACGTCCTCAGTTGTGATCGGACTTGCATCGGCGGCTACAGGAAACGTTGTACCGTCTCCGTTTTCCCTAGTAGCGGCAGTGTTTCTGAAGCCGCGCCGTGCCAGTTCCGACAAGGCGCTGCCGAGGCTGCTTCCATTCCGCTCCGCCAGTGCCCGCGCAACCGCCAATACATCGTCGTCGATTGTTACGGTCGTACGCATATCGACATCATAACATCAACGCATCAAAGTGCGAACTTACAACGATAGTCATGATCTGATGGTTTCGTCGACAGAAACGGGCGCGATACCACCGTTAGAATTGCTTTTCAATGCCTCCGGATACCTCTCAACCTTTGAACGCGGTCCTGACATCCTCGTGGACCGCACACATTGAAGGAATCAACTCCCTAGGAGGGGAGATCCTCTCAAGCGGCTGGCAACCCACCGCAATTCTCGGCGTCTCCCGCGGCGGTCTGATCCCCGCCGCCATGCTCTCCTACATGCTCGACGTCCGCCTGATCCAAGCCGTACGCGTGGAGCACTACGACGATCAGAATAAACGGCTCGCGTCAGGAGCCCGGTTCGTCGACGGCCCCCAACCATTCGCCACTCTCAACATAACCACAGAACGACTCCTCATTGTCGATGACATCATCGACACCGGCGAAACCCTAAAACTCGTCCGTCGCGCGGTCCAGGATCACGCCGATCAGATCAAGGTTGCCGCTCTTTACGTCCGCTCCAACCAGAAACACGCCGCGGATTGGTTTTGGAAGGTCGAAGACGATTGGGTCGTCTTTCCTTGGGCGCCGGAAAATTGAACCCCGCCTATGTCGTGGCTGTCGAATCCTGTTGTCGTAACTGACTCGGCAATCGACCTAGTTATTGAGACCGTTGCAAAACCCTCCCCCTTTGCCCAAATCGGCAAGGGGGAATTGAAGGGGGTTTTAGACGCGGATCGGGCACTCCCTGCAAACTGCGCCGCGCTGCCCCGGCCACTCTGGATGGATGTTCCATCCGCTAAAGCGCCGGCTTTCGCCGGAATGACGTGAGTTTTGCAATGGTCTCGGTTATTGGGACGTTCTGATCGGATTCCGCCAAGTCAGTCCGGGAAAACGAGCGAAATCGGAGTCGTTGGAATGAACCTCCGCCTGATGCTCCATGGCGATCGCTGCAATGTGCGCGTCAGTCACCAAATTCCCTCCAACGCCTGCAGCATTCAAGTTTGCTCGGAATAAAGATAGATGTTCCGGTCCAGGATGAATGGTCACGACGTGCGGGAATTCAAACCATTCGTTTACGGCATCGATCGCCAACAACGGAGGCATCGGAACATTCGACACGCTCCTATGCGTGATTACTCTGACGAATCCGCTAATGACAACCCAACTCAAACCCACTCGCTCCGAACCATTCAGTAGTCGTTCCCACCACTCCTTGGCTGCGCCGTGCTCTTCAACTTCCTGACGATACGCGTAAACCAGCAAGTTGATATCAGGGACAATCACCCCGAACTCTCCCTTAGAAAGTCCTCAACTTCCAATTCGTCATTCAATTGGTTAAGCTTCAGGCGATCCACGCCCGGCGCGAAACCGCCTGGAAACGGCTTAACTTTGAACGGCTTCCGCGGCTTCTCGCTCGCAGATGGCGACATCCCCCGTCGAAGAGTCTCATTCACGACCTGCTTGAACGACTTCTCGTGCAAACGGCTCTGTTCCCTCAGATAGTCGGCAATGTCGTTGTCGATTGTCAGCGTAGTTCTCATGGGCACATCATATCATCAATCCAAATTGATGTCTTGATGTCTATCACGTCATCGCACCCGAACCGCACCTCAGCACAAAGCATAATAATCACTCTGCGCGACAACATAAATCAACCCATGAAGATTACCAACATACGACTCCGCCACCTCAAAGGCCACATGGAGGTTGACGGCCCCTTCTTCGAAGACCGGCTGCTTCAACCGACCGACATTTACGAAGAGTTCAGAGAAAACAGCCGTCAGATCGGCAACCGCGGCTCTCAGCTAGACAGCGGCACATTCCAAGTCGAGCAAACTTTCGTCCAGATCGACACCGACGAGGGCGTCAGCGGAATATCCTCAACTGGATTCTCTGCGACTGCATGGCACATCTGGCAACTGAAGAACCTTCTGATCGGCCGTGACCCGTTAGCCACAGAGTTCCTTTGGGACATCATGCACCGCACCTCGGTCCATGGGCGTCACGGAGAACCCATGATGGCGATCTCCGCCCTCGACATCGCACTGTGGGACCTCAAAGGCAAATGGCTTGGACAACCCGTCTACATGCTCATCGGTGGACCTTGCCGCAAATCGATGCCGGCGTACGCCTCGATGCTCGGGCACAACGTCACTGACATGGGCCTCGTCCGCGAACGCGCGACGATGGCGAAAGAACGCGGCTTCACCGCCCAGAAATGGTTCTTCCGACATGGTCCGATGTCCGGCCACGACGGACTGATGAAAAACGTAGAGATGGTCAAAACCCTCCGAGAAACCGTCGGTCCAGAGATCGACATCATGCTCGACTGCTGGCAGTCGATGGACGTCAATTACGTCGTCAAACTCGCCTCGTACATCGAGGAGTACCAGCCGCGTTGGATCGAAGAGGTCGCGATGCCAGACCGCATCGACTCGTATCGCAAGATCCGCGAGAAGATCAACATCCCCGTTTCCGGCGCGGAACACGAATACACTCGCTGGGGTTTCAAGCGCTTCATGGATGCCGAAGCGCTCGACATCATCCAACCTGATCTCAACTGGGCTGGCGGACTCTCCGAAGTCCTCAAAATCTCGGCCATGGCCACCGCCTACGACCTCATCACCATCGCCCACCAAGGAGTAACCCCCGTCGGCATGGCATGGTCGGCCTCGCAGTCGCCAATCCACACACCCTACGTGGAAATGCTCCTGAAGCACGCAGCACTGGCCTACCACTTCGACAAAAACAACGGCCCGATCCTCGACGAAGGCAACCTGACAGTCTCCGACGAACCTGGTTTCGGTTACGAGATCGACGACGACAAGGTCGAGGAGGAGACGGAGATCACGTTCTGAGTCGATGCAGAAGACGAAAAATGTAGGTGAATATGTGAAGATTAGGAAATTTAGTTTTAGAACCTAAACTTGATAAGTTTGACATAAATTGCGTCATGGATCCAATCCTCAACCCATACGCGCCAGGTGCCGGAACGCAACCTCCAGAATTGGCAGGTCGAGACGAACTTCGCAAAAACGCGCTGAACTCCCTGCGGAGGGTCAAGGCGGGTAGATCCGGCAAAAGCATCGTGATGGTGGGTTTACGAGGTGTTGGGAAGACGGTTCTGTTGGACCGGATTCGTGAAGATGCAGAACATACCGGTTTCTACACGATGCACATCGAGGCTTCGGAGTACCGTTCATTGCCTTCAATGATCGCTCCTCAACTGCGCTCCACCCTCATAAAACTATCGAGACGCGAAAAATCTAAGGAACTCGCCGAGACAGGACTCAAAGCGCTCGCCAGTTTTGTCAGCGCTTTGAAGACGAGTTATCACGACATCGAAGTCGTCCTTGATTTCAGTCCGGAACCGGGATTGGCTGATAGTACAGAGTTGGAGAGCGATCTTAGAGATCTGTTCGTCGCCGTTGGCAATGCCGCCCGAGCAGATGGAAATTGTCTGGCACTGTTCTTGGACGAGATCCAATATGTCAAGGAAAACGAACTTACTGCCTTGATCAGCACTCTTAACTTCATTGCCCAACGAAATTTACCGATAGCCGTTGTCGCCGCCGGGTTGCCTCAAGTCCTAGGGCGTTTAGGCAAGGCGAAGTCATATGCGGAAAGGATGTTTGATTTCCCGCATGTCGGCGCGTTGCAACCAAAAGACGCAAGAACTGCCGTGGAAAAACCAGCAATGCAAGCCGGCGTCGAGTTTGAATCCGATGCAATCGAAGAAATCGTTTCGAGAACCGAAGGCTACCCTTATTTTCTGCAAGTTTGGGGGAAATATTCTTGGGACGTTGCGGACGAATCGCCCATTACCCACGACGTGGTTGACCGTGCGTCAGAGCTTGCTGTCGCCGAATTGGACGACGGCTTTTTCCTCGTCCGATTTGATCGAATGACTGTCTCAGAAAAAAGGTATGTGCGGGCGATGGCTGAACTCGGTTCTGGCCCCCATCGCTCTGGTGATATCGCAAATCAGCTTGGACGTGAGGTAACGTCATTAGCACCAACGAGGTCACAGTTGATCGCCAAAGGCATGATCTGGAGCCCTGCGCACGGCGACACTGTTTTCACCGTGCCCATGTTCGACCAATTCATGATCAGAATCATGCCAGAAGCGCCCACTTAAACCGCCTCCCAACCAACCCCTCGATGCCCAAAATCGAACCGATCGGGATGAATGACCTCAGCCAATATCTCCAACGTCTCTGCTAGGCGCGGCCCCGGCCGATTGAAGTACTGGTTACCATCCGCCACTAATACTCGACCGGTCTTAACCGCACTTAGGTCGCCCCAACCCGGCTTCGCTTCGAGTACCGGCACATCCTCCCGCGTACGATCCATATCGAAACCGCATGGCGAAATCAAAATCACATCCGGATCCGCCGCCTGTAGTTCTTCAAACGTCATCCACGGTGAATGTTGCCCCGCTTTCCCGAACAGGTTGCGCCCACCTGCCATCTCGACCAACGTCGGCATCCAGTTTCCACCTGCCATCATTGGATCGACCCACTCGATCACAGCTACCGATGGTCGTTCATCAAGTTCTGCGGCCACGTTGTTGATCGCCGCAATTCGCTCCTGCAACTCAGCAACCAATTCATAACCCAGTTCCTGCGCACCGAACGAAGTCGCGACTCTCATCACATCGCCCCAAACATCATCCAGCGTGTTCGGCTGCAATGACACGATCTCAGGTTCAACCCCCGCGATCTTTGCGACCGTCGCCTCAACATCGCGCATGCTGACAGCGCACACCTCGCACTGCGTCTGCGTGACGATATGCGTCGGGTTGAGCTCGCGCAAGACTTCAAGACGCACATCGTAAACACCAAGCGCGTCCATTGCGTCCGACTCGCGCACGGCTTCCTTTACCTGATCGTCGATCTCACGGCTCGAGGCGCCGACCTCGATTTTTGGCACGGTGGCCGCCGGGAGCCCTGCAACATCTACCGGGAAGTCGCACTCATGGGACCTCCCAACCAACTGATCGCGGAATCCGAGTGCACAGACGATCTCCGTCGCGCTGGCTATGAGCGAGAGAATTCGGAGTTCACTGGTGTCGGGCATGCGTCAATTCTAGGTTCAGTCCACGTTTTCGGCGCGAAGTCGATCTGAATTCCGGCCCGCGATGCCGCAATATACTTTCAACTAGATCTCATACCATGCAGGTTTCCACGACTTCCCATGATCCTCACTCCACCTATCAAGCGCGACGTACCTGACGAACTCGGACGTTTCGGCAAGTACGGCGGCAAATTCGTGCCCGAGACGCTGATGGCAGCGCTTGCCGAGCTCGAAGAAGCTTATCTCGCCGCACGCGAAGACGAGTCGTTCTGGGAAGAACTCTCGAATCTGCTCACTGACTACGTCGGTCGACCAACCCCCCTCTACCACGCTGCGAACCTCAGCCAAAAACTAGGCGGCGCACAGATCTGGCTCAAGCGTGAAGACCTCGCCCATACCGGCGCACACAAGATCAACAACGCGATGGGCCAGATCCTGCTCGCCAAACGCCTAGGCAAGAAGCGCATCATCGCCGAAACCGGTGCCGGTCAGCATGGCGTCGCCACCGCGACCGCATGCTCCATGATGGGCCTCGAATGCATCGTCTACATGGGCGAAGAGGACATCCACCGACAAGCGCCGAATGTCTACAGAATGAAGCTGCTCGGCGCATCCGTCGAACCGGTGTTCTCAGGTAGCCGGACTCTAAAGGATGCGATCAACGAAGCGATCCGAGATTGGGTTACCAACGTCCAGTCAACGCACTACCTCATCGGCAGTGCTGTGGGACCGCACCCATATCCGATGCTCGTCCGAGACTTCCAAAACGTCATCGGCAAAGAGGCACGAGCGCAGTGCCTCGAACAGATCGGACGCCTCCCTGACTACGCCGTCGCATGTGTCGGCGGCGGGTCCAATGCCATCGGACTCTTCAGCGGATTCGTCGACGATGATTCCGTTGGACTAATCGGCGTCGAAGCGGGCGGAGACGGTGTCGAAACCGACCGCCACTCTGCAACCATCACTAAAGGCCGACCGGGCGTACTCCACGGCGCCATGTCGTATCTGCTCCAAGACGAGTGGGGTCAAGTGACCGAAGCCCACTCCGTATCCGCCGGACTCGATTACCCCGGCGTCGGACCGGAACACTCCTACTTCCACGACATCGAACGCGCCAAATACGCCGCCGTGGACGATGAAGCGGCCCTCGACGGCTTCGACCTCCTCTGCCTCACCGAAGGCATCATCCCCGCACTCGAACCCGCACACGCCATCGCCTACATCAAAGACTGGGCACCCTCCCTAGACCCGTCAACCGTCATCCTCTTACTTCTAAGCGGTCGAGGCGACAAGGACCTCGAAACCGTGGCCACACGGCGCGGCATCGAGATTTAGCCCGATAGCGAGTCTGCCAATGGCTGACTAAATCGTGTGTGCCGTCACTTCACCGCCATCCACTGCCTCAAAACACACCTTCTTACCTCCCATCAACTGCATCCCGACTAACGGCACATCCCCGGTCGCCAACACCGGATAGCGATGCCATCCATCGGCGAATCTCACCTGACCCGCGTGCACATTTACGCGTACATCGCTGGCATCACCCAAAGTTACCGTTTGTTCCCTAACCAACGGTAGTCCAAGCTCCGCTACATTTTCGGGCGGTAACGAGACGGCACCGTTGAAACCCGTGTCGAGCAACGCGTCAAAAGTTCCTGAACGGCAGGTCGACCAGCGAAGCTCTATCTCTAACGTTGCCGCTAAACCACCCCCAACGGCGCGAACGGTTCCAATCTTCATTTGAAGAGCTGTGAAACCCCCAAACCAAGACGCCCCGTGCTGATGTTCGGATGGCGAATCAGTACCAGATTCGAAGATTGAGTCCGATCCCACAATGTAAACGTCACATCTTCAGTGTCCCCGATCTCCCACTCCTTCGTCTCTGCATCAATCACGATGTAACGATCGTCATCTTCGGACGTAAGCTTAGGTTTGATACCGGACTCGTAAAATCTCAGCGCTTTTTTCCATTTCTCACTTGATTCGATCTTAGTTTGCACCACCTTATTCCTCCATCTCCACAACTTGCTAGTTTTTCGATTTTAGTGGCGGTACTAACCATGATAATCGCGATGCGACAATATCAAACCTTCACTACAATCGTGTCGGAGATCTTGTCGTGCCAGCCTTGGTTCTTGCTGTCGAACAGAATCCAGATGTAGCCGAGGAAGATGAGGATCGTCGAGACTATCTTGCCGATGACCTCCCGGAGCAACGCAGTGCCTACTCCGACGGAGGTGCCATCCGTCTTCACGATCTTTATGCCGATGGCTATCTTTCCAGGGGATTGGCCGCGGGTGGCGACCATTACGACGACGATGATCCATAAAACGATCCCGAAGACCGTATTCAAGGCCGGGCCGAGATCGCCGATTGCAGAGCCGACCATAAACCCGACGGTGCTCACGACTATCGAGATCACTAGGTCCACTAGGAACGCCCCGAACCTCTGGCCCCGCGACGCTAGCTCCAACGCCGTCATCCCTTCTGGCGCCTCATCCGAAACTACGTTGTATTCCATCAAGTCCTCCTAGTGGAGTGTTAATCGTGAACCCCATCTAAACCGTACCATCACCCCTTCCGCGGCGCCTTCGTCAATAGCGTCAACAACGCCGCCGCGCTCATCAGTCCGACGCCCACCCACCATGCGGGATCGTTAATCGTCTATCGATGCGAGCGACACCGTTCCACCCGGTACCGCCTCGAAACAGATCCGCGCCTCCTGCATCAGATGCATACCCACCGTCGGAACGTCTCCAGTGCACAAAATCGCGCAACGGTAACGACCTCCCGCAAACTCCACGATACCTTCATACAGATCCACTCCTACCTCACTGGCATCACCCAAAGTCACCGAATGTTCGCCGGACCACGTCAGATCCGATTCTTCAACCACCCGTAGCGGCAACGAAACTGCACCCGTGAAACCAGAGTCCAACAACGCCTCCATCGGCACTCCCAACTCCGCCTCGCTTTTTACCTCGATGAGTACCCAAGGCATCAACCCTGCTTCACCTAAACGAACGGAACCGATTTTCATTTGAACGTTCGCGACTGTCTACTGCTCAATCTCATCGTGGAGACGTTCGGATGTTGGATTACTACCGGATGTGCACTTGGCATCTGGTCGCGCATCGCGAAAACCACTTCAAGCGAATCACCTAGTATCCATTTGCCCGTATGCGCGTCGATCGCAACATATCTCCCGTGGTCCTCTTTGGTCAGCTGGTCTTTGATACTCGAGTGGTAGTACCCGTGGGCTTTCTTGATCGTCGGACTCGACCATCCTCGCGCTTCATCCATCGCATCCCTCCGTCTACTAGTTAGACACTAACCACATTCTATCGGTAACTAATGCCTGAATCCGACGACCCAACCGTACCATCACCCCTTCCGCGGAGCCCTAGTCAAAAGCGTCAACACCGCCGCCGCGCTCATCAATCCGACGCCTACCCACCACGCAGGATCATACGATCCATACCAATCCCTGACATAACCCGCTGCCGGTGCCCCAATCCCACCAATCACCAAATTGATCGGGTTCGCTAACCCCCGGATGCCGCCAACACTCGCACGTCCAAAGTAATCGGCCCAGATGAAGTTGTTCAGAAACATCATCCCGCCGATCCCCATGCCGAAGATCCACATCGAAATGAACATGATCGGCAGATTCGTGGCATAGATCGTCAACACGCTTGCAACTGCAAGCATCGAGAATCCCATCGCACCCAAAAACCGCGCCGGGACCCACTGAACGAGCATCCCGAACAAGAACGTCGATCCACCAGCCGCAACCGCATCGAACGCCGTCGCAAACGATATCAGCGTCGGATCCATTCCACGATCCATAAACGCCGCGATCCTGTGCAACGCCACTGTCCCTGTCGCCAACTGAACCATCGAAAACACAATCACCAATCGCCACAGAGTGGTCGTCCGGACCGCTTCTCTTACCGTCCACGAAACCTCTTCGACCATCCGCATCGACGAATCAGTAGCGCTCCCTTTTTCCCTCCCCCTTCCAGGGGGAGATTCAGAGGGGGTTACCCCGTCCGGCAACATCCCAACATCCTCGGGTTGCCGCCTCACAAATATCGCACCCAATGGGATGATCACCACCAACCCGATGATGGCCAACACGATCCACGCTCCGCGCCACCCGATCTCATTTATCAACACCTGCGTCAACGGTATGAATAACAACGCCCCAACCGGTATTCCCAAACCCACAAACGCCACCGCCTTACCCCGGTTTCTAACGAACCACTTCAAAACCGGCACTGTCGTCACCAACGCACCCGGTCCGCTCATCCCAACTAAACCCATAACCACAAACAACACCACCAAATGCCAAGCGGACGTGACATACGCGAGCCCGATCAAAGCTCCGCCCGTCGCCAACGCCGCCACCGGTAACATCACTCGCGAACCATATCGATCCAGCAACCAACCGATCAACGGACTAGTCGCCGAACTCGCCCCCTGCCTCGCCGTCTGCGCCCAACCGAACGCGGCTCTTCCAATCCCCAACTCATCACCCATCGGCTTGATGAACAGGCCGAAATTCAACGAACCCATCCCCATACTCACAGCACCCGTCGCAGCCATCACCGCCACGATCACCCATCCATAGAAGAAGGGTTCACGCCCATTACCCGCTCTCTTCATCAACTGCATCATGCCAAACTACCACAAGCGACCATCTCCGCCCCTTTCGATAATCGAAAGGGGCGCGAACAAGCGAAGCGACGTTCGCGGGGTATGCCCGGCAGGGAAGGGCGAGAGAGGGTCAGATCCTGCCCCGGATCTGATCCGGGGACGAGGCCGAAAGACCTGCCATCATTCAACCTTCACAACGTATGTGCTCGCCAACTTGTCGTGCAATGTCTGATTCTTTTCGTCGATCAATATCCAGATGAACAACAACAGCAACACTATCAATCCGACAATCGACGACGTTTCGTCACCCAATGCGCTGCCCAGCACCGCACCCAGAACCCCGGATATCAACCCGCCTATCAAAATCTTGCCCAACACCTCCCGGATCAAGGTGCCACGCCAACCCCAATCGCTACCATCCGCGTTCACGATCCGTGTCTTTAACAGCTTTTTGCCAGGACTCTGACCGGTCCGCGCGATCATGAACAGAACAATCACGGTCCAAGCCAACATCGGCAATATAGCCGATATCACCACCAGAACAATAAATGCTGCAACCGATCCCAAATCCGAATTGTCGTCCAAGACTACTATCGCCAACACCACGCCCACAATCGCCCCCAAAATCCCAATCCCGACGTAAATCAACGTATCCACCAACCACGCCAGCAACCGATCAACAGGCGTAGCTAATAAAACCAAATCACCTTCGGATGTACCGTCCATCTCGTCCTCTGCATCATCTATCTCTTCGTTCATTGATGCTCCTTCGTCTCATTGGCAACTCGATCCCACCGCGCATCTTATCACCGAATACCATCCGCACCGTGCTAGCATTCGCCAAACCATAACCACCTGAAATCGTGATCGACGTATGAAGATCGAAAAAGTCGAATCTCTACTCCTCGGCGGTGCCGACGGCTCCCCCGGAAACCATCACGTTGTGCGTATCTGGACCGACGATGGGACCTACGGCGTCGGCGAATCCTCATGCTGGGCCTACTCGGCCGCAACCGACGCTATCGCCAAAAAACTCGGCGACTACCTCGTCGGCAAAGACCCTTCACGCATCGAGCATCACTGGCAATACATGTACCGCATGGGGCCATTCCGCGGCTCCGCACTATCCGGCGCAATCAGCGCCATCGACATCGCACTCTGGGACATCAAAGGCAAGCGATTTCAAGTTCCCGTCTGGGACCTCCTCGGCGGAAACACCCGTGACAAGATCAGGCTGCATCTCCTGATGGGCCCCAAACAAGCATCCGAACTCACCGAACCTTGCGACCGCAGCGATGAAGCGCAAGCTCTTTACGAAGCTTCAAAGGAAGCAGCCGAAGAAGGCTGGACCGCCATCAAGACCGACCCGCTGCCCATCGGCTTCGAGTCCATGACCCTCGAACGTCTAATCTCCGACACCGTAGACAACGTCGCCGCCATGCGCGAGGGTGCCGGCAAAGACGTCGACATCATCCTAGAAATCCACCGGAAACTCACCCCTATGAACGCCATCGCTCTCGCCCAAGAGGTGAAGCATTGGAATCCACTGTTCTACGAAGATCCGATCCAGATCGACAGCGCGGTTCTCCAAGGCAGAGTCGCGCAACGCACTTCCAACCCCGTCGCAAACGGCGAACGAGTCCACAACATCTGGGAGTTCCGAGACATGCTCGAAGCCGGCGGACCACAATACGTCCGTCCCGATATGGGCCTCGGCGGCGGCATAACCCACGTCAAAAAGATCGCCGCCCTAGCCGAGTCCTACCACTCCGCACTGTGCACCCACAACGCCCTCGGCCCCATCACAACCTCCGCCGCGATCCAAGTCGACGCCTCCATACCCAACTTCGTCACCCAGGAGTACGGCCTCGGAGACGAACACCCCGCCAACGCCGTCTTCATAAACCACCACAAACGCGAAGGCGGCTACATGCTCCTAACTGACGCCCCCGGCATCGGCATAGAGATCGACGAAAACCTCCTAGAAGTAGCCAAAACCACCTACCAACCCCGCAACTGGCCCATGCCCATCCGAACCGACGGCTCAGTAGCATACGCCGTCTAACCAACCACGCCCCTTTCGAGAATCGAAAGGGGCGCGAACGAGCGAAGCGACGTTCACGGGGTATGCCCGGCGGGGAAGGGCGGAGGCGCCCATATCCCCTCTCCCTTGATTGGATCTTTGCACAACTCCCGTCATTCCGGCGAAAGCGAAACCTTTGCAAAACCTGCCGATCCGTCCCCTTCGCGAAGCGTAAGGGGACGCGAACCAGCGCAGCGCAGTTCGCAGGGGATGCCCGAACGACGTCTAAACCCCCTTCAATTCCCCCTTGGGCATCAAGGGGGAGGTTTTGCAAAGGTCTCGCGAAAGCCGGCGCTTCAGCGGACGGCACGTCCATCCAGAGGGGCCGGGCAACGGGGCATCGCGCGCGAAAACCATCGGCAACGGTCCGTTTCGCGTGTTGTGAAAACACCCCTTGATGGGAGGGGGCTAGGGTGAGGAAGGGGCGCGAACGAGCGGAGCGACGTTCGCGGGGTATGCCCGGCGGGGAAGGGCGGAGGCGCCCATATCCCCTCTCCCTCGATGGGAGAGGGTCAGGGTGAGGGTGATCGGGGCGGACATGGGGCCGGGCAAATCATAGCCCATCATTCAAATCACAAAAATCACAGTTCAAACAACCTGCTAACATCACCACAGCCAAACACAAAATCACCCTCCCTCAGGAGGACACACATTTTCCCCCTCCTCCAGGAGGGGGCGCAGGGGGAGGCCCCAAACAACGATGCCCAGCAAAACCAAAATCGCGAAAGTCGAATCGATGCTCATCGGTGGCTCCGACGGATCACCCGGCGGACACCACATCGTACGCATCTGGACAGAAGATGGAACCTACGGCGTGGGACAATCCTCATGCTGGGCATACATGGAAGCCACCGACGCCATCGCCAAGAAGTGCGGCGACTACCTCATCGGCAAAGACCCATCACGCATCGAGCACCACTGGCAGTACATGTATCGCATGGGCCCCTTCCGCGGCTCCGCCCTTTCCGGCGCAATCAGCGCAGTCGACATCGCGCTCTGGGACATCAAAGGCAAGCGCCTCGACGCCCCTGTCTGGGACCTCCTCGGCGGCAACACCCGCGACAAGATCCGCCTCCACCTGCTCATGGGGCCGAGGCAAAAAACCGAACTGCCGTTTCCCCACGACCGAGGAAAACAAGCCCATGGTCTTTATGAGGCGGCGAAAGCATCGGCCGAAGAAGGTTGGACAGCGATCAAGACCGATCCCCTTCCCAACGGCTTCGAGAGCATGACGCTGGAACGTCTCATCTCCGACACCGTCGACAACGTCGCCGCCATGCGTGAAGGAGCCGGAAAAGACGTCGATATCATCCTCGAGATCCACCGCAAGCTCACACCGATGAACGCCATCGCCCTTGCTCAAGAGCTTGAACAGTTCCATCCGCTCTTCTACGAAGACCCCATACAGATCGACAGCATGGTCCTGCAAGGCGCAATCGCTCAGCGCACCGCTCTGCCGGTAGCAAACGGCGAACGCATACACAACATCTGGGAATTCCGCGACCTCTTGGAAGGCGGAGGATCACAATACGTCCGACCCGACATGGGCCTCGGCGGCGGCATCACACACGTCAAAAAGATCGCCGCACTCGCAGAGTCCTACCACTCCGCGCTAGCAACCCACAACTTCCTCGGACCCATCACAACCTGCGCCGCGATCCAAGTCGACGCGTCGATACCCAACTTCGTAACACAGGAGTACTCCCTCAGAGACGAACACCCCGCAAACGCCGTCTTCATCAACCACCACAAACGAGAAGGCGGCTACATGAACCTCCCCGACGCACCCGGCATCGGCCTAGAAATCGACGAAGACCTCCTAGAAGTCGCCAAAACAACCTACGAAACCCGCGACCTAAACATGATACCCATGCGAACCGACGGCTCAGTAGGCTACTCCGTCTAGCCCAAGACTTGCCCCTTTCGCCCAGCGAAAGGGGCGCGAGCGAAGCGAGCGGGGTATGCCCGGGGCAGGGCGGGAACGACCACATCGTCGCCCCATGACGAAACACGAGTCCACACTAGAACCCGCATGTACTCCCGCATCCCCACATCCATCGTTTCGCTCATTGTGCTATTGCTCACTCTCGCAACCATCGCCTGCAACGACGAACAACCGACACCCGCGCAGACCTTCGCCCCTCCAGCCACGCTCACTCCTACCACCACTCCTATCCTCATGCCATTGCCCACGCTCACTCCCACTAGCATTCCTACCCTCATGCCATTGCCCACGCCCGCGGCTTCATCTGGACCTGAATCCGACCGGGCCGCGCTAGTCGCGTTCTACAACGCTACGGACGGTTCGAACTGGTGCCGCGACAGGGAGTGGACTTGCAACACGAACTGGCTGAGCGACCTGCCCATCGGCGAATGGTACGGAGTCACAACCGACGACACCGGCCGCGTCGTCCGACTAGAAATCTCTCACGGCCAGTTGACTGGGGAGATACCAGCGGAGTTGGGCAACCTCACTAATTTGCAAGATCTCTCTCTTGCCGAAAACGAGTTGAACGGCCAGATACCGCCCGAATTAGGCAACCTCAACAATCTGCAACATCTCGTCCTCTATGACAACCAGTTAAACGGACCGATACCGCCCGAATTGGGCAACCTCACCAAACTACAAAACATCCTCTTCTGGGACAACCAGTTGAACGGGCCGATTCCGCGTCAACTGGGAAATCTCGCCAATCTGCAACGGCTGGAAATCTATACCAACCAGTTGAGCGGACCAATACCGCCGGAACTGGGCAACCTCATCGATCTGCAACGGCTGTCACTTGGAAAGAACCAGTTGAGCGGGCCGATTCCTCCGGAACTAGGCAATCTTGCCAAACTGCAATTGCTCGATCTGTATCGCAACCAATTGAACGGGCAGGTTCCACCCGAATTCGGCAACCTCACCAACCTGCAAAACCTATACCTTGGCGAAAACCAGCTAAATGGGTCAATACCGCCAGAATTGGGCGATTTAGGTGACTTGTGGCACATGTACCTAAATGACAACCAGTTGAGTGGACAGATACCCCCGGAGATTGGCAATCTCGCCAAACTGCAAAAGGTTCAACTCGCAAGCAATCAGCTCACCGGGTGCATTCCAACGGGATTGCAATACGTGCAATTTAATGATTTCGATACGCTCGGCCTGCCGTTCTGCGCCACCAAGTCCACGCCTGGCGAAGAGGCCGACCGAAACGCGTTGGTCGCGCTCTATAACGCCACCGGCGGCGAGAACTGGGATCGTAAAACCAACTGGCTGAGCGACCTTCCGGTCGGCCAATGGCAAGACGTCACTACCGACCACAGCGGACGAGTCACTCGGCTGAACCTCAGTTTCGGCAACAAATTAGTCGGGGAGATACCGCCGGAGATCGGCAACCTCACCCACTTGGAAGAGTTGGATCTTTACGACAACCAGTTAACCGGCCACATACCGCCGGAACTGGGAAATCTCGCAAATCTGGAGAAACTTAACCTCGCCGAAAACCAATTGACGGGAGGGATACCACCAGAACTGGGCAACCTTTCCAATCTGGAGTATCTCTATCTATATGACAACCAGTTGACCGGCACCATCCCACCAGAGCTGGGCGACCTCGCCGACCTGGAGACTCTAGACCTTCATCGCAACCAGTTGACTGGCACCATCCCACCGGAGCTAGGCAGCCTCGCCAATCTGAGATGGCTCGCGCTCAACAACAATCGACTGACTGGAACGATACCGACTGAATTCGGCGACGCAGCAGAACTGTGGTCGCTATACCTCAACGGCAACCAGTTGACCGGGAATTTACCGGCGGAGCTGGGTCGCCTATCCAAACTGAAGTGGCTGTCGGCCAGCGACAACCAATTTAGCGGAACGCTCTCCGTGGAACTCACAAACCTCACTGATCTGGAATCTTTTGTCTTTAACAACAACTCTGGGCTCTGCGCGCCCGTCGACGACAAATTTCAGGCTTGGCTACGCGACTCGGGCGGCAACGGCAGTACATGCGTCTTGGGTTTCTCGCAGGAGGACAGGGCCGTGCTCGTCGCGCTCTACAACGCAACTGACGGCTCGAACTGGGAAAACAATGCGAACTGGTTGAGCGACCGGCCCATCAGCGATTGGCACGGCGTCATAACCGATGCGGACGGTAGGGTGCTTCGGCTCTTACTGAGTTCAAACCGTCTGAAAGGCGAAATACCGCCGGAACTTGCCAGGCTTTCCAACCTGGAGCATCTGTATCTCGGGAACAACTGGTTGACTGGCACGATACCGCAGGAGCTGGGCAACCTTTCCAACCTGGTTGAGCTAGATCTCAGGAACGGAGATTTAACGGGGTCCATACCACCGGTGCTCGGGAAACTCTCAAATCTAGAGGTGCTGATTCTCAGTTCCAACGGGCTGACGGGCACGATACCGCCGGAACTTGGCGACCTCTCCTACTTGAGGTCGCTGGCGCTCGACCGGAATCATTTGATCGGGTCGATACCGCCCGAACTAGGCAACCTCGACATGTTGAGAGGTTTGTACATCAACAACGATTCGTTAACTGGATGCATCCCCGTGTCCTTGCACGAGAAAGTGACCGTGCAAGTCTCGCACACGGCGTTGATCAACGACCTGGACCTCCTCGACCTACCGTTCTGCGCAGCACCGTAGCCAGCGTCGGCGCACCCGACCCTCGCAATGAAGAAGTCCATCATGCTTCCCCGTATTGCAACGTCCGCCGTATTCCTCGCCGCCCTCACCCTTGCATCCATCGCCTGCAACAACGGACAACCACCACCCGCCGAGGCCGCCAAAACCGAGTACCTAACCCAAGACATACCTCCATGCACACCCGTCCCGGGATCCCCTGTAGACCCGTGCGACTCTGACGCACCAACGTTCGAGATGGGTGGGGCACTTGACCAACCTGATTTGGGCGCCGAACCGCGGAGCTTGCGCAAAATGATTGACGGCAATACATCGCCGCCAGCCTTGGTAACCCACTTGGTGCTGCGTGGCACCTATCTCCCCGACACCGTGCGCTGTACCGCCGGGAACCCATTCCGCCCGCCATCCTATCTGCGGGGTGAGTTAGGTGACACTGCCAACGATAGGTTCATCAATTGCTATATCGATATTCGCGCGAACGCGCATGTCTTGGGCTCTGGTCCCTCGACATTGACTTTTATCTTGTTCAGCTACATGTACTTTTTCGACTACGAAGAAGGTCTCGTAGAAGAGTTGAGGCAACAGTTCGAGACCGCCATCATCGATAATTTCCCTGGCCGCGAGCAAATCATATTCATCGGGCCGCCAGTCGATCTCTCTTCAGAAGTTTGGCGATTCATGGGGAGCTGGGACGTGCAGCGCCGGGACGACGGCACAGTGATAGCCGTCCACCCTGATCGAGACCTGTGGCGAAGGCTCCGGCCCGATGACTACCAGACACATCTCTCCAAGCTCGAAATGACGCTGCCCGCATTCACGCAAGCAGTGACAACGGCGCACCAAGCCCGCGTCACCGAGTACGAAGGCCGCATCGGCGCAGACGCAAACCTCCCCATGCTAGTCAACGACGCCAACCAGCTCCGCCAGTACTTCATCGACGTCGGCGCATACGACCACCCGGATGGCCCTCCCACACAACCCCCTCCGCCAACATCTCCACACTGATAGCCACCAACGCCCCATCGCGACAACCAGACAAACACCGCCTAACACCGCGACCAGAAGATAAAGCATGATCTTCCGCTTGATAACGCCCACTATTTCGCTCTCCGTGCTCATGATCGCAACCATCGCCTGCAACAACGGACAACCACCACCCGCCGAGCCACACACACCCGAGTACCTGACCCAGGAGATACCTCCCTGCACGCCCGTTTCTGGAGCCAACGTCGATCCGTGCGATCCCGATCCGCCGCGAATCGAATTGTGCATCGAGTGCTTCAAGGATTTGGGCGATGAACCTGCAAGCTTGCGTGAAGCGTTCGTCGGCGATGAACCTGCTTGGACACCCCACTTGGTGCTGCGGGGGACATATATCCCCGACACATTCCGTTGCACTGCCGACGAACCGTTCCTCCTTCCTGCATATCTGCAAGACGAGTTTGGTGGACCAGTAGAATATCCCGCTACTACCAAGTGCTACATCGACGTGCGCGTAAACAACTTCGTCATCGGCACTGGCCCGTCTGCCCTGACGATCCTAGTGTTTCAGTGGAACCCCGGAAGCGAAGAAAACGCGGAGGAGTTGAGACAGCAGTTGGAATTGGACGAGGGTGCCGCGGACGTATTCTCTGGCAGGGAACATCTCATGTTCCTCAGCCCGCCGTTCGACTTGTCTACCTTGGCATGGTGGTCTCGACATTGGGACGTGCAGCGTCGGGAGGACAACACGGTGGTCGCCGTCCATCCTGCGAGAGACCATTGGCGGCGCCGGAAGCCTGACGGCTACCAGACATACCTGTCTGTGCTGGAGATGTCACTACCGGCCTTCAGCCGAGCGGTCACCGAGGCGCACCAAGCCCGAATGAGCGAGTACGAAGGCCGCATCGGCGCCGGCCAGAGCCTTCCGATGCTGGTCACCGACGCCAATCAGCTGCGCGATTACTATACCGAAGTCGGCGCCTACGCCCCCGGCGTTCCGACGCCCGCGCCGCCTCCGCCAGCATCGCCGCGATGATAGCCAGCCGAACCGCACAAAAACCGCACAACACCGCGATCAGAAAACAAAGCATGATCTCCCGAGCGATAAAGTTCATCATCTCGCTCGCCGTCTCTGTCCTCATATTCGTCGCCTGCAACAACGGACAACCGCCACCCGCCGAGCCACACACACCCGAGTACCTAACCCAAGAGATACCTCCCTGCACGCCCCTCGCAGGTTCTTCCGTCGATCCGTGTTTAGATGAAGAGCCGTACATGACAACCGCAGGAGGAACCGGACACCCTGATTTCGGCGATGGACCCCGAAGCGTGCGCGAGTCGCTCGGCTACGGGCGGAGCTTTGTCACACATCTTGTGTTGCGCGGGACGTATCTCACTGACACGGTGCGCTGCACCGCCGGTAATCCCTTTCGCCCCCCTTCGTATCTCAGCTATGACGAGTACGATTTTGTGGAACAATCCCTCAGCTTCAATTGCTATGTCGACGTACAGGTGGGGGCATACGCGATTGGCAATGGACCATCGGTGTTGACTGTCCAGAGGTTTTTCTATACCTACAGGGACGGAGAACTGGCCTTTTACGCAGAGGAACAAGGCCAAACTGAACAAGAGTACATAGAAGACTTTAGACAGCTACTCGAATCCGACGAATACTTGGGTGGGATTGTCGGGAAAGAAGAATTCCTACTCATCGGACCAGCCGCCAGCGTCTCGACCGAAGTATGGCAGGTTATGACGACCTGGGACGTGCAACGGCGCGAGGACGGAACCGTGATAGCCGTCCACCCCGAACGTGACCTGTGGCGAACGCTCCGGCCCGACGAATATCAGTCTCACCTCTCCAAGCTCGAAATGCCACTGCCCGCATTCACGCAAGCAGTGACAACGGCGCACCAAGCCCGCGTCACCGAATACGGAGGCCGGATCGGCGAAGACCAGAGCCTCCCCATGCTGATCACCGACGCCAACAAACTGCGCGACTACTATGCCGAAGTCGGAGCATACGCCCCCGGCGTTCCCACACCCGCGCCGCCTCCGCCAGCATCGCAGCGATGATAGCCACCAACGAACCGCACAAAACTGCCTGACACCGCGATCAGAAAACAAAGCATGATCTCCCGCGCGATACAGTTCACAATCTCGCTCGCCATCTCTGTCCTCATATTCGCCGCCTGCAATGACGGACAGTCGGCGCCCGCCGAGACACCCACACCTGAGTACCTGACCGAGGAGATACCTCCCTGCACACCCATCTCCGGATCATCAGTGAACCCATGCGAACCCGATGCGCCGCCGTTCGAGTTGGGCGGAGCACACCTACCTCTGTTGGGCGATGAACCCGCGAGCATCCGCGAGATGCTAGACGACGATTCACCGTTACCGGCCTGGGTGACTCACCTAGTGCTGCGTGGCACTTATCTCCCTGGCACGGCACGCTGCACCGCCGGTGACCGTTTCCGGCCGCCGGATTATCTAATGGATGAGTTCGTGTACACGGCCAACTCTCGCTCATTCAAGTGCTATGTTGATACTCGTGCAAATGCATATGTGGTAGGGAGCGGACCGTCCACTTTGACCGTCATGGTATTCAGGTACGCATACTTCGACGGTCAGTACGCCTCGCAAGCAGCGGAGGGTCAAACAGAGGAAGATGTGATTGAGGAGGTGAAGCACCAATTCGAGACTGCTATCAACGGCTTTTTCCCTGGCCGGGAGCATGTCATTTTCCTCGGACCATCAGTCGATATTTCATCCGAGGCTTGGCGGTTCATGGGATATTGGGACATTCAACAGATCGACGGCAGTACCGCGATCGCCGTCCATCCCCGTCGGGATATCTGGGCGAGCACCAGGCCCGTTGACTACCAGACACATCTCTCCAAGTTGGAAATGGAACTGCCCGCATTCACGCAAGCAGTCACGGCGGCGCACGAAGCGCGCGTCGCCGAGTACGAGGGCCGCATAGGCGCAGATGCCAACCTGCCCATGCTAATCACCGACGTCAACCAGCTGCGCGACTACTATGCCGAAGTCGGCGCATACGCCCCCGGCATTCCCACACCCGCGCCCCCTCCACCAACATCACAACACCAATAGCCAACGAACCGCACAAAACCGTCCAACACAATGATGAGAAGACAAAGCATGCTATCCCGCGCGATAAAGTCCACCGTCTCGGGGGCCATCCCCGCGCTCATATTCGCCTCCTGCAACTGCGAGCCATCTATCTCCTCCACACTCCGCGCTAGTCCACACGAGGAAAGATGATGATTCGCACGATAATTCTCATTCCAACGCTCGCCGCCCTGCTGGCTTGCGGTTTGTTCACGTCGCCCGATGATCCAACCTCACAGGTCTTGGAGACGCACTCTACGCCAGCCGAAGCGACAACCGAGGTGCCCGCCGATCTGGTTGCGCAGGTCCGGGAGCCGCACATTGCGCCCGCCGAAGCAACCGCTGATCCGCTGCCGACAGCGGAAGAGGCGGAACGGATTGTTGAAGTCACTGGCGAGATACCAATTGACAACTACGGCGGCACCTTGATCGAGGAGAAAATTTTCGGCAGTGACGCAATTGTCATAGCGACGATGACATCGCTCTCGTCGCAGGTCGTCGTCGACGCCGAAGGCAAGTTCAGTTCAGCTTTGAAGTTCAGTCTCGACGTGAGCGAGTATCTTAAGGGCAGTGGCCCGTCGAGCATCGTGGCGGTGTGGGTCGATGGCTGGTCCTACGACACCCGTGCCAGAGCTGAGAACGCCAAGGCGACCACCCTAGCTGAGCGGGATGAGAAGTGGGACGACAGGGAGGCGATCATCTTCCTATACGACGGAGGCACCGGCTTCGGGACCCGACTCGACGAACAGTTGCAACTCGCAGACCACTTCCTTCTGGCGCTTGGTCACTCGTATTTCCTCGACGACCGTTACAGTCTGCACAGCTCGCGCAACAAGGTGTGGCTGCCCAACGTCACCAAAACGGGCTCAACTGGCGACGCTCAGGAGTTCCTGCTGGACGTGCCGCCGGCTACCGGGACGCCTCCGTCCATTACACTCGGCGATCTGAAAACGCGGATCGCCGCGGTCGCCGCCGAGTTCGACGGACGAGACGGATCAGAAGCCGTCGAGACATGTTTCACGGAGAAGTACAAGCTTGAACGAGTGATCCGCCACTTCCGAGATGTGGAAGGCATTGACGCAATTGCCGACGAAAGGAGTCCCCGACGGAGCAGCTTAGCGTCTGGCCAACCCGCCAATACCAATCTGTACCAAAGGCAGAATGCTGGCATCTATCCGGACCAAAAAGCGAAGACCTGGCTCGAAGGCAGGGATGCGGCTCTCTTCACCGTGATGCAGGGCGAACCAACCGCCGTCGATGTCGACGGAGACGGGAGTTTCACCTCCGGATCGGACGGCATCGAATTCACCGAGACGTTCGCGACGACGCGTCCTCTACCGGCAGGCGAGTATGAGATCAAGCGCCAAGAAGTGTGGGCCCGCTATGTTTTGTGCAACTTTGTCACCAGTGACGACTGGACGATCACTGTCACCGCCCCCGAAGGCACCCTGCACGAGGCGTTCTTCGATCCAGTCACCGACGGCACCGCGGTCGCAGCCGACGCCACCAACGGTGTCCTCAAGCCCGCGACGTTCACCGACGCGAATGGCGCTTCGGCGATGATCGAGCGCATCGAGTGGGAGTCGGGCACGGTGGAAATCGAAGTCTCCCCCCACGACGATTTGACGGGCCACGTTCTGGACTTCATCGAGCTTGACGGCAGCGTATCGCTGTCGCTCAGCGCGGACGATGCGACAGTAGACGCCGCGAACCAAACGCTCAGCTGGTCCGTGCCATCGCAGCCGTGGCACGACGGTGACGAACTTATGCTGCGCGTACGAACCGCACAGCTGATCGATCCAGACGGCCCTACCACCGGACATGCAGCGCCGAACTGCGATCTACAGAACACGCCGTACGACACTTTGGTTACGATATCGGGTCCGGGAGAAAAATGGCGAACAGAAATACGCGATTCGGGTCCGGACCAGCATGTTGTGTCAACGATAAAGGACCCTGAAGGTGTCCTACTGGGCAAGAGCGAAATGATCGTGAAGGACCGCACGAGGTACTCCCGCGAAAGTTTGCCGGACAATCCCGAGATCTATGGCGATTGGCGCGTCCATGGCACCAACGTTCCGCGGTCCTTCTCGATACCTTGTCTAGACCCCAACACCTTCGATGCCAGCGCCTCTGGTCCGTCCGACGAGCCGCACCTGACGACCGAAACGTTCCTGTCGGAGGAAGAAGGGGCCATGCGGGACGAGTACTGGGCCGATTCCGCAGGGCGCCCGACACGGTCACTCAGGACGTTTTTTCCGCCGGATTACGATGGTGAAACCAACGCTGAAACCGGCGTCGCGGAGTTCACGTACTCCGGCTACGGCGAGCCAAACATCATCGAGGCACCATGCGCCAGCGCTGCGCCGGATGAGGCCGACAACCCCGGCCTGATGCGCGACTGCATCCGCCTGTTGGAGTTGATGGACACCCTGGCTGGCACCGCCACTCTCAACTGGAGCCTCGATGTCCCAATCGCAAGCTGGAACGGCGTACAGGTGCAAGGATCTCCCGCTCGGGTGACGCAACTCCTTCTGGATTCCCGAGGTCTCTCCGGCATGTTGCCGTGGGAACTGGTGTGGCTCGACGGTCTGGAACACCTATGGCTTGACGATAACCAACTGACCGGCGAAATACCGCACGAGTTGGGCAGACTGGCCAATCTGGATGGCTTAAGCCTAGGCGACAACCAATTCACTGGTTGCATCCCTCCAGACCTCCGCAACATCGACGACCACGACCTCGACAGCCTCGGACTACAAGACTGCGCGGCGCCGTAGGAGCATGACCCGCGCCAACCGCTGATCCGACGTTGCAGAGGCGACGTCTTGCGCCAAGGTGACTAAACGCTAATACGTGTACGCACACCGCATCGTCCTAAACGAGTTCCGCCATACTCTCGGGCTGCCCGACTTCTACCGCGAAGACAAGACCAAACTGATCCGACTGAAGCAAACATCGATCCTCGCTCTGCTCTTCGGTATGACGGTGCTGCTACTGGGATGCGAACCCTTCGGCGACGGTCAGAAGACCGAAAAGAGCGAAGCAGGCGCCGCGTCGACTGAGGCGGTGCGACCGCCAGTGTACCTTGGCCCCACTTCCCTCGAAGAGAGGATTCTCAAGTCGCCCGTCATCGCCAAGGTGAGGCTCAAATCAGTAGCCACGTCGTCAGAGTCAGGTACCACGGCGTACCGCGGGACCAAGCACGCTGCGGTTCTAGTGTTCAACTTCAGTGTTCTCGAGTACCTTAAAGGCAGCGGTGCCAACGACATAACTGCGGTGTGGGCCGCGGCTCCGTTTTTCGACACAGGTTGGGCGGCTGAGTCGGCGCTTGCGGACATCGCCGCGGCTCGGGACGCGCAATGGGACAACCATGATGCCATCGTCTTCCTGCGACAATCCGCAACCTACCTCCCGAGCACCCAGCGTGCGGATCGCTATTATTTGGCGTGGGGCGGCACTTGGATGGATTTCGGCCACCACGAACACAACGACGCGTACAGCATAGCTAACCGGCATGACAAGCTGTGGCTACCCGCAGAGGCGGCGACGAACGCGCCGGCTCAATCCAACGGCGACCAGCAGCGCTTCCTGACGGACATGCCGCCGGCAGCGGGGACGGCACCGACGATCACTCTGGGCGAGATGAAGACCCGGATCGCGTCGGTAACTGCCAAACTCGATGCCGGCGACGGCTCGGAGCAGTATATCGAATGCCTAGAGCGTACGTATCGTTACGAGGGGGAAGATCAATACGCGGCATCGATCGGAGGCGAACGTCGTGTTACCGACATCCCGGCCGGGAAGTTGACATCGGGTCTCGGCGCCTCAAGCGTGGTGCATGAAGCCATCGCCTATACCGATGCCAGCAACATACGACTTGAAGTCTGGATCGAAGGGACAGACGCCGACCTGTTCAGCGTTGAGTTCGGCGACGCGGTCCCGTCCGACTTCACCGGAGCCGACGGGAACCGAGTCTTGTTCGAATTCGTTTATCGCGTGGTGTCGGCACGCCCGCTCCCCGGAGGTACCTACACGATCGACTACAACCTCCGGGATGCGCATTTTGTTCCGTGCGACGGGTACACCTACCGCCACGATTGGACTATCCCTGTCGAAGCCCCCGAAGGCACCCTCCACGAGGCGTTCTTCGATCCAGTCACCGACGGCACCGCAGTAGCCGCCGACGCCACCATCGGCGTGCTCAAACCGACGACGTTCACGGATGCAAACGGATCTTCGGCGATCATCGAGCGCATCGAGTGGGAGTCGGGCACGGTGGAAATGGAAGTCTCCCCCCACGACGGTTTGACGGGCCACGTTCTGGACTTCATCGAGCTTGACGGCAGCGTATCGCTGTCGCTCAGCGCGGACGATGCGACTGTAGATGCCGCGAACCAAACGCTCAGCTGGTCCGTGCCATCGCAGCCGTGGCACGACGGTGACGAACATATGCTACGTGTGCGAAGCGCACAGATGATCGATCCAGACGGCCCTACCACCGGACACGCACCGCCGAACTCCCTAGGATGCTATCGCCCTAGTGTCTGTAGGGAAACCACGGCTTACCCACCCGAACCGCGAAGTTCATCATTTGAATTTTGGCCACATCAGTTCAAATCCCCATCACACGCAATGAAACATATTAGTGATTGAAATTGTTGAATTCATTTTCCGCTCGCATTTGAAAATTGAAAACGCAAAACTCGCATATCAACATTTACAGAGCGCGATTACAGAAACATTCATCGAGCCGTCAGGCAATTCGCGCACTCCGGCACCGGTTCGCCGCACCGCCACGGCGAGATCGGACTGACACCGACGATTCCATCAGAACTGCGGCTACACGCCGAACCAGCGCCCGAAACACAACGCATATCATTCGCATCCAAATCCATCCCCCCCCCCGAACATCCACAATTCTCCTCGTCTGACCTCCGACCACTCACTCACACTCCGCGTACCCCCGCCACACCCTTTTCCAACAATTTGAACAACATCAAAATGCTCAGACGCAAACCAAAACCGCACGCAACACACTCCCAACGAACACCAGCTAACTCACCACACTCACGCCCCCATCTCGCCACATCTTTAAACTTCGTCAAAAAACAAACTTGCCGCGAAATTGCCGCGTTTGCGGCAACTTTGTTCTAAAAACCCATTCCATCCGCACCCGCGTTTCCTACGAAAACCAATCCCACACGCGCCACTCGCACCGAGAACGGATCAATCTTCCACATCCAAAGCCCCAATTAACGCACCAAACCGCCACCACCGCGAACCTGCCTCACATCCGGCAGATTCCGGCAGATTCCGGCAACTCCGCCGCCCGAAAAAATCCCCCCAACGCGACCAATTCACCGAGACCCGCGCGATCGACAGATGCACGGTAGCGCAGTGTACGATGTCTGACACTGGGTTGGATTGGTAACAGTTTTTCAGCATCACAAGGAGGGGCGGCATGATCGAGAGCACCAACGGTCTATTGAGCGCGGGAGCGGTCGAAGAAATCCGCAATCGAGGATGCACCGTGGTGACGGGCGCTGGCCAAACAATCGCCGTCTTCGCCAAAGATGATTCCTTCGCCGCCGTCGACAACCGTTGCCCGCACATGGGTTTCCCTCTGGATCGAGGTACCGTCAAAAACGGCATCCTCACTTGCCACTGGCACCACGCCCGATTCGACCTCGCAAGCGGCGGCACCTTCGACCCCTTCGCCGATGATGTCCGATCCTTCCCCGTGAACGTCATCGGCGACACCGTCTACGTCGACCCGAATCCGCCCGAACAAAACCCCGTCGAACGCTGGTCCAAACGCCTAAACGAGGGCATGGAAGACAATATCCGCCTCGTCATCGCCAAATCCGTCCTCGGACTCAACTCATCGCCCGCAGACTATCGCACGCCCTTGACCATCGGAGCCTTGTTCGGTACGACGTATTCCAACGACGGTTGGGGTCCGGCCCTCAGCATGCTCACCAGCACCGCCAACTTTCTACATCTCCTGCAACCTGATGATCGACCTCTTGCGCTCTACCAAGGTCTCCGCCAAGTAGCAGCGGAGTGCTCCGGCGAACCTCCGCGCTTCATCGTCGAACCCTTGCCAACTGGCGAAACTCGGCCCGAAATCTTCAAGCAATGGTTCCGAGACTTCATCGAAGTGCGCGACACCAACGGTGCCGAGCGCGTCCTTCGAACCGCCATCGAACTGGGTCTACCCAAACACGAAATCCACGACATCATCTTCGCCGCCGCGACCGATCGCATCTACATCGACGCCGGCCACATCGTCGACTTCTGCAACAAAGCCTTCGAACTGCTCGACCACATCGGTTGGGAGCACGCGGCGCAAGTTCTCACCTCCCTCGTCCGAGGCATGGCCACAGCCCGCCGCAGCGAAGAACTCAACTCTTGGCGCAACCCGATCGACCTCGTCACAATGGTTCAGCAAGCACGCAACCAATTGCCTGAACTCTGGGAGAAATCCGCTGCCGCTCGAGGTAGCTGGACCGACCACGAGAACCTTCCAGAAACGATCCTCGACGACGACCCCTACATAACAATCGCATCTATCAGCGAGGCCATCAGGAACGGCGCGACCGCGGAGCAACTCGGCGGCAAGGTTGCGTACGCCGCGTTTCTGCGCATGGCGAGATTCCACACATCCAACGAATTCGGCGATTGGGACACCGTCCACAACACGCTGACGGCCGCCAACGCGCTGCATCAGGCCCTCGAACGCGCACCATCGGTCGAACTACTCCGTGCCGTGTACGACACGGCGATGAGCATCTACCTCGACCGCTTCCTTAACATGCCGCCTCAGCGCATTCCGGTGCCTCCTTCGAACGGATCGACGAGCGAGATACCTCAGTTTCTGCTTGATGCGATGAACTCTCAACAGCAGGTCGAGGAATCGGCGCGCCTGGTGACCGACTTTGTGGGCAACGCCAACGATCCGGACGACATCATACCCACGCTCGCCCATGCGATGCTCCGCGAAGATTCTTCGTTCCACCACTTCCAGATCGTCGACGCCGCAATCAAGCAGTACCAGCACCGCAAACCCAAAAATTCCGCCCGCCACTCCCTAGTCGCCATGGCACGATTCCTCGCCGCACACTATCCAACACCCAGATCTGTGAACCAGACCTTCAACATCGCCTCGCGGCTCCAACGCGGCGACGAGATCTTCAGCGAGGGCTAGACAGATGATCAAACAGCCACGGGAATTGGAATTGATATCGTTCGTTCATAAACAACTGGAATTTTCACGAAATCCGTAGATTTCTGCTAACCTGATACCTGATTCGACCGCATTTCGTCGGGAAAGCGGTCGTCGACACCTTCATCTCCCGACGTTAGTAACAGGCAAGGCGGATTGGCAATGTCAGACACTGTTCAACTGATAACCGCGTTCTCGGGTCTCACCGTAGCGGTAGGCGCGCTCATCATCTCAATCGGCGTGTTGTACCTAGTGATGAAACTTGGAGATGCCATCGGCGGGTCGCAGTCTGAAGACGACTAATGCGAGCAAGTTCGTCTCAACGCCAATAAGGCATTACAGAGCGTGATCCGTTCCGCTAGGATTCGGATTGTCCCGTGACATCCGCCAACAAATCGAAGAAATCACGCTTTCTAGATGTGTTGATGCCCCAGTTTATGGGGACGTTCTGGTAACCATCGCGGTAGTCTCCGAACTGAGATTTACCGCCGGCAGCATCGCCGGGATCGAAATATCCCCATGCAGCGTAGGCCGATAGTGCCGCGAGGAAGTTGTTTTGCGGCTTTTCGAAATCGAAATGGTCGTCTTCCGTGAAAAGAATCGGCTTTGGGCTGAAACTCGGTAACGCACGAGTCTCCTTAACCATCTCCGCAATCCGTGATGGCTCCGTTACCCCGTTTCCGTGCATCATGATGTAGTCGGAAACGCCCGCAACATCATCATCGGGGACGCGGCCGCCACCGTAGGACGTGCCCACCAGCAAACGTCGACCATGGATTCCGGCTCCCGCCGGAATGACGTGAGACTGTGCGCGCTCGATCAGTTCCGCCACTCTGTGCTGCTGCATAATCTCGTGCTCGTATCGAAGGATGTTCGCCTCGTTATTGATCTCGATCAACACATTCCCGTAGCCCGAATCCAACACCCACCGTGTCGCATCGTCGACGGCACGACAAACGGCAGCTTCATCCGCCAACCGCTCATCTTGACCGAAGTAGAAGTAACCCAAAACCACCACCATCCCCAAAGCATCGCACGCCGAGATTATCCGAGCAGTCCGATCCAAGAACTCAGACTTCAGCGATCCATCAGGGTTGAATGCGGAGTTGTGCCAAGGCTGAGAAGCAGAACTTGGCAATCCCGCCCAGACCACGTCATCATCGACGTCGATACCCCGGTCAGCCATGTTCTCGCGGAACATCGGCTCGCGGTAGTATCCGGTCGGACTCCCCCCTTGCAGGTTCACCGTAACCGCTAACAGCCCGTGCGATCGATAAACCGGCAGCATCGCCACGAACTCGTCTGTATTTCGATCCGGATCCCACTGCCCTGTGTCCGGATATGCGAACAGTCGTCGGGTAACTGGATTTTCGTCGTCGAAGACCGCATTCGTCATGCGGCTGTTCATCAGCAGACCTTCAACATTCCACCCGCGGTATTTCCGGCCCGCATAAGTTGCTCGACCGTCGATGAGCCAAGCATCCCCCTCAATTGAGATCCGTGTCAACTCAGATCTCTGCCACGTTGTCGACGAAATCTCTTACATGAACCGCGCTCTCGCGGATCTCCGTCTCGTCGAGCCAATTCTCGTAGAAATTAGTATGCAATTCGCTCGCAAACGCGAATTGTTGTCTGAGTTCGGTAACGTCCATCTCACTACGAAGCCGCCTGAGGATCCGGTGGAACTCACCGTGCGAACCGTGTCGCCAGCCGCGGCGCTCGGCGAGCGATTTCAATGCTTGCGCGCTCGCACCCCAAAGCTTTTCAGATGCTTGACGTAAATCCCCCGCGTCCAACTCAACCATCGCTTGATCGTAAAGCGTCGTCGAAGCAGTCCGGTATTCCTCAGCGGTGGTCATGGCTCGATTGTATCTTGGCTGGATTCCGAACCCCTTATCTTAGACTTGATGGTTACGCAACCCGCTAAGAATCCCTTCGGCATATGCCTGCACCAACCAACACTTTCGACCCTGTCCTGCCCGAAGCCGAGATCGACTTTGTCGAGACCGAAAACAAGTGGCTCGAGCGATGGAACACGCCGAACGGCGATGGTCAAACCATCATCGATCGGTACCTCACGCGCAACAACGACGCTGAAAAAAACTACTCCTTCATCGACGGTCCGATCACTGCTAACAACCCTATGGGCGTCCACCACGCTTGGGGACGAACCTACAAGGACCTCTTCCTGCGGTTCCGAAACATGCAGGGCTACCGCCAGCGATTCCAAAACGGGTACGACGGACAAGGCCTGTGGATCGAAGTCGAGGTCGAAAAAGAAAAGGGATTCGGGTCCAAACAAGAAATTGAGACCTACGGCGTAGGCAAATTCGTCGAGGAATGCAAGGCGCGCGTAGATCACTTTTCCGACATCATCACGCGCCAATCTAAGCGGCTCGGTTACTTCATGCAGTGGGACGATTCGTACCACACGAAGTCGGACGAGAACAACTACACCATCTGGGCATTCTTGAAGCGATGCCACGACAACGGTTGGCTCTACAAGGGCAAAGATGTGATGCCGTGGTGCCCTCGATGCGGCACTGGGATGTCGCAGCATGAGATCGCCACCGAAGGCTACGCCGAAATCGTCCACCCCGGCTTCTTCATCCGACTACCACTGATCGATCGCGATGGCGAATCGCTATTGGTATGGACCACAACTCCTTGGACTCTCGCCGCCAACGTTGCAGCGGCTGTCAATCCGGAGCACGATTACGTTAAAGTCCGTAACGCTGTTGGCGAAACCGAACACACTCTTTGGTTGAGCGCTAACCGTCTGCATGTGTTGGACGGCAAACACGAAGTTCTCGAACACGCCAAGGGCACCCACCTAGTCGGATGGCGTTACCGCGGACCCTTCGACGACCTCGACGCGCAATCAGAAGCACGCCATGTTCACCGTGTCGTCGAATGGAACGAGGTCGGTGACGAAGAGGGCACAGGCATTGTCCACATCGCCCCGGGCGCCGGTTCCGAGGACTTCCAACTCGGACGCGAGCACGGCTTGCCGGTCATCGCTCCACTAGACGACGCCGGAGTTTATGTTGATGGATTCGGCCAACTTACCGGCAAGTCCGTCGACGAAGTCAACCCGATCATCTTCGACTTGCTCCGCGAGACCGGCGTCTACTACAAAGTCGAGAAATACTCGCACCGATACCCGGTCTGCTGGCGTTGCACCTCCGAACTCGTATTCCGATTGGTCGACGAGTGGTTCATCTCGATGGATGAGTTGCGCCACACGATGATGGATACTACGCGGACCATAAATTGGGTGCCAGCTTTCGGCGAAGCCAGGGAACTCGATTGGCTCCGCAACATGCAAGACTGGATGATCTCGAAGAAGCGGTATTACGGTCTCGCCCTACCGATCTACGAATGTGGCGAATGCAGCAACTTCGATGTCATCGGCTCGCGCGACGAATTGCGCGAACGCGCTGTCGAGGGTTGGGACGAATTCGATGGTCATTCACCCCACCGACCTTGGATCGACTCCATCAAGATTCGCTGCTCCAAATGCCCTGCACTCACTGACCGGATTTCAGATGTCGGCAACGCTTGGCTCGACGCTGGGATCGTCAGTTTTTCGACCATTGGTTACAACGACGACCGTGATTACTGGAGAGACTGGTTCCCTGCCGACTGGATCTCGGAATCTTTCCCTGGCCAATTCCGAAACTGGTTCTACTCCCTCATCTGCATGGCCGCCGCGCTCGAAGGTGTCGCGCCAACAAGGGCTGTGTTCTCCTACGGCTTGATGCGAGACGAAAAAGGCGAGGAGATGCACAAGTCGAAAGGCAACGCGATCCCGTTCGAAGAGGCGGCGGACAAGATGGGTGCCGACGTCATGCGATGGGTATTCGCGCGCCACATCCCGCAGAACAACCTCAACTTCGGATACAGCGTAGGCGACGCAGCCAGACGGCGATTCGTGCTCCCACTCTGGAACATCTACTACTTTTTCACGACTTACGCCCGGCTCGACGGTTGGATGCTCACCCACGAAATGATGGAGCGCCAGGATTCTGAGGATGTTGAAGGTTTGGGCGAACTCGACCGATGGGCGATTTCCGAACTCAACTCGCTCGTCCAATCGGTCACCGAAGATTTGGAAAACTGGCGCATAGAACGGGCCTCCGAGGCCATTGAATCGTACGTGGAACGCCTCTCGAACTGGTACGTACGTCGTTCGCGACGTCGTTTCTGGAAGTCAGAAGACGACGAAGACAAACAGAACGCGTACAACACCCTTTACATCTGCCTCACCACGCTCAGTCGGCTCGTCGCTCCCATAATGCCGTTCATCTCGGAGGAGATCTACACCAACCTCGTCAGCCGTCGATGTGACTACGCACCGCAATCCGTACACCTCGCCGATTGGCCCACCGCGGATGAGAACGTCATTGACGAAGGTCTCGCCCTGCGCACCGACCTAGCAATGCGGCTCGCCTCTCTCGGCAGATCCGCGCGGTCCGCCGCCGGCATCAAAGTTCGTCAACCGCTGAACGCACTCATCGTCGAACTAAATTCGCCTAGCGAGCGAGCGGCATTAGAGATGATCGCTGGCCAGCTCAAAGACGAACTCAACGTGAGAGACATCCGAGACTCCTCTGAGTCCGACAGCTTGATGGCGTACCGTTTGCGTCCCAACTTGCCCGCGTTGGGTCCGAAGTACGGCCGCGGGGTCAACGAAGTTCGCACACTATTGTCCGAAGCCGACGCCTCAGCCGTCGCCGCCTCTGTGCGAGCAGGAGAGAACGTCCAACTCGGCGACTTCGATCTCGCCCCCGATGAAATCCTCGTCGACAACATCGCCGCCGAAGGATACGCCGTCGAATCGGACGGCACCTACACCGTCGGCATCTCCACCGAAATCACACCCGAACTACGCGCCGAAGGCTACGTCCGCGACATCGCCCACATCGTCCAAAACATGCGCAAAGACGCAGGCCTCGAAATCTCCGATCGCATCCACCTCAGCATCAAAGCCCCCGAAGGCAGCGAAGTCGCTACAGCGATAGCCGATCATGCCGATTACATCGCAAACGAGACGCTAGCAGTTGGCATCAACGGCGAGACCGCAAACGAAGTAACGCGCGACAGCCATAGCTTGGATGGGGTTGAGGTGGAAATTGGTCTAGCGAAAGTGTGATCGAGAAGCGCTCCGATGCTCACAAACCTCAAAATCAACAACTTTAAGAGTTTGATTGATCTTGACCTGCGGTGCGCTCCGTTGACTTTGCTCACGGGCATGAATGGAACCGGCAAAAGCAGCGTTTTTCAAACTTTGTTGATGCTTCGGCAGACATTCCAAGCTGGCGGATTAGAGGCAGGGCAAGCGACCCTGAATGGTCCTTACATTTCTTTAAACACTGATATTCATAGAACGAACAGTTCGTTGGTCGATATCGAGTTAACTCACGCCAACGTCCGTCGACCGTGTGAAATTTCAATTTCGGCAGGATCCCCTTATAGGCCACGGAGAAATTGGGATGACTCCGATTCAGATGTCCCTTGGGTCGTGACAGAATCTGCACGAACTTTGATCCCAGACGAGTGGCCCGACTATCCTCCTTTAGGCGGCGATTTGGTTTACGTGCCCGCCGATAGAAGCGGTCCCATGGTGTCTTACGAAAGATCCGACTTGAACGCTCGAAGCAAAAATTTGGGGCAACGCGGCGAATTCACGATCAACTATTTAAGCTCCGTAGAACCCAAAAATCTGCCGGAAGGAGATCTGCGCGGCGAACATCTTTCCGTCGGAGTCGCGGTTGACTATTGGCTTGAAGAAATCTCGCCCGGTACCAGATTGTCAATCGAAGATTGGGAAGATGACAAACCCATAAGCGCTTATTTTTCGTTTGAAAGGAGTAAGGGGACAGGATTTCCGGCTGTCAACGTGGGCTTCGGTCTGTCGTACTGTTTGCCGGTGATCGCGGCACTATTGATGCCGAAACCGACCCTTTGCCTGATCGAAAATCCAGAAGCCCATCTGCATCCACGGGGGCAATCTACGCTGGCTGAATTAGCGGCCAGGGCCGCGAAATCAGGGTTGCAAGTTTTCGTCGAAACCCACAGCGATCATTTCATCGACGGGATACGAGTCGCGGTTCGGGAAGGAGTACTTTCACCTAACGAAGTCGTGTTCCATTATTTCGAACGGCAAGGCGACGAAACAACCGTGACTTCCCCTGTCATTGATTCGGACGGCCGCCTTTCGGAGTGGCCGGCTGGATTCTTCGATCAACACGAGATGAACTTGGTTCGTCTGCTTCGCCCGATCCAAGGCATTTGACATGCGCGAGATGGTGTTGAACCACGCGAGCCTCGTTGCGCCCAATTCGCATGCTGCCATGGACTGGATCGTTGGAATGGCCAAAGCTATGCAAATCGTATGTGATCGGCACCTAGCCAAGGCACATTTACAGCGCAACAAGGAACTCTACGAAATTGAGTGTGCTGGAAATTCTACGCTATACCAGATTGCCGTCGAAATGTTGAAAACTCATTCGAAGGAATTCGCTGTGCTTCTGCTGAGTCTGTCAGACAAAGCTCCGCCTTGGGATAAGCGGCATGATGCTACTGAAGACCGCCTACTGAGATGCGAGGTTACAGGCCTTGATGGAAGGGGGGTATCGCCTGAAGATGGTGCGCCGTTGCTCTACTGCGCGATCGCCGATGGCATCGCAGTTGGGTTTCCGTCTGAACGGGTTTGGGAGCAAGATCACGTCAAAGTCTACTTTGTAGAACTGTCAACGGACGGCGAAGAACTCGGGGAACTGTCCGAGACGATCGACAACCTTACGCGGCTAGATCATGCCGTAGCGATCGTAGAACGCCATCGCGTTAACACGCGCGATGTATCGAGTTTTGCAGAAATGTGGGAGCGTCGTTGTGAGATATTCCCTAATCTTGTTTTTGGATCTGATGTAGAAGGTCAATTGAGGCGTGTCAACACGGGTTATTTGGAGCGGATCGTAAGGAAACTGTCGATCATTGATGCAAAATCTGGTGATTGGGAATCAGAGCGAAACGCTGGCCCACCTTGGAAGGGGATAGTGCGAAATGAAAGTCAAACGGTTTATGCCGACCCGTCTCTGCGTGAACACAGACTCTTTGCGGCAAATGACGGAAATCGCAAGTTATTCATGTACCACGCCAGTTCCAGTAAAGGCGGGAGAATACACCTACGAAGTATCCCCGACGCACGAGTGGTTGAGATAGGCTACATCGGCACGCATTTACCCACGAAGAAATACAGGTGACCTTTCCTAGGGGCGCTCCTACGAACCCGGCTGCTCCACCTTCACGGTGATGATGTCGGTGCCGTGATACTGCTGATGGTGGACTGATGAGGCGTAGTTGTGAAGAAGTTGCAGTGAGAGTTCGTGTTCGATGACGTCTTCGGAAGTGAAGTCTTGCATCTGGCGGACTCTGTCTTCGATGTTCTGCCCACCTTCGCCGCCGATGAACTCCAACTCTGCAACGTCGCCTTCGCTTGAAGCAACTACGACCAATGTGCGTTCAGGACCATCATGTTCATTGTTGTCGTCATCCAAATCCAAATTGAAATCGATCGGTGCCAAGGTTAGCAACGTCTCCTCTCCTACCGCCATCAGCCGGTCGCGCATCGCGTCGTCCCACCGCCTGTTATCCGCGAATCTAGTCAAGAATTCGTTGAGTTCGGGAAGGGAATCGATGTCGAGTTTGGACCTGAACCGCATACGCCTTGGGTTGGTTAAATCGAGGTAAAGGATCATCGCGATCGCCGCGAATCCGCCAGTGGTGATGCCGCTCTGCATCAGGCCATTCAGGATCGGCGTGAGATCTGGGACATCAAAGAGCTTGAATTGGAACGCGGCACCGATCCAGAAGCACATTCCCGCGACGACAAGTTTCTCGGAATTAGGTTCTGACTGTATGACGGTTCGAGCACCTTGGGCGAAAAGAGTTCCGGTGACGAGCACCAAATATCCAGTCATGACGGGACCCGGTATTGTGCTGAGAAGTCCAGAAGCCTTTGGCACGAATGCGAGAAGGAGGAATATCACTCCGATGGCGTATCCGATGTGGCGAGAAGCAACGCCCGTGGTCTGCATGAATGAAGCGCCAGCAGGATTGATCGCGTTGGGCACGGTGCCAGCAAAGCCTGCGAGTGCGTTAGAGACGCCTGATCCTGCGATCGCGCCTTGAACGCCGCGGAAGTCGATTGAACGATCGCCGCGGAACGAGGCGTTTTGCGCGGTGATTGCGGCACCGTTGGTCTGGATGGCGATGATGATGCCTAGGAACACGTAGGACGGTAGCAAGGTCCAGAACGGCACACCGAATTCAAGGGCAAGTCCGGGCCATTCCTGAGGCAGGCCGATCCAAGGCGCATCGACGACTCGGGTGACGTCGTAGATGCCGAGGAAGGCGGCGGCGATGCATCCACCTACGATGCCAATAGGTGGACCCCATAATCTCAGGAGTGCGGATCCTCGCAATGCCAGCGCGGCGACTATGGCCAAAGTCACGAATGCGGTCAAGCTGCCACCAACGGGATCGTTGGCGGTTGTGTCGTCCAACAGTTTGAATACGACGGAGGCCAATGTGATCGACAGGATCATCATCACCGTGCCGCTGACGATAGGCGTGACGATGCGACGGAAAAAGAACAGCCATCTTGACACGATGAGTTGGACGATCGCGGATACGACAACTAGCGAAGTCAGCGTTGCGGGCCCGCCTTCGACGACTGCGGTGATGCAAAACGGGATGGCGAAAGCGGCAGTGAACATCGGCAGAACGATGCCAGCGCCCACCGGCCCGATGCGGCGCGTCTGTATGAGCGTCGAAATCCCGACAACGATCAGGGACGCGAAGACCATCCATGTAACGTAGCCTTCGCCGAGGTCTGATGCCTCGGCAACGATTACCGGAGTGACCAGCAGCGTCGCAGATGCGATCAGGCTGAACTGCCACCCGAGTCCGATCGTCCGAAGAATCGGAGGACGTTCTTGGGCTTCGAAACTAGGGCTTTGTGCTACTGCCGCCGTTGTCAGCGTCTCCTAACTAAAGATGCAAGGGAACATCCATATGGATGCTACAAGACGCGGTTGAGCTACGACGTTTGGCGATATCAGTTAGGTATATCGAGAATATTCTTTAGTTGTTGACAAATGGATTGATTACTCTCACGCCGCCGTAATCTTGGGTTGATCTCATGTCTTCGGAGTAGACGGAGTCGCACCCTGCGGATTGGGCGGCGGCGAGGATTGCGGCGTCCCAATACGAGAGCTGGTAACGGTTGCAGATGGCGACCGCGGAAAGGAAGATGTCGAAGGTGACGGGCACTACATGTAAATCGCCCAAAGTTACCAGAAATTGCAGAGCTTGCTGATGTGTCAATCTCAAGCTTCTAGATTGTCGCGTCGATTGGGAGTAAAACTCTTGCAGAACTTGGACCGACACCTTCAGATCCGGTTCCTCGAGCAAATCAACCGCACGGTGGTGCTTTTCGATATCCGTTGGGTGCAGTCCTGCTGCGTAGAGAAGAATGTTGGTGTCAACGAACGAGGCCACGTTCTTTCATAGCCTCTTCGTAAAGTTCTTTTCGTGTGAGGTTTTCGCTGGGGTCGAGCCCGATCCCCTTGGCTCTCCAATCGTCGAGCAGTTTTGCCAAGGTCTCCCCTCTTCGTGCCAGATAGTCGAGTTGTTCACTAGTTTGCTCTTCTGTTGGCGGGGCGGGTTGTGCGCATAAGTCTCGTAGGTACAGCCTGACAAGAGCGGAAAGCGACAATCCTAATTCCGCTGCCCGAATACGCGCTTGACGGTGGGTTTCTTCATCCACCGATACAGTGATGTTTTTCATGGCCACAGTCTCACAGTTTCACAGATTCGCAGTTACTGTGTAATCGATTGTATCTAGATATGCGGCATCAGGAGGCGCGGCTCGGCCGCCAACTCGCGACGCTAACATATCGACTCGAACGCATCATCTTGAGGTCGAAAAATTGAAAATCACAAAGGTCACACCGTTACTAGGACAAGGCAACATCTGCGCCAGCTGGGTGTTCGCCAAAGTCGAAACCGACGAAGGGATCATCGGATATGGCGAAGGCACGCGCCATGCTGGTCCTGTAATCGCCGAGGCCATCCGCTGGCTCGAACCGCACGTCGTCGGGAAGAACCCGTTCGAGGTCGAAGCTCTATATTCCACGATGTTCAAGGCCACTCACTACACATGGGGCGCCGTCTTCAGCTGTGCAATTACCGCCATCGAGACCGCCTTGTGGGACATTATGGGTAAGGCGGTCGGCAAACCCGTCTACGAACTGCTCGGCGGCAAAGTGTGGGACAGCGTCCGTCTCTACTCGCACATCGGAGGCGGTAGCCAGATCATTCAAATGAACGTAGACGACGGGGCAATTGCTTCGGACGATTTCGGCGCGATCAAAGAACGAGCACAGGACCTTGTGGAGCGCGGCTTCACCTGCGTCAAAACGTTCCAAGCCGGCAGATACAACGTCACCGAGAGCAACTCCGCTGGCCTAGCTGATTTCTGGCCCAACATGCACATGCACCGCCGAGACATCCAAGCAACCGCCCGGAAGGTCGAGTTCATCCGCGAGCAGGTCGGTGATGATGTCGAAATCACGTTCGACGCCCACGGTTTGAATGCCGTCTCGGCGCTTCGACTCGCCAAGGCTCTCGAACCGTTCGACCTGCTCTGGTACGAGGAACCAGTTCACCCGTTCAATCTGTCGGCGCTCAAACAATTGCGAGCCGAAACGTCGATACCAATAGCGATGAGCGAACGCCTCCACGCATCAACCGAATTTGCAGAGGTCATCGATACCGATGCCGTCGACGTATTGATGGTCGACGTTCAATGGTGCGGCGGGGTGTCACAAGCCAAAAAGATCGCCGCGATCGCAGAGTCGCGGTATCTGCCCATAACGCTGCACAACTGCAACAGCCCTTTGGCCTCCATCATCAACGCGCACATAGCCGTCAGTTTGCCCAATTTCCTGAATATGGAGTTCATGGATCCAGACGTGCCATGGCGCGACGAGATTATTTCCGAACCAATTCAAGTACGCAACGGACATCTAGAAATCAACGACAGACCAGGATGGGGCGTGGAAATAGACGAAGAGGCTTTAGCCCGATATCCGTACGATCGCGAGACTAGCGCGTACGAAGAGCGGGATCAACGTTTGCGGCGTGGCGACAAGAAATGAGTGTCGCCTGCCCTTGCCCTATTGGGCATGCACGATGAATACTTGATGCGACTTAACTTCTCGGGCGCTCAATGCATGCTCTCACACTTACAATCCCATTGTTCTGCCAGACCCCGGAGCGAAATTCCGGCCTGCTTCTGAGGTTGCCGATCACGTTTGATGTCGTACTCATGCGTGAGGCATCCCAACGACTGACTTTTTTGCGGCCATCGTTATACAACACTTCGATCCACGCCTCCTTAGTGCGAAGTAAAGCCTCTTTGAATTCGGGATTCGGTGGCTCTAGCGTGATCGGAAGGATACGGTCGCGGCTTGCCGTCAGCACTGGCTCTGGTGATTTCTCATGTTTCACCTCTGGTCGCGGAGCCGCATCCATCTCAGTGCTTATGGCCTGCAATCGTTGCGACAAGAAACCCATCACTAACTCCGCATCAGGCTTGAACCCACAGATGCGCTCAGCAGTCTCCGAAATCAAGTCAACGAGGATTTCGTCGGGTGTTTCGATGATTTGTGCCCAAGCTTCGACGATGGCTTTGCCGGTAACTTCCGCTCGTCGCTGTGACCGGACTAAATTCTCGGCATCTCTAACCGCCTGGCCGCTGCTCACATTTTCTTGAGAAAGGTACCTGATGAACCGTTGTTCAACGATGTGGGGTTCTTGGGATTCAAGGTCGATCGTCAAGAACCGCCTCTGTTCCCAACTCCCTTCTTGCAGGGGAAGATAGAACCACCAAGTGCGTCCGTTAGTCAACGCGCTCAGCTTTACCCCTTCTTGAAAGCAATACTCCAATAACTGCTGTTGGTGATGTGAAAGGTCTTCGCTAGGCCGTTTGACTTCTACAAACACGGTGTTCGATGAATTCGCGTTGAGCGCGAAATCGACCCTTCGGTTACCGACCGTGTACTCAGGCATAACTTTAGAAACGTCAAAGGGATTCCATCCAGCGATACTGAGCAGTCTGAGTACCACTCCCTGTTTGGTGGCAGATTCGTCCAGTTTGAGCAAGGGCACGGTATCTTTGATTTGCTGGACCGCTTGGGCAATCGTCTCGGCCACGCTCTCGTTTCTCCTGAGTTGAAGTGGATAGACGGTTATTAAAGTAACAGAATTCCCTTCGGCGACTACGTCGGTGCTCTTCGTCGGTTGGTGTGCGTCGGACTCATATCCTTCCCGCGCGCAAACTCAATCGATATCTCGCAAAGCAAATCGTTGTTATACTGCAACCAAACTGAAACGTCGCGACGAAATTCGGTAGGTAAGCGATGAGCACAAACGAATTGCAATTGATGGCACACCTGATGCGACGGGCTGGCTTCGGTGCGTCTAGAGAAGAACTTGAAGCACTTGTCGAACAGGGTTACGACGAGACCGTCGAGCAACTTTTGGAAACCGCTCACCCGAGTTCCATGGATATCGATTTGATCCGGCGGTACCACCCCGATCACATGGGCATGATGGGTAACAACATCGGTTCCCACTGGATGTACCGCATGATCTCGACCGATGCCCCGTTGCGGGAAAAGGTCGCACTTTTCTGGCACGGCATCTTCGCAACTGGGTACGCCAAACTCGCGAACGGCAAGGTTCTGCACGACCAGATCCGTATGTTCGCACGGGTAGGGATGGGTAAATTCGACAACGTTCTACTTGAACTGTCGAAAGACCCTGCGATGATCGTCTGGCTAGACAACTGCGAGAATCACAACGGCGCGATCAACGAAAACTACGGCAGGGAACTGCTCGAACTGTTCTCGATGGGTGTCGGCCACTACTCCGAGGACGACATCAAGGAAGCGTCAAGAGCGTTCACCGGCTGGACGATCGGCAACACCGATTACATGACCTTGAAGTCGATGCGCGACTCTATCTGGCCCTACGGACGCTTGTCCTTCCACTTCGAGTTCAAACCCGAAGACCACGACACCGGCGAGAAAGAGTTTCTAGGCCGCAAAGGCAACTTTGACGGTGGCGACATCATCGACATCATCTGCGGAGAGGAAGCGACCGCGCGATTTATCGCAAGGCACATGTACAGCTTCTTCGTAGCCGATGAGCCTCCGGTACCGGAATGGCCCTACAAACCGCCTCGGGACCCGGAAGCGATAGAAACTCTCGCGAAGGCATATTTCGACAGCGGCTACAGCATCAAAGAGATGCTACGGACACTCTTCCATTCCGGCTTCTTCAAGTCTGAAGACGTTTGGTACCAGCGTGTCAAGAGCCCCGCTGAGCTAATGGTAGGTGTCCTCAAGCTGACTGGTGAGTTCCCGCGGCCACGTGAAGAGATGATCACGACCCACTTGCACACCATCTTCATGGGGCAACATCTGATGAACCCGCCCTCGGTCGAGGGATGGCATTGGGGCACCGAGTGGATCGACTCTGGCGCGCTCGTAGAACGCGTCAATTTCGCATCGGAACGCCTAGGGAATCTTGAAAGCCCGGGCGTACAGAGCATGATTGACAATGTCGTCGGAGATGATGGGGACCCGGATCCTGCGGAACTCGTCGATCGGGCGCTGGAACAGCTTTCGCTGACGCACGTTACAGACGTAACGCGTGAATCCCTGATCGACTTCGTCGAGCAAAACGACGAGATGGCGGGCAACAATGGCGGACAGACTCCGCGCGAGCGTGCTGCCAACGCGATCAAGATCGTCGCTGCTACTCCCGAATTCCAGAGAGCGTGAACCTAGACCTTGATCTTGTACGGGCTGGTTTGAAATCTGCCCCTACGACATCTGCTGATCGGTAAATGAGACATGACATTGACTGATACTCAATCAAAAAACGAACGACTTTCGTACAACCGCACAATTGGAGTCACGGCGATGTTTGGCCGCGGCTTCTACTACCCGGTCGACATCGTCGCCGGCGAGGATGATCGATTGTACGTCCTGAATCGTTCGTCAGATGGTGACAAACGAGGCGTCCGCGTCACCATAATGAACCTTGACGAGGAATACTTCGGCATCTTCGGCGCTTGGGGAGCCGAGAACGGTCAGTTCACGTGGCCTAACTCGATCACCATGGACAGCGAACAGAGAGTCATCATTAGTGACGATTACCTCAATCGAATAACCGTGATGTCCACCGATGGGGATTTCGTCGAGAAGTGGGGTGAACAGGGTTCCGAAGAAGGAAAACTGGATGGCCCGACCGGCCTCACGATGAACGACGACGACGTGTTGGTCTCCGACCACCGCAACTTCCGAGTCCAACGGTTTGCGGCCGATGGCGAGTTCAAAGGTTCTTTCGGCACGCCCGGCTCGGATGAAGGCGAATTCAACATGCCTTGGGGGATTTCAACATCTCATGACGGGAATGTGCTGGTCGCCGATTGGGGCAACGACCGAATCCAAAAGGTTACCCCCGACGGTGAATTCGTTGCGGCTTGGGGTAGCCCCGGTGAACGGGAAGGCGAACTCCACCGCCCGTCTAGTGCCTGCGAAGACGAAGATGGTTACGTTTACGTTGCCGATTGGGGCAACCATCGGATTCAAGTCTTCGATCCCGACGGCGAATTCGTACAGGCAAATCGCGGGCAGGCCACGATCTCAAAGTGGTCACAGGCGTTCCTCGACACCAACAAAGAAGAGGCCGCCGCACGAGCAGAAGCCAACCTAGACCTAGACCCAGACCTATTCGAGAGAGACGCTAACGAAGAGTCATCTCACATCGAGAAGTACTTCTGGGGCCCATCGTCGATCAGATTGATCGGCGACCACGTATACGTTGTCGACACGGTTCGACACAGAATCCAAGTTTTCGACGTAATCGCATAAACCAACAAGGGGATTGCCAAAGCCGCAACACCAAAACATCCCTTCTACCACGATGGGAGAGAGATCAATATATCCCCTCTCCCTTGATCGGAGAGGGTCAGGGTGAGGGTGAAACAACCAACCCCTCGCCCAGGAGGAAATCTAATGACATCGCAACGTGATCCAGCTTTGGTGGTCATCCAGCTTTCAGGCGGAAACGACGCCTTGAATACGGTAGTGCCCTACACCAACGGCATCTACCAAGACTCCAGAAAGGCGATCCGTCTCGAGGAGCACGAAGTCCTCGATCTCAACGGAAAACTCGGACTTCACCCCAGCATGGGGCCGATCAAGAACCTGTGGGACCAAGGCAACGTCGCCATCGTAAACGGCATCGGCTATCCCAAGCCCAACCGATCACACTTCCGGTCCATGGACATCTGGCACACCGCCGAATCGGTCGACGTCGCGCCTGACGGTTGGCTTGGTCGAACCATTCGCGAGATCGACCCGGAACATCAGAACGTAGTCGCCGGCGTCAACTTCGGACGTGGCCTGCCGCGAGCTTTGCACTGCAAAGGTGTCCCGGTGGCCTCCGTAGGAAACCTCGCAACTTACGGTCTGATGCCCGACATCGAAGACATGGAGACACGCGACCTCGCGCTCAGCATCTTTACCCGGATGTACGGCCCGCGCGAAGGCCGGGACCACATTCTTGAAGCCATCGGCGACACCGGCATGAGCGCCTACCTCGGAGCAGACATCCTCCGCGAAGCTCCCGCCCAGTACCGATCCTCCATCGAGTACGGCGACAACATGATCGCTCAGCAGATGAAAGACATCGCGCAAGTGTTGTGCGCCGACGTCGGCACTCGCATCTTCTACACCCAGCACGGCTCCTACGACACCCACTCCGGCGAGCTCCTCAACCACGCCACCCTGTGGGACGAACTCGCCAACGCAGTCGGTGACTTCTACGCAGACCTTGCGGAGCACGGCCTCGAAGACGATGCTGTCGTCATGGTTTTCAGCGAGTTCGGGCGCAGGATCGACGACAACGGATCTGGCACCGACCACGGCTCTGGAGGCGTCGCGTTCGTAATGGGCAACCCTGTGAAGGGCGGGCTCTACGGCGAGTATCCGTCACTCGAACCCATCGACCAAGTCGAAGGCGACATGGCCTACAACAACGACTTCCGGGGCCTCTACGCAACCCTGCTTGACGATTGGATGGGCGTAGACCCCAACCCGATCTTGGGCGGCAACTACGAACAGTTCGAGATGATTGCGCGGTAGTTCATAAACCGCACACAACGCGGCATGAAAGCGACGCGACGGTCCATTTCCGTTGCGTCGCTTTTCTTTGTCACCAAACCCGCCGGACGCCGTAACGATCGAACGACGACTCGTTAGAGATCAGCACCAGGTCCTTAGTAATTTGGTTAGCTAACTTATGGCTACTTGCGGTTCGCGAGAGAATCGTCGCCCATATCCTCATCCTCGTTCCAACCAAGACAGTTCTGCGTCAAGTCAACTATGCTGGGACCAGCAGCATCATCTCGCATCAAAATATGGAACTGGTAATTCACCCCGAGCAAGTTGAAATATCAATGGAACGCGGCGCGAATGTCCTGGAGATAGATCCGGCAGGTAATCTTCGGCGAAGAAACCTACTCCGTCGTTTCCGGGCCTGCGATAGGTTTTTGGTTGCGGGAAAGTTCGACGAGCCATACGCCGCTGTAGATCTGAGCCTTGGATCGACTCCCCCAAAGTCTAGAGTCGAACACTCCCAGCAATTCCGCGGCTCTACCTTCAACACTCGCCTCCTCTCGAAGTTCCCGTTCCGCCGACTCCGCCCACGTTTCACCTACATCCGTCACTCCACCCGGCATCGCCCATAGACCGTTGTCCTCCCGTCTGATTAGGAGAATGTGCCCATCACGAAAAACAGCCGCGTCGGCACCGATAAAGGGAGTGACATGGTACAAGTTCCCCTCGTACTCCTCCATCACTTCACCCAGCGACCTCTCCTCAATCGAGGCAATGATGCGGGCGCTCAACTCGCGAACGCGCCGGTACCTCTCGCGGTCGTATTCGATCTCGGAATATCGCAGCTCCATATCAGCGACGCTTCGAAGTTCGTCGGCAATGAGGTACATCTCACCCGTTCTATCCATCTCATTCAATACCGATCTACTCACCGACCTCAATCCGCTCCAACACAGTCTCAAAATGAGACTGCGCTTCGGCAACATCAACCGGAATCATCTCTTCATACTTGACCTTTAGCAGGATGTGGTGGGCGATGGAGAACTCGAACCGCCGGGAAACACTCTATGCTGGCTCTCATCCGTTTTGGCCCCGAGCTGCCGTTGCTGGCGGACTAGAGCGTAGTGGACTGCGAACTTTTCGTTGGGAGGTTCGAATCTAGGCAGGTGGACCACATCCCCATGATGTCGAAGCCGTAGAAGCCAGACGCTGCGGGCCCTTCATTGGCGCAAGAGTCTCAGCGCGCGGAGTGCGCGGAGCGTGATCCATCGGTTCGGTTCTCCCGGAGCACCGGCGATCTCCTCGTAGAGGGTGTCCTTGTGCCGCACATCTAGGCGCCAGCGACCATCGGGAAGCTGACGGCTTTCAACTGTCTCGATGGCTTCTGCCAAGCGCGGATCGTCCCTAAAGCCCGCAGTCACCGCGTAGTCGAGCCCCCGCAGTACATCGTAATGCCACAACGGAGGAAAGGCGAGACGCCTCCAACCTTCATCGATGACGCCACCCGTGGAGAGCCGCCGGAGGAGGTGCCGTTCTAGCAGATACTCTGCGCCACACTCGCGGGCTTCTGTGATGGCCGGGTCGTCCCCGAAGGTCTGCTCGTGGGCGAGCAAGCCCTCCAATACGCAGATCGTCGTATGGAATGAGGAGCGCACGGAGCCGTTGATCGTCTCACAGTTCCACCCGCCATCATCGAGCTGCTCGTTCAGCAGAAGGTCCACCAATCGGAGGCTCGGCTTCCCGAAGTAGGCGCCGAGCGCCACGACTCGCCCGTTGATGCAGGGCTCTTCCTCCCCCTCGAAGAACGGAGAGTCTCCGTGCCACGGGCCCCAGGTCACGCTCGAGTGCACTAGCTCGATCGCGTGTCGAGTGCGATCGCTTTCAGGATCCACGCCAAGATCACGCAGGTAGAGGAGCGTGTACAGGTTCGTCCACCAGAACGGGTGCGCCTCTCCATCGCCCCACTGCCCGTCTGGACGCTGCGCATCGAGCAGTCGTCGGCCCCATCCTTCCTCAGTCACGCGGGCACGCTCGGTGGCGACGCTATCGACATTGGCGTCGGCTAAATCTTGGAGGACTTGCCACCGGATGGACGGGTCTGAGTCGAGAAGCCAATCCAGCACCGAGGCGGCGGGGGGCCACGCCGTAGTGTCTGTGTCGCGCATCGTAGTCTCTCCCTCCTAGTGCCAGTCTCTAATACACAAACTCACGTCATCCCGGCAAACCCTACGTCATCCCGGCGAAAGCCGGGATCCACAGGGACAGGGAGGCGACGGAGTCCCCTCTCCCTCGATGGGAGAGGGCTAGGGTGAGGGTGAAGGGGCGGCCAAGCGGTAGGGTTGCCCCCGCTCCACGGGGGAAATGTCCGAAGGACAATGGGCCCCGGACTCCTCTCAAATCCCTCCTTGACATGCAACTCTATGGTTGCGTATTATATTGTGTGCATGCACAAGGACCTGGTCTTCAAGGCTCTCGCAGATCCGACAAGGAGATTGATGCTGGACGAGCTCTGTGAGCGCAAGGAGCAGACGCTTTACGAACTCACGGCGCGTTTGATCATGCGACATGAAGTCGCCATCTCCCGACAGGCCTTAGCAAAGCACATTGATGTATTAGAGAAAGCAGGGCTCGTAAGCTCAGAGAAGCGCGGCAAGTATCGGATGCTTGTCTTCAACGATGAACCAATCAGGGGTGTCATGGATCGATGGATTAAGTGACACCATGAAAAGAAAAGGAAGCCAGATATGCAAATTACACTCACCGGCGTTTTCGTCAGCGACCAAGACGAAGCTCTGAGGTTCTACACGGAGACCCTCGGCTTTGTCAAGAAGCATGACGTGCCCGTGGGAGAATTCAAGTGGCTTACCGTCGTCTCGCCGGATGACCTGGATGGGACCGAGCTTTTGCTTGAACCAAATGAAAACCCGGTGGCACAGGTATATCAGAAAGGGTTATTTGACCAAGGCATCCCAGCGCACTCCTTCGGTGTTACGGACATAAATGCAGAATTTGAAAAACTGAAGTCGCTGGGCGTAGCTTTCACGATGGAGCCAACCGAAATGGGCAACGTCACGATTGCGGTCTTTGACGACACCTGCGGCAACCTGATCCAATTGATGCAGACATAGCGACGACCGACCAGACTATCCCGCTTGGAATGCGGGTGCAGTCTGACCCGCAGTGGCACCTGGTGGGCGGTGGAGGATTCGAACCTCCGACTTCTTGCTTGTAAGGCAAGCGCTCTGGGCCTCTGAGCTAACCGCCCGATGTATCGGATTTTAACAACGCAGTGGGTCTGAGTGTTTTGGTCCGAGATCGCGCCGTTCGCACTACGGATCACGTATAACGGCGATTAATCTGCTATAATGCTGGTAGATCATGACCGCTACGGCGCACACACACGAAGAGCTCGCAACCAAGAAGGATGTTGACGCGCGTTTCGATCGACTCGAGAAACGTTTCGACCAGCTCGAAGAACGTTTCGAACGGGTCGAGGAACGTTTCGATCGGCTCGAAGAAAGACTGGTCGAAATCGACTACAAACATTCACAGAACTTCGGGCAGCTCAGCAATTCGTTTGTATCGATGCTGAATGTGATGACGAGTCTGACCGAACGAGTCGGGAAGTTGGAGGAGAATCAGCGTGTGATAATTGAGACGTTGGAACGGATCGAGAAGTCTTCGAGCCGGGGCATGGGTTTCAGCGCGCCTTAAGGGCGACGCCGTGTCAGTCGCGATCTGTTTCTTCTAGCTCCCGAATTCGCCTTCGCGTCGCTTCGATCTGGCGACGATTCAGACGGTATCTGCGGTTTTTGCGGTCTTCGTTGGCGAACCAGCGCAGGAATAGGGTCGTCAGTGTCGCCAGGTAGATGACGTTTCCGGGTATCCACATCAATAGCCCGCCGATGCGTTGATCCTCGGACGGGGTAAGGGTGAAGTGATGCGGGGTGTCCAGGTAAGGGGTGTAAATGACGGTGTTCGAGAGCGTGATGATGGCGGCTAGGACGGCAGTGGGAGTTACTACGAGGATCAGGTAGATGATGCGCTGTGGATCGGACAGTGGGGATCGGACGGGTGGGGGTCCGATGATTGGCCACCAGAAGAGTATCGCTGTGGCGAACATTGAGAGATGCATTCCGAGGTGGGCGAGGTCGTTTCGGATTGCGAATGCGTAGGCTTCAGGGATGTGCCAGCACCAAAGTGTCAGCACGAAGGCGGGGAGGGCGAATCTGGGATTGGTGAGGAATGCGTTGACGCGTCGAATCCATCCACGTTCAGCGAGGGATGGTCCGAGTCCAACGCGGATGGTTTCAGGCATAGCCCACAGGTACGCGGACATGGGCGATGCGGCGAGAAGCAGGACAGCGGCAACCATTGCGATGAGGATGTGCTGGGTCATGTGGGCGAAGAACATCTCGTCGGAGAACGCCTCTGGAGGTCCGGTGACGGCGAAGAAGAGAATGCCATATCCGGTGATGGCGTAGGCCACCTTGCGGATCGGGATAGCCTGCCAACGGGAGCGGATCTGGAGACGGAGCATCCCTACGATGTAGGTGACAGATAGGAATGCGACGATGATGAACTGCGAACCTGAGAATGACCAAGCGGAGATGAAATCGCCGATGGAATTAGCGACTTCGGAATCTAGGTTCATGTTCTGGGGACTTCTATGCGCCGCGGTCCGATGTCCATTGCGGCGGCCCCGAGTTTCGAGCTAAAGGCTCACTATTGCTGAACTTGACCGCCGTAGTTCAGAAGGATGAGCAAGGCGACGAATATACCGATGCCAATCACCATGCACGCCGTGAATATCCAGGCATAGTACTTGCGATCGAACTTCAGATGCATGAAGAACCCGACGACGAGGACGAATTTCCCGAGGGATAGAACCAGCATCAACGGGATCAGAAGTCCTCCGAGGAAGAGCCAATTGAAGGCCCAGACCTCGACTATCGTGATAACGCTGAGGATGACCCCCACTACAACGTAGAAGAGCGGCGTACCGTGGTGATATCCGGCAGCAGTGATGAAATCCCAAGTCTTCTTGATCGGTGTGATTCCGTCGCCGAACGGGCCTTCCATTTGCGGGTTGGGATCCTGCCATTGCGTTCGCGGCAGATCCCACCACCCACGGCCGTCGTGGTAAAGGAGTTTGTTCCAGAGGTTCGACATTTTCGTTTGATGAAGTTCTAGTTCAGCTTCTGGGTCGATTACTGTTAGTGTGCCCCGGGCACCCAAGGGAGGCTTCCTGCAGGCGCTACGTCGCGCGCCGAGATTAGGTAGATTACGGTGAAGATTACGATCCAGACGATGTCGACGAAGTGCCAATACAATCCAGCCAACTCGAGGTCGATTGCGTTGTCGGCGCGAAGGGTGCCTTTGATGCTGCCGAATCCGAGGAACATGAGCCAAAGTACACCAAGCGTCACGTGGGCGCCATGCAGTCCGGTGAGGATGAAGAACGTTGTGCCGAACAAGTTGGTCCTAGGCGTCAATCCCACCTTTGCGAAGTGGTTGAACTCGTATACCTGGAAGAGCAAGAAGATCGCTCCGAGGACCACAACCGAGAAGATCCAGAAAGTGCCAAGCTTTTTGCGACCGTCCTGCACGTAGGAAAGCGCGAGCACCATAGCCAACGAGCTCATGAGCAGCACGAAGGTGGAGACCGACGTGATGGGAATGTCGAGAATGTCAGCAGGGTACGGGCCGACGAGGCTGCGGTTGCGGTAGACGAGGAAGGTTGCGATGAAGGATCCGAAGAACATGACATCGGATCCGAGGAACGCCCACATGAGCAGTTTTTTGTTGCTCAATCCGGTCGAAGTGTTGATCACTTCGCCGTATTCGTTCTTCACTTCGTATGTCGCGGATGCGGATGCCAATTGAAGTTGCTTTCCGTTAGGATTTCGCGCTTCGGTTAGGTTCGATCAGTGACCGTGTGCTTCGCCTTCGGGCGCGGGGTCGTTGACTGGCTCCATCGACCAACCGATGAGTCCCCACACGAGCAAGACGACACCGACGATGATGACCGGGATCCACGTCATCAGTCCAGCGCCAATGATGGTTATGCCGACGGCTAGGATGAAGGGATAGTAGGACATGTCGGGCAGATGGATGTCTCCGTGTCCGTGGTCATCTTCGCCGTGATGGTCATCAGCGTGTGTTTCGGCGTGTTCATCTTCAGCCATGTCGTCGTCGAACTGTGCGCCTGATGGTGCTTTGAGTTCGCCGGCGTGTTCGTCGTGATAGTACTCAGCGATGAGTTCCGGGTGCTTGGTGAACCACCAGTCGTCGCGATGTTCGACGTTCGGGATTTTCTCGAAGTTGTAGTGCGGCGGAGGCGATGAGATGGACCATTCGAGCGTCCTGCCGTCCCACGGGTCATCGCCTGCGGGCACGCGTTTGCGGGCGCTGTAGAACACGTTGATGAGGAAGAACAGGACACCGAAAGCCATCAGGAAACCTCCAGCGGAGGCGTACATGTTGGTGTTTTCCCATCCCATGTTTTCGGCGTAGGTGAATACGCGGCGCGGCATGCCGTCGAGTCCGAGCCAATGTTGGGGTGCGAACTGGAGGTTGAATCCGATAAGCATCAGGGCCCAGTTGGTGACTCCAAGTTTCTCGCTGAGCATGTATCCGGTCGCCTTCGGCCACCAGAAGTAAATCCCACCGAAGATGGCCATGATCGCGCCGCCAAAGAGGACATAGTGGAAGTGGGCGACTACGAAATACGTGTCTTGCTGTTGGGCGTCTGTCGGCACGGACGCGTGCATCACGCCAGACAGACCACCGATAGTGAACATGGCGATGAACGAGATTGCGAACAGCATCGCGGTCGAGAAGCGTATCGATCCGCCCCACATCGTGCCGATCCAGTTGAAGATTTTGATACCAGTCGGGATAGCGATGGCCATCGTTGAGATGGCAAACGCGGAGTTGGCAGCAGGGCCAAGGCCGACGGTGAACATGTGGTGGCTCCATACGAACCATCCCATGAAACCGATCGCGACTCCGGCGAACACCAGGAAGGTGTAACCGAAGAGCGGCTTACGGGAGAAAACAGGCAGGATCTCCGAGACGATGCCCATGGCGGGCAGGATCAGGATATAGACCTCGGGGTGGCCAAAGAGCCAGAATACGTGTTGCCACAAGACCGGATCGCCTCCGGCTGCCGGATCGTAGAAGTGGGTACCGTAGAGGCGGTCGACCTGGAGCTGGATGAGGGCGACCGTAAGTACTGGCAGAGCGAGGACGATGAGCACGGAGGTGACGAAGGTCATCCAAGTGAACACGGGCATCTTGGTCAAGGTCATGCCCGGCGCGCGCATGTTGAGGATTGTGACGATGAAGTTCAACCCGGCGGCGATTGATGCGATACCAAGGATGTTTAGACCGATCACCCAGTAGGTCATACCGTGGGTGGGGTTGAAGGCGACGTGGGAGTTTGGCGCGTAGCCGAACCATCCGCCGTTGGGTGCGTCACCTACGAACCATGAAAAGTTCAGGAAGAGGCTGCCGAACAGGAATATCCAGTAGCTCAGTGCGTTTAGGCGCGGAAAGGCAACGTCTCTGGCACCGATTTGCAACGGTACGAGCCAGTTGAAGAAGGCCGCAGACAGTGGCATCACGACGAGGAACACCATGGTGGTGCCGTGCATCGTGAAGAGCTGGTTGAAGAGTTCTGGGTCGATCAGGGTGTTGTCGGCTTGGGAAAGTTGTAAGCGCATGATCAGCGCTTCGATACCACCGACTAGGAACCATAGGAACGACGTTACGGCGTACAGTGTGCCGATGCGCTTGTGATCGACAGTTGAAATCCAGCTCCAGATGCCGTACTCGCTAGTCGGCCTGGGGAAGATGCGCGGTAAACGCAGTGAGGTCGGTTCGCCGCTTACTCCTGGATGTGTCGTGTGCATGGTTGGAAGATTCAGAGATGAATTTCGCTGTTAATCGCCAGTGGTTCTAGTTTATCCGAGACGCTTGGTGCTTATTTGAGGGTTGAGATGTACGCGATGAGGTCGTCGACTTGGCTCGCCGGGATTTTGGGGACGACCATGGAGTTGGTGAAACCGTCAACGATGAAGGCTGCGGGGTCGTTAATGGACTGTCGCATGTAATCATCGGCGGAGAGCGACGTTCGGGTTCCGGCGCGGTCTGCGATACCGACTAGGCTGGGGCCGACGATGGTGTCTTCTGACTCGATATTGTGGCAGGCGTTGCAGCCGATGGAGACGAAGAGTTGCTCGCCGCGTTCTTCTGGTGTGTCGCCAGTAATGACGGGGGCGACCATCTGCGAGATGTCGCCGGGTTTGAGGGCTAGCAGGTAGTCGGCGATGTTTTCCACCTCTTGCTGGGAGAGGTTTATCTTATTGTCGGCGCGTTCCTGATAGACGGCGGCGTGTGCCTGCATTGAGGTACCGATCTTGATGTCGTTAGGATCGTTGATCCACTTGATGAGGTTTTCGCGGGAGTTTTCTTTGATACCGGCGCCGAGGAAGTTGCGCTGGCTGTAGTGGGTCATGTTTGGCGCGGAGACGATGCGAGAGTTCTCGATGTCGTTAAGCCAAGTAGCCCATCGAGAATCTTGCTGCTGGATTTCGAGCGAGTAGGCGTCTTGTCGCCACGAGTCGTCGGAGTGACATGTCTTGCAGTGGGTTGCGAAGAGGGTTTGACCTTGTTGTTCAGGGCTACCCGGTTCGAAGGTTTCTGGAGGTGTGCGCATGCCAGCGACCCAGTTTTGGAAGTCCTCTTCGGCATGGGCGATCACGCGGAAACGCATGTGGGCGTGTGCGATGCCGCAGAACTCCGCGCATTGGCCGTCATAGATTCCGGGCTCCTCAGCGATGAACCACAATAGGTTGTCGTTGAGCGGCACCATGTCGATCTTGCCGGCGAGTTTAGGCACCCAGAAGCTGTGGATCACGTCTTGCGACGCTAGCGCGACGTTTACCGGCCTTCCAACAGGTACGTGCATCTCGTTTGCGGTGACGACTTCCTGATTGGGATATCGGAATTCGAACCACCAGCGGTGCCCGATTGCTTCAACGTCGAGTACGTCGCCTCGGTCTGTGGGCGCTCCCCTTTGTTGTTCCCAAATGCCGATGATGGTTGGGACGGCGATGGCGGCGATGACTATGGCTGGGAGTACGGTCCAAGTGATTTCGAGTTTGGTGTTTCCGTGGATCTGCTTAGGGATTTTGTCGTCACGACGGCGGTATCGGATCGCGGCGTAGATGATTGCGCCTTCGACGATTATGAAGACGGGGACGGAGATCCAGAAGATGAGTATGAATAGGTCGCCTTGGTCACGGGCGACGGGCCCACCGTAGTCGAAGGTGGATTGAGGATGTTCCGGCGAGCACGCCGCCACAAAAAGTGTTGCGACGACAGCAAGCACACCAAGTGCAAGCCTATTGAGTTTGGAGGGAGTCAGCCAGTGTTGCATCGAGATGCGGTCTTGTCAGATTGGTATGACGGCCTGTCTGCTACTTGCTATCGGCTTTGCGCTCTAACGTCGGCGCGGGTTCCCTCGGGAGTCTTCAGCATCAAGCGAAATCTCGTGATTAGAATATCATTCCGCGCCGCAAGTCGCAAAGGTAACAATTCTGGCTCTAATCGTCAATTGGTTTCACGAATTTCGTTCGCGAATCTGAACGAGAGAGCTGTTCTTAGAAGTTGAGATGTCCGCGCTGAAACCCCATCGTGTGCTAATAGCGACGCAGAACGCCGGTAAGGTGCGCGAAATTCGTCGGATGTTGGAACACATCTCAGCGGAGTTCGTCGGTCTCGATCAACTCGGCGAAGTCGCCGCGCCCGAAGAAGATGGCTCAACTTTTTTGGAAAATGCCGAGATCAAGGCTCGGTACTATGGCGAGCGATTCGGCAAAATCGCGCTGGCAGACGATTCTGGACTCGTGGTTGACGCCCTAGACGGTGCCCCCGGGGTTCATTCGGCGCGTTACGGGGGCGACGGTTTGACTGATGCCGATCGTACTGATTTGCTGCTGAGAGGGATGAGGGATGTCCCGGCCGACAAAAGGACGGCGCGGTTTGTGTGCGCTGTGGTTGTGTACGATCCCGCAAGCGGCGGTGACGTTCTACACGTTTCCGGTACGGTTGAGGGTTCGATCGCGTATGCGCCACGTGGGAAAAACGGCTTCGGGTACGATCCGGTATTCATCCCAGACGGTGATCACCGAACAACGGCGGAGATGTCTGCCCAAGAAAAAGACGATTTGAGTCATCGAGGGCGAGCAATCCGCGCGATCGCGCCTGCTCTAAAGGCACTCTTGGACTGAGGCGAGGCAAGCAGGGGTACAATCTCAGACACGAAAACCGCTCAATTCGGAGCGGCACGACAATGCCCCCGCACGTGAAATCATCGGCAACCAAGAACCGCACAATCGACACTCTCGGTCGGGTAGTGCGCGACTTGCGCATCTCGGTTACCGATCGTTGTAATTTCCGGTGTCCGTATTGCATGCCAGCGGAGATTTTCGGCGAAAGGTACGAGTTTTTGAAACGCGAAGAGATTTTGGCGTTCGAAGAGATCGTACGATTGACTCGGCTGTTTACCGAATTCGGAGTGAGGAAAGTTCGAATCACGGGCGGAGAGCCGTTGGTCCGTTCGGATGTGACTCATCTGATCGAAGAGTTGGCCGCGATCCCAGGCGTAGCCGATCTGGCGATGACCACGAATGGTTTCTTGTTGCCGCGATACGCACACGAATTACGGCGTGCAGGATTGGATCGCTTGACAGTCAGCCTCGACGCGTTGGATGACGAGGTTTTTGGCCAGATGAGCGGCCGCCCGTACGGTCCTGAAAAGGTCTTGGAAGGGATCGAAGCGGCTCGTGATGCGGGATTCTCGCCCTTGAAAATTAATGTCGTCGTGCAACGCGGAGTCAATGAACACACGATCGTGGAGTCTGCGGAACACTTTCGTGGCACGGGCGACATAGTGCGGTTCATCGAATTCATGGATGTTGGAAATCTGAATGATTGGGACTTGTCGCAGGTCGTATCTGGTAAAGAGATAGTCGACGCGATCAGTTCGGTATATCCACTCGAGCCGATCGACGCTAACTACGCGGGAGAGGTGGCCTCGCGCTACCGGTATCTCGATGGCGAGGGCGAAATCGGCGTCATTACGTCGGTGACGCAACCATTCTGTGGCGACTGCACGCGAGCGAGGTTGACCACCGAGGGCCGATTGGTGACTTGCCTGTTTGCCACGAGCGGAACTGACTTGAAAGGTCCGATGCGCGCTGGCGCAGACGACCACGACTTGATCGAGATCATCGAGCGGGTTTGGTCGAATCGCCGTGACAGGTATTCTGAATTGAGATCAAGCAACACAGATTTAGCGGTTGTTGGCGGAGGGCGGCAAAAGATCGAAATGTTCCGTCTCGGTGGATGAGTTGCGGAGGTCATCATTGATGTTTTTGATTTACGATGTTGCAATCGAAGGTTTTACGTTAAACAGGTCGAGTTGAACCCAAGGCTTATGATTCAGCGGATCAAGACCGAACCAGAGGCCAAACCGACGGTACGCATTAATTGCGGCGTCGATTTCAAACCGCATCAGGGCATTGGCGGTTACAGCGCCATGGTTAAAGTCGGAGACGAAGCCCCCAATACGGTGGCGGGCGTCATAGATGAGGGTGCTACCTTTATTCGTTGCTGCTTGGTGGCCGCGGTCAAAGGGTTTGAAGCGGTAGATTCTGAGGGATCGACGGTCGAAGTGGTCACCCCATCGACTTGGGTTGCGGAAACTGTTGGCGACGAGGCTGGTTTTGGCAAATTGCGATCCGCGGGTTGGATGGATGATGACGGTAACGAGGTGGTGCACCGCGACCTGTTGGAGAAATTGGCGGAGCGAATCGACGGTCAGAAGAGTGTGAGTTGGCGACTTGCTCAAGACGTCGGCCGGAGATCTCAGCGAGGGGATTCCGAGACTTCTGAGCAGGAAAGTTCCGACGCTGGTGACGATGAAGCACTGGAGCCGGATTGCAGGATATCGTACGCCGCGGCCACAGTCGGTAATTCGGGCGTGGGCGCGTATTGTGTTGAACTGCATATCCCCGGAAAAGTCGAACGGGTTTCGAGCAAGTTCCAAACCACGAACTTCGCGCGAATGCATCTGACTGCTTGCATCGATGCGTTGCGAGAAACTCGTCGGCTTCTCAGAAAAGATGGCTTGAGGATCGTGCTCGATACGCCCGATCAGTTCACTTCTAACGCAGTTAACCGAGGTTGGGTAGAGGCGTGGAGCCAAAACAGGTGGAACCGTCGGGAAGGCGATCGTGTCCGCAATGCCGACCTTTGGCAGGAACTTTGGCGGTTGATGCAGAAGCACGATGTCGAAGTGCGGCTGACGATGGATTCGGCTAATTCCGACAAAATGCTGAGTCAAGCTCAGGCACTCGCAAGGCGCGAGATCGAACGGGTGCGTGAAGATACGGAGTTCAAAGAACAGGAAGAGGCGGCGGTGAAGGCAGGAACTCTGATCCGGATCTTCACGGATGGCTCGGCTCTTGAGAACCCCGGACCAGGCGGTTGGTCGGCCATCATGGAGCGTAAGGGCAAGAAAGCCAGCCAAGCGAAGGGGTATCGGCGCACCACGAACAACCGTATGGAGTTGATGGGTGCGGCGGAATCGTTAGACTTTCTCGTCGCGCTCAATTCGGCTGACAAAATCGATCCGGATACGTCGGTCATAGTCATTACTGATTCCGAGTACCTGGTAAGCGCGATGACGCGCGGCTGGGCGAAGCGTTGGCGCAAGAACCAATGGACGAAGCAAGATGGCGAGAAGGCAAAAAATACGGATCTGTGGAAGCGGATCCTACACGCCAGCGACCGATTAAAGAAGGTCGAGTTCCGTTGGGTTCGGGCTCATTCCCGCTACCGCGAAGCGTTCAGCGCCGAGAATGAGAAGTGCGACAAGCTGGCGAAAGCGGCGGCCGGACAATCTGAAGATAGGTTGCTCGTTGACGATGGATACGAGGAGTAGTCAGGGTTGACCGGAAACGGTGGTCGAAAATGAGCCCGGCTGCAGGATCAGACCTATTCATTTACTCGGACGGAGGCGCGATCGGGAACCCCGGTCCGGGCGGTTTCGGAGTGGTTGTCGAAGGGGATGGCAAGACGTTCAAGCTTTCGAGGGGATACCGACGGACAACCAACAACCGCATGGAGTTGATGGGGGTGATCGCGGGACTCGAGAGCACAGCCGAAATCGCGACGGGTCGCCGCACCGAGGTGGTAACTGACTCTCGTTATGTTGTGGACGGGATGTCGAAGGGATGGGCGAAGCGTTGGCGTGCCAATGGATGGCGTCGCAACCGTCAAGGTGACATGGCGTTGAACCCTGATTTGTGGGGGCGGTTGCTAGATGCGGTTGACGGGCGAGACGTCGCTTTCCAATGGGTGAAAGGTCACTCTGGGCACCCTCAGAACGAGGTGTGCGATGCGATGGTTGGGGAGGCGGCTCGCTTGCCTGACAGCGAAAAACTGGTCGATGATGGTTACGAACGTAAAGGGAGCGGAATGATGACCCAAGCGGCATCATTCGCTACTTTGGTTGAGGAAGTCGTTTCGGTGGTCGGCGAAGAAGATGTATCGGAACCTGAATTGACGCACATTGATTCATCGGGCGAGGCGCGGATGGTGGATGTCGGCGATAAGGAAATCACCGATCGCGTAGCCACCGCAACCTGCGATGTGTTGATGTCGGACAAGACATTGTCACTGATCCGCTCTGGCACCATCGGCAAAGGTGATGTGATTGCCACGGCGAAACTTGCCGGAGTGATGGGTGGAAAGCGGACGGCTGATCTGATCCCGATGTGCCACAACATTCCGATATCCCAGATCGAGGTTGACATCGAGGAGTTGACCGACGGAACGGGGTTACGGATTGAGGCTACCGCGAAGGCCACATGGCGCACCGGCGTGGAGATGGAAGCGATGACCGCGGCGTCCGTAGCTGCCCTGACGGTCTACGACATGTGTAAGTCTGCGGAGCGCGGGATACGCGTCACGAATTTGCGCTTGATACGCAAGAGCGGCGGAAAGAGCGGCGAATACGCGGCGGACTGAGATCTCGCAAAGCGCCGACCTTTGCAAAACCCCCGTCATTCCGGCGTCGCTCACGTCATTCCGGCGAAAGCCGGAATCCAGAGGCGTGGGGCAGCGCGGTGCAGTTTGTTCGGAGTGCGCTATCGTTGTCTACCCCCTCCCTGTCACCCTTGGGCACCAAGGAAGAGGGTTCTGCAACAGTCTCTCAAAGAGCCCAATCTTGACCGCGTGGATTGAGGTGCGTACCATAATGAGTATCGGCGCGAAGGCGTTTTTCGGGTCGCTGAATCGGGGGCGATGTAGCTCAGCAGGTTAGAGCGAGCGCTTCATAAGCGCTAGGTCACAAGTTCGAGTCTTGTCATCGCCACCAAACTTCCATAAGTGGCGCGTCCCCTTTGGTTTAGCCATTTCCTCCGTCAACGGGGGAAACCCAAAGTGACGCGGTCGGTGCCGACGATATTATCGGTGGGCGGTTAGCTCAGCTGGCTAGAGCGCATGCTTCACACGCATGAGGTCGGAGGTTCGAGTCCTCCATCGCCCACCACGTCGCCGACCGCCAGAGGAACTAGCCTCGCGCGCGGTCGCACCGCTCTATTGAGCCTCTACCCTACCTGCCAAGACTCCACCACCTCGATCGCAATACCGCACGAACGATTGATCTCTTCAAGAGGTGTCCCTCCATTGACCGTGACGTAGAGACCTATCAGCATCACGTACGCTAAATCTGCCAAACTCTCGACGTCTCCCGCTAATCTGGCGTTTCAGCTCCCTCAACTACCCCAAGCACGCTTCAACACCCTCCCAAATGCCTCCGCAAACCCGTCCAACTCCTCGTACGTGTGCGCCGCTGAAACATTCCCAGCGCACTTGCTCGACAACAGATAACCCTCGTTCATCATCCCCATGAACACCATCTCCAGCAGATCACCGTCGTTCGTCGCGTAAGAACGATAGTCCCGCACCACTTCTGACGTGGCCTGTATCGCAAACAACGATGTCGCACCTGTCACGCCCATCGGCGCTTCCAGATCTGAAATGACTTCCCGCAGACGATTTCGCAGATACTCACCTTTCTCGGCTAGTTCATCGTAAACGTCGACGGTCAGTTCTTTCAACGTCGCTACGCCCGCCGCCGCGGTCATCGGATTACCGTTGAACGTACCGGCGTGCGCTACCTGCGGACCACCCGATCCGCTCGGGTCCCACAGTGTCATAATGTCGTCGCGACCGCCAAATGCTCCCACGGGCAACCCGCCTCCGATCACCTTGCCGAAGCAAGTCAGGTCTGGCGTGACACCGTAGTACTCTTGCGCGCCTCCACGCGAGGCACGAAATGCGATCACCTCATCAAAGATAAGCAAAATTCCCAATTCCGACGTGATCCTGCGGATGCCCTCGATGAATCCAGGATCTGCCGGAACCATGCCGCACTGACCGTTGATCGGCTCGACTATCACCGCCGCCAACTGATCGGCATTTCCCCGGATCGTTCGTTCCGCAGCTTCCAGATCGTTGTACGGCATGATCACAATCTCGTCGGCGGATTTTGGTGACATGCCGCTCGTCATAAGTACCGCGTTGGGCGCGTCTTCGTCGCCCGCCATATCAACGTTTGGCGTGACGCTGATCTGCACTGCGTCGTGGTTGCCGTGATACGCACCTTCACACTTCGCCAGCAAGTTCTTGCCCGAGAATGCACGCGCCGCACGAATCGCGTTTAATGTCGCCTCCGTTCCTGAATTGACGAACCTGATTTTGTCCAACGACGGGACACGTTCGCACATCAACTCCCCCCACTCCACTACCAAAGGCGTCGGCGCGGGATACGAAACCCCTAGCGCTAGTTGATCCGCCAGCGATTCGATCACCGCCGGATGACGATGCCCCAAGATGAGCGTCGTCATGTTGTTGATGAAATCTACGCGCTCATTGCCGTCGACATCGGTTATGTGGGAACCATCGGCCCCTGACACATAGATCGGAAAGGGATTCCAGAAGATCGAGTTTCGTGTGTCGCCGCCGGGAAGGAACCGCTTAGCCTCTTCGTGCTTCGCACCAGAACCAGCGTTCGACGCGACATAACGCGCTTTCTCGGAGCGCAACGATTCGGAGATATCTTGCTTAGCCATGGGCATATATTAACCCCCAACCCCAACTACATGGCAGATTTCAAACCTGCCCCTACACGTCGTCACCCCACCCTTTTGCCCCCGTTCCCCCTCACCCTAGCCCTCTCCCACGGAGGGGAGAGGGGATGCCCTACTGCCCACGCAACCCGCGGTTCACACTACATCACCGGCGGATGCGGATACTCGCGTTCCCAACTCTCCTTGCCAAAGCTCGGGTCCTGTGACATATCGCCGTATTGAGCCAACCTGTCCTGCGACGCAGCCTCGATCGAGGTCATCACCTCAGAGAACAGCTCAGCCTCCAATCGGTGCCGGACGTTTGCGTAAGCAGGGTGATCCAAAAGGTTGGATTGTTCTTGCGGGTCGTTCTCGATGTCGAAAAGTAACGCCTCGCCAGAGCGATATCGGTGCAACTTGAAACGGCCATCGTAGTTCATCCATCCGTCCGTGAGCATTCCGAATATACGATCGCGACCACTTTCTCCAGGCATTCCATCACCCGGCAAAGGGATCGCGTCGTACCACACCGGCAAATCCTCAATGCCCGCCCATTTCAACATCGTCGCCGTTACATCCCGCAACTCAACTAGGTCCTCAACGACCTGACCACCAGCAACTCCGGGCCCCATCGCCACGAAGGGTATCCGGATCGCCGATTCGAAGAACGATGCCTTTCCGATGAGGTTGTGATCGCCTAGGTAGTCTCCATGGTCCGAAGCCAAGACGATGTATGTGTTGTCCAACAGCCCCTGACGGTCGAGCGCGTCGACGATGGCGCCGACTTCGTAATCGATCTGCTGCACTAGGCCGGAGTAGTGCTTGCGGATGGTTGATTTCGTGGAGTCGGGGAATTCTCCGTAGTCGACACCGTTCCAAGGGCGTCGGTTGCCGGAGACGTTGGTGTCGCGCAGATTCGGATGGTGGCCTTCCACTTCGGGCGCTGGGGACGGCAACTTGCTTTCGTCGACGCCTTTGAGGAACTGTTCGTTAGGATCGTACGGACAGTGCGGCCCGGGGAATCCCACCATCATAGCGAACGGACCTTCGCCGCCGTATCGCTCGATGAACTTCACCGACTCAGCGCCGACGAAGCGGTCCCAGGAGTGCTCCCACGGAATGTCGTGGAGCACAGCGCCTTTGTTCTCGTGGTAGCCATCCATCTCATCGCCATGCAGTTTGCGCAGACCATGTTTTTTCAAGTAGTGATAGTAGTCGTCCCTGACGTGCAGCCATCGCTTGTCCTCGCACACGACTCGGTACTGGAATCCTCTGCGCTCGTTCCACGGGTAGAAATGCATCTTCCCGATGCCGGCGGTGTAATACCCGGCGTCGTTCAAGATCTCCGGCCACGTCTGGATGCCGGCAGCACGCCAATCGGCGCGGAGATTCTGGGCATTGTTAGTGACGCCGTTCCTGATCGCGTTTGCCCCGGTCAGTAGAGCCGTCCGCGCAGGGACGCAAACAGGAGATTGCGAGAAACCGTTTGCGTATCGAACGCCAGCGTTGGCGATGGCGTCGATGTTTGGCGTCTGTAGCCAGTCCGCACCGTAGCAACCCGCGAAATCAGCCCTGAACTGGTCGGGGAAAAGAAATACGATGTTCGGCCGGTCTGCGCTGCTACTCATTTCGATATTCCCGTCTCATTCCAATTCGGCAACGGCTGCTGTGAATGCAGGCAAGACTTTGGCCCAATCGCCGACTACGCCGTAACGTGCGTGGGAAAAGATATTGGCTTCCGGGTCTTTGTCGATGGCGACGATGTTGCGCGCTGAAGAGCAGCCGGCCATGTGTTGGCTCGCACCCGATATGCCTACGGTGATGTAAGTGGTTGGACTGATGCTTTTGCCTGTGAGGCCGACTTGGTGCGAGTGATCGATCCAACCCGCATCGCATGCTGCCCTCGACGCGCCCAAAGCCGCATCTAGCAGTCCACACAACTCGCGCAGGTTGTCGAACGGCTCTGCACCGCCTAATCCTCTTCCACCGGAAACGACAATGTCTGCCTGCTCCAATGGGATACCCTCGCTCTCCTCCACGACGGTTTCCACCAAAACGGGTGCTGCACCATTAGCATTCACGCTCGACGCATCGATTCGTTCTACGTTCGGCATCGCGCTGCTGGATTCAACTGCCTCAAACGCCCCTGGCCGAACCGAAACCACCTGCATCCCATCCCCGGCAAACTCATAGACTGCCAAAGCGCTGCCGCCGTGCACGGGCCGGGTAACTGCCACCTTGCCTTCGGCATTCAGCGCCAAATCGATACAGTCCGAAGCCAAACCGGCACCAAACCGAGCCGCTACCCTTGCCGAGATCACTGATCCGGCATCCGTCTTCGCAACCAATACCACGTTGGGCGACAACTGGTCTACCGCCTCACATACCAGATCTGTCAAAAGCGAGTACACCCCGCCAACTCCATCCGAAGCTGCATCCGGATGCTCCAACAGAATCACATTGGCAACACCTACGCCGTCAAGCACTCCATCGTCGAACGCTCCATCAACTGCCAGACATAGTGATGCTTCTTCGCCAATTTTCCCCGCGGCATTCACCAACTGCCGAACGGTAGGATGCAGCGCACCATCGACCACTTCTCCAACAATCAAGAGACCGTCGCTCATATCAACTTCGCCTCACGTAGCCGGAGCGCCAGTAGCCGTCCAGAATCGGCGTCGTCTTCACCTTCGACAATCTCGACATTGGATTCCGACATAGGCACGAATAGACGCGTCATCGCGATTGCGCCGTTTTGGGTTAGGTCACTTAGTCCGAGGTCGGCGAGGGTGATTGTTTCTGGCCGTTTTCGGCTAGCGACCATGATGCCTCGGAGGTTGGCGTACCGCGCTTCACCCAACTCGTTGGTCACTGTCATCACTGCTGGTTTCGGGCACTGTATCCGTTGGAAACCACCTTCCGCAACCCGCTCAACGTCGAACGTGTCGCCATCGGGTCCGAGTTTCAGATCCCTTACCAAGGTGACCAACGGCGCTCGCATCAATTCGCTGAGCATTATCGGGACGTGGCCCTGATCCCAGTCGGAGGCTTGTCGGCCGGCCAAAACCAAATCTGCACCTCCGTCGCGTTCGATTGCCGCCGACAAGACTTTCGCGGTGTTGAGCGCGTCCAGAGATTCGGATGCCTCGTCGTCAACCAAGACTAGCCTGTCGGCTCCGATGGCCAACGGCTTTTTCATCACATCCAGCGCGAACCCGGTGCCGACGGAGAAGATGACGATATCAATGTCGACGCCTGCATCGCGGAGTCGGAGCGCGGCTTCGACGGCGTTCATGTCGAAGCCGTTGACGATCGGTGGTACACCGGCGGGCGGAATGACGCGCAGGTCCGCTTCATCGACTTTGAACTGCGAGGGCGGGATATCGGTGTCCGGCACCTGCTTTGCGCAAACTGCTATCTTCAATATTTCTTACTCTTTGGTGGATAGGGTTGCTTCCAACATCTTCGGCAACAATTCTAACCATTCTGGGATGCGCGTCTTTCAGGTTGCATCCAAGCGGCAATTGGTAACGTATCGATCAACCAAATAGCTACCATTCCATGCAGGTCGTAGTTTCAAGGAGAGCAAGATCATGACGAACAGGCTATTGGGAGTGCTGGCAGTCTTGGCGGCGATCGGTGTTGCGTTTGCCGTGACGGTGGTAGTTTTGGCGGCGACGCGGAGCGGAGGTGAGTACGAAGGGCAGTCGTTCGGTGAACGCTTGGCGAACATCGTCGGGGCTGATTCTGGTGTTGCGTATGCCGAACACGAAGAGGTGATGTTGGAGGAAGCAGAGGAAGTCGCGTCGACAACGAATGACATGATGGGATCGGATCAGGGTGATCTAGTGGATTTCCTCGAGTCTGCGATTGAGGACGGACAGATTTCTGATCATGAGCTAGAAGAGTTGCGGGAGTGGCTGTACGACGCACCGGAAGTATTCACTTTCCGAGACTTCGACAGCTTCGATGAAACGTTTGGAGCGTTTACTGACAACCCTTCCATCGAGAACAGATCCGAGTGGGCATGGAACGATGGGAAAACGGATCCGGATTGGATGAAGGCAGATGATGAGTATCGGGTATTTCCGGACGAGTACTTCAACCGGGATGATGGTGAGTGGTTGTGGGAGTTCTTGGACGAAGGCTTGATGAGAGATGATGAGTTTCCCGAGTGGCTCGATGAGATGCGGGAGGGATGGGAAGGCGGCGATCCCCGGTTTTCCATAGAGCGTCGATTCGAGTTTGCAGACGACGATGCGTGGGATTGGCTGGAGGAGCTTGTGGAAGAGCGTGTGATGGACGATGAGTTTGAGGGCTGGCTTGAGGGGTTGCCCATGGAAGGTCTACCTGAATTCCCGGGCAACGGTAGCTTCGAGTTCGACAGCAACGATGGTCGGTTCAGTTTCCGCGGAGAGTGGCATTGGTCAGAATCTGACGACTACGAGTCGGACCACATCGAAAATGACGACGAATAGTGATGACGTGAGAATAGATGCGTCTCGTTCCTGTTTGGCAGTTCGATTCAGGCCTCGGCGACATCCCTGCGCTCCCATCCCGGGCTGAACATGCGGAGGAAGTTGGATTTTCCGTAGGGGTGTTTGGCGGCTTCGGTTTCGTTGAGGGTGACGCCGAATCCGGGGGTTTCTGGGATTTGTAGTTTTCCGTTTTGGACGCGTTCGAAGCCGTGGAGGACGTCTGACACCCATGGTTCGAGGAAATCGTCGAAGCACTCTTGGATGTAGATGTTTGGTGTGACCGCGTCGATGTGCAGGGCGATCATGGTTTTGAGGGGGCTTTCAGCGTTGTGCGGTGCGAGTTGAGCGTGGTGGGCGCGGGCCATTCCGGCGATCTGTAGGGTTCGCCAAACGCCGCCGACGCCTAGGGGTTCGGGGTTGATGATGTCGGTGACATCGGCGTTTAGGAAACGTGCGAAGTCGTGGAGTTCGTGCATTCTCTCGCCGGCGATGACGCGTACGGGGACTCGTTTGGCGACTTCGATCAGGGCATCAACGTCGTTTGAGAGTACGGGGGTTTCGAACCAGGTGACATCGAACTCTTCGAGCCAGTTTCCGATCTCGATGGCTGCACCGACGCTGAAGCGGTCGTGGGCTTCGATCATGATTTCGACATCGTCGCCGACGGCTTCTCGGACTGCTCTTAGGAGCGCCTGAACTTCGCGCGTCTCCGACCTGCTCAATGCGAGGTATGCGGTGCCGAAGGGGTCAAGTTTCAAGGCTGTGTATCCCTTGTCGACAACTTCGGAAGCCTTTTCTGCGAAGCCTTCGGGTGTGCGGTCGCCGGAGTACCAGCCGTTGGCGTAGACGCGGATGTCGTCTCGCACTTTGCCGCCGAGTAGACGATGAACGGGTGCGTTCAAGGATTTGCCGAGGATGTCCCAGCATGCCATCTCGATGCCTGACATTTCGCGGTTTACGTTGAGGAAACCGGCGAGGTAGAGCTCGTTCCAGATGGCGTGGATGTCGCGGGGGTCGCGGCCGATTACTAGGTGTTTGACTTCATCGACAGCGGCGACGGTTGGTTGGGTGCTGAGGCCGCCGGTGGCTTCTCCGATGCCTTGGTATCCGTCGTCGGTGTCAACGACGACGTATATCCAGTTCTTCCAAGGGTTGCCGACGACGACGGTTCGAATATCGGTGATTTTCATGGTTTTCGAGGTGTTGGCCTTGCTGTTTCAGTGCAGCGGAGCGCCGGTGAGAGCTTGGACATCTTCTGCGTTCCAGCCGGGCGCGGTCTCTTCGAGTATCAGCATTCCGTCGGTGACCGAGATTACGCAGATGTCGGTGACGATGTCGGTGACGCAGCGTTGCGCGGTTAGAGGGAAGTCGCACTCTTTGACGATCTTGAATTCGTTGCGCCGCGTGGTGTGCTCCATGGCTACGATTACGCGTTTGGTGTTCGCCGCCAGGTCCATGCCGCCGCCGATGCTGCCGATGCCGCGGGATGGCAACATCCAGTTCGCGAGGTCTCCGCGTTCTGAGACTTGCAACGCGCCGAGGACCGTGGCGTCGATGTGCCCTCCACGGATCATGGCGAAGGAATCGGCGGAATCGAAGAACGCCATGCCGGGCGTCATCTTGGTGAACTGTCCGCTGGCGTCGATGAGGTCCGGATCGCCGTCCTCGGGTGCCAGCAACTCGCCGTAGCCCAAGACGCCGTTCTCTGCTTGATATCGCAGGTAAACACCTTCGGGGACGAAGTCGGCACACAGAGAGGGGATACCGATGCCGAGGTTGACGACTGCTCCGTGGGGGAGCATTTGCGCGGCGCGGCGCGCAACATCGGCGCGGGTCAGGCGTGGTGCGGGGTCTGAGAATTGGATGGGTTGTTTAGATTGTTGTGTAGACACGGCTGGTTGCATTGGTATGGTGAGGGTTGATTATCGCGCAGATGGTGGGAGGGTATTTACATGGATGGACGGGATGGAGGGGATTTTGAACTGGGATGGGCGGGATTGGAATGATGGACTTTGATGGGTGGTGGTGGTTTGGGCTCCGCGTCCGCCGCGGGCATACCCCTGCGATCTCGCTTCGCTGATCGCGTCCCCTTTCGTTCCGAAAGGGGACAGGAGGACGTGTTTATGTGGCCTGCGGCTTAGTTGCAGGTTTTGGTGGTTTGGTTGGTAGTACGGGCAGGTTTGAAACCTGCCCGTACGGTTCTTTTCGAATCATCGCCGCGCCGGTCTGGGTCGCGTGCGATAGTTTGCTTGTAATTTCGTAAGTATCCCAGCACCGCCGACGTCGCCAGACCGTCGGCCCTCCGGGGAGCAGTTGATCGATCTGCCCCGTCATCGCTCGATTGTTCCTCTCGCTAGCGCTGTAGCCTCTTCCGCCCAGCGAAGCGGAAAGACGTGTGCCGGATAGAAGGACTCGTTCGCTCGGACCTTGAACGTGCATCCCCGCGCCCCCTGTGGATTCCGGCTTTCGCCGGAATGACGTGGGTCGGCGCGCCCCCTTTGTCCTTCGGACATTTCCCCCGTGAACGGGGGAAACCCTGCGGGGGTGCGGGATGGCCGTCTGGCTCGCTATGATTGTCGGAGTCAGCAATACCCCTCCGCATCCGAGCGCTACAGCTACAACCGCCTTCGTAACCGGGTTGTTGGCAGCGTTTCGCCCGTCTTCTCAGACGTCGTTCAGTTGCTTGTGGCGGGACACCGCCGGCGGGTCGTGTGTTGGCGACCCCGTGCTACCCCGCTCGCTGCCGTACTTCATTATTCAGTTGTTCTTGCTGCGTCTTCGAAAGGTTTGCGCACGACCCCTCTCGACGCGGCGATGGTTCTTGATGGGCGCCTTTGCCGGCGGTCAATAGAGCCGGATTGGGGCGCTTGTTGCTGATATTAATACATATGTAGCACGCAAGTCAAATGAACTGGGATGGGCGGGATTGGAATGATGGACTGTGATCGGTGGTGGTGGTTTGGGGGCGTCGCAGGTGGATGCGTGTTGGTTGTTTGGTTGGTAGGGGCAGGTTTGAAACCTGCCCCTACGTGGGTTTGAGCGTAGCGGGGTGGTGTGGTGGTTTGACGGGCGCGCCTCGGCCGCGGGCATACCCCTGCGTTCGCTTCGCTCCGCGTCCCCTTTCGCTTCAGCGAAAGGGGACGGTGCCCCGCCCTCCTGCCGCCCCGGTTCCCCTCACCCGGGACCCCCTCTCAATCTCCGCCTGCAAGGAGACCGTTGCAAAACTCACGTCATTCCGGCGAGAGCCGGAACCCAGAGGGGCACTGGGCGACGCAATACCTTCGCGCCCCCTTTGTCCTTCGGACATTTCCCCCGCACAGCGGGGGAAACCCGAATCGTCTGGAGCCGGCCGTCGAGGTTTTGCAATGGTCTCGCGGAGCGGGGGAAACCCGAATCGTCTGGGACCGGCCGTCGAGGTTTTGCAACAGTCTCTGCAAGGGGAGGGGAGAGGGGAATGAGGGGAGAGGGGATTGTTGGTAGGGGTTTTGGTGTTTAGGGTTGATGATGTGGGTTCATTAGACTTCCCAACAATGATAGGTTCCTCCCGAGCGCTCGCGTAACATGCGGCGTCGGAGGGGAGGGATTTCTGAGTGGGCACTCTGTTTTCCGCTTATAATCCACATGCGGAATTCTGGTTCTGGTGGAGGTTCCGGTGCGGTGAATGCGAGGGCTAGTGCGTCTGCCTTGTCGGGGCTCTGCCGTCCGGAGTTTCGTATTTGCTGCTTGTTTTCGAGGACGATCTGTCCTGTGGAGGTGAATGAGTAGGTTATGGAGGCGAGCTGGGAGATGAGCTCGGCATCGCGGGGGATTGCGATGTTGCCATCTGCGAATCTTTCCTTGAGTTGGTCGAACATTTGAGCTCTCAGGTTGCGATATCGATCGTTATCTTGTGCACTCTTACCGCCGTTGACGCCGATTGATTCGATTTCGTCGATCTCGTTTAGGCGATCGAGGACTCCGCTACCTAGACCCACTTCGTCGACGACGATTTTCTTGACGTCATAGCGGCGCGCGAGGTCGAGGGCTCGTCCGGTAGTTTGCATGAGGTTAGATTTCGGAAATGCCTGAAGTTTGACGACCCGATGGCCTTTTCGAATTACTGCGACGGATTGGTCGTCTCCAAACCGTGCGATGTCGAGACCCATGATCGCTTCGCTTTCGACTGCGTCAGTGAATTGTCGATCGACGGCTTCTTCAATGAGTCTGAGAGAAATGAGAGTGTCGTCGGCTTCGGAAGGGAAGTCTCCGAGTACTCGGGTTTGGTATGCGGCGGAACGTTTACCTCGTTGCCGCTCAAATCGTTCGACCCATTCGGGTGTTGGAATTCCGGCGGGTAACGGTTGGTCAGCCGGTATTTCGTCGGTGAATGCTGGCGTGTCGAAAGCGGAGATGTGGATGGTGTGCCAATGTTGCCGATCCTTATGAAACGCGTCGTAGAATGTTCCGGCCAATGCGTCGGGGTTTCCGATCATGAGCATCTTGGCGTTTCTGGTGGTCATAGATCCAGAAATCGCGTCGAAAATGAACTCGTGTACGTTTGCGGCTTCGTCGACGATGATTAGGATGTTTTCGTGATGGAATCCTTGGAATCGGCCGGCGGAGTCGGTGGAGAATCCGAACGCGTACCGGTTGCTGGTTATTTCGAGCTTGTTCTGTGAGAGACGCCCGCCGATGAACTCCCGGTTGTTGTCGTAGATTTTGCGAATTTCTCGCCACAGCAGGTTCTTGACTTGGCGTTCAGTGGGAGCGGTGGTGATGACAACGGCTTCATCATGGGTCATCAGCCACCATAGAGTGGCGAGTGCGGCTGTGAAGGTCTTGCCAGATCCGTTGCAGGACCTGACGGCGACATAATCGTGTTTGGCAAGTGCGGCGAGAATTTGCTCTTGTTTCTGCCAAGGTCTGACGCCGAGACCGATGTTGGCGAACTTTACTGGGTTCTTGAACCAGAGCTTTTCATGGCGCTTGCGCGTCACAGATGCCGGATTGGGTTTTGCCATATCCACACTCCCCTTCTTCACGTTTTAGCACATTAGTGGCTATATACGATAGGATAGTCGCGAGTGGGTTGGTTGTGCAAGTGGGGGCGGCGGGGAAGGGGTGGTTGGGGATGTGACGTCGATTGCGAGTCGATCAGGGACAATCGTTGATTAGATCTGCGCTCAACGATGTAGCTAGAGCGCAGGACATGGCGCAGTTGAACTGGGATGGGCGGGATTGGAATGATGGACTTTGATTTTGTTGTTGGTTTGGTGGTGTTGCCGGGGGTGTGGGATCGCCCATATGGAGTAGGTTCTCGCCCCCTTCGTCCTTCTGCCACGTCGTAGCCGTAGTTGCTCTGCGTGGCACATTTCCCCCGCGGAGCGGGGGCAACCCGGCTGCCCATCCGCCCCGGGCATACCCCTGCGTTCGCTTCGCTCCGCGTCCCCTTTCGCTGTGCGAAAGGGGACGGTGCCCCGCCCCTCCGCCTCCCCGGGCGACCTCAAGGGATCGCCCCTACTGGGGTTTGACGGAAAGATGGAAACGGGGCGATTGTTCCAATTTGATTGCTGATTAAACTGCGAGTGGTAATATTCCCGGAATAGTTGAGAAATCAAATGTCTACGTCGGTGGTCCAGAACTCGGAACTCGCATTGGGTGAGATTTTGCGGACGGAGTTGATTGGTGTTGACAAATTCTGTGTTGCTTCGGCGTTTTTGAATTCTGGCGGATTGGATGCTGTTTTTCCGGCGCTCGAACAAATCTTGGAGGGTGAAGGTGCGGTCAGCATTGTTCATGGGGCCGATTTTCGGATAACTGACCCAAATGCGATTGAACGCTTGGTGGCGCTGGCCGACCATTACGCGAGGATGACTTACAGGGTTCACTTGGGGTGGGACCTCAGCCAAAGCCACCGGTTTCATCCGAAGCTGTATTTCTGGACAGGGGACTACAGTTCGTACACGGCGGTCGTGGGCTCCTCGAATCTCACATATGGTGGCCTGTTCAGCAATACCGAAATCAACACGATCATTCGGGGCAGTGTAGGCGAAGGGCCGATCGCACAATGCTTGGGCATTTTCGAAGGCATACTTGCACATTCGAGTCTCGTAACTCCCAACCGGGAATTCACCGAAAAATACTCCGAACTTTATCAACGAGCTTCAGATTATCCGGTCGACACGCACCCGCCTGAGGAACTTCAAGAACTCTATCGGGAACTGGAAGCGCTCGCTAATGCGCCAACCGTGGCGGATTGGCAACCTCGTAACCAGCTTGAGTTTGTGGTCAAGGCGCTTGAACATCTAGAGCAACACCAGACCGACCCGAACGCGATCATGGATTCTGCAGAGGATTTTGTCCACCTGAGTGCCATATACGCTGAGTTCAGACGATTAGTCCTTGAAGCTGATATGGGCTACGACATGTCGGCGGTGGAGACAAGTGTGCGCGGGCGGATAAACGAAAACATCGGCAATCCACCGCTACCAAGGGCTTATTTCATTCGGGCTGGTGGGGAATCTGGTCGTTACAGGTTGTCGGAGGCAGGTTGGGCGCTGGTTCGGGAACGAGTTGCAGATTCCGAGGGCTAGCTCTTCAAGTCCTGAATGTGTTCCTCGAGTGCATTGAGCGCAGCGGCGTATCCGGCATCGAAACCTAGTTTGTACCCGCAGTACGCGCATTTGTGGCGTCCAGGAAATCCTTGACTATCAGGCAATCGGTCCATCAGATCCGAGATGTTGCGGGTGTCCTTTTCGTCGCAATCGCCCTCGGATTTCCCGTGCTTCGGACAGGCGACTGGTTTGCTTTGTTGCATCACAATCTGCCTTGATTGGCAAGTTCAACGAACCGATCGTGCCTCAGTACGCCGACATTTTCGGCACCGATGACATATTCGCTTAAACCACCGTTCACATAGAAGTCGTATAGGTCAAGTTCCCTGCCGTATAGGACCACGTAGAATCTGTCGTTCGGATTTGTTCTCCTTGCGATGTCCGCGAGTTGGATCACCTTGAACGGTATTTTCTCCGTAGTTGAGCCGCTGCCAACCTGACCAATCAAAGTCACGAAACTCTGTGCGCCAACGTGATTTGTAGCGCGCATGTGCACTTTTTGGGATTTGATGCCGAACAGATCGCCAACGACGACGTTTCGTGCAACGTCGTAACCGGCGCTTTGCAACGCGGTTTCCATTTGCTCCAGACACCGATTTCGCTCACTCACCTCGCCCATAGCATTCACAGCCTCCCCTGGTTGGCGAGTTCGACGAATCGTTCTAGGGAGACGATGTTGACGAGGTCTGCGTTGATGAGGAATTCGTTTAGGCCGCCGGATAGGTAGAACTCTTTGAAGCGCCAGCCTTCGCCGCCTAGGACGAGGTATGCCTTGAAGAATTCTTCGTTTCGCATCATCGCGTCTGCCAGACATACGACTTCGAAAGGGATCTTCTGCTCGGCGGTGCCTGAAACCTGTTGCCACTTCAACGAAATCAGGTAAGGACGACCAAATTGATCCGTAGCAAACGTGTCGACCTTGTGAGCTGACACACCAAAGCGTGTGCCGATCTTTTTTTGGCGCTTGACCGAATAGCCGCCCATCTCTAACGCGGGTAGCACCATCTGCTCCATGACCTCGCCGGTGCGTGTGTTTCTTGGCGACACAGCTCAGTCCACTCCGTCATCCATAGCTGAACCATCGGTGTTCGTAGACCAGGGTTCGCAGTCTTTCAGCCTCTGGAGGCCGATGTCTAGGAACTCTTTTTCGACTTCGATTCCGACGAAGCGTCGGCCCATGTTCAAGGCTGCGACGCCGGTGCTGGCGGTGCCGGAAAAGGGATCTAGGACGAGATCGTCGGGGGCGGTCGAAGCGCGGATGCAACGTTCGATCAGTGAGACGGGTTTCTGCGTAGGATGTTTGCCGTGTAGTTTTTCTTTGCGTCCTGCGGCGGTGTACTGCCAGACCGTCTTCATCTGCTTGCCGCCGTTTTCGGCTTTCATGTCGGCGTAGTTGAAGACGTAGTTGGGCCGGTCGCCTTTTTGGGCTTTTGCTGCCCAGTAGACGAGTTCGGTGGAGTGGGTGAACGTGCGGCAGCCGAGATTGGGAGGCGGGTTCGGTTTCTCCCAAACGATGTCGTTCAGCAGGCGGAAGCCGCTCTTGATGAGTGCCATTCCTGCGATGGGGTGGAAATGCAGCGTGCCGCTGACCCAGATCGTGCCGGTCGGTTTGAGGATCCGATGACATTCGGTCATCCACTCCTCAGTGAATTCGAGGTCGGTCTCCCATCCGCGGCTCTTGTCCCAATCGCCTTTGTCGACGCTGACCATCCTTCCGGCGTGGCAGGTTATGCCTCCATTGGAGAGGAGATAGGGAGGATCGGTCCAGATGCAATCGAAATGATCGCTCGGAAATGAGGCAAGGACATTTATTGCCTGACCCAGAAAGTATTGCCACCGAAATGGGTAGGATACATCTGGATCAACGTCCGAGAAGAATATCTGTCCACTTTGATCACGGTGACGCATTTAGCGATCATTGATCAGATCCGAGGAACTGTCAAGATCGCTAAATTGTTTAGATCACGTGATCTAAATAAGTTTCTCGATGCGGTTTAACGCGGCCTCGAAATCGGGCAGGACTCCGCGTTGGGTGGATTCTTCGGAGTGAATGATTGTGCCGTCGGTGTCGATGATGAAGAGTGATCTGACGGGCATGCCGCGCTCTTCGTTGAAGACGCCGTAGCTTCTGCATACCTCTCCGTGGGGCCAGAAGTCGGAGAGGACGAGTGGTGCTTTTGAAACTTCGTGGTCTTCGAAACTAGCGGTGACCCATGCGAGTTGGACGGGTACGGAATCGCAGCTGATTTCGAGCAACTCTGCACCCAGTCCCTTCGCCCGATCTCGGATCCCACCGAGGATCCCGAGTTGATTGGTTCAGCCTCCGGTGAATGAAGCGGGATGGAAAGTGAGCATGACCCTTCGGCCAGACGCCAATACGTCGTATAGCTTCACACGGGTGGAGTCGTGCGCGGTCAACTCGAAATCGGGTGCTTTTTCGCCTTTTTGGGGGAAAGACATTGAGGGTATACCTTTCTGTTTGGATGGGCGTTCCGTTCGCTAAAGCGCCCGTCCCTTTGTCCACCGATCACCCTCACCCTAGCCCTCTCCCATCAAGGGAGAGGGGACAGTGCCACATTCGCGGGAATTACGGATTTAGCGCGCGATTTCGTGGGCGAATTCGTCTATCCAATATATCCGATCGGCCCAAGACTGGAGTTCGGTAGCTACGCCGGCTCTGAACACAGCCAGTTCAACCTTTTTGCCAGCATCGCTTACGAACTTCACGGCGTCTAGGAGGTCGCCGTCTCCGGACGACAGCATCAAGGTGTCGTAGGAGTCGAGATGGGTCAAGGCGAGTGTGGCGAGGCCGACATCGACTCCTTTTTGCGACCTGCGCGTCAACGGAAAGACACCCGAAGAACACGTTGGTTCGAGACACTCGAGTTGCACAGTGGTTGTGCAGCCATGGCAGTATGCGTGGCTCGCGTCCGAGTCTCTGAGGTTGTAGAGCTTCGTGATGATTTTGGGGCCGCTCGGAGGTGCGGATTGCAACCAGGAGTGGAACCGCTGCATGCCATCATTTCGGTCGCTGTCGGGCTGCAACGCGTTGAGATAGTAGGCTCTCCACAAGGGGCCAACCATCTGTTCGAGTTTGGTTTTGAGCAACAAATAATCAAAGTTGTAGCCCTGCCCTACAGACGATTGGGTGCTAAATAGATATGCACCGTCTATTAACCATAGTCGTTTGCCTTCGTCATCCGGCTCGTAGTCCGGTGCCGGCTCGGCGTAACGGTTCGTCATTCGATTTCGCATATGGTCCTTCCCAATTCCTTATTCATTGCTGAACGGAACACAACCCGATCAACAATTTAATGGTTGACTACAATTTCTATATTCATCGTGCCCGCGAAACAAGGCTCTCGCGAAAGTAGCACGCTCGCGGTACACTGACGAAACAGAATTTCGATCGTCGGTTCAAGGGTAAGTCTCGATGCGTTACCAATCGCCTCATGGAAATATCGGTCAGTCATTCCGCCCGCCGCGAATGGGCACCAAAGGCGCGGTTGTGGCGAATCACACGCTCGCTGCGCAAGCCGGGATACGCACTCTACACCGCGGCGGCAATGCTGTCGACGCAGCCGTATCTGTTGCTTTCGCCCTTGGGGTTGCTGAACCGTCTGGCTCAAGCATCGGCGGCGACGGATTCGTGATGACATATATGCGATCGAATAATTCCCTGAAAGTTGCTAACGGCACCGGAGCCGCGCCTGCCTTGGCGTCACCGGATCGATATTCGAATGGTATACCTCTTACCGGGATTTTAGGAACCTCTGTGCCAGGGATATTGGACGCCCTGTTGTCCACGCACGAACGTTACGGCAGCTTGCCGCTGATCGTTTGTATCGAACCGGCGCTCGAGTTGTGTGAAGACGGCGTCCCGGTGTCCCATCAACAGGCCGCGTCTGCGATGCAATGCGCGCTGTTGAGGGACGCACCGACATCGGCCGAAGTGTTCGCGCCCGACGGTGAATGGCTCAAGCCGGGCGAGTTGCGCAGGAACCCGAATCTCGCCAACACGTATCGCACTATCGCTGAGCAGGGACGCGACGCGTTTTACGAGGGGGATATCGCGCGCGAAATCGCGAGGTTCAGCGAAGAGTGCGACGGGTTATTGAGGTACGAAGACCTCAAGAACCACAAGGTCAAATGGCAAGATCCGATATCGACGACTTACCGCGGGCGCACGGTTTACGAAGCGCCGCCGAATTCCTCGGGACACGTGCTGCTGCAAGAACTCAATCTCTTCGAGAAATTCGATGCAGCCGGTCTCGGATATCTGACTGCCGAAGCTGTGCATGTGATGACCGAGTGCAAGAAGCTCGCGTTCGCGGATCGTGAAGCATATATGGCGGATCCCGACTTCGTCGATGTGCCAGTTGAGGGCATGCTCGACAAGGATTACGCGACCGAACGTGCAGGGCTTATCGATTTTGAACACGCTTTGTCGGAAGACGAAGCGCGGGAGGGCGACCCTTGGGCGTTCATGGAACGCGGGCCTGATAGCTCGAAGAAATACCGGCGCGACAGCATGATTCACCGGCCGAACGGGTCAAGCGTTCATCACGACGCGTTCGCGTCTACAGGTGCTGCGGGTTCCGACACGACACATTTTTGTGTCGTAGACCGATGGGGCAACGCGGTCGGGGAATTGCAGAGTATTCAGATGGGCTACGGGTCCGGTCTGATCGCCGGTAATACTGGCGTGTTGCTGAACAACCGGATGACTTACTGGCACCTCGATCCCGATCACATCGATTTCCTGCGACCGGGCCAGCGAGTCCGACACACGATGAATCCCGTGATGGTCACGGACCGGCCGGTTGAAGAAGGAGGTCAACTTGAGTTGGTATGCGGCACTCCGGGCGCCGACACGCAGGTTCAGACCAATTTCCAAGTCGTGACTGGAGTTTTCGACCATGGTTTGACCGTTGCCGAGGCGATCGAAGGCCCGCGTTGGACTCATTACCAAGGTCGTACATCGTCCACCTATCCGCACACTGAAGCAAATCACTTGGACATAGAAGATCGTGTCGAAGACGGCGTAGTCGAATCGTTACGTGCCCGCGGCCACGAGGTGAACGCGATTGCACCCTTTGCGGGTGCCGGTAGCGAGGGGGCGATACAGGTACATCACCAAGCAGGCACGATGTCGGCGGCGTCTGATCCGAGGCGTGACGGCGACTCGGCAGTTTGGTGAGGGCATCCCCGGCTGAGCGAGGGAAAGTCCTGCCGCCCATCCGCCCTGTTCACCCTCACCCTAACCCTCTCCCATCAAGGGAGAGGGGATTCGGATTTTGCCCAGCGGGATAGGGCTTTGTTGGGGTTTGTGATGTCGTTGAAGGAGGTGTAGTAGGAATCTTGCCAGTTGTGTTCGGGGAGACCGGTGAAGATCATGAGGTTGAGCGGGTACTCCTCGCATTCGGTCACCTTTCGGTGATCGTCTCGGAATAGAAATGTGGGCTTGCCGAGAGCGATAGCCGCGCCCAGTTCGACCATCACGCCTTCATCGGGTGGGATGCCGTTGACGATGGCGAATATGCCGTCGGCAGCGGCGACGTCTCGGATGTCTGCTTGGCCGATGCGGTATGCCCAACCCGGAGACAACGTTGAGCCTTGGTTGTTGCGCTCGAAAGGCTCCCACACCTCTAATCCAAGAGATTCTAGGGCGTCCACGAACAGTGGGAGGAGCATGCTCCTTTGCTGTTCGGAGAAGCCGTATGGATTGGCCAAGTAGATGGTTTTCGGGCGTTTGCGATCAGGCTGTTCCATGACAATGAGTTTCTAATCTCGAAAACACTGGCGCAAGTATTCGACTGTTGCGGTTTCGTTCAGGATTTTTGCCACGAACTGACTGATGCCCTTTCACGGTTTCAATGCCCTTGCGCGTTCATGACGATCAATTCCAGCACTTCGTGACTGGAAATCGATCCCACGAATTCGTCGGTGTCAGGATCGTGCACGGGTAGCACTGTCAATGAATTCTCAATCATGCGTTGCAGAGCGTCCTCGACGAATTCGTCGGTATTGGCGACGGGAGAGTTGCTACGCAGCATTCGGTTCAGCAGGGCGTGGTCCCACTCGCTGCGAGGCAGGTACCGCATCATGCTCATCGAGACTATTCCGGCGAATTTATCGCCGTCAACGACTACATAGTCGTGTTGTTCGGGGATCATCCAGTGGTCGGCGAACGCTTTGACCGTTGTCGTTTTATCGGGGTAGCTGCGTGAACGATCGAGGATATCGCTCACTTTGATCCCTTCGAGAGCAAAGTGGTAAAGCGAAGGCGGGAACTGATCCGGTTCTGCGACGGATTTGGCTCGATCGAGTCTCCTGAGTGCGAAGCTGATCACCATTGGTGTGAGCAAAATGTAACCGAACATTACGAGTACGAGTAGGGAGAACACGCCTTGGCTGATAGCGCCGGTTTGGAACAGCAAGAGCAACAGCGCAATTTCCGCTACTCCTTTCGCCATGAGTCCCGAGGCGATTGCGAAGGGATGTTCAATCCGCGCGATGTAGGTGCCGAGGAGAGATGCCACGAATTTGCCGATGAGGGGTATCAAAGCCAGCACAAAAATCGTTTGTGGCGGTAGTTCCAGGAAATCCAGGTTCAGATGCAGTCCCGCCGCCGCGAAGAACAACGGGACGAAAAACCCTTCTGCGGTTCCCCTCATTCCGGGCATGATGTCGCGGCGGACTTGGTAGGGCAATGTCGATAATGCGGCACCAAACAACAACGCCCCTAGCGAGCCGTGGAGGCCGACACTTTCAGCTCCTACTACAACGAGGAATAGTCCTCCGAGCAACAACCCGAACGACAGCTGAGGAACCTGCAAAGCGCGATGCAGAAAAACGATGATCTTGGGCAGGACAAGAGTGGAAAAGAGCCAGATCACGACAGCGAATCCGATGATTTGGCCCAACAGTGTAGCCACAGTCGGCAGGTCTAAAACGTGACTATGACTCGCGCCCGCGAAATGTTCGCTGATGGCGAACCCGACGACGAACAGGGCTATCAACTCGGCGATGATGACCGCGGTGAACATTCGGGCGCCAACGGGTTCTCTTAGCCGGCCCTCGTCGACAAGCACTTTGGCTACGACGCCCAAGCTGGACAAGGACAGCACGCCTGCGAGCCCGAGGGCTTGCATGAAGGTGAGGTCTAGTTCCAGATCGATGAGTACGTCAGTCGTGACGGCCAAGGAAACCAACATGGAGATAACGACGGATAGCACGGAAGCCAGGAACAGTCGCCCCTTTATCGCAGCCACGAACCCTCTGATGTCCAACTCCTCCAAACCGATGATGAAGAAAAATATGAAGATGCCGATGCCTAGGATGATCTCGGCTTCCGTTCCCGCCTCTACGATGCCGGTTATCGGGCCAAGGAAGATTCCCGTGGCTGCGTACGCGATGAATGAGTTGAGGCCAAATCGCTTGAACACCCCTTCGAGCAATTTGGCGACTACGATCAACAGCCCGATTGTTAGCAGGGCATCATATATTTCCAAATCGCAGCATCCTTACAAGAAGAATGCACCCGCAGGGTTTCGACACACTCGAGATGTCGTCACCACATACACATGCAATCTGACGATCACTATGAGCACGTAAATTGGATATATTTCGCTTCAAGTGAAGCAATACCCAATTGTTCAGTTCCGTAGTATTCGTGCATTTTACGCCGTGTTTATATCAGTTTGCCAGCGGTGGCATCCGAGACTGCTCGACCAAATTGGCGGGCAACCAAAGATTCAAACTTCGGACGAGAAGATGTAGATCTGATCGCTTCAGCGATCAGACGTTTAGATCCGAAAGGGTTCGGGGATGGTGGAGCTGGGGGGATTCGAACCCCCGACCTCATCATTGCGAACGATGCGCTCTCCCAACTGAGCTACAGCCCCGAAAGACGTATGTTTAATCCTATAACGGTGGCTGTTTTGCAACGACCGAGGTTCGGGTTACGATCGTTTGATTCGCGATTGGCCGGCGGGGCGACCGCTAGGGATTGCCCTTACGGTTCTGATGATTCTGTTTCGGCGGTCGCTTCCTCTGCGATGGCGGTGAATGTTGCGACCACTTCTTCGGATATGGCGGTTACGGTCGCGGCGGCGGCTTCGTTGACGGCTGTTGCTGTTGACATCGCTTGTTGACTGGTGATGCCGTCCAACAGTTCGACGTCGAAGTAGAGCGTGGCGTTGGCGGGGATGCGTGGTGGCGATCCGGCTTCGCCGTAACCTTGATCAGGCGGGATTCTTACTCGTCGGCGTTCGCCGACTTTCATGTCCATCAGCGATTGTCGCCAACCGGGTATGACGTATGCCAAGAAGAATCTGGCTGCACGACCGTTGCTGTAGGTAGTCCCGAAGACGCAGCCGTCCTCGAGCCATCCGGTGTAATGGACCTCGACTTGCCAATCGATCCCGGGAGAATCCCCATCGCCTTCGTCGAGAATCACATAGTCCACGCCATTCGAACCCGGCTTGAACTCTGCATCTGAAACTTCCTCAAACCTCGGCGCTGTCGGAGGGTAAACCTCGTCCAAGCAAGTTCGCTTTGAGAGGGTTGGTTCGACGAATGGGATTACGAGATCGTCTTCGCCCGGGTTAGCGCCGCCCCCGCGACAACCGGTCGCCGCCAACGCCGCGACGATGCCGGACGTGACGATCACCGCGGTGAAGAGCAGAGTTCTGAATCGGAAACGCGTGTAACTCGAGGCGCGCATGTCTTAACGCTAAATTAAGCCGCTGCGACTGGTCGCCGTGAGATTGTCACTTCGAGTGGTTGTGGACGATATCCATGAATCCGGCTGCGCCTGAGTTGATCCACTCTGGGGTGTTTGTGAAGAGTAGTTTGACACCGAGGTCGAGGAATCGTGTGACGTTGCCGGAGCCGCAGATCGCACCAGCGGTTCTGCCAGACGCCACGATGCGGCGGTACGCATCGTTCATGGTCGAGACGACATCTGGATGATCGATGTTTCCTTTGTGCCCCATCGAAGCGGCAAAGTCGCCGGGGGCGACGAAGAAGACGTCGATGTGATCGACCGCAAGAATTTCGTCTAGATTCTCGTACGCGATTATGTCCTCGAGGAGGATGATCAATAGAGAGTTGTCGTCGGCGACGTCCATAAAGTTGGGGACGCCGAGTCCTTGTCGGCTCGTGTAGCTGCCGCGTTTGCCGATCGGCGGGAATTTGCCGCCGTCGACAACGTTTTGGGCTTCGGCGGCGTTGTTGACGTGGGGAACGACTATGCCTTGTGCCCCGCGGTCGAGTGTTCTGTAGATGAGGCCTTGGTGGTTATCGTTGACGCGGCAAACGGAGGTGAGGCCCCAGAGGTCGCAGGCTCGGGTGAGATTTCCAAGTTCGGAGGCATCTACCCAACCGTGTTCGCCTTCGAGCCAGATGCCGTCGAAGCCGTGGTTTACGGCGATGGGTCCGAAGGCGTCGATGTCGTCCGGGTGTGTCATTCCTCCGACGATGGTTGCGATTTCGCCGGCGGCGATTTTGTCTTTGATGCGATTGGGTCGGATGTCCAAGTCAGTTAACGCCTTTCTTTTTGAATTGGGATTCTTGGGATTCTATGTTGGATTTTTGGGATTGCCGGGTGGGCAACCACAAGTGATTGCCTTTGCGGTTGTGCGTTAGTGGTTTTTGACGATGTTCATGAAGTTTTCAGCGCCGTCGTTTATCCATTCTTGGGTGGTTGTCAAGAAGAATTTGGCTCCTAGATCTAGGTAGCGTTCGAGGCCAGCTTTTCCGCATGTTGCGCCTGCTATGCGGCCGGCGGCTTGTATACGGCGGAAGGTGTCTTCCATGGTTTCGGCGACCTCTGGGATGTTGGCAACCTGATCCCAGATGCCTTTGTGTCCCATCGATGCGGCGAAATCGCCCGGTGCGACGAAAAAGATGTCGATGTTGTCGACTTCGAGGATTTCGTCGAGGTTCTGGTAGGCGATGATGTCTTCGATGAAGACGATGAGCAAGGAGTGGTCGTCGGCGAGCTCCATATAGTTGGGCACACCGTGTCCTTGTCGACTGGCGTAGTTGCCTCGCCGACCGATAGGAGGGAACTTTCCGCCGAGGACGACGTTTTGTGCTTCCTCGGCGGTGTTGACGTGGGGGACGGCGATGGCTTGAGCACCGCAATCGAGTGTGCGGTAGATCAGGCCTTGGGAGTTTTCGTTGATCCGGACCACCGGGGTGAGTCCCCAGAGGTCGCAGGCGCGCGTCAGGTTGCCGAGGTTGGCGTGGTCGACACCTGCGTGCTCACCTTCAAGCCATACGGCGTCGATGCCGTTTGCTTGTGCGATCGGGCCGAAGACGTCGATGTCGTCGGGGTGGGTGAAGCCGACCACCGAGACGGCGACTTCGCCCGCGTAGATTTTTTCTTTTACGCGATTGGGTCTGAGTTGCATATCTGGGTTCGCCTTTCTTTTTGAACTGGAATTCCGAGGTTGGTTAGTGAGGGTACTGGGGTGCTTAGCCTCCCCGTTCACCCAACCCCTCTGGATTCCGGCTTTCGCCGGAATGACGGATGTATCAGTTAGTGGTTGTTGACGTCGTGCATAAAGCTTGCGGCGCCGTTGCTTAACCATGGTCCGATGGATGTGAGGAGGAATTTGGCTCCGAGATCGAGGAAGCGCGGGATTTCAGCCTGTCCGCATGTTGCGCCTGAGTTCCGGCCTGCCGCTTCGATTCGTCGGAAGGCGTCGTTCATCGTTTCTACGACTTCGGGGTGGTTGATGTTACCGGTGTGCCCCATCGATGCTGCGAAGTCGCTCGGGGCGACGAAGAAGACGTCGATTTGGTCGACTTCGAGGATCTCGTCGAGGTTTTGGTAGGCGACTATGTCTTCGATGAGGATGACGAGTAGCGAGTAGTCGTCGGCGATATTCATGTAGTTTGAAACGCCGTGGCCTTGGCGGCTGGTGTATGCACCTCGCTTGCCGATGGGAGGGAACTTTCCGCCGTCGACGACGTTTCGCGCTTCGTCCGCATTGTTGACGTGCGGGACGACGATGCCTTGTGCGCCGCAGTCGAGAGTTCGGTATATGAGGCCCTGAGAGTTCTCGTTGATGCGTACTACGGGTGAGATGCCCCAGAGGTCGCAGGCGCGGGTGAGGTTTCCGAGGGTGGAGGCATCTACTCCCGCGTGTTCGCCTTCGAGCCACATGCCGGCGATGTCGTTAGCGGCCGCGATTGGGCCGAAGGCGTCGATGGCATCGGGGTCTGACATTCCTCCGACGACTATGGCTACTTCGCCTGCGGCTAGTTTGTCTTTGGCTCGATTGGGTCTGAGTTGCATGAAGCGGGATGCCTTTCTTTGATTGGCGGTGACAGAGGTTGCGGCGAGCGCACGAATCGGGTTGACGCACCGTCGCGATTTTACTGGGATTCCGGCTCGTGCGGGAGGAAAGGCGAGTTCAGACGAGTGGAGGACGGATCAACGAGTTTTGGGGCGATAATCTGTGGGGTCGAAACAGGCGTCGTAAGTCGATTTGTCGATATGGACCCACTTTGTGCCGGGGATGCCTCTTTTGGAAGAGTTAGCCGCCCCCACCGGGAACGCTGATTCTAGGGTCAAACGCCGCATTTGTTCACGAGCGATAGTTTTTGCTAAATCGATAGCGGGTCCGAAATCTTTGTCTTGACTTACGATGATTGAGCATTCGTAGCGTTTTTCGTAAGTCGCGCGGATCAGGTCAATTGCCAAACAGACGTCCACGCCTTTTTCTTCGCCGTGTGGGCTCACACGACCACGGTAAATGTGGATGCCCCGACGCCTCAGGTACCTAAGTTTGTTCGACCAAAAACGGTGCCAAAACGCTTGCCGCGGCCCGCGTTTTGGATCGGGGACACCGGTGTAAAAACGGATCTCTGCGAGTTTTCGACCTGGCGTATTCGTGACGAGGGCATTCGCCAGTGTTTCAACGTCGTAACTTGGCCAATCATATCTACTTGAACGGTTCGGTCGGCGAGAACCCCACGCGCGTTTTGCCAAGTGAAAAAGGTTTTGGCCGTCAATGAGGATTATGGTTCGCATCACAAAAAACACCCGTCCGGGGACACTGGTTTTCACCTATGCCGAGCGGACGGGGTATAGATGATTTTATGTTACCACGAAGTGGGTGACTTGCAACTGCCTAAAGCCACAAACTACGCCCGTGCTAGTGATCGATGTCTATGTCGGACTGTCTGTGAAGACTAAGGTTCGCATAACAAAATTCACCCGCCCAGGGACATGGTTTAGCACCGTGTCCAGCAGGCGGGGTGTAGATGCTTTTATATTACCACGAAGCAGGGGACTTGCATTCGCATAGGGCTACAAGACGGGACACTTCCTTAAGGTTCGTTTTTGATACAGGCCGTTCCGGCTCGCAACGCCGCTTGAATCTCCGCATCGCTTAAACTACAACAGCGAACATCAAAGTTCGAACTGGTCCAATCCGAGGGGAATTCCAACATGCTAGAGCGATTCAAGGTACCGGAGGCTGATCGTGTTTACGTGATGCCTGAGAAGATGCATCGAGTGACGAAGGACATCTTCCTGAAGATCGGTTTGGATGAGGATGGCGCGCAGGATTCGACTGATGTGTTACTTGGGAATGATTTGCGGGGTAATGAGTCGCATGGTGTTTCGAATGGATTGAGAGGGTATGTGCGGAGTTACGCGGCCGGGCAGTTGAATCCTGAGACGGAATGGGAGATCGTGCGAGAGACCAGCACGACGGCCAACATCGATGCGAAACATGCGCTCGGAACGCATGTCGGTCCGTCAGCGATGGAGATGGCTATCGAGAAGGCTCAACAGCACGGCGTGGGCGTCGTGACGGTATACAACACAGGGCACTTGGCTGGGTGCAGCCATTACGTCTATCAGGCGATCGAGGCCGGGATGATCGGGCATTGCATGACTGCGGGTGGTGCCGGAATCACAATACCGACTTGGGGATCGCGTCCGTTCTTGGGGACGAATCCGATCGCGTATGGTGCGCCTGCGCGGACGATGCCGCCATACATGTTGGATGTCGCGACCACGCAGGTGGCGGCGAACAAGATCTGGTTGCTGCGTCGGACCGGTGCGACCGTGTTGCCGGGTTGGATAACTGATGACAACTATGAACCACAGCTCGAGGAGACGGCTGCTCCCGGACCGGAATCGAGAGGCAAATACGGGATGCTGCCGATCGGCGGGACGCGAGAGAATGGTTCGCACAAGGGTTTCGGACTGGGGTTGATGAACGAGATCATGTGCAATGAGTTGACGGGGCTCGGTCCTGGCCCGTTAAACCCGCACCAGGGTGGTCATTTCTTCGTCGCGTATGACATCGAAGCTTTTACCGACCGGGAGAAGTTCCTAGATGACATGGACGAGTTGTTGAGGGCGGTGGCAGAGCATCCACCCGGTAAGGGGCACGACCGAGTCGTGTATCCGGGTTTATTGGAGACTGAGGAGATCGAGAAGCGATCGACGTATGGAATTCCGTACCATACCGAGGTCATCGAGTGGTTCGAAGGGCACTGCGCCGAAGTGGGAGTGGAGTGCGACCTGAGGTAGCGCACCTTTGGCAACGCGATAACGGAGGTGACGTAAATGGCTACTTCTATTAAGTTCGTATTCACGCCGCCGCAGGATGAGTTGACGCGGTGGTTTGCGGCGCGTCTTTCGGATTCGATGCCGGAGTACGAGGTGGTTTCGCCGGTGGATGAGGAGGAGGCTGCGAAGGAGATTGTGGACGCGGATGCGGCGTTTGGGTGGGTTCCGCCCGAGATGCTGCCTTCTGCGACGAAGTTGAGATGGTTACAGAACCCCGATGCTGGGCCGTTCTATGGGTATTACTACGATGAGTTGATTGAGCATCCCTGTGTGATTTCGAATCCGCGGGGCATCTACTTCGATCACATCAGCCATCACATCATGATGTTTGTGTTGGCGTTGTCGAGGGGATTGCCGTGGTACGTGGATGCCCAGAAGGCTGGAGTGTGGGATAAGGATGCCCGGAAGTCTGAGTATCTGAGTCTGGGTGATGCGACGGCGTTGATCAATGGTGTCGGCGGCATCGGCGCTGAAGCGGCGAGGTTGTGTGGGGCGTTCGGGATGCGCGTGATTGGGATTGAGCCGAGGGTTGAGCGGGAGGTATGGGGCGCTGAGATTCATCCGCCTGAAGATATCGATCGTTGGTTGCCCGAGGCGGATTTCGTGATCTCGACGGTGCCGCATACCCCGGAAACGGAAGGGATGTTCAACGCGTCGCGTTTCCGGGCGATGAAATCGACGTCGTATTTCATCAACGTGGGACGTGGGATGGTATGCAAGATCGACGATTTGGCGGATGCGATCGAAGCAGGTGAAATCGCTGGTTGCGGCTTGGACGTCTATGAGATCGAACCGTTGCCGCCGGAGCACAAGTTGTGGCGGTTGCCGAACGTATTGATGACACCACATGTGGCCGTGAGAGACGCTGGCGATATTCCGGAACGTCGCTTCCAGATCATTTTGGAGAACGCGCGGCGTTTCGCGCGTGGTGAGGAACTGATGAACATCGTAGATAAAGAGCGCTGGTTTTAGTCGGCTCTGGGCGTTCAAGTTGATCTGTCGGATATCCCGGTCATCCAGAGCCTGACACCGATGAAGAATGCCGATCCGCTCGCCCCTATAGCGATCGGTCGCCACAGCGATTCACCAACTACGAAGGCGTCGGCGATCAACCCGGTTGCACTACCGATGAGTGCGACCCCTAACAGCCACTTGGCAGTCTTCCGAGTTGAATATTTAAATTTGTCGTTGTTGTTTGATGCGTTTTGTGTTGCCATTTCGATTTGTTCACAGATATCCGGGTTCAACCGAAATCATGTTACGCGGCCTTTGACTCATTCGCAGACGGTCGGACATATTCTTGGCTTTTCCGCTTTGTAGAATTCAACGAATGCCTCCCCGTTTCGCCGTTCTGATTGCCGTATCTTTGCTCTCTCTCATCGTTTTGGGATGTGGGGTCACGAACGAAGGTGGTTCAACGAACGATGCACTTACGGCGGAGCTGGTGGTGCCTCCGGCAGAACAGGAGGTTGCGGCTGCGCCGACGTCTGCCCAATCGCCACCGACTGCCACGACAATTCCGCCAACAGAGACTTCGAAAATATCGAAGGCCGGAGAAGCGGAACCAAAGCCTCAGGCGAGCGTACCAAATCGTGGTTACAACGCGATGGGTAGCGAAGGGGCGCCAATCACGATGTTCGATTTTTCGGACTTTCTTTGACCGCACTGTGGGACTTGGCACCGCGGGACGGTAGCCCAGATGCGCGATACGTACATCGCCGACGGCCTTGTGAAATCGATCTACTTCCACTTCCCTATTCTGGCCCAAGAGTCGGCTATCGCAGCGGAGTATGCCGAGTGCGCGGGAGAACAAGGGTCAGAGCATTTCTGGGGTTTCGTCGATGCCGTATACGAGCATCAGTCTGAACTCTCGGAGCAGGTGCTTGGAGAACTGGCGTGGGAATTGGACGTTGACGCAGATGCGATGAATGAGTGTCTCGTGTCGGGACGGCACAATGCGACTTGGCAGATCGACAGGGCGCGTGGCGAAGCTATGGGTGTCCAGTCGACGCCAACGATTTTCCTTGCTTATCTGGACAAGGACGGTGAACAGGTACGGCTTCAGTTCAGAGGTGCGAGAGATTTCGATAACATGTCTCAGATATTGGACGCGATCTTGAGGGAGATCCAACAATGAAGATAACGAAAATTACGCCTTACCTGATCTCGGCACCGTCGCCGTTTCTGGCGACCGCCGAGGATACGAACCGGGTAGCCAGAAACAGGGAGTATCTCTTTGTCGAGGTGAACACGGATGCGGGGATCACCGGATGGGGCGAGGTGACGGGCACCAGGGAACAGGCGAACCGCGGGGTAGCTTCGTTGATCAACCATGTCTCGGACCTTCTCGAAGGGGATGATCCCAAAAACATCGAGAAGATATGGCACAAGGTCTTCCGCCATTTCACTTACATGGGATCGCGAGGTGCGACGACGAGCGCTATTTCGGGAATCGACATTGCGTTGTGGGACATCCGCGGCAAGGTGTTGGGCGTTCCGGTGTATGAGTTGCTTGGCGGCCCGGTGCGTGACGCGGTGGATGTCTACTGTCACCCCAACGATGGTGTATCTGCTGATGAGCTGGCTCAGCACTGCAAAGCGATTGTGGCGACGGGTCAGACATCGATCAAGACCGACCCTTGGTATCCGCATCATCCAGATGAGATCGACGGCTACATGTCGGGCAAGTTAACTGATGAGGCGGTGAATGGCGGCGTGGAGCGGATTGCGATGGCGCGCGAGGCGGTGGGGCCTGACATCGAGATCTTGATCGACAACCACGCCCGTTTCGACGTCCCCACGGCGATACGCTTGGCTAAGGCGTTGGAGCCGTACAACATCTTCTGGTTCGAGGAACCGGTTGGCGTGGAGTCGAACACCGCGTTGAAGCAGGTTCGCGATGCGACAAACGTTCCGATCTGCGTCGGCGAGCGCATCCACACACGTTGGGAGTTCGTACCGGTTCTCGAGCAAGGATTGGCGGACTTCATCATGCCCGACATCACTTGGACAGGTGGCATATCCGAGCTGAAAAAGATCTGCACCCAGGCAGAGGCGTACTACATACCGGTTTCGCCTCACGACGCGAGCGGGCCGATCAACGTCATTTCTGGCGCACAGGTGATGATCACGGTCCCGAACTGTTACCGCGTTGAGACGAGCCGCGCCGATTTAAGCGCATACAACGTGCTGATGGACGTGCCGCTTGATATTCGCGGCGACAAGATCTATCTCGATCCCGACCGCCCCGGAATCGGAATCGAAATGGACAAGGAATACCTGAAGGCGCATTTGGTTTAGGGAACGGAGACGGAAACTCACCGCACCCCCTGACCGCCCATACTTAAATCCCCTCTGGATTCCGGCTTTCGCCGTAATGACATGGGTTTTGCAATGGCCTAACGGAGGGTGAGGGACATCGCTCTAACTCCTAACTTCGATTGATTTGACGTTGCGTGGTATTAATCGTTTCATGATCGATTTTCGAAGTTGCGAGAGCCGATGGACGTGACCGACCCGGCGACTGAACGGCAGACTAGGACGCTGCTCAATGTTCTGAAGCTTGAGGCCAAGTACGGCTTCAACAATAGCGCCGTTGTGGGCGGCGGCCTCGATGGGATGTGGCCGAATTTGGGTAAGGTCGCTGGTTTAGTACGAAATCTGCCACCGATGAGTGGTCGGCGGTACGCGTCGATGTCGCAGCAAGAACGGCGAACTTGGAGCGATGCCGCCATGCGTCAACTCGGCGGCGGTCAAATTCAAACAAGCAACGCCCGACCAAATCCAAGACAACCCAGACGGCGAACCGAAAACGGTCGGACGCGTCCAGTAGTTCGACGGCCCCTGAGTTTAGAGACGCGTGTAGAGGCGTTGCCGTTTCTACACCCGGCGACCAAGCGAGCGTTCGAAACTCTTGAACTCAGCACGTTGCGCGACGTTTTATGGCATTTCCCGCTGCGCATGATCGATTACACGAAACGATCAAACATCGTCGACTTGCGACCGGGCGAGGAAGCAACAGTTGAAGGCGATGTTGTGAGTTCGGAAACGAATCGTTTTGCAGGTCGCGGCGGTCTGGCACGTGTTCGGATCAGGGATGGCACTGGTTTCCTATCGATCACCTGGTTCAACATGCCCTATATGGCGACGCGATGGAAGAACGGTGATCGGATCGTAGTGAGCGGCAAGGTCGGCGATTATCGTGGACGACCGACGATGGAAAATCCAGAGTATGACGATGTGACGCGGGGCGGAAAAACCAATCAACGAGGGTTCATACATGCCGGTGCACTTGTGCCCGTCTATCCGTTGAGCGCCGGATTGAACCAACGCACGGTTAGGAACGGCGTGATGCAGTGCCTTGACAATGGATTGCGCTTCGTTGAGGAGACGCTCGCGCAGGATACCCGAGCCAGCAACGACTTAATGCCCCTGGCAGACGCTATTGAGGCTATGCATCGTCCGATGGCGGAGCGTCAGCAGTGGATTGCTATCAGGCGTTTGGCCTTCGACGAATTTCTGTACAACCAAATTGCAGCGATCCGTCGGCGAACCCGCTGGCGTGATTCTGTGACAGCGGTGCGGCTGACTCCGGACCGAACTTTGGCCGCAGAGTTTGTTTCGTCGCTCGGATTCGAGCTCACGATGGATCAACGGGAGAGTTTGGACACGATCCTCGGCGATATGGGTTCAGACTATCCGATGGCCAGATTGCTGCAAGGCGAAGTCGGTAGCGGCAAAACTGTGGTGGCGATCGCGGCTATGTTGTCCGCTTCTGGAGTGAACGGCAAACAGTCAGCGTTGATGGCGCCCACCGAGGTTCTAGCCGAGCAACACTTCATAAGCATGTTGGAGCAATTGAAATGTCGCGAAGGGTTGAGCGGATACGGTCCCGTCTACGAATCGCCGTCGTATCACATCGAGAGTCGCGGCAGGAGTCTGCGCCTAGGTTTGCTGACCGGTAGCTTGGGACAGCGCGAGAAACGTACCGTGCAGAAGATGTGTGCGCAGGGTGAGTTAGACCTGGTGGTCGGTACGCACGCGCTGTTGCAAGAAGCGGTAGATTTTCACGATTTGGCGTTAGTCGTGGTGGACGAGCAGCAGAGATTTGGCACCGAGCAACGTGCGGTTCTGACGAACAGGTCGCCGCGACCGCATATGCTGGCGATGTCGGCGACGCCTATTCCTCGTACGCTGCACATGACGATGTACGGCGAGATGGAACTTTCGACGCTTCGTGCGATGCCGCGCGGACGCAAACCGATCGAGACGCGCTGGGCTCAGACGCCGTTCGATGTGGCAGAAGCGTACGCCAAGATCCGTAACGAGGCGAGACAAGGGCGACAAGCGTTCGTTGTGTGTCCGTTAATCGACCCATCTGAGAACGTAGCCGGAGCATCGGCTCGTGTCGAGTTTGAACGGTTGACTCGGCAGGAGTTTCCGGACTTGAACGTCGGACTGTTGCATGGAAGGATGAACCTGGCGGAGAAGCAATCGGTGATGGATGCTTTTCGTCAACGCGAGATCGATGTTTTGGTCGCGACACCGGTTGTCGAGGTCGGCGTAGATGTGCCGAACGCTACGGTGATGATGATCATGACGGCGGACCATTTCGGATTGTCTCAGTTACATCAGATACGCGGTCGCGTTGGTCGAGGTCAACATAGCGGCGTTTGCATTTTGGTTTCCGATGCCGAAGCCGATATCGCCCAAGAACGATTAAAGGCGGTAGTCGAGAACTTAGATGGTTTCGACCTGGCGAGGAAGGACTTGGAGATCCGAGGCCCTGGTAGGAACTTGGCTGAGGTTCAAAGCGGATGGAGCGGTTGGCGTTTCGCCAAATTCGACGATATGGAGATGTTGGGGCGGGCGCGTTCTACGGCTGAAGATCTGCTCGCAGATGATTTCGATTTGAAGAACCCCGAGAATCAGGCGCTGAAGAGTGAAGCGTTACGAGTGATCGGCAGATCGGTTTCGAGGTTTGCCTAGCCAAGGCTTTGAGCGATGATCGCCGAGGTGGGTTGAATGCAAACGATTAGCATTTGATTCATGCCTTCAACCGTTCAATCGCCCGTTTCCGAAAAACCGATCCTCCTTGATTTCTCGCGGGATGAACTGGAGCGCGAGGTGGTTGATGTCCTAGGTCAATCGCGATTTCGGGCCCAACAGATCTGGCAAGCGCTTCACCGGGAGTGCCTATCAGACTTCGATGCTGTGACGACTTTGCCTAAAGCGTTGCGTGGTCAGCTGTCTGAGCGCTATACGGCGGACCCGCTGTCCATAGTGATGCACTTGGAATCTGCCGACGGATCGACCGACAAGGCGTTGTTTCGGTTGCAGGATGGAGAACTGGTCGAGACGGTGTTGATGCGATACACAGCGGATGGGCATCGCAAGGCGCGGAAGACGGTTTGCGTTTCCACGCAGGCGGGTTGTGCGCTGGGTTGCACGTTCTGCGCGACCGGGCAGCAAGGTTTCCGGCGACAGTTGACTACGGGTGAGATCATTGCGCAGATTACGTTCATGCAACGGATCGCGATGGTAGAGGATACTGCCGAGGTCGAGTCTGGCGAACGTGAACGGGGCAGTGTTCAAGGCGTGACGAACGTGGTGTTCATGGGGATGGGCGAACCGCTGGCCAACTACGACAATACGATGGCTGCAATTCGGGCTATCAACGATGCGCATGGTTTGGCGATCGGTGCGCGCCACATCACGTTGTCCACGGTTGGTCTAGCCCCTCAGATCTTGCAGTTGGCAGGCGAAGAGTTACAGATAAATTTGGCGGTGTCGTTGCATGCGCCCGACGACGCGACGCGTTCGCAGACGATGCCAATCAATCGCCGCTATCCGATCTCGGTGTTATTGGACGCTTGCCGTCGGTATGTTCAGTTGACTGACAGGCGGATCTTCTTCGAGTACGTGTTGCTCATGGGACAGAACGATTCGATCAGTCATGCGCGCAAATTAGGCGGATTGCTCGAAGGGATGCTGTGTCACGTAAATTTGATACCCGTTAACCCGACGACCGAAGGTCCGTATGAACGTACGAGCCGTCGGGACGCAGAGAAGTTCCAGAATGTACTGCGCCGTTACGGAGTTCCTTCAACCGTCCGGATGGAGAAGGGAATCGATATAGATGCCGGATGCGGTCAGTTGAGGGCGCGGGTTGTGGACACTGACGCGTTGGGCGTGTCTTCGACGGTTTGAGAACGAACGCCGGACGATTTCACCGATGATCCTCAGCGCGATCCTGAGGATCGTATCCGATGGTTTTCCTCGCGTGCTCGATGTCCCAGAAGCGCCAGCGGTTGTTTGAAACGCCGTAGAAGATCTCGAAACTGATGTCGGCGGTCAGGCAGCGGTCGACAAGTTGGGCGAGATCGCGGTGCGAAAGCCAAGTGGCGTACGCCCGGATGTTGGTTGGGCGGTTTTGCGGTACTACGCTGCCGATGCGTAAACATGCGACCTCCAGCCCGAAGTGTTCGTTGTAGTAGCGTCCTGTGGCTTCACCGAAGACCTTGCTGACTCCGTAGTCGCTGTCGGGGCGGATCGGTACGTGGTGGTCGACCTGTGGGATGTTGGCTGGATCGTCGTCGATCAGCGAGTAGTCACCATTTCCGATGCTCTTGTAGGGTTCATCGAGTTCGAAATTGCCAACCGCGTGATTCGAGCTGGCAAAGACCAGACGTTTGACGCCGTGCTGTCTTGCGGCTTCGTAAACGTTGTGAGTCGAGGCGATATTGTTGCGTAAAACATCGGGCCAGGGTGTTTCAACGGGAGCGTTCGCGGCGAGATGCACGACCGCGTCTTGCCCTTCAAAAGCAGGCGCCATGGCCTCGTAGTCGAAGCAATCGGCCAAGGTAAATGAGGCGAGAGCATCATCGTCAAGTGAGCGAGCATCCACGCCTGAGATTGTGTAACGGCCGGTTTCGCCTAGATGTTTGCGGAGTACGTTTCCGATGAGACCTGTGGCGCCGGTGATGAGGATTTTCATTGCGGTATTCGATCCGATGGGTGTCTTGGCTAATGCTGGTTATCATGTTAAGTTGCGTGTTCATCGTATGAGATCGGCATATCAAATCGAGGATCCAAGTTGGCAGGCGTTAGCCGCGAACCTTGCGCCTCGAGTTTCTGTTCTACGTGGTTTCCCCTACGGGGGTTCGGTATGAATTCATTGGTGGAAGCTATCAGTTCAATTGGCGTTACCGTCGGCCGTCCCCAAATCGAAAAGTTCTCACGTTACCTCCAGTTGATACAAGAGTGGAATCGACGTGCCAATCTGACTGCGGTCAACAATCCTGAGGATGTTGTTGAGCAGCTGTTCATACGGTCGCTTCGTGTCGCAGTCCCAGCAGGTGGAAGTGTGTCGACTGCCGAATGGTTCGACGGTCGAAGGATCATCGACATCGGATCGGGCGCAGGTATTCCGGGAATCCCGTTGAAGCTGGCTTTGCCGGGGTCCGAAGTGACGCTATTGGAATCCAATCGCAAGAAGTGCGAGTTCATGGAACATGCCGTGGCTGAGTTGCAGTTGGAAGGCGTGACGGTAGTCAACGCCCGCGCGGAAGATGCCGCGCGCGATCTTGAGCACCGCGAAGGTTATGAACTTGCTACGGCGCGCGGAGTGGCGAACCTTTCAGTGTTGGCTGAGTACGCCCTACCGTTCCTGCAACTCGGAGGTGTCGCGGTGCTGCCTAAGGGGCCGGATCATACAGCGCTGACCGCTGAAGCGGACGATGCAGCGTATGTAGCAGACGAGTTGGGTGCGGCTCCCGCGATCATCCAGGCCGTCGCACATCCTGGGAAATCTGCGACTGACCACATCGTCTACTGGTTGAAAGTCCGGCCAACCCCGAATCGTTACCCACGGCGCGCGGGAATGCCATCAAAACGTCCTCTAATGTCAACAACGGTCAAAGCTTAGGTCGTCCATTGCGTTTGTTGAAGAAAATCCCGGTATCTGCCGGCAATGGGCAGGCGATGAGCATTGCGGACGTGTTGCGGAGGGTGTTTTCGGCACCGACGCTGGTGAGTGTTGCATTTGGATTGGCGATAATCGCGTTTTTGCTTTGGCGAGTCCTAGACTTCGAGTGGGACGAATTCGTAGAGCATTTGACGGGCATAAATTGGTGGTTGTTCGTTCTCGCCGGAGCCCTCTACTACGTGAGTTTTTGGTTCCGTGGATTTCGATGGCAGCTGATTTACAGCGCTGTCGCCCAACGCTCAGAAATCGCTGAGATTAGGGAAAGTAAAGCTCCGACCATCGGCACGATGGCGGCGTTGATTCTCACCGGTTGGTTCATCAATTCGGTCATGTTCTTCCGGATCGGCGACGCATATCGTGGTTGGGCGCTTGCAGATCGAACTGCGAGCGACATGCCGACGGCGTTGGGAACGGTTTTTGCCGAACGTGTCCAGGATATGGTGGTTGTGCTGATACTCGTCGTTATCTCCGCGATATGGGCCTTGCTGGTCGACGGGTTCGCAGCATCAGGCGCGATTGTCGACGTAGCGGTGATTGTGGTGGCTGTGGCATCGGTGCTCGTTCTCGTGCTTTTGCTGATCCTGTACCTCATGCGAGCTGCCGGCGAAAGGTTGGCGGGATTTGTTCCCAGTCGTTTCAGGAGTCAGTATCTTCACTTCCAAGACGGTGCCCTCAACAGTTTTCGAGGCGGTAGGATGCCCTTGCAGATTACTTTGGGCATGTTGGGTTGGTTGATGGAGGTGGCGCGTTTTTACTTTGTCGCACAGGCGATGGGACTCGACATGGCGATGAGCATCGCGATGTTCGCCGCTCTGGCCAACGCGATCATGACCACGATCCCAGTTCCAGGAGGATTGGGATTCGTGGAGACGGCATTGGTGACGGTGTTGCTGTTTACAGGATTGAGCCACACAGACGCGTTCACTCTGACCGTGCTGGACCGTGCGATCTCGTGGTTGAGCATCGTTGCGATCGGAGGGTTCGTATTTCTAGCAATCACATTGAAGCGGTCGAGAAGAAATGAAACAGGTAAAGTTGAGGAGGCGCCTGCGAGTGGGAGTTGAATTCGGACGCGATGATGGCGCCCCTGACAGGACTCGAACCTGTGGCACACGGTTTAGGAAACCGTTGCTCTATCCTCTGAGCTACAGGGGCTTGAAGCGGTATTGCCCTTCAATCATTTTATTTGACATGCACGAACCGATGGACAGGGAGATAACCGCGTGACGGTTGGGACAAGGCCACGCCCCCTCAATGTTCTGCCCGGCACATTGTTCCGTCGCGATCAATTCAAAGACGGCTCTGCTTCGCATCTCGTCGCCGTTATCGATGTCGGCTCCAACTCGACTCGGATGGAGGTTTTGCAACTGACATCCGATTACGATCTCCGCGTCATGTCTGAGGTGAAGGCGTTGCTGAGGCTGGCCAGCCGCAAATCAAAGGACGGGAAACTCCTCCCTACCGCGGTTTCGGAACTTTCTCGCTTGATCGCCGACTTCGCGACCGTTGCTTCGGCTTCCAAAGTCGACTCGATCAGGGCAGTCGCCACTTCCGCTATGCGCGATGCAACGAATGGCGATGAAGTTGTGGAACGCGTCAAATCGGAAACGGGTATCGATCTGGAGATCATCTCGGGCGAACGGGAAGCGCAATTCGGTTTTCTTGGCGCCGTATTCTCATTGCCAGCGCACGACGGGGTACTGTTCGATATCGGCGGTGGTAGCGTTGAGTTCTCGTTTTTCGAAAATCGAACGCTGAAAAAAGTCCACACGTTGGATCTGGGAGCGCTTCGCGTCAGCAACGATTTCTTGAACTCGTCTCAACCTTCAATCGAAGCTGTTGGCGCATTGAGACGCTACGTTCGAAAGATCTTGAAGTCTTCCGGGATGCCACAGCTGGTTCAACACGGCAGACTGATCGGTGCCGGAGGTACGGTCCGCAACCTGACCAAAATCGACCGCGAGATGCGCAAGCATAAATTCGGGCGTTTGCACGGCTCGATTGTCCGTTACGGCGCGTTGAAGCGGATAGTCGATGGCTTGAGGGGATTGGATCGCGCCAGTTTGGCCTACATGCCCGGACTGAACCCGGAACGTGCAGACAGCATCTTGGGCGGCACTATCGTAGCAGCTGAGATCGCCCGGTATTTCAACAAGAATCCGATCATCGTATCGGGTCGCGGCATCCGAGAAGGTCTGGCAATGTCAGGAGTGATCGAGGAGCTGCCTTCTATCGAAGAAGTTAGACGTAGGTCGATCTACGCGCTCGGAGCGAGGTTCGATACTTGGGACCGGTTGCGAGCAGACCGGCGCGCGGCGATCGCTAGAGAGATGTCTGAACTGTTGTCGGACCACCTAGATCAAGAAATGGTGGATCTGATACCGCACGTCGCCCGATTGATCGACACTGGGCGAAGCGTAAGCTACTACGAACGGTACATGCACGCTGCCAGCATTATCGAGCTGGGCGAACTCGGCGGGTTTTCACACCGCGATATCGGTTTGATGTCCGCGGCTCTACGCTTCAGCGACAGCAACTCGTCGTCAATGTCGCGGTACCGTCCGGAACTCAAAAAGTCCGACCGAGCAACCGTGCGGAGAGCGGCGAGTCTACTCCGGATATCCGACGAGATGGAGCGGAGGTTGGGCGCGGATCGATATTCGCATATCGTGATGGATAAATCCGACGATCGCTTCGAGGTTCGAGCGCCTGAGTTGGTCGCTTGGGACCCAAGGCGATTCGCGACGCGTTTCAAGCGTACATTCCGGCTCGATTTCGAGGTCGTTCGTTAAGGGATTAGATAGTCCTTCAACGGCGCCTGCGTTTGCGGATTCCGAACCACACAAAGCCAGCGATCAGCATCAGAGGCCACGTGTCCAAGCCGATAGACGCGGTTCCAGATGGGGCGAAACAGTCCAGCGTGGCTGGCCTGACCACGCCTCGCGACCCTGGTCCCGGAGGATACCCATCGCCAAGAATGGCGAGGTCTTCCTCGGCATCCAGTGCCGGTTGTGTGCGGCTACAAGCCCTGACTTCTAAAGAGCCCGTGTTGCCGTCGGCGTAAACGAGGTAATCCTTAAACATTTTGAAAGGGAATCCACAGGGTTCAGACCTTGCGGTGCGCAAGCGTGTGATCTTGGAAACCTCGCTCTTCCATACCTTGTGCACAATGAACTCGACCGTTAAGGGTTCGTCGAGTGGAACCGCCGTCGAGTCGATGTCGAACGGCCAGTCTTCGAATTGCATTTCAACCACCCTGCCTTGGAATACAGCCGATGCTTCGTCTAGACGTTCTTGAGCAGAATCTGACTCAACACACTCGCAGGCGTGTACCTCCCCACTGCTCGCGAAGACAGGCACAGCGAACACGATGATCAACGCGACCAAAACTGCATATTTCCAATCTAGCCGCATCTTGTTGGTTGACGGAATGCAGAGTCCTTCCGTCGTCTACATTAAATGCCGATTGACGACGCGTGTTAAGTCTGATGACGGGTTTAACTCGGCAGCTCTTCGAAATATCGAGCGAGTTCGTCCCGATCAAATGTCTTGATCGGCGTGCGAGCTTTCGAGTTTTGAGTAACGAATACCGTCGGTTGCCGTCCATCCACGTCGCACGATTCGACGTGCCCGATGATTTTCGCCTCGATACCCGCGTCGTTGAGCGCGGCAACGGCGTTGGCTGCTTGGTCGTGCGATACGGTCGCGAGAAGAGCACCTGAGGATATCAATCCCCAAGGGTCGATGTTGAGAGCGTCGCAAATCACTTGGCATAGCGGAAGAACTTCGACGGCTTCTGGGTCTATCGAGATGTCTACCCCGGACGCGAAGGCGAGCTCTTGCAGAGCGGTAGCCAAACCGCCTTCGGTCGGATCATGCATCGCCGTAACGCCGCCAGAATCGACCGCAGTTTTCGCATCCTTCAAAACTGAGATACCCGGATCGGTCAAAAACGTGGCAGCGTTGCCGATGTCGGATGCCGCCACCCCGCTTTCGATGAGAACCTCTTGGCATTCATTCGCGAGGATCGCCGTTCCTTCGATTGCGATGCCTTTGGTGAGGATGACAGCGTCGCCGGGTTGTGCGCCCGACGCGGAAACTGTTCGGCTCGTGGCAGCTTCGCCCAGCATGAAGCCGCAGACGACGGGTTGAGTTACGGCACGCGTGATCTCCGTATGCCCGCCGGCAAGTTGCACGTCGATCTCGGCGGCAGCTTCGCCGAGTTGATCGAAGATACTGCGCACCTCATCTTCAGTAGTTCCTGGGGACATCATGACGGTTGCCAAGAACCACTTCGGAGTGCCACCTGCGACCGCGATGTCATTGGCGTTGACGTTGACGGCGTACCAACCGATTCGGTCAGTGGCGAAAGTAATCGGATCGGTTTTAGCCAACAGCGTGTTCTCGCCGAAGAGGATGTGAGCCGCGTCTTCGCCAAGTCCCGGTCCAACGATCAGCCGATTGTCATCGGAAGAGATCGGTAATCGGGCGATGAGGTCTTGCAGAAGGGCGCCCGGTAACTTTCCGTATTTGAGCTTAGTTTCCTGTTGAGACACTTTCCAAGTCTTAACTTGTTCGCTCGGTTTTCAACAGCCGCCATCAGGCGGCTCTGGTTCATCTTCTGGCGGTGGAGGTTCGGTCGGGAGTTGAGGTATCGGCGTATTGGCGAAATACCTAGCGACTGAATCCAACAAATCTTGCGGTATCGCTCCTTGGGTACCCCTCCAAACCTCCTGCTCCCCTTCGACTCGGAACCAATCCTTTTCGCAGAAGAACCGGATCGTCTCGACGTCTCTGAGAGTATAGAAATCCAACCGGAAAGCTGTTCGGCAACATTCGGTGTTGCCGATAGGGATCGCCGTGTTGAGCGCATCGACGATCTCTTGGATCAACATGCGGTCTTGGATGTCCTGGATCGGTTGTTGTTCCCCTTCGGCAAGTCCCCGGTATAGGATCACCCTGCGGGCCTCATGTAGCCGGAGGTCGTGCACCAAGTTAACCGTTAGCTGTTGGGTTTCGCCGGCGTCAGTACAGTTGAGCACGATGTCTTCGTTCAGATCTTCCGCTTCGGCTTGGTCTTTGCTCGCCACGTGGAACACGTAAGACTGATCATCGTTGCCAAGAGTCAGGATCCACCCTTCTACCGGCCTCGCAGGGTTGTTTTCGTTGATCGGCCCGCAGCCCAGAGTGAGATCAGGCCAAGTGTGTTCCTGGACATCTAACACCTTGATTCCGCTTTGATTGATGCCTTTGTCAATCAGATCTCCTCGGGCGTAGATCTCGAGTTTCGTCGGTACCTCGGGCAAAGGAGTAGGTGTGACGGTGGGTGTCGCTGTTGGCGGCGGCACCGGAGTGTTAGTCGGAGTCGAAGTAGGTTGCGGAGTTTCCGTGGCGGTGGCCGTCGGTTCGGCCGTGGGTGTCTCCGTTGCTGGGACCGGTGTGTCGGTTGGCGTAGCTGTAGGTGCTTCTGTGGGTTCGGGCGTAGGGGCGTCTACTGGTTCGGGAGTTGCGGTTGCTGTGCTTTCAGGCTCGACGTCGGGCGGTGTGGAGGTTTCTTCGGGAGGTGCGGCAGTTGGCGTCTGAGTATCCGCGGGCGTCGCGGTAGGTTCAGGAGTGGCGGTATCTGCGACCAGCGTTTCGACCTGTTCTGTCGGTTCGGCAGTTGGCGTATCGGGCGGAGCAGTTGTGGCGGTTGGTTTTGGTGCCTGTGTCGGTCGTGGTGTGGGTTGGACTCCGACTTCTGGCTCGCGGGAGTTCGCCCAAATGGCCGCGAGGACTATCGCGGCGACGATCGCCGCGAGTACGACAACCACGATTGAGGCTTGTTTAATCCTTGACCCATAGCCCGAAACTCGAAGATTCGAGTTGGATTGATCATCGGGCTGGTTCATGCTCGTTCGGGTTCTTTCAAATGCTCGGCACGATGCGCGCCGTCAACTTTCTACGCTACACGATAAGGATTGACGAGTGCGATGGGTGTCGGCGCAACCAAAAGACCTGAAATTCAAGAATTTGCAGGATGGGGTTGCATAATGCTGACTGAATAGGTAATAATTATTTGTTGGCGGTTCGAGCGGGGACCTCGCCAGACAACATAAGTCTAAAACCAAAAGAGGTTTAAACCATGACAAGTGTCCAAGGCTCCCGCTCCAAGGCCTTTATCGGCGGAACGTCCGAGCCCTCCAGCAATAGTCTCCCCGCAGTGATTCTCAGTATCGCCCTCTTAACGTTGGGTTTCGCTTTGATGGCTTGTGGCACGGATGCGGCAACTCCGGTTGTCGTCGAGGTTGACAGAATCGTCGAAGTGGAGAAGCCCACAACGCCGGTAGTAATCGAGGTCGAAAGGATTGTCGAGGTCGAGAAGATCGTCGAGGTCGAGAAGCCGGTGATCGTCGAAAAGCAGGTCGTCGTTGAGGTCGAGAGACCGATCGAAGACCCCAAGACGCTGACCATTTACTCAGGTCGAAGCAAGTCGCTCGTGGATCCGATACTACGTGAATTTGAACTTCTCACCGGCATTCCGGTCGAAATCAGATACGCGGGCACCAGCGAAATGGCTGCGACATTACTGGAAGAAGGTGACAGGTCTCCAGCCGACGTATTCTTCGCTCAGGATCCGGGTGGTCTCGGTGCTGTCAAGTCGCTTTTCCAGACATTGCCAGACGACGTCTATGGTCTTTCGGCGCCTTGGGCGAGCGACCCCGACCAAAAGTGGATCGGCGTTTCAGGTCGCGCTCGGGTGATCGTATACAGCAAGGAGAACATCTCGGAGGATGAGCTTCCCGATTCGATCTGGGACTTCACCGACCCCAAGTGGAAGGGCCGGATCGGTTTCCCGCCGACCAATGCATCGTTCCACGTGATGGTCACGGCGATGAGGTTGAACTGGGGCGAGGAGAAGACCCGTGAGTGGCTTGAGGGGATAATGGCGAATGATCCGATTTTCTACGCCAAGAACACACCAACCGTCGCCGCGGCAGGCGCGGGCGAGATCGACGCCGGTTTCGTGAATCACTACTATCTGCACCGTCGTTTGGCCGAAGACCCAAACTTCGCGGCTGGAAACTACTACACCCCTGCCGACGACGCTGGATCGCTCGTTATGGCCGCCGGCGCGGGGATTCTCGCCTCGACCGATGCCCAAGAAGAGGCCGAGCGTCTGCTGAAGTTCCTACTGGGCGTGACCGCTCAGCAGTACTTCGCGACGAAGACTCACGAATACCCCTTCAACTCGGCCGTGCGGCCGTCCGAGTATCTGCCGGACCTAGGAGATATCAGCGAACGCTTCTATATCGACTTGGGTCTGTTGGATGATCTGCCCGGCACGGTTCAACTACTACAAGAGGTTGGTGCACTTCCGTGACCCGCTCTACAGCGGAAGTAGCAAGACCTGTACCGAGACCCCGCCGTGCCGTTAGACGCGGCACAGGCGGGGCTCCGTCATGGGCAGTGATTGCGGCTGCATGCGTCGTCGTGGCCGCATTGCTGCCCGTCATCTATTTGTTCATCCGGGGAGTAGGAGGCGGCGAGACAACTTGGGACTTCTTGACGCGTCCAAACTCAGTCAAGGTGATATGGCGGACAATCAGCGTCATCGCGCTCGTAACGATAGTTTCGCTTATCGTAGCCGTACCTGCTGCATGGCTGACGATGAGGACCAATCTGCCGTTTCGACGCATTATCGCCGTCGCGTTGGCGCTTCCCTTGGTTGTGCCGAGTTTCGTGATGGCAACTACGCTCATTGAGGCTTTTGGTCCGAAAGGAGTTTTACAAGAGATCTTGGAACCGTTGGGTGTCGATCGATTACCTTCGATCTACGGCCTCTCCGGCGCGACGCTGGTGTTGGTCCTGATGACCTACCCGTACGTCTACCTCACCGTTCGAGCATCGATCGCGGGTTTGAATCCAGAGTTGACCGAAGCGGCACGAAGTCTGGGACACACGATGCTGGGATCTTTCCGACGCATCACCGTGCCTCTGCTTTTGCCAGCCATGGGTTCAGGAGCCGTACTGGCCGCGCTTTACACGCTCAGTGACTACGGCGGCGTGGCGCTCATGAGACACTACACGCTCACGGTCTCCATCATGGTCAACTACCAGACTTCTGTTGATCGAATCGGAGGAGCGGCGATGTCGATGCTGTTGGTGGTGTTCGCTGTACTCTTATTGGCGATAGAGGCCACGATCAGGGGTAGGCGGCGTTACGACGATGCCTCAGGAGGGGTTGGACGGACGGACCGCGAAGTAAATCTGGGGTGGTGGATGATGCCGGCCTTGATCTTCACTCTGGTCCCAATTGTCGTTGGAGTTTTGGTTCCGGTTGTCGTGTTGCTGGAATGGTTCATCCGAGGAATGTTGCTAGGGCTCGAGGGCTCCGCGATCTTGGTGCCGCTGTGGAACTCGCTCCAAGCCTCTGGATTGGCAGCAATCGCCACCATTGTCATGGCGTTGCCTGTAGCATTCGTCACCGTTCGATATCGAAGCTGGGTGAACGACGTTTTTGAGAAGGCGGTCTACATCGGCTTCGGGTTGCCCGGCGTTGTGATAGCGCTGTCGCTCGTATTCTTTGCCGTAAATTTCGCCCTCTTCATTTATCAATCCATGCTTCTGCTCGTATTCGCGTATGCGGTTCTTTTCCTTCCTGTTGCACTTGGCGCTTTACGATCGGGTATGTTGCAGATCAACCCCAACTTAGAAGAAGCGGCGCAATCGCTCGGGTTGACACAGTTCAGAGTGTTTGTAAAGGTCACGTTGCCTATTTTGATGCCGAGCATCTTCGCCAGCGCTGCTTTGGTATTTCTGCTGACGATGAAAGAGTTGCCCGCGACACTTATCTTGGGTCCGACGGGTTTCGACACGCTTGCCACGTCGATTTGGTCGGCATATTCTGAAGCGTTCCTAACCCAAACCGCGGCGTCATCCCTGATACTGGTCGCCGCCGCCGGCGTTCCGACGGCATGGTTGGTTCTGCGCGGACATTCACACCGCAGTTGACCGGGAGAATTGGCACCCACCCTCGGCGCTACGGGGTAATAGCATTGGCGTTAGATGAAGCTGTTTCGACGACGCAAAACGTTCCATCGCGCTCTGCTCCAGGCTAGGATGAACCGGTCTGGCGGAACAGGAGCGATTCACCTTGAACAGGTGCAGACCCGGTATCACCCAGACGATCCACCGGTGCTCAACGGATTCAATTTGCAGGTCCAAGACGGCGAGATCGTTTGCTTGCTTGGACCGAGCGGTGTGGGCAAAACCACCGCCCTGCGCGTGATCGCAGGTTTCGAGCGAGTCATCAACGGATACGTGCGCCTCGGCGGCACCTTGGTAGGTTCGCCTTTTCTACACGTACCGCCGCATCATCGAGCTCTAGGATTGGTATTTCAGTCTTATGCCCTTTTCCCGCATTTGAGCGTTTCCCAAAACGTTCAATTCGGAATCAAAAACGCAAGTGATTCTGGCGCGCGTCGGCGGTCGCTGAAGATATTGGAGATGTGCGGTATCAGCGGTTACGCCGATCGCGCCGTGCATGACCTTTCGGGTGGCGAGCAACAAAGGGTCGCATTGGCGAGGGCAATCGCCCCAGATTCCGTCGCGGTGTTGCTCGATGAGCCGTTCAGCAATCTCGATCCGAGCCTCGTTGTTCAACTCCGCCGTCAGGTCAGGGATATCATCAAACAAGCTAACAAGACCGCCATATTGGTGACGCACGACCGCGAGACGGCGTTCCTCACCGCAGATCGAGTAGCGGTGATGCGTTCCGGACGGGTTGCGCAGATCGGGACTGCCGAAGAGGTTTATGCACGTCCGGTTTCGCCCCACGTCGCGCGTGTGATTGGCCGGGCATCGTTCATCAACGGCACGTATCGCGGTGGCCGCGTCTTCACGGAAGCGGGTGAGTTTCCCGCCGAAGCTGCAAATGGATACGAGCTTAACGACGGTGACGAAGTATCAGCGTTGATGCGGGCGTCTGAACTGAGGCTTCGCGCGCATGACACTAGAGGTGCCGATGAAGATGGCTGGACACTCGAACCGTTCACTCCTTGTGGCATCGACTGTCGTTGCGCGGCGCGTATCGCATTCCGCGAGTTTCATGGCGATTTCACCAACTTCACTGTGAGGCTCCCCTCGGGCGACACTTTCCGAGTTCGCAATCGTTCCCATGCATCCGCGTTGCCTGACGGAGCACCGGTAACTGTCACCGCGGTGCGCGGCGCGAAGGTCATCGTGTATCCCAAGGACATGCGTTAAGCGACATTTCGCACCGCTCTTTCGACTTTTGTTGCAACTCGAAGCTGCTCGAACTAGTTTCGATACAAAATGGATGGCGAATCGTAATCACAGGCGCTGATTGATCGCTGATATTGGCTTGACTGGATGAGTATTTTTGTTGATTGAATCTGACAGTTTCGCATGTAAACCGAACAGTTCAAAAGGTGGTATAACGAAACCAATACCGAATTCGTAGCGGGATACACAAAAGGAATTGGCCATGACTACGACCGTGATGAAACCGTTAGCTTCTATCGCGTTGTTAATTGCGCTCGCGTCGATTTTGGTCGCGTGTGCCGAAGCGGATCCGACGGCGACTCCGGTTCAACCTACGGCGACTACTGTTCCGCCCACGGCGACTCCCGAGCCCGAGCCGTTTCGAATCGGTGTGATGGAATCATTGACCGGGCCCGGCGAGACGTACGGTACCGTCGCGAACCAAGCGAAGCAGTTGGCTGTCGACGAAATCAACGCAGCAGGAGGGATCGACGGGCGGATGATCGAGTTGATCGTGGAAGATTCGAAGTGCGGCGCTCAAGACGCGATAACAGCGTACAGGAAGCTCACGGATGTTGATGAAGTCAAGATCATACTCGGCACGTCATGCAGCGGCGCAATGCTCGGCGCAGCTCCGCTCGCGGAAGAAGATGGGGTGATCATGTTCTCCGGATTGGCGACCAACCCGGACATCGCCAACGCCGGTGACTACATATTCCGAACCTCCATGAGCGATGCGCAGCTCGGCATCGACACCGGAAACCTGCTTTGGGCCGACGGCATCCGCGACTTGGCCACGATCACGGAGTCGACGGACTACGCCGAGGGCGTGAGACGCACATCCGTCGAGCAATTCAACAAACTCGGAGGCATCGTTGTCGCCGAGGAACGCTACGCATCAGACGTCACCGACTTCAGGACGCTGCTCACCAAACTGCTGAACGCCGATCCCGACGCGATACATCTGGCGGCGCAGTCTGAATTTACGGGCGGAACCATCGTCAAACAGCTCCGCGAACTGGGTTACGAAGGTCCGATTTACAGCGAAGTCGTGCCCATAGGCGCTACCGCACTCGAGATCGCAGGAGACGCCGCAACCGGCTTGAAGGCGGTGACCGCTGATCTCGATCCGGCCAACGCGACGGCGCAGCAAGTTCTTAAGAACTTCAGAGAACGATACGACTACGTTACTTTGCCGTGGTACCTCGGCTCCGCATACGACGACGTTTACATCACCGCCGAATGCTTGAAGAAGACTGGGGACGACCAAGACGCAGACGGCTTCAGAGACTGCATGTACGAGATAACTTGGAGCGGAGCCATCGGCGACAGCTACTCCTTCGACTCCGACGGAGAAGTCGTCGGTTTGGCCAACATCGTAGCAGAGGTGCTGCCTACGGGCGAGAGAACCGAAGAAAACCAGGGATACAAAGTCCTCGGACCTGCGCCTGCCCAACCCGAGACGACCGGAGAGCCGTTTCGGATCGGCGTGATGGAATCATTGACCGGCCCAGGCGAAACCTACGGTACGGTCGCCAATCAGGCCAAAGAACTGGCCGTCGCCGAAATAAACGCGGCGGGCGGCATTTACGGGCGCATGATCGAACTCGTGGTCGAAGACTCCAAGTGCAACGCTCAAGACGCCATCACCGCATACAGGAAACTCACCGACGTCGACGGCGTGAAGATCATTCTGGGAACTTCGTGCAGCGGCGCCATGCTCGGCGCTGCACCATTGGCCGAAGAAGATGGAGTGATCATGTTCTCCGGATTGGCGACCAACCCGGACATCGCCAACGCAGGAGACTACATCTTCCGAACGTCCATGAGCGATGCGCAGCTCGGCATCGACACCGGAAACCTGCTGTGGGCTGACGGCATCCGCAACTTGGCCACGATTACCGAGTCAACGGACTACGCCGAGGGAGTGAGGCGCACATCCGTCGAGCAGTTCAACAAACGCGGCGGCACCGTCGTCGCCGAGGAACGGTACGCGTCTGATGTCACCGACTTCAGGACGCAGCTCACCAAACTGCTTAACGCCAACCCCGACGCCATACATTTGGCGGCGCAGTCTGAATTTACGGGCGGCACTATCGTCAAACAAGCTCGCGAATTGGGATATGAAGGCCCGATCTACACCGAAGTCGTGCCGATCGGGGCTACGGCGCTGGAGATTGCAGGCGATGCCGCGAACGGGTTGAAGGCAGTAACCGCCGATCTCGACCCAGCCAACTCCAAAGCGCAAGAGGTGCTCAGGAATTTCCGCGAAAAATACGACTACGTCACGTTGGCTTGGTATCTCGGCTCTGCTTATGACGACGTTTACATTACCGCCGAGTGTCTCAAGCAGACGGGAGATGACCAAGACGCGGACGGTTTCCGGGACTGCCTCTACGGCATCACTTGGAGCGGCGCGATCGGCGACAACTACAGCTTCGACTCAGATGGCGAAGTGGTGGGTCTTGCCAACGTCGTTGTTGAAGTGTTGCCTACTGGCGAGCGGACTGAAGACAACCAAGGTTACAAGGTCTTGGGGCCGGCACCGCTGGAGTAGGCGTCAAAGCAACGGAACGCGCCATCTGAGATTGGCAGGAAGACGACCGTAGAGGTCATCGGTTGCTCCGCGAATTCAACTGCTATCAGTCGTTCGGCGTCGAATGAAGCCGAACGCAAGGGAAATCGGATGATTCCATTGAAACTCAACCGAAACGATCGTGATAGCAGAGGCGAATTGGTGGAGCGGCCCCGGAACCTGTGGTTCGCACTACTACTAGTAGCTTTGGCAACAACCGCGGTCTCCATCGGTTGTAGGGGCAGCGATACGTCAGAAAAAGAGGTTTATCGTGTCGGCGTGATGGAGTCGCTAACCGGCCTCGGCGAAACCTATGGAACTGTTGCGAACAACGCTAAGCAGATGGCGGCCGACGAGATAAATGCCGACGGTGGCATAAATGGCCGCAAACTCGAGCTAGTAGTCGAAGATTCCAAGTGCAACGCTCAAGACGCAATCACCGCATACAACAAACTCACCGACGTCGAAAACATCAAAATCGTGTTGGGCACGTCGTGCAGTGCCGCAATGCTGGGTGTCGCCCCGATCGCGCAAAAAGACGGCAACATCCTATTTTCAGGTTTGGCGGTACATCCCGACATCTCGAACGCGGGAGACTACATCTTCCGGAATGCGATCAACGGCGCAAAGAACGGGACTGGTCTTGGGAACTTACTTTGGGATGAAGGAATAAAGACGCTTGCAACCCTGAGCGAATCGACTGACTATGCGGAAGGGGCTCGCCTCACTACCGCAGAACAATTCAAGAAACGCGGTGGACAGGTCGCTGCTGAGGAAAGGTACCCCTCGGATACAACCGACTTTCGAGCGCCATTGACCAAATTGATGAACTCCAATCCCGATGCCATATTTGTCGCTGCGCAGGCGGAATTCTCTGGCGGTACCGCGATCAAGCAGCTCAGAGAGTTGGGTTGGGAAGGACCGATTTACGGCGAGATCGTGTCGGTCGGTTGGACCGCTCTCGAGATTGCTGGAGATGCGGCCACGGGAGTAAAGGCGGTCGTTGCTGTTCTTGAACCAGACAACACCAAGGGTCAAGAGGTCATCGCCAATTTCAAGGAGAGATACGATTACATCACGTTGGCGTGGTACGTCGCGTCTACCTACGACGGCATTCACATCACCGCGGAATGTCTCAAGCAAACTGAGGATGACCAAGATGCCGACGGTTTCAAGGAGTGCCTCAACAACATCACATGGAGCGGCGCGATCGGCGAAAACTACAGTTTTGACGAACGGGGCGACATCAGGGACATCGCTCCATCAATAGTCGAGATTTTGCCGACCAATCAAAGAACCCCGGATAACCAAGGTTTGAAGGTGCTTGGACCATCAAATGTCGATTGAACCTGCCACCGGTTCGCAAATGCAGTAAAAATCGAGTTAGATCCAACCCTAAACGAAACGATCCAAGTGACTGACGTTCGTAGCTACTTCTCCAACCGCAACAACATCATCGCGGTCGCGCTCACCGCGCTCGTCGTCGCATACATAGGCTGGAAGATCGCTGAATCCCCAGACCAAGCGTTGCAGTTCGCGTTTAACGGGATGTCCGTCGGGGCCGTTTACGCGCTGGTGGCTTTGGGATTCACCTTCGTATACAGCACCGTTTGGTTCTTCGATATGTATTACGGTGCCGCCGCTGCCTTGGGTGCGTACGGCGTCTTCTACCTGAGATCATCCGAAACCCTAGGTGGCCTATACGAAGTAAACAACCCGGTGGTCAACGGCATCTTTTCCCTCGTTGTCGCCGGCGTTGTGTTCTGGGCGCTGCACACTGCTTTTTATTACCGGTTGCGGACACGATTTAGCGATACCGTCATACGGATTGGATTTGGTGCCGTTGCGCTAATCGCCGGTGCCTATATCGACATCGTCCTTACTCGTCCGGAGCAGTTGCATTTGACTGCAAGCCCCGCCATCGCCGTCTTGATCGCCGTCGGATTGGTTTTCATCGGGCGATCAATATTCGCTCGGTTCACTGCTTCAGGGAATTCGCGAACGTTGACCATCGTTTTGGCCGTAATCGGGATCGCGGTCGGTGCGGCCGCGGCCGCTTGGATTACCGACACTCCGGGATCCAAGCTCTACATCAGCTGGGGAGTTTCGTGCTTCTTGGCAGGCACAGTTTCCTTGGCGCTCTACCGCGGACTATATGTATTCATGCGGCAACGCGCTCGCTCCCCCCTGGTCATGCTTGTTGCCACGCTCGGTATACTCCTCGCGTTCAGCGCGTTGATCGTCGTCGTTTTCGAGCCGACCTCCCGTCCGCTGCCCGACACCTTCGGCAACAAACCATGGAACATCGCGGGTGCCACGATTAAGGGTTTCAACGTCTTCACGATCGCGGTCGCGATCGTCGGGTTCCTCGTGCTTCTGTGGCTGTTGAAGATGACTACGTTCGGACGAACTGTGAGGGCGATCGGTGATGATGAAGAGGTAGCAAAAGTCGTTGGCATCAACACCACAGTCGTCATCGCGATAGTGTTTTTCATCGGTGCAGTCTTTGCAGCATTGGGCGGGCTTTTGAGCGGTCACGACACTGCGATACAGCCGCGTATGGGCCTTTTTCTTTTGCTCAAAGGCTGGATAGCGTCCGTCGTCGGAGGCATCGGCAACATCTACGGAGCGATCCTCGGCGGATTCATTTTGGGGATGCTCGAGCAGTTCGGGATTTGGGATTTAGCCGGTGAGTGGAGAGACGTAGTCTCCTTCGTAGTACTGATTCTGTTCCTATCGTTCTGGCCCGCCGGGATTTTGCCGCGAAAGTAGCAAAGCGTCGATGAACAGCACATCAACAACCGCAACCGGATCGTTACTCGACAGAAGTATGGCCTACTTCCGTGAAAAAGGCGATCTAGAGCTGTACGCGAACGTGTTCATCATCGCATGGGCGGTCATTTTCACCTTGGGGCAAGGCGTTGGTTTCGCGGTCGCGTTAGGCACCATCTTTTGCATCTGGGCTATCCTCTCCGTCAGTCTCAACCTCGTAATCGGTTACACCGGGTTACTATCGGTCGGGCACATCGGCTTCTTCGGTATCGGCGCATACGGGATGGCGATCCTCACCTCCGACACTTCCTACGAGTTGCTCAGAACCGAGTCGATACCGCAGTTCGGCCTGCCTTTCTTCGCTGCTCTCCCGATCTGCATTCTTCTGGCGGGCATCGTTGCGATCGCCGTCGGCGCAGTGTTCAACCGTTTCCGCGACGACATTTACGTCTTAGTTTCATTCGGCTTTGCGATCATCTCATTCAACGTTTTTCTAAGTTGGAGAGGGTTAACGAGGGGCGCCTACGGAATCCCCGACGTCCAACGACCGAAAATCGGCAATTGGACCCTTGATGGCGAAATAGATTTCATGATTCTGTGCGCGATATTCCTCGCAATAGTCGTCCTGATTTCGTGGGCCCTTGTTTCCTCTTCGTTCGGACGTGTGTTGAAAGCTATTCGAGAAGACGAGCAGGTCGCACAGGTATTCGGATATCAGACCACCTACTACAAATTAGCGATATGGGTTATCTCAGCGATGATGGCCGGGCTGGCCGGCGGCCTGCTGGGTAGCTTTACCAGCTTCGTCGATCCAAACTCATTCGTATTGTTAGAGTCCATGCTCTTGGTATCGATCGTGATACTAGGAGGCTTGGCCTCCATCCGCGGCTCTCTTTTGGGTGCGTTAACCTTCGTACTGTTGGAAGAAGGGATGAGATTCATCCCGTTTCTGCCAGACGAATTCGTCGGTCAGGCCAGGCAAGTGATTTTGGGATTGCTTCTTGTCGTTCTCATGCTATTCAGACCCCAGGGACTTGCGGGAAGGTACAAGCTGTGACCGCCCAAGAAATCGACCGGAGCGAGTACTACGGCATTCAGACGTTAGGGATTTCCAAATCTTTCGACGGCGTCAAAGCGCTCGACGATGTATCGCTCACTATCCCGATTTTCGGAATCACCAGCATCGTCGGCCCCAACGGCTCCGGCAAATCGACACTCGTGAATCTCCTCACCGGCGTTTTGCCTTACGACGAAGGTATCGTCAAAATCGAGACCAACTCGTTTAAGGTGATCCACGCGTACGAAACTCCAGACCACGGCATCACGCGGACATTCCAAGAGGTCCGATTGTTCGATCAGATGACGGTTTGGGACAACATGATGGTTGTGTTGACCAACCGGAAGCTCTTCCCATCGATGTTCGAGCGATCAAAGTCCGAGCACCAAACGAAAGCTGAAGAAATCTTGAAACAGGTCGGGATGTGGGAAAAGCGCGACTCGATGGCGGGCGAACTTTCTTACGGGCAAAGGAAACTCTTGGAAATCGGTCGCGCGATGGCGCTCGAAGTGCAGGTATACATCCTCGATGAACCGTTCGCAGGCTTGTTTCCTCAAATGCTCGAGCGCGTCAAAGTTCTTTTGATGGAACTCCGCTCATATGGCCGTACCGTGGTTTTCATATCCCACAACATGGACATCGTCCGAGAGTTATCCGATCACATCATTGTGCTCGAAAGCGGCCAGTTCCTGTTGGCAGGTGAAGTCGAAGATATCCTCAATCGGCCTGAGGTCATACGAGCATACCTCGGAACATGAGGACCTAAGGTATCGTCAGGACAATGGTTAACGAAACCGACACTGAGACCACAACGCGAGGTCCTAACGCGGACAAGGCGTCCCATCTACTAGAGATGGTCGACATCTCCGTCCATTACGGAGCAGTAGTCGGGCTTGACAAGGTTTCGATACAGGTAGACAAAGGCGATCTTGTAGCAGTGATGGGCCCAAATGGGGCCGGCAAGTCCACCGTATTGAAGGCAATAATGGGTTTAGCGCCGGTGGTGGAAGGAACTGTGTTTTTACGCGGTCAAACCTTGGATGTTGCGACGCATGAAATCGTCAAACAAGGAATCTCGTTCGTGCCCCAAGGAAGGCGAGTTTTCACCCATCTGACGATCGAAGAGAACCTGAATATGGGGTGTTTGCACGTCAACGACCGAAACGAGCAAGAAAGACGCTTGGAATCGGTTTTGGACCTTTTCCCGATACTGCGAACCAAAAGTCGCGACTACGCCAGCGCGATGTCTGGTGGACAGCAACAGATGCTCGCCATCGGTCGAGGGCTCATGGCAAGTCCGGACGTGCTACTTCTCGACGAACCTACTCTGGGGCTTGCACCGATCATCGTCAAAGAAGTGTTCGAAAAAGTCGCGGAGATCAGCCGTGTATTGAATACGACAATCCTGGTCGTGGAGCACAACATCAAAGGGATTCTAGATATCGCAGACCGGGCTTACGTGCTGAACAACGGACGGATTGCTCATGCCGGTACACCGCAGACGGTGCAAGAGACGGACATCTTGACGGACGTGTTTTTGGGCAGGGTTGATGCAGGCGATGATGATGAATGAACCATCCGTCTCATCGCACGATCACGATTTACAGCCACTTCGCGCAAAGCGCGCTGGTGAATTCGCACCCCTCAACGTTGGCAACTCAATTCAGCTAGCACGTCCCCAATGATCTGCAACATTCTTTGGTTCGTATCGGCATCCTTAACCGCGACCCGAAATGCTTTACGACTCAGACTGGGTGCGGTCGTGGACGCGTGACGGAGAAACAGATTTTGGCTTTTGCAACGTTCGATCAATTGTGATGCATCAGGGCCATCTTCGGGGAGGTGGGCTAATAGATAGTTGGCAACGCCGGGGATCACATCTGAGATTCCAGAATCTCGTAGTCCGTCTGCCAATTCCTTTCTCAAACGGTGCGTCTCTCGGTATCTCGCGGCGTAGTACCCAGGGTCCTGCAACGCGTTGACGGCGGCCAATTGCCCCGTTAGGCTAACTGCCCACGGTGGACTCAGATGTGAAAGTTCCTCGATTATTGGTTTTGGTCCGCACAGATAACCCACCCTCAGTCCGCTTAACGCATACGCCTTGGACATTGATTTGCAAACGATCACGTGATCACTTTTCGCGGCGAAGGTTTCCAGCGATTCTTTCGAATTGATAAAGTCGACATAGGTTTCGTCGATCCAAAACAGTGTGCTCGGAAATGCGTTTGAAATGATCTCAATCAGAGAATCGCGAGCGATGTGTCGTCCAGTTGGGTTGTTGGGATTGACAAGCACCACGAAATCGTAGCCTTGCGACAACTGGCTTCGTAGGCGAGCCAGATTGACATCGTAACCTTCCTTCTTATGCAAATAGAACCTATCCACTTGACAGCCGATCACATGCTCCAAAATATGTGCATACTCGCCGTATGAAGGTTCAAGGATCAACACCTTAGAGTCGGCATTGAGGAGATGCCGCAGTGCGCCATAAATCAGACTTGAAGACCCGGCACCGGCCAGCACGCACTCCGCATCGATGCCACGGACGTTGGCTATACACGAAACCAATCCTTCAGATCCGGTCGGCGGCGAGGTAGCCATAGTCCACTGGAGATTATTGGCGAGCGCGTCGATCGCTTTCGGCGATGGTGGGAACCACGCGTCGAGAACATCTGCGCTGATCACGTTTCCAACGTTGCTGAGATCATCGAAATCGGCACCAATGGCATCAAAAAAAGCCCCTCCGTGGAACGCGGCTTTGGGCTTCTTCATCGGTATATCTAGACGCCACTCGACGGAATTCTCCACTCTTTCAGCGATTCTTTGGTTCGCCTCCAACCGACGACGGCACGACGCAATGTCGCCAGTCAGCAACTCGTACGTCACCGCACCAGATCGCACCCGTTTGCCCTGATTCACGAAACCGGCTTTTTCGTATAACCCGGTCAATCCTTCTCTACCGATTGCGACCAAATTTACGCCGCCACTCGCCTCGATCCATCTCAAGGCTCCGTACATGAGCGCGGCGACCGTTAACGAACCTCGAAATCTGCGCGGCACCGTCAATATCCGTACCTCAAACAACCGATCGTCAAACGGTAGGGGAATATCCTCTCGATCGAAGTACTTGTCAACAGAGTAGTACCCTCCGGACGGAGGTGTGATGCTAATGAAACCTGCAATATCGTCACCAACTTTGGCGACGACGTAGTGATTAAATTTGTCGAGCGAATCGATCAAACGACAGCCGTCGTTATGTCGATGTTGTCCGAGTTCGATCGCGTAAATGTCGTGTCGCAGGCCGTAAATGGCCTCCATGTCGCTCTCGTCGGCGGTGGCCAAAACGATGTTGTGTGATCTGGGATGCATTGAGCTTGTTCGAGCCAGTACACCTCGTACGTCAGAAACTGAGTTTGGTAGTAGCTCGCAGCGGACGGAACGGTTATCGTTTTACACGGCGTGGTTTCAAGCCCTCAACTCGTTGGTGCAGACAATATTGAGCGGAAATTTTATCCGACATGTGATTTTAAGGTGTCTAAGAGGTTGCAGAAACGTCAAACCCGTCGATAACCGTGCCGTACCATGGTGTTGTGCACAACCGTAACCGTTCGAGAGATAGCGCGTCATCAGGTACCGTTCAACGCGCCGCAGATATCATCGCCGAATCCAACTACGTCGTCGCTATGACCGGGGCGGGGATGTCCGTCGAGAGCGGTGTCCCCCCGTTCAGGGGCACGAACGGGTTATGGACAAAATACGGGACGCCGCCGATGGATGGCTATCGCCAGTTCAAGTCGGACCCGGAGGCGTACTGGAATCGGCAGATCAACGCTCAGATCGATGGGCACATTCTGGAGCTGCGTGAGGCGTTGCGAAACGCGAAACCACACCGAGGGCACTACGCGCTCGTCGAACTCGTGAAACGCGGCTACATCAAATCTGTAATCACCCAAAACATCGATGGGCTAGATGCGAAAGCGGGGATGGGCGACGAACTGATCGAGATCCACGGCAACCGATCCCGATTGCGGTGCATCGGCTGTTCTAAGCGCACCGACCTCAACGATTTCGTGCCGCTATTCATCCCTGATCCGTGCGATCAATGCGGTCAGCCGGTGAAATTCGACGCCGTGATGTTCGGGGAACCGATCGTCCCTGAGGTGATGGCTTCCGCCAAAGCAGAAATCGATCGCGCGGACTGCGTGATCGCGATAGGGACATCGGCGACCGTTCGGCCCGCGAGCGGATTGCTATGGGTGGCCAAGCACCGCTCCAAAGGTGACCCTTCAACCGAAACGGCAAACGTCCCCGACGCCAAATTGATTGAGATCAATCCCAATCCAACCAAGTTGAGCTCGATCTGCGATATCACGATCAGAGCTACCGCCGGTCAAGGCGTTCCAAGACTTCTAACTTCGATTGAAGCGACGCAGGTGACGCACGGAACTGTTTAGACGCACTGCGATCTAGCTGAGGTGTGCGTCTCGTTTCCGAATCAACATCATACCGTCGCGCACAGTGAGCATCACGTTGGTAACGCGCTCATCGTTTTGGACGATCTCATTCAACTTCTTGATCGACCAAGTCGCGTTTTCCTCCATCTCACCTTCAGCATTGTCTGGACCCAAAACGCGCCCACCCCACAAAACGTTGTCCACCACGATCAACCCACGCGGCGACAACAGGCCGAGTGCTTTCTCGTAGTAAACGGGATAGTTCTTTTTGTCGGCGTCGATGAAGACAAGATCGAATGGAGGAGAGAGTGTGTCGAGCGTTTCCGTCGCCGGCCCCAATCGAAGATCAATCTTCTCGCCAGCTGCGTGCCGCGCCCAATGCTTGCGAGCGATTGAAGTGAACTCCTCGCTCACGTCGCACGTGATCAATTCGCCGTCTTCGGGCAACGCTGAAGCCATCATCAACGCGCTGTATCCGACGAACGTTCCTACTTCCAATACGCGTTTGGCGTTGCTGATCGTAACCAGCGTGTTGAGAAAGTAACCGACCGTGCGTCCGGACATCATTCCCGCGGCTCCTGTGGATTGCACGTCGATGGCGATATCGTCGAACACGCTGTCCGGGACGGTGGTGTGTGATGTCGCGTACTCGTCGATTCCTTCTGGGAAATCAAGCATTATCGTCTTTCCTTTTGATCGTTAGCAGGATCCGACGTTCAGGTCAACGCGCCGATTACTACACCTGAAACGGTGATGAGGACTGCCGAGTGTCCCGCTTGGATCAACACTAATTGGTTCTTGTTAGCGAACATGTAGTGCGGCGCGATCGCCATTGCGGTCACACCGATGCCTACCAACAACCCAACCACCAATCCGTTCACGACGCCACCACCTAAGTTGCTCAAAAGGAGCGCGATAACCAAGTTAGATATCAAGGCCATCACAAAGGTGATCACGTATATCACGGGCGTTCCCGCGCCTTGCAAGTCCTCTTCAGTGAGGCCTTCGCCTTCCATCCATCGGTTTCCGAACACCTTCGGCATGTACCAGATCATCGACAACACCATGTACAACACGGCACCGATCGCGATTCCAATCCATTGTTGTCCCGAAATAACGAATTCAAGATCCATCTCATTCTCCTTGATAAGGCGTTACCGCTTGGTTGGAGCCAAAAGTATTTTAGTTGACTTGTGCGCCCTCCCTCGAACTTAGCTAGCGATGCCCGCGAATTCTGACAGGTCGGGCGCGCGCAACTAGCCATTCCTATAAACTGTTTCCAACTAAACGAGCACCGCCAAGCACGGAAATCGCAATGTTCCCGCTTCGTGAACTCGTAGATCCGACTGACGACGATGCCGACGCGTCACGAAAGGAGTCCTGTGATGCGAACACTGTTTCGCCACGATCCCCGAACGCTCTTATTGATTCTAGGGAGTACCCTCCTGATTCCCATAGCAGCATTCGCCGCGGTGGCATGTACCGACGACTCGGGCCCCGCGGCGGAAGGAACGGTGACCATCGCCGTCGGCGAAGTCCCACCGCTAATCCAAGAGCCGCGAAGAGACATCAGGGCTACTGGCGGGATCGGAAAAGACCTTTCGATTTACGAGACGATCGTGCGAGCCCCGCACGTCGCGCCACCGAACCCTCCGCCACAGGACCACACCTTGTACTCGCCTAACGACCTTGGTTTGGCCGAAGATTGGGAAGTAGCCTCCGACTTCAACAGCATTGTTTTCACGATCCGCGAAGACGTTGCGTGGCACAACAACGGAGGTGACTGGGGTGACCTGACCACCGAAGACGTCGCGTTTTCATTCAACTCAGCCTTCGCACCAGACTCAGTTAACAACGGCGCTGAAGAGATCGGTCCCGAGATGAAAGTCGGTTTCGACGTCATCGACGACCGGCAAGTCCGCCAGAATATCGAACCTGGTGGCTTCGACCCGACTTGGGCTTGGTTGCAAGGCAACGCAGGATTTAACGGCATAGTAGTCGTAAGCAAAAAGGCCTTCGATGAACTAGGTGCAGAAGGTTTCGGCACAACCGCAGTCGGCACCGGCAAATACCAAGTTGCCGAGTGGACTGCCGACGACATAGTTGTCCTCGAATCTGTCCGCGATCACTGGACCGGCATTCAGCCGTCGGTTGGTACGGTAAGAATCGTGCATATGCCAGAAGCGGCGTCCCGAGAAGCTGCACTTCGCGCTGGCGAGATTGACATCGGTGCGCTCAGTCCGCAAGTCATCAACCCCGTTGTAGATGCTATCGGCGGATCAGTCCAAGAAATCGGTATCCCAGCCCCGTCTGGATTCCAGATGGCCGGGAACTACTGGTCGACCGACTGCTCCGACTGCGAAGGTGGTGTGATGCCTCGACCTGGCTGGGAAGAAGGTCTAGCAGAAGGCTACCCGTGGATCGGCGACCCTGGAGATCCGACATCCATGGAGAATGCCCGCAAGGTCAGATGGGCAATGGCGATGGCGATCGATCGCGACTCTCTCATCGAAAACGTATTGGAGGGACTCGGCAGAAAGATCTACGCTTGGCAGAACATACTTCCGGACGACCCGCTCCACAAGGACGAGTGGATTATCCCGACCGACGTCGCGATGGCCCAACAGTACATGGCTGAGGCGGGTGTCGCGGACGGATTTGACATGGAGATATGGGTTCCAAGCACCTTCCCGCCTGGGGTCCAAGCTGCAGCGGAAGCAGTGGCTGAGATGTGGAGAAACAATCTCGGCATCGAAGTCACGATCGACCGCGCGGAGTACGGTGCACGACGCCCACAGACGGTGGACAAGACGATCAACGTCCCGTTCACACATGGAATCAACTGGATCCCGGGCGCTACGTCCGCCAGGTACATCTGTGCGGCGGCCGGCCACATCGTTGGATTCACGTTGGAGCAACCCGTGTGCGAAACCGGCCTGTCGAACGCTACTGAGCGGTCTCTGCAACAGCGCATTGCAAACAACGTCGAGGTGCAGGACTATCTGTCACATCAGATGCTCTTCATTCCGATGTTCCACCGGAGCGCCGTCCTGTTTGCGGTTTCGTCGAACGTCTCCGCGTGGGATCCCTACAACTCGCAAGACGTACTCCCCAACCGGCCTGAGTCGATAGTCTTAGTCGATTCCGAATAAGGCATTTTTCGGCTAGGCTACCCGCCTCCGATTCGCGTCCTAGTTAACGTGTGGATCCGAATCGGAGGCGGGAAACGTTTAACCGAGAACTTAACGATGCCGTAAACTCGGTTCATCTCCGTTGAGTTCGACGCGTTCGACGAGCATCCCTGATTAGAAACGATCCGTGGCTAGATTCCTAATACGCCGAATTTTCTACATGACCGCAGTCATGATCGGCATTTCTATGATTGTGTTCGGCTTGTCACGCCTCACCGGCGATCCACGGTTGCTTTACATGACACAGGGCACGCGTTGGTCACAAGAGGCTTGGGACGCTAGGGGCCGGGAGCTAGGGCTAGACAAACCCATGGTGATCCAATACCTCGTCTGGGCAGGTAACGCGGTTCAAGGCGATTTCGGGCAATCACTCTGGCACAAACGGAACTCGCTCAAGATCATCATTGAAAAGGTTCCCGCCACGATCCAACTTTCAGGTATCGCTTACTTGATGGCAGTGGCACTAGGGGTAACTCTCGGCACTATATCTGCGATCACGCGCGGGACGTTGATAGACATCGGAGTCCGTTCCTTTGCGCTCATCGGCCAAGCAGCGCCACCGTTCTGGCTCGCCTTGGTGATGATCTACGTTTTCGCCGTGTACCTCGATTGGTTCCCAACTTCGAGAAGAGGTGACTGGACGCATTTCGTACTGCCAGCAACCACGCTCGCTTGGCTCGGCTCATCTGCATTGACCAGACTCACTCGATCGTCCTTGCTCGAAGTTCTTGACAGCGAGTACATAAAGCTCGCACGCGCAAAAGGTGTTTCCGCGAGGACAGTGATCCTGAAACATGCACTGAAGAACGCGCTCGTGGCACCGCTTACCGTCGCGGCTATTCTGCTTGCGAGCTTCCTAGCTGGAACTGTCGTCGTCGAAACCGTGTTTGCTTGGCCGGGTCTGGGGAGGTTGGCCGTAGACGCCACCAAAAACAACGATTTCCCGCTCGTAACGGGCATCACGGTAATATTCGCCGCTTTGTTCTTGCTGTCGAGCCTTTTGGCTGACTTACTTTACGCATATATCGATCCCAGAATCCGGATCTACTGAACAAACTGAAAACGGAACCCGAACGACACTTTCGAGCTGATGGATAGGCCGATCCAAGAGCCCCAAACGGTTGCGGAGCCGCAATCTGATTCAACCCAAGACGTTGGTCGTCCACGGTTTTTCGTGCTTCGTACTTTGTATCGGTGGATCCGGAGGTATCCCGTCTTGCCCGTCGCGATCGCCATCGGGCTGGCGGTTATGGCGATCTTCGCACCATGGATTGCTCCCGCCCATCCATTGGAGAGTGATCTTGATTACATCGCTCATCCACCAGTCTGGATGGAAGAAGGAACGTTCGACTACATTCTCGGCGCCGACAAAATCGGCCGCGACCTGTTGAGCCGGATAGTCCACGGCTCGCGCATCTCGCTCTCGGTCGCATTCATCGTCATAATCTGCGGCAGCGTAATCGGGAGCGCAATCGGCATCGCGTCCGGCATGGCCGGAGGGTTATGGGATGAGATCGCGATGCGAATCGTAGACCTCGTCTACGCGACGCCATTCCTGCTGATCGCATTGGTAGCGGCAGTCGTATTCGGCGCCAGCTTGCAACTAGTGCTAGCGCTACTCACCATCTTCTCTTGGCCCATATTCGCCCGACAGACCCGCGGGCTAACGCTTCAACTAAAAAATATGGACTACGTCGCCAGTTCACGAGTCGCCGACGCATCGCCATTTCGGATCGCGTTCCGTCACATCTTGCCGGGCGTGTTCAACACAGTGGTTGTAATCGCAACGCTTCAAGTCGGATCTTTGATCCTCACCGAATCCGTGCTCTCTTTCCTCGGTGTCGGGATACCCGCTCCTCAACCCGCATGGGGGAGCATGGTCTCAGACGGACGGGAGTTCATCTCGACCGCCTGGTGGGTACCAATCATGCCTGGAATCGCCATCTTCCTCACTGTCTTCGCCTTCAACTTCATCGGCGACTGGCTGCGCGACTACCTCGATCCTCGGTTGCGGCAGATTCATTGAAACCCTGCGACCCGAATCGGTTTTGGGCGAGTTTGCTCAACCTAAACGAACAAGCCGCCTAAAACTGATCTCAACTTTTCTGATTCCGCTTCGTCTCTCGCTCCCCACCCAGTTTATCGACCGATGTACGACCTAACGTAGGCGGAGTTTTTCTTGGTTTCTTGCCACGCGAGTTTATGACAAATACGTGTTTTGTTTTTCGTCGTACAACCACTCTCTAACCTCATTGTCCTGACTCAGATCATACACTGTTGCGACTTGCCAAAGGTAGGTTGCGGGATCGTCATCGCGCGAGGGAGAATCACCGTCCGAGGTCTCGTTTTGTTCGTCGCTAATTAGATCTGTGCGACTGAAATACGAATAGACCAGCACGGTCTTAATCCAAGAAGGAACAACAAATTCAACTATGTCCCGATCTGTACCGCCGGGTTCGATCACGAACCCTCGTTCGGGCCATCGGTTCTCCGTCTGGGAGTACATAGGCCATTCCAAATAATTCTGGTCGTCCTCGTTTTTGGAGTACTCGCCCAAAACTCGCTCTACTTCTTTGTCCGACACAGGAGCGATGACTTGGATGCGGTGTAACGCACTGCGAACCTCGACGGCCACATTTGAGGAATTCCGCAAACTGGTTGTGACATCGATATGGATGTAGTTCGGACCAACTCGCCGATGTTGGATCCTTTGGTCAATCGCCAGGTGCGGCTCAAACTCTCTGAACAATTCCAATTTGTAAAAAGCGAATACGCCACCCAAACCAATCGCCAAGACCGTGGCTACCGACTGCAACATGTTTAACGCTTTTAAGTAGCTTATATCCAACAACCATCCAAGCACGATCACTATCGTGATCACGCCCAATACCGACACGAGAAACCAGGTTAAGATTCGAATGCGCGTTCGTTTTTGCACCACACCATCGCAGCATCGGAACCCATTGTTTCTTCGTTCGTTTGGCGAACCATACCGGTTGCCGTCTAAATCAACATTCAAGCCGTTAAACTACCCCCATCATCAACTCCGCACGTAAGGGCAATCAACCATGAAAATCACCGATGTCAAAACCCACGTCGTCAAGATGCCGTCAACTATGCCGTGGGTTTTCGTCAGCGTCGAAACCGATGAGGGCGTAACAGGATGGGGAGAATGTACCGACTACATCGCAAATCCACAGTTGGTGCGCGGTATCGAAGCCGTCAAACCTTTCGTCGTCGGCATTGACGCTTCTCACATCGAAGAGATCTGGCAACGCATTTTCCACATGTACTCGGACCTCAACGGCCGGGGGTTCGTCTCGCACCTGATAAGTGCGATCGACATTGCCCTATGGGACATTAAAGGTAAAGTCCTCGACCGTCCGATCTACGACCTTCTCGGCGGGCCGGTCCGAGCATCCGTACCGCTTTACACGCACGTCAGCGACACATCGCAAGGCGACACTTTCGAAGAACACCTCGAAGGAATGATGGCGGATGCCCGACGCACCAAAGAGATGGGCTTCGAAGCTATCAAGACCGATCCGTTCCCGTCACGCCGTCAATATGGCAAGTTCCGCGGAGCCTTTATGGTCGAAAGGCTCGACCCGGCTGCCATCCATGAATCGGTCCGGTGGATGGAAGGCCTGCGCGAAGCGGTAGGCGATGACTACGAACTTATGATCGATGCTCACGGCCGGTTCGACGTCGCTTCAGCCATCGAAGCCTGCCGCGCAATGGAACACATCAACCTTGTATGGCTCGAAGAACCGATCCACGTCGAAAACCACAACGCCCTGAAGCACGTACGCGAAAACGTCAACGTGCCGCTCTGCATCGGTGAACGACACTTCACGCGCTGGGACTACTGGCAGATCCTTAACGATCGCCTAGTGGACTACATCATGCCCGACATCGCATGGTGCGGCGGTATCAGTGAGATCCGCCGTATAGCAGCCATGGCCGAGGTGGCCTATGTTCGCATCAGCCCCCACGACGCTCTAGGGCCGATAGCCATCGCTGCCAGCTTCCAGACCTGCATGACGATGCCGAATCTTTACCGGGAAGAGTGCGTCCATCACTGGTTCTCAGAATTCGAGAAACTAATCGACCCGATGTTCGACGTTCGCGGCGGTCACATACACCCGAACGGACGGCCGGGTTTGGGCATCGAACCGATACCTGAAGCATTGGAAGAGTTCAAAGTCGATGTCGATGCACCAGAGGCTCAGCGCACAGACTGGTACGGCGGTGCGAACGAAGACGATGATTGAGTTTCAAGACTCGATCAGTCACGCGAGGTAGGCGAAGGATCGGCGTATGAAACTCAGTGGAGGCGAAGCGCTTGTAAAGTCGCTGGTAAATGAAGGCGTCGAGGTCGTATTCGGAATTCCTGGAATTCAGATTTACGGCATCGTGGCCGCGCTGCGGGACGAATCCAATATCCGCATAGTCACAACTCGCCACGAACAGGCCACCACCTACATGGCCGACGGCTACGCGCGAGCCGCACGAAAACCCGGTGTCGCCCTAGTCGTACCAGGCACCGGCGTCTACAACGCAGCATCTGGCCTCGCCAATGCCTACGCGCGCTGTTCTCCCGTCTTACTGATAGCTGGACAGATTCCCCGAGCCCAAATCGACAAAGACATCGGTAGCATCCACGAAGTAACAGATCAACCCAGCGTGTTGAAACCCGTAACCAAGTGGCAACGAAGAGTCATGAGGCCGCGAGAGGTCCCTGACGCAGTATTCGAAGCGTTCAGACAGATGCGTACCGGTCGGCCTCGGCCCGTACTCATCGAGGTTCCACCCGAAACCGGCGTTGAGAGCGAAGAAGTGGTCCTCCGCGAACCCGCCCGCATCTCCCGCATCGTGCCAAGTCCAGATCAACTGCGCGAAGCGGCTCGAATCATCGTCAAATCCAGACTTCCCCTGATCTACGCTGGTGGTGGTGTCGCGATCTCCGATGCCGAACAAGCCCTCGTAAATCTCGCCGAAGCGACAAACATCCCCGTCGTGACGTCGAATAGCGGCAAGGGAACCATCCCAGACAACCACCCGCTCTCATACGGCTCATGCTTCAGCCCGATGGCCGAGCAACCATCGATGAACCAACTCTTCGAGGTCATGCAGTCCGCAGACGTAGTCATCGGCATCGGCGCGCGCTTCTCTCTGGGCAATCCCGCCGGTGAGGCGTCAACTCTCATCAATATCAACGTTGACGATGGCGACCTCACTCGCATCCAGTCCAACACCATCCCGCTGCATGGCGACGCTAAAGCGACTATTGAAGCGCTTATCCCATATCTGATCGAAGCCGGTGCAGGCGAGCGTCCATCACCTGCTGAAGCCGTAACCGCGGCGCGAAATCTGATCGCCTACTACGACATCCGGCTTAAAGAACCGCCTTACGAAATCATCGAGACTATCAATCAAGCCATCCCCGAAGACGCATTCATCGTCTGGGACGTCACTCAATTCGGTTGGTACGCGAGAACCCACTACCGAGTCAATCAACCCAAGACTTACATCGACTCCGGCTACTCCTTCAACCTGGGATTTTCGTTCCCGACTGCATTGGGCGCGAAGATCGCTCAACCCGAACGGCCCGTGTTGTGCATGGTTGGCGACGGCGGATTCATGTTCAACGCATCCGAACTCTCCACCGCGGTCAAGTACGGAATCAACGTCGTCACCGTGATCTTCAACAACGATGCCTACGGAAACGTGGAACGCGACTTGGACGAGGTTTTCGATGGGACCTACGAGACCGACTTGCGTAATCCTGACTTCGTCAAATTCGCTGAGTCGTTTGGCGCGGTCGCATTTCGTGCAGAACATCCTTTGGAATTGGGAACGCTCATCCCCCATGCGTTGGATTTAGATGCGCCAGTCGTAATCGATGTGCCTGTGGGACACGTGCGAATGCCGCGCGCGCCTCAGTTCGCGTTCACTACGAAGTTACCTTGGGCGACTCCCCAAGAGGGGCTATTGCCGACATAACACCGACCTCCGTTGGAGAAAATCGGCATCAGAATTGATTTTGAGTCTGCCCTATGGCTTGAACCCGATCGCCTCACCAAAGGCGACCGATCCGATTGCGCCCGGATGGCCGTCCCACTTGTCCATGTCGTCGCGCCACTTCTCGAACTGTTCTTTGGTCGCCAAACCAGCTTGCGTAGCCTGATAGATCACTTCGTCCGACAGGAACCACTCATTCACGAAAGCGTGGAAGAACGCGACATCTTCGGGGCTCGAAAATACATCGAAAGATGATGAGGCCTCGACATTGACAAAGCCAGAATCGACAAACACATTCTTCAAATCTCGCCCCATGTTCGGGTGACCGCCCTGGGCGCTTATCAATCTCGCAAACGTGCTCCACGCTTCGACGTCTACAGCCGCCTCCGGGCCGACGAATGATGCTGCCGTGATCATCTCTCTGCTAGCCAAAATGCCGCCAGGTTTCAAAACACGCATGATTTCGCTGAGCGTCTTCTCCGTGTCGGGGACATGCATCAGTACGGCATGTGTGTTCGCGGCATCGAAGCTGTTGTCTTCAAAAGGAAGGTCGGTAGCATCGCCCACATGAAAGGTTGCGTTGGCATGTCCGCCCGCGGATGCCGAGGCTCTGGCGATCTCAATCTGCGACTCTTCCATATCGATGCCATGCAACTCTCCGGGCTCGATCACTTTCGCCAGACCGACGGAGATTGTGCCAGGGCCGCACCCGATATCGAGCACTCGCGATCCGGATTTCAAATGCGGCAATAAATGCGCGGCATGAGTTTCAGCGTTGCGACGATGCAATATCTGCGTGAACTCATCGCTGTAGCCCATCGCGTAGGTAGTACTTTCCTTATGCTTCTGTGACAAAGTCGCAGTCTCCTCTCTGTTGTCAGACCATGTAAGCAATCACGCCGACGGCGATTCTATTCAAAAATACACATAGGAGATAATATGGCGACGTGTGTGAACCCAAACGTTGGGGCGTCTCGGTTCGTAACGCCATAACACCATCGTCGCTCTCCTACTCACCAGATACAATGCCGAAACCAAAACTCATCTTTCACCTCACCGCGCTTGTTTCGATCGTTCTAGTCTTCACCATCGCCATTGGATGACTAACCGCGCAATTCTCATAGTTCGCCATTGCGCGGCCACTGGTCAACACACCGACGCGCCGCTATCCGACGTAGGCATCCAACAAGCTCAGATTCTCGCCGATTTTCTGTCGGACTATCCGATCGACTACATCACCACTAGCGAATACCTGCGAGCGCGCCAAAGCATCGAACCTTACGCAAGTCAATCCGATCTAACAATTCACACGGATGCTCGCCTCAACGAACGCACCCTTTCCGCTGCACCCCTCGATAACTGGCAAGAAATCGTCCATGATTCGTTTGCTGACCACAATTTACGTGCTCCCGGTGGCGAGACCGCGAACGAGGTGTTGCGGCGAGCATGGAACGCCCTCAACGAAATTGTCAACGCTGATCGCACGTTGCCGCTGGTGGTCACGCACGGCAATCTGATGGCGTTGGTTTTGCACTCGCTGGATCGCACCTTCGGGTTTGAGGAGTGGAAATCGCTCAGCAACCCTGACGCCTATATGTTGCGCAAAGCGGGATCGAGCAATTTCACTTTCGAGCGGATCTGGTCGAATTCGTGAGCCTCGATACGAGAATCATCTCGTAAGAAACCTCTTCGCCAAACGTTCCACCGTGTTCTTCGTCCGAACGGTGAACGGACCGACGATATTCTCGATAGCTTTGAGACCGAGTTGCGAATCTAGGAGATTCCCTTTTGGCCACCAGTAGAGTTCTTTCCCCGTCATCTCAAGCATGTCGGCTTCGTTCGACAGCCTAAGCACCGAATCACGGGCTGATCGATCCAGTTCGGCATCAATGATCGCCACTTGCACCTTGCCAGTCCGTTGAGCCGTGACGTCCGCGAACGGCTCATAACTGGCAATCGAGCGTACCTCATCAGCGGTTCGCAGAAACGTCGGCACTTCGTAACCTAGCGAATCCCTCAACCCGACTTCAATCGAACGTGCTACCGCAGCGGGATCGGAATCCGTTGCGTCGAAGATGACGTTGCCGCTTGCTAGGAATGCGGAGACGTTGGTAAAGCCGATGTCTTCGAACGCCGCGCACAACTCTGGATTCTTGATGCGTCGGCGACCGAGGTTCATGCCGCGCAAGAATGCCACGTAGCGCGGCATGGTTACGGGTCCCCCCTCACCCTAAACCTCTCCCACGGAGAGGAGAGGGGATTCTGGCTGTCGCCGGAATGACGGTGGTGTCGGCGGGAATGACGGTTCACCCTCACCCAGCCCCCCTCTTAATCTCCCCCTAGGAGGGGGAGGAAAGAGTGGCGAGGGAGAGGAGGTCATGAGCGATACTGATCGATGCCTACTGTGGCGATGTTGTCGGTTGTGGGCATTACGGCAGTTTTGGCGCGGTCGGCACCTACGACCACGATGTTCCAGTCTTCGGGGCTATCCAAGACTGAAACTTCGATGTCGAGGATCTCCTGTTCAGTTAGGTTTTCGAGCCATCGCCACGCCGCGGCGATGCGTGCTTCGCCCTTGATGGGGGTGTACTGGATCATCTTACCCAGGCTGTTCTTGGCGTGGTGGTGGATGAAAGTCCGAGCGTCGTCTTTCGTGAAACCTTGGTCGCCTACGGGCCCTGCGACGTCGGGCGGCATGAGGATCAGCCTTTGACCTCCGCCGTGCATGCCGAGACCGCGTGTGCCAAAGATCGAGCCGTACGCGAGCGTCTTGAGCAGGTCCTCAGCGTTGGTGTTGCCTTGATCTTGTACGTCGAGTTCGCCGTTGGTGATGAAAACGCTGACGGTGCTCTCGCTGGACCGGAATCCTTTATTGACGTGGAACGGTTCCCACGGACTCATGTCTTCGTTCTCTGCGATGCAGTGGACGAATTTGCGCGTGGTGCCGATGGTGTCCATGTCCATCTGACCCGGATACCAGTAGCCGATGTTCCGCAGACAAAGCGAGAAGGCGCGGCCTATCGTGATGTTGACTTGGTTGTCGCGTCCGGGACCGAGCGCGGAACGGGCGTTGATGCCGAGTTCCTTGGCAATCGGGCCGTTCACCACGAGCAACGGCGCCTGCGGACTGGTAGACATCAGTAGCGATGTGCCACCATGCGAACCCATCTGCGAAAGCGCCTTCACAGATGCGATTATCACTGGCATGTGCTCGGGTTTCGCGCCGGCCATCGCGGCGTTGATGGCTATCTTCTCGACGGTTGCGAGGCCGAAACCGGGCGGCATGTCGCAGATCAGTTCGTCGGCATCCAGATTGGAGCCAGCGATCAACTCGTCGACTGCTTCGGCAGTCGGCGGATGGAGCACGAAGGAGTCGCCCCAGTCGCGCATCAGCCACTGCTCATTCATCTTGAGGATAGCGTCCCAGCGGTCATCGCCCTCGAAGCGTTGGACCTCCGCCACCTCGTCGCGCTCACGTCGTCCATGCTGCTGATCAACGGTCAAGACATCGATGATGTCGTCAATGGCAGCCTCGGTCTGAGAGACGCACTCATCGATGGGTAGGTTTCGGTAGATACGTGGGACGATGACGAACTGCAAGTCCGGCATCCCGAGAGCTCGGGAGCTGGCGATTGCGTCTTCTTCAAAGCGACCGGAGACTATGGGGATTGCAGGCTTCCCCATCTTCTCGATCTGGATCATGTCGTGGACCATCCACGACGCGCAGGTCCCTCAATCGGCGGTGGCGCCGATTACGACGTCACACTCCTCTCCTGCTTGCCTGACGATAGGCGGCGGCGCGGGGTAGTTGCCGCCGGTGTAGAAGTTGACCTTGACGTTTTTGAACCGCGCTTGGAGCATCTCGCCTGCGCGCTTCAGGGCGACATCGCCGCCATGCGTGCCGCTCCAGATCAGCCCTACGGTAGCGTCGTCGAGCGTCTCCGGGCGTTCGTTGATCTTCGTGGAGTTCATTAACCCGCGCTGCTGCGCTACGGGGTTCAGGACTTCTAACAAATGCATGTGTTTCGCCTCCTGCGGAAGGGCAACTCGTCAGTCTTGGCGTTGATATTGCATGGTACAGGATTTGAGAACAATAATCTCGCGAACTGTTCTCAATAGATCTCGGTTCGCACACCGTAGGCGCGGGCGTCGGTCGTTAAAATCACATCATCCAAATCCCGATCTCGGTAAACGTCATGAAGATCACCAAAGTGAAGATGTCCATCCTTGAGATGGACGGCATCGATTCGTACTACGACCTCATCAAGCTGCACGGCCAGCGGCGGGAGCGTTGGTTGCACCACACGGTGCCGGCGCGTGAAAAGAAGCGGTACGAGTACGTGTTGCACGTCGAAACGGATGAGGGAGTTACCGGTGTTTGCACCACGCCCGGCGACGGTCACACGGGGTTGCATCCGGCGGATGTGCCGCAATTGCAGGCGTTGGTGGTTGGCGAAGATCCGTTGAAGCGTGAGTACCTGTATCAGAAGCTGCATCAGGGGACTAGATGGGTGTATCGTTCGCCGAGTTGGTTCGGCGGTTTCGATAACTGCCTTTGGGACATCGCGGGCAAGGTATCTGGGTTGCCTGTCTACTCGCTCTTGGGCAAGGTTAGGGACGAGATTCACGCGTACTACAACACGCGCGGAACGACTATCGAGGAAGCTGTTGAAGACGCTCAACGCGCAGTGGAATTGGGTTTCGTGGCGGTGAAAGACCACTTCTACCATCCGGTGGACGAGAACATTCGTTGGTTGACCGCTATACGCGAAGCGGTCGGTGACGAGATTGATTGCATGCATGACCCGGTGGCGATCTACACGTATGAAGAGGCGGTCAAGGTGGGTCGTGCGTTGGAGGAACTGGATTATCGGTGGTTCGAGGAGCCGTTGCCGGAGCGTAGCCACAACCTTCTGGTCAAGTTGGCTGCGACGCTCGATATTCCGATCATGGCGACTGAGACGTTCATGTATGACACGGATCTGTGTGCGCAGTATTTGATCTCGGGCGCGACGGACCTGATTCGTCAGAATGCGAGGCATGGGACTACGAACCTGATGAAGCTGGCTCATCTGGCGGAGATGCATGGGACGAATGTGGAGTTGAATGGTCCGGGTGGACTTTATGGGCTGGTACATGCGCATCTGTTGTGTTGTATCCAGAACACCTCGTATTACGAGTACTTTCCTGGCGGTCGGCACGACAGCGATGGCGAGCAGATCGGGTTGATGAACTGGGCGGCGCCGATTGATGGGAAGTTGAGTCCGCCTGATGCGCCGGGTTGGGGCGCGGAGTGGGACTGGAAGCAGTTTGAGAAGCGGACTGTCGAGGTTGTGGAGTGACGAGCGTCCTTGAAGTAAATCAGTTCGTTGAATCGCTTGCCGACGCCGAACTACCCGATGATCGGAGCGTAAACGTCTACTTGGATACCACGCGATGCGAGAATCTCAGGCGTTGGTTCAACACGTTTGAGGACACGTCTCAATCAGCGATCTTCGTCGGTGAAGCGCTCGGTCGAGACGGAGGCGCGATTACGGGCATCCCGTTTGTGTCGCCGGATTTGATGACTCGCGGAATTTCTGGATGGGAGGACTTCGGGCCGAGTTCCCCATACCAGGTTCCACCCGGTTCGAACTTTAGCCAACGCGAACGATCAGCCACTAGATTTTGGAAGCACGTACCAACGGCACTCTGTGGTTTGCCACGTCCGCTAACCTGGAACCTCTATCCGTTTTGGCCATGCGAAGTGAGTGTGACGGGCAAGGCAAAAAACCGTACACCTTCCAAGGCCGAGATCGAATACGGAACAAACTGGCTTACCCGGCTGATTGCCATGTACCGCGGGGCTCGGGTTGTGGCGGTCGGGGTCAAAGCGAGAGAGACTCTCCACGTGATGGGCATCGACGCGCCACAGATTCCGCACCCATCACGAGGGACTGACGATAGGCTGACAGGAGCTTTGGTTGACGTCGCGAAACTACTCCGCAGTGGTGTGCGACGTTAAATCTTGTGTTAGGATAGTTACTAACTTCCCCCGGATTTTCGTATGAAGGGGCACAGACCGCCACCTCGGTGGCGGTCTCTCATTTTGAGATCTAAATGAGCCGTGCGGACGAACGTGTACATCGATGGTTTCAATCTTTATTATGGTGCGTTGAAAGGCACACCTTTCAAGTGGTTAGACCTGCGGCGATTCGCCGAAGCGCTTGCACAGAATGATCGGGTACAACGCGTCTGCTATTTCACTGCCCTACTCAAAACTGTAGGAGGCGATGGTGGACCGAGGCATCGTCAGGGGATCTATCTTGACGCGCTCAAAACCATCGCGAATGTCGATGTCATCTTAGGCACCTTCCGCCGCCGCGCGAAACGCCGTCCTTTGCTGAGCCCGTTGCCGGGGTTGCCCGAAATTGTTTCAGTTGTGGAGTGGGAAGAAAAGAAGACGGACGTAAATTTAGTCACCGAAATGTTGTTCGATGCGTTCAATCGGAGGTACGAAAAAGCAATTGTTGTTTCCAACGACTCCGATCTTGCACGCCCGATTGAAAGGATCCGAGACGAACTGGGCATTCGAATGGAACTATTCAATCCATTCAACGACACGCGTACGCCGCGCGAACTGTACCGAGCAGCATCTTCTGTTTTTCGGGTCCGGGATTACCACTTGATGCACTGCCTTGTACCTGATGTCGTAGTAGACAAAGCGGGGCGCCAGATAACTAAACCGAGGAATTGGTAGCTGGTGTGCTTGATTTGCCTAGAATCGAATACTACCTTCGATGACCAATGACCAAAGCCCCCGCGACCCCAAGCGATACGAACGCATCAAGTTGTTTGTGGGATTGGCGAATTTGGCGATTTATTCCATCATCCCGTTGGTTGTTTTGGTGACTGGCGCGTCGGCTTCGATCCGGGATGTGATTTCGGAATTGACTTGGGGGATTGTGGTTCTGGGTGCAGTGGTCTACATGGTCGCGGCTTCGGTAGCGCTTGAATTGTTGACGTTGCCGCTGGGCTATTTTTCGGGTCACATATTGGAGCAACGATACGGGTTGACTAGGCGCACCGTCTTCGGGTGGATCAAGGACTGGTTGAAGGGGTTGGGCGTGCAGACAGTGATGGTGGCGGGGTTCGCCGGGTGTCTGTATGCGTTGTTGATGTTGGATCCGGGGTTGTGGTGGGTGTGGGCGTCGTTGTTGTTTTCTGCGATCTCTGTGTTTTTGGCGGCGATTGCGCCGACTGTTTTGATGCCGATCTTCTTCAAGTTCGAGCCGTTGCCAGATGGGGGGTTGAAGGATCGATTGATGCGGCTATCTGAGCAGCTTGGGACTTTTGTGCAGGGTGCATATGTCTGGAAGTTGGGCGATAAGACAGTGAAAGCAAATGCGGCTTTGGCGGGATGGGGCAAGACTCGGCGGATCATCATCTCGGACACGCTAATCGAGAGTCATGATCCGGATGAGATCGAGGTGATCATCGCACATGAGCTGGGGCACCATGTGAACGGCGATATTTGGCGCGGGATCGCTGTGCAGGTGGTCATCATTTTCGTGTCGATGTGGGTGATTAACCAAGCATTGGTAGCTTGGTCGGATGTGTTCGGGCTTGATGGGACGCTTCATGACTACGCCAACCTCCCATTGCTTGCGCTAGTGAGCACCGCGGTAGGACTTATTGCCTTGCCACTCGCCAATACATACTCGCGCCGACGTGAGACAGCGGCAGATGATTTCGCCATCGAGACGACGAACATGCGAGCCGAGTTCATAAGCGCGATGGAGAAATTGGGCAAAATCAACCTAGCAAACTCTGAGCCGCATCCAATCATCGAAACGGTGCTGCACAGTCATCCGAGCATCAGTCGGAGGATTGCTAGAGCGCGGGGTTCTGAATCGTAAGGCGTGTTGTGGGGATTCGCATGCGTGGACAGGATGGAGGGGGAATCCCCTCTCCCCGCCGTGGGAGAGGGTGAGGGTGAGGGGGAACGTGGAAGGAGGGCGTGCCAGTTGATCCGACTGGTACTGAATGACGGTGGTTACGGAAACGTACAGCCTAGGGAGAGGAAGATAATGTGCGGTTTGACGGCGTTGCGATAGCGAAAGGTGTTACGGATGGGTTGGCAGGGCGACCACAGGGTTTCGCCCTTACGGGTGGTGGTTTGGCGGCGTTGCCGGGGAGATTCATCGCTGCCCTCGGAATGACATACGGGTAAGGAAACGAGATGATCGGGGGTTCTGGATGGGATGGTGCCCTTCGGTAGGGGCAGGTTTGAAACCTGCCCCTACGAGTGTGTTATCCGCTGCAAGAAGGGGTCGGTTTACCAGACTGAATAGCCGCCATCTACGGGGATGGATGTGCCGGTTACGAAGTCGGAGGCGTTGGAGGCTAGGAATACGGCGGTGCCTGCGAGGTCGGCGGGGATGCCCCAGCGGTCGGCGGGTGTGCGTTCTTGGACTAGCTTGTAGCGCTCGGGGAAGAGTTCTTTGAACTGGTTGGTCATCTCGGTGACGATCCATCCGGGGAGGATGGCGTTGACTTGGACGTTGTACTTGGCCCATGCGACGGCGCAGGACTTGGTGTACTGGACTACGCCGCCTTTTGATGCGGCGTATGCGGATGCGTAGGCGGTGCCGAAGATGGACATCATTGAGCCGATGTTGATGTATTTTCCGGTGCCTTTGTCTCGCATATGGTCGAATGTGAGTGACGAGACGTTGTGGATCGAGGTGAGGTTGGTGTCGATTACGAATCGCCAGTCTTCGTCGGAAAGCAGCTGAGGTTCGTCGGCTCGCCGGTTCGTGCCGGCGTTGTTGACGATGATGTCCCATCCGCCCAGTTTGTCCATAGTTTCGTCGAGCGCGGCTTGGATGGATGCGCGGTCGGTGACGTCGCATGAGAGTGCTAGGACGCGGGAAGAGTCGCCATCGGCGGCTTGTGTGAGGGTTTCGACGGCTGCGGAGAGTTTGTCGGCGTTGCGTGCAGCAATGGCTACGGATGCACCGTGCTCGATGTAGCCTTGGGCGATGCCGAGGCCTATGCCACCGTTGCCGCCGGTCACGAAGGCGACTTTGTCGGTGAGGTCGAAGAGGGAGTCGTGTAGGGAGTGGTGGGACATGGGGAGTTTCAGTCGTGATTTTCGTTTTCGCTTAGATGTTCAGGATATATAGGTTGGCGACGTCGATCTTGAGCGTCCTGGCCAGAATTTTCGTGCTTGTTGCGCCACATTCTCCGGGCGCAGGTGTATAGGATTGCGGCGATTGACCAAACTAATGCGACGGAAGCGATCTTTGCAAGCGACAGGGCGATCATTCCAGATACCCATATGAAAAACATGAGGGCGATTGCCGACATCATTGCTAGGGCGATTACGGACATCATTGCTGATGCGGTCAGGACTACCGACATTGTCATGCGCCTAGAAACGAATTTAACCAAGTTGGCGATGATGAATCCTATGGAGGCGAGGCCGATCATGTACGCTCCCAGAGTGAGTGCGACGCCATCATAACCGTACAGCGATCTTGTTTCTGCAAAGGTGCTCAACGGAACGACAGAAGCGCCTAAGAGGATAAACGAAATAGAAGTTGATGCGACAACTGAGAATGGCACATTGAACGCTCTCCTGGTCACGACTAAGACCGTGAAAATCAAAGCGACGACCAACAGCCCCGAAAGAAGCATCGGGATAGCTGAACTAAGTCCCGCGACAATGAGCGGCACTGCCAAAACCATCCCTATTGCGGCGGTCAACGACGCGGCGATGTATCGTTTCCCTTCGGCTTCGATGGGCCACGTTGACACCACCAGTGCAAACGCGACGGCTGCGAGTGCGAGGGCAAAGGCGCTGAACAGCAGTTGACTGGGCGCCATCACCAATCGAACGCGGTTGAGCGGCGAGAAGTCAACGGGAGTGTAAGGACCGACGGCTACGCGATGCCAATTGTGGTCGGATGTTCGTACTAGGACGCCTTGCAGCCCCATCGCGACGATCAGATTGCCGGATTTTGCGTCGTAATGGATATCCGTTGGAAGGTGTGTTACCCGCCCATATCCAGGCCCTTTGGATCTTGTCGCCAAAGCGAATATCCTGTAGTCGGCTTGACTGTTGACAATCAGTGTGGAATGTATGACGCCATCTCCTGTGCGAATCACATTTGATCCGTCTAGGGTGTATTCGCCCTCAGGCGTAACGGCAGATAGGGCATTCCAGTTTATCGATTCGTCATCAATAAGGTCTTCGCGTGCCGATTCCCAGCTAAAACCGCCGTCCCTGCTTCGGAAAAAATCTCCCATCCAGTCTCGCTCTCGCAAGTCTTTGGCGACTACATCTCCGTTTTGATCTTCGCCCAACAAAGAGGCTCCAGTTGGCGGTTCTGACACGCTGGTCGCGACGGAGGCAACGGAGGCCAAAACGGCGATAAATAGGCTCGACTTGACCTTTATCGCGGCATTGTTCGCACGTGCCGTCCACCAAACCCAAATCGCGATGGCGATTCCGAAGGGAATGACAATCGAGTCGGTGGGATCGAAGGGTGAGCCGCCGGGTGTGCCTCTCAGGATCGAGAATGCTCCCAAGATTAGGTCGTGGAGCGGTTCGAAGGTGTTGTAGGCGGCGTAGAGGAGTGGGAGTCCGATGTAGGCGGTTGACCATGCCGCTTTCTGTGCGGTTGGGTTTCGGCGCGCGAGGAAGGTGAGGGGTAAGGCTATGAGCGGAGGTGCGAAGATGACCCATGCGAGGTCACTGAGTTTGCCAGTGACCCATGAGCCCGGCCACATCGACTTGAAGACGAGGTCGTTGGCTAGGAGTGTGGCTAACGCGATGAGGGTTGCCGGGTGGGTTAGTGCGGCTTCGGCGCGGGTGGTGGTGCGCGATTGGTTGTCATCTGAGACCAGAGGACTTGACTCCGACTGCGACATGATGACGCATCATGTTAGCAGTAGGTGAATAGTCGGCCCGCGATGATTCTTCGGGTATTACCTTCTCGGCGCGGAACCCTGCAATGCTCCGTGAAATGCGGCCGTGTTCTTGCCGCCGTTACTTCATCAACCTGGGAGGGTTTGAATCCCGCTGGTTGCGAAGGGGGTTTGTAGGGGAGGTCGTCGAGGGGGTGGTATATAGGATTGGGTGGATTTGGTTGGTTTACCGTGGTTAAGCGCACACGAGTTAACCTAAGCAAGATGGACAATGATACGATGTTCGGCTGAACGAAATATTGTTCTGATTCGAAACTAAGGATCCGCGATGTCGAGTGTGAAACCATTGAGCAAATTCGAGTTGGTCAACCTTCGTGAGATCTGGCCAGATGAAGCGCAGAACTTTACACCATGGCTCGCAGAGAACCTCGACCTTTTGAGCGAGGAACTTGGGTTGGACTTGGAATTGGTTGACACAGAGGCAGAGGTCGGCGATTTCTTTGTGGATATCGCTGCGACGGTTTCGGGCCAAAATGCGAGTGTCATTATCGAAAATCAACTCGAAGCAACGGATCACAACCATCTAGGCCAGTTACTGACCTATGCTTCTGGAAACAACGCTGACATCATTGTTTGGGTTACGACCGAATTTCGCGACGAGCACCGGCAGGCTCTTGATTGGTTGAACCAACGTACCGACGACTCGCTCGCATTTTACGGCGTAACTGTGAATGTTAAGAAAATCGGAGATTCGCTTCCAGCACCAGAGTTTCGTCCAGTCGCGTTTCCGAACACCTGGCAAAAAGCGACGAAAACGCGGGACCGCGAAATCTCGCCGCGGCAAGAGAGATATCGAGCTTTTTTCCAGAAGTTGATAGACGAACTGAGGATAGAGCACCAATTCACGAAAGCGAAGAAAGCCAGTACAGGGAATTGGAGTTGGTTCCCTTCGGGATACTCGAACATAACCTACTCCGCAGTCTTGGGGGCACAAGCTCGTCCAAGAGTGGAGATTTACCTCAACCGGGATCGAGAGTTCAACAAACAATTGTTCGACTCGCTATTCGAAAGTCAAATCGATATCGAGCAAGCGATCGATTTGCCGCTTGGATGGGAGCGTCTTGATTCCGGCAAGGCGAGCAGGATTGCCGTTTACACCGAGGGGTCCATCGACAGTTCCGAACAGGAACTAGCTAAACTCCGAGTGTGGATGATCGAGAATCTTTTGAAATTCAAGGAAGTATTCACACCGTATCTCGCGGAGCTGGTTTAGGCGAGTCCCATTTTACTACATTAGCGCGAATTATGATAGACTGGTCTGCATCGGACTCGCCCGGAAGACCGTTAAGAGATGTACGAGCCAACCTTTGACAGTGAAAAGTTTCGTGAGCTAGTGCTCCACGTGTCTGATCAGAGCAGGGATGATCCTTGGTTTGGCGCTGTGAAGTTGAACAAGATCCTGTATTTCTGTGATTTCTTGGCGTATGCGCGATTTCTGAAGCCGATGACGGGTGCTACCTATGTGAAGTTACAGGAGGGGCCAGTGCCCCGCGAGTTTCTGGGGGAACGGCGAGCGTTGTTGGACGAAGGGTTGGCTGAGATGGAGTATCAGCGCGTCTTCAAGTACATGCAGCAACGGTTGGTTCCGGTTAAGACGGGTCATGTATTGGGCTGCGGGTTTGATGACAGTGAACGTTCCATCGTGGCAAGGGTTTTGGATTTCTTCGGACTTATGAGCGGGAAAGAGGCGTCGGACATCTCGCATCGGGAGATAGGGTGGATCCTCGCCGATGACAAGGAAGTGATCCCGTATGAGTCTGCCCTTCTAGTCAATCCGGATGACTATGATTTTTGGGCTTGGCGGGAAGACGAATTAATCACCGTCAACGGCTGATTTCCATCTTCGATGGCTGACAGCATTCGGATTTACGCGGATCCCAACGCGTGCGCTCAGTTGGCTGAGTTGGGCATTATTGGCTCGCTTGAGGATGATGCGCCGGAAGAGATGAAGGAGGCGGTGCGTTTCGCGCATGAGAGGGGCAGGCGCCTCGAAGAGATCATCGATAGGCCAGGCTACTACCCAAGTTCAAGGGTTGCGATCACTTGGCCGATATTCGGCAAAGATGAAGAGTGGTGGTTGGAGTTGGCGTTGGACGAGCCGGGGCCGAATCAGGTAGTGATAGCTTCAATCGTCGCGAGTTACCAGATTCCGTTGGAGCCGTTTGACTGAACGTTGAAGACGGTTTTTGCCGTGCTACTCCAGACGCGTGGTCGCTCAACAGAACGGGGCATCATTAGTATCGACACCAACTACGAACATTTGGCGACCAAGGCCGATTTAGCGTAACTTGAAAACAGGTTGCTGAAGTGGTTGTTTGGGCACTTGTTTGCGTCGGTGGCTTAGGGGATCGCGGGTGTGACTAGCGTGTTGTTAAGTGTTGTCGAATTAGGGCCGAGAGGAAAGGCAGCGCGGCGTTTTCGGCAGTGCTGAAGTCGTGAACTGCCCCGCCCTTTAGACCCGTTCCCCCTCACCCTAACCCTCTCCCACGGCGGGGAGAGAGGATAATGGTCTCTCACGCCCCGCCTCATCGTGATTCCCCAACACACAAGGGGATCATCAAGGTTCGCAAAGTACTTAGTTGACAACCACCACATCCCCAACCCGGAAGTGCTCCAAGGCATCCTCGTTGACTTCTATGCCGAGTCCTGGGTCGTTGGGGATGGTTACGTAGCCGTCGGTTTGGGTGAAGAATGGGTCGGTTAGGGCGCTCCTTACAGGGTGGATCGTTTGGTCGAACTCGGTTACGGGTTCGTTTACGAAGGGTTCTTTGGGGTGTGCTGGCGGTGCTTGTGAGATGGTGGCTAGGACGTGGAGGATGGCGGCTAGGCTGATGTGGGTGTTGAAGAAGTGGGGGATGAATTGGACGTTGAAGGCTTCGGACATGGCGGCGCAGAGTTTGAGTTCGGATATGCCGCCGACGTTGACGATCTCGGGTTGGATCATGTCGAAGGTGCGGCGCCGGAGCAGGCGCGCGACGTCGCGGCGGGTGCTGGCGGATTCGCCTCCGGCGGTTGGGACAGGTGACTTGGTGGTGATGAGTAGGTTGTCGTCGAGGGCGCGGGAGGATGTGGGCTCTTCGAACCATGTGACGTTGGCGTCGGCGATGCGGCGCCCAACGGTGACGGCTGTGCCGGGATCGTAGGCCTCGTTGGCGTCGACCATTATGCGGATGTTGTCGCCTACTTGACGGCGGAGTGAGTGGACGCGGTTGACATCTTCTTCGACGGTCAATCCGCCGATTTTCATCTTCATCGCTTTGAAACCGGCCTCGGCGTGGTCTTCAGCTTCGTTTAGCAGGTCGGGCCACGTCGGGTCGTTTACGTCGCGCTCGGTGTAGAAGAGTCCGGTGGCGTAGGCGCAGACCTCGTCGCGAACTTTGCCGCCGAGGAGTTCGTAGACGGGCAAGCCGCGCGATTTGCCGACTAAGTCGTGGAGCGCGATGTCGATTGCGCTGGCGACGTTGGATGCGATTCCTGCATATCCGCCGCCTTGGTAGCGATTGTTGACGATCGATTGCCAGATGCTGCCGAAGTTCTCGGGATCTTCCCCGATGATGCCTTGCGCGACCTCGGCGAAGCCTTTGGCGTCAGTGCCGGTTTCGCCCCATCCGTAGGTGCCGTCGTCAGCGATGACGCGGACGGCGAGGGTGTTGCGAGTAGTTTTCCATGTCATTGACGACTTATATGGGGCGTCGATGTGGCCTACAAGTTGGTGGAGTTCTATTCGTTCGATTTTCATGGTTGGATTGCCCTGTTATGAACTGTGATGGGCATGATTGGAATGATGGACTGTGACGGTTGTTTGCGTTATCCTGACGCCTCGCGAGCCCCCTTTGCCTTCGGTGTTTCCCCCACGAGCGGCGGAAACCTGAAAGCGGCGGTGACATTGCATTTATTGAATGATGATTGCCTCGCCTTGGCGGAAGTGTTCTAGGGCGTCTTCGTTGATTTCTACTCCGAGTCCGGGTTTGTCTGGAACTGTTACGTGGCTGTCGGTTTGACGAAAGACGGGATCTGTGAGCGCATAGCGGATCGGGTGTGGCGTCTGGTCGAACTCGGTTACGGGTTCGTTAACGTATGGCTCTTTGGGATGCGCTGGTGGCGATTGCGCAACCGTTGCGAGGGTGTGGAGTATCGCGGAGAAGCTGATGGCGGTGTTCCAGAAGTGTGGTACGAAGCGCACGTTGCAGGCCTCGGCCATGGACGCAGAGAGTTTTAACTCGGTGATGCCGCCGACATTGACGATTTCGGGCTGGATGATGTCGAAGACGCGGTCGCGGAGGATGCGGGCGACTTCGCGGCGTGTGCTTGCCGATTCGCCGCCAGATGTCGGGACTGGCGAGCGGCTGGTGACGAGCAGGTTGTCTTCGTCGGCGCGTGAAGAGCACGGCTCTTCGAACCACGTCACGTCGGCATCTGCGATGTGACGCGAGAACCGGATGGCGGTCATTGGGTCGTACGCTTCGTTGGCGTCAACCATGATGCGGATGTCATCGCCGAGTTGTCGGCGCAGGGCGTAGACGCGATCGACGTCTTCCTTGAACGTCAAACCGCCGACCTTCATCTTCATGCCTGAGAAGCCTTCTTCGGCATAGCCTTGTGCCTCTTCAAGGAAGTCAGACCAAGTTTTGTCTTCGAGATCGGAGGGCACGTAGTAGAGGCCGGTGGCGTAGGTGCAGATGCGGTCGCGCACTTTGCCGCCGAGCAGCTCGTAGACGGGTTTTCCGCGGGCGCGGCCGACGAGGTCGTATAGGGCCATGTCTATTGCGCTGTGGATGTTGGACGGTAGGCCGCTGTAACCGCCGCTCTGGTATCGAGGGTTGATGATGGATTGTCGGATGGCTTCGAATCGTTCGGGGTTTTCGCCGATCAAGTTGCGTGCGGCACCTGCGAGTGCATCTGGACTGATGCCGGTTTCTCCCCAACCGTAGGCGCCGTTGTCGGCGATTATCTTGACGACTTGAGTGGCACGCTCTTGGGTCCAGCGTTGCGACCAGCCGAAGGGTTGGTCGAGTTTGCCGACTAGCGGATGTATCTCGATGCGTTCGATTTTCATGTGAGTTGGCGCCAATCGTCGTCTAGCGCCGCGAAGATGCCATGCATGGCGTCGACGAAAGTTGGGTCGATGTTCAACGCGTCGTCGAGGGTGTTGATGTTCGACTCCATGTGCCGCGGGTTCTTGGTGCCGATGATCGCGGTGTGGATTTCGGGATGGGCCAGGGTGAAGCCCATGGCGGCGACGATCGGATCGTCCGGCTCGCCGGGCACATCGCCTCGCTGCTGAACCATCTGGCATCGCTGCAAATAAGTGTTGTCGTAGCCGCGCCGCGAATTCGACATGCCAGATTTCGCCATGCCCCATGTCGCACCAGCGATCGGTCGTTTCGCAATCACGCCGATTCCATTTTCGGCGCACTTCTCCAGTACCCCCTTTGTGTATGCGCGCTGCTCGACGAGGTTGAAGCTGGTCTGGAGCGTGTCGAAGCGCCTAGAGTCGACGGCCCAATGGGCGGCTTCGTTGTCCCCGGAATACCCGATCATCCGGGTCTTTCCTGCATCCCGCGCGTCTTCGAGAGCCCGAATGATGTCGCCCCTCTCCAGATCAGGGATACCGCAGGAGTGAAGTTGAACCAAATCTACATACTCCGTGTTCATACGACGCAAGCTACGGTCGATCGAGTCTCGCACCGTGTCATAGGTCCAGTCTTTCCCGTGGAGCCCGTCGCCATCGGCGCGTCCGGCTTTTGTCACAAGCACGTATTCGTCTCGGCGGTGTGCGACTGTTCGACCAATCAGTTCTTCGGATATGACGTAAGACGCCGCGGTATCAAGGAAGTTGATTCCCATGTCTAGCGCACTGTTTAGGACGCTTCCAGCTTGTTCGATTTCGTCGAAACTCAACTCCATGCCGATCTCCGCCAAGCCTGCGCCAAGCCTGGAAACCTTGTAACCCGTCTTACCGAAATCTACTTTCTGCATCTAGCTCGCTCCTTTTGAAGTCAATGTTTTTTCATTTGTTGGTGTCCGGCCATATCACCTTGGCAGTCCAAGCACCGTCGAAGTTCGTGCCATCGTTCAAGATCGCGTCCCTCAGGATGCACCTGTACATGTTCGTGTTGCTTAGATTGGCATTACGCAAATCGGCGCTCGCCAGACTCGTGCGAAATAACGCGCAGCCGCTGAGGTCGGCTTCGACGAACTTAGTCCGTCTGGCCCACGCTTCGGATAGATCCGCACCCTGCAAGCAAGCTCCACTCAAATCAGCGTTGTCTAGTATCGCGCGCGATAGGTTCCAACCGGTGAAGTTCATTCCTGCGAGATCGGCTCCGGTTAAATCCAGACGTTCGCTTGGATTCTCTGAGCGCCAGTCGTCAACCGCGGCCGCGCCCATCTTGATCGCTTGTAGATGATTCGGATTCACGTTTGACTGGGTAGGAAAGATCCCTCACGTTAGTCTCGGCCTAGATGCACACTTGCGAAATGTTATCCGATGCGCGGCGATGCATAACCTGGGCCACTCGAAATGGGTGGTGAAACAACTATGAAACATATCTTTATTACCTTGAATTCAATCGGCGCTTGATCGCGCCTCCCAGAGTAAATCAGGTTCAGGAGAGACGAAAAATATGGCAACTGCCAATGATGTGATCAAGATGATGGAGGAATCGGGATCGCAATGGTTAGACCTTCGGTTCACCGACGTTCCGGGCACTTGGCAGCACGTGTCCTTCCCCAAGCACGAAGTAACTGAAGACCTCTTCGCCGAAGGCACCGGTTTTGACGGTTCGAGTATCCGGGGTTTCCAGACGATCGACGAATCTGACATGCTGCTGTTCCCTGACGCCGACACGGCGACCGTGGACCCGTTCATCCCGGGCACGGTTTCGATCATCGCAGACGTTAAAGATCCGATCACACTAGCGGACTACGATCGCAGCCCGCGCCACGTGACAGCGAAAGCTGAAGCTTACTTGAAGTCGACCGGTATCGGTGACACCTCCTACTGGGGTGCCGAAGCTGAATTCTTCATCTTCGACAGCGTTTCGTATGGCGGCGCTTCGAATTCCGCGCACTACGAGGTCGACTCGGAAGAGGCGATCTGGAACACGGGCAACGCAACCGACCTTTCGGGCGAAGGGCCAAACTTAGGTCACAAGCTTCGACACAAGGGCGGTTACTTCCCCGCACCGCCTTCGGACACTCAGACGTTGATCCGACACGAGGCTTGCGAGGCGATGACCCGTTTCGGGATTGAGATCGAGAAGCACCACCATGAGGTGGCGACTGCTGGCCAAGGCGAGATCAACTGGCGTTTCTCACCGTTGAAGCTGGCAGCAGACCATGTGATGGCCTACAAGTACTGCCTCAAGAACACGGCGGCCAAACACGGCAAGACGGCAACTTTCATGCCGAAACCTCTGTTCGAGGACAACGGCACGGGCATGCACACTCACCAGTCGATCTGGAAAGACGGCAGCCCGATGTTCGCGGGCGATGGCTACGCTGGTTTAAGCGAGTTGGCGCTCAACTACATCGGAGGACTGCTCAAGCACGGCGACGCGCTGATGGCGCTGGTTGCTCCCTCGAGCAACTCGTACAAGCGTTTGGTGCCAGGCTTCGAGGCTCCGACGATCTTGGCGCTGTCGGCACGAAACCGTTCCGCTGCGGCTCGCATCCCTATGTACTCGCAGTCGCCGAACGCGAAGCGCGTGGAGTTCCGGCCTCCGGACCCCACTTGCAACCCGTACCTCGCATTCTCGGCGATGTTGATGGCTGGTCTCGACGGCATCGCCACTGGCGCAAGCCCTGGCGAGCCGATCGAAGAGGACCTTTACGAGGTCGACCCTTCGACGCTGAACCAGGTTCCGGGAAGCTTGTCGGATGCTCTGGATGCACTGGAAGCCGACAGCGACTTCCTGCTCAAGGGCGGTGTATTCACCCCCGACCTGCTCGAGGCCTACATCGACTTCAAACGCGAGAACGAGGTTGATGCGGTTCGGCTGCGTCCGCACCCATACGAGTTCTTCCTGAGCTACGACGCTTAGTCGTTAGCGACAGAGAGTAGATCGTCAGACGCCCCGGACCTGGTCCGGGGCGTCTCTTTTTGTTGGGACTGCTCAATTCGTGCTTCGAAATGAATCATTGAACCAAAAGAATGAATGATGATTCATTTATGGGTTGGAATCCTTAGGAATGATTTTTAGAATCAAAAGAATGAATGATGATTCATTTCTTGACGAGGCCAGATGACGACCATGAAAACCGAAGAACTGCAAATCCTACTTGAACGACTCGACGGCGAACCGGCCGATGCGCTGGAGTCTGAGGCGCTCGAGTTCAAGTCGTGGCGCCGTAGCGATTCATACGCACGTAAGATTCAATCTGTACGTGAAGCCGCCGTGGCTTTTGCCAACGCTAACGGAGGCGCGTTGGTGCTTGGCGTAGCTGATGCCAAGCGATCACGCGCAGATGCAATTCAAGGCGTCGACGAACTTGACATTGCAGATCTGCGTCGCCAAGTATACGAAGGTACAGACCCTCATATCCTCGTTGATGTTGAAGAAGTGCAAGAGCCTGAAGGACGCATTGTGTTGATGCGAATTCCGCGTGGCACCATGATCCACACGACAACTGATGGACTAGCAAAGATTCGCATCGGCAAGGCATCGCAACCACTCACCGGATCCAACCTCCGGCGGATATTGGATACGCGTGGAGGTAGCGACTTTACAGCGGTTGTTGTGCCGGGAACAGTGTCAAGCGAACTCGATACCGATCAGTTGTTGCGCTTACGTCGCATGATCGACGATGAAGGCTCAAATACAGAGCTAATCGGTCTCAGCGATTCCGAGTTATTGGAGGCACTCGGTCTCACCTTTGGCGATCAAGTCACACGTGCGGGAATCCTGATGCTAGGGCATCGAGCCGCGATTGCGAGACATGTGCCCCACCACGAAGTTTCATTCGTGCGTTTCAGAGCTCCGCTTTCGTATGATCTGCGACGCGACTTTAGGGGTCCAATTCTTCAGGTGATTGACGAAATACGCGATTTGATGGGCGCAGTGGTCCCAATGACTCTCGTCCAAACGAACGGTTTTCGTGAACTTGAGATTCCCGAAGTGAGTTGGCAAGTCGCCCGCGAAGCACTGTTGAATGCACTGATACACCGCGATTACTTCCTTAGCCAATCAATCCAATTTGAAATCCATAGTGACCGGGCTGAGATCATCAGCCCTGGAGGCTTTATCGCAGATGTGACACCGCATAACATCCTCCGTCATCGGCCCGCCCGCCGAAACGAGTTACTGGCCAGTGCGCTGCAATCAATAGGTCTCGTGAATCGGCTCGGACTCGGTATCGATCGAATCTTCGGCGAAATGCTCCGACTCGGCAAGGAACTGCCGACATACTTTGAAACAGAGGCTTATGTTCAGTTGGTGTTGCCAACATTGACACATCAGGATTTCGTACGTTTCGTCTACGATACGTCTAGGAGCGGCGATGAAATCGAACGTGACGACCTGATCGTTTTGCGAAGTTTGATTACCCGCCACCAACTTGACCGCAGATCCGCGGCTCATGTTCTGCAACTTTCAGAACCTGAAGCAGTGGAACGCCTAGCCTCGCTCCGAGAGCGTGAGTATCTCGACGTTGCAGGACGGGGGGCAACCTCAGTCTACCGACTCGCCGACCCTTTCTCACGTTGGATTGAGGAAGGTACTTACGGGACCGTTTTGCGCGACCAAGAAACTGTACGCTCGCGTCTACTATCGTTTATCGCCGATCAAGGTTCTATCACGAACGCGGACATCAGACGCATCAGCGGATTATCGCGAACCGAAACCGTACGATTAGCGCGCGCAATGCGTGATGAAGGGTTGATTGAAGTAAGGGGGCGCGGGCGTGGCGCGCATTACGTGCTTCGAGAGTAATCAGCGTGCGCGTCAGTTCTTCCATACTTCTTCGAACAACCTAAGCCAGTTTCCGCCCAGGACCTTGAGTACAGCGTCGTCGGAATAGCCGCGGTTCATGAGGGATTCGGACAATACGGGCAACTGGTCTGGCGTCTTCAGTCCTTCGGGATACTGATCCTCCCAGGCCAAGGGCATGCCGCTGTGGCCGGTGAACTTGGACGGGTATTTGGTGCCTTGCTGGCCGCCGATGAATTTCCAGAACTCCTCGGGTTGGTCTTGCGTGTGGTCCGTGCCGATCGCCACATGTTCGACGCCTACCATGTCAACAAGATGATCGATGGCGTCGAGATAGTCGTCGATGGTCGAGGAGTAAGTGTTTCGGAGGAAGCCTTGGATGCAGGTGGCTCCGATCACGCCTCCTTTGTCTGCCATGGTTTTGATGGCTTTATCGGTTTTGTTGCGACGATGGTCGAAATATGACTTAGCGTTGGCGTGGGTGATGGCGACCGGTTTTTCGGAGACCTCGATGCTCTCTTGAGTTGTGGCGATGCCGACGTGCGAGAGGTCGAGAAGGATGCCGAGTCGGTTCATCTCCGCGACGGCGTCGATGCCGAAGTTGGTTAGGCCGCCATCTTGACGCTCCATGCACCCGTCGCCGAGCAGGTTGCGCTCGTGGTAGGTGACCTGCATGATGCGGACGCCGAGTTTGTGAAACAGTTCGAGGCGATCGAGGTCGTTTTCGATCGGAGAGGTGTTCTGCCAGCCGAATATGATGCCTGTTTTGCCTTCCCTTTTGGCGCGGTGGATGTCGTCCACGGTTTCGACCAACAGTATCTGCTCAGGCCTCTGCCGAAACCGCACGTACCACTTCGCGATCATGTCGAGCGTCTCTTCGTAGCCTTCCCATGTGGCTTGCGTGGCGTTGATAGCCGCGACGCTACCTGCGTTGAGGCTTTCGAACACTGCGTCGCTGTCCCAGTTGCTGACGTTCAGTGCATCGATGACGACAGCTTGATCGTAGAGGTTTTGGGCGTGTTGAGGGTCGATTGTCATTGCAATCTCCTGATCGAAGCGGCATGAGATGTGTGGAAGTTTACGACGTGCCACTGTTTGAAGGGATTGCAATTAAACTTTCAATCAAACGTTCGGGGCTTTCACGCCAAACAACACAGATCAATCCGAGGTGTAACGATATGCAGCAGACATCAGTTTCTACGAACGGCGCGGCAGATTCGGCTCTATTGCCAGTCGGTGCCGCAGAGATGAACCAAGCGACGGCTGCCAGCCCGGCGGTCTGGTTGGCGGGAGACCCGGAGGACTTGAAGCCTTGGATGAGCCGCGGCGCCGCGGGAATCGTTACCAACACCGTGGTCCTGAACGAGATGGTCCAGAAGTACGGCCAGATGACCGACGTCATCCAACGGTACCTCGACATCACGGACAAGAAGGTCGCGGTTGAGATCGATGGACATTCGACGCAAGAGCTGCTCGATGTCGGCGAAGTCTTTACGAGGATGTCGGACCGCGTGATCTTGAAGATTCCGTGCTCGGTCAACGCACTCGGAGCATTTGCGGAGTTGAAGAAGGCGGGCGTCGAGACCTTCTGCACGACGGTTTTCACACTGAATCAAGCCGTAGCGGTTGCCCAAGCTGGCGTGACGCACGTCCTACCATTCTGTGAGCCGTATCGCGACGTTTCGGGAGACCCTACTGCCCTAGTGCGAGATCTGCGAGACGTATTTGCCGATTGGGCGCAACGCCCTTACATCACGGCGGCGCTAGTGCGATCCAAGGACACAGCTGAAGCCGCGTTGCGCGACGGTGCCGATGGCATCATCGTGTTCTGGCCCATCTTCGAGGAGATGCTGCAAGCGAAACTCACAGACGAATGGAACACTACGTTCCTTAACGAGTGGAACGCGATGTACGACGCGGGGTTGCTGGAGGGCGTGCATTACAACAGGCACTAGTGCGCTTCAAATCGTCTTTTCCATATGATGGACGACGTTGGATCCGGTGACCATCCGGACCATGAAGCCTTCATTGGTTCGAGTTATCTCGAGGCCTAGTCGTTCGTAGAGCCGAATGGCACCGTGGTTATCACCAATCACGCTCAGTGTTAACACGCGTTTGCCCATGGATTTGGCTTTGGCCTCGGCGCGGTGCATGAGTTTTGTGCCGATACCTAGACCGCGATTTGCCGGATCGACGGCTGGCGAATCTACTCTGAATTCATCGCCACTACATCCTTCCGCGAGCAATAGGAGATTGATCAACACCCGCGTTGCACGTAACGGGTTTAACTTCCTGAACACCGTGCCCAAATTCAAGCGATAGAACTCTTGATTCGAGGTCTGGAAAGTTAGGATGCCAGCTAGGCGGCCGTCAACAATCGCGGTCAAACAGCTAGTTTTGTCCACGGAGTCGTGGAACAGCATCACATGATCGTCAGCATCTCTGTAACCGATGCGGAACTTATCTGAAAAGGCTTCGTATGCTACGTGAAGCGCATCATCAACATTTTCTGCGGTTATACCTTCAACGATGTTGACGTCGTTGGTTGACATGCTCCCAATTCAGTCGCTTTCACTGCTTATCGTGGTTGGGCGTCCTGACAAGGATGTGCTCGCGATTACAGCGCAATAATCCCATACCCCGCATCGACAGGTATCACGGCGCCAGTGATGCCGCTGGCCATATCGCTGAGTAGAAACAGGGCAGTGTCAGCCACCTCTCGGTGATCGATGTTGCGTTTTAACGGTGAACGCTCACGGTGCGCTCGGGTCATGTCGCGGAAGCCTGGGATGCTGCGTGCCGCGAGTGTTGGCAGAGGTCCTGCAGAGATTGCGTTTACGCGAACGTTGCGGTCGCCGAATTCGGCTGCAAGTTGGCGCACCTCGTTTTCCAAGGCCGCTTTTGCTGTGCCCATGATGTTGTAACCCGGGTAGACGCGCTGCGATGCGTCGAATGTCATGGTGAGCGCTGCTCCACCGTCGCGCATCAATGGCACGGCTTGAGACACAACTGGCATCAGTGTGTACGCGCTGCTTTCCAGCGCGGTGCGGAATCCCTGACGGCCGGTAGTTGAGAAGTCACCTCCGAGATCATCGCGTTCCGCGTAGGCGATGGAGTGGACTACGAAATCGATGCCGCCCCAATGCTCGGCCACTTGGTTATAAACGGACTGCACTTCGCGATCGTCGGTTGCGTCACATTCAATCAGGATCGGATCCTCCAAGGCGGAAACGGTTTTGGACACAGTGGTGAGGATTCGGTCGTTGAGATAGGTAAACGCTAGTTCCGCTCCGGCCTCGATGAGACGTTCGGATATCGCCCACGCGATGCTGCGTTGATTTGCGACGCCGAATACGACGCCTTTTTTGCCAGCAAAATCGATTGCTACCGCCATTTGGTACCTCTTGGATGCTGGGCGCCTGCCGGACTGGCAGGTGCACGTGCTTAGGTCTTCAAATCAAGACTACATGTATTAGCCGATGTTTCCTTCACCGCTGGTTCGTGCCAAGGAAGTGTTTGTGATCTTAATAATGGGCTGTGATCGTTGATCGGTTGTCGTGTTTTTAGCAAGTTGGGTTGGTGGGTAGGGGCAGGTTTGAAACCTGCCCCTACGGATTTCTTCCTCGATTGGACCTTTACATGATGCTGGCGATCTTCACAACATCTTCAACATTTCTAAAGAGGATGTTCAACATTGAACTCTAGAAATGAAGGCGTGGCAGACGGAAAGTGTTGTCTGCCCGGACACAACAAAGTCTCAAGACTTAGACAGTAGGAAACACACTAATGAAGAAGCGATTGAGCATTCTCCTGATCGGTACCGCAGTTTCGATCGTTGCGGTCGTTGGCGCGTTCGCCGGCATAGCTGCGGCGCAAACAAGCGAAGACGATGGCGACAGTCAGACATTCGTTCAACGGGTGGCGGCGATTTTGGGCATCGAACCGGACGATCTGGATGACGCGATGCAACAGGTGAAGGATGAGCTCCATTCAGAGCGACGCGACGCCAAATTCGCCGAACTGGTTGAGAACGGCGCGCTCACACAGGAAGAAGCCGACGCCATCGAAGAGTGGCAAGACTCAAAACCGGAGATTGAATTCAACTTGGGCGACCGGGGCGGCGAAGGGAAGCGCGGCTGGAATCGCAAAGGCTTCGGCCATCACGGCGGTGCCGGATGGCTCGGTTCCTCGGACAAAATAGATTATTTGGTCGAGCAAGGCATCATCACTCAGGATGACGCAGATTCGCTGACCGAGTGGTGGGACTCTCGACCGGAAGCGCTTGACGACTTGATGGGTGACCGCGACGGCAAGTGGGGCAAAAAGGGACACGGCAAGCGTGGCTGGAAGCTCGACAAAGATGGAGACGAGGACGTTACTGAAACCTCTACCACCGACGTCGACGCCTGATTCGCCCCCCGTTAGACAAATTCAACCCAGACATCCAACCTCCTTACGCGAAGCCGCCGGTTGCCTCCCCGGCGGCTTTTCGTTTGGCGTTGCTGGATCTCTAGTCGCTTACTTCGTCGAGGGTTACGGGACGATTTTCGCGCGCCGCCAGTTGCGACGCCCTAGCGAATTTATAGGTTTCTCGCGAATCTGCCGCAGTCATGTTCGGTTGCTTGCCGTTGAGAATGCCGTCGACGAACTCAGCGACGCATACCTTGAACGAATGGCCCCAATCGGCGTTGATCTCGTCTTCGTTGACGCGGTGCATCTCGCCATCGGAGTAGTAAGTGAGAGGAGGGGTGTCGTAAAGCATCTTAGCTGTGCAACGATTGACCCAGATTACGCCGCGCGTTCCGCTGAGCTCGAACCACTCATCGCCGGGGTAGTAATCGGAGCGCACGACCATGTCGTTGCTCGCATGCAGTTCCCACGAGCCGTGTTTCATTACACCTTCGTAAGACCACGAGACGAGGAGGGGCGCGTCGACTTCGAAGCCCTGATCGGTGTAGGAGGTTCGAATCCATGCGAAGACTTGATCGGGTTCACCGAGAAACCATCGACCCATCGCGAAGATGTGGTAACCGTAGTCGAGGATAGCCTTGCCGACGCCGTTGATCGCTTGGTTGTAGCGCCAGGCGATGGATGCGTCGGGAATGTCCCAACCATATTTGCGGTGTCCGTTGACTGTTTTCATGCGCATAGAGACGGGATCGCCGATGACACCGGCGTCGAGCATCTGTTTGGCTCGGGCGATGGGTTCGTAGTACGCAAAGTTCTCGAAGACTCGAAAGAGTTTGTCGGATTTGTTGGCGGCTTCGACGATGGCATTGCACTCGTCGAGAGTAATGGCCATGGGTTTCTGTAGGCTGACGTGCTTGCCAGCGTCGAGGGCGTCGACGACCATCTGCGCGTGCATCGAGTGAGGCGTCAACACTTCCACCGCGTCGACGTTGGGATCGTCGAGCATTGCGCGGTAGTCGTCGTATGGCTTTTCGGCTCCCCACTCTGCGACGCGGGATTCGGCGACGCCGGGTCCGTTGTCGGCGACCGCGTAGATGCGGGCGTCAGGGTTTTGCAGGTAGCCGGGGGCGTGGAGGTCGGCAATCTTGCCGGCGCCGATGAAGCCGATGTTTAGCATGATTTTCTTCTTGTGTGGATCCTGGTCTTGGTTCGGTTGACGGTACGGGTCACCGGTTTGTGTGGGAGCCGTCTCTGCGATGTAGGTGGGCAGATTCCCAGTATTTGAACGGCTCCGTCAGGGATGCTTCATCGACTTCGATGCCTAGGCCGGGTGCATCGGAGAGTATGACTTTGCCGGGTTCGAGTTTTGGTTGGACGGGGAATATGTCTGAATCGTAGAAATTGAGGTTTGGTTCGCCGACGGAGTGTCGGATCTCGAGCCACGAAAAATTGGCGACCGCCGAGGCTAAGTGCGAGGTTGCGGCGACGCAGATGGGGCCGAGAGGGTTGTGAGGCATGAGGTCGATGTAATGGGCTTCGGCCCAACCGGCTACCTTCATTGCCTCGGTGAAGCCGCCGACATTGCAGATGTCGAGCCGGGCGTAATTGGTCAGCCCCCGTTCGATGTAGGGGAGGAACTGCCACTTGGAGGCGAACTCCTCGCCGATGGCGAAGGGGACTACCGTGAGTTTTCGGAGCTCTTCGTAGGCCTCGGGAGTCTCGTCTCTAATGGGTTCTTCGATGAAGTCGAGGGTGTGGTCGGGCATCATCTGGCAGAAGGATGCGGCTTCGGCAACGGAGAGTCGATGATGGGCGTCGATGCCGATCACAGGTTCAAGGCCGAGGGCTTCCCGGGCTTTGATCAGAGCCTCCGCGGTTCTGGCGATCGCTTCGCGCGGTTCGAAGAGATTCGGGTCATCTGGGTTAGCCACGTGGAGGGCGTTTAGGCGCATGGCTTTGAAGCCGTCGGCCCAGATGGCTTTGCCGATCTCGACAACCTCTTCAACGGAGGAGCTTCCGCCGGAGGCGAAGGTGGGAACCCAGTCACGTTGTTTTCCGCCGAGGAGTTCGTAGACGGGGACTCCAAGTTTTTTGCCGACTATGTCGTGGAGTGCAATGTCGATGGCCGAGATGGCGGCCGTGATTGTGCGTCCGCCTTCGAAGTACTGGCCTCGGTACATCTCCTGCCATATGCGGCCTCGCTGCATCGGGTTCTGTCCGACGAGGAATTCGCGGAAGTGGTCGATCATTCCGCTAACAGCGAGTTCGCGGCTGGATAACCCGGATTCTCCCCACCCGTAGATGCCTTCGTCAGTCTCGACCTTTACGAGCATCTGGTTTCGGTGTCCGATCCACACCGGATAGTTCTTGACGTCGGTGATTTTCATCGGACAACCGTATTGCCGGGAGTTGGATCCCCGCTTTCGCCGGAATGAAGTAAAGGCTACGCGGGAACGACGATTCTCCTACCAGTTCGTGTGCGAGCCGTCGCGCCGGTGGAGGTGTGGAGACTCCCAGAACTTGAAGGGTTCGGTTAGGGATGCTTCGTCGACTTCGATGCCCAAGCCAGGGGCGTCGGAGAGGATGACCTTGCCGGACACGATCTCGGGCTGTACGGGGAATACGTCGTCTTCGTAGAAGTTATTGTCAGGTTCGCCAGGGGAATGCCGAATTTCGAGCCAGGAGAAGTTGGGTATGGCGGTTGCCATGTGCGAAGTTGCGGCGACGCAAATGGGACCTAGCGGGTTATGCGGCATGAGGTCGATGTAGTGGGCTTCGGCCCATCCTGCGACCTTCATCGCCTCGGTGAAACCGCCGACATTGCAGATGTCGAGGCGGGCGTAGTTGGTCAGTCCCCGCTCGATGTAAGGGAGGAACTGCCATTTGGAGGCGAATTCCTCGCCGATGGCGAATGGCACGACGGTGAGTTTGCGAAGCTCTTCGTAGGCTTCGGGAGACTCATCACGGATCGGCTCTTCGATGAAGTCGAGGGTGTGCGTCGGCATCATTTGGCAGAACGATGCGGCTTCGGCGACAGAGAGTCGGTGATGATAGTCGATTCCGATGACAGGTTCGAGACCTAGGGCTTCCCGCGCCTTGATGAGCGCTTCTGCGGTCGGAGCGATCGACTCGCGCGGTTCGAAGAGGTCGGGGTCATTTTGTTCGCCGATGGTCTGTAGGTTCAGGCGCATCGCCTTGAAACCGTCCTTCCAAATCGCCACGCCCATCTCGGCCACCTCTTCTGCCGTCGAACCGCCACCCGATGCGAAGGTCGGCACCCAGTCCCGCTGCTTGCCGCCGAGTAGTTCGTACACGGGGACGCCGAGTTTCTTCCCAACGATGTCGTGTAAGGCGATGTCGATGGCGGAAATTGCGCCGGTGATGGTGCGTCCGCCTTCGAAATACTGACCTCGGTACATCTCTTGCCAGATGCGCCCTCGTTGCATGGGGTCCCGTCCGACCAAGAACTCACGGAAGTGATCGACCATGCCGCTGACGGCAAGTTCACGGCTTGAGAATCCGGATTCGCCCCATCCGTAGATGCCCTCATCGGTCTCGATCTTTACGAGCATCTGGTTTCGGTGGCCGATCCAAACCGGATAGTTCTTGATGTCGGTGATTTTCATCGGATTCTCCGTAGGTGGTTGCCGTCAAACGGCGCGGTTGCGGTGATGCGATACAAAGTCTAGCATCGGCATTAGTCGTTGATGGTAGGCGACTGTGGTACGCTTACGAAAAACTGTTTGCCTGCGCGTCAAATTCAGCGTAGGACATGAATTATGACGATTAAAAGCAAAGTTTCAAGACTCCCAATCGAAGATTATTCGCATTTGGAGCCTCTGCCCGACCCTCCGTGGGAGCCGGATATGCAACGGGACCATGTTCGTTACGATTTTGTGAGCGCTTTACAAGCGCACTTCGCGGATAGAGATGACGTTTTGATAGCGAGCGGTGGTTTTGTTCGCAATGAGGCCTCAAATGATGCCGAACGTCTTGCCCCAGACTTGGTAATCGCCTTCGGTGTACGAGGGGATGCGATCGTTTCGCGCAACGGATACGTAATCAGTGAGGTGGGAAAACCACCCGATTGGGTATTGGAGATCGCGTCTCGGGCGACGGGGCGACGCGACTATACCTACAAGCGCGACGCATATGCAGCTTACGGTATCGGAGAATATTGGCGTTTCGATCGTACCGGTGGGAGATTCCACGATGCCCCGTTGGCGGGCGATACGTTGATTGACGGAAGCTATACGCCTATCAGGTTGACGCGCGGATCGGACCGGCTGATTTGGGGTCGAAGTCCTACTCTGGAACCGGACTTGGTTTGGGGTCGAAGTCCTACTCTGGAACCGGACTTGGTTTGGGACGATGGCGACCTTCAACTCAGGAAACCGTTATCTGATGAGTATCTCCCTGACGCGAAACAGTTGTCCGCACGGATCGGTACCGCAGAAGAACGAGCTGGTCGCGCCGAAAAGGAACGAGAAGAAGCTGTAGCGGAGCTGTCTCGGCTCAGGACAGAGCTGGGTCGGTTGCAGCGCAGATCGGGATAGACTGGTCCGCCATTCTTCAGCGCACTATACCCTTCGTGCCCAGCAACGCGAGGAAATCGTCGTAGTTGGAGATCGTCTGCAACGTCTTAATCAACTCACCGGCGTTTGCTGATTGCTGTCGTAGGTCCCACATCTGGCGCGCCAACGGGCTAGTTGATGCGGGGCCGTCGGCGTATAGGCCGTGGAATGCGAAGAATGCTTGGTTCAGCTTGCGGATGTTGTGACCATTCTCTACGAGGACCATTCGCTGGTTTTCCATATACGCTTCGGCTTCTTCGATCTTCCCTTCCTCAAGCAGTTCGTCGGTGCGGTGGCGGATTTCGTGCATGAACTCTCGGAAGTCGAATTCGTCATCGGTGTCGTCATCATTGTGATCAGGGATGTACGGCGGTTCCAGGGTTTCGATGTCTTCGCCGGTCAACTGGTTGTAGACGGTGCGTCCGATCTCTTTTCCTGCCAGATTCGCCAAAGTCTCGTTTAGCGAAGTCATGTCGCTGTTGGACCAATAAGCTCGTCCTAGCGGATGAAAGATGAGATACGCGTGAAGCCATTCGTGGGCGGAGACCTCGAGTAGCGGGAGAAGACTGTAGTCCGATGGCACCAGATTCGGGTACGAAGCTAACCCGCCAGTGGGAAGGACGATCGCTGAGAGATTGGCGTTGTCGAAGATCTGGTTTTCGATTCGCAGTTTTTCATCCTCGATCAGGTCAGGACGAAGGATCCTGACGGCGTCTCGTTCGATCTTGTGACGCGGCGAAGTGACCAACACGTGAGGTGTGTCATCGATCCTGAAATCAACCGGCGGCCAAATGAACTCGCCGTCTTGGTGCAAACCAAGCGAAATCAATTCAGTCGAAAGCGCCGACTCCAATAGCTCCTCTACAGAATCCCTGATCGCGTTTCGTTCGCGCAGCAGGGACTGGACGTGAGATTGGTTGATCGATGCAGCCGTAGCATCGTTTTGTGCCAGAGATGTTTTGTACTGGTTTCGCGCCTCTCGCAATTCACCGGCTAGTTGTTTGTAACGCTCCAGATTCGCTCGGCGGGAGTTTTCATCGACATCGGTCCAAGGCAATGCCGCATAAAGAATGTGGAGCCACTTAGCCGGTAAGTGCCCGGCTTCGAACGACGTCAAGTTGTATCCGTAACCAGCAGCTGCGATCTCCACTGGTGTCAAAACTCGCCGGTCGCCGCTATGCATGAGGATGACGACGATCCCAAGACCGAACAGAATGGCGATCGGGACTTGGTATGTGAGGCGGACGCAGGTGCGTCGAACCCTTCCGCGCTTCACCCGTTTGCGTCGACGTTGCCTGACGACTTCGTGGTAAGTTTGGCGTCGGTTCGCACGCAGGTCTCGCAAACGGCGTAGCTGGAGATATCTGAAAATGTTTCGTATCGACGTCATAAATGGCAATTCAAATACTATTCATTCGATCAGTTCGCTGCAATTGCCGCTTCATTCAATTCGCTGGCGAGCAAACAGATATCTCTTGGCCGTCTGTTGTAACTTAATGGCAAGCAATAGACGACATCCGATACGAAGTGGCAGGAGCGAAATCGTGAGCGTTGCAGTGGTAACAGACAGCACAGCGGACATCCCTTCAAGTCTGGTTGAACAGCACGGGATCACTACGGTTCCGGCGTTCGTGAGATTCGGCAACGAAGAATTTCGCGACGGTGTGGACATCGGCACTGAAGATTTCTACTCGCGCTTGGCGCGCGACAAGGATGTATTTCCAACTACGTCTCAACCGTCGCCGGGGGATTTCAAGGCAGTTTACGACGGTCTGTTGGAGGAGCATGACGCGATCATATCGATCCAGATCTCATCTGCGCTTAGCGGTACGTATGCTTCGGCGGTCGCAGGCGCGGCGCAGGCTGATCCCAGCGGGGAGCGAATCAAAAACGTAGATTCGCGCACCGCTTCGATGGGCACCGGATTCATTGCGTTGACCGCGAAAAAGGTGCTCGACGATGGAGGCAGCGCAGCCGACGCATTGGCAACCGCCAATGACATGACCTCACGCGTCCAGTTCGGCGGCACCCCTGACACATTGGAGTATCTGCAACGTGGAGGCCGGTTGAAGGGCGCACGGGCGCTGATGGCGAATATCCTGCACGTTCGACCGGTTCTTGCGGTCGTCGATGGGGAGGTCGAGGTGATCGCGCGGCCTCGATCGCATCGCAAGGCGATGGCGAAACTGATCTCGGTGGTCGTCGAGGAACATGCACCGCTCAAGAACCTGGCGGTGATGCACACCGATGCTTCTGCTCGTGGAGAAGCCGAAGAGGTGCTTGAGGAATTGAAAGGCGAGGTTGCTCCGGGCGGAATGACGATCGCTGCGACAATCGGACCTGCGATCGGCGCACACCTCGGTACCGGTACGATCGGCATAGCAGGCTCGTGGTAGGTTATGCAGCTCTGTGTACCAACAGACTCGGTGTACCCTATCGTCATCGAAAATCAGATCCGGATGGGATGTCATGACACTTCCGACCCTCGAGCAACTTGAGCAAGATCCGTATGCGGTGTTAGGTGTCCGCAAGTTCATCAACGCCACTTGCCACCACACCAACATGGGCGGGACGCTGATCCCGGAGACGACGTTGGCGGCGATGCGAACCGCAGCCGAGAATTTCGTCGATCTCAGGGAACTTCAAAAAGCGACCGGGCGCATCATCGCCGAGGTGACTCATGCCGATGATGGTTACATCGTCTCTGGTTGTGCTGCGGGTTTGATGGTGTCCGCAGCGGCCATCATCACCGGAAAAGACGAAGCACTGATAGAACAGCTGCCTTACGTACAAGGCGGTCAAGTCCCGTGCATCGCCAAACGATTCGCTCGGGCAAAGAACTATAAAGGCGAAGAGTACGTCAATCATGGCTACGCGATGGCAGTCAAGACCGCGGGAGTGAAGTTCGTCGAGATCGGAGAACCTGACCCCGAAGATCGCCCTACCAAGGTGGTCACCACCGAAGAGTACGAACAAGCCTTCGTCGACAATCCTGATGCCAAGATGGTTTATTGGGTGGGATACGCACCACCTGAGGACATCGCGTTGGAAGATGTCATAGACATCGCGCACGCTTACGGCGCACGCGTGATCATCGACGCTTCAAACTGTCTGCCGCCCCGCGAAAACCTTTACCGCTTTATTGATATTGGTGCCGACGTCGTATGCTTCAGCGGGGGTAAAGGCATCCAAGGCCCGCAAGGCTCGGGCATCATCGCGGGCAGCCAGGACATCATCGACTCGATAGCGATGCAATCCGCACCGTCGCACGGAATCGGCCGCGTCGCGAAAGTGTCGAAAGAGGAGGTCGTAGGCCAGATCGCCTCCTTCATCTGGTGGGTGCAGCAAGACGACGAAGAGCGGATGACGGAGCACCATCGCAAGACTGGGATGCTGCACAACAGCCTCGCCGGGCTTCCAAAGATGTCCGACTCCTACATCGAGTTCCCAGACGAAGACAACCGGCCGATGCCAAACGTCCACGTCAAGGTCGACCCGAGCACAGGCAAAGACGCCGAATGGCTCATCGGTGAACTCCGCGACGGCGACCCCGCCATCGCCGTAGTCGGTCACGCGAGAGATCCACAGATCGTTCGCATCGACGTGCGCCTACTCGAAGACGAAGAAATCATGGAGATTTCTCGGCGGTTGCACGAGACCCTCGGATGATCCTGCCTCACCCCGAATCCCGAGAAGTGGCTAAGTTCACTTCAGGCTTCGATCCCTACGCGCACTACGAGGAAGTGATGATCCCCATGCGCGATGGGGTTCGCCTCGCCGCGGATGTCCATTTTCCGGTTGACGAAGATGGTGAACGTGTAACTGATCCTGCCCCTGTGCTTCTCGTTCGCACTTCGTACGACAAGTCCAAATCGGAGTGGGACACGGTCCGCGATTACTACCCGCGCCAAGGTTACGTGTTCGTCAACCAAGACCTCCGTTCTCGCTTCCGATCCGAGGGCGATGGTCGTTACTTCCACACGTGCAACCCGTGGGAAGGTGAAGACGGATTCGACACTGTCGAATGGATCGCACAGCAACCATGGTGCAACGGCAAGGTAGGCACTCTCGGAAGCTCCCACCGTGGCATCGTCCAGACCGTTATGGCGCTCCACCGACCTCCGCATCTGGTCGCGCAATGGGTGGAGCAAGCACCGACCAACATCTACGCTCACGAGGCGCGTGAAGGCGGTGCGATGTGCTTCCACATGGCGGCGGCAATCCACAATCACGCTCTCGATTCTCATGAACTGCGCGACAACCCCGAAGGCGTCCTCGCGGTAGCCAAAACCTTCCAGAACATACGCGAATTCCTTTCCAACACTCCGTGGAAACGCGGCGAGACCGCTCTTGTCCATGCGCCAAGCCTCGAAGAAACCCTCTTCAACTACTACACCGCAGGCGACTACGACGAGTGGTGGGCCAACGAAAACAACGATCAAACCCCATACCTCGATCGCCACGCCGACATCCCTGTCATACTCACGGGCGGTTGGTGGGACCCGTTCGCCGGTGGGACGGCCGATCTCTTCGTCGATCTGACTCGCCGCAACAAAAATCTGACTCACATGGTGTTTGGTCCTTGGGCCCATGGGACTCAACGCACAGACGCCACACACGAGGGCGACGTCGAATTCGGTCCTGATGCGCAGTGGGGAATGTCAAAGTTCAATTCCACACGTCGCCGGTGGTTTGACCGCTGGCTGAATGACGAAGACAACGGCGTCGATGACGATGCGCCGATCCTCCTGTTCGTGATGGGCGGCGGTGACGGCACGCAGAACGCCGAAGGACGCCTCAACCACGGCGGGTATTGGCGGGAGGAGCAGGAATGGCCGCTGGCACGGGCAGAAAAAACCGAATATTACTTCCACTCTGACGGGAGCCTGACCACCGAGATACCAAATGCGGCCGACGCTTCGGTAACCTACACCTTCGATCCTGACAACCCAGTCCCGACGCTGGGCGGCAACGTGGCCGGTTTCAGCGCTATCGACAAACCCGAAGAAGGTGGCCCCACTTTCGACGAAGCTCCACCCCCGGGTGAACAGGCCGATACGATCCTTGCCCACTCCTACTCTTTGGTAACCCCCGGGCCGATGCATCAACGCGAGCAACCGGGATTGTTGGCTTGCTCCGAGCCATACGGATTGTTGTGCGACAGGCCGGATGTAATCACCTTTGAAACAGAGCCGTTGACCGATGATGTCGAAATCACGGGTCCGATAGAAGTCAAACTTTGGGTTTCGTCTTCAGCCGTTGACACAGACTTCACCGCCAAACTTCTGGACATCTACCCGCCAAATGAAGACTATCCTGACGGCTATCACATGAATCTTTGCGACTCCATCCTCCGGACTCGATACCGCAACTCGTGGACTGAACCCGAGATGATGTCGCCGGGCAAGATCTACCCCGTCACGATTGAATTGACGCCGACCAGCAACCTCTTCAAAGCCGGTCACCGCATTCGCGTCGACATCTCAAGCAGCAACTTCCCTCGGTTCGACATCAATCCCAACACGGGAGAGCCGATGGGACGGCACACTCACACGCAGACAGCCGAAAACACGCTGCACCTAGATCGCGATCACCCGTCGCACATCTTGCTCCCAGTTGTTCCTATCGGTTGAACGGACGGAACGGTTCTCTTCCGGTGCTTTGATGGTACCTATGGTTGGCACAGATAGTTTGGGGTTGACGAGCAAGCCTGACTTATAGCGATTGCGGAAAACTCCCTCGTGGATTCGAAGATTCGGCAAGGTTTTCAAGGCTCGCCAATACGCCTGTTGACGTTGTGGCTGGGCTGGGTCGGTCGTACGAGGTTTGACGCGCGCGGTGAAGTGGTGAATCACGCCAATGTCGTCGGCCGGGCACAACTGCGACGCGAGAGCTGCTAAGTTGAGCCATTTCAGCGTCGGGGTGTCAGGGCCGGGCAGGTTCTTCAATGCGCGGTGATAAAGATTGAAACCGTCGACATAGAAATTCGTGTACAAAGCATGATCTCCGCTCAAAAAAAAGAGACCGCCGCTTGAAGCGGCGGTCTGCGCCCATTCGCCGAAGCTCAGGGGGGTATAAACCTGATGATATCCACCTGTTATGTTGCCTGTCAATCCGATACGGCGACATGCCTTTTACACAACCAACGAGTTATGAGGTGATCCCTGCTCAACATTGGTGGCAATCAGTCTTCGAGAGCCAGATCATCGTCCCAACTGTCGTAGTCGATGAGGTGGAAGTCTTCTACGGATCGTCTTTCGACTTCTTTTCGGGGCAGTTCCATCGACGGAACCGCCTGTATGAGTTCGTGGGCAAACCACGCGTTGTCCGTTCCGACCACAAAGAATTCTGGCTGTGGTCTTGCGCGGTCGCGGGTAACGGCGACGGAATCGGCGTACGCTTCCACCGCCACTATCTTTGCGAAAGGTATGCGGAACGATTTTGCGCCGTTGAAGTACAGATGCTTGGAAGTGACCGCCAACATCCCTGCGCCGTGGTGCTCCATGTACTCGGTTTCGACTGGCGTTCCCCTCGATGAACCGACACGCAACGAAACGCCTTTTGCGACTCTGACGCTTCCTCCAGCCGACCTGCCCACAATCTCTCGTTTGACGCGTTGCTCCAGATATCCCACGCTGGGGAATACGAAGATGAGATGCTCGGATTTCATGAAACGGAACGGCAATCTTCCGACTGCCGATTCCCAATCGATGTCAGGGATTTCGTTTCGTTCCACGATGGCGATGATGTTGTCTTGGTTCTGTCTTCGTCTTTCCGCCATCCGCCGTTCCTGCTCCTGGATACGCAGTATCTCTTGACGTTTCCGTTCCTGCGCTTCTCTACGTTCATCAGCCTTTTTCTGCAACCACTTGAGCATGTGTGCGCTCCCTTTCCTGTCATCGCTCGGACTGGCGACCCATGTTGATTTCTACAATTCCGCAGTGTCACCTTTTCCCTGATCAGCAATGCACGCCCGGAGAGCTTCGAACTCTCAACCTCCGAAATACAAACTCCGGCACTCTACCAATTGAGCTAGTAATGCGTGTTGCCAATATTCTAGACGGCTGAGTCTGTATTAGACATGCGAAAGGCGTTTCTTTTAGAGAGTGTGACACTTTTTGAAATGTGACTATTGATAGCATGACTTCATGGATTCATGGTGGGAAACTTTGCTTTCGAACGTCGTCGCGAACGTTGTCGCAGCGATTTTGCTTTTCGCTGGCGGATACGGGTTGTCAACATTGACTGGATCGTTGACGCATAAGTCTTCCATGAAGGCGCTCAGGTCTGAGATGGAGGATTTGAGAAAGCAGATCGCAGAGATGGAATCCGTTAATGATGCTGGCGACGAAGAAAAAGGCACGAATGGGGAGTTGTCCGACACGGTAGATTTCATAGGCGCGACTGCCATAGTTAGCGCGTACATCGAACCTGCAATGGTTGGGAAGCGTGCTGGCGTAGGAATCAGCTTGACGCAGGATTTGCTCGACCGGTTCGGCGAGACGACATGAGCCAAGGTCAACGAGTACGAATACAACCGCGCGCTGCTTCACCAATGGGTTCAGACCAACGCCGCCAAGTTCCTCGTTAAGTATCGCGGCGAGATGTCCTGACCTAAGTTGTCAAAATCCAAATAAGGATGCGTAAACGGCATATTCGCCATCCGATAAGGCGAACCGCTTGGTCAAAGTTCCTTCATTTGCTTACACCACAACCCTGAAGCCCATGTTGCCGGTGCTGGAGTCGGGTGTGTTCGACGTTCTGGCGCCTACGCGGTAACGATTGCAGTAGGACTCGTGGCATAGATATGAACCGCCACGGATGACTTTGACTGCTCCGTTTCGTGGTCCACGCGGATTGTCGCGGGTTACGCGCCTCGCATTCCGGTGGAATGAGGGAGAAAACCAGTCGGCGCACCACTCCCAAACGTTGCCGGCGACGTCATAAATTCCGAATCCGTTCGGTTCGTAACTCCCTACTGGGGACGTTCCATGGTGTCCATCGTGAAGAGTGTTCGTATTCGGGAATTCGCCTTGCCAGATGTTGCACATGTGCTTGCCAGCTGGCTCTAGTTCATCGCCCCAGGCGTAGGTGGCTTGATCGAGGCCGCCCCGCGCAGCGAACTCCCACTCGGCCTCTGTGGGCAACCTAGTACCGGCCCAATCGCAGTACGCCACCGCATCGGTCCATGAAACATGAGTCACGGGATGGTCTGCGAGGTCTTCGATGTCGGTATCCGGGCCGTCAGGATGCCGCCAATCTGCGCCGTCGACTCTCCACCACCATTCCGAGCCTTGGACGACTTGCGACACTTGCCGTTCAACTTCCTCGGAAACGAAATCTTTGAACACGAACGACCAGTCAAAACGTTCTGCATCTGTCACGTGACCTGTGGCTGTCACGAACTCATCGAACTCGGCGACAGTGACGAGATTTGGCGAGATGGCGAACTCGGCAACGATTACATCCCGTATAGGTCCCTCACCGTCGGCAGGGAACCTACGGTTGTCCGTGCCCATCGCAAACTCGCCGCCGGACAATTTGACGAAATTCCCAAGAACGGTGGAGACGGTTCGCTCTGCGAGTGAACTTGCAGGAGCCCCCTGCGGACAATCGGTCGGCTCAACCGCGCGCGCTGGAGTACAACACGATTCACCGTTTCCTGGTCCAATGTTCAATCCATTCACCCAGTTGCGACTTCCAACTCAATCGCGCCGCCAGCACGCGCGTCAATTTTCAGCACGTAGCCGCTTAAGAGAGACATGCCCACCAAAGTGGCAGACTCGGTTCGATGCACGCGGATGGTTTGCTCTCGGGCACCAAATATCACGGTGGCTTGCGAGAGTTGAAACTCTCTCGTCTCGCCGCTCGCGATCAGCGATCTGATTGTGCCAGCTGGTTCAAGGTTCAACTCATCTATTGCGTAACCGGGTAGGGCCAGGTGTCCAGAGAAACCAGTATCAATCACGGCGTCGTAAATGTCCGACGCGTAATCTGGGCCTTCGACATACACCCTCGTCATGGCGACGAGCTTGCGCCTCTGTCGTTGCACCGTTCCGATCCGCATCAGATAAGGTGGTTATGCCGCATCGCGACCCTCAGTTTGGCTCTCGACATCGGTGAAGATCGCACCGGCGAGCCCCAAGTGGTCGCCAGCAAGATGTGACATGTGCAGAATCCTCGCATCGGCGGTTCTGGCCTCCAAGAATTCGGGGACGTTATCCCCGATCGCCCATCTGCCGGTATCAACATCGATTGCAATCCGAATGCGAGCGTCAGATTCGGTCAATGTCGGTTCGATCTCATTAGCGTAAACCTCCCATCCCAAGTCTCCGGCTTGCATTATCTCGTCCCACGTCGGGCGTTTGCGCATCGTTATTCTCCTGCGACAACCTGCTTGGCGTCGATTTTATCGGAAACGACGAACCAACCGACACGCGCAACACAAACACGACTTCGAAACGCTAACATTCATACCCATCGAAGCAGCAACATTGCAGACTGATGACCATGAAAACTGACGCAGCCGTCCTCCACGCACCGAAGCAACCTCTCTCCGTGGAGACACTGGACATCGCGCCGCCCCAAAAAGGCGAGGTGTTGTTGAAGATGGTCGGTGCCGGTGTCTGCCACTCGGACTACCACTACGTAGACGGTCATCTCACCAACGTCAACCCGCAAATGATCCTCGGACACGAGGGCGCGGGCACCGTCGCAGAGGTAGGCGAAGGGGTGGACTGGTTGAAGCCCGGCGACAAGGTGATTCTGTCTCTGGACTCCATGTGTGGACGCTGTCGTAACTGCACCGCTGGCCATCCTTCGCTTTGCGAAACGAACTTCAGCTACGGATCTTCGATGCCTGACGGAACTACACGCTTCTCGAAGGACGGTCAACCCATCAATCACCGTACGCCAACGTTCACTGAGTACACGATGGCACCCGAAGACAAGTGCGTCGTGGTGCCGGATGATACCAATCTGGCGGCAGCCAGCCTGATATCGTGCGGTGTGATCACCGGTGTCGGCGCGGTCGTCAACCGTGCGAAGGTGCCGACAGGTGCGACGATGGCGGTGTTTGGGTGCGGTGGTGTCGGGCTCAGCGTCGTGCAAGGTGGCAGACTCGCCAACGCGGCACAGATCATCGCTGTCGATACTGTGGATTTCAAACTCGAGAAGGCCGAGGAGATGGGAGCGACCCACTTCGTGAACGCCGCGAAGGAAGAGCCGGTCGAGCGCATCATCGAGATCACTGGCGGCGGTGCCGATTACGCTTTCGAAGTCGTCGGTTTACCTGCGATCGCGAAACAGGCTTTCAACTCCACAAGACCTCTTGGCACAACGGTATTGGTGGGAGTGTTTCCAACAGCCGCCGAGATGTCGGTGGACGGCTGGGAGTTGCTGCGCGGCAGATCGATACTCGGCAACTGGCACGGCGATGGGCGTCCACGTGTCGACTTCTTGTGGCTCCTCGAAATGAATAAGCAAGGCAAGTTAAAGCTCGACGAGATGATCACTCGGTATCGCCCGCTAGACGAGATCAACGAAGCGTTCCACGACATGACGGCTGGCGAAGCGGCGCGCACCGTCTTGACCTTCAATTGACAACGCGGACAGCTTCCGGTCTCGCAACCGTTTAAATTAGTCCTAGCCCAGAGAAAAATGTCACTATTCGACCGCATCGGCTTCGACGCTTCCGCAAATCGACTTGAAGGAGTGCTGGATTTCGCGGAGGCCAACGGTTTCTACTTCGTAGATTTCAACGCCGACACCGGACCGAACCACATGGACACTTGGTCGCCGGACCGGATCGCCGAGGTCCGTGACCGGTGCGAACAGACTGGCATCAGCATCGGACTGCACACCTTGAGCGGCGTCAATGTGGCTGAACTGTCGCCGTATGTTTCGCGAGGCGTCGAGAGCTACATGCGCGCATCGGTAGACCTAGCAAACCGCCTTGGTTGTCAATGGACGATCGTGCACGCGGGTTATCACTTCACGTCAGATCCCGAAGAACGCTTGGCGGCGGCGATCGCGCGGCTCGACCGCGTTACGAATTACGCAGCAGACACGGGTCAACGAGTACTTCTCGAAAACCTCAACTACGAGCCAGAGCATGCCGAGGTAAACTATCTCGCCCACAACATCGAAGAATGTTCGCGGATTTTCGACGCGATTCCGGCCAACCGACTTGGATGGGCATTTACGGTAAACCACGCCAATTTGGTGCCGGAAGGAGTGGACGGCTTTCTCGACGAATTTGGCACCGACAGGATCGGCGAGGTCCGACTCGCAGACAACAATGGCGACTACGAAGTCCACATGATCCCCGGTGAGGGCAACATTGATTTTCGGTCATGCCTCAACCGTTTAGAAAACGCTGGATACCGTGGCCACTATGCGATGGCTTACGGATCACCTGACGACAAGATCGCTTCACGCAAATACCTCACCTCATTGGTGGAATAGGAGACATTAACCATGGCACTGGCAGCACAATCCGGCCCGACTCCACACGGCGAGTCGACACGTCCGCCCGCCACTGGACGGCGCGGGATGGTCGCTTCAGGTTCGCAACACGCGACCATTGCAGGACTGCAAGCGCTACAAGCAGGCGGCAACGCCGTTGATGCAGCGGTCGCCGTCGCATCGGGATTAAACGTCGCCGAGCCGTTCATGTCTGGAATGGGTGGCGTGGGCATCGCGCTCGTTTACATGGCCGCAGAGGGCAAAACCCGAACGATCAACTACTCTGGCCACGCCCCGAACGACATCGATCCGTCCGGTATGACCCGTGACGATATGGAGTATGGTCCGCTCTCAATGCTGGTGCCAGGTAACATCGGCGGATGGCTGACGATGCACGATGAGTACGGGGCGCTGCCACGGTCCAAAGTGTTCGAGTACGCCATCGATTTGGCCGAGAACGGTGTACCGATGACGCCGCTGATGGCCACGACGATCGCCGACTCGATCGACAAGATCGATGAGTTGACCGAAGACGACGCGTCGCCGCCGCTCGAGTATTCGGACATCGAGGCTGGAGCGTTGCTCCGCCAACAGCAACTCGCAGAGAGTCTGAGGCGCGTTGTGGAAGGCGGGATCGTTGAGTTTTACGAAGGTTCGCTGGGCGACGAGTTATACGAAGGACAGAAGGCAGTCAATGGCGTAATCAACCGAGAAGAACTCGCAGCGTATCGACCACGCTGGGAAGAACCTCTCTCGTCAACATATCGCGACTTCGAAATCCGCGTGCCGAAACCGAACTCTTCGGCGTTCCAGATGCTCCAAACGCTGAACATCTTGGAAGGCTACGAACTAGAACCCGGTACCGCTTTGACAGAACACTTGATCGTCGAAGCAGTGCTCAAAGCTGCCGACGATCGTGTGCTCTACTCTGGCGACCCGCGACACGTCGACATTCCCCTCGAACGCCTCACGTCGAAAGAGTACGCAGAGCAGTTGAGGTCGACGATCTCATTGACCGAGTTCAGCGGTTTCCCCGCCGAGCGATGGAACCGTGGCGTCGTCGAAGCGTCTTTACCGGGCGTCTGGAATCCCGCAACCGCCGGCGTATCACCGATGACCACCCACTTCGCCACCGCCGATCAGTGGGGCAACGTGGTCACGGTCACGCAGACTCTCGGTGGTGGATTTGGCTCTTGTCACGCGCCGAAAGGTACCGGAGTGTTCATCAACAACATGGGCAAGTGGTTCGACCTGAACGAGGGCAGTCCGAACGACCTCGCCGGTGGACGAGCCGTTGATTTCGTCATCGCCCCGTCGCAGATCTACTCGGGCGACGAAAGCACCTTCATCGCCTCGATCGGTACCCCGGGCAGCTACGGCATCCTGCACACAACGATCCAGATGATCCACCAGTTCTTGGACTGCGACCACAACATTCAAGAAGCAATCGAAATGCCTAGATTCCGTTACTACGACACCGGGGCGCTCATGTTCGAAGCTAGATTCGATTCAGAAATGTTGGAGCAGCTAGCCGCAATGGGTTACGATTACGGTCTCCTACCACCATTCACCAACGCAGTCGGCGGAGCACACGGCATCCACCGCACGTCGCACGGGACCTACATGGGCGGTGCGGACCCTCGAAGAGATGGGTTTGCGCTGGGGTATTGAATCGACTTTAGAGGGTTAGTCAATTCACACGATGGGATGGAGCCAAAACTCCGGCCTCACCCCAAAACCCTAACCGCACCTCGCTCTTTGGCGATCTTGACCAACTCCTTGCCGTTGATGGTGGCGATTGGTATGGCGTCCTTGCGAGTTGCCTCGTCGATGGCGCCGCGTTGGAATTCGCTGGTGGTGATGACGAGGCCGTGGTCGCCGATGCGCATACCTCCGCGCAGTAGTTGGATATCGCCACCGTGAACGTCGCGGTGCCAGTTGAGTGCCTGGATCGAAAAGTTGACGTCTAAGACGGCGGCCACAGACATGCTGGCGTGGATATCGAGTTCCCCCGGGCGGAGACGGTTGATGACGCTGATGTCGGTCATTCCTAGACTTGCCAGGAATACAACGATAAATCTTTCGTAGTGTTGGTTCGTCAGGGTGCGTATGCTCCTTAGAACCGTAAGATCGTCTTGTTCTGACGCGTCGGGAAGCGTGGCATCCGCGATATCGCGCGCCAATCTCGAATAGCCTGCAATTCCGGTTGGTTGACTGTCGTCGCTTGAGGGTGCAGTCGCATCGACATCCGATTGCGATTCCACATCTGGTCCCAGCTCGCTGGCAGGAGCATCGACGCCCTCGCGGCTGCGGTTCACGCCGCCCGGGTGTGTGCTTTCGGTGGAATGGTAGCGCAGCGCGTAGGTGTTGTTGCCGACTCGCACAAACGCGGATTCCCGGCCGTGCTGAAGCATGTCTTGGATGAGTTGCGATCGGACCTGAGATTCATCCTCGGATCTGTTGCCGCGCAGAACTCCAGCGGCCTCCAGTACCGTCGTCATCTCACTTATGCTCAGCGGTCGCCTTGCTCGACGCAGGACTTCCTTGGTCGCGTCCTGAACCGTCCACATCGCTCCCACGTTGGCGCGCGCGATCGATGACGCGATCGTAATCGGATTCATCGTTGATGCCGCTGTAGTCGCGAATGATGTGCCGGTCCGAATCGTTTTATCCAGCATCGAAGGCAAGGTGAACCTGCCCGAGGGGGTCTGCACGATTCCCGAGGATTCCGTGCCGTCTGAGGCGAAATGTTCGAGCTCGACCTTTACCGATTCATCGTCCAGCGGTTCGTTGGCGTCGATCTGGATACTAGCTGACTTGATCTGACGAACGATTTCCGCTGGCGACAGCGGCTCTCCAGCCTTTCTCAATACATCGAAAACGGCGTCGAGCAGTCGCATTTATGTTTCGCTCTCCTATACAGCTTCGCCAGCCAAGGCGCCCGTGATTCGCTCGTGATCCACCGCTACCTGCCCATTAACTACTACGAATGGGATGCCCTCGGGGTATTGTTCCGGATCTTCGAACGTCGCCCGATCGGTAATGCGTTCAGCGTCAAATACCACGATGTCGGCGAATTTGCCTTCCGCGATCTCACCCCGGTCCTTGAGTCCGAAACGAAGAGCCGCATTCTGGGTCAACCGCTGAACCATAAGCTCGAGCGGAATGTTGTGTCGACGGCGCAGTCGGCCGATCATGCGCGGGAAGCAACCATAGGCTCGTGGGTGCACCATGCCACCCGTCGGAATCGCATCGGACCCGACCATGTAATCGGGGCGTTGCATCAACTCCATAATGTCGGCTTCTACCTGTTGCCACACGCGCACGCTGGCCGGCGGTGCGCCACGGAAACCGCAGTTTAGGTTCTCTTCGAGCATCACCGTGCACATCATCTCTTCCACCGTCACGCCCCACTCCTCGGCGACATCGTCGAACAACATCCCTTCGAGGTGCTTGTTCTTTTCGGATCCAATGTGCGACCAAATATTGCCGTTGGCGCTTCCACGTGACCCGCTGACGATACCTGAAACGATCTCTTCACGGCTTTCCCCGTCGGCTAGCAGTTTGAGCATCGATTGAGGTCCGCCTTCGTGGAACCAGCTCGGGAAGAAGCTCTGCGGGAAGCTTGAACCCACCGGATAGGGGTAGGTTTCCAATGTGACGTCCACGCCGTCTGACTTGGCTCTCTCAACCGGTTCCAAGATCGACTCCAGATCACCTGCCGAGTCTGGTTGCGTGCGGTAATGCTCCAGATGGATCTGCGCACCTGATCGACGTCCTATCTCCATCGCCTCTTCCACACCTCCACCTGCGAAACCACGGTCGACGTTGTGGTTCCTTAGGTGTATCGACAGTGGACGGTCGTATTCCTTGACGACCTTCATGATGTTGACGATTTCGTCGGTGTCGGAGAAGGAATTGGGATAGTAGGACAACCCAGTTGAGAAACCGCACGCGCCTTGTTCGAAACTTTCGCGTATTAGCCGTTCGGCGCGGGTCCAGTTGTCGCCGGTCAAGGGCTCGTCGATCATCCCACCCACCGCCTCTAGGCGGACTGGTCCGTGGCCCAAGAACAGAGCGACGTTGCATGATGTTTTGTTGTGATAGTTGGACATGGCCGTCGCGTATGTCGACATGTCCAGATCTTCAGATGCGTAACCCAAGATGCCGCTCAGGTAGTGCATGTACATAAGATAGTTCTCTCGCGACAACGGCGCCAATGTTAATCCGTCGGGTGCGATGATCTCGGTGGTGACGCCTTGTCGAATACCGCATGCATGTTGGCCGTCTCGGAGGAGTGCCGCATCGGCGTGAGAGTGAACATCAATGAAGCCCGGAGTCACAGCCAACCCTGTGGCGTCGATCACTCTAGAAGCAGTGGCTGCCGATAAATCTCCGATGTCGGTGACACGTTTACCTTCAATACCGACGTCGGATCGCAAGCCAGGCGCACCGGTGCCGTCGTAAACCGTGCCATTGATGATCAGCAAATCGAAATGCATCTGAGCTCCATCCAATCGTCTCTACGTCGCCTGTTCGCAGAATATCGTAAATCCAACTCTCAAAACCTAAATGACAAACCACGTTCGACAGGTCACGAGTCTGTGCCGTAGTGGTCTCGCTTGGCAAATGTGTTCGCCCAGGAAGCGGTGCCTTGAAGCGATGAGTCTTTAAACACCACTGGATGTTGAAGCATCTGCTCTTCTTCGCCGTATAGTTTGAGGGTGTTGTACGCGCGAAGGTATATGCAATCTTTGTCGAGGATCTCACACTTGCCGGCCCGCGTGCCGCCGCAAGGCCCGTTACGTTGGTTCTTGACGCATTGCGATTCTGGACATAGTTCGCCGATGTCTGGCAAAGAGCAGTCGCCGCAATCACGACAACCGTAGAGAGGGACCTTCATCATCTGTTCTGCGGCGTGCGCGAGCTTGGTAGCCGCTTTGCTCTTCTCGATCTGACGATATACGGCCGCGCTGGCTTTGAAGGCCGGGGCGTTGTGATCGAAAACGAAGTGCTTGCCGAAACGTCCGATGCGATACGGCAGGTCCGGGTGGAATGCACGACGGGCGAACGACGAACGTCTTCCCCTTCGCAGGTCGTATTCCCGGTTCAACTCCGGCGACGCGGTGTTGACCGCATCGCCTGGTTCGAACAGATAGAACTCGCCCGGTTGAGAGTATCCGATTTCTGCCGCGGCATCTTTCCAATCGTCGCCATCAAATTGATCGGCGATGTCCAAAATCTGCTCGATGCGCTTGTAGGTCAGCCGACCGGATAGATAAACGCCGTTGTATCCAGTGCCGCGCAGTACAGCTATCTGCTTGGCGGCGAGTTCATTGAAAAAGGATCGTCCTCGATCCTTCGATTTCGCAGCGCGGTTGGCGACCTCGACGAGGTCGGAGTTGACTGCCACGCCGGGGATGCCCCAACGTCCGAAGAAGCGCGCAGCGGGCGCGCTCAACACGTAAATCGACCCCATCACTGGCGGTTTCCGCGCACCATGTTTCCACTCCAGATAGCGGACTAGCTCATGATGCTTGCGAGCGTCGTAGCCGATCTGAGACACGAACCACTGAGCTCCGGTCCGTATCTTCATGTCCATCTTGTAGAGCTGGGTGAGGTACTCGCCCTCGTGCAGCTTGAACGGGTTGACTGCCGCGCCGGGATCGAAGTTTGTCCGGCCCAGTTCGGTTTGAGAGCTTCTGCGACCGGGGAGCGTAACTTGCAGGCCTTCATTCATCCGCCGGATCATCTCTAGAAGACCTACCGAATCGGTGTCGAAGACCGGTTGCGCCTGACCGGAAAATCCGTCAACCGGGTAATCGCCCGACAGGCAGAGCAGGTTCTCAAACCCGAGACTGGAAAGCGACCAGAGCCGACCCTCGAGCGAATTGCGGTTGTAGTCCTTGCAGGAGAGGTTGATGACGACCTCGATGTCGCGATCCAGCAATTCACATCCAAGCGTCTCGGGTGTGATGTGGGGATTGCCACCCGGATTATCGGTGAAACAGACCGCGTTGACTCGGCCTCCGTCTGCAGCCGCCTGCGCCAACTCCAGCGAGTGCTGAGCACCGGTTTCCATGGCGAGGCCGCGTGAAGTCTCTACCTCGATCGCTACTTTGAACCCGTCGGAGAGTAGTGACGAAATGCCAGACGAGGCAGGTGTTGGGACTTCATCGGAGGCCATCGACCTCAATTATCGCATCGGGTATCTGCGTAATCACACGCAATAAGATTGAACTGCCTGATCACCGTATTCGCGGTTCGAAACGATGCGCCAAAACTCTCTCAATTTCGTGTCCCTCGCCCTAGCAACAGGACTAGGAGTTGCCTACCTCGCGCCGTTCGCGAAGGCAACGCTCGCCAGTGCGGTCACGGTTGCCGTCTATGCGGCGATCGCCTGGGGCGATTTAAGCCTGAACCTGTTGCTGATTCCGGTCATCGCGGTGATTTTCTTCGTGGGCGTTGCGGTTTCGGCGAGGGTGAAGAGCGACGACGATCCTGATCCGAGCAAGGTGGTGATCGACGAGGTGGCGGGTCAGTTGGCCGCGTTCTTGATAATCGCTCCGGTCGAATGGTGGTCGATGCTGGCCGCGTTTGTGCTGTTCCGAGTTTTCGACGTACTCAAGCCAATTGGAATACGACGCCTAGAAGCGATCCCTAACGGCTGGGGCATTATGCTCGACGACCTCGCAGCGGGGTTGCTCGCAGCGGTGGTCATCAACGTCGCCATTCTGATCGGCAATCTGTTCGTCTGAGCGTTTTATCCGGTTCGACGTTGCCCGGGCCTCGGTGCTGCGAAATGTGGTCGCGCTTGCCTTTGAAACGTTTGGCCAAGAATTCAGGGCGGACGGGCCATAGCACCGCTCCGGCTCGCTCCGCCCAGACGTCATACTCCTTCAGCATTTCAGCAACGCGTTCGGGTTCAGTTGCGGCGTAGTCATGCTGCTCCGTGCGGTCTTCGGGGATGTTGTAGAGCTCCCACGGCTTGTCCCACTCGGCGACCAGCTTCCAATCACCGATGCGTATCCCACGATTACCCTCATGCTCTACCGCTACGGGCTTCTCACGCGCCCACTCCTTGCCATCGAGTATCGGCACGATCGACTCGCCTTCTAGCGGCGTGATCTCGTTGCCGTTGTATTCCGACGGATAGTTGGCTCCGATGGCATCGTAAACCGTGGCCGAGATGTCGGTGATGTGCATTGGCACGTTGTCGATGATCGCCGACTCAGCGATCTTGTCAGGCCAGTGCACGATGAACGGTGTGGAGACGCCGCCTTCGTGTATCCAGCGTTTGAAGAACCGGAACGGCGTGTTCGAGACGTTGGCCCACGGCAGTTCCACGGCTTGGAAGGTGGTATCGGGACCGGGACGGAGTTCGGGGATGTCACCTACACGGACCCGCTGGCCGTCCAACGTGAGATCAGTCTCCCATTGCGATGGATTGGGCCAATCGGAATCTTCTTGGAACAGCTCGGCGCAGCCTCCGTTGTCCGACAGGAACATGATCAGCGTGTTATCGAACTGCCCGTGTTCTTTGAGCTTTTCGATGACCCTTCCGACGCCGCGGTCGACCTGCTCGATCATGGCGCAGTAGACGGCCATGCGAATGTCTTCGTATTCTTGGTTCTCGACATCGTCCCACGGCGGCGCATCTTCGTCACGAGCCGATATCGGCCACTTCTCATCGACGATGCCGAGCGACTTCTGCTCTTCGTGACGCGAACCTCGAATCTCGTCCCAACCGCGCATGTAGTTTCCTTCGTACTTGACGATGTCCTCTTCCCATGCGTGGAGCGGCCAGTGTGGCGCGGTGAATGCGATGTACTGGAAGAACGGGTCGCCGTCCGCCATCGCGCCGTCAATCTGGGTCACGGCGTGATCGGCAATGGCATCCGTGAGATGAAAATCAGTAGACTCGACGTCGATCAAGGTGTCTTGGAGCACCAGCGACTTCGGGTTCCAGAAAGAGTCCGCAGCTTCGAGCAGTCCGAAGTAGGTGTCGAACCCCCGCTGCGTGGGCAGCGGATGTGTCGCGTCGCCGGGCGTCCACTGGTCGCGCACCCTGCGGTCGTAACCGCCGCCTACGTGCCACTTGCCCGACATCAGCGTGCGATATCCGGCCGACTTCGCCACCTCCGCCATCGTGACGCAGTTCTGGTTAAGGTACCCCTGATACGCAGGCGGTCCCAAATCAGCCGTCATCTGCCCGACGCCGGCCTGGTGAGGGTTCAATCCCGTAAGCAATGCCGCCCTCGACGGACAACACCGCGCACCGTTATACATCTGAGTGAAACGAATGCCGTTGTAACCGAGCGAATCGAGATTGGGAGTGCTTATCTCCCCGCCGTAGCAACCGATGTCGGAGAAGCCCAAGTCATCGACCATGATGACGATGACGTTGGGGTTCCGCGCGGATGCGCCGCCTTCGTTGGTATGTGTCATTCTGAAGGCTCCTTCAAAGTGTTTTGAGCCGATCAAGTACGTCGGCGTCGCGCAGATCGTGCACCACGACATCTACAACCGGCGCTCGAGATAGTCTACTGTCTGCGGTTAGTACTTCTAGCTTTAGGTTTTTGGCGGTCGACAAGTAGATCGCATCGTAGATGCTGACATTACGATGGTACTGCCAAGTGAGTTCCAACAATCCTTCGTGCGAAACCCTCTCAACTTCCAATCGCGCCAACTCACCGATCGCCGAAAGTGCTCCTTCGTTTGCGAGTTCGTTGCGCAGCGCGGATTTCCGCAATGCGGACAAAACCTCTAAGTCGAGCAACTCTGGAGCGGACAACTCGCTGTTGAGAAGTATCCCGGCCACGTCGAGGCCAAGCGGACTCTTAATGACATACTCAACGGCGACAGATGCGTCAACGACGTAATGAGGCACTAAATCTCAATGGGGGCGTCTCGTTGGTCACGCTCGAGGCGAACTAGCTCCGATGGACTGATCGAAAACTCCCTCGGGGGGCCAGCAACAATCCGTTCGTAGGACTCAATTGCATTGATTCCGACTCCTAATGCGTCGAGCAGAAGCTCATTCAACGAGGTGTTGAGGTAACTTACCTGTCGTTGCAGGCGATGGTGCAGTTCGTCGGGTGCGTTTTCGACTGTGAGACTGTTCGCGTTCAAACCGTTTCGCTTTGATCCGTTGGCACCGTCCGCGGCAGCACGCTGAGCGCGCTCGCGTGCAACCTTCGCATATGGGTTGTTCGTTACTATCAACCCACCCTTGACTATGTCCTCGCGAAACTCAAGCCGTCTCGCCTCCCGTTCCAAGATATCGATAACCACGGCATCCAAGGTCGTCTCGCGCTTGCGCGCCTGCCGCTCGAAACGTTCGCGCAGTTCGTCAGGGATGTTCTCTACTCGAAGCGTAGCCATTTGCGTTCTAACTTTCACCCGTAGCGAAGCCGATGGCGTTCCGGTTGAGTTGCTCTAAGCGTTCCAATCGCTCGAGCACCGAGGCCAAAATCGCTTCGATGTTGTTGAGACGCTCATCGACACCATTCATCCTCGCGGACAGATCCGCGCTGATTTGCAACGCTTGCGCCTGCAAATGAGTCAAGGTCGCCATCGTCTGCTGGTTGGCAGCGATCGTATTTTCACGCAGCGCATCAAGTTCTTCAGAAGTCATTATTAACGGATCCTTCCTATCACGTTAATAGTAACAGGGGACCACCTGCCCTCTAGCTGGCCCCATACTCCGCATCCAACTCCATCGGATACAGCGGCACCCGGCGACGGTGATACGTGAACGTCGACATATCAGCCGTCGTCACACCCGGCGTGTTCACCAAGATCACTTTGCCCGCAATCGGTTGATACGCCGGACGCGGTGACACCACGCCCTTGGCCACCACGATCTTGTAACGCTCGGGAATGATCCCGATGTGATACATCTGCGCCCGCACCGTGTTGCCAGCCCGAACCGACGTCAACACCAGCGTCTGCCCCTGATCGGTGTCCAGCCGCACCGTCACGCCCGAATCATAGAACCGGAAGCCGCCGTGCGACGCCCCCAGCTCCTCATACTGTCCATCGGTGATCGCCCGCACAGTCCCAGTCACGTTCACCGGGCTCCCATGCATATCGTCCGTCTTGCCACCCACATCTAGCGTCACCGTAGCGCCCACACCAGCTTCAACGCAGGCTTCCACCGAATCCGGATCGTACAACGTCTGCAAGAACCCCGAGATCTCGCGTTCCACCACCTGCTCCAAGATATGCGTCGAATCCGCCGATGACCCGCCTCCGATGTTGTCGCCCACGTCCATGAGCACGATCGGCCCCTCGCGCGCCGCATCGGCCTCATCCGGCATCGCCAGCGCAGTGCCATCGATAGCAACCTCATCCGCTTCGTTAAGGTCGCGCGGACCCACGTACTCGGCAAGCGCCATATCCAGCGCATCGGAGATCGATGCCACTTCCACATTCAGTTCGGCGCGCCGCTCCCACGCCTTGGCCGCCATGTCCTTCGCCACCGACTTCGCCAGTTCGAGGTCCCCATCGGCGATGGCAACCCACGACATCCCCATCTCCTCGACGTCCGAATACGGATAACCCTCGGCCACGCTGGTATCCAGAATCCCCGGAATCTCGTTCGCCTCTAATGCGTCATCGACGAAGCTCTTCATCGGGTCTTCCCCCGTGAACTGCTTGACGATGTTGACATACATCGGCGGCATCTCGATCCACTGCACCGGATCGATCTCACCCTTCGCCGCTCTCACCACCATCTCCGCCGTCTTGCGACCCCTAACCTTCGGGTCCAAGTGCGGATTAGTGCGCCACACCACACAAACATCGGTATGCTCCACCACCGGCTTCGACACATTCCCATGCATATCCAGCGTGATCCCCACTCTCATATCCGGCCCGACAATCTCGCGCACTGCCCGACAGAACTCCCCATCCATATCCGGAAACTCCTCACTCACCGCCGCGCCGTGATTGGAAATCAATACCGCATCCCACGGACCCTGATCCCGCAACATCCCGAACATCTCCTCAGTCAGCCGATCATACGCATCCTTAGTAATCGTCCCAATCGGCCCCGTAACCGCATACATCAACGGCACAAGTTCAAACCCAAGCTCCTGCGCCGCCTGGTGATACCCAGAGATCGTATACTGCGCATCCACAAAATGATCAATAACCTCCTGCCCCCGCTTAATCCCAGTCCTCTCAAACTCCTCATAACTAGCCGGAACAATCGAAAACGTGTTCGTCTCATGAGAAATACCAAACACCGGAATACGCATGACAACCCCCTGAACTGAGCAATGGATACCTAGGGAGAAGGTTAATGTATCGAGCAAAGAGGTGGGGCCCAACAATCCCTCTCCCCTCCAAGGGATAGGGGATGATTAGGGGGTTCCCCAGCATCCCCAAACGACCAACATCAGTCCCCTCTCCCCGACTCCTTAACCCTCCTCCTTCCAGGGGGAGAATAAGAGGGGGTCCAACGTGAGAGGGAACCGGGTCAAGGGGCGGGGCCAGCCAGCCAAACAACCAGCACGCATTCACCCGCGACGCGCCCCATATCCACCCCGATCACCCTCACCCTGACCCTCTCCCATCAAGGGAGAGGGGACAACACTGATGCGCGTGTGGCGGGTAGGGAGTAGAAATCCCCTCTCCCCTCCGTGGGAGAGGGCTAGGGTGAGGGGGAACCGGGTCAAGGGGCGGGGCCAGCCAGCCAGACAACCAACACACATTCACCCGCGACGCCCCCCATGTCCGCCCCGATCACCCTCACCCTGACCCTCTCCCATCAAGGGAGAGGGAACGCAGTTGTCGAGAGGTAGCTTGAGCAGAAGAGAGAAATCGATACCCGCCAAACAACAATCCCCTCTCCCCTACGTGGGAGAGGGCTAGGGTGAGGGGGAACCGGGTCAAGGGGCGGGGCCGGCCAGCCAAACAACCAGCACGCATTCACCCGCGACGCGCCCCATCAACGCTAAAGACCAACAACAACGATCCCCTCTCCCCTACGTGGGAGAGGGCTAGGGTGAGGGGGAACGGGCCCAAGGGGCGGGGCCCTGCCAACCAGACAACCAGCACGCATTCACCCGCGACGCCCCCCATGTCCACCCCGATCACCCTCACCCTGACCCTCTCCCATCAAGGGAGAGGGAACGCAGTTGTCGAGAGGTAGCTTGAGCAGAAGAGAGAAATCGATACCCGCCAAACAACAATCCCCTCTCCCCCCCGTGGGAGAGGGCTAGGGTGAGGGGGAACGGGCCCAAGGGGCGGGGCCAGCCAGCCGAACAACCAGCGCGCATTCACCGCGACGCCCCCCATGTCCACCCCGATCACCCTCACCCTGACCCTCTCCCATCAAGGGAGAGGGGAGATTCCTCGTTGTACTCGGAATGACATGGGGCTCCGCACCAGCCAAACAACCAACGCCCCCCATCAACGCTAAAGACCAAAACCACCAACAACAATCCCCTCTCCCCTCCGTGGGAGAGGGCTAGGGTGAGGGGGAACGGGCCCAAGGGGCGGGGGCTGCCAACCAGACAACCAGCACGCATTCACCGCGACGCCCCCCCCCATGTCCACCCCGATCACCCTCACCCTGACCCTCTCCCATCAAGGGAGAGGGGAGATTCCTCGCTGCGCTCGGAATGACATGGGGCTTCCGCACGAGCCAAACAACCAACGCCCGTCATCAACGTTAAACACCAAAACCACCAACAACAATCCCCTCTCCCCTCCGTGGGAGAGGGCTAGGGTGAGGGGGAACCGGGTCAAGGGGCGGGGCAAGTACGCTCCCACGACTACAACTTCCCACCGCAGCAATCGTCTATCATCGCTGTCATCATGTCAGTAAACGACAAAAACAATCTAGTCGCGAGAGCGCGCCGACTCAGGCGAAACGCGACAGACGCAGAGAAGCTGCTGTGGTCGGCGCTCAGAGAACCCGGATTCGCTCAAGCCAAATTCCGAAGGCAGGCGCCAATCGGCAAATTTATCGTCGACTTCGTCTCTTACAAGGCAAAACTGGTGGTCGAGGTGGACGGCGGGCAACACGCCGAAACAAACCAATCGAGTTACGACGCCGCGCGGACGCAATGGTTGGAATCCCAAGGCTTCAAAGTGTTGCGGTTCTGGAACGACGAGGTGTTGACGCAAACCGACGGTGTCTTGGCTGTGATTTTTCAATCGTTGGAAGATGCCAATCCGCCGTCGCCCCCTCCTTCCGCCCGTTCCCCCTCACCCTAGCCCTCTCCCACGAGGGGAGAGGGGATTGGTGGTGGTGGTTTTGGTCTTTAGCGTTGATGGGGGGCGTTGGTTGTTTGGCGGGTGCGGGTCCCCCACGTCATTCCGAGCGCGGCCCCGTGTCATTCCGAGTGCAGCGAGGAATCTCCCCTCTCCCTTGATGGGAGAGGGTCAGGGTGAGGGTGATCGGGGCGGACATGGGGGGCGTCGCGGTGAATGCGTGCTGGTTGTTTGGCTGGCAGGGCCCCGCCCCTTGGCCCCGTTCCCCCTCACCCTAGCCCTCTCCCACGAGGGGAGAGGGGATTTCTACTCCCTACCCGCCACGCGCGCATCGGTGTTGTTCCCTCTCCCACGAGGGGAGAGGGGATTTCTACTCCCTGCCCGCCACGCGCGCATCAGCGTTGTTCCCTCTCCCACGAGGGGAGAGGGGATTTCTGCCCACGTGGGGGAGAGGGGATTGTTGCAACAACAAAAAAGAACGGCGTCCGCGTTGCTGCGGACGCCGTTCTTGTGCTCTTGCCTTGGTGGCTTTGCCTTACTTCCTCGCCGTCTCGCGTCTTCGGGCGATCACTAGGAGGGTGCCGAAGGTTGCTATGGCGGTTCCTAGGAGGAGTGCCCAGAGGCCGGTGTTGGAGGTTGGGGCTTTGCCGCCGGTTTCGGGCGTGGTCGGCGTCGGCTCGGGTGTCGGTGTCGGGATCGGTGCGGGTGCGCCTTCGCTGCCTACTGCGAGGGTTGCGGGCAGGCTGCTCAGGTTGCCGCACACGTGCGTGCCGCTCGTGCCTAGCCGGACCGAGGCCGACAGGATCGTGAGCGTGTCATCGGCGTTGATGGCTACGATCGCGAGGTCGGAGATGTTCGTCCGAAGCGCGTCCGGCAGTGGCAGACACGCCGTCGCGGGCGAGTTCAGCACGTAGGACGAGATCACTGCGTTGCTTGCGTCAACCGCGCTAACCTCGTACATGTTCCCGCCGAGCGTGAACCGCTGGTGCGTCATGCCGGCGTTCGATGCCGAGCCTTCGTCAGACACTCGGATACCGATGTACTCGCCGTTCGGAATGGCGCCCGCTTCGGCCTTCAGCGAGTAGCCTTCGCCCGTGAACGTCCCGCCGCCTTCTGGCGTGAACACTTCATACTGGTTGCCATCCGCATCCGTCAAGATCGTGGGGATCTCGCCCGGAGGGTTCTGCGCAGGTTCTGACGGCGTTGTCACTTGCGACGGACGTCGCACGTTGACCACGATGGTCGCCTCACAGTCTTCTGTGCGGGCTACCGAATCCGTGCGGTCGCCGAGATCGGGCTGGCACTGGCCAGCATCGAGCTTCGCGGTGATGTTGTAGGCACCGGGCGATGACGGAGCTTTGTACTCGATCTCACGTCCGTTATCGTCGGCGCTGGTGCCTTCACCAGACCAATCGAATGTGGCTGCCAGCGAGTTGTCCTTCACGTTCTGCAGTCCGTAGATGTCTACTGACAGCGTGACCGTGTCGCCGGCCGAAACGGTGACGCTTCGGATCGTCCCCTCGATGCGAGAGATCTCGCCCGGGGAACCGGCGATGACGGACGTCGCTCTGCTGGTCCTAGATTCTGGGTAGCGTTCGCCGTCGATAAACGAGTATCGGACGGTGATGGACTTGCCCACGTCTGAGGGTTGCACAGTGTACGTTGGGCTGTCAGTGCCTACTTTATCGTTGTCGCTGAACCACTGGTATTCAAAGGTGCCGACACCATCGTCGTCATCGACATCGCCTTTATTCGAGGTCAATTCGGCGCCGACTTGCGCGGTTCCAGAGATGGTTGGATAACCTTCTGCCGCCATGTTGAACGACGGGCGTCCAGCGTGCAAAGCGTTGGCCGCAGTAACACCGAGTTCATCAGTGCCGCGTTCAGCATCTAGGTTGAGCAGTGCCCTGCCGACTTCCACGACGCGTTTCTGCGCTCGTTCGCCGATGTCGTTCATGTCATTCATGTCGTGACCCGGGAAGTGGGCACAAAAATCGCTGGTTTCGGCATCTTTGGGGGCTACATCCCCTTCGTCATCGAAATCGCCATCGGCAGGAGAACTGTTATCAACTCCGACAACCGCGGGGTCGAGGTACTGGTTGTCCTCGCCGACCGCAATGCGCATCACGCGACAGTCAAGTGTCTCCCACCAGTCGGCGACGTTGGCGGCCTTGTTCATCGAGTTATAGGGCCAATCGAAATCATTGTCGTCCACAATAGTCGCATGGTCGAACGTCGAATCCGCGCCCATGTTGCCCGTCGGCGCATCAAAGATCTCGTCCGCGAGGGCGTGGACGATGGATACCGCGGTATAACCGTCTACGCCAGTATCGGTGCCATCTTCGGCTAGGATGTCGACCACTGCGACGGCATGTCGCGTGAGCAAGTGTTGTATTGGCGTGGGCGTCGTCCCGTCCGTCAAGTGGGTCGTGGGAACGATATCTTCTGCCGCCACCAGATCGGCGTACAGCTTCTTGAAGACTGCTTTGTCGGCATCTGTGACGGTCGTGCCTGCGTCGTCGGCAGTATCGGGGTCGTTGTCGTGGTCACCGGTGTATGTAGCCCTCATCGGCGGGTTGCCGTAAACGACATAGACCATCTCGTCGGGGCTGAGGGTGTTCCACCAAGCGGCAACATTGGGAAGCGGGTCCGGGTTGGTAAAGAGGATGGCTTGACCGACTTCAAAGACCTGCTCTTCCAAGGCCTTGCCAGCTTCACTGCCCGTGACGGCTGGAGTACCCGTGAGCGGATTCAGCAAGTTCCAATCCACGCTGTAACCAGCAGCGGTGAAACTGGCCGTGTCAGCAGCTTCCGGCTCGTTGTCAAATCCGACCGCGATCCGTCTCTGCGCGCTACCGATCGAGTCCCACCAGTAGACCAACTCAGAAATGCCCATGTCGTTCGAACCGCCCATGTGGTAGACCCACTCCCAGCGGTCGTTGATCAACTCTTTGACTTGCGGAACGAGTGCTTGCGAGGCTTCATCCAACGGCAAAGCGGTGGGTGTGCCGGCAACGTCAACCGAGAAAGTGAGAGACGTCGTTATGTCGGCGTAATCTTGGCTCGCGATCCAAGCTCGGGTCGCAGTAACCGCGGTGTTATCCGCGTTCGCTGTTGGGTCAGCAGCAGTAGTTCCGGTACCGTAAAGTGCGACCGGCCTCTCTGCACTCGTCAATGCGTCCCACCACTGCATCGCTCGCGTATTGTTAGCGCCGCTCGCAGATCCGGGAGCGTCTAGCCCTAGGATTAGTTGACCGACTGCATCAGCCGTGGCCTTAACATCGCTGTACGCCTTGACGCTTGTAGATTCGACGGCATCGCCGGCTGCGTTCAGCGTGGGGTCACAAACGGCGCTGGCTTCCGCTTGGAAGCCATCGGTATCGGCATCTTGATCGGTGGTTTGCAGATCGTTGTTGTCTTCACCCACCGCGGTCCGAGCCTCAGCACATGTCAAGTGTTCCCACCAGAGTTCCACGCTTCGGAAACCGCGAATAGCTTTGACGACATCGGTAGGCTCTTCACCCACGGCGTAAAGGTCACCAGGTGCAGCCGTGCTACCGTCAACGAGAGCGTTAACACCAGCTTTGTTGGCGGTACCACTGGCAGATTCCGCCGTCGTATCCGCTGGCAAGCCGTCATAGAACGTCTGGGTAGCGGTCTTGGCATCGTAAGCCGCCTTAATAAATTCGATGGGCAAATTATTGCCATCGGTGGCGTCCATATACTGGCGGCCCAACGTTGCTTGGTCGGGAGGATCGCTGGTGTCGTCCGCGACAGCGTCGGCTTCCGCACCTAGAATTGCGTTGATCGCCTGATCAAGGGTTAGCGAGTTAAACCACGCCTCAGCACGCGCTGCGACGGCATCACCATCAGCGTCTGCCACCTGCGCAGTAGCCCTGTCGCCGGGCATAGAGATTGTGCTTATGACGACGGCGAAAACTGCCGACAGAGCCAGCATAACGCCCACCGCGTTCCAGTTCCTTATCAGTGATGTAGGGGATTTCATCACGTTGCGTTTCCTTTACAAGCTTGACTTGTCGCCAGTCCGTCGTTAGCGGTTTCATGCGCGCGTGAATCGAAACAAGCGCGTGCCATTCCGACTTACGCAAACATCTTACCAGTGTACACAAAAGCACGCAATACATCCGCGCGCCTCTTTTCGATGGAATTCTATAGGAGTCGACAATGGCGTGGCACGCAGTCCGACGCAATCTCAAGGCTATCGGCCGTGCATACCCCCGCTCGCTGAACCGGGATGGGCGGGATTGGAATGATGGACTGTGATGGGAGGGATGCCCCATGTCATTCCGAGCGCAGCGAGGAATCTCCGGGGGTGGGTGTGTTGGTTGTTTGGTGGGGTTTTGAACAGGGATGGGCGGGATTGGAATGATGGACCGTGATGGTTGGTGGTGGTTTGGTGGTGTTGTCGGGGGTTGTTTAGCTGGTATGCCCCATGTCATTCCGAGCGCAGGCCCCTCCCCATGACCCCGTTCCCCCTCACCCTAACCCTCTCCCACGGAGGGGAGAGGGGATTGTTACCAGTGGTTTTGGTCTTTAGCGTTGATGACGGGCGTTGTTTAGCTGGTATGCCCCATGTCATTCCGAGTGCGGGTTCCCCGTGTCATTCCGAGTGCAACGAGGAATCTCCCCTCTCCCTCGATGGGAGAGGGTCAGGGTGAGGGTGATCGGGGCGGTCATGGGGGGCGTTGCGGCCGGGTTTTGAACCGGGATGGGCGGGATTGGAATGATGGACTGTGATGGCTGGTATGCCCCATGTCATTCCGAGTGCAGGCCCCTCCCCATGACCCCGTTCCCCCTCACCCTGACCCTCTCCCACGGAGGGGAGAGGGGATTGTTACCAGTGGTTTTGGTCTTTAGCGTTGATGACGGGCGTTGTTTAGCTGGTATGCCCCATGTCATTCCGAGTGCGGGTTCCCCGTGTCATTCCGAGTGCAACGAGGAATCTCCCCTCTCCCTCGATGGGAGAGGGCTAGGGTGAGGGTGATCGGGGCGGTCATGGGGGGCGTCGCGGCCGGGTTTTGAACCGGGATGGGCGGGATTGGAATGATGGACTGTGATGGGTGGTGTTGGTTTGGTGGTGTTGTCGGGGGTGGGGGTGTTGGTTGTTTGGTTGGTAGGGGCGGTGCGGCAGGGTTGCCCCCGCTCCGCTGAACCGGGATGGGCGGGATTGGAATGATGGACTGTGATGGGTGGTGGTGGTTTGGTGGTGTTGGCGGGGGTGTGTGTTGGTTGTTTGGTTGGTGGTCTTGGATGGGTTGGTGGTCGTTTGGTTGGTAGGGGCAGGTTTGAAACCTGCCCCTCCTCCCATCCCCGCGCATACCCCGCTCACATCGCTTCGCTCGCTCGCGCCCCTTTCGCTGGGCGAAAGGGGCAGAGGGAACGTCGGGTTGGTTAATCGCGTATGCGTACCCGTGCGTCTTCCACAATCCAGAGATGACCTTGTGGGGATGATCTCGCCAGCGTACGAATCAAACGGGCGCCCACTTCCATGAGCCTGTCTCGGGTTTGATCGGTGAGGCGAAAAACGATGATGCCGAGGTACTCTCTTGGCGGATACGCCCTGATATCGGCGAAGTCGGCATCTTGTGTTACCAAGACTCGTTCTTCGGCGAGGCAGGCTGCCAACACTTCCGGGTCCGAGGCACCGCCCATTCCCTCGTCCAGAACGGTATCCGCGTCATGGCCGGAATCCATGAACAAGCGCTTGAGCTCAGTCGGAAGATTCTCGTCGAGCTTGACCCTCAAATTGTGGACCTACGCACCCAACGGCAGGATGCGTTCCTTGGCAAGTTCAGCACCGTAGCGTAAGGCCGCCTCGACCGCATCGGCAGAAACCGAAGGATAACTCTCGACTATCTCCTCGACGGTTAATCCGGCTGCAAGATTGTCGAGGATGACCGAAACCATCACCCGAGTGCCGGTGATACAAGCCTGACCATGACACACGTTGGGATCAACCGATATATGCTCGTGCCAACTCACAATTCCTCACTCGCGACGTGCTTTCCTGCGCTGAATATTGCCCTAGCTCCAGAATCTCACGATGGCTGCGATGATGGCCGTTGCGACGCTCATACTCCCAATCATCAAGCCGCCCAGTTGCCACTTTGCGCGTTCGAGGTCAGACTTCACGCGCTCAAGGTCCGCTTTCGTCGCCAAGTGACGCAACTCAGTTCGAAATTCAACTTCAAGCGTCGTCATCCGACTTTCGACATCTTCACCAGTTGTCATGATTAAAAGCCCATAAATTTGATATTTCAGGTTGACGATCAGCGTCATCAACCATCATACACATCCAGCCAAACGTAGCGACGAACCTCGTGATCGCCCGGCAGCCCCCAATCATCCCCTCTCCCTTGAACCTTTACCCTCTCCCTTGCAGGGGGAGATCAAAAGGGGGTCCCGGGTGAGGGTGAAAGGGGCGGATATGGGGCTCCGAATCCCCTCTCCCTCGATGGGAGAGGGTGAGGGTGAGGGTGATCGGGGTGGACATGGGGGGACGTCGCGGGTCAGAGCGCGCTGGCTGTTGGGTCGACAGGCCCCTCCCCTTGACCCCGTGCCCCCTCACCCTAGCCCTCTCCCACGGAGGGGAGAGGGGATTTTTACTCTCTACCCGCCACACGCGCATCAGTGTTGTCCCCTCTCCCTCGATGGGAGAGGGTCAGGGTGAGGGTGAAAAGGGGTGGACATGGGGGGCGTCGCGGGTGAATGCGCGCTGGTCGTTTGGTCGGTAGGGGCAGGTTTGAAACCTGCCCCTACGTGCGACTGGTTGGCGCGTCGTCACCTCGCCCGCCTGCCCCTCCTCCCATCCCCGCGCATGCCCCGCTTCTTGTGTCGGTCTTTTTTGGGCTCGCGCCCCTTTCGTCCCACGAAAGGGGCGAAGGGGACGTTCATCCTTTGCGATATCCTACGAATCAAGTCTTATATTTCACGCCATGATCCCACTGATCACAAACCACTTCGACGAACTGGCCGAAATCTGCCGACGACACCATGTCAAGCGTCTGGAAGTCTTCGGGTCGGCAGCGGTCGGCGATTTCAACCCCGAAAATAGCGATATCGACTTCCTAGTCGATTACCAGCTTTTGCCTCCCGGCCGACACGCCGACGCCTACTTCGGACTCCTCGAAGACCTCCAATCACTCTTTGGACGTTCAGTCGATCTCGTGGAAGACAAAGCAATCGACAATCCTTACTTCCGCGCATCTGTCGATGAGACTCGCCAACCCGTCTATGGACGCTGAACTCAAGACCTATCTGGCGGACGTCAAACAAGCCGCGGAACGCATCATCGAAGTAACCCTCGACAAGTCGTTCGAGGAATTCGAGGGCGATTGGGTAGTGCGAGCCGCGGTGGAACGTCAATTCATCATCATCGGCGAAGCGACCAACGTCATCGCCGCCAAAACTCACGTCATTCCGGCGAAAGCCGGAATCCAGAGGGGCAAGGGGCGACGGGGTTGGCCCGCGCCCCCTTTCGCCGGGCGAAAGGGGCGGATATGGGGGCAGAATCCCCTCTCCCTCGATGGGAGAGGGTTAGGGTGAGGGTGAATGGGGCGGATATGGGGGGCGTTGCGGGTGAATGAGTGCGCCGGTTGTTTGGCCGGCAGGCCCCTCCCCATGACCCCGTGCCCCCTCACCCTAGCCCTCTCCCACGGAGGGGAGAGGGGATTGTTGGTGGCGGATCGAGGGCGTTGCGGGCGAATAGGTGCCCCCCATGCCATTCCGAGTGCGCCACCACGTCATTCCGAGTGCGCCACCGTGTCATTCCGAGTGCAACGAGGAATCTCCCCTCTCCCTCGATGGGAGAGGGTCAGGGTGAGGGTGATCGGGGTGGATATGGGGACAGAATCCCCTCTCCCTCGATGGGAGAGGGTTAGGGTGAGGGTGAATGGGGCGGATATGGGGGCGTTGCAGGTGAATACGCGCTGGCTGTTTGGCGGGCAGGCCCCTCCCCTCGACCCCGTGCCCCCTCACCCTAGCCCTCTCCCACGGCGGGGAGAGGGGATTGTTGGTAGCGACGCGCCCCCTTCGTCCTTCTGCCACGTCGTAGCCGTAGTTACTCTGCGTGGCACATTTCCCCCGCGCAGCGGGGGAAACCCGACCTCCTCCCATCCCCGTGCATACCCCGCTCGCTCGCTCGCGCCCCTTTCGCCGGGCGAAAGGGGCAATCCCGGATCGTCTGGGCCGGTTTGCCATTTTGGTTTTGGTTTGGCTTGGTGTTGTGTTTAACCTATGTACTTGTTTTATTTTGATTGAGGTGAATGCCGAGGTTGGAGACGATGCGGTTGCGTGATGGTTACGAGGATTTAGCGGTTGGTGAAGATGAGCGGGAGCGATGGCGCGCCGATCCCGTGGGTTTCGTGCGGGATCGATTGGGCGCGACGCCTTGGGGCAAGCAGCGGGAGATTCTCGAAGCGCTGCGAGACCACAGATACGTGGCGGTGCGCTCTTGCAACGGCTCGGGCAAGACCTACGTCGCCGCGCATGCGGTCATCTGGTGGCTGCTGAGTTACGACGATGCGGCGGTAATAACAACCGCACCGACCGCGCGGCAGGTCTCGGAGACGCTGTGGCGTGAGATAAGGCAGATTCACGCCGCGAACCGAGAGTTGATCGGCGGCAAGTTGTCGAGCACGAGGCTCGAACTAGGGCCTCGCCGCTTCGCGTTCGGGTTCGCCACCGACGTGGCCGAGCGGTTCCAAGGATTCCATCAAGGCCACATCCTTTTCGTAGTCGACGAGGCTTCGGGCGTGGAGGCGAAGATCTTCGACGCTATGGAGGGCTCGATGACGTCACGCCACGCGAAGATGCTTGTCATCGGCAACCCCACGGCGCTCTCGGGCGTGTTCTACGACGCTTTTCACAAGGACCGCGCGTTCTGGCACACGATACACATATCAGCATTCGACACGCCGGGGTTGACACGGGTTGATGACGTAGAGGTAGGCGCAGGTTTGAAACCTGCCCCTACGGGTCATCACCAAAACGTTGCGGACGGCCTCGTCACGCCAGAGTGGGTCGAACGGGCAGGTAAGCGCTGGGGCAAGAACAGTTCCACCTATCAGGTTCGTGTTCTCGGTGAATTTCCGTCAGCGGCGACGGATACGCTGATTTCGCTCAAGCGCATCGAAGATGCGGTGGGCCGAGAGTTCGATGGTCCGATTCGCGATGAGGCGATCATGGGGTTGGATGTCGCACGGTTCGGCGATGATCGATCGGTGGCCTGTGTTCGCCGCGGTCCGGTCGTCACCGGGCTGTGGGTTTTTCCGCCGAGCGATGTCATGACGACGACTGGCCGAGCGTTGGATCTGGCGCGACAGCACGGCGTCGGCAAGATCAATGTCGATGAGGTCGGACTGGGCGCCGGAGTTCTCGACCGGATGCGTGAGATCGGGAGCGTCGAGGCGGTCGGCATCAACGGCGGACGCAAGGCAAGTGAGCCGGAGCGGTATCTCAACCTGCGCGCCGAGATGTTCGACGCCCTCAAGCAGAGGTTCCAATCTGGCGAGATTTCCATCTGCGACGATGCCGAGTTGATAAGCGAGCTGGCGTCGCTCAAGTACTCCTTTACTAGCAAGGGTCAGATCCGCCTGGAGGACAAGCAGGCGCTACGCGCCAGCGGCCGCCCGCGCCCCGACAAAGCCGACGCCGTGATGCTGGCCTTCGCAGAATCCGAAGAAGACCTGTTCAAGATGTGGATTTTGTGACGGAAGGTGCGAGCGAGGGCGACAAAACGGTTTGCAAATCGTTTCCTGATGAAAATGATTGACAACGAACCTTGTCGATCATCCATGAGAGACAACAATCTTTGTAAATCGTTTCCTGAGAAAAATGATCGACAACGAACCTTGTCGATCATCCATGAGAGACAACAATCTTTGCAAATCGTTTCTTGAGAAAAATGATCGACAACGAACCTTGTCGATCATCCATGAGAGACAACAATCTTTGTAAATCGTTTCTTGAGAAAAATGATCGACAACGAACCTTGTCGATCATCCATGAGAGACAACAATCTTTGTAAATCGTTTCCTGAGAAAAATGATCGACAACGAACCTTGTCGATCATGGATGAGTGACAACAATCTTTGTAAATCGTTTCTTGAGAAAAATGATCGACAACGAACCTTGTCGATCATCCATGAGAGACAACAATCTTTGCAAATCGTTTCTTGAGAAAAATGATCGACAACGAACCTTGTCGATCACGTGCGAGCATCAAACGTCGTTCTTCCTTCGGCAATATCCAAGACGTTTTGAAAAGCCATGACGGACGGTCTGCGTCCGGCGCTGGCAACGGCTATCTCAAGAATCCCGTGATCGACCAGCGCGTTCAGAATTCGTGTGCCTGTCGCAGCAGGGATCTGCGTCGCATTGGCGAACCGATTGCTCATGAAGATCGGGTACTGGAATATCCAGTCCAAAACGTGGATTGCGTAGCGTGATTTGGTCGCCTCCGAAACCCGCGTCTTCATCGTCTCGTAAAGGTCGAGAATTCCCTTCGCCTTGGCCAAGTTGTCCTCAGACTGTGCACGCACGGCATTCAGGAAGAAACTGCACCATCCGGTCCAGTCGCCATCTCTTGAGACACTCAACAGGCCGTCGTAATATTCGTCGCGACGCGCTTCGAAGTAAGCGCTGATGTAGAACATGGGACGTTGGATCAGACCGCGTTGCCACAGGAATAGCGGCACCAACATACGTCCCAATCGCCCGTTGCCATCTAGGAAAGGATGGATCGCCTCGAACTCGGCGTGCAGTATGGCGGCTTGTACGACGAGGTCTGGGACATCGGCGTGGATGTAACGCTCCCAGCGGTCCATGGCCGCACCGAGGTTTTCAGCCCCGACGGGAACGAACTTGGCTTCCTCAATCGTGCAGCCTGCAGGTCCGATCCAGTTCGGAATCCGTCTGAACTCGCCGGGCGATTTGTTTCGACCCCGAACACCCGAGAGCAGCACCTCGTGGGTCTCGCGAACGACACGGAGCGAAAGCGGCAATTTGACCAGCATCGTCTCCGCTTCCCGCATCGCTCGCCGGTAGTTCAGTATCTCGTCGATATCGTCGCGCCGCTCAGGTGTGGCCGGGGGCTGTCCAGCTTCGAACTGATAGACCTCGCCCACGGTGGCTTGCGTGCCTTCGATGCGTGCCGAAAGCACCGCTTCTTGCGTCGTCAAGGGAGCGAGCAAAACGTCTGGGTTCGGAACCGCCGCGAGAATGCCGTCGTAGCGCGCAAGCGCCGCAACGGCCGGACCGATGAGCGGAACCAAAGCACCCCAGTCTAGGTCGCTCGGGGGAAACCTGCCGTCGTGATAGCGGACGGGCGAAGTCAAGCTTGTGTGTTCTCCTGGTTAAAACCTGACCACCGCCGACATGCGAAGATCTTGACACTCATTTTATTGCATATATGATCGACAAGCGCCGTTGTCACTCACGGGTGAGCATCAAAGCATCTTGCACCTCATTTGTGCCTTAATTTGATTGACAACTGATGATGGTCGTTTCTTGCTAAACTTGCGTCTCATCATGTCTGCCACTGGCGCTTCTTCGGTTGATTCTTCCTCGGTGGCAGGCGGAGGCGAACGTGTTGCGAGGGGTGAGCGGGGCGACGACGAATCTTCGTGGTTGATGGTCGGTATTTCCGCCGGTCATGGGATCAAGCACTTCGGGCAGGGCGCGTTGCTGGTGATGATGCCGTTCATCCGCGCCACCTACGGCATCGGCGACGTGGCTTACGGGACGATCTTCTCGCTGAGCAGCATCTCTTCGGGCATCGCCAACGTTCCGGCGGGAATGCTCGCCGATATGTACAGGAAGCGCGTGGCGTGGCTGCTGACGATCAGCATGTTGATGGTGGGCGCGGGCTACTTCCTTATAGGTGTGGGTACATGGATCTGGCTGATCGGTCTATCGGTGATCATCATCGGCTTCGGCACGAGCATGTGGCACGCGCCGGCGTTCGGCACGCTGGCGGCACGCTATCCGAAGCGTCGCGGCGTCGCCATGGCCGCCCACCTCACGGGCGCGCAGATAGGTAATACCGCGAGTCCGGTCGTCATCGGCTTCTTGCTGGGCGGCGCGATCGGCACGTTCGAGTTTGCGGGTTACGACTGGCGCTTGGTAGCGATGGGCGTATCGGTGCCGATGTTCCTGACCGCGGTCGCCGTGATGTGGCGCTTCAAGACAGCGGGAGCCGAGGCACAACACAACATCGATCTTGCGGACTACCTTCAGTCCGCGCGCCGTCTGTTGACGAATTTCCGGGTGTTGGGGATCGTGAGCCTCGGCGGATTCCGCAGCGCGGTTCACACATCTTTTCAAGCGTTCACGGTGGTGTACATGAAGGAAACGTTGGAGATGTCGGCCTTCACGATCGGTTGGCACGTTGCGCTGCTGACGTTCGCTGGAATCGTTTCGACCCCGGTGATGGGATGGCTGTCAGACCGCGTGGGCCGCAAGCCGGTGATACTGGCGGCGATGACCGCGATGGCGGTGATGCTGTTCCTGTTTCTGCCGTTCCGCGAAGGGATCGGCTTCACGATTTTGATGGCGTCGCTGGGACTGTTTTTCTTCTCGGTCATGCCGATAATCACGGCGGCGACGATGGACCAGGTGGAGCGCGGCTCGGAGGGATCTGCGACAGCGTTGATCTTCTCGGGCGGATCGGTGGTAGGCGCGCTTTCGCCGATCGCTGCGGGAAAGATCTTCGAGATCAACGGCTTCGAGGGAATCGTGCTGTTCTGCGGCGCGATCGCGGCGGTTGGAGCAGTGCTGGCGCTGGTATTGCCGATGAGGCGGCCAGCCGACTGATCTAAATAAGTCGTATAGGTTGGTTGTAATTAAGCCATCTTTCCGTTATCGTTACATGCCACACTAATTACGCCAACATCCGTTTTCAGCACATCCATGACCACCCTAGAAGAACGTGTCAGTAATCTCGAAGGTGCCTACGGGCAAGTAGACCGACGCTTGGGCGAGCTGAACGATTCATTTCGCGGCGTACGCTCGGATTTCCGGTCTATGGGCGCAAGGTTCGACGCGAGCGATACCAAATTCGACAGGTTGCGGGCGGAAGTGGACGCGAGGTTTGAATCAACCGACGCCAAAATCGATGCCAAGATCGACTCGTTGCGGGCGGACATAGACGCGAAGTTTGACGCGACTGGCGCCAAAATGGATGCGAAGTTCGGGGCGACCGACGCCAAAATCGATGCCAAGGTCGACTCGTTGCGGGCTGACATGGACTCAAAGTTCGAGGCGACTGACGCCAAAATCGACAAGCTGCGGGCCGATATGGATGCAAGGTTCGAGGCGACTGACGCCAAATTGGACGCGAAGTTTGGGGCGACCGACGCCAAAATCAATGTCAAGTTCGACTCGCTGCGGGCCGACATGGACGCGAAGTTCAGAACTGTCGTGATTTCGATGGCATCAGCGGGTGTAGCCGCGGTGGGCCTAATCATCTCGGTTTTCGTTACGACTTAGGAACAACGAGACCGGGATTCGGGCCTGATTGCCGTCTAACGTTTCAACGTCTTCGGCTGCACCAAAGCGGTCAACGTACCAGAACCTTCAACCACCGGCGCAGCGCCAGTCTCTACTACCGCGACCGCTCCCGTCTTCAGCACGGTCGCCCCTAATCTTCCCGCGCCGATCAGATGACCGGGCAGGAATGAAAACGTGGGATCGTGACCCACGATGGCGTAAGTACCTGACACGTCGAGTGATTGGAGCAAGTCGAGCGTCTCATCAGGTCCGAAATGTGCGGAAAGCCGATCATCGATCTCAGGTCCATCCCAGCCGGTTTTTTCGCACAAAACCTCAGCAGTACGCAGGGCGCGGGCGTAAGGGCTCGATATGACTTTCGCACCCTCGGGTGCCAGCGCGGCGATAGCGGCCACGGATCTTGAGAACCGTCGTTCGCCCTTTTTGGTCAACGGGCGTTCGCTATCGTCGGGCCATTTGCGCGGGTCGGGGTCGAAAGCCTTTGCGTGTCGGACAATTAGCAGTTTCATCGCATTTCAATCCAGAGATTTTGGTGGATTTGCTTTGTTATGTTATCGGCATCGCTAGCCAATCACTTCGGCTGGGCGTCAATGGACGCGAACAAAAATACGCAGACCTGCGACTCTTAATTCGGTGCTTTCCGGCTTCAAAACACTAAATTCTGGCGTTCCGAAGACCTCCTTTTTGCACAATTCGTGGCGTGCGGCGATCGCGGTGATCGCGGTGGCAGGACTCGTGGCGATCAGCGTGGTAGCGACGTCGCTGCAGAGCGAAGAAGCGGTGCTGGGCCAGAATCGCTGCGCGGAACCGCCGGTCGAGCCTCGCGACGTTCAGCTGTGGGAACACGACTCTGGCATCTTGGTGCAGTGGGAGACCTGCCCAGACCACAGGTATGAGCTTCGCTGGCGACCGACGTCCCGAAATCCCGAGAACCCTCACAATGCCTTCAATTGGACCACGACAACTGGCGTAGGGTCATCAGAGGAGTACGACATTTTGTTCGACGCGGACGTCGCCAATCTAACCGCCGCGCAGATCGAAGCTCTTAACCGTGGCGAACGATTGACCCTAACGTCAGCCCAGAAACTGGACCTGATTAATGGTCGCAGATACGCTGTCCAACTACGGTCGACGCATTTTCAAGGCAACATATTCGATACGGGCAGTTGGACAGACGACTACTTCGCTACACTTGAGCGTTGCGGCGATTTGCCAGAGATACCGTGGCAGATAAGCGTTTCGCCGGGCGATGGGCAGCTAGCGGTCACTTGGAATCAGTGTGCGGATACGGTGGCCCATATTCGATGGCAATCTGAAGACAATCGCGGCACCGACCATTGGAGCCGGCCCGTTGACGTAGGCGCGTTTCAGTCATACGTGATCGACGAATTAGAGAACGGGGTTGAGTATGACGTTCAGGTTCGCTCGGTTGCATCAGGAGGTCCTCGGGTAAGGACCGAAGATGGAAACCGCTACCGCACGGCTTGGAGCGAATCCGTCGTAGCAGCGCCCACTTCAACATGTCCAGAAGGCGATCCGGTGCCTCCTGACGAGTTCGTGGTTGTTCCGGGAGACGAGAAGCTCTACGCCAGTTGGCGACCTTGTCCGAAACACGACTATCAGGTTCGACACCGCCAACGTACGAGCCCTCCTTCTGCTTGGTCGGCGTGGTCGAGGTGGGATGATACGGACAGTTTCACGATTCGCAATTTGACCAACGGCGCGCCGTACATCGTCGAAGCGCAAAGTCGGCGCGAAGACTCGACAGACAGTTCAACCACGGTTTCGTATCTGGCCATTCCAATAGATCCAGTGGCGAACAATCGTTCGCCGCGCTGGGTGACGCGGCCCAGAAGCATAAGTTTGGTCGAGAACCGTCGGTACGACGAACCGATCGCGACGGTGAAGGCCGACGACCCGGACGTTGACATAAACCCGGAGACCGATGCGCGCCGGGACGATGACATCCGATACGAAATCGTGCCGCCGTTCCCGGCCCTCGATTTATTCCCGTTCTCGATCAACGCCCGCGACGGCGACATCTACGTGTACAAAGAACTCGATTACGAACAATATGAGGAGTACACGCTGACCGTCCGTGCCACCGATGTCGGCGGGTTCGAAATCACACATGACATCCATGTCGATGTGATCGATGCCGAAGGTCCGCCCCCTCCGATACTGACGCGGGTGTGTTCGGGTGAGACTGGTGTCGAAGTCAAATGGCGACGCGACAACTCCAGATATAGCTATGAGCTGGAGCGGCGGCCTGTCAGGACGAGTGTCGGCAACCCAGTCTGGGTCAGCACCCTTATTGATACGGAATTGAACCTGCCTTTTGATACCACTTGGGTATTCAGGGTCCGCGCGATAGACAAAATGAGCGGCGAACAGAGCAAATGGTCATCCGAGGAGGCGGTGTACGTCGGACGTGTCGAAAACACTGCGCCGGAGTTCCGTCGCGAACTTTTCGAATACGAAGTGCTGGAAGAACAACTCGCGGGAGTCCACGTAGGATACGCGGTGGCAAGAGACGAGGATCGTCATAGCTCTTTGCGTTATCAGATCATCGAATCTACGCCTGCAGGCGCGCCGTTCGAGATCGATCCGTTCACAGGGATTGTGACGACGAGTGGCCGTCTGGATTTCGAAACTCAACCCTCATATTCGCTCGTCTTCGCGGCGACCGACCTCTGTGGATCGAACGACTACGCCGACGCGACGGTTACTGTGCTAGACAATCCGGACGTTGACGCGGTGCCGCTGGTGCCGAATCCGCCGGCTATCATCGAGCGCCACGATCAAGTCGTCGTCGTATGGCCCACGAACTACGAAGACGTTTACGACCTCGACTGGCGTCAGATCGGCGACGAGTACAGGACGCGTCCGCAAGACCGAGACGCGACGATGCCGACGGTGGTCGATCTATTCGCCCCGGATACGGCGTACGCGTTCCGCTTGAGGCGGGTGAATCCGCTGGGAGTGCCGGGCGATTGGTCAGATGAGACGGTTGTCGATCCAAACATTCCAGCTCCGAGCATACCGGCTATCGATATACCGCGGCAAGGCCAGGTTCTGGGCGGCGCGAAACTATTTCTGGATGGCATAACCCTGCGCGGGGGCCAGACCGCGCGGCTGGGCTTCAACATCTTCGGCATCGATGGACAACTCGACAACTCGTTGTTGGATCGTGATGACATCACGGTTTCGTGGCGTGCCGAGGAGGGTGACCTTTCGAACGATAAGGACCGTGTGCTGTTCTACACTGCGCCGGAGCAGGAAGGTGTGTACAACATCAAAGTCGTGGTGAAGCAGCGTGTTCCCGGTGGCATCGTGCAGCGAAATCTCGAGATGGTCGTGCACGTGATCGGCGACAACGGTTTGGTCAAGCCATACCTGTCAGACGAAGAAGTGCCGAGGACCGTGGTCGTGGATGACGTTGAATACGCCACCATCACTTACTCGGAAGACAAGGAGTACCGTCCGCCGCAATCGACTAAAGCTCTGTTCAAAGTTCGGCAACGCTCAATACCTGGATTTGAGTGGATCGGCATCAACATCGCACCTGGCGAACCGGCGTCGACGTTGGAACAAAAAATACCCGGTTTCACCGGAGTAGGCGACGAATTCTCTGCCATGTTCATCGATAAGGCAGGAAGGCCGATCGTGAACATGTCGTTTACCAACAACGCCGCATTATGCCTGCCGGTTCCCGAAGAGTGGACGTTTGCCCTGCAATCGCTCGAAGTGAGGCGGATTGCGCCTGATGGATCACACGCAGCACTATCGTTGCCTGTGCGATTCCAACCCGATCCAACGTTCAACGATCCGGCACTCGTTTGTGGTCATTCCGAGTTGTTCGACGGCGAATTGTTGTTGGCGATAGCGAACGATGCGATACCGACAGCTACGCCAACGCCGATCGTGGCTCAGACGCCAACTGCGACCGCAACTCCGACGTTGACGCCGGAGCCGCCAACTGCCTTCACCGCGACGCCTACACCGACGCCAACGCCGGAGCCGTCGCCTACGGTTGGCATCAGCGTGTCGACTCCGACGCCCGTTCCGACCGAGCCAACGGTGCCAACGGAAACACCAGTTCCGCCAACCGCGACTTCTACTCCGCAACCGACAGCAACACCAACCAGCACCTCGCCTGCGATATTGGAGCGGACGGCTACTGCCACTGCCACTCCGCAACCGACTAACACGCCAGTTCCTCAGCCGACGGACACGCCGGTACCGACGTCGACGATGGTGCCGGCGCCCGAGCCTGTTGTTGCGAAGGTCGATGTAGCTACGGCGACTGCGACACCCACACCAACCGACACGCCGACACCTGTACCTACGGACACGCCGGTACCGACAGCGATACCGCCCACCACCAAGCCAACAGCCGAAACGGTTGAAGAAGTGGTCCCAAGCGAACCTGGGGAAGACGATGGTGAAACCGGCCGTCGAGGCCTGATATTCTTCGCCGTGCTCGCGTTCTTGACCATTGCCACGGTTGTCGTCGCATTGACTATCTTCGGACGGCGTCCACGACAAAACAACACCGATCCGGAACGATCGACCGAACCTCAGACCGAACAAGCATCGACCGAAACGGAACAGGCGGAATCTGACGTCGCAATGGACGAAGACGACGATGATGACGATGACGAGTATGAGACGCTGAGGATCGACTCGTAGCGACGCATCGAATTGCCGATTTGGGTGCGCGATAAACCGCTGATTTGGCGGTGGCGGCTTTGCTATGTTTACGCCATCGAGTTGAACCGCTCGACGTTATCACCTTCAAAGGCCGATGAAATCGACACTTCTTAGCCAATCGTGGCGTGCATCTGCTCGCTCGAAACTGCATCGATTCACCGCTCTCGGAGCTATCGCGTTCCTCCTGTTCGCGGCCACCAATGCCAGTCTTTCATGGTCGCATTCACTGACCAACGAAGTCGCCGAAGCGCACCATTCTGAAGCGCCGGAAGACGTCGCTGTCGTACCCGGCAACGGGAAACTTCACGTTTCATGGCGTCCGGAGTCTGGACACAGTTACCAGGTTCGTTGGCGCGTGGGAGATGAAATCGCTTCGGCTTGGAGAACGGTTGAGCCACCGGGGCCATATCGATACGAAATCAGAGGATTGGCAAACCGCACCGAGTTCGACGTCCAGGTCCGAAGTCTGAGAACCGGGACCACATCGCAGAGCGAGTTCAGCGACTGGAGCCGCATCGTATCGGAAGAGCCGCGCGCGCTGGCGGGAGCTAGCAATGACACTCCGACGTGGCGCGCTACACAAGACGTGGTGTCAGTAGAAGAGAACACGTTGCGCGGCGGTTCAATCGCAAAGTTCCACGCCATCGGCGGCGATACCAACGACATTGTCAACTATGAGTTGCTCGAACCGGTGCGGGGTCCGTTCGCCATCAACGCAGCCAACGGCGAAGTCTATGTGTATGAAAAACTCGACTTCGAGTCGGTCGAGGAGTACACGGTCACCGTGGGTGCGACGGACTTGGGCGACGAAACGATTAGGCACGAACTGAAGATCGAGGTCATCGATGTCGCGGGACCAGATATCCCAGCGGTCACTCAGGTCTGTGCTGGTAACCAAAGCGCTTTCTTGGTTTGGAACCAGACGAACGAATCGACTTATGACATTCAATGGCGTCAATTCGACAACGCAAATTACAGCGTAGCGGATTCGAGGAACATCAAGAACATCGATGCGGACCGAAGGATCGTCGAAAACTTGGCGAACGGGATCGATTGGGTTTTCAGGATACGGGCGGTCGACAAGACGTCTGGTGAACAGTCGAAGTGGTCGGCCGAGTATGTAATCGCTCCATCTGTTGATGAGAGTAGGGCGAACGCCGCGCCTGCATTCCGAGAACAGGAATATGACTTCAGCGTTCGAGAAGAACTCGCGGCCGGGGTGGACGTGGGTTCAGTGTCAGCAACCGACGACGACCCGTACTCCCAGTTCATATTCTCGATCGGAGAGACTGAACCCGCTAACGCGCCTTTCGAGATCGATCAGTCGACCGGCAAAATAACCACCACGTCGGAGTTGGACTACGAAACGACCGCCAGCTACATGCTGCAATTAATTGTCCGAGACCTGTGCGGGCTCACCGACGAGGTGATTGGAGTCGTCACGGTCGCGAACGCTATCGAGGTCGATGTGCCGGCTTTGACGCCGGATCCGCCAGCAATTGCAGTCGGTCACGAGCAAGTGACGGTTCTTTGGGACAATTTCACCGATTTCGCGTTCGACCTTGATTGGCGTCAAATCGATGATCGTTACGAGCTGGAACCGAAAGATCGGAACGCGTCTTCGCCGCGTGTCGTCGATGTAGACGACCCGTCAACACAGTATGCGTTCAGGTTGCGAGCACGAAATTTGCTGGGCGAGGAAGGCTCATGGTCGGAGGAGACGATCATTACTCCGCTTTCCGAAGCGCCCACGGTTTTGCCGATTGTCTCACCGCGCGAGGGTGCCGTGTTTGGCGACGCGCTTCCGTATTCGCCGCACCTGAATTTGCGCAAAGGTCAGGACACAGCCATCGGCGTAAATCTCTTCAATACCGACGGGGCGTTAGAAAACTCGTTGATTGAACGCGACGACCTTTCAATCCGATGGACCGCGTCCATCGGCGACATCGCCGACCCAGAAGCTCGATCGACAATTTACACCGCACCACACCGAGTCGGCGAATTTGCGGTGCGTGTAACGGTGTCGCAAGCCGTCCCAGGGGGCGCTGTACAAGTTCGATTGCGGATCCCGGTTCGGGTAATCGGTGAAGATCAAGAAGTTCATATCTACCAAGTCGACCCTTACCCAACTGAAACGACATATCTCGGCGACAATTACGGTGTTTCTACGTTCAACCGTGGCGGTCGCTACGAAGACCCCGACACCCCCGAAATTTCGTTGGAGGTGCCGGCTTTGGGAATCCCGGCTCGCGATTGGATCGGTGTGCGGTTGAACGAAGGTTCGGACGCTAGCGCTTTGCAGTCGAACGTTCGCCGTTACGACACCATCGGCAATTGGTACGAAACACGATACGTGTCATCAGGCCAGCTTCCGATATCTGGGTTGAAATTCGTTCCGCACGCCGAAGTTTGCCTGCCTGTCCCGGACAGCGCGACCGCTGTGCTGGACGAGCTCGAAATAATGTTGCTCCTCGATGATGGGGTTCAACAGTTGCTGAATTCGCCGACCAGATACGAAGCTCAACCTCTCAACGCAGTGCCGGCAAAGGTCTGCGCGCGGGCCGAATCGTTCGATGGCCTATTGTTCCTGGCACAACCCGAATCACCTGAACCGACGGCGACCCTCGTGCCCGCCACAGCCACACCAACGGCCACCCCGGTGCCCGTGACGCCTACGGAAACGCCGACGCCTTCATCGACCCCGGTGCCGCCGCCGCCACCTACTCCTGTCGTCGTTCCGCCGACCGAGACGCCGATACCGACCGAGACGCCAATCCCGACGCCAACATTAACGTCGACGCCGGTGCCGACTGACACGCCGACACCAGTACCAACCGAAACGCCTACGCCGGTTCCTACCAGCACGCAGACACCAGTGCCAACCGAAACGCCGGTTCCTACCAACACGCCCACTCATACTCCGGAACCGACACATACCGCCACCCCAACGCATACCGCCGTTCCAACCAATACGCCGACCAGTACGGCGACACCTGAACCGACCGTTACGCCTACTACTGAGCCGACTAGCACACCACGACCGGTCGCCACGGTCGCGCCGCCTCCTCCGAGCGAAGACGAGCCGACTGCGACGCTGTGGATCATTGCAATCGTGCTTGGTATCGCGGCAATTGCGATCGGCGTTGGTGCGATGATTTACCGATCCCGAATCAGTTCATCCGAAGAACCGGGCGATCGGCCGCCTGGCGTTGCTGGCTCTAAAGATGACGGCCCGGATGATGATGGCGAGGATGGGGACGCCCCGAAGGATGATGACTCCGACGATTATGAGATGTTGACCATCGACATGCCGAGTCGAAACGAATGAGATTCGCGGGCGGTCACTGGGATCAGCGCGCCTGTTGCGAACTTGGAAAGAGTGGAACGTGGTCGGGGAGCCGGGATTTGAACCCGGGACCTCTTCGTCCCGAACGAAGCGCGCTACCAAGCTGCGCCACTCCCCGACGCTAATTTCGATTATACGCAGTGGTCGAACGCATCGATCTCACCGAAAATACTCATCCACGTGCGACCGGAGCGCAGCATGGGGATGACCCCATGCCAAGGTTCAGGAGTTACCAAAACGCGAGAACGACAAGACGGACGCACCCAACAAGCTCACGTCGTCGCCAAGCTCGGTTATTGATACAGGAACGCCCCGAGTTTGGTATCTCGGCAATCCGTATGTCTTGACGGCTTCTATGAGTTCGTCCCACCGATTTTCTAAGCTATGGACTACGCCTCCGCCGACAACTAGGCCGTGAGGGTCCAACACCGCAAGTATGCTGGCGAGACCCCGGCCCACGTTTTCGATCACCTGTTGGACCACTCGTTCAGCGACGACGTCGCCCTTATTCGCCGCATCGAAAGTGAGCCGCGCGTCGATCGAGTCGATATCTCCAGCCAGTTCGATGAGAATTGATGCCCGCGATGGATCGCTGCTCGCGGCTGCTCTGGCCATGCGCCCGATGTTCGGTCCTGAAGCGTTGCCTTCAAAACAGCCGTGACAACCGACTCCGCACGCTAGTGCGTCAGGATCGGTCCGAACCGTGATGTGTCCTAATTCGCCGGCCTGGCCCGTCGATCCGGTCACCATCTCACCGTTTGCGATGATTCCACCGCCGATGCCGGTGCTGATAGTCACATAGACCAGAGAATGGGCATTTTTGAATGGTCCGAACTTCGTTTCAGCCAGCGCCGCCAAGGTCGCGTCGTGGCCGATTGCGACGGGTAACGACGTCAGTCTCTCCAGATTCGGCTTCATCGACTTGGCGTGCCATCCTGTGAGATTCGGAGGGTGGTCATACGTTCCTGTCGCCGGATCGATCGGACCCGCTGTCGATACGGCGAGCCCAGTAACGGCGTCAGCGTCGGAAGTTACATCGTGTACGAGTTCCGACAATCTGGCGGCCGCGTCTTCAATGCCCCGCTCTGGCATCGTGGCGTCACGATTTTCACTCAGAATCTCGCCTTGACGTGTTACGAGAGCTGCGCGAATTTGCGTTCCCCCAATGTCCGCGGCCGCCGTTAGGTTGGAGCTGCTGTCCGTTCTGATCATGTGTCGCATGATGATAACGCACCTGTACGCAGATCACTGGCGACCGTTCGCGCTCCCCCGTGGTGGCGAACTGATGGCGTTGGATAACCTCACTACTTATGAAATCAGATGATTTACGGGCGCGAGCTTTGGATCGATTGCACGGTAACGTGCGAACCGGGTTCGACCCCTACTATCGACAGCGTTTCACCTACGTGATGCCTTCGATCGGGCGTTACGAGTGGCAATGGTTTTGGGATTCCTGTTTTCACGCGATCGCGCTTTCGACGTTGGATGTCGAGTTGGCTAAAGCTGAATTGGCGACGCTGATGATCCCGCAACGCGAGAACGGTTTTGTGGGGCATATGACGTATTGGGGCCGTTGGGGGTCAGTCGCAGCAGTGCTGGCAGGTCAGAGCCGACCCAACGAGTGGCGCAAGCGAAATTCGGGCATGATTCAGCCGCCGGTCTTGGCTCAAGCGTTGCTCCGGGTCTGGGAGGAATCTCGCGACATCGAGTATTTGCGCGTGATGTTGCCCAAGGTAAGACGTTTTTACGAGTGGTTGGACCATGAACGCGACGCCGATTCCGATGGATTGATCGGCGTGATCTCCCCTTACGAATGCGGCCTCGACAACTCGCCGGCTTACGATGCCGAGTTGGGATTGAACCGCCCGAATCGTCGGAGCTTGCTGATCAAAAACTGGTTGCTGGATTGGCACAATGTCCTTTTTGGTAGAGGCCACGATTTCGCACACTTGCGGCGCCGTGACCGGTTCACATTGATCGACCCATTCATGAACGCGGTGTACGCCGACGGTTGGGACGCGATTGCGGCGATGCACGAGGCTCTGGATGAAAACGACCTAGTTCAATCGGCAATCGAAAAACGACAAAGAACCACTGAGGCGCTAAACGACAACTGTTGGGATGCGTCGGAAGGCCGTTGGATCTATTTGCGCGGAGCCGGTCGCATTCCAGAGTTCACGCTCGCAATCGGCGCGATTTTCCCGTTGATCATCGGAAATCAGGATAGGTCCAAGGTGGAGGAAGTGATCCATCGACATCTGTTGAACGAGCACGAGTTTTGGACGCCATATCCTGTTCCGAGCGTGGCGGCATCCGAGCCCACATTTGATCCGGAAGGCGAGTCGACGATTTGGAGAGGGCCCGTTTGCCTGAACCTCAATTGGTTATTGTCGCGAGGGCTGAGGAGACATGGATTCAACGCAGTTGCATCTGAGATCGAGGCAAAGTCGATCGAGATGGCTTCACGCGACTTTCGTGAGTTCTATTCGCCACGTTCCGGTCGAGGTATGCGTGGCACCAATTTTGGCTGGGCGACGGTCGCGGTCGACATGTTGGACCGAAAAACCCGTAACACCCAAGTCAACGCGGTTACGCGTACAGACGAGGGTCCCGCTGGTTCAGACGACAGAGTTGACAGCGTTAACCGCTGACCGCTGCCTGGGCCTCGGCGTTTCCACCGACCATTACGCCTGTCGACATGAAGATGGCGCGCTCGGCGATATTCGTCGCCCGGTCTGCGACGCGTTCTAGGTTGTGCGCAACCCACAGTAGATATGTCCCGCGCACCGCACGTTGTCGGTCTTCTTCGACCAACGACAAAATGTCGGCCTGAACTTTGGCATAAAGGCGGTCGACTTCATCGTCGTCGTTCTCGATTTCGATCGCCAACTTTCCTGATTCGTCGCGATCGGAAATAGTCATAGCTTCGATGCTGCGTTTCATCATCGAAACGGCCAAATCGGCCATCTTCGGGATGTCTTCCAGTTCCTTCAATGGCGCTTCGTGACCCATGTTGATGGAGACCTTCGCGATACCTTCGGCGTAGTCGCCCATGCGCTCCAACTCGTTGGCGATAAACATCATGCCGATGATTCGACGGAGGTCGGCGGCGAGCGGTGCTTGCCGACGTATCTGCTCCACACAATCGTTTTGGATTTTGGTCTCCAAGTCGTCGATACGGTCATCTTCAACGATGACTTCTCTGGAAACATCCAAGTCGCGGTTTCGGAGCGCCCGCACCGACTTAAAGATCGCGGCCTCCACGAGGCCGCCCAACAAAACAATTTCGGCTTCTAAATGAGCGAGTTGGTAATCGAGTTGTTCGTTGGGCATGCTGGGCATCCCCCAATTCTGTTATCCGATACGACCTGTTACGTACGCCTCGGTGCGTTGATCCATAGGATTGCCGAAGACCTGTTCGTTGGTGCCGTATTCTATTAGGTGGCCGACGCGATCTTCACCGACCATCATTACGGCTGAGTAGTCCGAAATTCGGGTCGCTTGCTGCATGTTGTGCGTGACGATGATTATCGTCACCTCCGCGGATAGTTCACGTATCAGGTCTTCGATCGCCTGAGTGGATATGGGATCGAGCGCCGAAGCTGGCTCATCCATCAATACGACGTCGGGGTCAACCGCCAAGGCGCGAGCGATGCACAATCTTTGTTGCTGCCCACCTGAAATGCCGAGGCCGCTATCGTCCAATCGGTCTTTCACTTCGTCCCACAACGCGGCTCGCCGGAGAGACTCTTCGACAACGCCGTCCAGATCGTCCGTCAATCCGTTGACCCGCGGCCCGAAAGCGACATTATCGTAGATGCTCTTAGGAAAAGGGTTCGGGCGTTGGAACACCATTCCGATGCGAAATCGTATGTCGGTCGGGTCGACGCCTTCGTCGTAAACGTTGACGCCTTGATACTTGATGCTTCCCGTCACCCGCGCGCCTGGGATCAGATCGTTCATGCGGTTGAAGCAACGCAACACAGTGCTTTTGCCGCAACCTGACGGGCCGATCAACGAGACGATCGCGTTGCGCGGGATCTGCAGCGACACGTCTTCAACAGCCAACGACGGTCCGTAGTACACGCTGGTGTTTTCAGCTTCGAGGACGAGTTCCTCGTCACCGAAAGTGATGATCGGCTCGGACATAGAGCTAAATGTTATTGCGCGAGTGTAAATCCATGTTTGCATCCGCGCGATGAATGCGGTGAGAACCGATTGATACAGGTTTCAACTCAAAGAGTGTTGAGCCATTCCAACGAGTCCTCGGTGCGACCCGAAGGATTGTATTCTGCCCCCGCCCATCCTTCGTAGCCAACTTCATCCAACATCTTGAAAACGTTCGCGTAATTGATCTCCCCAGAACCCGGTTCATTGCGGCCGGGCGTGTCGGCGAATTGCACGTGGCCGATGCTCGGCAACAGACGACGGAAGGTCTCAATCAAATCACCTTCCATAATTTGCATGTGGTAGAAGTCGTATTGCAGAAACACGTTGGGATGAGCGGCGTCGGCGATCGCGCGCATCCCCTGAGTCGAGTTGTGGATCAAGAATCCCGGTTGGTCCCGGGTGTTGATCGGTTCCACCAACGCTTTAACGCCGACGTTTGCGAGTTGACTCGCGGCGTACCTTAGATTATCGATGTAAGTTCGGTAGGCGATTTTAGGGTCGAGGCCGTTGGGCACTGGCCCGATGCCAGTGTTTACGCCGATGCAACCGAGCCCTGAGGCGTACTCTACTCCTTGAGCAACGCGTTCCTGGTACAGGCCGATGTGTTCCGGGTTAAGAGGCAGGTTGTTTTGGCCTGAAACGGGGTCCGCGACAGCGAGGTTAATGATCACGTGCGTCAGATCGTTCCGCTCCAATCGCTCCCGAATAGCTTCGACCGGTTCGGAGTACGGCGCTTGAATCTCTACGCCCTTGAAACCTGCGCGTGCCGCCGCGTCGTATCTATCGAGGAGTTCATATTCATTGAACATGAACTGGATGTTGGCGTTGATTTTTGGCATTGTCTACGTCACGTTCTCCGCCGCGTTAACGATGCGTTGCACACCGCTTCGCCTAGATAGGATCAATGTTGGCGACAGCGACGCCAATGGCGATCGCAGACAGCAGCACGAGCACAATCATCAGGATTATTTTCATGGCACAGGTTTGGTTGGTGTTGAGGGTCTAGAATTGTTGTTCGCGGTATCGGTTTCAGGTCAAGTTTCTGAGCCCGATGCCCAATGTTGCATGATAAACGTTCCTAGGCCGTGCATGATTTAAAGCGATGCGTTTGGAAGAGATAATGACCGCCCCAGTGCTCACGATCACTGCGGAGTTGAGCGTGGCCGATGCTGCCAAGCGGATGAGGGCGCACGACGTAGGTTCGCTGGTCGTGGTTCGAAAAGGGGTTGTAGAAGGCATAATCACGAGCTGGGACGTCGCTGTCGGGTGCGTCGGCGCGGGCGAAGATCCCAGTACGTGTCCGATTCTGTTGTATATGAGTAGCCCGGTGCACACCGCCAGGCCAGACACTGACGTGGTCGAAGCAGCAGGCGTTATGGCTCAACGGCGTATCTCGAGGCTCCCCGTAGTTGATGCAAGCGGCGCTCCTGTCGGGATAGCGACGTTCTCAAACATTAGCCGCGTGATGCAGCAGTTGGCTAGCGACATCTTTTCCGGTTGGGATCGTAGTCCCGCCTCGGTGCCTTCGACGCGCGAACCTTCCGCGACCTGAACCAAGGCTTGCATCTTTTGGCGTTACTCGATGTTTGAGACCCTGTCAGAAAGATTGAACTCCGCGCTCGGCACGCTCACGGGCAAGGGCCGGTTGTCGGAAAAAGACATCGAGTCGGCCTTGCGTCAGGTACGCATGGCGCTTTTGGAAGCCGATGTCGACTTCAAGGTTGCTCGGTCATTCGTGTCGAAAATCCGCGAAGAGGCGCAAGGCGAAGACGTAATCAAATCCTTGACGCCGGGACAGACCGTCGTCAAGATCGTGCAAGATAATCTCGTCGAAATTCTCGGGGGCGACAGCGCCGAGTTGCAACGCGGCGAAACGCCTCCTAGCGTGGTGATGCTTGTTGGTTTGCAAGGAGCCGGCAAAACCACTGCGGCGGCCAAACTCGCGCTTCACATCCGGCGCGAATGGAAACAAGATGTCCTGCTTGCAGCTTGCGACTTGCAACGTCCCGCGGCGATCGAGCAATTAGTCACGTTGGGCAAGCAGATAAGCGTGCCGGTTCACAACGAGAGCACTCGAAAATCGACACCTGTGAAAGTGGCCAAAAATGCGTTGGATCGCGCCAAACGTGATCGCTCGCACTGGTTGATTCTCGACACGGCCGGCAGATTGGCGATCGACGATGAGTTGATGTCGGAGTTGGAGAAAATCAATTCTGAGCTGAATCCGATCGAGACATTCCTAGTTGTGGATGCGATGACTGGCCAAGACGCAGTCAACTCTGGATCGGAATTCAACCGGCGAATCGGTTTGACCGGCATGTTGCTGACAAAGATGGACGGCGACGCGCGCGGCGGTGCAGCTCTTTCGATGAAGTCCGTAACGGGACTGCCAGTCAAATTTGTTGGTATCGGCGAACGACCTGAACAGTTCGAGGCGTTCCATCCCGAACGCATGGCCCAGCGTATTCTGGGGATGGGCGATGTCACGACGTTGATCGAAAAAGCTCAGCGCGAGATCGACGAGGACGATGCAAAGCGCTTGGAACAGCGATTATTGCGAAACGAATTCGACCTCAATGACATGTTGGAGCAATTCCGTTCGATACGTCGCATGGGGCCATTGTCAGAAGTCTTGGGCATGATCCCCGGGCTCGGCGGCCTCCGCGGTTCCCAAGGCCTACAAAACGTCGACGAACGACGCATGTCTCAGGTCGAGGCCATCATCCTATCGATGACGCCACAGGAGCGGACCAATCCAAAGCTCCTAAACGGTTCACGTCGACGTCGGGTGGCCAATGGATCCGGCACCTCGCCTTCGCAGGTGAATCAACTGCTTGGACAATACCGGCAGATGCAGAAGATGATGAAGCGGATCAGCGGCCCGGGCGGTGAACGCGCGCTTCAGAACATGATGCGCGGCATGCGGTAAATCGGCTTCAAAACCGACCAATTCGGTGGACGACCCTTCCGATCCATATGACGGATAATGGGGCTGTGCCTGAAGCTCCAGATCTGCAAGTTTTGAGGGAGTATCTCGCTCCGCGTGTAGAAGGTGAAACGATCACCGAAACGGCCGTGCTTCGGCCTCTGGTGTTGAGGAATTTGATCGATGAGCCGTTCGTCGATCACATTCGCGGACGTCGCATCGAGCGATTGGAACGTCAGGGCAAACTGATGACTTTCAGTCTGTCGGGAGGATTCTCATTGGTGGTCAGCCCTATGCTGACTGGAGAGACCGTTTTGGCGGACCCTAGTCAGAGGGTCCTAAAGTCCACGATCTTGACGATGGATTTGAGCGGTGGGCGGCAACTGAGATACACAGATGCCAAGCGAATGGGGCAGGTCTACTACGTCGCGTCCGACGGAGCGGGCGAGATAAAACGCATCGAGGATCAAGGTCCAGACGTTTTGAACGAACCGGCGACTCTATCCGAGTTTCGAAAGTCACTCAAACGTTTTCGTGGCGAAGTCAAAGGTTTATTGACGCGCGGCCAATTGGTCGCAGGTATCGGCAATGCGTATGCCGACGAGGTGCTTTGGGACGCTGGCATCTATCCTTTCCGGAAGGTGTCGAAATTCAGCGCCGACGAGATCGCGCGGCTTCATGCCTCGACGTATCGGGTGCCTCACGAGGCCGTGAGCGTTCTAAAGAACCTTTTCGGCGAAAAACACCCACGTAAAGAGCGCAAATTCTTAGCGGTTCACGGCAAATCCGGACGACCATGCCCGAACTGCGGCACATCCATCAGCTCCGTCAAATCCAGGCAGCGGGACACGAACTTTTGCCGCACCTGTCAACCAGGAACCTCTTTGAGTGATCAGATTCGGTTGTAATGGCGGGTTTACGCTTTTGTAAAATCTTGGAAAACGGCGGTGGGCACTGAAATCGACATCCAGCAAGCCACATCACCCCGAATCGGTACCCCATTGTTCGGTCTGGACGATATGACTGACGTCTCCGCCATCGCGCGGGACATTGCATTTGTCCTGCTTTGTTTAGTCGCCACCATTACACTGTTGGTAATTCTCATCAGCGTGCGAAGAGTGGTGCGTCGGCTACAAACAGCGATGGACCGAGTCGATGACCTACTAGATTCCGTCGTTGCGGCACGTGATGCATTGGCTGAATTCCGCGACAAAGTACGGAGTCGAGGTGGAATGGGATCACGTGATTCCGATAACGGGTTCAACGTCGTTTCGTGGTTGCTTTCACCGCTGGGTCACTCGATCCGCCGGCAGTTCCGGCGCAGAGCGCGTGGCGATGGCGATAAGAGTCGGTAACGGGCAAATCCGTACCGAGATTAAGAAATGGAGATAGATCGTGGCAAATGGAAGTGGAGATAGCTTTCTCGCAGGCGTGATCCTAGGCGGTATCGCCGGATTCGCAGTAGGCATACTGATGGCACCCAAATCGGGCTCCGAAATGCGCGCTGACCTGCTGGATAAGACAGACACCGCACGTGAACAGTTGTGGGATCGCACCGGGTCGGCGCGAGAGCAGTTCATGGATCGGACCGGCACGGCGCGGGAACAGATGGAAGACCTGCTCGATGCGACGAGCCAACGTCTGGAAGAGATTAGGGCCGATGCCGCGAGCGTCGCGTCCTCATTGCGGCAACGAGTTGGAAGGAACGCGTCAGACGACGATGGCGTACCTGTGATGGCCGAATTCGAATCGGCACCGCAAACCGAAGACGAACAACGCGTTTAATCGCTGAATTCGCTCGTAACAAGAGTGCCCGTCCGGTGTTTCGACGACACAATCAGCGGGCACTCGTAATCGCATTCATACAAAAGCCCGCGTGATGTCAAACACAAATCGACCGCTCGTGGTCGTTCCTTCTGACGATCCTGCCCAGTGCCAAGGTTCTCCGCGTATGGCGGAACTGGAAGCGGTTGCAGACTTGAAGATTTTCCCGACCCGAGCGGATAGTTTCAATCTGCAGATCGAGCGCGCCCAAGGCGCTACAGCCATCATCAACTCCCGCAGCTATCTAGAATGGAGAGAAGATTCATTCGAACTTCTGCCGGATTTGCGCTTCATCTCCGTTTGCGGTATTGGCACCGACTCGATAGATCTTGACGCGGCCCGAGAACACGACATCACCGTTTCAAATATTCCGGGCAAGACCGCTCCGGTTGTTGCCGAACATGCCTTTGGCTTGATGTTCGCCGCCGCGAAACGAGCAGCTTGGTATACGGAAATGACTCGGCAAGGCGAGTGGGTCAAGCAAGACGGCGTCTTCCTCAGCGATAAGACCGTCGGGATAATCGGGACTGGCAACATCGGCGCCGAGATGGCCCGAATGTGCAATGCGTTCGGCATGAACGTAGTTGCGTATACCTTCAATCCATCGGATGAGAGAGCCGAGAAGCTGGGTGTCCGCTACCTGGAACTTGACGAACTCCTAGCGCAATCGGATGTGGTCACAATCCACACGAAACTTACACCCGATTCGGAGAAGATGATCGGAGCCCGTGAGATCGCGCTGATGAAGCCTGAAGCGATATTGGTCAACGTTGCAAGGGGCCCAATAATCGATGAAGAGGCGTTGGTCGAAGCACTGAATTCTGGCCATCTGTCTGGAGCCGCGCTCGACGTATTCGAGAATGAACCGCTGCCAGTCGGGAGCGCAATCATGGAGTGTGAACAGGTTGTTCTCACACCCCATATCGCGGACATGACGCCGGAAGGACTGGATCTGCTCAACCAAGGCGTCGTGGAAAACACTTTGGCCTACCTCAAAGGTGCACCGCAAAACGTAGTTAACTGAGATGATTGAGATCCGTGAATTGCAGCAAGGAGACGCCGAGAGCGTGCTTCTGCTGGATCAAGAAATCCGAGGCCCAGACCGTTCGTTGACTTGGGATCAATATGTTGGGCGTGTGTTGGAGATAATCGCCCTAGATTCGCTCGAATATGCACCCTGGGGTTGTTTCGTGGCAGTTGACCCGGAACGCGACCGCGAGGTTGTGGCTTTCCTGATGTCAGAAAGGCAATCTTCAACTTACGGCTTGCCGCCAGGCGTTCGAATCGTTGCGATGGCGGTACACCCTGATTACCGCCGGATGGGAATCGGTTCGCGCCTCGTCGAAGCTCTGACTGAGAAAGCCAAAATCGACGACATCGAAACGGTATTTTCGGTCTTGTTGGATGAAGACGAACGCGATGCGGCGTTTTTGGCGCGTAACGGATTCTCAAGCGCGCATTTCAAGGTCTACACGAAAGAGGTCTGAGGGCAACCCTCGTTTTTTGGTGCGGTACGCTTGATTCTTGGGGATTTTCGGCGAAGCACTGGTTTCTGCGATGCTGCTCTGGCAAACGGGAATCGTTAGACCGGCATTTGGCATGGCCAACGTCTACCCCGCAGCCGCCACCGAGTTTGGAGGGTTTTCGATTGCGATCGCGTGAGAGCGAAGATCAAGAGCTTTCGCGCTGCACGCCATCGACGAGTGCGGAACTGGCCTTAGATTCCCACCCGCGGGGAGAATCGCTGAAGATCCGAGAGCGCTTGGTGGAGGGAGTTCGCATCGGCGTTACCTCCCAACACGGCCTCATCGCGCACGGGCGCGGGGAAGCGTACGACTATCTGATTGGAGAACGCACACGAGCTTTCGCCGAAACCGCGATCAAAGCATCCGTGGCTACATTGTTGTTGGCAGATCGCCCGGTCATTTCAGTCAACGGAAACGCGGCCGCGTTAGTTCCGGCCGAACTTGTGAGATTGTCCCGAGTCGTCGGTGCCCCGCTCGAGATCAACATATTCCACCACAGCGACGCGAGGATTCAGGCGATCGAAGACCACCTAAAACGGTTTGGCAGCGGAGATGTATTGAAACCGAGCAGCGACACGGTGATTGAAGGCATGAGCAGCGGGCGACGATACATCAATCCCGACGGTATAGCTGTTGCGGACGTGGTCTTCGTGCCTTTGGAGGACGGCGACCGCTGCGGTGCGTTGCGCGCGGCTGGAAAATCGGTGATCGCCGTTGATCTCAACCCGCTTTCACGTACTTCAAGAGATGCGTCGATAACAATCGTCGATAACGTAGTGCGCGCCGTCCCGCGAATGATCGAATTCGCTGGAAGTCTGCGCGTAGGCGATGCCAGGTCGACTTTGGAGAGACACGTACATTCTTATGACCACTCAACGGTCCTGCGTTTGGCAGAGAGCGCGATCCGTTCAGCGGGCTAACCGAGCGTATGCTGGAGCGTGCAATTCGGCGCTTAACCTAGAATGTTGGCATTGTAGCCTTCCCACCCTTACCCGACACTTTCGAAATGGCTGCGCGCGACTCGCGAGAACGTATAGGCGATCAAGCGGTTCGAGTCCCTCGTTCTGCGGAAACATCGTCCACCGAAATCCCCGTAGCACCCCGCACGATCTCGGTCCGCGGGTTCACGTCGCCGATGTCGCTGATCTACGGATTCTTGATCATCGACGCCATCGGCACGGGTTTGCTTATGTTGCCGATCTCGAGCAAAGAAGCAGGCGTCGCCGATTTTCTTACGTGCCTATTCACGGCCTCGACGGCGGTAACAGTAACGGGCTTGGTGACTGTTGACACTTTGGATCATTGGTCGTTTTTCGGGCAGGTGGTGATCCTGTCGTTGATTTTCATCGGCGGCCTAGGGTTCATGACCGGTGCGGCGTTCCTCATTATTTTGGTCGGTCAGGAGCTCGGATTGCAGAACCGGCTAATTGTTCGAGAGGGCCTGGGCGGCGGGCAACTCGGCGGTATCGCGGTTCTGGTGAGGAACATCGTGGTCTTCGCCATCGCACTGCAATTTGTCGGCTTTATCGTCTTGTGGTTGTACTGGACGTTCGTCCGGAATATTTGGGAAGGCTTCGGTTTTTGGGAGTCGTTGTGGCTTGGGCTCTTCCACGGCATATCGGCGTTCAACAACGCAGGCATCGAGGTTTTGCCAGATGCTGTAGTCGGCGGCGGAAGTCTGATCGGATTTGGTTCCGATTACTTCACACTTTTCGTCTTCGCGGTTCTGATATTCGCGGGAAGCACGGGCTACGTTTTTTGGAGCGACGTATGGCGCAAAAAACGATTCGCATTGTTGCGGCTCGACAGCAAGTTCGTGTTGATTGGGTCGATCTTCCTATTTTTGGTGGGGTTCGTGACGTACGCGGTTGGCGAGTGGGGTAACGTCGAGACCTCAGGCGGCGAGAACCTGATCCAAAAAGTCTCGGATGCGACATTCCACTCTGTGACGACCCGATCATCGGGATTCGCGGTCGTCGATTACGGCGACATCTCCAGTTCAACTGACTTTTCAACCGAGGTGTTGATGTTCATCGGCGGAGTTTCGGGCACCACCGGCGGCGGAATAAAGGTGAACACATTCATGGTGATAGTGTTCGCAACGATTGCTACGATGACCGGGAGAGCGGCGACCAACATATTTCGTAGCCAGATCCCGACGTTTACGGTCCAACGAGCGTTAGTCGTCGCTGTTATCGCTGCCACGATCGTCGTGTTCGTGGCATTTCTGGCACTCCAGACTCAATCTGATTTGGCATTCCGAGACGTCTTTTTCGAAGTCGTCTCAGCGGCGGCAACAGTAGGGTTATCAACCGGCATCACTCCAGATTTGAACGCGCCAACGCAGGTGATCATCATCGTTTCGATGTTCTTGGGTAGGTTCGGGCCGTTGTCACTCGCGCTTCTGATGGCAGGCCGTCAGACGAGCGACCGATTCTCGCTTCCGACCGAAGAGGTTAGAATCGGTTGACGCTGATTGGTTCTAACCATCGTCGCCGATCCGCGGCAGCCACACCATGGCAGGTCAAAACATAGTTGTAGCCGGCGTCGGACGTTTCGGCTCTCAAGTCGCAACATCGTTGTTTCAGCTCGGTCACGACGTGTTGGCGATCGACCACGATCAAGCCCGGATCCAAGATCTGATCGGGCGCGTAACCTATTCGGTCGCTGGAGATGTCACCGACGAGGTGTTGATGCGGGATTTGGGAGTGGAAAACTTTGATGTCGCGATTGTCGCAATCGGGCGAAACGTCGAATCCAGCATCATGACGGCGGTGTTGTTGAGGTCCCTCAACATCCCGATGGTCGTGGCCCGCGCCCGAAATCGTCTGCACGAAGAGACGCTGCAGCGAATAGGTTGTCACAAGATCATCAACGCCGAAGAAGAGGCAGGGATGAGGTTGGCTCAAACACTATTCACGCCCAACGTTGAGGACTACATTTCGCTCGGCGGCGCCCAAGGCATCAGCAGATTAGCTGTCCCCGATCGATTTCACGAAAAGACGCTTCGGGAAGCCGGTTTTACCGAGTTCCGCGATCAGAACCACCTTTCAGTTCTCGCGCTGATCAGAGACGACGCCGCACGATTGGTACCGAGCCTCGACGAAAGAACTCGCGCTTCCGATGAGATAATAGTCGCAGGCGACAAAGACCTCGTCGACGAGTTGGCTGGATGACGTATTCTCGAGTAATGTGTTTAGTCCGCGGCGATGAAACCGACGCGGAAGTGATCGATACCGCGGTCAGCCAACTGTCCGGCAATAATCGGAGTATCCGGTTTGTCTACGTCATCGTGGTCAACAGGCGCCAGGCCATTGACGACCCAGACCCCCAAGTGCATCGTCACGCCGAGAGCGTGTTGCGGAACGCCGAACAAGCAGCAGGGATCCGGGGCGAACCTCGCGGCGTAATTTTGCAATCGCGGTCGATAGCTCCAGTGCTCATACGGGAGGCGTTGGACTACGGAGCCGAAGTGATCGTGGCCGGTGTCAGGATGCTGACGTCATTCGGCACGAAAATGATCGACCCGGACTCGGATTACCTGCTGGAAAACGCACCGTGCGCGGTCGTGTTGCACCGACCGAACGTGCAAGGATTCGAGACTGGAGATGACAAGTCAAATTCACGCGCCCCTCAGAGCGTAACGAACTTGATTTGATTCGCCGATAATGTGAAGCTAGGACGGATCGGCGTAACTAAACCAGCCGACAACTGAACAGATGAGAGTCGTAATCGCAGGTCACGATCGTTTGGGCATCGTGATGGCAAATATCCTCAGCGAATCGGGACATGACGTGTTGATCGTCGAAGCCGAAGGCCGACGCTTGCGTTCATTTCCTAGCCATCTCTTAGCTCGGCCTAACGTCGACGTGCTCGAAGCACAACCTACACTGGATGAGACGATGATCGCGATGGACATTCGGGGAGCCGACATGTTTATCGCGGCGCTGCGCACACCCGCTGAAAATGGTCTCGCAGCCCTCAAAGCAAAGTTGACCTACGGTGTCGAAAATGTGGTGGCCGTGGTGACCAACGAGGCTTTGAGTAAGATCTACGAGCGATTTGATATCCGCGCAGTCAACCCGTATACACTCGCGCTGTCAAATCTGCGCGACGCTATGGGGTTCGACACATCCGAATTGGGCGAGCTTGTCGCCGAGCAAGCTATCGCCGCCGTGCAGAATCGATAGCTGAGCAACTTTGGACCAACCGAAATGTATGTCATGATCGTCGGCGCCGGCGCGCTGGGCACCCGAAGCGCATATTCCCAGCTTCACGCCGGTCACGAGGTACTGCTCCTCGATACTGATGAAGCGCGCATTGCTAAGGTTCAAAAAAGCCTGGGTAATATCGCGATGCTTGGCGACGCTACGGAGGATTTCACACTTTCCAGTGCCGGCATCAATCGTTGCGACGCATTCCTTGCCACCACGGGCGACGACGCAGTGAATCTCGCGTCGTGTCAACTAGCGAAATTTACGTTTGATGTCGAGACCGTCATCGCGATCGTCAACGACAGCACCGACACCAATCTTTTCCTCGCGGCCGGTGTCGACCATATCGTCAGCAGAACTGACATCATTTTGGCCAATCTTGCCGGGACGTTGCTTGATCATCCGATGGTGGAATTGATGACGCTGAACGATCGGAACGAAAAGCTAGTGTCGATGAAGATCCCGAGCAACGCGCGATCTGTCGGCAACCGATTCCGAGACTTGGCCCTACCCTACGGCATCATCATTAGTCTGATAGTTTCCAACGTCGGTTCTCCATTTGTCCCGAACGAAGATACCGTTATACTCGGTGGCGAAGAAGTTATCGCATCGTGCCCCGTAGAGGCATTGGATGAGCTAGCGTACGTGTTGACAGGCCAGAGATTCTCATCCTTTGTCATCTAAACGGATTTCATATCTCGGACCCGAGGGCACGTTTACCGACCAAGCTTGCCATGTCTACGCGCCGGGCGACTGGGAGCGAGTCGGATTCCCTGAAATGCACCGCGTTCTGGGAGCGCTCGAAGATGGCGACGTGGATGAAGCGATAGCGCCGATTGAAAATAGCGTCGGCGGCGCTGTTATCGACATTGAGGATTTTCTAATCGGGTCTTCCCACGTTCAAATCAAGGGCGAGCTTCTGCTCAGCATCGAACAGTGTCTCATCGCCCATCCGGGAGTCGACCTTTCGGAAATAAAAATTGTTAGATCCAAACCCGAAGCACTGTCCCAGTGCCGCATATTCTTGGATGCGCATCTACCCGATGCCGTAAGAGTGGGAACTGCGAGCACGGTAGAAGCGGCCTATAGCGTCAGGACGGGGCCTCGGGAAGTCGCCGCGGTGGGCCCGCAACGGGCAGCAGATCTTGTAGGCCTGCCTGCGATCCGCTCAAATATCCAAGATCGCCAAAACAACGTCACGCGTTTCGTGATACTTGCGGAATCAGATCATGAACCGACCGGTTCCGACAAAACCAGCATAGCGTTCAGTTTCATGAACCGCGATACGCCGGGGCAGCTTTACAAGGCGTTAGAACCGTTTGCACGGCGGAACATCAACCTCACAAAGATCGAATCTCGTCCCACCGGCGACGAACTCGGCAACTACGTTTTCCTGCTAGATTTCATCGGCCACCGTGCAGACCCAGATATTTCGGAGACTCTGGAAGGGTTACGCGAATTGGCGCCGCTCGCCAAAGTGCTTGGTTCGTATCCGATCGCAACCGAGACGCATTAACGAGACGCTTCAGAGCCATCTCCTAACCCGCTTGGTGTACGCGTCATATTCGAACCCGATCGCTTGACGCAGTCGACGCTCTTCCCACGGGATCGTATACCAGTTGAAAACGACGAACGACGGTATCGTGGCCAACATGATCGCTAAAGAATTGGATGCGCAACCGATGCCGAAAATAGCGATGATCATCGCCAGATAGGCAGGGTTTCTAGAAGTTCGGTAGATCCCGTCTGTGATCAGGTTTTGGGTGGGCTTGCGGATATCGAAACTTTCACGATGGCGACGAAATGCGGTGAGGGCTGAGGCGAACATGACGACTGCGATGGCGATGATGATGCCACCGCTGATGAGATGCCAAGGTTCAGTCAAAGGCTCGAAGGGCCAAACCGTGCTGTGTACGACCGCCGCTATCGCCGTGAATATCGTAGGCGGAACTGGCGGAATGCGAAGGAAGTTCATCGTAACAAGCGGTCAAAGCCGCAAGATATGGGTTGCCGCGTTGAGATATTCTAGTCCAATCCGGCGTTTGAAGATTCCAAGAAAGGCATGCCATGTCCACTGAAGACCCAGTTGCGTATCGCTCTCTGATCAGTTTGCAGCGGATCAAAGGTCCGTATCGGATCGCACACCTGCCGATCGATGGCCCCGTGAAGTTCGGCGTTCACTCAGAGGTCGCGGAACATTACGGCGTGAGCCCAGACATCTCGGAGCCCCACGCGACAACGCTTGACTATATAGTGGCCGCGACCAGCGGTTGAATGACTGGAACCTTTGGCGGCGCCCTTGAGGCGCGCGGTATTCCGGCGGGCGAAGGCTACCTCGAATCCGATGCAGTCGGCGAAATCGAGAAGGAACGAAACGTACTAGTAATCAAGCGAATTCACATGACCTACAAGCTCAAGGTAGATGCTGGGTTGTTGGAAGAGAAGCGAGACGCGATCGATCGGGTCATGAGGGTGCACCCCAACTCATGCCCGGTCTACAAGAGCATTTCGGGGAGCATCGATGTTACGGCGGAGTTGGAGTTGGTTTGAGGTCAGCAACTATGCGGACGTTGGCGCGACGGACTGATTTTCGAATTTTATGTACGAACGCCCAAGTTGGTTCTCAACGATTTTCACGGATTCGGTTCCGGCGAAAGTATGGGTCGCGGCGTGAAACGTTGACAGCACTAAGTCTTCGAAGACTTCTTCATCCTCCAGTTGAATAACGGGGACATTTCGTTGCGTCAGCCAGTCTCGGTGGACGTGTCTCGAATGAGACCCCCAAGCGGTACCGTCCGTTAGCTGGTTTGCAGTTTTTTCGGCTTGCCGAAGATCGTGCTTTAACAAATACGCTTCCAACCAAGATTTGACGAGCACTTTAGTCAATGCAATTGACTGATTACACCTTTGCAAAACGTCGGGGCCGTACTGGTTTAGCATCGGCTCCCAAATCGCCATTTCGCTGGAATTTGAGGCGGCGTTTCGGGCTGTTTCGAACTGTCGCAAGACGTTGTACGCAGCTACTAACTGCCACCCGTAAGGCGTCGCAACCAAAACCTGTGGATCCGAGGGCCCGATAAACGAGTGTTTCCCCATAACGAGCTGATCCGCTGCACACGCGATCATGGATGCCGCGGACATTGCCAAATTGGGCACAATCACTCTAATGTTGCTGAATCTAGATCTCAAGTACAACACGATAGCTTCCGCTGCGACGACCGAACCGCCAGGGCTGTGCAGTATCAGGTCTAGATCGGGCCCCTTCAATCCAGCCGATGTAGCCATCAACGCTTGAAGATCTTCATCGGTCACCGAAACTGATTGATCGTTTGCTTCGGGTTTTTGTATCCAACCCGAAGCATAGAGAATTGTGTCTCTCCCCGTGTGTTGGCTCAACAACTGCAGGAATAAACGCCTCACTCGGTCAAAGTCGGGAACGCCGTCTTCGTCCGCCGTAGCGGCGACAAGCTCTAAGATTTGGTCCCAATACGGCACAAACTGAAAATCTGGAATGCGACCACGTGAACGTCACAAAATCCGTTCAAGAATCGATCTTCTCAGCAGACTCGCCAGCTTTTCGCTTGGGACGCGGCCTGTAGACCTTACGCATTTCTCGGATCCCGGGCTGCTGTTCAGGTTCTTCGATTCGGAAGCCGTACTTTTCTTCCAAGTCGCGGATAATCTCTTCAAAAGTTTTGGTTGCAGGCATAACGGGCCACCTCCGTGTGCGCCAACGTGCTTGAATTTTATAGGAATCTCCGCATACATAGCGATGCGGTTTGACTCGGACAAGCAAGTGATTCGAATACCCGAACCTCGGTACTAGACACTCGTAATCCGATTTTTCGAGTCACGAAAAGCCTAATTTGGTCAGTGTTTAGCCCACCTGCTGAATCAACTCGATCCGGATGTCGCCCGGCGCGGCGATGAAGCCGATTTTGCGGCCGTCGGGGAGGTCGATGGGGCCCTCTTGGACTTCGGCGCCTAAACCTGTTAGCCGTGCCAAGTCGGCGTCCATGTCGTCGGTGTCGAAACCGAAATGCTCTAATCCGAAGTGCGGCTTTGCATCACCGGGACCAAGGGTCTCGCCAGTGCGCTCATTGGAAATGTTGATCGCGAGTCCGCCTTCGGTTTGAGTAACGATGAACCGATCGCCGAAATCTCGAACCGTGTCGGACATGATTTTCACGTTGAACGCCTCGACGAACCAGTTGGCTGTCTTCTCAGGGTCAGTTGACTTCAAGTGAATGTGGTTGACCAGGTATGGCATGCGTTACCTCTCCATCGTTGTTTGGCGTGTTGCCTCAAGTTTAAGCGAACCGAAATAATACCAAATCGGCCGCGCACGGCCCACGCGCGCTGACGCGTCTCAGGATGCCTCATCGACCAATTCGATCAGGTCTTTGGCCCGTTTAGTTTCTTGCTGACCTTTCGCTGATATGCCCTCTTCGAACATCTGTAGGCAGAAGGGGCACGAAACCGCGACGGTATCAGATTTGGTTTCAAGGAAGTGATCGGTGCGGATGTGGTTGACCCTCGTACCGCTCTCTTCCATCCACATTCGCCCGCCACCAGCGCCACAGCAAAAGCCGCGGGAACGACACTGCGACATCTCTCGTAACTCAACGCCGGGCACGGCGTTCGCGATTGACCTTGGCTGATCGTAGATGTCGTTGTGTCTGCCCAGGTAACAGGAATCGTGATACGTCATGCTGATTGCTTCCGTACTCGCCACCTGCGACTCAGCCATTGTCAATCGGCCTTCAGATATCAAGCGTTCGACGAATTCGGTGTAATGAAGGACTTCGACGTCCCATTCCGTATCGAAAGCATCGGCGACTTGGGAATATTCGTTCCGCATCGTGTTGAAGCAGTGGGGGCAAGTGGTGAGGATTGTCTTGATGCCATTGCCGTTGATGGTTTCGATGTTCTGTCCGGCAAGTAACTGAAACAGGTACTCGTTGCCCATGCGCCGCGCCGGATCACCCGTGCAGGTTTCCTGAGATCCAAGAACGGAGAAATTTACGTTCGCTTTCTTGAGAACCGATGCCATGGATTGCGTGACACTAACACCGCGCTCGACCAATGCTCCTGTGCATCCGACCCAGAAAAGAACATCGGGATTCGGATTTTCGTCGATTGTCGGGACTTTCTCAACCCCTTCGAGCCATGATTCGCGCGTCAATGTAGTACCGCTCCACGGATGACCTCGCTGCTCCATCGACTGCATAGCGGACAACGCCGTGTCCGGGGCTGATGCTTGCTCGAGCATGAGGTAGCGTCGCATGTCCACGATCGAATCGATATGGGAGATGCCCACCGGGCACGCTTCGACGCATGCCGCGCAGGTAGTACAAGACCAAAGCACATCTTCGCCGACAACGTCGCTCACCATTGATATCGATGGCTCAGGGGCCGGTTCGTTGGCCGACTTCGCACCGACTACCTCGGGGGCGCGTAGCTCCATATAGCTGCGCATGTCCTGAATAACTTTGCGCGGCGACAACGGCTTGTCTGATGCCCAAGCCGGACAGTTGTCCTGACATCGGCCGCAGTTTGTACAAGCGTCGTAGCTAAGCAGCTGTTGCCAAGTCAGATCTTTAAGGTCAGATGCGCCAAACGACTCGAGCGTTTCGAAATCGCCCATCGGTTTCAGCGCGCCGCGCGGCCGCATCGGTTGCAGGTAAATGTTGAGGCTGGAGACAATGATGTGGGAAAGCTTGCTAAAGCTAACGGCGGCATACGCTAAGCCGATGGCGAATATCACTGCGTGAAACCACCACATGGCTTTGTGGACCGAAACCATCGCGTCCGCGGACAATCCCGACGATTTGAATGCGTTGGCGAAACCCCAACCGACTGGAGACCATATCGCTTGATTGGGTGCGTACATCTCTGAATCGGCGTTTAGTTCGGTGGCTCCAATGCGTAGGCCTTCCAACGCGAAGCCTGTAATCACCAATAAGAGGAGATACGCCAAAATGAAAGAATCATCGGCGAAGGTGTTCAGTCTTTCCGGCCTCATGAAATAGCGGCGCCAATAAGCCATACCGATTCCGATCAGCGCCAAAATACCCCCGAATACATCCCAAATAAAACCGGTCTGCAATCTGAAATACGCGGTCGGGAAGGTCAGGCCCAGGTACTCTTCGAAATTGAACTCGATCGCCGCAAACGTAGTCGCAACGAACAGGACGGCGAACCCCCAAAAAATAGCGAAATGCATGACGCTCGCGTATCTTTCGCGGCGTGGGTGAAATTTGCCGTGGCCGCCGAAGCCGAACGCCCCTGCCCGCAGGAATTCGCGAATCCGGTCTGAATGTGCACCCAATTCGTCGAATTCGGCTCCAAGGCGCCAAAACCTGACGCGTCGGTACAACCCATAGGCGATGAATGCGATCGAGATCGGTGCTATCAGATAGACGACGGCGCCCAAGAGCGGGTAGCCGATGTTCCAGAAATCGGCTCGGCCCGTTACTTCAAACATGTCACGGTATTCATCGGTGAATCCAAAACCCTAGTTTCAGATTCACGATGATAACCCGACGATCCGCAGACTACACGCGGCTGATTCGGTATTCGTTCGGGCCGTCCAATACGCGTTGCAACGATTCGACCGACTCGATCCGCTGAGGAAACTCGGAACCCCAGCTCTCCTGCAAAAACTGGACGATCTCTTCGAAGCGCATGGGTTGGTTGCCGTTGGCAACAAGGCCGCGAAACACCGCTTCCAATAAGGACATTCCCGGCGTGACGAACTGAACTTTGGAAGGGCAAATCTTCGCGGCGTTGAAGATGCTGTTTTTGGTTGTTTTGCCAGGCACTATCGGCTTGCCTGCAGGGAATCGTCGGCACAAACGACATTCGCCGGACCAACACAGCCGTTGCCAAACCTTGAACAAATAAGACTCTCCGGCATTTTCGTATGCCGTTTCATCGATCGCGTATTCCACGTCGTTCAAAACTTGCTCAACCTCCGGGGAATGCCCGTTGTCGACCTCTGTATTCATATGCTTCATCCCGGATTGGCGAGGTGCCGATTTAACCAATATACACAGTGATGCGACGGCCGATTAATTCTCGCAACCCAGATTTACAGGAGTTTCGCGACACAACAGATGGTCATCCGGCCATTCCAACATCTCTACTTTTATTTCAGAACCGGCGGGAACCGTGCCAACATCGTCTGGACATATCGCCAATCCTTGGGCCCGAGCCATGGAGTGCAAGGCTCCTGAGCTCTGGGTGCCCGTCGAACGCGCTCGATAATCTCCGTTCGCGTCTCGGTAAACCTCAACGCGGGCGTAAACGCGTCTGCCATCGTGGTTGTGCACAGGATCGTCAAGCGTTGCGACTATTGCCGGTTTTGGCAACGGTTGCTTACCCATCATGACTCTTATGGCGGGTCGGCCGAACTGTTCGAACGCCACCATTGCGCTGACAGGATTGCCGGGCAGACCAAGGTGCGGCACCATCCGGCCATCATTTGCACGCAGAGCGCCGAATGCTAAGGGTTTCGCCGGTCGCATACGGACCGACCATAAAGCGATTTCGCCCCCTTTGGCCAAGACATCTTTCACAACGTCGTAGTCGCCTTTTGAAACCCCGGCGGAAGTCACAACCATGTCATAGTTAACTGCTTCTGCAAGTAGGCTTTCGAGAGATTCGATGCTGTCGCGGGCGGTACCGACGATCTTTGCGATAGCGCCGTGCTTTTCAGCCATCGATGCCACGCTGTAAGCATTCGAGTTGTAGATCTTGCCGGGACTGAGTTTTTCGCCGGGTTCGACTATCTCGTCACCAGTTGAGACGATCGCGACCACTGGCCGACGGACGACCCGAACCGACGTTCTTCCCAAAGAGGCGGCGACACCGACAACTCCCGGTGTTAGCTCAGATCCCTTGCCAACCACTTTCGTGCCGCGTTGGATGTCTTCGCCGGCAGGTCTAATGTTCTCCCCCGATTCGGCGTTTAATCTGATCCCGATTTCCGATATCTCCGAGGTGCTTGCATCTCGAGAATCCTCGTCTGTGTCCTCAAACGGCACTACAGCATCAGCGCCGTCAGGAATCGGTGCGCCTGTCATAATCCGCATGGCGGAACCCTCCGCCAATGGTTCATCCGCAACGTATCCTGCGGCCACGTATCCATTGACCGGCAAGACAACCGGGGCTGAATCGGAGGCCGCAGCGACGTCTGAGGCGCGCACCGCGTATCCGTCCATTGCGGAATTGGCCAACGGGGGAATGTCGAAATCCGCTATTAGATCCTCAGCCAACGTCAGGCCGAGAACGTCTAACAACGGCACTTCGATTATCGACAAGGGATTGAAATATGACAGAATGCGCTCGCGTGCGTCCTCAACACTCAACATCTCGGCGTCGTAGTGATGCCGATGAGGTCGGTCTTGTGTGTGGTGATGGATTTGGTGGTTCACAGTGAAACGATCGCATCTCTTTCAAAATCCGCTGCGCGAGCTGCTTAGTCGCGTAGCGTGACGCCCAGTTCTCGTTCGAGTCGGCGAAGTATCTGCTCTTCAGCTCGCGAGACCTGCTCAGAGGTAAGTGTTCCGGTGTCGGATTGGTAAATCACTCGGATGCCAATTGATTTCTTACCTCGGCCCACGACGCCTCCTTCGTACACGTCAAAAACCATCGCTGATTTGACCAGCCTATTTTGCCGACAGATACGCAAGGCATCGCCGACCTTGATCCCACTGTCGGCGACCAACGCCAAATCACGATGTGAATCTGGGTATCTAGGGAACGGACGGTAACCGTCGGCTCGAGTCTCATTCCCTATCACAGACCTTAGCATTTCCATGTCGAGCTCAAACATAACCGCGGTGCTGGTCTCCGGATCGAACCGGTTCCAGACCGCTTCATCCACAACACCTACCGTCCCGATCACCACGCCGCGTCGGCCAGCTGTCAAAATCTCGGCGGACTTGCCTTGCCCGTACGTGGGGTCTTCGAGCGGTATGAATTCGGGATCGACACCTAACGCCTCTAAGACATGCTCAACCGCTCCTTTGGCATCGAAAAAGTCGAATTCTGCATCATCGCGCCCCCACGTGGACTGGTTTCTTGGGCCCGTCAACACACCGGTCAATTTTTCGACCTGTTGCGGCAGTGGCTCCCCTTTGCCCTCGCTTGGGCGGAAAATAAGACCCGTTTCGAACAACGCCACGGGGCCACGCCAAGTCCGCGTATTTCTGGCAGCCGATTCCAGTGTCGGAGCGCGTAACGAACGCCTCAGAGCGGCATGCTGTCCGGATACGGGATTCTCCAAGGTCAATCCGAGGTTGTCGTTGTCGGAATCTGAAGCACTCGATGGTGTTGGCGCACGTTGCTGCAATTCGTCTGAAACCGCTGCGTAAGTGATTGTCTGGCGTAATCCGTATCCGGTGAGAGCATCAATCACTCTTTGGCGGAACAGGTGTTTGGCACCAGGTTCCCACCTTGGCACTTCTCCGGCGAGTCGAGTCGCGGGCAGATCGTCGTACCCGATGATGCGTGCCAACTCTTCTACTAGGTCCTCGGGTATGCTGATGTCGGAACGCCAGTATGGGATGGCTACTCGCCATCCCGCGGCATCTGCCGTGTCGGTTGATTCTGGTAGTTGAGATGACGTATCGTCAAGCGATTCGATATGGAATCCAAGAGATCGCAAGGTATTTTCGACCTGTTGATCCGGGTAGTCCACACCCATCACTCGCGCAATCTGGGCCTTCGTTAGATCTACGGTAGTCTGTTCATTCCCCTGCCCGGGCCATTCATCGATCAATCCGGGCGCCGTTTCGCCGCCAGCGACCAATTGGATTATGCGCAGGCAGCGTTTTATCGCTACCTCAGCCAAGCCGGCTCTCAAACCTTTTTCGAATCTCAGCGTCGCTTCGCTACGCATACCCAGCTTCCCGGCTGTGCGACGGTTGTTCTGGGGATTGAAATTCGCCGACTCGAGGAAAATGTTGGTCGTCGTTTCCGAGATTTCGGTGTTTTCGCCGCCCATGATGCCAGCGAGCCCGATGCCTCCGTCCGGGTCCGCAATAAGTAACGACTCGTTGTCGAGTTCACGCTCAACACCGTCTAACGTCGTCAGTTTTTCGCCTTGCGCGGCACGGCGGACGATTACGTGTCGGTCCGTAACCTTGTCGTAATCGAAGGCGTGAAGCGGTTGTCCCAACTCGAACATCACGAAGTTTGTCGCGTCTACCACGTTATTGATTGGGCGCTCGCCAATCGCCAACAATCGCTCTTGCAGCCAAGACGGCGATGGACCGATGTTGACGTTTCGAATGACGGCACCGACGTAGCGAGGAGAAAGATCGCCGTCGACTACGGTAACTTTGGCGAGATCAGCGGCGTCGGGTCCGGTAGTTTCGTAGTTCAACGAAGGCATCCGCAACTTCTGTCCGGTCAGGGCAGCAACGTCGCGGGCGACTCCAACGACGCCGAGGCAATCAGGCCGATTCGGTGTCAACTCCAGATCGAGCACGGCGTCGCCCAGCACGGCGCCGATAGGCGTCCCGATTTTCGTATCTTGAGGTAGAACCAGAATCCCATCGTGGTCTTCGCCGATGCCAAGTTCTTTTTCGGAACACACCATGCCTGAGGATTCGACGCCCCTAATCTTGGACCTTCGCAATCTCCGGGTTTTAGTGGGATCGTCGCTGTACGCATCGAATAGGTGAGCGCCGATCGAAGCGTATGCGATCATCTGGCCCGCTGCTACATTTGGCGCGCCGCATACGACTTCGTGTACCTCGGCTCCGTCGTTGACTGTGACGAGCCTCAACCTATCGGCGTTTGGATGCGGATTGACCTCTAACACCTCGCCGACCACGACGTTGTCGATATGGCCGAATCGCTCGATCGAATCGACCTCGTTGCCAGCCATGGTGAGTTTGTGGGCGAGCTCATCCACATCGATATTGACATCGACGTACTCGCGGAGCCATGACAACGGAATTTTCATGCTTCGGAACTGATGGGAATTGGCTAGAACTGGCTCAAAAAGCGCAGATCGTTTGAGAAGAAATGTCGGATGTCTTCGATGTTGTAGCGGAGCATAGCGATCCGTTCGGGTCCCATCCCGAAAGCGAACCCGGTGTATTTCGAAGTGTCGTATCCGACGCCTTCGAGCACTTTCGGATGCACCATACCGGCACCCATGATCTCGACCCATCGACCATCCCAATCTACCGACACGTCAACTCCAGGTTCGACGAAAGGGAAGTAGTCGCAGCGGAACCGGATTTTGCGCTCGGTACCGAAGATCCGACGTGTGAATTCGTAGAGCGTGCCTTTCAGATCGGACATGGTCACGCCTTCGTCGACCGCGAGACCTTCGATCTGGTGGAACTGCCATTCGTGCGTCGCGTCGGTCGCTTCGTGACGGAAACACAATCCTGGAGACACGATTCTCACCGGCGGGTCCTGTTTCTCCATGGTGCGAACCTGCATCGGTGAGGTTTGTGTCCTGAGCAATACAGGTTGATCGGATTCGCGGTCTAGCCAAAGAGTGTCTTGGAGGTCGCGCGCCGGGTGGTCGGCTGGAACATTCAGCATGTCGAAGTTGTATTTTTCCAACTCGACGATGGGACCTTCAACGGTCTGGAACCCCATGTCGTTGAAGACCTCGAGGATTTCCCGCATCATCATCTCAGAGGGGTGCAGGCCGCCTAGGTTTGACCTTCTTCCCGGCAATGTGATGTCGATTTCATCGGCTGAAGTAGCGCCTTGAGGTTTTTCAGCCAATCGTTGCGCCGCTACGTCGAACGCGTTCGTCAGCTTCGATTTGACTCGGTTGAGAGAAGCGCCAGCTTCGCGCCGTTCTTCCGGCTGCAAAGACCCGACGCCGCGAAGCCTAGCGGATACCTCACCTCGTCGTCCAAGGTACGCGACGCGCCACTCTTCAAGCTCGGAAACTGACTTGATGGCGTCGAGCGCTTCGATGGCGGTGCGCTCCAACTCCTGCGCCGATGCATGTGCAGTGCTTGGCATCAGCGCCCCTCTCGTTGCGTTGTGATTGCGTCCGATTTCATTCCCGAATCCGATACGAGTCTGGGCTTAGATTGCAAGTATAAATCTGCTGTAATCGCACACGAGGACTGCGAAACCTGAACGGCGTATCATGGGCACATGAGCAACGAAGAATCGATTCCAATTTCCACGGTACTTGTCACTGGCATGAGCGGTCTGATCGGCGGTCTTGCTGGCCGTGAGCTGGCGAGGCGGGGTTATCAAGTCTCTGCCCTTAACCGGCAAGACGTTCCCGGATTTCCTACCACGAGAGCAAGTATCACCGACCTTGACGCGATCCGTCCCGCGTTCGAAGGGATTGACTGCGTAGTGCACATGGCGGCTTACCTAGGTCCGTCTGATGCTAGCCAGCTATCGGTGAACATCGAAGGCACATACAACGTCTTCGAGGCCGCGAAGGATGCGGGCGTCAAACGATTCGTGTTCGGCAGCTCCGGTGCAACGCAGATGGGTTACGAACGTGAAGAACCTGTGTTGTCGATGGTCGAAGCGCGCTATGGCGACATCCCCGATCCGCCGGGGCGAGTGTATGTCGATTCACCAGCGCGACCAGACAGAATGTACGGCGTCGCCAAGGTTGCGGGAGAGGTGATGGGACGCTACTACTCCGAGGCACATGGCATGTCCGTGATCTGCATCAAATTGGGACGCGTTACCGCCGAAAACGAACCCGATTCGGCGCGCAACACGGCCGTTTATCTGAGTCACCGTGATGCGGCGCAGATTGTTTGGCGATGCGTGGAGGCGCCGGCAGACGTTCGCTACGACATCGTGTACGGCGTTTCCGACAACCGCACACGATTCCGCGACTTGGAACATACAACCAATCTGGTCGGATACGTGCCGCAAGACGGGGCGGAGTGGCGGTAGCCTTAAAATGATGAGACGCGAACTTGCGACCTTTGACTGGCGATAATCCGAAAACCTTCCGGTAATAGTCGTGGCAACCACATTGAGATTAGACGACGACGTTGCGTCGGCTCTGATGGAACAGAGCCGCGCTCGTAACCTACCGCTTGAAAAGATAGCGAACGACGTTCTGCGCCAGCAGGTACGTCCTGCGAAAAACGAAATCGCCAAATCCTCGCGCTTCAAGGTGAAACCCTTTAGCTTAGAGTTCGCACCGGAGTTCAATGGAATGACACCGAAAGAAATTCTCAACAAACTTGACGAAGAGTATTACGCCACGAAGTTGGCGAGGTGATCGTACCTGACCTGAACCTCCTCCTGTACGCCTATCGATTACAAGACCCGTACCACGAGGAAGCGAGGAATTGGTGGCAAGGCTTGGTTGACGGCACCGAGGAAGTCGGGATACCTTGGACGGTTGCGACCGGTTTTCTACGGTTAATTACTCACCCTAGCTCACCGACGGGGCCGATACCGGTTCCTCAGGCGATTGAACACGTTAACCAGTGGTTTCGGTGTCCGCATATCATGCCGGTTAACCCACGCGACCAGCATCTCAACCACATCTTGAGAGTTCTGGAAGCTACGGGCATTGGTGGGAATCTGGTAACTGATGCCCACATCGCCGCCCTCGCATTGGAATATGACGCCGAGGTCCACTCCAACGACTCGGACTTCGGCCGTTTTCCGGGAGTTCGTTGGCACAACCCGCTCCAAAAACTGGTGGTCTAAACGGCGCGCTTTTGCCAATTCATTCGTTGTCTAAACGATCCTAGTCCCGACGGGTTCGCCCGCGGCGCACCGGACTAGCGCGCCCGCGACTCGACCGTCGATGATGTGGGCAGATTTCGTGCCTTCGAGGGACTCGATGCATGCTTCGAGTTTGGGGATCATGCCACCACCTGCGACGCCGCTGTTAATCAGATCTACGGCTTGGCGTTTCGTCATCTGGGGGATTACGCGTCCTCGCATATCCAACACGCCCTCAACGTCCGTCTGAAAAACCAGAGAACTTGCCTCCAGAGCGCGAGCTAAGTGACCAGCCGCGGTGTCGGCATTGATGTTGAGAATTTGGTCCTCCAGCGATGTTGCCTCCAAATTCAATGCGGCGGGTCCGACAACCGGAACGCGACCGGAATCGACTATGGAATGGACTGGGCCGGGGTTGGTCTTGACAACGCGGCCGACGTAACCCAACTCCGGATCTTGAATCACTGCGCTGAACATGCCGTCCGATACACCGGACACGCTGACGGCGGGGGCGCCGGCGCGAGTGATCTCTGCGACAAGATTGGAGTTCACCAGACCAGTAAGAACGGCCACGGCTACCTCCAAGGTTGCGGCATCAGTTACACGCAGTCCTCGGACGAAATTTGACCTGACTCCTTGTTTGGCGACCCAATCCGAGATTGTCTTGCCGCCACCGTGCACGACAACCGGCTGAAGGCCTCGTTTCCACAATTCCACTACGTCGTCAATGGTCGAATCCCCCTCGCCCAGAGTGGAACCGCCGATTTTAACAACGATGCAATCTGAATTTGGCATTAACCGTGTCTCAGGTCGATCCCTAAGTAGGAATCAACAGCGTGCGCGCGAAAGTTCCTAAACGGACTAGGTGGTGTACGCCGAGTTGAACACCACGTACTCTTCTGTCAGGTCGCATCCCCAAGCTTCACCGAATCCGTCACCACAGTTGAGGTTGACTCGCAGTTCAACCTCAGGATGATCAAGCGCGGCGATGACGCTCTGCACGTTGTAAGCGATCGCTTTGCCGTCGGCCACGATCTGGATTCCGTTTACGAATATCTCGATCTCAGATTCAACGAGGGGAATCCCGGTCTTACCAACGGCCATCATGATCCGCCCCCAGTTGGGGTCGCGCCCGTAGACGGCGGTTCGAACCAGCAACGACGCGGCTACGGATCGCGCCGCTTTACGAGCGTCATCATCGGAGTAAGCGCCCTCAACCACAGCGGAAATCAGATGTCGCGCACCCTCGCCGTCGCGTGCGAGTTCGATTGCCAGATGGCGATTGACGAATTTCACCGCTTCCGCGAATTTTGCAGAATCGTCGTCTCCACCTGCGACGCGCGGCGCACCAGAAGCACCGTTGGCCAGCAAAGCTACGGTATCGTTCGTGCTCTGATCGCCGTCAATGTCGATCTGGTTGAAACTCAAAGTTACCGCTTCTGACAGAACGGACTGTAGAAACGGACCTTCAACATCGGCGTCTGTAGAGATGAAACACAGCATAGTCGCCATGTTCGGATGAATCATTCCGGCGCCTTTGGCGCAGCCGCCTACTGTCACGGTATTCCCGTCGCTTGCCTCGTACTGAACCGCGATCTGTTTGGGATGCGTGTCGGTCGTCATGATCGCTTTGGCAAATTCGAGACTCGCCGCTGCGCTGTCGTCTCCCCCACGAACGTTGATTTGGGGCGCGTAATCGCGTATCAGGTTCATCGGAAGTTCGACACCGATCACCCCGGTCGATGCAACCAAGACCTCGGAAGCGTCCACACCTAATTCATTCGCCGCGATCTCTGCCACGTCCTGTGCGTCGATCAATCCCTGCTCGCCAACGGAGCAGTTAGCGCAACCGCTGTTGCCGATAACCGCGCGCGCTGTTCCTCGCTCGACGACGCGCTTGGACACCGTCACTGAAGGCGACATAATGCTGTTGCGTGTGAACGTACCCGCCACCGTGCAGTCTCGCTCGGAATAAAGCAACCCCAAGTCATACTTATCCTCGCCCGGAGTTTTGATGCCAGCGAACACGCCCCCGGCTTGGAACCCTTCAGCCGACGCGACCCCGCCGCCGTCGACTATCGTCAACTCTGCATCGTTAGACATTATTCGTTTCTCGACCTGTCTGGGAAGTCCTTTTGCGACCGTCTGGTCGCTGCCGCGAGATGGGCATTAGCACCCATGCAATAGACTTTATATAAAGCCTCCTCCACTCTCTGAACAGCAGCCTTACATTTGGCTGGAATCGTTGAAATGCTCGAAACTCACAAAGCTGATGTCCTAGTAGCCGGACAAGGTGCCGCCGCATTCGCCGCAGCGCTTTACTCCGCTCGTTACCAACTTGACACCACCATCGTTTCTGAATCGTTTGGAGGCGAAACCGCTATCGGCGGATTGATCGAGAACTACCCCGGCACTCCTGACATCGACGGGTTCGATCTCATGCTCAAGTTCAAGGAGCAGGTCGACAAACTCGAAGTTCCCACGATTGCTCGAAATCTCGAAGCGGTGGAACCGGCCGGCGATCGATTCATCTGCACGCTAGGCGGCGGCGATATCGTCGACGCCGGTTCGGTGATTCTCTGCGTCGGTCGCGAACGCCGAACACTTAATTTGCCGAACGAAGAAGAGTGGACGGGCAAGGGCGTCTCTTACTGCTCGACTTGTGACGCACCTCTGTATCGCAACAAAGAGGCCGCCGCCGTTGTCGGTGGCGGCAACGCGGCGGTCGAAGGTGCGATCCTGCTCGCTCGATATGCCAAGCATGTCTACCTGATTTATCGAGGCGACAACCTTTGGAGGCCTGAGCCGATACAGCTCAAGGTGCTGTCGCAGATACCCAACGTGCGAGTTTTGCTCAACACGACCGTTACCGAACTGATTGGGACAGATCTTGCAGGGCTGCAAAGCATACGGATATCGCGACCCATGGACGACTCTGAAACGGTGAACGTCCATCCTGAACAGACTGAGCCGTTGAACCGATCTCGCGAAGACGACGGCGGAAAAGACATCATCGATCTCGACGGCATCTTCATCGAAGCTGGCGCCGATCCTAGGCTAGAGATCCCGAACATGCTCGGTTTGGAATTGAACCCAGAAACTCAGGAAGTCCACGTCGATCGAGGACAACGTACCAGTTTGCCCGGCATCTACGCGGCCGGTGACCTGACAGACGGCACTTCGCTGAAACAGACCGTAACCGCAGCCGCCCAAGGCGCAGTGGCCGCGCTCTCTGCCTACGGATACGTCCTCGCAGGCGAGCATCACTACGAAGCCGCGTAGCGCCTCAAAGCTCCCTATAACGGGCACTGCAATGAGAGCGCCGATAACCACGACTTCCGAAGAGCGTCTGGTCTCTGCACCAGACATTCCACACGCCGAGCCCAAACTCGGCACCGTCGCCGTTCTTTACACGAAACCCGAAACGGTAATCGAAGACTACGCGGGCCTTATGGATCTTGCGGGTTACCGCGAAGCGCTGACCCCCGATATCCAGACGCTGCTCAAGGTCAACATCTCGTGGCAGCACTACTATCCGGCATGTTCGACCGCGCCGTGGCAGATCGAAGGAGTGGCAAAGAAATTGCGTGCCGACGGATTCGACGACCTCAACGCCGCCCATAACGGCACCGTCGTCGTCGATCCGATAGAGGGTCGAATCAAAAACAAGCATGCCGCGGTGGAAGACCGATTGGGAATCCCGCACACGATTTTGGACACTCCCGAGATCGGTTGGGTACGATACGTTCCGTCTTCTGAGATGCTTGTCCTTTCGGATATCTACAAAGACGGCATCTTCATTCCCGAGATGCTGCTGGGCACGAATATCGTCCAACTGCCGACTGTGAAGACCCACGTGTTCACGCAGATGACAGGCGCGATGAAAAACGCGTTTGGGGGTTTGCTGCATCGTTATCGCCATTGGACGCACGCCCAAATCCACGAGACGTTGGTAGATCTGCTCCTAATCCAGAAAGAGATTCACAGCGGCATTTTCGCGGTGATGGACGGAACCTTCGCGGGAGACGGCCCCGGCCCGCGTGCAATGCGGATTCACACGAAAAACGTGATCTTGGCTTCCGCGGACCAAGTTGCCATCGACGCGGTCGCTGCCAAAATGATGGGTTTCGATCCAATGTCCATACCGAAGATTCGGATCGCGCATGAGATGGGGTTGGGCGTTGGCAATCCGAGTGAGATCGAGATCAATGGTGACGACGTTGCGGGCGTCAACTGGGACTTTTCTCCGAACGAAAACACATTCGCCTCTCGCGGACAGAAAATGATCTACTGGGGCCCTCTGAAGCCTTTGGAAAACGTCCTCTTGAGGTCGCCGATTACTCCATGGGCGTTCGTTGCCTCGAACCTTTACCACAACGAGTTCTGGCTCCGATTCATCGGTCGCAAACGTGTTGCGGACGCAATGAAAACCCCATGGGGCGAACTCTTCAAGAAATACTGAAACTGGGTCGGAACACTTACCAATGGAAGCCTACGCTCTAACCGAATCGCGGCTCGAATTAGATTGTCGCCACATCAACTACGCGATTGGCCCCGACAACGGCCCGCCTTTATTGCTGATTCACGGCATCAGTGGCCGTTGGCAGGACTGGGACAGTGTTTTGGAGGCGTTTGCTGCCAATTGGCGAGTTTACGCCGTGGATCTACGTGGTCACGGAAAATCTACATGGACGCCTGAGGGCTACCATTGGCGCTTGTACTCGGAAGATCAGGTTGAGTTCATCGAACGTGTGATAGGTGAACCTGCGTATGTCGTTGGCCATTCGCTCGGCGGTGCTACGGCGTTGGGATTGAACGCCCTTCGGTCTGATTTGGTTCGCGCAGCGGTTTATGAAGACCCGCCACTTTTCGTGCACCGTCGTTGGGAGTTCAATCATTTCCGTGCTTCCTTCGCAGCGACGCTAGAGGTCCTCGATTCGAATCCGGACTTCCAAACGTTGGTGAATCACGTCAAAGAGACTAGACCCGATGCCGATGACGCACAGTGTCGCGAACGCGCCGAGAAATACATGTTGATGGATCCCGAGGTGTTTCGATCCACCCTCAGCGGACGCGCCAGAGCGAACTGGCGTTCGGAGGATCTGCTTCAAAAAGCGCAATCGCCGAGTCTGCTGTTGCAAGCGGAGCCGGATATGGGATCCGCGCTCGAAGACGATGACGCGGCTGAGGCGATGGAACTTTTGCCTCGGGCACAGTTCGAGAAATGGGAAGATTCAGGGCACGGGATGCATAGCTCGTTCCGCGAACGGTATGTAGACCGAGTAACACGTTTTTTCGCTGACGTTTCCTGACGGCAACGCGAAAAACCCCGGTTTGTCAACCCGCCACTTCGGCTTTGGTGTTGTCGCGAACACTCATTCGCAAGTATCCTTATCTCTGCTAATGCGCGACGCGCGCCTCCACGAGCGACGTCTCAAAGCGTAGTTCATCTGAAAAGATTGAGCCGAACATGATCAACCGACTTGCACCCATAGGCGTCATAGTCCCGTATCTGATCGTGTTCACCGGTAGCGCGTGCACTTTGATCCTCGAAATCGTGGCGGGCCGCATCCTTGCTCCCGTGATCGGCGTCTCGCTGTATACATGGACGAGCATCATCGGCGTAGTCTTGGCTGGCATCAGCGCCGGGAACTACGCTGGCGGACTCATCGCAGACAAATATCCGTCGCGCCTGACGCTAGGCATAATCCTCTTGATCTCCGGCGTGTTCACGGTAATCATCCTGCCCTTGATTTCTGTGGTAGGAGAGTTGGTGGGGTCGATGCCCTTACTTCCACGCATCGTGACATTGACGGCTGCGCTATTCCTACCGGTGAGCGTCATCTTGGGCATGGTGACGCCGATAGTCATCAAGCTAGAGTTGCGCGATCTGTCCAGAACCGGCGACATCGTAGGACGGTTTTACGCGATTTCCACTGCCGGTTCAATCTTGGGCGTGTTCTTGACCGGATTTGTGCTGATCCAGTGGATCGGGACGCGGCCAATAGTCCTCGCAGTCGCGGTCGCATTGTTCGCGATGGCGCTTCTATTTGGAGATCTGTGGAAGGTTCGGTACAAATTCTTGGCCGTCTTGGCGATCGCCGTTATAGCCGTGTCAACAGTCTTGACCATCCAGTACGACTGGTTCGACTCTGGTTGCGATGAGGAGAGCAACTACTTCTGCATCAAGGTCCGAGAGCGAGAGATCGAAGGACATCGCGTCCGAACTTTGACGCTAGACCAGCTCTTGCACAGCTATGTAGCGCTCGACGATCCTACATTCCTCGTTTACGGGTATGAGAAGATAACTGCCGATTTTGTATCGCTGCAAAACCTGCGCAGCGACAACCCCAAGGTGATGTTCATTGGTGGCGGTGGTTACACGATGCCCCGCCTGATCGAAGTCAAGTATCCAACCTGGGATGTGGAAGTAATCGAAATCGACCCTGAGGTTACAGAGGTCGCGCACGCCTACTTCGCATTGCCTAGGAATACGTCGATCGCCACCTACAATGTCGACGCCCGGATGAAGGCCAACGACTTACCAGACGGCGAATACGACATGGTTGTAGGTGACGCGTTCAACGACTTTTCGGTGCCGTATCAGTTGACGACGCACGAATTCAACGTGCGAGTCAAAGAATTGCTGAAACCAGACGGCATCTACGTCGTCAACATAGTCGACAATCTTGAGATCGGTAACTTCCTGCGCGCCTACGTCAACACTCTGCGACATACCTTCGACTATGTGTATGTTCTGCGCAACGATGAACTCTGGGAGCAAGACGAACGCACCAACATTACCTACGTGGTCGTCGGGTCTTCACAACAGATCACACATCAAGACTTGGTCGAAGCTAACAGGGCGAATGGGTGGCACGAACCGGTATCAAACTTCATGCCCGAAGAGTTGTCGTACCGCTGGTTCCACCGCGAAGACCCGATTATGCTGACCGACAACTACGTGCCTGTTGATCAGCTCCTAGCCCCTCTTTTCCTGCATAGTCGCTAGAACTAATCGTCTGCCCCTCACGGGACGTTTGCACAACGCGTCGGATGGGTTGGCTACCATTCGTTTCGTGTATCATGCACCGTTGCCCCGCCCCTCTGGATTCCGGCTTTCGCCGGAATGACGGTGGTTTAGCAAACATCCCTCACGCGTTCGATCCGAAAACTGCGTTCAACGCGTCGTCGGTTTTTCCGAACATGACGCGTTCTTCCTCTGGCTCGGCGTGATCGTACCCCAGCAGGTGCAAGGTTCCGTGGATGGCCAGCATAGCCAGTTCCCTCTCGAACCTCACACCCTTGTCGGCTGCCTGCCGTTTTGTTTGCGGCACAGAGATCGCGATGTCTCCAAGGCGGACCCAAGAATTCGTTTCTCCTTCGCAATCAGGAAAATCGTCTGCTGTTTCAGCGCCGAAAGAAAGCACGTCGGTCACATGATCTTCGCCGGCAAAGTCGCGATTCAGACGCTTCAACCTCGCATCGCCGGTCAAGAGCACGGTCACGTGGGCAGGTTGGTCTCCTCGGTAACCCTCGCGCTTGAGAATCGTGTCGACGGCGTTTGCGACGACGCGAATATCGGATTTGGATACCGCAATCGCCGCCTCATCTATGTCGACATCGACGCGGTTCGTCAAGGCGAATCCAACCTAACCTAAGTTTCTCGACACTGCTTCTCGCAGGCGTCGCAACATGCTGAGCAGCGGCGAAAATTTGGAGTCCACATCAGCCAATTCGGCTGCAACTGCCGTGGCCTCAGAGATTCCACTTCCGATTTCTGGAGCCGATGTCATGCTGATCTCGGCGTACATCTTGGCCTGCGATAGGTGGGGCGTCAATCGCTCCGAAATCATGTCGGAATGCGTGTAATCGCCGCGTGCTACCGAAGTCAGAGCTAGCTCCTCCGCCGTTTGGATCGCCTCTTGGATCGCGTCGGTCAGCTCCTCCGCGGTGTCCGGTTCGTCTCTAGACATGGCACTGAGATGCTAACGGTGGTCGAACCACAGTTTTCAATCTTCAAACCACGTCGAGTCAAACGCGAGCGACATTGGAGCCCACCAGTCGTCCGGACCAGCTTCGGGGACCTTCTGCTGATAGGTCATCATCAAGTCGTTCCACTCTTCAGCACGCTTGGTCGACGTGTAATTTTGGAAATCGCGGCTTGGATCAAAGTCGTCCGGAGCGGTGCAATACATGAACAGGTGGTTGCCGCTGCGGAAAATCTCCATGCGCTCGATTCCTATTCCTTTGAGCGCTTCCAACACTTCTGGCCAAACGTTGCGATGGTACTCCTCGTACTCCGCGATGATCTTTGGGTCGTCTTTGAGGTCTAGGGCTTGTGCGAATGATTTCATGGTGTTTCCAACTCAGGTTTCGAGTGACGCCGAATATGGGAATCACGCAGTCTCCATTGAACTGCGATCCAGTAGCGCAGTTTAACATCGCGCCAAAATGGAACGGCGAGACTTATTCGTCGCCGATGTATTCGGGAAGTTGAATCCCCAAGATGGTGCCGTCTTGCGTCCCTGCGAACAGCATGTCGCCTTCAACGGCCGGACTAGATTTACACAAAACGCACGGCGATGTGCCTTCCCAAAGATCGAGGCTGTAGCGAGTCCGGCCTCGCTCGACGTCGATCATGTAAAGAACGCCGTTGCCGTCGATTACAAAGACCCAATCTCCGGCCACCACGGGGCCGCCGATAATCTGAGCGTTTTCTTCGGTAAATTCGCGCCAAAGACGTTCGGGGGTATCGTAATCGTCGAGTTTGTTTTTCCGCTCCGCCGCTTGCCGATCGGGGTTAAGCGCGTGGATGGCACCCGATCGATCCGCCACGACGACAATATCCTCGGTCGCGGCGATTGCGCCACGTACCGGTCGGTGCGTGAGGGTGTTATATACCCATCGAATCCTTGAGCCGTCATATTGTATGACCTCGTTGGCATCGTTGGCGAGGTATATGTTTTCTCCGCTTCGCACCACCTGCGACCGGAGCGGCTCTGGTTCGGCGCCGCTGCCCGGTTCGTAATACGGCATCCGGTCGCCCCTCAGCCGCGCCCGCGCGTTGAGGAGCCCGGTATCAATCGACACGCCATGCAATGTTCCGTCGTCGTTGCCGATATAGAACGCGTCCCTGTAGGCTAATCCCGCTTCACGGAAAAGCCCCAGTTCTTTCGAAGGCGGCTTAGGGTAAGTCCACAGCAACTTGCCTTCCTCATCGCCGTCCGGATCCCCGTCGAACGCATAGATGCGACCATCCGACGATGCTGCGATGACTGTGTGGCCAGAGACGGTTGGTTTTACATCGAAGCCGCGGCCATCAACCGGATTGTAGTCCCATCGTTTGCTGCCGTTCTCAGTGTCAAGCGCAAGGAATCCTTCACTTTCGGTTCCGACGAACACCACAGTACCGTCCTCGCTCAACGTTGCTGCGGCGTTGACGTCTGAGAACACATTTCGCGACCAAATCTCCTGACCGGTTTGGGCGTCGATGGCGTACATGGTGTTGTCTTTCGATCCGACGTAGACGACTCCGTCTTCAACGGTGATATCGGGAACGATTGCTTTCAGCGCTCCCGAACCTTGGGATTTCGTTTGGAACACCCAGCGAATCGTTAGGTCCGTTACCGCTACCGGCGATGGTGTAGGTGTGATGGTGGGAGTAGATGTCGGAAGCGGTGTCGCGGTCGGTTCAGGCGTCGGTGATGGTGTCTCGGTTGGAGTCGGCGTTGGGGTCGGCGTTGGAGTCGCGGTCGGTTCGGGTGTCGGAGTTGCAGTGGGCGCTGGAGGCGGATTACCAGGCACGGTCGGTTCGGTCACCGGTGGTGCTTCAGGATCAGGCGACGAAGCGGTTGGGGATGCCGTATCGGCCGGCGCCGGAGGAGGTGTTTCGGCTAGGGGCTCTGGCGCGGGCGTTTCGGGCATCCCTGTGTCAGACGACGACTCGGTTGGGACTGGCGTATCGTCCGGCGACGGAGGCGGTGTTTGGATCAGGGGATCCGGTGCTGGCGGTTCGGGCGTCGCATTATCGATCGACGCTACGGTCGGTGCCGGAGGGGGTGTTTGAGTAGGCGTTGATGTAGGAATGGACGTTGCAGTCGGCACAGGTGTAGGCGTTTGCGTCGGGGTTGATGTAGGGGGCGGTGTTGCAGTCGGTGCCGGTGTAGGAGTCAATGTTGGCGTAGGGACTGGCGTGTAAGTGGAAGTAGGACGTGGTGTAGGCGTATTCGTAGGTGGAACTGTGCTCGTGGCCGTAGGGGTGAAAGTGCTCGTGACCGTAAAGGTCGGTGTGCGAGTGAACATCGGAGGACGTTGCGGACGCACTTTCGCTTCTTCTTGTGCCGTAGGTGCCGTCTCACGCGACAATGCATCGGTTGGTTCAGGCGTTTCGACGCCGGGATCATCGACACATGCGGCGATCGCCGCGAACGCGGCGCTAAATACCACCACCGTCGCAATAATTGCGACGCGGCGAATCACACCGCGGCTGTTGTCCTGCGCGAACATCCTTAAAGGTTAACGATTTCCCATACGTCGTATCCATACCGACCAGTTCCATCAAAGCCGAGTCGTTCGTAGGGTTTGACACCATGTTTCGGATATAGTCATGTTTGTCGTCATCGAACCTGAACTCCCTACTCTCGAGGAGCATGAACATGAAACGCGTCGGGTTTCTTATGAAAATCAAAGCGGATGTTATCGACGAATACGCTGAACATCACGCCAACGTATGGCCCGACATGCTCGACGCGCTGCGTCGACACGGTTGGCGAAACTACAGCATCTTCGCGCGCGACGACGGTACTTTATTTGGATATGTCGAAGTGCCGGAATCGTTCGAAAAAGCGCTCGAAGGCATGGCTGAAGAGGAAGTTAACGACCGTTGGCAGGATTTCATGGCGCCATACTTCGAAATACCAGAGGGTTCGCATCCTGACGAAAACATGATCGTGCTTACTGAAGTTTTCCACACAGACTAGTTCGGACAACCCGCAAGTCCAACACGTTGCCGCATAGCAGGAGAACGGTTATGGCCGTACCGAAGTTCATTGATACGCACCACCACCTTTGGGACTTGGAGAACAACCCATATCCGTGGCTCACGGAGGGCATCGACCACTTCGTCGGCGACTATTCGATTTTCCGGCGGACCTACCTGATTTCACACCTCCATCAGGACGCGGAAGGCCTCCAACTTGCCAAATCGGTCCATGTGCAAGCCGAGTGGGATCACGAATCTGATCCGGTCGGTGAAACGGCATGGTTGCAAAGCGTCGCAGATTCTGAAGATTCACGCGGCATGCCACACGCTATCATCGGTTTTGCCGACTTGTCGCAGCCCGGGGCGCCCGAACTGATAGCCCGCCACGCCGAACACGCAAATTGGCGCGGAATACGGCACATGCTCAACTGGGCGGAGGACCCGAAGTGGCGATTCACTGACCGCAACGACCTCATGACCGACGCGGATTGGCTCCGCGGGTACCGAGCGCTGGCCGATCGCGACGGTTCATTCGATTTGCAGGTGTGGCCTTGGCAACTGGAAGACGCCGCAGGATTGGCGCATCGAGTTCCCAACGTGCCGATTGTGCTGGACCACACCGGAATGCCGCGTGACTGGGACGACGCGGGCGTTGAACTATGGCGCAAAGGGATGTCCGCCTTAGCAGGTGCGGATAACGTCTCAGTCAAGATATCCGCCCTTGGCATGTTCTCTGGCGACTTCAATGCCGATCGAATACGCCAATTTGTCCTCGACACGATCGAGATATTCGGCGTTGACCGATGCATGTTCGCTTCGAACTACCCTGTTGACATGCTCTTCAGCTCGTACGCCGCGATATGGAACGCGTACGACGAGATCACCTCTGATTTCTCAGATTCAGACCGCCAAAAACTTTTCGAAACCAACGCGGAGCGTTACTATCGCATCTGATCTGATACGCAAGTCGGGATTAGATAATGTTTCGATGGCAGCGTAACGAATCGTGCCGCTAAGACAAGGAGACAATGAGATATGACTGTTGCACACCTGAGGACGTACACCATCAACAAGGGAATGATGGATTCTTGGCTGAAACTCTTTGACGAGACTCTCATCGACGTGATGGACGGTTTCGGAATGAAGGCCGAGACGGTTTGGGTCAATGACGAGGAGTCGCAGTTCATCTGGATTCGTTCATACGGCGAAACCATGGAGGAGCTCGAGGAGAAAGAAGCCGCATTCTACGGCTCAGATTGGTGGGCCGAGAACATGCCGCTCGTGCGCGGGCATTTGGCGCACCGCGACATCAAGATCATCAAATCGGTTGACTAAGTTTCGCCGACTCTTCAACGCATATTGATCGCACAAGCGGCGTCGGCACGCACCGAGCAATTCGGTATGCTCGGCGTCCATCGGAGCGTCTCAAGGACATTCGTGATCTTGGTTGCTCCGATACTCAATCTACTCGGGTGGCGTGTGAGCCACCCGGAATTCTGGTTTATCCCGTCTTCGATGGATGACGCGGACGCCCGAATGGTGCACACGTTGCGTTCGGAGGCGGTGCCTGATCGAACACTAGCGGTTGTCGAAACCAGGGCACTAGGGGCCGACATCGTCAGCGGCATCGAATTTCACTTGGAACGATGTATCAACACTGGCGTTGCGGTCTTCGCCATTACTGATGGTCAGCGCTGGCATCTATACCCAATCGTCGACGGCGTAACACCGGGTGAGCCAACAGCGATCTGTGACTTATTCAAGGAAGATGAAGCAGCAGCGGCACCAATGGCGATGCTCAGATCCGCAAGTTCACAATTTGTCTCGGAGTAACAACAGCATGGTCGATTTGACGAAACGCAAAGCACTAACTTTCGACCTTTTCGGCACTGTGCTGGACTTAGGCGGGAGTTTGGCTCCGTTCATCGAAGATTTCCTTCACGGTCGCGGTGCGGTTCACGAAGTCACAGTCGCCGATTTCTGGGCCGATTTGCGACACCGGCAACGGATTGAGCAGTACCAGGACTCTCTGTTCGGCCTTGGACACACCGGATACTTGGAAACCGCTCAAAAAGCTTTCGTCTACATCGCGAGGTTGCACGACCTAGATCCGCGTGAAGATGAGATTGAAGCATTCATGCGAGGTTGGCAACAACTTTCACCATTCGCAGATTGCCTCCCGGCTCTGCGTCGAATGTCTGACAGCTATAAACTCGTAGCGTTTTCCAACGGCAACCCATGGTTCCTCGACCACCTTGTGAAACAACGTATCAAATTCGATTTCGGCGAGGTCATCTCTGTTGAGGACGTGGGCGCATTCAAACCGTATCCAGGTGTGTATCGAAACACTGCCAGACGATTAGACATGGAACCGGGCGACCTTATCATGGTCTCCGCGAATTCGTATGACGTCTTGGGGGCACGGACTTGCGGTCTGCGAGGGATTTACGTAAACCGCTACAAGCTTCCATACGAAGATACCGACGCGCGCTACGAACCCGATCTGACAGTGCCCGACTTCACCGCAATGGCGGATCACCTGTTGAAGGAAAAGAAACAGCACGCCGATGCAAGACCTCGCTAAAACCATCGAAACAGGTTGGCGTCACGAACGTGAATGGATCGTCACCGAATCGATGCTCTACTCACCAGGCGGCGACCCGGCGCGGGCGACTCTTTCGAGTCCCTCGATGATTAACGAGTTGGAGACCACAGCGATGCTGGGTCTCGATCCTAGATTGCCGGACGGCGGATTCACCGTTGGATTCCACGTCGACATAAAGCACGTCGCTCCAGCCCCTTTAGGCGCCCGGATGAAAACTACTGCCGAACTTCTCGAGGTGAACGGCACACGTTTCCGGTTTCACGTCGAGGCTCACGATATTGACGCCGACCGGCTGATCGGTATCGGAACCCATCGGCGAGCCGCATTGTTTCCTTAGTCGACTGTTCGTCTTGATCTGACGCGTTCGATGTCGGCTTCTGCGACAGTGCCGATCAAATATCCGTTGTCGAATACCAACAGCAAGTCGATCGAACGTTTAGCCAGCAACTCTTCGGCTTGCGAAATATCCGCATCTGGTTCAACCGTGAACGTAGATACTTGCTGCGCGACGTCGGATACGGTCAAGCCAGCTCCCTGATTTTGACCTAATCCGAGCGACGTCACATCCGAAAGCGATACGGTTCCGGTTACTCTGCCATTGCTGACGACGGGAATTGCAGTGTTCGGATGCAGTGAGATTACGTTCCTAACCGCGGCATCAAGAGGCGTTTCCGAGTTCAGAGCGGTTGGCACCGAAGACATGAAAGATCGGACACGGAAGCCCACGCTCCGCGATCTGCGTCTGCCCCCACTAGCTCTGCGCATCTCCGCCGTCGACGCCGGTAATAGAACGAATGCCGCGATGAAAATTAGCCACAATCCACTACTAGGTCCGTTGCTGTTGATGATCAGATAAACGCCCGCCAAAATCATCGCCACGGCCAACAATTGTCCTGCCCTGCCAGCAAACCTTGCGGCAAATGTACGGTTTCCGGTCAAGCCCCAAATCACCGACTGAAGAACCCTTCCCCCATCCAGCGGCAAACCAGGCAACATGTTGAAGATTGCCAACGCAATGTTCTGCAGTCCGATGTAGAAGAGAATCCCCTGCAACATCGCGGCCCATCCAGTGGCGAAAGGGTCACGGGACACAAAGTAGAGGATCGAAGCCACGATGCCAAGGGCCAACGACATGCCCGGACCCGCCGCCGCAATCATGAAATCGTGGGATGATCGCGATCTCGTCTCCGCAATCACGCTCACTCCGCCGAATATCAGCAGCGTTATCGATACCACCGAGTAGCCCAAGCGCTTCGCGGTGAGTGAATGCGCCAATTCATGCGCCAAAACCGACAAGAAGAGACAAAGGGTGACGATTACCGCGATGATCACCTCTTGCGTCGGGGTCAACTGGATCGAAATGAACGGCAATCCGCCTGACGCGATCAACCACGTCAATAAGGCGAAGCCGATGAGCCAAGACCAGTGGACACGAATCGGTATGTCGAAAAGTTCGCCTATGCGCATCTAGACTTGCCCTAAGTTGACGCCTGTTGCTTTCTCGATCTTAGCGATTGATGAAGACCGTGTTTAACGATACGAATATGATCGCGCCGCATATCTGCGCGCCGCAAACTTTAATGATCGCCGCGCCAACACATGGTTCGAAAACCACCATTATCGTCCAACCGAAACTTGTAATCTAACGAAATGCACATGGAAACCACCTTCAATGCGACTCTCGGCGCGGCGCGGCGCGCAGGAGTCCGATTTGACGACGATTCGCCCCCGACATTCGAACGGATCCAACACCCGGCCGGTCACCATCTCAACTACGTTGATTGGGGGCACGACGGCGACGGAAAACCCACCGTCATCTTCATCCATGGGTTCCTGCAGCAGTGTAGAACTTGGGACTTCACTTGCCTCGCACTGCGTTCTCGTTTCAGATGCATCTCGCTCGACCTGCGGGGTCACGGCGACAGCGGACGGCCAGCCAATCCGGACTACAACACCCGTTACTACCTCTCTGACCTCCGCGTTCTCGCGAATCACCTGACCGAAGAGGCAGGAGTCGAGCGCTTCGCCATCGTCGGGCTCTCGCTCGGCGGACAGCTCTCGTACATCTATGCCGCGGAAAACCCGGATATCGTCGATGCAATCGTAGTCGTGGACGTCGCGCCAGAAACCAACCGGCAAGCTAGCCGCGGCGTCAACCGTTTCATCACGGCGCTTCCGACTGAAGGCACATTTGATGAACTGGTCGACAAAGTTGCGAAGATGAGCCCGATGCGCACTCGTGACGCCGTGCGCGGCTCCCTCCTGCGTGCCACACGAACACACGGCGACGGAACCTGGGAGTGGAAACACGATACGCGACTTCTGGAACACCACGGCCGCAGCTACACGCCTGAAGATTTCTGGGCTGCGCTGAACAAGGTAACTGCACCCGCCCTGTTCGTGCTTGGCCGCAACTCCAAGCTCGTAACGAGCGATGTGGTTCGCCGGATGGTCGAGATGGTGCCAGGCAGCTCGGCGACCTACGTCCCCAATGCGAGCCACCGCGTTCCCGGCGACAATCCGATCGGCTTCATTCGGGCAGTTTCGCCATTCCTCGATCGATACGTGTCGGAAAATTCGTCCTGAGATATCTCGAAGTTGAGGCACCACCAACCTAAGATCTTCTACGGCTGGTGGATCGTCATCGGCGGTGGGACTATGCAGTTCTACACGTCTGCCGTTTTTTGGCGCGGCTTCCAAGCGTTCGTCGATCCTGTGCTCCGATCCTTCACTGGTTGGAGTTCCGGCGTGTTTGCATCCGCAATGGCGCTTCAACGTGCTGAAAGCGCCTTCTTCACCCCTTTCGTGGGTGCAGCCATAAACCGGTTCGGTCCCCGCGCTGTGTTGATCTTCGGCCTCTTTGTCACCGGTTGGGGGTTCATCCTATTGAGCCAGATGCGGGAACTTTGGCATCTCTACGCTGCGATGCTTTTGCTCGGTCTGGGGTTCTCCTTCGGCGAATTCATCGTATTCGTCACTACCGTGGTCAACTGGTTCGTTCGTCTGCGTGCACGCGCACTTGCCACCGTGATGACCTTTTCCGCCATGGGCGCGGTCGTGCTTCCGTTGCTCGTTTGGACGATCGAAATCGTCGGTTGGCGACCCGTCCTGTTTTCGGTTGGGATCGGATTCTGGCTGATCGGCGTACCGGTCGTGTTAATCCTTCGGAGGCGACCGGAAGACTACGGAATGCGACCAGACGGCGATTCCGACCTCACCGTTTCTCATCCACATGCCTACCAAGGACTCCGGCAACAACCGCGCGAATTATCCGTCGGAATGCGCGACGCTGTCCGTCAACGAGCTTTCTGGCAGATTGTGATCGCTGTTAGTCTCGGCGAACTCGTTGCGATGACTAATCTTTTCCACCTACCCGCATTGCTCGAGTACGAAATCGACATCTGGCTCGCCTCCATCGCCGCCGGCGCGGTCGCTTTTGGCGACGTGCTCGGACGAATCACCGTAGGTGCCATCGGCGACCGATATCGGGTGAAATTCCTTCTGGCCACGGCTCTATGTGTCCAAACGATCGGAGTCGCGTCGCTCGCATTGACTGAATCCGACATTTTGGGTATTTCTTGGGGGCTCTATCCTCTGCCATTCTTTGTTTTCTGCTCCGGCTTCGGTTTCGGATCCTCGATACCGTTGCGACTCTCGATCTTGGCAGAATACTTCGGTCGTCGCAGTTACGGCACTCTTGTTGGGGTCACAAGCTCCATATCCTCTGTGTGGGTGACCTGTGGATTACTCTTCGTCGGCTTCATGTTTGATCTAACCGGGTCATACCGCCCCGGTTACACCATCCTCACCTTTTTGCTCTTGCCTGCCATTCCTTTGACGCTCTCGCTCGAATCGCCCTCCCGGGTCGCGGCCAAGGTCCGCCAGACTGCTCGGTCGCGCATCAGACGCATCGCGATGCGTTGATATTCACTGTGGACAGACTACGGTTTCCTGCGATGTACGATTGACGAGAGAGGCGTAAAACCAACAGTTGGTTGCACAGCGCGCAACGCAAACAGGAAACGATCAATCAATGGCCAGAGACAAGTGCGTACTTGCTTACAGCGGTGGGATGGACTCGACCATCTCTATCGTTTGGATCCGTGAAAACTACGGCCTCGACGTCGTCACATTGACGGTCGACATAGGTGGCGGGCCAGAAATAGAAGGTGTTCGCGAGCGAGCGGCCTCTGCCGGAGCCATCGATTCACTCGTATGGGATGTCAAAGACGAGTTCGCCCAAGACTTCATCATGCCCGGCTTGAAAGCAGGGGCCATGTACGAATCCGCTTACGCTCTGTCTACGGCATTTGGTCGGCCTTTGATGGCCAAGAAACTTGTTGAAGCGGCACGACAAGTAGGAGCCGTGGCGGTGGCACACGGCTGCACTGGTAAAGGCAACGATCAGGTCCGGTTCGACGCCGGTATCAAAACACTGGCCGCACACGGCGAACCTCTACGCATCATCGCTCCCGCTCGGGAGTGGGACATGACACGGGACGAAGAAAAGGAGTTCGCAAACCGCGCTGGTTTGGAGCTTCGTGAAGTGGGTGACGATCAACGGGTCTACTCGATCGACCGCAACATGTGGGGCCTCGCTATCGAAGGCGAAGACCTCGAAGACACATGGTTCGCGCCGCCCGAAGACGCGTTTTCGTGGACGCAACCCGCTGATCAGACCCCGGATGAGCCGGACGAGGTCGAAATCGGTTTCGAGGAAGGCATACCGGTCACCCTGAACGGCGAGAAACTCGGGCTCGTAGATATCATCGAGCAGTTGAATCTCCTCGCCGGTTCACACGGCGTAGGCAGGGTCGACCACCTTGAAAACCGACTCGTCGGAATCAAATCTCGGGAAGTTTACGAAACCCCCGCCGCCATCGTTTTGTACCAAGCTCTTTCGGCTCTGGAAACCGCGACGCTCTCCCGCGATCAACAGCGGGTTAAAGCTCAACTCGCACTCCTTTACGCCGACCTCGTCTACGACGGGCGTTGGTACACTGCTTTGCGAGAAAATCTCGACGCTTTCGTCGACTCGGTGATGCGGTACTCCTCGGGCGACGTGCGGGTGAAACTCTTCAAAGGCGCGTCCACAGTTACCGGCCGACGCTCGCCTTATTCGCTGTACGATTTCGAACTCGCCACCTACTCCACCGAAGATGAATTCGATCACGCGGCGGCAGTTGGTTTCATCGACATATACAGCCTGCCTGCTCGGACCCAGATGAAACGTCAAACGATGCGCGACGCTCGTTGATTATTCAATCGGGCAATCGGATCCGATCACCTATTGCCAACTGTCGCCGTCGAGTACCAAAACACAGCGTTGATGTTTCGGCGCATTGGCGATCCGACGTTTCAACTCAACAACGCGATCGTCGTTGGTTGCAGATTGCACTAGGCGTTCGAATTTTTCCGGGAGAACGGGATTTCCGGGGTAAACTACGCTCCTTAGCTACGTTTCCGACCTCGGGAACTGCCAAAAGTCGATGCGTGAATCACCGCCGGGACTGATATCGAATACGATATGCGATTACGCGGTGTGTCGGTTCGCCGGCGCAGCGACACTTCCGTGTTTGCACCACAGCGTCGATTCATCGATGTACAGATGGACGGTCCATAACTCTTTTGATCTCATACCTACACATTCAAGTCTTTGGACGACTGAAACACGGTGGTCGACGATCTTGTGGACTATACGCTGCGCGGTTAGACGATCTTCACCAGACTCGCCATTCTGTTTTTGGTGAAGGGCGACCCGATCCAGATTTTTTCGCAAAGATCATTGAAATACCGCGAGTTTTTGGGAGATCGGGTAGGCTGTACGTCCGCCAATTCCAAGCTTCAATTGAAAACAGACCGACGATGTTACACCTCGCGGCGATGGTGCTTGTCGCAGTTTTGGCGACGTTCGCACTCACATTCACAACCTCGGCGAGTGTTGCACCATCTGCCTTTGGGGACGGCACACACCGGGTCGGGATCGACATCGCGCTGGGGACGTACGTCGTTGAAATTGAAAGCGGAATATGTTCCATAGGCATTACAGACACCGACGGAGAAAGTCGTTCTCCCACGTTCATCAGAAGAGCGATCGTAACGATCACTGGTCAGGACGCTTTAGTGGAAACTTCGGGTTGCGGCACTTGGAAGCCACGTACGGGAAGGACTGTTGTTCAACCCGCAACTCAGTTTGAACAAGGAATGCACGAGATCGGTGTAGATATCAGGCCGGGGATCTACACCTCAAACGCAAGTAACGGGCGATGCGTTTGGTTCACCGTCGAGGACTTCACCCACCGCCCGGCTCGCGACAATCTGATCACATGGTGGAAAACAGGCAATCCCATCGTAGATATCAAATCAGATGACACTGGTTTCTACTCAATCAGATGCGGGACTTGGGAGCGACGCGAATCTGGTCTGGCCGAAGGACCAGTCACGCAATTTGGTGATGGTTCATATGTAGTCGGCGTCGACATCGAACCCGGAACCTACGTCGCCGACGCAGGTGAAGATCAGTGCGATTGGTTTCGAACTGCACCTTTTGGAGACACATCGCCTGACAACAGCGGAGGGTATGTCTCGAAAGGAAGGCAGATCGCGTCGATTTTTGCAGGCGATTCCGGATTCCACAGCAATGGATGCGGTACATGGAAACCGCTAGATCTTGCGTCAAACGATGCGAACCCTGCTGAGACTATCGGCGTGGGCACGTTGGCTGTCGGGGCAGAGGTGAAACCGGGAGTTTATTTCGCAGATGCTGTCGGAGATCGGCTTTGCCGATGGTTCACACTCCGGGGATTCGGTGGTAGGCCCTCTGACATCATCGCGTCGGGCACTGGGGTTTCACGCGGCATTGTGGTCCTAAGTTCCGACATTGCCGGTTTTCGCTCTTTGGATTGCGGCGAATGGACGTTACTGTCCAATACATCAAACTCGGAGATGCGCAACACTATTGGCGACGGCGAGCATATCGTCAACGTTCATGTTGCGCCCGGGATCTATGTGTCCCCAGGGGCCGAACGAGGCAGGTGTTCGTGGCGACGATTTTCGGGTTTTGATGCATCCGACTCGGCGCGATTGGCGGTCAGAAACCCGGTTGGACGGAATATCGCCCGAATCACACCTCAAGACGCGGTGTTCAAGACCCTTGGATGTGGCATTTGGGAAATATTCAAGCCCTTTGATGAACGCGAGCTGGTAGAGACGTTTGGTCACGGTACGTGGGCCGTTGAAACGGAAATTCCGGCCGGTACGTACGTCGCTGATGTGCCTGAAGGAAGCACGTGTTTTTGGAGTCGTTTATCCGCCTTCACTGGTGAACCGACGGACTTTGTGACAACGGATTTAGCTGTAGGTCGATCAATAACAACTGTTCAACATTTTGATATTGGATTTTATTCGGATGGTTGCGGTTTTTGGAATCTAGTGCCAGATACTTTGGATATCGCAAATATCGTCTCAAATACTCATTTTAGTGATGGTATACATATCGTGGGACGTGACATCGCGCCCGGAACTTATATCTCGTCAGTCATTGAAGGCGAGATCTGCTTTTGGAGCCGCCTCACTGGATTTGATGGCGATCCATTCAAACGATTGAACATCTACGCCAGTGAAGGTCAAGCGATCGCAACAATCCTCGATTCTGACGCCGGGTTTCGGTCTTTCGGCTGCGGTGAATGGATCCCGTTGGACGAACGTACGCCCATACCGACGACGTTTACCAACGGCACGTTCGAGGTAGGGGTCGACATCGAGCCAGGCACGTACATCGCCTCTGATGCTCTACACACCACGTGTAAATGGCGGCGACTTTCGGACTTTACGCGGACATCGGGCACGATTGTGGAAATCAAGGCGAGCGGTCAGAAAATCGTCACCATACACGAAGACGACGTCGGATTCGCATCTTACGGATGTGGAGAATGGATCACATTCGTTGCGGAAGAAACGCTTCCAGTCGAACCTTTCCCCTCACGATTCAGCGGCGGGTCATACGTTGTAGGCATCCATATCGAGCCGGGAACTTACTACTCGGTACCTCGTCGAGGCGCAGGTTGCCGTTGGCGCCGTGTCACTGGTTTCTCTGCGGATCCGGAGCAGACGATAACGAAAGGCGAAGCGGATGATCGGTGGATCGTGACGATAAGCCCTGACGACACAGGTTTCGTGACGCACGGATGTGGAATCTGGCGCAATATCGAAAACGCGTTGAAGATCGGACCGTATTCGAGCTTCGAAGACGGCGTCCGTCGCGTCGGAACGGACATTTTGACGGGTACCTACGTAGCAAATGTACCGACGGCACCTTTCATAGACGGTCAGCCGGTTCCCAAGTGTAAGTGGCGCATATTGGAAGGTTACGGCCACGAACCATACGAAGTGACTGCCAGAGGTGAAGGCAGGGGTCGAATTGCAGTGACTTTAACCGATTCTGATATCGGCTTCGTGTCTTCGAATTGCGGCAATTGGAGATTGGATGGCTCACGTCAATAATATTTCACATTAATGGCTCGTAACTTGTAACGCATTTTGTCCTTGACAGAACTCTATATTGCTTGTAATATGTTTATCGTTATGTAGGTTTAGAGGTGCGGGAAAGGAATGACATATGAACAAACACCACCTAGAAGAAGGGTTTCGTCAAGGAGCCGAGCGGCAATTGACCGAATTGGAATCTCAGCTAAGGGTCGCAGACGAGAATATTAAAGATCTCGAACAGGAACGTTCGCAGATCAATGCCGAAGTCGTCGCGTTACGATCTTTGCTGGCAATCGACGACGGTCAACCCGTTGACTTGCCGAACAGTGCTCCGCGTTACACGATCGACCCGCGCGACGTCGCGATCGAAATCCTCCGGGAAAAAAACGGCGAGGAGATGCATTACAAACTTCTCGCGCACGAAGTCGTGCAGCGGGGAGGGCATCTGCCGGAAAAATCGCCCGAAGCAGCGCTCAACGCAATCATGAACCGCGACAAACGGTTCGTGAGGCCTCACAGGCGAGGTTTCTACGCCCTGCGCGAGCATCACCCGCGCGTGAAGGAAAATGCCGGTCGCAGGCATCCTCGATTTGATTGACCCAAGGTGATATCGAGTTACAACCCTTGCAACGTAACTCGATGCCCACAGTGCGTAACGATCAACCTGCCTTGGGCGCGACGGGTCTCGCACCTGTTCGAGCGTCTGAAGGATCGACGCGCTGAGCCGGGATTCACCCGAAATCCAATTTACGGCGATCAAACTAAGGTTCGCAAAGTCGCGTTCGCTTAGCTGTTGCTGGTAGCTTTCGCCAACGCGGAATCCAGAATCGCTACTGCTTCGTCGATCTCTTCGATGCTCGCATTGAGGGGTGGCATGAAGCGGAGCATGTTCGGACGTACCGCGTTCAGCAGTAGTCCGTTCTCCACACAGTCAGCAACGATGGATGCAGACAATTCCTCGCTCATCTCAACACCGATCAACATACCCATCCCGCGGACCTCAGTGATGACTGCGTGATCCTCACGTAGAGCATTGAGTTTGCCGGTCAGGTACTCACCATTCCGGATCGCCTGTCCCGGGCCATCTTCATCAAGCAACGCCTTCGCACCGGCCGCACCGGCCGCGGTCGTCAGGGCGTTTCCGCCAAACGTAGATCCGTGATCGCCGGGTTCCAGGACCGAGCAAAACTCTTTGGATGCGAAGGCACCTAGGGGTGCACCGGAGCCCACCGCCTTGCCAAGCGTCATCACGTCTGGTTCTACCCCCTCGAATCTTTGGTATCCAAAGACCGTGCCTAACCGGCCCATGCCGGTCTGGACCTCGTCCAACATGAATAGGATGTTCTTTTGCTTGCAAAAGTCTTGGACTCGTTTCAGATAACCATCATCCGGCACATTCACGCCGCCCTCGCCCTGAACCGGTTCTAGCAACACGGCACAGGTCTTGCCTTCGACATAAGCGTTGGCGATGGCATCGAAATCGTTGTACGGCACGTTCACGAAACCGGGCATCAACGGCGTCCAGTTGTCCTGGTAGTGCGGTTGCCCGGTTGCGGCCATCATCGCTTGTGTCCGGCCATGGAATGAATCCAGCGCGGTGATGATTTCATAAGCGCCATCCAGATTCTGTCGACCGTACTTGCGGGCCAGTTTGCACGCGCCCTCGTTGGCTTCCGCGCCCGAATTGCAGAAAAACACCCGATCAACGTCCGAGTTCTCGACGATGAACTGTGCGAGAGGCAGTTGCGGCGTTGTGTAGAACAGGTTGGACATCTGCATAATCGCGCCGGCCTGTTCGCTGATCGCGGCGGTGACCGCGGGGTGCGAATGCCCCATATTCACCACAGCCCATCCAGCCGTGAAGTCGAGATACGATCTGCCGTCGTTGTCGAATACACGGGAGCCTTCACCTCGCACCAGCACCGGCGGGAATCGCCGCACCACCTGCATGTAGTACTTGGCTTCTAGATCCTTGTATTCCTGACTCGTTGGCATCGCTCGATCTCCATGTTTCGCTTGGCCGCATTCTGCGACACCAATTCAATATACAACGATGCGCTTCACTGATCGGCGCGCAGACCGACTCCGAACGCCTCAACGACGCACATGTGGCTCTGGGCGTTCGCCCCGCCGATCTCGAGGAAACTCCACTAAGAACAGTCGACCCAACATCAACGCCAAGATCAACACGATTCCGCCCAATGCGATCCAATTCGGTCCGATGGCGAAACCGACTACGACGGCAACCGCAAGGGTGACCGCGGCCGACCTCGGGCCATCTTTTATGAACGGCAGCGCTGCGAGCCCAGCGATTGTTGGTATCAGTCCCCACCATCCAAGCAGTGCCACGCCTACGCCTAAGCCGGTGGCCAACCCCGCGCCACCCTTGAACCGCATGAAGATAGGCAACCAGTGGCCGACGATGGCGAACGCGGCGGCCGCTGGCAAAAGGAGTTCTGGGCATCCCAGCAACATCCCGACTAGGACTGCAAAAACCCCCTTAAGGATGTCCAGCGCGAAGACCACCGCGCCGTACACTCGCCCGACTTTCCGAAACACGTTTGATGCGCCCGGATTTCCGGTCCCGGTTTCGAAGATGTCCACTCCGGCCGCCCTCGTGACAACCACCGCGAACGGTAAGGAGCCGAGTACATATGCAGCGGCGGCGGACGCAATCGTCGCGACGATTTCGTTAGGTATCACTGCGTTTTTGAGTTCGCCAACGATTCGGCTAGTCGAACCGAAGCGATCTCGACATAGTCGTCCGAGATTTCATAGCCAACGAATACTCGATCGAGGTCGCGTGCCGCTAGAGCCGTAGCACCGGTACCCATGAACGGATCGAGGACGACTTCATCGGAATAGGTGTAGAGGTCAATCAATCGTTTTGGCAATTCGGTTGGGAACGGAGCGGGGTGCTTGGCGCGTTTGGCTGACATCGGCGGAAAGCTCCATGTGCTTTTGGTGTGCTCCAAGAAGTCGTCGCGGGATATCGTCGGCTCGCGACCGTCCTGTCGTTTCCGTCCAAACGGCGGTTTCTGAAACACCAAAATGTATTCGTGTGTATCACGCAGGGTAGGATTGGACGGCGACATCCAACTCCCCCACGCGGTTGATGAACCGCTCATTCCCTTGTCCCAGATGATCTCACCCCTCATGAAGAAACCTGTCTCTGCGGCAATCTGAATGATGTAAGCGTGCAATGGAATGTACGGTTTGCGGCCAATATTGGCGACGTTTACACAGGCGCGACCGCCGTCGACAAGCACGCGATACGTTTCCTGCAAAACGCTGCGGAGAAGATCAAGGTACTCCTCCATGGATAGATCGGCATCATAGTCTTTGCCCACGTTGTAAGGCGGCGATGTGACCATTAAATGCACGCAGCGATCGGGGAGATCATCCATTTTTTCGCTGCTCTTGGAGAGTATCCGGTTACGCACCATTTTCGGAAGCGGTGTTTCCGGACGGGGCTTAGGATTGATGTCGGCCTCTACATCGACCGGTGTCAAACGGCGCGCGTAATACGCGCTCGCATCGTGGTTCTCGCGGGTTCCTGCGCCGAACGATCTAGTTTTTGTGCCTTTTTGTTTCGTAGGCATCAATTGCCCTCGGCTCCGCGCTCCGCTGTTGAATCGGATAAGCCAAATCGCCGCGCGAATGAAAGCCAGTGAAGTGCGGCGTTAGCTTGCCAAACCGCCGGTGCAGCGCATCAGGGTTTCTTGCACGAGCAGTTCGTGTTCGAGGCTGCGCAGGGGTGGTGTGCCGTTTTCGATGGTGTCTACGAAGGCTGCGAAGGTGTCTACGTATCGGCGGCGGTCTTCGAGATCGATCATGGTTACGCCTTCATCATAGCCGTCTTTCGCTTCCGATAGGACAAGCCGAAGCTGGTCTGCTGGTTCGAACGGCTCCATGATGGCTGATCCTTCGGTGCCGTAAACCTCGAAGCGGCGAGCGGTCGGTTGAGGCTCCATTGCGGCAATATCGACGGTAACGATAGCGTTTGAGTACTCCAGCACTGCGAGGGTGTTGTCCATGAAGTCGCGCGTCGCCGAGGTCGCGTTTTGCAGGAAGGGCGTTACGCGTTGGGGTCTGCCCATCATCCATACGATTTGGTCGAGCATGTGTCCGCCGAGGTCATAAAGGACGCCGCCGCGGTGGTACGACAGTCCTCGCCGGTCGGTATGCTGTCCTCCCTCGGATTCTTCAGGCAACCAGGTGGACATGTGGGCGCGGATCTGGAAAACATGCCCGAGAAATCCGGAGCGGATCCAGTTCGACATGCGCTCGAAGCCGTCGTGTTTTCGGAACATGTATCCGAGGGTGACTTCGAGTTTTTGCGCCTTGGCATCTTCAATCACTCGCATGAAACGGTGGAAGTTGTCGCCGGCCGGCTTGTCGTAGAAACAGTGTTTTCCGGCGCGGACGATCGCTTCGGTGTGGGCTAGGCTTTCGCGATTCGCGCCTTCGGAGGCTACTGCCACAATCTCGGGGTTTTCGAGGATATCCTCGATGGAATCCAGCCAAATGGCGTCGTCCCATGCACCCGAATCGATGCAGTATGCTTGGCGATCTTTGTCTGGTTCGAAGCAACCGACGACTTCGACGCCGGGATGCTCGAGCATCACTTGGTAAACGCCTGCTGCGTGCCCGTGTTTGGTACCGATTTGAGCTACCTTCAAGACTTCCCTCCGCGCGTTGCGCCGACTCTCGGATTCAGTGCTTGGAAAGTATAGACGGGTTGAAAGAGTCCGTCATTCCGGCGAAAGCCGGAATCTAGAGGGAATGGGCAAAGGGGTAGGTGATCACAAAGCTGCAACTACGCAGATTTCGCTGCTTCGATGAATGCGCGGATCTTGGAATGATCCTTTATCCCGTCAGTCTCGACGCCAGTCGAAACGTCCACGCCCCAAGGATTCAACTCTTGCAATGCGCTGTTGACGTTGCCGGGGTGCAATCCGCCGGCAAGCAGTACTCCTTCGCGGTCGGCGATCCCTTCGGCGATGCTCCAATCGAATCTCTTTCCGGTCCCGCCCGGCTGATCCTCGTCGTATCGATCCAACAACACGATGCGGTTTTGAGATAAGTGGTGGTCGACCAAGTCGCTCAATTGTTCGCGCGACCAGTCTGATCTGATTCGGACTTGACGGATGATGGGTTTCCACATCGCGCGCATGTAGGCTTCGTCTTCTTCTCCGTTGAGTTGCACGTAGTCCACGTCAACCTGACGAGCAGTTTTGTTTACCCACCGCGCGTCTTGATTTCGGAACAGTCCGACAACTTGTGGCCCTTTTTGGCGGAGTCGTCTGACTCGGTGGTCTCGAGCTCGGATGCGGAAGTCTCGAACCACCTCTTGGGCGCGGAAAGGAGTGAGTTGTCGGCGGACGCCTTCAACTAGGACGACTCCGAAGTAGTCGGCTCCGCAACTTGCCGCCACGAACGCGGCATCGCCATCCCGAACACCGCAGATTTTGATCTTGGGTTGATAGTTCATGCCGTTATCTTGGCCATCTGTGCGATGAGGTCGGATGGATCGCCCTCGGACGTCATCAGGGATTCTCCTACCAGAACAGCCTTTGCGCCAGCGTCGGCCATTCGTTTCACGTCGTCAGCATTCCTCATTCCGCTCTCTGCAACCTTAATCACGTCGTCGGGAATGATCCTTGCAAGTCTCGGGAAAACGTCCAAGGAAGTGGTCAATGTCTTCAGGTTTCGATTGTTGACGCCCACGATCCGAGGCTCAGCTTGCGTAAGCGCAATTTCCAGTTCTAGCTCGTCAAAGACCTCGACCAACGGCTCCATTCCGAGTCCAACAGCCACGTCGTAAAGGTCTGCGTACTGGACCGGGTCCAGAATCGCGATGATCAGCAGGACGGTGTCTGCACCGTTTGCTCTGGCTTGGTAGATCTGGTACTCATCTACTACAAAGTCCTTTTCGAGCACCGCAACATCGTATCGATGTGCTACATGAGATGTAGTCTCAAGGTCGAAAATAGAGCCTTGGAAAAAGTCCTGCTCAGTCAACACCGATATCGCCGCAGCACCGGCGCGGCTGTAAACCTCGGCGCGCTCGGCAGGGTCCAGTTCGGCATCCATCACACCGGCCGACGGCGAGGATCTCTTCATCTCGGCAATCACCGAAACCGATCGAGGCAGGCCAATCGCCTCGTCGAAGCGCAACGCAGGTTTTTCGCGCATGGCCGCTTCCGCCGCGCCAATCATGGCACTTAATGGTGCGTTGGCCTTATCGTGCTTGATGCGTTTCCGCTTGGCAGCGACGATGCGGTCGAGTATCGAATGTTTTCCGTTGTCGTGAGTCACAAGTAGCACCAAGACAAAGCGAGAGGGGTAATTCTAATCTTAAACATGCTTGGATTTGCGTAACGCTCGTCTTGATTTCTCGTTGGGATGGGGAGGGCGACGCGTCGATATGCCGAGAGAAGGTTGCAGTTTGATGTTGGGCGGGATTTTGAACCGGGATGGGCGGGATTGGGATGATGGGCTTTGATTTGAGGCGTGTCTGGTCGGCCTGCGGGTGAGTTGCAGGTTTCGGTTGTTTGGTTGGTAGGGCGACCGGGAGGGTTTGGCCCTGCGGGTGGTTTACGGGCACCCTCACCCTAGCCCTCTCCCATCAAGGGAGAGGGGATTGTGGGATTGGTTTTTCGAATCATCGCCGCGTCGATTGGGGTCTTCGCGTGCGGTTCGGGGTTTGTAATTGATAAAAAGCCAGCGTAGGCGGTGTCGCCAGACCATCCGCCCTTCGGGCCGCTCGCCGATAGGTTCCGCGTCCCGTCTTCACTCAGTTCTTCACTCCTCGTTAGCGCTGTGCGCCTCGGCCGCGCGACGTCGCGGTCAGGCATGTGTGGATAGGCAGGAGAGTCGCCCGAACCTTTAACGTGGATCGATGTTTCACAGGCGACCATTGGGATGGCCGCAATGCATACATCGATCCGCGCCTGGCTTGCAAGGCGGAGCCAGCCACGCTCCGCGAACGGGCACCGAAGCAAAGTATCTCCTCCGTAACCGGTTTGGTGGTCGCGTTTCGCCCGAACCTATCATGGGCTTGCAGCGGGTTCCGTCGCCGTGCGTCCGTGGAGCAGTCGATTTCACCGTCGAGACGGCTTATAAGGTCGCCCACGTCCGCCCGGTTAGCCCCGCCCGCGGACCTTTCATTATTCGTCAGTCAGTAGCAGCATCGAAATCGGAGAAAGGTGCACGCTCTCCCGCTCGACGCGGCGATGGTTCTGAGCGCTCTCGCCGGCGGTCGATAAGCCGGACTTGGCGCTTGGTGTTGATATTAATACATATGTTGCACTTGAGTCAAATGAACTGGGATGGGCGGGATTTTGAACTGGGATGGGCGGGATTGGAATGATGGGCTGTGATGGGGTGCTCTTCGTCTGAACTGTGATTTTTGTGATTGGAGTGATGGGCTGTGATGGGGTGTTGGTTGTTTGGGCGGGATTTTGAACTGGGATGGGCGGGATTTTGAATGATGGACTGTGATGGGTGTTGATTGTTTGGTTGGTATGGGCAGGTTGGAGACCTGCCTCTGCGTGGGTCTGTGTGCGGGGCCGGTTGGTTGGCGGCGCTGGGTCCGGACCGGGCATCCCCTGCGTTCTTGTGTCGGTCTCTTGGGCTCCGCGTCCCCTTTCGCTGGGCGAAAGGGGACGGTGGGGCGGCCGCGAGGTTTCGCCCCTCCGGTTCTGGTTGGTTACGGGCCGGGGCTTCTGTGCCTATGGGTGGACTTTCAGTCTGCTTGAGCGCCGCCAGGACGACGGATCTACGTGCCGAATGAATTGACGATGAGGCGTTGACCGTGATTGTGCACAAGCGCTCAGCAAAATATCAGGGACTTGAATGGCCCTGCGGAACTTACCCCGCCGCGGCTGGTGCCGCCGCTACGCCGCGGTAGATGTTGCGCAGGGGGCCGATTGCTAGGCTGGCGATGACGATCACCGCGAAGCCTAATCCCAAGACCCATAACACGTTGGAGACGCCGATGATGTCGGCGGCGAAGCCGTTGACGAGGTTCAAGACTGCCATCGTTCCGCCAATGATGATGTGGCTGAAGCCGGTGATCCTGCCGCGCATCGCATCTGGAGTCAGCGACTGCACCATTGCTCCGGCGATTGCCATGAACGCGGCCTGGGTGCCGCCCATCGCCGCCGCGCCAAGCATAGCCGTTGGTGAATCGTTGGCGGACGCCAATATCAACATCGAAGCACCGCTTAAAGCGCCTGCAACCAGCAGGATCAGGCCGCGGCTATTCGCCTTGCGCGTGCCAGCGATAGCCAACACCCCGATCAACGCACCTCCTCCTACGGCCATCATGAGCGTGTTGGCTTCTTTGGGATTGTTCAACACTTCTTGCGCGAGCACCGGCAATGTGGTTTCGAACGACATCGTCATCGCACAGTGCAGAGCGATTAGGAAGAACAACACGCGCAACTGGGAATCTGACCAAGCGTAGGCACCAGCTTCCACGAGGCTCTGCAACATCCCTGCGCCCTTGGTCAGTGCCCCGGTGGATCTGGTTTGAATGGCCACCACGCAAATGATGCTCACGACATACAGACCTGCGCATGCCAGGAACACAGCGCTCGTGCCGACAACCAGCAACGCCGGTGAAACAAGAGCCGGGCCGATGAGCCGCGAACCCTGCAGCGACATTTGGTTGAGGGCGATGGCGTTTAGCAGGTCCTTTTTTGGCACTAAATTCGGTACCAAAGCCTGGGTCGCCGTCATCTGGAACGCCCTGAATGTGCCGTTGAGTAGCGAAAGGGCGATCAGGATTCCGACAGTCAGCAGATCTGCGATTGCTAACCCGGCGAGAGCCAACACGTTGAAGAGCTGCAGAACGTAGGCGATTACGAGCACCGATCTTCGGTCGAACCGATCGGCCAGATAGCCAGCCAGTGGTGGCATCAGGAATCGCGGCACCATCGCGGCGAACGTGGCGACACCAACCCAGCCAGCCGAACTTGTCATCTCCAGAACCAGTATGCCGCGGGCGACTATGAGTGCCCAATATGCGGATTGTCCGCCCAGGCTGCCCAGCATCACCCAACGGAAATCGCGGTAACGCAACGAGTTACCGTAGCGGCTGATTGCGGGCTTGGCTTTGGTTGAGAACATGAATCCGCTCGGAATGACCCCGCGCGGATGGTTGATGGAGGGATTACCTCAAAGGGTTTAAGACATGTTACACGGTTCGAACTCGGGCGCGACTCCTGCCGGCATCTCTTGCGTGAATAACCAAATCCCAGATTGCGAGTAATGTTGCCTTCGTGCGCGGCGAATTACCTACCGATATAAACTTTCTGAAATGTTCCAGCAGCGCTGTATAGTCCACCGGAGAATTTAGCTGGTACGGCGAACTCGTTGATTAACGCCCCGGTTCCTTGACCATGAAAAGGAAGTTTCTAGTTTTTGGCATCGCGACGGTCGTCGGATTGGTAATCATCGCAGGGATTACGGTGGCTCTTTACCTCTCGAACCTAAATCGACCCGGAGAGGCCACAGCTCGTTACCTTCCGATTGGAACCGAAGCTTACGTATCGATCAATCTCCGCCCAGGCTTTGGTCAGTTGAATCGAGCGCGTCAAGTCTTCTCCAAACTAGAGTCTGAGGATATTCGTAGCAGGTTTGACGACGCCGTCGACGATTGGAAAGTTGAGACCGGCATCGATGTTGAAGAGGACGTCTGGTCGTGGATCGGTGCGGACGTCACATTTGCGGTGTTGGACGACGACCCGGACGGGTGGGAATGGATCGCCATGGTCCAGACCAATGACCGTTCTTCCACGCTGGACTTTGTCGAGGATTTGTCCGATTACATCGAAGAGCAGTTTGATATCGAATTCGTTGCTGACGATTCGTACGAGTACGAGATGCTCGTTGACGTTGACGATGATTTAGCCGTTGCGGTCACTGGCGATTACTTGATGATCGGCGACAGCAGCGACACGGTCGAGGACATCGCTGAAAACCTGCAATTGCCTCCTTCCAGATCATTGGCAGACAACGAAGAGTTCACCACAGCAAGGGAGCGATTGCCTGATCAGCGATTCATGTTTGCCTTTGCAAAAACGGAGAACGCGCTAGATAGCTATCTCGACGGGATTTATCCCAACGAGGGCTACGAGTTCGAGAGGCGTCAAATCGAACAGTATGTCCCCGAGTACGCGTTTGCTTCGATGTCATTCATGGATGCAGGAGTGCGCCTAGACTTGGCGTATCCGACACCGCCGAGCCAGTTAACTTTGGACGAAGCTGATCCAATCAAGTCCCCTGACGTTGTACCGGCAGATACTCTGGTCTTGCTCTCGTACACGGGCATCGTGCAATCTTGGAACGCGTTTTTGGACGTTCTTCAGTCATACCCGGAAGACTATCAGTCATTCGTAGATGCACTGGTAGACATAGAACGTGAGTTCAATTTCGACTTGGAAAGCGATGTGATCGATTCCTTGTCCGGCGAGTTCGCGTTTGCTCTTCTGCCGAGTGATGTCAACTCCGATCTGTTCACTGGGAATTTCCAGACGGGAGGGGCGATCGAAATTTTGTCGGTGATGGGTACCCGGGACGCCGGCGCGATTGAAGCCGTTGTCGATAAATACTTCGACTGGGCACGAGAGAACAACGTCGGATCGGTGCGGGCGAAGGCGCCGATCGGCGAAATAGACGCTGTGTCGATCAGGTTTGAGGACGATAGCGTGGAAGCCGCGGGTTACTCGCCGACGTACCTGTTAGCAGAAGATTGGATCGCCGCTGGCACCACTCTGCGTAGCGTCACCAAATTCCACGACACTTTCTCGGGCAATTCACCCGCTTTGGCTTCGTCCGACGAATTCCAACGGGTTGAATCGTTGATGACTGACCCTTTGCATTACTTGATTTACGCGAACATTCCTGAACTAGACGAGTTCATAGAAGACGCGCTTCCTGTTGAGTCGAGGATGACGTATCGCCGAGATTACCAACCGGTTATAGACAACTTGAGCACGTTCGCAATCCTAGGATCAATAACCGAGGAATCGACAAGATTGACAGCTGTGTTGACGTTACGGGAATGACTTGGTGTCGAGCCGTCTCTAAGCCGCGAATCCCTATCCCAAGCCGCTGCTTACTTTCGCCAATGCCGCTAACTTCGCGGCGGCGGCTCCGCTGTCGATGCTGTCTTTGGCCATCAGGGCTGCGTCGTTGAAGCTTTCGGCTTTTCCGGCGGCGAGGAGTGCGACGGCGGCGTTGATTGCAACGACGTTGTATCGTGATCGTTCGGGGCTGGGTGGAGCGTTGTGTTCGCCGCCTGCGCCCGACAAGACGGTGCGGATGATCTCGGCGCTGTGCTCGACGGAATCTGCCACGAGATGCTCACGGTCGCCTTCAGGCAATCCGAAATCGGCCGGCCGTGTGCGACGTCGCTTCAAGATGTCGGGCGTCACCTGATACATCAGGGTGTGGCCTTCGATGTCGACCTCGTCGGCACCGGACTCGGCGTGGACGACCAGTGCGTAATCGGTGCCTAGCAGTTGGAGCGCTTTCGCGATCTTCTCGGCTGTCGGGCGGTCGGCTACGCCCAAGACTTGACGTGTTGCGCCCGCAGGGTTGGTTAGGGGTCCGAGGATGTTGAATACGGTGCGGATGCCGATCTGAGGTCGAAGGGGGCCTGCGAAGCGCATGGCGGGGTGGAAGGCTTGAGCGAACATGAAGCCGATGCCGGCTTCTTGGATGCAGCGGAACACGCCCTCTGGTCCAAGCAGGATGTTGACACCGAGAGCTTCAAGCACATCAGCGCTGCCGGTTGAACCGGACATCGCTCGGTTGCCGTGTTTGGCGACGTGCACTCCGGCACCTGCGACGACGAATCCGGCGGCTGTGGAAATGTTGAACCATCCTTTGGCGTCTCCGCCGGTACCGCAAGTGTCGACCGTCTCGACTCCGCTGTTGACGTGCAGCGACACATCTCGCATAACCGACGCCATACCGGCTATCTCCTCTGGCGTCTCGCCCTTCATTCGGAGCGCGGTGACGAACGCGCCGAACTGGGCTTCGGTGGCTTCGCCGCCCATGATCTGCGCCATCACATCAGCGGCTTCGGATTGGGAGAGGTCGATGCCGTCGACGGCGGCTTGGATGCCTTGTTGGATGTTCATGGTTGCCAGTCGCTTAGTTGCTCGATTTCGTTCTTAACTTTGGTACCCACTCTGGTGATTGATCAGCGGTGCATTCATCGCAGGATCCGAGTCCCAAAAACGCGCAGATTTAAGACGTTGTTGATGCAGGTAATTTCCGCTCGTGGGTGATATCGATCCTCTTGACTGACCGAGCTTGGGTCGCCATCACGGTAGCTATGGCCATCGTTTCACCTACGAGAGACATGAATTCGACTACCATGGCTTCTTCACCCGGATGAATGTGAATCACGCACCCAGCATCGCCAGGTTTCAATTCTTCGCCCTCGTCACCGATAGCGAAGTCAGTCAGGACAATATGCTGGTGTTCTTTGAACATTTCTCAACCCTCGAGAAGGTCGCCGCATTGTGATATCTTAGAACCAAAGGTCCCCCCCTGATGACAAGTATGCCAAGGGTGTACTCTCCTTAAAGGCGGAGTAGTCAGGGGGGTCATTTTTTCTAGGGGCGCGCAGAACGACTGCCGACGGCCTCACTTTCGATCCAGAATCGTGTGTTCTCGGCGTATCGCTGACTGGATCTGTTCGTACCAGGTGTCGTCACCCGAAGCCCACTTGCGGAAAATTGCCCAAGAACAGTAGTCCGCGATCTGTAACCCGTAGTGGGAGCGCGATTGATGGTGTAGTATGCGGTGCCGCACCCGCGGCAAGGCTCGCAAAAGTGTCGTTTGGATACTCTTCTCAACGGCGCGCCGTCCCCTGTTGATCGGGACGGTGTCGCTGATCACAACGACCTCCGGGCTGTCAGCGTCGCCGGTACCCGCTGGTTGGGCTATCTCGATCAAGCGGGCGAACATCGTCGGATAGAAACTTTCGCCCATTGTCAACGTGGCCGACACCGCTGGTTTTTCGATGACAAGGCAATCTATCGTCATCGCATCGAGGTGCTTGGATATCAGGTCAAAAAAGCCGCGACGGACTCTTTTCGTGTCGTTGTAACAGTGGAAATATTCGAGGTCGATTCCGTTTTCAATGCAATCGTACGCGTAACTGTCCAGCACGTAGTTAATCTCAAAAGACCTCCGCATACTCACGCTGGTCAGTACGAAGTAGCGGGTGCCACGCGGACCGAAGTCCAAGTTCCCCGACTCGTCAAGGAATATGTACACCCGATCGCTCATGGTGTTGGCGCTTCTGTTGAGGTACAGATTCGGAGTTTACTCATTCGCTCGTTAAACCTCCATCTCCAAAAAGTTTCGGAGCAGATCCTTGCCTGGGCGCGTCAAGATCGATTCTGGATGGAATTGGACGCCTTCGATGGGCATGTCGGGATGTCGCATGCCCATGATGACGCCACTTTCGGCGGATCGGGCGGTGACTTCAAAGCCAGGGGGTACTGCATCGGGTTGGACGGCCAACGAGTGGTAGCGGACAGCTTCGAACGGGTTGGGCAGGTCTTTGAAGACGCCTTTGCCGTCGTGGTCGATCATTGAGGTCTTGCCGTGTTTCAGTTCGCCGGCGTGGTCGACGCTCCCGCCGAACGCCTCTCCGATTGCTTGGTGTCCGAGGCAGACTCCGAGGACTGGTATCTTGCCAGCAAAGTGCTGAATCGCTTCGATCGAGATGCCGGCGTTGCGCGGGTGCGACGGACCTGGTGATACGACTAGTCGTTCGGGACCCATATCGTTCAGCTCTTGAACGGTGGCCTTATCGTTGCGCACCACCTCCACGTCTTCTCCGAGTTCCGACAGGTACTGGAAGAGGTTGTAAGTGAAGCTATCGTAGTTGTCGATTAGTAGCAGCATGGTCGTCTCCTTTGGTGAACCCCCTTTAATTCCCCCTTGGTCTCAAGAGGGAGGGGTCATAAGAGACTCGGCGTGGTCGATGGCGTGCATCAGTGCGCCCATCTTGTGCAGGGTCTCTTCGTATTCGGTCTGTGGGTTGGAATCGGCTACGATGCCGCCACCGGCTTGGAGGTAGGCAACTCCGTCGCGCAGGGTCATTGTGCGCAGCGAGATCGCGGTGTCCATGTTTCCGGAGTAGGAGAAGTAGCCGACGGCGCCGGAGTAAGGGCCGCGTTTGTCGGGTTCGTACTCGGCGATTATTTCCATGGCGCGGATCTTGGGCGCGCCAGAAACCGTGCCCGCGGGGAAACCGGCTCTCAACACGTCGTAGACATCGTAGCCATCATCGAGCGTGCCTTCGACGTGGGAGACGATGTGCATGATGTGCGAGTAGCGCTCGATCTCGAGTTGTTGAGTCACTCGGACGGTGCCCGGTCGGCTGATCCGGCCGACATCGTTGCGACCCAAGTCGAGGAGCATGACGTGTTCGGCGATCTCCTTTTCGTCGGAAAGGAGCTCTTCGGCGAGCGCGTCGTCCTCCTCCGGCGTCAACCCTCGTGGTCTTGATCCGGCGATGGGGTGGACTGCTACTTGGCCATCAACAGATTGGACGAGCAGTTCGGGCGAAGCGCCGATAATCTGGAAGCCGTCGAGATCTAGATAGAACATGTACGGCGATGGGTTGATCGCCCGAAGCGACCTGTAGAGATCGAACGGCTCAACCGCGGTGCGGCGGGTCAACCGTTGCGATACAACCACCTGAATGATCTCGCCGTCGTAGATGGCCTTCTTGCAGGCTTCGACCATCTTCCGATAGTTTGCGCGCGACATGTTCGGAACGTATCGATGTCCGATCGCCTCGTCTGATCCATCGGTGTACCAACCTGCTGGCATGGCAGCTGCTGAGCCGACGAATGTGTAGTCGATGTTGGCATCGTCGGCGCGGGACAGCGCGTGTGTGGGTGCGCCGGAACGCCGCATAGCTGAGGCTGGCAAGGGTTGGTTTAGCCGATCGATCAATGCCTCGATGCGCTCGGTCGCTTCCGAGTACGCGATTTTCGCGTCGGTCTCAGCGTCGATAGTGGCATGCGCTACTACCACGATGCTCTGTCTGACGTGATCGAAGATGAGCATCGAGTCGGTCAGCATGAACACTGCTTCGGGGACGCCCATGCCGAGGTATTCACCGGAGATTTCGGGGACGCGAGGTTCGAAGTATTTGATGGCGTCGTATGCCACGTAGCCGACTGCGCCGCCGTCGAATTTCGGCAGACCATCTACCGCAGGGTATCGGATGTGCTCTAGTCGGTTTTTGAGGACATCGAGAGGATCTGTCGATCCATCGGGAGTTCCTGGGCCGGTGCGTATCACTTCGCTTGGCTCGGTGCCTAGGAACGAGTATCGGGCGACGTGCTCACCGCCCTCGACGCTCTCGAAGAGGAACGAGTTTGGGCCGCGTGCGATTTTGATGAATGCCGATACGGGCGTTTCTAGGTCGGCCGCGATCTCGCGGTAAATGGGTATGAGGTTGTAGCCTTCGCCTGCCAAGCGCTCGAAAGAGGGCAGGTCAGGCGTGTATGCGTATGGGTTGGTCATTGGTCGCATCCATGGTCTGGTCAGTGGAAATCGCTGAATCCGCCGAAGTCCCCTCGTCTTCCTTCCCCCTTTGGGGGAAACACCGAAGGAAATGGGGGCACTCCGGCTACGACCAAGATGACGTGTAGGAGCTGATGCGCATCGCGTCGCGCACCCTCTGCATGGTTTCTTGAGCAATCGCCCGGCCCCGACGCACGCCTTGCATCAAGATGTCCTCTACGAAAGGCATGTCCTTTTTGAAATGCTCGCGGCGCTCGCGCACAGGATCTAGGAATTCGTTTAAAGCCTCGGCGAGGGCGACTTTCACCTCGACATCGCCGACCTTGCCTTTGCGGTACCGATCTTTGAAATCGTCAATTTGGGGTACATCCGGATTGAATGCGTCGTGATACTCGAAGACGGGATTTCCTTCAACTCGACCCCGGATGTCGGCCCTGATGCGGTTCGGGTCGGTGAACATGCTCCGCACTTTCTTGTTCACTACGTCGGTCGGATCGCCGAGCATGATCGCGTTGCCCTTGGATTTGCTCATCTTCGAGTCGCCATCAATGCCGACCAACCTGCCGACGTCTCCGATCAGCGTGCCCGGCTCTGGGAACACGCGGCCGAACATGCGGTTGAACTTGCGTGCGACTTCCCGTGTCATCTCGATGTGGGGTGCTTGGTCCTCGCCGACGGGTACCAGATGTGCGCGAGGAAGCAAGATGTCAGCAACTTGGCTCATCGGGTAGTTGTAGAAGCCGACTGTGCGCCGCTCGACCGGCAAACTGTCGATCTCCGATTTGAGCGTCGGATTGCGTTCCAACATGCCTAGCTGCGTGATGAACGAAAGCAGCATGGTCAGTTCTGCGTGTTCAGGCACGTAACTCTGTACCACGAACGATGATTTTTGGGGGTCGAGGCCTACCGCGAGCCAATCGAGTGTGACGTCGATGACCGATTCTCTGATCAGGTCGATGTCGTGGAAGTGGTCGCCGAGGGCTTGGTAGTCGGCGATCAGGAAGTAGCACTCGTACTCGTCTTGCAAAGCCAACCAGTTTTTAAGGGCCCCGACGTAGTGGCCCAAGTGCAGCGCGCCGGTGGGGCGTATGCCGGTTAGGATGCGAGGTTTGGCACCGGGTTTAACGTCGAAATGCTTTCGCCCGGATGTTTCGGTGGTTGTCGCGGTCATCGTTTTGCGGTCTCTATCTGAGGTTGGGATTCCTCCGAAAAGAAAATCCCCGCCCCAACTTGCTTAAGTTTTTGGGACAGGGACGAGCGTGGCCCGCGGTGCCACCCTGTTTCGACGCGGTTACGCGCCGCAACTTGATTCAGGATTTTTTAACGGGTCCAATTCCGGCTTCGGATACTTAGCCTTGTGGCTGTTCCCCGAAGCGGCTTCCGGGTCCAATTCAGTTTCGCTTCGCCATGCCGGACTTTCAGCGGGTCGTACCGGCTCTCTATAGATGGCGAAAAACGAGCCTACTTATCCCGTTCGTTGCCTTTGATTATTCGCTGGTTTACTTCGATCAGTCTATGTTTCCAGGGGTTTGAGAGTCAAATTCAGGAAACTTCGGCTACCAAGAGGGAGGTTTCGTGATGGTGCCGTGCTGGTCGTCAAGTGTTGGCGGCAATTGGCTCAAACGTAGATGTCGCGTTCGGAGTCTTTTCGTGTAAGACGCCGAAGCGACCAGATCTCCATGCGTCACATTGTTGCCGTCGGGATTCACGACGACTGCCTCTAGATGCAATTGATCTCTGACATATTTGATCGGGCTCGCCAGATCTGAGTCGTTGGTTACGACAACTGCCTGTTCAAAGTCTTGCTCGAATCCGTCAACAAGCAACCGAGTCGCCAGATTCACGTCCGATCCCTTTTCTTCGCTGTCCAATACCTTGACGAACCTTGGCATTCCAGGAATCGGGTCTGCCAGCGGTCGTGTCTTAATACGATCCCGGTAAGTACCGTAGTGGATGTCAACGTTTGGCAACGTTGCCAGTGCGCGGAGGTAAACCTGTTGCCTTTGGGGTTGGTTGGGATTTCGTGGTCGAGCCTTTATACGCGCTGTGAAGTAACTCACGCGGTTGATTTCATCGTTTGGAAACAGGACTTGACCAAATCGATGAAGGTCTAACCATTTGAAAGGAGTACCGCGAAGCGCACGAAAATAAAGATTGAAACCGTCTATATAGATGTTGGTCAACAATTCATGCAACCCCGTATCGCACAGAGACCGCCGCTTGTGGCGACGGTCTCAACCCTGCCGCCTAAGCGAACAGGGGGGGTATAACCAGAAGTATACACCTCGACGGCACCGCACATCAACCACCACATATCCGAAAGAAAGAAATCCTGGCTCGAACAGTGGGGCTCACGACTGGCGCCTTTTCGACAAAGTGGATTATATCTCCGCTCCGAATCCGTTGAACCCGTATCATCCTCTCCATGTCCAAGCACGACATCACCATCGAACGCGACCAAGAATGCATCACCCGCGATGGCACGATCCTCCGCGGCGATGTGTATTACCAAGCAGGTTCGGAGCCGCAACCCGTGCTCGTCTGTAGGACGCCATACGACAAGCTCCTATCCCGTTACCAAGAAAGCGCCATTGACATTGCGTCGGGCGGCTACACGGTGGTCGTCCAAGACATGCGGGGACGGTATGCTTCGGATGGTGAGTATCGGTGGATGTGGAGAGATAAAACCGAGACTTTTGATGTTGAAGATGGGTACGACACCATCGAATGGGCGGCTAACCTACCGCAATCCGACGGTCGCGTGGGCACTTGGGGCCATTCGAACGCTTCTTGGGCGATCTGGATGATGCTTCATTCGCGACCGCCTAGCCTCGCCGCGGCATTGGCATCCGGCATCTCGATGAACATGCTCGACATCACTTTCGGCGTGTGGGAGACGGGTAGGCGGCTGGAGTGGACATACATGATGGCGGCGGACGTTCGGCGCCGTGAAGGACGCGACGATGGGCCGACGGATCCCGCCGAAGCGACTTTCCGATGGAACGCCGTAGAACGTTCCAAATACATCTGGTGGCTGCCGCTCGAAGATATACCGGAGCATGTGTTCGCAGGACTCACAGAGCAGTACCAGACGTTCCTGCGAAACACGAACCAAGACTACATGCGCTTCGACGAAGCCCATCCCAAGGTCGAAGTGCCATTGATGCAGATTACTGGGTGGTGGGATCGACTGATCGGGACCATTGACAACTACGAAGGGCTCATCGTTGATGGTGACCCGGCACTCCGCGACCAGCATCGCCTCATAGTCGGTCCTTGGGGTCACGATGCCACCAATTACGTCCGCGACATCGGTCCGATCGATTACGGCCCTGAAGCCGACGCCACTTACCCGGGGATGATTGTCCGGTGGTACGACTATGTTTTCAAAGGCCAAGACAACGGCATGGCAGAAGAGAAGCCAGTCCAACTCTTTGTGCTGAATCGCAACGAGTGGATCGGAGCCGACGCGTGGCCGTTGCCTGAAACTCAGTACACCGACCTTTATCTTTCGTCTGGCGGTCACGCCAATTCAGTCCGAGGCGACGGATCACTCACTTTCGACAAGCCAACCGGCACCATTTCCGACGAGTTTGATTACGATCCCCGTGATCCGGTGATGTCACTCATGCACCAGAACTCGCAGTCCATTCCGATGGCCCAATCCCCGAACGACCATCGTGAGGACGTCCTCGTCTACGAAACTGAGCCGATGAGCGACGATCTAGACGTGATTGGTCCAGTGCGGGTCAAGCTTTGGGCGTCAACGGACGCGCCCGAGACCGACTTTGCAGCCAAACTCGCAATCGTCCATGAAGATGGGCTCTGCGTGAATCTCACTTACGGGATCATCCGCACTCGTTACCGCGAGGGCTTCGACAAAATCGCTTACAACAGTCCCGATACGCCTTACGAATATGAAATCAAACTGAACCCGGTCGGTTGCAGATTCAAAAAAGGACAGCGCATCCGTTTATACATAACGAGTTCGGACTTTCCGAACTTTGATCGCAATCACAACACTGGCAAGGACTACTGGTCTGACACCGAGTTGAGAGTTGCCCACCAAACCGTTTTCCACTCAGAAGCAATGGCCTCTCGGATCGTTTTGCCGGTGATTCCGTAAATCCGAGACCGCTGCGAAACTCCTGTCATTCTGGCGAAAGTCGGAACCTTTGCAAAACCTCCCCCTTGATGCCCAAGGGGGAATTGAAGGGGGTTTAGACGCTGATCGGGCATCCCCTGCGAACTGCGCTGCGCTGGTTCGCGTCCCCTTACGCTTCGCGAAGGGGACGGATCGGCAGGTTTTGCAAAGGTTTCGGGGAAACCGGAATGACGGGGGTGGGCGAACCTCTCCTGAAAGCGGTCGACCACGAGGGGGCGCGCCCCTTCGTCCTTCTGCCACGTCGTAGCCGTAGTTACTCTGCGTGGCACATTTCCCTCGCGCAGCGAGGCCATTGCGAAACTCACGTCATTCCAGCGAAAGCCGGCGCCTCAGCGGACGGAACGTCCATCCGGAGGGGCAGTGGGCGACGCAATCCCTTCGCGCCCCCTTTGTCCTACGGACATTTCCCCAGTGATCGGGGGAAACCCGGATCGTCTGGGGCCGGCCGTCGAGGTTTTGCAATGGCCTCGCAAACGGGGGAACCCGGCCTCCCTACCGCCCCGGGCATACCCCTGCGTTCGCTTCGCTGGCACCCCCTTTAATTCCCCCTCGGAGAGGGGGAGGAGAAGGTAGCGGAGCGAAAGGGGACAGTGCCCTGCGCTTCTTCCACCCCGGGCGATCACTAGGGGTCGCCCCTACGGGGGCTTTGCAAAGGTCCCTCCAATTGACAGGTATGCGCTACGTTTCATTCACCAAATTGCCGATGCGTATTTAGTAGAGTGGCATCAATACACACTTTGATGATGACAATTACCGGAGCAGGTAAATTGGCTACGGCAGGCGAAAACGAATCCGTTCGCTTTGAACCGAACGACAACCCGCCACCCGCGATAGCCGTCGGTTCTGGCCTCCAAGCCGCCATGCTGATAGTAGCGCCGGTGGTATTGACTGTCGTCATCGTATTCAGAATCGCGGAACAACCGAGCGCGTATTTGTCGTGGGGCGTATTCGCTGCGCTGATCGTGAGCGGTATCACCACCGTCTTGCAGGCCGTCAGAGTCGGGAGGGTCGGAGCCGGGCACGTTCTTATCATGGGAACGTCTGGCGCCTTTATCGCGGTGTGTGTCGCTGCGCTCGTCCAAGGCGGTCCTGCGATGATGGCGAGCCTTATCGTCATTTCTTCTCTCATCCAGTTCCTATTGGCCGCGAGACTTTCCCTGCTCCGACGAATTTTCACTCCGGTAGTCTCCGGAACGGTCATCATGCTCATCGCGGTGACGGTCATGCCGATTGTCTTCGACTCGCTGATGGACGTGCCTGAAGATGCGGCGTCGGCAGCGGCTCCCATCGCCGCGGTTGTCACGTTCGTCACAGTCGTCGTTCTTGTCTTGCGCGCCCCTGCATCATTGCGGTTGTGGTCCCCGGTCATCGGCATCGCAGCCGGTTGTATCGTCTCGATACCGTACGGAATCTATGACGTGCAGCAGATAGTGGATGCGCCATGGATCGGTGTCCCGTTCAGCTCTTGGCCCGGACTTGACGTAACGCCGAGCGTTGAGTTTTGGGCGTTGTTACCAGCGTTCATCGTGGTCACCATTGTCGGCGCCATCGAAACCATCGGAGATGGTGTAGCCATCCAACGGGTATCAAATCGGCAGCCCAAAGCGACCGACTTTCGAGTTGTGCAAGGCGCTCTCAATGCCGACGGAGTAGGCAATCTCCTCTCGGGACTGATGGGCACGCTGCCGAACACCACTTACTCGACGAGCATCTCGCTCGCCGAGGTCACTGGCATCGCCGCGCGGCGCGTCGGAGTCATCATCGGGGTAGTCTTCTTGGTCCTTGCGTTCTTCCCGAAATTTGCGGCAGTGTTAATCGCAATCCCGAGCCCTGTAGCCGCGGCGTATATCACCGTCCTCATAGGCCTCCTTTTCGTTCAAGGAATGAAGATCGTGATCCAAGATGGCGTCGACCACCGCAAAGCCGCGGTAGTAGGCCTCGCCTTTTGGGCAGGTATCGGGTTTCAGAACCAGGTGATATTCCCTGACCTGCTAGGCGACGGATTCCTAGGGGTGCTGCTCGGCAATGGCATGACCGCGGGAGCTATCGTTGCCATCGTCATGATGGTGTTCCTCGAATTGACCGCACCGCGAAGAAAACGATTAGCGGTTCCATTAGACGACGAAGCGTTGCCGAAAATGCGAGACTTTCTGCACGAATTCGCATCTAGGGCAGGATGGTCTACCGCGGCGCGGGATCGGCTGGTGCTGGTCGGGGAAGAGACGCTATCGAACCTGATGGCAGAAGGAGACGAAGATCCGGAAAGTAGCGGACCGCGACGTCTGATACTCGCCGCTCGTTCCGGGATCAGCGGCATCGAACTAGAGTTCGTGTCGGCATCAGAAGGCGACAACCTAGAGGATCAGCTTGCGTATCTGGGAGAGACTCCGGACATCCAAGACGATCGTGAGATATCGTTCCGGTTGTTGCGGCACTATGCTTCCTCGGTGCGCCACCAGAAGTATCACGGCGTGGACATCGTGACTGTAAGCGTGGAACCGGCGCGATAGCTGCCGAGGAATACTCGCGCGTTATCCTTGATTTAACGAGGCCTTTGCAAAACCCGCCGATTTGTCCCCTTCGCGAAGCGTAAGGGATGCGAACCAGCGTAGCGCAGTTCGCAGGGGATGCCCGATCGGGTTCTAAAACCCCCTTCAATTCCCCCTTGGGCAACAAGGGGGAGGGATTCGCAAAGGCCTCGAATTAACCGCTATTCACGCCGCCCACACCCGCAATAGGCTCGCCAAAATGAAAACCATCTCGCCTTACGGATCATGGAAATCGCCGATCTCCGCCGCAATGCTGATCAGCGGCGGCAAGCGACGCCTCAACGAAATCAAGGCTGAAGGCAGCGACATCTACTGGCTCGACGGTCGACCGAGTGAGGGCGGGCGCATCGTCATCATGAGACTTTCCGCGGATGGCGTGGTTACTGACCTTACGCCCGCGCCGTTCAATTCCCGAAACGCCGTTCATGAATACGGCGGAGGGTCATACGCCGTCCGAGACAGAACGGTATATTTCACAAACTGGGAAGACCAGAGGATCTACGTTCAACGGGACGGCGAGCAACCGCAACCGTTGACTGACGAGCCGACAATCCCCAGAGGCTCTCGTTATGCCGATCTCACGCTGACGCCAAACGGCAAGTTCTTGCTTTGCGTTCGGGAAACTCATACCGACGATGGCGTGGAAGCGACGAACGACATTGTGGCAGTGGACACAGAATCTGGCGAAGCAACCGTTGTCGCAAGCGGTAGAGATTTCTACTGTGCGCCGCGCGTTTCAGCCGCGCATGACGGTATCGCGTGGACCGAGTGGGACCACCCGAACATGCCATGGGACGGCAACCATCTCATGTCCGGCTCGTTCAACGCTGCTGATGCTTCGGTGAGCACGACGGCCGAGTTGGCAGGCGGTCAAGACGAGTCCATCGTCCAGCCCAGTTGGAGCCGTGACGGCACGCTGCATTTCGTTACCGATCGCACCGGCTGGTGGAACATCCACGCTTGGTTGGGTGGCAGTGCCAGAAACCTTCGTGCGGAAGAGTCCGATCATGGACGCCCAGACTGGCAGTTCGGTTTCACCTCGTATGCGCACCCGCCTAATGGCGAGATTGCGGTCGGCAAAGGTGGTGTCACATCCGGTTCAGTCACAATCATTGAAGCTAACGGCAATACGCGCTCAATCGAGGTCCCATACAGCGAGGTCTCCTTTGTCACCTCGGATCCAGACGGTGCATCGATCTTGTTTGTAGGCGCGTCGCCGACACAGGAGCCGGCAATCGTCCGACTGGATTTGGCGTCCGAGGGATGTGAGGTCATCTATTCCCCTAGCAACGTCGAGGTAGATCCCGGCTTCCTTTCCTCGCCGCAACACATTGTGTTCCCGACGACGGACGACGGCTCGGCCCACGCGTTCTACTACGAGCCATGCAATCAGGATTTCGAAGCTCCCGAAGGTGAGTTGCCGCCATTGGTCGTGATCTGTCATGGCGGGCCGACTAGCGCGTCGGGGACAGGTCTAGATTTGTCGACGCACTATTGGACGAGTCGGGGGTTAGCTGTCGTGGATGTCAACTATCGCGGGTCATCGGGTTACGGCAAGGTCTACCGCGACGCCCTCAAAGGCAAGTGGGGCATTTACGACACAGACGACTGCATAGCGGCGGCGCAATACCTGATCGATCAGGGATTGGTCGACAAGGACCGCGTAATTATCCGCGGCGGCTCGGCGGGAGGATACACGACGATCAACGCGCTGACTTTTGAAGATTTCTTTGCCGCGGGAGCCGCGCTCTACGGGATTGCCGACCTGATGGTCTTCATTGGCGACACTCACAAGTTTGAGTCTCGGTATCTCGATTCGCTGGTAGGACCTTACCCGGAAGAGGCGCAGCGGTATCACGATCGATCGGCGATCAACTTCATGGACCAACTGGCGACGCCGATGATCATCCTGCAGGGTCTCGAAGATGAGATAGTACCGCCATCGCAGGCGGAGATCATGGTTAATGCTCTGGAATCGAAGGGGCTACCTTACGCGTATATAGGGTTCCCGGGTGAGCAGCACGGCTTCAGGCAAGCAGCGAACATCATTCGGGCGCAGGAGGCGGAGCTTTACTTTTACGGGAAGGTGCTGGGCTTTGAACCAGCTGATGAGATTGGGGATGATGTGGTTGAGGTTCGGAATCTCGGGTGAGGTCGATTCACTGCCGGTGCACAACGAGCTCGAGACTGGTTTGAAAAGCCAGTCTGAATCTTCGCGCTAATCGGTTAACTCGATCATGATGTCGACGAATTGGTGCACAAGCGCTCGGTGTTCTAGGTAGTCATCCGAATCCAAGAAACCGTGGTAGAAGTTCACATGCAAGGATTCGGCGGCTTTAAACAATGGAAAAAGCTCTGGGCGGTTCTTTTCTTCCCCGAATTCCTTTACGAACCTTTTTGTGACCGCGTGGCTTTTGGCGGTCATCCCGCGTTCGGTCATCTCCGCAATCGCGAGGTGTGAAGCAGCGCCCCACAGCTTTTCGGAGGCTTGGAGGATGTCGCCGGCTTCGTACTCTCGGTCGGCGTCGGCTAGGAATTGATGGGCTGTATCGATATGTTTCGTGGCTAACGTGTCAATTGCGTTCTGAATTGGTCAACTCGATCATGCGCTCAACGAACTGTCGAACTCGGCGGCGATGCAGTAGGTAGTTCCAGTCATCGAGGTCACCGTTGTAAAAGTTTCTGTGAAGTCCCTGTGCGGCGATGAACCAGTCGGACAATGATGGCTCTTCGAATTCTTCAGAGAATGCTTCTACCGCTTCTACGGTTTGCCGATGCGTTCGAACCGCCATTCCGCGACTTTTCATTTCGCCTATGACGACGTGTGATGCGGCGCCCCAGAGCTTTTCGGAGGCTTGGAGGATGTCGCCGGCTTCGTACTCTCGGTCGGCATCGGCTAGGAATTGATGGGCTGTTTCAATGTGGTCTGTTGCTAACACGTGTTCGCCAATTGATAGAGAATCAAATCGTTACGTGCTCAATTCTAGCACTTAACGCGATTAAGACGCGTTAAGTGCTAGGTGCTGAGTTGCCGGGATGAGTTGGCTGCAGAGGATCAGCCGGCGGCGATTGCTCGGCCTTGTTCTACGCCGACGCGTGGGACGCCGCATTCATCGAGGAACACTTCCAACTCGTCGAGGAGGTATTGGGAGGCTCGGACTGACGGTGGTCGCGGTGGCCCGGCTTTGAGTCCGACGGCTTCCATCGCGGACTTGATGAATGGTCCTTCACCGCCAGTGTTGGCGGCTACTTTGGCGCGCCACTGTGTCCACTTCCATTTGAAGTCGGCGAGGCGTTGTCTTGCAGCATCGTAGTCGCGCTGCTCGAGCAGGTTCCAGATTTCGGCCGGATACTGGGGCCAGAAACCGCTGAGGTGGGTTATGAAGCCGCGAGCACCCATGATGTGGCTGAAGATCTGTTGGCCGGAGTTGTCGATGCAGACCAGTTGGTCGGCCAGGTTTACGAGTCCGTCTCGGTAGAGCGATTCGTTGGGCGCTGACCATTTCAGGGCGCGGACCGTATCGATGGCAGCCAAATCGTCGAGCAACCCGAGGCTCATCGTGAGACCTTCCCACCAGGTGTGGTAGATCATGATCGAGGCATCAGACTCCCGATTGACCAGCTCAAACAGCCGATACGCATCTCCCTCTGTCGGCTCGTAGTAATACGTCGGTCCAACCTGAACACCGCCGAGGCCAGCTTCGTGAGCGTGGTTGGCGAGTTCGATGATGATGCGCCAGTCGGTGTGCTGGACGCTGGTAAGGACTGGTGCCTCACCGTCGGCGGCTTCCATCGCGGCGGTCATTACGGCTTTGCGCTCGTCAACATTCATCGTGGGGTGCTCGCCGCCGGCACCGCCTACGAGCAATGTGCCCTGTCCGGTGTGGACGCCGTTTTCGACCATGTATCGGATGTTGGTCTGCAGGGCGTCGAGGTCGAGGGAGTAGTCCTCGTTGAAGGGAGTAGCGACTGCGACCATCGGGCCGCACAGCCAATCTCGGATGTTTTCAACTTTCAATTGTTCGTCCTCTTGGTTGGTTCAAAGTCGCGTTCGAATTTACTCTACATCATCGTTGTTGGTGTTCCCATTCGGCGCGCAGAATGCCGTAGTAGTGGTAGTCCTGTCGAACTCCTCGGAGTATGCCGTGGCTACGCATTGTCCCTTCACGGGTCATGCCGATCTTTTCCATAACGCGCCAAGAGCCGACGTTTTCGACATTGGCGAATGAGTAGATCTTGGCCATTCCGAGTTCGGCGAACCCCCAATCGACCAAAGCCGCCGCCGCTTCGGTCATCAGTCCTTGATTCCAGTAAACCCGCGCTATCGAGTAACCCAACATTGCTCTCGAATTCGGTGAATTTATGTGGAAACCGATACCACCGATCACAGCGCCTCCAAACTCGATTGCGAAAACCGGTTCCTTCTGCCAATCCAACGATATGTTTCTATCAACGAATGTACGCGCGTCCTCGAGGGAGTACGGGCTTGGCACAGGCAGGAAGCGGGACCACTCGGGGTCGGAGGCGTATGCCAGGACGTCGTTGGCGTCTTTGAGTTCGAACGGCCGCAACAGTAAACGTCGAGTTTGTAGCGTCGTCGGACCGGTCACAACGGCTCTACGCCTCGCCGACCCACTCGCGCCTCAAAATACCGTAGTAGTGGTAGTCCTGTCGTACGCCTCGGTTGACACCTTGGCTTCGCAGGGTTCCCTCACGGGTCATGCCGATCTTTTCCATAACTCGCCAGGAGCCGATGTTTTCGACGTCTGCCCAAGAGTAAACCTTCTCTAGCCCGAATTCGGTGAAACCCCAATCGACCACTGCCTGCGCCGCTTCTGTAGTCAACCCTTGGTTCCAATGGTCGCGTGAAAGGCTGTAGTGCAACGATCCGACGGCGATTGGTACCTCGATCCGCAGGTCAATCCCGCCGACGACGACACCGTTGAATTCGATCGCGAATCGGAGGTTGCCATCAGGGTCGCGCAGAATGCATCTGGCGATGAATTCTTCGGCATCTTTCAGGGTGTACGGTTTAGGTACCGGAAGGAAGCGCGACCATTCGGGATCGGAGGCGTAAGCAAGTACGTCGTTGGTGTCTTTGAACGAGAAGGGACGGAGGAGGAGGCGTTTGGTGCGGATGGTTTTCTGCTCGGTCACTTTGCCTCTACCTTTCCGCCATCCAGTCGGGTTCGGTCAGGTTTTTGACTATGGCTTGGAGGAATTCGGCGGCGGGTGCGCCGTCCCAGGCTCGGTGGTCGAAGGTTAGGGAGAAGTGGCCGATTGATCGGGGTTCGATGTCGCCGGATTTGGTGACGGTGGGTTGTTCGATTACTCGGCCGACTCCTAGGATGCCGACTTCGGGCGGGTTGACGAGCGGGTTGAAGCTCTCGATGTCGTATGCGGAGAGGTTGGTGAGCGAGAAGGTGCTTCCAGAGAGTTCAGCGACGCGTAGTTCGTTGGCTTTCGATTTTCGGACGAGGTCTCGGACGGCTATCGCTAGTTCGAGTGGGGTTTTGGCCCCTGCATCTCGAATCACAGGGACGATCAGGCCGTCCGGGACCGCGAGGGCGAAACCTAGGTTGATGGTGTCGAAGAGTTGCACTTCTTTGTCGGTGATGTGGGCGTTCGCCAAGGGGTGGTCTTTGAGGGCTTTGACGGTTGCGGCGATTGTGAGGTCTTGGTACTGAGGGCGGACTCGTGAACGGCGCCATTCGCGGGTGAGGCGTCGTTGTATGGCGACGGCTTCTGTGACGTCGGCGGTGGTGTTGAGCGTCACCAAAGCGGCGGACGCGCTGTCGGACATTCGCTTGGCGATGGTGCCGCGTATGCCGGTGAGCGGTATGGTGCGACTTGGTTCCATTCCGGTTTCGGAGGTTTGAGCACCGCCTTCGGCTGCGGCTCGGACATCATCTTCGGTGACGCGTCCGCTGGGACCGGTGCCAGCTTCGATGGATTCGAGATCAACGTCGAGCTCGCGGGCGAGCCTCCGTGCTCGGGGGGTGACGACTAGCTTTCCACGGGAGCGTCGTGTACCGCCGATCCTTCGCGATGAGGTTGCGGTTGATGCTCGTTCTCTGGGAGCTTGTTCTTCGGGGAGGTCGCTGTCGGATTCGCCGGCCATCAGGAGGAGGCCGAGGACGGTTCCTACGGGCACGGTTTTCCCTTCTTCGACGACGATGCGGCCCAACGTGCCATCAGAGGTTGCTTCCACCTCTGCGCTGACTTTCGTGGATTCGATCTCGACTAGGGGTTCGCCTTTGACGACGGGATCGCCGACGGCTTTGAGCCATTTGACGACCTGCCCCTCGTTCATTCCCATGCCCCATTGCGGAAGAAGTATGTTGCCCGGCATCTTTGAATGTTCCCGATTTAGTTTGGACGGTGTATGGAATCAGGCAATCATCTTAACAGTTGGGGGGCTTTTGCATGGATGGGCGGGGGACTTATATGGATGGGCAGGATGGGCAGGATGTTGTACGTGTTGCAAGTTTTGGTTGGTGGGGCTGGATTTTGAACTGGGATGGGCGGGATTGGAATGATGGACTTGGATTTGAGGCGTGTTGATCTGCCTGCGGGGGAGTTTCAGGTTTTGGTTGGTAGGGCGACCACAAGGGTTCGCACCTACGTGCATTGCGGTTTGTGTTTGAAGTGAAGGTGGCGTCGGTGGGAGATTCCTCGCTGCGATCGGAATGACAGATGGATGCGTTCGGGATGGCACGCGGGTGCGTTCGGAGTGACGCGTGTAGGGACAGGTTTGAAACCTGCCCCTACATTTCGCGTCCTCTGTATTGCCAGTCGCGGATCCATTCTTGGGGGATGTCGATGCCGAAGCCGGGGGCGTTGGTGGGGGTGACGTAGCCGTTTTTGGCTATGGCTTGTCCGGGGAAGCGGGCGACTTCTTCTAGAGGGATGCCGGGGGGTGATCCGGTCCAGTATTCGGCGATTGGCATTTCGGGGGCGGCCATTGAGACGTGTTGTCCCCATGGTGTGCCGCCGCCGCCGTGGGGGATGGTCTGGATTCCGGCGGTTTCGGCGATGGTGTAGACCTTCATGGTCTCGGTGACGCCACCGCTCCATCCGATGTCGGGTTGCACGATGTCGATGGCTCGGCGTTCGATGAGCTGGGCGAAGGCGTGTCGACCGCGGTGGTCTTCGCCGGTTGCGAGGGGTATCCAGGTGATGCTGCGTTTGAGTTCGGCGTGTCCTTCGATATCGTGAGGCGGGAGGGGCTCTTCGAGCCATCGGAGGTTGTAGGGGCGGAGTCTTTCGGCGAGTCGGAGGGTGAACTCGACGTTGAAGGACATGACGGGGTTGATCATGAGTTCGGCGCGGTCGCCGACGAATTCACGTGATTTGGCGACGTGCTCTTCGATGAGGTGTAGACCTTCATCGCCTTGGGAGTAGTGCGCGGGGTTGGTTATTTTGAAGCGCGTGAAGCCGAGCTCTTGGAACCAGTCGAGATCGTCGCCGGTGGCGTATAGCGGGATCTTGTCTCGGACGGGTCCGCCGAGTATTTCGTAGACGGGTCGTTCGAGGAGTTTGCCTTTTAGGTCCCAGAGCGCGATGTCGACGCCGGACATGGCAGTGGCTACGATCCCGGCGAGTCCGTGGCGATGGCCGGCGCGCATGACGAGGTCGTTCATGAGTTCGATGGCCATGCAGTTCTGGCCTTCTATGAGCGGTGCGATGACGTGGTCGATGTAAGAGGCTACGGGCTGTCCGAAAGAGCAGTGGCCGAGTCCATATGTACCGTCTTCGGCGATGGCTTGGACCCATACTTCGGAGAGGCCGCGGTGTCCGGGCATCTCTTGCGGGAAGCGGGAGTATTGGGGGTAGAAGTTTATGGGCATCGCGCGCGGCGATTTTGTCGGCCATGGGGCGCGGCGGGCTGGTGTTTTGGGCTTCGCCGGCGGGATGTCGATGTGGACGGCGCGGAGGGTTTGGAGTTTCATGGTTTTTGCTTTTGAACTGGGATGGGCATGATTTTAGGGATGGACTTTGATTTAGGAGGTGGTTTGGCGAATCGGCGTTGAAGGACGGGGTAATTGTTAGGTGGTTTTAGCGGAATCGCTGTGGTGGAGGGGGTGATTGTCAGATTTGTGCATCGAATGGTGTTGGGGCAGGTTTGGGCTCGGTTTCTGGCGATGCGTTGCGTTTTTGCTGTGTGAATGCAGCGGAGTGCGTTGATTCGCGTATTTTTGTTTTGCAAGCCGGAACATCTAACTTGTACGGAAATTTCCAGCCGACCCGGTGGCCCAGGCTTTGATGAGGTGGTGGGCGATTGCGATGGGTCCGGGCACTCTTAGGTTCTCGCTTTTTTCGGCTAAGGCGAGCTGAACTTCGTCTCGGTCCCACCAGCGGACGTCGGTCATCTCGAATTCGTCGATGTCGACGTCGGTAGTGAGTGCTTCGCAGTGGCTGCCGATCATGAGTGATGACGGGAATGGCCAGGGTTGAGTGGAGTGGTATTGGACGCGTCCTACCCGAATGCCGGCCTCTTCCCAGACTTCTCGGCGGACGGCCTCTTCCATCGATTCTCCGTGGTCCATGAATCCGGCGAGTGCGGAGTACATCTTCATGGCGCTGAGGCGTCCGGCGGATTGTCCGAGGATGCATCGGTCTCCGTCGGTGACGACCGTGATGATAACGGGATCGGTGCGCGGGAAGTGTTGGGCGTTGCAGCCCGCGCACTCGCGCATCAGACCACCGCGTCTCATCTCGGTGGGATCGCCGCATCGTGCGCAGAATTGGTGGGTCGAGTGCCATCCGAGGTTAGCTCGGGCTTGGGAGAGGATGCCGGTGTCGGCGCCTGAGATGATCATGGCGGACTCGCGGGCGTCGCAGAGCTGGAGTCCGAGTTTGGAGGATTCTGAATCTGGGATCTGGTCGGAACCGTGACGTGCGCTGCCCTTGACGTTCCATGCGACCAAGGGATTTCCTTCGTCGTCGACTCCTAGGAAGGATGCGAGGTCGGGTTCGGTTCCGACGAGTTGGCGGGCCGTTTTGTAGTTGAGCCAGCCGAGATTGGCAATAGCGACATCGGTGTTGGTTATGAGTGGATCGAGGCCGGCGAGGACTAGGACCTGTGTTGTGTCCGAGCGCATGAGGTCGGCGATTTCGGATTCGTCTCGCCTGAGTGTGTCACCTCGATCGATGGGGTTTCCAGCGAAGGTGTGAGGAGTCTCTATTCGGTTCAAGATGCTTTTGCCGATCTCGATTCTTGGCCGATTTCCAAACATCACTTTACCCGCGTTCGTATGAAGATTCAGCGTCTTGATAATTGAAAGTGGTCAGATGATGGACTTTGTCAGAGATTGGCGATTGGCAGTTGCGCCTGTTTTGGGTGCGACATTGGTGTTGGTTGGGGTCGTTGGATGTGAATCGGGTCAGGAGGTTGTTGAGCCGACGGCCACGCCGATGTTGGTTGAACCAACAGCGACCATGGTTCCAGACTCGCCTACTGCGGTTGTCGAACCGACCGCAACGGAGGTTGTAGATCCTCAGCCTACCGTTGCCGTTGTTGAACCGACGGCGACGAAGGTTCCGTCTACTGCAACACCGGTTCCTCCGCCTGCGACCGTTGAGCAAGAAATCGAAATCACTGCGGAAGTTGATCCGTATGTGTCATCGCTGACGAACCGGGTGTATGAGTTGACGATGATGTTGGCGGAAGAGCTTAGTCCGCGGCAGAGTGCGACGGAGGAGGAGCTCGAAGCGGCGATGTATCTATTGGAGGGAATGGAAGAGTTGGGCTACGAGGTGGCGATCCAGGATTTCGAAGTGACCGAAGCTGATGCATCGGGATCGATCGAGGTGCTTGACAGCGGGGATGGCGGTGGGCCCAGCGTGAAGTTTTCGCGCTCGGGTGGTGCTACGGCTCGGATATTCTACCTGCCATTCGAGCCGGTTAAGACGGGGAGGGTCGAAGGGAAATTGGTTTACGTCGGACTTGGCGATGACGCGGACTACGAGGGCGTTGATGTTGAGGGAAAGATTGCGCTGATTAGCCGAGGGACACTGACATTTGAGGAGAAAGAGACGAATGCAGCAGAGCGCGGTGCCATAGGCGTTGTGGTGTTTAACAACGAGCCGCGTTACTACTTCGGAGGGGTATTGGAGGAGGAGCCGGATGTTTTCGCGGGTGGGATTCCTAAGGTGGATGGTGAGATGTTGCGGGATGCGTTGGATGATGGCGAGATGCTAGATGTGGAACTGCTGGTTTATCCAGATGGGGATGGTCCGTCGAGAAACGTGATTGCTGAGTTGAATAATGACATCGATGGGGACAAGGTCTTGGTGATTGGAGCGCACTACGACACCACCCCTTGGAGCGTGGGTGCGAATGACAATGGAAGCGGCGTAGCGACGGCTTTGATCGTGGCGGAAGAGTTGGCGGATGATGATTTGCCGTTTGATGTGCGGTTCATCTTCTTCGGGTCGGAGGAGACGGGATTGCATGGCAGCAACTACTACGCGGGTGAGTTGTCGCAGGCGGAGGTCGATCGGATTCAGGTGATGATCAATTTGGATGTAGTAGCCACCGGTGACCTGAAGGTCTTCGGCGACTTTTTCACGACCGTGTATGCGCGTGATGTCGCAGAGAGATATGACGTCGATCTGACGATGACTGAGCCGTTCGAGGGTGCAAGTTCGGACTACGCGGGGTTTGACGAGCGGGGAGTGCCGTACATCATGATTTATGCGGACAATTTTGACTACATCAACCATCCGTCGGACACTGTTGAGCATGTGGAAGCTGAGCCGTTGGGCGGGACGGTAGTTACGGTTTTGGGGCTTGTCGAGCAGTTGGCGGATAGCATCGAGCCATGACGGAATTCAGTTCAGAAGACGCCCGAGACCGGGTGGTGATCCGCGGCCTGGAGTTGCGTTGCGTGGTGGGTGTAGAGGAATGGGAGCGTCGGATGGCGCAGCGGGTTGTTGTGGATATCGAGTTGCGTGGAGATTTCTCGGCGGCGGCTGAGTCGGATGATCTGGTGGAGGCCGTGGATTATCGTTTGCCGTGTGTCGAGGCGGCGAGGTTGGCGTCGGATGGGGAGTATCTTTTGGTCGAGAGGTTGGCTGATCGGATCGCGGGGGCGGTTTTGGGCGCACACGATCGTGTTGAGGGAGTGACAGTTTCGGTTTTCAAGCCGTTGGCGCTGGCGGGGTTTGGGAAGGCGGAGGCGCGGGTGGAGGTTAGGCGGGGGCGATAGGTTTCGCCATGTGTGTGTGATGAAGTGAGGTTGGTGGTTTAGAGTTCGCTCGTTGGGTTGCGGTGTCTGGGATCATCAAAGGATGCGTATAGCGGATATGAGATATTATGATTGAGAAGCGGTGGACTGTTGAACCTTTGAATGCGACTGTGCGAAAAGAGCTCAGATCGCTTCCTGACGATATGATCGACGAATTCGTACGGATTTCGAATTTGATCCGGAAGTACGGGATTGAATTCGTTAGCATGCCTCACGTTAGGCACATTAGGGGCCGACTGTGGGAGATGCGCCTTCGAGGCAGAAGGGGCGTCGCAAGAGCTCTGTACGTGACTGTCCATGAAAGACGGGTGGTGGTCCTAAGGGCATTCACCAAGAAATCGCAACGGACTCCGAAACGAGAGATAGAGTTGGCACTTCGCCGAGCAAGGGAGATTGAGTCGTGACATATATTGACGAACTTCATGACGAGATGATGAAATCACCGGGCTACCGCGCCGCGCACCGTGCGTCTGGACCCGTTTACCAGCTCATAGAAGCCTTGATCGCTGCTCGCGCTCAAGCAGGTGTCACGCAGGCAGAGATCGCGGAACGGATGGGCACGACTCAATCGGCGGTCGCTCGGCTCGAAGGTTGGACTGCTAATCCTTCGGTAAAAACTTTGCGGAAGTACGCCAAGGCTACGGGTACGCGGCTCGTGGTCAGTTTTGAGCCGATTGAGGCCAAGATGCCTGATAGCGACGACGAATTTTGCGAAAGTGATTCGATGTCCGAGCCGAATACCCGCGAATCGAGTGGTGAACCTTCTGTTTCGATCGCCGTTTGAATTGGGTTGACCCCGAGATTGCGAAGGCTCTAGTGTTGGTGCCGAGATGATCAAGGTTGTGAGTTGGAACATCGCGAAGAGGCATCAGCCGTGGCGTGAGTTGTTGCGGATGGATGCGGATGTGGCACTGTTGCAGGAAGCGGGTGACCCGCCGTGGGATGTGGTGGATAGAGTGGATTTCGGTCCCCGAGAAAATTGGGACTCGCATTTTTGGAATTCGAACTGGTATCGACGATACGGTTGGCGTTATCTCGCGGAACGTTGGCCCAAAGTAGTCAAGCTATCTGACCGTGTCGAGGTCGAATGGTTCATTCAAGACGGACCTCGAGGTTCCGGTACCGATGGCACGTTACCGGTCAGCGGTGCAGGAAATTCCGCGGTTGCGAGAGTGAAGCCGTTGACTGGCGGGCAAAAACCGTTCATCGTGGCTTCGATGTACGCTAACTGGGTTATGCCGCATCCTACGGCATATACGAAATGGAGGGTAGGAGCGCCAGACGTGGCTGCTCACCGGATCATTTCGGACGTATCCACCTTTATCGGAGACGACGACCCGTCGACTCACCGCATTTTGGCCGCTGGCGATTTGAACATGACCTACGGATGGAGGGACCTCAACCCGACCTCATATTCCGCACGCGAGAAGACGGTTTGGGACCGAATGAGTGCGCTTGGAATGGAGTACCTGGGGCCGAAAACCCCGCATGGTCGGCGTGTTTGTCCATCCGATTACGGCGGTCCTGAAGATACCGAGAATGTGAGGACGTATCACACTTCGCGGAGTTCACCGCAAAATGCCTACATCCAGATCGACCACGTCTTTGCATCACGCGGTTTTCACGAAGGTATCCAAACCCGCGCTCTGAACTGTGTTTGTCAATGGGGTTCGAGCGATCATTGCCGTTTGGTGATGGAGGTTAGTGGGTGATCCGTCCTGATATCGCCATATAATCCACCGAAGGCATCCATTCATCCGATAGAGGCTACGAGCATGAAAATCCTGTTAGTTGGCGGTTCCGGGCATGTCGGTACCTTCATCACCCCCTATCTCCGAGAAGTTCACGATCTCCGCGTTCTCGATCTTGCTCCTCCGCGCCACGATGGGGTTGAGTTTGTGAAGGGGTCTGTGACTGATACTGGGGCGATCAAGGAGGCGGTGGATGGTGTGGATACGTTCATCTGGCTGGTGATGCAGAGTCCGCAAGGTGGGTCGGTGACGGACCAGGATGAGAAGGTGATCCGGGAGAATTATACGGTCAACAACATGGGGTTGCACCTGTTCTTGTGGACGGGTTACAACAATGGTTTGCGCAACGGCGTCTACACCAGCACGATGAGCGTGCATTTTCGGTACCGCGATTGGTACCAGTCGGAGGAAGAGGTGCCGTTGGATACGCCGAGCGCGTATGGCTTGTCAAAAGGCTTCGGCGAGTTGATTTGTCGGTACTTCGCGCGGCATTTCGACATGAATCTTGCGGCCTTGCGCATTACTGGGCCACGCACTCGCGAGCAATGGATCGATTACCGAAGCGCTCAATACGAAGTCGACCCGAGCGGTGCACGACCTCTGCTCGTCACCGACGAAGAGGACTTGGCGAATGCGTACATGGCGGCGGCTGAGTTCGTGCAGATCGGTCACGGATCGTTCGAGCCGTTCTTCATCGCCGGTGATGAAGACCAAGTAGAGCACAACCTGACGAAGGCCGAGCGTGTGCTGGGTTGGAAGCCTCGGACGCATTTGAAGATCGAGGTGCCCAAGGTTCACGGAGCGTAACGCGCCGGCGTGGGCGAGATGGAAAATGCACACGCCTAGCGCTTTCGAAGCATCGTTCATCTTCTTTCCGCAGCCTCAGCTTCGGGGCGATCCTTCGCATGTCGGATTGCGTTACCGGGACGTTTGGCTTACGGCGGATGACGGCGTGCGGGTTCACGCGTGGTTGATCCGGGGTGAAGAGGGTGAGGGTCCGGGTCAGAAACGAATTCTGATGCTGATTACCCACGGTAATGGCGGCAACATTAGCATCCGGTTGGACCAGTACCGAGAGTTTGTGGACCGGTTCAAATACATCGACATCTTCGCGTTGGAGTATCGGGGTTACGGGTTGAGCGATGGGTTGCCTAGCGAGGAAGGCATCGCGATGGACGCTTTGGCGGCGCGGCGGTGGATCGATGATTATGCGAGCGCCGCGCCAGTCGAGGAGCGACCGTCGATTGTGTATTTCGGACGAAGCTTGGGCGGCGCCGTCGCGACGCGTTTGGCGACGGTGATGCCGCCGGATGCGCTGATTTTGGAGTGTCCGATATCGTCGATTCCGGATCTGGCGAAAACGGTGACACCTTGGCGTTTCTTGCCCATCGAGAAGTTCATCCACAACCGATTCGACGCGGTGTCGCACGCCGCGGAAGTGCGGTGTCCGCTGTTGGTGATGCACTCGGAGTTCGATGAGATCGTGCCGATAGAGTCGGGGCGGAAGGTTTTCGATGCGGCGAAGGGGCCGAAGCGGTTCTACGTAATCAAGGGCGCGCCGCATAATGGGGCGGATTACTACGATCCGGAGGGATATTACGGGGTGATGGGTAAGTTTTTGGGCGAGATCCGATAGAGGAATTGTTGCCGGATGGCAATCGTTTCCGATCAGTGGATTTTGCGTCTTACCAAGGGTTGAAGACGTCAATGTCCAAATCTTCGAAATCCTTGATGTTTCGTGTCACTAAGGTCAAACCATGATCAATCGCTGTGCCTGCGATCAGAGCGTCGGCAAGCCTTAGCACTCTACCCGATCTGCGAGCATTCGCTCTCAGTCGCGCCGCATGTTCCGCTGCTGAACGGTCGATTGGCAAAATCCAGTTGTTGTACTCAACAAGCACCGCCGATAGGGCCGAACGCAGGCTTTCGCGCCTTTGCCCATGTGGCATCAAATTAAGACCGTATCGTGCCTCGTGCAATACGATCACCGAAAGCCACATTTCGTGCGGTTGGGCTAGGAAAGAAATAACTCGAGGTTCGGGAGTTGGTTTAATGACTTCGGAAACTACGTTCGAATCAATGAGAAAGCCGCTCAACGGTAATCATCCTCCAAGAAAGGGTTTTCGCGATCCGGTTCGCTACGATCCGGGAGTTCCAAATTGATCCCTTTAGGCATGTTTTCAATTAACCACTGACCGAGCGGTTTTTGCGGGTTTTGCTTAGCTAGCCATTCATCTTCGGGCACCACGACGAAGGTCTTCCTAGCTCCGATTCTCTGTGGACCCTCCCGTTCGGCGAGCCGGAGGATCTCCGAGAGGCGCGCTTTTACTTCGGTTATTCGCCAGATGCGTGAGCTGCGGAACGTTTGCATCGTTGATACCTTCCAAATCAATTTATGAGCTAGTCTAGACTAGTTTATATGACCAGCAAGCGTAACGAAGATTGTGAGTATCGCGTCAGATCACTCCCACCTGAAGGCGCGGACTGCTAGGCCGAAGCAGATTATTGCCCAGATAGTTAGGCCTAGGATGGAGGGGCCTTGGATGAAGAGAGTTTCGCCGGAGTTGACCATTTCGCGCATGGCGTCGGCGAGGAAGGTTAGGGGGAGCCATTGGGCAAATGCGACGACCCAGTCTGGGATTACGGAGTGTGGAATGAAGACGCCGGAGAGGAACATCATGGGCAGAGTGATGATGTTCGCGAGGGGTGCGGCCGTGTTCTCGTTTTTGGCGATGCCGGAGACTGCTAAGCCCAGAGAGGCGAATCCGATTCCTCCGAGGATGATGAGCGGGATGACTTCGAGCCAGAACATGACGTATCCGGGTGACACTTCGACTCCGGAGACGAAGATGCCGACAAGCAACAGGGCGTATGTCTGCATGATCAGCAGGAGCATACGAGTGAAGAGCAGACCCGCCAAGTAGTGTCGAGGGTTTATGGGTGTGGCGTGGAGCCTCTTCAACACGCCTTGGTTGCGTAGTCTGACGAGGGTGAATACGACTCCGAAGAGAGCGCTCTGCATGATGGAGAGCGAAACGATGCCGGGAACGACGAAGCCTTTGTAGCCCTGCCCTCTTCCAGCGACTTCGGTCGTTGACACCATAGCCCAATTTTCGACGCGGTATTCGGGAGGGACGTCGGCAACGGTTTTGAAGACGCCGTCTAAGACTTGGCCCAAGATGGCGCGAGCGGCTTCCGCTTCTTGCGCGCTTCTGCCGTCGTACGTGAGATCAATGACGGATGTCGAACCAAGTTCGCCGAAACCTTCCGGTATCACCATCACGGCGGTGATGTCGCCTTCTAGTATGTCGGCTCGCAACGTCTCCTCATCCTCGGATTCGGGGACGTTGAAGAGTGGTTCGCCGTCGAACTCACCCTTCAACACCGAGACCAAGACCTTCGAAGCGTCGTTTTTTGCGTTGTCGACGATACCAACTTCTGGCGGATCGAACCCGCCGAAATTGAAGAGCCCGAAGACGACCATCATGACGGTCGGAAACGCGAGCGTCCAGAAGAGCGCGGCGCGATCGCGGAAGAACATCTTTAGTTCGGCGATTATGAATGCTTGGTAGATTCTCAAATTTTTCGCACGCGTATCAACAATCAAGAGGATGAGTTGGGTTCGGAGTCGCGATTTCAACGTTACCGTCGAGCCCGCGATAGGTCATCGTACATCGTCTCAAGAACGATCTGCCCAACAATGCTGAATGAGGTTGACCGCCCGTGCGCAGGTGAACACCCGCGAAAACGCCGTAGATATTCAGTTGCAGATCTGGTATGTACAGATGGGCGACGTGGTAGTTGAGCTCGTCGGCGCCGTGTACTCCGGCCACAGGCTTGCGGTCGACTACGGGTAAACCGAGATCCGTTGCCAGATCGGCGTCGATACAGTTTTCGCTGGCGCCGGTATCGATTAACGCGGGTAAATTCCGGGCGGGCAGGCTAGGAGGGCGTTCATTCTCAGGACGAAAATCCGGGTCCAACCCAATGTCGACATGTAAAGTCGGCCCATACAAGGCCAAGAGGTCCGGTCTATTGCTGAACCCTGTCTCGACCTCAGGCAAGAATATCTCGAATTTGGAACGAAGCGGGCAATCGTGCGGATTCGGCACCGATTCTTCGAATCAAGTAAGGGCCGCGCCCGAACCGCCGAACTGCGTTTTCCGCGGCCTCTTCGGATGTTTGGTACGTGCCCACAAGTTTCCTATCGTAGAACACGGACCATTCGCCCAAATGTTCCATCTCCAAGTCGCCGCGCGCCTCGTCGTAGGCGGCCATATTGTCCTTGAGTCCGGCAACCATGATTCAGCTCCTTGTAGAGCGTCTTTCTAGGGCATCTACCCAGTAAGTTCAATCTAACACGCCTCACCGTTTGGCCGAACTAGCCTCGGCCGCGACTGTTGGGCTTTGAGATTGCATACGGTGGGGCTTGCCTCCTCATCCACGGATTCCGGCTTTCGCCGGAATGACGGGATCGCGGAGGTTATTCGATCAGGCTCCTGCCCGTGAGATCAATGAAGACGTCTTCAAGGGTTAGGACGCCATCTTTGCGTACGGAATCAGCTCCGCGGGCACTAAGTTGGTCAATGAGGTTCTGTGGCGTGTCGTTGGCGACGATTTTGCCGTGATCGATGACCGCTACGCGGTCGCAGAGAATCTCGGCTTCTTCCATGTAGTGAGTGGTCAGCATAATCGCCATACCTTCGGATCGAAGGCCGTCGATGAGGTCCCACATGTTACGACGGGCCTGCGGGTCGAGTCCCGTGGTGGGTTCGTCGAGGAACATTGCGACGGGAGTGTTTATTAGAGCGATTGCGATGGAAAGGCGTTGTTTCTGTCCGCCTGAGAGGTGACGGTACTGAGACTTGGCTCGGTCGGCGAGGTCGACTTTTTCGAGGGCCTCTTCGGCTGGCATGTCTGAGTCATAAAGCGTTGCGAAGAGATCGACGGTCTCTTTGAGGTTGAGGTTGTCGAAAAAGGCATTCTGTTGAAGCTGGACGCCGATCATGCCTTTGACCCGAGTCGGATTTTTGGTGACATCGACGCCATTGATGAAGGCTTCACCGCTGTCTAGATCGCGCAACCCCTCGAGGATTTCTACGGTTGTCGTCTTGCCTGCGCCGTTTGGGCCGAGCATTCCGAAGATCTCGCCACGGTGAACTTCGAATGAGACTCCGTCGACGGCAACGATGTCTTTGTATCGCTTGCGGAGGTTTCGAACCTCTATGACGATGTCGGCGGCACGTGACTGAAGCTCGGTTTCTGCGGGAGGATCTTGGGTGGAGGTCATTCCTGGATGCGAGATAAGGTAGCTACATGGTGAGCGGAAATGATAATCGTTGAGGTATGTATCCCAACCCAACCGGAATAGAGCGTATTTTCGCACGAAGATCAGGTTCGTCAACACCTTATATTGCTACAATCGTAGTATGATCGTGTTGGAATTTCGCATTCCATGCACAAGGAGCGCCACATTGGAAACTGTTGACTATCACGAGATGATTGCAGAAATCGATGCACAGGTTGCGAAAATGTCGAACGAGCCTCTGACACCGGAACAGTTGAGGGAGTTGAAAATCTCGCTAATGATTGGTTTCTCTCCGTCAGATCGACTGATGTCACGCGAAGAAGCTGAGCGCGTCGTTGATGCGCCATACGGGTTCATCAAGGCGTAGGCATGGAATTATTTGATCTTGAGCAACAGCAAGAGCATCCAATTTATCTGCGAGTCGATGCTGCCAATCGGGAAAGGCTGACGACGTTTCTCCATTCGATGATCGATGCGGCATTGGCGATGGATCGTCCTTGGTTGTCGCACTCGATGATCAAAGCAATCAACTTTCACGCAATCGCTGGATTGCATTACGAAGCTGGACATTACAGATCGAGCGAAGTCACGGTGGGCGATTATCAACCACCCGCGCATCACCGGGTTCAACCATTGATGGACACGATGGTAGATATGGTGAATCGTCGATCGGAGACGACCGACGCGACCCAATTGGCTGCGTACGCGTTGTGGCGACTGAACTACATTCATCCGTTCGTCAATGGAAATGGCCGGACTGCAAGAGCAATCTGCTTCTTCGTCCTCTGCGCCAAGTTCCAAAGACTCTTTCCGGGACCGATTACAGTCCCTCAACTTTTGCGGAGCCCAGACCATCGACAGCGATACTACGACGGGTTGAAGGCAGCGGATGGAGGAGACCTCACGTCATTACAAATCCTCATCGGCGAGTTGTTCTTGATTCAGATCAGGCAACCGCAACCGAGGCCGTGAACGTCGACAATTTGGTCAACGCAACATATTAGCGGATCGAACACAAAGAGACCTGCCAACGAATCTGACAAGGGCACGGAGAGTAGTGAACATGGATGCCGAGTGGCACGAATTGGATCAGATCAAAGAAATCCGAGTCACGTGCAAAACCTGCGGGAACAACACTACGTTCGAACCCGAGGATCACCTGCGTTCCGATCAGACCCTACCCGGTTGTCACGATAAGTGCCAACAACTGACCAACGAGGAACGTCAAACGCTGTACACCGTGACCACAGGTTTGAAGGATGCTGGTCGTCACGATGGGCTTAAACATCACTCCGTGGCCGTGACGTTCCACACCTGATCAGATATACCGTTCCGTGCGCGCTGTAACTGGTCAATGGTTGATTCGTTGATGCGAGACGGCGCAGTTAGGGACGGAAGGTTCGACATGTCAACCACACCGGTTCTGGTTTCATGGTCCAGCGGGAAGGACTCCGCTTGGGCTTTGCACGTTTTGCGTTCACAGCCCGAAAAATACGAGGTCCGTGGGATCTTCACGACGGTGACGACCGCTTTCGATCGCGTGTCGATCCAGGCAACACCACGCAGTGTTTTGCGTCGGCAGGCAGAGGTGATGGGCTTGCCGCTGTATGAGATACCAATCCCTTACCCGTGCTCCAACGCGGAGTACGAGCAAGCGATGCGCGAGTTTCTGGACCGTATACGCGCGTTGCCAGAGGAAATAGGTGCCGAGCATCTGGCTTTCGGCGATCTGTTTTTGGAGGATATTCGCGAGTATCGTGAATCTCGGTTAGCAGGTACAGGGTTCACTCCGATATTCCCTGTTTGGGGTCTGCCGACGTCGAACTTGGCTCAGGAGATGATCGGGAGCGGCCTACGCGCGATCGTGACTGCATTGAATCCCACTATGTTGGCTCCGAGCTTCGCCGGTCGGTGGTTCGACGAAGAGTTTCTCGACGATCTGCCTGACGGTGTCGACCCGTTGGGCGAGAACGGTGAGTTTCACACCTGCGTCGTAGCAGGACCTATGTTTCCGCAGCCGATCATCGCGGTGCCGGGGCAAATTGTGACGCGCGAGATTTCGGCTGCATCGGATGATGAAGAAGATGATTCGATCCATAGCGCCAATAGGTCACCGTCCTACGTATACGCCGATGTTGAGCTGCTGGACTAGGCGACTTTGGTTGCGACGTCGCCGATACGAACCGTGCCGGACTTGACGATCTTCGCGTTTGCGCCGCGGCGGCGTTGTTGCATGGCTTCGGGGCCGCTGACGAATCTCAGCGCGGCATGGCCAAACCGGGAGGCGAATTTGGCGCATCCGGTGTGCGGCTCGGCGGTCAGTTCAACGATGGCCGATCCGATTTTGAGGCGAGAGCCTACGGGGAGGTTGTCGTGGCTAAGGTCGATATCGATGACAAGCTGATCGCCGGCGAGTTCCCATCGCGATTTTGAGCCAGAGACGGCGTCGACTAGCCGGGAATTGATGATCGTCAGCTGCGCGTCGGGGTTCGCCGAGCCATCGGGGGTGCGGGTGCTGCTGCGGTCTTTCCAGTTGTCGCCCACCAGGCCTTGCTGGTCGTCGAGCGTCGCTTCTTCCAACTGCTTGCGCTCACCTACCGCGGGGCGTGCGGAGATCATATCGAGGCTTCCACCGTCGGACGGTGACGCCAAGATGCGATCGAGTGCCGCTTCCAAATCGGCTAATGACGGATGTTCTGGCATGAGCTAAGTGTAAACTCATGGTTTGAAAGTTGAAACTGCCGATGCCTCAACTTGACGGAGCAAATCGCGCTAGTTTCGTGCCAATTCGAAGGAGTTGATGCAAATGTCTGCCAATCGGGTCAACAGGGCTGTGGAGCTGCTGTCACAAGGCCAGCCAATCTACTACACGGGCGGCCATACGGGTGCGATTCTGACGCACGAGCAGGGGATGAAGGACGCGCAAATCTGGGCCGACTACATAAATGTTGGCATGGAACACGGGCCGTTCGATCTGGGCGGTTTGCAGAACTACATGGAGGGGTTAGTCGCTGGCGGGCCGACGAATAGCGGACACCGCACTCCGACAGTCATTGTCGAAGCGCCGGTAGATGGGTCGTCGGAGGACACGATCCGCTACAACGCGTGGCAGTTCCGACAGATCCTCGCACGCGGCGTGCACGGCATCCTGCTCTGCCAGGCGGAAACTCCCGACGCGGTGCGCGCGTTCGTGGAGTCTTGCCGTTACCCACGCGCCGCGGCAGGCGTCGGCTACGGTCTCAATCGCGGAACACGAGGCGTCGGGTCAGAGCCCGGAGCCGCCGCGATATGGGGTCTCGAAAACGCGGAGTACATCGCCAAAGCGGATCCGTACCCGTTGAACCCCAACGGCGAACTGATGCTCGGCATCAAAGTCGAATCGGTGCGCGGCGTTACCAACATCGAGTCGATGCTGGCGACACCGGGTTTGACGTTTGCCGAATGCGGACCTGGTGACTTGCACATGTCTTACGGCGTTGACCGCGGCGCGCCGAACACGCCGTTTGACCCGCGTGTTCAAGAAGCTAGCGAGAGGGTGCAAAAGGCTTGTGAAGAGCACGGTGTGGCCTTCCTGGGTGGCGGCACGGCGGACAACATCACGGACCGCATCGATAGCGGGATCCGTGTGGTTTCTGGTTCCAACCCCGAGATCGCGGGGATTGGGCGAGCACACACTAAGAGGACAATGCCGGTCTAACGATGCTGCCGGTAGTGGTCGATACCTTCGCGGAGGCGGTCTCCGATGTGCCTGATGGCGCAACGGTGATGATTGGCGGGTTCGGTGGTTCCGGCGGGCAGCCGACAAGGTTGATGCTCGCGCTCGCCGACCATGGGCCGCGCGAGATCACTATCGTCGGCAATGTGGCGGGAATATCGAAGACGACCGGTTATGGTTGGCCGCCGCATCTCGAGCCAATTGATCAGGGCATTTTCTTCGAGCTCGGGTTGGCGAACAAGATTATCTGTTCGTTCCCGATACCGGGTCAGACGCGTCCGCTCTGCGAGATCGAGAAGGCTTGGCGAGAAGGCCGTGCCGAGGTGATAGTGATACCGCAAGGTACTTTGGCCGAGCGGATTAGGGCAGGCGGCGCTGGTATCGCCGCGTTTTACACACCAACCGGAGTCGGTACGCCCGTACAGCAAGGTAAGGAAGTGCGCGAATTCGATGGGCGGCCGCATCTGCTGGAGCACGCCTTGCGCGCCGATTTCGCGCTGATACGGGCGAAACGGGCAGACACGTACGGGAATTTGGAGTATGTGGGAACATCGCGGGCGTTCAATCCCGTGATGGCACCGGCTGCGGATGTGACGATTGCGGAGGTTGACGAGATTGTGGAGCCGGGGGAGATAGATCCGGAGAGAGTGGGGACGCCGGGGGTTTATGTGAATCGGATTGTGCGGCGGGAGGATGGGGATCCTTTGCCGTAGAAGGGCGCGATGATCAGTGATTCCATCCTTCCGCTTCAAACATTTCCACTAGGTTCAAATGATTGACACCAATTAACTCGCATACGCTTGGGATTTTTGTTTCTCGAGGGTAAACACCGTCAATTTGTTTGTGGCTTTCTAGCGATTGAAGACTATGCCTGCCCCGCTCATCGCTTACGACGGTGCCCTCGAGAATTTCAGCTGCAGCGATCACAAACGGGTCTGCCACGTCGGGTTTCTCGATCCAGTCGCGATGAATTGTTGATAGCTCAATGCCTCGCACTTCGACTTCGTCTGCCAAACCCTCGTCGAGGTCTTCAATTTTGGACAATGCCTTCGAAGCCCAAACGAACATCTCGAGATTTTCGCGCGCTACATCGCTCGCTAAATCGCTTCCTTCTCGCGAAGATTCCAATTCAGCGACTACCTTATTCACCGTCAGAAGCTTGCCCGTTTCCACCAGGGAGTCAATGTCGTTCCACAATGATTCAAATATCCTCCGCGGATACCGCTCGCGATACAACGCAATTACCGCGGAAGTGTCGATGATGTACGGGTCCCGGTTTCGAGTCACGTGCCGAATCCGACGTATTCCGCCAACCTGAAAACTGACGGTATTCTCGCACCGAGTAGATTCGCTGCTTCCTTTACCGTGATCTGATCGGAGAAAAACTCCCCCAAAACCAAGTTAATGTACTTCGTCCCCGCGTTGCGTCGGAACGTGGCGTAGTAGTTCCCGCCACCAACGGAAGTTCTGCGGGCGACTTCGGGCGTCTGCGGACCCCCGTAGATCGCCCTGATTTCCGAATACGTCTCGAAATCGATACGGCTTAGGGTCAGCGCTCTTACGGTTGACGCGTGCGCGCTCACGCGGAAATGGCCAGCCAATTTTTGGATTTTTTGGATGACATTCAGGTTCGGAAAATCGGACCACAATTGCATGTAGGCGTCGACGGGCATCAACGCGCTCGCGGCTGTCTGGTCGCAATATCTTTCGGTTGCTCGATTTGCAGAGGTGTCGGCACTGAAGGCGAGCCCATCCGACGCCGACACGCCTGACGCACCTAACCAAAGGTGAGCAAACTCATGAAACAGTGTGAATATCCTGCCCGCTGGAGCATCTTTGGAATTGAGCGTGATGACAGGGGCATGCAGATCAGCCATCGAAACCCCTCTCATCTCACCAATCTCGATCGGCATCACTACGTTGTCAGTTTGGAATACGAAGATTCCTGCGAAGTTTTCGAATTTGGTAATCCACTCCTTTAGCGCCTGATCGACACATCCAGTCGACGGAGGTGCATTGTCTTCCACCCTCAAAAGCTCTCGCATCATCGACGCGAGATCGTCTGGCGTAACCGCATTCTGTTCAACGCTGTTAATCCACGGCTGGAACCCCGTCTCATGCCGTTGAATAACCGTCTTCGCGAATTCCTGTCGCATCTCCATCTGTCGAACCAAAAACCGTAGGTTTCGACTCCACGATTCGGGACCTTCATTATCGTCATTCGTAAGCGATCTGAAGTCGCGAAGTTCAGGAACGCGTATGAATCCCGGGAGTTCATCAAGGAGGAAAACGCCAGCTGAATAGCGGTAATACTTGGCTAGAGATTTCGCCTGAGCAAGTGTGGGCAACTCCTCGTTGGCGTCGCTTTCCCACCGTCGGATTGTCTGGACGTCTTTGTTCACCCGTTTCGCGGCATCTTCCTCTGAGCAACCAGTAATCTCACGCACCTGTTTGAGCGTGCTGGGAATGAACGGCATTTTTATGGAACGAGCCACAGATGTCACCCGATTTTTCAATCCGACGCGTTGTGTAGCGTCGTTGGCAATAAAGTTACCAAATTCGTGATCGCGAAAACCCTCAACGACTTAACAACCGCTCATCCTTGCGCGCCACGATTATCAGGAATGATGGTGCGATTAGGGTGTCGTCGAGGCCTGGCCATTCGGCGATGGCTTCGTTGGTGGCGTGGGGTTCGATGAAGTCTTCGATGATGAATCCGGCTTGGATGACCCATCGCATCCAGCGTTGGAGCGTGAAATTGTTGCCGGTGGTCTCGAAGTCGTATTTGTAACGATCGCTGGTCCACTTGCAGACGAACGGGGTTTCGTCGAAGTAGTCACCGATCTTGACGGCGATCTTTTTGCCGTCGGCGTCGCGGTGCCACTCACGAAACACGGTATCAGTAACAGGATGGGTGTTTGTGAAGACCAATCGGCCACGATCACGCAACACGCGGTGGGCGCCACGAATGACCCTTGCCGGATCGGGCATGTCGACTAACGACACACAGGCGGTTACGAGATCGAAGGATGCCTCGGGGAATTCCTCGATGGTTTCCGCGGCATCGCCTAAGAGGTATTCGATGCCTAGGTTTTCGCTCACTTCGCGCTGTTTCGCGTGTCCGAGTTGGTTTGGTGAAATGTCGATCCCTACAACTCGTTTAGCCTTGTGGTTCGCCATTTCTCGACTGAAGTAGCCAGCGCCGCATCCGACGTCCAACACCTCCAAACCTTGGACATCCCCGCACGCCTCGGTCATCGCAGGTCCGAAGAAGTTGAGGCGATAGTAGTCGACGCCGCGGTTCTGGGCGTCGGCGTAAGCGTCAGATGCGATGTCCCATTGCTGGCGCACAGTTTCGACGTCGAATCGGTCGGCGGGATGCCTAGTAACCATCTTTAGATTTTATTGGCGGAGCATCTCAGAGGGCGCTCGGCAATCACACGATACGTAGTATCATTTCTGTGAGAACTGGACATCACACACACTGGGTACCTTTGTGTGCGGGAGAATTGAGCAATGAATAACATCGGTCGAACGATACGTTTCGGTTTAGTTATGCGGTTCGGGCTTTTGGCAGTGGTTTCTGCTGCAATCTTGACATCTGTTGTCGCTTGCAGTGAAGATCCGGAGCCGACGTCTACCCCGCTACCTGAGCCTACAGCAACTACCGCGCCGCAACAAGCGGCGGCAACTACAGAACCGGCAGCTACCACCGCGCCGGACCAGCCGACGGCGACCGCGGTGCCACCCACGGCAACGCCTGAGCCGGAAGTGGAGGCGATTGACGCCGAACCTCTGAGCATAATCGCTACGAGCAACATCGTTGGCGATTGGGTTTCGATTGTAGGTGGTGATCGAGTCGAAGTACTGAATCTGGTGCCGCGCGGAGCGGACCCGCACGCTTATCAACCCGGAGCTCGGGATATCGCTCGCGTGGCTGACTCCGATCTCGTGTTCTCTGTTGGGTTGCAGCTAGAGGGGCTGTGGCTGGAGGAACTGATCGAAAATGCCGCTGCGGACCACGATTCTGTGTTTGAGATTGCGGAGCACGTGAACCCGATTCCGTTCGACTTCGAAGCTGGCGGTCATGGCCATGGTGAGGAGGTGCATGATGAAGACGAAGACGCCCATGATGAAGATGAGCATGCGCACGCAGAAGACGAGGATGAGCACGACGAAGACGAGCATATGGAGCATGAGGAGGGCGAAGGTGCGGAGCTCACAGGTAGGCTCTTGGTCGGTGATGCGGATTCGGGACACCTGATCGTTGTTGATCTGATGACGGAAGAGATTTCAGAACTTGACATCCATCTTCCTGGCCCGGTTTCAGCTCTATACGCGAGTCCGAACCATCGTTTCGGGTACGCGATTTACGGTGGCGATGAGGGAGACCATGCGGTTCACACTATTGACGGCGGCGTGTTTCTCGTGCCACACGGTGACCACGAAGATTTAGTTGTGGTGCCGGTGAGCGAGGTGGGACTGACCGTCAACGACGAGCTTCCGATCCACTTCACGAACGGTGGGGAATGGTCGGCGATCTTCCACGACGGCAGCGGTCGCGCGGCGCTCTTGAATGAGCACGAAATCGAGGAGGAGGGTTCCGCGTACGAGATTCCCTATCTCGACGCCGGTCCGCAGCATGGTGCGGCGGTACCGCTTGAGAATGATCTTTTCGCGGTGACTGTGGCGAACCCAGATCCCGATGACAGCTTGCCGATCGGCGTCGAAGTCAGGAACCTCAATGATGAGGTCGTCTGGGACGGAAGTCGGGAAGCATGTCCCGGGATGCACGGCGAAGCGCACAATCACCACGGTGCTGCGTTCGGCTGTAATGACGGTGTGCTAATCCTCGAACCACATGGTGATCACTTCGACTACTGGTTGGTCGAGAACGGTGAGGGCATGCCCGATGGAGGCCGCGTCGGCACCTTGTGGGGGCACGATGACGCGGAGAACTTCTTCGGCAAGGCCTTTGTGGTTGGTCCCGACGGATTCGCAGACGCGGGCATTTGGATGATCGAGCCGGAACACCGGGAGATGGTTCAGGTTCTCGCACCGTCTGAAACGAAGAACAGTGTAAGTTCGGCGTTCGGCGGCCATGGCGAGGTGTTCTACGTGCTCACCTACGACGGCATGTTGAACGCGATCGATGCCGCCGATGGCGACATTATCGGCGAAGCACAGCTGACGGAGCCCATTGACTCAGGTGCGGGCTTCGATGGCGCCCCAAGCCTCATCATCGTAGGCGATACCCTTTTCTTGTCTGATCGTGAACACAAGCACATCGTGGCGTTTGATCTAGGCCACATGGAAGTTGTGGAAGAGTGGGAACTCGACGTAACTCCGACGTCGCTGGCGTTCGTGGGAATCGTATCGGGCGAAGAACATCCCGAAGCGGGCCACGATGAACACGGCGATGAGCACGCGGAGGACGAAGACGAGCATGCCCATGAGGACGAGGACGAGCATGCCCACGAAGACGAGGACGAACACGCCCATGGGGACGAGGATGAGCACATGGAAGAGGGCGATGCCCACGGTCACGAAGATGAACACGGCCACATGCACGGCGCGTTTGACCCGCACTTCTGGTTCGACCCAGAACGCGTGATCATCGCGGTCCAAGAGATCGCCGAGCAGCTCAGTGCACTTGAGCCGGCATCGGAAGGCTACTTCAACGCCAACCGCGACGATTACATCGCCAAGCTCGAGGAGCTGGATCACTGGATCGAAGACACCGTCGCAACCGTCGATGACCACGACCGGATCATGGTGACGACGCACGACGCCTTCGGGTACTTCGCTGCCCGGTTCGGTTTCACGATCGCCGGCGTGATCATCCCCGGCGGCGGTACCGAGTTAGAGCCATCGCCGCAGGAGTTGGCAGAGCTTGTCCATGAAGTGGAGGAGTCTGGCGCAACCGTAGTCTTCTCGGAGGTGCAAATCAGTGATCGCCTTGCGAACACTTTGGCGCAGGAAGCCGGGATCAGGTTAGTCGGCGGATTGCACGTCGGCACCCTCGGCGGTGACGGTAGCGGTGCGGAGAACTACGTCGAGTTGATGCGGCGCAACGTTGGTATCATCGTCGGGGCATTGTCAGAGTAGGCGATGCTCGATGAGCCAAACCCACATCCACGATCCGGAGCCTGAAACGCAAACGGCACCGCTCCCGGCGGTTGACGCGCATTGCATGTGCGTCACTTACGGACAGGACACCGTCCTTAAGGACGTGACCTTCTCCGTGCCGTCGGGAGCGTTTGTGGGAGTTGTGGGCCCGAACGGCGCTGGTAAATCGACGTTGCTCAAGGCGTTGGTGGGAATCGTCGAACCGACAGAGGGGTCGGTGCAGATTTATGGGAACAACCCTTCTCGGTCCCGACGGTTGGTCGGTTACGTTCCGCAGTCGGACGATGTGAACTGGCAGTTTCCGGTGACGGTGTGGGATGTGGTGATGATGGGCAGGACGCCGAGTCTGGGTGTCTTCCGTTATGAATCGGCTGCGGACAAGCGCGCAGTGACGGATGCTTTGCACCGTGTGGGTTTGCTCCACCGGAAGGACGATATGATCCGTGCGTTGTCAGGCGGTCAGCGACAACGCGTGTTTGTCGCGCGGGCGTTGGCGCAAGATGCACGTGTTTTGTTGCTGGACGAGGCGTTCAGCGGCGTGGATGTGGGTTCGCAGTACGAGTTGGTGGCGGTGCTGAGAGGGTTGTGCGAGGAAGGTCAGACGATCTTATTGACGACACACGACTTGGCCAATACGGCAAGGCAACTGGACATAGTGCTGTGCCTCAACTGTCACCTGTGTGCTTGTGGCCCGCCGGATGAGGTTTTCACCCCCGAGGTGCTTGAAGAGCTTTACGGTCCACACGTCGTGTCAGCGGAGAGCGGTTACACCGTCTGAAGGGCAGTAAGGCAAGGCGTTGATGGACGTGATTTCTTACATCGTCGAGCCGTTCCAGTATGGTTTTTTGGTGCGGGCCCTCGTCGCCGCAGTGATCATCAGCGTCATCTGTCCGTTGGTCGGCGTGTTCGTGGTCACGCGGGGCTACGGGTTCATGGGGGATGCGATGGCGCATTCGATACTACCGGGGATGGCTTTGGCGCTGATCGCCGGTCTGAGTCCGTGGATCGGAATGCTACCGGCGGCGCTGGTGTTCGCGTTTTTGGTCGGCTTCATAATCCGCAAGACGGGTATCCAAGCCGATGCGGCGATCGGGATCCTTTTTGCAACGATGTTCGCCGTCGGCATATTGTTTATGTCGCTTTGGGGCGCGCAGGTCACGGTGAGCCTAGAAGACATCCTTTTGGGGCAGCTCTTAGCAGTTACTCAGAGCGACATCATGGTGACGCTAGGCGTTGCGTTTCTGACGTTGCTGGTATTTGCCGGTTACTTCAAAGGCCTGATGTTCGTGAGTTTCGATCCAATCGGAGCGGAGGTAGCGGGTATACGTGTTGAGCGAGTCGACTATCTGCTATTGGCGTTGATTTCGGTGGTGGTCGTCGTGACCATACAAGCTGTCGGCGTGATACTGGTGCTTGCGATGCTGATAGCACCAGCGGCGGCGGCTACTCTGGCGGCGCAAAGGGTTGTGCCCACAATCGGCTTCGGGATACTGTTCGCGCTGATCGCGTCGATAGTCGGGCTCTACGCCTCTTACTACTGGAATACGCCGTCGGGAGCGTCCATCGCGCTCGCGTCTGGCCTGATCTTCGCGATCGTGGCGTCAATCAGACGACGCATCTCTTGATCTCAAGCTCCCGGGGCAGGAGCCGGATTCTTGGACACGGATGCGGTGGTCGATGGTCCCGCCCTTAGCAACTTCGACGCATCGGCTCTAGCACTGACCGTGTTGCATGTGATAATCGCATACGGCGGAACTGAAAGGGTCGCGCGTGGCGCGGCCTTCTCCACCCCGGAACACCGCTACTCGATTTAATCTAGTGGTTTGGTGCTGAGTTGGATGGATCTGATTTCTTACATCACTGAACCGTTTCAGTACGGTTTCATGTTGCGTGCGCTCGGAGTGGCGATAATCGTCAGCGTCACTTGTCCGTTGGTGGGGGTTTTCGTCATCTCGCGTGGCTACGGGTTTATGGGCGATGCGATGGCGCATTCGATATTTCCCGGCATGGCGTTGGCACTGGTCGTTGGTTTCAGCCCTTGGTATGGAATGTTGCCGGCTGCGCTGGTCTTCGCGTTTCTGATCGGGTTCGTGATGCGAAAGACGGGGATTCAAGCAGATGCGGCGATCGGAATCCTGTTTGCGTCCCTTTTCGCGCTTGGGATCATTTTGATTTCGCTTTTCGGATCACGAGTCTCCGTAAATCTTGAAGACATACTGTTGGGTCAGATCTTAGCGGTGACGACCGGCGACATCCTTATGACGTTGGGCGTTGCGTTGCTGACGTTGGTGCTTTTTGTCGGCCACTTCAAGGAACTCATGTTCGTGAGTTTCGATCCGATCGGAGCGGAGGTCGCAGGCGTAAATGTCGCATGGATCGACTATCTGCTTCTGGCGATGATTTCGGTGGTGATCGTGGTGACTATTCAGGCCGTCGGTGTGATCCTCGTGTTGGCGATGCTGATCGCGCCGGCGGCGGCGGCTACTCTGACGGTGCAACGCGTTTTGCACGTCATCGGCTTCGGAATACTGTTCGCGTTGCTGGCATCGATATCCGGTCTCTACGCGTCCTATTACGCCAATCTGCCGTCGGGTGCATCGATCGCGCTGGCGTCCGGCATCATCTTCGCCATCGTCGCGGTGATCAGACGGCGCATTTCTTGACGCGCCTTGCGAGTCCGCTGCCTCCCAAACGTCTACGCCGTCGAAACCACAACGATATCGTCGGTCGAACAGATCGTCGGTGACGGCAAATCCGCGTCTAAGTTTCCGTGTTGATTGTTCTCAAACAACGCCGTTATTGGGTGCAGGAATACGATGTATCTGTTGGAGAGTGATCTATTGATATTAGGTTGCAATTTCAAATTCAGTTTGAACCGACACGTTTTGATACGTCATATACCATGCCTTACATCTAATTGATACGATATCTTATTTAGGGTGCAGTCTGACATGACTCCAAGCACGACATTTGATTGAACTTGAAATGCGGCAGATGATCTTATTGCAGAGAATTTTCCTAGAGAACTATTGCATTTTACGGAAGAACATGTAACATTTGACTTAGGTTCGCTGAAACCATATGGTTCATATAGTGGCGACAACGGAATGCTTCGATCTGTTGAAGCAAGTGACTTAGACCGAGGAGAGAAAAATGGCAGCCCATGCACACGAAGTTCATGAGTGTGACGCCCACGAGCATCACGCCGGTGAGCACCTGCACGACACCCACGAGTGCGATGACCACGAGCACCACGGCGACGAGAACGGTCACGTCCACGATATGCACGAGTGCGACGACCATGAGCACCACGAGGGCGAGCACATGCATGACCCGCACGAGTGCGACGACCACGAGCACCACGCGTAGACTGGTCTCTCTCCAAAAATTACGCCCCGCAATCTCAAGATTGCGGGGCGTTTTTGTTTATCGCTCGCGGACGTGCGGGCTAACGGCAGGATCTGCTAGAACGCGCTACGCGCCCTGGCCAAGAGATAACTGACTAGGTGATCCTCGGTGCATCCTTGAACCGTCTGCTCGATCTGCACCGTCAGGTGGTGGATACCGTGATCTTCTCGAGCGATGTGCCGTATCGAGCGTAACAAGGCGTCTGTTTCTTCTTTTTCCAAATCCGGATCGACGAGTACGTGGGCCGTCATGGATTCGTAGCCGGAGGCTATGGTCCAGACGTGGACGTCGTGCACGAGGGTGACATGGGGAAGGTCTTCGATTTCACCGCAGAGTTTTTCAACGTCGACGTGTTGCGGAACGCCTTCCAAGAGCACGACAAGGACCTTTTTGGCCAAGCCCCAGGAGCTCCAGAGTATCAATGCACCGATCAATACGCTCAAGATCGGGTCGATCAGCATCCAACCAGTAGTGATGATCACGATTCCGGAGATTACGACGCCGACGGAACCCATAAGGTCACCCATCACATGCCAGAAGGCACCTTCTACGTTCAAGCTGTGTTCCGAGTTTCGATGGAGTATCCATGCGGCAATGATGTTGACGATCAGGCCGAGGGTACCGACGATCAACATCAGCGGTCCTTCGACATGTATATCTTCGATGCCTCGGAACCGGTGATAGGCCTCGAAGAATATCCACGCTACGATGAGCCAAAGCGATAGGGCATTCACTAACGCGGCTATCACCTCCGCCCGTCTGAAGCCGTAGGTTCGTGCGGCATCCTCGACCCGGTCACCTATCCAAAGAGCAAACAATGCGAGCGCGATAGCCATCGCGTCCGTGATCATGTGACCGGCATCTGCCAACAGTGCGAGTGAGCCGGACAATATGCCGCCGATGACCTCGGCGATCATGAAGCTGCTGATCAAGACAAGTGAAATTAACAGGCTCCGACGACCTGCCTCTCGGTAGTCGTGAGAATGGTCGTGATCGTCGTGACCGTGGCCATCATCGTGGTCGTCGTGGCCATCATCGTGCGAATGGCCTGAATGATCGTGGTCGTCGTGATCGTGGTCGTGTGAATGGTCGGAGTGACCATGGTCGTGCGAGTGCTCTGAATGAACATGATCTTCGTGATCATTCAAATGGCTGGAGTGGCTGTGTCTTGGTGCACTCATTAATACGGTCGCCGGATGATATATCGTTTGTTCGGCTGCGATCGACTGCGGGTGTTGGGCCATTCGCTCGCAGGTTAAAACTCCTGCTCAAATAGCTCCACGGATCAATTCCGAGTTGCAAAACATTTTAGCGCGCATTTGACACGCGCGTCTATAACGAACGAGATCTTTTTATGCGGCGTTCTCGGCGACACAACGCGGGCAAATGTCGTAAACCTCGATCCGATGGTCCATTACTTCGCCCATCACTCCGTCTACTGAGGAGCTCAGGGTGTTTATCGCACTCTCGATGGCCTCTGCGGTGAACCTTCGCACGATGCCGCAAATGGTGCAAACCGCGTGGTGATGGTGCGCCGGATCGATAAACCGCCCCCTCACTGGATCGACAGCGGCTGAAACACTGTAGGCCATCTCGTCGCCGGGCATCACTACTTTGCAGATGATGTCCTCATCCTGGAGCATCTTTAGCGTCCGGTAGACAGTCGCCCGCCCGATATCAGGCAATTGGGCGCACACTTCCTCAGCCGTAAAAGTCCTCGGCACGACGGAGATGTAGTCAATGATCTCGCGCCGCGGTCCCGTGACGCGAACATTTTGTTCGACCAACTCGGCAACTATCGACTCTGGAGAACGCGGCATACTCTAGTCCTCTAACGTTGCGCGCACCGCGTCGGCTATCTTCTCGGATGATGGGTAAACCAAACGCTCAAGCACGGGAGTATATGGGATGTGAACCTGCTCAGCGGCCACCTTCATGATCGGCGCCTGCAGGTCCCAAAAACCATCTTGGGACACAATAGACGCAATTTCGGACGCTGCGCTGCAAACCTTGTGCGCGGGATCGGCGATGACCAAGCGTCCAGTTTTGGCAACCGATTCTAAGATGGCGTCTTTATCCAATGGTACCAGCGTTCGCGGGTCCACCACCTCGGCAGAGATACCTTCTTGTTCGAGATCATCCGCCGCTCGTAACGCCATCGGAACCGCGCCAGCTATCGCGACTATCGTGACATCGGTGCCGGATCGCGGCACGTCGGCGACTCCAAAAGGCACCAACGCGGCGTCGCCCTCTTCGACTTCGCCAGTCGATCCACCGAGAGTCCCGTCTTCGAACACGATACAAGGATCGTTGTCGCGAATCGCGGTCTTCAACAGCCCCTTCGCGTCGCGTGGGGTGGCAGGCACGAGGATTTTGAACCCGGGCATGTTCATGAACATCGGATACGAGCGGTCGGAGTGATGCGCCGCCGATCCACCGCCGTAGAACATTGTTGCGCGAAATACGACCGGCAAGCTGGCCTGGCCACCGAACATGTAGCGCATCTTCGCCGCCTGGCTCACCAGTTGGTCCATGGCCACCCACATGAAACTCGTCAGCGTTTCGACGATGGGTCGCATTCCTACTAGGGAGGCACCGACGGCGGCGCCGAAGAACCCGTTTTCGGACAACGGGGTGTCCAACACTCGGTTCTCCCCGAACTCTGCGAGCAGTCCCGCGGTTGCGCCGTAAACGGAGCGTCGAATGTCTTCACCCATGATGAAGACGTTTTGGTCGCGCGCCATCTCCTCGATGATCGCTTGGTTGATCGCCTCTACATAAATCGCGTTGGATGCCATTACGATGGTGCCTTCGTGTGAGTTGGTTTCAGTTAATCTGGTTGCCGGTTTCTAAGGCGCGGGTATTGGGTCCGCCCACATATCGTCGAACAACTCTTCGGGTTCGGGGTACGGGCTGTTGCGGGCGAACTCGACTGCCTCTTCGACCTCGGCTTCCTTCGCTTTTGAGATCGCTGCGCACTCTTCTACAGTCAATATGCCCTGCGAAGTCAGCGTGCGTTCCAAGACGTCGATAGGATCGCGCTCGCGCCACTCGTCTATCTGCTCCTGCGTGCGATATTCGCCACGTCGCACCCGGCCTAGGCCGAGCGAGTGTTCTTCGTAGCGATAGGTGAGAGCTTCGATCAAGGTCGGCCCTTCACCCGCTCGGCCTCGATTCACGGCTTCGCGTGTCGCTTCGTACATCGCGACCGCGTCCTGCCCGTCAACAAGCACACCCGGCATGTCGTACGCGGCGGCCCGGTCGGAAATGTGTTCAACCGACACGGAGTCGTGATAGGACGTGGTGACCGCGAACTGATTGTTTTCGCAGAGGAAAATAACGGGCAGGCTCCAAAGCGCAGCAAGGTTCATCGATTCGTGGCAAGCGCCTTGGTTGGACGCGCCGTCGCCGAAGAAGACCATCGATACGAAGTCCTCTCCCCTGATCTTGGCTGCTAAAGCGGCGCCTGTAGCGACGGGCACGGAAGATGCGACGATGCCGGATTCGCCCAAGATGCCGATCGAGAAGTCGGCTAGATGCATCGAGCCTCCCTTGCCTTTGCAGTAGCCATCGACGCGACCGTAGAGTTCAGCCATCGCCCGTTTGACGCTTCCACCTTTCGCCAGCGGATGCCCGTGGGATCGGTGGTTGCCGGCGATGTAGTCGGTGTCCTCCAGCGCTGCGCAGGCCCCCACCGCAACCGCCTCCTCGCCGATGTAAGGGTGCGCGGCCCCGGTGAACTCACCTGCCGAGTGCACCTCCATCACCCGCACCTCGAAGTGCCTGATAAGCCACATCCTCTCCAACATCTGCACCAGTTTTTCCTTGCTAACGTTCTCCAACTCAGCTGCTCCCTTTTCTGCACGAATACCGACTGCTAGACGGATTTACGCGACGCAGATCGCGTCGCCAATATCTTATTCGATAACTGACAACACAGTCGGATCGATGCGAGGAATCGTCAATCGATGGGCTTACAGGTTCCTGTGGTTTGGCTTAAGGCGATTAAAATAGCGTTACAGATCATTAAGTTGTGGGATCTTTGATGACTTCGGGAAAAAACCGCTACAAGTTGGCGATTGAGCGCGCCCGGAAAATGTATGACGAGCGCATTAAGCAAGAACTTGGCGACGGCATCGACGGGCGTTGGATCGTGATCGCGGTCGACTCCGGCGAATACGAGGTCGACCAAGACGGCTACATCGCGCTGGAAGCGTTGGAGGCTCGCCTAGGGAACGTCGACCACGTATTCGAGCGCGATGGCGAGTTTTTGGAGGGCGACTTGGGCGGGATAGCGCAGGTGTTGTGGTCCAACATCCCGCAAGATGAGGTTGACGCGATGCCACACGACGGGGCTCTCAACTACAAACACTATCTGTACGGGTTTCCGAAGAAAGACAAATACCCGTGGGACGATTGATCTACGTTGACTCGAGTTTTTTGATCGCTCTGTTTGATCCGGCGGACCGAGTTTTCATGGCCGCGCAACGGCTTCGTTCGGAATTACTATCCGATGACAACGTTCTCTTGGCTGCTTCACGAGATGTGATGAACGAGTTGCTCGCACACTACAGTCGCAGCAATCCGACTGCGCGACGACAAGTCGCCAGGTTTGTCCGCCGCGCTTTTGCAGACCCGAAATATCGTGTCGAAGTAGTGAAAGCCAGCTTGTATTCGGCTGCGCTCGACCTTTACGAAAATCGCGATGACAGCCGTTACAGCATGGTCGATTGTGTCGGCATAACTATCATGCGTCGCGATGGCATCGAGGAAGTCGTGACAACCGATCGAGATTTCGTGCAAGAAGGTTTCAACAACCTGATGCGGTAGAGGAGATTGCTGTCTGCAGCGTCGCGAGGCCGCAGATCGTTGCTGAAGCGCCCCGTTTAGAATCTCGTCATGATCGATGAAGCGACGATCGAAACAAGGGCAGGGAACGGCGGCAACGGGATTGTGACGTTTCTGCGGGAGGCGATGCGGCCGCTCGGCGGACCCGCGGGTGGAAACGGTGGGAACGGCGGCAATGTCTGCCTTGTCGCTGACCCATCGCTCAATACGTTGTTGAAATTCCGCTGGCGGCGCCATTTCATCGCCAAAAACGGCGGTCACGGCGCACGCAATCGTCGCCACGGCGCGAACGGGGAAGGTGTCGATGTCACCGTCCCTGTCGGAACCGAAGTGTGGCAACTGCCCGAAAGTTCGGGAAAACCGGAAACATTCTTGGGCGATTTGTTGCACCCCGGACAACGCTTGGAGGTCGCTAAGGGTGGTCGCGGTGGTCTTGGAAACGCGGCGTTCGTCACACCGGTGAACCGTGAGCCATTGCTTGCAGAGGCGGGTGAAGCGGGCGCGATCGTGCAGCTGCGGCTCAACCTCAAGATTCTTGCCGATGTGGGGCTTGTCGGGATGCCCAACGCCGGTAAGTCGAGCTTGTTGACGGCGATCAGCGCGGCCCGGCCGAAGATCGCCGACTACCCCTTCACCACGCTCGAGCCCGTGCTGGGGATCGTCGAACACGGATTCGACGCCTTTGCCGCGGTTGACATTCCCGGGCTGATCGAAGGGGCGTCGGAAGGGGTTGGATTGGGTCACGAGTTCCTCAAGCACATGCAGCGTACGCGATTGCTGGTTCACGTCGTTGACGGAAGCGAAGGCGAACCCGGCGAGCGAATTCTGGCCATAAACCGGGAGTTGCAAGCCTTTGATCCTCGTTTGGCGGCGTCTCCTCAAATCATTGCCGTCAACAAGCTAGACCTCGAAGAAGTCGAGTTGCTGCGCGATGAGATTGCCGACGATATTAAACACTCGATTGGCGACGGGGCAGCGATCCACTTCATCTCGGCCGCCACACGCCAAGGCGTTGAAGATCTGGTGGCCGCGATTGCGTATCGATTGGCTGACCTACGCAAGACTGACACCGGAGACACAACGTACGGCCACGAATATGTTCAGCTTGAAGGTTTTGACCCGTTGGAAGACGACAACCTGCCTGTTTTCCAACCTCGGGCAATGGATCCTCGGATGGTAGTGCGCGCCGGCGCTGACAGTTTTCGCATCGTCCATGACCGTGCAGTCCGTCTGGCGCAGGGCTCCAATCTGGACAACTGGGACGCGCTAGTCCAGTATCACGAACGCTTGGAACGAATGAACGTTACACACGCCATAAGACGAGCCGGAGCGCAGAACGGGGATGTGATCCTCGTCGGTGAATGGGAGTTCGAGTGGCAGTAAGACGCATAGTCGTCTACGGCGGCACGTTCGACCCTTTCCATAACGGTCATTTGGCGGTCGCACGTTGCCTCCTGGATGAACTTGATGCGGACAGCGTAGTCATTGTTCCGGCAGGTCGGCCGTGGCTGAGGAGCGACCCTCCGGTTGCTTCGCCAGAAGATCGCTTAACCATGGCCCAACTCGCGACTCAAGGAGAACCCGGCATAGAAGTGTCAGATGTTGACGTTGTTCGCCCCGGCACGACCTACTCGATCGACACGATCGCTGATCTCCGCCGGATCTACGGCGATGAGCAGGAGTACATCCTCCTTATCGGATCAGATGCCGCTGCGGAACTGCGCCGCTGGCACCGATACGATGACCTTGTGGATGCGTGCAAGATAGTTGTTGTCCAACGGCCGGGGGCGTTGCTGGTCCCCGAAGTCGGTTTTCCAGCAGGGACCGTATTCGTTGAAGGTCCAATGATCGACGTCAGCGCGTCGGGTCTCAGAGACCTCTACGCGTCATCCGACCCTTCGGCGGCGGTTAATCTCGTACCGGATTTAACACACAGATTTATCCTTGAATGCAACCTCTACCGATGAACTACACCGAAGCCATCTCCCGCGCTGAGCGCCTACTTGAGCGCTCGATCGAACTTCAGGCCTTGGAATACGGCGAATTCACACTGTCGTCAGGCGCGAAGACTAGCTACTACTTCGACGGTCGATTGTTGACGACCGACGGCGAGAGCGTTGATATCACCTCAGATTTATTCTTGGACGTTCTCGCTCGACGGGACATCCATCGCTTCGGCGGGCCCGCGGTCGCTGCGGTGCCGATCATCGGTGGGTTGGCGCTGAAAGCATATACGCGGGGTTACGACCTGAAAGGGTATTTTGTGCGATCCGAGGCCAAGAAGTACGGCATGGGCAAGTTGATAGAAGGGCACATCCAGCCAGGTGAAAGAGTTGCCGTATGGGATGATGCAATCTCTACTGGTGGCTCACTTTTCGGGGCCATTGAGGCGATCAGCGAACTGCCAACGGAAATCGATGTCGTGTTTACGATCCTGGACCGCAATCAGGGCGGGAGCGATCGTCTAAGGGAACGCTCGATGCCCCTCTTCAGCATCTTGTCGAGCAACGCCGAAGGGCGCGTCGTAGTGGATCACGCGTCGTTGCGCGAATGGTTTGAGTAACCGGCTCATCAAGATCGGGAACGATCCTGACCATCAAAAAACCCAGACGATCGAAGGCGTCGTCTCCGGATTTCTTCTCCTTTTGGCGGCAATCGTCGCTATGGTCATGGCTTGGACGAGGTTGCAGGCGGACATTGACCAACCTACATTCGAAGAAATGCTTGTTGCGATTGACGAGAACCTCGTTTGGTACCACTGGCACGGTTCGATGCGCGTCGTCTTTGGCGGTCTGATGATCGCCGCGGCTAGCCTCATCAGGCCGGCCATGGCATCCGCCCAAGGGTGGCAATTGAAGGTCTCCGCTGCCCTGCTGATCCTGGGTGGGATCGCGATGGTAGTCTCCGGTGTCCTCGTCCTTTTCGTCGGCTCGGTGTACTCGACCGACATCTACGACTTCAAGCAGTTCGACGGATATCGTTCTTTGGCGGGCAACATCGGCAACACCGCTATCGGTCTAGCCATCATCCTGATGACGCCGATCCAATGGAGACTTGGTGGCATGATGAAACTTCTCGGCACATTGTCTCCGCTTGCGGGTCTAAGCATGGTCATCGTCTGGTGGGACGCCTCAAGTGTTCACCAGATTTCAGGCGTGCTATTTCTTTTGTGGATGCTCGGGACTTCGATTAGCTTGATCTTTGGTTGGTTTGGGCACCGAGAACACAATGATCCCAGCTTGGCATTCGGACAAGTACGAAAACTGGAAGACTGATCCGGTTCTTCGTTGTCAACATCCCCGCGGTTTAAGCGCGAAATGTTGTCAACTTCTCGGACTACGGCCGAGGATCTCGCGGACACCAACCCAAAGCCTTGGAAGTGGCCTTCGGTTGTTGACATCAGACCGACGTCAAATTGACAACACGGTTACTAGCTGAGAGCACCGGCATCAGTTCAAAGAACGACGCTCGCCTTCATTTCTCGACACAAATGAAGGCGTTGTTGTTATTGAAGAATGTAGATACTTGGTTTTCTATACATCCAAGTTCTTGACCTCAAGCGCGTTCGCACGAATGAAATCACGCCGCGGACCAACTTCTTCGCCCATCAAGGTCCTAAAGATGTCATCAGCGCTGATCGCATCCTCCGCGGTGACTTGAAGCATGACACGATGTTGCGGATTCATCGTCGTGTCCCACAACTGGTCCGGATTCATTTCTCCGAGGCCCTTGTAACGCTGGATGTTGATCCCGCTCGTATCTGAGTTTTCTTCGAGCGCCTCGGGAAGTTCGTTCCAAGTTAGGTCGTGCATCAAGACATCTTCACGGCGCTTCAACTGGAAAGCGTCCGCGGCGATGAAGTTCATGACGTCTTGGTACAACCTCTTTGAGCGTCGGATCGCCGGATTGTTGTAGACATCCTCAGTCAGTACGTAGTCGCGGATCTGATACGTCACTGGCGTGTTGTTATCTTCTACATCCGGTTCTTCGTTGATTTCGCGTGTGAACGGGGTCTGCTCTCCATCAACGCTGCCGTTGAATAGGCTGACCTGAAAGCTCGAGTCGTCTTCCAAGTCGTCTTCGCCATCTAAGTCTCCAATGATTTGAGACGATCTGTCTCTCGTGAACGTTAGGTTTTGGAGTTCCGGGTCTCGCAAAAGGTCGAAGAAAACCGCTTCTGGCATGCCCAGGACTTTGACGATATCCAAGGCTTCACGGAACTCTCGAAGTTGCGTAATTGTGCTTCCGAGCCGTTTGCCTTTTACTTCAACACTGACATCTTCGTCGTCCGAAGCGATCGCCAAGCCGTTGAAGACCCGCTCGGCCATCCAATTGTCGAGGTCTGCATCTGCGTAGAGCCAGTTGCTCCGACGGCCTTTCGAGGCCTTGTACAGCGGCGGTTGGGCGATGTAGAGGTACCCCTCGTCGATCAACTGACGCATGTTCCTGAAGAAGAAGGTGAGTAGCAACGTCCTGATGTGTGCCCCGTCGATGTCGGCATCCGTCATGATGATGATGCGGTGATAGCGTAGCTTCTCGGAGTCAAACTCTTCGCCCATGCCAGCGCCTATGGCAGTGATGAGAGCGGCGATCTCCTCGTGGGCGAACATCCGCTCGGGCCGAGCCTTTTCGACGTTCAAGATCTTGCCCTTGAGAGGCAAGATCGCTTGGAACTGCCGATCCCGACCCTGTTTCGCTGAACCGCCAGCAGATTCGCCCTCAACGATGTAGAGCTCTGATCGCGACGGGTCCTTCTCCGAGCAGTCGGCGAGTTTGCCTGGCAATGAACCGCCGTCCATCGCGTTTTTGCGGATGATGAGGTCACGGGCTTTCTTGGCAGCCTCACGGGCGCGGGCAGCGGTCGATGCCTTGTCGATGATGATGCGCGCTTCGTCAGGATGGTCTTCGAGGAACTCGCTAAGCTGGCGTCCGACGAGCTGTTCGACGGTGCCTTTGACCTCAGGGTTGCCGAGCCGTCCTTTAGTCTGACCTTCGAACTGCGGATCTTTGACCTTGACGCTGATGACGGACATCAGACCTTCGCGAACGTCTTCGCCAGACAGGGTTGCTACGCCGTCCTTGCCGGCGCTCAGAAGGTTGTTCTTCTTGGCATAGTCGTTGAGCACTCGCGTCAGGGCCGAACGGAAGCCGGTGACGTGGGTTCCACCGTCGCCCGTGCGGATCACATTCGCGAACGAGAGGCAGTTTTCGACGAACGACTGGTTGTATTGGATTGCTACTTCCACCGAGACGTCGTCAACTGTGCCCGCGGCGTATATGACGCTGTCGTGTATGCCGCCGCGGCGGCGGTTGAATGTGCGGACGAAGCTCTTGACGCCACCATCGAAGCGGAACGTCACATCATTATGTGGCCAGTGGGATTCCTGATGCCAATCGCTTCGCAGTCGGATCGCGAGGCCTTGGTTGAGATACGCCATCTCCCGCAGACGCCCGGTGATGGATTCCCAGTCATAATCGATTTCCGGGAAGACTTCGCCGTCGGGCATCCAAGAGACCTTGGTGCCGTTGCCTTGAAGATCAGACGGCGATTGCTGCCGTCGAGACATGTCGTTGACAGTGATGCCTCGCTCAAAGCGTTGCGAGTAGACGTACCCGTCGCGTCGAACCTCAACGACAGTCCATTCCGACAGCGCATTCACGATCGAAGCGCCGACTCCGTGCAGGCCACCGGAAACTTGGTAACCTTTTCCGCCGAACTTGCCACCGGCGTGAAGCGTCGTCATCACGGTCTCGAGAGCCGATTTGCCGGTTTTGTCGTGAGTGTCCACCGGGATGCCGCGCCCGTCGTCTACGACTGTTACGGAACCGTCACCGTGGATTCGAATGTCGACCGTGGATGCGAAACCCGCCATCGCTTCGTCAACGCTGTTGTCGACGATTTCTCGGACGAGGTGAAAGACACCTTCGGGCCCGGTCGTGCCGATGTACATCCCTGGTCGTTTTCGGACGGCTTCGAGGCCCTCCATGACGGTGATGTCGTCGGCTGTGTAGTCAGCCGAACCGGCGTGTCCGTTGCCGTTGGTGGCGATGGTAGTTTCTGTAGTCATAGGTCTCCAAGTATTCAGATCGGTCAGTCCTCCCAGCCCTGATCGAGGGCCCCTTCCACACTGCTCCAGACATTCCAAACATGACAATGGAATCCGCGTCTCTTCGCGTGCGCGCGTGCGCGCGTCTTTAAGAAACGCGTTATCTCATCACCTCAATCTTATCAGTAAGGGCCCTGTCAATCACCTTTGGCGAGGCATTTGGAGCGGAATCTGACCAGATAACCGACACCTGGCGAGATTTAGGTCAATAGTCGGCCACTCGCGCGCCTGCGCAGGGCGTAATTTGTCGAGACTCGAACGCGTATTTCCCAATCGGGTCGGTCATCGCGGACCGACAGAGGCGTCGGCGTGATGGTAAACCGTTGGTCGATTATTCGAATGCTGCGGGATCAACAGCCGCGCCGCGGTCGAGGGCGACGTTGATCAGATCCACGAGACGCCTGGCCGACTGGGGCGTCAACTCAACGGCAACGCGCGAACCGAGGCCTTGCGACTCGTCGACAAAGTCGATGTTCAGCGCGTGCTCCAAAGTCATCTGCGTCGGGTGGTCGTACGACACGTTAACTTGGTTGACCTGTATCCAATTCGGTGTGCCTTTTCCGCAACCTGTCACGGACGTCTTTTCCGCGATGAATGTACACATTGGATGTTTCTCCTGTGAAATGTCGAGCGGAGCCTTGGGCGTACCCGACTTGGGCCTATCCGAGATGTTTGGGGAGGAAGTCGAATATCTTCCGCCATCCATCAACCGCCTGCTCTTGGCAATAGACCGCACGGTCGTAGTAGAAGAATCCGTGGCCAGCGCCAGCGTACATGTGGAAATCGTAGTCCTTGCCGTGCTTCTTCAGAGCTGCCTCGTGAATCGCGACCTGTTCGGGCGACGGGCTTGTGTCCTCCTCGCCGAAAAGCCCTAGCACCGGACACGAAAGGTCAGCGGTGTAGTCGACGGGTGCAACCGGGAAATTATCGTTGAGTTCCGATTCGTCCATCACAACTCGTCCGCCCCAGCAGTCAACGACGGCATCGAAGCCTTGCACTCTCGAAGCCGCCAGCAGAACGTGCCGTCCGCCGGAGCAGGTTCCGAAAGCACCTACCTTGCCGTTCGAATTCGGTAGCGATCGAAGGTATCGCATCGACGCGGCGAGGTCTCCCACAGCTTGGGCGTCCGGGATCCCTCCTTCCGAACGAACCTTCGCAGCGACGTCGTCTGGCGAGGCGTGGCCAGTGCGATGGTAGAGATCGGGGCAGATAGTGGCGTAACCGTGATGCGCGAACCTGCGGGTACATTCTCGGTACCATTCGTCCCAACCCGGCATGTGGTGAGCGAGCACCATACCCGGATGAGGTCCCGGGCCTAATGGACGGGCGTAATACGCGTTGATGGCGGTACCATCTGGTGCTTGGACAGTAACCGTCTCTGCGATCATGCCCTCATACATGTCTGTCGTGTAGATGGCGGGCCTCCCTTTGTTTCCTTGTCACTTATCAGATGCTACGACACAAGCGGGTTGATCCGGCTCTCATCGGGCCGCGGTGAGCACCAGATGTGACGACCGGTGTTATATTCCACAACATAATGATTGAGAATGCATCGCAGAACGGTACGAACGAAAACGGCACCTACCAAAAAGGCCCGCTCGAAGGTATCAAGGTAATCGAGTTTGGCAACTTTGTTGCCGGCCCATTCGCCGGGCAGATTCTGGCAGACATGGGCGCCGAGGTCATCAAGGTCGAACCGCCGACGGGCGATCCATGGCGAGTTTCGCAACCATTCGCCCCACACGAAAGCCGCACGTTTTTACCGCTGAACCGTGGCGTCAAGAGTGTGACGCTGAACCTGAAAGACCCGCGCGGGAAAGAAGCCCTGGCGCAGATAGTCAAGATGTCCGACGGTGTGATTTCCAATAACCGGCCGGACACTGACAAAGCGCTCGGCATCGACTACGAATCGCTCTCCGCCATCAACCCCGCCATCGTATACGTCGACATCACCGCGTACGGCATGAAAGGTCCGCTCGGCGGGGCTCCCGGCTTTGACCTCGTCATGCAAGGCTTCACAGGCGCGGTCACCTCCGAAGGCAAGATCACACCCAACGGCCAGCCGGAAGTTGTCTGGTCATCGTCGTACATCGATCTCTCTTCAGCGTACTGCGCTGCCTTAGGCATAGTCGCGGGCATAGTTGGGCGGGGCGACAGTGGCAAAGGGCAAAAGGTCGAGACCAGCCTGATGATGAACGCAATCGCCATGCAGTGCATGCGCATCATGCACATGCTCGACATGCCGACGCCTTCAATGACCTGGTATCAGGAGAGGTACCCGCAGCTGGTCGCCGAGGGAAAGACCTATCAGGAGTTGCAACAGGACTACCAGAGTGTTGTTCGACCCTCAATCTACCGCTGCTACTACCGGGCCTACCGCACCAAAGACGGCGGGATGTGCCTCGGCACACTCGATTGGGCGGCGCGGGCGCGGTTACTCCAGCACCTCAATTTAGAAGACCCGCGCGTCACAGATCCCGACTACGACTACGACGCGCCGGATGCGGACAGATTCGCACAGGAGATGATCGACACGTTCGAGGAGGTCTTCGCTTCGAAGACAACTGCGGAGTGGGTCGAAGAGTTGAATGCCAAGGACATCCCGTGCGGCCCGATCCGCTTCAGCGAGGACCTCGCTTGGGACGAGCAAGCCGTTGCGAACGACTACATCATCGAACTCGAACACCACACCGGACAGCGCTACCGCACCTCCGGTCCAATCCTCAACTTCACCGCGGGCATGCCAGAGATGAAAGCATCGCCGGCCCTAGGTGAACACAACTGGGAGATTCTGCGCGAGGCGGGGATGTCCGACGAGGAGATTGAAGCGGTTGTGGGTTAACTCTTCGGGTGGTTGATCGTCGGCAACGGAATCGCCGATTTGCATACGCATTGATACGCCGAGCCCGGCTGGAACGTTTAGATGAACCGCGTCTATCTCGCCACTCCGATAACCAGCGTCTCCGAAGCTGACAGGCAGCTGATCGTGCGTTGGTGCGAGTGGTACGTCGAACATGAACTTGCCGACAGTGATGTATTCTGTCCGGCGATCTGGTACGACCGAGGACCGGCAAAGGGGCCGCCTCAGACCGAAGCAGATCTCATCGCAGTAAGGGATCGCAGTTGGCGGCACTTGGACGAAAGCGACGAGCTTCATGTTTTGCATCCTGACCGATCGACGAACGCCGCAGTTGAATTCGGATATGCGATGGGAAGAGACCTCGATAGGATCGTGGTTATCGCGTTCGAGGAATGGTTGACGGGCGGACTCAACGCTTACCGGCTGCGACTCCTCATGCATAAACCGGAAGTTGAGTTCGTATCGCACAGCTTGGTCGGGCTGGGATTGGTGCCTGCGAGCGGTGGTTAAATCTTCTCAAGGGATATTTGAGAAGCGAATTCGCTCTTTCGCTTCGCCAAATATGTTATAATAAGCAGTAATTGAACAACGCTTCGCCTAATGTCTATGCGAAGATTTACAGATTTTTAGGAGTTACGTTTCACATGCGTCGAGGACCTACGGGCAAGTACGAAACCGTCAAAGACCGAGGCCAGCGCTTCAGCGCATTCGTTCCCACGCCGTTGCCTCCTGATCCGCCCGTCGTCATGGATGGTCCGCTACTGCAGAAGTTCGCGGAAGCGATGACCGCGGTCGGAGGTCTGAACACGCTGTCTATCAACCTGCCCAATGCGGACATGTTGATCTACAGCTATCTTCGCAAGGAAGCCGTTTTGTCGTCTCAAATCGAAGGTACGCAGTCGAGCCTGCCTGACCTCCTGATGCTTGAAATGGGTCAGCGGCCTGATGACGCGCCGATCGACGATGCACGAGAAACCGTAAACTACTTGAATGCTCTGAGGTTCGCCACCGAACGATTAGACGAGGGAGCGCCGATCGACTCGGAACTCATCCAAGAGATTCATCGCAGGTTGCTCCAGAGTGGCCGCGGAAGTTTCAAACAGCCAGGTGAGTTCCGGGACCGGCAGAATTACATAACTCGCACAACCGGACAGGTGGTCTTCATCCCCCCGCCGAGTTCAAGAGTCGAAGAATGCATGACGGAACTCGTGCGCTACATCGCTGCCGAAGGGCCCGGCGCGGATGCGACGCACCCATTGATTCGAGTCGGTGCCGCACATGCCCAGTTCGAAACGGTACACCCGTTCCGCGACGGCAATGGCCGGGTCGGACGCATGATCGTGCTGCTAATGCTTTTGAAATCCGGCGTGTTGTCAGTTCCGACGCTTTACCTGAGCCTGCGTTTGAAGGATGAGCGCCGGCGCTACGGCAACCTGCTCAACGATGTGCGTTTCGAAGGCGATTGGGAGGCGTGGTTGGCTTTCTTTTTCGAAGCGATAAAGGATGCGGCCGACGCGGTCGTCGAATCCACGACTCAACTTTCGAACTTGTTCGCCTACGACCGGCAACGTATTGAGCAGACCGGTCGGCGTCGGTTTACCGCGCTCCAAGTCCACGACATCCTGATGGAACAGCCATACTTGCGGATCAACGATGTGCTAGCTCGAACCAACTTGTCGCGTCCGGGCGCGACCGCGGGCATTTATACGTTGGGCGAATTGGGGATTGTGCGCGAGATCACCGGTAACGCTAGAAATCGCGTATTCGCCTACGACGATTACATGGACGTGCTGGCTGCGGGAACCGAACCGTTGTGAGGGCAAAGCGGATGCTAAATATTCGCAAGGAAAAGTTACGCAGATTTAATCCGTCAACGCTTCTTTAAAATCTCATGCGAAGATTTAGCGGTCGGCATACTCTATCGGCTATGCATATTCCCAAAGCACTCCCGGTTCACTTGCGCCTTTCAGATACGCGTGCAGCGGTTCTCGCATCATCCGATACGGCAACTCTTCTACCAACCGAATAGCATCGGAAACTGGGACGAATCGGCAATCGATGATTAGGCCATCAGGATCGTTCGGCTCTGGTGCACCACGCCATTTCTCTACGTTGAAAGCCATGGCGATGGTGTTGCCTGCTTTGTTCAGGGAATGAACGACGTATTCCAGTTGACCGATAGTCAACACTCTGATGCCAGTCTCTTCGAGCACCTCGCGTTTCAGAGCGTCGGACAGCGGTTCGCCTTCTTCAACCACGCCGCCGGGTACCGACCAGCTTGGACCAACGTCGCCCTCGCCCTGTTGATTGACCATAAGGATCTCGTTGCGACGACGGATCAAGGCGACGACCACGATGCTCATCGATAGCCCGGACCGCGTCCGCGCTTCCATTCGTGCGCCCGGGCTACCTCCTCATCTAGCTCTACGCCCCAACCCGGCTTCGTCGGCACATCGAGAACGCCACCGTCGTGGAAATTCAATGGGCCGCCGGTCAAATCGTCCTTCCACGGCACATCGTCGATGTCGATCTCACAAATTCGAACGTTGGGCAGGGTCGCACACAGATTGATTCCCTGCATCGTCGCGAGGTGCGAGTAGTAGTTGTGCGGAGCAACGTTGATTTCGTGCGACTCCGCCAGCATCCCGACGTCCCGCCCTCGAGCGAACCCCTGCCAAGGCACATCAATCATCGCGATGTCCATCGCCCGGGCGGCGAAGTAGGGACGGTAGTCCCGGATGGTGAAGAGGTTTTCGCCGGAAGTGATAGGGCAGCTGGTGCTGTCTTTGACCTCTTTGAGACCGTCGATTTCATACATATCGATCTCGACCCACATCATGTTGAACTGTTCGAGCACGGCGCAGATCTGCTTGGCAGCTTGCGGTTTGACGTTGAAGTTGAGGTCGAGGGCAATCTCGACATCCGGACCAACCGCCTCCTTGAACGTCCCAATGTACTTTTCGACATGCCCAAGCAACGCCGGCTTGATCGTTTGATCCGGAGAATCTGTGCCGAAGCCATAACCGTAACCCATGTTGTCGTCGTCGAAAAAGATGATGTTCGTCTTGAGTGCCTTAAAGCCCCGCTCCTTGACCTCGTGCCCCAGATCGGTCACCGCTTGAAAAGAATCCATCGGCGGAACGCCGATCAACTCATGGTTACGAGATCGTGACGATCCACAGTGCGACCAGTAGACCTGCTGCTGCTCTCGGGTCGGGCCTCCGAACAAGCTGTGGACGGGAACGCCGAGAGCCTTGCCTTTAATGTCCCACAACGCAAGTTCCACGCCAGCGATCGCCCTTGCCGCGATTCCTCCCGGTGCTTGTCGTGACATCCGATACATGTCCCAGTAGCGCGCTTCTACTGCCAGCGGGTCTTGTCCCAACAGGATCGGTTCGTAATCGGACACCGTGCCGATAACCCCGTATGGGTTGCGACCGTCGGACATCTCGCCGTAGCCGGTTATCCCCTCGTCGGTGCGGACCGCGCAGAACTGCCATGGCCGCCAGCCAGCATCTACTACGAAGGTCTCGATATCGGTAATTTTCACGGTACGGCTCCTCGGCGTTTAGTTGGTTATATGAAACACAATCGACTAGATGGTAGATTAACCAAACTCGAAGCAGAGGCGCATTTGAACCATCAACGATAATGGGGCGTATAGACGGGCAGTAGACGTCTGATCAGATCAACTGACCGAAACGAAGAACCAAATGCTGGGCGAATCGCTAACCTACGACAACTCAATCAACGGCTATGAACCTTCGATGTTCGAACGCGGTCGAACTCTCGACCGGGGCACGAAAGCCCGTATCGCCGAGAACGTGGACAAGATCCTGGCTGCAATAGGGCCTGAAAATCTTGATCCCCAGGGCACCGAACGAACACCGCTACGCGTCGCGGAGATGTTCGATGAATTGTTGAGCGGCTACTCTATCGACTCTGAGCAGCTGTTGAATGGGGCACTGTTCGATGTCGAATACGACCAGATGGTGGTTGTGAAATCGATCGAGTACTACAGCCTCTGCGAGCACCACCTTCTACCGTTTTACGGCTTCGCGCACGTCGGATACCTGCCCGACAAAAAGGTGATTGGTTTGTCGAAGATACCCCGCATAGTCGACATGTTCGCCCGTCGACTACAAGTCCAAGAGCGGATGACGCAGGAGATCGCGACTTTCCTCGATTCGTTGATCGAGCCCAAAGGCGTCGGCGTCGTTGTCGAAGGGACTCACATGTGCACCGTGATGCGCGGCGTACGCAAACAGGACCCGCGCATGGTCACTAGCGCGGTGATGGGGACCCTGCGCGACAACAGCGCGACTCGACAGGAATTTATGGAACACCTGCGAAACGCTTCGATGTAGCGCCCGTCGATGCCGACGGGTCACAAGTGTGGGACTCCGAGCGCGAATCTCCTACTGCAAAGGCGAGAAACTCATCGGGAGCAAGAGTTTGTTTGCCTGCGTCAGCGGAGCTATTCCGCCGGGAGGCGGCCACACGCCTTTGGCACGGGTTTCCTCGCGGATGGCGGCGCGCTGATCGTAACTCTCGTACGCCCACATGTGGATCCAAGTATTTAGCGCTCCGAGTTCAGAGTACCAAGCACCCACCAGCGGCGAGTACTTCTCGCGTTCCTCGATGTGATTGCCCCAAATCTCGATCACTTTCGGTATGTCTGGGGGCGCGTACGTGTAGATGCGCATCTCGTATACCGGCCCCAGCTTGGCTTCGCCGCGGTTCTTCATGAACGGGGCAGGAAGGAATATCTCGGAACGCATCTTGCGTACGAACTCAGCATTATCCGGCGGCCAGATCCCTTCCTCGGCAACTTGCGCGCGGATCTGCCGACGCTGTTCTAGATCGTCGTAAGGCCAGACGTGGATGACTTGGTTAATTGGCCCGACTTCGGTGTACCAGAAACCGAAGAGCTGAGAGTAATTCTGGCGACCCTCTTTGAGCTTCGCCGTGGTTCTCGCTTCGAATTCGGGCACAGCCCTAGTCGTGAGGTCGTACGTCCTGAATTCGTAGATCATCTTAGGTTCCTTGATTGACTGAACTCTGACTCGTCGAAGACTAACATGAAGGCGAGGACGAAGGAACGCATCACGATGCAGATAGCAGGATCGACAGCGCTGGTGACGGGCGCATCTAAGCGCATCGGACGTGCCATCGCATTATCGCTGGCCGAAAATGGCTGCAACATCGCGGTTCATTATCTGGGCAGCCGAGGAGAAGCCGAGGAGACGCGGGATGCCATTCGCGGTTTCGGCGTGCGAAGCCAAGCGATCCAAGCTGACCTCGAGTCACCCGATGAATGTGTCCGATTGTGGCAGGAATCGATCGAAATGCTCGGTGCCGCGCCAAACATTCTCATAAACAACGCATCAGCGTTCCGTCGCGCTACTTTCGATAAAACGACCGCCGGAGATTTTGACCACGCGATAGCGGTCAACGTGCGAGCTCCGATGCTTCTCGCACAGAGCATGGCAAGAGACCTGGGCCCCGCGGCCAACGGCAAGATCGTCAACATCAATGACCGCCAAAAGGTTTACAAGTCAAGATTCGCGTACGGCATCACGAACGCCGCGATGAGCGGCTTGACCTGGTCGTTAGCGGCAACGTTGGCGCCAACAATTCAGGTCAACGAATTGTGCTTGGGACCGATACTGCCTCTATCAGACGATATGCGACCCGGAACGCCTCGATTATCACCAGACACATTGGGCCCTTCGCGTCGTATGGGTCAGCTAGATGAAGTAAGTCACGCGGTGATCAGCTTGCTCGAAAACGACCACATTAACGGTGCTTCATTGGTCGTTGACGGCGGTCTGAGCTTGCTCGATAAATAGGCGGAACTTTCCGAATTCTTGCACCGAACACCGAACGCGTATATTATTTCCGCACGCGCGGGCGCTCCGTTTGGCGGGCGTTCGCCAAATTGAGATGGTTACGCAACCGATGCAAAAGACGCTGGTCACGATCGACGGGCACATCGGCTCAGGTGCTTTCGTCGTCGGCAAAAAGATCGCCCGCATGTTTGGGTGGCGGTACTTTGACCGAGTTCGGCTTCCAGCGGTTCACTCTCGCGCATCTGATTACTCTGCTGATGAGCTTCTCCTAGACGATGAAAGTGAATTTTCGGACCGTCTTTGGGCTTGGATCGAACGGGCTGCATCCTACTTCGCCATCGGAGCAGCAGGTGATGATCCGTACTTGCAAGGTGCCGCCGACATCCACGCACCACTTACTTGGGACACCAACGGACCTTCTGCCAATACGTCTCTCGACAACGCATACGATCTGTCGGAACTGGCTAAGAACGGCAACGCGGTGATCGTTCACAGAGCCGGCGCGGTCGAGCTCGCGGATGACGACACGGTATCCAGAGTCGGCATCTTCGCGAATTGGGACGACCGGGTGGAACGCGTGATGAACCGCGAGGGTTTGACCCAGATCTCGCAGGCAGAACGCATAATCTCGGAACGCGAGAAAGTCCAGCGCGAATACTTCTTTAAGATGCACAGCGCCGATCCCGAAGATCACGATCTATACGACTTCGTGATCAACACTTCCGACCAAAACATCAATATCGCCACCTTGGAAGTTTCAAGGCACGTCAAGAAATCGCAAGACCGCGTAGCGGTTTAACTGCTAGGCGCGTCGGTAGGTTCCGAGGCGCCAATCAATCGGCGTCGGAACTTGGCAGCAATCCCTGCGACATCATCTCTTCGGCTTCGCGCAGGTCTTTGTGGCTATCCACAGAAATCCAGTTGGCGGTTGACCGTATCGCTCGCATCCGGCCTTCATCTACTGCTTGCGGAAAGGTGGTCGTTTCGTGGTCACCAACGTCCGGAAACTCGCTTTCGAGCTCGCGTTCGAACACGTAGATGCCGCCGTTGATCCAGAAGGGCAGTTCCGTCTTTTCGGCGAAACTTGTGACCACGTCGTCTTCAGAAACTAGCACCACTCCAAACGCGCTGACGTAAGGGATGAGCGTGATCGCCGCGGCCGCATCGTTCTCGCGGCGCATTTTCAAAAGTGGGCCGAGCGATTGGTCTGTCAAAACGTCGCCATTCACCACGATCACTTCTTCGGCGTCTCGCGGTATCAACCGAAATCCTTGCTTTACAGCGCCTCCCCTGCCCAGCGGCTGATCTTCGGGCGAATAGTGGGCCCGAAAGCCGAAACGCGATCCGTCTCCGAAGTGCTCTTCGACCTGTTCAGCACGGTATCCGGTGAGAAAAACGATGTCGGTCACACCGTTCGAACAGAGCCAGTGCGCTTGGTGTTGCAGCAACGGGACACCGTTCACGGGCACCATCGGCTTGCAGATCTGGTCGGTGAGCGGTTGTAGACGTTCCCCACGCCCACCGGCAATCGACATTGCCCACATGATTCGACCTCCACCAAATGTATCGTCGGATACCAGCTGCCGGTCAACTCGGCGTGGTCCGAATCAGTTCGAATTTAACCATTCCCAACAGGCGTCAATCTCTTCCTCAGTCATTGGTTCTTGAACCACGATCGATTTAGAAGCAGGTTTGTCATCGGAACCATCGCCCATCCACTTGGGCCACACCGCGATGCCGGCGCCTAGCTCCTCACGAGTAATCTCAACGTCCCGGGGTCGCCATCGAACTTTGCAAGTGTCCAACCATCCTACCAGCGTTTCGGGGCTCTGCTGGGTCCTCCAAGCGATGATGATCGCTCCGAGCGCGCACATCTCGCCGTGTATCCAGAACTTGTCCGCCGCGATCTCCACCACGAAGCAGAACGCATGATCCGCACCCGGGGCCCGATCATCTTGGACCAGAGAGTCGTCCCTTGCCTGTACGGCATTCATGATCACTTCGACAGATTTCGGCGTCAATTCGTCGTTCGCACCGAGGCTCGCCGGAAACTCCGTGATGATCTTGTCGTATAACGCGAGGGCTTTCGCTGTCTTCGATCCATCCACTGGCTCGGTCTTGCCCAACTCTGCTGACCTACGCCACTCCGAGATGCCGGCATAGCCGCAAAGCACGTCACCCAAGCCCGCGGTGTTCAATCGCTCTGGCGCTCTGAGCACGACATCGTAGTCGACCAACACGTATTCGCAGTTGACCACTGCGAGTTGACCTGTGATCTGACGCCCGTCCCAATCCGCAACGAATCCGTGGATAATAGCACCGGTCGAGACGACCGTCGGCACCTGCACGAGCGGTTTATCCTTACGCTTCGCAACCAGTTTTGCGTGATCAAGAGCGCGCCCAGCACCGAGCCCGACAACGAGGTCGATATCGTCTGGAAGCGAATCCGAAACCTCGATCAGGTGCGTTCGGTCGAGCCATTCGTTTATCCCGATCCCCTCAGGGGGGTGATGCAACTCGTCTTTGGTCGCCTTCCACGCTGATGGCGTGGTTATGACTACGTACCTCCCCCAGTTCGCTGAATCGGCCTTCAACAATCCATGTCCGAAGCGGATATCGTAATCCCGGGCAAGTCTCGCTTCTGTCATCTCAAACCCTCGCTCTTGTCGTCCTTGTCGCGTCAACAAGGTTACTCTAAAGACGTTCGGTTGACAGTGGGCTCATGAGCGATAAACGACGCAGGAACTGGTCGCGGTGTTGGGCCGCAGGCCTTCTCGGCTACTTTCTCGTGACCGGGTCCAGAAATCGCCGACGCAAAACCGGCGAAGATCTTAACAATTTCCGCGCGAATCGGTCACTAGAATCATCGTCTAGCCAGATTCAACCCGAAAGTGAATCGACGAAACACGACATGACAAACGGTCCTGAGCGCGAAGATACCGCGGCGATCAACGCCCTCAAGCAAATTACGGGGCGTCAATGGTTGATCGCCGCTATTGTCCTGATCGCAGTTCCGATAGTCGCATACGCCGGAACGTTCTACCTATATCCGTATCTCCAGAACCAGTTCGAAAGCGAGTCGCCGGTCGCAGCGATCCTTGAGGAGTACGGTGCCGCCGAAGATGCCGAAACTCAGCTTCTCACAATCCGACGCGGCGATCTGGTTAACTCGGTCGCGGTCAACGGGACTCTCGAGTACGCCAATCGCGAACGACTTTCGTTCGGACTGTCCGGTACCGTCGAGACCGTGAATGTAGAAGTAGGAGACGCGGTGCAGAGTGGCGATGTGTTGGTCACTCTCTTTGACGACGCGGTGATCTCTGCCGAGCAAACGCTGCAGAACGCAAGCGTTGCGCTACAAGACGCCGAACAGGTTCTCGACGAACTCGTCAATCCGGAGGAGAGGAAGGTCGATGATGCAACCCTCAAAATCCTCCAGGCAGAGCAAAATCTGGCCGACGCAGAAACCAATCTCTCCGACTTGCTGGATCCCTCAGAACTAGACCTAGCAACCGCTGAATTGGAGGTGGCTGAAGCTGCAAAAGCACTGACAGACGCCGAGATTAAGCTACAAGAGTTGACCGACCCACCTCAACTCGACGTCGAAAAAGCCGAGTTAGCCGTTGAACAAGCCGCTCAAGCCGTCGTTGACGCTGAAAACAAATTGGACGACCTGACGCAATTGAACCGCTCCGATCTCGCGACGGCTCAACACAACGTTAACGAAGCGGTCAAGCAGCACTATGACGCCGTAAAAGCGTTGAATGACCTGCGCAACCCAGATGCCGCTTCGATCAACGAAGCGGAACTGGATGTCACGAAATCTGAATTGGCGGTAGTCGAGGCGGAAAATGCCCTCACAGACGCGGGTGACTCGTTGAAGGATGCGGAAGATGCGATTGAAGACAGTTTGAGTATCGAGATTATGAAGTCGGAAGCAGAAGCCGATCTCGCCGCGGCGGAGCTCAACTATCAAGCTGCTGTCGATGAATACGAAGAGGCCAAACAACCCTATAGCGAGGACGATCTGGAAGAGTTGCGCCAGAATATCGCTGAAGCCGAGAGTGATATCGATGTGGTGGAGGACCAACTGGTCCTACAGATAGTCGAGGTCGGATCAGAGTTAGTTGAACTTGAAGAAGCACTTGACGACGCGCGCGATGCGTACCAAGATGTCTTCCTCAAATGGCTCGGCATGGATATTGCGGTTTACGGGCGGCATTCGTCGCCGGATCAGATATTCGCACAAATCGGCAAGACTTTGCCCGAGATCTTGTCGCCCGCCGGAGGCTTGAACCGCCTTGCTGAGCGCAACAATATTTCTTCCAGTTGGTTGGAAGATGACCCTGACACTCCTTGGAGCGAGTCCGTTGTTGCCACTTGGACCGAATTCTTCCTGAGCAATCTGCGATTCGATTGCACCGAACTCGGTACTGGCATCACGGATGAGTGCGTCAACATCGAATTTGAGAACGCCTGGGAGGAGCTCATGTCGCGTTCGAAGGCGTACGAAACCGCAAAGCTCGCCAACCCCGAGAAAATCGACAAAGCCGATGACGCCCTTGACGCCGCCCGCAAACACGTTGACGACTTGAACGAGCAACTGGCCGAGTTACTTGAACCTACCGACGAGGTAGTTCTGAACGACCTAGCCGCAAAAGTCGAACTCGCAGATTTACAGCGCCAAAACGCAGAAGTGAAACTTCATGATTTTTTGACGTCCGGAATCAACGTGACGAACGCGAGTCGTCAAGCCGAACTGGATAGGGCGAAACGTCATCTCCTTGTTGCGCGCGAGGAGATCCAAGTCGCGCAAGACGCGCGGGATCAAGCATCCAAAGATTTGGCCGATCTTCTGGCCGGCGGATCAGACATTGACATCGCGTTAGCTGAATCGAGCCTAGAAAAAGCTGAGTCAGATATCCACGACGCCGTAGAAGCCGTCAACGAAATCCGGAGCCGCGATGCCGAAGCGATCAAAGTCGCTGAGCAAGAGGTTCAAGTTGCGATTGCCGACGCAAACAGCAAGCTCGAGGCGTTGGAAGACCTTCTCAACCCAAATCCTCGCGATTTAGAAGTGTTGAACCAGGAAGTTGAAGTCGCGCGCTCAGATCTTCTAGCCAAGATCGACGCTCTCGAAGATTTGACCGAATCAGATGAACTCGAAATCGAACTAGCCGAACAAGAGGTTGAAGTCGCCGGGGCCGATCTCCAAGCGGCGCGAGATGAGTTGGACGACCTGATAAACCCTGATTCTGCCACCGTTGCGCTCCGTCGGGCTGAGGTTGCCACAGCGCGCGAAGACCTCGAGGCCGCGCAAATGGCTATCGACGAGGTCCAAATCGTTGCGCCGTTCGACGGCGTAGTTTCCGCAGTGTCCGTCGTGGAAGGCGAAGCGATAACCGATGGTGCCGACGCGATTGAGATCGCCGACTCGTCGATCGTCGAAGTCTCTGGAAGCGTCGACGAAGTCGACGTCCTTTTCCTACAAGTCGGCGATCCCGCAACCATCGAACTCGAAGCCCTCGGCGACGAACCACTAGTCGGCAACATCTCCGACATCGCCGCCTTCGGCGAATCGAACCAAGGAGTCGTTACCTATCCAGTAACCATCCAAACCGAACAGCCCGAAGGTACTCGGCTGCCCGAAGGGCTCAGCGCAGTGGCCGAAGTCGTTATCCGCGAACAAAAAGACAAACTGTTGGTCCCAATACAGGCCCTGTTCGGTTCCGTTAACGATCCGATACTTCTGGTATCGAACGAAGACGGATCGATCCAACCCCGCAACGTGACCCTCGGCATCTCCGACGACTTCTGGACCGTCATCGAGGACGGCGTCTCAGAAGGCGAAACCATACTCATGACCGTAGTGGGAGCCGACACCAGCCAGTTCGGCGGATTCCGCGCCATCACACGGTCGGTATCCGTTGGCCGTGCGCCCGGACGTTGATCACCAACCTGAGCCGACGATCGCAGGCTGATCATGCGCCACGCAACCAACACCAACGACGCAGTAATTCGCATCCGCGATGTCGCCAAGGAATACGACATGGGTGCCATTCAAGTCCGCGCACTTGACGGCGTATCCATGGATATCCACAACGGCGAGTTCGTTGCCATCATGGGCGCATCTGGCTCCGGCAAATCGACCCTGATGAACATCATCGGATGCCTCGATGTCCCCACCTCTGGCAGCTACCACATCGACGGGCAGGCTGTTGAAGCCATGTCCAACGACAGCCTCGCCGATATCCGCAGCCGCAAAGTCGGGTTCGTCTTCCAGACGCATAACCTCCTGCCCCGCCTCACAGCTCTAGCCAACGTCGAACTTCCGATGATGTACGGCCACTGGCCCAACCGTCGCCAACGCGCTGAACGAGCTCTCGGATTGGTGGGCCTCGAAGACCGCATAGATCATCGACCGACCGAGTTGTCCGGCGGACAACAGCAACGAGTCGGCATCGCCCGCGCCCTAGTCAAAGAACCCTCCGTCTTGCTAGCAGACGAACCCACCGGCAACCTCGACACCGCAAACACCGCCGAAATCATAAACATAATCGCCGACCTCAACCACCGAAACGGCATCACCGTCATTGTCGTCACCCACGAACAAGACATTGCCGCCAGAGCCGACCGCATCATCACACTAAGCGACGGCCGAGTCGTCAGCGACGCAACCCGCCCTCAGGCAACAGCAGCGTAACTCAAGGACACCAATGTCCCTGATCGACATATTCCGAACATCGATCTACTCGCTCACCGCGAACCGTCTCCGGGCCGCGCTCGCGCTCCTCGGGATCGTACTCGGTGTGTGCTCCGTAATTACCTTGATGTCCATCGGGCGCGGCTCCACCGACCGCATCACCGAACTCATTCAAGGTCTGGGCAGCAACCTCCTCACTGTCATACCCACCAGCGAGCCCCTCACTCTAAAAGACGTGGATGCTCTCAGAGACCCTCTGTATACCCCGTCCGTAATGGCCGTCGCGCCGGAAATCAACACCTTCGGCACTATCCACATCGATAACAACACCACGGAAGCACAGTTATCCGGCGTCACGCCCGAATATCTAAACGTCCGCAACTTGGAGATGGCATCCGGAACATTCATCGGAACACCGCACGTAGAAGCACGTGCAGAAGTAGTCGTCTTGGGTGCTCAAGTCTCCGAAGACCTGTTCGGAAATCAAGACCCAACTGGCGCACTCGTTAGCATCAACGGCCGACGCTTCCGCGTTGTCGGAGTCCTAGCAAGACAGAGCGGCTTCGGCTCCGCCGACAGCCTAGCCATCGTGCCAATCACCACCGCCTACTACCGTCTGTCCGGACAAAGAGTCCCCGGCGGGGACATCAGCGTGGACCAAATCTCGATCCAGGCCCGAGACGTGGAGCTAGTCGACCAAGCAATCGAAGAAATCGAAACCGTCTTACGTTTGAGCCATCGCATAACCGAGGCCGACGACTTCACCGTATTCAACCAGCAAGAAATCCTCGATACTTTCGACGAAGCCAACCAGACCCTCGTAGTATTCCTCGGCACCGTCGCCGGCATCTCGCTCCTCGTAGGCGGCATCGGAATCATGAACATCATGCTCGTCTCCGTCACCGAGCGCACTCGCGAAATTGGCATCCGCCAAGCCATGGGAGCCAAACGACGCGACATCGTCGCTCAGTTCGTAACTGAAGCCGTGTTCCTAACCTTCGGTGGCGGAATCATCGGCGTGATCGTCGGAATCGCCCTCGCCACCGCCATCGACGGTCGCTTCCTTATAGGCACCGAATGGTCCACACGCGTCACCAGCGACATCCCCATCATCGCCCTCATCGTTTCCATCGCCGTAGGACTCTTCTTCGGAATCTACCCAGCCGTAAGGGCTGCACGACTCAACCCGATTGAAGCTCTCAGACACGAATGAACCAACCCGACATTACATGGTGACTTGAAATGAAGAGCCCGTTCGCAATACTCCTAGCAATCGTAGTCCTAATCGGCATCGTCATCGGTGCCGCCGCGATCTTCTTCTTGGCACCGACCGAAGAGGCCGACGAAGAATCAATACCTTTCGCCTCGGAAAGCGAACTTCCGACTCCAACCACACGCAACGCTCCGGCAGGAATGCAATCCGAAGGCGACGCGACTCAGGCCGAAGTCGTCATCGTCTCGACATCGGTAGTCACCGAAGAAGGCTCTCCTGTTGAGCTCCCCCAAGAGGTTCAAGAACGCATCGAAAGCGGCGAGGCGCAGGTCGTCATAACCGTTGAAACCTCTGGCGAGGCCGACGGACGTGGAAGATTCGGCGGCGGTGCCGGATTCGGTGGCGGTCCCAACGCGCAAGCGATTCAAGACGCCATGGAAAGCAACCCTGAATTCCAAGCGTTGATGGAGAACGCGCAATCCGGAAATCTTAGCCAAGCCGACCAAGCACGCCTCCGAGAACTCATGTTGGAAGTCCTCGCCGAAGCGGGCATCGAGGCACCAGGCGGACGACAAGGCGGTTTTGGCACTCCACCGATTACCGGTTCAATCTCTGCGATCTCTGGCTCGACCATAACCATTGAACACGACGACGGCGGACTCTCGACCGATCTAGAAATCTCGGACATCACGGACATCACCGTCATCAAAGAGCTCACCCCCGCCGACCTATCCCGAGGCACTGACGTTGCTGGCACAGTTCAAAGAGGCGAAGGCGGACGCATATTCATCCTCAACCTCACAGTCCTGCCCGAACAACAAGGCCAAGGCGGCGGTTTCGGGGGCGGCTTCCGCGGCCAATTCGCTGGCTTTGGAGGAGACAACGACGCCACAAACATCTCCAACATCAACGGAACCATCGCCGATATAAACGACCAACAAATCTCCGTGGAAACCACCCAAGGCACCCTCCGCCTAACCGCCGACCAAGACTCCACCATCATCTCGACGACTTCCGGATCACTCGCCGATATCACCGAAGGGATGTCCGCAATTGCCCTCGGCGGAGACCCGCCAAACAGCTTGATCGTCGGCCCCGAAATCCTCCTCCAACAGGGCGGCATCCCCGGAAACCGAGGCCCAACCGGCGGCCAAGGCAACCGAGGTCAATGAATATCCAACCAACCCGTGATGTAACATCGGAACCATAACTCACAACATCTGAGATACCTATGACTACCGTTGAACATACTCACACCGAATTCTCTACCAAAGATGAAATGGCTGACTTCAGGGCCATCGTGACCGACATGATGTTGCAGCTGTCGCAGACCAATTTGGCTGCCAATGCTAGGATGGATCGGTTCGAAGCCCGAATGGACCGTCTCGAAGCAAGGATGGACAAATTCGGAGAAGACTTGCAAACGGTCTTGGTGACGATGCAGGAGCTGCTTGAAACTAATCGGCGCGGCTTCGGTTTTCAACCATCCAACGATTAACACGACCATCAACAGCCTTTCCCTGATCCTCCTCGAACTGCAACCGTTCAGGCTGGAGCGATAATCCAGCCTATGCCCGAACTCCCAGAAGTCGAATCCATCCGACGATACTTAGTATCAAAACAGCTTGAGGGCAAGAAAATCCAGCGCGTCGAAGTCGGTTGGGCCGATAGTGTCGCGACTCCTCGACACGACATCGAAGGCTTCGCCAACGCTGTCTCCGGCAAACACATCGGCCGCATCAATCGCCGCGGCAAATACCTGATTGCGCCCCTGCGAAACGCAAACGATACGTCATCTCATCTGATCCTCCACATGGGTATGACTGGTTCCGTACACATCCGCGAACCGGGAGAAACACCCGTCAGATATCGCCGTGCCGTCCTGTACCTTGACGATGGACGTCGCATCGAGTTGAACGATTCGCGAAGGTGGGCTCGGCTCTGGTGGGCGGAAAAACCAGAACACGCGTTCCCGAACCTCGGCCCGGAGCCATGGGGTCTCACGCCAAGCGAATTCGCGCACCGATTTAAGTCGAAGCGTGCGCGGATCAAACCCGCCCTTTTAGACCAGAATTTGGTAGCAGGTGTAGGCAACATCTATGCCGACGAATCCTTGCACCGAACTGGCATCTCACCTCTGCGCCGTTGCAACCGAATAAGTGCCACACGTCTTCAACAACTTCATTCCAACATCATCGCCGTCCTAGAACACGCCATCGAATTCATCTCTACCCACCCCAGCGAAGACGGCAGCCCATACGTCGTCGATGCCTACGACGACCGCATGCGCGTTTCGCGTGGATCGAAATCAATCTGCCCAGACTGCGGACAAGCGATCATTTCCAAAAGCATCAGCGGCCGCACCGCCTACTATTGCGCGCGATGCCAGCATTAGAATCGTAGTATCGCAACCACGCCGCAACAAACGGAGGGGTGGCAGAGCGGTTTAATGCGCTGGTTTTGAAAACCAGTGTCACCTCACGGTGACCGCAGGTTCGAATCCTGTCCCCTCCGCCACATTCGAAATATGTCCGATCCAACGCATTCCGTCCGGTCCAAAGCAGCGTTGATAATCGGCGCCAAACGCGTGGGCCAAGTCGTAGCGCAGCGGCTCGCCGAAGATGGCATCAATCTCGCAATCGCGTATCGCAGCAGCGTTGCGGAAGCTCAATCTCTCGCCAATTCGATCAACAACGTCGATACTGCACTGATACAAGCCGACCTCAGCGAAGAGTATCAAGTCATCGGTGCCGTTAAAGAAACCGTCGGCGCGCTCGGCGGTCTCGATTTTGTCGTGAATCTAGCTTCTGACTACCCCTACGCCCCGTTCGACTCGCTCGATTCCGCCGCGTGGGACCGTGCGATGGCGTCGGCGAAAGGATCCTACTTAATCGGATTGCACGCCGCGAAACAGATGCGACGAAACCCTGGACCCAACCGCGGGCACATCATTATGTTCGGAGATTGGGCGGCCGAGGAGACTCCGTACACCGATTACCTTCCATACCTCACGGCCAAAGCCGCAATCCACTTCATGACCCGTTGCTTGGCAGCCGAAGTCGCAAGCTTCGGGGTCCGTGTCAACGCGGTCGCACCGGGCCCAACCATGCGACCGCCTGAAATCACTCCAGAGGACTGGGATCGGGCCATCGCCGCCAAAGCACCCTTGCAACTCGAATCCTCGGTAAACGACATCGCCGAAATCATCGCCACGTTGCTACGCACTTCGTCGGTCACCGGCGAAATCGTCAGAGTCGATTCAGGTCGTCACATCAGGGGCGTTTAGTAGATGGCTTACAAAGTAACCAGAGTCATCGATTTTTGCTACGGTCACCGCCTTCTGAACTACGAAGGTGAATGTCGGCACTTGCATGGCCATAACGGTCGACTTGAAGTCGATATCGAAGCTGAAGAGACCGATTATCGCGGTATGGTCGTCGACTTCTCCGACATCAAAGACATCGTCAAGACCTGGATCGACGACAACCTCGATCACCGCATGATCCTGCACCGCGATGATCCTTTAGTGCCCGTGCTCGAGGAACTCGGCGAGGCTCACTACACGATCGACCAGAACCCCACCGCGGAGAACATCGCTGCCCATATCCACGACATGACATCTTCCAACGCCCTCCATATTTCGGAAATCCGGCTCTGGGAGACGCCGAACTCATACGCCACCTTCACCGCGCACCAGAACGGACGCCAGTCGTGAACCAGCCGACGGCGGTGTTGGCGAGCGGCGGGATGGACAGTTGCATCCTACTTGCCAATGAAGCCAAGAAAAACGTCGCTTACCCGATATACGTCGAGACCGGCATCCCGTGGGAATGGGCCGAAAAGCAGATGCTCCAAAGCTTCATCGATACTCTCAACAATCCCAACGTAAAGCCGGTTACGACACTTGCGCTCCCGGTTAAGGCGTTGTACGGCGACGCGCACTGGACGATGTCAGGTGAAACCGTCCCTGGTTACGATGAACCAGACGAAACCGTGTACATACCCGGGCGCAACATCGTCCTCATCACGTTGGCCGCGATCTGGTGCAGCCTAAACGACGTCCATCGCATCGTCATCGGCTCTTTGGCCGGCAACCCGTTCCCAGACGCCACACCCGAATTCTTCCAAAGCATCGCCGAAGCGAACGGGATGGGTCTCAACCACGAGATCACCGTTGAAGCCCCGATGCGCAACCTGCACAAAGAAGACATACTCGCCGCCAACGCGGCATCACTTCCGTTGCATCTCACACTCACCTGTTCCAACCCCCAGACCGGCAACGACGACGCGATCATCCACTGCGCAAACTGCAACAAATGCCGCGAACGCCACGAGGCGTTCGTCGATGCCGGTATCGCGGACTATACGCGCTACGCAAAACCGTTAAACGACACGCCCTCTCCCTCGATGGGAGACGGTTAGGGGGTGTGAACTCGATGGGAACACCGCACGAAAGTCCCTGGTACGTCCGCTTCTTCAAAGGCGACTATCTCCGCGTCTACGGCCACACCCTCAAGCAAGACCGCACCGACCTCGAAACCCAATTCGCGATCCACGCCCTCGGCCTCCAGCCTCATCACCACGTCCTAGACCTCTGCTGCGGACAAGGCCGACACAGCATCGCCCTCGCAAAAACAGGCCTCGATGTCACCGGCGTAGATCTAAGTGCTGAGATGCTGGACATCGCACGATCCGAGGCCGCAGACGCTGGTTTGGCGCTCACGCTCTGCCAAGCCGACATGCGCCAACTCCCTGACGACTTCGAGAACCAGTTCGACGCCGTCATCAACATGTTCTCCTCATTCGGATACCTCGAATCCGAAGACGACGACCAGCAAGTCTTGCACCAAATCGCCAAGTCGCTAAAACCCGGAGGCAAACTTCTCATGGACCTGCTCAATCGCGAGTGGGTCATCATCAACAACGAGGAATTCGACTGGCACCAGCACGAAGACGGACGCGTTGTCCTCGAACGCCGTGTGCTGAGTTTGGAGAAGAGCATGAACCACCTCACCTACACCGAGATCCTCCGCGACGGCACGCGCCGAGTCATGTCCGATCTACAGATGCGCCTCTACACCTTGACCGAGATGATCAAGATGCTCGCCAACGCCGGCCTGACCCTCCAAAACGTCTACGGCGGCTTCCGCGGAGAGGACTACACCGTCAATACACGCCGCATGATCGTCATTGCAAGTAAACCCGAAACAGGACCAGTTCGTGCGTAAGTTGGTGCTCGTGAAACACTCGATGCCCGAGATTGAACGTGATAAGCCGGCGTCAACTTGGAGGCTCGGCGATGTCGGCCGCCGTCGAGCCTGGGTACTAGCCGACCGCCTGAGACCATTCAACACTGATCTGATCTGGTCGAGTCGGGAACCGAAGGCTGTCGAAACAGCGAATATCTTGGCTGCAACATTCGGAGTTCCGGTCAAACAAGCGGATGGCTTAGAAGAGCATCAAAGGGATGACGTGCCATTTTTGCCGAAACGAGATTTTCAAAGCGCAGTCGAGGCGCTCTTCCGCCATCCCGACCAACTTGTACTCGGTTCAGAAACAGCAAAGCAGGCATGCGAAAGGTTCAAAGCATCGATAGAAAACATCATAAAGACGGGACGAAAGGACAACATCGTGGTCACTCACGGTACCGTGATCTCGCTTTTCGCCGCGAGCGTTGCCAAAGTCGATTCAACATCCCTTTGGCACCAATTGGGTCTGCCTTCATTCGTGGTATTGACTTTGCCGTCTATGGATATCCAAGCAACCGTTGGAAGCGTGACAGCGCCCGAAAGTGTCGATTGAGACGCCGAACACGTCCGAACGATCGGATTGAACGGCGTTGACGAGTTGATAATGAGAGTGGTGAGTTCGAAAGGCGAGGAGAGAGCCCTACTGCCAAAAAAGCTCGCCGCATGATCATCGTCGCGGCAAAAGCGATCGCTTAAATCCCCTCCCACAGCATTCGTATCGGTACGGCATACATTCCACCGCCGAAGCCGACACTCGTTTCGCCGTCGTATAGAACCACGCCACCTGCAAACCTCCCTCGGCAGGCCTGCTCTAATTTCCGCAATCCCCGGAAATCCCGATTCGTTACGGTAGAAGCCGCCTTAACTTCAACGCCGGCCACAATGCCGCTAGATTCCATCACGATATCGACCTCAACCTGATCTTTGTCGCGATAGTGGAAGAATTCGATTGGATCATCGTGCCAGCTGGCTTGTCTGCGCAGCTCTTGAAACACGAACGTTTCCAGCAACGCGCCCATGATCGTCCGGTGACCTCGCAACGCGTTCTCTGTCATCCTGAGCAGGGAGGAAGCAAGACCGGTGTCGCCGATGTGGATTTTCGGCGTCTTGATCAGGCGCTTCCCGAAGTTGCTATACCACGGCGGTAGCAACTCGACCAGATAGACACGCTCCAATAAAGCGACGTAGTCGCCAATCGTGGTGCGGCTGAGTTCGAACGGCCCAGATAGCCTCGATGTGTTGAACAACTGCGCGGTCTGCGTCGCGACGAGTTGGAGCAATCTCGGCAATGATGCAAGGCCACGAATCCGTGACAGATCACCCACGTCCCTTTGCACCTGAGCTTCAATGAAACTCCGATACCAGTTCGCACGTCGTCGTTCGGTAGGTCTGGCCAATGCCGGCGGGTAACCGCCAGCAACTATCCGATCCATCAGGTCTTTGCCCAACCGCTTCGTTTGTCGAATCGGAAAGCCCTCGGTGAACAATGCGTCAATGAACCCGAGCGCGTCAGGATCAGAATCGTGTAACTCGCTCTGCGCCATGGGATGCAGTTGGATCGTCTCAAGTCGACCGGCAAGGGATTCCTGCACAGTCGGCACCGCCAACACGTTGGTTGAGCCCGTCAGAACGAATCGTCCCGGCACCCTTCCGCGGTCGAGTTCCAGTTTCAGACCCGTGAACAACCCGGGCACGCGCTGGACCTCGTCCAACACGACCCGCTCAGGGAGTTCGGCGATGAAACCCATTGGATCGGCTTCGGCAGCCAGGCGGATCACGTCATCGTCGAAACTTAGGTAGCTGTAGCCTCGGTTCTGATTGCTTCCGATTTGAGTTGCGCGCGTTGGAAGATACTCCGGCGCGCATACCATCTGGACGAGCGTAGTCTTCCCGCACTGCCGCGGACCTTGTATCAAGACGGCGGGGGAATCTTCCAATGCTTCGACTAGGCGGGGCTCGATGAAACGGCTGTGGAGCCGGTCGCGAACAATCGGCTGATCGCGAGTTGCTTGTTCGTATGATTGCGAGATCATAGTTCGTCCAATTGCAAGGTTAAGCTTCGTATGATTGCAAGTTTAGCATGCGTCCAATTGCAAGGTTAGGCTTCGTATGATTGCAAGGTTAGGGTTCGTCCAATTGCAAGGTTGTTGTCGTTTTCCAACTGAAAACATGCCAAAAATTTGAAAGCACGAAGCGACACATCAGACCTCGTAAAACCAGGATCGAAAGAGTGAAACAGAACAGCAGCGAACTCGATCTACCGAGTCCGGATCACCCGTTCACATCACAACCCACAAACGTCCTCCCAGCCAACCGACACGCCTTCAAAACACTGAAACTTCCCGCTGCGGGATCCAGCACAACATCACCCGGACCAGTAACCGCTTCGATCAAAGCCTTTTGGAGCCCGACCGGCTTGGCGTGAGTAACCCTCGAAGCCGGCTTCTCATCCCACACGTCCGGGATATCGTGCCGCGTCCAAACCCCCTTCGCCCTTTTCGGCGCCTTCTGCAACACCACAAGATATTCGGCGGTACGACGCGTCCGATACCCCATGCCGATCCGTTGCTTGTTCCAAGTCACCAAGTCCACCGTCTCAAGATCGGTACCCTCGACCCACTCGCCGATGCCTGAGCACAGGTGGTACTTATCAATCCAAAGGAATAGATGCCCGCTAGGCCCCAACACTCTCCCGATCCCTCGGATGAACTCGCCAATCTTCTCCGAACTCATCTGCGGCAGAGCCGACCTCTTCTGCCCCCTCAACACCCCCTCATTCCCATAGCCCAACTTGTCCAACACACCCCGATACTGCGGATCGAAAAACGCCGCCGACACGCAACCCTCCGGCAATCGCTCCAATAGCTCCATCCCATCCATGGCCACCCGCGAATCACGAACAACCCAATCTGGTAACCCACTCTGAGAAATCGTCAGAGTCCGCTCGTTCGAATAGACGCTCATGGAGAGAAGTCTATGACGCGGTTCCGACGTTGGTACAGCTTTCGATCACTCCAACAAATAAGTCGGCGTGATCCCCGTCACATCATTCCCCGCCTCATCCAGCAACAATCGAATCACCTGCTCCGTCTCCGCATACTTCCCCTCGCCGAAATGCCGGAAACGCAGGTTACCGTCGAGATCGAAGATGTACTTCGCGGGCCAATACCGATTCGTGAAGTAACGCCAAGTCGAGTACTCGTTGTCCTGCACGATCAGCCAGCCGAGATCGTTCTCCTCAGCAGCCTCCCGCACGTTCTCGAGCTCCTTCTCAAACTCGAACTCGGGGGTATGAACCCCTAGAATCGTGAGCCCGACATCGTCGTAGCTCTCATGCCATGCCCTCAGAGCCGGCCACGTGTTCTCGCAGTTGTATCAAGTGTAGGTCCAAAAATCGACCAGCACTACCTCTCCGCTCTCTCGGAGCGCTTCGATCGTCGTCGGTTCGCCGTTCAACCACTCTTGCGTGTTCCGCAACTCGTAATCAGTGCGAGTGTTGAGCGGCGGATACTGCTCCATCGCAATTCCCGGCACAAATCCCTTCGACCAATATGGCGTCTCGGTCGCAGTGGGTGCCACAGTCGGAACCAGCGTCGCCGTAGGTGCGACAGTCGCCGTCGGCGCAGAAAGGTCGGGAGTCGCGGTGACATATTGAACCACCACATCCCCGGATTCGTTCCCACAACCGACTACCGCCAGCGAAACCGCGGTCAAAACCAGCGTCGCAAGAAGGGAGGAGGGTGTCAGACGTCTACGCGGCAAAGTTAGACTCGCATACATCTCGCAAGAAACGGACCGAGGTTGAATCCTTAATGTCAACGATACCATCCAACGACCAACCAATCGTCGTCGCACCAACTCCGACTCCATTCAAGGACGACGAACAGCAATCAGTCGATTTCGGCGCTCTGGAACGAAACGTCGGACGCTGGCTCGATACACCACTCTCAGGCTTCGTAGTCGTCACCGCAAACGGCGAAGAGACTACATTGAGCGAAGCCGAACGACTGGAGACGGTGAAGACAGTGGTAGCCGCGCACAACGGCGAAAAATTCGTCATCGCAGGCGTCGACGAACGCTCCACCACCGAGACGCTACGCCTGTCAGAGAACTACGCAAACGCAGGTGCCGACTTCATCCGCATGCGCATCCCGCGCAACATGTCACCTACCGATCTCGTCAACTACTACGGATACGTAACCTCCCGCTGCCCCGTCCCCGTCGTCGTCATCCACCAGACCTTCGCGTGGGGAGGCAACCCAGCTGCGCCCCCTCCGATCATTGCCGAACTTTGCAGCATGGACAACGTCTTTGCGTACATCACCGATCACTCGATCATCTTCGAGCAACAAGTCATACCCAATATGCCGTCCAACGTCCGCAAATGGATCTGCAGCGGAGCACTGCTCGCTTACGGCACCATGATCGGCTGTGACGGCGCCTGCATGTTACTAGGCAACATCGCTCCCGCACTCTGCATGGACACCATCAGCGCCGGCTTCCGCGGCGACTACAAAACCGCCGTCGAACTCCAACGCACCGCCTCCAAACTCAACGCCATCGTAATGAACACCATCGGCGCACCCAAAACCGCACTCGCCATGCTCGGCTACGAGTACGGTGACCCCCGCCGACCAACCGCACCAGTCTCCGACGAATCCAAAGCCGCAATCGATTCCATCCTCCGAGAAACGGGATTGATCTAGTAACTCGGGTTGCCCCCGCCCAGCGGTGGAAGTGCCGAAGGCGAAGGGTGCACGAGCGATATCATTAATCCTTGTTGCCTGCAAAAAGGCAACGCCATTCACGAACAACACCCGCGACGAATGAACCTCCACGAGTATCAAGCCAAGCAGCTCTTCGCCGAATACGGCATCCCAGTCCTGCCTTGGCGCATCGTGGAAAGCCCTGACGAAGTCTCCGCCGCCACCGACGATCTCGGCTCCCCCGTAATCGTCAAAGCCCAAGTCCACGCCGGAGGCCGCGGCAAGGCCGGTGGCGTCAAATTCGCAGCCACTCCCACGGACGCGGTCGAACACGCGACCAACATGCTCGGCACACGCATGTTCACCCACCAGACCGGACCCAAAGGCGTCCCGATCGACAAGGTGATGATCACCCCGGCCGCCGACATCGCACACGAATACTACGTCTCAATAGTCATTGACGGCGACGAAGGCGCGCCATCCATCATCGCCACCCGCGAGGGCGGCGTAGAGATCGAACAGGTCGCTGAAGAGCACCCCGAAAAGATCGTCCGCATCGTCGGCGACCCGCTCCTCGGCCTCCTCCCATACAAAGCACGCGACGCCGCGCTCGCCCTCGGCTTCCCCTCATCCCTCATCCGCCCCGCAACCGCGCTCATCTCCAACGCATACCGACTCTTCACCGACAAAGACTGCTCCCTCGTCGAAATCAACCCCCTCATCGAGACCGAAGGCGGCAACATCATCGCCCTCGACGCCAAAGTTGCGATCGAGGACGACGCCATGTTCCGACATCCCGAACTGCGCGGCTTCCATGATCCAAACCAGATGGACCCGCTCGAACGCGAAGCATCAGAATACGACCTCGCCTACGTCAAGCTCGAAGGCGGACGCGTAGGATGCATGGTCAACGGTGCCGGACTCGCGATGGCCACCATGGACATCACCAAGTGGGCAGGCGCAGAACCCGCCAACTTCCTAGACATCGGAGGTTCCGCCGACCTCGACCGCATCGAGCATGCATTCAAAATCATCGTCTCCGACCCCGACGTCGAGATCATCCTCGTCAACCTATTTGCCGGCATCGCCCGCTCCGACGTCGTAGCCACCGGCATCATCAACGCAGCACGCGACATCGGCGCAACCAAACCCATCGTCGCAGCCATGCGAGGCACCAACGCCGAAGAAGGCCTCCAGCTGCTCCACGAATCCGACATGGACATCACACCAGCACCCGACATGGCCAGCGCCGCCGAAATCCTACGAGACAAACTGAACCCAAACACGTGAAACCCTAGCGTCCCCGGTGTCCGCCTCAAAATTCCTTTCCCCCTTCAGGGGGAGATTGAGAGGGGGCAAAGGTGAGCCACCACCAACAAAATGCCAGTCCTAGTCCAAGACCCATGCCGCCTCGTAGTGCAAGGCCTAGGCCGCGACGGCTCATTCCAAGCCCAACGCATCCTCGAATACGGCACCAACATGGTCGCCGCCGTCCACCCCAACCGCGGCGGAACCAAGTTCATGGACCAAGTCCCGTACTTTGAGACCGCCCGAGAAGCCGTCGAAGCCACCGGCGCAAACACCGGCATCGCCTTCGTACCAGCACCATTCTGCATGGACGCAATCCTCGAACAGGCCGATGCCGGAATCTCACTCATCGTCTCCATCACCGAAGGCGTTCCCGTCCACGACATGATGAAGGCAAAGGCATACCTCGACCGCACCGGTTCCCGCCTCCTCGGTCCCAACTGCCCCGGCCTGATCCATCCTGGCGAGCGCATCAAACTCGGCATAATACCCGGAGCCGCCGTCTCACCCGGAAATGTCGGCGTAGTCTCCCGCTCAGGCACACTCACCTACGAAGCCGTCGCACAACTCGGCAGCGTCGGCTTGGGTCAGTCCACTTGCGTCGGCATCGGCGGAGACCCCATACCCGGCACCAACTTCATCGACGTCCTGACCGAGTTCAAAGACGACGCCGAGACCGAAGCCATCGTCCTCATCGGCGAGATCGGCGGCACCCGCGAACAGGCAGCCGCCCAATACATCAAAGAAAACATCACCAAACCCGTCGTCGCCACCATCGCCGGCCAAACCGCACCCCCCGGCAAACGCATGGGACACGCCGGCGCGATCATCACCGGCAAAGCCGCCCAAGCCTCCGAGAAAAACAAAGCCCTCGAAGCCGCCGGAGCAACCGTAGTCGAATCCCCCGCCTACATCGGCGATGCAATGGCCAATATCCTAGGCTGAAGCTCTGCGCCTGATTTGGGCGCATAGTTGTCCAACTCTGTATTATTCAGAGTCTTGGCTATGGCGCTTAGGCGAATCCGCTCGGCTTCGCTGCAATTCATGAAACGTCTTACCGCAGTTCAACTGACGCGATCGCTCGTGATCGCAATTGGCTTGGCTTTGGCGGCGTCTGTTTGGGCATGTGAGACGGCAGAACCGACTCCGGACGCACCGACACCCGTTCCATCTCCGACTGCCGCACCTGCGGTTCGGGTCGAACCCACGGTCACGCCAACACCAGTGCCTACCTCAGCTCCTCAGCCAACCCAGACAAGCACGGCGACCTCCACGCCGACACAGACCCCCGAACCCACCCCGACGTCGACGCCCACGCCGACCCATATTCCCGAACCCACCCCAACACCAACGCGCATGCCGACCAGCACGCCGGAACCTACCTCTACGAGGGTTCCAACACACACGCCGACACCTACGATCGTTGCGGCAACATCAACGCCGACAAGCACACCGACCAATACGCCCGAACCGACTGAGACTCCGTCGCCGACGGCTACCAGCGAGCCCGAACCAACCCCCACCTCAGAGCCGACACCCACCCCGACCGCTGAACCAACGGCCACTTCAACTCCCACCGCAACGGTATCAGCCGAATACGAAGAACTGACAGTTGACGATGAGACGCTGTGGAACGAGTATTTCGAGACTTTGGACGAAGGCGAGGTCTCATGTATCCGCTCGGTGCTCGACGAGGACGACTACGACGAGATGCTGGAAAGAAAAGTCGTGTCAGGACAACGCGTCACAGACCGGCACGAGTTAGAGATTTGGAGTTGTCTATCGCAAGAGAACTCGGTCGATCTGTACCTGTCCGCTTTCTACACGTTTGAACCTGACGGTGATCGCACCGTTGATGATCTGGCCGAGATTGATGCCTGCCACCGCTCCCTGTTGCAATACGTCGATTTTGCCCGTTACCTTGAATCCTTGGTAACCGACATCGACACGTACCACTCAAGGGTTCCACGCTATCTGACATTGATACGTGACAGCTTGAATCGGTGTTCATCACATGGACAATCCGACTCAACCTCTTTCTGGACGCCTCCGGTTTACGAAACACGCCCGATCAACTTCGAACCTGTTCGCCGGAAGACCGGGCGCCCTGACAACAAAGATGTTTGGCGAGATGTGTTAGACGGGATATCGGGGGAAGAACATGACTGCATCCGGAACGAAATCGGTTCGGAAGAGTACGATTCTCTTCCTGCTGAAGTGATATTTGATGGTACGACGAAACCTTCAGACGTCACGGTTTGGGGTTGCTTGGTCGACGAGTCTGCGGTGGCGGTTTTGAAGCGAACCGTTCCTTTTGATTTCGCAAGGTGGTTGGAATCTTTGTACAGACGCGACGAACGGTTTGGCAGATACTCGGTGAGGGACGAAGTCGCCTGCATGGACCGCGTATTTGAACGCATGGATATCCCCCGTTTGATAGCAGCCGGGTTACCGGATGTCAGCGTGGAGGATTATCGCCATGGCATGGCAGCGGTGATCGGATTCGGCCTGTGCTTCGGATCACTGCCTTCCATCGTGGAGATTGACGATCATAGCGATGAAATCGATGGCGCGACTGAGATCTCCGTCGGGAGTTTGGTCGAGGGGAAACTCGAAGAAAAATTTCACGCGGAACCACATTTGGTTCAGGATGTATTCCGATTCAACACCGAGCATGGCGTCGTATATGAACTGGATCTGAAATACGGCAACTGGAGCCCTAACGATTCTCCGAGCGACGAACGGCGGTATTTCGTGATCGATGTCGCGACGCGGGGCGAAATGTGGTACAACAATGCCTTCCCCGGATTGGTGTTCGGGGGTGTCAGCACTTCCAGACCAGTATTGTGGGCACCGTCGAGCAGCGGTGTCCACTATCTGATTGTGAAGGGCGTCGCGCCGTTGCCGTACGAGTTCAAGATTTCGGTCTCGGATTACGTGGATGACTTCGGAAGCGATTTTGAGGCGGCGACGGAGATTCCGATCGACAGGTCCGTTGAAGGCACTATTGGACGAATGAACGAGCGCGACTATTTCAAGTTCGTCGCCGAAAAAGATACGAGTTATCAGTTTGACGTGAAGTTGAGCGACGATTTCTGGATAGCGGACTACGGACACGATGACCTGAAGGTAACGCTGATCGATACCGACCGCAATCCCATCGGAGAGATCACCGACCGACGGATTTGGCAGGCGCCGTCCTCCGGTGAATTCTTCTTGCAGGTATCGGGCAGAACATCGCGCATCCATCAAGGCTCCTACTCGATCTCGGTTTCTGAATCGAGCTACAGCGACGACCACGGCGACGACCCGGGGTCGGCGACCGAAATCAGTTTGGACGCAAACGTGCCAGGTTCACTCGGTGAGGACCTTGATGACGACTATTTCTACTTCGACGCGGTTGATGGACAAGCGTTTGAGATAGGTATAGAAACGGATGTCGAAGGAGATATCTACTTCGACTTGGCAGACGCGGACGGCCGCTCGATCTCGCAGGAACAGTCGTCGTTGATTTGGCAGGCGAGTGACGACGGACGATATTTCATTCGTGTCTGGAGCGACGAGATCGGCGACTACACGTTGTCGCTACATGCCTCCGACTACGTTGAAGACCATCGCAAAAACGAGCCTACGGCAGTGTTCATCGGCCAACCAACGGAGGGATACATCCTCAACGCCTACGATCGCGATGCGTTCACATTCGCTGGTGTCGCTGGCGAGGCTTACGATATCGCGGTTGAACTCGGAACTTTGAATGAGGTGAATTTGTCTGTATACGATCCCCAAGGCAAATGGTTGGGACCCGATGAAGAAAGATCCGCGTGGCAGGTGTGGGTATCTGGCAACCACCTCGTTTATCTGTATTCGCCCGATGAGGGGACTTACACCTTTACGGTTTCCAGATCAGGCTATCGAGACGACCACGGAGACGATGAAGAAAATGCGACGCCGTTGGAGTTCGGCGAAACAGTGTCGGGCGTGATCGGTTTTGACGCCGGGTACAACTGGGAATATGTAACTAACGCGGGCGATCCCGACACGTTCAGTTTCGTCTTGGAACGCGGGGAGCTCTATCAGATCAACATCGAACCAGGCAGTTTGCTCAGATCGCGCTTCAAACTATTCGATCCGGCGTACGACGTGCTAGAGTTCGCCGACACGCACCTCCTCTGGCAGGCGAAGAGTTCGGGTAAGCACTACGTGATGGTTTCTGGCCTCGGCGTCGGCGATTACGAACTGACGGTGGATCATATCGAATACTCCAACGACTATGGCAACGACTTTGCGAGCGCGACGCCGATCGAAGTAGGTGAAGACTTGCCGGGGACTATCGGATTGGCTACCGAGCGAGACTTCTTCCGGTTCACGGCGACCGAGGGAAAGGCTTACAAGATCCATCTCATCGCCGCGCCCTACGAGATCCATCGCATCGCCGAGGGGCTTCGACGACCGCAGGTGAGCCTTTTCGATGTGGATGGCGCGGAAATCGCTGGCGAGCCTGACTTCACGAAGGCGGTGACGCAATACCTGATATTGAATGTAGAGAATCTTGCGTCGAAGGAATATTACATCGTAGTGTCATCTCGAAAATATTCTTGGGCCCGGCGGTCGTTGGATGATGATTGGTCGCCGACGACATTGGACGATTCCGAATTTGTGGGTGACTACAGACTGCTGATTAAAGTACTCGAGTGACGACAACTGGCTGATACGGAATGCGATGTCAAGGCGTTGGATCTTGCCCGATGGCACCGCAACAGTTTGATCCGATCACAATTGCGCGTCCTAGGGTCCCAAGGTATTCTCCGCTCATCGCCAACCGGCCCGCCTGGTGTTCTTCACCGCCTTCCCCGGGAACATGCGCGACGAACGCGCCGATACCCGATAGTAGAATCAAACTTTGTAACCCATCCTCCCCGCGCCGCGCCCCCAACTCGGCGCGTCCCTAACCCCCACTCAATCCCAACCAGTGGAATTCCACCACAAACAAGAACTCGACGACTCCGATTCGAGGCACGGCAAACTCACCCGCATCGGCGCTATCGACTACGGCGACGGCGACGGTTGGTCGGCAAGGCTCCGACGGCAACTACGAAATCCTTCGCTGCTCACCTTTTTGATCCTGGCCGTCATCGCCATCTCGATCCCCGTCGGCATCGCCTTTCCCGGCTTCTACTCCGGCGCAAAAGAAGGAATCGTACGCATCCGACAAGACCCCGTCGTCCACTTCCTCGAAGTCGCGACCCCCAGCTTCGTCTACCCCTACCTCCAACGCAACATCCAGCAGATGAAGAACGCCCAGAGCCAGTACGAGTGGCGTCGCATCTCATTCAAACTCGGCCCCTGCTTCGAACCCAACCTGAGGCAATTCCCAGACGGCAAATACACCCAAGGCATCGCATCCGCCTGTCAGGACCTCCACCAAATCCAACTCGACTTCGCTGAAGACTGCAACTCACCCACCACCTGCAACATCCCACCAGCCGCCATCGCCCGACTAGACGCCGTCAGCGAACGACTCCAAGAAACCTTCTCCGACGCCTACACCACCCGCCACTTCGAAACCATCGGCGCCGGCGAATAAGACATGTCGTCCCCTTTCGCCCAGCGAAAGGGGACGCGGAGCGAAGCGAACGCAGGGGTATGCCCGCCCGGCCAGGTTGCCCCCGCTCCGCGAGTCCATTGCAAAACCCAGACGATTCGGTTTTCCCCCGATCACGGGGGAATTGTCCGAAGGACAAAGGCGGCGCGAACCAACCGCGTCGCCCGTGCCACCAACCAAACCACCGATCATCCCCGCTCCCACCCATATGTCATTCCGAGCGCAGCGAGGAATCTCCCGCCGACGCCACCTTCAACTCAAACACACCGCTCTGCACGTACGTCCGATCCCTCGCAGTCGCCGATAAAACCAACCAACCCACCGACGCCATCGCGACCACAAAACCCATCGCACACCACCACGTTTCCGTCTCTTATCAAAAAACTTTTAATAGAGAGTCTACTTATTAAAGCAAATCCCCTTTTCCTTTAATAAGAACCGCCAGTCTCAGTCGCAAGCCCTCATTCGCCATCGAACCGATCGCATCTTTCGATCGCTCAGGTCAGGGTCACAAAGGTTCCGTCCCTTCCGAAAGGATCCTGATGTAATCCTCATACACGTACACGCGATTTCGAGCCATTCCCGTGAATTCGCTCGGTGTCCCGAGGCGCGCGACACGTCCCCTTCGCCCCGCTGCTTCCCCTCCCCATCTCCGAGGGGGAATTTAAGGGGGTGTCAGCTACGCTCGCAAGGAGTGCCCGAGTCCGACGCACGATGTACCGAAATCAATATCCGATGGTTACGCGTCGTACGGAGCCCTAGCCGATCAACCTAGCGAGCCCAATCTTTATACCCTGTTGAATCTCAGCTTCGATGTCGCAAACCGCAGTATCAAATAGCAAGTTTGTGCTATAATCGCACACAAATCAGACTAGAGTGGGACAGAAACACAATGACTGGAACCGCCAACGCTATCGAGTTTGACGCAGATAAATTCGCCGACCTGGTCCTTTATATCGCCCATCGATGTCGCAACGACCGCCGGTTTGGATCCGTGAAACTCAGCAAAATCTTGTACTACTGCGATTTTGAAAGTTTCAAGCGCACACTGAAGCCGATCACGGGCGCAACCTACCTCAAGAAACCCAAAGGCCCGTTTCCCGACGAATTGAGGAGGGCGCGACGCCGTTTGGTCGAAGAGGACAAAGCGGAAATGAAGCTTCAACGGGTCATTGACTACCACGAGAACCGACTAATACCTACGACTGATCACGTCGAATTAAGCGACAAATTCAACGCTGTTGAACGTAGGATAATCGACGAAGTGATCGAGGACATGCGAGGCAAGAATGCGGCAGATCTAACCGAGTTGTCCCATGGCGAGTTTGGTTGGCAAAATGGCGAAATGGACCAGCCGATACCCTATGCCACCGCATTGATAGCCAGAAACGACGAGCCGTGGGTAGTCCGATCGCTCGCCAGATTCGGCGAGAAGATAGAAGCGTTGCAAAGTCTCGGTCACCATCGTGATTAATGACGTCTCCTTTAATCCGGCCGCTCTTTACCAGCTTCAACGAGTGGATGCTATCCCATCGGCTGATGGAGACGATGCAAGTTATGTGAAACAAGCTTTTTTTGGCTGCGCTAAACGCCGGTCCCGACGCGCGTTTGGTGCATTTAAAGGTCCGTGGTCTAAATCTGATTTTCCATTACGACGTCGAAGGCGAAACAGCGCACATAACGGATATTGAACTTGCCAGCTAGCACATGCAAGACAAAGTGCTCTCTCCCTTGTTGAACCAAAACTACACTTAGCCATTACGTCCCTCTCAATAACCCCTAAACTGGTACGGTGAGCACATAGCCATTCGCTTCGGCCCACGCAACTACGGGCAACTCATTGCTCAAGATGTTCGTTTCTGTTGAACCACCACAACCACCTCCCCAAAATCACACACGCAAGGATCGATAATCCTCGCATCTACTAACTCAACCCCTCGACCGATCAACGTGATCACATCACCAAACTCCGTCGAAGGCAGATCGTTGTAAATCGTAATGTCCGGGTGAACCCGATCCGAGGAACGCGTATCATCGCTCATCGCCTCAGCCCGAGATTTCATCTCCTCCTCCGCAATGTGCGCCAACACGCGCTCGGCACGTATCAACACCCCCTCTCCAAACTCCCCATCCCAAACCGCCGTCATCGCCCCTGCAAGACACCATCCGCCATCATGCATTGACCCCTGACACCAACCCTCATCAATCAACCAGCGACGCGTTCGCACCAGCAACTCGCGGACTTGGTCGTTCATCGTTACGTTAGTCGTTTGAAAAACCATTGGTCGAACATTCCAATACGTCTGTGATCTCGCTCCTAAACCCATGCTGCTGCAGAACTGCCAGCGCTGCAACACCCAAGTCCAAACAATTCCCGACCCACCACTTCGCCACCCCCATTTGCAACCCCGCGCAACTTCGTCTAGACTCAAAACATCGAATAGAACAACAGTGCTATAACGCCAACTAAGAAGCTGTGAGGTGATGTGTGGATGGCGATCCCAAAACTACCCAGCGAATCTGATTCGCGCCGACACGCGTTCATACGCGACCACCCCGGGATATTCGCGAGACGACATCTCGGCATCGATCTCTGGTACAAGCAGCGAGAAGTGCTCAACGCGCTCTCAAAGCACAAACGAGTCGCCGTTCGCTCATGCAACGGCTCCGGAAAGACTTTCACCGCCGCGCTTGCCGCCATCTGGTGGCTCATGGCACACGAAAACGCCGTCGTTATCACCACCGCGCCCACCGAACGCCAAGTCAGGGAGCTGCTATGGCGCGAAATCCGAAAGGTATACGATCAGAATCGCGACTTAATCGGCGGCAAAATCTCGTCGACACGCCTCGAACTCTCGAACCAACGCTTCGCATTCGGATTCTCAACCGACACCGCGGGACGATTCCAAGGATTCCACAACGAAAACATCCTCGTCATCGTCGACGAAGCATCAGAGGTCCGGGAGTTCATCTTCGATGCAATCCTCGGGTCCATGAGCTCCCGCAACGCCAGGATGCTCTTGATCGGAAACCCGACCAAGTTGGCCGGCACCTTCTACGACGCGTTCCACAAGAACCGAGGCCATTGGAAAACCATCCACATCTCAGCCTTCGACACCCCGGCATTCAATCCTCTCCCGTCCCCTTCGCTCCGCGAGGGGGGCGCGGCGAACGAAGCGACGCCGCAGGGGGTGCCCGAATCCAATGTATACCCCTCAATCACAGTCCATCATTCTGATCACATAAATCAAAGTTCAGACTTACCCCCTGGCATCGCAACGCCCGAATACGCCGAACTCGTAGCCCGAGAACGCGGGAAAGACTCCCACGCATATCAAGTGCGAGTCCTCGGCGAGTTCCCGTCCGAAGCCATCGACACACTGATTCCTCTCAAACTCATAGAAGATGCCACGAAACGCATTATCAGCGAGCCCTCCGACCAAGAGGCCGTCATGGGGCTCGACGTCGCACGATTCGGCGACGCCATGTCGGTCGCCGTCGTCCGGCGCGGCCCGCAAGTCATCGACCTCGTCGCGTTCCGAAAAACCGACCTCATGCAGACCACGGGCAAGGCGCTGGACCTCGCCCGACGCCACGACGTAAAGACGATCTACGTCGACGAAATCGGAATGGGAGCCGGCGTCCTCGACCGTCTGAACGAAATAAACGACATCAGAGCCGAAGGCGTCAACGTCGCCAACAAAGCCGACGAAACCGAACGCTACGCCAATCTCAGAGCCCAGATGTTCGACGGACTCCGACAGCGCTTCGCCGACGATGACATTGCGATCCCCGATGATGCAGAACTCATCAGCCAGCTCGCCTCCCTCACCTACATCTACAACTCGCGCGGCCAGCTCCAACTCGAATCCAAAGATGACATCCGACGATCCGGCCGCCAAAGCCCTGACAAAGCCGATGCCCTAGCCCTAGCCTTCCACGTGCCATGGTCCGAAAAGAACCCGATCATGATGTGGATCTTGTAACAACGCCAAGACCATTGCAAATCCTCGACAGCCGGCCCCAGCCGATCCAGGTTTCCCCCGCTCCGCGGCGGAAATGTCCGAAGGACAATGGGCGCTTCGCGCCCTCTTTGCCCCTTTCGCCCAGCGAAAGGGGCGCGAGCGCAGCGAGCGGGGTATGCCCGGGGCGGACGGGCGGCAGGCAGTCAAGGCGGTGCAGCGCAGTTCGCAACCACCACCCATCACAGTCCATCATTCCAATCCCGCCCATCCCAGTTCAAAATCCCGCCCATCCCGGTTCACTTGACTCAAGTGCAACATATGTATTAATATCAGCAACAAGCGCCAAGTCCGGCTTATCGACCGCCGGCGAGAGCGCTCAGAACCATCGCCGCGTCGAACGGGAGAGCGTGCACCTTTCTACGTTTACGACGCTGCTACTGACTGACGAATAATGAAAGGTCCGCGGGCGGGGCTAACCGGGCGGACGTGGGCGACCTTATAAGCCGTCTCGACGGTGAAATCGACTGCTCCACGGACGCACGGCGACGGAACCCGCTGCAAGCTCATGATAGGTTCGGGCGAAACGCGACCACAAAACCGGTTATGGAGGAGATACTTTGCTTCGGTGCCCGTTCGCGGAGCGTGGCTGGCTCCGCCTTGCAAGCCAGGCGCGGATCGATGTATGCATCGCGACCATCCCAATGGTCGCCTGTGAAACATCGATCCACGTTAAAGGTTCGGGCGACTCTCCCACCTGTCCACACACGCCTGTCCGCGACGTCGCGCGGGCGAGGTACACAGCGCTAACGAGGAGTGAAGAACTGAGTGAAGACGGGACGCGGAACCTATCGGCGAGCGGCCCGAACGGCGGATGGTCTGGCGACACCGCCTACGCTGGCTTTTTATCAATTACAAACCCCGAACCGCACGCGAAGACCCCAATCGACGCGGCGATGATTCGAAAACACCGGTAGGGGCAGGTTTCAAACCTGCCCCTACCAACCAACCAACCAACACCCATCACAGTCCATCATTAAAAATCCCGCCCATCCCGGTTCAAAATCCCGCCCAAACCCCCAAAACCCGCAAATCACCCGCGGGCCAACCAAACACGCCTCAAATCAAAGCCCATCATTCCAATCCCGCCCATCCCAGTTCAAAATCCCGCCCATCAACCCAAAACCCGCAAATCACCCGCAGGCCACCCAAACACCCCTCAAATCAAAGTCCATCATTCCAATCCCGCCCATCCCGGTTCAAATTCCCGCCCATCAACCCAAAACCCGCAACTCCCCCGCAGGCCACCCAAACACCCCTCAAATCAAAGTCCATCATTCCAATCCCGCCCATCCCTGTTCAACATCCCGCCAATCCACCCAAGTCCGCAAACCGCCCACTCATATAATCGCATCCAAACCATTATTCCCTTCTCAACCCGATTCGCAGGCGATCCAAATATGACCACGCAGACCGAAACCCAAACCCGCGAACCCCTCATCCTAGTCGTCGATGGCCACTCGATGGTCTTCCGTGCATGGTTCGCGCTCTCGCGTGGCGGCGGGTTGACCAACAGCGAAGGACAGCAGACGCACGGCGCTTACGGCTTCTTGCGAAACCTCATCGCAACCATCCGCGAATACAGCCCGACTCACATCGCAGTCACGTTCGACACCCGCGCCCCCACCTTCCGCGACGAGCTCTTCGACGAATACAAAGCTCAGCGCCCGCCGATCGATCCCGAACTCCATGCACAGATCCCCATGGTCGAAAGCGTATTGGCAGCCATGAAGGTGCCCGTCTTCGCAATCGACGGCTTCGAGGCCGACGACGTTGTCGGGACCATCGTCCGCAAAGCCGAATCCAACAACATCCGGTCACTCATACTCACCGGAGATGCCGACCAGCTCCAACTGGTCAACGACGAGACCAACCTCCTCATGTACTCCGGCTTCGGCGATACCAAGGTATACGACATCGACGGCGTACGCGAACGCTACAACGGTCTCGGACCCGAGTTCGTCGCAGAGATAAAAGCACTCGAAGGCGATCCATCCGACAACATACCGGGCATCGCCAAAATCGGGCCCAAAGCGGCACGCACCGTGTTGAACCGCTTCGGCCACTTTGACGTCCTGTATGACAACTTAGACGCTATCGGCGAAATCCCATCCAAAGAGTTGCGAGGTGCCAAGAGCATCATGAACCGTCTGCGCGACGGCAAGAAGATCGCGTACGACGGATTGAAACTCACGACCATCGTCACCGACGTGCCAGTAGATATCGATTTCAGCGAATGCCGCATCGGTGGATACGATCGCGCAGACGTCGTCGCCGCTCTCACCACCCTCGGTTTCGGCGAGACCATCGTGCGCAGCATTCCTTCCGCCGAAGATGCCGAACGGGGCGTATTCCCGCTGCCGATCACCGGACGACAACAGGGCGACCTCTTCGCAGGCTCTCAATCCGCGACGACCCAAGTCAAAGTCAAGGCCGGAGAGCCGCTCGGAAACTACAAGGTCGTTTCCACCGTCACCGAACTCCGCAGCTTGGTCACGCAATTAGGTTCCAACGCGGGATTTGCATACGACACCGAGACCAACGGCACAAACGCAATGCAGGACGAGATGGTCGGCATGTCGTTCTCGAACGCCGAAGGAGAGGCTTGGTATGTGCCGGTGAGCCATCGGGCTGGCGAGCAGATCGACCGTGTCCACGCTTTGGAGTTGATCGCGCCGCTTTTCGCCGACCCCAAGCTCCCTAAAGCCGCACACAACGCCAATTTCGACATGATGGTGCTGCGACAAGCCGGCGTTGAAGTCAACAACGCCGCGTTCGACACCATGATCGCCGCTTCGCTATGCGGACACAACCGCATTGGATTAAAGGACCTCGCTCTCGAACTCTACAGCTCCGAGATGACACCCATCACCGACCTCATCGGCACCGGGCGAAAACAGATAACCATGTCCGAGGTCGACATCGAGGCGGCCGGACCGTACGCATCTGCCGACGCCGACTTCACGTACCGCCTATGGCGTCACTTCGAACCCGAACTCGACGGGCACAACGCACGCGGTGTATTCGAAGGCATCGAGATGCCCTTGCTGCCCGTCATCGTCGATATGCAACGTACTGGAATGGTGGTTGAAACCGATGTCCTAACGCGTTTCTCAGCCGCATTGGGCGAAGAGATCGCGCAGATCAAGCAAGCGACCAACGCGCTGGTTGGCGGACGCCAGTTCAACATCGCGTCCAACAAGCAACTCGGCGAGATCCTCATCGACGAGTGGAAGGCTCCACCGACGCGCCGACTCAAGACCGGTTGGTCGATGAACGCCGACGCGTTGGACCGGATGAGAAACCGAAGCGGCCTCGACGACCGCATCTACCAACTGATCGACGCCGTGCTCCGCTTCCGCGAACTCTCCAAACTGAAGTCAACCTACGCCGACTCCTTGCCGAAGATGGTCAATCCAGCGACGGGGCGCGTCCACACAACATTCAACCAAGCCGGTTCCGCTACAGGTCGGCTTGCGAGCAACGATCCCAACGTTCAGAACATACCCGTCCGCACGCCGCTCGGCCGTGAAATACGCAACGCGTTCTCAACTATGTACGAATCTGGATGGCAACTGCTTTCCGCCGACTACTCCCAGATCGAGCTGCGTATCTTGGCCCACATGTCACGCGAGCCCGGACTTCTCCAGGCCTTCCGCAACGGCGAAGACATCCACAACGCCACCGCTCAAGCCATGTACGCGGTTAACGATGTCACGTCCGACCAGCGACGCATCGCCAAGATACTGAACTTCGGCGTCATCTACGGACTCGGACCACAAGGCGTCGCACGCCAGACCGATCTGTCCGTGCAACAAGGCCGAGAGTTCATCGACCTCTACTTCGGCAAGTATCCAGGCATTCGTGACTACATCGAGTACCAGAAGCAGACCGCCAAGATGCGAGGCTACGCCGAAACGATCAAGGGCCGCCGCCGCTACCTGCCTGACCTCCGTTCAGCGAACCAAGGCTACCGAGCCGCCGCCGAACGCGTCGCCGTCAACATGCCCATTCAAGGCACCGCCGCCGACGTCATAAAGATCGCCATGATCAACATCGCCGACGAGTTGCAACGGAGAGGCATGGACTCCAGAATGACCGCCCAGGTCCACGACGAACTCATTTTCGAGGTCGCACCCGGCGAGTTGGAAGAGATGACTTCCATCGCCCACGACATGATGCCCGCCGCAATGTCTCTCGAAGTCCCCCTACTAGTCGACACTAAGACCGGCGTCCGCTGGGGCGAACTCGAATGACTTCCACGAAGTGTGAGGGGGGAATGCGCGATCGACTACCGTACCGCAACGACTTCGAGTCGTACACCCTCGTTCTGGCGCAAAGCCTCGATAACCGCAAAGAGGTTGCTCGATTGCGGGTTTCCTTTGCTACTGAACATGCGCATGAGACTTGCGGGCGACTTGCCTACACGAAGCCCCAACTCTTCGAATCCAATGGTCGCGTTGATCAAATCCCGAATGATCTCCTTACCAACCTCCGGCTCGCCGTTCAACATCAACTCGACGCTCTCCGTGAGCAACCCCTCCCGGAATTCTGGGTCCCGTTGGGCACGCGCCATGACTGTCGATTTGAAATCCTTTGTCAATGGCATGCCATCATCTCCTATTTCGCTCAATTGTCCGAACGCTCCAGGTTTCCCCCGCTGTGCGGGGGAAATGTCCGAAGGACAAAGGGGGCGCGAAGTGACCGCGTTAACCCCCGCCCACGGGATGGACGTTCCGCCCGTAGTGCATCCGATACAACGCCGTCGTTACCTTCTGCGCCGCACGGTGATTAAGATCATCGAACCAACGTTCAAACGGGCTGACGCCAGTCGGTGACTGATATTCGCGTACCTCGATCAATTAAGATGCTAACATAAATGTTATCAGCGTGCGTCACAATGCAGTGCTCAAAACTCGTCCACCGACCCAACGGGCAATCCCAAATCCCGGCGAATCGCAGCCGAAATCCGGTTCAATCGGCGTCCGTTTACCTGTTCATCCTGCATCTTGTCGGTGATGATCGCTACCGCAACGCTGTGGTCCGGATCCCCCCAAGCGATCGAGGTGCCCATCCCGCCGTGCCCGAATGTCCTCGATCCCTCCGAAGCGGCCATCCGATTCGGCTGATCGTCGAACATCCAAACCCCCTGACCAACCTTGGATTTCGTCATCTCCTCGATGTTGTACGCAGACGCGTGGACCGTGTAGACCTCAGTAGCCGCTGCTTCGCTCAACCAAGTTTCGCCGTCAGGCGACACCCCACCGTTGCAGACCGTCGCATACAACCTCGCCAGATCGTCGGCAGTCGTGATGCAAGTGGCGCCTGGCGAAACAATCTGATTGTCGAGCAACCAGTCCATCTTGCTCGGCATTTCGGGATCGTAGTAGCCCGCCGGCACATGCAGTTTCTTTATGCGGCCGCGTGTTTCGGAGTCTTCGTACTCCACCGAAAATCGAGTGTTCGTCAGTCGCAACGGCGAGGCCACCTCGGCTTCGAACAAATCCTCGAATCTCCAACCAGTTGCACGGCTAGCGATCTCAGCAACCAGGATGCCGAATGTGATCGCGTGATAGTGGATAACCTCGCCCGGCTCGTACTCGAGCGGCATCGACGCGAGGATGTCAACCATGCGACCCCAATCTCCCCAATCCACGTCGCCTCGGCCAAAGTCGAGCGGCAGTCCCGAGGTGTGAGTCAGCACGTGGCGGACAGTGACGCTGGTTTTGCCGCGTTGAGCGAACTCAGGCCAATAACGCACGACCGGCGCATCAACCTCCAACGTCCCAGAATCTAGTAACCGCCAAATCGTCGCCGCCGCCATCGCCTTGCCCGAGGAAAAAGCCCGAAACAGCGGAGGCGGATCCGGAGTCACCCCAGAACCCTCTTTGGAACTCAAATACGAGAGCAACTCCTCGCCGTCAACGTATACGCATATCGAAGCCGTCTCGTGCAACCCGATATCCAACTCCGACTCCAACTCCTCGAAGAGTTCGGGTAGTTCTACAGCAGGTGTCTCCAAACCGTCCGGTTCGAGATCAGTGTCAACCGTTGCGACCGCTTCGATGGTCGGATCAGCCACGGCGAGCCCAACTTCATTGGATACCGAAGGCGCGCTCTGCGCACTGGGAATCTCAGATTCCGATGACTCCCTCTCGACAAATTCACCTGAGTACAGAGCTGAAGCTTCTGATGCGATCTCCTCAGCGATGCTACCCAGCGCCTCGTCATCGACCTCACCTACTGCTGCGACATGTGAAGGTGCATCCTCTTCCGCCAACAACCGACGGTATTCAGCGATCTGAACTTCAAGCTGATCAAGCGTGGCGGTGATTTCGTCGATGCCCGCGACCGCTGAACGTGCGGCTTCGGTACTGATGGCCGAAGCATCCGGCTCAACGCCACCATCGCCCCTAGGTTGATCCTCACCTTCAGGTCGGATCGTCGCGTCGTCTGTCGGTTGATGATCGTCTCTGGACACGGGAGTCTTGCGCGCGCTAGTTGGCAGACACGTTATGCAAGTTGAAGGTGTCTTGAAGCTTGTTCATTCCATCCATCCAACTGGCTTGCGTCTCTTTCGACCAAGTCGGGTCGAAATCGGGGTATTTCTCCAACACTCTGAATGCTAATTCTCTCATCGTCGAACTCGCATGGTCGACTTCAGCTGCTGTTGCGACGGCGGTTTCCGTCGCGTCTTCTGGACTGTCAGACCGGGCGGCCGTTCTGGCAGCGCGCACGTTTGATCGAGACCTAGCGCCAGATTTTCGATGTGACCGCAGATATGTGGACAGTGGGATTCCGGCATGAGTGGCGGCATGAATGAAAAACGTTTCGCACTTTATGAGCATCGATTCCGTACAGCCGAACTCGCGCATCGCCTCGCGGAACTGCGCCTTCGTAGCCCGTTCCAAATCGAGTCGGAAAACCGGAGTGTAGTAGTTTCTCAGAATTTGTTCCAGAACTTTATGGTGCTGTTCGCCTTCGGTTCTTGCAAGCAACTTGAGAGCTTCGCTTGGGCGCCCTTCCGCATCTATGAGTTTCAACGAACGAAGTGCGCTGTTTATCTGCGATGTCGCTGTTCCAGAAAATTTGGAATCGAAAACGGAACGGTCGATTCTATCGGGCATACTCACCGCGAGAAATTCCAAAAACGTTCGGAATGTCCGGTATGCGACGTAAGGCGGGTTGAGATTTGGTTCCGCGGCCATGATTTCAAACTGAAAACGGTGTCGATTGGCTCACTTAAGGCGAGTATATGCCACTCTTTTTCCAAATGCAACGTGAACTATGGAATCTTCAGAATAAATCTTGGACAACGCAAGGACAGTTTCTTTGTTTACAAACCCTCAGCAACCAGAATCTGACCTATGAGCGCGATGGAGGCAACCAAAAGTCCAATCAGGCAGGTGGTTTGAGATGCGAATTGCGATTGAAAACATCCTACCGGACCCAGATCGACCGGTTTACGACAAAGCCCATCGGGCATGGGCTAGGCGTCGCCGCCAGAGGCGAATGCCAGTAGTCCTGGCCGAGCAGGGAAAGTTCTATTTGCTCTGCGGGCACAACACCATCGACGCCGCGCAGAGGGCGGGCGAGGATCTTGTAGAGTGCGTCGTCCGGCAAGGGGTTTCTGATGAAGAGCGCGAGGAGTTCCGTTTGACCGACGAATATTTCTCGTCATTGCTGCCGCCCATAAAGATGGCCGAATCTTTTATTCGGTATCGCGAAAAGTACCACGTGACGCAGCAAGAATTGGCACGTAGGACCGGCATCACCGCCGGCACCGTCCACCATTACGAGAGTCTCAGAAAGACGTTGTCGCCTAAGCTGCAAGACCACGTTGACAAGGGTGAGTTGACATTCAAAGAGGCGCGTTGCATCGCCGACATCGACGGGAATCAACGCCAAGAAGAGTTGGCCCAACCGTTCATCGACTCCCGACTCAGCAGCGTTCACGTGGAGGAACTGATTTCGAAAGCCAAGAGTAACCCCGAAAAACCTTCCGCTGAACTGATCGCGGAGTATGTCGTTGATGAACCCAAGGTGGTTGCAGTTGAGCAAAAGCCACCAACGAATGGTGTTCAAGTCAACGGTCACGCGGCCGTTCGCAGCGGAGATTTGAACGGAAGTTATCAAGATGACTTGGAAGGGATGCAGGAAAACGCGTTCATGCTCGCTGGAAGCTTGGAGAAGCTAGCTAGCGCAGACATTCCGGAGTACCGTCGTCTACGGCTTGTCAGCACGTTGCGCATCCTTTCCAGCCGTCTCAACAATGCTCTCGACCATTTGAATCGATACAAGACAAATGGTTCGACAATCAGTCGTTCAAACGGACGAACACGTTTCGCACAAGCCGTCAAAACCCGCTGATTTTCGCAACATGTCTGGTCACGAAATCTATCGGGCACCAACGCCCGCCAAATTTAGGCGCCTGACTTCGCAAGACGCCTAAAGTCCAAACAATCTGTCGACGGCCGGGCGACCATTCGGCATGGACCGCCTGCAAGAATGCTGTCGAAAGGCATTGGCGCACCAGTTAGCTGGGCGCAAACGCCTGTCAAGAGGATGGGGTGCTTTCTCAGCCTCCTTAAGCACCCCGATCCTCATCGATCGATAATCAACTCCCCCAATTCAAGCGTTCGAATCGGTCCTCAGATACCCGATTTGGTAAACCGATTGCTCGAAGGAATCTAGCTGATTTCATTCGTGGGAAGCGCGGATGCGACATGCCTTCCTCGACGGCGCGAAATCATCGGAAAATGGCGTCGGATGGTATAGCATTGCTTCAATCGCTGGCACGGTGCCACAAGTTGGATTCCGGCGCTGTGACCGGGCGATCGATGCGACACACAGCGAGTGCCCAGGTGATGCCAAAAGATGCTTGAGAGATTTCACGTTCCGGAAGATGAAGCAGTCCGCGTCATGCCCGACCGGATGCGCGAGGCCACGAAGACGGTGTTCCTCAAAATGGGGTTGACCGATTCGGACGCCGACCTGTCGACGGATGTGTTGATGTACGCAGACATCAACGGTGTCGATACACACGGCGTTTCCAACATGTTGAGGATGTACGTGCAGGGATATCAGGCCGGAAACATCAACCCGGATCCTGAAATGCGGATCATCCGCGAGACCAACGTGACAGCGTCATTCGACGGCGATGGTGGCCTAGGTTTGCATCAAGCGCCGAGAGTTATGGACATCGTCGTCGAAAAAGCCAAAGAGCATGGAATGGCCGCGGCTACCTTGATGAACTCAGGTCATCTGGGTGCCGCAGGGTACCACGCCGTCCGCGCAATCGACCACGACATGATCGGCGTTTGCATGACCGGCGGCGGCGGATTCGCCATGTTGCCGACATTCGGTGCCGAACCGCGATTCGGTACGAATCCGCTGGCATGGGCAGTACCGGCGAGATCGCAGCCGTACTTCATTTTCGACGCGGCGACTACGCAGGTTGCAGGTAACAAGATCCGGCTGCTGCAACGATTGAACGCGCCGATCCTGCCAGGATGGCTGGCTCGCGACGACGGATCGCCGATCATGGAGGAAGAGCAGGTGCCGGAGGAGGATATCCGAGGGGAACGACGCCATTGGTACATGCTCCCATTCGGTGGAACGCGTGAGATGGGATCCCACAAGGGGTACGCAATCGCCTGCATCGTCGACATCATGACGAGCACTCTCTCCGGCAACGGCCCCGGATTCGTCACAGAAGGCGGCGGACATTTCTTCTCCGCGTACCGCATCGACGCATTCACCGATCCCGACAAGTTCAAGGACGATATGGACCTTTTCTTGGACGGATTGGCGACTACACCGCCGGCGCCCGGTCACGATCGTGTCGTCTATCCAGGACTGATCGAAAGCGAGGAGCGAGAGGACCGTTCCGCGAACGGCATTCCGTACCATCCTGAAGTCCTCGAATGGTTCGATTCGATCAATGCAGAACTGGAATTGAATCTGCAACTTCCTTGAAGATGCAGATCTCTTCCTCTTGATCACTGGAGAATGATCCGGTGGAGACTGAGGCAAGGCTGCATCGATGTTGAACAACAGCGGCGCGCCGAAAACCGCCCCTCACGAGTTGCCGTCAGCAGTGGAGCTGGCGCAACGGATGATCAGATTCGACACATCCAATCCGCCGGGCCAAGAAATCGAATGTGCTCGATGGATGAAGTCGCTGCTGGATGATTACGGGATCGAAAACCAGATCCTGCACCCGCCCGGCATGCCCGATCGTTGCAGCGTCGTAGCCCGTATCACAGGTCGCGGCGAAGCACCGCCGCTGTTGCTTCAAGGCCACATCGACGTCGTGACCGTGCATGGACAAAGATGGAGTAGGGACCCTTTCGGCGGCGAGATCAAAGATGGATGCATCTGGGGCCGAGGCGCGGTGGACATGAAGGGCGGTCTGACGATGATGTTGCACGCGATGCTGCGTGCACATCAATCCGAGGTGCCGCCACCGGGCGACATCATCTTCGCCGCCGTGGCGGACGAAGAATTGGGCGGTAGAAACGGAGCAGCATTTCTCGTCAAGGAGCATCCATACCTGTTCGATGGCGTGGAGCACGCCTTCGGCGAATTGGGCGGGTTCACAGTGCATGCGCGCGGGCGCCGCTTCTATCCGATCATGGTCGCCGAGAAGCACATTTGCCGAATCCGAGTGAAATTCTTGGGCAGCGGAGGTCACGGATCTCAGATCCACAAAAATACGGCACTGAGCCGCGCGGCTCGCGCGGTTCGTCGAATGGAGCGTCGCCACCCGCCATTCAAACTGGTTGACGCAACGCGTGCCATGATCGAAGCAATGGCCGAAGAGATGTCGATCACCGAAGCTATGACGTTGAGGATGGCATTAAGGTCGAACACAACAGGCGTCGCGTTGGGCTTGATGGGCGACAGCGTTGGCCGAATGCTCGAACCGATGCTGCGAGACACCATTAATCCCACGATCATCGAAGGCGGTGTTCAGGAAAACGCAGTGCCTTCCGAGGTGGAGGTTCTCCTCGATTGTCGTCTATTGCCAGGGTCCAATCAGTCTGACATCGTCCGCGAAGTGTTGGCGGTGGTCGGCGAAAACGCCGAGATAAAGGTGGAGCGTTACGACGATGGTCCGCCGACTGTAGACATGGCGTTGATGCCCTACCTTGCGAACTTAATTGAAAAGGCCGATCCGGGCTCCAAAGCGATACCGTACATGGTTGCCGGGGGCACCGACGCCAAGTGGTTCCACGAACTGGGGATCGATACGTACGGTTTCACTCCGATGCGGCTTCCGCCAAATCTGGACTTCATGTCATTGTTCCACGGGGAAGACGAGCGGATACCGGTTGATGCACTCAATTTCGGATGCGCTCTGATGCACGAAGCGGTGAACGGGTATCGGGGATAGCCGGGCAGCGCGGCTACAAGCTGAGGCGTGCCGCTTCTATAGTGGCATCGATGTCGTCGTCGGTGTGGGCCAGCGAAACGAACCACGCCTCGAATGGAGACGGTGGCAGATATACGCCGTTGCTCAACATCGAGTGGAAAAACCCATTGAAGCGCTCTCGATCATTGGTTGAGGCACTCGCCATGTCCGTCACGACTTCAGCGCCGAAGAACACGGTTAGCATCCCGCAAACGCTATTGATGGTCGCCGGTACCTCGGACTCGGTGAGCACTTCGCGCAAACCAGATGCCAAACGTTCAGTTTTGCTCGCGAGCTCTTGATAGACACCCGGTTTGCCTAACTCTCGAATGGTCGCGGCACCGGCAGCCATAGCAACAGGATTTCCTGAAAGCGTTCCCGCTTGATACATCGCTCCCAGCGGCGCAACGTGGGACATTAGTTCGACGCTGCCTCCGTACGCGCCGACTGGGAATCCGCCGCCGATAATCTTGCCGAGGCACGTGATATCGGGATTGATGCCGTAAATCTCTTGCGCCCCGCCGTAGGCTGCCCTAAAACCGGATATGACTTCATCAAATATCAGCAAGCACCCGTCTTCTCTGGTGATGCGCCGGAGGCCGCTCAAGAACTCGGCTTCTGCCGGTACAACACCCATGTTTCCGCCGATCGGCTCGATTATGACGCACGCGATGCGCTCTCGGTAGGTCTCGAAGATGCGCTCAACAACACCAAGGTCGTTGTACGGGGCGACCAGTGTATCTTGTGCAAGCTTGGAATTGACTCCGGCTGAGTCGGCTATTCCGGTGGTCGCCAATCCCGATCCAGCGCGCACCAACAAGGCGTCGTCGTGACCGTGGTATCCGCCGTCGAACTTCAGGATCATGTCGCGACCCGTCGCCGCGCGGGCGAGTCGCATGGCCGACATCGATGCCTCGGTGCCCGAATTGACGAATCGCACCATCTCGATTGAGGGCACGGCGTCGACGATCAGCTGAGCGGCGAGGACTTCGTACTCGGTTGGAGCGCCGAATGATGCGCCGCCGGCGGTCGCTATCTGCGCCGCTTCGACGACTGCGGGATAGGAATGACCGAGAATCAGCGGTCCCCAGGAACAGACGTAATCGATGAATTCGTTACCGTCTACATCCGCGATTTTGGAGCCTTTCCCGCTTTCGAAGAACAGGGGATTGCCGCCGACGGAACCCCATGCTCTAGCTGGGCTGTTGACCCCACCGGGAATGATTGAGGTCGCGATTTGGTAGAGGCGTTGCGAGTTGGTGGTTTCCATAAGTTGCCTCGACCCTTCGGCAAAAGTGAAGTTGTCAGATGGCGGAGGTTAGCGGTTTCGACGTTTGATCATCTGGATCGGGTCAGCCAAGATCCGTTTCACCATCGATCGGGTCATCGCGTCGATCGCGTCGCGAGCCTCATCGTCTAGGGGCCCCAGTTTAGACAGAGTGCGGCGCAGTTCGGCTGCACGAATCTGTTCAGCACTTTCGCCGATATCTTTCAACAGCGGTTGGACCTCGATATCGTCGATAAACTCCGCCGCCGCTTCAGCCACGATAGCCTCGGCCTTCGTACTAGCGTTCGCGATGGAACGCCGGTGTTCGGACTGCAATCGCTCCAAGTCTTCGAGCGTGTAAAGATGCACGCCATCGATTTCACCCACTGCGGGATCAACGTCTCTCGGCAGTCCGAGATCCAGAATATGCAAGTCGGTAGATCGGCTGACGATAGCGGGTGCAACGTCTTTCTTGAGGATGATGTTGCGATCTGATCCCGTGCAAGTCATCACAATGTCAACTCGGCCCATCTCTTCGGCGACTTCATCGAGGCTCACCGCAACGGCGTTCATGTCTTCGGCCAACCCGCGCGCGCGCGCCTTTGAACGGCTGGCGATCCGCATCTCTCTGACGCCTGATCGAATCAGCGACATCGCGGTCAGACGACCAGTCTCGCCCGCGCCGACCAGCAACGCCGACTTGTCGCTGAGGTCGCCGACTTCCCGTTCCATTAACTTGACGCCAAAACTAGGAATGGATACCTGTGACCATCCGAGGCCAGAATCTTTGCGCGCCTTCCTTCCGGTGCGGAACGCGACGTGGAACATGCGGGAAAGTCGGGTGTCGGTTGGTTCGCCGACGGACGCCAGCGCCTGGAACGATCGAGAAACCTGCCCGGCTACTTGATGATCGCCTTGAACCAACGAATCGAGTCCAGTAACAACACGAAACAGGTGATGCACTGCCCGGTAACCGGTTTTTGCATAAATGTACGGCGCCAGTTCCGATCTGAAATTCGAGAATTCCGCCGAGTTACCACGCGTGCCCAGGCCCGAGAGATAAGCGGACATTTCTTCGATCGCCGCACCTGAATCGGATGCAACAGCGTAAAGTTCGGTCCGGTTGCACGTCGACAGTATGGTCGCGGCACCATCAGATTCGAGGCGACCCGAGAGATCGTGAATGTGCCCGGGTAACTCTTCTACGGGGACTGCGACGCGCTCCAAGACTTGGAGCGGCGCCTGATTATGGCTTACGCCTGTGAGTACGAAGTTCAAGGGCGGTTTCAAAAACCGATGAATGACTATCTGTCAATTATCTACATCATCGTTTCAATCGCCAACGAAACGCGAAGGAAGGGACGATCGGTGGGATAAATCCCGATGTCAGTACAATCAAAATCGAACTAAGAGCGCCGATGGAATTGGATCATGGCAACTAACATCCTTCCGCCGAACGAACGCGGATACGCTGACCCTAGCATTTTGGTAACAACAGAATGGCTCGCCGAGCACATCGACGATTCTGACGTTGTAGTGGTGGATACCGATGATCCATCCGAGTACGCCGAGGGCCACATTGCTGGAGCATCAAACCCACCCGACAACTATTACAAAACATCTCTAGAAGATCGAACCCACATCCAAGATCCAAAACAGTTCGCAGAAACGATGTCGAAACTGGGAATCGGCGATGCTTCGCTGGTTGTGGCTTACGACAGAACCGGCGGATTGTACGCTCTGCGCCTCATGTGGGCGCTCCACTACTACGGGCACACGAACGTGAAGATGCTGGACGGCGGATACCAAAAATGGGTTGCCGAGGGTCGCAGCCATGACACCGCATCCTACGAATCTGACCTTTCAGCATCGTTCACACCACGCGAACCCAACGGAGCAATCTATGCCGGCATCGACGACGTGCTTGAAGCGATCGGTGCAGATGACACAACATTGCTCGACGTCAGGACCGACGGCGAATGGGATGGGTCTAACAAGCGGGGCGGCAAGCGAGGAGGGCGCATTCCCGGCGCAGTCCACCTCGAATGGGTCAACTTCCACACGGGTGGCGAAATCCCCGTGCTGAAGACCGCCGAGGAGATCAGAGCGTTGCTGGCAGAAAAGGGCGTGTCCGTTGACAACGACGTAATCACGTATTGCCAAGGCGGGATCCGCGCCGCGCAAGCCTTTTGGGTACTGAAACTCGTGGGTGCAGACAGCGTCAGGAACTACGACGCATCGTGGCGTGAATGGGGCAATAACGTATCAGTGCCCGTTGAGGCGGAGACATGAGCGGCTCATAGCACCGCGCGTGCATTTGGTTCGTATATCTCAACGTCAACAAAGTCGGCTCGACGGATCGCGTTCGAGCCTCAGTAGTTCCCGCATAGGGTGCGGGGCAGCAAAGGGTGGTTGGAACCGATGAGATTTATGGGTAGAGGCAAATGGGAGTGGAACTCTCGCGTGGCGCTTGTCGGCATCACGATTATTTCGATATCGACACTGATTACGGTTGTTGCGTGTGGCAGCGACGAACCGGAAGTCGTCGATACACCTACGCCAGAGCCAGTCGTTGAACCGACGGCGACTCCTGAACCCGAACCCACAGCGGTACCGACGGAGGAGCCCACGGCGGTGCCGACCAAGGCACCCGCGGTAGAGCGTAGTGAGCCGGTTGAACTGTTCCAGAAAGATGTCCGCAACATCGATGCATGGATCAACAGCCAACCAACTTCAATCGCTGAACTCACGAGCCAAGGCAAGGTAGTTCTCGTCGATTTCTGGACTTACACATGCGTGAACTGTTTGCGAACGCTTCCATTCCTGCGCGATTGGCACGACAAGTATTCCGACCATGGTCTGGTAATACTCGGAGTCCACGCCCCAGAGTTCGATTTTGAAAAAGAGCTTGAGAATGTCGAACGATCCGTGGTAGAGGAAGGCATCGAATGGCCGGTGGCGTTAGACAACGAGATGTCAACGTGGAGGAGTTTCAACAATCGATACTGGCCCGCGAAGTACTTGGTCGGCATCGATGGCGAGATTCACTACTCGCACTTCGGAGAAGGAGCCTATCGCGAGACCGAACTCGAGGTGCGGCGAGTGCTCACCGACGCGGGCTACGACGTGAGCGCCATTCCGATTGGTGAGATCGAAAACACGGATCGGGACGATACGGCTCGTTCAGTAACCCGTGAGCTCTATGGCGGATACGACCGCAACTACAGCGTGTACGGCCTCTATGCGGCGCAGGATGAATATTACGTTCAGCCCGACCGTGAGGTTGAATACGAAGACCGATACGCCGAGTTTGACAGCTATCCTCCGCAGAAGTTCGCGTTGCATGGACTCTGGCGCAACGAGCGGGAAGCGATCGTCCACGCTCGTGAAACCGACGATCTGAGCGACTACATCGCGTTCCGATTCCACGGGCGAAGTGCCAACGTAGTGATCGACCCGCCAGAGCCGGATGAATTCAAGGTCTACGTCGAACTTGATGGTCGACCATTAGCTGAAAACGAAGCGGGCGTTGACATCCTTTTCGACGACGAAGGTCGTTCTTATTTCGACGTCGACGAAGGGCGAATGTACAAGATCGTCGAAACACCGGAATACGTCGAAACCACGCTCAAGTTGAGTAGCGATTCCGCTAACTTCGCGATATTCGCATTCACATTCGGGATTTACGAAGGCGGCTTCTAATGACCGCGGTTTCGAGAAGCGTGGCTGGAAATAATCCGGTCTGGATCATTGCCGCCGCCCTTTTGGCAGTGGCCGCGTTGGTCGCATGCTCGTCGGAGGATCCGACGCCGACATTGGTGCCGCCAACTTCGACACCGATACCGACGCCGGCACCGCCGGCACCGACTGAAGAGGCCGAACTGCCTGAAGCCACCGGTGTTTTCGAAGAACCCGAGCAAGAATGGGAGACGCGCACCGACAGCGAGGAAGTCAAGCTGATACTTGCGACGCCCGATTTGGGTCCTGGCACGCGGCGATTCGCGGTGGTTCTCACCGATACTACCGGCATCGTCGCTCTACCGGTCGTCCAATTAGCCTCCTTCAAATATCCAGAAGGGTCAACATCCGCCGATGATCGAATCGGACCAATCGAGACGGCACTGGCGCGTTACTATCCGTTTCCATACGGTACGCGCGGGATCCACGTGACGGAATTCAACTTCGATGAACCGGGCGCATGGGGTGTTGAGGCAAGCGTGCCACGCCCCGACGGATCAATCGCCAAGATCGAAGTTTTGATGGAGGTTCACGAGCAGACCATGTCCGTTGACCTCGGACAGATCCCGCCGCTGAGTCAGAGCCGCACCTTGAGGGACGTCAGCGACGTCTCGGAATTGACCACGGGCTCCAATAACGATGAGAGCCTGTACCAGGTTTCCGTCGCCGAGGCACTGCAAAACGAGAAACCGACCGTTGTGGTTTTCGCCAGTCCCGCGTTCTGCACGAATGCGGTATGCGGTCCTCAGGTGGAAGTCCTGAGCAACCTCAGCGCCGCCTACGAGGGTGGCGCGGACTTCATACACGTCGACCTTTACGTGAACCCAAACGAGATCCAAGGCGATCTGTCCCGCGCGATTCAGACGCCGTTGCTCGCCGAATGGGGGCTTGTGTCTCAGGAATGGACATTCGTGATGGACGACGAGGGCGAGGTGGTGGGACGCTTCGAGAATTTCGTCCCACAAGAGGAGCTCGAACTTTCATTGCTGTCTGTTCTCAACCCGGAACCCGACGAACAATCTGACGAGTCTGAGGAGTCTGAGGAATCTGCGATTTCAACCGAGACACCCGCATCGTCTGCCGAAGAGGCTTCCGAATCTGAACAAGAACCGGAACCTGTTCAGGAACAGTCAGGCGCTTCAGTGACCAAGGGATTCGAATTCGACGCCAGCTCAACTTGGCGCGACGCCTTCGACCAGTTCACCGACGCCGAACAGCAGTGCATCCGCGACGAAATCGGCGGTTTGCTTGAGGTGGTGCTCGACAACCCCATTGCGGCCAGCGCCGGATCTGAAGCGATGGAACTTGGGTTCTCCGAATGCCTAGAATCCGACACTTTGAAAGCGATCGTTTTAGCCAACACCTTGGCGATGTCGGAGCCTGAACTGACCGAAGCAGGTAAATTGTGCGTTGAGGAATTGATCGCTGAATCAGATATTGTCGCGGTCATGGCAGGCGAGAAAGCCAATGCGGAACCGGAGAACATCGCCGCCGCGGGCCAATTCTTCGAAGGAATGATGTCGTGTCAGCTGGCCGACCAATTGGGTTCTGCGGAAGGCCTCGGGGAAAACGAAATATGTTTCGCAGAACTCTTCGAAGCCACTGACTTTGCAGAGGTTTACATGGGCCAACGGCCAGACGCGAGCCCAGAAAACGCCGCCAAGTTCGAGGCTTTCATGACCGGGATGTTCGGTTGTTTGGCCGGCGCAATGGAGATGGGCTTAGAAGGCGCATTCGATGACGCGCAAACGTCCGAGTGAATTCGCAATTTCGACAACCCAACATCGCAAAATTGATCTCACGCCATTTGCGATTAACGCGCCGCTTGGATCGGATTAGCAACCGGCAATAAAGCTAAATTCTGATTGTGAACCGTTACGTTCTATGTGGTTTGCAAGGACGTACGTAGTGATGTACATAGTCGCCGTTGGCCAAACAAACGCGGGTTTCCGACGATTTTGGTAGCATTGGTGCGTACAGGCGGCAACGTCTGGTGCTTATTAGGTTCGGTTGTTTCCATGTTTTGGCTGGCAGGTTCAATTAATGATTCCGGAAACAGAGTCGTTCAAACGCGTCGAGATCGAATCGCTTTTCGTGCCGCTTGATGGTTCGGAGTGGCATGAACGCGCTATTTCGTACGCAGTCCTCATGAGCGAATGGTTCGGCTCGAAGATCGATCTGTTCTTTTCTCTCGCGGATGTGCCTCCTCTGACTAGACACGGAGAATGGCGTCAGCGCGCTCACCTGTCGTTGGAAGCACCTGAAGATATTTCTAATCGCTCCGAATCGATCGTCAACAATGGCGCCATCCATGAGTTCGGGAAAATTCTCGCGTCAGACTATCTAAATGAAATAACGAGCCGCATGAAGCACTTAGGTATCGAGGTCGAGACGGACCTAAGCGCAGGAAGCCCGGCGCACATCTTGTCGCACAAAGCTCAGCTAAGCGACAATTCGATCATCGTGATGTACGCTCGGCCGCAACCCCGACTTCGAAGTTATGTTCGAAAAAAGATGGCCGAGGAGTTGCTTTTGGTGGCAACCGTGCCGTTGCTGATGATCAACGATGACCCAGAAGTCGACATACGCGATAGGACTTTGGAACCGTCGTCGGTGATTGTCCCTTTGCGGATCAAGAGCGCTATGGCCGCGAGTCTTCCCTACGCCATCATGATCGCCCAAAAAGCAGGCGTCGGCATCAGGATTTTGGAGAGCAATGTTGAGTACCGACGAAATCGCAAACTCTTCGATCTGTCTCGAGAATTCACGTTTGAAATGTTAGATGCGAGCCGTGTCGACCACAGATTCTTGGCTTACGATTTCGGCCTTACCGAATCTTTGAGCCGAGCACACCTCGCCTCTCCAACCTCGTGGATCGTGATGGGATCAAGGCTGCGCCGTGGATTCAGCAGACATTTCCTGCCGTCCGTTGCCGACAACGTAAGACGTGAAGTCTCTTGCCCCGTATTTGCAGTGCCGCAAGCCGAGGTTATTGCCGACCGTGAGCAAAAGTTGCACAACTGGTTGGTCGATTGGCTCGCGCACCAAGACCCAGCATCAGTCATAGATCCCCGAACGCCCTCCACCATCCGCACCAGGAGCCTTGCGCGAGAGATAGCTGAGGTGTACACGTTCGAAGACCCTAATCGACGCCGATAGACCGGAGGTCCCGAATAACGTCTAGGCGGACCGCGCGCCGAAATTGGTGGTTTAATCCTTCGCCGCTGACCTGGAGCGCATGAGATAGGAGGTCAGCGCGCCGATCGTCGTTCCGAACCAGGCGTACGGCACGATAGAGAAGCCGACGATCGCCCAGAACAATGTTGGCGCTCCCAACAGACGCTCGGCATCGCTCAACTGCCAATACAGAATGATCGCTAGAGCTGGGAGTATCATCAACGCGCCCACGCTCAGACCGAACCAAATTATCTTCGCTTCGTCCGCCTTGGCGATTCCTCCGCCGACAAAGCCCGCCAAGAATGGGCTGATTGGTATCGCGATGAAATGGACTATGGGTATCGGGATGGCCACCAGCATGATGGCAAACGCTATCAGGGTACCTTTGAGCATCTCGGGAATCGACCGAATTCGCAGCGTCGCTTTCTGACGCGCTAGTATATTTTCGCCCTCGTATCTGGTGGTATGATTTGCGATTACTTATCAGTCTGCAGGAGCGGTTAGGCAGGCAAGATTGAGCATCACACATCCACCAACGGACATTTTGGTTTTAGGCTCGGGCGCGTCGGGCGCCGCCGTGTCATGGCGATTATCCAAATCCGATTTCAACGTCGTTTGCTTGGAACAGGGGCGATGGATCAAACCGGAAGAGTTTCCGAACGAACATGCAGATTGGGAGATCCAGGCACGCACAAACTGGCATTTCGACCCTAACGTGCGCGGTCTTGACGCCGACTATCCGCTAAACGTCGACGAATCACCTATCGACCCGTTGATGTTCAACGCGGTCGGAGGGAGCACAATCCACTGGACCGCTCATACCCCACGGTTCCATCCTTCCGACTTCCGCGTCAAATCTCTTGACGGAGTTGCCGACGATTGGCCTCTGTCATACGAAGAACTCGAGCCGTTCTACGACGCATACGACGAGTTGATGGGTTGCTCCGGCATCAACGGCGATCCTGCGAACCCGCCGCGCAAAGACCGTCCGATGCCGCCGGTACCCATTGGTCCCGACGGCGAACGAATAGCTCAGGCATTTGATCGGCTCGGATGGCATTGGTGGCCTTCCGACAGCTACATCAACTCCGTCCCGTATCGCGGGCGCGAGGCGTGCAACAATTGCGGCAACACCGGGCTCGGTTGCTCGCGCGGCGCGAAGGGACAGACCGATGTAGCCATCTGGCCTGAAACGATCGCAAACGGGGTCGAACTGCGGACAAACTCCAGAGTTTTCCGCGTCGAAACCGACGCAGACGGCAGGGCGACCGGAGCAAGTTACTACGATGCGGATGGCGAGGAGCATTTCCAACCGGCGAAAGCGGTCATACTCGCGATGAACGGCATTGGTTCGCCGCGGGTCATGCTCCATTCAACGTCTGACAAGTATCCCGACGGGTTATGCAACTCGAGCGGGTTGGTCGGCAAAAATCTGATGTTTCACCCGTACGCGATGGTGAGCGGCCTATTCGACGACGGTTTGGAGACATACAAGGGACCGCTGGCGAACATGGTCATAAGTCAGGAGTTCTACGAAACCAACCCGACCAAGGACTTTGTGCGTGGTTACTCATATCAGGTGGCGAGAAGTTCCGGCCCAATCACCACGGCTTGCGGATACATGTTCGGACGAGTCCCATGGGGAGCCGAACATCATCCGGAGTTCGGACGTAGATTCGGTGACGTGACCGTTCTGGGAATCATCGGCGAAGACTTGCCCGAAGAACACAACCGTGTCGAGCTAGATCCCAAATTGACGGATTCCAACGGAATACCGGCACCCAAAGTGTTCTACAAACTCAGTTCCAACTCTCGCAAACAACTCGATGATGCGATAGAAAACGCCGAGACCGCGTTGAATGAAGCTGGCGCGATTGAGGTCTTAGGAACACGGTTCTTAAAGGTGGCGGGGTGGCACTTGATGGGAACCGCAAAAATGGGTGAGGATCCAAAAACCTCAGTGGTCGATCGATGGGGGCAATCGCACGACGCAGACAACATCTTCATCGTCGACGGATCCGTCTTCGTGACTTGTGCCGCAGTGAACCCGACGCCTACAATCGGCGCTTTGGCGCTTCGCACAGCCGAGTACATTGACCGAGAACGTGCGGACCTCAAATCCTGAAGCCGGGTGCAGACCGATGCCTGATACAGACACCGACCTCAACGACGCTGATCGCCTGTTGCTGAAATCAGCGATGGATTTGATCGTCCCTGCAGTAGATGACATGCCCGGAGCGGGCGAAATGGGATTGACCGACAACGTGTTGGACCTGGCGAATCGATCAAGTGACTTCGGCGACGCGTTGCGACGAACATTGGATGCGCTAAATCTCGATCCTTCGGTGCGAGCCGAGGGAGGCTTCGCGGCTCTCGACGAAGACCAGAAAATCTCCGCTTTGCAGGCGTTGGAATCCAGCATGCCGGCCACGTTCGATAAGTTCGTGGATTTGGTGTACATCGTCTACTACAGCGACGAACGAGTCCACAACCGCATCGGTTGGCGCAGCGGTGCGCTGCAACCGCTCGGATGGGAATTGCCGCCTTTCGATCCGGCGATCCTCGAGACCGTGGCGAAGCGCGAACCGTTCTGGCGGAAGGTGTGACATCGCGGTAAGTTGGATCCGCCGAAGCGCGATATCATCGATGCTGACCGTCCTTTAGAAGGAATGTAACGAAAACAATGCCCAAACTGCAGCGCCTCCTGTACATCAACAGCGAAAGCACGCATCCGCAATCACCGGCGCTGTCGGCCGCCTTATATGAACCTATAGCTGGATCGTTGACACAAGTAGATCCGACCAGCGAGGGACTTCCATATGAATCGGTGCATGCCGCGATGGTCGACGGGTGGCGGGTGATACAAGCGCCGGACGTTTGGGCCGGCATCGGCGACGACGAAGCCGGCGAGGTTATCGGGTTTCAATTCGTGCTCGAAAAAATCGAGGATTTTTGATTCACCTGTTCAACCGACAACGTTGCTTGGCAGCGGAGAGGAACAAAAAATGACCACCGCAACAACCGCAACCGACCACCGTCTCACCGACGACCAGATGGCATCTTTCGTCATCAGCGGGTATCACGTCGTCCAACCTGAGTTTCGAGACGGATTCAACGATGAGGTTTACGACGCGTTAGAAGCGTTGGAGGTCAATCCCGGCGACGCCGTAATCGAAGCGGTTCCGCAACTGAAAGAGGTGTGGGACTCGCCGGAAGTCGTAGGTGCCCTTACCAGCCTTTTGGGCCCGGATTACGTGATGTTTCCGCATCGGCACTGCCACCGAAACTCACCGGGAACCCCGAGCCAACAGATCCACCAAGACAACCTCAACGATCTGCGTATCGAGGGTGGGCAAGTCCGTCTGCCCGACAAGGTCGATCTGGTTCTCGCGATGTACTACCCGCAAGACGTCGAACGAAACATGGGACCAACGTGCATATTGCCTGGCACTCACGTGCTGAAATCATTGCCCGAACGGATGGCTTCGCAAGGCAATTTCCGCGATCAATACATCGCGTCAGTGCCCGCAGGGAGCGTGGTGATACTGCACTACGATATCTGGCACGCCGGAACTGCCAACACCAGCGAGCGAGTCCGATACATGCTCAAATTCTTGTTCCAACGCACCAGCGATCCGTCGGTCCCCTCGTGGAAGCACGACCCATCGAACGACAAGGCAGTCAGGCGCCGTCTCGAATCAGAAAACCCGATGGGTATGCAACGCGGTCTGGCCGCCAAGCAAAGGCATTTCCGCACCCGCATGTGGAACCGATTAGCGGGTGACGAATCTTTAGACCTTTCGTACCACGACAAATGGGCTGGGGGATCGTGGCGGTAGTAGGTACACTGTACGATTATTTTGAACACACTTTCCAATTTTCGGAGGCAACCCATGCTCGCGGAACAGACTAGGTTGGGCGAAAGTCTGGATCGTCGCGGTACGCAGTCGGAACTTCTAAGAAGCTGGGTCAATCAGATCCACCAAGGCGATTGCCTTGAGATTATGCGGCGTCTTCCAGAGCAGTCCGTCGGACTAATAGTCACGTCGCCGCCGTACAACCTGAAAAACAGTACCGGCAACGGATTAAAGGATGGTCGCGGTGGAAAATGGCCCAACGCGGGCTTGATCGAAGGTTATGCGGATCACAATGACTCGATGCCGTACGACGATTACGTTGTTTGGCAACGGGATTGCTTGTCGGAAATGATGCGGTTGTTGCGTGATGATGGAGCGATTTTCTACAACCACAAATGGCGCGTACAAGGTGGGTTGTTGCAAGATCGATCCGACATCGTCGAAGGATTTCCTGTTAGGCAAATCATCATTTGGCAGCGCCCGGGCGGCTTCAACCACAACCCTGGCTACTTTTTGCCCACATACGAAGTGATCTATCTCATCGCCAAACCCGACTTCGTTTTGGCGCCCAAATCGGGTGGCGTCGGGGATGTCTGGTCGATACGGCCAGCTCGCAACAACTCGCATCCAGCACCGTTCCCATTCGAACTCGCTAAGCGATGCATTCAATCAACGACCGCGGAAGTGGTCATGGATCCGTTTTTGGGTAGCGGCACTACGGCGGTAGCCGCGCAATTTTGCGGGCGTGATTGGATCGGCATCGAATTATCGAAAGAATACTGCGAGGTCGCGCGATCTAGGATTCGGGACGGGTGGCGTGCCGATTCAACCTAGAAATAGCGTTGAACGCGCGTTATTTGCCGAGTTAAGGGAGATCTGCGGTTCCGGCACCTGGGAAATGCACAACGGCGGCGCCGGACAACCCAGCCGCGGTTTCAAGGTCGTCGATCGCGATGATCGGATCCGAGTAATCCACCAAGACGCCACGAAGGTTTCGTGGTCCCGCGATGCTTTGATCGTCACCGTATCGGCGAAACTTCGAAACACTGTATTGGTGGCTGGCCGAGTTTCGAGGAAAGGCGACAGACGCTTCGTCATTTTCAAGGACGTGCGACTATTGGCCGACTTCAAACCCTCTGAGTTCATGACCGGTTTGGGTGAGGGGTGGATAGCAGTCGATTTTGACGCACGCGAACAGAGCCCCGGCAGCAAGGGATTTAGAAACCACTGCACAAAATTCCGCGTCAAACATCAAGACATGCATCGGTTGATTGATCGCGTAGAAGAGTTAATTTGACCGGCGTTAGCGGAACTTCCATTGCAATTGTCCGAGACTCCAGCTTCATCCATACGCGGGTCCCAACTCGCTAGCGATTTCACCGCATCGCTCGACGTCGATCGCCGGATGTACCGTGAGGATATCGCTGGGTCGATCGCGCACGCCGAGATGCTGGCGAAGCAGAACATCATTGACGCCGCAGACGCACAGGCGATTATCGACGGCCTGCATCAAATCCGCGCTGAAATCGAATCGGGCGAATTCAACTGGAAACCGGAACTCGAAGACATCCACATGAATGTCGAGTCCAGGTTGTACGAATTGATCGGCGACGCTGCCGGGAGGTTGCACACTGCCCGTTCACGCAACGATCAAGTCGCCACCGATGCGCGGCTGTACGTCAAACGAGTAGCGACTGTTAGTCGCCGAGCATGTCGCGAATTGCAGCGTGCGCTGCTCGACTGTGCCGAGGCAAACATCGAGACCGTGGTGCCCGGGTATACCCACTTGCAAAAGGCGCAACCCGTATCGTTTGGTCATGTGATGATGGCCTACTACGAGATGTTCGGTCGAGACGCAACGGCGTTTTCGCAGTCCTACAACTCGGCTGATGTACTGCCACTTGGCAGCGGCGCGCTCGCGGGAGCGACCTATCCGCTCGACCGCGAATTTGCAGCACAGCGGCTCGGGTTTTCAACGATCAGCGCAAACTCGATGGATGCTGTGTCAGACCGCGACTTCATCCTCGATTTCATATTTGCCTGCACAAAAACGATGATGCATCTCTCGCGCCTGTGCGAAGACATTGTCATCTGGTCATCCGAAGAGTTCGGATTTGTCAGGCTCAGCGATGCGTATTCCTCAGGGTCCAGCATGATGCCGCAAAAACGCAACCCTGATTACGCTGAACTGATCCGCGGCAAGACTGGACGAGTTTACGGGTCTCTTTTCTCCGTTCTCACCACCCTCAAGGGCCTGCCATTGACCTACAACCGCGACCTCCAAGAGGATAAACCTCCGATGATGGATGCTGCTGACACGATTGTCGCCTGTTTGGCGGCCGCTCAAGGCATGGTTTCCAAGATGACGATCATCGTGGATCGCACGGTTGAAGCGTCTAAAGGCACAGAGATCCTCGCCACCGATTACGCAGACCACCTAGTTCGAGACCGTGGCATGCCATTCCGCGAAGCCTATGTCGAGGTCGCCGCCTACACTCGAGGCGAGTCGAATACCAGTGTTGAAATGCCGGAAATCACCGCTCAGGAATCCTTGGCCGCGCGCGACGTTCCCGGTGGAACCGCGCCCAAGCGGGTCCGGGCGGCCGTAATTCGCGCCTATGGCGAACTAGGTTCAGCACGATTGGTCGGGGAGTGGTAGACCGAAGTTGATACATCTCCGTCGATCCCTGATCTGCCAGTAATCAAACGAAAACCCACTTTCGTTGATCAAGTTGGTCGAAAATATGCCGCAACAAGGACTTCCACAGCCGCTAAGTCGTATAGTTTCCAACGACCTGAAGATTCTTCGGTTCGTTTAAGAAGAGCAGGGAAAACCGAACGTGTTCAACGCCATAGCAGCCAGCGTCGCTTCATGGCGTGGCGTCGCGGTAATCATCGTAGCTTGGATCATCTTCGCCGGACTAATTCAGACCGTTTCTCCCAGCATCGAAGAAGTCTCCACCAACGAAGAATCCGAGTTCCTGCCCAACGACACCGAGTCTCTGAAGGCGATCGAAATCTCGGGCGAAAAGTTCCCATCGGCGCGAGGCACTCCAGCAGTCATCATCTACCGGAACCCTTCCGGCATCACAGAACAAGACGTCGCGAAAGTCGCCGAGATCGATGCTCGCATCCGAGCTGACGAGGAACACGAGAACATCGAACTCGTGATATCCGATTTCGGACCGTCGCCGATAGAAGGTAACGATCCACCGCGACAAGGTCCACAGACCGAAGCGTCCGGTGGCCCCGAAATTTCGCCCGATGGCACCGCGGTGACGATTACGGTGCTTGTATCAGGCTCACCGGCCGACGATGCGTATACCGAAACGGTGGAGTGGTTGCGCGATCTCGATGATGCCGTCATGGTCGAAGCGCCCACCACTGTTCATGTGACCGGACCGGCAGGCATCCTCACCGACGCCATCGCCGTTTTCAGTCAGTTCGACTTCCGCGTCAGCGCGATCACCATCGTACTGGTCTTGGTGATACTGCTCATCATCTACCGCTCGCCCCTGCTCGCGCTGCTGCCAGTCGTTTCGGTCGGAATCGCCCTGACCGTTGCGCAATCCATCGCCGCTATGCTGACGGACAACCTCGGATTAGCCCTCAACGGACAGGTCACTGCAATAATGGCTGTGCTCATGTTCGGAGCCGGCACCGACTTCACCCTCTTCATCGTCTCGCGTTACCGCGAAGAGCTGCCTCTGCACGCCGACAAATTCCAGGCGATCGCGGCCACGATGCGGGCCGTGGGGCCATCGATCGCTTCGAGCGCCGGCACCACAGCCGTTGCAATGGTCACTCTCATCCTTGCACTCTCCGGGAGCCTCAAGACCATGGGCCCGATGCTAGCGATGGCAATCTTGGTCATGCTTGTCGCCGCGTTAACGCTCATCCCAGCCGCACTGGTCGCAATGGGTCGAGTCGCTTTCTGGCCGACAAAGCAACTGAACATCAGCGATGGCCAATCTGGTTTCTGGAGCCGCGTCGGATCCTTAATTGCTCGTCGTCCGGGGACCCTGCTGACCGTCACCGTCGTGGCGATGGTGGCACTCTCCGCCGGACTGTTTGAGATCACCCCTACGTTCAGCTTCGTCGACGGCCTACCCAAGAGCGCCGAATCGAAAGCCGGCTTCGATACCCTTCAATCTGCATTTCCTCCGGGAGAGTTGGCGCCAACGAATGTCTACGTCTTAAAGGAAGGCGATTCCATCCTTAACCACTTGCAGGCGGTTGACGATCTTTCGGCAGCCCTCGCCGCCGACCCTTTGGTCGACAGCGTGACGTCCCTCACACGTCCATTTGGACAGCCGCTGCCGGTCGATTTCTCACAACTGCAACCGCTGATCGCGATGATGCCGGAAGATCCGAGTCAAATCGGCGAGTTGATATCCACGCTTCCTCCGGAACAGGCGCAGTTGGCGGGCGCTTTCTTCGCAGGGCAGCGGTTCATTTCTGCCGACAGAACCACGACCCGACTAAACCTAGTTCTCAACGAAGACCCCTACGAGACGGCCGCGATGGACGTCATACCGCGTCTGCGCCAAACGACCCGCGACGCTGTCGATGCCTCAACTTTGGTCGGCGCGACCGCCGCCGTCGGAGGGCCCACTGCGATCAACTATGACAGCCGCGCCGCCACCGACCGCGATTTCGTCGTCATATCTCCCATCGTCATCGCCGCAATCTGGGTCATTTTGGCACTTTTGCTAGGGAGCGTAGTCGCGCCCACCTACCTCGTCCTGAGCGTAGTTCTCAGCTTCGCGGCGGCTCTCGGCATCTCGATCGTGATCTTTGAATACGTTTTCGGACACGACGGCATCGGCTACGGCAGCATCCCGTTCATCTTTGTATTCCTCATCGCCCTCGGAGCCGACTACAACATCTACATAATGTCCAGGGTTCGCGAGGAAACCCGCAAGCGTGGACTCGTCGAAGGCACAAGATACGCCATCACACGCACGGGCGGTGTAATCACCTCTGCAGGCATTATCCTCGCCGGGACGTTTTCGGTCCTCACGACCTTTCCGCTCCTCAATCTCTTCCAACTCGGGTTCACCGTAATGTTGGGGATACTGCTCGACACCTTCGTCGTCAGGGCGATTATGGTCCCGGCCATCGTCATGAAGTTGGGCGAGTTCAACTGGTGGCCATCGAAGACGCCGCGTGTGACCGGCCATTGATTTACGGGCACGGCCGAGGGAAACAGGGCCGCTAGACGGTTGAATAAACGGGTTGAGGAGCCGATCACTCGGCTAGCAGCATGCGCCCACGTTTGAGGAGCGTGCGGATTTCGCGCGCAGTAAGTTTGATCCTGCGCTCTTGGCCGTTGACAAGCACACGCCGCGTCTGAAGATTTGGTTTGAACTGGCGCTTAGTCGCGTTTAGAGCGTGGCTTCGATTGTGGCCGAACTGCGGCTTCGGTCGCGGTCCTAGTTTGAGTGCTGCTCGGACCTGGGCTTCGGACATGGACATGGCGCGGTACTTCGGATAAGTATTTCGGGTTCGTTTTCGGCGATTGGCTACACGTCCGCGACGTGAGATGCCGCTAAAGATTAGGATAACATCGCGTTCATCTGGACCGCCCTAGCGAGATGCACGGGCGCAGAATTTGGAGCAGAGGATCCATAGATGCCTGTTGCAACGACGACTAATGGATATATGTTGCGCGATTTGGCTCGAGCAGCGCTCGCCGCAATCTCGACGAACCAGAACCAACTGAACGCCCTCAATGTCTTCCCCGTACCCGATGGTGACACGGGTACCAACATGACGCTAACCATGCGAAGCATTGCTTCAGACATGGAGGACAACGCCTCGGAAAGCGTTCCAGCGACGTCGGAGGCGATGGCGCGAGCTGCGTTGCTTGGCGCTCGAGGGAACAGCGGCCTCATCATGGCGCAACTTTTCCGGGGGCTTCGCGACGCATTGACTGACGCTGCCGAAATCGACGGCGCAAACTTCGCAAAAGGATTGACGATCGCCGCCGAGCTAGCATATGGTGCCGTGCCCAACCCGGTCGAAGGGACGATGCTGACGGTGATTCGCGAAGCGGCTGAGGCCGCAGTGCAGACCGCGGCCGATAACGACTCGATAGTTGTCGTCGTAGACTCGGCCGCATCGCAGGCTTTAGATACCACCGAGCGAACGCCCGAGATGCTCGAGGTACTCAAAGAGGCAGGCGTGGTTGACGCGGGCGGGTTTGGACTCTCGATCATGTTGCTGGGAATGTCACAGTATTTGCGCGGCGAAGGAGACGGTTCGGTAACCGTTGCAGCACCAGGCATCGACGGTCTCGTCGGTGACGGCGGCGTTGTAGTTGATACGTCTTCTCTTCAAATCGCCGAGGAAGAAGCTTGGGGCTACTGCACCAACATCGCGATCGAGGGAACCGCGATCGACATTCCGTCACTGTCCGAGCAATTCAACAAAATTGGCCGTTCCACCGTCATCGCTGGCGACGAGACAATCGCCAAAATCCATGTGCATATGGAGGATCCCGGAGAAGCAGTGAGTTTGGCTGTCCGGAACGGTGCTCTAACGCTCAACGTCTCAATTCAAAACATGGATGCTCAGACAACAGAATGGGCGGAGAGTCGACGCGCTGACGCTGAATCCGCGGTGGAACCCGTAGATATCGCCGTCGTGACCGTGGCAGCCGGCAAGGGCATGACCAACTATTTCCGGGAAGCCGGAATGGGGGCGTGTTTCACCGTGGAAGGCGGCGACACATTGAACCCGAGTGTCGCCGATTTGTTGGAAGCGGTAGAAACCGCACCTTCCGATACCGTGATCTTGCTTCCGAATAACAAAAACATCATCGGCGCCGCGCAGCAGGCCGCGGAATTGACGGAGAAATCCGCTCAAGTGATTGAGACGCGTTCGATGCAAGAAGGCATTGCGGCGATGGGAGCGTTCGATCTTGACATGGACTTAGACGAAAACGTCGAAGAAATGTCCGATATGCTCGACGGTTTGCATGTGGGTTCGGTTTTCCGTGCGTCTCGTGACGCAACGATGGGCGGCGTACACGTCGATAAGGGACAGTTCATGGTTACGGTCGATGGCGACACAGTTAGCGCCTCTGATGATGCACTGAAGATGCTCATTGCAGGCGTAAACTCGGTGATGCACAATGGCGCTCTCGTGGCCGTCTATGTCGGGGAGGAAGTCGACTCCGAATCTGCCGACGTCGCGGAAGCCAAAGTCGAGAAAGCACTGTCGGAATACAGTCGCGTTGACATCCAATTCGTCCGCGGCGATCAACCCCATTACGCCTACCTGTTTGCAGTGGAGTAGGAGGCATTTCCCAGCTACCCGCCAGGTTTTGAGGCACCACTTCAACGACGTAATGCGGCGGCGGTTTTGAACCTATACTTTTATCCAGTTAGTCGCACGAATCCCATCTGATACATCATCTCAACCTTGTCGGACCAGTTCGTTCATCTGCACAACCACTCCGAGTATTCGCTGCTTGACGGATACGGTCACGTCAAAGACATGGTCGGGCGCGCCGCCGAGCTGGGTCAACCGGCAATGGCGTTGACAGATCACGGTAACGTCTACGCTGCGATCGATTTCTACAAAGCCGCCAAGTCCGCGGACATCAAACCGATCATCGGGATGGAAGGCTACGTCGCGTTCGGGTCGAGACACGAACGAACCGCTGCCGAAGGTGCCGGCGGCGGATCTCAACCCCACATCACGCTACTCGCCGAAAATCTCACCGGTTATCGCAACCTTCTGCAACTGGCCACTAAGGCTCATCTCGAGGGTTTCTACTACCGTCCGCGCGTTGATCGCGAGTTGTTGGAGGAGTATTCCGAAGGGGTGATCGTCCTGTCCGGATGCCTATCTGGTGAGTTGGCGAGGGACGTTTTGAAAATGGGCGGTGACTTGACTGCTGCCCGTGAGACGGCGAGATGGTACCGAGATGTCTTCGGTGATCGCTACTATCTCGAGATGATGCACCACGAGCACGTCCCGGGTCAGGAAACCGTCAACAAGGCGGTCTGCCAGTTGTCCGAGGAGATGGGGATCGATCTGGTGGTGACGAACGACTGCCACTACGTCTATCCGGAAGATGCGCCGCACCAAGACACTCTCACGGCGATAGTGACCTCCAGCAAGCTGTCCGATGGGCGGCGATTGCGGATGGAGGACGATTCTTATTACGTCAAGTCCGCCGCCGAGATGGCCGATGTTTTTCCTGAGCACACCGACGCACTGCGCAATACGTTGCTGATCGCCGAACGGTGCAATCTGGATCTCTCGCAGCGTCGTACGAAATTGCCGCAGTATCCAACACCTGGCGGGTTGTCTTCAGCCCAATACCTGCGGCAGATCTGCTACGAAGGGGCCATGGACCGATTCGGAGAGATTTCGGACGCGGTTAAGGAACGCCTTGAAAAAGAACTCCACATCATCGGTGTGACGGATTTCGCCGATTATTTCCTTGTGGTCTGGGATATCTTCAAATTCGTCAAACGAGAGGGCATTCTGTCAACAGTACGAGGATCAGCAGCATCGAGCCTGGTCCTCTACTGCTTGCAAGTCACCGACTTTGATCCTTTGCCTTACGGACTTTTCTTCGAAAGGTTTTTGAATCTCGAACGCCGTGAGATGCCTGACATCGACATGGAGTTTGCCGATGACCGCCGAGGCGAGGTGATTCAGTATTGCCTGGAACGTTACGGTCCCGAGCGCGTGGCACAGATCACTACGTTCGGAACGATGAAGGCACGTGCCGCAATACGAGACGCGGCAAGGGTGATGGAAGACGGCGCGATCGAGAACGCCGACATCAACGAGGCATGCAATCGGCTCGTGCGTATCGTTGCGAACCACTCGCCGGCCTCGAACGATGACGAAGACGAAGCTCCGCCCCGCGAATTCAAATTGCAAACCGTACGGGAACAGAGCGTCGAGCTTCAACAACTAATCCGTCAGAACGCGGTCGCTGCGGAGGTGCTTGAGAAGGCGATGGGGGTCGAAGGACGTGTTCGCAACGTTAGCACTCACGCCGCCGGGGTCGTTATTTCCGACGACCCGCTCGTCAAGTACACCGCGCTCCAGCGTCCTCAGAAAGGCAACGACACCGGGCTGGCTGCGACCCAGTACTCGATGTATCCGATCGAATTCGCTGGTCTGTTGAAGTGGGACTTTCTGGGGCTTACCAACTTGGCCGTTCTGGATCGTTGCCTGAAGATCATCGCCGAACACCGGGGCGAAGTGATCGATCTTTATGACGAGAAGCAGGTTCCCCTTAACGATGCAGCGACCTTCAAGCTGATGGCCGAAGGTGACACGTTCGGTTCGTTTCAACTCGAGGGATCGGGGATGACCCGGTACATCAAGGATTTGAAACCGACTTCGATCGACGACATCGCGGCCATGATCGCGCTCTACCGGCCCGGCCCGATGCAGCACATCGATCAGTTGATCGCGTGTAAGCATGGCCGGCAGAAGATTGAGTATCCGCATCCGAGCATCGCCCATCTCCTCGATACCACCTACGGGGTGATCGTCTATCAAGACCAAGTGATGTTGACCGCTCAGGACTTCGCGGGATACACGCTAGGAGAGGCTGACATACTGCGTAAGGCGATGGGCAAAAAGGTGCCCGCGATCATGAGAGAGGAGGAGCGCAAATTCGTCGAAGGCGCAGTGAAGAAAGGGCATAGCGAGCAGGAAGGGCGCGATTTATTTACGTATATCCTGCCTTTCGCGGGTTACGGCTTCAACAAAGCGCACGCGGTTTCGTACGCGTACATCACGTATTGGACGACGTATTTCAAGGCGAACTACCCGTTGGAATACTTCGTCGCGATGCTCGAGTCGTTCACAGGCGCCCCTGAACGAGTGCAGCGCTGCATTTCGGAGGCAAAGAAACGCGGCATCGAAGTATTGCCTCCTGACATCAACGTCTCGAAAACTTCGTTCACCGTAGACGAAAATGTCGGCGAAAACGGCGGAATCCGATATGGCCTCGCTTCGATCAGAGGCGTCGGCCCGGCGACCGTCGCAGAGATCGTCGAGGTTCGTGAGGGCGATGGTCAAGGACCGTTTGCCGATGTCGCCAATTTCTGCGATCGTTTGGCCGAGAACACGCCTCCCGAATCATCGTTGGCGTGCCTGATCAGGGCCGGTGCGTTCGACGGAATGACTACGCGCCAGAAATTGCTCGACAAGGCTCCTCAATTGATCGCCCACATGCGCAAGATCGGCGCCGCTCGGTCGTCCGGACAACACTCAATGTTCGGGGGTGAGGATTCGAGCGAGTCGTTCTTGGGCATAGAGTTCGAACCACCAAAAGAGAATGGTGGAGTCGATATCAAAACCCTGCGCGAATGGGAGAAAGAGCTGTTCGGCCTCGTGATCACCGAGAGCCAGGAAGAGGCCGAGAAACGAGCCGCGATCGAACACGAAGCCAATCATGCGATCGTCTATGCGAACCACGACAAATTGGGCGAGGAGGGGGCAAGAGTCAACGTTATCGGCAAGATCATCTCGATAGATCATCGGAGCACGCGCAACGGCAGTCCGTTCCTTACGGCGAAGATGGCGCTTTTGGACGATGAAATCGAGTTGACGGTGTGGTCGAACACGCTGGACCGCACGCGCGGCATCTGGCATGAGGATGTTTATGCCGAGGTGCGTGGCTCCATCAGGATGTTCAATGGCGCTGCGTCGGTAGATGTCAACAGCGCCCAGGCCTACATACCGTCGGCGAAGGCAACGAACGGCTCAGCGAATGGTTCTGCGAACGGCCATTCCAACGGAGCCGCTTATCATGAGAAAACCCCTGCGCGTCCGGTTTTGGCGCGAACCAACGGTGGTCACATGGCAGAAGCTGATCAAATTTCGCCCGACGAACCAGCGGTGACGTTGCTATTCAACTGTGACGGCGACGCTTCGCCATCCCGGGAGATGATCCACAACGTCCTCCTCGCATTGGGCGAGCACGAAGGCGATGGCAAGGTCCTCGCCAAACTAGTCATATCTGGCAAGACCGTCTCGATGGACTTCCCGTTTTTCAGCGTCGAGCCGACCCCAGAACTGCACGCCCAGCTCACCGAAATCGTCGGCGAGAGCAACGTCGATATGCATTTCAACTCCGCCAACTAGCATGCTAGACCGCTGGGTCGAGTTCGCCACCGCACCGGACCAACTGACTGCTGAGACCTGGGCCGGCCTCGTTAAGAACGAGGGCTGCCCCTGCGCGGTGAAGTCCGATGGTATCCCGTTTCTCGGCGTTTCGGCGCTTCCTGTCAGATTGATGGCGCCCGAGGATCGTGCGGGTGAGGCGCGGGGGATTTTGGAGCGGTTTTTGGATGTGGATGATGACCACTGAACGTAGCGCGGTACGATAACCAACTTGAGATGTGTGCAAATTGAAAGTGCTACCTTCAAATTACATGTATAACACCAAGATAAGTCGTGCAAATTGAAGGTAGCACTTTCATATCGTATGGAATTCAACTAAGATAGAGGTCATGATTGAACGTGACATCGCACCTCGTCTCGTCTCGTTGTTCAAGCAGTACCCGTTCGTGACGGTCACCGGGCCGCGCCAATCCGGGAAGACGACACTCTGCCAGGTCGCTTTTCCGGATCTCGAATACGTCAACTTGGAGGCGCCGGACGCGCGCGAGTTCGCCGAATCCGACCCTAGAGGGTTCCTGGCTCAGTTCAATGGTGGGGCGATCATCGACGAGATTCAACGGGTCCCGATGCTCCTGTCTTACCTGCAAGTGCTTGGCGATGAATCGGGTCGCAACGGTCTCTTCGTCTTGACCGGCAGCGAACAATTCCAACTTTCGCAAGCGATAAGCCAGTCGCTTGCCGGTCGTACGGCGCTATTGCGATTGATGCCGTTCTCGTTGGACGAGAGACGACGAACCGGGGCGAGCAACGCGATAGATGACGTCCTTCACTCGGGTTTCTATCCGCGCATCCACGATCAAGCGCTCGATCCGGTACAAGCACTCGGTGACTATTTCGAGACCTACGTCGAACGCGATGTTCGACAACTGAGCGAGATTCGGAACTTATCCAATTTCCGACGTTTCGTTCGATTGTGTGCAGGACGGGTTGGCCAGTTGGTGAATCTTTCGTCTTTGGGTTCGGATGCCGGTGTCTCGCACACTACGGCACGGGAGTGGATGAATGTTTTGGAAACCAGCTACATCGTGTACCGGCTCCAACCTTTCCATACCAATATCCGGAAACGTCTCATAAGATCGCCGAAGTTGTATTTCTACGATGTCGGTTTGGCGAGCTATCTCATCGGAATTCAGAGTGCCGCTCAGATCGCCACTCACCCGTTGCGCGGCCCCCTGTTTGAAAACCTTGTCGTGGCAGAGACATTGAAGCATCGCTATAACCGCGGACGGCAAGCCAATGTCACGTTCTTCCGAGATTCGCAAGGTTTGGAGTGCGACCTTCTATACGAAACCGGGCTCGGGTACGGCGCGATCGAGATTAAATCTGGAACGACGATTTCGTCCGATTATTTCGTCGGGCTGAACCGAGTCGCCGAGTTGCTACCCGAAATCAACGCCAAGGCCGTTATCTACGGGGGAGCGCGAGGCCAATCGCGCAGCTACGCCGAAGTGGCGACGTTGAACGGTTTGTCGCAAGTGTTGGAAAATTTGGATTCAGGCACTTGAGCTTGATTTGTGCAAAAACTCAGTTTGGAATCCGTGCAAAATGAAAGTAGTACTTTCAATCTGCATAAAATTCGCACCGCAACGGCATGCAAATCGCGTAGCCCACATTCCAAATCACACGCTTCTGAACTGAAATCTCGATCGCCTCAATCTAGTCGAGAACTAGCCCTTCCGCCGCCACTTCCGCAAACTAGCCGGCGTATCCACGGGAGGGATTTGATGCCGGCCCCACTCGACGAACGACACTTCCGCCACATAAACGTCGCCGCGCGAATCGACGCCCACGGAGTGCGGCCAAAGGAACTGGTCCGGGCCTTGGCCGAAGTGAGGGTTGCCGAAGCGGTCGAGCATGTTGCCCTCCCAGTCGTAGACGCTGACGCGGTTGCCGATGTCGGCTACACCGCGTTGCACCGGCGCGGGGCCTTGTTCCCCGATAAACACGGTCGCGTCAGCCCCTTTGCCGACGATTTCGATGCCGCACGCTTTATGAGCGGGCCACTGGCGTACAAACTCGCCGTCGGTGGTGAAGACTTGCACACGGTGGCTCTCACGGTCGCACACGATCACCAGATCGTCGTCAAGCACAGAGATGTTGTGCGGCAAATTGAATTTCCCGTCGTCGGTTCCGGATTCGCCCCACGACATGATGTGGTTGCCGTCGGAGTCCATCCGGTGGACGCGTGAGTTGCCGTAACCGTCGGAGATGAAGACGTCGCCGGTCGCTGGGTTTACGTCGGCGTCGGTCGGCCGATTGAACATCTTGCCGCTTTGCCGCGGGACCTCTTCGCCTGTCCCGATCGTGAGGAGGTGTTGGCCGTCGGTGGTGTATTTGTGGATCAGGTTGGCGACGTCATCCACGAGCCACAAGTTGTCTTCCTGGTCACACGAAATGCCGTGGGCGCGCATGAACCACGTGTCCCAGAACTGCAAGCGATTGCCGTAAGGATCTTCGGTTATGCGTACGGATCCATGGGGATCGTCGTTGCCCCACATGTTGATGACGTTGCCATCGGGATCAAAGACGAGCACCGGCATGTTGCCGCGGTTAAAGACGTAGACGTTGTCTTTCGAATCGACGGTAACAGCTGTGGCTTCTCGCATCCAAATCCCATGCGGGATTTTGGCCCACCCGGGCACTGGTTCGTAGTTGGTTACATGGTCTTCTGGCAACGACACGGCTCTGGTTCTCCCGGAGAGTTGGTGATCTTCGCGGTGCTAGAATTATGCACCATCTCAAGCGGAATCGACGCCTTTGAAACGCAATAACCAGAAGGAAAAACTGCGACATGCTAGCTGATTTGACGGGACGGACTGCTTTGGTGACAGGCGGGGGCCAGGGGCTCGGATTGGGGATCGTCGAGCGCATGGCGGGACAAGGGGCGAATATCATCATTGCTGATTTGAACGATGAGAACGCAGCGGGAGCAGCGGCCAAAGTCGAAGCGCTGGGTTGCAAAGGCTACGCGGTTCACATGGATGTGACGGATCAACAGAGCATCGCTGAAGCGGTCGCATCGGCATACGATTCCGCTGGTCGGATAGATATTCTGGCCAACAACGCTGGCGTTTCAGGCGCCCCTGGTTCTACGGGTACTGAATTCCGAGATGTGGATTGGGAGTTCACTTGGAAGGTCAATGTCAAAGGCCTAGCCGACGTGACCGAGGCGATTCTCCCTCAGATGCGCGAACAGAAATACGGCAAAATCATCAACATCTCGTCCGTCGCTGCCCGGGCGGCACGATACGTCACGGGCTACTACGCCACGACCAAGATGGCGGTCATCGCTTACACCCAAGCGCTGGCGCGTGAATTCGCCGCGGACAACATCAACGCAAACGCAATCGCACCGGGTCGAATCTGGACGGCGTTTCACCAAGAGTGGATGGAGAGACGGGACGAGCGGGGCGATCCAGACGTCCACGGTCGGGCTCACCTCGACGTCTTCAAGGAAGCCGCGGCAGAGGTTATCCCGCTTGGGAGGCCGCAGACGCCGTCAGACATCGGAGCACTCGCAGCATTCCTTGCATCAGAAGATGCCAAAAATATCACCGGTCAGACCATCCAGTGCGATGGCGGACAGGTGATGGTTTAAAAAAGCGCCGGAGCCGCTCACGGCTCCGACAATAGCACCTAGGCGAATCGTGACGGTCGTCTTTGCGCCGAGATGTCTTCGAAGCACCTATCCTTCTGCTAGAAACCTTTCATCCAAAGCAGTTGAAAGGGTTTGGCCTGATAATACGGTGTGGTTGGTGACTTCCGGCACTGGGTCGGGCTTACCGACATTGGAGGTCTGAATATGTCTGAGTCGATGGATCCATTGGGTTTGGCTGAACGCGGCAACGAAACCGTTGGCAGTGCTCGCCTGTTGGATGCAGGGCAAGTCGTAGCCGGGGAATACGGGACTTGGCGAATGGTCTTCGCCGTCGGATCGGACGGTTTAAAGACTGGCGGTGTTGTACGGGTTGGAACGGATTCGGACACGGATTGGGGACTACCTCAGGTGCACGACCCGGAAGGATCGGACTATCTAACCGTTCGAGGCCCTGGAGACTCAGAGTTGGCTAGTCAGGTTTTGGATCTGGTTACCGTGCATGTGGTCAATCTGGGTCGCGACCTAATCGAAGGAGACGAGGTGTTGGTGACGTTCGGCGATCGATCCGGAGGTGGTCCGGGCGCACGGAATCAAACTTTCTTAGAGCCGCGTCGGTATTTTTGGATCGAGGTCGATGTCGATGGCTCGGGGGAGTTTGTTCCTATCCGTACGCTGCCGGAGATGAGCGTAGTCGGTGGAGATGCTGTCAAACTGGTAGTCGTCGCTCCTTCGGATGTAGCCGCCGGCGAGGAATTTCGTGTGAGTGTCAAGGCGGAGGACGAATGGGGGAATCCTTCGAACTCGTACCGGGGTACTCTTCAGATCGGCGGCGCGGGCGTTGTGCTGGGTACAGATGAGGTTGCTTTCAACGCCGATTGCTGCGGTGTCGTCTGGATCGATGGTTGTCGCGTCACAGAAACAGGCGTTCACCGGGTGACTGCCCGAGATGATGCGTCTGGACGCGAGGGTGTGAGCAACCCAATAGTTGCGTTGGAACAGGCACCGGAATACCGCCTGTATTGGGGCGACCCGCATGGTGGGCAAGTTGTGGATGCGTTCAAGATCGGCGACTTTTTCAGGTACGCGAGGGACGTAGCAGGGATACATTTCGCCGGGTTTCAACGCAACGACCCAGCTATCACGACCGGCGCTTACGAAGTACAGCAGCAGGCGGAGAGGGATCATTACGAACCCGGTCGCTTCGTTCCGTTACCAGGATACGAATGGTCGGCTACGTATGATCGGGGCGGGCACCACAACGTCTACTTCCGTCGCTTCGATCAAGACTTGCGACGTTCTGGCCACGCAGACCATCTCGATCCTTGGGACATCGACACCGATCTGCCGCACGTGCGCGAAATGCACGCGGAGTTTCGGCATACCGACATCGTCGTCACACCGCACGTCGGAGGCGTGGCAGCAGACCTGCAATGGCATGAACCGCAGATCGAACCTGCGTTGGAGATCACGTCGACGCACGGCCAGTTCGAGTGGTTCTTGAAAGAGTCGATCGAGCGCAAATACAAGATGGGTTTTGTCGGCGGCAGCGACTGTTACACAGGCCGTCCGGGTGATGATCATCCGGGCCATCAGTTGCGGCGATACCAGAAGGCGGGCCTAGCGGGCGTGTATGCGGAGGAGTTGACGCTGGACGGAGTGTTGCAGGCGATGAAGGCGCGGCGGGTTTATGCGACTTCGGGCGTTCGAATCGTCGCCACCGTTTCGGCGGACGGTCACTTCATGGGTTCGGAGTACTCCACCGGTTCATCGCCTGAGATAGCCGTGAAGATCATCGGCGCGGGTCCTCTGGAACGTGTCGAGCTGTTCAGAGGTTTGGATCTGCTGCACAGTGCTGAAATGTCGGCCGGGCGGTCTGCGAACCGGGTGAGGGTCACGTGGGAGGGTGCCAGCCGCAGGACAAGTTACTCCGGCGTCGTCTGGGACGGATCGGTGAACGTGACGGATGGATCGATCACCGGCGTCGAAAAGATCCGGTTTGACAGCCCGAGATCGGATGTGACCGAGTCGAGCGATAAACGGGTCGGATGGACTTCATGGATGTGCGGCTATCGAACTGGCTTGATACTTGACATCGATGGCTCAAAAGACACCGGTATTGATGTCGCATTAACGAGCAACGTCATCGCAAGTTCTCAGTACGGAGGCCACGGTGAAACGGGGGCGAGGCGGATCAATTTTGCTGCCGCTGATCGGCTCCGGATTCCCACCACGCTAGGAGCATTGACTGACGGCCCGAGAATCGTGGAATTGGGAGAACTGGATCGCAGAGTTACTGTGGAGCTCGCGCCCGAGCCGGGACCCGACCGCGTCGAATTCAAGGTCACAGACGATTCGCCGCGCCCCGGCATCAACCCGTATTGGGTCCGAGTGACGCAGTCGGATATGGAGAAGGCTTGGACCAGCCCGGTTTTCGTAGACTACGTGGCTCCGGTCTAATCGCGTCGTTTTTGTATAATTCGGCGGTTGCGCGTTCGCGGCTTGGTGCAACTTAACGCGGAGCGCTTCCGATCCGAAACACACACCCGCCCGTATCTCTTGGTCGAGCATCAAGCCTTCGCGTTTCCTTTAACTGTGCGCCTGTTCAGAACTGACGGTTTGGCGATCGCCAAATCGATAGCCTTAACCGCTGCAATCGCCGTGGTTTTAGTCATCGCAGCCGCCTGCACAGGCGATGAGGAACCAACACAATCGGCGACCGCAACTACTCAACCAACCGCCGAGCGAGTGTCTCCAACCGCAGCCGCGGTGCCGGAACCCACAGATATGCCCGAGGATTCCGATACGGCGGAACAAGAGGCGGATGGAACCGCAAATGGCAGCGTACTCACTGAAGGTGATGTGATGGCGACTGCGTTCGATGAGTGGGGATCGACGTGCTTAAACAACGCTTATCCACCTCACGCGCCAAAGCTCGAAGATGTGGACGAGGGCGATTTCACGACCGATGCTAACGGCCTTCAGTTCGTGACGATTTCGGAGAGCGACGGCGCGCAACCGAAGTTGACTTGGGAGGTGGATGTTCAGTACACGGGTTGGCTCGAAGACGGTTGCATCTTTGACAGCTCATACACCCGTTCCGAGCCAACGGTGTTCCCTGTCAACGCGGTGATTCCCGGTTGGCAGATGGCGCTCACGCAGATGAAGATCGGCGAACGTCGGCGCGTCATCATTCCGCCTGATCTTGCCTACGGACCAACGGGTTCGCCGCCGGTCATCCCTGCAAACGCTACATTGACGTTCGACATCATCTTGATTGGAGCCACTGATCCAGACGCCGCCTCCGCACTAGCCACGCAGACCGCGGACGACCTCCTCCTGCAAGCAACTGTAGAAGCGGCCGATTTCAATGCGGATGCACAAAAGTTCGAACCTAACGTCGTTGATTACATTCAAGATGTCAAAGGTTTCCTAGCGGTAATTCCGCAAGGCGAGATCACCTGCATGACGGCCTACGCTGGCAGCATCGAAAGCGTTGAAGGCGTGTTTTCCGGCCAACGCCAACCGGGCGCGTCGATCATTGAGAGATTTGACGAGTGCTTGAGTGATATCACAACTCGAAATATCGCAGCCGGAAGGATCTTGATAATCAATCCCGACCTTTCGGACGAAACCATTTCCTGCATCGAAGGCAGATTGGAATCGCCTACTTTGAAACCGATGTTCGGCATATTCGATGATGCTGTCGTGTCGGAACAGTGGATATCTTCCCATTTCTGCTTGAACCCGGATGAACGTCTCGCGTTCGAGGAGAAGGTGTACGAGAACCAACCGGATCGCGATCAGATTGGGGCCGGCGGGACCTTCATCGACGTGCAGGAGTGCATGGTCGGCAAACTCGGTGCCGCCAAGTATTTCGAACCGGTCAGACAACCCGACACCGCCAATGCCGAAGCGATGCAAGAGTTTTACACAAACTTCACTGCGTTCATGATCGCCGACATTGGTTGCCGCCAAGGCGAAGCGGGTTTCGAGTTGAACGATGGCAGCATGATGTCGGAAGAAGCCGCTATCTGCATCGCCGAAGAACTCGGCGATGTGCGATTCGGCGAAGTCTTGCTCGACCGCATCTGGGTGCCGACAGTCGAAGAACACCTCGCGGTTGCGACTGCATACAGCGAGTGCGGGGTTCCCACAGACTTCTTAGGTCTGCCCGAGGAAATCGGAAATCTGGAATCGACGGATCTCTCGTGCATTCTGGGAGAGCTCGAAAACTCGGACAACCCGCGTGCAACGTCATTGCGAGCGTTCAGCGATGTCGGAGCGCGCAACGACATCAAATCGGGCGACTTGGTGGCATTGCTTTTCGGCGCGCAGTCTTGCGGGATAGAGATACCAGGGATTCCTGCGGGAGCCAAGGTCTCCGATTCCGCCGCCATGTGCATCGTCGACAAAGTGGACAGCAGTCTGATCGTTCAAGGTCGTGCAGCTGTGATGCCATCGTTCGAGCAGGCGCTTAAAGATTCGGCAGACTGTTTCAACGGCAATTGAGATCGTTTTAGCGCCGTGCCCTGTTGGCATTGCTAAACTGTAGCAATGCCAAACGATGTACTGAATGTCGGTGATATCTCTGTTACTTCGCTGACCGACGGCCGACTGGTTTTCGACCAGCGAATCACCTTTCCAGATACCCCGCTCGAACACTGGGAACAGTATTACGACATTTTCCCGGAATACTTTTCAAAGCCGTATTTCTTCCTAAACTTGGGCGTGTTCGTCATGCGATCGGCCGGCAAGACACTCGTGGCCGACACGGGTTTCGGACCACATGGACAGATGCTCGGATCCGATACTCCTGCCGACCTACTCAACGACTTCGAACGCAAGGGAATCGGCACGGACGAGATCGATACGGTTTTCCTGACACATCTACATGGCGATCACGTCGGATGGAACACGCGCCCTGAGGAGTTGTCGAAGCCAACGTTCGAGAATGCTCGGTACCGGGTCCATCGTGCGGACTGGGAGCATTTCACGTCGCCGGAGATATTGGCAGATGCACTTCGTGGCGACGCCGTTAAACGAAGCGTTATCCCGTTGGAAGAAGCGGGTGTTTTGGATTTGATCGAGGGGGAAGAGGAGTTGGCGCCGGGTATTACTGCGATACATACGCCGGGGCACACCCCTGGCCACATGAGTCTGTTGCTCTCTTCTGGCCGAGATCGCGCCCTGCTAATCGGCGATGTTTTGGGCTCGCCGATGCATGTCACCGATCCGGACCTTACGTATTGGCCGGATACCGACAAAGAGATGGGCAAGAAAACTCGGCACCATCTCTTGGACATGGCGGAAGACGACAACATGATCGTACTCGGAAGTCACCTCAGCCCACCCGGATGGGGGACACTGGTCCGGTGGGAAGGCCGGCGATACTGGAAGGGGTTTTGACCTTGAGCAACGAAGTGCTGGACGTAGGAAGTATTCGTGTCACGTCGTTGAGCGACGGCGGAGTGGTTTTTGATCCGAGATCGATGTTTCCTGAGACCTCGTTGGAGCATTGGTCTCAATACTACGAGATGTTTCCGGAGTGTTTTTCCGGGCAACACTTTCGGATGAATCTGGGCGTGTTTGTGATGTCGTCGGGCGGCAAGAATGTGATCGCTGATACTGGATTCGGGCCACATGGGAAGATGTTGGGTTCGGAGACGTCGGCAGAATTGATGGACGACATGGCGCGGAAGGGAATCCGGACGGATGACATCGACACGGTTTTCATGTCGCATCTTCATGCCGACCATGTCGGATGGAACATCGATCCAGCGACTAGAGATGTGCCGACTTTCAGTAAAGCTCGGTATACGGTTCATCGCGCCGATTGGGAGCATTTTACGGTCCCCGACGAGGACAGTGAGTTCGGGATGGAGCCGATCGAGAGGAGCGTGATACCGCTGGAAGAAATTGGAGTTCTGGACCTGATGGATGGCGAGACAGAACTTGTAACTGGCGTGACGGCGGTACCTACTCCTGGTCATACCCCCGGACACATGGCGCTGTTGCTGTCATCGGGAAGGGAGCGGGCGCTGTTTGTTGGGGATATCTTGATCAATCCGATGCATGCGACGGACACTGATTTGCCGTTCGCGTTGGACACGGACCCCGAGGAAGCGATGAAGGTCCGGCGCGAGGTGTTGGATCAGGCTGAGACCGATGGGATAATCGTCCTGGGCAGCCATTTGAGCCCACCTGGCTGGGGCATGATGGTGAGATGGGAAGGCAGACGTTACTGGCGGGGGATGGGATAAGAGTAATCCGGATATCTTTAGGGGCTGCGAACGCGCTGAGATGAGTTGATTTGAGGAACGAAGAATGAAACGATATGACGTCTCAGAAGTCGAAGAGAGGTGTTTCGAGGTAATCGACGAGATCTAACGGACAGGCGAACCTGTGTTGGTGACGAAGAACGGTGCGCCGTACGTTGAGATGAGTCGAATCGAACACGAACCGAGGTTGGGTGACGACGTCGGAGAGCCATCACAGGGCTAGGAGCCCTGCAAGGTCACCCGATTGCCGCGGTCGTGGACGAAGTCGAAGAACTTCATCGCGTGCTCGACCTCTTCTTGGAACTGAATCTTGGACCAGTTGACGAAACCGGGCAGGTTCAAGTCTTCGAAGTAGGCTGCGATGGACAGATAGGCATGGGCGGAGTAGAACTCCAACTCGATCTGGTCGTCGAATGCTCCCAGAAGACGTTCGCTAAGCATGGTTGTCCCATTCTCCTCAAGGACGTTTCACCGTGCGTCGCTACTTAGATTGTGCGGAAGCAAGTCGTAGGACCAACCGATCGATCGAGACGGTTAGCGCGCGATTGCCACATTGACGTTGGCCCAATTGCCGGACGATCCGCTCAAGCGACCAATTCGCCTCGTTCGTCTGCGATCGCCATCGTGTTTCCATCCGAATCCTTGAAGAATGCCATCCATAATTCGTAATTGTCTGTCGAATGGATCACATGGGGTTCACGTATGAATTCAACGCCTCGTGCTTTCAACGCCTCGAAGCCGACCTGGATATCTGGAACATTGAAGTAGATCACGCTGTTGCCGGTTGAAGATTCGCCCGGAACGGCCGACAGCATGAGATGGACTCCATCGCAATCGAATATAGCTAAACCTGGCGGGAACTTAGCGATGAACTTGACGCCAAGCTTGTCGCGATAGAAATCGATCGCCCCATCCAGATCGTCGACGCTGACGCTCACCTGATAAATGGAGTTGATCCTCATGTCATTGCTCATGGCAGGTTCCTCCCGGATAGAAGATACTTGACATATCTAAATATTAGCAATATAAAGTATTCATGTCAACCTTCGAGGAAAATGCAGAATCGCGTGGTTCTTCGCCGGAACATTTAGGCGAGCGCTTGATCGCTCTGGTCGAGCTGTTGCGCATGAGAATCCGGCCCAGCTACCACACGACGCGTCTAACCGCCGCACGGATGTCTGCGCTGCGAATCATCATCGACAGTGATGGGACGACCGGAGGACAGATCGCACAGGCGCAGCAGGTTACGCCGGCGACGATCACCAGAGTGCTCGACGGTCTGGACGAGAGCGGATTCATAGAACGAGAACCATCCCGACAAGACCGTCGCATCGTCGACGTCAGGGCCACTGAAGCCGGCCGGGCGGCATTCAGAGAAGCGGAGGCTTCGCGGATTGAGCGCCTCGCAGGCGAGCTCTCGACCCTCAATGCCGAAGAACGAGCAAGCGTATCAGAGGCGCTTCTCCGTCTCGAAAAGCTCTTTCATGTTCGTTAGCGATTCTCGTCGTCGATTCGCCACCAAATGCGTCGCGAACCTCACCGTTAGTCGAAGAAGCCCTTGTCCTCATCGGCGAGGTGCTTCTTGGCTTCGGGAACGTTGAATTCGATGCCAAGCCCCGGCGTGTCCCAGACTTTGATGTGGCTGTTTTCGACTATCGGATCGGGTAACCCATCGATCAGGCCGTACCACCATTCAGGTTTACCGGCCGGATACTCAAGAGCGATGTAGTTGCGTGGCAGCGTGGCGGCCAAATGAACGTGGGCCGCGATGCCGATCAAACCATCTGCGACGCCGTGAGGGGCGATCATGACACCATGCATATCGGCGAATTCCGCGATCCATTTGAGCTCGGCGATGCCACCGACGTCGAGAGGGTCGGGGCCAATCACCCGCACGGCTTTCGATTCGATCAGGTCTTTGAAGTTTTGGCGCAGATAAATCTGCTCGCCCGTGTGGATCGGAGTCGAGGTCTGCATCTGCACCTCGCGGAAGAGTTCCGGGAGCACGTAGGGTGTGTAATCGCCGGTGATCGTGTCCTCTAGCCACATTACATTCAACGGCTCAAGCGCTTTGGCGAGGCGGAGGGTGTCGTGAACGGTCATTCCCGGACCGCAGTCGAGCGCCAGTCCGACTTCGTCACCAAGGACATCCTTCATGGCTTCCACGCAGGCGATGGTGTACTTCAGACCTTGCTCGGTGAGCGGTCCTCCGACGGGCGGACGCACACCGCCACGGGCAGGTCCGCTGTATCTCGGTAGCTCACCGTAGAAGTAGTTAGGGAATTCTGCGGCCATCTGGGAGTGGAAGGAGATGCCCTGCTTGATGATCGAGAATCCTTCCTTGAACTCCTTCATCTCGGCCATATTCTCGGCGTAGTGTTCAGGTTCACCACCCTTCAACGGCACACGGATGCCGCCGTTGTAGACGCGAACCTTGTCGCGGACTTTGCCGCCGAGAAGTTTGTAAACCGGCACGCCAGCCGCCTTGCCGGCGATATCCCACAATGCGACCTCGATGGCGCTCACTGCGGCGCCCCAAGGCTTGAAACTTCCGAGTCTTCGGATGCGGCTTACCACGCGCTCGACATCGGTGGGATCTTGGTCAAGGATCGCTTCTTTGTAGTAGAGAACGAACGGTTTGAGATATGGCTTCGTCCATTCGGCTTGGCCCCAACCGTCGATACCTTCGTCGGTCGTGATGCGCACGATGGGATTGTCGCCGATGATGGCGCACTTTAGATCGGTGATTTTCATTTGTGGGTTCCTTCAGGGAGACTCCTTGCATTCCAAAGGGAATGATAAGCGAATCCCCGGTATGACGAACGGGCCACAGGACCCTTTCGCCAGTCACCAACCGTTAATCGATCGGCTGATGAAAGTAGAAGCAGAGCCCGTCAGGCGCGATCACGAAGAAGACTTGGAGTCTCTGCCCGTCGCGCTCGTCGATGCGCCAATTACCGATTTCGACACCGTTGCTTTCGAGTTCCTGTTTGGCTCGGTGAATGTCGGTAACTCTGATCGCGGCTCCGTCCTGGGTGGGGTCACCGCCATTGATGGCGAAACCGATGCGGGTTCCGTCACGTTCCATGATGACCGACGGTACGGGCTTATCATGCCGTTCCACCTCGGAGAGACCAAAAGCTCTGGCGTACCACTTTGCCGCGGCATCGATGTCGGTGACCGGTAGCGCGAGGACATCATCGGCGAATGGGAATGCAGCTTCGAAGAGATTCATGGTGATTGATCCGCTTGGATAAGTATCAAGTCGCGATGATACGAAATCAGGATCAGGAAGAGAGTGGCGACCCCGAGCAGATTTGAACTGCCGATCTCCTCCTTGACAGGGAGGCTTGGAAAAGGGCTTTGCGGTCAAGCCTTCTATGCTATGGATATCGGCGCGACGATCCAACAGAGAATCCAAATGACTACAACGCTTCAACCAGCAGACCGCTCATCTGTGGATCGCGACGAGGCGATTGCTCGAGCCAGGCAGTTCTACGAAGAGGAGATCTTGCCTAAGTACGGCAAGTCTCACAAGGGGTATTTCGTCGTGATTGACGGGCTCAGCTTGGATTACGAGATTGGGAGATCGGGTTGGGACAGTGAAGCAGCCCATCGGTTCGACGAGCGTTGTCCGGACGCGATTTCGTTGTCGTTTCCGATCGGGCGTGACGGATTTTCGCTCGGGCGCTATTATTCGCCCTAAGAGTGTGGAGAAATCACGCTTGAAATGGATCGTAGGTTCTCTTCGTGACCCGCGGGGACGTCGTAAACCTCGGCGTAGGCTGCTTAATCAATCAGATTGAGCACGTCTAGACTCAACGCTGTCAGCGGTGCGAAGGACTTCTGCGTACTGTTCGACTGGCAGGGTGCTGAGTAAGGCTCTCATCAATTCGGTTTGACGCTCGATCTTTTCTTCCATCTTCTCAAACCTTCGCCAGATTTTGAAGATACCTATGATCAACCCGATCGCCAGTGTTGCTGCTGCAAATGCAGGGATCAGGATTACGAATTCAACATCCATGACTGCGTGAGGTGTTGGTCGATCAGACGTCGAATGACGGCCTGCTGTGCGTCAAGTTCGCGATCCAAATCGGCCGATATGTCAGACACATCCGGCAGCTCTTCCGACTCTCTAACTCTGCGCGACAGCAAGCCTCTGTACCTGGCCTGTATAGCTATATAGGCTTCAATCGCTTCTACGACCTCGGGAAATCTCAGCAGATGCTCGACCTGTTCGTCAGTGAGCGTTGGTCTGCGCTCAGTCACTGCGTTCATGAAACTCTCTCCCTAACTTTGCGGACAATCATACAGCCGGCATGTTACAGAGTTGCAGTACTCCTTAAAACAACTTGCCCCAAGCTGTCTTTAGCCCGTGGTCGGCGTGTCCGTACCCGACGAAGCGTAGCCGAAATTGGTCGCGCTAGAGGTCGCAGACTACCAACGCCCGGCGGGTGATGGGAAATCAACAAACGCGGCTCTCAGAGGTTTGGCGATCCAATAGATAGATCAGTTGCTGTCCGCAGGAAGCGATGTGAGAAGAGTGGCGACCCCGAGCAGATTTGAACTGCCGATCTCCTCCTTGACAGGGAGGCGTGTTAGGCCACTACACCACGGGGCCGCATAAACAGCAACGATACTGGCGCGATCGGCTCAGCACCGTCCTTTTAGATTAACCGATATCGAGAATCACGTCAACGTCACGGCGCGCTTCAACCCGGCCTTCTTAACGCCATGCGCCGAACTCGCGCACGGGCCGCTTGGCGTACCTGGGCGGCGACGCGAGTCTTTGATTCGAGCGTGAGAATGAGCGGGAGGGCCAACAGCACCATCAACGCCATAACCGCGTACGCAGGGCGATACGAATCGGTGAAATCGAACATCAATCCAACGAAAAGCGGCCCGATCGTGCCGAACACGGCGCTTACCGAGCTCGCTATTCCTACGATCGAACCATAACTGCGACGGCCGAAATAGTCGGCAAGAATCGACAACCTCAGCGGTATGGACGCGCCGAAACCGAGGCCGAAACCGAGAACGAACACCGGCAACGGTATCAACCCCCAGGAGATGCCGAAATAATCGGAGTTGATCATCGCCAACGCTCCGACACCTAGCATCTGAACAAAGAACGAGAGCGCGAGCAACACTTTCTTATCGAAGCGGTCACCAATGACACCGATACCTGCTCGGCCGAAGATATCGCCTAACGCCACTGCACCCGCCGCGCTAGCCGCTAACCATACGCTCAGTTCGTATTCGATGAGTGCGGGGTAGTGGAACAAGTTGGTCGAACTTACTAACTGACCGAGGCTGACCGCGATCGAGATTTGCCAAAATGCGCGCAGCCGCAACACCTCGCGGACGCTGATGGAGACCTCGCGGGGTTGGCGTGGACGAGTGGTCGCTCCCCCTTGCGTCGTGAGTTCTGCGTCGCCATCCGGCAACAAACCGTAGTCTTCCGGCCTTCGGCGCATCAACAAGGTCACCGGAACACCGATGATCCAGAAACCAACGCCGACTGCGAATAGGATGGGACGCCAGCCAAACTGGTCGATGCTCCACACCAAAAGCGGCAACGCGATCGCTCCGACGGCGGAGAACGTCATCAGCACTGAAAATGCGCGTGCCCTTTGACGTACGAACCAGTTGCCGACTGTAGCGACAAACACGATGAAAGTGCCAAACGACATGCCGAGAGCCAGTAACAGCACCGAAGCATAGAAGTGCCAAAGCGTCTGCATCATGCTCATCACGATGAAGCCGAACCCGGTGACGACCACGCCGAAAATCATCACGCGCTTAGGACCATAGCGATCGAGCGCAACACCTACGAAAGGTGAAATCAGACCGCTTTCACCTCTTTGGATCGACACCGCGGCAGCAAACGCGCCTCTGCTCCAGCCGGTCGTTGCCAAAATCGGGTCTACGAATGCTTGGAACCCGCGCCAAAAAACGGCCGAGGCGTAAAACTGCATCAACCCGCCACCCATCACGATCCACCAGCCGTAGAAGATGTTTGATGGACGTTTTCTCAGCGTGGCGATGCCTCCATTGTGTTAGTCAAGGGTAATTTCGCACGGAGGAATCGCTCGAGGCGATGATAAGGATCAGCACGTCCCAAGACAAAGACCGGTTTTTGCACGCTGATACCGCCGTGATGCATGTACCGCACAACCGCTACCAATGAGTCGATTCATCTGATGTGCAAGCAGGATATCGCGTTTAGCGGGCTGAAATCTTCACTCAGGAGTGCGACAAAACGGGAAAATCCGTTGTCGGTCGACAGCGAGAAGGCCGTCCTAGGTGGCGAATCGCCGCACGAACTAATTGGCACCGTCTCGGTAGAGATGGCAGGAAACCACCCGGTTCGACGCAGTTGCGTAAAGCGGTGGGGCCTCAGTACAGATCTCCATCGCATGCGGGCACCTGTCCGCGAACTGGCAGCCGGAGTATTTGGTGTCCATGGTGGCTTCGGAAACCTCGGTAGTCGGCGCTACCACTTCCAATCCGCTCTGCCATTTCTGGTCCGGATCTGGCATGGGGATCGACCCGATCAGTAGTTGGGTATACGGATGTTCGGGCTCTTGAACCACCGGCACCACGTCTCCCTCTTCCGCAACAACACCTCGGTAGAGCACCACGATGCGCTCGCTGATCTCGTATGCAGTCGTTAGATCGTGCGTGATGTAGATGATCGAGATGCCGAATTCCGTATTGAGTTGACGTAGGTTCTCTAGGATCGTGGCTCTCAAGGACGCATCAACCATCGACACCGGTTCATCTGCGACGATGAGTCTCGGATTCAATAGAAGTGCGCGTGCAACCATTACCCGTTGGCGTTGTCCGCCGCTCAATTGGTGCGGGTATCTGCCCAAGGTGTCACGAGGGTTCAAACCCACCTGCCGGAGCGTGTTCTCGATGATTTCGACGGCCTCATCGCGGGAGGAAGCGACGCCCGTCTTTCGCACCGGCAAATGCAATGCGTGATCGACCTTGTAGAACGGGTTGTAGACCTCGAACGGGTCTTGGAAAATCACCTGAACGTCGCGTCGGAACTGTCTGCGCTCAGCCCTTGATAATTCGCTTACCGGCTTGTCGCGGTAGAGGACCTGCCCAGTAGTCGGCGGAATTATCCCGAGGAGAAGCCGAGCGATAGTCGTCTTGCCGCTACCGCTTTCACCTACGAGCGCGGTGATGGTTGGTTGATCTTCGTACACCGACATCGAGAAGTCGCGCAGCGCGACCGTCTTGCGGCTGAACCATCCGGTGCCGAAGATTTTTGACGTGTTTCTTAGCTCTACGAGGGGAGGCATCACGCTTCAGTACAGCAAACAAGCGGCTTCCTGTGCGACTTGGCCATCATTGACAACCTTGAGCATCGGTTCGTCGATCGAGCAAATGTCCATCGCTTGTGGACATCGCGGATGGAACGGGCATCCGCTCGGTAGTGCGTACAACGAAGGAGCGGTGCCCGGGATACCTCGTAAATCGCCACGTTTGCGATCTTGCCGTTCGAGCGACGGCAGGCTATCGATGAGCATCTGTGTGTAAGGATGTTTAGGTTCTCTCAGAAGTTGCCGCAGCGTACCCGTTTCAACGAGTTTGCCAGCGTACATTACACCCAGCGTATCGACGAACTGCGCCATCAGACCGATATCGTGTCCGATCAGCAGGATCGCGGCTCCCAACTCTTCTTGCAACTCGGCGAGCGTCTCCATGATCTGGCGCTGAACGACGACGTCGAGGGCAGAAGTAGGCTCGTCGGCGATTATCACCTGCGGACCCATCGAGATGGCGATCGCGATCGTCACTCGTTGCTTCATCCCGCCACTGAGTTCGTGCGGGTACATCTCACCGACCTGCGCGTTCAGACCGACTTTTCCCAACAGGTCGTAAACAAGGTCACGATACTCGCTTGACGAACGTTGAGCACCGTGGTCGCGCAACCCGTCGATGATCTGATTCTTGACTTTCGCGACCGGGTTCAGCGAGTTCATCGCGCCTTGAGGCACCAGCGCGATCTTGGACAGCTTGGCGTTGCGCATCTCTTCATCGCCCAATTCGAGCAGATCGGTGCCATCTACGATCGCGGTGCCGCCGGTAATCTGCCCGGGAGGTTTGATCAACCGCATCAATGCGAGCGCGGTGGTCGATTTGCCGGAGCCTGATTCGCCCACAAGCCCCATTCGTTTGCCTGGCATGATATCGAAGCTAACGCCGTCGGCGGCTTTAACCTCCCCGCGAGAGGTGTAGTAAGAGACGCGGAGGTCTTCGACTTTCAAGGCGGGTGGCACGCCGTTCGCGGTCGATGTGGCGCTCATACCTGACGCCTCAAACGCGGGTTCGCAATCGGATCTAAGCCGGCGGTGATTAGATACAGGCTCCCGAACACGAGCCCGAGCGCCAACACTGGCGGCGTCCACCACCACCAGAGGCCGTTGAGCGCCGCGGAGTACCTGATTGCCCAGTAAATCGTGTTGCCCAGAGTCGGCTGGTTCTGCGGTCCCAATCCGAGCGCGTCCATGCCGATCGTTGTGAGCATCGATACCGCGACCGCAGTGGCGAAACTGGCGGCGAGGAACGGAAGCAGATTCGGCAGCATCTCGAAGAAAATCACTTCCAGCGTATTGGCGCCTGAGATCTGAGATACCGAGATGTAGGCGCGTTCGCGCATCGTCAACACCTGTGAACGGATCGCACGCAAAGGCCACATCCAAACAAAAGCCGAGATTATTATCGCCTGCTGGGTGACGTCCACCGAAGCTTTCAATGTGACGGCAACGACGACAAGGATCATGAGCACGGGAACCGTTATCAGAATGTCAGCCACGCTCTTAAAGAAGTTGTCAACGACTCCGCCCACAAACCCACCGACGAAACCGAGCACCGTGCCGATGATCATCCCGATCAGCGCCGCCAAGAACCCGACATACATCGTGAGCGGCGTTCCGAGCACGGTCAACGCCCATACGTCGCGTCCCAAGCTGTCGGTGCCGAGCACGGAGAACGTGCTACGGTCTTCTCCCTTGACGCGGTAATCGATCGACTGCCATGGCGGCAAGTCAAACTCCACCGTCCCGGCGCGCGTGAGTTCCGGATCCGCGAACTGTGAGCCGATGATGCCGAACAATGCCATGGAGATCAAAAGGAAAATCCCGGCCCACAACGTCGGATAAGTTCGCATCCACTTCAACGGTATGAGAAGCCGACGCGACAAAGGCACATCAGCGTCGAGTTCCCTGGTCGAGTCGATCAATCCGGGGTCGTTGTCTGCGTGAATCGTCATGAGTGAACCGATAATCTGCTTGGACGTCGCAACGCGTCAGTTTCGCGCGGCGTAAGTTATTCGTGGGTCGATGCGTGGATAGATCAGATCGAGAATCAAGGTCGCAAAAGCGATCGATAGTATAACGAGATAAACAATGCCGTAGAGCAACGTGTAGTCGAAGCTCCGGATCGCCTGCAGAAGCGAGGTACCGATTCCCGGATACGAGAAAACCACCTCTACGAGGATCACGCCCGAAACGACCTGACCGAGTGTAAGCGCGAATGACGTTACTTGAGGAAGCATCGCATTGCGGACGCCGTACCAGGCGAACAGTCGCCAAGGCTTCGTCCCTTTGGCTTCGGCCAGCAACATGTAGTCTTCGCCTTGCGTGGTCACCATCATGCCGCGCATCCCGATCGCAGAGAAACCGATGCTGACCAAAATGATTGAAAGCGCCGGCAGAACCGCGTGGTGCGAGGCGTCTTGGATGAAGTCCCAACTCCATTCAGGTGACGTTCCGATCTTGTAACCGCCGCCTAAAGGAAACCAGTCGAGTTGGAATGCGAGGAAGTGAATCAGCGCAACGCCGACCAGGTAATAAGGTATCGCCGACAACGACATGACCGGCGGGAACAAAAATTTGAATATGCCGGAAGCTCCTGGCCACGCCACGAGCGCGCCAAGCGCCATGCCGAGAAACATGTAGATCAGCGAAGAGATCGTGACGAGGATCAACGTCCAGGGCAAAGCCTGCGCGATAACGTCACGCACTTGGGTCGGGAAGAATGCTACTGAAAACCCAAAATCGAAACGCGCGAAGTTCCATAGGTAGCGGAGGTACTGCTCGTAAAGTGGTTGATCGAGCCCGAACCGCTTCTCGAAGTTCTTGATCATCGCCTCGGTGTTTCCGCTCGAAACGGCACCACGCGAGGCGAGCTGACTCATGCGCTCCTCGATCGGATTCACGTCGGCCATGCGCGGCAGAATGAAGTTGAACGTAGCGGCGCCCCAGACAACTAGCAAGAAAACTCCAATGCGTCTTAAGAGATATTCGAGAGTCATCGGTTCTGATACGTCGTTTCACGCGCACATGTGCTAGCGCTGTGATAGATTTCGTTATGCAAACGGTAGCAAGTGTGGATTTGTCGATTGCTGCGCCGCACAGAAATGGATTGGCAATCAGATTAGCACATCGACGCGACGCCCGTTTCAGGTAAGTGAGAAAGGAATTCAGTCATGAAGAAAAGCATTGAATCGGCCATGCGGTATACATGGCTGATCCGCCTGATAGCTCTTTCGATGGTCGCTACCACGGTTATGGTTGCCGCGGTGGCGTGCGCCGAAGAAGAGCCAACCGCGACCCCCGTCCCGCCAACCGCGACGCCTGTGCCTCCGACGGCCACTCCGGAACCTGAACCTGAACCGGAAGAGGCGATGAAGGATGACGGGATGATGATGAAGGAGCCGGCACCATTGCTAGATCCGGATTCCGTCTCCCGCGAAAATACTTTGATCGTCATGAGCGGTGGTCAAGACGGCCGCTTCCCTGACTGGGAGAACTTCAACAACTACGTGCCTGGTGGTGTCGGTGGTTGGCACACGGGTCCGCTGCAGACCATCAGCGAACCGCTGATCATGTTCAACCTGCTCACGGGTGAACATGAGATGTGGCTGGCCGAAACCATGGAAATCAGCGATGACTTCTCCGAGGTCACGTTGACCATCCGCGACGGCATTTACTGGAGCGACGGCATGCCGTTCACGGTGGAAGACGTCGCCTTCACCTTCAACATGGTGCTGGAGCACCAAGATTCGATGGTCCACACCGCAGAGATTCACCTGCTCGATAGTGTTGAAGTCATTGATGAAAACACGATCAAGTTCATCCTGAAGGACCCTTCGCCGAGTTGGTGGGTCAACACGCTGACCAGCAACCACGGCCTTTCGGAACAGATCGTACCGAAACACATCTGGGAAGACAAAGATCCGCTGACGTTCACCTTCTACGACCCTGACCAGGGTTGGCCGGTCACTACTGGTCCATTTGCGGTGGTTGACGCATCGCCTGAGCAGAAGGTATTCGTTCGACGTTCAGACTGGTGGGCGGTCGAAGAAGGTTTCAAAGAACTGCCTGGGATGGAGAAGGTTGTTTACATACCGCAACGCGAAGAGTCGTCGCGGGCGCAGATGATCATCCAGAACGAGATCGACGCCATGAGCATGGCGCCAGTAGCGACCTTGCTCAACATCTTCGAGCAGAACCCCGATGTGGTCAGCTGGAGCAAGCAAGACCCGCCGTACGGTTATCTCGACTGGTGTCCGATCGGTCTCTTTGTGAACAACGCAGCCGACAGTCCAGTTGCGAAGAGCAAGGACATCCGCTGGGCGCTCAACTACGCGCTCAACCGCGAAGTACTAGTCGACAACGCAGAACGTGGTGCCGGCACCGTAGCCTTCCACATGATCACGCCGTACTCGTGGTTCGACCCGTTCGAAGAGGTTCTGCAACCGATCTACGAGAAACACACCGTGGATACGACGGATCACTACGACCTCATGGAAGAACGGATGGCGGCCGCGGGTTACGAGATGAACTCTGATGGCATGTGGGAGAAGGACGGCGAGACGCTCTACATGAACATCAACTTCCCGACATGGCTGGATCGTTACGGCGTGCACGTAACCAAGCAGTTGCAAGACGCTGGTTTCGAAGCCGAAATGGATCTGAGCCCTGGAGCCGGAGCTGAATTTGGCCGCGGCGAACGGGACTACTCGTTCGGCTGCAAAGGCCCGTCTGGTGTTCTAGGTGCGGACCCGTACTACATGCTTTCGCTCTACTCCTCGGCGACGTTCCGCGACATCGGTGAACCGCCGATCAACCCGTGGGCGACAGCACGATGGCGCAACGAAGAGTTCGACGCGATCGTCGACGAGATGGCGAAGATCCCGGCCACCGATCCCAAGACGATGGAGATGTTCGAGGACGCGATGGAGATCTGGTTCGAAGAGTTGCCAGACATCTACATATCCCAGCTCATCATCCGGCACCTCGGAAACGAGCACTACTGGACAGGCTGGACGTCCAAGGACGACAACTACGGCGTGTTGCACCCGTGGCAGCAGGAGTTCCTGAAGATCGTCACCACACTCCAACCCAAGTAGAGATCGAGCGGGACAGTGCGTAAATCGGTAGGGGCGGCCCGAAGGCCGCCCCTACTGCTTCAGCGGAGGTTGCGAAATCGCCCCCTCCATAATCAGCAACCGCGATTTCAGAGGCAGTCCGACCGAGCCACCGAAGCCGTGGAGATTACCGTCAGAGCCGATCACCCGATGACAAGGGATGATGATCGGCACGGGGTTGGTCGCCATTGCCCTGCCTGCCGCACGTGCCGACGCCGTCGATCCCGACGCCTGTTCGGCTAACCATGCGTAGGTGCGAGTTTCGCCTCGAGGTATGCCGCGGCACGCTTGTCGGGCGCGTCGAGTGTATTCAGTCCATGCGGAATCGTCAACTTTAATCTCATCGAGCGAAACGTCTTCACCTTCGCAATAGCGAAGCAGAAGTTGTATGGCGTCACTGGTTCCAGTGTTTGAAGTGCTGATCACTTTGGTTTCGACGTTGCCGAGCGTTTCAACGGCCGATTCGGGCGACGGTTCGGGCAACGAAGTTCGCACGACGCCGCGCTCCGTCGCCGCTATCGCCATCCACCCGAGATTCGTCTCGAAAACATCGGTGGCAACTAATCCGTTATTCATGTCGTGAACCGATACTGTTCTTGCGCTTCGTTAGGCACGTAGGTCGGCGTCATGCCCAACATACTCATCACGCGGTGTTTGAGCACAGCCCGCGCCAAGCTCCGCCAAGTTTTGCCAAGGTCTTCAGCCTCATCGTCAGATGCCGCGGGCATGTCCGATTCAGCGTCCGTCGCATCATCGGTCGGGTCGACCGTTGTTTCCGAGATTTCCCGAGGCCCGTACACACACCTCTCGAATGCGTCAGTTATTTTCCGCGCGTCGCCGTAACGCATCGTCATGTCACCGATCCGAGTCGTGAACTCCCGCACGGATTCGTGTGTCGGCCTGCGGTATCCCAAAAACGACGCAACCCGCAAGAACTGAGAGTATGCCCGGATCGGTTCCGGTTGACCTCTCAGGTTCCACCACCATCCCACGACGATAATCAAAACGATAGCGAGAAATCCAGCGACCGATGCCGTTGGTATCAGCGGCACATTGAAAGTTGGCCCTTGCTCCTGCCCCAATTGCGAAAACCGGCCGCTTCGCAAGATGTCCTGTTCCATCATTGCAAGCTCATCCAAGTCCTCGAGGTATTGGAGATAGTCCGGGTCGAATTCCGCAGAACCTATAAGCCCGGGCGGAATGCCACTCGTCGGAGATGTCGGCACCAATACGTTCCGCGGCACGACTGATCTGCCGGGTGTCACTTCAACGTCTATCCAGCCGTACGGAGGGGCGTAAATCTGCGTCCAACCGTGTCTATTTCGATCCCGGATCAGGAACTGACCCTGGTCAGGAATGTATTCTCCTGCGCTCCAACCCGCGATCATTCGCGCAGGAACACCCACGGATCGCAACATCACGGTCGCCGCAGATCCGTAATACTGGCTGTAACCTTTTCGCTTGCTCACGTCGCAATCAGGTCGGTCGGATGGACATGGCTCGCCGATCGTATCGAACAGGAAATAGTGCACACCATCGTCAAACGGACCTGGGCCTGCGATCTCCAGTGAATAGACCTGGTCTTGCAAGAACGATTTGATTGCCATGGTCTTTTCCCAAGGCGATTCCGCATGGACGTCTTCGACGATGTCTCTGGCCAGCGCTCGTACCTCCCGCGGCAATGAATCGGGCAGTTGCAAGTATCGGTCTGCGATCCAGCCTGGGTACTTGGCCGTGGACTTCTCTAACTCGTCGATTTCGGCAATCGATACGAACGTCGACGCGACGTAGCTTTGGTTCTCTTCCAACACCTCGTCGAACGAGACAGTGTTCTGTTCCGTCGGCCCTCGCCGCACGAGTCGCATCAGTTTGGCGTTGTTACCCTCCTCATCCGCGAACACTCTCCAATTGAACGACTTCCAAACGATACGGCTGCGGGCGAGATCCATAGTCTCGAGGTTTTCTGCTGTGATTTTGAAACGCGTGGTATCACGACGGTTCGGGGAGCCGAGCGGGTCCAAGTCCGGTTGCACGAGCGACATCAGATCCTCCGATGTGACGACGAACATCAGCCTGTCGGGCCCCTCCACTCCGTTCTTGTCCGCGTATTCTTTGATCGCCAAGGACGAAACACGGATCCCCACGGTTTCAGGCGTTTCGTCTGTTGCGCTCAACAACTCGGTCAAAGCGGTGTCGGACATGGTAAAGATCATGTGCTCGACCTCTCCGGCATCATCGAACGTCATCTCTTCAAGGGAGCTGGAAGTGATGGAAAAGGTTATCTGCTCCTCAAGATTGGCCAAGGTAAACATGCCCGATTGGATCTGGCGTATGGCCGTATTGACATCGTCGGCCGTCATCGCGGGCTGCGTGTTCAACGTGAACGGAGGGCGATCCCGGTCGCCGCCCGGAGGTGAATAGACAGGCGATTCCTCCGCCATCTGCATCAGACGTTCTCGCAGCGTGAAAGCGAACTCACGCAGATCATCCGGCAGTTCGGCTAGCATCGCCGGACTTCCAGAGAGCGGCACGTCCCAGGTTATCGGTTCCAGAACTTCGATATCGGCTCGATAGTCCACCGCGTGAACCGAACCCGCAGGTATTACCCGGTCTGTCTTCCCTAGCGGCTCGACTGCAATATCTAACGGAGCGCGCTTTTGGACGTCGTTTTCGCTCGGGTCAACCAGGAGCTTGGTTCCCGGATCAGCAGGCACCGCGACGCTCGGCGCGGTGATCCATCCTTGTGGTGTGTATTCCTGGTAGACGCGCGCTGGGTGTAACTTGGCGTATCGAGTTCGGATCCACATAACAGGATCATCCGTCAACTGGATTCCGCCTTGGAATGGTAAGACCGCGTTGGGCGAATAGATCAAATCGTCATCGCCGCTTGGAATACCAGCCAAAAGTCGTTCAGCCGTGTCTTTGAACTGCGTGAACGGATCCAAGAAAACCGAGTTCCATCGGTCACTCAGATCCGATGATCGAGGTACGACCAGTGGCATGAACGCCGCAATGATCATGACGAATAGCGCCAATATCAGCCCGTCACGTGCTGCGATCCATCGTGCCTCGCGCGGCACCGCCAATCCAGATTTTCGCCACTGATTGATCCGGCCAACCGCGACTAAGTGTGAGAACAATGCCACGGCGCCAACCATGAAGAGATAGAACGTCTGCTCGTGCATCCCGATGCGATGGCTGAGATTAGTTAACAGAGCAGTGCCCAGGATCGCTGCCGGTATCCACGGGCTGTTGAACCGGAAAGTGAGAGTCGTGACAGCGTATGCCGTTATCCACGTCACAGTCATCATCAACATCGCGAACGGAACTTGATCGCCACTAACGCCGCCGTTTATCGCGATATCGATCCAGAGCTCAAACCTGTCCCAAGCATCGAACGATCTGGCGATCGGGTTACTGCCGTCCGCGTTCAAAGAGGCCTGCCAAAAAACGACCACGAAGCCCGCGCTGAGAAATACGGAGAATCGGATCAGCAGACTCCAGACCCAGCGCATGGCGGTTTTCGGCAGCCTGATTCTCAGCATGAAGAACGCGATCGCCGTCGCAATCAGCGTCGTTGGCACGATGCTTGGCAGGTCGCCCCATTTCGCCAACTCCACCGACCAGCCGACCATCGCGAGCATCCAGCCTAGTAGCGCAAGAGCAATCCAGTCGTTCGAAGGGATCTCGGAGATTAAAGCGCGCCGCATCAACCTTCGCCGCCAAACACGACGTGTGCGTACGGACCTCGAAGAGCGGCCGAAAATGCCGCCGATTTCTGCGGATGTGATGGTCACGATTGATCCGTTGGCGCGGCGACGTTCTTAATCACGTCCGATTCGTCTGGGGTTGGTTCCGATACGGATTCAGGAGTGGCTGCGCGGGTTTGGTCGCCCGCCCCGGAATATAGAGCCGATATCCGAGCGGCCGTCGCGTCCGCGTCCGCAGTGGTGCTCAACGCATCCGCGATGTCGTCGCCGTGGTAAACGCGGTATGTGGTCACACCCGACATGGACAATCTTGGTATCACCGAGTCGTTGGGTTCGCCGCCGAACGATTCGCGATCCATCACAATGCAAATGACTTGCACGCCGCGGCGCCGCAATGTGCCAAGTGCGTCGATCCAGTCGCCGTCACCTGCGGCGGTCACTACTACGATCGTGGAACTGACAAAGAGGTCGCGATCCAACGAGGCCAAGACTTGGATGATCGGCGTGTCGCCCGCCGGCCGGCTGGCAGCGATGTGCCTAAGAATGTTTTCGCGGTGCGACGCTGTGTGGTCGGGCGTAGCCATCAAGGTATGGCTACCGTAAGCGACGTATCCAACTTCAGTGAAGCTGCGTGTGTACTTGTCGACTACCGACGCAGCAATCGTTGCCCCGTATTCGTCGGTTGAATCCTTGCCGGTGCCGGCTTGCGCATCTACATGTTGGTCGAAGATAACCCACATCTCGCCTGCCGATCCTTGATCGAATTGTTTGACCATCAACTCGCCGGTCCGCGCCGTGGTTAGCCAATGGATTCGTCCGATCGGATCGCCGTCTGCATATTGCCTGACCGTCGCGACATCGGTTGAAAGCACATTCATGCGCTGCCGTCGCGAATGACCGTCGGCGAGCAGCACACGCGACGCCGCCAAGTCCGGCATCGGAAGCACTCGCGGATACACCAGCACCTTGTCCACGCCTTCGAATTCGATGTCGCGGGGGAACAGGTTGAACGGATCCGAGGCGCGGATCACCAACGGCCCCAAATCGTATTCGCCACGTTGGGTCAACGAGGCTTCCATATCGACCCTCTTGAACGTCACCATCAAACCGAAATTGGTCACCTCTCGGAACTCCACGTCTGGGAGCGTTGTCTTGTCTTCAACCTCGACCCATGCTTTCGGCGCTCCGTTGGAGTTTTGAATGACGATACGCTCCGTGAGAGTGTCGCCCACGGAGAACGGTCCGGTCGGCCGGTTGACGCTGGCCTTCATGTTGGCCGAACCGACACGTGACCAGACCCAAGACACGATTATGAGGATCAGAAGCAGATAAGCGAGGCGCATCGAGAGATCGAAGCCCGTCGCAACAGTGTTGATGAGCTTCACACAGATTACAAAGATGATGCCCAAGAGCATCCGATGGCGGAGAAGCCAATCGAACAGCGTGCGCGGCAGGTTGCGTCCATCTACAGGTTCGGCGATTCCTCGCCCAATCTTGGGTATCGAAACTTGCATCTGTGGGTTGGGTTGTCGCGGTTAGCCAAGAACACTACGGGCGCGCTAATGCTGATCCCCGCGAATGTTCATCTCGTCGTCGCGATTTCATCTGGCGACAGCGGTCGGTACGCGGCCGCCGCTAGCGCCGGGTACGGCGATTTGTTCTAGGGCTTCGTCGACGATGTTGCTTTGATTGACTCCTCGCATCCGCGCCGAAGGTGAGAGCAGGACGCGGTGTGACATAACAGGTACAGCGATGGCTTTCACATCATCCGGAATAACGTAGTCCCTGCCCTGCAGCATCGCGAACGCCTTTGCACCTTTCATCAGATTGATGCTAGCGCGTGGCGAGACCCCCAGGGTTGTGTCGGGATGGCTTCGGGTGGCGTTTGCGATTTCGACGATGTACTGCTTGATGAGTTCGTCGATGTAAATCGAATCGGTGTACTGTTGCAGCAGAATGATCTCTTCGGCCGCGCAACTTGCGGTCAGAACGTCGATAGGATCGATGGCCTCACGACCGTCCATGATCGAGACCTCTTCCTGAGGGTCTGGGTATCCGAGCGAAATACGCATGAAGAACCGATCGAGTTGCGCTTCTGGCAACGGAAAAGTCCCTTCGTATTCAATCGGGTTCTGAGTCGCAATTACCATAAACGGGCTCGGCAAGCCATGCGTCACTCCCTCCACGGTGACTTGCTGCTCGCCCATAGCTTCCAACAAAGCCGATTGAGTCTTCGGAGTCGCGCGATTAACCTCGTCGGCCAGCACGATCTGTGCCATGACTGGCCCGGGCCGGTATTCAAAATCGCCGATCTGCTGGTTGTAGACCGACGCGCCCGTAACATCGCTAGGAAGCAGGTCAGGGGTGAACTGCACCCGTTTGAAATCGCATCCGGTCGTGATCGCGATTGAGCGCGCAAGCATCGTTTTGCCGACGCCAGGAACGTCTTCAACCAGAACATGCCCCCGGCTTAGCAATGCGACCACCGCCAAACGGACGGCTGAGTCTTTGCCGATGATTACCCGGCCGACGTTCTCGGCGATGCGATCAATCGTATCGGCGTGAACAGGGTTAACGCTTGGTTCTGCAGTGGTGGTTGAAGCTGTGGTCAAAACAAAGCTCCTTTCGGAGTAGGATCGACTTCCCAATAGCGACGGCGGCAATCGTAATCCGCCGATCAAAACTCAAAGCAAACTCAATAGTCGACTGCGCCAAATATAGCATCAAGCACCGTCGACGCTTCGCGATGGGTCTTCTCGTCGAGTATGCGGCCACGGAACGAATCGGTAAACAGCACGCAAAACGACGTGACGCAATACGACACAAACATCGGATCGGTTTCGGATAACGATACAACGCCGATTCGCGTTAGGAGGCTTTATCTCCGAGACAACCTCGAAGCGATGCGCGCGATAAAGGACGGCACGGTCGACCTCGTCTATCTTGATCCACCGTTCAACACCAACCGCACCTACAAGATCGTGTTTCGTGGACCAGAGCTGCTGAGACCGACAGCGCACCTACCCGCGTTTGAAGACGTATGGACATGGGATGATTCAACGGAAGATTTGAGAGAAGGACTGTTCAAAGGCGTTGCCGGACGAACGGTCGCCGATACTATCCAAGGCTTAATGAAGGTGCTCGGACGCGATCGGATGATGGCGTATTTGGTCAACATTGCACCGCGACTCGTGGAGTTGCGGCGCGTAATGCGTGAGACCGGAACGGTTTATCTGCATTGCGACCCGACCGCGAGCCACTATCTCAAAGTCGTAATGGATGCGGTGTTCGGACGCGAAAACTTCAGGAACGAGATCGCTTGGTGTTATCGCGGCGGAGGTGTGCCTCGCAATGACTTCGCACGAAAACACGATGTGGTCCTGCGCTACTCCAAGAGCGACCAATACCTGTTCAATCCGCAGTTCACCGAATACTCGCAAGCATCGAAAACGCTCGTCCAGTCGCGTGGTGGCGTCAGCATCGATGACAAAAAACGTGATCTGGAACGCGGTGCTCACATGCCAGATTGGTGGTCGGACATCAACTCGCTGCAAACCTGGTCCCCTGAACGCACCGGTTATCCGACCCAGAAACCGGTGCGATTGCTCGAACGCATTATCCGCTCGTCGAGCAACCTTGGCGACACGGTATTAGATCCGTTTTGCGGGTGTGGAACCACGATGATCGCCGCGGAACGGCTTGGGCGGTCGTGGATCGGCATCGACATCGAACCCATGGCTCTGAGCGTGTTGCGGCAGCGATTCGAAGGCGAACGCATTGAGGTCGATTTCGACGTCGACGGCCTCCCATCGACCAATCCAGCCAACTACCAAGATTGGTCAGAATTAGCCTTAGCGAACTCTGATCGTTTCGAGCAGGCCGCAATCACGCAGATTCCCGGTTGCACCCCTTGGCGCAACCAACAAGATTTGGGTCTAGGCATCGACGCCGTCGCGACGTTCCGAATCGATGCGAAAGAAATCGGACAAGCGATCATTCGCGTCACAAGTTGCGACCCTTCGAACGCCAACGACATATTGCGCGATCTACGACGTTCGGTGGATAGCCACAACGATCACGGTGTGCAAGCCGGGTTGCTCGTGTACCCCACCAGCCCGAGTCAGGAGGTTGTTGACGAGGCAAAACGGGCGGGCGAGATCGAGTTCGGCGGTCAAATCCACTGGCGTGTAAACGTTGCGAGCCTCAGCGAGATATTCGAACGGGTCAACCGAAATCTACCGGTGTTGCCTAACTTGCCTCCAGTAAGCTAACGCGGCGCGGCCGAGTTAGCCAGAAGCTGACGGAGGGTAGCTGCGTCTGCGGACGGCAAACACGGGGTCTCAAAAGCGGCGACGTTGTCCTCAAGGTGGTCGATGTTGGAGGTGCCCGAAATCACGGTGGATATCGCAGGATGGTCAGCGGCGAATTTATACCCAGCCGAGATGATTGACGGCACACCGTCGCCGATCAGCCAGTCCAAACCATCGCGGATTTTCGGATGATCGACATCGATCTCTCCTCTCTCCCGCCAAGAATTCAATAGTTGCTCGTATTCGTGCTGCCTGGTCAGGGTGAAACGGACCGGCGCCATGTTGAGGATCGCGGTGCCGTGCTTCTGGGCAAGAGGAAAAAACTCCTTCGCAGCGAACTGATTGAGAATGCCGTACTTGAGCATGATCGAGTCCCAGACATCCGGGTGCTCCCTGAGAGCAGTCAAGGGTACGGTGTGCCGAGGGTCTTCGACCATCATCTCCGAAAAACCGATCAACCTCGTTTTGCCTTGCTCTTTTAGTCGCAGCAGGGTCTCGGCGAATTTCTCCGTGACATCGTGGTATCTGCCGGGCAGTATCCCGTGGATCTGCATGATGTCAATCACGTCGGTGTTGAAGCGCTCCAAACTCCGATCGATCGATTCGACAAGGCTGCTCGGGTCCGGCAAAACACCATCGGCAGTCTTCCACGTCCATTTCGTGGCTATCAAATACGAGTCTCTCGGAGCATCGCGCAACGCCTGACCGAGCCACACCTCGCTGTCGCCATAGTTCGCCGCCGTGTCAAAAAGGTTGATGCCCAGGTCCAGCGCTCGGGCGATCAGATTTCGCCGTTGCCCAGCTGTAAGGCCCGCAGCTTTCCCGAACTGGCTAGGCCCGCCTCCCCCGTACGACACGATCGAAACGGGAATGCCGGATCTTCCTAGGGTGCGGTATAGCATTGTCGAAATCGGTGCCTGAAGTGATCGACCGGTTTTCAGGTTACCAGTCGGAAAGAAAACCACGCAGGAGAGTCGGTATGAATCGACGATCCGCATTTGGATCAAAAGGTATTCACGTCCAAAGTTTGAAGATTGACCATTTCCGGTCGATCCGCGCTTTGGAGTTGCCTCGGCTGGCACAGGTGAATTTGTTCGCTGGCGACAACAGTCTTTTGCGATCGTCTTTGCTGGGATCAGTTGCGGACAACGGAGCAAAGAGTTCTAGCGTCGTCCAACCAGATTGGTGGGATCATGTTGAACTCGAAAACGACGAAGAAGTCTTGATTTCAACGTCAGACCAATCTGGAACGATGGTGATGGATGCAGGTGAGGCCTTCGGTGCTGACGGCATCGAAATCAGGCATTTGGGCCATTGCCTAACTTTGCCGATAGAACGTTTCGGGAAAGAATGGTTTGTTTTCATATCGAACATGCCCGAAGTTTTCCAGGCTGGAGGTGTAGTTGAGCATCGATTGTTGGACCCCGGACTACCTGATCAGAGAAGGAACGCGCATTTGGGTTCTGCAACGATGGTCTCGGTGAGCGAGTTCGTCATCCGCGTACTTTCTGGCAAGTTTGAACTTGGTTGGTTGGTCGGAGATAGTGAGACATCGAAGCCCAAATTCGTCGATGCGCTCGAAATCGGTTGGGATGCGGCGAGAGCGATGATGTTGATGTCCGCGATCGTGGTAGTACCCGAAGCGCAGGATGTCGGTGGACGCAACACAGTCTTTTTGATCGATGACATTGATGTCCCCGTTAGTCGCGTTGCACACGCTTCTATTTGGAAACTCATCGTGGATGCCGTCGTCGCACGCGACGCGCAGTTGCTCGCGACGACCAATTCGATTGACTGCATCGCCGGATTTGCAGACGCTGGAGTTTCGCGACCCACCGCGTCGCTTCGTTTTTTCCGATTGGAAGAAGGCGAACATCGAACAGACTACGTAGACTACGATCCTTTGACTTTGCAGGTTTCTTTTGAGACCGGCATAGACCCTCGCTAGTAGTCCAATGACAACGGTTTTGACTGGTGTTGCCAACCGACCGCGCAGTATCGTTCGCAGAATCACATTAATTGTTGAGGGTTTCCACGACGCTACGACTATCCGCGCGATTTGCGAGACCCCTGACCTGGCTGGTTGTGTGACGCGTATCGACCAATTGAGCGGGTTGTCGAGACCTCAGGATCGGGATTCCAAGCTCAACACTTTCCTAAACACGCGTCTGAATGAAAGAGGTGTGGACGCCGTCGGGTTGGTCGTTGACGCTGATGACGATCCCGATCGCGTGAAGCGGAGGTTGCGACGATTGATCGTCTTGAAGAACACCACACCGGAGTCTGATCCCAATGCGAAACCAGAGGACGGTTACGTGGCAACTTATCGCGTCGGCACCGTTCGCAAGAAATTCGGATTGTGGATAATGCCCGACAATTGTCGGGCTGGACAACTAGAGGACTTGGTCATACGGATGATCCCTGACACCGATCGGGTTGAACAACCTGCGCGTGAATTCATCGGTGATTTGCCCGAGGAGATCGTGGACAACGCGAGTCACAAAGCCGCCAAACACATTGCCCATGCTTGGCTATCGGCGTATTTTCCGGGATGGAGTTTCGACGACGCGTTGAAGAGCGGTCAACTCGTCCACTCCTCCGATGACGCTGTTTTGGGTGCCTTCAAGAGGTGGTTACGGCGTTTGGCTCGCTGACACCCGTCCCCGCGCTAGTCGTACACCTAGTCGTAGACCATGATGGCGCGGCCCAAAATCTCGCCGTTTTGCAAGTCGTTGCAGGCTTCGTTGATCTGATCGAGCGTGTATCGTCGGGTTACGAGCTTGTCGAGCGGGAACTTGCCTTCTTGGTGCCAGCGCAGAAACTGGTCGAAGTCCTTCTCGGGGTAGGTCGCGCCAAGTGATCCGCGGTACTGCTTCTGGTGGTACATGAACTGACCGGGGTCAACCGTCATCTGAGGTGCTGGCATGCCAATCAAGACGGCCATTCCGCCGTGGTTGTCGGCGCCAGGGCCGCCGCCGCGGACGGACGGGAGGATCTGTTCGCTGGTTATCTGGAGGCCGATGGCGTCGAATGCGTAGTCGGTGCCTCCGCCAGTGATTTCGTGGATCGCCTCGATAGGGTCGGTTTTCATGGCGTTGACGGTGTGCGTCGCGCCCATCTCCTTGGCGTATTCGAGCTTGGAATCTTCGATGTCTACCGCGATTAGAGGGTACGCCTCTAGGATGCTGGCCATGATGAGCGCGGAGGTGCCGACTCCACCGATGCCGTAGATGGCGACCGAGTCGCCGGGGCGAACGCGGGCGGTGTTGAGGACCGCGCCGGCACCGGTTAGTACCGCGCATCCGACGATTGACGAGATGTCTTTGGGATTGTCGTCGTCTATGGGGATTACGTATCCGCCCCAAACGAGTGCGTCTTCGCCCCAGGTGTAGGTTGCTCCGTTTAGCGGCTCTTCACGATAGGTGGCACCGCTGGGTTCTGGCGTCCAGCGTCCTTGGATCGGGTCTTTGGGTACCCATGTCACGATGGCGAGGTCGCCCTCCTTGACATGGGAGACGTCTGAGCCAACGGAGACGACCGTGCCAGTGCCCTCGTGTCCGAGGAGGGATGGTGTAGGTGTCTGCGGGTTGTGCATCTGGTGTAGCTGCGAGTGGCAGACACCACTGGAGTGCAGCTTGACGTGAACTTGATCGGCACGCGGGTCCGGTATCTCGATCTCGTCGACTTCCAAAGGCTTGCCGCGTTCGACGTGGATTGCTGCCTTGCTTCTCATGTTTATGCTCTCCTAGCACATGTTAGTCGGTTGTTGGCCCGACAATTCGTTACGGCAAATGATATGCTCTGGCGTTTCGAATCGCGGAACCGGTACTCGTCCGTCGGTTAATGTTCTGCGGCCAGGTCTATGGCGATTTCGCAAGTTTCCAACGATCCGAGGAACGGTGCGAGATCTTCGAGGTTCAAAACCTGGGATTGATTTTCCTCGGTGAAGGCGACGAAATCACTGATCAACTCGACGCCAGCGTGTTCGACGATGCATTCGGCTTCTTCGAGTGAGAACATGGACAGGATCGGCAGGAATCGTTCCCGGACAGCGCTACATCGGGCCAACACTTCGGTTTGTGCGAACAGATCAATAACGTGTTGGCCTTCAACCCCCTCGCCAGAGTTGAACTTCTCTATGGCTTCGAAAATCTTAGCCGCGGTTTCTTTGTCGGCGTACGCTTCGACGCAGACCGCATCGCGGGCTTCCATCCCCGACGGAGAGATCTCGTCGATCGGACCTTGGTGTTCGGCGGCCGGTTGTTCGCGTGTTACAGCGGTGGCGGTTGGAGGGATCGGCGTAGGCGTTGGAGTCGGGGGAACTGGCGTTGCGGTCGGTTCGGGCGAAGAACAGGCGACGATCGCGAACACTAGAGTGGCGAAAACGACGCATACCACGAGATTCCTGACTCTGTCATCTGTCACGTACGGACTCATCGTATCTCTTGAATTTTCGTGGATGGCTCGGGACAAAGCGTCGGCACGTTGATCACCTTAGGCTTCAAGACAGCGGGGGTTACTGATCAAGCGTCGGTGTTTCGGTTCCCGGATTTGAATCGGTGCGGGTTACCGTGTCGTTCGTCACTGTCCGGCAGTGAGGTCGAGCGCCACGTCGCACGCTTGCAAAGAGCCGAGAAGCGGAGCTAACGCCATAAGGTTCAGCGTCTGCGCCTGTTGCTCTTCCGTAATGGTGAAGAAGTTCATCAGCATCTCCACACCTGCCTGTTCGACCACGCATTCCGCATCTTCCGGAGTGATCTGAGCCACGATCGGCGCAAACCGTTCCGGCATCACGCCGCAATGGGAAAGCGGCTCGGCCGCGGCCAAAAGGTCGAGAATGTGATGATTTTCGGCGTCAGTACCGGAGGTCAGAGCTTCGATCGCTTCAAAAACTTTCGCGGCGGTCTCCGCGTCGGCGTGTTCTTCTATACAAGCCGCATCGTGCGCAGACAACCCGGAAGGACTGATCTCGTCTATAGGTTCGGCCTCCTTGGCTGCTGGCTCTTCGGCCGGTTCAGGCACCGCGGTCGGCGGTTCAGGAGTTGGTGTCGGCGGTACCGGCGTAGGCGTAGGGGGAACAGGCGTGGGCGTAGGCGGCACGGGAGTAGGAGTTGGTGGAACTGGCGTTGCAGTGGGTGGAACCGGAGTTGGAGTCGGCGGCACTGGAGTTGCCGTGGGTTCCGGCCCCGAACATGCGATCAAAGCAACTCCGACCACGAAGACGAGGAACGCACTCACAGCCACAATTCGTGGTGACTTCAGTAGCGATTTCATTTTGCTTCCATTTCCGGCTTTTCGGTTCTACGGTTCAATGCGCAAGGAGGTGCTGCCTTAGCGTGCCGAATGCGTACATCGCGGCGCGTCGTCGGTCCGGGGCGCCACTACCTGCGGATTGGACGTGACGCATCTCAGATTTGCTTCCATCGGATATCACGATGTACGTGTCGCCCCTGCCGAGGTTCACCGCACTACTTTCCGACTCCGGCGATTCCGGTATGCCGTGTACGGCGATCCCGATCGTGGCGCCTGAATGTTCGCGGATCGCGTCAGCCAACGCGTTCGCTCGCTCTTCGCCCGACAGGTTGTCGCTGATGCCACTGCTGATGAGTCGATCTCGCGGCAAGGCGGTGTTAGCAACTATCGCCTCGAGAAAGCTCTCTCCCGCCGCGGTTCGCATAGAGTCGGACACCGCTCCCGCGCTCAGATCCTCGTAGACCGCCACCGTCGCCCCGCGTTCACGCAACATTTCGCCGATCACGCTCTCGATCGTTTCTTCATCGGTGCCAAATACGTGACCGCCCAAAAGCTCTCGGACCTCCGCTTCGACTGGTTCGATCAAAATGTTCGCATCGGCTACGTTGGCGGCACGCGCGGCGATCCGTACATCGACTTGGCCGGGACGTGCGAGCACGCCCACGGTAGGATTTGAGGATTCTGCGATCAAGTGCCCGATCAGGTGGTCTACGGCGCTTTCACCAAGATCGGCGACCTTCAAAACTCGATAGTGAATGGTTTCTCCGAGGTCGTACTTGACACGAAGATACGGGATGACTTCGTTGGTGATAAGCCATTTCATCTCGAAAGGCACGCCGGGAAGGCTGATGACAGTACCTTTGTCAGATTCGACCATGAACGCAGGTGCGGTGCCATTTGGATTCCTGATTACTTTGGCGCCGTCGGGGATTTGCGCTTGGCGTTCGTTGTTTTTTGTGAGGATGAAGCCGCGGTTCTGGAAACGTTCCCGCAATTCAGTCAACGATGAGGGGTCGGTGACCACTTTCACACCGAAAACCTCCGCTACAGCTTCGCGTGTCAAGTCGTCTTGCGTCGGACCGATACCACCGCCTGTTATGACGACGTCGGCGCGTTCAAGCGCGATCCGCAGAACCTCCGTCATGCGCTTCAAATTGTCGCCTACGCAGGACTTATAGAAGACGTTCGCGCCGTTTTCGGCGAGTCGTTGGGAGATCCAAGCCGAATTCGTGTCCACGATCTGACCGAGCAGCAGTTCGGAACCGATAGATACGATCTCGACGTTGACTGACATTTGCTTCCGGCCACCACCTACTAGGGCTTGTACGCCGATGTCCATTATGCACGAAGAGACGCCATGCGACGAAAGGCCGACCAACAGTGCCCATGAGAGCGGTAAAGCCTGAGAGTGGCAGTTATATAGGTGACGCAACCTGTTGCGCCGGAATGGTTTTGTTTATGATGCTGACAGGGTGGTAGCCCCGCCGGGATTCGAACCCGGAACCTCCGTCTACGTCAAAGCGGTGTTCAATCCGTTGAACTTCGGGGCCATCACCCCTTGTTCATACACATGACACCCCGTGTAAACCCAGATGTTTCCCAGGACCCCTATTCAGCAATGTTGCCGAATAGGAGCATCACCACGCGCCGATGCAGGTTCCTGCCGCTCCGAATACCAGTGTGATTACCAGCAGGGCGAAGCAGACGATTGATGCGGCACACAGCAACTTTGTGATGAAACCTACGGTTTTATCCGTTTTGTCCACCAGCACGTCCTCATCCCACCAGTTCTGATTCTGACGTGACATGGTTAGGGCGTAGGCGTCCTTCTCCACGGATAGACGTGCCAGCCTTCGGGAGTGGCTGTGGGCGTCTGTCTCCACGGTGCCAGCTTGGGCGTGCCCTTCATGTCATCCCCGTAGGCTTCCCTGCGTAACTCTTCACGGACTTCCGTCCAGTGCTTCGTCGAGCAGAGGTCGGGATTGATGAGGTCCTTGCACGGGATGAAATTGGGTAGCCGCTTGGTTTTCTGGGCTGCTTCTTCCCTATCCTTGACGGACTGCATGTACGCCTCGGTGTAATTGCCCGTGGTAGCGTTCGCCGTGTCCTTTACCGACTGCATCAACGCCTCGTTGCGCGTAGGTGTGGGCGTGGGTGGAGCTGGCGTATCTGTGGGTTCGGGCGTAGGAGTAGACAGACACAGGGATAATGCGATCTCGCACCTGCTCCTCTCTTCATAGGTCTCAGGATTCGGCGTGAGGTTAGGTGCGGAACCACACGCGGACAGTAGCGCCGACACTACCGATGCTGATACAACTGTTAGGGCGATTAGAGCGGCGGCTCTCAGGAACTGCGACCTGCCTTGTTCCCTGGAAAGTTCAAAGGCATGAAGCAGCGAGGGTCGCCGCTCTAATGGATCAGGAGGTGGTCTCGAAGACGCGTTCGACGAATGGAAGATGTTCACCACCACCGCCACGAGATTTGGAACAGACACTGGAAGTGCCCCCAGTGATTACCGATGAGTGTGGTTATCTGCGACGATTCCCAATCTCATGAGAGCCACGAAGGGGGCATGGAGACTCCACACCCCACGAGTCGTGACTCGTCTTCATGGGAATCGTCGCGAGTTACAGATTACATCATGCTTCCGAAGATTCAGAACGGATTTCGTAAATCTCCGTTGAAATCCCGGGCTACGTCCTATTCGGCAACGCTGCCGAATAGAGGAACAAGTAATGCCTATGATGTGGGGCTAACGCCCTCGCAGCATGATGGATCATGCACTGCTCTCGCTAAGTCAGGGATGTGGGTTCGAGTCCCACCGAGGGCGTCAGTGTCCACATCATAAACAACACATTGCACAGCGAACAACAATTGATAGGATGAAGTGAAGCGGACTGAAACAGGTGAACACCAACGACAAGCCCATCAAGATCAACGCGTCGTTCGAAGACGCTATCCGCTTCTTCGCGCGGCAGGGGGATGTCAGGCGTAGGGATTCTCAGGCTGAGAAGTCTTGCAGTACCAGAGAAGACGACCTTGAACCTGAGCCATCAGAGCAGCAAACCTCTGTTCATCCGTGAGGTCCCGGCTGCTTCCTCGGAAGTCGAACTCGTTGAGGTACATCGGCAGGTAGCCTTCGCCCACGTGGATGAACGTGCCTGAAAGTCCGCGTTTGAATATCGACCAGAAGTTCTCGATGTTCTGGGTGTGCACCATGCGATTGCGCTTCTGAACATACTCGATCTCATGATCGACCGTCTCGTGAGTGATGTGCCGCTTCATGTTGCGATACGCGGGGTGCCCGTCTGTTATAAGCGTGGTGTTCTCGGGGTCCACTGAATCCATGATGATGGGGCGCAACGTGTTGCTCGCGGGCCTGTCCACGACCTGAGTCTTGACACGTCCGCCGCGTTCGATCATCCCGAACACGGGCGTCTTGCCTGCGAGCGGCTGGAACTTCGTCTTCGGGCGCAGACCCATGTTCTCTTCGTCCTTGATGCGCTCGTGCACGACGGGGTGCCCGCGTTTGGTTCTGGGTCCCACGTAGGTCTCATCTGCCTCGACAATGCCGCTCAGCGGGTCGCCTGAGCTGTCGGACATGGCGTTGCGTATGCGGTGACACATGAACCATGCCGAAGGGTACGTGATGTGCAGCATCCGGTGGAGCTGGTGCGCGCTGATCCCGTGCTTGCTTGAGATCATCAGGTAGATCGCTGCAAACCACTTGGACAGAGGAATCTTGCTGTCCTCGAAGATCGTGCCTACGGTCGCGCTGAACTGCTTCTTGCATTCGCGGCACTTGAAGAGTTTCCGCTCGCCGTTCTTGACCTTGCGTGTGAAGCGGTAGGGTTTCTCGGTTCCGCACTTGGGGCACCACGGCTCGCCACCCCACCGCATCACCTCCAGGAACTGACGACATTCGTCATCTGACCACTGCATGATGTCATGAAAAGTGATATTGTGTGTATCTGCTTTCATGCCCCTAATTATATCATACGTGTCAAATTGGTTGCGTCACCTATATAACTGCCCTGAGAGTTGACGCGCGCATTATTAGATGATATGTTCTAATTAGAACGTAAGTTCGACAACAAGTGAGGGTATAAACCATGACTACTCAACTTTTGGAACGTCCGACTGGTCGCGGAGAGGCGAAGACCGACGGTCGGACGAATTCCACTACGGCTGCCTTCGAGCGGGTGACCTCCCAAATCGGCATCGGGGCAGAACTTTCGATGCTGACGAATCCGGATGCGGAATTTATTGCCCACAAGGAGGAACTCGGCCAGCGGATCATGCAGTCGGCGATGTCGCATGAACGCGAATCATTCGCGGTGAAAAGCCGCTCGGTAAGCCACGCAACGGATTTCGCCACGCCTGTACGCAGCATGCTGTTGACTTTAAGTTCAGGTTTCGGCGGGATCAACGTAACTATTTCACCCTCGTTGAATCTCAACACATGGCCTGCGATGGATGCGTTGGTCGCCGCACTGGACGAAGCAGGCGCGGGCGAACTGTGGCAACCAATCGGCGAGAGAAGCATTGCCATCGGAGCGGCGCGCCACCTGTTCGTAAGTGTTGACAATCCCATTCGAGACGACGCTACGGTCGTTTTCCCAAACATCCTCGTCGAGGTCGTCGGCGCACATCTGATCGAACCGAGTTGGTTTGACCGTATCGTCGCGCCGCGTTGCCGAGACGAAGCTTTGACCTTCGTGTTTTACGGGCAGGCAGGATTTGAAGGTTCACTTTTCGACCGAGCTTGGCGAGAAAGCCAATTTCTAGGAACTATCTGATAGATGACCATCTCCACCATTGGACAAGTTGAACCCCTAACGACATCGAAGCGCACGACAGGGAAACGCCGACAACGTACCGGAAGCCGCAATCGAGGATTGCCTGAATACGCGCCTTACCGCGACACCGGGTGCGAGTTGGCATCAGCATGCTTGGAGTGCCCGCTCGTGGTGTGCAAATATGACGATCCTCACTGGGGCAAAAAGGGTGCAAAGGCCCTACGCGACGAGGAAATCGTCAATATGCGAGCCAGTGGCATGAGCGTCGCCGTAATCGCTGCCAAAGTGAATACGAGCGAGCGCACGGTGTATCGAGTGATCCAGAGGGATCTCTACCCGTATCTAGCGGCTTACGAAGCGGCTTAAGTTAATCCTGATCCGAACGTCCGTCTCGAGATCGGCAAAAACGCGGAATGCCTTACATCGCGCATCACTTCAATATCCGTATCTTGAATTAAGGGCGCAACCGCGATATGGAGGCCGACGAAGGATGCAAGCTATTGCCGTTAATGACATTCATTCCCAATTAAATGTCACCAATGTGCGAGACGTGGTTGTGCCGCGAAACTCTGCAGAAGTCCGAGAGTCCATTCATCGCTGTTTGACGTTGGGGGGTCGCGTTGCCGTCGCAGGTGGACGCCATGCGATGGGCGGACAACAGTTCCTGACGGACGGTACTGTCATCGACATGCGCAAGATGAATCAGGTTTTGAGCCTGGATTCCGAGCGCGGCTTGGTCGAAGTTGAGGCGGGTGCTATGTGGTCGGACTTTATACCCAAGCTTCGACGTTTCCAAGGAGGTCGCGAGAACCGTTGGAGCGTCATCCAGAAACAGACGGGTGCGGATCGGATGAGCATAGGAGGCGCGCTCGCTGCAAACGGCCACGGTCGTGGTCTGACCCTCAAACCCATCGTGCAAGACGTAGAGTCGTTCGTGCTTATCGATTCTGAGGGTAAGGCCATCGAGTGCAGTCGCAGCTCTAACCCTGATCTCTTCGCTCTCGCCATCGGAGGCTACGGATTGTTCGGTGTCATCACGTCGGTCACCATGCGCCTCCAACCCGCTGGCAGGTTGGAGCGAGTTGTCGATGTGTTCGATATCGACAAACTACCGAGAGCTTTTGAGCAGCGGATCAGCGAGGGTTACGCTTACGGCGATTTTCAATACATGACGGATGAATCTTCGGACGACTTCATGCGCGCCGGAGTGTTTTCTTGTTATCGTCCGATCGATGAATCGGCGGCATTCGCTGAAACTTCTAGATCAACGCTATCGGCCGACGACTGGAAGAAACTGATCTACCTCGGACACGTCGACAAAGCCGCCGCTTTCAACGCGTATGCCGATTTTTACATGGGCACGAGTGGGCAAACATACGACATCGATGAGTTCCAGATGAGCGTCTACATCGACGGCTACCATTCTGAGCTCGACCGGATGATGGGATCCGAAAGCCCAGGGTCCGAGATGATCACCGAGGTATACGTGCCTCTCGACCAACTGCCCGCATTCATGGCCAAAGCGAGCGACTCGCTGCGGCGGGAGCAAGCAAACGTCATATACGGCACAATTCGTCTCATCGAAAAAGATGACGAGACGTTTTTGAACTGGGCGAACCAAAGACTTGCATGTATCGTCGTCAATCTTCATGTCGATCACACAGGAGAAGGCGTGGCCAAAGCAGCCGATGCGTTTAGAGCTTTGATCGACGATGCGACTTCGCTGGGCGGAAGCTTCTTTCTGACGTACCATCGCTGGGCAACTGGTGATCAAGTAAAGCGGGCCTATCCGCAATTCGGCGAGTTTCTGGAACTGAAAAGGCAATTCGATCCTGGCGGCGTGTTTGCCAGCGATTGGTATGAACACTACCGAAAAATCGCATAAGAGCCCTGATCGCCGAACTGCGATAGTTTTCGGATTCCTCACATTAGCCTTTGTTCTCCGCGTCATCGGACAGGCGGTCCAACTCTGGATACCGGTAGGATTCTTGCCGCCGTTTGATGATTGGCAGGGCAGCAGTCTGCCTTACCCGATACTGTTGGGCGCCCAAATCCTGATAATCCTCATTGCGGGTTGGGTCATCCGAAGAATGTGGCTCAGCACCAAACTGATACCACCGCGTTTGATCACTCCAGTATTGGTTCTCGGCATGGTTTACTTCGGGGTTATGGCGATGCGGATCTTGATGGGTCTGACGTTGTTTACGGAATCGGACTGGTTCACGTCTTGGATTTCCTCGACGCTGCACTTGGTTTTGGCAGTTCAAGTCGTGATGATCGGTTTGTATCAACGCCGCAAATCGAGAGCACACGAGTCGCGGTAGCCGCGTAAACTTCACGGCAACGAATTTCGAAGCTCAAGGAAGCTCGTCGCGATGAAGTATGACGTGATCATTGTCGGAGCCGGATCCGCCGGCTGCGTTCTCGCCTCACGATTGTCCGAGGACCCCGACCGTTCGGTGCTGCTGCTCGAGGCTGGCCCGGATTATCCGGCGTTCGAGTGGTTGCCTGACCACATCAAGTACGGCGTGAGGCCATGGTACGAGTCCTACGCAGTGGATGAGCACACGTGGGGCTATGAAGCGCTTGCGACACCTCGGCAAGTTCCGTTCAATTTGCCCCGAGGGAAGGTGGTCGGCGGATCAAGTGCGATAAATGGTCAGGTCTGGTTTCGAGGGATCCCGGAGGATTACGACGAATGGGAGGCGGAGGGCAACGAAGGATGGGGATACCTCGATGTCTTGCCGTACTTCCGCAAGATCGAGACCGACCTCGACTTCCCCGGCGACGACTTCCACGGCTCTGACGGACCGATTCCGGTTCGACGCTACCGTGAGGACGAGTTGATGGCGAGCCCGAAAGCATTCATCGACGCGTGTCAGGCCGCTGGATACCCCTTCACTCACGACCACAACCATCCCGAATCGACAGGCGTGGGGCACTTGGTCCTCAATCGCGTCAACGAAATACGGATGAGCACGGCGGTCACCTACCTGCAGATGGCGCGCGAACGCATGAATCTCACGGTACGCTCCGGGGTGTTTGTTAACCGAATATTGATCAAAAACGGCACGGCAAGCGGCGTGGAGGTTGAATCTGGTGGCGAAACCTACCGTTTGGAGGCCGATCTCACCGTCCTCAGCGGCGGTGCGATCAACTCACCCCAAACGCTGATGCTTTCCGGTGTTGGGCCTGCCGAACACTTGATGGAGCACGGTATCGAAGTGATCGCCGACGTCCCAGGTGTAGGTCAGAACCTGCGGGACCATATCGCGGTTTTCATGAGCTACGAGAGCGATGTTGATGAACCGATACCGGAACGTCCACCGCCTCTGCAGATCGGAATGAGATACACGACGCCTAACTCGCCATTCCGCAACGATATGCATATGCGGCCCATTTCGATACGTACCGAACACGTTCCGATCGATTTCGATCCGACTACACGCGCGTCCCCAACCGGTTTCAGTATCGCGTTGCAAAAGGCCGTCGGCAAGGGGGAACTGCGTCTGGCGACTGCAAATCCTCACGATCAACCCGTCCTCGACTACCGATATTTGAGCGAACCCTTCGATGCCGAGCGGCTACGAGGCGCCGTCCGGCTCGCAGCCCACCTCTCCGAACTACCCGAATACGCGCCGGCCAAGTTGCGCCGGATCACCCCTACGGATGAGCAGTTGGCCGACGACGATGCCTTGAATGATTGGCTGCTTCAAAACGTCCGAACCCAGCACCACTCGTCCGGCACCTGCAAAATGGGGCCTTCGTCGGACTCGATGGCGGTCGTCAACCCCAAATGCGAGATGCATGCGATAGGCAATCTGATGGTTGTAGATGCCTCGATCATGCCCGACGTCATCCGGGCCAACACCAACGCCACAACCATCATGATCGCGGAGAAGATCGCGACGGAGATGCGAAGGGGATATCCGTGGCAACGAGCTTAGGTGCGAAACTCTGGCGGGTGCAGTTACGAGATTCGAGGCGATGATTAGGTTTGCATATTCGTGGCACCAAGAAACTAGAAACGTTTTGGCTGCTCGACTCCAACGTTAAGAGAGCACTACAGAACTTTATCTATCAGGTTAGGGATCATGACTGGTCAGCGCCGCATGAGCTATTGGCGGATTTCCCAAGGGCGAGCATTATCGGTGGTGATCACGTGGTTTTTCGGATTCGCGGCAACCGTTACAGACTCATCGCATCCGTCGACTATGAACGCCAAATCCTTTACATTCGTTTCATCGGCACTCATTCCGAATACGATAGGATAGACGCGAATAGGGTGTGAACGTGGTAACCACGAAGAGGATCAAAAGCGACGAAGAATTGGTTGCGGCTTTTGCGCGTGTTGACGTACTGTGGGGCGCGCCAATCGGCACACCTGAAGGCGACGAACTTGATGCTTGGGTTGATCTGATCGGCGAATACGAAAACAGAACAGTCGACATCGGCGAGACTGACCCTGTCGGCGTCATTGAGTTCATGCTAGACCAACGAGGCTTGACTGTAAACGACCTGATCCCGATCATCGGCAGCCGTGAAAAGATCTCGAAACTCCTAGCCGGTAAGCGCAAGATCACCAAGCGCCAAGCCGAAGCGCTACACGAGTTGCTACGTGTACCTATGGATTTGCTACTACAAATCACTGAAGCCACTGAACCTCAAGTTAGTGGTAACGGCGCTGAACTCGAACCTGCGAAGCGTGATTCTTAAAGCTAGTGGCCTACACGAATCAGGCTAGTCCCGGCTTAGTAACCGTAGCGTGCGATTTTGACGCTGCCCGTCTATTTTAGCGGCACCGATTAGTCCCACAGCAAGTCGAACTCGCTGAAGGCGAGATTGCGCTCGAAGTTCACGATGTTGTCGTTCACATCTAGGATCAAGCATTGTTCGTTGCCGCTGTTGTCGATGCTGTGTTTAACTGCCCATCTCGCCATACACGAGACGTTCAAGCGACATGCGTCTATACAATCGTTTCAGCATGACAACGTGGACGAACAAGCTCTACTTTGGGGATAATCTCGACATCCTGCGTGAGAACGTCGCAGACGAGAGCGTTGACCTCATTTACTTGGATCCGCCTTTCAACTCCAACGCCACCTACAATGTCCTGTTTCGAGAGCGGAGCGGCGAGGATTCCGCGGCTCAGATAACCGCGTTCGAGGACACTTGGAAGTGGAGCATCGAATCGGAATACGCCTACCAGGACGTGATAACGGACGGGCCGGAAAAGCTTGGCGACCTCCTACAGTCAATGCGCGGTTTTCTAGGTCAGAACGACATGATGGCGTACCTGACGATGATGGCGCAGCGAATGGCCGAACTCCATCGGGTCCTTAAACCGACGGGCAGCATCTATCTGCACTGCGACCCCACTGCGAGTCACTATCTCAAGTTGATGATGGATGCTGTGTTCGATCAGAGGAACTTTCGTAACGAGATAATTTGGCGACGTACAACTTCACATAGTGACGCGAGAGGTTTGGGTCGAGTTCACGACACGATTCTGCTCTACAACAAGAGCGATGAGTTCACTTGGAACGATATTTTCCATGAACTCGACCCCGATTACGTGAAAAACTACTATCGTTACAAAGATCCTGACGGGCGCGTTTTCATGTCGGGAGACCTCTCTGGTGCAGGCAGAGGCCCCGCACGCAATTTCGGAACCCGCGGACTGATCCCACCACCTAGTGGTCGACACTGGATGTACGACGACAGCGGTATCCAAAAATTGTTGCAGGAAGACGGGATATATTGGACACGCAACGGTGTTCCTAGACTGAAGGTGTATCTGGACGAGAACCCGGGTTATTCTGCACAAGACGTGTGGACGGACATACAACCGTTGCGATCTTGGCACGCAGAACGTCTCGGCTACGACACTCAAAAACCCGAAGCGCTGCTCGAACGCATCATCAGCGCCTCCAGCAACGAAGGCGATGTGGTTCTAGACCCCTTCTGCGGATGCGGTACAGCGATCGCAGTTGCCGAACGACTCAAGCGCAGATGGATAGGCATAGACATAACTCATCTGGCTATATCACTCATGAAGAGCCGGTTACGAGATACGTTCAATTCAGATCTGTCTGGCTACGATGTAGTAGGGGTCCCACAAGATGTTGAAAGCGCGCGGGCGCTCGCCGTCGAAAGCGAACACGACGGACGCTACCAGTTCGAGTACTGGGCGCTGGGGCTCGTGGAAGCGCGGCCAGCAAACAGGGGACGCAGAGGTGCCGACTCCGGCATAGACGGCTACATCAACTTCTTCGACGACAACAGTGGGAACGCGAAGCGGATAATCGTTCAGGTAAAGAGCGGTCAGGTCCGGCGCGACATGATCGCCACACTCAAGGGCGATATGGAGCGTGAAAACGCAGAAATCGGACTTTTCGTCACGCTAAACCAACCTACCCGCCCGATGATTCAAGAAGCGGTTTCAACGGGCATCTATACGCCGGAACACTATCCCGATCATCGCTATCCGCGCGTTCAGATCCTTACCGTCGAGGATTTGTTGTCCGGCACTCAAGCCGAGTATCCTAGGTTCGCCCCTGAGGCTACATTTGCTCGCGCGCCTAGACGGCGGCAATCATCGAGTACGCAGCGGTTGATGGATTGATCGCGGATAAGGTTGTTGTGGCGGTGTAGATACGGTGTTCGTCTGGAAGCCAAATGTCGGCGGTCTTAATCCCAGAGCCAATCGAGTTCGGTGAATGCTAGGTTGCGTTCGAAGTTCACGATGTTGTCGTTTACATCTAGGATCAAGCATCGTTCGTTGCCGCCATTCTTGACGCCGCGGAGTCCACGTCCGATCATCTGGAAGTAAAGGTTGGGGCTGTAGACTGGCCGTGCCACGATGATGGCTCGGGTCTTGGGAGCGTCGAAGCCTTCTCGGAACACTCCGTAGTTGACGAGGACTTTCAGTTTGCCGGCGCGGAACTGCTCGACCACCTGTCGGCGCGTGTATCGGTCGGTCTCGCCTGATACGGCGCGTGCGGAGATGCCATCGGCGCTCAATATGGCCGCTAAAGTTTGCGCGTGTTCAACGGAGGTGGCGAAGATGAGGGTTGGCCATGTTTCGGGTTGAGAGGCGATGTGTTCTTTGTATGCCGTGACTATTCGTTCTGTTCGCTCGGTGTCTCGTGCAATCCGGTTTTCAACACTGTTCGGCAACCAAGGTGCGGTTGAGACTTGATCGATTTCGGATCCGTACAGGCTGAAGCTGCTTCCTTCAATCTCGATGTGTGTGGCGCGAGCAAGGATCTGTCGATGGTGAAGTTCGCGCATGACCTTTTCGGCGTCATCTGACAAGAATGCGCCTTGGTCTAGGCGATTGCGCCCGTAACGATTCACGAGCCAACGTGTCTCAGTCTCGCTGTAACCGCGATACGGGGTTGCGGTTAATCCCAGCAACAACGGCTCTTTTTCACCCTCTCGAAGTCGGAAACCAAGCTCGCCCAGTACTGAAGTAAAAGTAGGAGCCACAGACCGATGGGCTTCGTCGAATACGACGATTTTGAAATCGCGCAGGAAGTCGTAATCCGCACTGTCTCGATTTAATTTGCTGGACAAAGTTTGGACCGAGGCAACCACGACATGATTTTCGTTCGTTGCCAGCGGTGGGGGTTGCCCTTCCCACATTCGTGATATTCGTAGGATCTGGTCGCGTGTGCCTTTGGCGCGCCAGACTTCCTGCCAAGCTTGCACGGCTTGTTCGCAAAGTTCGTCGCGGTCTGCAACCCAAAGCACACCCCCGTTAAATCCGTCTTCAGTGACAGAGGTGACAATCCCTTCGACCGCAACGCGAGTCTTCCCAGATCCGGTAGGAAGGCTGATTAATCCGCGACGATCAGCAAGTACGTTCTCGGGGTCACGCAGCATCTGTCTCAATTTGTTCGTGACGATGTGTTGATAGTCGTGAAGCGGCGGCAATACGATGGGGCCGGGTACTTCCATATAGGGGTCGCGCCTCGAGCTTCGCTCCCCCGCCCATTCAGGAGAAAACCCCAAATCGGTCACGAATTGAATCGCAGGTTGTGACCCTGCCCACTGCCTAGGCGGATCGAGGTGTTCAAGCGCGTGTTTGTAGTGCTTGAGCGCGCCAGTGTGATAGGTAGAAATCGCGGCTTTTGCTACCGCGTCTCCTTCGAAACTGTGACCACCGCGGTTGTAGTACGCAGTAAGCGCCAAAGGTAAGCCGGTGAGCAATGCCTCTTCACCAACCGCTTGCAAGAGCCGCGTTTCGTCGTTGTGTTGAGCCCTGACGGCCTTACGCGCCAACTCGATGCGTTCCTGAACAATCGGTATCAGGACGTTTCGACGTTCAATGTGCGTTAACGAGATCTTCAGTTCGTCGATGATCGCTTCAAGTTCGTCTTCCCGATCCATTCTCAACACGAACAATGTTTCGCCGTCGGCAATGGCCACGTTGGATAACGGGTCGCCCGAATCATCTACGAAATCATCGCAACGGCTCAATTTTAGGATCCGCTCGGCGTCGCTGAGATACCCTGCCAAGCTTGGCCAAGCATCGGTAATGTAAGTCGGCGGGGTCGCGTTGATGGGTACAAACTGTGGTGGTGGAGGGTCATGTAAATCGAACGCTTCGCGAATCAATGCGACGTTCGAATGTTCAAGGAGCATGCGTTGGGCTTCGGGGCTATCAGGCGTTTCGCCAAGCCCATCAGCGAACGGGACGACGCCGGAAGGCGTTTCGATCATTCCGCTCTTTTCGATCGCTCTAACTATCGGTTGATGAGTTTCGATCACGCCATATTCGCGACGCGATGTGTGGCTCATGGACCATTTCGCGAACGTGTCGCGGTTGCGAAGCGCGATTTCAGTGAACGCTGATTTGCCTTTTTCCGAAAGCTCGATTAACACGTCCGTAGGGCCAACGCCGGAAACGTCGGTGAACTTGACGTATTGCGGCTGAGGGTGTTGTCCGATCCTTTCGAATCCCTGTCGTTGATATTGGTCGACCGACTCATTCAATAGGTCTAAGAAATCGGTTTCCAAGTCGAATTGCCAATGATTGGCTGGTCGATCCGACAGTCCAATCCTCTGAAAGAACAGTCCATCTTCCTGGTGGTAATTGAGGTCTACGGCCACTCTGGCATCTCTAATGCCGCCCGCGGGCACAATGCCGCCAGGCATAAGAACTTTGCTAATCGGACGCCATTCGCCACTGACAGTACGCAATCGCAATTTGTTTCGCCAGCCTTCGTGCCGACTTAACCGCGAAACGGCAGTTTCTGGATTGACACCTCGACAAGCTCGCCAAAGCAATTGCCAATGGTTGCCGACCGGGTCAAGTTGATCATCAAACTCCTCGCCCAATAGCGAATCCAACAACAGCTCATAACGAGATTCGGCTGAGGCTTCTTTGACCCCGAGAGACGCCAACGCGTGACGCGTTTCGTTGTCGCTTGAGAGTGCTTCGTGGACCATCCGGTCGGCGGACCAATTGAAACCAACCGTAGGAAGATAGACATCACCACGGAAATCGACCAACGTGCCGCCCTGCGTCAAGACGACCGCTGCGTCGCGAACATCGTCGAATTCTCGGAGTTTAGGGAAAACCGACGCCACAAGAATCGCGTCCTTCGAAGCCTCGACCAACTCACTAGGCGCGGAACTCTCAATGATCGCTTGCAACCATACTGGGATCGGGGTGATCGGTGTTCCGAACCCTCTGTCCGTTTTCAGCGCCCCCGCAGGATCACACAGGCGCTCAACAAATGGCCAACGCGGAACGCTCGTCGCTGATTGATGTAGCCACCCGTGGGGTAGTTGTGAGCGCCCGTACCAACGATCAAGCGCAGCATCGAGTTTTGCATCGTATCCTCTGCGACGCCTCATGACGATTTCAGGAGGGAATTTAACTTCGTCGACGCGTTTGAGGTTGCACAACGTATCCGGGAACAATGGACGACGATACAGCAACCGGAATAATTCGTTGCTCAAAGCGACCGTGTGCCCTCGATCTACCTGCCGTACCCTCCGTGGCAACGCGTCCAAGTGTTTTGCAGGATCCTCAGGCGTCGACAGGTGATGCAGGTTGTCTGCGATCAATTCGGCGGCCGCTTTAACTAACTCATCGTTGAATATGCCCAAGAGGAGGTTTTGCCGATCTTCATTTGTCTTCCAAGGCGCATTGAGAATCCCGGGGACGAGACTTGGAGTGGAGGTAGGAAAGAAAGCCCAGAAGTGACCTGCAGGATTGTTGCCTTCGACCGGCGTGGCCCACCAAATCGGCACCTCGTTTGCATCGTCCAAGGCACGGCTATCGGACTTCGCCTCGGGCGACAATTTGTGCATTCGATGAAAGACCTTCCATCGAGAATCGTCAACTCCGTCGTTTAAGTCAAAAGTGCCGTCATTTTCGGATAGCGTAACGGTGCGTCGCGTATCGGAGGCGTCAATCCTGATGTCTAATCTCTCAACGTGACGGACGAAAAGTAGAAACTCGGCGGGGAACCGTTTTGCTTGGCCCTCGAGCCTCTCGTAAGCGTCAGTCGAGAGCGGTAACCGCACGATATTGTTCGCCCACATCATCAGACTACGTAGTATCGGGTCCTCGCTAGCCTCAACTTGAGGATCAATCGGTATGGCAAGACGTAAAACCGGGTAGCGTTCGGATGCTTGGTCCGGCATTTGCCTTTGGATCATGTGTTGTGACTCGGATCTGTCGAATCTGAACGAGCCAGATCGACTGAAAAATTCGGGCGAGTCGGATACTCCAAGGACCGACTTAAATCCCAAACCGAATCGGCCAATTTCAGACTTTCCGCGTTTAGGCGAAAGATATGAAAACATCAAGGCTTTGACGCCATCCGTGTCTATCGGATCGCCCGAGTCCGCGCAGTAGAGATGTGAGTTGGTTAGTCGTATCTCGATTCGTCCGACTCGTTTTGACAGAGCGTCAGCGCCGTTTTGGACCAACTCATACAGTTGCCGGTCTGCGTATCCGCCGCGTGCCGTGTCCTCTTCATGGTTAGCGTGCTCCAAAACATAGTTCGGCTGTGCACGATACGACTGCAAGGTGCGACCACACTCCTCGCCGATATATGTGCCGACGACTCCGTTCACACCCGCCCATGCCTCACTTTTGGATCTGGCGCTTGCGATGCCAACATCGGCGCCAATGTGGTCGCTGATTTTCTCGTTATTCCTCGAGTTGAGACTCGCGATCCGGGTCAACGCCGCATTTGTTCGACGGCTTAATTTTCGACGTCGTTTACTGTTTTTGTTTGATCGTCTTGGCATTGCTGAATATATATTTCTAGGGCAAATTCGGGATTTACTTTACCAAAAGATCAACGCAAATAGATCAAATGATCTGAAAATTCCCGATCTGAATCCTTGTTCGGAATTCCGCGATTGAGAGCTGGACGCGCCACAAAGCGCGGGCTGCCGGATGGAAGCGTTGACGAGAATCCGTCACCAAACCCCTTCACCTCAATGAAAATGAGACCTATGCTCCACCGATACCTGATGCTCTCGCCTAGCTTCATCCTCGCTACCTCGATCACGCTCACCCTCATCACCCTCGCCTGCACCCCCACGCCCTCAGAACCCACCCCCATCCCATCCCCCACCCCCCGCACCGTCTTCGTCGACGCCACCCGCGTTCCAACCGTCACGCCGTCACCCACCCCCGTCCTGCCAACGCCTGCCCCAACGCGTGCTACCGAACCTGCGATCAGCCCTACGGCAATCCCGTCAGCGACGCCGATCCCAGAACCTATCTCCGAACGTGAGGCGTATTGCCGAGACCATGTGCTGCCTACGGTTACGCCTGTGCCGGGGGAGACGCCTACGCCGGTGCCGACTTCGCCGCCTGGCATACCGGAGGATGAGGTGCCGATGGAGTGGTTGGCGAAGATGGATGATGTGGAGGTTTGGGTTCGCGATTATTACGGTGTTGACGAGGAATTGGTTGGTGAGTTCGAGCGCCGTTTCGTGGGGGAGGATGCTTGGCAACAGTGGATGAGGGACGATGTCGAGGATTGGGCGAACGACGAAGATTCGCTTGTCGACTTCTGGGAGCAGATCTATCGAACGCTGACTTTGCTGTCGCCCGAAGGTGATCTCGTTGAGTTCGTCGCCGACTACCAATCCGAGCAGTTCGTCGGCGTCTACGACTCGCAAAAGCGTCAGTTCGTCGTACTGGCTAGCGGAGGAGAGTTCGACACGATTGCGGAGCTGATCTACGCTCACGAATACGCGCATCACGTTCAAAACGAGAAGTATGACTATCCGTTTTTCCATGACTGCTATCAGGGCGACGAAGACGCTCACGATGCACTGCACGCCTTGATCGAGGGCGACGCGACCAGAATGGAGGGAGCGTACATCAACGATGTCATCGGATGGGACCGTTACGAGGAACTATTCGACAGCCCGGATGCATCTAGCGGTGGGCCGCCCGATGAACCAGACATGTTCCAGTTCCGGCAGAGCCAATCTCTGTTCACCTACTACGAAGGCGCCAGATTCGTTATCGACATTGCTCTCTTTTCGCCGTGCCGCGGCTGCAATTCAGAACGCGACCGCATCGATCACGCATTCGCAAATCCACCGTTCACTACCGAACAGGTAATGACACCCAAGAAGTTCTACGATGCTGAGGAACGATTTAAGTTGGCTTGGGGAGATGAAGCGTTTGAAGACGGTTGGCGGGTACGGTCGTCAACGACGATCGGGCGAGCAACTTGGATCATCCTCCTTAACACTTTGATCGACGGCGATTTCGAAGAGGCGAATTCAGCGCATCCGGGATGGCGGGGTGACTTCGCCACATTGTTGGATAACGACCAAAGCGAGGCTCTATATGTGACGGTCGCCGAGTGGGAGAACGATGAATATGTCAAAAGCCTAGTCGGCGCATTCGATGGTCGTTCTCAATTGACGAGGGTCGATCATCCGCAAAAATCCGAACGTCAACCGTTCGAAGATCTATACGTCTGGCAAGACGAGACGGGCGCTATCGCAATGGGCGTGGAGTTTCTACCAGTGGACAGGTTTTATCGCAAGTTCGTGGCTGTCGGACCAGACGTTGAATCGGTCGAACAAGCGGTTTACGCTGCCCGCGACAATCTGATCGTTGGTGGCGCGGCAAGCGACATCAGCACATTCAGTGCGCGTTGAAACCCTAATATCTTGTTTGCTTGAAGCCGAAGCCACGCTTGGCCCCGTTACAGTTCGAATTACCCGCTCAAAGGAGGTTTTGCAAGGATTTTGCTCAGAGCCGATTAAGCGATGAACAATGTGCTCAAAACCATCGGTTGGAGAGTCGCGGCCGTCACGTTGTCGTTGACGATCGTGCTGTTGTTTACGTGCAACACCACAAACGGAGAAACGCGTCGTGGCAGTGGCAACATTCCTTTGTGGAAGACGGTTCAACACGCCACGCTCGTTCCCACCGTTACGCCGTCGTCAACTCCGTTGCCGTCTCCAACGCCGGACCCAGCAAATCCACCTACTCCCACGCCGACGCCAACTCGGACACCGACGCCAACCGTTACGCCATCGCCGACACCGACGCCAGAGCTGTTGACGCAGCGCGAGGCGTATTGCCGCGCCTATGCGCTCCCCACTTCAACGCCCGAAGCGAAGGAATCGCCGACGCCGGTACCGACATCTCCGCCGGGCATCTCCGATGACCAGATACCCGAGCAATGGGCGACGAAAATGAGTGACATCGAGGCATGGGTGCGGAATTTCTACGAGGTTGACGAAGGCTCGATTAGCGATCTCAACAGGATCTTCGTGGATGACGATGTTTGGTTGCGGTGGCGTGCGGATGCAGTTGAGGATTGGGCCGCTGACGAAAGCTCCAACTTCGAACTATGGGAGCAGATCAATCGCACGCTGACGCTACTTTCCGCAGATGCCGATTACGCGGAGTTTGTGGCGGACTACCAAGGCGAGAGTTACGTCGGCCTCTACAACGCGAAAAAGCGCGAGATTGTGGTCCGCTCAAGCGCGGTCGGGTCCAACGTGGAGTTGGAGATGGTCTACGTTCACGAGTATGCGTACCACGTTCAACACGAGAAGTACGATCCGATCGAATGGCGTGAATGCATCCAAGACGATGCTGATGCAAGAAGAGCGTATGCCGCCATGCTAGAAGGCGATGCCAGGCATGCGGAATACACGTACATGGAGGACGAGATCGGTTGGGGCCGTTTGCGCGCCTATGCCGAGAGTTTCGAATCTGGTGCAGATGCCCCTGAGACGCGATCGGCGATGAAGCGTTACTTGGACGAAATCAACGATTTCACCTATTCCGATGGCTGGCTGTTCGTTGCTTTAGCCGGCGATTATCTGCACGAGTTGGCGGAATGCCCCAATTGCGAGACCGTCAGACAAAGGATCGACGAGGCGTTCAGACGACCTCCGTTTACAGCTGAGCACATATACGACATCGCGAAGTATTTCATCAAAGAGGGCAGAGAAGCGATCAGTTTGCCTAGCGATATGCTGGGTAGCGATTGGGACTCGCGGCGCGAATCGTCGGTTGGTATGTCGGAATGGGTCGCGCTGTTAACAGCGTTGTCTGGCGAGGAGATCGAAGATGTCCACGAGGAATTCGCGGGATGGCGAGGCGATTATGGCGTGCTGTTCGAAAACGAACTCGGCCAAGCATTGCACTTGCAGGTTGCACGATGGGGTGACAACCGGTACATCACCAGATTGGCGGACGCGTTCGATGAACAACCTCGATTGACTGCAAAGACCGAAGTCGGCCGTTCAGATGATGCGATGTTCGATGACTACTATGTCTGGGAAGGCGAGACTGGATTTGTCGCGCTGGGGGTTGAGTTCGAATCGGCGCGCGGGGTGTACACGATGTTCCTAGCCGTCGGGCCCGACTATGAGTCTGTTGATCAAGCGGTCCGGGCGGCCCATGCAGGTCTTTACTGAACCGACGACGGCTTCGAAGGCGCAATCCGCCTCACCCATGGGCAATATGCGCCTCAACCGCACCCGCAGTCGTGCAGAAGGGGACGACTAGATGTTGGTGTCGTCGATGCGTTTCAACAATTCTCGCAACTGCGACTCCAATGTGGGGATGCCGTCCTTGACTATGGACCAGATGATTTGGTCGTCGACATGCTCATAGGTGTGGGCCAGACGGTTTCGCAGCCCGCGAATCTCGTTCCAAGGAATCCCTGGATGGGCTTGATATACCTCTCTCGGTATACGTGACGCTGCGACTCCTATTAGTCCGATATTCCGAAGCACTGCGTCGTAAGTCAGTTGGTGTGAAACGAACATTTCACGATCGAATCCAGCGGTATACGTCGAAATCGGATCGCAAAACGTGAGCATGTCGCGCACATACGAATGCCAAAAGCGTGGATTCTCATCAGGTTCACACATTGACTAGATCGCGATCTACGTTAGGCAGAATCTCTTTGCGGAGTTCGTGCCGACGCGCCATGTCAACATTGCGACCAAATAGGTCTTCCAAGTAGACCTGCGCTCCTAAGTAGCGTAGCCAATTCGGTTCGCGACCAAATTTCACAACAACATCGATGTCGCTTTCTTCAGTCCCCTCATCCCTCGCAAACGACCCATACAGCGAAATTTCAGACACGCCGAATCGCTCTTTCATGATCGGCTTGTGTTGCCGAAGGAGGTCAAGAACGTCGTCTCGGTTGAGTTTCGAGGACATTGCAACGCGTGCCGGTGAATTCGTGGCTATGCTGCGATTTTAACCTTCTGCACGATTTGCGCCTCATTTCTGAACAATATGCACCTTCACCGTGCCTGTCATTTTTTCCAACGCGGTGTCTAGGGGCTGTTGTCGTCGATGCGTTGCAATATTACGTGCAGGTCCGCCAGCAATCGTGGGATGTCGTCCTGTATCGTGTTCCAGACAACTTCGTCGTCGGTGTTGACGTATCCGTGGGTTAAGCGGTGTCTCATACCGACCATTGCGGACCATTGAATCTCAGGATGAGCATTTTTGAACCCTTTGGGCAGATTCATCGAGGCTTCCCCGATCAACCGTATATCCCATAGCGTTGCCAGATAGGTTCGACGGTCGTTGACAAAAGTATCGAAATCAACGCCATCAGTGAACGCGAGCACCTCTTCGCATGCGACGACGATGTCCAAAATGAACTCGAGTGGTTCGCGGTCTCGCATGACCCGAGATCAAACGTTGATCAGGTCGCGTTCCACGTTGGGGCGCACCTCTTTGCGCAACTCGTGGATCTGGCACAAGTCCGCGGACCGGCCGAAGACCTTTTCGATGTAGACCTGCGCTCCTCCGTAAGTAAAGAGAGTCGGGCGACCTTCAAACTCGACTACTACGTCGATGTCGCTATCCTCGGTCCCCTCGTCACGCGCGAAAGATCCGTATAGCGCTACTTCGGTAATGCCGAACAACTCCTTAAGCTTAGGCTTATGTTGCCGAAGGAGGTCAAGAACGTCGTCTCGGTTGAGTTTCGAGGACATCGCAACGCGTGCCGGTGAATTCGTGGCTATGCTGCGATTTTAACCTTCTGCACGATTTGCGCCTCATTTCTGAACAATATGCACCTTCACCGCTCGCGATCATGTCCGAGACAAACGGGCGCCATCCCTGCGCGGGCTTTGCCTCATCAGACGTTGATCAGATCACGCTCTACGTTTGGTCGAATCTCGTTACGTAGCTCGTGCATGCGCGCCAAGTCTACCGAACGTCCGAAAACATCTTCTAGGTAGATCTGCGCTCCAAAATATGACCTGAAGGTCGGTTTGACACCAAACTTCACGACAACATCGATGTCGCTTTCTTCAGTCCCCTCATCCCTAGCGAAGGATCCGTACAGCGAAATTTCAGACACGCCGAATCGCTCCTTCATAATCGGCTTGTGTTGCCGAAGGAGGTCAAGGACGTCTTCTCTGTTAAGCCTCGTCTCGCTTCGCTTCGTACTCATTGCAACATCATTTTGTGGATCACGCACCGCTGATTCAGCTAGATCGCGATGGTACTTAAGGTTTCTCCTGGTCGATCGTCCCGAGTATCTCACGCAACTCATCGAGCAACCATGGCACATGAACAGTGACTATGTTCCAAACGACGTCGTTATCGATCCTCCAAAACTGATGTACGAAGACATTTCGCGCGCCAGTTATCAGCCTCCAAGGAATCTGCGGGTGGCCGGATTTAAAGGCAGATGGAACGTTTGATGCAGCTTCGCCGATCAGTACCAAGTTCCACATGCTGGACTCATAAAGATCGCGCGCTCGGACGAAAGCAGCCTGATCGAGTCCAGCGGAACAGTCAAGCACACGGTGGCAGAACAGTTCTATGTCACGCAGGGATTGTGTCGTATCCCGACCGCGCCCTTCAGAGTCAAACAAGAATCGATTTACCTTTTACATACGGATGCATTCCTTCTCTCAATCCCTTCTCAGTCATGAGATCCACTTCGCAGTGGAATACATCCTCGAGGTAAGCATGGGCACCGAAGAAACCGTCCGCGGTTGCTGGCCCTGCGAATTCAACAATCAAGTCGATGTCGTTACCATCACCACTTTCACCTCGTGCGATCGAACCCACCAAAGATAACCGTTTCACGCCGAAGCGTTCTTGCAAAACTGGTTTGTGGCTCCGAAGCTTCTCAAGCACTGCGTCTTTGTTCAGGTCGTTATTCATCGTCACAGTTCCGAGTATACGGACTAGGCGAAGGACCTAAGTCTGATCTCTCGCGTCTCTAAACACAAGAATATCAGCCCGATAAATTTGTGGACAACAGTGGTAAACGCGGCTCTTTCGCCTACGCCATCTCCTACTCCCGATGTTCTCCTTACGGCGACTTCAACCGACAACCCTCAATCCTGAACAATATGCACCTTCACCGCGCCCGTCGTCTTATCGAATGCGGTATCGAACGCCTCGCCGACTTCTTCCAAGCCGTAACGGTGTTTCACCGCGTCGCGGTACGGGTAGTGTCCAGATGCCAGCAGGTTGATCGCCACCACGTAGTCGTGGACGCCGTCGATGATGCCGTAGCAGTTGGACGAGATGATTTTGATCTCGCGGATGAGCGGGTCGAAGAGGTTGACTTCCATCGGTATCTTGATGCCGCCGAGGTAGACCATGGTGCCTTGGCTACGCGTCGCTTTCAAAGCCTCGTGGAACGAGCCCGTCTGGTGCCCACCAACCGACTCGACAACGACATCTGCTCCGACGCCGTCGGTCACTTCCATCACTCGATCCGCCAACTCCCCGGGCTCTGCGCCAGTTACGATGTCAGCGCCCATTTTCTCAGCCATCTCCGCTTGTTGCGGATACTTCGCTGAGGCGATGACCTTGCTGGCTCCGAAGGCGTGTGCGCAGGCGATTGAGGACAGACCGATCGGGGCAGAGCCCACGATCGCGACGACGTCGCCCGGCTTCATGCCGGAATATCTCAGCCCGTGCACCGAAACCGCCATCGGTTCAACCAGCGCGCCGTCGGTCCAGTCCATGTCGTCGCCGATCTTGAAGAGACCTAACGGGCGTCGCGTCATGTATTCGGCGAAGCCTCCTCCAGAGTCTTCGACGAAGTTCATACAGTGTCGGTACTGCCCATAGTTGCAGAACCGGCAGTCGAAGCAGGCGCGCCCGGAACAGACTGTGTCGATTGCGACGCGGTCTCCGACTTGCAACTTGTGGTTGCCGGCCGGCAGCTCGACGATCTCGCCGGCCACTTCGTGTCCTGATGGCATGTCCTGTGCTTCGTCGCGCTGGGTTGTCATGTGTAGGTCCGAGCCGCAGATACCGGTTTGGCGGACGCGGATCAATGCCGCACCCTCGAACATCTCCGGCATCGGCGCGTCCTGTGTCCGATACACGCCAGTTCCATCGTCTAACGCCGCTCGCATCTTAGTTGCCATAACTCGACCTCCGTTTCTCGCTGTGTCTCAATTCACTTGTGTTGGAGATAAGGATACGCGCGATGAGAGGTTAGATATCGCGTCTAAAATACGCACAGCGAAATCTAGAACGAGGCGAATTCAAAATGGCAACACAGGCGAGCGGTGGCAAGACCAAGAATCGCGGCGTATTCTCGATACCGGTTACTCCGTTTAATGAAGACGGAAGCGTCGACTACGAGTCGCTGCGGAGCTGCGTCGGGTACTGCGTGGAGGCAGGTGCACACGGCATCGTGATGCCTGTAAACGCTTCGGAGGGGCCAAGGTTGACCGATGAAGAGCGCGACGAGGTACTGCGCGTCGGTGTCGCCACAGTTGGAGGCGCCGTGCCGGTGGTTGCTGGTGCTAGCGGGGTATCCATCGAACACTGCATCGAACGCGCCCGTGTCGCCGTCGAGTGCGGAGCAGACTCCATAATGGCAATGCCGGTGAACGGCATGGGTGGCGGTCAAGAGACGATCGATCTATACGGCGCTCTCAGCGAAGCGACCGGACTGCCGATCTGGCTACAGAACAACAAACCGCCGACCGGTCCCACGATCCCGACTCCGACACTAATCCGGATCATCGAAGAGATACCGGGTGCAAACCTGCTCAAAGAAGAGAGCCTGTTGCCGGGCAACGTCATGACCGCGGTGTTGGAGGCGTGCGGTGACAAGGTCGAGTCGATTATGGGTGGCATGGGAGGCAGGTTCTTATTGGCGGAGTATCGACGAGGTGGCGCAGGCACGATGCCGGCAGGTCACATCACCGAAGCACACGTCGCCGTGTGGGACGCGCTCGAAGCGGGTGGAGTCGACGAAAACGGTCAGCAAGTGGTGACTGAAGAGGCGCGCGCTCTGTTCAATCGGATTCTGCCATCGCTTAACTTCGAGTTCTTCTTCGGCGTCACAACCTACAAGCAGGCGTTTTGGCGACGCGGCATCATAAAGACGCCGATCACTCGGCAACCCGGATCAAAAGCGTTCGACCGCTACGACGGTGAAGAGCTGGACACGATTCTGGATGAAATTTCGGATCTGCTGACTTGGAGGGGATAATTCACCATCCAAATTAGGTCAACGATCCCTGACCTAATCGCTTCGCGCGGCGATTCCGAGCGCGTGCAACTGCCCAAGCCAACCCAAGCAAGGCAAACCCGGCTAAGAACGCAATCGCCAGCGATTTGGTGGCAATAGCCGCTCCTCCAGTGACTGGCAACTCAACGATCTGAACTTCGACGACCGGTGTTGGCGGTAACGGTCCCGGCGATCCTTCTATGCCCACCACTACCGTCGTCGGCACTGTCCCTACGTAGCCGCACATCTGCAAGCCAGATCTGCCCAACCTAGAGGTGGACGTAAGCACGGTCTGTGAACCGACCTCTGGATCGGTGGCGATCAACCGAACGGTGTCGATATTGGCCAAGTATCCACTCGGCAGCGGAACGCACGCCATCGCTGGTTTTCTGAACGTAAACGGGGTTTTAAAAGGCTTACCCCGACCGTCGACAGCACCGATGACGTAGTAGTGTCCGCCGATGGTGTATCGATGATGCGTCATCCCGACGTTCGAGGCCGGACTGTCCTTGGTCATCCGGACCGCCACTAGCAGCGCGCTTGGGACGTCGCCCGGCAAAGCTTCAAACGAAAATTCGTCGCCCACAATCGTCCCGCCTTCTCTAGGGGTGAAGACCTCGTAGACCTTGCCGGTTTCGTCAACTACTATGGCGGGGATCTCGCCTGGCGGATTTACAGGTGTGGGATCGGACGCTCGCGCTGTTTCGGTGATGTGCAAGGAGATGAAGACGATCGTCGAAATCGATATCAACGCGATCGCTGCGATCGATTTGACTGCTAATCTACGTCGTTCTGCTCTACGTATATCAATCATGAGTGGCACGTACGGCTTTGCGTCTTTCGATCCTTTGCGTCGGATCGACGCGTTGAAATCAACTTCCATAGTAAACCTATTGATCATTTGGCCTGTTTGACTAACCTTTACGAGAAAGGCACTTCGTCGGAAAATAAGCCGTTCCGACAACATATCGTGAACGTGTAAACTGAGACACACACGCAGCTGCAGATTCGCCCTGCGGCACTCATATCCCCCTATGGCGATTACTCAGACACTCGATACGAAGACCACAAAATCGTCGAGGCCGTCGCACCGGAACGGGTACCAACGTTCGCTCGCCCAACTCATGAACGCCGTTCATGAGTACTTGCCCGAGGACGAGATCGAATTTATCCGGTCAGCTTACGAATACGCCTATCTGGCGCATGACGGCCAGAAACGTAAGTCGGGCGAGCCTTTCATCGTCCACCCGATAATCGTCTCTTTACGGCTCGCACAACTTAAGCTTCCCTCAGACTTGATCGCCGCCGGATTGCTTCACGATACCGTCGAAGATTGCGGGATCGAAGTCGATGATCTCAGAAACGAATTCGGCAATGGCGTGGCAGTTTTAGTCGATGGTGTCACCAAGTTGAAGCAGATCGAGTTGAGGGCGTTAGACGGCGGGACGGCAAAACGCAGACACGCAGGGGATCGGGAACAGGAGAGGATCGAGAGCCTTCGCAAGATGTTCATCACTGCTGGTGAGGATCGCCGGGTGCTACTCATCAAACTCGCCGACCGGATGCACAACATCGAAACCCTGCGACATTTGAATTCCGAGCAACAGGAACGCATCGCTCAGGAGACCATGGACATCTATGCCCCGTTGGCGGATCGCCTCGGAATGAACGATTGGAAATGGCGCCTCGAAGACCGGGCTTTTTACCACCTCGACCACAGGGAATATCGGACGATCTCAGGGCTCGTTAAGCGCAAGCGGCGCGAAAGGGAGCAATACACGTCAAAAGCTGTCGAGATGTTGCAGGACGCGATCATCGTCAAGAACGGCGTGACAGCATCGATAACTGGACGTGCCAAGCACCTCTTCAGTATCTCGCGTAAGAAGAAACGGTATGAAGAGTTGGGAAGGACGTTCGACGAGATACACGACCTGATCGCGTTGAGGGTGATCACCAACAACACTGCCGACTGCTACAACGCGCTGGGTATCGTGCACGGCCTTTGGCCAATGATCGAAGGCACGTTCGACGACTACATCTCGAAGCCAAAATCGAACGGTTACAGGTCGCTTCACACCACGGTGCTGGGCCCCGACAACACGCCGTTAGAGGTGCAGATCCGTTCTTATGAGATGCATGAGGTGGCGGAACAGGGGTTCGCTGCGCATTGGGCGTACAAACAAGGCGGCAACAACGAAAGCGAAGGCGATTCTTCTGATCGAACGATGACGTGGCTAAAAGACATGGTGTCACTCATCGATGATCCGAACGAATCCGACGAGTTTATAGATCAGGTAGATGAACAGCTCAGCACCGACAAGATTCAAGTCTTCACGCCGGCGGGCGACGTCATCGAGCTTCCGCCGAGCGCCACGCCGTTAGATTTCGCGTATCGCATTCACACTGAGCTCGGGCACAGCACCGTCGGAGCCGTAGTCAACGGAAAGATGGTTCAACTCAACACGACGCTGAAACCTGGTGATGTGATCGAGATACGCAAAGCCCGAGCGCCACGCGGTCCGTCCCTTGATTGGCAAGATACCGAGAAACGTTATCTAGCTACCAACAGCGCCCGCGCCAAAGTCCGCCAATGGTTCAGCCGCCAAGCGCGCGACACCAATATGCAGCAAGGCAGGCAGCAACTGAAGCGCGCTCTCGACCAGCTCACGCGAATGGGTCACGAAGTCAACGCTGAAGAAGTCGCAGAACGAATGGGCTATTCTTCGACCGACGATTTGGTGACGGATCTCGGCAAGACTCGACAGCAGCCTTCTGTGATCGTGCGAACCGTCGTGAAAGCGATGGAAGATGCGAGTCCGGAGAACCTCATCGCCGAGCAACTCGCCGCCGGCGAACGCGAAGCGAGGCAAAACTTCGGTCACGATCTCGCCAAGGGCGTTGTCGTCATGGGCCTGCCCGGTGTGCAAGTGAACTTCCCTCGGTGTTGCAGTCCCGTATACGGCGACGAGATCGTCGGATACCTGACGCGCGGCAGAGGCGTGTCCGCTCACCGCGACACATGTCGCAACCTGCGCAACATTGATCTTGATCGCCTCGTGGAAGTCGCTTGGGGCCACATGGCTGGTACATTCCCCGCAAGATTGAGGGTCGAAGGGTCCGACCGCATCGGCTTGATACACGATCTTTGCGGAGTGATAAGAGACGAGCGGATAAACCTCCACAAGATGGCTTCTGGCGAAGATATCGGCAAAGGCAGCACGCGCATCGACTTCACCGTGTATACCAGCGGCTTGGAGCAACTGGCGAAGCTGTTTGATCGACTAGAGTCGGTCCGCGGCGTATCACGCGTTGAGCGCGTCAACTGAATCGCGTTCGATTCGGCTCCTCAATCATTCGACTCTTATAGAATCGAACGAGTCTGTACGAACAGACCGGTCCAAATCGGACAGTTTCTACTTGAAAGGTACCCAATGCCTGCAGCCAAGTCACAGCGCGTACAACGTCGCCGAGCGGCGCGAAACCGTGCCGTCCGATCGCTCGTACGCACCCGTGTCTCTACCGCGCGCAAGGCGATCGACGAAGCACCATCAGACGCGGACACAGTCGCATCCATCCGCGCCGCTATGAGCGCGTTAGACGTCGCGACGCGAAAAGGTGTAGTCCACCGCAACCAGTCCTCACGCAAGAAGAGCAGGTTGGCAAAACGCCTCAACAAAGCTCTCGCGAGCTGATGCTCGGAAATCAAAACGGCCCGCCACACGGCCATCAGCATCAGCACCCAGCCCCGGCCGAGCACCTGCACACGCACGGCACCGTCTCGCATGACGAACCGCAGTCGCGATTTCGTTGGCAGATTCATCACCCGTTCGAGGGCATCCATGATCGAGCGGCGATAGAGGTTGCGCCTTGGAGCGGGCTGTTGCCACGGTGGCGTTTCATCATCCCGTCTGACTACGAAGGCGTGGTCAGATGGGGCGTCGGACCTCCCGGTGCCACTGACATCAGCTTCGAAGCTGTCAGACGCCCGTTGCGACACGGCCCGGTCCAGTTGACCGATGGACCCGAAGTCGAGTGGCTAGGCGGCCACAACCCGCTATCGAACTCCCTCAGCGCCTACATCGTCATCGACGGTGACCCGCCGCACTACCTAGCATTCGGGCAAGCCGACGACCCAGAAGCCCCCCCTTCATCCCTCGAAGGCATCTACTTCAACGCCCACCAAGCGCCGCATCCGCACTGAGTCTGATTCCCTCGCTGTTAGACTTTCTCCCACACTTGCGATCTTCAGGGAGAGACGATGACCGAAGCGGTCAAATGCGATCTCCGCATCAACGGCGGAAAACTCCTCAACACCGACACTTCTCAACTGGAAGTCGGCGATGTCGCCATTAAAGGCGACCGGATCATCGCAATAGAAAACGTCCCCAAAAACTACGTCGCCAACCGCGTGATCGACGCCACCGGCCTCGTCGTTACCCCCGGCATCATCGACATCCACACCCACGTAGCCGGCGGACTGCGACGCGGGTCTCCATACGTCGAAGACATGATGCAAGACGCCGACACCGCAGGCGTCAACTCTGGCGTAACCACAGTCGTCGATGCCGGCTCATGCGGCATCGCCAACATCGGCGGACTCGTAAACCACGTAATCCCCAACGCCAAGACCCGAGTCCTAGCCCTCCTGAACGTCGGCTCACTCGGCGTCAACCGCATCCCCGAAGTCACATCCGCACTCGACATCGAACACGAAGCGGCCGTCGAGACGATCCAATCCCGAAAAGACGTCATCATCGGCGTCAAAGCACGCATGGTCTCACCCGGCATCGCCGAACTCGGCATGGACCTCCCCAAAGCAGCCAAATCCATCGCCAACGACGCCGGCGTCCGACTCATGATCCACATGGGCGACACCACCGGCCAATCCGACCAAGCCCTAAACGCCGCACCCAAAATCCTCGCCGAACTACTAACCGAAAACGACATCGTAACCCACTCCTTCAGCGGCGCAAGAGGCGGACTCCTTACTTCCCTCCCACTCTCAGGGGGAGATTCAGAGGGGGTTGCAGGCGATGGGGGCCGAACCCTCCTCCGAGAAGCCCTAGACGCCCGCGCACGCGGCGTCAAATTCGACATCGGCGTCGGCGGAAAAAACTTCTCATTCGACGCCGCAAAACGAGTCCTAGACGGCGGCCTAATTCCCGACACCATCAGCTCCGACGTCACGCTTCAAAGCCGATTCGTCGGAACCTCCTTCTCTCAAATGGACTGCATCGGCAAGGTCATCTCTCTCGGCATCAGTCTCGAAGACGCACTCGTCATGTCCACACGTGCCCCGGCAGCGGTCCTCGGCCCCCAAACCGAACAAGCACTAGGCTGCTTAGCTCCCGGAACCCACGCCGACCTCACCATCCTACGCATCCACGAAGGCGAATGGGAATACATCGACGGCGACGGCGTGATAAACATTGGCCCATACGCCCTCGAACCCGTATCATGCATCCGCGCCGGCCAAGTGATGCCCATCGATTACGGCCCCAGAGAAGGCGGTTGGCTACCCAACCGGAAACAAACATGAAAACCCAGACCATCCTTGACCGCATCGACGAACTCCCCCGAATCAAGCTCGCCTACCTCAACACACCCTTCGAGGAAGCACCAAATCTCCGCGCCGCCATCGCCGAGTCGATGGACGCCGACACCGCCGCCGTCCCCCAACTCTTCATCAAGCGCGACGACGCCACCGGCTTCGCCTTCGGTGGCAACAAAGCCCGACACATGGAGTTCCTCTTCGCACACCTCATCGAACGCGGCTTCGACACCATTGTCAACATCAACCACTACCACTCCAACCAAGCCAGATTCGTCGCCGCATCAAGCGCCAAAATGGGCCTAAAGTGCCACATGGTTGCCGTAGACATGATCGAAGCACCAGTGATCGGCAACCTCCTCATCGGACACCTCACCGGCGCCGAGATTCACCGCGTACCATCCGAATACTCCCGCTCCGTCGCCGAAAGACTCGTCAACGACGAAAACGAAAACGGCCGCAACGCCACAATCCTCTCCGACAACGACTTCTCCGACATCGCCGGCATGATCGGCTTCCTCGAGACAGGATCCGAAATCGATGCACAGATCTCCAACTTCACTTCCGCCGGGAGCGGGGGCGGACCGAAAAACTCTCCCTCCCCCTCTCAGGGGGAGATTAAGAGGGGGGCCCCCCTCCGCATGTGGGGCCTCGTCGGACGCTCCATCGCCGGACTACGCCTATACGCCCGCAACACCGGCAAAAACTGGGCCGCTTCCGCCACCGCATACTCACACACACAACCCGACAGCTACGAAGCCATCTACATCGACCGCTCGACCCGCGTCGCCGAACTCCTCGGCCTCGACACCGCGCTCGAACCCGGCGACCTCGACACCATCACCGGATACACCGGCGACGACTACGGAATCCCCACCGAAGGCGTATTCGAAGCCATCCACCTCGTCGCCAAAACCGAAGGCATCATCCTAGACCCCAACTACACCGGAAAATCCATGTCCGCCCTCATCGGCGAAATCCGAGCCGGAAACCTAGACCCCCAAGTCCCCGTAGTCTTCATCCACTCCGGCGGCCTACCCCAAACCTTCGCCTTCGCCGACCAACTCTGGAACTGGCAACCCAACTAAGTCCCAAGTTGCACGATGATGCCGATGCACCACCGCCAACAATCCCCTCTCCCCTCCGTGGGAGAGGGTTAGGGTGAGGGGGATCGGGCGGCCATGGGGTGCGGGAATCGGAGCAAAAGGGCGTCGCACTCACCCCCAATCCCAACAATCCCCCAGCAAAATCCCATAAATTCCAATTCAGACAAAATGAACCCCCAATCCATCCTCAACTCCATCGCCAATCTCCCCCGCATCCAACTCGCGCGCAAAAACACGCCCTTCGAGGAGATGCCCCGACTCCGAGCCGCCATCGCCGAGTCGATGGACGCCGAAATCGACGCCGTCCCCCAGCTCTTCATCAAACGCGAAGACACCACCGGCTTCGCATTCGGCGGCAACAAAGCCCGACACATGGAGTTCCTATTCGCACACTTCATCGAGCGCGGCATCGACACCATCGTAAACATAAACCACTACGACTCCAACAACGCCCGATTCGTCGCCGCATCATGCGCCAAGACCGGCATGAAGTACCACTGGGTCGCACACGACATGCTCGACGCACCCGTCACCGGCAACATGCTCATCGCACAACTCGCCGGAGCACAAATCCACCGCGTACCAGATCAACCGACCGCCAAAACCCTAGCCGAGAAAATCAACGCCGAAGAAACCCGAAACGGCAGAAACTCAACCATAGTCTCCCAAACCCCCTACTCCGACATCGCCGGCATGATCGCCTTCCTAGAAACCGCCGCAGAACTAGACACCCAAATCTCCAACTACCAGCCAAATGAGCGAATCCCCTCTCCCTTGATGGGAGAGGGTCAGGGTGAGGGTGAACGGGGCGGAAGGAGGGCTGAGGTTGCCCCCGCTCGCGGGGGAAATGTCCAAAGGACAAAGGGGGCGCGCGAATCGTCCCTTTCGCGAAGCGAAGGGGACGCGGGAGCGAAGCGAACGCAGGGGATGCCCGGGGGCCTCACCCCCAACTCCCCCCTCCACATCTGGGGACTCTGCGGACGCTCCATCGGCGGCATCCGACTCTACGCCCGCAACACCGGCAAACCATGGACCGCCACCGCCGTCGCCCAGCAACTCGAATTCCCCAAGACATACGAAGGGATCTACCTCGACCGATCCGACCGCGTCGCACACCTCCTCGGACTCGACACCGCACTCCAACCCGGCGACATCACAACCCTAGCCGGCTACACCGGCACCTACGGCTACACCACCGAAGCCGCCATCGCCGCCATACACCTCGTCGCAAGCACCGAAGGCATCATCCTAGACCCCAACTACACCGCCAAATCAATGGCCGGACTCATAGACCAAATCCAATCCCGCAACATCGACCCCCAAACTCCCATAATCTTCATCCACACCGGCGGCCAACCCCAAACCTTCGCCTTCGCCAACCAGCTTTCAGGTTGGCAACCCAGCTAACACATCCGCGACGCCTTCGTCATTCTCCCCTCTCGCTCACATCTCGACTTCGATCAATTCGCTTGTTCCTAACACTTCGATCGCAGAGCGGATTTCCGCGACGTTAGGGCGGACGATCGGCCACCTATTCGAACCCAACACGAGAATAGACAGATGCCTTCCAGCGAGATTCTGTTGAAACCGTATGCTTTGGTCGGCGGTGATCAGAACATCGTAACCGGCCTCTTCCGCTATGTCCAGCAACTCTCCGTTGCTCAACTCCGCCCAACCCCGTTCGTTCGCCGTATCTACATCGTGTCCTGCGAGGTAGCCGCGCAACGGCCGAGGAGTTCCATGGTCAAACAGGATGCGCATGCCTGACTTTGGCGTCCAAGCTCTTCACCTCGTGCTCCAGCACCTCCCTAACCTGCCATTCCTCGACACCGGGGAACCAATCGAGGAAATCCTTTACCGTGGCACCTTCGGCAAGATTGCCGAACAACGCTGATACCGGGACCCTCGTACCCGTAAAAACCCAAGCACCGCTCAGTCTGCCGGGAACACTCTCAACAGCAGAACATCTCGTCCAATCAGTCATCTTTGCGACCTCCCGTGATCAAAAGGTCAGCGGGCACCGCACCCGCACTTAAACCTAACTCTAACCAATCACACAACACATCGACCAAACAAACCAATCTGCACGCGAAAACCCCTAATGCTGCTCTCGGGTGACCGGGGTGGCCATGGGTCCCGGTTGCCCCCGCTCGCGGGGGAAATGTCCGAAGGACAAAGGGGGCGCGGAACGAACCGCCCACACTACACACCCAACGGCACTATGCGTTCCTTCGCAAGCTCAGCACCGTAACGTAACGCCGCCTCTACCGCATCGGCAGAAACTGATGGATAGGCTCTCGACAATCTCCTCGACGGTTATCTGCCAACTGGAGGGGAGCCATTTTTCAAAGGTTACGCCTAACCATTTCTACATCTATCGTTTCGCCGAGAGACAATTCGCCCGTCAGTACTGATTTTTCCAAAACACGCCTGCAAGCTCTGAACAGCTCGGAAGGCGTTTTTCGTTGCGTAGCTTCCGCTATCGCATTCAGCGCTCCGACCTCAAAAGGGTATTCATCGGGATCATTAGGATCGGTCCGGTGCCCCCTCAAAACTTCTTTCAAGAATAATACTGCTTCGTCGGTGGTCAAAGGATCGATCGCCAACGGTTCTCGTGACATACGTCTAATCACCGCTGTGCTCAAAAAGCCGTATATGTCACGAACATCGGCAGTCATTCCAAACAAGAAACAACAATTCTCAGGACAAGCATTAATCAAGTCCCGTATGCCTTGGTTTATGCTCAACGCTTCTTGGGGCCGGAAATCTGCAACAGTCTCGAGCTCGTCTACAAAGAAGTAAAACGCTTTGTTGCGCCCCACGATTTCATTTTCAGCCAAAATCGTTGAGCCTTGTGTGCACAAGTTCACGTATGCACCTAAACATCTTGTAGCGTCGTATTCTGACTCGATCGGCCCGGTCATCCCAAAACGCCTATATTTTTCCATGACTTGACCTCCCGACAGCTTGCCTCCCAACAGTAGATTTAGAGAGTCCTGTGTGTCGTTTTTGATCCCGCGTAGCAGCAATGCCAAAGCTGGGTACCCTGGTGTCAGACGAGAATCGTTATAAATTGCGTCGATTGCGTCTTGGATTCGAATAGTTGAAGATAACGTAGTTTTCGCCGTTTCTTCGACCGCAAGGTCCAACCACTCCGCTGTTTCTTGAATATGTTCCATTAGCAATTCCATAATCTTCTTGTACAGAGCTACGAAGTCCATGTTCGCTGCCACCTTAAGGGTTTCGAGATACACACATGGAGCTTGGAATTCGACGGGGTCCTGTCTAGTAATTAAATATTGCAAATATCGCAACGCGTGTGATTTTCCTGTTCCATAATCTCCATGTAAAATCGTGAATTCGGACAATCCTACGCGGTCGGAACGACATGATTCGACGATATCAAACAGTTGATTGCGAAGATGGTCGTACCCTGCCCAAACGGTTACTTCCGATTCAGGAACCAACGTAAAAGGATTACGAGTTAATTTTGCAATTTCAAGAGTTGGATTCATTTATTACTGTCCTTTCGCCTGAGCAACGATGGAATGGTTGTGTGCGACCCACGTTCCAAAATCCACAGTCCCGGGATTGCCGATCAACGCGTCCTGAATTATATCCCGAGTTTCGGCAAAAAAATCGGAATCGTCCGTCAATACCGCTAGCTCTAGTAATACGCGGAAGTTCGAAGGTTGATTTCCAAATCCACCTCTGGTCAGATTAGCCGAACCAACGATGGCCATCTCAGCATTTGACACGTCTCGAAACAAATAGGCTTTAGCGTGTAGATCGTCGTGTAAGTACACGGAAACGCCGTTGCGGTCAAGTTCTTCGAGTAATTTCAATTTATCTTTGAATCTTTTGTCTCTCGCTTTACCAGGAGGTGGTGTAGTCATCACCGTGATCGAGGCTCCGAGCGCCAGTTGTCGCAGGAGATGCTGTGAAAGGCGGCCGTTACCCCAAAATTCATAGTCTTGCATGGTGTAGGAAATAATCGTTGCCGTCATCAACTGGCGGAAAGCCCCGATCCACTGCAAGACCTCTCGAGCTACATCGTCTCCAAGGCATGGGGTAACGATTGGGAATTATAACTTTGTGACTCCAAAACCTCATCAACTACCGCTTGGGCTTCCTCTGCGTGATCTTTTTCGCATGTCAGTCACATATACCAACCGCTCAGCTTCTTCATCGTTATCTGCCACTGGTTTCAATCGCGCTTCCACGAAATCCGGGTCCTGCTTGGGGCAGTCAATGCAATACCTATTCAACTGAACTATCTGGGATGTAGCTGGTGCATCTGGCAACAATGAAGGATGTTTTTGTTCGAGGATCCTTTCAAGCGGCCTGTCCAATCGATGAATATCCCAATCTTCGTATCTATGTAGTCCGAGCCAGCATCGAAACATTACCATCTTGTGACCGAACAAGAACCGTAATAGCCAGAAAATACTGAATGCCAAAGATGTGAACACCGCTGTAGTCAAGGCTTGATGCTCCTTGGCGAAAACCCAAAGCGATTGCCAGCACAGATCAATCGTCATCATCGTGACTCTCAGTTCCAGGCTTTATGACCCCGTATCTTCATCTTGCTCCTGTTGAACCGACAGCAGATCCCACATCGCCCTGAAAGCAGCAGCATCTCCTCTGAGATTCAGTTCTATATCTCGTGGCATCACAGCAGGGGGGCCGAGAAACGTTTCGCGTCGAACATCCCAGATGACGGGTTGCCATTCCTCGTCCCAACCGTTTGGTCTGAGATTGTCGTATAGCCAGTGAAATGCCTGACGATAAGCGACGGTGGGTTTCTTATAGTTGAACCACAGCCTGGTGACAAGAAGATCGCCGTGACTGTTCTCAACTCCGATGTCGGGCGCGAGTCTTAGCTGGAGGTCTTCAAAGCCAACCACGTCCGGCGGTACATCGAAAACGGAGACCCCTTGTCTTTTCCAGTGAGATATGTAATGTTCTGCGACATCGTGCGCCGCCTGTCGTTTCTTCGCCTGTCCGGGTTGGAAATTCAGTCCATCGAGAGCGTCGATGAACACTTGCAATCGATCTGATCTCCAATGGGCGAACTTGATGCAGTTCCGTATCTGTAGATAGTAGTCACGATGATGGTAGGCACTGGGATTGAAGTGCCGGTCACGGAGATTTCTCAGCATCGCGATTCTTCTGGACCGAATCGTGTCGTAGAACTCTGCGAAACTCGCGAGCGTTGTCACAGGCACGGTCATTTGATCACTCTCTCCTGATTGAATGGCGTCACCCATGATTTTAGCATGTATACCCATGTTGTCGTCATGTATACCCCTGCCATGAGCATGGGTATACATGATATTGACTGGGGTGCGACGCAACTCTTCGGGGGGTCGATCCAACAGCTGGAACCGATGACCCCCGTGCAGGATGTCACCTACATAAACGTCTCTACAGGCAGAACACGCGAAAGACGGTCCATCGGACGGCACCTGTGTTTCAGGTCGTCCCTCTCCGTCGCAGATACGGATTGGATGCTCGTTACCTGTTGCCGACCAAAAATGGATGCTCAAGTCCTTGGTGCTGGTGACCTCAGGCCAGATCAGTATTTCGTCGCTGTTCATCGGTACCAGATCATATCAACTGCATATCTATGACTCCATTAGCCTAGAACTTCAACTTTGTCAAACTTGAATATGGAGTCATTCCATGATATAATGGGAGCATGTTCGGAAAAACCACAGGACCCGGAAAATCCTACCGCAACGGCATCACCCTGCTGGAGGCGGCGCGCATCTTCGGAGACGAGGATAGCGCGCAGGAATGGGTGATCTCCAAGCGATGGCATCGCGGGATCACGTGCCCGTCGTGCGGCAACCAGAACGTGTCGGAACTCAAGCGTCGCGGGAAACTCCGCAGGTGGCGGTGCAAGAACCGCAAAGCCTGCGGCAAGAACTTCACCGTCAAGACCGACACCATTATGCACGACTCCAAGCTGCCCGTCTCTCATTGGTGCATAGCGATCTACCTTTACACTACCAATCTCAAGGGCGTCAGCGCGATGAAATTGCATCGTGAACTCGGCATCGCCTACAAGAACGCGTGGCACATGGCGCACCGCATCCGCAAGGCGATGGAGACGCAACCTCAGATGTTTCAGGGGCCGGTTGAAGTAGACGAGACCTACGTCGGCGGCAAAGAGCGCAACAAGCACGCGTCGAAGCGTACGAACCAAGGCAGGGGCGTAAGCGGCAAGACTGCCGTCGTGGGTATGCGTGACCGTGACACCGGCATGATCGTTGCCGAAGTGCCGGGTTCGACCGACAAGAACAGCTTGCAAGGTTTCGTTGCTGTCAACTCTGAAGTCGATGCAGTCGTATACACGGACGAGCATGGCTCATACACCGGTCTTCCGCGCCCTCATCAGTCCGTGAAGCACAGCGCCAAGGAGTACGTTGATGGGCAGGCGCACACCAACGGGATCGAGTCTCACTGGGCTACGCTCAAGCGCGGCATCAACGGTGTTTACCATCAGGTAAGCGTCAAGCACCTGCACAGGTACGTGCACGAGTTCGCGGGACGCCACAACCTGCGCCCGCTGGACACCGAAGATCAGATGTCGGCAATCATCCGAGGCAGTGATGGTAAGCGGCTCACTTACTCGGAACTGACGGATACCCGGTTCTGACTCCTATTCGGCAGCACTGCCGAATAGTAATTCGTATGATGTGAGCTAAATATCCGTTTGATGGTGTCGTAGATTGTAGACTTTGGCGCAACGTGAAATTAACAGGGGACATACCATGAGATCAACTCTCGACCAAACCGCATTCAATTTCGACGGCGAGGACATCTCATGGTTCGAGGTGATTTTCTGGTCTGTCAGCGCCCTCGCCGCTTGGTCGCCAGGTGCCGCTCTGTTTGGCTTATTGTTCCTCGCGTAGCAGGTTTGCCAAAATCGTTGACAAGGTGCCGATCAGCGTCAACGCTGGCGACACGATCAGCGCAACCGTGCCTAACGCCGCATTCTCGGGGTCGTCTTTGACCAACCAGAATCCGACTCCCATTGCTCCACCCGCCGACGCGAACATGATTCCGATGACGATGACGGAAAAACACAGTCTGCGGTAAGAAAACGTTCGCCCGCCGTTTTGGGTATCATTGGACATGACAACCTCCTCTTAGAACCAGTTAGGTTGTTCGTTTAGCCCCTGGCACATGTCATTTTGAGCCGGGGGCTTTTTCTTGTTAGCAGTCAGGATGCTTGACTGCTAATTCGTGAATGTACAACAAGTGTTCAGTAAAAACAAGCCTTCATGTTGTGAATACTTGTTTGCAATCCACAACATGTTGTGGATTTTCTGCCCTACCCTGAAAACGACTCTTCCAATATCCTGATTCTCACCATGCGCCAATGCAGGTTCCTGCCGCACCGAATGAAAATACGATCACCAGCAATGCGAAGCAGACGATTGACGCGGCGCACAGCAACTTCGTGATGAAGCCTACGGTTTTATCCGCTTTGTCCACCAGCACGTCCTCATCCCACCAGTTCTGATTCTGACGTGACATGGCTAGGGCGTAGGCGTCCTGCGCCAATGAGCAGGTCTGGGCGTAGTGCCCGGCTCGGTCTTCTTGTCCAGATACTGACGACACCCAGGGAAGTCCTCGTACCCTTCGCCGTCCAATTCGATCATCCTCTGCAATTCATTAGCGGTGAGTGGACAGTAGTGCGTGCCTGTTATCGGGCTGAACCCGGGTGAAGGGAAGCCAGTATCGACTGTCCGTCCTCTCGCTGGTACTATCCCGCCTCCTTGTACGGGTGCCTGTGGGATGAAGCGCGTCTTCATCAGATCCAGCATCGTGTAGGGCGTAGGGCTTGGGAGCGTCGTCTCGATTATTTCCTTCCGTTGAGCGTCGGTTTTACGTGATGCGTTCGCCGTGTCCTTCGCTGACTGCATCAACGCCTCGTTGCGCGTAGGTGTGGGCGTAGGTGTGCCCGTGGGTTCGGGCGTTGGTGTGGGAAGGCACAGGGATGGTGCGATCTCGCACCTGCTCCTCTCTTCGTAGGTCTCAGGATTTGGTGTGAGATCGGGCGCGGAACCGCAGGCGATTTGCATCAACGCTGGGAGGATTGATACAACCATTAGAGCGGCGGCTCTCTGGAACTGCGACTTGCCTTTGGTCTTTCCACGGAACAAGGCATGAAGCAGCGAGGGTCGCCGCTCTAATGGCTCAGGGGGTGGTCTCGAAGACGCGTGGGATGAAGGAAAGAAGACTGCCGCCACCGCCGCCCGATGAGAGAAGAGAGACACTGGAATGCCCCCTCGAAACCGATGGATGGGTACTTGCAACTGTTCCCGTCACGCGAGGGCAGAGGGGGCGCGTGAGCGCCCGATCCATGCGGAGCATAGATGCCCTCCGCGCAGGGATAGGAACAGTTGCACGTACAACACTACACCCGATCCGCAACGAATTGTTGACAACTCGCGGGTGATTATGAAACAATTGAATTAAGTGATATGCGTTGTTGCATCGCCAGAATTGTTGACACAAAGGCACTCAATAAATACGATACGAGTAACAACCCATATCGCTGGTGCGCTCGGCGGGACTCGAACCCGCATCTCCAACTTCGCAAGGGTGGTGCATGATCCGTCATGCTGCGAGCGCACTGACTGGCGGGGCGTGTCGGTTTCGAACCGACCAGCCAGAGATTGGAAGTCTAGGTGGGTCCCGAGCCCACGCCCCGCTCAACAACAAAGCATACGGAATTCGGTCGTTTAGCCGACTAAACGGAGATTGGCAATCGCAAGAAGCAAACCTGCGCGCTCTGCTCAAGAACAAAGCATATGGGGTTGAATCCACCAATACAAGAACGAGACTTAGTGATGGAAAGCGCGCATCGGAGTTGAACCGATCACTCAGAAATTGGCAGTCAAGAGCGGCAAACCTGCGTATCCTGTCCAACAAAAAATATCTACGTAAGAATCCAGCGAGTCAAGCATCAGGACGATCCATGCCCGAACCGAACAAACGCTACATTCTCAAAGACGGCGTCGTCGTGGATGCCGAGACCGCCCAGCGGCTAGGTGTGGAAGATGGTGAAGAGTTTGAGCACTGGGCGGATCCCGATGTGGTGGCGGAGGCGATCTTCGGGCTGTCGCCAGAGCAGGCTAGACAGGTTCGCGAACAGACGCCTGAATGATCGATTGATGCTGCATGGGGGGGGGGGGAATTGTGCGATGCGTAGTATTCGGGATGCTTTGTCTCGTGATTATCGGGGTCACCGCTTGCGCTGCGGTTTCGTTGGGATCTGAATCTAATTGGGCAGTGATGCCGTGCAACTTATTCGGGTGGGTTACAAGGTGTGGTTGATCAACGCGAATCAAGTGGAGTCACACGGTTATAATTCCCTAACGATTGGGTTGTCGGCGTTCAAGGTTTTCTCGTTAGAATTGAATCGGTCGATCCCTAAGTGTAATGTAACCCCCACCCCCTTGCCGTCCGCGTAGTCTAAAAAACTGGTCAGAAAATTCGTGGCTTAACGCTTCAACGATTCTTTCGAACTCGATACGGGACACAAATTCACCTTCGGCAGCCAGTAAGGCGGAATTCGCGTCGTATATTGATTCGACAGTCGCCTCATCGAAAACGTGTAGTTTTAGACGTGGGTATAATGCCTTTATTCTATTGAAAAATGCGACGTTATTCAAATTGGTAGGACGGACATCATCTTCAAAATACGAAGCTACCGCGCGCCAAAATATGTTTGAATCCTCGTCTGTATTTGGTAATCCAAGTGTACGTGTAATGTCAGTCGACATTGGTAAAATGAACATTGAGTTCAAGTAGCAGTTCATCTCTTGAAACGCGCCTAGTAATTGCCGTCCTCGTTCAGTTATCGTGAACTGTTTATTACCCTCAGAACGAATACACCCAAGATCCCTCAACCATCCCCGCCGAGGATTTACAGTATGTTCGTAAAAACGATTGATTTTTTGTTGTGAGGACAGCCTTCTTTCTTCGTTGTAAGATGCCCAAGTCTGGGATCTCTTTCGATCAGGGTCGGTTGCGTGTTCTAGTCTTCGTTTCACATCGCGCAGGTCGCTGAGGATCATTTCTCTGGCAATCGAATTGGATATGTTTAGCTCAGCCCACTCAGTTCGGAATTCGGAAATGTCGATTAATCGATTCACGAGCGCTTCACCTAGCGTCAGTTCGACATTGGGACGAGAAACGAGATCCAACAAATTTAGAGTTGCGTCACCGTCAGCCTCGAGAATGGCGTTCAGAAGCAACGCCGTCTGGGCGTCAGATTTTTCGCCCAAGTGTTCGAGGGCATGCAAAGCGAATCCTTTATCGCCTAGCGTTAACTTAGTGCCGGTTTTGTGTATCAATCCAAGCGCCCCGCTAACCTCAATCACGCCATCAGCGTACTTGGTCCCCGTTACCTGTTCGTTGGCTAAGATCGCGTTGCGAAGCATTACACTCGACGCGGGGCCGAGTTCGAACATATAGCGGACAACTCGGGCGAACCGAAAAATGTCGTGAAGACCGTTGGTGTAACCAATCCTCCTTGACAACTCGCTGCGGATACGAGCACGTTCTTGGATCAAGTTAAGCATTACCATCGATCTATACCACCCTTGGTTCATCTCCTCCGTGCGCCGATACCCTAGGCCGCATCGCAACCAGAATTGCTCGATTTGTTTCTGCGTCGGCGACCCATGCTTCGCCTGTTTCCAAAGCTCTGACCAGCGTCGATCGGTCTGAGACTTCAGTTGAACCGAAAGCGACGTCTTTTGGGAATTCAGCTGGAACACGTGCTAGTGCGGCTGAAATATCTGCTTCTACAACCAACCGGTGAGCAATCAGTAAATCGACTTGACTTACAACTCTAGAATCAACTGCTGACGGTTGCTGGGTTGCAAGAACCAGTGACAACCCAGCGTCGCGGCCTCGTTTCACGTATTCGATCAATGTTGGTTTGGCCGCAGTGTCGCTGTCTGATGGGCAAATTAGATGGGCCTCATCTATGAGGGTCCAGACGCCTTCCGGGAGTGAATCATGCTCTTTTTTTGACGGATACCCAAAGCGTTCAGCAGTCTTACGTTCGGTGTGGTACCTTCCCATCACTCTAAAAATCTTCTTCGCTATGATGCTGACCACCAAAGACTTTGTTGCGTCATCGAGGCTTCGCAGCAAGAAAACGCTCAATTGACCTGATTTGAGTAAATCGATGACATCCACACCACCCTTCCCGAAAACGTTGCTATCCCGCAATGCTTCCAGTTTCCAAAGAACCGCGTCACGGGTTTGTCTCTGCGATTGCTCACCGAGCTCAACGTCAAGTTGGAGACATGTTATCAAATCGTCAAGGTCGTATCCCGCGATTGGTTGAACTCTGGTACTCCCGCTTGTATCAACCGCCTCTCTAATTTCAAATCCATCCTGCGCGACTTTCCGCAACAGACTCCTTATAACCTGTCCTTGCGGAGAATAAATCTCTAAACCAAATAACCCGCACCAATCTTCGAGCTCAAGTTCAACGGGGTCTATTGTGAACTCTGATACGTCTGGATACGACGCTCCTTCGCCGCGTGGCGCGAAAAGCTTTGCGTTAGGGATGTGGTTAGGTGGGATGTCCCATTGTCTCAGTTGATCCAATTGTTGTCGGTCTTCTTCTAGGCGCTCATCCGGCGGTTTAATAAGTGCCCAAAACTGGTTTTGGGTATCGAAGAATACCGTAGTAATAGGTGGTTCCTTGCTCGTGATTTTCGAGTCGACCCCCAACGCCATTCCTTCGGCCAAAATTCCTAAGTCGTAGCTTTTTCCGGTGCCGCGGCGACCGCAAACGTACACCACATGGGGGGCATGGATATCCAACCACACATTCGCGTCAAATTTGTTGGCTACGCGCGACTGTTCGATGCATTTGCCCAATAGGATCATTGCAGAAGTGTCTCCGCGATTTCGACGTTGACCAACCAGCAGGTGCCTGTCCCGATCAAGATAAGTTGCCCGCTCTACCGGTTCAGAAACTTCAACTCGTCTTACATTCGCCAAGTGACCGAGTGTCGGGAGCCTAGTCACAATCAGCCACCTTTGCACTCAAGGAGTTGTATCGAACGATCGTGAAAACCTCGTGATGTTTGGGCTCGGAACCTAAAGAATTCAGGCTCGACGCGACACCGGCTCGGTCGTGAATTTCATCGAGCACCTTGACACTCGCTGCCAACTCGTCGGAGCGGATCCGGGTGCAATCAACAATCTCAACAAGCTCGTCGTAGTTTTCGCCAATTCGGATCATCGCGAATCCACTTCTGATTCTACGACCATTTTGGTAAATGGCCGTCACTTCTGAACCACCTTTCGAAACAAAAACCAGATGTGGGGACTGAGTAACCCTTTGCATCGAAACAGCGCGCCTTGCCCGTATTCGAAGCGCGGTCACATACTCTTTCCCAGTCATGACGCTAGTCCTTGTTGAACTGCTCAATCTGACAACACGGTCTGGTTTCAATGATCGTATAAACGGCCTCGGATTGGATGCCGCCACCAGTAGTGTCAAACCGTATCGTCTGGCGACCTTCTGGACATTATGCGCGACGAGGTTGGCTGTGATTTCATCCAAATTGGCGCAGAACTCGTCTACCACCCAGACGTTGCTACCGGACGCCAGCACTCCAGCGAGCTGTGCTCTATATTGTTGACCATTGGAGAGTTCCTGAAATCTCTTAAGGTATAGATTTGGCTCGGAAATGCCGGCTAATGCGAGTAACTGCAAACCCGCGTGCACGGAACCTTCGCCGAATAATTCAATCAAAGATTTGCGGGATCGGATCGGTTTGAAAGATGAGGCTTTGAAACCTGTAGGCGCGTCTACGCGGCCTTCAACATCCATGTCGGCGTTGTCCAACCCATCGGTGACAACCTTTAGCAACGTAGTTTTGCCGGATCCTGAGGGACCTTCCACTAGAATTACGTCACCCTGGCGCATTTCGAGCGTCAAACCACGAATCGCCTTTGTTTTCACGTCAGCAGGAGAAATATCAAACGCCTGCTGGATAGCGTGTGTGGCTACCGTTCGTCGAACGCGGCTAGAGTACGTGGCCGTTAAATCGATCACGCGAAACGCTTCGTCAAACGGCGTGACATCGATGGTTGGCGAGTAGACTGGCTCGCGAAGATTCAACTCCGTCGTTCTCTCTTCGATAAACCGATCAGCCGATAAGTTGAGGCCCTTCATGAAAGTAGGTTTGGGTAACGATACGATCCCACGGAATAGATCGAAATCCTTGAGCACCGATTTTTCGGATAAGCGATCTAGCCTTGCGAAGAATTCGCTCGGTTTCAGCTTCCGTTCCCGCATCAGTCGCATGGATCTTTTCATCCGAGTAACTTGCTGATCCAATATGCCGGACGTTTGCTTAAAATCAGAAGTGTCTTCGTTTCCGTCACCAAATCGGCCGATCAAGTAGCTCATATCTTTCGCGACGCGTTTCAAATTGCCGTCCGTTTCACCTACGTATCGCATCCCTGCTTGTTGCACGAACGGAACGAATTTCAACATGTCAGCAGATATTTCGAGGAAAAATGGCGTTTTGCCCCCGACTTGCCACCGTGTGTTCGCAAATTCCGCGGCGTGTTCGACCAAGGTCGTTCCTATTCCGAACCCCCGAAATTCTGGAGCGACCACCGTTCGCGCGATTCTCACAATCCGGTGAATGTTCTCGCGGAGCGTATGGATATCCCATCTGTCCCACTCGACTCCTTTTAATCTGAACGGCGCGTCGAGCACCTTAGCTCGAGGTTTATTCATGAAGAAAGGCGTAGCCAGCTCGATGAATCCGATCACCAACGGATAAGCTGGGTCGAATGTCCGAACGATTAGGCGAGCGGTCCGACCGTAAATGACATGTCCCCGATAATGGAGATCCGCGAGTTGTTCGTATGCCTCCTGTTCTTCAGCGTCGGTGATCTCTTTGATGACTGCATCGAGCCGTAACGCTCCTAGCTTGAAACGCGCGCTGGCAACGTAACTTGGTAGAACGAGACGCGTCCCGCCTTCGCAATGAACCGATAGGCGACTACCATCGAGGTACACCTCGTTACCAACGTTTAAGCACGCCGACTTTGGCATCTCAAACCAACGTGGCCCAGGATCTAACTTGACGCGTTTCACATGGCCTTTGGCGACAACCGACGCTACAGTGAACTTTCGTCCTGCCCTATCGAGCGTGCTAATCCTACTGTCAGTCGCTACCATGTGGTGTTTGCATTCAAGGTGAATCGAGAGAGTCGACGTTTAGAGTCGAGTTTGGAGGTATTTTAATCGCTGGCAGGTTGGCAAACGCGACCTTTCAACGCCTATAGACTACCGCTAACTTCACCGTGTCAATTTGATTTCGAAACCTATGCCTTAGGACTTCACGCCAAACTCACCCACCAACTCACAACCAACCGACTCTATCTCCCACACTGGGCCTCCCATCGACCACGGCGAACGACGCGACACCCTGCAGCAACAACCCTCGTGGTCCCCCTCTCCATTCAACCCATCCAGCCCACCCCCACAATTCCCATTTGACTCTCACAACATCCGTGCTAATATAGAAACTGAATTCTAAAAACATCGCCGCGCCGACGGGTGCGGACACCCAAAATCCCAACCCTGCCGAAACCCGGGAACAGCGCAACAAAGTGGCGACGCCCCGCATCTGAGGAAAAGGACAGATGACCGAACGGCCGGGTCCGTTAGAAACGAACGCTGCTACAAGGTCCAGTCGCGTCGCACAAAGCAGGCGCCGCAACACGAGCCAGCAGGCAAAACCAACCCTTCGTTCTCACACAGGGACGCAAATGAGCCAATGAGCCATCCGTCCCTTTCGTGAAACGGGACGCAGATGAGCTAACGAGCCACCCGTCCCCTTCGCGAAGCGGGACGCAGATGAGCTAACGAGCCACCCGTCCCTTTCGTGAAACGGGACGCAGATGAGCCGCCGAGCCACCCGTCCCTTTCGTGAAACGGGACGCAGATGAGCCGCCGAGCCACCCGTCCCCTTCGCGAAGCGTAAGGGGACGCGAGCAAGCGAAGCGAGCTCGCAGGGGATGCCCGCCCAAGGTCTGGACGAACGTTCGTGAATCCGGAAGACGTCTACCCTCACGCGCCACGAGGAGAGGCTACAGCTCCAGATCGGCAAAATCCGATCGATGGAAGACGGCAAACCACTTTGAGCACACCCGTCCCTTCGAAAGCAATTTGCCTTCCCCCGCTCAGCGGGGGAAGTGCCGAAGGCGATGGGGGCCTGCGAAAACCTTTCACCCTCCCCTTCCCAGGGGGAGATTAAGAGGGGGTTCGCAGGGGGTGCCCAGGCCGTCAACCGGGCCCACGGTCTGGCAACGAGGGCAGAAGCTGAACATCGGGAAGGATCCCGTCCAAGAACCCGCAACGCGGCGATAAAACAACCGTGCGTGCGACCCTCGTGGCCACGCACCCCGTAGGGGCGCACCCTTGTGGTCGCCCCACCAACCAAACAACCAAAACCTGCACCACCCCCGCAGGCCACATAAACACGTCCCCTTCGCGAAGCGTAAGGGGACGCGGAGCGAAGCGAACGCAGGGGATGCCCGCAACCGTAGGGGCGAACCCTCGTGGTCGCCCCCCAAGCATCAACCACCCCTAAAACTCAAATCAAAGCCCATCATTCCAATCCCGCCCATCCTGGCTCAAACAACGCCCCCTCAACCTCCACAATCGCGTCCTCGATCGCATCACAAAGCTCATCCAGCTCCCGCGCCGTGATCGTCAACGGCGGCGACACCGCACGAGGCAAACAGCCATTGCGGTTGTTGGCGCAAGTGGAATCCGGGGCGGAGGTTGTGATTGCTCGCAACGGCAAGCCGGTCGTTCGACTGGTTGCTTTCACGCAGCAAAGCAAGCGTCAACCAGATGTTTTGAAGGGTAAGATCACAATTCCTGACAGCTTTTTCGACCCGCTGCCCGAGGAGGAGTTGAGGTTGTGGGAGGGTGATTGACGTTGCGCGTCTTATTGGACACGCATGCGTTCCTTACGACAGGATGTTGATCGCTCAGGCGATGACAGAGAACTTGGTGCTAATCTCCAACGAGGCGCTGTTCGATCGTTATGGTGTGCGGCGGCTTTGGTGATGGATAAAGTCAGCGCGACGCGGTAGGGATTGCCATATTACCGTTTGAGCGCATTTGATAGTGGTGGGCAAGAGTAGAGCGGTGCGTTAAACTTGGGATCATCACACTGCAACCGAACCTGTTGCATTTCTGATGAATAGTCGGCTCACAAGATCCACATTCGGGGAGGGCGACCCTAGACGGCGTCGCACCCGCACTATGTGGGCGCGGGCCCGCTGGTTCATCTGTTAGGGAATGAAGTCTAGCGGCGGGATCGCAACACCGCTAACCACGCATCCCTCTTCGGACTCGACGAAGTTGGCGTACACCCTGAAAAACCTAGACGTTCTGTCCTCGAAGTGCGCTTCTGCCCATAGCAGGATGACCCGGAAGAACGGGGTACCGTCGATTCGTCTATTGGGTCCTGTCAATGGGTCGCCTAAAGCCTCATTCGCATAAACCCAGACCTCCGTCGCCTCACCAGCGTCCTCGATTTCAAGATTGTCGATCGTCCGAGAGTCCTTGAGGTCTTGCCGAATCGCCTCGGCGATCTCCTCGACGAGATCGGCCCGCACCACCACCGGGATGTGCGGTTGGTTCACGTACCCCTCTCGTGTTCGGGGATCGTAGCCCGGGCATCTGTCGTCAAACGGGCTATCGAAACGCGACAGAATCCACTGCCCTACGGCATCCATGAAATCGTCGCCATAACCCGGCGAATGACCGCTCCCCACACCTTTCCACAACTCGATGCCTACCCCGCAAAGCGATCCCACGCTGTTGAGCTGAGTCTCTGCGCCTTGCACCCATTCATCCAGATCGAGCGTCTCATAAGGTTCCAATTCTTCAGGCCATGCGCATCCTGCACGGTGGGACCACCGCGTCACTATCTCTTCGGCTCCGATGTAGAGCCCCGGCTCACCCTGTCCGTCAGGATCCGACTCCGTTGAATCGCCCTCAAACATGATTACGTAGTCTTCGGTGCCGTGAATGTGTAGGACGTCGATGGGGCGTGAGTTCTCGCAGCTATAGTCGTCCACGTAACTCGTTCCGGCCAAACTGATCACAGCCTTGAGACCAGGCAGACCTTTACACGCCATGTGGTGCGCCATGAACCCGCCGTTGGAGTAACCGAAAAAGATGATTGGACCGAAGTTCCTGACCTTCTCTGCTTCTGCCACCAACTCGGTCAGATAACCGACATCATCCTGGCCACTTTTTCCTACCTGACAGCACTCGTCGGTGGGATTCCAAAATGTGAATCCGTCGGCGTTACGCGATCCAGTCGGTAGCAGCACGGCAAGCCCGTGACTGTTCACTCTCTCGTGCAGAGGAAAGTGAGCGGCATGATCAGCGGAATTTCCCCCGAAGCCGTGAAGCGAAACGATGAGCGGGGTTTCGCCGTCCACGAAATCCTGAGGCAATACTAAAACGGTGCGATTCCCCCTTCCTTCATGCTCGATGTAATAAACTACACCTCCCGCATCCGCAGCCAACCTAGCCGTCTGTTCCAATACGGTACCTTCTAGCCTCGAAAACCGATTGTCCTTGCTGTCAGACCATCCTTCGTCATCCTCCATCCATTGTTCCTTGTCGGTCAAATCAATGTCCCCATTCGGGTCGGATCCGGCGCTTTCTTGGATCACCGTTTCCATAGAATCCAATCGCTCGCGAAGGGCGGTGTTTTCTGCCGCCAGTTCGCTGTTCTCGTCGGCAAGAGCATCAACCGATTCCTCCAAGGATCGAACCGTCGCTTCTAATGCGACCACTTGCGCGTTTTCGACCACTACCTCGTTGATGGTCGAAGCTACACCTTCATTGGTGCAAGCGACAGATCCAACCAATGGCAGAATGCAAACTACGAGAACCGCCAGATACTGAGAAACGGCAGCGCGAAACAGCATCAATGCGCTGATATTCATCTGTTGTGCCAACTATCTCCTGATAGGATTCTTGCAACCATTGCCGACAGAACAGAATCATAACCGCGTTCGAAACATCTGTTTATTGGGTTCGTAATAGATTAAACTTAGGTTCATCAGATGGAAACTGACCCAATTGCATATCCCTCATGTATCGCAGGTTCACCAAACCCGTAACCAAAGAGGGCGACCCTAGACGGCGTCGCACCCTTACTATGTGGGCGCGGGCCCTCTAATTTCTCCCGGTCCCGCGCCTAACCCCTCGATCTCATGGCGACGGGGACCCAACTTCGACACTGTCCTTGACGTACCTCGTTGGCGGTAAAGATACGCGTTTGCCCGTTGCCTTAAACCAGCACAGAAGTTAGCGACATGGCAGACAAAGTACAGGAAGCACCAAAGAAGCGGCGGCGAAGATTCAGGGATCTCTCCCCTGAGGAGCAGTCAAAGTATCGTGATGAGTTGAGTCACTCGGCGGCGCACGTGTTGGCGGAGGCGGTGTTGAAGCTCTTTCCGGAGGCGAAACTCACCATTGGGCCTCCCATTCGAGACGGTTTTTACTACGACTTCGATGTGGAACGTCCGTTCACCCCTGAGGATTTGGAAGCGATCGAAGGTGAGATGCGGGCATCGATCCGTGCGAACACGGCATTCGTGGAGCGTGAGGTGTCGCGGGATGAGGCGCGGGAGTTAGTGGCTGGTAACCGGTACAAGCAGGAGCTTATCGACGGTATACCGGAGGACGAGCGGGTGACGTTTACGAGTCATTCGGATGGGGCGTTCGATGATCTTTGTCGCGGCGGACATGTGGATTCGACGGGTCAGATATCAGCGTTCAAGCTGCTCTCGACGGCGGGTGCGTACTGGCGCGGCAGTGAAGCCAATCCGATGTTGCAGCGCATCTACGGCACGGCGTGGGAATCTCGCGACAAGATGCGGGTGTATCTGAAGCAGCGTGAGCAGGCGCAGCAGCGGGACCACCGTCGACTCGGCGCTCAGATGGGATTGTTCTTCTTCGATCAGGTAGCGCCGGCCAACCCGTTTTTCCGTCCGAAGGGCGCGTTCGTCTACAACACGCTTGTCGATTACGTTCGCGGGCTGTATCAGCGTTACGGGTACGACGAGGTGATCACGCCTCAGATGTTCAAGACGGACCTGTTCAAGACGTCGGGGCATTACGACAACTACATCGAGAACATGTACATGCTTGAGATCGATGAGCAGGAGTACGGCATGAAGCCGATGAACTGTCCGTCGCACGCTGTCATGTATTCGAAGTCGTTGCATTCATATCGGGAGCTGCCGATACGGTACGCGGATTTCGGGCGGTTGCATCGTTATGAGTTGTCGGGCGTGACGGCGGGTTTGACGCGGGTCAGATCGTTTGCGCAGGATGACGCGCATATCTTCTGTCGAGAAGATCAGATTGCGGAAGAGGTGAACGGTTTCATCGACATGCTGAACGAGAGCTACGGGGTATTCGGTTTCGATTCGACGCGGTTCGTGCTGTCGTTGCGGCCTGAGAAACGCGTGGGTTCAGATGCTCAGTGGGATCGTGCGGAGTCGGCGCTCGAGGCGGTGTTGAGCGAACGGGGCGGCGAGTTCGAGACTGCGGAGGGCGAAGGTGCGTTTTACGGTCCGAAGATCGATATGTTCGTGCCGGATGCGCTCGGTCGCGAGTGGCAGTTGGGCACCGTGCAGGTCGATTTCAACCAGCCGGAGCGGTTCGATCTGGAGTATGTGAACGCGGCGAGCGAGCGAGAGCGTCCGGTAATGATTCACCGTGCGATGTTGGGTTCGTTGGAGCGCTTCATCGGAGTGTTGATCGAGCATCTGGGCGGCAATCTGCCGTTATGGTTGTCGCCTACGCAGGCGATGATGGTGCCGATTGCGGATCGGCACAACGACTATGCGTACGCGGTTGCGGATCAGATGCGGAAAGCCGGGTTGCGAGTTGAGGTGAATGACGCAAGCGAGCGTATGAACTCGAAGATACGCGATGCCCAGCTGCAGAAGATCAACTACATGCTGGTCGTGGGCGATCGCGAGATTGAAGGCGATGCGGCGGCGGTAAGGACGCGGTCGGGTGAGAATCTGGGCGCGATTGGGGTGGATGAGATCATCGGGCGTTTGACTGGGGAAGTGGAGAGGTTGGACTTGTGAAGTCTGAACTGAGATTCATGGGATGAACGGATCAGACGGGATTTTGCCCGGTCGCTTGGCTTCTCACCCTTGGCCCTCACTCTTGGCCTCCACCGAGCGGCACAAAGGGCAGCGCCACGCCACGGCATTCCCGCGAGCGCGAGTTATGTGTGGAATATAATCACAGTACGAGGTCGCGCCTGCGCTATCTCAAATGGTCGGAGGGATGATGGAGCGGTGTCGCAACGTGGTAGCCGCTCTGTCAGTTTTACCGCTTTTCCAAGGCGAACCTCCGACCAGTCATCAATCCTAATGTGACTGTCGACGTCTTCCGGTCGCGGTCACGCGCGGCGAACTCATACCTCCATCAAATCCCGCTCGACGTAAGGGCGCAACTCTTTGCGAAAGTCGTCAAGCTGGGCAACGTCCACTGAACGGCCAAACGCCTCTTCCAAATGAATCTGGGTCCCGCTGTAGGTCATCAACGACGGTTTCCCTTCAAACTTCACCACAACATCAACATCACTAGCATCGGTAGCCTCATCGCGCGCAAACGAACCGAAAAGATATACCTCGGTGACGCCAAACCGCTCCTTGAGGACTTCCTTGTGGTCGCGGAGAATACGCATCACATCGTCACGGCTCAATGTAGATTTCGTGGTCATCACATGGGGTCCGACTGCGACACGTTTGTAACCCCGGTGCCCGTTCACAATCCTTACCATCAAGATACCACCTGATAGCAAGACAACCAGAGCAACGCGCAACCGTTAGCGATACGCGGCCAATGCGTTCTCTACTCCTAAACGGTAGAGGTCGTATTCGGTCTGTCTTGTGGGGCCGAAGATTCTTGCGCCGCGTAACAGGTCGCGTTCGTATTCGATCATGTCGCCGGGCATGACCGGCGGTTCGACCGCTTTGCCTCGGGCGATGGCTGCATCGACGACGCTGTTGATTGCGTCTATGACTTCGGGGTGCTCCCACTCACCGTGACGGCCCATCTTTGCTGATAGGTCGCCTGGGCCGAATACGACGCCGTCGATGCCTTCGACATCCATCATCGCTCCCGCGTTTTGAACGCCGAGCGGCGACTCGATTTTCGGCAGGATCAGTGTCGATTCGTTGGCTTCGCGGCAGTAGCGGGCCACGTCGGATGCGTCGTAACCTGCGTTTGCGCCCATGGCGAGACCGCGGACGCCTTCGGGTGCGTACTTGACCCATCGGACCAGGTCTTCCATTTGCTCCGGCGTCTCCGAATGGGAGAGTATGATGCCGAGTGCGCCGGCGTCTAGGACGCGTGACACGAGAGCGCGCTCTGGAGCGGTGACGGTGACGATGGGGGCCATTCCGTTGTCTCTGACCAAGGTGAGGAACATCGCCAATCGGTTGTCGTCGTTCAGGGCGTGTTCGGCGTCGACCATCAACATGTCGAAGCCGAGGCTGGCGGCGATTTTGACTACCGAAGGTGTGAGAGCTTCGAAGATGTTGATGCCGAATATCGGCTCTCCGGCTTGCAACTTCGCCTTGGCGGGGTTTGAGATGAGAGGGATTTGTTCGGCCATCAGTTCTTGATCCAGTCTGGGTAGCGTAGACGAGACAAAGTTTAAGGCTCAATGGGATGGTGGGAGGTCGAGCGCGAGATTGCGATCGAGATCATGGCGGCGAATCTGTAAACTGATCGAGATAAGCTAGTTAGATTAGTTAAAATATAACCGATGGCTATTACATATTCGACATACGAAGCTAAGTCACGCTTCTCAGAGGTGATCCGTCAGGTTCGCGAAGGCAACACCGTTACGGTCTCCTACCGCGGGGTGCCGATCGCCGAAATCCGGCCCATCCAAAAAGCGCCTCAAACCATTGAAGAAAGGTTGGACGAACTGGAGCGGCGGGGCGTATTGGAGCGCGCAAAAGGTCCCCGAACTCCTATGAAGGTCGGCAAACACATGCCAGGCGCTTTGCAGCGGTTCTTGGAAGATCGAAATCGATTTTGACCGCGTACATCGACTCATCCGCAATCCTCGCCGTCGCATTCGGAGAAGACGGTCATCTAGACGTCCTGCGCCGCATCGGCGAGTTTTCCGACTTGATCGCGTCTAATTTAGTCGAAGCGGAAATATTGTCGGCTTTGGCACGCGAGCGTAGACCTTTCGACCATTCACTGATTGCGAACCTTACCTGGATCCATACAGATCGACCATTGACACCCGAATTCCAACTCGTACTAGGTACCGGTTATCTCAGGGGCGCCGATCTGTGGCACGTCGCAGTCGCGTTGTACGCCGCCCCAGATCCTAGCCAAGCCTCGTTTATCACGCTGGACGTGCGCCAGCGCGAAGTTGCTCGGGAAATCGGATTTCAAACCTGATCTCTGGTCATCAGCGATATCTGGTCGAAATTTGACCGGACACTTTTGTGGGTTGGGTCCTTCTCAATCTCACTGCAAACCCAGCAACTCCAGTGAGTTGCGGTTGATAATCGCCTCGATCTCGTCCTCTGGCACCTGTGGGAGGTTGTGCTCTCTCGCGAAGCGCGGTATGGCGCGCAAACCGTCCATGGTCTCTTGCGGTGTCCAGAGCACCCAATCTGATCCGAAGAGCATCTTGTGCGTCGCCGAGAATTCGTGAAACACGCGCATCGCTCGCCACGCCATCCAAGGTCGCGACGGCATGCCGGAGATGTCGGTCCAAACGTTGGGGTGCTTCCGCACGACGGACATGCAATCTTCGTACCAAGGATGCGACGTGTGCGCCAAGATCATCTTCAATCTTGGGAATGCGATGGCCACTTCGTCCATCGCTAGCGGGTGGGCGTAGCGGAGCACCGCGTCGGACGAAGCCGACATTCCGTTGTGAAAAACAATAGGCAAATCATCCGATTGAAGTCGGTCGAAAAGGCGGAACGCGGATTCGCTCATAGGATCGACTGCTTGGTAGCTCAATGCGAGCTTTATGCCTCTGCAACCCAATTCGCCAACGGCGCGATCGTACTCCTCGTCGATGTCTGGCTGATCGGGGTGCAGCGACATGAAGGGTATGTACTTGTCGGGATTGACGGCTGCGACGCGTGCCGCGATGTCGTTCTGGTTCAGGCCATCGTCCCAGCCGGCGTACCAATCGGTTAAGGGGTTTTTGTCGCCGCCCGGGCGAGGCGCGATCCCGAACACAAGCGCCTTATCGACCGTTTCCATGGCCGCGACGTACTCGCTCAGCGATCCGGCAAGTTTCACACCGGTGCCGACGAGCGGGTTTGTAACGAGTTCTTCGGGCGGCACGTCATGTTCGTGCGTCGGGTTATGGGAATGGACGTCGACTATCACCAGAAAACTCCGCTGCGTTGGGTCAGAAGTTTAACGGTGCGGTCGGTTCGCCGCTAGAAACGACGTGTGGGTGTCACCGCTGTTCGATGCTCTAAAATAGGTTGAAACGCATCTAAGAGTATGGCGTGTTGGGGCGAGCACTTGATGCATCGTTTTTCTCAGTCCCAACACCGGATCGAACACTTGTCAGGATCGGACGAGAGCTAAATGGCCCAGGACGACGAAATCAGGCTTCACCGAGGATTGCGGGAGATCTATTTCGACCGCACAGAGACCACGTTTATCGATGGTAGCGAAGGTGTGCTTGAATACCGGGGCTACAGTATCCACGATCTTGCCGAAAACTCGAACTTCGAGGAGACTTCCTATCTGCTTTTGCACGGCGAATTGCCGACGCAGGAGCAGTTGGACGCTTTCAACGAGGAGTTGCGGGGTCAACGTGAGTTGCCGGACGAGATCTTCCCGATAATCGAAGCGGTGAAGGATTCTCATCCGATGGATGTGCTGAGAACGGCGGTATCGGCCCTCTCAGCGTTTGACCCCGACAAGGACGCGATTTGGGACGATGTCGACGCAACGTTCCGCAAGGGCATCCGGATGACGTCGCAGGTGCCGACGATTATCGCCGCACACTACAACATCCGACGCGGCAACGATCCGATAGCACCCAGCAACGATCTCAGGCACGCCGCAAACTTCCTGTACATGCTCGACGGTGAAACACCTTCGGATGACACGGCAGAGCTGATGGACAAGGACTTGGTTCTGCACGCGGACCACGGGTCTAACGCGAGCTCATTTACGGCACGTGTGGTCGCGGGCACGAAGGCGGACGCGTACAGCGCGGTCGCGGCAGCTATCGGTGCTCTGTCCGGCCCTTCTCACGGCGGTGCGGCGGAGAATGTGATGCAGATGGCGCGGGAGATCGGAAGCCCGGACAACGCTGCAAACTACGTTCGCAACCTGTTGAGAAATCGTACTCCGGTGATGGGATTCGGACATCGGGTCTATAAATCGGCGGACCCGAGGGCTAAACACCTACAAGAAGGGGTGCGTCGGCTAAGTGAGGAGAAGGGTCAGCCTGAATGGTACGAGATCTTGACGGCTGTTCAAGAGGCGATGTCGCCGTATGCTAGGCGCGGCGTTCACGCTAATGTGGACTTCTTCGCCGGCGTCATTTACTACCTGAACGGCATTCCGCAGGACTTGTTCGTTCCGATCTTCGCGATCGGCAGAGTTCCCGGTTGGGTCATTCAGGTCGTAGAGCAATACCGCCGGAACATCCTCATCCGCCCGTTACTCAAGTACACCGGCGGTCGCGAGCGCGAGTACGTGCCGATATCCGAGCGCGGATAACACTCGCCGACATGCCGGAAGAATCGACACCGGCGCGACAGATCATCGAATCGGAGATTCGGACGCATGGTCCGATCACATTTGCGCGTTTCATGGAGATCGCGCTCTACGGCGATCACGGTTACTACACGAAATCCCCGGACCCCGGCACCGACTACGCCACGTCGCCGCAGATGCATCCCGCGTTCGGCGCGCTGATCGCCGGGTGGCTGTGTAGAGCGTGGCAGGGGTTAGGCGAGCCGGAAGTGTTCGATGTTTTGGAGATTGGCGCAGGTGATGGAGGATTGGGGTGCGACGTTCTGGATGCCGTCCGAGGCGCGGATTTCGGCGACGCTATTCGATATCGCGCATACGACATCGTTCCGCGAGGAGAGACGTTTGATGCTGGTGAGTTGAGTTCGTTGGAGCCAATCATCGGGTGCGTAATCAGCAACGAGTTGTTGGATGCGTTTCCTTGCCACGTATTCACGGTCCGAGGCGGTGCGATCCTAGAGTCGTATGTGGGGTTAAGTGAAGATGGCGATTTGGTTTATTTGGATGGCGATGTATCGACACGAGAGATTCCGGACCGGGTGGAGCCGTTATTGAGTAGCTTGCCGGATGGATATCGTGGCGAGGTTAATCTCGGAATCGCCGACTGGGCATCGACCGTGGCGCAGATCCTCCGACGCGGCTACGTGCTCACGATCGACTACGGATATGCGCGTCAAGCTCTTTATCACCCGGATCGCCGCGAAGGATCATTGCGCTGTTACCGCGATCACGTTTTGGGTCAGAACCCGTTTCGGTTTGTCGGGCAACAAGACATCACGACCCACGTAGACTTCACCGCCGTAGATGAGGGGTTGACGAAGTTCGGTTTCGAGCAGTTGTCACCGCTAGGTTCTCAGAGAGATTTTCTTTTCGATCTCGGCATCGGGGAGTACATCCGGCAAATCCGTGAGCAATTGGCGCAAACGCGAAGTGAACAGGATTCGTATCAATTTATGGAGGAGTTGCGGTCATTGAACGCGTTAGTTGATCCGCGCGGGCTCGGCAATTTCAGGGTCGCTCAATACAACATCGACGCTAAGTCAATGGACTCGACTGGACTCGAATCTTCTCCAAAATTCGCGCGTCCCACTCGGTCGTCTAGACACCTCGGACATCTGCCGTACGATTAAAGGTAGATAACGGGCAGATTCATGAGTAAGGGTATGAACAAAAGGACACCGCTTTACGATACGCACGTCGCGAGCGGAGCGCGCATGGTTCCGTTCGGCGGATGGGACATGCCGGTGCAGTACCCGGACGGCATCATCCACGAGGTTCGGCAGGTCCGGAATGATGTTGGGATTTTCGATGTTTCGCACATGGCGCGGTTGGAGTTTCGGGGTGCGGATGCGGGTCGATTCTTGGATACGGTGCTCAGCGTGCGAGCGTCTCGACTGGAGCATGGCTTGGGCAGGTATCACGTCATCTGCAATGAAGATGGCGGGATTATCGACGATGCGATCGTCTACAACCTTGCAGAAAATCGCTTCTTACTGGTCGTCAATGCGGGTAACGCCGACACCGACCGTGCGTGGCTGAAGTCTCATTTGAACGCATTCACTGCGGGCGGCGGCGTTGACGTTGAACTCGTCGATCGCTCTCTCGATATCGCGATGATTGCGGTTCAGGGTCCGAACTCGGTGGCGATGTTGGATGAATTGACGGACGACGAGGCAGGCTTGACTACAAGGTTCCACGCCGGTGAAGCCACGCTCGACGGCGAGCGGATCCTGACGGTTCGCACCGGTTACACCGGAGAAGACGGATTCGAAATCATGTTCGACACTGCACACGCACCCGGGATCTGGAAAATATTGGTCGAATCTGGCGCAACGGAGTGCGGTTTGGGCGCTCGCGACGTTTTGAGGTTGGAGGCCGGGTTGATGCTCCATGGCTCAGATATGACGGTCGGGAACAATCCGTACGAGGCGGGTTTGAGGTGGACGGTGCGGCCGAATCGTGCGGAATATATCGCGGGCGAAGCCTTGCGCGAGATCCGAGACAATGGTACGGCGCGAAGAATCGCGGGTTTCGTTATGCGGTCTCGTGGGATCGCGAGGCATGGACACCCTATTCTTGTCAACGGAGAAGAGGTTGGTGTGATCACCTCGGGTACACACTCCCCAACCTTGGAATCGGCAATCGCCATGGGGTACATCGACATGGCACATACCGACATCGGAACCGCAGTTCAGATCGATGTGCGTGGTCGGATGGTCGACGCAGAAGTCGTGCAGTTGCCGTTCTACCGCAGCGACAGGCCAGTGAAACCGACCGCGCTGCGACCACGTACTCGGCGCTGAACCGGAACTGAATTTGTTACAGTTAATGCCGTTGTCGACGAAGGTATCGATGGAGGCGATCTGCCTTGTATCCAGATGATTTGAGATACTCGTCCGAGCACGAGTGGGCGCGTGCGGAAAGTGACGGGGTTGTTGAAGTAGGCATCACGCATTACGCGCAGGACACACTTGGCGATGTCGTGTTTGTCGAGTTGCCGGAGGTTGGTTCACAGGTGGGTCAATTCGACAAGTTCGGCGAAATCGAATCGGTCAAAGCGGTCAGCGATCTTTTCTCGCCTGTAAGCGGAACCGTTGCCGAAGTGAACGAAAAATTGGAACAAGCGCCCGAGCTCGTCAATGCGGACCCGTACGGCGATGGTTGGATCATGAGAGTAGAACTCGATGACGCATCGGAACTCGATTCTCTGATGGACGCCGCGACGTACACGGCTACGCTGGAGTAGCTAATTGTCATCCAACGGAATTTCGCCGCACCCATTTATCCCGAACACGCCGTCGGAGCGCGACGAAATGCTCGCGGCGATCGGTGTTGATGATTTCGAGGCGCTGATAACGGATATTCCCGAACGGCATCGCAACCCGGAATTGGATCTGCCGGATTCATCGTCGGAATTGGAAGTTGCCACTCGGATGCAGGCGCTCGCCGCGCTCAACCAAGACGCTGGGTCTCGACCATCGTTCCTAGGTGCGGGAGCGTACCGTCACTTCATCCCGTCGACCGTCGGCGCGGTGCTGCAACGTGGCGAGTTCGTCACTTCTTACACGCCTTACCAGCCGGAAGCCGCGCAAGGCGTATTGCAGAGCGGTTTTGAATTTCAATCCGCGGTCGCGCAGATATTCGGTATGGATGTCGCCAACGCAGGCATGTACGATGGGCCGACCGCGTTCGCGGAAGCGGGATTAATGGCCGCGCGCGTGAGTCGTCGAAACAGGATCCTCATATTGGATACTGCCGACAACCGACTTTTCGAAGTCGCCGACGCCTATTCGCGTCACCAAAGCGTCGAAATCGAAGCGATCAGTCGCGAACAGGTTGCGGCAGGGGACATTCCGGACGACGCGGCATGCATCGCGTTCCAGTCCCCAAATTTCCTCGGGCAGATCGAAGACGTTCAAGCCATAACCGATGCCGCACATGCCGCAGGCGCTTTGTCGGTGATGCACACCTATCCGATCGCATTGGGCATGTTTAAACCACCCGGCGCGTTCGGCGTCGACATCGCCACGGCTGAAGGACAACCTTTGGGAGTTCCGATAACTTTCGGTGGCGCATACGTCGGTCTTTTCACCGCCAAACAACGGTTCATCAGGCAACTGCCAGGGCGGATCATCGGCAGAACCAGTGACACCCGAGGTCGAACTGGTTACACGCTGACGCTTCAGACGCGCGAGCAACATATCCGTCGCGAACGGGCGACATCGAATATATGCACCAGCACCCAGTTGATCGGCTTGATGGTCGCGGTTTACTGCGCCACTATTGGACCGAGCGGACTTCGTAAAGTGGCTGAGTTGTCGTACCACAAGGCGCACTACCTCGCACGAGCGATCGACGAATTGCCAGGCTGGTCAGTTGCCAAATCAGCGGGCGAAACCTTCTTCAACGAATTTCCCGTAGAGTGTCCAATCGCGCCAAGGGAAGTCAACAAGCAATTGGCTGACCTCGGCATTATCGGTGGACTAGACGTTTCAGACGTGGTGCCCAAAGGTATGCTCTTCTGCGCCACCGAGATGAACAGTCGCGATGACATCGACCGGTTGTTGTATGCCCTGTCGATGATTGGAACGGGAGGGACGGCGTGATGAGTGTGCCTGTGACTCCCAACTCCAGCGTTGCGGACATGCCTGACCGCAGTCTGCTCATGGACCGGTCGGTCAGTGGCCGGCGTGCGGTCGAGATGCCCTCGCCTGATGTGCCGCTGGCGGATATGCCCGACGACTCGATGTTGCGGGATCAACGCGATCTTCAGCTTCCTGAGGTCTCCCAACTTGAGGTCATTCGGTACTTCACTCTTCTGAGCCGTCTCAACTTCTCGATCGACACGAACTTCTATCCGCTCGGTTCGTGCACGATGAAGTACAACCCGAAGCTCAACGACCAGATAGCGTCCCTCGGCGGATTCGCCAACATTCATCCTCTGCAAGATGACGATACCGTGCAGGGCGCGCTGGAGGTGATGTATGAGCTGCAAGAGTGGCTTGGCGAAGCGACCGGTCTTCCGGGCGTGGGATTGGCGCCGTTGGCAGGCGCACAGGGCGAGTATGCGGGTCTCCTTATCGCTCGCGCCGCGTTGGAAGCTCAGGGGCAGGAGCACCGAAACGTTGCGTTGATACCCGACTCTGCGCACGGCACTAACCCAGCTTCAGCAGCGATGGCGGGCCTCGATGTTGTCGTGATTAGGACGGACGCAAATGGCAACGTAGATGTCGAAGATCTGCGCCAGAAAGCCGATGACCACTCGTGCGTCTTCATGCTCACAATCCCGAGCACTTTGGGACTTTTCGAGCCGAACATCGTTGAAATCAACCAAATCGTCCACGAAGCCGGCGGATTGGTATACGCGGACGGTGCCAATTTGAACGCTTTGCTTGGGTTGGTAAAGCTTGGCGACTTGGGCGTCGACATTTGCCACTCGAACCTGCACAAGACCTTCTCGACGCCTCACGGAGGTGGCGGTCCCGGCGCTGGCCCAGTGATGGTCACTGAAGAACTGGCTTCATTCTTGCCGGAGCCCGTGGTGACGAAAACTGACCGCAGCGATCTACGATTGAGTCGGCCGGACAACAGCATCGGCAAGATCAACGGTTTCCACGGTTCGTTCTCGATACTGGTTCGTGCATACACCTACATGCAGTCACTAGGCGGCGACGGTCTGCGATCCGTGTCCGAGAACGCAATAATCAACGCCAACTACGTGCAGGCCAAGCTTCACGACCGGTTCGACCTCGCGGTTGACCGAATCTGTATGCACGAGACGGTGTTGAGTGGCAAACGGCAGGCCGACCGCGGCGTCCCCGCGTTGAGCATCGCGAAGCGGCTCCTCGACTACGGCATCCACGCGCCGACGATGTACTTCCCGCTCATCGTGCCCGAAGCGCTGATGGTTGAACCTACCGAGACGGAATCGAAGGAAACGCTCGATCGTTTCGTGGCCGTGATGCAAGCCATCGACGACGAGATCGACAGCGACCCGGACTCCGTCAACCATGCGCCACACACCTTGCCGAATACAAAGCTCGACGAGGCGACGGCGGCACGTCGGCCGGTGTTGAGGTGGTCGCCGAACCAGGATTGACGCAACGCGAACCACATTAATAATTGGTGCTCTAATTCTTAATCTCCTGAAACTCGATTCAACCTTGCTTTAATCTCAACCTCGCAGATTCATATTTGCGGACATAATTATTAATTCGCCTCCTCGCGACGGACGCAAATCCTCCCATCACCCGAGATTTGCGTGACGTCTATCTTTATTGCCGCGCAGGCGTGCTCTTTGCAAAACCTCGGCCGCTGGCACCAGATGATCCCGGTTTCCCCGTTCACCGGGGAAATGTGCCACGCAAATTCACTACGGCTACGGCGTGCCAGAAGCACGAACGAGGCGCGAACCCACCCCGCTACCACCACCCCTGGATTCCGGCTTTCGCCGGAATGACGGAGAGGGGGACGCCGGAATGACGGGCATTGTGCAAATGTCCCCTTTCGCAAAGTGAAAGGGGACGCGGAGCGAAGCGAACGCAGGGGTATGCCCGGGGCAGACGGGCCGCAGGATCCCCCCGCACAAGGGTGAAATGTCCGAAGGACAAAGGGAGCGCGAAGTGGCCGCGCTACCCACCGGCCCTCTGGATGGACGTTCCGTCCCGCGATCGGCCCGCTTTCGCCGGAATGACGGGGGTTTCGCAACGGTCTAGCTCAGGCGAATTCGACTGGACCTCGGCGCAATGCGCGGTGTGGTCAGCGGCGCAGCAATAGTGGCGCATATTGTGACACAGGTCTGATATTGCCAGATATCCAAATATCACAGCTATAACGTACTCATCTGTGCTAACGTAAATTCGTCATTGATCAGAAATAACAATGAGGGCTGACAATTACTCCGTCGTTTCGCGCTCTTCAGGTGGAGGCGGAGCCATCGACATCGCAAGGGATCGGGCCACCATCGAAAGGTTGTCGCGGATAGGAAAGCAGGACGCATGAGCAATGAAGCAAATCGATCTTCTGCCTACACGCCGCATTCGGAGGGTTACTATGCCGCCTAACCCGTCTCTCATTTTTATAAAACGTACATGCTAAATACGCGGTTGTGTAATGTTACGACAGCTGAATGTTCTTCTAGTCGTCGGCATAATCTCGTCGGCGTTGGTTCTGACCGTATCGGCGCAGAGCTCCGAACCATTCAGGTATCCGGGCGATCCCGTTAGCGAGGATGACAAGATCTTCGTCGACCTCGACGGTGGCGAGGATGCCACCTGCGGCGTTACGGCGGCGAACAACATCCGATGCTGGGGCGCGACGCGGATCGCACCGATGTGGGCGGGAGGTTTCACCGACGTCGCTGTCGGCACATCACACAGCTGCGGTCTCAGGCTGGACAAAACGGTTCAATGCTGGGGTGTTAACAGTCGCGGCGCAACGCAGTTAGTAGTGCCCACGGAACAAGGCGGCGCTCCTATACTCTTCAAATCTGTCGATGCAGGTCACCACCACACCTGCGGCATCAGGGACGACAACGATGGGGTCGTGTGTTGGGGACTGGACACGGACGGGCAAGTATCAGGGAACCCGCCCGGCAACGCAAGTTCTTACGACTATTCGAACGACTCGTTCACTGAGATCAGTCCTTCATCACTTCACACCTGTGGATTGATCGTGCTTGACGAGGGCGAAACCGGAACTAATGTCAGATGCTGGGGCAGCGACGCGCAGGGCCGTTCCACCGTGCCCCAAGACTATTCGTCCGACGTTTTCAAAGATCTGGACACTGGCTGGTTATTCACCTGCGGGATCATTGATGGAGGAACCAACGACGGGAAGGCCGTATGCTGGGGAGCCAACGATGACGCGCAACTTGGACCTAACACGCGTCCCGAACTCAGAATCGGCGCCCCGTCGGTAGACACCTTCTCCCAGATATCCGCTGGATGGCATCACGTGTGCGGGATCAAGACCGATGGCACGGTGACCTGCTGGGGCGCGAGAGAGGATGCTGGCAACGACTACGGACAGGCCAAGGTGCCTACTCAACACTCAAGTTCGACCTTCAGCCACATACTCGCTTCCAGGTATCACACATGCGGAATACTTGACGGACGAAACGGTCAGACGGCTGGTGTAGTGGTTTGCTGGGGAGCAGAGATACCTTACGACCCCGTCAAGCCCACCGAAGTCAACGGTGGCAGGACGATCATCCCAGGGCGCTTCGAGGTACCGCCGCACCAGTTTCCGCAGATCGCGTCCGGCTTGTTCTACAACTGCGGACTCACCGCGGACCGCGACCTTTTCTACTGGGGAGACACCGCACTCACGCCCGGGTTCGAGGAGGGACCCTTCAAAACACTCGACATCGGAGAGGAGCATGTATGCGCAATTAGAGAAAGCGGACACGTCAACTGCTGGGGCTTCAACAACAATTTGCAGGCATCAGGCTGGAGCCCCGCTCTCTCAGTGGGGAGCGCACTCTATCTCAATTCGTCGATCGTGGAGCGGTTGACGACGGACTACACTTTCAAGTCCTTAGCCGCTTCGTATCTTAACACATGCGGAATCCTAGATGGGCAGACAGATGGGCAGACGGAAGGGGAAGTGCTTTGCTGGGGACACAACTCGAACGGACAGGCTACTCCCCCAGTCGGCGTGACTTTCTCATCTATTAGCGCCGGCTTCTATCACACTTGCGGAATCCTCGACAGTCAGAACGGACAAAACGCCGGAACCGCTGTTTGCTGGGGCGCGCTAAACAATTTGGATACCAACGGCAATATCGTGCCGACGATATTTCGATTGGACTCGCGGGCCGACTTCGGGCAGGCCGATGTTCCGGAGGAACTCTCAGGAATCGCCTTTAGTTCGATTTCGGCGAGCCGTTATCACACCTGCGCGGTTCGAGCCGACAACGGCGTGATCGTGTGTTGGTCGCGAGCCCAGATTGGAGGCGCGCCGATCGCCGGGATACCGGCAGAAATCAGTCAAGAGCGGTTCTCCAAGATCGCCGCATCATGGTACGCCACATGCGGAATAACTACAGCCGGCCTGCTCAAATGCTGGAGCGGAATATCGCATCCGATCATCAGATATTTCGATGTCCCTTCTGATTACGTCGATACCAAATTCGTGGAAATCAGCACCGGCCGGAGACACGTCTGCGCGACTAAAGAAGATGGTGGCGTGATCTGCTTCGGCGCCGACGCGAATCTCAACACGCCGGAACTGGAGATATATGCCGGATCGACCATCGTCAACACTCGACAGGCCTGGGTTCCGAGATCGTTTCGGGAATTGCCCACACCTACACCTACAACACCACCAACGTTGACACCTACCCCGATTCCCTTGACCCCGGCGCGCATCCTTCGCATCGAACCGGCGATTCGCGGCGTCACGCTCCCTTTAGGCGGGGAGGTGATTCTGGGCATCCATGTCTACGGGCGACAGGACATCAGGGACGATTCTCTTGGCGATCGTCCGGGCATCACGTTCGAGTGGACCGCTGAAGATCGGGCGGGAGAGCCGGGGGCGCGCAACGGAGGATTCGCAGAGAGCGTATCCAGCGTCTTCGGACGGGAGAAGAACGATCTTCCAGATGATCGACGTGTGGTCTACACCGCGCCCGCGGAGCCCGGACGCTACCGCGTCAAGGCTGCGTTAGACGTCGGCACTTCCGAGTGTCTGGGCAGGAGAGACGGCGAGACGGAGGCGGACGCGATCGAGCGATGCACCGCGTACTTCGATATCACCGTGCAGCGCCCTTCGCCTGATGAACCCACGCCGGTTCCGCCAGTCAACCCACCGGGTGAAATACCGGATGTGATCGTGGATGACGACGGTACGAACTACGAGGTGGTATCGCCTGAAGACGGCGACGAGTTCGTCACCGAGAAGTGTTCCCTGAAGATTCCGAAGGGCGCGGTCCATGACATGGAGGTTGTCGGCATCTCGGTGACCGAGCTTGAAGAGCGTGAAGATCAGATCGAAGTGGATGATCCACGCTTCATGGTTGACGGCATCCAGTGCCGCGTATTGGCGGTCGCAGCTGACGGAACGCCACTCATCGACTACCGGTTGCTTGTTCCAGGTGAGATCTGCATGCCTCTTCCGGGAACGTTCCGCCCTAATGCGGTCAGCGCGCTCGTCGGTGCCATCAATCCCGATGCGACTTTGACCGTGTTGAGCAGCAATCTGTACCTCGCAGGCAGATCGGGCGCGTTGAAGGTCTGCGGGAACATCGGAATGTTGCCAGCAACCACAGTCGTCGCGCTGCGTGCGGAGATAGCCGGGGTACTGCCTGTCACGCCAGTGCCGACGCCCGACGTGGCAGAGATCGACACCGGCGCGAGCAGTCCATCCCAAGGCGAAGCCGTAGTCCTGATGTTTTTCGGCATCACCCTGGCCGCTATCGCTGGGGGCGTCCTGTACGGGCGTCGCCTCCGGAAGCGTTGAGCTCTACGCCCAACCGCGCTTCGAGTTGGTGATCTGCTCTCTACCCAAGTGTTGTGGCGGCGGACATGGACTGCCGGCCGGAATCACTCCGTAGACTGTATGGCTACGCGACCGCCACCGGCGATTTCCCGTGTCTGCCCCGCCGGGCCGCGCAATTGGAGGGTTACGATCGCTTCGTAGGCAGCGTTCACAACACCCGTGATCACTTGGCTGTCCGTAAGGGGCGACCCCCGAATTTACGCAGTGTCCGGTAACCGACCCTCACGGCCCAGACATCAGCGTCAGGGCGCCGCTCCCGTAACCGCTGGGCGGCGGTAACAACCATGTCACCGATGGCGTAGTCGCCACTGTCAACATCTATCGCGACTATCTTTCCGTGATGGGTATCTTCGACCTTTTGCCGGATGTCACGCTCGTATATCTCATCGCCGAGGCGGCCTGCCTCTTCGGCAGTCCGGCGGGCTGGCATCTTCATTTCACAGTCCTTAACTCTTCAAAAGTGCTCTTCTACAGATGAAATTCTATACTGTCGGTTTACTAACAGGATAAGCGCCAAGTAAACGAAGACCTTTGCGAGAATCCCATCACTCCGGCGGACGGAACATCCTTTCAGAGGCGTGGCAGGCAGCATGGTTACCGCGCGCCCCTTTGTACTTCGGATGACCCGCACCAATGATGTATATTTGCACGTCATAACTTTCCGCCGGGTAGATGAACCTCGGTCGATAGCCGAATTGGAGCGCAATATGTATGTAGGCACACAGGTCGGAGCGCGGGATGACGCAGATCTTACGCAGTGGGCGCAGCTCGGGGTGTTGAACGTTTGCAGTGACCCTCGCGAAGGTAATGCACATACGTGGACGCGAGACGACCTTGCAAGTTGGCGGGAACACGTCAACTCGTTCGGCATCGAGTTGGACATGATCCAACTCCCACTCTCCTCAACTCCAATCGAAGTCGCAGAAGCTCCAAGCATCATGCTTGGGATCGATCCCGACCGTGATCGTGAGATCGAGGTGGTGAACACACTCATCGAGAACTGCGCCGCCGTCGGGATACCCGCAGTCAAATACAACATGAACCTCATCGGCATTCCGCGTTCAGAGCGGGAGCCAGGTCGCGGGGGCTCGAGCAACTCGACGTTTCGATATGAGAAGGTGAAGCACGAGAACCAACCCGGCATCGCGGGTGAGGTCTCCGAGGATGAGTTCTGGGAACGGATCGATTATTTCCTCGAACGCGTAGTTCCCGTTGCCGAAGAGAACAAGATTCGATTGGCGTGCCACCCTCACGACCCGTATACGCCACCTGGCTTCCGTGGCGTAACGCGAGTTTTGGGCACCCCAGACGGCTTGAAGAAGTTCGTGCACATGCACGAGAGCCCATACCACGGCCTCAACTTCTGCCAAGGCACCGTCACGGAGATGCTCGACGACCCGGGCGAAGAGATCTTCGACATCATCCGCTACTTCGGCACCCGCGACAAGATCTTCAACGTGCACTTCCGCAACATCCGAGGCCACAAACTCGACTTCATGGAGGTGTTCCCGGACGAGGGCAGCATCAACATGTTCGAGTGCATCAAGGTCTATCAAGAAGTCGGTTACAAGTACATGATGATGCCCGACCACGTTCCGCAGATCGCCGGGCGAGATCCTCAAGGCACTGCGTTCGCCTTCGTCTACGGCTACATCACCGCCTTACTGCAAGCCATCGGCGAGCCGCGCAAGCAGCCTTGGGTCACCAAAGGGCCTTGATTCACCGGTAAATTGTCCAACCTAGACAGCGAGTACACCATAGCCATCATCATCGCCGTCGCCACGGTGGTGGTGGCGGTGATCTTGGAGATCGCACTCAAGATCGCCAAGAACCGCATCCGTGCGAACACCGAAGACTTCGTCCCTGGACCCAAATACGTCGTCCTAGAAGCCATCGACGGTCCGGCCATCCTTATGGTCCTCCTCATCGGAGGAACCTATTCAGGCACACTCGCTCTGAACCATTGGCAAACAGGCCGGGCCCTCGAAGCGGACATCGCCATACTCGTCCAGAGGGTCGGCAGCGTAGCCGTTGTAGGCGTCGGTGCCTTTCTCGCCTCCCGCATCGGGGCGTTGCTCCTCGATTGGTATGCGGAACACGTAGCGGCCAAGACATCTACCCAACTCGACGATCAGTTAATCCCGTCGTTCAAGCGGATGTTGCCGATCTTGGTCTACGCACTGGCGATCCTATGGGCGTTGGCGATTTTTGAGATCGAAATCAGTCCGTTGCTTGCGACGTTGGGCATCGGCGGCATCGCGATCGCGCTGGCGGCGCAACCGACCTTGTCCAACTACTTCGCGGGGACATACGTGATCTCGGAAGGCGAGATTGAACCTGGCGACTTCATCGAGATCGAAGGCGGACCATCCGGCTTCGTCGAAGACATCTCTTGGCGTAGCACGAAACTGCGCTCACGCTTCAACAACCTGATCATCATCCCGAACTCGATGATGTCGGACAACATGATCACCAACTACTCCCGACCAGCGTTGGCGATGAACGTCATCGTAACGGGCGGTGTCAGCTACTCGTCCGATCTTCAGCAAGTCGAAGACATCTTGATGGAGGTTGCGACCAAGATCGTCGTCGAATCTGAACACGCGGTTACGGAGACTGAGCCACGGGCAGGGTTCAGCGTTTTCGGAGATTCCAACATCGATTTCTGGGTGTTTCTGCAGGCTACGGACAGAGCCGGATCATTCCAGTTGAAGAGCCAATTGATCAAGCAGATACTCTTGCGATTCAACGAAGCGGGCATCGTCATCAACTACCCAATCCGGCATTTGGTGGTGGACGATGTGCCGGAGGAGGAAGCGGAGGCTGAGCGCGAACCCACACCTCCAGAGCAGATAGTGGAGTTTGTGCGGAAGGGGTAGACGGGAATCCGCTGACCGTCCGACAACGTCTGGGTGTCAGGTGATCAGGACGTTGACGGCGCGAGGGATGATCATAGCGGGTTGTGCCAACGAACACCGGGGAACAGTCTAAAGTCTCGGTCAGCGGTATGAACCTCCGCGTCGTGATCCAGCGCGAGAGCTGCTAGATGGGCATCGGTGACTAACTTGCCTGCCCTACCGGCGGCGGCGAGGCACCGCTCCATATTCGTGAAGTGGTTGGAACCGGAATCAAGGTGAATGAAATGTGAGTGTTCAAACCAGCCTTGAACGTGAGCAATCGCTTCACGACCCGGCAAAGGCAACGACACTACCGCGGGGCTTGTTGCCAGTCTTACAAATCCTATGGAAACCGCGAGTGGGATCCCTACGGTCTCGGTGCCGGACTGCAAATCATCCCACCACTGACGCGCCGCAGCATGCCGTTCATCAACTTCCACATGTGCGTACAGTACGAGGTTCAGGTCGGGGATGATCACCGACTTGACTTCTCGAAATAGTCTTGGACGTAAAGGTCGTCAAGCGTCTGATTTACGCACTCCCCTTCAACGTCTGAACTCAAGGGTTCGCGTTCGGGCTCAATGTCGATACTTAAGGACAGGTTCGCCCCTTCTTCGATGTCCAGCGGCTCCAAAGGTACGATAGCCCCCTTCGAATATCGTGCTTTCACGCCTTCAATCATCGTATCTACCCAGTGTCGTCCGATTGCCGATGGTTTGCCATAACCCTATAATCGCGCACTTCCATCGTTCGATGTCGATCAGATTGCGGCTCAGGATCGCGACCATTCCAAAAGCGAAATTGTTCCGGCGTTCATCGCCTTGTCAACCAACGCTTAAACGAAGAAGGTGGCGCAATCAACTACCCGATCCGCTATCAGGTTGTGGACGATGTGCCGGAGGAAGAAGCAACGGGGAAGAGCGCAATCCTACGGCACCAGAGCAAATTGTGGAATTTGTGCAGAAGGGTTAAACTATCCACGTCGACAAATTTGAGGCGACGTGGCGAAAGTTCTGTACATGACCACTTCCGAACTAGACCCAGACGATGTCCGAGCGCATCTATCGATGATGCAATCCGTAATCACGCGCATGGACGACAACAGCCGCTCCTGCAAGACATGGGCATTGACGTTAGTTGCGGCGATCTTGGTGGTTGTCACCAAGTTCGATACTTCAGTCGAATCTAACAGTTTCGGACCGCTCGAAACGTGGATCGCAGTAGTACCCACGTCCTTGTTTTGGATGTTGGATTCGTACTATCTGGGGTTGGAACGAGCGTTTAGAGAGAGTTACAACCAATTCGTAGAACGGTTACACGACAATGAGTTGGAACAAGAAGAGCTGTTTCAGATTGGCACCCACGATGCAAAGTGGCAATATGGACTCCCCAGCCTTTTTTCGATCTCAACTTTTCCGTTCTACGCCGTGCTAGGAGTGGGCATCCTAGTTGCGTGGCTCGTGTCTTAGGGTGTGCGGACATTCATCGATAACAGAGAGTCTGCGATGATTGTCAGTTCTCGGCACAATGCGGCCTCCGCCAATCTATGTGCCACGGATTCCAAGCACATGCGCTATCTACGTTGGGCGAACAGAATAGTCGCAGGGATACTCGTTGCGATTTGGGCAATCGCATGTTCAGGCGGACCAGAGGAGCCAACCCGCGCCCCCTACGAAGTGGCTCGTGACGAGGCCTGTGGGTTCGTCGCCCAGATCCTAGACGGCGACACTACGGCAAGGCAGGAATTCAGCGAATGGAAAGATGCTTACTTCGGGATCGATTGGTTCGACTTCGAAGAGCTGTACTTTGAAACCCATTACGACAGTTGGCCGTCGCTCGTTAACATATGGGTTCACGCCCACAAATACATCTCCCGGGGATCAGCCGTGGGATGGAGAACCTATGACGATTGGGGTTCAATCGAAAAGGGAACCCTCGATTATCTCAACGCGCTGTGCGTCACGGACGAACTGAAAGAAGAGGGTCAGAATTTGGAGGGGTGCAGCCACTGGCGTGATAACACCTCTCCCGACGTGCCTACTGAGAAGGAGATGAGGGAGCTGCGAACCGCTGTGGACGACGGGAGAATGCGCGGTGCTCTAGCCTCTATAACTTCGGTGCGTCTAAGCGCAAGGTCAGTCCTAGACTCTTTGGAGCAGACAAGAACATCCGCCCGAACGGTCGAAGAATTTGAGTCGGCTGCCAGCGTGTCGTGGAGGGCAACCGTAATCGGTGCTTGGCTCTGCGACGAAGCGTAGCAGTCCGCAGATGTTTCTAATCGGGAATAACCAGCCGCTTTCAGCGAATCCTATTCGGGCAGTGTCTGTGCTGGCGACCTGATTTGATCTTAACCCCAGTCCGCGCTGACGCCCGCGGACGATTTCGGCATCGGCACGTGGTTGAGCCATCCGCGGACTACTCGTTCCGAATTCACCCTCTTCGCCAGCGCCGATCCGAGATCTTGCGTTGAATGTCCACACGCCCTAAGTCGATCGGTTCAGACTGACGACCATTCAAATTGCGCATCAAGCGAAGTCAATTCTCGCGGGATAGTCTCGTTCGGGTTGCCAACCTGCGGAACATCTGCCTCTCTGGTTCTCTGCGAAGCGAGTCCGATTATTGGTTGGGGGATGGCCTTCACGTCGTGCATAGGCTTCTGCGATCCACCGCAAGATTTTCCTTCCGACACTTTGCCTAGGCCAACTGTAGATTTTCGCGAACGGATCATTGCCTTGCGAATTGTCGGCCAATCGAGGGGGAATCAGCCGGGATGCGACACTAGGTTTGCCATGATCGCGATGGTTCCTCAGCAAAATGCCTATCACGCCGTTGCGCGGGTTGTTGGTGGTATCACGCAGGCTCGAATGGATCTCCCAGTCGACGTGCTTGCGCTTCCAAGTGCATGGACCAATTAGAACGACGGTGATATCTGATTCTGCCACGTGTTCATCACGTATTCTCTGCTCAACGGCTTCTGTCTTTAGCTGATCATCTATGATGTCGTCCTGGTGTACAGAGTTGTCGATGATCTGGTCACCCAACAGATCAACTATCCGGTCTCGAAGCGCGACATCAGCTTCGTGAAAACTGAAGAATACCTTGGGGCGTGAGTTCATTGCCGCGTTAACTCCTTGAGCGTTTAGCCTTCTCCCAACAACCACTCAGTCAGCGGCGCAACCCCCCGTTGACGCGAGGCCATGTTGACGTCAAGCCTTTCGAGATGCTGTTCCAGCGACAGTTGCCCGGTGGGCACGCCGTGCGTCTCGAAGAATTGCTTGATGTCGGTTGCATGCTCAGGTTTGGATAATGCTTGAACGCCGCTGACCATTCTGACGATGCTGTTGTCGGGATACATCTCCAGCATCTCGTCCCAGTTGGATTTGACGAACTCCCACGCCGGTGGACCGTGATGCCGGTTCGTCATGCATGCGTCGATGAGATAAGGCGCGTCCTGTAACCGAACCTCGCCATTTAGACACATACCGAGCGTGTTTTCCATCTCTCCGGCACCAGGGAATGAAGCCAACGCACTCATGTAACGGCGCTCCTCTTGAGGAGTTGGCGGGTTCTTGAACCGCCCAATCACAGGGCGAAGACCTCGAAGCTCACGGCGTAGTCGCACCCGAACTCCTCACCTACAGCATTGGCGGTCATAGTCAGGAACATCTCTGGGTCGAAGTCCCGACCAAGGCCCTTGATGTAGATGTCGTGCTTCTCCAACGACTCCACTCCTCTATAGATGTGATCCCCCACGTCCACCGCGTGAGTGGCGTTGGGCGAGGCACCGACCAGCACCATCTTGACCTCGTTCCACGGCTCCAGCCCATCTTCGTTCAACTCCGTGAAGATCCAACGATTCCCTGCGTCTCTACTTGCATCCAGCGTCGCGAGCCCTACGGCGCGATGGTCTGACTGATTGGTGCCTCCTCCGCGGAAGCGCATCTCGAAGTTCATCGTCACCACCACGTCCGGCTTGTGCCGCCTAATAGCTCTGGCGATGTCGCGTCTCAGGGGCAAGCCGTACTCCACCATTCCATCCGGATAGTCGAGAAACTCCACAGTGTCCACTCCGACAACCTTCGCGCTGTCGATCTCCTCTTGAGTACGCACTCTCCGAGTCTCGCCCGGATGCATCGCGTCGATGCCCGCCTCGCCTCTCGTCGCCAATAGATACGTGAACTCCTTGCCCTCCGAAGTCCACTTGGAGATGGCGCTGGCTACCCCGTACTCCAGATCGTCGGGATGTGCAACTACAGCCAATCCCCGTTGCCAATCCTCGTCCAGCGGTTCGTATCTCTGTTCAATCATGTAGCAGAGCCTTTCTAAACTTGCCTATTCAAATCAGACTTACGAGAAAAGTGTAACGAGAGAACCTCTCACTTCATCTCTCCTGCTCCTCGTCATTACTGCGGAGCGTGCCTGGCACCCCACGGATGCCCTACCTGCTCTCCAACAACCACTCCGTCAGCGGCCCAGTTTCGCGCTGCCGCGATGCGACGTTTATATCAAGGCGCTCGAGGTGCTGTTCCAGCGTCAGTTGCCCTGTGGGCACGCTGTGCGTTTCGAAGAATTGCTTGATGTCGGCCGCCTGTTCGGATCTGGACAGCGATTGGACGCCGCTGACCATTCGCACGATGCTGTTGTCGGGATACGCCTCCAACATTTCTTCCCAATTGGATTTGACGAACTCCCACGCGGCGAACCCGTGGTGACGGTTAAACATCGCACCTCCGGCGAGGTACGGCGCGTCTTGCGAACGGACTTCGCCGTTTAGGCACATCGCGAGGGTGTTCTGCATCTCACCTTTGCCCGGGAATGACGATAGCAAGCTCATGTAACGTCGTTCTTCTTGTGGCGTTGCAGGGTTCTTAAACTGTCCTAGGAAGACCTCGTAGTCGCTGGCAGATCCGAGAATCGCGACCGCGTTCGCTGATGCAGAAGCCAAGTTGGGTTCGATCGCATCGCCTGACAGATAACCGTCGTGCAACTCGCGCAACCGAGCCAAGGCGCCTTCGTTCCTCGCGGTGATACCCAACGAGCGTGCGAGTATCCCTCGCAACTCTAGGTCACGAGGCGAATCGCCTTCACAAGGTTCCCAACCAAGGCGGGATAACCCCGCGCTGTAGAGGGACGCTAGTCTAGATCGCATCCGAGTTCGAGCGTTTTCGTCTTCGATGATGCGCTCTAAACTCGCTAAGTTGCGAGTCAACAAGGTCCAGACGTCCAGATCGTCTTCGTCCGAGTATTGCTCGGCGAGTCGAACGTAATCAATAGCGGTCGAACGGCCCGCAGCCATCGCCGACCACTGATCGTCCGCAAGGCTGTAGCGTTCAATCGCTTCCATTTCGCCCATCGCATCGCGCAAAGAGGTCATCAAGTCGGGCGAGTAGTTCACCCTGTAGAAACCGTTGCTGCCGGCGTTTGCGTTGACCCAGCGTGCTCCTTCCATCTCGGCGATCTCGACGTCGTCCTCGGTCATGAGCATCTTCATGCTACCGACTTCACCGCTGGCATCGGCGTACTTGATGCCCATCGGGATCGGCCAGACGGTCTCGTCGGCTTCGTCAGGTGACTTGTAGAAGAAACGATTCTGGGTGAGGATCGTCTTGTTGCATCCGTCACATTGCTTGACGTTCACCAGTGGATATCCGCGCTGGTAGATCCACGCGTCCATCGTGCTCCGTACCGGTTCGCCCGTGACCTCCTCGAGCGCGTCCCACAGGTCGGAAGTCTCGGTGTTGCCGTACTCGTGTTTCTTGAGATAGTGGCGAATGCCCTCCCTGAACTGATCTGGGCCTAAATGCTGCTCAAGCATCCGTAGCACTGAACCGCCTTTCTCATACGTCAAAAGGTCGAACATGCCATCGGCGTCGGAAGGCGAATTCACTTCGTACTCGATTGGACGTGTCTTCTGAAGCGAGTCGACATCGAACGCGGCCGAGCGCTCGAGGCTGAACTGATCCCAGCGTCGCCACTCGGGATTGAACTCGTCAGTGCACATTGCAGCCATGAAGGTTGCGAACGCTTCGTTGAGCCAGATGCCGTTCCACCACTCCATCGTCACGAGATCGCCGAACCACATGTGGGCGAGTTCGTGAGCGATGACATCGGCGATGCGAAGCAGCTCTGGTTGCGTCGCCTTCTCGGTATCGACGAGTAGGATCACTTCGCGGAATGTCACACACCCGAGGTTCTCCATCGCCCCGAACGCAAAGTCTGGAACTGCTACTAGATCTAGCTTCTCACCCGGATACGGGATGCCGTAGTAGTCGGTGAAGTACTTCAGGGAGAACGCGCCAGACTCGAGCGCGAACGGAGTTAGATGCCCTTTACCTAACGGGTGGATGATCCGCAATGGAACGCCATCGACGTCCACCGGGTCGGTCGCTTCGAACGGACCGACGATGAACGCGACGAGGTAGGTCGACATCTTGATCGTGGTGCCGAACTTAACGGTGCGTTCTGTACCATCAGCCGAGTCTTCTTCGGAAATGATCGGCCCGTTGGAGGCGGCGAAAAGATCGTTCGGAACGGTGAGTGCGACTTCGAAAGAGGCCTTCATCGCTGGTTCATCGAAGCATGGGAAGGCTTGACGGGCGTCCGTGCTCTCGAACTGGGTTGTTGCGATTTTGCGCTCGACCCCGTCTTCGTCGGTGAAGGTAGAGATGTAGAAGCCTGCGAGCTTGCGATTAAGGATGCCATCGAAGTTAATCGATAGCGTGTGTGAGCCGGGTGTTGCTTCGCCATCGAGGTGGATCGTGACGCGTTCGAGTTCTTCATCGTAGGTGAAATCGGACGATTCGATCGCGCTGCCGCCACCGATCAGACGCGCTGACTTCAGTTCGATCTCGTTGGCGTTGAGGACAATCTCGGAGACAGTTTCGGTTGTGTTGACGGAAATGTCGACGTTTCCGGTGAAGGTCTCAGATTCGAGATCTGGGGTCAGGTGTAGGTTGTAGTGGCTCGGGGTTACCGAGGTTGGTAGGCGGTAGGGGTTGGTTTCGGTTTTCGAGGTAACGGTATCGGACATTCGAGTTCCCGGTTTTAGCAATACAAACGTCGCGCTCGTCGCGCGGCACAATATTTGAATCTAACAACTGGTTCGCATGAACTTCGTCGATTCTGTTTCGCCATTTCGGAACTGGCAAACGTTTTCGTCGGATAGTATGGAACGCATGTAGTGACGCTCAGCTTTAAGATTCAGTTAGAGAGGTACTTTTTATGGGTCTTACTCATGTAACCGCGACGGTCCGTAATCCCGCTGATCCCGAGAAGACGTGGGAAGGGATGTTCTTGGTTGACACTGGCGCGACCGATTGTCTTGTGCCGCGGCGACATTTGGAGGAGATAGGCTTGCAACCGAAAGGTGAACGCATATATGCTTTGGCCGACGGTAGCGAGATTCGTATGTCCATCACGACAGGGGGTGTCGAATTCATGGGAGAGGTCGTCGGCGCGACGATTGTGATGGGTGACGAGAATTCCGAGCCGTTACTCGGAGTTACAGCATTGGAGTCGGTCGGCATCGAGGTCGATCCGCGCAATCAGGAACTGCGTCGGATGCCGTTTGTGCGGTTGAGGTAGGTGACCGCCCGCCGATGGGTACTCGCTTTCGCGGGAATGAGGTCGCAACGGCCCGCCTAAATCGTCTCCAGCGTGTCCTCAGCCTCCCGCGCCTCAACCTCGCCAAACTGTTTCGCAGCGACTTCCCGCAGTTCAGCGAAATCGTTTTGAATGCCCTTCAACAGGATTCCCACATCGCTAGAATGAAGCACAAAGCGCGACCCTAGTTCGATGGCTATTGTCGAGGTCTCGATGGATTGCTGGTGGACCATCGTGGGTACGCCGTATTTCTCACCGGTGTCGATGATGTGCTTTAGCACTTCGAGGTATTTGGGGTTGTCGACTTCGTCGGGAATGCCGAGGGATGTGGTCAGGTCGTTGGGACCTACGAAGATGCCGTCGATCTCGGCGCATTGCAGGAGCTCGTCCAATCGGTTGACGCAGGGTTCCGATTCGACGCCCATGATGAATAGGTGATCTTTGTGACGGTTGTGGAGGTATTCGCGTGTCTTTTCGCTGGGTAGTTCACCGGTCAAACCGACGCGTTCGAAGTACTCACCTTTGAGCGGGTGGAAACGCACCTTGTTCGCGCATCTTCGGACTTCCTCGACAGTTTCGCAGTACGGAACGAGCACGCCATCTGCTCCAGCATCGAGTGCGATCGCTACATAGCTGTCGTCGGTGTTCGGCGTTCGGATTATGCAGGTGACACCCGCGCTCTTGATGCTGGTGACAATTTCTGCGATTCGTGCGCGGCTACGTGAGGTGTGCTCCCAGTCGATGATGATGTAGTCGAGCGTGGACCCGGCGTACACCCTTGACCAGCGCAATCCTTCGATCGCGGCGATCATGAATCCGAATACGGGTTTGCCCGCCTTGAGTGTGGCTTTTAGTTGTGCGGGTTCCATCTGTCTTTACTCCATGTCGAGGACTACTTCGCGCCTGGTGCGCGCAGATTCCTCGGTTGCTTCCAACACCTTGAGCACGTTCAGTCCGTGAACCTGCGGTATCGGGGTATCTTCATCGCCGCGTTCCAACGACTCGATGAATTCGGTGAACTCATCTAGCAAACTGTCGCGTTGCGGCACTTCTTCTTTTCGCCAAGTGGCTTCGCTCGTGTCGGCGATGTATAGCGCCGGAGCTTCTCCTCCACCATACGGTAGTCGGAATCTTGCCATGCCGTTGGTGAAGAACCAGTCGCCGCCGTATTCCGTCGCACCCCGGTCCCAGGCGATTCGACTGATACACGCAACGATGCCGCTCTTCCACCGAATGAAATACATCCCGGTGTCGTCGCAATCGATCTTTGGGTGTTCCGATTTCGGATGGGTGAACTGTCCCTGCTGTGCTGAGACGGTTGCGACGTCGTATCCGATGATCCACAGCAATCGGTCGATCTGATGCGATCCATCCATCTGCCCCATTCCGCCGCCGCGGGATCGATCGAGCATCCATTCCGGACGTCCGTACGGACCGTACGGCTTGTGCCAAACATCGTAGGCCATTATCACGGAACCTAGGTCACCGCTGTCGACGACACCCTTCATCGCCCTTACGGCTGGATAGTAACGCTGAGTGTGCGCAGTCATCAGCTTGACGCCATTTTCTTTGGCGGCGGCCAACATCTCCTCAGCCTCGGACGCCCATACCGCGGTGGGTTTCTCCATATAGATGTGCTTGCCCGCTGCCGCTGCGTCGAGCGCGGCTTGGTGGTGGAGCCAGTGAGGGAGTGTGCCGATGATGACGTCGACGTCATCGCGTTGGAGTGTGTCGCGATAGTCAGCGACGAAATCCACGTCCGGGTGCCTGTCCTGCCACGATGCGGCGACATCTTCCCGAGGTTCGGCGACCACTTTAATCTCCGCTCCGGGAGTCTTCTTCACGACATCGATGTAATTTCCGCCGATGCGGCCAGTGCCGAGCACCGCGACTCCAAAGGACATAGCGTGTAATCCTGCTTTCTAACCAGTTCTACGAGTTAGGTTTCGACTCTAACAGCGAGAATGGACTGACGGCTGTTGGCCGAGGAAAGCGAGTTTGGCAAAGTTACTCCAAGTGGAACTCGCGACCTGTGCTGACTGTTCGCGTCAAGACGCGCTGATGCGCCGCCAAGCTAGTCCTTCAACCGCTTCGAAATCTCGATCGGCTGACACCAATTCTGAGTCCGTTTCGAACGCGTGAGCGGCAATCCAGATGTCGTTCGTGGGGATAGGGCGTCCCTTAGCTCTTAACGAAGCGGCGATTCTGCCGTAGAAACGAGCCGTGGCAAAACGAATCGGCACGAATGTTACATGCTGCTGGTTCAAGAATTGAACCAAGTTGGCGAGGTTGTGCTCGAGACGCGTGCCATTGCGAAAACCAAAAAGCAATTCGCCGACAACGACCGCCGACATTAACACTTCGTCGGCTTCTCGCACCAACTCCGCGACGCCTCCGTGTCTTCTGGCGAATACCGTGTAGGCGTTGGAGTCCAGAAGGATTTTCATCTCCACATCGACTTATCGACCGTACGTAGTTCACGCACTGCTGCGTCGATTTCCGCTGCCTCTTCGGGGCTCATCGTCCCAATGAATTCGTCCAACGAATTTCCGACTTTGCCGTTCGCAGATTCTCCGTCTTCGAGCCCAGCTCCTTTACGGAGCAGCTTCAGCGCCGCTTCGTTCTCTGTACTATTGTCTCGTTCGGCTACACGTCGGATTGCGGCGATGAGATCGTCATCGAGTTGATTCAATGTCAGTTCGTTCAACACGTCGCCCCTCTCTCTAATGCCATTGGTTTAAGACCTATTATGCCAGTTTGTTTCGAGCGACGCGTTCATTCGATTGCTCGAATGCGCTTTGCAATGCCTAACACCCCTCTCAACTCCACCACGTTTCCGATCTCCATATCCGGCGCGGGCGCATCATCCGGATAACGATCGCTAACGCGAATCCATGCTGTCTTCATGCCGACACCAACGGCGCCTGTGATGTCGGTGTACGGGTTGTCGCCGACGAAAAGGATTTCGGACGGTTCAATATCGTCAATGCCGTCATAGGACAGCTTCAAACGGCGAACCGATTCGTGATAGATGCGCGGGTCGGGTTTATCGGCTCCGAAGAGGCGGGAGACGATTGCGAAGGGGACGATGTCGATGTAGCCGCTGTGTTCGAGTTTGATGACTTGCGATTTCATGCCGTTGGTGACGACGGCCCAAGGGAACTTTGCATCGTTCAGTTCTTTGACGAACTCCATCGCACCGTCAATCGGTTTGGCCTGGCGGCCGAGGGTGTTGAAGAACCATCCCTCGAATTCGACAGGATCTAACAGAACTGACGGCCACCGTTCGGTGATGCGGCGCGCTGCGTCCTGAGCGTCGATGGTGCCGTGGGGCGAGAGCGACCAGAAGAAATCTATCGCTTCGCCCCAATCGGTTGTTGAGTTGATGTCTGGTTGGGTGTCGAAGAACTCTCGAAATGTCGCCTCGAACGCCGTACTTCGATCTAGGAGTGTGTCGTCCAGATCGAACAGCGCGGCGCGAATATGTCGGGAGTCATGCGTCATCTAGTTGTCCACCGAAGCCTGCAGGAGAATTTCGACTGTCACCTCGTCTTCAACAGTGAAGAACTGGCTGACGGGTGCCACCATACCGAACTCTTCCCACACAAAATTCGCGGTGCCGAGCACGACCAAGTCTGTGCCGTTGTCTAGACGTGCCGTGATGTCGAATTCGAGATCGGCGTCAGTGCCGTTTACGTTGACGGTAGCGACCAACTTGGTCGCATGCTCCGCACCGCTGTCCAAGAACGGTGCAGGAACATCACCAAGATCGGCGAAGTGAACCGTGGCGATGGGTTGGTTCGGGAACATGCGTTCGCGGACGTAGCGGTCGCGCCGTGATTGATCGCTCACTAAGGTGTGCAGGTCGATCTCAATCGACGCGCTATCCGAACTGAAATCAACGACGCCGCTGATCGTCTCGGTCTCGAGCGAAACCACAACATCGGCACCACGAAGGGTTTCATCGACTTTGAACAAGCCTTTCGAACCGGCGCCGATCGTGAAGACTTGCGCGAATTCCGATCCGATACCCGCCACCTTGCCGGGTGCCATGCCTGTTGGTTCAGCATCTAAGTCGATCGAATCGCCGACGCTTGCGAAGATTTCGGTTGAGGCTATTTGCCCGCCATCGATCTTCCAGATCTCGATCGTGTTCAGGACGTCGCCGTTCTCGTCGAACTCTTGGTCACCGGCCGCACCGACATAGTCGATGTCCTGACCGGCGGCGATGAGTTCCACGGCTCGCGGAAGATCGCCCGGCCCGACTTTTTCACCCGGTGCGCTAGCGACTTTGCGGATTGCGGCTTTGATGTCGTCGCCGTCTTCGGACCCTGCTTCCGCGATCGCGAGTGCCAAAATTGCGGCAGCGTCGAAGGCTTCAGAGATGAATAGGTCCGAGGGATCGCCGTCCAGCTTCGACGCGTAGAGGTCTTTGAAGGTTTCCTGTGTCGGGGTGCCCGGCGCACCGGGAGCCGTTCCATAGTTGCCTTCGAAGTTGTCAGCGCCAATCTGGTCGAACATCTCTTGGTTCTTCGTGCCGTCGACAAACATGAAGTCTTCGAAGAACTGCCCCTCTACGGCTTCACGCAGGTACACGCCTGCTGTCTCGGGGTAGGACATTGCCATGAGCACGGTCGCCCCGCCTTGGGATGCTTGCCGCAGTTCCGAGACGTAGCTGGCCTGACCGCCTTCGATTGGGACAGCGGCGGAGACCGTACCTCCGAGACTCTCGAACGTCTCTGAAAATACGTCCGACAGGCCTTCACCGTATGCGTTGTTTATGTAGAGCGTCGCCACGTTGTCGTATCCGAGTTGCGACGCTACTTGGGCGGCAATGACGCCTTGCAACGCGTCGGATACGGTCGTGCGGAATACGAAATCGTTGTCGCTCAATGCCGAGATTGCGGGCGAGGTTGATGCTGGCGAAACGAGAACCGCACCGTTCGGGATCGTGACAGACTCCGCGACGGCGAGTGTGACTCCCGATGACAGCGATCCGACGATGGCTTCCACGCCGTCCACGTTGACGAGCGCGCTAGCAGCGTCGGTCGCGATCTGAGGGCTGGTTCCACTGTCGCGGTGAACCATCTCAATTTGGCGACCGTTAATGCCGCCCGCTTCGTTGATGAGCAACGCTGCCAAGTCGGTAGCGAGAACGATCGGCGGGCCGAACGCGGCTAAATCGCCTGTGGCGTCGATTAGCGTGCCGATTCTAATCGGCTCGCCTGTCGGTTCCATAGCCTCTTCAGCGGGTTCGGCCGGAGGTACCGACGTCGCTGTAGGCGGTACTGAGGTGGCAGTAGGCGGCACGGGTGTCGCGGTGGGTTCATCGGCTCTGCATGAAGCTACTGCGACGCTGACGCTCAAAGCGGCGATCAGCAGGAGGACAGCAACTCCAGAAGCCCTAAAAGCGGCGTAGGATTTTAGTGCAGACATTTTCATGTGTCTATCAGGTTCCTTTCAACGACGATCGCGATCGCATCGTCGCCAGTTCAACGGTTTTCGCAGTAGTCCTTAACGGCATCCATGTCTTTAACCAGACCCATCCTGATTACGAACTTCATGATGGGCGTTAGGATCTTCGACTTGAACGTGTAGGGTGAAGCGTCCATTACCAGCGTTAACTCAGTCCCACCTTCGACAGGTGTCACTGTGAATACCGAGTCCCATATCGTGCCGCCTTCGTCGGACACCAGCCTCACCCGATCGTTCTCCACATACTCGGTGACTTTCAAGACGGTGGATGCTTCTCGACCCATCATCAATCTTGTCTCACGGAAACGTGAGCCGACGCCGCTCCTGACTTCAGAAAGGAACTCGACATTGACGATGTGAGGTATCGCTTTTGAGTAATTGTCAATCTCGGCTACGGTGCGGAACACGAAGTCTGCGGGCGCATCGATCGTTCTGCGGACGGTGGTTCTGGACATTTAATCGTTCTCAGGCGGGGCCGAGTTCTGGTGAGGTTCAGCCCACACCTAGATTTTATCGACATCGCTGCCAACTCCCAACATGGTGCGGCACTCAGTCGAACGAGAACGTTGAGCCATCGCGACGGAGTTGCAGACGCTAACTACACGCGATGAATACGTTATTGGACAGCGCTCAGATCTATAGGCTCACCGGGCAAAGCGAATATCCCTGTGGAACCGACAAAACCGTCGGCGATGTTCCAAATCTCGATTGTCCCGCTCACATCACCGTTTTCGTCGAAGTTTAGGTCTCCGGCCGCCCCCACGTAGTCGATGTCCTGACCGTTGCGCAGAAGTTCCAGCGCGTATGCGATATCTTGCGGCCCCACCTGCTCTCCGGGCGCGCGAGAGACTTCACGGAGAGCGTCGCGGATCGCCGCCGGATCCTCGGAGTCTGCCTTTTCTATCGCTAGCGCCACTAAAACCGTCGCGTCGAACATTTCACTCATCAACGGAATGTTGATGTTGCCATCCTTGCGTTCCTGATACGTGTCGAAAAACCATTGACGCGCTGGCGACAGCGGCGCACCCGGAGTAATCCCGTAGGACCCATCAAAGTACTCCGCTCCAACGCTGTCGAACAGGTCTTGAAAATAGGCAGGCGAGAAAAACACGAAATCCTCGAAGTATCGACCTTCTACGGCTTCCCGCAAAAGAATGTGCAACGTTTCGGTGTATCCGATCGGGAGCAAGGCCTCTGGGTTGCTTTGCGCCGCTTTACGCAACTCGGAGGAATAAGAAGCCTGCCCCAATTCATGACTAATCTGATCCGTCACCTCGCCACCGAGTTCTTCGAAATGGTCGCTGAAAACACCGGATACGCTCACCCCGTAGGCATTGTTGATGTAGGTCGTGGCCACTCGATCGAACCCCAGTTCACGTGCCAATCGGGCTGCGACGACGCCCTTGACTGCGTCTGAGACACTGGTGCGAAACACCAAATCATCGTCGTCAAGGGTTGTAAACGCATTTGATGACGATGCAGGTGATATCAGGAGCACACCATTAGGTATCGTCACAGACTCCGCGACAGCCAAAGTTACACCGGACGCCACCGCGCCGATGATCACCGGCACCCCGTCGATGTTGACGAGCGCGTTCGCAGCATCCGTGCCCAACTGCACGCTCGTGCCGCTATCGCGATGTATGGCCTCGATCCGTTTGCCGTTCACACCACCAGATTCATTGATCAAGTCGAATGCCAGGGACATCGCCAACTGACCGTGCGGACCCGCAAATGCCAAATCACCTGTCGAAGGTAACAACGTTCCTATCTTTACAACACCTTTCAACTCCTCCGAAGCGCCGCCTGAGGAACGAACGTCGGGAAGATCGATCGGGTCGCCAGGAGACACGAAGATACCTGTAGAACCAATCTCGCCATCTTGGATGCGCCATATCTCCACGGTTCCGGTGACGTCGCCGTTGAGGTCAAAATCCAACTGTCCAGCCGCACCAACGTAATTGACATCCTCGCCCGCGCGGATCAGCTCAAACGCTTTGGCGACGTCCTGCGGACCGACAGCGACACCGGGAGGGTTAGCGATCTCGCGCAGAGCATCTCGTATGGCCAACGGATCCTCGGAATCCGCCTTTTCAATTGCCAACGCAATCATCAAAGCAGCGTCGAACGATTCGCTCACGTGCGGTATGTCGATGTCCCCGCTTTTTCGGGTCGCAAAGTTTTCGAAGAACCATTTTCGTTCGGGTGTCAAAGGTGTGCCGGCTTTCGTGCCGTACGAACCCTCGAACTTGCCCGCTCCCAGATCATCAAATAATTCCTGGCTATACGCTGGCGTGAAGAACAGAAACTCTTTGAAATAACCGTCATCCACCGCCTCGCGCAACAATGTGCGCGATGTATCCGTGTACGCGATCGCTATAAGTGACTCTGAATCGTCTGCCGCCGCCTGTTTCAACTCGGGCGCGTAGGTAGCTTGTCCCTTTTCATGACTGACCTGAGCCGTCACATTACCGCCTAGTGCCTGAAAATGGTCCGAGAAACTAGCCGACATGCTGGTGCCGTACGCGTTGCTCACATGCGTAGTCGCAACGCTTTCCCAACCGATTTCACGCGCCAACTCCGCCGCCACTTTACCCGTTACGGCATCCGAGAATGTATTCCTAAACACCAGATCATCGTCATCGAGCGTAGTTATCAGGCTCGACGACGAAGATGGCGAGATCTGCAACACGCCTTTCGGTATTGTTACCGCCTCTGCTATCGCCATAGTTACGCCCGACGATGCGGCTCCGATTATCGCTGGCACGTCATGTTGACTTATTAACGCACTAGCCGCAGCTTTGCCAATTTCCGGATCTGTCCCACTGTCCCGATGCAGCGCCTCTATTCGTTTGCCGTTTACACCCCCGACTTCGTTCACCAAGTCGAATGCGAACGAAACCGCCAACTGACGCTCTTTGCCGACGAAAGCCAGATCACCTGTCTGAGGCAGTACAGTGCCTATCGTCACCGTAGATTCGTCTTGCGATGGTTCTGAATCTTCGGATGTCGATGATGACGGGCCACCCGAAGACAGGCGAGCCAGATCGATCTCATCTCCAGGTGACGCATAGATGTCGGAGTCGACGATCCGCCCGTTTTGGACACTCCACACACGCATCGTACTTACGACGTTCCCGAATTCATCGAAGTCGACATCGCCGGATGCACCCACATAGTTGATGTCTTTTCCATCCCGCACCAGTTCTAGCGCTTTTGCGATGTCGCCGGGACCGACAATTTCCCCCGGCGGGTTGGCGACGGAGCGAAGAGCATCACGCACTTCGACAGGGTCGTCGCTGTCGGCCTTCTCGATGGCCAACGCCAATACCGCAGCGGCGTCGAACGCTTCGGTGATCAACGACGCTGAAGGGTCGCCATCTGTACGCTCCGAGTAGAGTCGCCTGAACGCTTGAACGGCCGGCGAATCCGGAGCACCGGGTGATATGCCAAAGTCACCTTCGAAGTAGTTGCCGCCGATCGCATCGAACATGGTTTGGCTGCGCGTCACGTCGACGAACATGAAATCATCGTAGTACTCGCCTTCAGCGGCTTCGCGCAACAGTATCTGACCAGAGTCGGGATAGGCGATAGTCAACAAAACCTCCGGATCACCCTCTGTCGAGTCTCGTATCTCCGATAGATAACTGGCTTGTCCTAGTTCATGAGACACGTCTTTCGTGACTGTTCCGCCCATCGCTTCGAACGCTTCGATGAAGGAATCGTTCAAGCTCGAGCCGTATGCGTTGTTAACGTAAGTCGTCGATACCCGGCTGTACCCCGCGGCCGCTGCGAGCTCCGCCAACACTTGGCTTTTGACGGCATCGTTCACGCGCGTTCGGAACACCATGTCATTGTCCGCCAACGCGGTGATCGCGTTCGACGACGACGCCGGCGACATATGGAGGATGCCGCCCGGTATGGTCACCGACTCGGCTATTGCGATCGTGACTCCAGAGGACACCGCGCCGAGCAATACTTTGACGCCGTCCACGTTAACAAGGCCGCTCGCGGCGTCAGTGCCAACCTGTTCGCTGGTCCCGCTATCGCGGTGCAAGGCGGTAATCTCTCCGCCGTTTACACCACCCGCTTCGTTCACGAGTTCGAACGCAAGGTCGACCGCCTTTTGCATCCCCGGTCCCAGCGTGGAGAGATCCCCACTCACCGGTAGCACGGTTCCAACCGTGGTACCTTCGTCACCGGAATCTTCAAGCAGACCGCAGGAATACGTCACCAAGGAGACAATGATCACGAGTGCCAGACGAGTCAACCATTTGGACTTCTTCATGTTTTTGGAATTCCCTCGCTTCAGGTTGTTTTGCAACCGATGAATCAATTACGACTTTGCCAACCAAATGCGCGTACGTTTGGCTGAATTCACCTGATCGATGACAAATCGATTTGGTCTCCTGGCAATGCGAAGATATCGGTATCTTGGATCTTGCCATCCACCATCTGCCACACCCGCATCGAGCTCAATACATCACCGTTCTCGTCGAAGTCGATTGAACCCGCCGCACCCTCATAGTTGATTTCCTCGCCGATCCGGACCAATTCCAACGCTCTGGGTATGTCTCCCGGTCCAACCACCTCACCCGGCGGATTGGCGACTGACCGTAACTCATCGCGCACGATTGCCGGATCATCTGTATCGGCCTGTTCAATTGCCAGCGCGAGCACGATCGCCGCGTCGAATGCCTCCGCGATAATCTGAGCATTCGGGTCATTACCTGTCCGTTCCGAGTAGACGCGACGGAAATCTCTTACTGCAGGCGTCTCCGGGCTGCCTGGAGCGAGCCCGAACGAACCATCGAAATAACTCCCGCCGATAGTGTCGAACATGTCCTGCGACTTCGTCTGATCAACGAAGATGAACTCATCAAAATACTCGCCTTCGGCAGCCTCGCGCAACAAGGTAGTTCCGGAGTCCGGATAGGCGATCGTAATCAACGCCTCGGGATCGTCTTTGGACGCGTCGCTGAGTTCCGAGATGTAACTCGCCTGTCCCAACTCGTGCGGCACCGCCGCCGAAACGACACCCCCGATCGCCTCAAAGTTCTCGACGAACGACTCGTTTAAGCTTTCGCCATACGCATTGTTTACGTAAGTCGTCGACACCCGCTTGTAACCAATGGCCTGTGCCAACTTCGCCAATGCCTGTGCCTTGATACCATCATTCACCCTCGTTCGGAACACCATATCGTTGTCGTCCAGCGCCGATATCGCTTTTGAGGATGACCCTGGAGATATCTGCAACACTCCGCTGGGGATCGTTACCGACTCTGCGATGGCGATCGTGACTGGCGAAGCGTGAGCAGCCATGATGAAGTTGACGTGGTTCACGTTCACCAACCCGCTCGCGGCGTCCGCAGCCAGAGTGGCGTTCGTTCCACTGTCGCGATGGAACACCTCGATCTGCGAACCGTTGACTCCTCCAGCTTCATTGATCAGATCAAACGCCAAGCTCATCGAGGTTTGCGCCGCCGGACCCAGCGTCGACAGGTCTCCGCTCACCGGCATGACCGTTCCGACCTTGACGCTTCCTCCGCCATCATCCAACAGTCCGCATGAAAGCGATGTCAAAATCAACGTGGCGAAACTTGCCACAGCTATAGCCAGAGAAGCTGAATTGATTAAACTCTCCTTCGATGAGGATCGAAACTCCATGCGTCATACGCCTTCGGACAAACATTCGCGCTTTATAGATTCTAGTTTTGCAAAACCAGCAAAATACAACGATTTGCTTGCTCTACAAATCTGAAGTGGAAAGAATCAAGCAGGAGGCGGTGGCAACGACAAACTAGGTGCTTCCGTAAAACCAAATTCGTTGGAGGTCAGCCAGTAACCGATCGCCAGCATCGCAATCGGAAACAACAGCGCGATCCAGATGATTCCTCGCGAATCCTTCCAACGCTCGAAGACCGGGGTCAACACGCTGGTGAATATCGTCATTACGGCACCCAGCGGAATGATGTAACGGATGGCGTTCGAAATCTCTCCGACAAACTCGATTACCGCTGCCGCGATGACAACCAAAATCAGTAGCACCGTCAAAATTACGTTGAACGTGCGCGATCGACTCTGAACATCGCCACGTAATCGAGCCCAAATCATTCCTGCGATCACCGCCCCGATCAATGAGACGAAGGCGACGCTCCCGGCGTTACCAACCAAATCGTCTGGCGAGGTGAGAGGTGCGTTCACGCCCATCGCGACCACTCCGCCGATCAACGTTGCAAGGTACGCCGGTATGCGCGCGCGGACGTGTCGGCGTAGGCCGGTTTCTTCTTGGCGGATTTCTTCTTGCATTTGGTTCTTGCGTTGGACCTTGGGGGCATCCCCCGCTGTCGCTTCGCTCCCGCGCCCCCTTCGCTGGAGCGAATGGGGCATTATGGCTTAACCATCCCGCCGTCGGCACGCCGCACAGTGTCCCACGCGCCGCCGAACTCGCGTTCCTTGAACGGGAACTTGGCCGCCATATCCTCGTCGATGTCGATGCCAAGGCCCGGCTTGCCGTTCGGCCACATCATGCCATCGCGGACCTCGGGGAAACCGGGGAACATCTCCAAAGTGCGCGCCCCAGGAATCGCGTACTCCTGGATACCGAAGTTGTGGCAGTTCACGTCGAGCATCAAGTTTGCAGCGTGACCAACCGGCGATGTGTCGCCAGGACCGTGCCAAGCGGTCCGCACGCTGAACAACTCGCCCATCGCGGCGAACTTCTTGCCGGGGGTTATCCCACCGACCTGCGACATGTGCATCCGAAGGAAATCTACGAGACGGTCCTTGATCATGGGGATGATCTCATGCGGACTGTTCCACAACTCACCCATCGCGATCGGCGTCGCGCACTGCTGGCGCACCATACGGAAGTACTCGTTGTCTTCAGGGCTGAAAAGGTCCTCCAGGAAGAAGAGCTGATACTGCTCAACCTCTTTCGCGAACCAGACACCGAGTATCGGCGGGACCCGCTCGTGAACATCGTGCAAAATCTCGATGCCGTAACCGAAGCGATCGCGAATGTGTTCAAAAAGTTCCAATGCGCCCCGGATATAAGGCTTCGGCTCGAATACTCCGCCGGGGTGCGCGTACAGCTTGTTTGGATCGTAATCACGCAGCCAAGTCGTCGCCGCTATCGGTCCCTGCGACACATCACCGCCAACTATCGAACCATCACCTGACGCACCGTGAGACCCGTATGACGAATATCCCGTTGTGGCGACTTGCACGCGGATGTGATGGAAACCTTTTTCCATGTGCGCAGCCATCATGTCCGCAGTCTCCTCTTTGGTCGAGCCGCTCGCATGTACATAAACCGGTGCAGCCTCGCGGGCCCGGCCACCGAGAAGGTCGTAAACAGGCATCCCAGCCATCTTGCCTTTGATGTCCCAGAGCGCCTGATCCACTCCCGACAACGCATTGTTCAGCACTGGTCCGTTTCGCCAGTAAGACGAGACGTACGACGATTGCCATATGTCCTCTATGTCAGCGACGTTCTTACCGATCAGGAAAGGTCGTAGATAGTCATCCACCGCAGCTTTCACAGTTGACGGCCGCTGCGTAAACGTTGCGCATCCAACGCCATAGAGCCCCGGTTCGGAGGTTTCGATCTTCACGATCACTAGTCGGATGTTGTCCGGCTCGGTCATGATCGTTCGGATATCGCGGATCGTTACGTTGTCGGCGGCGCTCATATCTGCTCCCTGTCGAAGTTCGTAAAAAATAATGATACGAACTCGAACCACATATATCGGCGCGTCGAACGCAGTGTCGATAACATGCGAACATACTGAATTGCTTTCCTAGGAGTGACGCGATGAAAGCTATGACTTGGCACGGGGGCAACCATTTCACTCATGACGAGGTACCGGATCCAGTCGCCGAACCGGGCTTCGTTGTCGTGGAAGTCGACACCACCGGAATCTGCGGCACTGATGTTCACATCACCCAAGGCCTCTTCCCCTCGGATCCACCCGCGATACTCGGCCATGAGGGAGCGGGAACCATCGTGGAGGTCGGCGATGGCGTTGGGACTGACCGGATCGGTCAGCGAGTCGTCGTGAATCACTCAGCTCACTGTTTCGAATGCTGGAACTGCCGAAATTGGAATATTTCGCGATGCGAGGTCGCACCCACTTCATCAAACGGCCTCTTCGCACAATACGTCGCTCTACACTCCCGCGTCGCCCTTCAGCTACCAGAAAACCTCGATATGGAGACGGCGGCCATGACCGAGCCGGCAGCTTGCTGCCTCTCCGGCGTAGAGATGCTCGACATTCCATATCGCGCCACAGGTCTTGTGATCGGTGCAGGCATCATGGGCCTCTTCACCGCCGCGTTCATGAAGACTCACGGCGTCGAGACGCTCGTAGTGTCCGAACCGGTAAAGGTCCGACGCGAGATGGCCAAACAGTTCGGAGCCGATATCCTCCACGATCCCAACGACGTGCCCCTAGAGGAGGTGGTGGCCGATGTCACCGATCAAGGACGTGGTTTCAGCGTGACCGCCGAAGCGGTTGGAAAGCCTGAACTCGTCGCCGCCTGCATCGACGTCACCAAACCTCGGGGCATGGCACTCATGATCGGCGTCAGTCCACAGGGCGCGCCGTTGCCCGTAGACCTATACGACATGCATTTCCGCGAGATCAAACTTGTGGGTGCATTCGGACGGGGCAACGTGTTTTACCGAGTGCCCGGCGAACTCGAGAAACTCAACCTCGAAAACGTCATATCTGGCCGCTTTCCGCTCGCCGAACTCCCCGACGCCATTACCGCTTCAGCCGAAGGTCTCGGCGTCAAGTTCGCCATCAAGCCGAACGCTTAACCCCCTCAATCTCGGGAGAGCCGATTATGAAAGCGATGACCTGGCAAGGCGGAAACAGGTTCACTCATGACGATGTGCCGGATCCGGTGGCTGAACCGGGTTACGTTGTGGTCAAGATGGACACCACGGGGATATGCGGTACGGATGTGCACGCTACGCAGGGGCTCTTCCCGTGGTATCCGCCGCAGATAATGGGCCACGAGGGCTCCGGTGTGATCGTGGAAGTCGGAGAGGGCGTCGCCAAGGACCGGATCGGTCAACGAGTCGCAGTGAACCGGAAGGCTCAGTGCTACGAGTGTTGGAGTTGTCGGAACTGGAACACGTTCCGCTGCGAGGTCGCTCGGGAATCCTCGGTCGGCATGTATGCGGAGTACATCGGCCTCGACGCGGGCGCCGCCTTCGAACTGCCGGAGGACCTCGATATCGAGACCGCCGCCTTTACGGAGCCAGCGTCGTGCTGTCTCTCAGGAGTCGAGTTGCTCGACATCCCATACCGAGCAACGGGTCTGGTCATCGGTGCCGGTGTGATGGGTCTCTTCACCGCCGCTTTCCTGAAGTCGCACGGGGTCGAGACGCTGGTGGTGTCAGAGCCGGTGACTGTGCGTCGGGAGATGGCGGCTCAGTTCGGGGCGGACATCCTTCACGATCCGCGCGACATCTCGTTGTCGGAGGTCGTCGCTGATGTGACAGACGAAGGTCGCGGGTTCGATGTCACCGCCGAAGCGGTCGGCAAACCGGAACTCGTCGCCGCCTGCATCAACGCCACGAAACCGCGCGGACAGACGCTCATGATCGGCGTCAGCCCAGAGGGATCGCCGCTGCCGGTTGATCTCTACGACATGCACTTCCGCGAGATCAAGTTGGTAAGTTCTATGGGTCGAGGGGACGTGTTCCATCGCGTGCCGGAGGAGCTGACAAAACTCAATCTTGAAAACGTGATCTCGGGCCGCTACACACTAACCGAACTGCCGGACGCCATAACGGCATCGGCGGAAGGCCTCGGTGTCAAGTTCGTAATCAAACCCAACGGTTAAACATAAACGTTCAAGGAATTCCGACATGAAGGCACAGACTTGGCACGGCGGCGCGCATTTCACTCTCGACGACATTCCCGACCCCGAACCTGCGCCAGGATACGTAGTCGTCAAAATCGACACCACGGGCATCTGCGGAACAGACGTCCACGTTACGCAAGGGTTATTTCCAAAAGATCCACCTCAGATCTTGGGGCACGAAAGCTCCGGCATCATCGTTGAAGTTGGCGACGGGGTCTCCAAGGACCGTATCGGCCAACGCGTCTGTGTCAACCATCCGGCGAATTGCTACGAGTGCTGGTACTGCCGCAGTTGGAGCGTGTGTCGCTGCGAGAACCAGCCGCCGTTTTCGAACGGCTATTTCGCCCAGTACACGGCCGTGGCGTCGCGCTCCGCGGTCGAAATACCGGAGGCGTTAGATCTTGAAACCGCCGCCCTCACCGAACCCGCAGCCTGCTGCCTTTCCGGCGTTGAGATGCTCGACATCCCATATCGCGCCACAGGGCTGGTGATCGGAGCAGGGATAATGGGGCTCTTCACCGCCGCCTTCCTAAAGTCCCACGGCGTCGAGACTCTCGTCGTCTCGGAGCCGGTCAAGATCCGTCGCGAGATGGCAAAGCAGTTCGGAGCCGACATCCTCCACGATCCTTACGACGTCCCACTCTCCGAGGTGATAGCCGATGTCACAGACGACGGACGCGGCTTCAGCGTAACTGCCGAAGCCGTTGGCAAACCCGAACTCGTGGCCACCTGCGTCAATGCCACGAAGCCGCGCGGGCAGACGCTCATGATCGGCGTCAGTCCGGAAGGGTCACCGCTCCCAGTCGACCTCTACGACATGCACTTCCGAGAGATCAAACTCATCGGAGCCTTCCGTCAAGGAGACGTAACGCACAGGGTTCCAGACGAACTCGCCAAACTTGACCTCGAAAACGTCATCTCCGACCGCTATCCCCTTGAAGAACTCCCTGACGCCATAACCGCATCCGCCGAAGGTTTAGGCGTCAAGTTCGTCATAAAACCGAACGGTTAGCGAGTGTCACCGTTTGTCAATTCCAACATTCGCTTGACGAATCGGTGCACCTTCGGCCGATCCGATTGGAATTCGTAGTCTTCCATCGTGCCGTTGTAGAAATTCGAATGGAAATAACGCGCCACTGCGAATCCGTCGTCAAGAGACTGATCTTGATATTCGGCGGCCAGATCTTCCACAGCTTGCACCATCGCCCGATGAGTTTTCAACTCGATCCCCCGGCTCTTCATCTCAGCGATCACGACGTGCGAGGCCGCTCCCCATAACTTCTCTGAAGCTTGCAGTATGTCGCCCGCCTCGTACTCTCGGTCTGCATCGTCCAAGAACCTTTGCGCGGTCTCGATATGGTCAGTTGTCAACATCTAAATTCAAACCCTTCGGAAAAATAAGACACTACCGATAATACTATCATCTTTATTTTTCGTGTCAGCGGCCATACAACTCCGTCTCCCGATGGAACGCGAACCAACCGAACCAGAACGAAATGTTCGATGGCAGCGTTTTCAACACATTAGCGGAGTCCGAGGAATCCGTTAGGTTCTCTCGCGAAACATCCCACTCAGTCCCGTTCTCGTCCACGACCCTCAGCGGGAATCCCTCCTCGGGCGCATCTTCCGGCAGGTTGAAGGTAAGCCCATCAGGATTTTCGTAGATATGTGCGTCGGAAGTCGTAGCTGACGTCACAACCACCAAATCGATATCGGCAATACGGTCGTGCACGATCCGCTCCGCCCGTAATACTTCGATCGGATACGCCTTGTCCATCCCCTTCACCGTCACTCCGAGAATCTCTGCTTTCGGTGGCAATGCCTCGTCCCGGTGCGCGATCGGGAACATCGAGTCGGGATTGACGCGGTAGGCGTAGTAGATGGAGCGTTCGTCGCTTTCGTTGGTGTAGGTCCAAGGCGGATACGTCCCGCCCTCCCGCGTAACCACCGTAGTGTCCGGATGCTCCGCCTTCCACTCGCCCCATGTCGTCCTAGAAGTCGGGAAGAACTCGAGATCAACGTCGGTCCCAACCAGCTCGCCGACTACGGGTTCACCTGTGAACTGGTGCCAAAGCGTACGCGTTGCGCGGTCGTACATCACCTTGTTGCTGCGGTACAGGAAGCCCGATGTCCCGAAGGTAGTCGGCTCGCCTTTGATGATGGCGCGATACCCGATCGCGCTGTTGCAAAGCGTTCACCAGGTGAGCGATAAAGGCTCGCCCCCCAAAACGTCATTCGCCAATTCATGCGCATTGATGATCCGCAGCGGATAGGCGCGATGCTCGCCGTTGATCGATACGCCGATCACGCGCTCGTCGTCCTCCAGATATTCAGCCAACGGATCATCTGCAGGAGCGTGCGCCGGGTTTTCGAGCGGCGGAATACCGTCCGGAACTACTCCACCCCATTCGAGTTCCGTCAAGTCGAAATCAACGCTGGCCTTCTCGCCAAGATACGGCGTCAGAAACGCCCCGAAGCGACCGTCAATCTGGCGTAAGTAGTTGATCTTCCACTCTGCATACTCGGATGGCGGCGGGTATTCATCGCTGTGCTTACCGATCCACTCGGACCACAGCAACCAGTTGTCGCCGATCGTCTCGCCGGTGAGGAATTGAAGCGTCTCGACCGCAGCGTCGATCGCGATCTTCGACGTCAGGTATCTAAATGATTCGATCAAAGGACGGACCTGTGATGTGTCGTTTTCGGCGCGGATCTTTTCAAGTGTGGTTATGGTTCGGTCGTTCAACGGTCCGAAACCCGGCGACAACTCGAAACCGGCGAAGACGAGGTACATAGCGGAGTTCGGGTTATACGGCGCAGGCGTAGAGGTCGGTCGGACAGTCGGTTCAGGTGATGGCGTTTCAGCAGTCTGGTTCGCCCTTTCGGTTGCGGTGACGAAAGACGAACCGCTCGTCAGTGCGGGCGTGGCCGTCGCCCGCTGGCGTGCTTCTCCGATGTTGGTCTCGTTCGCGAGATAGGACAACGCCGCGACCAATACCAACGACGCAGCGCCGAGCGTCGCGAGCAAGACCGCCGTTATGGCTATGTTTTTCACAATCACCTGACTAGTGCTCGACTCGCCGATCCGATGTCAGAGTAAACGCCCACGCCGACTGCGGCGGTCAACGCCGCACCCACGGCAGCCTCTTCATGTACTTGGCCGATCGATATCGGATTGCCAAATGCCTCTTCCATGCAGCGATTCAGAGTCGGATTCAATCGGAGACCGTTGCCGGAACCAACGAAACGGCTCCGCGGGCCTGCGCCCAGCGCTACCGCGCTTCGATAAGATTTCGCGAGTTCAGACGCCATCGATCGAAAGACCGCCAGCGCCATCGAACCCGGCGTGAAGTTCCCGGGTGTAATGTTCAAAAATTCACCGCGTGCATCAGGTCGTTCACGCGAACCTGTGAACAGTGCAGAGGCGGTCATATTTTCGGCCGATTCGTCGTTCATTGCATCGCCTGAAAGTTGCGCGAGGCGTTCGTAGACCCTATCTTCATCTACGTCGTCAATGTCAAACATGGTTCCCGCACTCCGCACAAAGAAATCCTTCAACGTCCGGAATGTTCGTCCGCCTACAACTCCGACACCTGCCAACAAATACCCGCTTTCGATATGTGGCCGCAGTTCAAGCCATCCATGGTCGTAGGATTCGCCGGTTTGATCACGCGACAACCCCGATAGGTCTTGGAGAAAAACTGTAGCCTGTCCCCCTGTACCTACGTTGATCGCCACCGTCGATTTGGGTTTCTCAACCGCTCCTACGAATGAACATTGGTGGTCGCCGGACGGTATCGCCACCGGGGTCCCGCTCCCCAAGCCCATCGCTACAGCCATGCAGGCGGTCAACTCGCCGCGCACTGTGCACGAGTCTTGAATCTCTGGGAATATCCCGCGTTCGATGCCCAAAGACTCGATCAGATCATCATTCCACTGGCGTTTTGGCACATCAAGAACTCCCCAACCCGCGGCATCAGTTGCATCAGTCGCTGGCCGTTTCGAACCAACCAATTTGTGCGCCAAATATTCTGGTGCGGTGATCGCCGCTGCCACGCCCGAAGGCATCTGTTTCATGTGGTTCAGCCAAAAGAGAGTCGGCACCGTGTAGCCAGTTACGATCGGACAACCAGCATTGCGGAACATCGGTAGGCCACCATCGCGCTGAATGGCATCACCGCGTTCGGCCATAAGCTCCAAGAAACTTCGATCAGATCCCGGCACCAAGTCCTTCCCGCGCTGGTCTTGCCAAGCAATGAAGGGGCCCATCGGATCTCCGTCGTCGTCTAAAAGCTGGCATCCCTGTTGTTGACCGGTGATGCCGATCCCGACGATGTCGTTGCCGACGATCTTTTCGCAGAGTGCCCGCGTCGCATCTGCGACGCGGTTGACCATCTTTTCGATGTCCCACTCAGACCTACCAATCACGCGGTCAGACGATGAAGTCGTCTCAGCATCGTTCGCAGCCGAGACGGAAGCGAGATATTCGGCCTTGTCATCCGATACCTTAACGGCGACGACTGTGACCGAAGTGGATCCGAGGTCTATACCCAACGCGACGCGCATGGGCTAAGTCTAAGGGCAAAGACTATTCACATCGCGCAGGTACTATACGGACGACGTCCGGAATCGCCACAACGCGATCGACGCGAACAGCACGCCGAAAAACACCAGTGCCAGCATCTCCGTCGCAACATCGCCAAACTCCGCGCCGAAGAGCATCAATTTGTTGAATCCGATGTTGGCCCATCCGTGCGGCGTGATCTTGGCGAGGGTCTGCATCCAATCCGGTGTGATGAACAACGGCCACCAGCACCCGCCGATCGGCGCCAACGTCAGCGATGCCAGAACCCCTGCCATACTCGCGCTCCTCGCCTCTTGAATAAAGCTGGCAATCAAAACGCCGAACGAAGACGATGCGACAACCATGAGAACCGAAATCAATATCACCGCCAACGGAGATACTCCGAGGTCGATGCCGAAGGCGAATATCCCAACGATCCACAACACCGAAATCTGTAGCAACCCCAAGAACGCAGTGCCCATCAACTTCCCGATAATGATCGCTTCGCGCCGCACACCGTTAGATATGAGACGCTCCAAAGTATGATTGCGCCTCTCCCTCGCGATCCCCTCGGCACTCAATGCCGCGGCAAAGAAAACGAACATCGTCAAATATCCGGGCAACGTGAAATTCGAAGCGTTCCACGGTTCCACATCACCTACCTGCTCGATGTCGATTTCGACGGCGCCGGAGGGTCCTTGTTCCATCAATCCCGTCTCGAACGCGGTCCCGGCGATCAAAGAAAAATCGGTGCCTGTGGCTTGACTGATGGCATCGGCGACGATGTGAAAGTCGTTGAATGGTTTGGCCAGTGTGTTGGCGAAGCCGACCAAAGCGAATTCGTGGCCCGAGCCCTCGCCTGTCGACACGACCTCCAGTGAAGTTGGATTGCCGTTGATCAAACTTTCGGTGAAATCGGCAGGAAACACGACGTAACCGTCGATTTGATCATCTTCCACAGCGCGAACGGCTTCGTCGTACGTCATGACGACGACGGTGTCTCGATCCTCCCCAGCGAACGCATCGACCAATTCGTTGCTGACGCCGCCAGTCTCCAGCGTCGTGAGAACGAACTCGACCGGGTCATCGCTCGGGCCTTGACCTCCGAGAGCCAGAGTGAAACCGATCACGAAGAGAAATGGGAACAGGAATGAAAACGCAACCGCAAGGCGGTCTTTAAACAACACCTTGGTGTCTTTCGCCGCCAAAATGATGGCTTGACGGATTGTCGTTCTCAAAACGCCCGGTACCTCATGTAACCCTGAAGATGAACCGTGCGATGACCAGACCAGTAACCGTCACACCCGACAACACGCCCACTCCAACCAACTGTTCCGTCAGATGTGACCCATCCGCGAGAATCTGACTCATGGCATCGATCGCATAGTGATTGATCGTCACTTTTGATAGCAGGTACAGCGGTCCGTCGGAACCGACGTCGAAGAACGTTCCTCCGAAAACCGTCATGAACATCGTGATGAAGACCGCCGCCCAGATAGCTTGATCACGCGTCCGTGCCGCCGAGCCGATCACCATTCCTACGGCAGTCACGGCGCATGCCACCAAGACGCTGAAAACGGCGAGCTGCAGGATCTCTGAGACACCGCCAAACCGCAACACCACGAATGCCAACGCCAGCAGTACCGCGGCTTGAAAACTCGCTCTTAAAACTCCGGCGAGAAACTTACCAATGAATAACTGATTGATACCCAATCGAGTGGTCATCAACCTTTCTAGAGTTCCGCCCCGACGTTCATCGACGAATGATTGCGATCCAAGCGTCACCGCGAACATCAGAAACATCACCAAAATTCCAGGCATCAATCTATCTAAAACATCTGGTTGGTCGCTCCAAGCACCTGTGACGGTCACTCCGAGCGGCGGGTTGACCTGAGCGTCAGACATCGCGACTTGAACGGCCCGGTCCAATCCCTCGGGTTCGATGTTCGCGCCAGCCAATGCCTCCTTAACCGACTGCCTCACCCGAAATCCACTCCCAAGCTCGCTTGCAACGCTTCCAACCATCGCCGCAACTATCTGACCAGTTTGTCCGCCGTTGCCTCGCTGTTTATAGGTCAAACGCGGCGGTCCACCGGACTCCAATCCAGACGTGAAACCGTCAGGAATGACTACGACGAACAAAACCGATGAACGTTCGAGAGCGCTTTCCGCGTTTTCTAGGTCGCGCTCTCGCACCGATAGTTCGTCAAGGGCTTCCAACCGACTCATCAGTTCGCGGGCATGAATGCCGCCGTCCAAATCCACAACATCAACCGTGGCGTTGAAGCCCGAATCGCCGCCAAACGCGCCGTACATCAACGCGAACAAAGCTATTGGCAGAGCGATGCTAAACGCCAATTCGCCTCTGTTGGTCAGATATCGCTTAAGTTCGAATATCGCTATGTGAATCGGTCGGAGCAACTTGCCGTTAATCTCTCAGATTGCGACCGGTGAGTTCAAGAAATACCTGCTCTAGCGTCACTTCATTTGGATCGCCGAACTCTGATTTAAGCTCCTCGGGAGTTCCAATCCTGATCATCTCACCATGGTCAATGATCCCTAATCGGTCGCACAGATGATCCGCTTCCTCCATGTAGTGCGTCGTATACAGGATCGTCATGCCCTGTTCTCGTAATCCTTCAACCGTTTCGAATATGTGGTTGCGCGACTGCGGATCGATGCCCACGGTTGGCTCATCGAGGAACAAGAGCCGAGGATTGCTCATCAACGCGATCGCGATGTTGACCCGCCTCTTCATTCCGCCAGAAAAGTTGTCGACTTTGTCTGTGGCCCTTTCCTGCAAGCCCACGGCCTCCAAATGCTCGTTGGCTGCTTCACGCGCAGATCTGCCGCTCAAACCGGCCATACGACCGAAAAACACCAGATTGTCGATCGCCGAGAGCTCCGGATACAGCGCCAATTCCTGTGGACAAACTCCGATAACTTCCCGCACGCTGTCGCTGTCGTCGCGGACTGAATAGCCACCGATTTGAACATCGCCATCGTCCGCTTCAAGCACGGTAGACAAAATGCGTATCGTCGTGGTTTTACCGGCGCCGTTGGGACCCAAGAGGCCGAAAATCTCTTGCGATTCGATCGTGAAAGAAACGTCGGCGACCGCGACGATGTCATCAAACGACTTTCGGAGGTTGTCGACTACGACGATCGCGTCAGATTCAGCCACAATCCCTCTCCTTCAGGTATTGCGTCGGTCGACCGTCAATCGGAGGACGCCCAACCTTGGTCGGCAAAAGATAACGGGTGGACCACCACACGGTAACCGCTAGCCGTAGTTGCAACCGATTCCCTTGTAGCCGATCTCCACGTCACCTTCAGCGGTGACTAAAACGGGCGTTATGCGATCACCGCCGGAGAGACGTTCGACTTCGCTCCAAAGATCAGGCTGCTTCGAGACGTCGATCTCCTCGTAATCGATGCCTTTCTGCTGCAGATCGGACTTCAGCATGTCGCAATAGCCGCATGTGGGGTGCGTGTAAACGACGGCCATTTCGCGAGTTGGTTCTTTCGTTGGCATGGTACGGATTGTATCTGTTCTACTGTTCGACTATTGCGACGTAATATCACTTACTCCGTCGAAGCCTCAACGCATTCAACGTCACAGAAACCGAAGAAAAAGCCATCGCCGCGGCCGCCGCCACCGGGCTCAGGAAACCGCTCTCACTAACAATCAATCGCAGTTGGTCGGGTGGTGGTGAATCGGCGAACACCGGGTGCAAAACGCCAGCCGCGACGGGTATCAGTAAAACGTTGTAGGCGAAAGCCCAGAAAAGATTTTGTCGGATAATCCTGACCGTCGCTCGACTGATCGAAATCAACCGCGCAATGGCCGCCGGTTCGTCGTTCATCAGTGTTACGTCCGCGGCTTCGATCGCGATATCCGAACCGCTCGCCATCGCTACGCCTACGTCAGCAGTGGCGAGCGCAGGGCCATCGTTGATGCCGTCGCCTATCATTGCGACACTTCGTCCCTGACTTTGAAGCGCGTCCACCCGGGAAGCCTTGTCGCTCGGCAACACCTGCGCTTCAACGCGTTCGATACCAACTTCCTCGGCGACTACGTTTGCCGATTCTCTCCGGTCACCGGTGATCAGGTGAGTTTGGACGCCCATCTGTTGAAGCGATGTCACCGCGGTTTTGGCATCGGCGCGAATCGTGTCTTGCAATCCGATCGCGGCCACCGATTGACCATTGATCGAAATCGTGACGGGTGTCTGGGCATGCACTTGTATCCGCTCTACAGCATCGAAAATCTCGCTGTCTTCTTCCAACAACACGGCGGATGGATTCATTACAGCAACGACTGAGCCGTCAACGCGGGCGTAAACACCCTTGCCTGTGATCGATTGGAAATCTTCGGCATCAGGTATCAATATGCCGCGCTGGCGAACTTCCTCTACGATCGCCGTCGCGACCGGATGTTCGGAGTAGATCTCGACCGCGGCAGCGAAACTCAACGCTTGATCCTCGGTCAAACCCGATCCCGAATCTACGTGTATCGAAACTACCCGCGGCTTGCCCGCCGTCAATGTCCCCGTCTTGTCGAACGCTACTGCATCGACGCTCGTCGTTCGTTCAAGCACGGTCGCATCGCGGATCAATATCCCGAGCTCTGCGGCCCGGCCAACACCTGCGACGACCGCCGTCGGAGTTGCCAACCCGAGCGCGCATGGACAAGCGATCACAAAAACCGTGACTGAGACCAACAACGCGTTCGGAAACGACGGATCGGGAGCCATAAAGAGCCAGAACAGAAACGACGCCACACCTGCCACGAGCACCGCCGGAACGAATTTAGCCGTCACACGATCGACGAATCTTTCGATCGGCGCGCGCGTCGCCTGAGCGCGTTCGACTTGTCTGATGATCTGAGCCAGGATCGTGTTCGCTCCGGTCTTCGTCACGACAGCCCGGAACGCGGACGCAACATTCAGTGTGCCGGCGAACACTGCGTCCCCTTCAACCTTGACCGCGGGCATGTTTTCACCCGTCAGCATCGATTCGTCGATCTCGGCCGCACTGCCTGAGATCTTGGCATCAGCCGCGACGCGCTCGCCCGGCCGCACCAGAATCGTTTCACCGACGCCGACCTCATCGATGTTCGTTTCGATGAACTCGCCGTCACGCTCAACGAGCGCGGTCCGTGGCTGCAACCCAATCAGGTTGCGGACGGCTTCGGAAGCGCGCAATCTCGTCCGCCCTTCCAACCACCTCCCGAGCAATACCAACCCGATGATTGCAGCGGAAACCTCGAAATAAGTGCCCGTATGGTGCCCTGGCGCGACAAAACTGGCCGCGTTCGACCACAAGCTGGAATCCCCTTGCACCAACTGCGAGATTGTGACTAAAGCACTGTAGCTGAAGGCGACCGAGGTGCCGACGACCACCAACGAATTCATATTCGACGTCTTGCGTTTCGCCGCGGCCCAAGCTGATCGGTAAAATGGCGCCGCCACGCGGACCTGAATGGGTATCGCAATGACGAAGAACAACAGGTTGAGAGCGTACGACGGAACATCAGGTGCGTATATCGACCGCGCAAATGTCGCAGCCATGATGAAAATAGCTGCCACAACGCCCAAGATCGCGCCGTTTCGCGCCGCGCGCAACTCAGCCTTTTGGCTCCTCTCCTGCGCGTCCACCGAATCGGTTAGTCCCTCTTGGGCGCTACCGACGCTCTCATCGGGGATCGCAATCCCGTAACCCGCTTCGCCGACGGCTGACGAGATATCTGTCCAAATACCGGTATCGACACCTGGAACTATCGTGGTTGACGTCGAGAAATTGACGTTGGCCGAATTAGTCGCCAATGAAACTTCGGCGGATTCGACGCCGGGAACGGACGAGATAGCGTCTGTGACGTGCGAAACGCAGGCAGCGCATGTCATTCCGCGAATGTAGATGGTTTTCGAAACCATCGTGCGCCCTTTCGCTCTAGGAAAACAGGGGAGTTTTACCGATTCCCCGATGGTTTAAGGTTAACCTGCTAATCATCTCGACAAGGGAGAGGAAATGGATACCGGACCCGATCCGACCGGTTTACCCCGACGCCAAATCCTAATCATCATGGCCTGCGCCATGACTGGCCTTTTCCTGGCAGCCCTTGACCAAACAGTAGTCAGCACGGCAATGCCGCGCATTATCGCGGATTTGGGCGGATTCGATCGTTACACCTGGGTGACAACGGCCTACATCGTGGCATCGACCATCACCGTGCCGGTCGTCGGTCGCCTTTCCGACATCTTCGGTCGGAAGATCTTCTACATGTTGGGATTGGTGATGTTTATCACGGGGTCCCTCGCCGCTGGCACGTCGACATCGATGAACCAACTCATCGCGTTTCGGGCATTTCAAGGGATGGGCGGCGGAGTGCTACTCTCCTTGGCGTTTGTCATCGTCGGAGATCTCTTCGCTCCAGCGGAACGCGGGAAAATCCAAGGGGTTGTGGCTGCGGTTTTCGGGTTGTCTTCCGTGATCGGCCCCACACTGGGGGGATTTCTTACCGACACACTCACCTGGAATTGGATCTTTTACATAAACCTGCCCATCGGTATCCCATTGATTCTGCTGATGGCGCGATTCTTCCCGCGCATCGAACCCGACGCGATGGATCGGACTATCGACGTTTGGGGCATCGCCGCTCTTGTTGTCGCAGTGGTGCCGCTCATGCTCGCGCTATCGCTGGCTGGCGTCGAGTACGACTGGTCTTCACCGCTGATAATCGGATTGTTAGCCCTGTCCGCCGCATCTATCGGCGCGTTCGTGTTTGCAGAAGTGCGAAGTTCGAACCCGATAATGCCGCTGCACATCTACCGGAACAGGGTGGTGGGCGTGGCCCTGCTGGCAACCTTCATCACTGGATTCGGGATGTTCTCCTCGATCATCTTTATCCCGCTGTTTTTCCAAGGAGTTCTCGGTGCTTCGGCTACTAGCAGCGGGAGCTTCCTCACGCCAATGATGTTGGGCATCGTGGTTGGAGCCGCGATTTCGGGTCAAATCGTCTCGCGCATCGGGGGATACCGAATTCCCGCAACAGCAGGGGTGCTAATCATGACGGTTGGGATGTTCGTTCTGTCGACCATGTCATCGTCAACTCCCTATGGCTTGGCCATCGGATACATCGTCATGCTCGGTTTCGGACTCGGCTTCACGTTCCCTTCGTTCACGATCGCGGTCCAGAACTCAGTTGAACATCGTTACTTGGGAGTCGCTACTTCGGCGCTGCAGTTCTATCGCGCGATCGGAGGATCGCTGGGACTCGCGGTTCTGGGCGCTTACATGACTAACCGGTTCCAAGCTCAACTGGCTGAGAAACTGCCTCAACAAGCGCGTGACGCTTTAGGCCAAGATCGGATAACACAGTTGTCCGAAAACCCTGCCGCCATGGTCGACCCTGATGCGCTGCACACGCTGACTTCTCAACTTGGCTCTGCAGGAATCGTCGCCGACTCGCTGTTAGCGGGACTGCGGGACGCACTCGCAAACTCGGTTTCAGGAGTGTTCTTGTTGACATTCTTCATAATGCTCGTCGCGATCGCGGTGGTGCTGTTCCTAAGAGACCGCCCGCTCAGAACCGAGACGGGCGCCAGGCAACCGGGCACTGGCGACTAGATGATGGACGGTCACGACAATCCGTACTGGGTTTGATCGCAAGAGGAATGACGTTTTCGACACGACCGGTCTCCGCGGTTACAATACAACCCGGTCGTTTGGATTCACCTGCACAAAGGCGATGGTCCAAAGGTTGGGAAATCGCCCTCGAAACGCACAGATTCCCACTAGACAAACCGCGGCCATGCGGATAGCATTAAAATAGTGCACGTATTCCGCGGCCACGGCCTGTCTGGGCAGTTCATAGCGCAATCGCCGCCGGGAAAAACTCCCGGTAAGGTGAGGCGCGTTTTGGCGTTTACCGGAATCCGTCGCATCCGTTCCACGGTGCCCCATCCAACAAGTCACGAATAACGCGACTCATCATCTGTTGGATTCCACCCGCTCGAGGAGAACTTAATGGCGATATCACAGGCGCTAATTGTTAGCGGTGACGACCGCGACTACCGGGTTTTCGGCGAAACCAAGGTTCCGACCGACATGCCCGACCTGGTGCAAGTCCAGAAGGATTCTTTTGAATGGCTGCTCGGCGATGGGCTTCGACAGCTGTTTGAGGAGATCTCGCCGATCACCGATTACACATCGGACAACCCCAAGTACGAGATGAGCCTCACCGAGCACGAGATTCTGGAACCTGAGTTCTCAGAAGAAGAGTGCCGAGAGCGAGAGGTCACATACAGCGTACCGTTGCACGTCACGATCGAACTGAAGATCAACGAGACGGACGAGATCAAAGAGCAAACCATTTTCTTTGGCGACATGCCGAAGATGACAGAAAACGGCACGTTCATCATCAACGGCGCCGAGCGCGTCGTCATATCCCAGCTCGTCCGATCTCCCGGGGCTTACTACTCGTTGGACGAGGATCCGGCCACGGGCAACCGGCTATGCAGCGTCAAATTGATCCCGTACCGCGGCGCGTGGGTGGAGCTTGAGACCAGCAACCGCGACATACTTTTCGCAAAAGTCGACCGAAAACGCAAGTTGCCGGTAACAACTTTGCTGCGCGCGATCGCGGCCGTCGACGACGGCAGTGAAGAAGACGCTGAAAACCCCCTCAAACTTGATTCGCTCGACGCAATGCTCGCAGTGTTCGGCGACCCGACCGACGGCGAAGAAGGGTCTGAGGTCCGGGACTACATCCGCTCCACATGGAATTCCGATAGCGACGCACCCGACGAAGATGAAGCGCTCAAAGAGTTCCACAAACGAATGCGACCAGGTGAGCCGGCGACCGTCGAAGGCGCCAAGCGCTTAGTCTCTCAAATGTTCTTCGACACCCGGCGGTACGATCTCGGAGACGTCGGTCGCTACAAGCTAAACCGTCGCATCGAGGTCGATGTCGAACTTACGCGCCGAACCCTCACGAAACGCGATTTCGTGAACATCATCAAGCGCATGATCAAGGTCAACGACGGGGAGGCGACGCCCGACGATATCGACCACCTTGGCAACCGACGCGTCCGAACCGTCGGCGAGTTGATACAGAACCAGATCCGAGTCGGTCTGGTTCGAATGGAACGCGTCGTGCGGGAACGCATGACCACGCACCCCGGCGAAACGACGCCGGCGGCGTTGATCAACATTCGACCGGTCGGAGCAGCCGTCAAGGAGTTTTTCGGTGGTTCACAGCTGTCCCAATTCATGGACCAGACGAACCCGCTCTCCGAACTCACTCACAAGCGAAGACTCTCTGCACTCGGACCTGGCGGATTGACGCGCGACCGCGCTGGATTCGACGTCCGCGACGTTCACCACTCTCACTACGGTCGAATCTGCCCGATCGAAACGCCGGAAGGTCCTAACATCGGATTGCTCGGTTCGCTGGCCACCTACGCCAAGGTCAACGCATTCGGTTTTGTCGAAACCCCGTATCGCAAAGTCAGGGTGACGATCTCCAACAAATCGGACGATCTCATCGGACGGACTTTGCTACAGGACGTACGCGAAAAGAGTCGCAAACGCATCGTTGCCAAATCCGGTTCCATCATCGATGAAGCACTGGCACGGCGATTGCGCCGCCTCGGCGAACAACCTATCGAGGTGCGACCGTACATCTCCCTCGATGCCCAAGATGTCGAGTATCTCTCCGCGGATCAAGAAGAGGAAGTATTGATCGGAGAGCCGACGACAGCCATCGATGCCGTCGGACAGCTCGACGGTCTCGTTCGTTGCCGAACCGGCGGCGAGCAATACGTCAAAGCACGGCCTGATGAAGTCGACTACATCGATGTTTCGCCGGCACAGATCGTAAGCGTGTCCGCGGGCTTGATTCCATTCTTGGAGCACGACGACGCCACACGCGCCCTGATGGGTTCGAACATGCAACGCCAAGGCGTACCCCTCATCCTCCCGGAAGCGCCTATCGTCGGCACCGGGATTGAGCGCCGGGCCGCCCTCGACAGTGGTCAGGTTGTCAGATCCAACACCGACGGCATCGTCGCCTCCGTAACCAGCGACCAAATCGTGATCGCCGATGAGGATGGCGAAACCCAAATCTATCCGCTGACCAGGTACGAGCGGTCGAACCAGAGCACTTGCATCAACCAGCACCCGATTGTCAACAAGGGTCAGCAGGTTCGAGCCGGTCAAGCGATCGCCGACAGTTCATCCACAGATGGCGGTCGCCTGGCTCTCGGGCAAAACGTGCTCGTCGGCTTCATGAGCTGGGGAGGCGGGAACTACGAAGACGCCATCATCCTGAGCGAAGACCTCGTCAAGGAAGACCGCTTCACTTCAACCCACATACAAAAACACCAGATCGAAGCGAGGGAAACCCAACTGGGCCCCGAGGAGATCACCCGCGACATCGCCAACGTCGGCGAAACCAACTTGGCAAACCTCGACGAAGAAGGCATCGTCATTCCTGGCACATGGGTCGGACCTGGCGACATCCTCGTCGGTAAGGTAACGCCCAAAGGAGAAACGGAACTCACCGCTGAAGAAAAGTTGCTCCGCGCAATTTTCGGCGAGAAAGCCCGAGACACCAAGGACACCAGTCTTCGCGTACCGCACGGTGAAAAGGGCAAGGTCATCAAAGTCCGGGTCAGCAAAAAAGAAGACGGTGACGAGTTGCCGCCCGGCGTCTCAATGATGGTCCGAGTCTGGGTCGCCCATACTCGCAAAATCATGCAAGGCGACAAGATGGCCGGTCGACACGGCAACAAAGGCGTCGTTGCAATGATCCTGCCTCGCGAGGATATGCCGCACCTGGAAGACGGAACGCCGCTTGATATCGTGTTAAACCCGATCGGTGTCCCGTCACGGATGAACCTCGGTCAACTACTCGAAACACATCTCGGATGGGCCGCCCGACAACTCGGATTCTCTGCCATCACTCCCGTTTTCGACAGCGCCAGCGAGGTCGCCATCGAAGATGAACTGGCACGAGCCTGGTTCGTCAGCGCATCTCACGCACGGGACCATCGCGATCTCACAGACCAAGAGATTGATCAAGATACCGTGCGATCCTGGCTCGTGGAACGGGGTCACGACTACGACACGCTTCATAGCCACGCACCCGAAGATCTAGGTAAGGCGAGCGAAACCTGCATGAGACTCTGGTTGTCGGAGTTCGCCGGACAAGATGTCTCGGGGCTCCAACGCTTGGACCTGCTCGAAGAATGCCGAAAACTCGATCGCGAGCTGGGCACGGCCGCTCCGATCCTCGGAAAACAGACTCTGTTCGACGGCCGTACCGGCGAACGCTTCGACCAACCTGTGACCGTCGGCAGCATCTACATGATGAAGTTGATCCACTTGGCTGAAGACAAGATGCACGCCCGTTCAACCGGCCCGTACTCGCTTATAACCCAGCAACCTTTGGGCGGAAAAGCCCAGTTTGGTGGCCAACGCTTTGGCGAGATGGAGGTCTGGGCGCTCGAAGCCTACTCCGCTCCGCACACTTTGCAAGAGGTGCTCACCATAAAATCCGACGACGTAAAGGGCCGGGTACTCGCATACGAGGCGATCGTCAAAGGCCAAAACGTCGTCTCGGCGGACGTGCCGGAGTCGTTCAACGTACTCATACACGAACTTCAGGGTTTGGGGTTGGACATCTCGATGATTGGCGAACCCGGTGCGGAAGCCGAAGAAGTCGAAGAACCAGCACCCACGGCGGAAGAATCCGGTCTCGTCCTCGAATCACTTGGCGGCGACGTCCTGGACATCGGCGCCGAGTTGCCGCCTCCCGTGCTCGAATTCGATGTCGACGACACCGAGCGCGAGGACGGAGATTCCAACGGCTACGAGGAATCCGAGAACGAACTGAACGGCGAGCCCGCGCAATTCGAAGTCGAGGCGTCCGACGAATAGATCGACTGCGGGTGCAGAACCTACATCGGCACCCGCGTCCAAACGTCGGAAACACTACGTCGCATCTCGCGACTACGAGAGGTTAAACGGAATGGCATTCACACCCACACAACAAGCAGTCACCAATACTGACAACGATTTCCGAGCGATCAAGATCTCCATCGCGTCGCCGCAGATCATCAGGAAATGGTCGTGGGGCGAAGTCAAAAAAGCAGAGACCATCAACTATCGCACGTTGCGACCCGAGCGCGACGGACTTTTCTGTGAGCGGATATTCGGACCGACGCGCGATTTCGAGTGCTACTGCGGCAAGTACAAGCGCCAGCGCGACATGCGCATGCGTCGCGAAGGCTTCACTTGCGACCAATGCAAAGTCGAAGTCACGAGAGCCTCTGTCCGACGCGAGCGAATGGGCCACATCAACCTCGCCGCACCAGTCGCTCACATCTGGTTCTCCAAAGGCACGCCGTCGCGGATGAGCATCATCTTGGATATCACCCCGCGCAATCTCGAGCGTGTTCTCTACTTCTCGTGCTACATCATCACGAGCGTCGACGAAGAGGCGAGGGCGCAGGCCGTCGCTGAGCTGCTGGAATACCGCGATCAAGAATTGCAGCGCATGGATGAAGAGCGTTTGCAGTACAGCGTCAGCGAGCAAAACGAAGAGTATCTCGCTCTTCTGATGGAACGCGTTACCTCACTGCAAACGGATCTTGGCGTCGAAAACGACGATATGCCGAGCGCGCCGGAAGGATCCTCAATCGAGGACGAGATCGAGACGAAATTCGCTTACCACCGAATTCTTTTCGAGCAAAACGTCAGCCTACGGGTCGAGCAAGCGGAAAGCTTGCAGGTGAAAACTGAACTCACCGAGTCGGAATACCGTGAACTCAAAGATCGGTTTGGCGATGTCTTTGATGCAGGAATGGGCGCAGACGCCATCCTAGAACTGCTTCGTGAGCTGGATCTAGATGCCATTTACGCCGAACTCACAGAGGCGATCCGCAACACCTCGGGGCAGCGTCGCGCGAAAGCCGTAAAGCGACTGAGCGTCGTGGAGGCCTTCCGGACCAGCGGCAACCGGCCCGAATGGATGATTCTCACCGTCCTCCCAGTACTGCCGCCCGAATTGCACCCGATGGTCCAGTTGGACGGCGGGCGCTTTGCAACCAGCGACCTGAACGACCTCTATCGCCGCGTGATCAACCGTAACAACCGTCTGAGTCACCTTCTCAAATTGTCCGCACCCGACATCATCGTTCGCAACGAGCGCCGAATGTTGCAAGAGGCAGTCGACGCATTGATCGACAATGGACGCCGCGGGCGAGCGATCATGGGCCGACACAACCACAAGCTAAAGTCGTTGACCGACCTGCTCCGAGGCAAGCAAGGGCGTTTCCGCCAAAACCTACTCGGCAAGCGCGTCGACTACAGCGGCCGTGCGGTGATCATTTCAGGTCCGCAGATGAAGCTCGACGAATGCGGTCTGCCCAAGGAGATGGCGCTCGAACTGTTCAAACCGTTCGTCATGAACCGTCTGATCACCGAGGGCCACGCCCACAACATCAAGACCGCCAAGCGCCGAGCCGAACAAGCCGACGCCGAGGTCTGGGACACGCTCGAAAAAGTCGTCGATGGCCACCCCGTGCTCCTTAACCGCGCGCCAACTCTTCACCGCCTCGGGATCCAGGCATTCTTCCCGAAACTCGTCGAAGGCAAAGCCATTCAGCTTCACCCGCTAGTCTGCACCGCCTTCAACGCCGACTTCGACGGTGACCAGATGGCCGTGCACGTTCCGCTATCACCCGGCGCCATCAACGAAGCGAAGAAACTCATGCTGAGCACGAGCAACATGCTCGCGCCTCGGTCTGGTTCGCCTATCGTGTCGCCCACACTAGACATGCTCCTCGGCCTCTACTACATGACCGGTCCTGTGATGGATGCGGCGGTCCCAGTACCGGCTGATGCCATCGCCTCGGATTTCGCAATCGAAAACGGCAGCTCGTCAGGCAATGGGCACGCTGGCACGCGATACTTCGGCAGCCTGCAAGAGGCACGCTACGCCGAAGAGACCGGCGCAATTGGTTTGCGCGATCGAATCCGCGTTCGAGTCCCCGGAGATACGCGCGTTTGGACCGACTCGACTGCAAGCGAACCGGTGATCATTGAGGGGCCCCACGATTGGATCGATACCACCGTCGGGAGAATCATTTTCAACGAGATGCTCCCCGAGACGCTCGGGTTCCACAACTACGTCATGCGCGAAGACGAGGTCGACGCCGTCGTGCACCGCTGCTACGGTGAACTCGGCAACGCTGGCACCGCTGTCATCCTCGATGAGATGAAACGACTCGGCTTCGAATACGCCACGCGCTCGGGTACCACGATCGCTATCAAAGATGCAGTTCCACCGCCCGAAAAGCAGGAACTGATCGAGAAGGGTCGAGCTCAAGTCGCCGAACTCCAAAGGATGTACGACGAAGGCGTCATCACCGACGAAGAGAAGTACACCGCCACCATCGAGACTTGGAACGAGACTTCAGACCTTGTCACCGACGCCGTCAAGGAACACCTCTCCGAGTACAACGGCGTGTTCGCCATGTCGGACTCCGGTGCCAAAGGTAACCTTGCACAGATCAAACAGATGGCCGGAATGCGCGGTCTGATGTCGAACCCGCGCGGACGCATCATCGATGTTCCGATCGAAGCAAGCTTCTCGGAAGGACTCTCGGTCCACGAGTTCTTCGCTTCAACGCACGGCTCGCGTAAAGCTCTCGCCGACACCGCTCTAAAGACCGCTGAAGCTGGCTACCTCACGCGCCGAATGGCTGACGCCGCGCAGAACGTCATCATCAACGAACGCGACTGCGACACCCCGATCGGAATGACGATATCTGCCGAGGCATCACGCGCGCTCAACCTGCCATTCGAAGAGCGAATCTTCAGCCGATATCCCCTGCGCGAAGTCGTCGACCCCAAGACGGGCGAAATTCTGGCAACTTCAGACGACCTCATCGACAATGAACTCGCCAAGCGTATCGCTGATGCGGGACTGGAAGAGCTAGAAGTGCTGTCTCCGGTCTCCTGCATGACGGAGCGCGGAATCTGTGCGAAATGCTACGGCAGCATGCTCGCCGACAATCGGCCGTCGATCATCGGCGAGGCAGTCGGCATCGTCGCTGCTCAGTCGATCGGAGAACCCGGCACGCAGCTCACGATGCGTAACTTCCACACCGGCGGTATCGCGAGCGACCGCGACATCACCACCGGATTGCCGCGCGTCCAAGAGCTGTTCGAAGCCCGAAATCCCAAAGCCCCAGCCATCTTGTCAGAGATACCGGGCACCATCCGTTTCCGTGAGGCGCAAGGCAATCTTGTCATCGCGGTCGAGAACATCGAAACGTTCTACCACGACGTTGAGATCCCTTCCGGATACCGCCCATCTGTCGAAATCGGAGATTGGGTTGACGCAGGATCGAACCTGATGTCACTCACCGCGGCCGGACGTCGCGATGCAATGGCCGACGACGGTTCGCTTGCACTACCCGAAATCCTTGTTTCGCAGGTCTCCGGCGAGGTCGAGAGTATCGAGGACGATGCCATCCGCGTCATTTGGGAGGAGACCGACGAACGCGAATACATGCCCCAAAACAACGCCGATATCTTGGTTTCGCAAGACCAAATCATCGAACCAGGCGCACAACTCACCGACGGTACGCGCAATCCGCACGACATCCTGCGCATAAACGGCATCGAAGCCGTCCAACGCTATCTTGTCGAAGAAGCGCAGCGCGTATACCGGTCGCAAGGTGTGAAAGTCCACGACAAGCACTTCGAAGTCGTCGTCAGGCAGATGCTTCAAAAGGTCAAGATCGAGAGCACCGGTGATACCAAGCTCTTGATCGACGAGGTCGTCGACCGAACCCAGTACCTGCAAGCGAACGAAGAAGTGCGCGAACTCGGCGGCGAACCCGCGACCGCATCACCCGTTCTGCTCGGCATCAGCCGGGTATCGCTGATGTCGCAGAGTTTCTTGGCCAAAGCATCTTTCCAAGAAACGGAGCGCGTGCTCACCGACGCCGCGTTGCAAGGCAGCGTCGACCGATTGACCGGCCTCAAGGAGAACGTCATCATCGGACGCATGATCCCGGCCAGATTGGATCGATCACAAGAAGGACGTGAGCTCCTCGGTCTACCTGACCCCGAAACCGTGCAAGTGCAACCCGTCACACAAGACTGGGAACAGGCGTTGGCGGCGATCGCAGGCGACGACATGGCGGCATCATTGGCTGCCTTCGACGCCGAGAGCGACGCTTCCACCGTGTCGATCGGATTCTCAGGAGAAGACGACGGCAGAGACGAACAACCGGAACCAGACTTCTCGAACTTGGCCAGCGCCTTCTTCGGCGGTATGGACAAACCGGAAGAAACCGTCATCTCCTTCGACGACGAGAACGAAGAGTAGGTGCGAACCTCGTGGTCGCCCACACGCAAGGGGTGTCATCACGCCGGGACGCACACATTCCCCGCGTCCGTAGGGGCAGGTTTCAAACCTGCCCCTACCAGTACCGATAAACCATCGACTGAGGATAACCATGCCAAACGACAGTCAACGCCCCAATGTAATCGTGTTCATGACCGACGACCAAGGCTACGGCGATCTGTCGTGCATGGGCGCAACCGACTTCCGCACACCTAACCTCGACCGCATGGCGTCTGAAGGCGTTCGCTTCACCGATTGGTACTCCAACAGCCCGGTATGCAGCCCCTCACGCGCCGCGCTACTGACCGGACGCTACCCCGGAAACGCCGGCGTCCGAGCCATCCTGCAAGGACACCGCACCGCATCGGGCCTCCCCAACACGACTCCAACCATCTCATCTCTGCTCAAAGACCGTGGCTACCAGACCTCAATGGTCGGCAAGTGGCACCTCGGACTCACAGAAGAATGCCGACCGCACTCCCACGGCTTCGACTACTGGTTCGGATTCCTCGCAGGCTGCATCGACTTCTACTCCCACATCTACTACTGGGGCGCAAACAGACCCGGCCCGGGCATTAACCCCACGCACGACCTCTGGGAAAACAATGAAGAGGTCTGGCACGACAGCGAATACTTCACCGAACTCATCGCCGACAAAGCCATCGAACGACTCCGCGCAATGGTCGCTGAAAAACGGGCATCCGGCAAACCATTCCTCCTCTACGCCCCCTTCAATGCACCACACTACCCGATGCATGCGCCCGAGAAATACACATCTCGCTTCGCACATCTCCCGTGGGACCGACGCATCATGGCCGCCATGATCTCCGCAATCGACGACGCCATCGGCGCAATAATGAACGAACTCACCCGCCTCGGTGAAGCCGACGACACCCTCACCTTCTTCGTCTCCGACAACGGCCCGTCCCGCGAAACCCGAAACTGGCTCGACGGCACCCTCGACCCTTACTATGGAGGCACCTCCGGCGGACTCAAGGGCCACAAATTCAGCCTGTTCGACGGCGGAATCCGCATGCCCGCAATCGCCCACTACCCCGCTCGCATCCCCGGCGGAAAAGTAGTGTCCGCCCCTTGCGCCTCCATGGACATCGTGCCTACAGCCCTCCACGCCGTGGACGGAACCGCACCCACCGACGCAACCGGCGAGTTCGACGGCATCAGCATCCTGAACCTCCTAACCACCGGCACCGAACTACCCGAACGCGACCTCTACTGGGAACTAGACGGCCAAACCGCCATCCGCCGAGGCAACTACAAACTAGTCATCGACGGCGTCCTAGTGGAAGAAGACGAACCCCAAACCCACATCCACCTAGCCGACCTAGGAACCGACATCTCCGAGAGCAACAACCTAGCCGAACAAGCACCAAGACTGGCATCCGAACTCGAAAAGGCAGCCCTAGACTGGCGAGCCGGCATTCAGGAACGCTGGGATCGGGAATACGGTCACCTCAACCACGGCATAGTAACCTACGCCGATTTTCCGGTCGGGTAATTCACCTCACTTTGCCATCAATCCCCTCTCCCTCGATGGGAGAGGGCTAGGGTGAGGGTGACAGGGCGGAAGTGTTCCCCCGTTCATGGGGGAAATGTCCGGGGCCTGCCCCGTACCCCGATACGGGGGACAAAGGGGTCCCGAATTACCCTTTTCATACAACCCCTTTCAAAACCCGATCTTCAGCACACTTAACCGAGTCGCGCCATGACACTCCAAATCTCCTACGACCCCGAAAGCGACACGCTAGACATCGGCAATGGCCTCCCGGGCAGCGATGGGCAACCAGTTGCCGACCGACTAACAGCATTTTTCGCAGACGGTGAAGACGCGGTAGGCATCACCCTCGAAAACGCTTTTGAACTACTTTCTCCGTGCCTAAAGGAATACGCGTCGGAACGGATGGGCGTGTCGCAGCAAACGACCACCGCCACCGATCTCGAAATCCACTACTTCCCCCAAACGGACACGCTTGATCTTGGAAACGGTAAGCCCGCCGCCGAAGGCTACGACATCGCCGAAAACCTCATCGCTTACGTCAGAGAAGATGGTGAAGTGGTCAGCGTTACCTTGGAACATGCCGTTGAAGTACTAGGTATCTTCCCAAAACTTGTCGATGAGGTACGCGGTGAGATTCCGTCAGAATCTGGACCATTTACGGAATCGTAGAATTTGTTGTAAGGTATCCCGTAATTTCGAAAACAAGCAAGCGATCCCGTGCAATCAGAAGGAACCAAACTAGGAGCGCACAGATAATGATCAAGCCGGTAGTCGTCGAAGCGCAAGACGACCATCAGATCTGGGTCGAGTTCGACGATGGCGAAAAAGGTCTCATCGACCTGTCACCGATGTTGGATCGTGGAATGTGGCGCGCCCTGAGGAACCGGACCTTTTTCGAAACCGTCAGGATCACCCCGTATAGAGCGATTGGGTGGGGGGAAACTGACGCGTTCGATATTTGCGCGGATTGGGCTTATCGGGAAGTCACGAGTGTAAATACCGAAGACTCGCATCAACAGTTCAGCCATGCCTGAGCTTTCCCGTTTTTTCGGCATCATCATTCGAATCCACTCTCTTGATCATCCCCCGCCGCATTTTCATGCCATTTACGGGGAGTTCGAAGCACAGTTCGAGATTGCTACGTTGGAGGTACGCGAGGGGCATCTACCAACCCGCGCTTACGGTCGTGTCATCGAATGGGCGTCCATCTATGAGGATGAGCTTATGAAAGCGTGGGATGCCGCTAGCGCAGGCACTTTGCCAGAGCCGATCCCTCCGCTGAATCGCCGATGACCCGCAACGCGATTTCCGAAGGCGATGTCGTTTTCTTCACCCTAGAAAACGCCGTCGAAGTTCTTGCTCCCTATCTGCGCGACCAAGTCAACATCTCCGAGACTAGTGCGCCATCGAACCTTAACAAAATAAGCGGACGATAATGTAATCTCATGGGACACCGCTTAACTGGACTCAAAAAATGGTCACTATGGATGAACGGAAAACCTACATCCAACGCGCTCGGGAGATATACAAGTCCGACCTGTTGCCGCGATACAGAGAAACACACGAAGGCCGTTACATCGTCATTGACGGACGCATTGGCGATCACGAGATCGAACAAACCGACCATCTCACGTACCACAGATAGGTAAGTTGGCAACCGGGGGTCATCATGTTCTGCGCCAGCGTCTGCTGATACTCGGCCGGACGCATAACCGGCCCGATTTTTGGGACGAAGTCAGACGGACCCGAAGGCGCAGCTTCGGATTGATCAAAGGCTACGTGTACGAAGACCTGCTCCCCTTCGTCGACATCGAAGTCAGGGGCAAAGATCGACTCTTGCGACAACGCCGTCATTCAGACGAAAGTCTGAACCCGAGATCAACCAATCAGTATCTCAACACTTCGCGGGGAGTTCGACGCGCTCATTCGTCGCGTTTCGGTCTGGCAGAGGGAAGAGCCTTGTGTATCACAACCTCAACAAGCCGCTAAGCACCTCAATCATTTCGTCACGATTTTCGGTCGGGGTGCCAACTCGAGGAACCTCAATGCCGAGTCTTTGTTCTACTAGTCGAATAGTCTTATTGATCGCTTGAGAGGCCGCCTCCTGTCGGATGGTGTCTTCACCCGCGCTAGGTTGCGACCGATATGAGTAGTTGCCCTTGTGACTCAATGGTTCAATCCTTGTTCACTACGTAGATTCTGGTCGACCTGAACCTTCGATTCATGACTCGTCCAACGAACCATTTGCTTCATGCACGGCGTCACGAACTATTGTCATGACTTGCCCCAAGAATGCTTGACTATGCGGATCCATACGAGAAGACACGGACGGCGCGGCCTCGTTGTAGATCTGTCCCATCACCGCCGCCCGGTCAAAGCTCGACCCTGTGCCCCTGAAGGCGAACGCCTCGCGCCAATCGCTGATTTGATTCACTACCAGCCGATCCTCAGCAAGCCCGTGGATTGCCTGGTAGACCTTCTGCTTTATCTCATTGATAGCGGCGCGCGCCTTGTCGTCGGATTCCGGTTCTCTGGTCCAACCGTAAGGGTTATCCAGCCAATGAGATACTGTCAATTGCATTTCACGCACTAGATCGGACTTTGGTTTAAGGTCGACGTACTCATCGTTGTCCCATCTGTTGGCAATTCGCCTAGACAACGCCTTGATGCGTGCCCAGTGTTCCTTCTTCACGCTTTCGTCGTAACTCAAACCCAAGCGACCTTTCCACGGGTTTTTGAAGCCGTCGGTAGCATCTCTCAACCCGAACTCAAGGCGAGCCGTCTTGTACATCGGTCCGAATTCAGCTATCGCGGGTTTAACCGTTGAACTCTCCATGAGCGTCATCAACTCGCTCATTTCCCTGATGTCACGGCCGGGTATGTTGTCGCTGGGTCTGTCAAGCGCGCCCAGATAAAAGTCGTGCGTCAACAATCGTCCCTCCAAGATGTCCGCGACCGGCGCACCAACCGTCTCCCGGAGGCTTGCCAGTGCATTGATGATGGATCCTCGGACATGGTCGCGTTTTTGCGTGAAACTCCTGAGGTTGTCACCGCGAACTTGGTCGAAATGTGTGAAGGCAACGGCGAGTTTGTGACCGTGACCGCTACTGCCGACGGCGCGCAAAAGCTCTAGCGGTGCCGCTTGCATCGGAGACTGAGCGTTGTCAACTAACAAGACCATGTCGGTGTCTTGGAACTTTTCAGTGACTTTGGTGGAAATACTCGTGGCTTCTTTGGCAGAGTGGCCCAAACCTTCGCCGTCAAGCAGCACCAACCGTCGGTCTTGATCCTGCAATTGTGGCTTCCGTGGGGCGAATGGGCCGCGGACTCGGATGCCATTAACCAGAGGTGTCAGCAGCCGTCCGAATTGTTTGTCGTGGTTGCTGCTGAACCATCGGACCTGTTTGAGAAACTGTTCACGGCGCGAATCTTCGAAGTGCCAGAGAATCGGCCACTCTTGCCGAGCGTTGTATCTGAATCTGCCGACTTCGATCTGCTCAAACCTGCGGCGAATATCGTCCATGATGCTTATCGAGAGCTCGCCGAATGCATCGTTGGAATACAGTTGATCGATGAAGCTTTCTAGCCACTCCTGCTGTTGGATGGCATTTTTCGCATCAGTGAAATCGTACCCCTGCTCCGCGCAGGTCAAATCGCGAACAGATTTTGCGAGAGTTTTGATTCGCCACAAGTAGTCGCGCAACTTTTCGCTGTTAGAAGCAACTTCGCGGTCTGCAACGACCTCATCAACGCCAAGGTCCTCTTCTTCCTCGACATCGTACCCGTAATCCATTTCGTACTGGTCTTCATCCTCCGACTTGACCTCATCCACTTGCCATTTGCCTAGAGGGTATGACAGACGGAATCGCTGCTCTGGATGCTCTAGCAATGCGAGCGCAATATCTTGGTCTTCCGATCCGCGAATCGCGCTGATACATGCCGCTTCAATGCAATCGTCTACATTGCACCGGGTTTCATGCTCTGACATGAATGTGACTGCGGCTTTATAGTCTGCATCGGAAAGAACGATCTCGATGTCAGCGGTAGTCGTTCTCGCTGTGGACGTTGAAGGAAATCTGTCGCGTGTTGGGTGGGAGCCGATGAACTGACGCAAGAGGGTTGTTTTGCCAGCGCCGGTTGGACCAACCAGCATCACACGCGCATAGCCTTCGTCGGTTGATGGGAGCGGCACGATGCCATCTCTAAGGTCCCGCGAGGAACTCTTGCCTGGTTCAACTCCGAGATAGAACGCGGACACCGCCACCTCGTCAAAAAGCTTACTGGCTTCGTCTTTGCGATCCAGCGTCCACCAACGTTGGTCGGCAAGTAGGTCGTTAATCTGCCCGACGAGTCTATCGGCTTGGTGATCGTCGCGGGTGTTAAGCCCCCGACGAACCTTTAAACCGAATTCGCCGCGGGCATCCGTGATGAGTGGATGCTTGAAACTCACACTCCAACCCGGACGCGATGAACGAGTCTTAGTTGCTATGTATTCGCGTTGTGCCACGTTGTATTGCTCCCATATGATGCGCTATTGCGTTGTGCGTTGTTGTCCAAAAATCTACTTTACAGCATCAATTACGGCGTGTCAAGAGTTTCAAGACAACAAAATACAACGCTTTTCCGGCACCCCGCGACGCGCTGCGTACGCCGTTACGCCCACCCCGCAACCCCATACCGCTCCATAACCTCCAACGAAACCTCCATCCCCACGTACTGCCCGTATTTTTGATCAGCTGCTGCTACTTAGCCTGATACGTTGATCAAGTTCCGCGTCGTGTCGGACGACCATCATGTAATCTAGCGTTAAAGGCTCGACGGCTTTACCGTATGGATTACGGACACAGAATCGATCAAACCACCAAAAACGAGGGATAGATAAGTACTATAGATTGAGGTTCTAAGCATGAAAACCGACGAAACAATCGACCAGAATAACCGCCCAGCCATCGACGGGCAGATCTGGAACTTGATGCTTGATGCAAATCGTTGCCACCGCTACTACGCGGAGCTGGCCGGACGGTATCGCACGCATGGCATGTGGCTCAACATCGCGGTTGTGCTCGGGTCGTTGATTGCCGGAACCCTCTTGTTGTTGGACGTGCCGGGTTGGACATCAGCGATTTCGTTTTTCGCGGTCGCGGTCATCACTATCTGGGACGTGTTTTACCAACCATCGAGAAAGGCGGCAGATGCCCGCAATATAAGTCGGCAGTGCGACGAAATCTCAATCGCATCTAAACGGCTTTGGCGAGGTCACGACCCATTCAACGAATCCGAACGTGCGACCGAACTGGAAACTCGACTGTCGAATATCACGCACGCGGAACTAAATATAGATCACGATTTAAATGAAAGGTGTGAGATCAATGCCCGACGAGACGCGGCGAGTGAGTTCGGGACGACCATCGATCAACACGGAGCCACCGCGTCCCCCGATTACTCCGCGGCCTGAACCACCTCCGCGTCCGGTCCCTGCACCAAAACCGATTAAACGCTGACTTTCGTGTCGACCGGCACGGGTGATTTTCGACGGTTTTTCGCGTCCATCACCAAGGACGCTATTGCTCATACACTGTCTACGTCATCCATAGAAAGAACACGTTGGGAGATTGATTGACCGTTTTAAACGATCCTTGGTTGTTTACCGGGCTGTGTTTCGACTTATGCCTCACCACCCCTCAACCCCATACCGCTCCATTGCCTCCAAGCTGATCTCAACTCCTAACCCAGGCTTCCCCGACACCTTCACGTACTGCCCGTGGAAGTCGATCGGCTCCTCCAGCATCGCCTGGTACATGGGGATGAACGAAATCGCATGCTCCAAGCGGTAGAAGTTCACGGTTGACATGCAGACGTGGGCGCCGGCGATGATTTGGATGGAGCCCATGGCGTTGTGGGGGCTTATCGGGATGTAGTATGCCTCCGCCATCGATGCGATCTTTTTGATCTCGCTGATGCCGCCTGTCCAGACGATGTCGGGCATGATGTAGTTGGCGAGGTTGCGTCGGAATATGGGGAGGAAGTCCCAGCGGGTGTAGAGCCTTTCGCCGACGCAGATGTTGGGGACCGTGTTCCGGCGCACCGTCTCCAGAGCGTCGAAGCTCTCCTGTGGCAACGGCTCCTCGAACCACTCGATGTTCGACTGCTCGTGCAAGGTGTTCGCCAGACGGATCGCCGTCGGCACGTTGAAGTTGCCGTGCGCGTCGATCAGAATCTCGGGCTTCGGGCCTGCCGCCTCTCGCACCGCTCGCACGATGTCGTAACCGAGCTGCTCACCCGCATGAGATATCGTTCCGTCGGTGAATTTGGTGTGCACCGGGACCATCTCGTTGAACGGGTCCAGTTTCATCGCCTCGTGGCCATCTGCCACCACCTTCTTCGCCGCCTCGTAGTAGTCTTCCGGCGTCGTGGCACCGGTGAACCAACCGTTGGCGTATAGCCGCACCTCGTCTCGGAACTTACCGCCGAGCAACTCATACACCGGCACACCCAACGCCTTCCCCTTGATGTCCCACAACGCGATGTCGATCCCGCTGATAGCCGTCGATGCGAAACCGCGCGAACTCATGTAGGTGTATCGGCGGAACAGCCGATGCCAAAGCGGTTCGATATTCGTAGGGTCCTCGCCGATCAGCACCTCTTTCATGGCCAGCACCGCGCGCGCAGTCAGGAAACTGCCGCCGCCCGGGTAGTTCGTGCACTCGCCCCAGCCGTGAATTCCCTCGTCCGTATCGATCTTCACGAACGTCCACTGGCGCTCATTTGGGCCGCCGTAGCCGTGGCCCGGCGGCGTTACCACATACGCGTTGATATCGGTTATCTTCATCTCGCAACTCCTGCGTCAATCATACCCAGCGCCGCTCCCCATGTCTGACCGTAGGGGCGATCCCTTGTGGTCGCCCTAGCACCGCATCGACATCGCCGTCCCTTGTGGGGGTGTGCAGCGGTTATGTGTTTCCGGGTGGATTGGCTGTCAGGGCGACCACGAGGGATCGCCCCTACGGTGGGTGTGAGGATTTCGCCACATTGGTTTTGAATAAGAGGTTTTAACTGCTAAAGTTTCCACGTCGCACACCTTGCCATCGCGAGGCACCGATAGTTTGCAATCGATCTGAGCAACTTTACTCATGGCATCAAAAGACCACTTTGAACTACAATCTGAACTGATTGAACGAGGCATAGCGTGGCAAGTCGCCGGGTTTGCCATCGCGGGCGTGGGCGCAACGTCTGCGCTTGCAATATACTCCGATATAGACGCTTTATGGTTCCAATTTTTCGAAATTGCCACCACCAAACTTAACTGGGCGTTCGTCCCAGCAGTCGCATTCCTAGCCGACGGGAGCAGAAAAATGTTTGAGAGAAGATCAGAAATTCGCGCAGCCGCCAGACTAGAGGTCCGCGAAAAAGGACGACAGGAGGGGTTGAAGGAAGGGCGAAAGGAAGGGCGACAAGAAGCCACACAGGAGACCGAAGAACGGATCCGCTCAAATCTCGAAGCAGAAGGTGTAATCCTCCCACCCGGAGTCGCAGGACGTGTGTTCAACCATAAGAATGGACAAGACTCTTGAATCGTCCTTTTGAACTCACATGGCGCCACAAACTCGAAATCCTGCTTGACGGTTTCTTTGACGGCCGTGTCTGCGAGACTAGCGCTGAGATTCGCGAAGCTGCACGTCGGTAAATTCGCGAAATTCAGATCCGCGAAACTCGGCGTCATGAGAGGGAAAGAATCTTGGAAGACCTAGAAGCCCAAGGCACTGTTTTGTCGCCCGAACTAGTCGAAAAAATCCGCCGTGGCCCGATCAAGTAAAGCTCCCGATCGTCTCTCTTACCCTTCAAAATCCTCCCCATCCTAGTTCAACTCGCCGGCTTAACCGCAAACAACGATGCCACCGCAGCCAGTATTCCCACAACACCGGCGCCGAAGAAAAACGGCAAGTAACTAGCTCCGCCCACAAAGTCGAAGATTAAACCCGGGATCATCACGCCGACAGCCTGCCCCAACGTCGTAAAGGGCTCGGTCACCCCGCGTATCGTCCCCAGCGCCGGACGTCCGAAATAGTCCGCGTACGCCACCGGTGGCACCACCAGCATTCCGCCGAGGCCGAATCCGAAGAACGCTGAGAAGGCCAGCGCCTCGACTGTCGTATCTGTCAGCGTGAATAGAAACGCCCCGATCGCAAGATTGATGGCGACCGCCGCCATCACGAACCTCACGGGTACGCGCTCGACGATCCGGCCCCAAACCAAGCTGCTGATCCCCAGAAATATCGCATTCAAACTGATGCTCACGCCAGCGGTTACCGCGCCCAGTCCCTGATCCTGAAAGAACGCTGCCGCGTGGGTATTCGACCCCGCGTGCATGAAGAACATCATCCCGGTCGCTAACGCCAGCAACCACAACGCCGGCGTCCGCATCGCATCACTCGACGTCCAATTCGGCTCTTCCGTTACCGAATCAGCGCCGTCATCCGCGTCAGCACCCTCGTCCACGTCATCGCCATCGGGCCGCAAACCCAGATCCTCTGGCTGCTCCGATATAAGTAACGCCACCGGAAGCAAAGCCACTACAAACACGACCACGCTCAACACGAACCAAGCATCACGCCAACCGCTCTGCGCTATCACTATCGAGGCGATCAGCGGAAATAGCACCATCCCAGCCGAGTGCGATAACCCCAGTATCCCGTTCGTTCGTCCGCGCATCCGGACGAACCATCGTGAAACTACCACCGACGTCCCAATCTGCACCGGGCTAGCAAAAATCACCCGTCCTGTCCCATACGCGATGTAAAACACCCACGGAATCGTGACACCCATCAATGTCAAGCTCACATCCGACCACGCCAGCGCGAATGTCGATACGCACAACACCACGATGCTTGCCGTCAACACTGAACGCGCGCCGTAGCGGTCGATCATCCGACCGATGATCGGCGATGTGAAAGTCGCCGCCAATCCGCCAACCGCCGCCGCTCCTGCGATCAACGTCCGACTCCACCCCAACTCCTCCGAGAGCGGGTAGATGAAGACCGAGATTGTCAGGCTAGCCGCCGCGTTCCGCGCGAAATTCGCGGTCCCAGCCGCGCCAAGAATCCACCACCCGTAAAAGAACGGGCTACGATCTGCCAGCCGCTGCCGCATCACGAACTGCAAAACCCTCCCCCTTGATGTCCAAGGGGGAATTGAAGGGGATTTAGATTGACCGTCATTCCGGCGAAAGCCGGAATCCAGAGGGGACGGGCGGCGGTGTAATCACAGCCCATCATTCAAATCACAAAAATCACAGTTCAGACAACCATCAACAAGGCGGCGAATCTGGATGCAGGTGCTCTGCGATCGCATCCATGCTGATGTCCACACCCAGACCAGGTTTGCCGGTGACCTTGATGTATTGACCGTGGAAATCGATCGGCTCCTCCAGCATCGAGTTGTAGGCCGGTATCGAAGCGATCGAGTGTTCCAATCGATAGAAGTTCACCGTAGACATCGCAACGTGGGCGCCTGCCACCACCTGCAACGAGCCCATCGCGTTATGCGGACTTATCGGGATGTAATACGCCTCTGCCATCGTCGCAATCTTTCGAATCTCGCTGATGCCGCCCGTCCACACGATGTCCGGCATGATGTAATCCGCAAGATTCTTGTGGAATACCGGCAAGAAGTCCCAGCGAGTGAACAACCGCTCGCCCACGCAGATATTCGGCTCCGTGTGCGCTCGTATCGTCTCCAAACCGGCGAACCCCTCCGGCGGCAACGGCTCCTCGAACCACTCGATACGACTCTGCTCGTACAAATTGTTCGCCAACCGTATCGCGACCGGCACGTTGTAGTGGCCGTGCGCATCGATCAAGATATCGAAATGCGGACCTACAGCCTCCCGTGTCGCACGCACTATGTCGTAACCAAACTGCTCGCCGTCCTGCGAGATTTGACCCGTCTGATACGCCGTGTGATACGGACGCATCTCCAAAAACGGGTCCAGCTTCAACGCTTCGTGACCCGATTCCTTGACCCTCTTCGCAGCCTCGGCGTACTCCTCAGGCGTCGTGCAACCTGCGAAATATCCATTCGCATACAGCCGCACCTCGTCTCTGAACTTGCCGCCCAGCAGATCGTAGATCGGCTTGCCTAAAGCCTTGCCCTTTATGTCCCAGAGCGCAATGTCGATCCCGCTGATCGCCGACGTCGGCAAACCCCGCGAACCCATGTAGGTGTATCGGCGGTAAAGCTTATGCCAAAGCGGCTCAATATTCACCGGGTCCTCGCCAACCAACGCCTCCTTCATCGCCAACACCGCCTGCGCGGTCAGAAAGCTCCCATTCCGAGGACTATTCGTAGCCTCGCCCCAACCGGAAATCCCCTCATCCGTATCGATCCGCACAAACGTCCAATGCCGATCCATCGTGCTACCAAAAACCGGCCCCTGCGGCTCGACAACCCATGCCTTGACATCCGTAATCTTCATGCGATCCGATCCTCCAAATTCAACGCCAAAACACTAAGCAAGGCGCGCCATGAGTTTACAACCTCACCGCGTCCGCTGAACGAATAGGATCCCGGGTCAAATTCCATACGTCAAGGCGTTTCAACGCGGCCGATTGGTAAAGGCAATCCCGAAGCCGGATAACCCGTTGGCTTAGGTTTCATCCGCGCCAAAGCCTGCGAAAGCCTAACCACGTGATCCCAGCCAACAACACCACAGGGCTAGTATCCAACGGCGCTTTGGCAGTTTGACCGAGGACGTCACAGGTTCCCGCCGGGGGTGACGGCGTTGGGATAGATGTATCCGTTGCCGCGAGAGTAGAAACCAACGGAATCGTCGGTGTCGGGGTTGGGACCGGCGTATCCGTTGCCGCGAGAGTAGAAACTGGCGGAATCGTCGGTGTCGGGGTTGGGACCGGCGAAATTGTCGCAGTCGGAGTTAGGGTATGCGTCGGTGCAGAGGTGTTCGTCGCCGTCGGACACGTAGGAGGAGTTGGATATGGCGTCGGGGTGGCAGCGCTAGAGCCACGTTCAGGGATCCAACCTTCACCCAAGACTTTCAAGTGTTCCTCAAGCGTTGGCAGAGTTACGAAGCCCTGCCACAAAGGGTGCAGCGAACCGTTCCACCGATGCGCGAAAACGAGATACGTTTCCCCGACCGCATAATACCCACCGCATACGCCTCCCCCAGAGACGAACTCCGTTTCATTCACCGAGCCCTTCCAAACCGTATTAACCCGGAACTCATATGAAGATCCATAACCATTGACGATAACCTCCTTAAGTTCAGATCCTTCACAGAGCATCCCCGCTGGAAAATAACTTGCGCTGATCACCTCACCCTCAAAAATTACACTCGCTTGTTTCAGCAGACCTGTTGGAGTAACCGTTGGGATAAGACATTCAGAACGGATTTCCTCGGATCCGGCGAAGAGCGACACGCAAAAAACCGTGACCGCTAAAGATATGCTGAGAAAATAAATGGATTTCAGGATCATCGTCGAAAACACCAAGCTGACTTGCGGCGAAGGCCCGACGATTTGGTTGCATTCGCCACTATACGACTCCCGGCTCCGTCTTGTTCCTTCTTGATTTTGTGCTCCCGGCCAAGCACGTTTCACCACCAAACTATCCTCACCCCAACCCTACCTCATACAACCGCTCATACCGCGTCGGACGGTTGTGATGCAAAAAACTCCGCATCAACACAATCGACTTCACCGGCACTCCGATATCGCGGCTCCCATCACCCGACGCTCGCGCCTCCAACCACCGCTGCCCAATCGCCGCCAACACCCGCTTCTGCGTCCCACTTCGGACGCGTCCGACTGTGACATGCGGCTTGAATTCGCGCCCATCTTCCGGAAACCCACAACGCACCATCGCGCCTTCCAACCGCGTCGCCAAACTCGACATCCGCCGCAGATCACCATCCAACCCCGTCCACAAAACACGCGGCGTCCGCTCACCCGGAAAACAACCGTTCACGCCTAGCTCCAATCGCAAACTCGACGACTCCGCCGCCACCTCGTCCAACTCCTCCTTCAGATGCGGCAAGTCATCCCGGTGCACATCCCCTAAAAACTTCAAAGTCAGATGCATATTCTCAGGCGCCGTCCAACGCACCGCATCATAAGCCACCGCGCCGCGCGACGGCCGCCGTCGCTGCCGACCTCCATACGACTCCGCTCGCATCGACCGCGCCATACCGTCCAACACCCGGATCGCCCGCCTCGGCAACGTCACCGCCACAAACAACCGCCACCAATCCTGCGCCTGCTCCGCTTCCTCATCCTCACTCACTCCACCCGGCAACAAAACCGGCTCAACCTCCCGTCGCGTCGCCCCACGACTCCGACGTGGACGATCATCAATCCTATCGGCCCTCCGTTGCATCCAGTAATCATAGCCAATTGCAATCGCCCCTTTCGCGAAGCGAAGGGGGCGCGAGCGATGCGAGCGGGGGATGCCCGGGGCGTCGGCACCCGTAGGGGCAGGTTTCAAACCTGCCCCTACAGGTTCAAACATCTAAAATCTTCAACATGCTCACTACATCCCCCGAAATCTGGTGGTCGCCCGCCACCCTCGAGTTCCAAGAGATCCACGCCCGCGGCGGAACTGATTGGACCACAATCAACCTCGTAGACGCCGACGGCCTAGCCGGACAAGGCGAAATCACATCGACCCAACTCTCCGGCACCGTAGCCGCCATCACAGCGCGTCTCGCCAACCGACTCCGCGGCCAGCGCATCTCATCCGACGACCACGTCATGCAGATCCTCGGCGTCACGCCCGAAGCCTGCGAAGAAGACCAGCAACTCGCCACCGCCGTCTCAGCGCTCCGATGCGCAGTAGCCGATGCCCTAGCACAACGCGCACAACTACCCCTAGCCCGATACCTCCGACACACCCACGACCACGAAGGCGACCTCCCAGACAGAGTCCAACTCTACGGAAACATCAACCGATCCCTCCTGCCAGACGACCAAGGTCCGGTAGACCGCGGCCCCGACGACTTCGCAGAGATGGCCACGGAAGCAGTCAACAATGGCTTCACCACCATCAAGTGCGCCCCATTCGACGAGTGCCGGGCCCCCTTCGACTCCACTGGACTCCCTCACTGCGCCGAAGCCGGGCTGGAACGCGTCCAATCGATCCGCGAGGCTATCGGCCCTGACATCACCATCTTCGTCGACTGCCACTCACGCTTCGATCTCGACTCCGCGCTCGCCCTCGAACCCGAACTCCGAGCCGCGGGAGGGCAGTGGTTCGAAGAACCCGTCGATCCGGTCGAACACTCCGACGACCTCCGCACAATCCACGAACACTCAACACTCCCGATCGCCGGTGGCGAACATGCATACGGCGTAAGTCTCTTCAAGCGGCTAGTCGAAGAAGACGTCCTCGACATCGTCATGCCCGACGTCAAATTCTGCGGCGGACCCGTCGAAGCCTACCGAATCGGCGTCGAACTCGAACCCGCATGGCCCGGTTCAGTATCCATGCACTGCCCATCCGGTCCACTATCCCTCCTAGCCAGCGCACACGCCACCATCGCCTTCGAAAACACCCTCCCCCTCGAGCACGCCGTCTACGAAGTCGACTGGCGACACGAACTCCTCGAACCATACGAACGCGTAGAAAACGGACACCTAATCATCCCCGAAGGCCCCGGCCTAGCCGCCCGAGTAGACCCAGCAGCCGTAGCCTTCCGAGGCAAATTCTGGACCGAATAAACACTCCCCCTTTCGCCCCGCGAAGGGGGCGCGAGCGAGCAAAGCGATGCGAGCGGGGGATGCCCGGGCTCGGACGCTGCAATTGTCCACCGCTCGCGGAGGAAATGTCCGAAGGACGAAGGCGGCGCGAATGTAGGGGCAGGTTTCAAACCTGCCCCTACCAACCAAACAAAACACCCAATATCCTTGCCCATACTGTCTATCCTGTCCATCCATGCAAAACCCCATGCTAGCCTCCGACATCCTCCCACCCCGCACCGTATCCTCCCGCGGCATGATGGCAATGCTCAAACGCCTAGAAACCGACTCCCCAGGCAACTACAACTTCAAACTCGTCCCCCCAAATTCCCCCTCCTTCAGGAGGGGGCCAGGGGGAGGACAGCCCCCTTCGCGAAGCCCAAAGAGTCCGACGCAGGGGCGCGAGCAAGCGCTGCCCAGAAGACCGACACCAGAGCGGGGGATGCCCGGGGAAGGGCGCGGGGACAATATCACAGTCCATCATTCCAATCCTGCCCATCCAAGTTCAAACTTCCCATGGCTACCCAAATCCGCTTTGAACTCCCCCACCGGACTAGCATTCTTATACACCAAAACCGACGACACTCCCTATCAACCCAGATTAGCCATCGCACCCCCGTTCCCAATCAAAACCGAGACCGAAACCACCGACCGCGAAACCCTCCTGCAATCCATCGACCCGCCACTCCACGTCGCAATCATCCTCATCCGATACGGCTACGTAGCCATCGCCATCGCCCACGACGAGACCATCAAAGTCAGCAAGACCGACACCCGCTGGGTGCCAAACCGACACCGCGCCGGCGGCCAATCCGCCAACCGCTTCAAACGCTCCCGGGAGAAGTGGGCCCGCGAATTCTTCGACAAATCAGCACGCCTAGCCGCCGAACGCTTCGCCGCATACCCACACCACATCGACCACCTGATCTTCGGCGGCGACAAACACGTAATCAACCAATTCCTAGACCGCGCAACGCTCCCCAACAACCTCGCCGACCGCATCCTCCAACGCCGCCTAAACACCCTACGCCCCAACCGCAACGCCCTAAAAGACGCCGCCCGCCAAACTTGGTCCTCCACCATCTACGAACTCGCCCAATCCCCTCTCCCCGCCGTGGGAGAGGGCTAGGGTGAGGGTGATAGCCCCTTTCGTGAACGAAAGGGGCGCGAGCGCAGCGAGCGGGGGACGCCCGTAAGGGCGGTTCGCGAACCGCCGCTACTACCAACCAAACAGCCACAACGGCTACGTTCTGTGCTCACCTCTGAGCACAAAACACAAACCAACCGAGCCAACCACCGACCCCACGATCATGAGGAATCACAGCGCCTCGCTAGCCGGAAACTGCCTAACCGTGACGGGTAAACCTTCTGCAGCGCAAAACAGCAAATCGACCAATTCCAAGTCATGATGCATTGAGTCCCCTAATCCCGTTGGCACGCGTCCGCTAAACTGGTTTCCGGCGAGCCCTAGAACTTTCAAGCTGAAGAGGTTGCCGAGATCCAACGTGATCGGTTCAAACAGTTGAGTGTTGTCCAGAATCGATTTTTCTAGGTTCGACAGGTTCCCCAGTTCTGAGGGTATCGGCCCGTTCAATGGGTAGTTGCCCAGACGCAGTTCCGTCCGATTGGCTAGGTTGGCGAGCTCGAACGGTCCCAAATTGCATGGTCGGTAGCCATACCGGCACCCGAAATCGCAAACCGACGGGTCAGCAGCGAGAGGTGAGAAACATGAGCGACTGCCGACGAGTCCCCCGAATCTACATCGACTCGATGTATCACATCGTTCGAGCGGCTGAACATTGGCACCAGTTGAAAGACGAATTATCCAAAGATTGGGACGAACGCACCGCAATCATGGGTAGGGGTTTCAATCAGAAGGGGAATTTCGAGATCCACCTGCCAGACATGGAGATTGCAGGACGAGCGCAGACCATTGTGGCCGATGTCATCTGGCACTTGATGGCGGCGCTGGACAACATGGTTTATCGCGCGTCGATGGAAAACTGCGGCGACATCGACGAGCGCGCGACGATGTTCCCGATCGAGAACGACAGCGAAGAGTTCGACCGGAAAGCGGACTTGCATCTCAAATACTTGTCGGGCCGTCAAGTGAAGTTCATCGAGGCGTTGCAACCGTTCAAGGGCAACGGTCTTTTGGGTCCGATGAAAGAAATGTGCAATTCGACGAAGCATAGAAAGCTGCCAAATATGACCCACACCGGCACTACGCATGTCTATTACGCTTCGATCAGCGACGGCGACAAATACCCCGAACATCGAATCGTTCCTCAGGAACGAGGTCAAGCCTTGTTCTTGAAGAACGAAGAACCGTACCGAGCATCGATCCAAGGCGAACACGACGCTGTCTCCGCCTTAGAGCAAATGATCAATCACGTTCTTGAGGTCATCGATAGCGCGGAGCGCCTGGCGATGCGCGAATTCACGGGTACAATCAACGTCCACAATCAACTGACGGGGGAGACGACTGAGATATAGGGTGTCACCTCAGTCAGAAGCGGAATATGCAATGTCGGCCTATTTGCACCGACTCCGCATGGGGCGACGGGGATTCAGAATACAGCGTTGATGTCGCCAGCCATTGGATGTAATCCGAGATGCCGCAGAAACGAAGCAATCATCTCCTATAATCGCCAAAACCCACCGTGGCTGCCTCAACCACAAAACTCATCGAGAGCACAGAAGAGTGAAATGAACCGGTACCAAACGGCGATGCAGTTGTCGGTTCCGTATCTGTTAGCCGCCCGTTGGTTCGACTCCACCTATCGACGCCCCTCGCTGTTCGGTGGCTCAAAGACGTCTTGGGGCGATTGGGCATTCGCCATGGCGTTCGCGTTCCAGATCGGGTCGATCACGGCCAAGGAAAGGCCGGACAATCCGGCAACACTGATGCGTTTCGTCGGTGTCGCCGACCAGACCCTTGACGACCTGCTCGAAATCGTTCGCAAAAAGGCCGCCGAGTTTCGGAAACAAGTGTGCAGACCGCCGCGGTCGCCTTTCGATCACCTGCTAGGAGTCGTCGTCGATATGAAATGGGGGATCGTCGACCAGTATCGCGTCGACGCTTTATCGCGGCGCTGGTTGACCGTCGACAGAGACGAGGCGCACGTCAACATCTGTCGTTCGGCGATGCACGGCGTCGCGTTTGGTCTGCTCTATCCGACGTCGGTCGAGGCGTGTCTCACGTTGGAAAACGACGTGTTGTCTTTCATCGCTGACGACGACCGCGGTCCGCTCTCCGATGTCGATCGCCGTTTAGCGTATGCGGGGACGCTCCGACTAGTCGCGCAAGAGTTGAATCCCCGAACCGGCAGTTTGCGTCACTTGGACTTTTGGGATGCGCTCGAATTGCACAAGTTCGCAAATGCAACGATTGGGTCGCCTTCTGGCCGCGACGGACTCGACGTCGACGCCTAGAGGTTCCCCAACCGCGGCGACGAGCTTTGTCACCGTTGCCGCGGACGCGGCAGAACCCGAATCTGCCGGAAGCACCAGCAATACCCTGTAGGTGTGGTTCGCGAACCGCCCCTACCAACCAAAATCCCTGCCCATCCTGTCAATCAATGCAAAAAAACTAAAATAAACCCCATGAAAATCACCGCCATCAACTCCCACATCGGCTACGGCCCACGCTACCCCTGGGTCTTCATCACCATCGAAACCGACGAAGGCCTCACCGGACTCGGACAAGCCCAAGGCGGCATCGTCGCCCACATGATCCACAAGGCCATCCCGCATCTCGGCGACCTCCTCATCGGCGAAGACTCCTCACGCATCGACTACATCTGGACACGCCTTTTCTCCGAGATGAACAGCACTGGTAACCGGGGCTTCGGATCCGCCCTGATCTCGGCGGTGGATATCGCGTTGTGGGACATCAAGGGCAAGCGTCTCGGACTCCCCATCTACGAACTCCTCGGCGGCAAGTTCCGAGACAACCTGCGCCTCTACTCCAACGGATGGTTCAACCAAGGCAACACCCCCGAAGCCTACGCCCGCGCCGCCTTCGAGACCGTCGCCGATGGACACACCGCCATCAAGATGGACCCGTTTTTCGAGTTCGACGACGTCTCGCCCCTCCAGCACGGACACAACATCTCGCCGACGGGCTTGAGAAAGGGCGTCGAGATCACCCGCGCCGTACGCAACGCCGTCGGTCCCGACATCGAGATCCTCATCGACCTCCACGGACGCTACGACGTCGCCGCGGCGGTCAGAGTCGGCAAAGCCCTCGGAGAGTTCGACATCGGCTGGCTCGAAGAGCCCGTCCCGCCCGAAAACCACGACGCCCTAGCCCTCGTCAAAGAGCAAGTCCCCATGCCCATCTGCGTCGGCGAGCGCCTCGTCACCCGCTGGGACTTCCGACCCATCCTCGACAAGCAACTCGCAAACTACATCATGCCCGATATCGTCCGCTGCGGCGGCATCTCCGAAATGCGCAAAATAGCGACAATGGCCGAGGCATACTACATCCCCGTCTCCCCCCACGACGCCACCGGACCCATAACAATGGCCGCCGGCGCCCAAGTCATGATCTCCACCCCCAACTTCTACCGCCTAGAAATCGCCTACTCCGAACTACCCTACTACAACGCTGCGTTGGTGCCGGCGCTGGATGTGCGGGATGGTTTCTATCATGTGCCTGATGCGCCGGGGATTGGGCATGAGTTGAACCCGGAGTATGTGGCGGCGGCGGCTTAAAATTCCTCAGCGAAGTGCAGAGTCATTGGAACGGATCATTTGATCCTCTGTCGGATTAAACCGACCACCACGCTCCCCCGTCCATTTGTCCAACAATTCCATCAAATGCGGACTGGGGGAGAAAACCATTTCCTTCCAAAAAATCTCCAACTCAGGCGCAACTGGGTCATCAAGTTCAAGCACTTCGGAAACACGGTGTCCCAACGCACGCGCTTTTTCTCGATCCGTGACGACACCGTCGTCGATCAATTGAACGGCTAGTTCATTGTCCACACCAAATTCAACGAAATTAGCCCAATCTGACCATGGTTGTTCGCAGTCCTCACCTGATTCGTTCAAATACCGGGCAGCGCGTAAAATCCACGGCAGAAAATGACCGAAAACATCGTTGACGAAATTGTGGAAATCTGCAAAGCGATCGGTCCATGAACTTTCATCCGATACACCCTCCAACCAAGTTTCGAGATCGGGTTGGCGGCGCGAATTTTTGTTATTTGAAAGCGATGAGAAAATCTCGACAGTCGACTTTCCCGCTAACCACATATCTAACGTCAACTCGAAATCATCCGGTTTGACTACAGGACGACTTCTGGGGTTTGCAACGCCTTTTCTGACGTCAGGGTTTCCTTGTTCCGCCACATCGGATAGCGCTTTCAATATTGCATCGCAAATTCCAATCAAATCTTGGCGCGAGTTCCCTGATCCGGATAAATCGGCGAGACATAAACTGAGCCTCCTAGCGGTCTCAGGTGAAAGACCGCCGCGACTCGCGGCTTCTCCCAAGGGCGTCAACCGAATTGGACTCTCACGAATTGCCATTGGTTGACCTTCAGATGGGTCTAGGATCCCCATGATTGCGGTTTCGACCCTCTCGGCCGCGATTGACGATTGGTACGTCTGGCGAGCGAAACTAAACTCGTTAAATTGCGATTCCAAATCTTCTAGGTCGGGATTTTCGGCGATCGCAGCTAACAGTTGAGAGCCAACGGCAGGTATCACCTGCTGCGATTCCAATCTACCGATGGCACTTGGGAGTTCGGGATGTTGCGGCGAAAAGAAAATCGCATTTTGCAATCCAGATCGGCGTCCAGGCGCAGTCAACTGTGATTCACCAACAGGGTTATCGAACACGATCGTGTCTCCCTCAGTGAATTGGCCGGCACGACCACATCTTCCCGCTATGTTCCGGAAAAGCAAGCTGTCCATCGGCATGCCTTTTACACCGTCAAACATCAACCAATCAGCTAGAATCGTGACGCGGAATGGCAAATCGACACCTTCAGCAAGCGTTGTTGTTGCAGCTACGACTTTAAGTTCCCTACGTTCCACAGCCTGTTCGATACGTTCGCGAACTGCGTGCGGCAAACTCGAATTGTGATACGCGACTCCCTTACGTAACGCGTCGTTTAGTGGTCTAAGGTACGGATATTCTAAGTCAATAAAATCAACGATCCGTTGAATTGATACCGGTATGGGTTCAAGAACTGGAAATCTTCGCGATAACTCGGCCGCTAGTTGTCTGGTTCGTCGTCGAGTAGCACTAACACACAAGACAGGTTGCCCAAACTGCTGGAACGCGTAGTCCGCAAGGTACGCGATATTCACCAACGCTTTTGGTTCTTGCTTTCTCCGGTCACCAAAGTGTCGCTCCAAATAGAACCCCTTCTCGGGCCACGGGAGATGAGTTTGCCCCAAGACGTCCGAAGGCTCTTGTCGAAGAGGGTCATCGCCCGCATGCAATCTGAGTTGCCCATCTTCTGTCCAACGCAACAGTCGTTTGGCGCTCGGTCGCCATGTCCCGCGTATTATGCCGTCTGGTTCTATGCCCATCCATTTGGCAAGAGAATCAGAATTTGACAAAACTGCGGATAGTAACACGAACCTCGGCATTTGCTCGCCGCGCACATCAGCCAGTCTCAACCGTGTGAGTATCCCTTCCAGCATAATTCCCCGGCGGGTGTTGCCAATCATGTGTGCTTCATCGACGACTACACACTTGATTTGCGGTAATAGATCTGGACTCAATCTCAACATCGCGTCGAATCGTTCGGGGGTTGCGACCAGTACTTCAGGCCGATTTACCGGATCGATTTGGTCTGGCTCCCGATAACCACCTACTAAACGTCGAACTCGTACATGGCTGGGAACATGCGCAGACACTTTTTCTGCAACCTGTCGTCCCAATGCCACGTACGGTGCGATGTAACACACAAGTCCCGGACTGCGCCTCAAAGAACTCAACAAAACAAACTCACCCAGCAAGGTTTTGCCAGTCCCGGTGGGCAGAGTGATCAAGAGATTGCGATCCGTCGCGAAAATCACTTCGTTGTCGATTGCCTCGTATTGAGATGGCAACAGCAACGGCGAATCTTCCACGAGTTTGTCGAGATAACCCTCTGGCAAATTGTCCGCGTGCGGGCCTAAAACCCGAGCAACCGAAAGATTCCGTAGGTGGTGCATTGACAACCGACACAACCTGAGCAAATAACCTTCCCAAGGGTTGTTCTCTTCATATGAAGCCTGACGCAATTCTTCGGCTGCGTTATCGAAGTGACAATCGTTGCCGCTAACCAAAAACATGGTTAGGCCTTCCAAGCACCGACGGTGCGGAGTTCCTTCCGGGAGTTGTCGGTAGAGAACGCGGCACAATTTGGGGGAATTCACAGCAATTGCAGTCAATTCGCCCGGGGTGAGATCCATCTGTAATAGTCGCTGGCTATCAATGACAGCATGTGATGAAACAGAAGTTCCGGCCATCCCAAAAGCACAAACGGCGAGGATGGCAGATGTCTTTCGATTCTTCGATGCACCGAGGCCACGATCAGTTGCCGCCAGATCCAAAACCCGCGCTGCAGCGACCAAATCCGACCATTCGTCGAAATCATATGAATCGAAGTTGACATTGAGAAGATCGTCGGTGCGATTGGCTAGTACGCCTTGAGCGTTTGCCAGGAGCTCAGCCCAAGCGGCATCCGCGCCGTACAACCCACGCGACATCGTTGCAGCCGAGCGTTCAGCTGATTCGAAATTCACCCAATTCGGGATTGGCATTTCTAACGACCTTGAGCGATGAGGGACAGTCGTCGGTCGAGGTCACCCAGAAGTATCGACCAACATTCGATGGTCCCAGCAGACCAACCGCGTCCAATCAGAGCTTGTCGAACTAGTGTCATCTTGGATGACGATGATATTGCATTGTCGTGCATCAGTGTTGGGATGAGTTTAATCCCGGTCGCACGTTCAGGGGTTGGTCCGCCAAGTCGGGTTATGCGAGATGACTTGTCTGCCTGACCTTGCTGTTCCAGCTTGTTCTTGAGTGCGCCCAGACGGGTTTGCAGGGTCAATTGAACATCCTCGCCAAACAACTTGCCGTAGTCAGACACAAGCTGGTCTGCGATGTCTAACCTTCGCTGGCCCGTTGTTTTCACCTCTTGGAGCGCCGCCCAATCATCTTGTTCGGTATCTCCGAAGTGTAACCAAACGATATCCAAGTCTGGCCTAGAAATGTCAGACAACGGCGTCGGCGTGTTAGCTCCGTAAGCATCTGCGACATTTGTGAAAACATACGTCGCGCCTATCTCATAAGCGACGAACTCTCCGAGATTACCTTTGATGCGATTCGACAAGGTCGATGTTGCGCCGAGAAATCTACCGTCAACAGCCGATTCAAGCCAACTTAGTATCTTCTGATGCGCGGCCTCATCGTCTGGGTCTCCTTCCCAAACCGTCAATCCCGGCACGCTTGGCGTTATTCTCTTAAATCCTGGCATTTTTTCCTCTCGGTACCACCCGATTTTGCAGTTCAGGCTAGTTTGTCGGCATCAATTACGTGGTACGTAATACGGTGGCACGGTCCCTACCAACTTCAACACATTCAACCCACTAGCGAGTTTCGACGCAGTAGCTACTGAGGGCGGAGGCTTTATCGATTACAACATTTATTGTAAATCATCCAGTAGCACTTCAAAATTGCTCGGAATCCTAACCCCACCTACGCGCAACTCCGCCCCCAAAATCACACCTCCCCCAACGCCCCCAAAACCCCCCGATTCCGCCCGTTAACATTCGGCTCGCTCGCGAACATCAACCGATAGTGAGCCAACATATCCGCAACATCCGAAGCACTCGGATCCAGCCCGATCATCTCCGCCACCACCTCATCGATCTTCCGCCGATTCACATCCCGAAAACAATACGCGAACGGTTCCAAATCCAACACCGACAACGCCGCGAAGTTCATGCCAGCCACCCACCTCGCATGGGCACCAGCCGGCGTATTCGCACCAAAATCAGGGCACGGCAACCCCGCAATCGCATTGACCTGAATCATCGCTCGGCCAGCTTGCGTCGTCTGGCCATATGCGTTTCTTACGATCCCGCCAAAGACGCTGTTGTTCCAAAGCGCGATACAACGTCCCACTTCATCATCGACATCCTGTAGCGCGTTCCAAGCCCGCCCTCCGTGAGCTTCGTTACTCGTGTGGGCGAACGCAATCGCCTGGGATGTCCATCGAAGATTTCTGCTGATGAACTATTTGCTTCTGTGGGCAATCAACTGCCTCGCTGCGGCAGGCGCAACCGCCGTTCCCCCATGCGTGGGCTCAGTTGCGATTGTCAGTTGACTTCTAGAGTCCGCCGCCCACATCGACTTCTGTGCTGGAGCTACAGGCAACTCGTTCAACGGTGTCCACTCAAATCCACCTCTGCCGTCACCACCTTTTGGATGGCCGATTAAATCGTGAGTAGGCCCTGAATCCGCCATCTTTCCTATAGTGACGATCGGCAACGACAACGCATGACTGTTGAGCGTCTCCGGATCATACAGTTTCCCGTCGAGCATCATCTCGGAAACCGCGATCAATTCAACGTTGCTGTTTCCGACCGCGCCCCAAGGTAGACCAGCGCCGCGTTCCTTCACGCGCGCCCAATTACCCCAACCGCCAATCCCCGTCGCTCGATTGCCGGGTATCGCAGATATCCCTTGACCGAGTGTGTATCCCTCCGCCAAGGTTGATGGGGCCTCGCTCAGGTTCACGCACAACAACTCAGCCGGTTCTTCCGAAGGTGTCTCGCGTTTCGTTGCAACCACCAGAATCTCACTCATGCCGGTATCTGCGCTCATACTCTGGAGCTCCGCGGAACTAGTGTTGGCGATGACCACGACATCCTCGAAATGCTTCACTAACTCCCGGCGCCATTGGGTCCAGCTTCCAGCGTGAGCCGCGGTGAGCGGAAGTACGTGAGCGAACATTCCGCCTGGCTTCAGACGCATGTTGCTCAAATTCCCGAAATCACTACCCAAACCCGCTTGCCCGTGAGACATCCGATAACCGTACTTGGCGGCAACCCGCCTCAAAGGCGCCAATCCTGTTGTAGCCTGTTCGCGTCCCCCACGCGCACGCGAATAAGGCGGATTCATCAGCGCCCAATCCACGCTGCCCTCCGGCACTTGCACCGTCCCGTCACGCGAAGATTGACCGGGCGTCAATCCTCGCCCCCCGCTACCAAGCATGTCCGATATGCCTGTGGTCTCAGGATTCAACAAACATAATGAACCCGCTTCATGGGTCACAATCGCAATCCGACTTCCCTGATAATCCTGAGCCACCTCCATGTCCGTCAACCGTTTCGCCGTCATCGTCCCCGCGATACCGTTCACGTCCAACGCGATGATGTGGTCCTCCATCCGTTTGCGATGCAAGCACGGATCATTCCCACCCTTCAGCAAATGCACGCGCCGCAGCGCCCGTTCACCGGCACCAATGAGCGTACCGGTGCCACAAGCAGCATCCATCAAATCAAGCGATGCCACTTCATCAACCGTTCTATTGGTAAACCTCTGAGCCGCCAATGTCGCCAACAGTTCCGCCACCTCCGGCTTAGTGTAGTGAGCCGCTCGCTCCTCACGATCGGCCACCAGCCGCTGCCACAACTCGCCAGCAAAGTTGTAGACGTGCTTTGCCTGTAACGCATTGAGATTCCCGCTCAGCTCCTCCAAACTCCTCAAGATCTCCGAGATCGCGGCAGAATCGCCCACTGCCGAAAGGCTCACCCTTGCCAGCTCCATGACTGGCAGATAGTTCACAGATTCGATGACAGCCCAAGCATCCAGCAGATGCTGTTGCCTTAACGTACCCATTCCCCGATTGATTCGTATGTCTTGCGTTGTCTCCAAATCCAACGACCGCAGCGTCGGACTGTATGACGCTAGATCATTGTGTAGATCGATTGTCGTCAACCAGATTGCACAAACGATCTTCGCCGCGTCCCCAGCCGATTCCGCACCGACGATCTCGGTCAACTCGTCAAGAATGTCGTCGCCCTTCGATCCCATCAGCCGCATCGCATCCGTCAAGTTCGTCCCCAGCGACTCGATTTCCGCAGCAACTTTGGCGCTCTGCTGGTCGATCTCCGATTGAGGAACTTGAGCATATTCGCAGTAAGCCACCAGATCCGACGGGCGCGACACAAGCGGATCATCCGGCCACTCTCCTGCCGTCGACACCAACTGCACCGACAACACCGCCTCATCACCTTTCAGCCGATCCAGAAACTCCGCCCGAGTGTCGCCTTCGCAATCTTTGTCAATCCCGACCGCGATCACTTCCGTCAACCCATGCGTCTCGCCGATAAGCTTCTTGCCCAACCGAGACTCCGCATCACCAACCGCCGGACGCCCATACTCGGTCTCCACCACAACAGCCCTTCGACCAGACTCGCGAACGACAATGTCCGGCCTACCGTTATCGTCAACCAACGTCTGCCTACGCTCCGCATTGGCCGTCCACCCCTTGCCGCACTCATCCAGATACTGCGCGATCGCGCTGTTAGCTTCAATTTCAGGCAGGATGCCGATGGTGGCTTGTGTACTCATCGTTCACACATACAAGACTTCGCGATGGGCTTAAACACGAAAGTACCCGACATCGCCTACAACCTCGAACTCGTTGTCACACTACCAAACGATCAACCCAAAACCCGAAAGTCCCCGCTCAATCCCCCAAAAACGCTGCGAACCTCTCCCCCAACCTCCCCTCATCCGGCCGCTCTACCCGCCGCGACGGCACATGAATCCGCTGCCCCTCCAACCCCTGCAACCCATGCCGCAGCATCGGACCATCCACCTCCTCCAAGATATCCCGACGCACATGGATCACATAGCTCGGATGCACCCCCAACAGCAACCGGTCGAACGCCGCATGATGCAGCCGACACAACGACATCCCATTGCTCACGACCGGCTCGCCGTGCAACGCACTGTCTGGCGTGATGTGCGCCGCATCCAGCAATTCCCCGTGCCGAAGCTGACAGAACGCGCACTGATGCCGATACGCCCGCAACACCCGCTCCCGAAATGCACCCTGATGTATCCGACGCTGCACCTCCGTCGCCACATACTGCTTCTTCAACTCCCCAAACGGCTCACCCTCGTCCTGTAGACCAAACGCCGGATCAACGAATCCCGCCTCCTCGCAAGACACCGAAAACTCAAGAGCACCCATCCAGTCGCCAACGATGTACGCCGGCCAGATCGCCATGTAGCGCCCCGGCACCAACCCGTGGAAGTACACCAACGGCAACCCCAACCGCATCACCTCCCTCAATCCAACATTGTCCCGGTGATACGGATCCGTGCCCCGATACTTGTAGCGCAGCATCTTGTCATCGCCCATCCGATCGTCGTACGGGCTATTCGGCGATGTCGTGATCGATAACGGTAGACCCAAAATCCGAGGATTGAAAATCCCCTGCTGACTGATCAACGACACCCGCTCCCCAAGATGCGGAAACCCCTCCAACAACACACTCCGGTCAACCACGCCATCCTCACCCGAAACCTGCGACCCCAACCAAGCAAACGCCGCCGACCTCACACTCCGCTCATGCTCCAGGTCGTAGTCCAAAACCATCCGAAAAATTATACGCTGCAAATCCCAAATCAATCCCTAAAACAACTACCAATAAATCCCCAGAATCCCCCAACAAAATCCCAAGAATCCCAATTCAGATATTTGCCAACTCATCCACTCACGACCGTGCTAGCCAACCCCGCACCGCATCCCCGCGTTCCTATCCGCAACTGCAGGATCGAACTGCGATTGAAGATTCAATCAGAACTGCGGGTCGACACCAAACCATTGCCCGAACCGCAAATCCGAATCCCCTGTCACCGACCGTTTACCCGCAATGATCTGGCTCACCCAATTGGCAGGCACATCGACCTGACGCGCAAATTCCGTCGGCGTCACACCGAACTCGGCAAGCTCACCCTCCAGAATCTCCCCCGGATCCACCGCACTCCTAAACATCCCGGATTCTCCTCCGCTCAGTGATAATCCACGACGGACCTCACCCTCAACAACCAAAACCCAAATCACACCCCATCACCCCAATCACCGCAATCCGCGATTCAGACAACACCCCCATGCCACGCCAACAACCCCATCAACCAACACCAAAATCCCACGAATCCCGACCCCAATCCCAAAAATCCCAATTCACACAATTTTTTAAACTTCGTCAAAAAATAATCTTGCCGCGATATTGCCGCACCGACGGCAGGTTTGTTCTAAATTCCCCTTCAATCCAACACACGAATTCCTACGAATACCATCATCCTACGCCTCATTCACGCCAATACCTGCCCCATCTCCCAAGCCACAACCCGAATGGCACCACAAAACACCCCCACAGTGAACTTGCCGGGCCAGCGGCAAGTTGCCGCGAAATTGCCGGAACTTGCCGCATCTCCGGCAAGTTTTCAGACCCGATTCACACCACCGAAGGCCGCGCCCGATACGCCGCGTACCGGTCCCCGTACATGAACTCCTCGATGTTCACCTGCTCACCGCCCAGATCGTTCGACGTGTTCGCCGCAAGCACCGCCGCAAGCGAGTTTAGCGACGACCCGTAACTGTTGCGAGTTAACGAATCATCACCATCTATGATCGATTCCAAGAACGATTTCGCCAACTCATACGTGTTCGGTATCGCCATTCCGTCATAACCCGGATCCTCGCAGATGACCCGCCGCGTCTCCTCGATCCCAGGCCGCAAAGCCGGCGACCAGTCATCCCCCGAATAGTGGTAATCGACGATGCGGTTGCCCTCGAACTTGATCGTACCGTGTTCCCAAATCACGCAATCAAACCGACCGTTATAGTAGGATTTCGCCGGTTTCGTGAACACCAACGTCCCGATTGCGCCTTTTTTGAACCCATAAGTGACGTTGTAGTAAATCGGATTATCCCCCTCCGAAACCCACAAATGCTCCGGTCTATCGACGTAAGACGCCCTTACCCACTCCACATCATCATCCGACCAATACCGCATGATATCGGTCTGATGTATCCCCGCCTCCACCATCGAAGTACCCGACCAAGCCCGATTCGCCGTCCAGATCCGGTTCTCCGGACCTCCCCGCTCCTCGGTATGCGTGTGCTTCACCCCATGACCCTCGACCGCGCCCTCGGCCACCATCATCATCGCCGCCGTCCACTTGTCGGATAGGTGGTCGCGGATCGCCTTGTAAGCCGGGTGGAAGCGCATCTGGAACCCAACAGTGTTGGGGATTCCCGCCTTATCGATAGCCTCCGCCTGCGAAATCGCCTCATCGAAGAACAAAGTCTGAGGCTTTTCCGCAAACACCGCGATCCCCGCTTCAGCCGCCCGTTCGATCTCGCCGCGGTGCTGATTGGGCGGCATGGCGAACCAGATCACATCCACCTCGCCCGATGAAATCATCTCGTCTGCCGACGAGAACAGCGACATGCCCCGCTCATCGTAGTTTGGTTCCCACTGTTTGATCTTGTCGGGGCTCAGATTTTCGGCGAACGGATCGGCGAGCGCCGCAAACGTGCCGATCTCCTCCGACTGTAGCCTCACCAGCTGTTGCAGGTGGTTAAGGCCCCGTTGACCGACGCCGACAAGTCCTACACGAAGTTGCTTCGCCAAGTTGATTCCCGCCTTCCTAAGGTCAAATCCGCATTGCAACTATACAAGTTTCGCCATCGATTCTCACTATATCGCACATCGGTGCTAATCTGTCAGATGCTGATACGGGATACCTGCGATTAGGAGGAAAATGCAGTCCACGAACAGCGACGAAACACGTTCCACAATCTGGAGCGTCGGAAGTGACGACATCGGTGCTTACTTCGGGTTGTACGCGTTGCTGTACTTGGTAGGTACGATAATCATCCTCTGGTTGCACGTGCAACGGGCTGGGGCGATCCACGAGATCGTGACGGGTATCATAACCAACATGTCGTTACTAAGCGTCGGCATCGCTCCGACGGCCGCCATCGTATTGACTGAGATTTGAGGGTACGCCATGATTTTGGCAAGAAAACTAAGGATTGAGGTCGAAGCCAAAGAAAAACGGCTGCGCGAACTTAAAGAAAAAGAAAAGAGATTGCGCGACCTTGAAGACGAAGAGAAACTTCGCGAAGTAATACGCGAGGAAGTGCGAAACGAACTCGCTCGGGCGGTCAAGGATGCTTACGAAGCGGGATTCCGGGAAGGCTCAGCGCGTGCGGCGGGCAACGGTTCCGACGCAACGTCGGTCGGCGACAACGACCAATCCAAATAGTTCACCGTTACGCTAACGATCTAAATCAGAAATGTATCGCCTCGTTGGTGACGGCGGCGGCGGCTTCTTTTACAACTTCTGACATCGTCGGATGCGAGTGTGTGACGCGGTGGAGTTCTTCGCTCGTACCTTCCAGATATCTCAGCATTCCCACTTCGGCAATCAACTCCGTAGCCTCGCTGCCGATTATGTGTGCGCCTACGACCTCGCCGGTTTCGTTGTCGACGATGATCTTGGCGAAGCCGCTGGGGTCGCCGACGGCTACTGATTTACCGGCAACTTGGAATGGGACCTTGCCTACGCTGTAGTCGAGTCCTTGGTCTTTGGCTTCGGCTTCGGTAATGCCGATGGATGCGATCTGCGGGTGGCAGTAGGTGCAGCGCGGCATCGCAAGGTAATCTTCGATTGGCTCGGGGTCGTGTCCAGCGACGGTTTCGGCGGCTACGATGCCTTGGTCGAAGGCGACGTGTGCGAGGGGGAGTTTGCCGGTGACGTCGCCGACGGCGTAGACGCCTCCAACGTTGGTGCGCATGTTGCCGTCGACCTCGATGAAGCCAGGACCGTAGGTTTGGACGCCGACGTTGGCAAGGCCGATGTCGTCGGAGTTGGGCTGGACTCCGACGCCGAGGAGGACTTTGTCGCAGGTGAAGGTCTGGGTTTCGCCGTCTTCACCGACGGTGTAGCTGAGGGTGACGGTGCCGTCGGCGTTCTTCTGGACGCCTTTGACCATTGAGCCTGCGTTGATCTTGATGCCTTGCCGCTTGAACTGCCGTTCAAGTTCGGCGGAGACCTCTTCGTCCTCTTTGGGCACGATGCGGGGGAGGAGTTCGAAGAGCATGACTTCGGTGCCGTACGCGTTGAAATAGTAGGCGAATTCGCAGCCGATGGCGGATGCACCGACGATGGCTATGGCTTCGGGTTGGTCTCGGAGTTCGAGGGCTTCGCGGGAGGTGATGATTGATTGGCCGTCGATTTCTAGGCCAGGGAGCGAACGTGCGCGGGCGCCGGTGGCGATGATGATGTTCTGGGCAGTCACCCACTGGTCGCCGTCGATTTGGACGCGGGATGATGACATCAGGCGTCCGGTGCCTTCGATGACGGTGATGTTGTTTTTGCGCATGAGGTAGCCGATGCCGCGGGTGAGCGTGTTGGAGACGCGACGGGATCGGTCGACGGCTTTTGACATGTCAAAGCGGACGTTGTCGAACTCGATGCCCCAATCGGCTGCGTGCTTCATCTCGTTGACGAGTTCGGCGTTTTTGAGCAACGACTTCGACGGGATGCACCCCCAGTTGAGGCAGACGCCGCCGATTCCGCCGATGCCGGTGCCGTCGTCTTTCTCTACGATGGCTACGCTGAGGTCGAGTTGTGCGGCTCGGATTGCGGCGTGGTAACCGCCGGGTCCGGCGCCGATAACTACGACATCAAAGGCGGTGTCTGAGTTGGTCATGTGGGGATTTTCCTCAGTGTGTACGAGGTTCGACGGGCACAAGATTCGAGTCTATAACTGCCGTTGCCCCGCCCCTCTGGATTCCGCCTTTCGCCCGAATGACGGTGGCTTTGGGAGGGTCGCCGTTGGGACGACGGTGGGTTTGTGCGGGGGTTTGCTAGACGCGGGTCATGCGGTAAAGACAGTGGAGTACTATTGCTGCGCTTAGACCGATCAACGTGGAGATTGAGACGCCTACGCCGTAGATGAATAGATATGGTAGCCAGTGGCCGGGGCAATCTAGCAAGGTTGTGCATACCCACCATGAGGTGACCACGTATCCGAGGAAGATGAGGGTGCCGGCGAGGAATCCTCCGAAAGCTCCGATCTTGATGCAGCGTCGCATGTATCGAGATTCTAGTTGCGGCGGCTTGGGTGGTTGGCAGTTGCGATAGAGTGAGATTCAGTTCGTAACTGTCAATCGTCAAAGGTTGTCGACATGCAATCCGCTACCGCTTCCCGAAGTCCGTCCGAGCTCAAGCAGGCCGCTTTGGACCACATCTTCATTGGCATGAACAACCATGCGATGTTGGGTGAGGAGGGTGGTCCGCTGATCGTGGAGCGGGGGGATGGGATCTACATCTGGGATGTTGAGGGGAATCGGTATGTGGATTGCATTTCAGGGATGTATTTTCGGAACACTGGGCATGGTCGGGAGGAAATTGCGAAGGCGATTTACGACCAGATTTCGGATTTGAGTGCGAATGTTTATGCGAGTGTGACGCCGGCGGCGGTGGAGTTGGCGGCTGAGATTGCGGAGTTGACGCCGGGGGATTTGTCGAGGACGTTTTTCTGTCAGGGTGGTTCGGAGGCTAATGAGTCGGCGTTGAAGCTGGCGCAGGCTTACCACATGCGGATGGGTGAGAAGGGGCGGTACAAGGTGATTTCGCGGCGCGGGTCGTATCACGGCGCGACTTACGGGACGATGTGGTTGGGTGAGCATCCGGGGTTTCCGCGGACGGATTATCAGCCGAAGCCGTCGAGCGCGGTTCATGTGCCGGCGCCGCATTTCTATCGCTGCGAGTTCAATTCGGAGTCGCCTGAGCAGTGTGGTGAGTTGGCGGCGTTGGCGATAGAGCGGGCGATCATCAGCGAGGGGCCGGAATCGGTTTCGGCGGTGATTGGGGAGCCGGTGACGCAACCGCTGGGTGGCGTCGTGCCGCCGGAGAATTACTGGCCGATGGTGAGGGATATCTGCGATCGATACGGTGTTTTGCTCATCTTTGACGAGGTGATCACGGGTTTCGGGCGTTTGGGCGAGTGGTTCGGGGCTCAAGTGGTGAATACTCAACCGGACATCATTTCGTTTGCTAAAGGGATCACGAGCGGGTATTTCCCGCTCGGCGGTTGCATCGCGGGGCGGACGATCAGCGACGCGTTCGCGGGTGGTCCGGAGAAGACTTGGAGCCACATGTATACGTACTCAGCGCATCCAGGTGGCGTCGCTGCGGGTTTGAAGAATTTGGAGATCATCAAGCGGGAGAACTTGATTCAGAATGCTCGGGAGCGGGGTGTTCAGCTTGCGGACCGTTTGGCGGAGATCAAGACTCGTCACAAGATGGTGGGCGATGCGAGGGGTATAGGCCTGGTGCAGGGGTTGGAGTTGGTTGCGGATCGGGAGAGTAAGCGGTCGTTTGCGCCGGAGGTTGGGATCGGAGGTCGGTTGACGGATGCTTTGAAGCGTCGTGGTGTTTGGGTTCGGGTGGGAGCGTACATCTTGCCGGTGTCGCCGCCGTTGACGATTACGGCGCAGGAGTTGGACGAGTTGTGCGATGCGATTGAGGATGCGATCGTGGAGGTTGAGGGGGGATTTTGAACCGGGATGGGCGGGATTGGAATGATGGACTGTGATGGGTGGTGGTGGTTTGGTGGGATTTTGAACTGGGATGGGCATGATTGGAATGATGGGCTTTGATTTTGTTGTTGGTTTGGGGCCCCGCGTCCGCCGCGGGCATACCCCTGCGATCTCGCTTCGCTGATCGCGTCCCCTTTCGTTCCGAAAGGGGACAGGAGGGCGTGTTTGGTTGGCCTGCGGCTTAGTTGCAGGTTTTGGTGGTTTGGTTGGCAGGGGCAGGTTTGAAACCTGCCCGTACGGTTGGGTTTTCGAATCATCGCCGCGCCGGTGTGGGTCGCGTGCGATAGTTTGCTTGTAATTTCGTAAGTATCCCAGCACCGCCGACGTCGCCAGACCGTCGGCCCTCCGGGGAGCAGTTGATCGATCCGCCCCGTCATCGCTCGATTGTTCCTCTCGCTAGCGCTGTAGCCTCTTCCGCCCAGCGAAGCGGAAAGACGTGTGCCGGATAGAAGGACTCGTTCGCTCGGACCTTGAACGGACATCCCCGCGCCCCCCTGTGGATTCCGGCTTTCGCCGGAATGACGTGGTTCGGCGCGCCCCCTTTGTCCTTCGGACATTTCCCCCGTGAACGGGGGAAACCCTTCGGGGGTGCGGGATGGCCGTCTGGCTCGCTATGATTGTCGGAGTCAGCAATACCCCTCCGCATCCGAGCGCTACAGCTACAACCGCCTTCGTAACCGGGTTTTTGGCAGCGTTTCGCCCGTCTTCTCAGACGTCGTTCAGTTGCTTGTGGCGGGACACCGCCGGCGGGTCGTGTGTTGGCGACCCCGTGCTACCCCGCTCGCTGCCGTACTTCATTATTCAGTTGTTCTTGCTGCGTCTTCGAAATGTGTGCGCACGACCCCTCTCGACGCGGCGATGGTTCTTGATGGGCGCCTTTGCCGGCGGTCAATAGAGCCGGATTGGGGCGCTTGTTGCTGATATTAATACATATGTAGCACGCAAGTCAAATGAACTGGGATGGGCGGGATTTTGAACCGGGATGGGCGGGATTGGAATGATGGACTGTGATGGGTGGTGGTGGTTTGGGGGTGTTGGGGGGCGACCACGAGGGTTCGCCCCTACGGTTGCGGGCATCCCCTGCGTTCTTGTGTCGGTCTCTTGGGCTCCGCGTCCCCTTACGCTTCGCGAAGGGGACGTGTTTATGTGGCCTGCGGGGGTGGTGCAGGTTTTGGTGGTTTGGTTGGTAGGGGCAGGTTTCAAACCTGCCCCTACCAACGAACCAACGAACCAACCACACATCCGCACACGCCGCAACACCACCAAACCACCACCACCCATCAAAGCCCATCATTCCAATCCCGCCCATCCCAGTTCAAAACCCCTGCCGCCCTAATCGTTGTCCACTTCGGTTGCTGTTAGGTAGGCGTTGACGCCGGTGTCTTCGGGGTCGTCTTCGCAGCCTGCTGGGTTGCCTAGGTCTGCGCAGGGCACGTATTGGACCGTGTTGTGGATCTGCGCCGTGCCGTTCTCAGAGTCGCCGTCATCGTCGGCCGTCACCGTGATCGTCACGCCAACGTTCCACGGGGCGGTGAATTCACGATCCAGATAGATGTCCGGGTTCTGGCTCGCGTAGTTGCTCGGAAGCAGCCACTTGAACTGCTGGGTCTGCAACGTGTTGCCAACATCCTCGTCGCCGTCCCACCACAGCGCTACCATCACCGGTTGGCCCGGATCCGACGTCAGCTTCACCCGGTACGTCGCCTCGCCGCCCTCGGGCACTTGCAGGCTCGACGGGCTAAGCGAAACCCGCCACGTCCGCTGCGGATCGACGAACTGCTCCGCCGGCTGGCTCCACCAGCCCGAACCGAACGCGGTCACCGCACGTACATAGAACGAGTAGTTGCCCTTAACGTTCGGCACCGTCACCGTCACCGAGGTCCCGCCCGTCCGAGTGGGACGGACCACCTGACATACATTGCCCGGATCGTGCTCGCAGGCAGCCTCCGCCCGGTACTCGTAGCCCGTGATCGGCGAGCCGCCGTTCTCCTCCGGCGCATCCCATGACAGCAGCACTTGCCGACCAATCACGCTGACGACCCGCAGGTTCTGCGGCTCGCCGGGTGCCATGGTGATATCGCCGCCCGTGGTGGCGTCGACCGGTTCTGACCACTCGCTGGCCGCACCGGCGTTGTTAACGCCGGCGACCCGGTACCAGTGACTCGTCCCTGAAAATAGACCGCTGTCGGTGTAGCACAACTTCGTCTCGCCGTTGACATCGCAGGTGCCAACGTGACGCCTGCGCTCAGATTCCCAAGTATCGCCGCCGTCCGAGGAGTGCTCGATGTTGTAGTGGCTCGCATCGCCCGAAGCCGACGCATCCCAACTCACGAGAATGCTGTCCGTCGTGCCCTCCACCGCGGTCGCGGAAAGATTGCCCGGCGAATCAGGTCCGCGCGCCGATGTCGTCGCGCTCGCAACGTTCGACCATTCTCCGGAATATGCGTCCGACTCCCAAGTCAAGGCGCGCACACGGTAGTAACGTGTCTCACCCGGCATCAAACTCTCGTCAACGTAGCGGGACCCCTCATATTGATGCACCACCGCCAGCAGAGGCCAATCCTCCACCGGTTCCGACGCCGAGACATCCGTGTAAATGATCTCGTATTGGTCGACCGTCGCGTCCTGGCTCGAAGCCTCGCTCCAAGTAAGCACCACCTCGCTCGGACCGTTTGCACGCGCCTGCAGGCTCGTCGGAGCGCCCGGCGCGGATCCCACGCTCAGCCAACCCGTCCACGGCCCGACGCCGTCGCGGTTGCGCGCACGCACTCGATAGAACTTTACGTCGCCCGCATTCAGGCTGTGCGTCCAAGTGGTTGCGCCCGCGCCAACTGTACGGTCGTTGGGCTGGTTGTCCCCGGCGGCGCTGTCGGATATATCAATCACATAGCCAGTGACGGGCGAGGGCGAAGTCGGCGCTGTCCAGCTAAGTACGGCAGCGTTGCCGTTGGCGGAAAGCACCACCGCGAAGTTGCCCGGCGTCTCCGGCGTTTTGTCCTCCACCGTCAGAGTGGACCACGGACCTTTGTGGTCCCAGTCGTTGACACCCCGCACACGGTAGTTCGTTTCGGGTCCACCATCCATGTCCAAGTAAATCGTGCCTCTTAGGTCGTCCGACAGAGTGGACCACGGGCTGGACGACCGCTGCACCTCGTAGTGGGTCACACCACGTCCGTTCACCGATTCCAACCGCTGCCACATCAGGATGTTACCCGCCGGCGTCTCCATCACCTTCAGACCCTTCGGCGCGTCCGGGTGCTCGCCAGTTCCGGCACGGGATTTGATGGTGGCAGTGTTGTTGCCGGGGCGGTAGTCGTAGTATTTGGCGGTGTGCCAGGTGTTGCCGCTCGTGGCGGTGCAGGCCGACTGGGACGGGGAAGCGAGATCCACATCCTCGCCGCTGCTGTCGATGCAGACCTCGTAGTCTTGGGTGTTGCTGATCGCCGCGGTAATCTCCGCATCCACGGCGGCGCTGGTGATGATGGTCAGCACTTCACCGTCCCGGCCGTAAACCTCCTGATTGTAATCAGGGTTGTTCGGCATCTCGCCGATGGTCCAGATGCCCGTAGAGGGGTCGAAACTGCCCGCGGTGGCATTGTGGGAGACATAATCGCTGGCGTTTAGACCGGTCACCGCAACCTGGGCGGCGGGCGCGTCGTCGGGGCCATTACTGACAGTTGTTATGGTGAATGCACGCCGGTTGGCGGAAACTGCCGCGTTGCTACCGCCGTCACTAACCCCCAGATCCGCTATGGGGCCAACATGGAAGGTGTACGTCGAAGTATCGCTAACATACGACGTACTGGAGGGGTTGTGGAAAGCGCCTGCTGTCATGTCCACCCTATAGGTGCCTAATTTCCCGAATTCAATCAAGATTGGTACAGAAGTCGAAACTGTCTCAAAAGGACCAAATGTTTTTTGGCTAACACTGTTTAGTAATGTGACAGCGACATTTTGTGCAGCGATAATCCTTACGGTTCCGGGATTCTCTCCTGTTGTGGACTCTGATACGGAGAACGAGTAATCATCGAAAATAGTTGACGGCCAACGGATAAACGCGACCACGCCCGGGATAATTCCGACAGTGTGGGCACTGGCGGGTACATTACTTCCAGTGCGCCACACGGCGCTACCGGACACTTGCCCCCGGCCATCGGGGTCCTTGACTTGAACAACTACATTTGCCGGATCCATGATGGCCTCAGCGCTAGCGCCTACCTTTCGCACGCCGGCTGCCTCGGCAGCTTCCTTACCGTTGATTACCAATTCCAGCGTGTCAGCGCTGGAACAGGGGTAAGTGGTAACACCCACACAGGAGTACACATCGAGCAGGTCCGTCTCTCCAGTTTCGAGCACAACAACCGGAACTTCCCCCAAGCAGATTTCAGCGCTGGTGGGGCGCGTCGAGAGGTTCTTCGGACCTGCCGCCCTCATCTCGGCGGTTAGGCACAAGTCCGAGAGGGCGACTCCGGCAGGCAACGGGTTGGCCAAGGTGGTTGACACCTCCAGAGTCCTGGAAAAATTCGGGAGCTGTATATCAAAGTCCCAGTCCCATGTCCGGTCCAGACCGGTGGCCGCGCCGAAAGTTGACCCGGTGGGTGGAGAGGCGGTCGGCGTTCCCATGCCATCGTCGAGCTTCAATCGCAGTTTTGCAACGCGGATAGTACTACCATGTGTTGGTCTTGCTGCCTTGAAGGTAAAAGTTAGGGTATCGCCGGGATCTGGGAAGAGGTCATCTACGCTCGCCTCCAGCCAGTAACGTCGGAAGGGGGGGCGGGCATTACCAATAGTTGTCACTTTGTCGACCTGCATCCAGCCAACGTGGACATTGTCGACTTTCAAGCGTTCCGCTTCCACCGGGATCGTGTTCTTGATGACCGCCCGCGCAGGGTAGCAACAAGAATCCTGGGTTGTATTGTCTCTGGATACCAAGGCAACGACTTCCTCCCCCGCGCCCAGACGGCCCACGGTCCAGACAGCATTTCTGCAGGTTGTTGGGCCTGGAAGGTTACCGGAGCAGGTTGTGCCGCTAGTCCATTCGACATCTGAATCATATTCATTGACACCTTCGTCTTCGAATTCGAGGTCCACCACAACACCGTAGGCAGCAGCCGTGCCCCTGTTCCTAGCGGTGATAACCCACCCGTGCTGTAATGTGTCTCCGGGTGCGCTAGTTTTACCGACCTCGACATCGACGGACAGGTTCACGTATGGGTCGTCCCGGGCCTGGGCGGCAGTTTGCGTTGCGGCGAGGGTTAACAAAAAGAGCGTTGCCACTAGTGTCACCAGTAGCAACGCCCTTGATGTTGGCTTGAGTAACCGCACAGCCGTTACACCTTCATCATCCCCGCAAAACCCACGTCATTCCGGCGCCGCCCCTCTAGATTCCGGCTTTCGCCGGAATGACGGTGGGTGATGCCGGAATGACGTAGGTTTTGCGAGTATCTCATCAGGGATCGGTCTGTAACCCGCCGGCCGGGGCGATGCCCCGCCCGGCGGATTGGATAACCACTCTGCTCAGTTGCCAGACAAATTCCAACGAACCGTGACGCTGTTCGAACTGATCTGCTCTTCCCCGAGCCCATCCCACGTCGCTTTGATCGCGTACGACCATGTGCCGTGGGTTCGCTTGGTCACGGAAAGGGTGCGGCTGGTGGCGCCGGCAATTTTCTCGCCGGCTGCGGTGTCCGAGCTCATATCCCGCTCAACCCAGTGGTAGGTGACCTCGGAATCATCGCCTGGTATGTCGCCGGACTTGGTTGCAGTGAAGGTCACTGTGGTCCCGGTAACGGTTTGGGTGATGTCCGGCGTCAGCGTGAGTACAGGCTTCTCCACCACGTTTGTCACGCTGATCTTCACCGCCACGACGCTGTCCACCAAGTCGTTGGTGTTGCCCTCGAAGTCCTTATGGTCGCTGACACCCAGCTTGAGGACGTACTCGGGACGCGTCTCGAAGTCCAAGTCGCCTGCCACCTTTATCTGGGCGTTGCCCTTGGTGTCCGGTTCGACGCTGAACAGGCTGTGCCCCTTACCGGAGAGCGAGAAGGTCAGGGGATCATCATCCCGTCGGTACACCGGTATGGCATCGCCCACCACGGTACCGACGGATGAGTTCTCCGCCACCGAACGCTCAACCTCGAACGCGGGTTGCTCGTTCAGGTCGAGAGGACCGATCTGGAACACGTATCGTCTGACCTCGCTGGTCTCGACCTTTTTGTCGGAGATCGGCTCCCAACCCGTGACGCCATCGGGGGCTGTCTGGCGCACGTGCCCTTTCAGCTGCACCGAGATTTCGTAGGTGCCGGCCCTGGTGAACGCCCACTGGTAATGGTGGTACTTGCCGGGGAACAGCTTAAGCGCGTTGGTGTCAACCTCGCTGCTGTCCCAGTCCGCCGTCTTGGCTTCGCCCTCGGGCGGAGCTTCATCATCGAACGCGAAGACGTGGCCTAGCTCGTCGACGGGGATACCCGGCTCGCGGATCACCTCGAACTCGTACTGCAGAGGCGCGGCTCCATTCGGTGTTCCGTCTTCCAGATACCAGTAATCGGAGTCAAACAGTGCGGCGGAGTAGCCCATCGCCAGTGGCGAGTCCTCGTCGATCTCAGTCTCCGGGTCGTCCACCTTCAGCCACCAGATGGTCTCGCCAACGGCGGGGTCGTCCGCGGCGACACCATTCGGGTCTCCCTCCCTGAAGAAGTCGTACTCCTCCAAGTCAGCGGCGGTCAGTTCGTGCGTGAACCCCTTGCCGTCGATGTGGATGACCGTCTCCCGGATGTCAACCTTGGAGTCAGTGCGGGTGCTGACTTCTACCTGGGTTGGTGGTGCGAACGGCTTTGTCGGATCTTTCCGAGTCTCCATACTGTGCATCACCTCAGGTGGGCAGAGGTTCAGCTCCAACGTTTTGTCGGTGCTGTTCCAGTAGCCGTCGAACACGGCGAAGTGCCCTTCGGAGATCGTCGCGTCCGCCGGGGATGGGACGGCCTCCGCACCCGGCCCGCAAGGCTTGGGGTCGGGGAAGGGCTTACCTGGCGTCTGGGCCTGTGCCGCACCAGCGACAACAGCCACCGCCACCAGGGCGATTGCTAGGGCGGCCAGAGTCATTCTGATCCTGACCGACCCGAAGGAAGCGTGTGTTACGTTTTCTTCCATTTTCGTTTTCTCTCCTTTGGAAAGAGTTTTTTCGGTGCTAGTTTTCCACCTTTAGACATGGCAACGAGCCAAGTCCGGATGGAGTAGCGAAATAGTTGTGTGCACCGTCCGCAGCCTTCAGCCCGCCCGTCAGCATGTGAAAAGTGGTCGCTCTCATGCGAGAGCCCCGCAATGCTGATCGACGGGATTCGGCTCTGTCTCTTTCTTAGGAGATGTCTGATACATGGTATTTGGAGTAATGATACCCCGTATCATCAGTGTTCGCCACTAATTCTACACAACCATGCCCCATCCACATAATCAACACATGCCAACCAACCGAAACCACGCCTCAACTATGACAATTGAAACCGATGCGCCGCCGGGTTGCCCCCGCTCGCTGAACCGGGATGGGCGGGATTGGAATGATGGACTGTGATGGTTGGTGGTGGTTTGGTGGTGTTGTCGGGGGTTGTTTAGCTGGTATGCCCCATGTCATTCCGAGTGCGGGTTCCCCATGTCATTCCGAGTGCAACGAGGAATCTCCCCTCTCCCTCGATGGGAGAGGGTCAGGGTGAGGGTGATCGGGGCGGTCATGGGGGGCGTTGCGGGTGAATGCGCGCTGGTTGTTTGGCTGGCAGGGCCCCGCCCCTTGGCCCGGTTCCCCCTCACCCTAGCCCTCTCCCACGAGGGGAGAGGGGATTGTTGTTGTTGGTTTGGTGGTGTTGTCGGGCGTTGGTTGTTTGGCTCGTGCGGAGCCCCATGTCATTCCGAGTGCGGGTTCCCCATGTCATTCCGAGTGCAACGAGGAATCTCCCCTCTCCCTCGATGGGAGAGGGTCAGGGTGAGGGTGATCGGGGCGGTCATGGGGGGCGTTGCGGGTGAATGCGCGCTGGTCGTTTGGTTGGCAGGGCCCCGCCCCTTGGCCCCGTGCCCCCTCACCCTAGCCCTCTCCCACGAGGGGAGAGGGGATTGTTGGTAGTGGTTTTGGTGATGCCGCGGTGATGTGAAGGTGTAGGTGTTTGGCTGGTGCGGATCCCCCATGTCATTCCGAGTGCAACGAGGAATCTCCCCTCTCCCTCGATGGGAGAGGGTCAGGGTGAGGGTGATCGGGGCGGTCATGGGGGGCGTTGCGGGTGAATGCGCGCTGGTTGTTTCGTCGATCTCGTTTAACCGGTCGAGCATGCCGCCGAAGATGTGTGAACTACAATTGACACCTAAGGCATGATCGAAATCGTCGAGAGTAGTACGTTCGGGCGATGGATTCGCAGGCTTCGTGATCGAGCCGCGGTGGCAAGAATCAATGCTCGCTTGAGAAACGTCACGAACGGTCATTTCGGAGATGTCAGAACCGTTGGCGATGGAGTATTCGAGATGCGGATACAACGTGGGCCGGGATATCGCGTCTACTTCATCCGCGAGGGTGACGAGGTCGTGGTACTACTCTGCGGTGGCGACAAAAGCTCACAACCAAGGGACATCGAACGGGCCAAACAGATGGCTCGAGCATGGAGATAGGTTATGCGTGAAACATTCACTAAGTGGGACGTAGCTGAGCACCTCCGGACCAAGGAAGATGTCCGCCTCTACCTTGAGGCGTGTTTTGAAGAGGATCCTGGTGATGGATCGTTGATCAGATCTGCCCTCAACGATGTCGCCCGGGCGCAAAACATGGCACAGTTGAGTCGGGATGTCGGCATGAGCAGGGAGGGGCTGTACAAGGCGCTGTCCGACGAGGGGAACCCGTCTTTCGCCACTGTTCTACGAGTGTTACGCGCTCTCGGAATGCATCTCCGAGTCAGCGTCTAGCTGTACAACGAGAAGCTGTTGCAAATAGCCTGGAGCGTCAGAGGTTCGGGCCCGTAAACGTGCCGTCGCTGAACCGGGATGGGCGGGATTGGAATGATGGACTGTGATGGGTGGTGGTGGTTTGGTGGTGTTGGCGGGGGTTGTTTAGCTGGTATGCCCCATGTCATTCCGAGTGCAGGCCCCTCCCCATGACCCCGTTCCCCCTCACCCTAACCCTCTCCCACGGAGGGGAGAGGGGATTGTTACCAGTGGTTTTGGTCTTTAGCGTTGATGACGGGGGTTGTTTAGCTGGTATGCCCCATGTCATTCCGAGTGCGGGTTCCCCGTGTCATTCCGAGTGCAACGAGGAATCTCCCCTCTCCCTCGATGGGAGAGGGTCAGGGTGAGGGTGATCGGGGCGGTCATGGGGGGCGTTGCGGGTGAATGCGCGCTGGTTGGTTGGCTGGTAGGGTTTTGAACCGGGATGGGCGGGATTGGAATGATGGACTGTGATGGGTGGTGGTGGCGGGGGTGGGTGTGTTGGTTGTTTGGCTCGTGCGGAGCCCCACCTCCCATCCCCGCGCATACCCCGCTTCTTGTGTCGGTCTTTTTTAGGCTCGCGCCCCTTTCGTGGGACGAAAGGGGCAGATTGGGGTTTGGTACCACCATCCCTCATCACACATGATGCGAAAATCACGCTTGGATGCAATGGGTAGCGCAGTTTTCGATGGTGGGCGATGGAGGATTCGAACCTCCGACCTCGTCGATGTCAACGACGCGCTCTAGCCAACTGAGCTAACCGCCCAAACCTTGCGTGAGATTATATATCTGCTCCCATCACCATCTTCGCCGATCCGCTTTCCACACGGCAGGATATGACGTCTATGCCGTGGTACTTACGATGCTTCACCGACGAAGCGTAGTGGCGCAGGACCCTCATCGAAATCTCACGCTCATCGTCCTCCAATACGAAATCGTCGGTCAAGAATGCCAGTCGGTTTTCAAGGTTCCCTTCCCCGGCATCGTCCGAAACGACCACGAATTCAACCTCCGCTGAACTCTGATCCCTGCGGACCGTCGCGGTCAATCTGCGGGTCCTGCCGTTCGATCCGTCTCCGGCTGTATCATCACTCTCCTCTTCCAACAAGATCAACACCGTCTCTTCACCGACGAGGCGCAACCTGTTTTTGGCTTCGTCAGCCCACCGGTGTCGATCCGCGAATCGGCTCAGATACTCGTCGACTGCCGGCAACGATGAACGCGCAAGATCGACTCTGATGGGCCGGTTGCGAACATTCGACATCTCCGTGAATACTGCTATACCTACAGCCGTCGCCGCTCCCACCACGATCGGATTGCCGAATACGAAACTGACGTCGCCATCAATGAGCGACCTAAAACTCCCGGCGGAAAGACCCATCACCAGCGGCACGCCGATTGCGAGCGCCTGCTTCCTGTCGAACCCGTTGCCAAATGCCATTCGCGCACCCTCGATAAACAGCATTCCGAAAATAATCACGTACACCGCGCTGACCACCGGGCCAGGGACGGCTATCAAAGCGGCGAGCAACTTCGACAGTAACGCAACCGCAATCGTCAACAACCCCAGAAACACGCCAACACTCGCTGCGGAGACACCGATTATGCCGACGTAGGAAGCCGTGGCCGACCACGGTGCGGCGACCGGCGGAATGCCGAGCAACCCGCATACGAATGTGCTGGCTCCGGTTACGTTGAGACCACCTTGCACCACGCGGAAATCAAGAGCGACCGGTTCACGATACGATGCGCCGTAAATCACGGAAAGATCGCCGACCGATTTCATGAACCCCGTCAAGTTGACGATCGCAAACACAGGCAGCAACGCCCAGAACTCGGCACCGAAGGAAAAACCCAACTCGACACCGTCCAGATCTGGCAAGCTGAGCCACGGGGCCGCCGTGACCGATGCAACGTCGTACAACCCTAGCGGAACGGCGACTACGAGCCCGGTTGCAATCGTTATCGGCAAAACCCACATTCGGATGAGTGGCGTGCCAAACAGAGAAACCAGTATCCCGGTCGTCAGCGCAACCAGGCCGGGTGCTAGGAAAAGCACCACCCATGTGTCGTCCGGAGGGACCACCGTGACCGAAACGATGAACGGGACCGCTGACACCGCGACGAGCATGATCACCGTTCCTGTTACGGCAGGAGTAAAAATCCGACGCAGCGAAGCGAGACGTAGTGTCAGCACTAGCTGCAGAAGTGTCGAAACCACGATCAAGCTCGCCAACAAGCTCGGACCACCGATCTGCAAAGCCAACGCGCTGACTGCCAGAAAGGGCACGTTGAAGTTGGCGACTATTAGTCGTCCCGACCCGATCCATCGGTACCGCAGGGCTTGAACGATCATGCTCAGCCCCGTGACCGCCAACGCCATCATCACGACCCATTGCAGGTATTCATCAGATTCGCCAGACGCTATCACCACCAGCGTCACCAGCGTCACTAGGCTGATCGAGTTGGGCAGCAGAATCTGCAAAGCAGACGATAACGCCACCGTGCGAGGGCAACTGTCGTCTGGTTCGTAGCGGATCTGATCCACGGCCTGGGTTCTCTGAAACTCGATTAAACTACCGAGTTGCTGCGTGGATTCTACGCTGGCACGCGTCGATCATCCACACGATGCCGCTCGCGAGACACATGCCAAAACCTCATGCACGTCCGCAGTTTCATGGTCAAATGAATCGTAATGACGTGTTGAAAGATTTCGCATTGTAGTGCTACGGTTTTAGTGCTGAATATAGAGGGCATCTACCTTATCCGTATGGTGCCAACAAGCGTGTAAACCAATCTCAACGGATATAATACGGTATTCAATCCGGCATGTTCGATCGGCGTGTTGCTTTCCAATTACGCTGCTCGGACGTTGATGGAGTGTCTACGAACAATTAAGTGGAGGCGACGGTGACATTTGCAAAACTTAATGCCAGATTGGTTCTCTCGCTAGCGATTGTCTTGGCGACTTTCGTTGCGATCGGAATCGCCTGCACTAGCGAACCAGAACCAACCTCGACTCCTGTCCCCGCGCCTACCGCCACTCCCGTACCCGAACCGACTTCTACTCCAATACCCGAACCTACCTCTACCCCGGAGCCGGAACCGACTCCGACCCCAGAGATTGAAGCCGAGGTTGACGAGGATGCGCGCACCATTGCCTACGTGATGAAGGGCATCGAGTTTGTGGAGCGCGAAGGTCTGGACGCGGCCATCGAACACTACGCCAGCGACGACAGCATCGAAGACGGGCGCTGGTTGAGGATCATCGATACCGACACTGGGGTTTTGGTCGCATCTGCGTTGCAGTACGAAGTCGGGCTGAAGATAGGTGGACGCGGAGCCAGCAACCTTAGCGGAACGATCGCCGCCGCAACTGAGGAAGGTAGATGGACCGAATCGCTCGCCGATCATCCCGAGACATCCCAGCATTTACCCAAGCGAAACGTCTGGATACGCCGCGGCAATCTCGTTTTCAATTCCGGACATTTCGTTCTCCAGCAAAACATCGAGGCACCCGTTCGCAACTACGTGAAGCACGCCGTCGAGCTTTACGACACCGAGGGTCTGCAATCAACAATCGACTACTACAACAGCCAAGACAGTGTCGAAGGCACCTTGTACCTTTTCCTGATCGGCGCTGACGACCTCTACCTCGCACATCCGATATTCCCCCACCTGATCGGCACAGACATCAAGGATGTCGTGGGTTCCGACGGCCAGGAACTCGGCAAGGAGATAGCGGAGGCAACCGAAGATGGCATATGGGTCGAATACCTGTGGCCAAACCCGATCACCAGAAACGAGGAGCACAAAACCACTTGGGCACTTCGCCACGACGGACTGATTTTCGCTTCCGGGTACTATTCCGCCGGAGATGATCCCGTCGACCAACCTTGGGTCGACGCAGACCCGCGCGACTACACAGTCGAATACGTCGAAAACGCGATCGCGCGATACGAGCGAGACGGCCTCGACGCCATGTTGGACTTCTACAACAGCGTCGCAAGCTTCCAAGGCCAGTGGTACCTCTTCGCAACCGACGAAAACGACGTCTACCACGTTCATCCCCTGCTTCCCCAGTTGATAGGAACCGACATCAAGGATGTGGTTGGCACGAACGGTTACGAACTCGGAAACGAGATCGCGAAGGCGACCGAGGAAGGACATTGGATCGAATACCTGTGGCCACATCCAGCCACCCTGAAAGAGGTCCCGAAAGTTTCGTATGCGGTCAGGCGCGATGGAATGATCTTCGCTTCTGGTTATTACCCGCCCCAGCAAGACGCACAAGAATCCGCCGTCGACTACGTCCAGCGCGCGATCGACAAGTACGAATCCGAAGGAATCGACGCTGTCATCAGCTACTACAACAGCGACGAAAGCATCGAGGGCGTCTTCAGATTGGTCGTGCTCGACGAGAACGACTCGGTACTGGTATCTCCGTTGTTCGAGCACCTGCGAGGCAGAAACGTCCGCGTGTTAGCCGCACACCCCGCCCTCAGAGATTGGGCGACGAACACGCTGAAGACCACCGAAAAAGGTCAATGGTTCAGCGTCGATGCGGCCTCCGCAGATGGCTCTCAATCAGGCCTGACCAACCATTACTGGTCGATCCGCCACGACGGACTTATCTTCCAGACCGCATACAGCGAGTAGCTCCGCGCCAGGACATGTCGATGCGCTCAGTTCACGCTAGGTTGTTCCGGCGCGCTCGTGCGAGAGGAGATGCTCGTACGATCGTCGCTGGTTTTCGGCGCGACCCGCAGTTAAAGACTGACAACGTGGATTCACGCGTGTAGAATGATGCTCAAGTGATCCCCCGCGATTACAGCCACGAGGAAACTCGGCGGTGATGTTTTGCGGGGGCTTTTTCTTTTGTTGAGCCGCGCAAACCAACAAAAGAAATGGCGCGCTTGGCGGGATTTGAACCCACGACCTCAGCCTTCGCAGGGCTGCGCTCTATCCACTGAGCTAACTGCCCAAACCTGATGCGTGAGATTATCTATCTCTGCTGGATTCAACCATCGTGCGACCACACGTCACCGTTGAACAGACCTAGATTGACATCTCGCCCTGCTCGCGGTTAGGATGAAAGCAATTCCTCCCCCGCGTATACAGCCACGATTGCATCGATGGTGATGATATTCGGGGGGTTTTCATTTCTAGGAGTTCATTCCAAACTCTCGCTTAGCAGTCATTGAAGGAACTCATGTCGGATGATCAGTTGAATCGGGCGGTTGTCTTGGTGGATGGCATGAACCTATTCAACAGCGCGAAACGGGCGTTCGGTTACATGTACCCCAACTACGATGTGGCGAAGCTCGCCCGCGTCATCTGTGCCCAGCTTGGATGTCGGCTTGAGGAGACGCGTTTCTACACCGGTGTCCCGAGGCAGCAGATTGATCCTGAAAGGCACCACTTTTGGTTCGCCAAGTCCCAAGCAATGGAACAATCAGGAGTTATCGTCTAGATACGGCCAGTCAGACGAACTCGGCCGCCTCTAGAAAAAGGCATTGATCTCCGAATTGGTCTCGACGCGTTAGCCCTCGCTTTTCGGCGAAGGTACGACGCTCTGATCATTTTGAGCACCGACCAAGATTTCACCGAGATAAATCGACACGTCCGCGATGTTGCAGATTAACAGGGACGCGAAATCCGGCTAGTGAGCGCGTATCCCGTGGGGAGCCGAAAAGTGCGAGGGATAAACGGTATGGAACAGTTTCCAATCTCCCGGGAGCTCTACGATTCCTGCATCGACCCAATGGATTACCGACCACGCCGTCAGCGAAGTTGAGCCCTCCCCACAAAAGAGATGGCGCGCTTGGCGGGATTTGAACCCACGACCTCAGCCTTCGCAGGGCTGCGCTCTATCCACTGAGCTACAAGCGCGCGTCACACACTTTTCAGGTTACCACCAGCATTCGGCGACAACCGAAATCCGATGTGGTGCCGAGGGCGGGAGTCGAACCCGCACGTCCTTGCGGACACTACACCCTGAACGTAGCGCGTCTACCGTTTCGCCACCTCGGCAACCTGATTCCAATACTAATCCAATGCTGCATATCGGTTGCACCCGCTGTGCGGGCGAAATGCCTTGGTCAGAAAGGCCACACACACCTCACCCCCTTCGCTCCGCGCATGGTGTATGCCCGTTCGCATCGCAACGTTACAATAATCGCCACGGCTCAGCCGCTACACGGAACGCGCAACCATGACCATCACACAGCCAAAGACCGACGCAAAGCTGATTACCGCAGACGAACTCCTGCGCATGTCCGCCAAAGGTTTTCGAGGAGAACTCATAAGAGGGAAGCTATGTGAAACCATGCCCGTTGGAGGTGAACACGGCGAAATCGTAGTAAAGCTGGCGTACGAGTTGCAGGCTTTCGTCAAGCCAAGACATCTCGGACGAATCGCAGCTTCCGACTCCGGAGTATGGCTGGAACGCGATCCTGACACCGTGAGAGAATCCGACATAGTCTTCATCTCCGCCGACAAGATCCCCACCGGTGTGCGCGTTACAGGCTATTACGAAGCGGTTCCAGACCTAGTAGTAGCAATGGTTTCGCCAAGCAATACCTCCCGCGAAATCAATGACAAAGCGAGGATGTGGCTCAGTCACGGCGTGCGTCTCGTTTGGGTTGTCTATCCAGACACTAGAACCGTTGCAATTCATCCACGCGACGGCGAAATAATCGTCCTATCCGACACCGAAACCCTGGACGGACAAGACATCCTCCCAGGCTTCACCTGCAACGTCGCAGACATTTTCGACTAGCTAACCGTTCTAGTCAAACCCCTTCAAATCACAGTTCAATAAACTCAATCCACCCCCAAAATATCCAGCGCGTCCCGGTTGATGATCCCCTCGATCTCGTCCTCCGGTATTCCTGGCAGATTATGATCCTTCGCGAACTTGTTCAACCCCCGCAGCGCATCGATATTGTCCTGCGGCCTCGTCACCGGCCAGTCCGACGCGAACAGAATGTACTGCGTCGAACCCCACTCGTGGAACTTCAGCATCGCCTCCCAGAACGAATACGGACGGTAGAACTGCGCCGATACATCACACCACATGTTCGGATGCTTGCGCACCGCCGAGATGCAGTCCACCTGCCAAGGATGTGCCAGGTGAGCCAGCACCATCTTCAGCTTCGGAAACGCCATCGCAACCTTTTCGGTGGTCAATGGATGCGCGTAAGTCAAAGGCGCCTCCGTCATCGGCGATGTGCCTTGGTGGAAGATGATCGGAATGCCATCATGCTCCAAGCGCGCAAACATCCTGAACGCCTCAGGCGACAAGGGATCGAAATCCTGATAGTTCGGACCCAGCTTGATCCCCTTGCAACCCAAGTCGCCCACACATCGGTCGTACTCGTCCTCCCAGTTCGGATCGAGCGGATGCAACGACATGAACGGTATCGCCTTGTCCGGGTTCTTTCTCGCCGTTTGCGACGCAATGTCGTTGTGGTTCAACGAATCGTCCCAACCGGCCTGCCTCGTCACCAGCTGTTCCGGTTTCCAAGGCCGCGGCGCGATGCCGAATATGAACGTCTTATCCACCGGTTCCATGTCACGGTAGTAGTCAGCGATCGTATTCGTCAGATGCACTGTCTGACCCGACCGCATCGTCGTCTCCGTCAGAACCTCATCCTCAGGCACAACGTCCTGATGGCTCGGCAAATGTGTATGGACATCAACTATCATTTCTCTCTCCCGTCATTCCCACGGACGCGGGAATACAGCGGCGTTAAAATACTCAATCAAGATGTTAGCAACAGAACACATCGAAACGGCGCGCCAGTTCCTAGCCGACGCCGATCGCGAATTCGAAGCCGGCGACATGCTCCAAGCCTCCGAAAAGCTCTGGGGCGCTGCTACCCATGTCGTCATCGCAGAAATGCAAAGACGTGGTATGAAAGCGAGTGGTCATCGAGAGATGATTCTCGCCGTACGAGACTTCGCCGAAGATTTTGCCGACCCGACGCTGAACGGCTTGTTCGCCGCGGCTGGAGCATTACACGCAAATTACCACCACGGTTTCATGGAAGATTACGAATACGCCGAAAACCGAGATCTCACTCACCGTTTCGTCGAACGAATGGTGAAACTAGCGTCGTAGACCAAGATGTTAGCAACAGAACACATCGAAACGGCACGCCAGTTCCTATCCGACGCCGATCGCGAATTCGAAGCCGGCGATATGCTTCAAGCCTCCGAGAAACTCTGGGGTGCCGCTACGCACGTTGTCATCGCAGAAATGCAAAGACGCGGCATGAAGGCAAGCGGACACCGCGCTATGGTCTTGGCGGTTCAGGAAATAGCCAAAGACATCGAATATCCACCATTGAACGGGCTATTCGCATCGGCTCGAGCGCTTCACGCCAACTTCTACCACGGCTTCATGGAGGATTACGAATTCGCTGTTGATCGCGAAAACGTGCATCAATTCGTGAATCGCATGATCGCACTAAGCAGGTAAGCCGCACCCCTACGCGTTGCAGACCAACACAACACGCAAAGCCTTCTCCTCTAATCATGGACGCAGCAATAATCTTCACCGCGATAATCGTCGGTTCCATAATCGTCGGCGCATTCCTCTTGATGTCCCGAAGTGGCGATCGGACTGGCGAAGACCCCGCCGAACTGATCCGTCTAGCCGAAGAAAAAGCCAATGCGGAGGCCGAACTCGAGTCAACACGCGCCGACCTCGACGCGGCAAATCAACAACTCGAAACGGCCCGTCAGTTCGAGATCCACAACGCCAAGCTTGCAACGGACCTTGACAACGAACGATCTCTGCACAAACGCGTCGCTGATGAACTCAACGCTAGCCAAAACCGGCGAGAGGAACTCCAGTCGCAAAACCAAAAACTCACCGCGACAATCTCCGGCATCAAAGCGGAACTCGAAGCCAAAAACACCTCGCTCCAAGAAGAGTCCAGCGAAAATTCCGAACTCCGCCAACAATCTACCGAACTGACTGAACACGTCAACACTCTGACCGCCAAAGTCTCCAACCTCACCACACAACTCCAAAACTCCGAAGAACGCCTAGTCGAACGCGGCGAACTCGAAAAACTCTTCGGCGACCGCTTCAAGTCGATGTCGTCCGAAACCCTCGCCACTCAGCAGAAGCAATTCCTCGAACGCGCCACCGAAACGCTAAAGCCTCTCTCCCAAAAAGTCGACAAACTCGACCGCGAGTGGGCAACTACTTCCGGTGCCTTCAAGCAGCAGATCGATTCGTTAGCGACCGAAACACGGACTCTTTCGACGGCACTTACCAGACCCCAAGCCCGCGGACAATGGGGCGAGATGCAGGTCGAACGCGCCCTCGAACTCTCAGGACTCGTCAAAGGCATCCACTACGAAACTCAAACCTCAGACAACCAAGGCGGCCGCACCGACTTCATCGTCCACATGCCACACCGCCGAGACATCATCCTCGATTCCAAAGTCTCACTCGTCGCCCTCATCGACGCCCAAGACACCGCCGACGAAAACGAACGTGCCAACCACTTTGATCGACACGCCCGACACATGCAAGACCACGCCGACTCTCTAGCCAGCAAAGAGTATTGGAGCCAACTACCAGATTCCGCCGACTTCGTCGTCATGGTCGTACCCGAATTCGCCCTGCCGCCCGCCGTCGAACGACGCCCGAACCTCATCGACCGCGCCTTGCAAAACAACGTCGTCATCAGTACCCACTCAACCCTAGTAGCCCTGCTCAAAACAGTCGCCATGGGCTGGCAAGAGCGCCGACTGGCCGACGAAGCACAAGAGATCGGACAACTAGGACGCGAACTACACGACCGTCTGGAAGTCTTCGCCGGACACTACGCCGACATCGGCACAGCGCTAAACCGCGCCGTCAACCGCTACAACGACGGTGTCGGATCCCTCGAATCCCGCGTCCTCACACAAGCCCGACGCTTCCCCCAACTAGGCGTCCAAACCACCAAAGAACTCCCCGAAACACAACCCATCGAAACCACCATCCGCTCCATGCGGAGCGTGACGTCCGCCGACGATTCACAACAAAACGCACCATAGTCGATCGACTCCTTTAACTCGTTGGCATAGCGGCGGCAAACGATCCGTTTCTGAACCCGCGGTCGCGCCCACGGAATAACCGAAAAAACCAACCGCCACAAAACCCAAGAATCCCAATTCAGACTTGACTTCTGATACAACCGTGCTAATATAAGAATTGTTAACAACAATCATCGCCGCGCTGACGAGTGCGGGCACTATCGAAATACACAACTAGACAGCGATCCACCGGGAAACCGCGCAGGAACGTGATCACGAAGACGAACAAAAACAAATTCGCGACACGAGCCATGGCGACGCAACACACAAACAACCCTCCCGGGCCTACCGATCGCTGATCCGTTAGAAGCGAACGCTGCTACAAGGTTCAGCCGCGCCGCATGAAGCAGGCGGCGCAACACGAGCCAGGTGACAGCACCTCCGTAGGGGCGAACCCTTGTGGTCGCCCTGGGCGGGGCCACCATCACCCAAGGGCTGGGCGAACGTTCGCTGATCCGGCAGACGTCGAACCTCGATCGCCACGAGGCCGAGGCTACAGCAACCAGCTCGGGATAGAAACCGAGCGATGGCGGACGGCAATCCTTTCATCAGCCGTCAACCGGGCCCACGGTCTGGCAACGTGGGCAGACGCTGGGACATGGGAATGAGATCCAGTCCAACATCCCGTTACCGCGGCGATGAAAGACCATAGGGCGAACTCGCCCCTTTCGCAAAGCGAAAGGGGACGCGACCAAGCGAAGCGAGATCGCAGGGGTATGCCCGACCAACCAAAACCTGCAAATCACCAGCAGGCCATATCAACATGTACCCGCGCAACGTTACCTCAATCCCTATGTAACCTTTCCCTGATGAACTCCACCGCCACCATCCTCAATCGCGGCCCCGCGCGAGATGCTTGGCTCTTCTACGTAGGCAGATTTGTCAGAGACAGTGCCCGATCATTGATGGCGGTTCTCGTCGTCATCTACCTCGTCGAGATCGGCTTCAGCAACGCCCAAGTAGGCGTCATATTCGGCTTCAGCCTCGCCGGCGGATTCGTCGTATCGGTCGCGGTCATGCTGCTCAGCCGCGCAGTCCCGACCAGAGTCTTATCGATCGCCAACATGCTGATGCTCGCCGTGGCTGGCATCGTGCTGATCATTTCGAACCAATTCTGGTTTTTGATACTCGGCGGATTTTTCGGAGCGTATGCCGCCAGCGGCGCCCACTGGGGCGGGATGATGCAGTTGGAACAGACCGGCATAGCGGCTGCAATTGCCCAAAAACGGCGTACGCGAGCCTACGCCAATCTCAGCATTGGTTCATCCGCCGGTCGCGCTGTCGGCGCGCTGCTCGCAGGCCTATCCACACTCCTCATCGAAACATTCAACTGGGAACCGGCGACCGCATATCAAGCCGTCCTCTGGCTCTACGTAGCAATGAACCTGCTTGCCGCTCTGGTTTACACGCTACTCTCCAACGCCGTCAACCCACAAACCTCAACCTACCCCGGATCCGAGAAAACCTCCCCCTCCCTCTGCTCCGCAGGGGGAGAGAGAGCCTCCCCCTCCCCCCGCTCTGCGGAGGGAGAATCAAAAAGGGGGGCCCTATTCGTCAATCCGTTCAAAGCAAAAGCTCGACGACCCATCCTCACCATCTCCTCTCTTTTCGCATTCGACTCCTTCGCAGGCGGCATGGTCTTCGACTCCTTTCTCAGTTTCTGGCTATTCACCAAGTTCGACATGTCGGCAGCAGCAATCGGCGCGGTGCTCGTCGCGGGACAAGCTCTGAACATGGTTTCACTCGTAATCGCACCTTGGGTCGCTGAACGCGTGGGACTGCTCAACACCCTCGTCTTCACTCAGGTCTTCAGCAACATAATGCTCATTTCATTCGCGTTCGCGCCCTCGGCAATAATCGCTGTTACGCTGTTGATGCTCCGATCGCTCGCCGACGAGATGGATGTGCCTACGCGCCAGGCTTACATGATGGCGATCATCGAACCGTCTGAACACCCGATAATGGCCGGAACCGCCAACTTAGGACGCGGCCTCGGCCGCATTCCAAGCGCCACCGTCACCGGATGGCTGTGGGCTGGTTCCCTGACCGTTGTTCCTTGGATCGCCGCGGGTTCCATCAAACTTGCCTACGATTTCGCAATCTGGCTCGCCTTCCGACGTGTAAAGGTTTGAAATACGATGACCAACATGCGAGTCATTGCTCTATACCGTCACCCTGTGAAGTCGCTCCCCGCCGAACCTTGCGATGCGTTACAGATAACCGACGACGGCAGAGTGGCCGGCGACCGCGTCCTAGGTTTCCGCTTCGACGACGCCGGACCACCCGACGACGTCAAATGGCGCCAAAAGACATGGTTCGCATCACTCCAACACTCTCCGGCACTCGCCCTAATCCGATGCGGTTACGACGCGGCGTCAAGGCGACTCTGGATCAAGTTACCGGAAAAGGACCACCCGATCGAAGGCAGCATCGACGAACCGGGAGACCGACTCCGCATCGAGCACCTCTTCAACCAGTGGTACGAAACCTTGAAAGATACCCCCGCCGCGTTGGGACGCCGCAGATTGCCCCTTCGATTAGTCGGCAACGGCACCAACGGTCGATTCCACGACACATCCGCCGGTCTGACCACTCTTCACTCCCGTGAAAGCTTGGCTGAATTAGCCAAAGCCGCCAGTCTCGCCGAAATCTCGGAGCTGCGCTTCCGATCCAACATCGCCATCGATGGGTGCTCTCCTTGGGACGAATTCGCTTGGGTAGGGCAAAGTATCCGTATCGGCGAAGTCGAGTTCCGCGTTCGCAAGACGGTAACCCGTTGCCTTGCCACTCACGCCGATCCCGCAACAGCTGAACGCGACATCGACATCATGGGCACCCTGACCCGCATCATCGGCCAAGATCAACCACAATTCGCCGTCTCAATTGCGGCCAAAAGTGCAGGTACGGTCCGCGTCGGCGATGAAGTGACTGTTCGCTGACTCCGAGTTAGCCCAATCGACCATGGTCGAAATGCGTCCGCAGGTCCGGATTCGCCACGATGTAGTCCTTCGTGTGCATCACGATGTTCTCTTGCAACTGGATCGACATCCCACCGTCGACCGGTAAGACAACACCCGTAATGAACGATGCGTCGGGAGAACATAGAAACGCGATCGCATTGGCGATATCCGCCGGAACACCTGTCCGCCTAACCGGATAGTGCCGTTCGAACAACCCGAATCCCGCGTCATTCCCAAGCTCTGCCCACATCGCCTCGCCACGCTCCGTCACGATATGACCCGGCGCAATCGCATTCACCGTTATACCCAACGGCCCGAAATCCACCGCCATCTGGCGCGTCAATCCAACAACTGCCGCTTTTCCAGCCTCGTAAACCAACGCCCTCGGCGCCTGTAACAAACCGTGCACCGACGAGATGTTGACTATGCGACCGACCTCCATCTTCGGCGGAGCACCGTGCCGCCGTCCCGCACCTTTCCACTCTGGGATCTCAAAAGAATCTGGATGCCCCGAAGCCTCCATCGCCGGAACTCCGTACTTCGCACCCAAGAACTGAGCGCCGACAAGCAGATCCATCCCCGATCGCCAAGCATCCGGTTCAACATCCACCGCCGATCCATCACTCCCCGCACCCCCGCCATACGCATTCTGTATCAAGATGTCCAACCGCCCGTACTCATCGACACACCGCTCCACCATCTCCTTCGCGACCTCTTCCTGAGCAACATCACCCACCATGTACGTCGCAGTTCCTCCCGCATCATTAATCCGCTGAGCGTTCCGCTCGGCAGCGTCTTCGACGATATCGACGATCAATATGCTGGCGCCATCGTCTGCCAACCGCCGAGCCGTTCCGCCTCCGATACCTAGTGCGCCTCCAGTTACGATTCCCGCGCGTCCCGCAAGTGGTTTGTGGTGTGACATTTGTCTTCCGATTCCCTTGTCAGTGTCAAGTTGCTGGCGTTATCTTACATCCAAAATCGTGCAAACCATGCAGTATCGTTGTATACAGATGCCCCCCATTAGTGCCATCGTTTCACCCCCGATCTTCATCCGCAGTTCGATCGCGCTAGCGGCTTTGATCATCAGTTTCTCCGCATGGATATCGGTCTCCGCGCAGCCGCTGACGCTCACTTCCGGTCCATACGTAGTAGTCGCCGATGAAAACGTGGGCAACTACCGCGTAATCGTCCACCAATCACCCGAACGCGTCATCATCGGCACACTGACTTACGCTGTTCAAGTGCACAGCCGCGAATCTGGTGCCAACGTCCCCGACGCCATCATCAAGGTCTACGCCACACCCTCCGAACACGGCGCCCGCCAAGTCGCCCCCGCACTCAACTCACCCGCCGACCGCGAATACTACGTTGGCCGACTCGAGATCGAAGAAAAAGGGGTATGGGCGATCGACGTAGTCGTCGAACATCCTGAACTCGGCGACGGGACACTGACGCTGGCCACCGAAGTCTTCGAACGCTCCCGGGGCGGCGACAACCTAGTCCTCGGCACCATACTCTGGGTCTTCGTCTCCATCGCTTTCGTCGTGATCGCCATCTATCTGGTCAGAAAATCAAAACGTTCCCGCATCGAGCTCGAACGTATGCGTAATCAATCAGAACAACCCGACGGGTAACCCTAAGGAATCGAGTGATGTCTCGAATCAGCAACGTAAGGATCAGGCACGTCTTCGGAACCATTGAAACCGAAGGCGAATTCTGGGAAGAGCGTCTCGTCATGCCGCTCGATGTCTACGAAGAGTTTCGAGAATCCAAGCAACGCTTCAGCGTCGTCACGGATCAGTCTGGCGTAAACCACATGGAGCACGATGCCTACTTCATCCAGATCGAGACCGACGACGGCGCGATCGGCATCGGAGGGCCAGTCGAAGAAACCGTTGCATACCTAGTCGATAAGCAACTCACGCCGTTGCTGCTGAATCGCGATCCTATGGCGCACGAGTTCCTCTGGGACATCATGCACCGCTCGCAAGTGCACGGCAGACACGGCCAAGCGATGATGGCGATATCAGTCGTGGACTGCGCGCTTTGGGATCTGAAAGGCAGGGCCCTCAACGTGCCCGTCTACACCCTGCTAGGTGGACCCACTCGCGACAAAGTTCCAGCCTATGCATCGATGCTCGGCTTCAACGTCCTTGACCTTGGGCTGGTACGAGAACGCGCCGCATGGGCGAAGTCGCTCGGCTACACCGCGCAGAAGTGGTTCTTCCGATACGGTCCGATGTCTGGTCACGAGGGATTGAAAGCCAACATAGCGATGGTTGAAACACTGCGCGACGAATTGGGCGAGGGCTACGACATCATGCTCGACTGCTGGCAGGCGATGGATGTCAACTACGTCGTGAAACTCGCCAGTGCCATCGAAGATTGCGCGCCGCGCTGGTTGGAAGAGGTCGCGATGCCTGACCGCATCGACTCGTACCGAAAAATCCGCGAGAAGACCAACATTCCGATCTCGGGCGCCGAGCACGAATACACCCGATGGGGCTTCAAACGCTTCATCGACGCCGAAGCTCTCGACATCCTGCAACCCGACATCTACTGGGCAGGCGGTATCTCCGAAACACTAAAAATCATGGCACTAGCCACCGCGGCGGACCTCATCACCATCCCGCACGGCCACTCGTCACCCGCTGGCATCCACGTCTCGGTAACCCAATCGCCGATTCACACCCCGTACCAAGAGTTCCTCATCAAGTGGAACATCGTCCACCAGCACTTCTTGGCGGACCCCATCAACCCGGTCGATGGGATGATTAGCTTGCCGACAAAGCCGGGTGTCGGCATGGACCTTGACGAAGACAAGATCGAGCGGGAAGAGGAGCCCAACTGGTAGGTAACACAACATAGCTTGACACCTGTAACGTTACAGGTTACATTTGGTCTAATGATCGTCAGTTTTCGGCATCGTGGACTATCACGGTTTTATGAACGCGGCGACGCAAGGCGACTGAACCCAAATCACCTACCAAGAATTAGATCCATCTTGTCGTTGCTGGAATTTGCAAACGGGCCCGAAGACATCGACATCCGCGGTTTGTACCTGCACCGGCTCCGCGGCACTAGAAGCGACACGTGGTCGGTAAGAGTTTCGGCCAATTGGAGGATGACTTTTGGGTTCGAAGGAAACGATGTTATCGATGTGGATCTGGTGGACTACCACTGAGGAGCGTGAATATGGCAATGCAAGACCCTCCGCACCCGGGTGAATCCGTGCGATTGGTGTGCCTAGAACCATTGGAGATGAGCGTCACTGATGCCGCGAAAGCGTTAGGGGTCAGCCGAAAGCACCTTTCGGATCTGGTGAACTGCAGGACTGGTGTTTCTGCCGAGATGGCAATACGTTTGTCAATGGTATTCGGAGGTAATCCTCGAGTTTGGTATATGGCTCAGGCTGCGTATGACTTGGCACAAGCCCTCAAACGTGCCGACGATCTACAGTTGGAAGCTGTTTCGCAAGCTGAATTCGACGAATCGATGGCTACGGTTTGACTTCGCCATCCGCAAGTCAAACCCGGGATAACGAGATCAATCTCTGAACTTCTCAACCACCAAGCAAGCATTCTGCCCGCCGAAACCGAAGCTGTTGGAAAGAGTGACGCTGACTTCGGTTTCGCGCACCGTACGTGGCACGCAATTTGGGTCTAAGACTCGTACGACCAAATCAACAAAAAAAGAACCCCCGCAGTTCATCACCGCCAGCTTACCTTTACAGGTTCGCTGTGGCTGCCACCGACGGGGGGGGGGGGTATCACCCACAAGAATAACACCATCCTATTGGCATAATACGCGTTGTCCTTTTCCATCAGGCGCGACGAACGCTATCTGGGCCAGTAGTCCCTTGGATCCAAGCACTGCGCGTAGGTAACTTGCCCGAAAGGTATCCAATCCATGCCGTCGACAAGCGCGACCGCACGATTCAGTTTAGAACTCAAAAGGTCCCCCAAACTTCAATCAATGACGGCTGATCGTACGGATCAACCCACAAATTTCTCAATCACCAAACACGCGTTCTGCCCTCCGAAGCCGAAGCTGTTGGATAGCGTCACATTTACCTCGGTTTCGCGTGCTTCGTTCGGGATGTAATCCAAGTCGCAGTCAGGGTCGGGCGTGTCCAAGTTGATCGTGGGGTGCAGCACCTGATCTTGGATGCTGCCGATACATGCAAGTGCTTCCATCGAACCCGATGCGCCGAGTGAGTGACCGATCATCGATTTTGTGCTGCTAACGGGAACGTTGTAAGCGTGGTCGCCGAACGCACGCTTGATGGCAAGCGTCTCCGATTTGTCGTTGAGCGGGGTGGATGTGCCGTGCGCGTTGATGTAGTCGATCTCTTCGATGTTTCGCCCGGCATCTTCCAGCGCCAGCTTGATCGCCAAAGCAGCACCCTTGCCTTCATCGTGAGGCTGGACTAGGTGGAACGCGTCGGAGGACACGCCCCAACCGGTGACCTCAGCATAGATTTCCGCTCCCCGCGCCTTCGCGTGCTCCAAGCTCTCCATCACAAACATCGCAGAACCTTCTGCCGGAACGAAGCCGTCGCGGTCGGCATCGAACGGTCTAGACGCCTCGCCGGGTGGGCAGTCCCGCGTAGATAGAGCATGGATGGTGGAGAATCCGCCCATGCCTAGTTCGCAGATACCAGCTTCGGCGCCGCCAGTTAAGATCACATCAGCCGCGCCGCGCCGGATTACCTCAGCCGCCTCGCCAATGGCTTGAGTACTCGCGGCACACGCGGTTACGCACGTGTTCGTGTAACCGAGCAGTTGGAACACTCGGCTCACATTCGCCGAGCACATGTTCACCAGCATTACGGGGATGTAAAACGGGCTGATCCTCAGAGCGCCGCGTCGGTTCATGACCACCGATTGCTGATCAGTCTCTGGCAATCCTCCGGCGCCGCAACCGATTAGCACGCCGACGCGTTCCCGGTCTTCGGTATCGAGGTCCAAGCCAGCGTCCTTTATCGCTTGGTCAGACGCGTGGACGGCGTACTGTGAAAACCTGCCCATCCGACGGGCTTCACGTCGGTGGATAATGCCACCTTCGGATGGGTTGAAGTCCTGGACTTCGCCTGAGACTTTGCACGGGAAAGGCGTCGGGTCGATAATCGACATGCGACGAATTCCGGGAACACCATTTTTGAGGTTGCTCCAAAACTCTTCAGCAGACTTCCCCAAGCACGTCATCGCGCCCATGCCGGTGATTACTGCTCTGCGATCGTCGGGATATCTGCTCATCGTTCGTTGCGGGGTGGATTGGGTTTGAGAAGGTTGCGTTTCATGGGGTCGTCTATGAGATTCTATCGCTAGTCAACTTGGCTACGTCGTACGGTTGCATGTACGGCTGTACGAGATCGTCATAAAGTTCTGGCTCAATATCCAGCAGGTATTCGCGCGCCTCTGCTGCGATGAACAGCGATCCCGTCACAACGATTAACCCGATTTCCGGTCGCTCACCGACGACTCTCGATGCCTCTTGTAGTGCCGTTGCAACGCTTTGGGTGGGCAAGAATTCGAGGCCGAGGTCCGACCCAACCTTCGCCACACGCGAGGCGGGAACCGATTTGGGATGCCTCGACTGTGTTGCGATCGTGCAAACCGCGTTGGATGCTAGTTCTCTGGTCATTGATTCGTGGTCGTGGCCTTCGGTTGAACCAACGATCAGTAGATACGGTGCTTCGAGGTCGAATCCGCGACGTCGACTGGCGTCTTCGATTGAGACACGTGATGCCGTGTAGCTTTGGATCATTTCCTTCAACGCTCTGAGCGATGCATCGTTGTGAGCACCGTCGAGAACGATCAGAGGCCAGTCCGGCAGGTCCACGATTTCCGTACGACATGGCCATTCTGCTTCGGAAATCCCTGCGATTGCCGCGTTTACGTCGAACGAATGACCGAGCAGATAGAGCACGTTCAGCGTGGTCGCCGCCGTTCTCGCGTTGTCGATCTGATGCGAACCGAGCAGCTTCGTGCGAACCGTGACATCGACAAGACCGGGATCCGGTTGCGGGTACAGCGCCATTATTGGTTCGTTGGCTATCAGGCTCTCGTACAGCGCTTTGGGTTCCTTCCAGCGTTTGATGACGAATTTTTGGCGCAAATCCTCGTCCAACTCGGTTCCGACGTTCGTCGCGGCCGAGGTGGCACAGGCGCTCACCAACTCCGAGCCAACCTCGGTGGCGCGTTCTCGCATCACGCGCCAGGTGACGGGATGGTTTTTGGCAACGACGGTTGGTGCGCCAGGTTTGATGATCCCTGCCTTTTCCCTCGCGATCTGTGAGATCTTGTCGCCGAGGATATTTACGTGATCGCGACTTATTGAAGTGATAACGGCGACTTCCGGATCGACGACGTTTGTCGCGTCTAGTCGCCCACCAAGCCCTGTTTCTATCACTGCGATGTCAACGTCGTGGCGGAAGTAAACGAAGGCCATCGCGGTAAGCATCTCGAACACGCTGACAACGCCCAAATCTCCCGCCTGTTCAATGGCTTCGGCGAATGGCCAGAGGTAATCTATCAGGTCAGCGAAATCTGTGCGTGAAATGTTTTCGCCGTTCAATTTGATCCGCTCGGTGAACGTATGGAGGTGCGGCGACGTATACAAACCGGTTTCCAATCCGGCGGCCTGCAAACCCGACGCGATCATGGCGCAGGTGCTCCCCTTGCCTTTCGATCCCGCAACGTGAACCACTGGGGTTGCAAAGTGGGGTTCGCCGAGCATCTCCATTAGTCGTTCGACGCGGCGAAGGTGCCAGTCAGGGGGTTGGTTGGCGCGCGATTTGCGTTCAAAATCGGCGAGCGAAAGAAGCCGGTTGACAGCGTTCTTGTATCGTTCCCGCTCGCCGATCATCATGCAGTAAGGGTAACGTTTCCATCCCTTACCGAGATTGATACGATTGATTCAGATCACAACGATACCTGAATCGAATCAACCCACGAAATTCCAAATATGAGTTACCGAGACCAAATCGAAGATGCCTTGAATGGACACGGGGCAGACTACTGCGAAATCCGCGTCGAAGAGTCGGACTCTACCCGACTCACTTATCGCGGGCGCTCACTCGACGATATCAACATGACTAGCGGCAAGGGCGGTGCGGTGCGGGTCTGCGTTCGCGGTTCTTGGGGCTTCTCGAGTTTTAACGATGTCACAGATATCAAAAGACGCGTCGGAGACGCAGTTGATCAGGCTCGAAGTCTGGCCGCGGGCAAAAATGGCGAGACCACCGAGATCGCTGAGGTTGAACCGCATGTCGAAATCGTCGAACCTCACATCGTCAAAGACCCTCGCCAGATTCCGCTGAAGGAGAAGACCCGATTAGCAGACCACTATAACGACATCGTCTGGTCCGAAACGGGCATCGTCAGTTCAGACATCATCTACGGTGACAATTCGCGCAAGGTCGCGTTCGCAAACTCGGACGGAACATACGTTGAACAGGAGGTGGTGCACGTAATATCTCGAATCTCCGCGCAGGCCCGTGAAGGCTCGGATGTGCAGCAGGCCGGTTTCAGCATCGGCAACCTCGGAAACTACGGTGTGTTCGAGGGGCTCGACGAAGACGTCGCCAACGCCGCGAAACGCGCGGTCGGACTGCTAAAAGCAGAACCTCTTGAGGGTGGACAACGCACCGTGATCCTCGATCCAGTCCTCGCTGGCGTGTTCGTGCACGAAGCGTTCGGACACCTTTCCGAAGCAGACAACGTATACGAGAACGAAAAACTCAAAGAGTTGATGTACATGGGCCGGAAGTTTGGCGGCAAACACCTTAACTTCACCGACGGAGCAGCGCTCGAGGGTATGCGCGGCAGCTACAAATACGACGATGAAGGCACGCCAGCCACCGTCACACCGCTCGTGCGAGATGGCGTGTTAGTGGGCCGGTTGCACTCGCGTGAAACTGCGGCCAAGACCGGCGAAGCACCAACCGGAAACGCCCGAGCGATCAGCTACAGATTCCCGCCGATCGTCCGCATGACCAATACCTTTATCGAGAACGGAGAAGCCACGTTCGATGACCTGCTGGAAGGTGTGGATGAAGGCGTTTACGTCAAGAATTGGTATGGCGGTATGACGCAGCACGAGATGTTTACCTTCTCGTCAGGCGAGGCTTACATGATTCGCAATGGTGAAGTGCAAGAAGCAGTTCGCCCTGTCATGCTCTCGGGAAACCTTTTCGAGACTTTGGAGAACGTTGACGCAGTCGGAAACGACCGCGGTTTCAATCAAGGTGGCGGTTGTGGTAAAGGCGGCCAAATGCCATTGCCCGTCGGTACGGGCAGCCCACACATACGTATCCAGAACTGTTTGATCTCAGGAGCCTAAATCAGACGATGAGTGATTACCAGAAATTACTTGATCGAGCGGCCGCCAAACACGGCAATGCCGAGGTTTTCGGAGTCACCTCGGAGCACAGGCACGTAGAGTTTGAAGCCAATCGGGCAAAGAACATCGGTCAGAACCAAGCTTCGGGCGTCGCACTGCGCATCATCAACCGAGACGGTCGCATCGGATTCACATCCACGAGCGATGACGCAAAAGTCGATGAGCTGGTCGACAGGGTCGGATCGCTGGCCGAATATGGGGCGGAAGCGAAATTCGAGTTCCCCGGTTCCGCCAGTTACGAAGATGTCTCGAGCTACGACGATCGAGCCGAAGAGGTCACAGACGAAGCGATGTTGACGCTCGGCCAGTCTGCGGTCGACGCCATTCTTTCCGAGTTTCCTGAAGCGTTGTGCTCAGTCGATGTCAATAAACGTACGCATGAGCAGCAATTGTTGAACTCCGCCGGCGGGGAAGCGGGATACCGGGGTACGAATTGCAGTTTTTTCCTAGCTGTAGAGTTGATCCGCGGCACCGACATGCTCAGCGTTTGGGACGGCACGGTTTCAGTCCGCCCAATCGTTCAAGAAAACGTAGACACCCTTGTCGGAAAAATCCTCCGCCGACTTCGGGACTCTCAGAACATCGTCGACGCGCCGACTGGTAAAGACCTGCCCGTCGTGTTTTCGCCGGGCGGATGCGTAAGCACGTTCCTACCTCCGCTGCTGTCCGGGTTTAACGGGAAAAACGTCGCGACCGGTTCATCCCCTCTTATCGACCGTTGGGGTGAGAAAATGCTTGATGAACGGATCTCGATATGGGACGATCCGTTGCATCCCATGACGCCTCAGACACATCCGGCGGACGATGAAGGCATCCCCTCGCGTCGGATCGATTTCATCCGCAACGGTGTCGTCGGCGAACCGTATTTCGATCTGCAGACCGCTGGCGAGATCGGTAAAACTTCAACCGGTTGCGGGTTGCGTGGAGTGTCAACCACTCCTTCGCCCAGCACCTCTTACATCATGATGGCCGGCGGCGATAAACCGGCCTCTGAGATTTTCGACGGCGTGGAAAAAGGATTACTGGTAGAGCAGTTGCTCGGAGCGGGACAGGGCAACGAGCTTGGAGGCGATTTCAGAGCGAACTTGTCGCTCGGATTCCTTATTGAAAACGGTGAAATCGTTGGGCGTGTTAAAGACACCATGATCTCGGGCAATGTGTATGAAACCCTGAACCAAGTTGAAGCGTTGAGTTCCGAACCTGAACCGGTGTTTGGCACTCGTGTCGTGCCTTGGGTAAAGACGCGCGGCGTCGAGGTCGCTACGTCATCGTGACAACCGCACGAACAATCGAAGACCAAAATTGAACTCCGAAGGAATAACGACTTCGCCAGACGAAAACGAAGCTGAGAACTCGGTTTCGCAGGTGTTGCGCGACCTTTCGGGCATCGATGAAAAACAGGCCCGATCGATCGTCGCCGCATGGAGCGATTGGCGACCGTCTGAAGTGTTGGAAACCATAGTCGAACTGCGCACCGTCGCGGAAGCGGACAGATCTTTGGAATTCGATACGCTCTTCCGGGCAGCGATTGAATTTGCGGACCCGAAAGTGCGACTCGAGTGCGTGCGTGCTTTGTCCGACGGCGGCAGCGCCAACATCGCCCAAACTTTGCTCGAAACGCTGGAGAGAGACGCAGACGTTCAGGTGCGCGCGGCTGCGGCGGATTCGCTCCACGCATTCTCCGACCCATCTCAAGCCCGGAACGTCTCGGGCGCCGCACTTGCCAGAATCGCGGCCGCACTAGGCCAAGCCGTTTCACAAGATGAGCGTGTAGTCCGCGGCAAGGCGTTGAAGGCGCTCGCCGCGATGCGCGTCGACGAGGTACCCGATCTGATCGACGCGATGTTCGACGACGCGATCGGGGACCCTGACTTGATGTCCGACGTGCTCCTCGCCATGGGAGAAACTGGCGACAGGTCTTGGCTGCCGACTATCGAAGATGCGTTTTACAGCGGCGAAGCTAAGATCCGTATCGCCGCTGTGGTGGCGTTTGGTGAAGTTGCGGGCGATGACGATGTCGAGAGCCTGTCGGAGCCGTTCGACGATCATGTGCTCGAGGTCCAGATGGCCACCGTACACGCTCTGGCCAGCATCGGATCGTCTAAAGCGCGGGAGATGCTTTCGCTCGCTGTTTCTAGCAGCGAGCCCGAAGTGCAACGCATGGCTCAAGCCGCACTCGACATGCTGAAAGCCGAGGACGATCTGGTTTATGCCATTTCGCCGAACATGGTCGCCCAGGGCCTTTTCGGAATGCCGATGGGCGCTCGCAAACCCGCTCGCGACCTGTCACGTTACGATGCTCCGACTGAAGAAGGGTGGGCTAACGTAACCCCCGAAGGGCAAGAGGTCGATGTTGCGCAGACGCCAGACGATATCGGCGAAGACTACGAAGACTACTTGGAATCAGACGAATTCTTCCGCGAAAGCAACACCAACTGACGAGCGAAGAGTAGCGAGGTCCGACAAAGATTTGATGAAGATCTCGGCATCCTTGCTTTCCGCCGATTTCGGTTACCTCGCCGACTCCATCCGATCAGCCGAGGCGGCGGGCGTGGACGAATTCCACTTTGACGTCATGGACGGACACTTCGTACCGAATTTGACCTTTGGACCGCCCGTGTTGGAAGCGGTTAGTCGTCACGCCACTAAACCGATCGACGTGCACATGATGGAGCGATCGCCAGAGCATCTGATCCCGGCGTTGGCCTCATCGGGCGGCGACATCATCACCGTGCACATAGAAGGTGTCGCGGATGTCGACGAGACGATCGACCTCATCTTGGAAACTGGTGCCGAACCCGCGATCGCCATCCGTCCGAAAACACCCGTTTCGTCGTTATGGTCGGTTGCCGATCGCATCCGGCGCGTTCTGGTGATGACGGTCGAGCCCGGTTTCGGCGGACAACAATTCATTCCCGAGACGATACCTAAAATCGCCGAAGCGCTGGCGCTGATGCAATCGAGTCATGCCGACAACGCAATCGAAATCGCAGTCGACGGTGGCATCAAATCAAACACGATCGCGTCCACCGCCTCGGCAGGCGCTACCACCTTCATTGCAGGTTCAGGCATCTTCTCTCACCAAAACGGCATCGACGCCGGCGTGCAAGAGCTGCGCGAGACGCTTCAGAAGCGGTGACACCCCCCGTCATTCTGGCGAAAGCGATCGTCATTCTGGCGAAAGCGAAACCATTGCAACACTCACGTCATTCCGGCGAAAGCCGGAATCCAGAGGGGCCGAGGCAGCGCGGCGCAGTTTGCAGGATGTGCCCGATCCGCGTCTAAACCCCCTTCAATTCCCCCTTGGGCATCAAGGGGGAGGGTTTTGCAACGGTCTCGCTCTCGCCGAAATGACGTGGATTTTGCAAAGGTCTCGAAGCAGTAGGCAGGACACCACCGTTCGATTATCGCGTGGTTGGCGTCGGTTGGGGCTGTGGCGGGGTTTGCTGCTGGGCGCCGGTGGTGGCGGTTACGCGTTGGGAGTAGGGGCCGTGGCCGTGCTCGTTGGCGGCGTGGACGGTGTAGGCGTAGGTGGTGGACGGCGCGACGTCTAGCTCCTCGTGCCTGACGTGCGTGTGGTCGAGGCCGCCGATCTGCGTGTGGCCAAGGTTGACGCCGCTGTCCGGGTCCCAGCGGGTCACGATCCAGTCGGTGACGCCCTCGTCAGCGGCGTGCGTGTCCCAGGTGATGACGATTTTGTGGCCGCCCGCGTCGTGCACAGCCTCCGCGCTCACCCCCGTCGGTGCTGAAGGCGCGTCACCCGCTGCTTGCGCAGGTTCGTCCTCCACGACTTTGCCGACAACCGTTATGCGCGTCGCATCCGAGTGCGGGCCGGTGCCGTGCTCGTTCTGCGCGCTGATGGTGTAGACGTACGTCTTGCCGACCTCCAGACCGTGGTAGTCGAGGTACTCGGTGGTCGAGTGATGGGCGTTGGTGAGATGGATCCAGTTGCCGCCCTCGGGATGATCCTCCGACGTGCGGCTGATGTGGAAGTCCGTGATCGTCTCATCGTTCAGGCTCTGCCATGTGATCTTGACATCTCCCTCGACGACTTCCAGAGCCACGCCTCGATCTCTTCGGGCGCCTGACCGGGAGCGTCCGGCGTGGTGATGGTGACCTCCTCGGATACCGCCCCCTCCGCGCCGTCGGAGCCGATGGCGGCGACGGCGTAGCCGTACACCGTCTCGTGCTCCACGAAGTCGCCGTCGTGGAAGTGGTTCTCCGCGCTGCCGGTGTGCTTCACATGCAGTTGAAACTCGTCGTCCACCGGCGGACGCGAAGCGTCCTCGTGGCTGTCGCGGTGGTACCGCCGCCAGACGCGGTAGCCCACGATTGTGTCGTCGGCAGGATCGTCCCACTCCAGCAGAACCCCCGCACCGTCATTCGTCGCCGTCAGACCCGTCGGCGCGGGCAAAACATCGCCGCTCACAGAGGTCTGCGCAGACACGACTTGGTAGCCTACGAACGCCACTGCCAGGAGCAGGATAGCGAGGGCGGGGATTAGGATGGGTGAAAATTTGCGATTGGTTATCAATTGGGTTTCCCTTCGGGCCGTGGTTGGTAGGTCATTCAGAAATTGGAGGAGGAAGGGAAATCTCGATCTCGTCCTGGTCGTAGATTCCAACTTTGGACAAGTGTTCGCGGAGATACTCGATATTGGCATCTTCAACTATCGTGAAACCCAATTCGCTGCTCACGGCTGCGTGTTCCGACACTACGTCCTGGGTGTATTCTTCCAAGGTCGGTTCTAACCGATCCAAATATGGCGCGATGTCCGACCGTTCCGGACTGAAATTGCTTAAGGCAGGACTGACAGCGACAATTTCGCCGCCTTCGCGACGTTGCACATCCATCAATCCGGTGACTCGCCACACTTCGGCCGCAAGGTTTTGATTGATCCCGAGCCACAGAACGAATTCGCGGCCCTCCCATCTGGGTGAAACATGCGACGCTAAATGTTTCTGATATTCATCTGATCTGAAAAGTTCGTTATCTTCATTGCCCGCAATCGGGACCCAATACCATGGACGGATGGTCAACCTCGCGGGCCCACGCCCGACCAAGTATTCGCTGACCTGGAAATCGAGATAACAGGCAATCTCTTGAGCGTAGCCAGGGGATTTTTCTGGGTCTGTTAATTTGATGTCGCTGGATGATGTAAGCACGACTTGCCGTTCGTGAAACTCGCAACGAGTGGTGCTCGGGATGTAGACGCCGCGTACTACGACGTGTGGAGCGCGTCTGTGGCTCGGATTGGTTCTTCCAAATTCAGATTCAAATGCGTGGCGAATGGATTCGCGAGTAGTCAGTGGCGGGTAGGTCAAAGATGATGCTCGTTCGATTATCAGGACTTCCTTCTGATCTGGATGTTTGTAATCGTTCTCGATACTTATCAACGTCCAACGTCGTCGTTCGCACGGGTCCACCTCGGGACTAAGCATTTGAACGCACGGCTCCACGGTCTCCTCGAGGTAGGAGGCTACCGGTTCGTCGATGATTGGTTGTTTCGGTTCTGTAAACTCGGCAGCTGATCTCGATTGGGAATCGGACGGTGCGATGGTAATCGAATCGCTTGGTCGTTCGGCATGCTCAAGTGCGACCGTGGTCCCATCCGAATTTTCAGGTGTGCTGTACGCGCTGCCACAGCCCAGACCGATCCCCACCAAGACCGTTCCCAGCGCAAAAAACACGAATTTCATCTTTAGTTTTTCCTTCTGTCAGTCATTTGATTGGTAGGTTCCGAATACGGCAGCGATGTCTTGTGGTCCGGGCGCACAAAGAGGGTTGTTGATCCGCGTTAACGTTACAGCTGAGGACTGCATGATCGAGTACGACTTACCGGTGTGGCTTAAACCTAGGGCATGTCCTGCCTCATGGGCAGAGGTATGCAACAGATTTGCACAAGAACGATAAGACTCGGTGGCCATCCAATCGGTCTTCCTTGCGATGTCCCTGAAGAAGATCGGAGCTCCGTTGAACTCTCGCAGTTCGTCAGTCCTACCTGATGCCGGCAGAATTGACGTGCATGCGTTGGTTGTTTCGCCGGGGTTATCAACTCCGTAATTGGCTTCGAATTCCGATTGGTTGGTTGCCAATCTAATGTGGGATGTTCCTGGGTAACCTGTTTCCCCTTCGATCGGACAGTCGCCCTTGGTCAGATTGATCGAAATCAACTGCTTGTCATTCGCGACCAGCCAATTCAAAGAGGATTTCCAGCTAAGCACTCCGGCTTCCACTGCCGCAATGTACGTCGGCAACGCGTTCATGTTGCCATCCTTGAAACTGTTTTCGCAGATTCGCGGTGCGTACGCACCAGATTTCCAGTAGAACCTCACGGGAATATCAGCGACTCGACTGGGTTGGCCGTTGGCTTGAAACTCAGGCAGTTCATGGGAAGTGAAAACAATCACCGGCTCGCTGGAGTATCCCGAAATCAAACCTGGCAACCTCACCGGAAAGGCCGCCACCTCCACACGGTAAACAGCGTTCATCGCCAATTGGTCAATCAAGATTTCGTCTGTTTCTACTGTCTGACCTGCCGCGGTGAACGTCCGACGAGATGAGTTTTTGACCATGTCAGCCACGTCCCAATCTGCATTCATAGGTCTGACGCGACAGTAATCATTAGTAGACGTGCACAATTCGTATCGCACCTTATATGTCATCTGGATGGACTGACGATCAACCCTGATTCTGATCCTCCCCGAAGTGTTGCCTGAAGTCGTGCTGTGTCCATTCGCCCGTACATTGTTTGGCACACTCGCCCGCACGTTGACAGTCTTTGTAGCGGTTGCGACGACCACATCGTCCAACTTCAGCTCAACCGTGACATCGCCGTCTGCAACTGGCGCGCAGGCGTAGAGTCTGAAGGTTCCCGACTTTTCCGTGTCCGTTGGACCGGTTTCCAGATTCGTCGTCGAGGACGTAGCGGAGCACCCGGAGTCCAGTCCCAGAGGATTGGGCGAACCTGACGTGACGCTGATTTCGAACCCGTAGGTCGTGCCCATGAGCAAGTCGGATCCCTTGACGCTGAATTCCCTGTCCGTGTTATTGTCAAATACGTCGTTCAGCTTGCCCTTTTCGTCGATCTTGAGCCCCTCCGGAGCCGCACCGACGGTCACACGCCGCGGCAGGGATTCCGCGAGTACGTGTTTTCTGTTCGCGTTGTCGCCGATCAACAACCGGGCGCTGATCGTCGGCGTACCCGTTTCGCACGCTTGGATCTTCACGATCGATCCCAGATTCGGAAGTGGTTGCGTAGCGCGGGAATCGCCACAGTTGCCGAATCTGATCTTGTCGGTGTCTTCGATTACCAGCTCTGCGGAGTAGTCGCCGCCTGAGACGAGGTTGGCGGTGGTCACCTTGACAGTCGCCTTCCGTGCGAGCACCACAGGATTGGGCTTCACGGTGCCGATCGAAATGGCGCCTGCCGAAGGCGTCCCGGTCACGGTCGCAGGCGCGCCGTCGCTGTTCGTGTTCGCGGCTTTGATCGTGACCGAGTACTCGGTCCCGTTATCGAGGTTCGTTATCGTGTAGCCTCTGGCATCGGCGCCCAAAAGACGCGACGGATCGGCCACGGCCCGGCGTCTGCGGCTGCCGGAGCCGGACGATCCAGACATTTCCACTTGCGAAATGCGATACCCCGCAATCTTCGATCCGGCATTCGAGGCAGGGGGGTCCCACAGCACCACGAGCCGGTTGTTCCCGGGGATAACCCTAACGTTTAACGGCGGGCTAGGATGCCTGAGTGCGGCGTCGATCCTGATGGTGAAGTCGCCCGTCGCGCGCGAGTCCACCGTCGTCGCCTCGATCGTGTACGTCCCGGCCGAGGCCACGTAGGTGATCCTCGAGTTGTAGTATCCGAGATCGTCGTCCTGGCTGTCGTTGTTGCTGGTGACCTCGGTGCCGGACGTTCCAGCGCCATTCATCAGGTAGAGATAGGTGTCTTGGCTGGAGACGAGCTCGATGGTCAGGTCCGCTGCTTTGTCAAGTTCACCCGCGCCCACAAGCTCGAAGGTGTAGTAGCGCGCGTACCTCGTCGCCGGGCGGTTCGACGATACGCATTCGTCCGTCCAGGAACCCGCGTGGCTGGATTCGCCAGTGATCGATCCCAGCGTGGTGGTGCATCCGCTTACGACTGGTGCCGCGTTCGTCGCCGCGTCCAGATGCGCAGACCATGCGCCCCACGCTATGCGGTGCGTCGTGCCGTTGCCCAACGCACTAACTTCGAAGCGGTAGCTGGCAGCCGCGTCGAGCATCGCAGTCGGGTCGCAATTCGAAGATCTAGGTGGTTGCATCAGCGTTCCCGGCGATTCCGCGTGGTACATACCGACGACGTGCCCGAATTCATGTTTAGCGACTCCCGCGAATCGCGCACCGATGTTGACACCCATCGAATCTTCGTAGTAGCTGTCATGCTTGAAATGCATCTAGATTTTCGCTATAGCAACCGCGCGCCCGCGCCGTCATTCGTCGCCGTCAGACCCGTCGGCGCGGGCGGAGCATCGCCGTCGACCACTGTGCCCTGCGAGGTCTGCGCTGACACGACTTGGTAGCCTATGAACGCCACTGCTAGGAGCAGCAGCGCGACGGCAATTGCGAGCAAAGGGGAGGTGAGACGGTGCTTGTTCATCATTAAGGTTTCCTTTCGGGTCGACTAGAGAAGTCGCTGTCATTCGCTGGGCGAAATCGGCGGCGGGAGAACAACGTCGACCTCTTCGATGTCGTGCAAGCCCTGGCTCTTCATATAAGCTCGCAGATGTTCCTGGTTGGCATCATCGATCAGCGTCACACCAAACTCCTCAGGCACATCTTGAAAAGCGAGTTTGACTTCTCGTCTGTAATCGTCTAGTTCAGGGAATATCCGGTCGCGATACGGCTCAAGATCGTCTCGGTGATAGATCGGGTGCAAGCCTGGAACCGTCAGGCGACCATCAGATTCACGCCGGACTGTGGATGTGTCTACGACTTCCCAGACCTCGACATGGGCGTTGCTAGGATGGCTTGCGGCAAGCCAGACGACAAGTTCAGCGCCTTCCCAAATTTCTTCCACGCGTCGTCCCACTTCTCTCAGGAATTCCTCCTGCTTGTAGAGTTCGTGGTTGCGAACGTTATACGGAATCCTGGAATGAGGAACCGCCGTAAACTGCGCGGGCCCCTTGCCGACCAGGTATTCTCTCGCCTCGAATTCCATGTAGCAACGCGTCCCTTCGGGAATGGCGTCAGGGTCCAGTTCCTTGAAAATCCACACCTCGTTGCCATTGGAATTTGACCTGATGGAGTACTCGTGAACAATGCACCTCGTCGTGCCAGGCAGAAAGGCGCCACGAACGACGACATGGGGCAACAGCAGCGGATAGTCGGCGGGTTCCTCTGTCAAGGCCACCTCGAAAAATTCTCTCAACAAATCCCATACGGTCCACGGCGGTCTATCCGGCACCCTCCCGTGAACCGCAATACCGGGCGGATCCACCGCGTCAGGATGCTGGTAACTGATCCACGACGATTCCCAACCAGCGAAACGAGCAGGGTCGCACGGGTCGCGCGAAGATCCGGCGACGGGCGAGCACGGTTCCACGGTGGCTTCGAGGTAGGAGGTTTGTGGCGGTTCGTCGTCTGGAGTACCTTCGATGACAGTCGAAGCCGAGGGGTCTGCGTCCTCGGACTCGATTGAAGGTTCAACCGGAATCGGCGCGACTGGGTCGGGTGTGGGTACAACATCAGTCTCGAGTTGCGGTTGTTGGGCGATGGTCGAACCCGCATCCGACGTCGTCGGAGTCGTGTACGCGCTCCCGCAAGCGGTTACGACAATGGATCCCAGCAGGGTTGCGATGAGCATCGCGAATTTCATGTTCTTAGCATTCCTTTCGTCGAATCATTGCGCTCTGGTCTGATACAGCGACACGGCGGACGCGACGTCCATGGGCGTGGGGTCACAATGCGAGTGACTTGTGTCGTACATCAACGCAGTAGTAGATGTTGAGTGGGCTAAACCGACGGCGTGCCCGAAATCGTGAGTCGCCGACAGAACACCGCCGTTGACCGTGACCGGTAAGGTCTGTGCCGAGACTGCCTGGTAACCGACGAAAGCCACTTCCAGGCGCAGGATAGCGAGGGCAGGGATCAGGATGGGCGAAAATTAGCGATTGGTCATCGATTGGGTTTCCCTTCGGATCGGCTATGGATAACGACGTCATTCGGTCAACGGGACGGGCGGCGGGGGCACAACAATCGAGATTAGTTTCGGTTCCATCTCCGGAAGATCCACGCGTCGGTTACTCCGCGTAATATCAGCACACTTACTATTAGACGCTGATCACCTCGAGTTTGTTCCATTCCGACGAGTGCGCGATCCGCACGGCCAAGATTCAATTGGATCGAGTTAGACTTTCCAACAATCCCAATCGTTCGCAATTCTCGAATTTTATAAAGGTCTGACCCGCATATCATGAATACGTGACCGTTTGAACCATCTTCAGAACCCCCATGAGCACCGTCTTTTACAGAAAGTGGCGTCCTACTCGTTTCAACGATGTGGTGGGACAGGAACACATCACCGATACCCTCCGCCGAGCGGTCCTGACCGACCGCGTCGCACATGCTTATCTCTTCACCGGACCCCGTGGCGTCGGCAAGACTTCTACAGCGCGGATACTCGCCAAAGCTTTGAACGCCGAGTTGGACGATCATGGCGACCCGCTTCCCGACACCGATGCCGCCATCGCCATCGACGAGGGTCGCTACATGGACCTCATCGAGATTGATGCGGCATCCAACCGTGGCGTGAACGACATTCGCGATCTGCGCGAGCGCGTGTTGCTGCGACCGACTGTCGGCGAATACAAGGTCTACATCATCGACGAAGTTCACATGCTCACCACGGAGGCGTTCAACGCGTTGCTCAAGACGTTGGAAGAGCCGCCGCCGCAGGTGGTTATGATCCTCGCAACCACCGATATCCATCGCGTGCCGGCGACGATCATCTCGAGATGCCAGCGCTTCGATTTCCGGCGTCTAACAGCGGACGACGTCATTGGTCGGCTCATACTCATCTGCGATGAAGAGGAGATCGATTGCGAGCCTGCCGTGCTCGAACTCGTTGCGCAATCGGCATGGGGCTCCCTGCGAGACGCCGAAAATCTGCTGGAACAGCTAGCGGTGTCGTACGGAACTGGCGAGATCACCGAAGGTCAGGCACGTGAACTACTAGGCATCGGTGACACGTCATCCGCTCGCGACCTCGCCAGCGCGATCCTTCGTAGAGACACCAAACGCGCACTGGAGATCATCGAAGACGAAACGTCTAAGGGCGCGGAGTTGAAGGGTTTGCGAGACAACACGATCTCGGCGTTGCGGGGTGCGTTGTTGACGAAGCATGGCGTGGCGAGTGCGTTCGGGCAACTCGGTGACGCGCCGGAACTCGAACCGGAAGCGATGACCGCCTCCGCCGATCAGATGCTCCACGCCATCACGATCTTCGGGCGCAATGAGCGATTCGGAGAAGCATCGTCGCCGCTCGCGCTCGAAATCGCCACGTTGCAAGCCGTCGCAGAGCCGCCGAAGCCCGCGGCACCCGTTGCGGCACCACAACCGCGGCGACAGCGACAGGCGGCTCGTCAAAATCCCACTCCCCAACCGGCAACTTCGTCGGAAACGCCGCCGCCTGAACCCACTGCGACACAACAGACGGATGTCCCGGCCGGCCCCCGGATTTTGGAAGAAATCGGCAAAGCCGCAGGCACCCAAGTCAGAACTACGTTTGCGCAAGTGAACTTCATGGGTCCGAACAACGGCGTTCTGATCCTCCAACCCAAGTATTCCAACGCCGAGAAGCGGCTGCGCGACACGTGGATGAATAATGAAGTCCGCTCCAAACTGCGAGCCGCGTTCCAAGCGGTCTACGGTCCCGAGATACGCGTGCAACTCCAACAAGCCTCCGCAGCGCCTAATCCCGTCGCCAGCCCATCGCAAAACCGCCCGATTGCCAACGATCAACCGCAACAATCGACACAACCCAAAAACCAACTTTCTGACCAGTCGCAACCTTTTAGCGTCCCCGACGATATCAACACTCATCCAGCTATTGAGCGGTTGCGCAACGTTGGTGGGCGCGTCGTCGGCGTAGAGGACGTTTAACCGGAACTTCCCGTCGTCTGGACGTCGATGTCGAACGCATCCTTCGCCCGGTGCAGTCAGAAGAATGTGACTTTGGTGACGCGTTAACATTGAACTCGAAACGCCCGACAATCGGGTGCGACTATAAACGAGGACAGGTGGCCACCGCATCATGATGAACCGCAACATGCTGAGACAAGCTCAGGCGATGCAGAAGAAGATCCAGGAGATGCAGCAAGAGATCGCCGAAGCAAAGTCTGAAGCGTCTGTGGGCGGAGGCGTCGTCAAAGTCGTCGTCGTTGGTGGATCGCACGTCGAAAGCATCGCAATCGATCCTGAAGTGGTCGATGCTGAAGACGTCGAGATGCTTGAAGACCTCGTAATGGCCGCAGTCAACGAAGCGATGGAGAACGCGCAAGAGATGGCGGCGAAGAAGATGCAGGCTATCACCGGTGGCTTAAACATCCCCGGACTCGGCTTCTGATTCCGTCGATCCTCTGCAACGACATCAACGATGGCAGCGTTCCGACCTGACCCGCCTCGTCCAATCACTCCGGTATCTCCGCGGACGGACGCGCCACGCGGTGTAGCCGCACCGGTAGCGCGTGTCATCGAGGCGTTCCGCCGACTACCTGGTATCGGTCCGAAGAGCGCCCAACGCCTCGCCTACCATCTCGTCCGGATGCCCGAAGCCGAGGCGCTCGAACTCTCGGAAGCGATTACCGGCGTCAAGCAGCGAATCAAGTTGTGCGAAACTTGCGCCGACATCACTGAAGAGGCCACATGCGGGATATGCGCCGATCCTAAACGCGATCGATCCGTTATCTGCGTGGTCGAGGAACCGCTTGATGTCACGGCCATCGAGCGTACGCGCGCCTACACGGGCATGTATCACGTGCTACACGGCGCGTTATCGCCAACGAGCGGCGTCGCCGCATCAGACCTTAAAATCAAGGAGCTTCTCCAACGACTGCAGGACGAGTCCATCGGCGAAGTGATCGTCGCGACAAACACCAACCTGGACGGCGAAGCGACGGCGATGTATTTGCAACGCGCCATCAGTCCGGCAGGCATCAAGGTGACTCGCATCGCTCGCGGCCTGCCTTCTGGCTCTGACATCGAGTACGCCGATGACGCGACACTGGCACATTCCCTCGAATCACGCTCGGAAATCACCTCTTGACCAACCGCTTCGACGATAATCATCGTCTGACCAACTACAAACCCGAGGAACCCAATGAAAATTGAACAGATCGAGACCTTTTTGGTTGACAGATTTCTAGTCATCCGCATCACAACAGACGACGGCACTCAAGGCATCGGCGAATCGTGTTACTGGGCGTACCCCCGTGCGGCTGAGGAGACTGTCAAGATCCTCGGCGATGCCATCGTGGGTATGGATCCGGGTGACACCGAACATCTCTACAACTACATGCACCGTTACAACGGCAGCTTCCGCGGTAACAGCATCGCTGCGGCCATCAGCGGGATCGACATGGCGTTGTGGGACATCAAAGGCAAACGTCTTGATGCCCCGGTTTGGGATCTGCTAGGAGGGCGGGCGCGCCAAAAAGTTCGAGCAATCTTCCTTGGCGTCGGCGGCGAAACTCCTGATCAAGTGGCCGAACGAGCCAAGGTCGCCGTCGATCTCGGCTACACCGCGCTCAAGTTCACGCCGATGCCGCGCGAGTTCCAGCTGCTCAAGTACCCGCTGCTCGTCGAAAACGCTGTCGATATGCTCGCGGCGGTCAGAGAAGTCGTCGGCAACGAGTTCGACATCGGCATCGAGATTCACCGCAACATGCGGCCATCAGAAGCCGTCGTATTCTGTGAAAAGGCGATGCCGTTCAACCCCTACTTCATCGAAGACCCGATCGTGCCTGATGGCGTGTTGGCGATGTCGGAAGTCGCCACCAAGATGCGTCTGCCACTGGCCGTCGGGGAGCGCAACGCCCACATCTGGGAGTTCCGCGAGTACGCCCAAATGACCAACTGTTCGTTTTTCAAGCCAGACATCGCAGTGGCAGGCGGAATCACCGGAGTGAAGAAGATCGGCGCCATCGCCGAGGCGCACCACATTCTGATCGCGCCGCACAACTTCCAAGGTCCCATCGCAACCGCTGCGTGCGTCCAGCTAGGTGTCTCGTCGCCTTCTTGGGATGTCCTCGAAGCGGTCGACGAGGACAAGCCGCCGCGCCGCGATATGGTCGATGCGCCGATGGAGGTCGTCGACGGATACTTCACCGTTCCCGAGAAACCGGGCCTCGGCGTGATCTTCAACGAAGACGCACCCGACATGCACCCGTTTGAACCTGCGCGCATTCCGCCGCCGATCCGCGAAGACGGTAGCGTGGGGCTGCGGTGAGCGCCGCGAACCAGGAACGAAACGATCAACGCTTACCTCGGCTCGAACGCCTTGTAGCGGCACGCGCAAGGGAAGATGAACTTGGACGATCTGAGCGTTCGCTCCGTATGCAGAGCGCCGCATTTGGGTTTCTTATCGGAGGGTTGCTCGGTCTATTTGTCGGTCACATGGGAATACTGATTCTCGAAGCCCGCGAGGAATTCCTACTTGATACCTACTGGACGCGTGAGATTATCGCCTTCGACGACCAACGTCCGCTGATTCCCACGTACTTCATCGGAGGGGGCCTCGCGGGAGCGCTGGTGAGTTACCAATTTTTCGTCCTACGATCCCCACTCCCTAGTGTTCGGGTATGGGCGCTCGGCGCACTCGTCTTCGCCATTGGTTCCGTATTCCTCATCGGTTACCTCGCTTCGTTGATGATCGTGAACTTTCTCGATCCGATCGCCGGACCGACTCTCGACGGCGGGCAACCGAGCGTCGCCTTACGGATCGCGTTATCCCTGTTCACTTCAATCCCTTCGAGCTTCGGCATCATGGGCGGCGCGTTTTACGTCGGATTCATCAGTGCCGGCGTTTTCCTGTTGCTTTGGACCGGCACTAAAGCGGCGCTTGAGCGAACAGACCATTTGCCACCGCTGGCAGGTCGGATACCCTTCGCAGCCGTGATCTATATTTCCGCGTCGATTCTCGCTTCTATCCCGTATATGGTCTCGATTTTGAGCCCAGAATCGACGATCGATTCGTTGGTCTCGTTGCTCTCGTCGCTGGAGATTTAACACACCTCCCGCCGAGTGGCTGCGAATACGGTTTGCCGTTAAATCTGTTCGAACCCAACTGGATTTCGGTGCGGTTCTGTAGGATGATGTCGAGGTTGCAATAACCCCATGCGTTCACCCCAACGACGATACTTCAACACCGAAGGCATCGTGGTTCGCGCTCGCAACCTCGGCGAAGCGGATCGAATCGTTGTCCTCTTCACTCCTCACCGCGGTCTAGTTTCCTGTGTCGCACGCGGCGCTCGCAGGACCACGTCAAAGACTGGCGGCCACGTAGACCTGCTGCGGCACATCACCGCGCACATCACCGAGGGTAGGTCCGACCTCCACGTCATCAGCCAAGTCGAGACCGTCAACGCCTACCTAGGCCTCCGTAGCGACCTCGATCGCCTAACGCTCGCCTCCCACTTCGCCGAAATCTGCGAACGCTTCTCACTGCCAAGCGCAGCAAACCCAAACCTCTTCGCGCTCCTGCGCGACTCCCTGACCCACGCTGAAACGACCGCGAAGCACACACTGCCGCTCCTTCGCCTTTGGCACGAACTTACCCTTCTCGCCACCGTCGGCCTCCAACCCCAACTCCACCGCTGCGTCCGCACAGGAGCCGACATCCCACCCGGCGACCACTGGTTCTCCCCATCCCAAGGTGGCCTAGTCAAACGCCCCGACCGACTGGCCGACGATTCCACCACCCCCGATCCCGTCGCCTTTACCGAAGAATCCGAACTCAGCGACCCAATCATCCCCGCACCACTGAACACCATCAAGCTGCTTCGGCACATCGCAAGAACTCCGGAATGGACACGGTTGGAAAGGTTACGCGTTGAAGCGCGGGATGTAGAGGGCGGATTGCGGCTGGCTGGCGCGATGCTCAGGTATCAGCAGGAGAGGGGAGAAGGGCGCGCGGAGCGGGTGATGGGGGAGGTTCGTACGTAACACATTACTTCCAAACGATGCCATAAGATCAATATGCTATGCAATTGCCGAAGGGAACATTGGAGTCGATCGAGAACGCTATCACGGAAGTCGCGAAAGGCGAATTTCGTGCACTTTGCCCAAATGGCGAAACTCGAGAAACTGTGAAGTCAATTGACCGAGGTCTACGAATTTTCGATGACTTGTCGAAAGGGCGTAAACCCGACTACGATGATCCATTCGTAGTGATCAACTACGCTGCGTGGTACCAACCTATGCAGATCATGCTTGCGTACTTGGCGTTCACGAGATTGATGAACCTGTCGAAGCGTGAACGCGTTATTACGAGCAAACCAGTTCTTCACATTGTTGATTTCGGTTGTGGTCAGTTAGCGGCGTCGATCGGATTGGCGATGGTAGTCGCCGACAATTTGCGACACAATCGGCATATCACGTCGATCAACGTGGCACTTTGTGATGAGAGTAGAAGAATGTATGAATTCGGCAAGAAAACTTGGATAACTTGGCGGGAACACATCGTCCAGCATCCGAATTTAGTTGCGTTGAATGATGCATGCTCGCTCTTCCAATTTAACTTTCAAAAATCGACCAAACTGCTATCAAAACCTCGATCGTCGGAATCGTGGTTGATAGCCATGCACGTGTTGTACGACGACAACCAAAATAACCAGTTGATACGTCGCACCTTGAACTCGGTTTTCCGCGATGTGGAACCGTCGGCTGGGTTTTTGACGTTTCACGATAACCATCACGCGCGAAGGTTTGCGAATCTCGTGACTCCGTTTGTTGAATCTAGGTTTGATCGGTGCGATGTTTCAGATCTGATGAATCCTCCTTATCCTCCATTGCGAGAGCTTGGCAGATATTGGCGATACATAGAGAAATTCGCTGATCAACTGGAAAATGCAAATTCCATCCGCAACGCACCTCCGCGTTGGGGCAGGAGCCAATCCGACGCTGCGGCTCAGTTTTACACGCCACGTATAGGATAGTAGTCACCATTTCGGAGTAACTATGGGCCAAGTCAGACAAGTTGTGCAGTCCAGCATGTTTGGGGTGGAGACCGATGTCGTGAACGCAACGGTTGCAGTAGATCCTGCACGCGAACGGAATCGCCCCACCTCTCTCGGCCTTACCTCTGTCTCTTACGCTCCAACCGCCTCAATCCTCACCAAGTCCACTGGCTTCATGGATGCGTACGATTACACGCTCAACCCTTACAGCGGTTGTTCGTTCGGATGTACCTACTGTTATGCCGCCTTCTTCAGCCCCGATCAAGACAAACGCGATTCGTGGGGCCAATGGGTAGTGGTCAAAGAGGATGTGGTCAAGAAACTACGAAACATGAAGCGTTCGTTGGACGACAAACTCATCTACATGAGTAGCGTGACCGATCCTTATCAACCCATCGAACGCCGACTACGCGAGACAGAATTCGGTGGCATAACTCACGGGGTGCTTGAGTTCTTGGCTGAACCGCGCCATCGTCCCAAACTCGTCGTCCAAACTCGCAGCCCTGATGTCACTAGAGACATCGATCTGTTCCAGAAAATCGAAGAGAACGGCGGTCGAGTTCAAGTCAACATGACCGTCACCACCGATGATGAAGACATTCGGCGCACATTCGAACCCTCTTGTCCGAACAACACCGTACGCTTGCGTGCCATCGCCGAAGTTCAAGCCGCCGGCATTCAGTCGTGCATCACCATGACACCGTTGTTGCTGGTCTCTAATCCCGAACTCTTTGCCGACGAATTGCTGGATACCGATGTGCGCAGGTTCATCATTCAACCCTTCCACTTCACTCGAGGAAAATTCGTCGCAAATACCCGCGAAGAGGCAGCGTGCCTAATGGCGGACAAGCTGGGTTGCGAAGTTGAATACTTCACTGACGCCTACATGCGAGACTACAAGTCCACAGAGACAATCATCAGGGATCGATTGGCTGAGGAAGGGATAACCCTCGGCGAAGGCAAAGACGGTTTCAAGCCACCGTTTTGACACTGTCCTGTCGAGGCGTTACCGATCACGCAGGTAGGTGTTGGACACTCGCCCTCAATTGCCTTGAGGTATCTGCACCTTTGCATCTTCGGCTCTAGGCGGTTTCGTCAAACCTTTCGGGGGAGGCGGTGCTACACGAGGACGACTCCCTCTTATCTCGCGTTCGGGCACAAACCATCGCAATGCATGGAGGATTTTGTTCGAGGTACTCATGACGTTTCATCTGCGCCTATATCTAAAGAGTACACGGATGTCGCGTGCCAAGCTCGGCGCTCATCCTCTCCTCTGGGCGTTTCGGGGTTGTAGAAGGAAGAATAGACCATGACTGTTTGCACGTCGTTCGCAACGATAAATTCGTAAGATTCCGAGTGGATTCCTCCAGGTTCAATGGCAATCTCTCCTGGATCCCAAAAACGACGCACTTCCTGCAGCGTTGGCCATTCTATTACGCTATGGCTTCTGAAAACGAATGCATGTCTAAACATCGTTTCGATTGCAACATCTTCGAACCCGCTGAACCGTTGAATCCGAAAAAGGGCTTCGCGAATTCTGACCACCACTCGCGAATTGTTGCGTAGGTGCACGGTTATAGAGATTGCGACGTAGCTCGGGCTGACTTGGTGGTGCGAGACAGTCTGTGCGACGTTTAGGTGTGGTTCGTGGTGGCGGAACAACCTGAACTGATAGATAGCGAATATGCCACCGATCCCCAGCAGGATCAGGGTGCCAACACTGCCTACGATCCCCGCAGCCTCCCATACGTCGAGTTGGGGATTTCGATTCAACCACCAAACCGCAGCAACTGGCAAAACGACCGCCACGATGATACCCACCACGGGCGCGATCATTCCTCTATTCAAAAATCCCAATTTTAGGTCGCCTAGCGGTGCTACGTCATGGTCAGCTAGCACTAGGTGCGAAGGCTTAGGTTACCACTCTAAAGATCACCGACAACTCACATCATCAGAAATAAACTGGAACGCGCAAAAACGTCGACCAGAAATGGTTACGGGCTCGATCCAGACGTTAGCGCGTGACTTCTGCCAAACCCTTCGACGTCACACTTACCGATTTACATCCCCGCCCTACTCGTCGTCTTCAGCCACCTGCGGCTGCTGCAAATACTTGAACAGGTCGGAGTCGCTCTCCAAGACGATGAGAGCTTTGTCGTCGAGGACTTTTTCGTAGGTCTCTAGGGAGCGGCGGAACTCGTAGAATTCGGGGGCGAGTTCGAGGGCTTCGGCTAGGATTTTGATGGCTTCTTCTTCGGCCTCACCGCGGAGCTGGGCTGCGGTACCGTTTGCAGACTCGAGGATGATTTGGACATCGCGGTCGACCTCGGCTCGGATCTCGCGGTCTCGCTGGGTACCTTCTGCCCGGAGACCCTCTGCGATGCGAGCACGCTCGGCTCTCATGCGGGCGAAGACCGATTGTTCGATCTCGGTTGGGAAGTCTGCGCGCTTGATGCGGACATCGACGATTTCGATCCCGAGTTCGTCAACCAGCGGTTGGAAGTAAGCGACGGTGGCATTGCCAAGCATCTCGGGACGCGCTTCCCGACTCAAGGCGTCCAATTCTTCGTTGGTCGGCGGCCTGCCGCGGGTGGCGATACCTTCGTCGGATATCTCGGTAACGATGATAGTCAGTCGCGGGTCGCGGATGTTGTTGTTAAAGAGGTTCATCGCGTTGTCGCGACTGATCTCGGATCGGTTGCTGGCGTTGGCGACGCGGCGCATGACTTGCTCACGTGTCTCGGAGATGACCTCGGACTGGGTGTCGAGAGCCACCTCTCGCCGGAGCTGAGAGTTGACGATGTCGGAGACGCGGGATACGGCCTCCCCTTCGGTCTGGAGCCGCTGGAAGAACTTGAGCGGATCGACGATGCGATACCTTGCGTATGCGTCGATGACGAGGTTCCGCTTGTCGGATGTCAGCAGAGAAGCCGGTTGTGCGTCTACGCGAAGCAGACGGCTGTCCATCTTCCGCACGGTCTCGACGAAGGGTTGCTTCACATACAGACCCGGGCTCCGGTAGTCGCGCTGGAATTCGCCGAAGCGTGTGACGATCGCGAGCTGCGTCTCGTCGACAGTGAAGAGGGCCTGCGGGATCAGAATGAACGCCGCGACGATGATGATGACTATGGTGATGATCAGGCGAGGCATGGTTTACGGACCTCCGCCTGTCGTAGCTGCGCCGCTGGTAGTCCCCCTAGTCAGCGTGCCTAGGCTGTCAAGCGGCAATAGGGGCAACGCGTCCGAATTGGACGGGAGAATGATCTTTGATTTGCCGGCGAGGATGCGTTCAACGGCCTCAAGATAGAGGCGAGTTCGCGTGACGTTTGGTGATTCTTCATAACCGGCAAGGATGGCCTTAAATCCTTCGGCTTCACCTCGTGCGCGCTCGATACGACCTCGTTTGAAACCGTCGGCCTCTTCCACGATCTGTGCGGCTGAACCGGTGGCTTGCGGGATCTGAGCGGCTTTGTACGCCTCTGCCAAGTTGATATCACGTTCTCGGTCTTCACGGGCCCTGACCACGTCTTCGAAGGCGTCTTGAACCTCGGCCGGTGGGTTAACGTTTTGGAGAAGCACTTGTAAAACGTCGATGCCGGTGTTGTAGTCACGGGTGAGTTCTCGCATCTTCTCCAAGATGCTCGCCTGCACCTGCTCCTTCTCGGTCGTCAACACATCGTCGATATCGCGGGCGCCGACTACCTGCCTGACCGCGGTTTGGGCGATGTCGCGTAGGGTTTCACCATCGGGCAATCCCGGTGAAACCTCCCGGTCGGGGTCGCCGGGATCGTCAACTTCAAACAGGAAGTTGCGTAGGTTCGAGATACGGTACTGGACAACTACCTGGACATCGACAATGTTCTCGTCACCGGTGATCATCTCTGATTCAATCTGGACCGGCGTGGTGCTGGAGCCGTTTCCGGCGCTCCGGAAACCGAGCTCGAGTCGGCGGGTTGTCGTGACTGGCACTACGTTACGGGTCCCGACCGGGCCGGGCCAGTGCCAGTGAAGGCCTTGGTCGGCGATCGCTACGAATCTTCCAAAGGTGCGGAGAGCTGCTTGCTCTTCAGGGCCGACCGTGTAGACGCCAGTTGCTAACCACGCGATCGCGGCTATGGGGATCAATATCAGGATTACCGCGCTGCCCCTGCCAGATGCACCGCCGCCACTTCGTTCCCCATCGCCTCGATTTGAATCGCCGCCTCCACCGCCGAAACCAGGGATGCCGGAAAAAGCTTCCTTGATCCGCTCCATGATGTCGCCGAGCGTGACTTCGGGTTCCTCGTCACGTTCTGGCGGGCGATACATCAGCGAATCATCTGCGCCTTTGTCGGTGACCGATGCTTGTGGGGAGTTGGACATGTAGAGGAAAGTAGGGCGTTTACCGCGCGTGGCTTACGTCAACGATAGGATGATACGCCGTTGGCGATGACAGAGTTCTGTGTCGAGATTTCGATCCGTGTGCGATTTCGGAGGAATTGCCCTTACCGAAATTATAAACAACCGCAACCTCGCGACGACCGAACTTTGACCGACTCACATCAGCGCTTCGATTCGACGAATTGAAATTCGTCGACGCGGCAACAACTCAAAACTCCCCCTACTGAACGTAGGGGGAGTTAAATCGTCCAGAAGAACGTTCGGCTTTACGAACCGTTCTCCGACTCGAGCGCGCTCACGATCCTGCCGGCGTTCATCGGGGTTTCGCGTAGGCGAAGCCCGATGGCGTCTTTGATTGCGTTGCCGACTGCCGGTACTGGCGGAACGATCGGCACCTCGCCGACGCCTCGGACACCGTATGGGTGCACCGGGTTCGGCACTTCGACGATCACCGTCTCAATGTTCGGAAGGTCGAGCGATGTGGGCATCCGGTAGTCGAGGTATGACGAGTTCGACATGACGCCGTCGTCGCTCATGTAGTACTCCTCGTTCAAAGCCCAGCCAATGCCTTGCGCTGCTCCGCCTTGCATCTGTCCTTCGACGTATGACGGGTGGATGGCACGGCCAGCGTCTTGCACGATGGTGTAGCGGACCACGTCGGTCTTGCCGGTCTCAGGATCGATTTCCAAGTCGCAGATGTGAGTGCCGTAGGCACCGCCTGCCGCTTCTAGGTCGACGCTGCCGGTGGAGGTTACGGGGCCGCCCGTATCGCCGAGTTTGCCCGCGAGTTCTTTGAAGCCGATGCTGAGTTCGGGGTCGGATTTCGAGGAGAATGTTCCGTCCTCGAACTGGACGTCGTCCGCGTCGATGCTCCAGAGCATGGATGCTCGCGCCTTGAGCTTGTCGATCATCTCGATCGCGGCGTTGTATGCGGCGTAACCGGTGGCGTACGTGACGCGGCTGCCGCCGGTGACGGCTGTGAAGCCGACGGTGTCGGTGTCGACGACGGTCGGGTTGACGTCCTCGGCGGAGATGCCGAGGGTTTCGGCCGCCTGCATGGCGATCGACGCGCGGGTGCCTCCGATGTCGGTTGAACCTTCAACCAGCTCGACGGTGCCGTCATCGTTCAACGAGAGGTTGACGGACGACTGAAGGCCGACGTTGAACCAGTAACCGCTGGCGATTCCACGTCCGCGGACACGTCCGGGAGAGGCTTCGCCAAGATCGGAGTTCCAGTGGTCGGTTTCTTTGGTGGCGTCCAGCACCTCTTCCATGCCGATGCGCGGGAAGATTGGGCCGTCGCCGCGGCGTGTGCCCTCTTTGGCAGCGTTGTCGCGTCGGAACTGCCATTTGTCGAATCCGGCTTCCTCGCACAGATCGTCAACTAACGTTTCGATGGCGAATGCCACTTGGGGCGAACCGGGTGCTCGGTAGGCTGCGACCTTGGGTTTGTTGACCAATACGTCGTAGCCGACGATGCGCATGTTGGGGATGTTGTAGCAGGAGTAGATGCACATTCCGGATGCGCCGACTAGGGAGCCGGGATATCCGCCAGCTTCCATTCGGAGCGTGGAATCGGCTGCGATCAGCTTGCCGTCGCCGGTGGCGCCGAGTTTCAGGGAGATCTTGCCGCCCGCAGCTGGTCCGCTACCCTCGAATACGGAACGTCGCTCCATGATCATTTTGACCGGAACGTTTCCGGCCTTTTGGGAGAGCGTAGCCGCTACCGGTTCGAGGTAGATCGGAATCTTACCGCCGAAACCGCCGCCGATCTCCAACGGGGTCACCCGGATTTTCGACTCCGGCATCTGCATTATTGCCGCTACCTGTTGCCGGACGGTGAACGCGCCTTGAGTGCTTGTCCAGATCCTGAGGCGACCGTCTTCATCCCAAACCGCGGTAGCGTTGTGGGGCTCGATGTAGCCTTGGTGGACCATTTCGAGGCTGAATTCACCCTCGATCACATGGTCGGCTTCGTCGAACGCCTCGTCGGGGTCACCAAACTCGTGCGTAAACTCTTTCACGTGGTTGGGATGCCCGCTCTCTTCCGCGCCGGGGGAGCCGACGAACTCCTCAAGAATGGCCGGCATGTCTGGAGAGACGGTGTCATCTACGTTTGTGGCGGAAGGCAGAACCTCGTACTCAACTTGGATCGCCCTTGTTGCTTCTTCGGCGGTATAACGGTCCACAGCCGCGACGCCGGCTACTGCGTGCCCTGCGTACAAAACTTTGTCGCTGGCAAGGATGTTGTCAACGGCCCATTTCAAGTTGGTGGCGCCTTCGCCGAGGTCTACCATCTGGTTGCCGGCTTCGGGCAAGTCGGAGTTGGTAACGACTGCATGCACGCCGTCCATGGCCTCGGCGGCGGAGGTGTCGATTGACTTTATGCGAGCGTGGGCATGCGGACTGCGCAGCACCGCGCCCCAGATCATGCTCGGCAGCTTAATGTCCGCGCCGTAGATGGCTCTGCCTGTCACCTTGTCCAAACCGTCGTGGCGGATCGGCCGAGTACCGATTACCTTGTACTCGCTCTTGGGTTCAAATGTTGCAACCATTTTCGGGTCCCCTTACTTTGGTTGGCGATCGATTGATGAAACAGCCGACCCTTAGCGTTTGTTCGCGGTCAGGCCGGCCGTTGGTTCGCGTTTTAGGACATCTCCGCCGATGCCTTCTGCACGGCTCGAACGATCTTGTCGTAGCCGGTGCAACGGCAAAGGTTTCCGGCCAGCCAGTGGCGGATTCGGTCTTCGTCCGGTGCTGGCTCGTTGTCGAGCAGGCCTTTAGCGGCTACCAAAAAGCCCGGAGTGCAGATTCCGCACTGCAATGCGGCCTCTTCCAAGAATGCCTGTTGCAGCGGGTGCAATCCCTCTGGCGTGGCCATACCTTCGACGGTCTCGACGGATTTGCCGTCGATCTCCGCGCCGAGCACCAAGCAAGAATCGACGATGCGTCCGTCAAGCGAGACTGTGCATGCGCCACAGTTGCCGTCCAAGCATCCTTCTTTGGTGCCGGTTAGGCCGACGATCTCGCGCAGCGTATCGAGCAGGCTCATGTAAGGCGGCACAAGAAACTCGTGCGCGTTGCCGTTGATGGTGGTACGAACGTGTACCCGAGATGGTCCTGGTGTTATTTGGGTAGTCATCTGCTTCTAGCCTCTCGCTCGCTCTACGGATTTGTTGATCATTCGTCGGGTCAACACAGCGGAAAGGTGCTTGCGTTGTTCGACTGTGCCGCGCATGTCGCTGATCGGCGACGCAGCATCGCCGGCCGCTTGGGCTGCGGCTTCGATCACGTCGCCGCTGACAGAGTTGCCAACCAACGCTGCCTCCGCGGCTGGCACTACAAGCGGAACTGGCGCGACCGCGGCCAGGGCCACTCGCGCCGCCACGAACGTGTCGCCCGCGTCGTTCAACTGAACAGATACTCCAGCGCCCGCGACTGCGATGTCCATCTCGTTGCGAGGAATGAAGCGCTCGTAGGCAGCGCCGAAGTTGTCGCCGGGGTTTGGTAGGACCATGCTAACCAGTATCTCGCCGCGCCCCAATACGTTGGAACCCGGTCCGGTGCAAAAGTCTTCCACTGCAACATCGCGATGGTTGTCGTCGCCGCCCGGTCCAGCGATGTGGCAGACCGCGTTGTAAGCGATCAACGGGCAGATTCCATCGGCACTCGGTGAAGAGTTGCAGAGGTTGCCGCCCAACGCCGCTCGGGATTGGATCTGGATGCCGCCAATCATCTCGACGGCGTCGATGATGCCGGGAAAACTATCGCGAATCTTCTGGTCTTCGTAGATCTGATAGCACGGAACCGCCGCGCCGATTGCCACGCTACCGTCTGGGTAGTGGCTGATCTCGGTCAACTCAGGGATGTTTTTGACGTCAACTATCGCGTCAAGGTCCCACCTGTTCGCCCGTGCCTGTACTAGTACGTCCGTCCCGCCGGCAATCGGTCGCGCTCGGTCGCCGTGCTTGTCCAGCAACGCGACAGCGTCTGCGATCGACCCGGGGGCCTCATATGCAAAGGGATGCAAAAGCCCGCTCCTTTAGCCTGTTTGCTTATCAGCTCGACCCATCGAGCGAATGACTCAGATGGATACACGCCGATTTTCTCGCATATGAGTTTAAGCGAGATTACCCCCAACTGCAAAACCCTTGAAGAAAGTCGAATCAAATTCCTCGGCCATTTCGAGACCGAGAAAGTCCCGACTACATCAGCCGCCGCAACGAAAACTGCCAAACTCCCAGAGTTGCGATGATCGCCAAGATGCCGGCGACCATGAATGCGAAAGGTGCACCCCACAACTCCGCCAACGTCCCCATCAGTAGAGCACCCAACGCCTGCGCCCCCCATGTGAAGTTCATGAGGCTCATCACTCGGCCGCGGAATGTGTCGGATGTCAGTGTCTGAACGACGGTTGTACTCATCGTTCCTTTGACTACGGATAGTCCGCCGATTGCGCCGACGACTATCAGAGCGAACATGAAGATGTCGACGGCGCCGAAAACGATGTAGCAGATACCTACCGATACGCCGCCCAGCGCCATGTAAAGGGGTGGTTTCGACCGAGTTCCGATCAGCGTGACGGTGAATGTGCCGATCAGACCGCCGATCCCTACGGCGAGGAGAAGGCGACCGTATGTTGCGCTGTCGCCGAAATAGACCTCTTCGGTGACGACTGGCATCAGCGTTTCCATGGGCGTAGCGACGATGCCGATCAAGATGCCGTAGCCGATTATCGAAGCGATGGCTGTTTCTCTGCGCACATACTTGACTCCGTCAATCATGTCTCGGAATCGCTCTTTCGCGGCTGTTGAGAATGAGGATTTCTGGCCAATTGCTTCTCGGCTCTTCATGTGAAGTGTGGAGTGTCTGGTGGGGTCCATCAGCATGAGAGTTAGCACCGTCAACACGTATGACGCAGCAACGATGAAGAACATTCCCTCCATGCCTACCGCGCTCACGAGCGGATGGAAAAGTAACGGCCCCAGAATTGCAGCCCCACCAAAAACGACCGAATAAAGCGAAATCGCGCTCGGGAGCTGTTCCTTCGGAACTAGCGACGCCACCATCGCTCCGCGCGTGGGAATGTCGAATGCCAGCATCACTCCCGTGACCGCCGCGATAGCCAACAGGTGCCACTCTTGAACCACATCCGTCGCGATGAGCACCGCGGTTACGAAACCTGCCAACGCGAACAGGAAGCGAGTAAATCTCAGCAGCTTCAAACGGTTTACGGTGTCCGCGACGACACCTCCCCACACTGAGAAGATCACGACGGGCGCCATCGTCGCCGCGGTGACCATTCCGAGCAGAATCTCAGAATCGGTCAGGGTCCTCATCAGCCACAGACGGCCATAGATCAGAGTCCACATCCCCACGTTCGAAAAAGCGGCTGCAATCCAAAACAGCCGGTACTCTCGGTAGCCGAAAACGGCGAATCCGGTACGTTTCAGCACTCGACGATACCGGCTGCGCGGTCGATCTCGTCTTGGTAATGTCGCACCTTGCCGGTCACGACATCTTCGATATCTACCGCTTGGTGCGCTTCGCCTGATTCCACAACGCCGTATGCGAGCGCGAGAGCCGCCATTCCCTCTGCGCTGCCCACTTCGGGTGCTCGACCGTCCACAACAGCGCGGGCCAAATCCATATACTCGATTGCGAGGATCTTAAAGTCGATCTGACGGAAACCCATGTCGTAGGACGACATACGGCGTTCCCCATCCCACAACGTTGAGGCGATGTCATCAAGTTCGAAGTCAGGTACGAATTCGAGGAGTTTGTCGCCTACCAACGTGTCACCGTTTCCGCGCACTATCCTTGGTCCCGTACCACTTCGACTAGGTGGCCGGTAAAGCGTACCTTCGCTGCCCGATATGACGGAGTCGCCGAGGCTGTATCCATATGATGTGTCAGTTATGATCAACTGTCCGGCCGCGCCGGACTCAAATCTGATTGATGCGAACGCAGTGTCGACCGCATCCTGTTCGACGATGTCACCGATCTCTTCGCCACCCGCTTCTCTGCGGTGTCCGTACATCCGGGCCAATCCTGGCGCTTGGTCTGACATCGGCCGGAGGACACGTTGGCGTTCGTTGACATCGGTTTCCGCGAAAACGCGTACGGCAGGACCCATCAGGTAGAGCAGCAGATCGGCGTTGTGTACACCGGAATCCAGAACCGTGCCGCCCGCCTGATCCCTTTTGGCACGCCAAACCGTGCTGTGCATTACGCCGCGGTCAGCGCTCCCAATGTTGAAGTCCAGAGCGAAATATGGATCGCCGATGGCGCCCGCATCGATCAGAGCTTTCGCTAAACGATTCATCGGGTCTCGCCGGAAATTCTCAGAGATCGACAGGGTTTTTCCGGTGCGTTCTGAGCACGACGCCATCAATCGGCATGCGGTAAGGGTGAGACCCATCGGCTTCTCGACCATCACGTGCAGTCCTGCTTCCATCGCCTCGATTGCCAAGACGTGATGGGTAGGCGTGCTCGTAACGATGTCAACTGCGTCGAGCGAGATACCAGGCGCGTCAATAGCTTCTCCGAGGCTCGCAAACGTCTTCGGACTCTCACCAGTCCCTTCCGCGATAACGGCGGCTACTGCCGCTGCGGAGTCGACGTGCGGGTCGCACACCGCGACGATCCTTACGTCCTCGAAGTAACTCCTGAGTTCGACGTAACCGTTGGCATGTCGCATTCCCATGCCGCCGGCACCGACTAATGCCATGTTGAGGGTCATATCCGCGCCTCGTTTGCTGTGGTGCTATTCGCTAGGATCCATGTCGCATTCACGACGCCAACCGGTGCGCAGATATTGCGCTGATATCCGTCTCGGACGTCCCGGTGGCGATTAGATCGCTGATGGCTTTCCCGGTAAGGGGCGCGTAATGCACCCCTTCTGACCAATGGCCCGACGCGATGAAAACGTTGTCCCAGTCCGGTGCTTTGCCCACGTACGGTTTGCCATCTGCTGGCATCGGTCGCAAACATGCGGTGTGATGAGTAACGGAATCGTTGGTTATGCGGTTGGTCAATCGCTGGACCTTCGGAAGAATGAAGTCCCATGCGTAACTTGATGGTTCTCGATCGTAACCTTTTCCATCCTCCTTCGTCGCTCCCAGAACGGTGCGAGAGAGGCGTCGTGTGAGGATCACGCCGCCTTCGTCCATGTTGTGCATCGTCGCTGGCGGCCGATCTTGGTCGACTTCACCAGCTTCGGCCTCAGGCAAATGCATGTAAAGCAACTCGCCCTTCTGCGGTACGACGGGGACTTCGCAACCCAACCATTTGCCGGCCTCGTTCGTCCAAGGCCCCATCGCCAAAACCACGGCATCAGCATCGATCTGGGACCCATCGGCGAGGGTGACGCCTGCGTCCGTTAACCCTTTTGCTTCTGCTACCGCCGCCTGTGCTCCCTTTGCTTCGGCAGCCTTCAGCAGCGAACGAGTGAGCAGACTTGAGTCGACCGTGGGTTCGATCTCCGTGAAGCACGCGCCTTCTACCTCTGGCGCCAACCAATCGCAGACCTCACGCGCCTCGCTCCCGCTCAACCAGTCGGCGCTCAAACCCTCTGATCTGCGGTCATTCAAGAATTGCCGCGCTTCTAGGTGACCTGCCTCTCCGAATGCACACCTGAGATACGGCTTGAGGTCGTATCCGTGGTCTATGCCGGTTTCTTCGGGAAGCATCTCCGCCAACTCACCATGCAAAGCCAAGGATGCCGCCGAAAGCGCGAGCAATCCCGCGTCGTTTGACCCTGAGTAGGGCGTCAGAATTCCGGCTGAGTATCCGCTTGCGCCCGACGCAACATGGTCGCGCTCAACGACAACCACGTCCGAAATACCGGCTCGAGTCAAATAGTAGGCAGTCGAGCAACCTATGATCCCGCCGCCAACGATGACGACGCGCGAAGTCGGGGACAATGCCGTTGTCACGGCCCGGAGCGGGACCCAGACGTAAAGATCTCACGCCCGATAGCCGCTTGTAACGGCCGGTTGTTTGCGCCGGTCATGCCTTGTAGAGCGTCCACCTGTGCCTGCGACACGGTCCCAATCTCGAGCATTAAGAACCAGTCAACCGGTTCTGCGCAAGGAGGCGTTGTCATTGAACCTTTGTAGGAGTAGTATCCGAGGTCCGTGGTCATGTATCCTCTCGCGTTCAGCAATCCTGTGACTTCGGTTTTTCCGATTTCGGATGGAGTGTTATCGATTATCTCTTGCACTAGCGGGTTAGCATCTCCGATGTCGAACAACATCGAGATCACCGCCACGTCGCCGAACACCTGGCTGTGCAACAGTTGCAGCTCCAATGGGTAAGATTTACCGTCGACGTGGTGCTCACTCGGCGTTCGCGGCGTCACGGTCTCGAGTTGATATGTCCGCTCTCCGAACCCTAGACGGTTGCCTGTGGGGTAGCTGACAGCAATCGACGTTCCATTGTTGGATATCGCTTCGGCCTCTTTGCGGAACGAGAAAGATAAGGGCGGTGAGAGGTTGCCCTCTTGGTATCCGGTGACATCGATCGGCGATTGCTGGGTGCCACTCCCGCAGCGTTCGTAGTCAGGCGAAAGCGATGCCCAATTCCCTGGCGCTCCTGCGCCCGAGTAACTCCATTCCACTGTCTCTTGCACCTCTTCCACGACCTCTTCGCCGCCACACGCAACCAAAATCAGTGGCGCCGCGATGGCGACCAAAACAATCAATCCGCGAAGATATCTTCTTGCCGGTCTCAATTTCATTCTGTCCTTGGACTGGTCTTTCGCCGCGCGCCAGAAAGCGAAGACGACGTTTGCACACTCTCGATAGATTCTAGGTTAGTCGTCGGGGCATTGAGAAACGGATTCTTCCGAAAGCAGTCGTTCAACGCCGAATAGCGTCATATCGTAACCCGCGTCGCCCTTGGTGGCCATGTCGGCGACGATCTCTCCGACGACTGCTGAGAACTTGAAACCGTGTCCTGAACACGGGCTGCAGATAATGACATTGCGATGCCCAGGGTGCCAATCAAGCAGGAAATGGTAGTCTGGCGTGTCGGTGTACAGGCATACCGCCGATTTCAGGACGCGTCCGTTAAGTTGCGGAAGAATGTCGGATATGGCGTGACGCAGAGATTTTTCATCTTCTTCGCGGACCGCGCGATCCAGATTCACCGGATCGTCGAACATTTCACCGCCGTGGTGGAACGCCGTCTTCACGCCTCCGCCGAAGTCCGGTTGAACATACAACCCATTACCCAGTTCGTACTCCCAGGAGTGGTTAGGACAGTTCTCGGGCTCAAAGAGCTCAGGGCTGCTGGCCGGTTGAAACCAGAATAGAACCTGTCTTTCAAGTCGGAACGGCAGTTTGAGCTTGGATAAGAATCCCGGGTTCCAAGCACCCGCTGAAAAGACGATCTGATCTGCGGTGTATTCGCCGCTGTCGGTGTAGACGCGGACACCTTCGCCGTCCGGGTGCCAGCGTCGGACCGGTTCGTTGTAGCGCAGTTGCGCACCTTCCTTTTCCGCTTGATCCAAATGAGCCGCAACGCACTTCTCTGGGAACAGGACGCCGGATTGCGGATCGAACCCTCCGATCATGTTGTCGCGCGGCTGAAACTGAGGCCAGCGAGAGCGGATTTCTGAAGGTTCGAGTGTCTCAAACTCGAGGCCATGCTCCTTCGCCGCCCGCTTCACCCCGGTGATGTTTTCACTTTCTCGAGTGCCCATCGTAAGACCGCCAACGATGCGCAGTAGCTGAGCCGAATCACCATCGTCGGTCAACGCCCGTTCCAACTCGCGCCAGACCTCGTAGCCTCGGCGCATTATCGGGACATAATCGGGATGTTCGGCGTATACGAGACGAATTACGCGGGTGTCCCCATGGCTCGAACCCAGAGTGTGAGGCGGTTTGTATGCGTCGAAACCGATGACGCTCGTGCCGCGCTTGGCGAGTTGCCATGCTGACGCGCTGCCGTGGGCACCTAGGCCGACTACGATTACATCTGCGGATTTGTTGCCCATCGGCGCTATTCCTTTTGGCGTGTCAGTTGATTGAGAGTGGGGCTACTGCGAATAGTACTTGGAACGGTTTGCAGTATATGACTACGCTGTGTTGGTCGTCGACGTTTACATCGTCAGGGATAGGGTAGTTCTGGTTTCCGATGTTGCCCTTGAGCTTGCCGAGTTCGACGTAGGTAACGTCATCGGCGTGGACATCGCTGCGACCCATGGGGTCGGGATGCGTAGTGAGCAGGACTCTGAGGTCAGGGCCGTTGATGACGTTGAAGTCCTCGAAGCGCAATACGAAGCCGTCGGTGCCGAGGTCATAGATCGTGGCGCTGCCGCTTCCTCTGTGGAAGCTGTCGGCGTCGCGGAACTGACCGACCTTTACGGCCCACTGTGTACGCGAGGGTGCGAGCATTGCGCCCATGGCCTCCATCATCTCCTCTTCGACCATGGTTTCGCTATCCCCACTTCGGGCGATTGCGGCTTCCATGGTGGCGTTGGCTTCGACCATCTCCATTCCTTCGGGCACGATGGCATTCATCAGCGCCGGGAAGTCCTCATCGACTGTCCGGTCGATGAATAGGGGTGAACCGAGCCACCATGCGAACGCGAGCGCCGGGATGATGATGATCGCGGCGACTATCGCGGTGAGCGGTTTGTGGTTTTTGATCCAATCTATGGCTTTTGACCCGATTGCTTGCATAGGGTGGCATCCTCATGATCCGATGTGGCGAGACAAAAGGGGAGATTTGTTTCTTCGAATTTTAGTTTGAAGCCAAATCGTTCCCATACGTACGCCCCCTATGTACGCTGTGGGCAGTTGGCTGAGTGAGGTGCAAATACCCCCTTCTATTAGAAGATACGAAACGCAACCGCCAACCGTTTTCGCGTTCGTGCGCGGTTAAACTTGCCCCCATGATGTATTGGCACTTCCCATGATGACCGCCCATGATGACGGTTGTGCGTGAACACTCATGTCATTTTTCGACGCTAACCGCCTCGTTCGCCGCCCACTTCGTACGTTTAGGGTCGGCTCGCGCCGCCGTTTCTACGGATGGAACGTGGTCGGAGCGATGTTTTTCGGGATGTTCCTCGTGCTCGGCACTCGCCAGAGCTTCGGCGTGTTCGTTGCCACTTGGGAGGAGGAGTGGGGTGTTACCACCGGCGATATATCAGTTGCCGCAGCGATCGGTTGGATCATCAACGGTGTTTCGCAACCGATACTCGGCAAAATCGTCGATCGCTACGGCGGAAAGATCGTCGTCGTCATCAGCGCGGTGGTTCTGGGCATCGCTTACCTGCTGATGGCGTTTATCGAAGGCGTCTTGATGTTGGCAGTGCTTTTCGGCGGTGTGATCTCGTTCTTCGCCGGCGGCGTTTCGCCAGGAACGTCGGGCGCGGTGATAACACGTTGGTTCCAACGCAAACGCGGGATGGCGATGAGCGTCGTCACCGCCGGAGGTTCGCTCGGCGGCCTAGTGATGGTGCCGTTTCTCGCCCAACTCATGTTGGCAACCTCATGGCAGACGACTTTCATCGTGTCGGGGATCATCGTTCTCGTTTTAGGCGTGCCGGTATCGTTTCTGATCATCCGCAACAATCCGGACGAGATGGGGCAGCTGCCCGATGGGGAGGTGAGATCGACCGACAAACGTGCATCGGCCGAACAGCGTTCGCGGGCTCAGGCGTTGATGCGCGGCGGGCCGCTGGGAGCTGAGCGGTGGACCGAATCGTTCAAATCTTGGCCCATGTGGCAGCTCTCAATCGGCTACTTCGTGTGTGGCATCACCACCGCTAGCATCTCTACCCATTTCGTGCGCTGGGCCATCAGCGAGGACATTTCGCAGGCCGATGCTGCATGGGCTTTTGGGATCCTGATGGGCATAAATGCCGGCGGCGTCATACTCATCGGATTGCTTTCGGACTACATCCAACGACACTACCTGCTGGCGCTCGTGTATCTCGTGAGGGGGGTGGCATTTGTTTCGTTGATCGTCTTGCCGGGAGCGATGGCGATGTGGGCATTCGCCTTGATCGGAGGTGTCTCTTGGCTCGCGACGGTACCGCTTACGACAGGATTGACCGCGGATGTTTACGGAGTGAGAAACGTAGGGATGTTGGGCGGATTGATCAACTTCTCGCACCAGATGGGCGGTGGCGCGGCCGTGCTGCTATTCGGGCTGACGTTCGACAAGTGGAACACTTACGACCCTGCATTCGCGGCCGGGGCATTGTGGCTGCTCGTCGCCGGCATCGTGATATTGACGATTCAGGAGAAGAAGTATTCGATCAGATACGCGCCCGCGCGCGGCACCGCTGCTTGATTTCCGATGCATCTACCCATAGTCGAACTCGATCCCCGCAACTTGGTGGACATGCACCACACGGAGTCGGTCGACCCGACGCTGGCGGAGTGGATCAACAATCTTCTGCACGATCTTCTGGGTTGGGGCCCTTGGACATTTGTAGTGGTCTTGGGGATCGCCATCACCGCAATACCGGCGTGGCTCATCTATTCCGCCTTGCGAAACCCGGATGGGCGCGAAGATTCCAACAGCGTGGATGAATGACGATTGGTACCCCGTACGGGATTCGAACCCGTGATCTCCGGCTTGAAAGGCCGACGTGCTAGGCCGCTGCACCAACGGGGCGGGGAACATGCACCCAATGACGTACGATCGGGGCACTTCACAACCGCTTAAGAATAACATCTGGTGATGGTTCGGCTGGTAGGGCGACCACAAGGGATCGCCCCTACGGAAAACCTTCCCGCTTGATACCCAGAGGTACGAAATGAGGGAATTGAGGGGTTTAGACGCGCATCGGGCATACCCCTGCGACGTCACTTCACTCGTTCGCGACGCGAAAGCGGACGGGGATTGTGCAAACGGCCTGATCGGGCAGTAATCCAAGGATCATACGCAATCTCGCTTCACCAGTCCTCGTGACGACGACCCGACAACGTTGGCGCAGCGGCATCGCCCTCGCCAACCTGGCCGTGCTATCCATCGCTGCCGCGCTGGTCGCTTCTGCCTGCGTCGACGATCCGGGGACACCGACGCCTCAACCGACCGCGACCTCAAAACTCGTATTCGCGACCACGCCCACGCTGGTTCCGACATCCTCTCCGACGGCAACTATGCGGCCATCTCCGGCGCTTCGACCGACGGCGACGTTTACATCAACACCGACGCCATCGCCAACATTGACAACAACTCCGATTGTCGTCGAGGCTCCACGACCTACTCCGACGAACACGCCTGAACCGTCGCCGACAGCGGAAACCAGGCCGTCTCCCACCGTGTTGCCGACTGCCACGACCACGCCAAGTGTTACACCGACACCACAGCCGACGGAAGTCGCAACCGCGACGCCGTTGCCACCCTCAGCGACCGCGACTTCCACACCTTCACCCGTACCGGTGCCTACGGAAACTCCGACGCCGACCCCCACGCCGCAAACAATAACCGCCGAGCCGATTGTGTGTGACAACGGAATCGCGGTCCCCGACGCGGATGAAAATCCGGGTCTCGTTAAAGATTGCGAGACCTTGCTGCACATTCAAGACGAATTAACAGGCGACGCCTCGTTGGGTTGGTCCGAGACGATAACGATCGGTCAGTGGCCCGGGATACGACAGACTGGCACACCCAAGCGGGTGTACGGTCTGGACCTTGCGGGTCTCGGATTGACGGGAAGGATCCCAACAGAATTGGTCGGTTTAACGGCACTGACCTCTCTCGACTTGAGTGACAACCGTCTGACCGGCGAAATTCCGCTGGATTTGGCCCGGATTTCTGGTTTGGAGATCATCAATTTGGGCGACAACCAACTGTCAGGCGAAATACCGTCGGACCTAGGTTCGTTACCCAACTTAAGGCGCCTGAACCTGAGTGAAAATCTGTTGGTCGGCGAAATTCCCCCCGAACTTGCGCTGAACGAAACGATCGATGTGTTGGACATATCGCAAAACAGTATTACTGGATCGATTCCGAGCGACTGGGGCACGATACCTAACCTGGACGAATTGGACCTCAGCGGTAATGAGTTGACAGGTTGGATCCCGGAAGGATTGGACAGCGAAGGTAATCTTCAATATCTGCTGCTCGCGGATAACGATCTGGAAGGCGGATTTGCTGGCTGGATGAGTTCGCACCGCAACTTCAAAGCGGTTGATCTAAGCGGCAACCGTTTTGAAGGTGAGATTCCCTCGACGATTTATCGCAATCGGCATCTCGAAAGTCTCCTGCTCAGCTCCAACCGCTTCACTGGTTCGATTCCAAACGATCTCGGATACTTTCCAAACCTGACTCACCTCAGACTCGACAACAATCTTCTGACCGGTGAGATACCGGTGGAACTGGCGAGCCCTAAGGGACTCGTTACTCTGCATTTGGGAGGCAACGGATTGGTTGGGTGCGTCTCACCAGAACTGGCTGAGGTGGAGAGTAACGACTTGGATGACTTGGGCCTGCCGCCGTGCGCAGGTCCTTTTCCGCCGTTTCAGCCGTTGGGTTCGTGTTCTAACGGGATCGTGGTACCAAATCCTGCCGGTAACCCGGGACTGGTAGAAGACTGTGAGACCCTGTGGGCAGCAAAGGACACATTGGCTGGAGATGTGCCCCTTGATTGGTCGCTCGATCGCGCGATAGGCCATTGGAATGGTGTCATAGTCACCGGAAAACCGATGCGCGTGCGTGAATTGGGTCGCTTCTACAACGTCCGGCTAGCGGGCAAGATTCCTGCCACGCTGAGCGACCTCCAAGAGCTTCGTGCGCTGCGATTTTCGAGCGTTGAACTCAAGGGAGATTTGCCAGTTGAATTGAGCCTCTTGAGCAATCTAGAGGTTTTGTCCATCTACGCGCCAAAGGTCACCGGTATGCTTCACGCGGAATTCGGAAGCTACGACAACCTCAGAGTTTTGCGGTTGAATGCCGATCTGACCGGGCCAATTCCGCCTGAAATCGGTGAAATCGTCACGTTGGAGGTGCTTTCGCTTGGCGGCAACAGTCTGGAAGGGGAGATTCCACGCGAACTCACGAATTTAAGCAATCTGCGAATTTTGAATGTCGAGCAAAACCGGTTGAGCGGGGACATACCCGTCGAATTGATGGATCTCGGCTCCCTTGAGGATTTCACCCTTTTCGGCAACAGACTCTCCGGGTCGATACCGAGTGAAATCGGCAGACTTTCGAATCTGAGGCGATTCAATGCGGGAGCGAACCGCTTTACTGGCGAGATACCAAAGGAAGTGGGTGATCTGGAGAATCTCGAAGAATTATCGATCGGTGTGAACCAGCTTACCGGGAATATCCCTCCCGAAATCGGTCGGCTTGACCAATTGAAGCACCTGCTGCTTGGGAGTAACGCACTGACTGGGGAGATACCTGTCGATCTTGGCAGGTTAACCAAACTGACCAGGATCATCTTGGCACAAAACCGACTTATCGGGCAGATACCGCCGGAACTATCCAATCTGCGTGAATTGAGGGATCTCTATCTGACCGGCAATAATCTCACCGGTGAAATCCCCAGCGGGTTCGGGAACCTCGGCAAAATGCAAGTGTTGCATCTGGGACGAAACGCCCTTTCCGGTCCGATCCCTCGCGAGCTAGCGAATATGACCCATCTGTTTGCCTTGACTCTCGAATCCAATGAATTCAGCGGCACCATTCCGGACGAGTTGGGTGATCTTGAATTCCTACAGGTGCTCACACTCAAATCCAACCGGCTGGAGGGGTGCATTCCACCTGACTTACAAAAAATAAAATCCAACGACTTGGCGGAGTTGGGTCTGGATTTTTGTCGAACGTCGATTCCTTCGCCTGAGACAGAGTGTGGCGATGGCGTGGCAGTAGCCGATCCGAAAATCAATCCCGGTCTGGTGTTTGATTGCGAGGTTCTGATGGAGATACGCGACCAACTCGCCGGCGACGCGTCGTTGAATTGGTCAACAATCCTGAGCATGACGAACTGGGAGGGTATCGAAATCTCGGGGCTTCCGAGCCGTGTCACCGCAATTCGGTTAAACGAGAAGGAACTAAACGGCGTCATCCCGGATCGCCTAGTCGACCTTCACGAATTGCAAATTCTGGATCTCGGCAACAACCAATTGACGGGCGCCATCCCTAATGCCTTCGGTGCGTTCGACAGATTGGAGGAGTTGCGATTAGACGACAACCGAATTACAGGCGAGTTGCCAGCGGAGTTGGGCGACATCGCTAACCTGACAAACCTCGTTCTGAACAGCAATCAATTGAGTGGTTCGATCCCCGCATCCTTGGGGCGTCTGACGAGATTGCAAGAGCTGCAAATCGCGTACAACCGCCTCACCGGTCCAATTCCTGAAACTTTGGGCGATCTCCAGAATCTCGAAACGTTGGTCCTGAATTCGAATGAACTGACAGGAGAGATTCATGAGCGATTGGGAGGCTTGTCGGAATTGCGTATCCTGATGCTTTTCGATAATCAACTGGTCGGCGCCATCCCTGCCCGATTTGGCACGTTGACGCGTCTGGATATTGTGTATCTGTCAGGCAACCGCATCACGGGTTGCCTTCCGCCAGCATTTGCAGACATTCCAGGTAACGACTTTGAAGAACCAGGGTTGCCGTTTTGTGCACCTGAAGATTCCGTAGTTTTGACACCGTGCAGCAAAGGCATCGCGGTGCCGAACCCGGTGGCTAACCCTGGTCTTTTTGACGACTGCGAAACCCTCTTGGAGATATTCGATGCGCTGGACGGGTCTGCGAAGTTAGATTGGTCGGTCGATAATCCGATCGACACTTGGCAAGGCGTCACGATCGCCGGGCAAGTAGCCCGGGTGACCGAGATTCGATTGAACAAGCTCGGTCTTGAAGGCGAGATCCCGCCGCAATTCGCAGAATTGTCTGCTTTGCGCGTGCTCGACCTTTACGCCAACCAATTCACCGGTCAAATACCCACCGAACTCGCAAACCTCGAAGACCTCGAGGAGCTTTCGCTTGAATTGAACGCCCTGACTGGCCCGATACCCCAAGAGTTGGAGGCGTTGACCAAGCTCCGCGAGATGAGACTGGGTGACAATGATCTCGGAGGCGCAGTACCCGCTTGGTTGTCAAACCTCCGCAACTTGGAAGTGCTCCATCTCAATCGCGGGAATTTCGACGGTGAGATTCCAGAAGAGTTGGCCCTTCTGTCCAATCTACGGGCTCTGAACTTTAGCGATAACTCGTTGGTTGGAAACATCCCTCCAGAGCTTGGAGATCTTGAGGCGCTCCAGAATCTGGACCTATCGAGCAACAGACTGACAGGACCGGTGCCAGTTGCGTTCGGCGACTTAAAGCAACTCGCCGATTTGGACTTGAGCGGAAACCGATTAGTCGGCAAGGTACCGAGTGAACTCGGCAGTTTGACTAATCTCAAATCTCTGAAGTTGCAGAACAACCAGTTCGAAGGCGAGATTCCTCAATCTCTGAGCGGATTGAAAGGCCTTACGATTTTGTATCTCGCGGGCAACAACATTAGCGGACAGATCCCGACTTGGATCGATGAACTGGTTTCGTTATCGATGTTGGATCTGCGAAATAACGGATTCCAAGGATCGATCCCGGTAGAGATGGTCAATCTATCAAAACTGACCGCATTCTTCGTATTCGGAAACTTCCTGTCGGGATGCGTACCCGAGATGCCGAAAAATTTGTTCCAAAGCGATTTGCACCTTCTAAATCTGCCGCATTGCCCAGGAGTCTCGAATTAATGCTCGGCGGGCATTGCGCGGCGCTCGCCGTCCGGCCGCCCTCTGGATTCCGGCTTTTGCCGGGATGACGTGAGTATCCCCTCTCCCCTCCCGGGAGAGGGAACCAAACAAGCTTCACCCAATGTTCGAGGAACGGGAGTGAGTCGAAATCCCCTCTCCCCTCGTGGGAGAGGGCTAGGGTGAGGGGGAACGGGGTCACGGTGAGGGGCCTACCAGCCAAACTACCAACGCGCATTCACCTGCTACGCCCCCATATCCACCCCGGTCACCCTCACCCTGACCCTCTCCCAGCAAGGGAGAGGGAACCGATCACCCTCACCCGGGACCCCCTCTTAATCTCCCCTGGAAGGTGGAGGTTGAAGGTTCGATGGAGAGGGTCGGTTTGGCGGCTGTTTCGTTGGTAGGGGCAGGTTTGAAACCTGCCCCTACGTGCATCTGGTTGGCGGGGCGTTGCGGAGGGCAGTCCACTTTCGCCCGGCGAAAGGGGACGCGGAGCCCAAGAGACCGACACAAGAACGCAGGGGTATGCCCGGGGCGGAGGGGCGGCAGGGTTTCCCGCGATCGCGCGGAGAAATGTGCCAAGCAGAGCACCTACGGCTACGACGCGGCAGAAGGACGAATGGCGCGCGTCGTCGGCTTGCCTGTCTGCCGCCCCTCCCTTCCCGGGCATACCCCGCTCACTGCGTTCGCGCCCCTTTCGCCGGGCGAAAGGGGCAGGTAGGTGTTTGGCGCCGGAATGACGAGGACTAACGCCTGGAATTCACTCCAACATCGCGACGGTTACTCCGTTTCCGCCAGCGTTTCGGGGTGCCGGTTCGAAGGTTTCGACATGAGGTTCTCGGGCGAGGATGTCTCGAACAGCGTGGCGCAGCGCTCCGCTTCCTTCGCCGTGGATAATACGAACGCTAGTCAAACCTTGCATGAATGCCCGGTCGATGAACTGCGGGATCATCGATTCAACCATATGCACCCGCGAACCACGCACGTCGAGGTCTCCGGCTGCATCGGCGACGTGCGAAATTCTCGGCTTTACCTGCGCTTGGGGTCGACTCCGTTGAGCTTCGGGAGTACTAGGCGCTGCCTTGACAAGCGTCATCATGTGAGGACGTGCTTGGAACCGCATCGTTCCAGAAAGAACGACAGCCCGGTTATCTCGATCCAACTCCACGATCTCGCCGGTCACACCGAGGCTTTCGACGCGCACGGAATCACCGATCTTGAACTTTGGTGCATCGCTTGCCACAGTCCGTTCGACGCTGCGTCGTGGCCGGTCAGCGTTCCCCAGCCAATCCTCGCTGCCAACCGAACGCGCGATATCCGCCGCCGACTGCCTCGCTTCATGCCAAGTCTGTTGTCGTTGAGCCTCACGCATGAGCCGTCGCAACTGACGGCGCACGCGTTGCGCTTCTCGCTTGAGCTGCTCGCGCGCCTCTTCGATCGACCGGTCGCGTTCCTGCTCAGATTCGGTTAGGTTCGCCTGCGCTTCAATCCGCAGACGTTCCGCCTCGGCGCGATCTGCGGCAGTTTGCTGTTGAACTTCGCGGACTCGATCGCGCTCGGTTTGCAGCGACTTCAAAAGACTCTCGGTCTGCGAACGCAATGGGTCGAGCATCGATTCAGCGTGTTCGATTACCGGGTCCTCCAAACCAAGCCGCTTGGCGACTTGCATGGCATAACTCTGGCCCGGCAATCCCATGATCAGCCGATAGTTCGGGAGCATCGTTTCGGGATCGAGTTCTACGGATGCGTTGCCCAGGTAATCATGGGTCGCGGCAAACTCCGATACCGGACGATGGTGCGTCGTGACACAGGTCCAGACATTGTTGCCAACCAAGCGTTCCAGTATCGCACGCGCCAGCGCCGAACCCTCTTCAGGATCGGTTCCCGTGCCAAGTTCATCGAGAAGCACCAACGATCGTTCGGTGGCGTGTTCAATGATCCGTATAACCCGCTCCATGTGGGAAGAAAAAGTTGACACAGAACGATCAATACTCTGAGCATCGCCGATATCCGCGAATACGCCATCGAACACGGGTAATTCGGAAGCCTCGCGCGCCGGGATCTGTAGTCCTGATTGATGCATCAACGCCATCAATCCCAAAGTCTTCAGCGCAATCGTTTTGCCGCCGGTGTTGGGCCCGGTGATCACGAGACCCCGGCGATTGGCATCGAGATTCATCGAGATCGGGACCACATCCTCGCCGATCAGCGGATGACGAGCTTCGACTAAAACCAACCCGCTCGCGTCGCCATAAGGCGATATTCCCCCAGTTTTGGGCCGTACTCCACCTATTTTTAACGACAAACGGCCTCTCGCGACAGCCGCGTCAAGGCTGGCAGCCGCCTGCATCGACGCCAGAGCGTCTTCTCCGTGAACCGCCACCGAACGCGACAGTTTGCGTAGAACGCGCTCCTCTTCTTTTTCGGCTTCGTATGCCGCTTCACGCCAATCGTTGGCGACGTCGACCACAGCGAATGGCTCGATGAAAGCGGTCTGCCCGCTCGACGACACGTCGTGAACGATACCCGGAATCGACATGCGATGCGATGATTTGACCTCCAACACCAAACGGTCGCCGCGCGACGCAATCGCGTCCGACTGCAAAAATGGCTTCAGGCTGTCGCGCCCGGCGAGGTTCTCCATGACGCGCATCGCGCGTTGATAAGCCGTCCGGGATTTCGCCCTGAGCTGCCCCAACCGAGGCGTGGCGGTATCCAACACGTCACCAGAATCCGCGAGCGATTCCACGATGCCGGACCGCACCTCGCGAAGGTCTCGGATATTAGACGCCATTTCGCTCAGCAGCGGAGCATCGTCTGCAATCGTCATCACCGTCGACCTGGCGATCCACATCGATTGAAAGATCGCGCAAAGCATGAGTAGCTCTGATCCGTTCAACCTGCCGCCCAACATGGCGCGGCGCAACGGATCGCGCGGATCGCGCATACCAACCAAACCGATGTCGCCTTTGCTATTGAGGAGATTCACCGCCTCGGCGGTTTCGTCCTGCAAGCGGATCACGTCCTCCGGGTGCCGCGCCGGACGCGATTCGCGGACGATCTCCTTCGACATGTAGAACCGGGCTTCGCCAGCCAACAGCTCCCGAACGCGGTCAAACTCCAAGAGGTTTTCAGCTTCGAGGAGCATGGAGTCAGCGGAGGAGACCGAATCACCCAGCGTATGATCGGAATCGGTTGTCGTAACGGATAATGACATCGATCTCCAATTCTAGACCTGACGAATAAACGCTCCGCGCCGAGGGGGAGGTTTTGCCCCCCTACGGCTGGTTTGCTGGAATGACGGTGATTTTGCAACGGTCTCGTCGAACGGAGGAGGCGGAAACGATTGCAGGATGTGCCTGGGCAACCTTTCCCGCCATGGGAGCGGATCAGTGTGGAGGAGACGAGCATAAGGACTTGTATCGGATTCTCATGTCGGTTTTTGACATTTTGACACTGGCACATTGTCTTGGCATAACATTCGGTGTTGTATCAACATTACTTCCCGAAATATGATCTGCGAGGACAGTTCATACTGTGATGCACACCCCTGAGGAAATCCCTGAACTCAGCAAAGGACCCGAACTAGCAACGATTGAGCAGAGGCTGGGTGCCTTTCTGATTGACACAATCTTTACCAGTGGGGTAGTAATCGCTGCATTCGCATTCTCGGCATGGTGCTCGAATGGCGAATTGTGGTTTAACGATTCTGGTGGCCTGTTTGGATTCATTCCCACACTAGCGGTTCTATTACTTGGATGGTCATTATTTGTGATCGAAAAGGTTGGAACTACTGGTCAAACACCCGGCAAAAGCATGGTTGGCATAAAAGTCATCCTAGTTGAATCAACCATCGATGGCGAAGAAATCGGGCTAGGATTTGGCAGGGCATTCGCTCGCGAGATCATAGGCAAAAATATCCTCGGTCCGCTAACCCTAGGAATTGGGTTACTAGCACCTCTTTTCAGCGAACGCCGGCAGGGTCTACAGGATGCAGTCGCCGGAACGATTGTAGTGAAATCAGATAAGTACGAAGCATGGATCTCGCAGGCGCGACAAAGGGCACGAGAAAAAAGACTTCTACTGGAACAAGAACGTATAAACCTGGAAAGCGAGCAGAGATGGCTAGAAGATGAAAAAAGGTTGCGCACCAATAAGGAACGAGAACTCAAACGGATGATGGATGATCACCGCGCCCATCGCAAGGGCGTCAATAGGCTTAGGCGTGAATGGGGAATCATCGAAACCGATGACGAAAAACGTCAACGGGTACGGACAGAAGAACGCGATGAACATGAACTAAGAAAACGTTTCGCACGGGCTATGGGGCTGATCGGAACTGATGACGAAGAGCGCGAAGCTAGAGAGCGGCGGGTTCGTGAAGCCCACGAACGTAGAGAGCGGGAACGAGTGCGGCGAGAGCGTTACTAGTAACCATGGGCGCCGAAAGCATAGACGACATTGAAGACGTCGGTCCACGTTCTATCTGGCCGAACGAAGCCAGAGATTTCACCCCGTGGCTTGCGGACAACATCGACCGTCTCACTAGACACCTCCCTTTTGACTTGGAGGCAATTCAGATCGAGACGGAAGTTGCTGGCGGATACATTGACATCGCCGCCACAGTCGCGGGCAGCAATACAAGAGTCGTCATCGAGAACCAACTCGAAGAAACCGACGACGATCATCTAGCTCGTATATTGGCCTATGCTGCGACGTACGATGCCCGAATCGTTATCTGGGTAGCAACAGATTTCGCTGAACGACACCGACTAGTGCTCAACCGTTTGAACAGAAACACTGCCGGGGACCTCGCGTTCTATGGGGTTAAACTCAGAACCTTCAAAATCGGCAGATCGAATCCGGCTACACTCTTTGACCTAGTCATCCAACCCACAGCAAAGTCTAGAGGTGCATATAGGCGAAACCCAAACATCGCATCCGAAGACGATCGATACAGAGGTTTTTTCCAAAGCGTCGTTGATGAACTCAGCAGGCAAGATGTTTTTGAGTACGAATCCGTTAGGAGTGAACAGAGATGGTTCGAATTCAATACGAGGCTTGACGGTGTCACCTACGTCGCCGCTTTCACACCGAGATCCATGGCGCGTGTGAAACTGCACATCCGTTGTCGTATTGAACCAAATCACCAAGTCTTCCAATATCTCTCCGACCGCAAACAAGAAATCGAGGATAAATTCGGCGAACCGCTCAACTGGGAGGAACGTAGCCAAGGCAAACGGCTGAGACACCTGATAGGACTTTACAAACCCGGGTCAATAGATAGCTCCGAGGAAGATCTGTCTGAGTTAAGTGCATGGATGGTCGCCAAACTCGCCAAACTCAAACACGTATTCGATCCATACCTTGACGATTTGTCCCGTTGATGTGCCCTTAATCGGTAGTGTTCAACTACGGCTGTCTTCCCACCGACGCAATGTGTAATCCAAATCCGACTCCCGACGAGCGACAACCATGGTGCTTGATTCGAACGAAGCCAAATTAATCCGATTGACATCCTTACGGCTCAGATTCATGTAGTTGACGTTGTAGGTGTCTGCCGTCTCACCGATCACGACCTCCCGACTGATGGGGAGCCACCGATAGAATCGGCCTGGAATGTCCGGAACGGGCATGTGAACACCACCACAGTCGCCTATGATGAACCCACTAGCACCCTTGCTGGGCATCGCAATCAGTAATCCCGATTTTTCCATGAATTCGTCGATTTGATCAGCAATCCTCGGCGTCATTCCGGCGGCAACGCGTGCCCTTAGATCAGGAATCAGACGGTTCCGGATTAGGTTGGTGGCATCAGGTGTCCGTTGAAAATCTTCCCATCCTAACAGTGCATCGCCCTCTAACCCGTGGATCTCACCTTGCCTCGAGAACTCCTGCCTGAATAGTTGCTCATATTCATCAACCGGAACTATCTCGTCAGCGTGATGATCTGTTCTTAGAAACATCGTTATGAAGAACAACTTGACAGCATCGCCTTCCTCCTCGGCAAGCGGCGGGTAAAGTCCAGCTTTTCGACATCCAACGATCCTCTTAATGATCGGAGCGGCTTGAGATTCGATCTCAGCGAGACGCTGTTCGACCTCATACCGTTCACCATCGTTTTCGACGCTGAACTGGGTATACCGATCCTTTTGAACGTATACGTTGTTTGGCGAGACCTTGAAGTACTGTGAATTACATTTGTTGTAAGCGAACATTGGCCCATCGCGAGTTCGGAAGTTGTTCAACAACATACGCGGTATGACGTGTTGCCGCTCCGGGTTTTGTACCGTTGGGTCGGTGGTCACTAAGTGCCTCTCCGATTTATCAAGCGCGTTAGCTACGCGTGGGCTTCGTACGAACCTAGCGCGCAATATCTTACATCTATACTGCAACGTACATGATGGCACCACGGTGAATCCCACCCCGCATCTCAATTGCGTCAACTCCGATTCGGGCGAGACCGTCGCAAGACCCTCTCACTTGGTGCTCAAGAGAGAAATGAAGGGGTGTTAGACAACGATGACGCACTCCATACAAACTGGGCCGAGCAGCCCCCGCTCCTCTGGATTCCGGCTTTCGCCGGAATGACGGGAGTCTTGCAAGCCACTTGCCACCCCGGGCGACCACGAGGAATCGCCCGACGGGGGTGTGCAAACTGTCCGAAATGGCGACAGCGAGATCATGGAACACGCATTACAAACCGCATCTGTCGGCGATGACGACAGCATAACGAGAGTCCGCGCAGCGGGCGATCGGTTGATGTCGCTGTCAAACTTGAGTTACGAAGGCGAATTTGTATCAGTCGGCGATTACCAGAACGTTCAAGTGATGGAATTTGGCTCTGGTCCTCCACTGTTGTTAGTGCATGGCGCAGGAAGCGGAGGTCCGGTATGGCACCGGCAGATCGCTGCGTTGGCTACCGACCATCGCGTCATCGTCCCAGACGTGCCGATGTTTGGACTATCCGGGATGCCGCATCGGATTCATAGCCCGAGAGAACAGATCGCCGAAGTGATACTGGGCATCATGGACCTTATGGCCATCGATTCGGCCGATATCGCTGGCCACTCGATGGGCGCTCTGGCATCGCTCGGCGCGATGATTCGTGCGCCGGATCGTTTCAATCGGGCCGCATTATTGTCATCGCCGGGTTTCGGTCGTGGTTTGAACTTCGTCCTTCGTCTCGCTTCGGTGCCAGCGTTGCAAAGATTCGTAGATTACGGGTCGAGGCGGGCGAGGAACATCTATTTCGATAATTTCGAAGCGCAGAAATCTGGTCCATCGGGTGAACGGGAGTTGTGGAAAGAGCTACATTTCCAAGTCGGCAACCGCGATAACGGAATTGAGACATTCCATCAGGGTCTAATGAGTTTTGCCGGAATCTTGGGTCAGCGAGACGTGATCGCTCCAGAAATGGCGGCTCGGATCAAAGCCAGGACTCTGCTGATATGGGGCGATTCAGACCGCATAATTCCGACGCGTCACAGTAAACGCGCCGAGAAATCGATTCCGGGAGCACGTCTAGAAATCGTCGAGAACTGCGGCCACATCGTTCAACTCGAAGCCCCAGAACGCGTCACCGAACTGATGTCCGACTGGTTCCGAGTCAGCTGAAACGGTCTCCAACAGAAAAACCGATTTTGCCCGCCGGCGTTTTCGCACCGCGACCGATTCGCACCCGCTTGATCGTCAACGCACCGCCTCCCGACGCAACCGTCGCACCTTGATCGCCGAGATCGAGTATTGTACCGGGCACTTTTCCACTACTGTCGCGGCTCGAGATTGTGCTTCCGAAGAAAGCGATCTTCTCGTCGTTCAATGTCGACCATGCCCCCGGTTGGGGATCGCATCCGCGAATCAGGTTGTGAACGGCATCCGCGTCTAACGACCAATCGATCTGCGCTTCATTCGATCCACACCATCCTTCGTATGTCGCCTTCGATTCATCTTGGACGATGCGAGGCGCGTTCCCGCGATTGACCAAATCTACAGATTCCAGAATCGCATCGACGCCCAAGGGATAGAGATGGTTGAAATAGAGCGAACCAACGGTGTCGTCAGGACCGATATCTACTCGTTTCTGCATCAGGATCGGTCCCGTGTCCAAACCCTCGTCTGGCCAGAATATCGATAACCCTGTTTCTGTGTCGCCATTGATCACCGCCCAGTTGATCGAACTCGGTCCCCTGTGTAGCGGCAGCAATGACGGGTGATACTGGATGGTGCCTTGAGATGGTGCTTCGATGATTTCATTCGGCACGATGTCGGTGACGTATGCCATGACGCATAGGTCGGCTTCGAGCGACCTAAACGCGTCGATACTCTTCTGATCTCGCATTCGATCAAACTGCCAACATGGGATACCAAGGTCATCAGATGCGCTGGCTAAGGGCTCACGACTTCTGCGTCTGTCGGGCGCTGCAAACACACCGACGACCTCGTGTTCATCGAGGTTGTTCAACGCTTCCAGAACCGATTTGCCAAAAGCTGATTGACCGATGATGGCGATTTTCATTCGCGGACTCTTATCCTTGACTTGGTGTGGCTGCAAAGTTTAATCGTTCGCGAATGACGGGCCATAGCCTAAAGGTGGCAATTGACATCTGAACCTGAAACATCAGCCGATTACTTCGCCCGGGGATTGAAATCTGCGCAACTCGGGCAACCCGACGCGGCGGCGCGCGATTTCGAAGAAGCTGCGTGGCTGGAGCCGGACAACGCGATCATCCAATTCAATCTTGGAACCGCGTATCTGAGCATGGGCTTGTTCGAACAAGCGGTGATCAACCTTGACCGGTCTCTAGAGTTGGAACCCAACAGTTCTGATGCGTTGGGTAATCGCGCGGTTGCCAGAACCGCGCTAGGTCAGGATGAGCTGGCGGCTGAAGACATCACAAGGGCGATCGAATTGGGCGCACCGCCGGATGGAATTCATGCAGTTGTCGATTACGTGAAACAGCGGCGGAAGCCGGCGGGATAGGTGCGAAACTCTATCTGACCATAGCGAGACCATTGCAAAGCCCTCCCCTTTGCCCAAATCGGCAAGGGGGAATTGAAGGGGGGGGTTAGACGCGGATCGGGCAACTCCCTGCAAACTGCGCCGCGCTGCCCCGGCCCCTCTGGATGGACGTTCCGTCCCGTAAACGGCCAGCTTTCGCCGGAATAACGTGAGTTTTGCAATGGTCTCCATAGCGAGCGCCCGCTTTCCGGGTTCGGTTTAGCGGCTTGACGGCCAGAAATCGCCGTAATCGTCGTCTTCGTCTTCGATTGGTCCTTGGTTGATCGCCTCAACGATGTTCTGAGTTGCCTGAATCAATTCAGACACCAAATCAGTGTCGAATTCTTCTACTTTGAACCCGTGAACGAACGCGTTACGGTAAACGGCTACGTCTAGCAGACGGAAATAATCATCTCGCGAGACTATCCCGTGATAAGTTGCTTGATCGAAAAGGTGCGTCGTAGCAGTAATCTTCTCGTTGTTTACGCCGTTGATCTCCATGAGGTGTCTGATCGCCGCCTCGCACGCTGCCCAAGCAAGGAGAAACGCTGGTTGAGGCAGAGCGTGTTGGTAAATTGCTTCAGCTTCGCTAAGTTTGTCGACAATTTCATTAACGCCGAAGGACTTCGCGCTCTTCGGCGTTTCCAACGATTCGGGCTCGCCGATCAAGTGTAGGTCGAAGCTCCAGCCCGGTTGTGCATAGATGATCTTCGCCATCGCAACGAAACCGTCGTTGCCCAACAGCGAGGATCGAGATTTCACTTCGATTACCTTTTTCTGACCGTCCTTTTCAACCACCAGATCAGGCTTATAGTCAGGCAAAAAATGTAGATGAGGTTCTCGCCGTACTATATAGCCGTTGCGTTGATACTCCTCGACCGCAAGTTCCAGATTTATCCGTTCAGATTTTTCGGATAGTGTTTCGGTGTTGATCGTCAAAAGGAGACTCCTAAATCGGGGCTTCGGTTAAACGGACGTGAACTCGTATTCCAATGCTTCTACGAACCGTCGACGGTTCCTTGCTGAGCCCTGGAGAGATACAGGCATTCCGTCAGCAACAAATTCGAGTGGTAGAGGCGAGACTAAAACTCCTAGACACGGTGAAATTTCAATTCGATAGAGTAAATCCGTCGCCGATCCGTGGGCGAATTCGCGATCGCAGATTGCGGTCAAGAACCTTTCCGAAACCTCACCAATAGATGATGCCCACCACGACGGCGCAACGCGTCGTTGATCACCGTGATGAGTTGTCGGTCGGTTATGATCTTCGATTTTTGCAGCAGCCGTGCTTCCTCTTCTTTTGAATGCAAAAAGGTCTGCGCAAGTTCGGTAACGTCGCGACGGAGTTCGATTTCGAGACCGTAGTCCTCGGCGATGTCTTCCGGCGATCTGGCGTCGAGGCGGAAAAGCGCACTCAGCAGGAATCGCCCGCCCGGCTTCAACACTCTCACCACTTCTTCGATGTCGTATACGTCTGTGGACACGACGAGATCGCAAGAATTCGGTTCAAGCCCCGTGTTCTCAACAGGAGCGACGATAAAGTTGCATTGCTCGTCGACGCCTTCGATGCGTGCCAAGTCCGCAGCCGTGGAAATCGCTTTCTCGTCGATGTCGTTGCCGAAAACAGTGCATCCGTAGAGCGAAGCGAGCCAACGCGCGTTTCCGCCCACTGCGCATGCCATGTCCAAGACCACCGAATCGCTGTCCGGTTCAATGTCTTGCAGGCCGACTGTGAGGATGGTCTGATTGGCGCCAAGATGCATGAATTCGCCGAACAGCAGGCTATCCGCAGTCGCCGTCTCGTCGTACCAGCGTTGTAGGCGTTGAGTTTTATTCATCGTGGAGGTGAGGTCGTATTGGGTGTGGTCAATGTCTTCAATTTCAACACAGCAACGCTTTGAGTTGCTCTAAGGAGGTGATACGTGGGTGCGCGGAGAACTGGTTGTGCTGCGATTTCCTATCTAGCAATACGGGACGAATGCCCGCGGCCATCGCGCCATTGATGTCGGATTCAATCTGGTCGCCTACCATCACGGCGTTGCGAGGCGGCGTGGAATCGGCCCGCCGAAGCGCTTCGGCGAAGATCCTAGGGTCGGGTTTTTCACAGCCGACTTCGCTGCTGGTTACAGCGAAATCGATGCTGTCGGACAATCCGAGTTGATCTGCAAGTTGCTCGCCCCCGCTCGGCACATTCGACACGATCCCTACGATGTATCCCTGATTGCGCAGCGAGTCAAGGTTGTCGAGCACGTCGTCGTACAGCACAAGTTCGTATTCTTGTTTCGCGACCTCTTGCCAAATCTTGTCGGCAAGTTCGAGATCGACCTCGATACCGCATCCCTCCAACACCATCTGCTCGAACCTCGCGAAGAACTGGTCTCGTTCATCTTGTGACATCAAACGGATCGGTGCCGTCGCGTTTTGGCGGGTCATGTACGCCTCCGCGACGGCGTAGCCGGCATCAATGCCTTGTTCTGTAACTTCGATGCCGAATTTTGAAGCCGCCCGTTGATGCAGCACGAAGCGGTCCGGGTACCATGTCGCCAACGTGCCATAGACATCGAAGAGAATCACTCTCGCGTTGCTGATCATTGCGCATCCGGCCCCAGGTAGTTCGAATCGGCTTCACTCCGCGCCTCGTGGTCAATGGTCTCCTTGGCGTAGACCATCGCTGAAACTCGCCTCGCACCCGCACGTTTCAAAGCCGCGGCACAGTTCATCAACGTGTTGCCCGTTGTGCAAACATCGTCGACCAAGAGAACGTGAGCATCTTCGAAGTCATAATTTGCTGCGAATGCGCCCCGTAACGACATTGCGCGTTCTTGCCTGGTCAGATCAACTTGGGACACAGTTGATAGCGTCTTCGACAAGGCGTCTGGGATGAACTGTAGCTGCAGATTTTCAGCGACGTTCTGAGCGAGCAAAGCAGCCTGATTGTATCCACGCTCGCGCAAGCGGTCCGCATGGACTGGCACGGGGACGACGCAGTCGATCTGCGCGTTCTTAGAAAAAGGGTGTTGTGAAATAATCTCGGCGATGACCGGCGCGATCGCGGTGATGTGACGATACTTCAACGCGTGCACAGCGCTCCGCACCGCACCTCCATACCGGAATATCGGAACCAATCGATCCAATGGGGGAGGAAGCGTAGCACATTCCCCGCATCGAGACACGAATTCTGCGGTGGGTTCGGCGCAAGTGACGCATGTATTGCTTGGCAACTTAACGGCGCTATCACTGCACTGTTTGCATAGGAACGCACCTTCGACGCCGCAATGAACACACGTGATCGGCATCAAGAAATCTACGATGGTTTTGAACGTCTTGCTGGCTGGCGTGGTCATGCGAGATGCTTCGACCGTCGTGAGATGGCGTCGTTCAGCCCCTGTACTCGTAAATCGTCACGGGACCTTGGCTAAACACCGGGTGAAGATTCAACTCTGGTTCGGTCGCGAACTTTTCGATGCCGCTCGGGGGATACGCGCCTCTTTCGAGCTCCCCGACGTAAACGTATCGCACATCGAATTCGTCGAGAAAATCCCGCGCTTCCGAAATGTCTCTGGTGGTGTAGAAATTGTTGATCGCAGCGCGTCGCCGTTGCACCTCCCAACGATACTCGTGGCGTTGCTGGGTCTGGTGCCAGTCCCAACCAAGTATGGTCGGGAGGCCGGTGTAGATCGATACTCGATTCGCCCAAGTGTAGAGGTCCCATTGTGCCTCGACAACGACGGGCGCACCTTTGACGTGATCTCTCAACCACTCGATGCCAGGTCGATCCGTGGCGAACTCTAACGTGACGCCACGGCTGCGATAGACAGCTTCGTCCATGTACGCCTCACCGTCGATTCCGGGTCCGATCCCGTTGAAGCGATCGTCGAGCCGCACGTCCGTTGCCATCACCGGATAGACCAACACGCCCACAGCCAACACGGCAAAAACGGAAATCCAAAGCGCCTTCAGCGCGTTCATTCGGCGCGTGATGAACGCTCCCACATCCCACAAACGCCAGATCGCGTAAGTCGCGGCGATCGCCAGCAGCCACCAAGCTTGGATGTAGAACTTGAAGATCGTGTTTTGTCGTCCTATGTCGTTCTTAACCGTGATGATGTCAACACCCGCGGCGATAAACAGCGACATCAGGACGAGCGCGGCGGTGATGATGATGTAGCGCTGTCCTGAATGTCGCCGGATATACGCGATCCATCCAGTAAACGCGACCATGGCTGCCGCAGTCAGCACTGCGAATACGGTGATGAACTGCGGATAGGAGAATAGAACGGCGATCCAAGCGACCGCACCAGCGCCGATTATCACCGTCAGCGTCCAGGCCGGATATCCATAATCAATCGTCAGTGTTCGGTATATGTCGCTGAAACGGAACGTGCCTCTTCGCCACTCCATAGCCACCCATGAGCCGATAGCGAACACAAACAGGCCGTGGATGAGCAGGTAGCGCCAGAGAGCCGTTTTGAAACTGCTTATTTCGACACCATTGTTAAACAGCTCAAAGTTCTCATGGAAGGGCAGATAGACAACGTAGCCGACGACCCCGACAATCGCTATCTTTACAACCGCTTGGCCGATCCCAACTAATTTGCCGCGATGACCGTATAGAAACTCCCCAACGAAGATGAAACCGATCGCGAAGAGCAGCTGTGTCGGGTAGTCCCAAGAGTTGATCAATCGGAGTGAACCCACCGTGACACCCAGCACAACCAGCGTTGCCAGAGATTCGAATCTCGAAAGTCGTTCCATTCCGGAACGCAAAAATACTATGATCGACAAGCCCAACGCCATTACGGCGAATGGGATCGCGATCATATGGGCATGCAAGTCGGCGTACAAGAAAGTGAAGAACGGAAACTCGGTGATCTCGTTGCCACCGGTTTCCCGTTCGAATACGCGGGTGCTTCGCCAATAGTCGAACGCCGGGAAATCTTGCCCCCTGATTGCGGAGTCGTACAATCCCGTCGCCACTTGGATGAAACCGTCCACGTTTGCCGCAACGACGGCGAGCACCGCCGCGATGATGCCGAACGCGATCGGCGCAGTTCCGAGACTTACTGCACCGCGGGCGCGCATCGCCAACGCGACGATGTTGTAACCCAAGGTGTAAACAGCACCTGCGGTAAGTGCGAATACGAGCGGTACAGCCAGGTTGTATGCCACCGACGGGATGATGCCGGTGATCCGGATCAGTGTTGCGACGACGAACTGGCCGTAGTAGTAGTAGTTCAGATAACCACCCGCGAACCATGGATCATAAGGCGGCATGATCGTCGATCGCGTTATGGCGTTCAAGTAGGCGAAGTCCATCGGTTTCTCGCCGCCACGCGACGCATGCCAGAGGTCAGGGTTCGCAAGTCGGATCGCTAGAAACGCGAGAAATGCCAACAGGAATATGAGTTCAGCAACGGCTAAAGTCTTCCATCGAGCTTTCACGAAAAGCACGATCTCATCACCCAGATTCCAAAAAATGACGAACGATACGATCGCCAACGACACGATCCCGATCCCGATGCTCACAGGGTTGAAGCCGATGATGCCTAAACTCGACAGCAACCACGCGATTGTCGCTACGATCAGGAGCCCTAACGGTTTGGCGAATAGATAACCGCGATCGTGGAACGGTCTGAAAATGACGTATGTCAGCGGCCACGCCGAAAGTGCAATCAGTTGCACTGCGATCAACCACACGAGCCACGCGTATTCATTCGGCATACTCCGCAAAAAATAGATCGCGTTCCAGTCCTCGCCGGCCCGCTGGATCCTTGATTGGCCGTCGTCGAACACCAAACCCATATCAGGGTTGATCACGCGGTTTAACTCGCCGGGCGGGGATCCTTGATACAGTCGGTCAAGCAGTTCACTCCGAGAAAGCTCGTCGACGTTCTGGAATACGAGCGCATGAGGATGCTCGTAGACCGTAAAACTCTCGTCGGCCCAACCGAACCAGTCCCAGTTGTAGACGCTCCCACGGGGTTGGCGATAACTTTCCGGCAAGCTGAATGGGACCCGCGCGTAAGGGTCATCCCAGTAAACCACTCCCAAAAATGAAGGTACTCGCACCGAAGAATAAGCGAGCTTGTAACCTAACTGCTCGTTGAAAAGCAACTCGTAGAATCGCGAGGATATCGGGTACCGTTCCGGCAATCGCGGGATCGTCGCAGCCAACCGGTTGCTGTACAGGACGAAATAGTCCGCGTCTTCCATCAGCCGCGCCACGGTCGAGAATTTGGCTCTGTTGTCCACTTCGTACATGGGCAGTTTTTCGTGCATTCTGAATCCCAATATGTTCGGGATTCCCTCCTCCCAGTGTTCTTGGATCACTACCGTCCCTAGGCTCTCGTGCTCCCGAAGCCAACGCGAGACCTCTTGCGCCGGATGCGGGCCTGTGAAGACATAGGTGTACGCAACCGTGTAGTGCGCGAGCAGCAGAAACCCAACAATCGCCACCGAGTAACCGGCAATTCTGCCGAATCTTCCGATCCGAGGCATCAACGATGTATGCGCCCACCAAATCGCGCATCCGGTGAACACGATGAGCAGCGGAGTTGCTGGCAGCATGTACCGCAGGAACTTGACCTCGAATTGCCCATTGATCAATAGATACGGCAACAGAAATGACAGTACGACCACAAACGCTAGGTCGCGTTTTATTACCGTGCGAGCGATAGCCCAGATTAGTCCCAACCAAACCGCGATCCCAAGAGAAATGCCTAGCCCCCAAGTTGACAATTGACGAATCTGATAGAGAAAAGCCGGCGTATCGATGTACTGTCTGGTGAACGGAAAATCAACCACGCGACGGACCATCTCGGACTGACGGTAGATGTGGCCGATGTACGTGTCCCAATCGATGATCATGTACGGCTGTGTGACCAGAAGCGCGATCACCGCGGCCGCGCCAGTTAAAACGACGTATTGCAATCCGAGTTTTACGTCGTCCGGATCAACCTTGCCGGCACCGCCATTGACAAAACTTGGTCCGATCATCACGAGGAGATGGGCCGTTCCGACCGCCAAAGCGACCGGCGCCGCGGAGAATTTGGTCGCCATCGCCAATCCGAGCGTCAATCCCGCCAAGATCGCGTCCGAAGGTTTTTTGTCCTGCACCATTCGGACCGAAAAATAGATCGTGGCGACGATGAACATCGTCATCGGCGCATCGACTGCGGTATAGTGCGAGTTCTGAATCTGAATGACAGCCAACGCGGATAGCAACGCTGCTATCAAACCCGCGCGCCGATCGCCGATCAGCCGCGATGCGAGGAGAAAAACGAATAGGACCGTGATCGTGTCCGATACCGCGGCCAAATTTCTCCCTGGAAAACGGAGATCGAACAGGTTCCAGTCGCTGTCAGTGAATTGCGATGCCAGCGCTCTGAAACCGGACAAAACGTACAGCGGCAGGCTGCCATAGTTGAACCACTTCGGATTGAGCCGAGATTCCACATCGAACAGCCCCGGTTCGCCCAACTGAGAAAAATCCAACCTTTCCGCGCGCCCCAAAAAGTCACGTTCGTCAGGGTGGTAGAGCCCGCCCTGATCCCAATCAGTCCCGATAACGCGCAGAAGGAGCGCGAGGATCAGAATTACACCAAGCGCCAGATTTATCGTGTCAAATCTAGGTGTTGCAGCGGACCGCGCCGCTTCATCATCGGATCTATTCGCTGACCTGCTGAATCGCAGGTCGATGCTCGGCTTCCATGCTGGCGCAAGCTCAACGCGTTCGCTGGCCACCGCATTGCCATCGGCGCTAGATCCGTGCGTAGTGCGTCCGTTCACGGTTTCAGAATTAGACGGTTTCGGTTGAGATTCCATCAAACTTGACGATTCCAATGAACACAACGCGCCCGTCTGTCCGTGCACGTCGCACGGGCTATAACATAACTCTAGACGATTGATTCAGCGGAAAGGTTCTATGGTATGCCGTCTACCCGCACAAACGAACGAGTGGCATATTTCAACGGCGAAATCGTTCCGGAAAGTCACGCTTTGGTGCCCTTCCGGGACCGCGGCTTCAAGTACGGCGACGCCGTATTTGACATGACACGCACGTTCGGTCATCGCATATTCAAACTTGACGAACATCTGGACCGCTTCTACAACTCGCTTGATTACGTTCGAATCGATCCCGGTATCTCCAAACAGGAGATGCGCGACGCAACGATGCAGGTCGTCGAGCAGAACTTGAAGCTGCTCTCAGATGATGATGACTATTGGGTAGGGCAGCGCGTGTCCCGTGGCGTCGACCTTGTCGGTGGCGACATGTGGTCAACCGACGGTGGACCGACCGTCATCATCGAATGCACGCCTTTGCCACTGGGACCACGAGCGCGTCTGTACCGCGACGGAATAGATGTTTGGGTGCCTTCGACCCGCCGAATCGGTCCCGAAGCGTTGAGTCCCCGAGCAAAATCCCACAACTATCTCAATCTGATAATGGCCGATATGGAGGCCAAAGAGTACGACCCCGAATCTTGGGCGATTTTGCTCGACGCGCGCGGCTTTTTGACGGAAGGCATCGGATCAAACATCTTCGTCGTCAAAGACGGCGTCGCTTACACCCCCAAAGCGCAATTCGTACTGGGCGGGATTTCACGCGAGACCGCTATCGAACTGGCAGAAGAGATCGACTTGGATGTTGTCGAGGCTGACTTGGACATGTTCGACGCGATGACCTCCGATGAGATGTTTCTAACATCCACATCTTTGTGCATATGTCCAGTCCGTAACGTTCAAGGATCAGCGGTGGGCGATGGAGATGTCCCCGGGCCGGTGACTAAGGCGTTGATGGATGCTTACGTAGATCTCGTCGATTTCGATTGGGTCGGTCAATACCTGAAACGGTTAGAAGACTGACCTCTCGAACAGAATCGAAAACGTCTCAGTCTCCTCCCCAACGCGCCGACCGCCGAAAACCGCTCACGCTCGGGGCAGGCGGTTTGGCTTTTCTACTCGCCTCTCTCTGGGGCGGGCTCCCTGTAGCTGTCAAGGCCGGATTGGAAGATTCGCCGCCGCTTCGCATGGGTTTCCTGCGATTCGTGCTTGGCATGGTCGTGGTGCTCATCTGGGCGATCATGACGCGGCAGAGTTTGAAGTTCTCTCGCGCCGAGTTGTTCCCGTTGTTCGTTCTGGGTGTGCTGTTCTCCGTCCAAACCGCCTTCATGAACCTCGGGCAATACAACACAACCGCTGGCCACACCGGGGTGTTGATCACAACGTTTCCACTTTGGGCCGGAGTATTCGCTCATTTCCTAGTGCCAAACGACAGATTATCGAAGCGGCGCGTGGTTGGCGCATTCATCGCATACGCAGGCGCTGCGGCGATATTCGTGCGCAGCATTTTCGGCGGTGTAGACGCAATCGACGCACTGAACCCGTGGTTGGGAGACCTGTTGATCATGTGTTCCGCCGTGCTCCTTGGCCTCCGCCAAGTCTACTTGTCGCAGTTGGGTCAAAGGATCACAGTGGTCAAACTCCTTGTGGCACAAGGCATCTTCGGAACCGCGACATTCACTATCGGTTCATTGGTGTTCGAGTCCGCACCATGGCAAATGACCGCTGTCCTAGCAACGTCGCTGTTTTACCAAGGAGTAGTGATAGCCGGATTCGCGTTCCTCGCCCAGACGTGGCTTCTGAGCAACTATCTCCCAAGCCGCGTTACCTTGATTTCGCTCTCCGGACCGGTGGTCACGGCGGTGCTATCTTGGTTGATATTGGGCGAGAGCATTGGACCAGAGTTGTGGGTAGGGGCAGCGTTGGTTGTCGTGGGGTCCTACATTGCCCAGACAAAACAGTCCGATACGAATTGAACAGCCAGGAGTCGATCCGAGATGTCCGATGTGCCCAACAACTTTCGAGCCGGTTCAACCGCGTCCGTCACTCGTCTGATCACCGACGAAACCGTACGAGAGTTCGCGGAACTTAGCGGAGACACTCAACCGTTGCATCTGGACGATGAATACGCGTCGGAGACCCGATTTGGTCAACGAATTGCCCACGGCGCACTATTGGTAGGCATGGTTTCGGCAGTTCTCGGAGTCAAAATGGCCGGCAAAGGCTCGACGATCATCTTCTTGGGTCTCACCGTTAACTTCATCGCGCCGGTCCACATCGGAGATGAGATAACCGCCAAATGTGAAGTGACATCCGTTCGCGAGGACAAGCCCATAGTGAAGCTTGCGGTGGTTTGTAAGAACCAACAGGACGCAGAAGTGATGACCGGCGAAGCGGCGGTTTACATCGATCCTCACCCGGTGAAAAAGTAGCGGCCGGCCAACAGCGCATCCATTGTGCATTCAGAACCCGTGACCACCTTCCAAGCCAAGCGGATTTTGCATCACCTCTATCACTCTCGTACACTAGAAAGTAGAACCTTCCCCTAGGTCGGATTTGGCGCGAACGCACACCGCCAGCAATCTGGCAGACCGACAACCAATATTGAGGAATACACCTTGGTATCAAAGACCGACGACTCCGCAATCGCAACCGCGCCTGAAGACTACACCGTTCACGACGCGATCACCGAGTACGTCATGACGATACCGGACGAGAAGAAGCGGAGCATCCACCCCGAACTGTCCAAATTCGCCCGGTGGTTAGGCTCCACCAACACTCTCGAATCACTTCGACCATCTGACATCAGCCCGTACTCGGAAACCTTTGGCGCGAGCGCATCTGAAACCAACAAGCAGCGCGTCACCGCAGTCAAAGATTTTCTCAACTACATCAAGAAGAAGGGCTACATAGACGTCAGTCTCGCTCCACATATCAGGGTGCGAAAACCTACCATCAACGCAGCGCGCGGCGGAGCGATGAGACGCCGCAACAGCGAGGTTCAAATCACCCAACAGGGTTACGACGAGATGGTCAACCGCCTCGAAGATCTGCGCGTCGAAACCATCAGATTGGCAGAGGAGATCGAGCGTGCCGCCGCAAGCGGCGACGTGCGCGAGAACTCTCCGCTTGAGGCCGCGCGAGAAAACCAAGGAATGGTCCAAGCCCAGATCAACCGGCTTGAATCCACGCTAAAAGTCGCGACCATAATCGATGAATCCGAGCGAAAAGCCAGCGATCACGTTCAGATCGGATCGTGGGTGCGGCTCTCAAAAAGCGGAACCGACATGACCGTCGACTACCAGGTCGTCGCCGCGAACGAAGCGAATCCGCTCCGAAACAAGATCTCAGACATCTCTCCCGTCGGCAGCGCGATTCTAGGCAACAAAATCGGCGACGCCGTAACGGTAAAAGCGCCCGCCGGCGAACAGCAGTTCACGATCGACGCGATCTTCTGATCTGCTCCGGCGCCGGATCTTCTCAGACTTTCGAAATGCGCTCCCGTGAATCGACCTGCGGATAGCTGGGAGTAATCGGCCGTGGAAAGTTATTTCGATAGCGTCACCATACTCGTGGCGTTCACCGTCGGTGTAGTCGTCCTGCTGCTGTTCGACTTGATCCTTCTGAGCGGGAAGGATCACCACGTCGGCATGCGCGAGGCGACACTCCTCACGATCTTTTGGACGCTCGTAGCCGCGGCCGTAGGCGTATGGGTTTTCATCGCAGGCGGGACGGAACTCGGAATCGAATACGCTACCGCGTACGTCGCTGAACGCGCCCTCAGCATCGACAACCTCTTCGTATTCCTAGTCATCTTCAACTACTTCGTCTTGCCCGACCTGTTCCGGTCAAGGGCATTGCTGTTCGGGATCGTCGGTGCGCTCATCGCCCGCGCCGTGTTCATATTTTTCGCCATCGGAATAATCTCGATCTTCGAACCCGTCCTCTACCTCCTCGCCGCGATCCTCATCTTCACGGCATACAAGCTCATCACCAGCCATGACGAAGAGATCGACCCATCCAAGAATCTCGTCGTGCGCGTCTTCCGGAAGTTCACGCCGGTTTCGGAGGAATACGATGGCCACAAGTTTTTCACCGTCAAAAACGGGATCCGCGCTGCTACGCCCTTCGCACTAGTCGTCATCGTGCTCGCATCCACAGATGTCGTATTCGCCATCGACTCAATTCCCACAGTCGTCGGCATCAGCAAGAACCAGTTCATCATCTGGTCATCGAACGCCATGGCAGTCCTCGGAATGAGACCACTGTTTTTCCTTCTCGAAGGTCTCGTAAATCTCTTCCGCTTCCTCTCATACGGTCTTGCCACGATCCTAGCGTTCATCGGAGTCAAGATCATTGTTGAGACGGCTGTCCATGACCAGTTCCACGACTTGATACACGATGTCGGCGTCCCTGGCGACTCGGTGTCGATCACCATTACATTGGGTTCGTTGGCCATCGTCATCGCCATCCTCGTCTTCAGCGTAATCGCCTCCGTAATATTTCCGGAGTCCCGAAACAAACACGCCAGCGCCGACGAGGCGGAGGCGTGACCACCGCACGCGCGTCGGCGCGTACGCAACTCGCGGAAGAGCTCAGCCGAGCGGTAGCTGGTGAGGTGCGTTTCGATCGATACGCGCGGCAGATGTACTCGACGGACGCTTCGATCTACAAGATGACGCCGCTCGGCGTCGTCTTACCTCACGATGCCGATGACGTCAGCGCTGTAATCGAGATATGCAATCGTGCAGGCGTGTCCGTCTTGCCGAGAGGTGGCGGCACTGGACTATCCGGCCAAACCGTGAACCGTGGCGTCGTCGTCGATTTCTCCAAATACATGCACAACGTCATCGAGATCAACGGCGAGGAAGGATGGGTCAGCACCCAACCCGGCATCACCATCGACGAACTCAATCGGCAAGTGGCTCACACGGGCAAGTACTTTACGCCTGATCCGAGCACGTCGTCCCGGGCCAACATCGGCGGCGCCATGGGCAACAACTCTTGCGGGTCTCACTCGATCATCTACGGGAAGACCGTGGATCAAGTGCAGCAGATGTCGGTTGTGCTATCCGACGGTTCCAGTGCTCAATTCCAAGCTTTGAATGCCGCTCAACTTGAAGGCAAGATGGCGCTGTCAGGTTTGGAAGGTCAAATCTACCGAGGGGTTCCAGGTGTTGCCGACCGTGCCGCCGGAGAGGTGGAACGGCGCTTTCCCAAGATACTCCGACGGGTTGGCGGTTACAACATCGACCGCGTCTACACATCTCCAACACCCGGCGACAGTCCGATAATCGACCTCACTCAGGTGATGGTCGGGTCTGAAGGAACATTGGCGGCGGTAACTGCTGCGCGCCTGAAACTTTGGGACATACCGAAGTCGAAAGGCTTGGCAGTACTCCATTTCAAAACACTTCGCGAATCGATGGAGGCCACTGTTGCAACACTTGAGCACGACGTCAGCGCCGTCGAACACATCGGCCAGATCATCATCGACCAAGCTCGCAAATCCCTTGGTTTCGCTCGAAACATCGGTTTCCTTCAAGGTGAACCATCAGACATCTTGGTTGTTGAGGTAACCGGTGAAACCACCGCGGAGGTGCGGTCAAAGCTCGAATTGTTCAAAGACGCGATCCAACGCACCACCGCAACTTTCGCCGTGACCCTGCTGTCTGAGCCGGGTGAACAACGCCAGGTTTGGGCGATGAGAGAAGCCGGGTTGGGCCTCATGATGAACGTCGAAGGTGACACCAAACCTTTGCCATTCGTGGAAGATACCGCCGTCGCCCCAGAACGTCTGCCGGAATACGTCGAACGCTTCGACGAGATCGTCAACCGTCACGGCACCGAGGCCGGGTACTACGGTCATGCGAGCGTCGGATGTCTGCACATCCGGCCGATGGTCAACTTGAAGAAAAACGCTGGCATCGACACGATGTACGCGATCGCCGACGAAATTTCCGATCTCGTTTTGGAATTCGAAGGGTCGCTGAGCGGCGAACATGGCGATGGGATTGTGCGGGGTGCATGGGCCGAGAAGATGTTCGGTGCAGAACTAGTGGGCCGTTTCCGCGAAGTTAAGGAACTGTTCGATCCCGTCGGCATCATGAATCCCGGAAAGGTCTTCGACACTCCGGACATGCGGGAGAATCTCCGCTACGGCGTAGATTATTCGACGACACCGCTGCCGACTAAGCTCGATTGGCGCGCCGATGGCGGATTTGCCGGAGCAATCGAACGATGCAACGGCGTTGGAGCTTGCCGCAAGGTCAACGCCGGCGCGATGTGCCCGTCCTACATGGCGACTCGTGAGGAAGAACATTCGACGCGTGGCCGCGCCAACGCCCTGCGCGGAGCCCTGTCCGGTGCGTTGCCGCTCGACGACATCACATCGGAACGAATGTTCGACGTGCTCGATCTGTGCCTCGAATGCAAGTCGTGCAAGTCTGAGTGCCCTTCCAACGTCGACATGGCAAAGATCAAATACGAATTCCTTGATCTCTACTATCAAACGCACTCAGTCCCATTGCGCTCCCGAGTTGTGGCCAACATACATCGATTGAACTCGCTCGCTCCCGGACCGATGGCTCCTCTCGCCAACTTGGTTAATAGATCGCCTCCTGCGAGATGGGCGTCGGAAAAGTTCCTCGGCATTGACCGCCGTCGCAAAATACCGAAAATCGTCAGCCAAACATTCGAGCAATGGTTCAGGCGCAGAACACCAAACTCAACGGGGTCACGCGGCGACATTGTTCTTTTTCACGACACCTTTATGAACTTCAATCACCCCGAGTCCGGCAAATCAGCCGTGAGGTTGTTGGAAGCTCTCGGATTCCGCGTCCAAATTGCTGAGCGGGTGTGCTGCGGGCGTCCGATGGTCTCCTCCGGATTGCTTGACCAAGCTGTGGAAAACGCCCGTCGAAACGTTGCGACGTTGCTGCCCTACGTTGAATCGGGTGCCATGATAGTGGGATGCGAAAGCAGTTGCATCTTGACGCTCAGAGACGAATATCCCGATCTCCTCGGCGGTGACCCATCTGCGAAAGCTGTCGCGGATGCCGCGTCGATGATCGAAGAAGTGCTTGTCGACACGGCGACGGACGGCGGGCAGCAGATTTCTTGGAACGAGAGATCGGCAGAGATACTCTTGCACGTGCACTGCCACGAACGCGCCCTCGTCGGCACGGACCAAGCCGTTTCAGCACTGAACCTGCCGCCCAACTATCGCGCCGAACTGATCGACGCCGGATGTTGCGGCATGGCCGGATCGTTCGGATTCGCCAAAGAGCATTACGATGTGTCGCGTAAGGTAGGGGAGGACCGGCTCTTTCCGGCACTTCGCAACGCCTCCGCAGGCACGCAGTTCGTCGCCACCGGGGTCTCTTGTAAACAGCAAATCGAAGACGAGTTAGATCGCCAGGCGCGCTTCTTGCCTGAACTGCTTGCAGAGGCCATCGACGGTTAAAAAACGTACCCCGAGGCTTTTTCACGATGCCCACAGTCGGCATAATCGCCAATCCCGCCGCTGGCAAAGACATCCGCCGCCTGGTGGCACAGGGGCGCGTAGTTTCCAACCAGGAGAAGTCGAACATACTCCGCCGCGTTTTCGCGGGGCTCAAATCGCACGGCGTCGAAAAGGTTGTTGTCATGCCGGATATGGCAGGGCTCGCGCGCAGCGCGATGCACGACACTCGCGACGAATTGCACTCAGAATTTATCGACCAAACCCCTACCGGCAGCCAGCACGATTCGACCACAGCTGCCCGCATGATGCGAGACTCAGGAACTGACTGCATCATCACGTTGGGAGGAGATGGAACCAATCGACTCGTGGCAAAGGGTTGTGGAGATGTGCCGTTGGCGCCCATATCGACAGGCACCAACAACGTTTTCCCTAAGGAGATCGAAGGAACGCTAGCCGGCATCGCCGCGGCGACGGTGGCGAAACACCCGCATATCCGGACGGATGTGTGCCGACGATCAAAAAAAATCGAGATCTTTGTGAACGGTGAGTTGAGGGACATCGCGCTCGTAGACGCCGCTGTTTCTCGTCAAACCATGGTCGGTGCCCGCGCTCTGTGGGATGTATCCACTCTCCACTCGGTGTTTTTGACCCGCGCAGAGGCATCTAGTATCGGAATCGCGTCGATCGGGGCAAGGCTAAAGCTCATCGAGATAGATGATCGAAGGAGTCTATTCATCCGCTTCCCGGCCCCGGACCAATCTGCAGGGAATTCGCTGATCGCTCCGATCGCGCCCGGCATGGTAAAAGACGTCGCGATCGCGGATTGGCGGACAATCGAGCCCGGCGAATCGGTCTCGATCGAGGCGACACGCGGAACTATCGCACTTGATGGCGAGCGTGAGATCGAGTTGCTTGAAGGTATGCAAGCAGCGATGCGAATCAGGACAGATGGACCTTGGGTGGTTGATTTTGACCGGGCGCTCAGAGCCGCTTGTGCCAATGGTTGACTAGGCGGTCGATCGGCCAGATACGTCCAGTTCGGGGGTTCATTTTGTACATGTTGGCTGGGAGATGTACATCCACCATGGCCAATCGAATCGACATGTGCAATTAAGTGAATAAATCGTACATATCAGCGATGACGTGTACAACGGTTGATCACCTGAGAGGTGAAATGTATAATCAAAAGGGTGAATTTATACATGTCGATCAAGGATTGCGAACTTCATGACCACTTTTGATCCTGGAACGCCCTACAACGCGCTGCCAACTTTGCCGCCTGCCGCAGAAATAGAGACCATCGGGATCATGCGCGCCCTCAACGTAGCCAGCCGAGCATTGGCCAACTTGAACGGAACCGCGTTGAGTGTTCCGAACCCGCAACTGCTAATCGACACATTCGCCATCGCGGAGGCCCAAGCGAGTTCGGAAATCGAAAACGTAAACACAACTGGCGACGAACTATTCAGATTCATGGCTGTGGGCAACGAACGCGCATCCGACGCGACCAAAGAAGCGGCGCGTTATCGGCCGGCGCTAGCCATGGCAATCGACGAGTTGGACGAAAACTCGAAGATCGATACCCGCTTGCTAGTCAATATCTGTGGCCAAATCCTCGGGAGTAGCGTTGACGTCCGTGATACTGCTGTGATAATCGGCAATCTGCGCGCACAGATCGTGGTTTACACACCTCCGCACGGCCGACCAACGTTAATCAAACTCTTGGACAACCTCCTCCAATTCGCACACGAAGCGGCGTCTGGATTGGACCCGATAATCAAGATGGCGATCATGCACTACCAGTTCGAAGCGATTCACCCGTTTCCGGACGGTAACGGGCGCACTGGGCGCGTGCTCAACATCCTCTATTTGATGCAACAGGGATTGCTGGATCAACCCGTGCTCTATCTGAGCCGGTATTTTCTCCGCAACCGCCGCCAATACTATGCGGGGTTGCGTGGCGTTACAGAATCAGACGCTTGGGAGAGTTGGATCCGTTACGTCCTCGCCGGAATCAAGGAGGTAGCCGAAGAAGGGCGCAATGATCTGGTGAGAATCAGAGAACTCCGAAGGGAGTTCGCGGATCGAGCCAGGGTCGATGCTCCCACCGCCTCGTCTGAGCAGCTGATGGACCTCCTGTTCATGCGGCCGTACACGACCACACGGATGGTTCAAGAGCTAGAAGGCGTGACGCGGGCCACCGCACGATCGCGGTTAGAGGCACTTGCAAAGGCCGGAATGTTGGAGCGAGTCAAATCGGGCCGCTACCAACTCTTCAGGAATCATCACTTGATCGACATTCTTCTCGGACAGTCGTACGACATGGAGTACATGCTTGATTTCGGGATGAAATAGGTTATCTATGTATAAAAATCCGTCAGAATTGTACATATCGTATTCGACATGTACAACTGCTTAACACTTTGACAGCGATGTGTACGCATACGGGTCGATAATCGTACGTTTCGATGAGCTAACCGCCTCGTATCTCTCGTACGAGGGCAACAACATCCCGGCTCCTAGATTCCAGAGTTGCCCAGTCATTGGTGGCCACGACATCACTGGATACGAGCCTTGAACCCATGCCGACCGCGCATACGCCAGCTTCGAACCATGGCCTGAGCGACGCTTCGGTGATGTCCACGCCGCCTGTGGGCATGATCGACGACCACGGCATCGGTGCCAATACGTCTTTTACGAAACCGGGGCCACCGACCGCTGATCCCGGAAATATCTTGACGATGTCGGCGCCGAGCTCCTCCGCGGCCGATATCTCCGAAGCGGTACCGCAGCCCGGTATGTACGGAACTTTCCTTCGGTTGCAGACCTTAGCCACGTCGGGATTGGTCACTGGCCCGACGATGAAGCTTGCACCATTGCTGATGTAGACCGATGCGGTGCCGGCGTCGAGCACCGACCCGGCGCCGAGGATCGCGCCCGGCAGCTCGGCGGCACAGAACTTGTCCAAGCTCGAAAAGACCTCCCAAGCGTGGTCACCTCGATTGGTGAATTCAAGCACGCGTATGCCGCCCGAAACGCAAGCCCTAGCGATGTTTTGGGCCTTCTCGACGTCGCCGTTGTAAAAAACCGGGACGACGCCGATGTCGTGCATCGCATTCAAAACTTCCAGCTTAGAGTGCCGTGCCATGCGTTAATCTCCTGAGACCGTTTCGCCCGTTGACCCTACCGAGTCTATCCGCCTGATGTCATATCCACGCGAACTCAGTATGTTAATCTCATTTCGCGTGCGAACTTCAGAGGTTTGAGAACATGGACGTCAATCCCGTCAAGGCGAAACTCAAGCAGAATCAGCCGTCTCTCGGCACTTGGTCTGCGAGCGGCGATCCGACCGTGATCGAGACTTTGCTGCACACCACCGATTTCGACTGGGTGACTCTCGATTTCGAACACAATCCAATAGATGTTTCCACGGCGGTCAACTGCTTGCGCGCTGGCAACGGATCGGGCAAACCCGTCTTCGCTCGTATTCCGAGCAACGATCCTATATGGGTCAAACGCGTCCTCGACATCGGATTCACCGGCATCGTGGTGCCAGACGTAAAAGATGAAGACGAAGCTGAGAGGGCGGTCCAAGCTGCCAAGTACCGCCCGCGCGGGCTGCGTGGCATCGGTTCTACCCGGGGGCAGCTTGTCTACGGCGCGGACTACTATGAAAAGGCCAACGACATCATCATGGTCGTCTGCATGATCGAAGACTGGCGCGCCGTCGACCGGATCGACAAAATCATGCAGGTGCCGGACCTTGACGTGTGCTTCGTGGGTCCGAACGATCTCGCCAGCACGCTGGGCGTTCCGACCGGGCTCGACAACACACATCCCGACCACGTTGAAGCGGTCCGGACTGTTGTAGAGGCCGGCAAGAAACACGGTGTCGCGACCGGTATCCACTGCATCGATGGCAACGAAGCAGCTCGACGCATCGACCAAGGCATGACATGGTTTCCAATCGCCTCCGATGTACGTCTGCTAAAGAGCGCGGTCGACGCGGAATTGGCTAACGTCGCGTCGGGTACGGGTGATAATGACGATGACGACGAAAACGCCACGTTTTACTAGAAATTTGAATTTGAATCAGCAATCAACCGAGGAGAAATAGCCCATGCCATCAGTTGTCACGTTCGGCGAGATCATGTTGAGGCTCGCCACGATGCGCCGGGAACGATTTACCCAAGCCCGTGAGTTTGAGGTCACGTATGGAGGCGGAGAATGCAATGTGGCGGTTTCCTTGGCGAACTTCGGTTTCGAATCGATTTACGTGACGGCGGTGCCCGGCAACGACATCGGGCAAGCATGCGTCAACTACGTGCGTCAGTGGGGCGTCGATACGTCGGAGGTACTGCGACAGGGCCAAAGACTCGGCACGTACTACCTTGAAAATGGAGCCGCCATGCGAGCTTCGAAGGTGATTTACGACCGTGCGGCGTCTTCGATCGCCGAGTTGGGTCCCGGCGAAATCGATTGGGAGCGGATATTCGGCGGCAAAGACTGGTTCCACTTCACTGGTATCACACCGGCAATCTCTGAATCGGCGGCTCAAGCGTGTACCGAGGCGGCGTCTGTGGCGAAATCCATGGGGTTGACGGTGTCTGCTGACATGAACTACCGCAAAAATCTGTGGTCGCCAGCCGAGGCGCAGGCTGTGATGCGGCCAATGATGAAGCACGTGGATGTGGCTATCGGCAACGAGGAGGACGCTGAGATGTCGTTGGGAGTCGCCCCTGAGGGTGTCGACGTAGAAAGTGGCGAGATCGATGCCACGGCCTACGAACCCGTAGTGAATCGCCTCGTGGAGGAGTTTGACTTCCAACAAGTGGGTATCACTTTGCGCGAATCTCAGTCTGCCGACGACAACGATTGGTCGGCGATCTACTACGATGGTTCGGAGATTCTGATGGCACCCAAGTACGCGGTTCGGATCGTGGACCGTGTCGGCGGTGGAGACGCGTTTTCCGCGGGGCTGATCTACGGAAACCTGCAAGATGGATGGACTTCAGAACAGATCTTGGAATTCGCGGCCGCGGCATCCGCTTTGGCACACACCTTCCACGGCGATTTCAACCTTGTATCCGTCAGCGAAGTCATGGGCGTTGCGGCCGGTAACGTTAGTGGTCGAGTTCAGCGATGAGCGACAGGTTTCAGGGCAAAGTTGCGCTAATCACCGGCGGGTCGAAGGGCATCGGGCGTGCCTGCGCGTACGGTTTTGCCGCCGAGGGAGCGAACGTCGCAATCACAGGTCGGACGCTCGGCGAACTAGAGGCAACTGCGGCAAGAGTCCGGCAACTCGGCGGTGAGGCACTGGTATGCCAATCCGATTTCCTGAACCGTGAGCAGGTCGCCGGCATCGTGCCGGCGGTATTGGCCGAATTTGGCCGAATCGACATCCTCGTCAACAACGCAGCTATCATCCATCCACGTATCGATCTGACAGATCTCGACGATCAGACTTGGTACGACGTTATCGAGGTCAATCTCAACGCGGCGGCGATGCTGACGAAGTCTGTCGTGCCCGCGATGGTCGATGCCGGCGGCGGCTCGATCATCAACATATCCAGCATCGGTGGCCGGAGCGGAGGTCGAGGCCGGAGCGCGTATCGCGTCACGAAGGCATCCCTGATCAGCCTCACCCAGACACTAGCCGCCGAATTGCGCGAACACGGAATCAACGTCAACGCGATCTGTCCTGGAGGAACCGATACGGAAGGATACCGTGAAGCGTTCAACAATCGGGGGCGCGAGGATAACCCGGACCTGATGTTGCCCGAGGAGATCGCGAACGTAGCTGTCTTCTTGGCTTCCGATAGTTCATCGGCGATCACGGGCACCGCGATCGATGCCTTCGGCGGCAACAACCCACTGTTTTCTTAGCGATGCCTGACGGATCGCTGATACTCACGATCGACCAGGGGACCACATCGACTCGGGCGATCGTTTTCGATGAGAATGCCCAACCATTAGGTTCATCCCAGCAGGAATTGCGGCAGATTTTTCCGCAGCCAGGCTGGGTAGAGCACGATCCCATCGAGATCGCCGAGGCCGCGATCGGTACCGCGCGAATGGCTCTCGCGGAATCAGGAGTTTCGGCCTCGGACATCGCCGCGATCGGGATCACGAACCAGCGCGAGACCACGGTTTTGTGGGAAAGCAGTACCGGCAGGCCGCTCGCCAACGCCATCGTATGGCAGGACCACCGCACCGCTGAGATATGTAACGGCTTGAGCGATTCGGGCAAGGCGGATGACATCTGGTCGAGAACCGGATTAATCGTCGACCCCTATTTCTCAGCGACGAAGATGCGGTGGATGCTCGACCACCTGCCGATTCCGAATCTGCAAGGCAGAGCTGCTAATGGCGACGTGCGCTTCGGAACCGTCGATTCTTGGCTGATAGATCAATTGGCACGCGGCACAACTGGTTCGCAACCGGTCGAAATTCCGCATCTAACCGACGTGACCAACGCGTCGCGCACGATGCTGCTGAACATTCACGATCTCGCATGGGATCCAGACCTGCTCGAGATCTTCGACATTCCCGAAGCGGCGCTGCCCACGCCACTTCCCTCCGCGGGCACATTCACCACCACTCATCCGTCCGTCTTTGGCCTCGAGATACCGATCGCCGGTGTCGCCGGCGATCAACACGCGGCGCTCTATGGCCAAACCTGTTTCGCCCGCGGCGATATGAAGTGCACATACGGCACCGGCGCGTTCCTGCTCGCCAACAGCGGGGCCGAATCCCACGCGCTGTACACGGATTCGTCCGCATACTCCCTTTCCCCCGATTCCGGAGGAAATACAAAGGGGGCCGCGGACGATTTGGAAGCGGCGTCCGGAGGGCTTCTTTTCACGCTCGGATGGCAGGCGGGCGCGGTCAAAACCTACGCTTTGGAAGCGTCGATATTCAACACCGGCTCCACGATGCAGTGGCTGCGTGATGGACTTGGCATCATCTCCGACGCTGCCGATTCTTCGGACATCGCGGTCATGCTAGGTGATAACCACGGCGTTTATCTGGTTCCGGCGTTCTCCGGCCTAGGCTCGCCGCACTGGGACCCGCACGCAAGAGCGTCGATTACCGGCATCAGCCGAGGCACCACCAAAGATCATCTCGTCCGGGCTGCTTTGGAATCGACCGCATACCAAGTGAAAGAGGTCGTCGACATCATGGATTCCCAGTTGCGATTACCCCGCCGCGGCAATAGACGCGAGCGCGTCCTTCGTGTCGACGGCGGCCAGACCCGTAACCCGTTCCTCATGCAGTTCCAAGCCGATTTGCTCGATCGTCCCATCGAAGTCTCATCCGTCGATGAGACCACAGCGCTGGGAGCCGCGTTCCTAGCTGGAAGGGCCGCGGGCATCTGGCGGTCCGACCGAGAGCTGGCCGAGTTGTGGAGTTGTGCGAGGAGGTACGAGCCTGATATGTCGGAGTCGGAACGGGGGAATCTGATCTCGGGTTGGAACGAGGCGCTGCGGCGGACGCGGAGTGGGTTTGGGGGGTGACGGGGGGATGTTTGGGATGTTTATGCAATCCGCAGAACCAATGCCGAGATCGTGGAGCGAATCGTTGGTTACGTGCCGTGATGCGGGACGATCTGCGCAGATTCGGAAGGCGGTACACCATCTGGCTTTAGTTCATCTGCCGAATATGTCTGACACCGCTTTTTGGAGCGAACCGGAGTCGCCGAAGGCGGCTTCTTTGATGAGGTTGCTGGCGGTGTCGATGTCGTCATCATCGTAGGAATCGCCGCCGTAACGCTTGATGCCTTCGCTGGTCAGATCAACGGCGGCGCGACCTTTCTTTTCGTAGTCGAGGGTGTTGCTGAAGGTTACGGTGTGGAGTTCGTCGGCGAATTCCATCATGTCGTCGGCGTCCCAGTTGCCGCTATCGCGAAACCGCGAAGTCAGTTGGGCCAGCGCTTGAGTGCGAGTTTCGACTGCGGATTCAGGGGCGACGTCTTCCATCAATTCAAGCGCCGTTTGGACGTCCAGATCTCCTTCGTCAAACCGCGTTGAGAGCTCCCGGGCCGCTCGGACGCGTTTTTCACCGTCTGTCGCGTTGCTGGCGATAAGCCTCGTGAGTTCGTTCACGGCTTCCATCAGTTGTTGGGGATCCCAGTCGCTGCTGGTTTCCGACAGGCGGGCCAGTTTGTCCGCGGCGCGACGACGGTCGTCGATAGACGTCCCTGGGATGATCGTGTTCAGCAATCCAATTGCGAGAACTTGGTCTAATGAACCGCTTTCTAAACGGGTCCGTAATCGATTCAAAGCGGAAACCCGTCGCCGAGATTCTGGTCCGTCAGTTGATAACCCAACAAGCAACGTTAACCCAGTGTCAAACTCTCGAACAAACTCTACACCAAGTTTCCTGTCATTTTCAACAGGACTGCGAATTCGATCCAAGGCCGCAACCGCCTTCTCGTTTCCAGTTTCGGCCTCGTTTTCCAACATGTGCCTGGCATCAAGATTGCCATCCTCTGCCAGCATTGCGAGTTCTCTCAGGGTCCCTTCTTCGATGTTTTCATCCGAACCGCATCCTATCCCGTTCACTGCGAACGCGACATTTAAACACATAAGCAAAACAGCTTGTCGTATCAACAACGGGAATTTCGTCTCCTTTCGCGGTTGTTTCCAGATCGTTCGCGAAGTCATCGATTGGCGCCCTCAAGGACAAAATCGCCCGCGGTATACAACGGGTCTCCATCTAGCCCTTCGTTGCTCAGGTTGTCCGCCGCGTGGTAGAAGATCTCCACGGCCATATCCAAAGACCGACCAATTTCAGCCGTGCTCGTTTTATTCACAACGTTTGACAACACCGCAATAACATCGTCAGCAGCTTCCATGAATTTTCGCGATTCATAGAGTGCAATCGTCGCAATTGGAACATCACGGTGGCTGCTCGATGCAGGAATGTTTTCTAATAATTCGGCAGCAACAGTCATTTTGTCTAACGTCGCTTCCATCAACAGTTCAATCCCATCAGTGACGGTCGTTATTGACGCAAAAAGCATCCCATCGTCAGTCGATATAGTTTCCGGTAAGGCATCAATCAACTTTCCAAGACTATCCATGGTATCGTTTCCAGAAGTCAATGAATCAAACCATTGTTTGACAATTGCATCGTTAGCAAACGGGTTTCCAGCCGGTGCATTAAAGTCTTCTGCATCACTAGTGTGAAAACAAACCGTCTGTTCGTCCGATCTAATCGCGCAACCAAAATAAGTGCCTATACCTATGGATTTGAAATCATAATATGGCAAATCAGCAAAGCGTGGATCATTCCAGGAAGTCGCCCTATATACACCTTGAGTTAGAACCTGATTAGTGGCATGTCCAGAAGGCAAAATATAATGAGGAGATATGTCGTCGTAAAGGAAATTGCTTACTAATAAATCTCCCCAGCACTTGATGTTCTGCGCGACTGTCAAGCCGCACACGATGTATCTTCTCTTGCCATCGACAAAAAACGCCGAAACACTCACATCCAGATATGGTCCGTCGTCCGAGATTGATTGTCGATTGCAAACTAACTCACCGTTTAAACGAATACCGCAGAGCCTGTCCAACCCAACTGCGATAGATTTGAATTCGCCAGTTAACCCGATACTTTCCCGAACCTCGGAGTAGACATAGGCGCATTGCACTGTATTATCCGTGCTGATTCCGCAAACTTGATTTTCACTGGAAGTTGCGATCGATTTGAAAGTGCCTTCCAGAGGCGTTGAATAGAAGGTCCACTGCCCTCCCCAACAATTCACTGTACCATTATTGCGAATTCCGCACGTGATTCCATGAGGCTCGTCATACAAATGTTCACCATCTTTTGAAAACACAATTCCGGTTGCGCTTAGTTGAGTGAATCTGCCCCCTGGTGGTGAAGTTATTTCGTATTGATCGGCACCCCAACATTCGACTTCGCCGTTTGGTCTCAACCCGCAGGTGTGGAATGCACCGGTACTTATCGCCTTGAATGCGCCTTTCGGGGCCTTCGTTGCCCCATGTAGATCTTTTCCAAAACAATGTGCGGTGCCATTTAGTCGTAAACCGCACACGTGTTGGTATCCGACAGAGATGTGTCGGAAAGTGTTTTGATTTTGCCAATGTTGCGATACTCGAAGAAATATCGAGGATAATCGATCCGTTATTGCAGCAAAGGCGTGGATTGACTGATGATGTGAATCTAAGACTTCACTGATGTTCTGAGCATTGGTCGGCGAAGCGCCTTTTGTTGTTTGTTCTACGAATATCGTGGCAGCAAAATCGGAACTTCCTTGAGCGATTTGGTTAGCATAATCGGCTGCATATTGCGGTGAGCGGCCGATTGCGATCTGATCGGAATACGCAACTGCGTACTCCGTAGTTTTGCCATTCGCGCGTTGTTCCGCGTAAGTGTTCGCGTATTCTTCGTTTTTGCCGAGAGCTCGTTGTGCGCTAAACGCTGCAGCGAAAATGTCAGCAAACTCTTCCGACTTACCCATTTTGATCTGCTGCGCGAAAGCGAAGTCGTATGGGTCGTCGATAACCGATGGCACCGGATCGGCTCGATCGACAGACGGAGTTTCCTCGGTTTTGGACGGTGTTTCGGTCAACCGACTTTCGTTGACGTCGTGGGTGTCATTGACGGTTTCATCTTCATCCGCAGGCGAGTTTGCCTCTGTCGCTAGCTTGGCTTCAACTGGTACTACATCGGATGGTTGCTCCAAAGCCGCTTGAACGCCGGCACTGACAGTGGCTCCAATATCTGGAGGCGGTGGAGTAGGCGTTGGTCTAGCAGCTTTGACGGCCGCGGCAACGGTTGCGGCGATGTCGACCGTGGGTTCAGGTTCTGGTGGATCCGAGCAAGCGATCGCTAGGAGCGAGGCCGAAATCAGAGACAGCAACATCGACACGATTAAATCGCGCCGCGTTAAGATACGCGAAATATCGGTTCGTCTTGCTGTCAATGTTTGGTTGCTGCGCATTTTGGAGTTACCCGTCACAGTTGTTCGCGATCCTCAGCTGCTGTCACGGAGATCGCGACCAAGATGGCGTCGTGTTTGAGACGCTACCTCCGTCGTATACAAACCGGGTCACATTGGATCCGTCGGCGTGCATGAAGTAGATTTCGAACTCATCCTCTCGCCCGTCCCGATTGGAGTGGAACGCTATCCACCCCCCGCCAGGTGACCAAGTGGGGGCTCCGTCCAGCCCTGGGTCGTCGGTCAAACGCGTTAAGTCGGTGCCGTCAGAGTTGATTGAATAGATGTCTCCGTTTCCGGAACGTTCCGAGTAGAAGACGATGCGACGTCCGTCAGGCGACCATGCAGGATCTTCGTCTACGCCTGGATGGTCTGTCAGCCGCGTCGTGCCTGTCCCATCAGCGTTTATGACGTAGATTTCTGAGTTTCCGTCGCGATCCGAATGAAACGCTAATCGGGTTCCATCCGGTGACCATGTCGGGTTAGCGTCGTATCCCGGATGATCGGTGAGGCGTATCAAACTGGCGTCGGCGTTCAAGACGTAGATGTCGGCGTTGCCGTCGCGGACTCGCGTGAACGCAACGCGTTTGCCGTCCGGCGACCAGGCTCCGTTGAAGTCGTCAGATCCGGGGTCGTCGGTGAGCCTTGAATTCGGCGCGTCCAAGTTGTTCACCACAAGGTCGCGGTTAGCGTCCGCGTTGCCCGGTGTGAAGAAATTCTTGCCATCGGGAGACAGTTCAGGCACCGAGTACGTGCTTATTTCACCAAGCAACTCGATCTGGAACCCCCATGAACCAACCAAATCTTCCAAGCAGATCGCGAGGAACGTCTCGCTGAACCGGCATTTGAAGGCGATTCGTCCGCTCGGGTCCGCGACTGGAGTTGGTGACGGTTCGGGGGTAGGGGTATGGGTCGGCGTTGCCGTTGGCGAAGGAGGGGTGGTTTCCACGGTCGATGATGGGCCGCTTCCATCAACCTTCAACCTGCCCCAGCAGACGATGCTCCCATTGGACCGAAGTCCGCAAGAGTGGTCCCGTCCGCTGCTGATTGCGGTGAATGTCTCGTTGGCTGGTGCGGACGCCGGGTCGTAGAAGGAATTCGCGTCTTTGCCCCAGCAGACTGGTTTCCCGCTTCGATTGAGTGCGCATGTGTGGACCACGCCGCTGCTGATTTCAGTGAGAACTTGGCCTCGTGGCGGCGTCGCTTGACCGTGGTCGTGGAGGCTGTCGTTGGCACCCCAACACACCGGGGTCCCGTCTTGATGCAGAGCGCAGGTGTGCGACCATCCACTGCTGATGGATTTAAGCGTTTCACCGCGGGGTGGCGAAACCTGGCCGTAGTCGTAGGTGGTTCCGGTTGCACCCCAGCACACTGGGCTTCCGTCCCGGCGCAAGGCGCATGTGTGCGACCATCCGTTGCTGATCGAATCGAACGATTCGCCTTGTGGCGGCGACGATTGGCCGTAGTCGTACGCCGAGTGGACCGCGCCCCAGCACAAAGCTGTGCCGTCGTCGAGGAGTCCGCAGGTGTGGAGTCCCGAAACGCCGGTGCTGATGGTCGTGAAGGCAACATCAGGAGGCGTCGATTGCCCGTATTGGTTGTCGCCCCAGCAGACCGCCTTCCCGTCTTCGCGCAGACCGCATGTATGCCTGCGTCCGCTGCTGAGCAACGTGAACGTCTCGTTCTGCGGAGGATTCCACTGGCCCGCGTCATCGCCCGTTCCGGCGTTTCCCCAGCAATCGACTTTGCCGTCCGCCCGAAGAGCGCAGACGTGCCATGCGCCGCTGCTCAAAGCGGTATACCTGCCAGCGTCGGTGATCGGCACCTGAGTCGAGGCCGCGGTCGGTACAGGACTAGATGTGGGAACGGGCGTTGGAGCGGCCGTAGCGGTGGGTTCAGGCGTCGATGTCGACTCAGGCAGCTCCGTGGGCTCAGGTGTCGGTGTAGGTTCAGGTGTTTCTGTCGGCGCGGCCGTCGGCGTTGGTTCAGGTTCCGGTGTATCCGTTGGCGCAGGCGTCGCCGTGGGTGATGGCGATGGGGTTGCTGTGGGCGCGAGCGTCGCGGTGGATGTCGGCGTGTTGGTCGGTGTAGGGGACGGTGTCTGAGTCGGCGTTGCCGTCGGCGATGGAGGTTGTGCCGCAATTGTTGCTGCGATGCCCGCTTGCGCGGTCGCGTCGTAGTCGGGTTGCGGCTCCGCGTCTTGTCGTTCGGTTCCGGCCAACGCGGCTGCGACCATCGAACCTATGTCTGGCGTAGGCGTTGAAGGAGGAGGGGAAGAGCATGCGGCGAGGACCGGCAGGACGATAACAACCGCAGCGATCGCAAGTGCCGCGACTCCAAACGCCCTCCACGGACAATGTGAGCGGGACTGAGATCCATCGGCGGAAACTTTGCTGGGGCGGCTTATAGGTTTCATACGACCTCGGGTTCCGAGATTAAGTCCAACTCGCAAATCCTTTTGTGAATCTGGTTCACAACCGCAAGCACAACCGTGAATCGACCTTCACAGACCTTGGAAAACCGGAGTAACCGTGCGTTTCGGTGCCGAAATGCGACGTGCGTGGTGGCCGACGGCTAGAAACCACACCGCATTTTGGATTCGCTTGCCGACCGGTTAAACTACCGCAACTCACCGCAGCCCAACCCGATGGATGAACGTTCCGTCAGCTGATGCACCGGCTTTCGCTGGAATGACGAGGCCTCAGCCTCGCTGGGATGACGGGGTTATGCAACGCCTGCAAACTAAGGCGAAGGCTTCACCTGTACGACGATCCGTTGCGCCGCCCATCCTTGCTGGTCTGATACCGGGCTGGTTCCCGGGTTGCGAGTGCACACCGTGTAGCCATCGGCGCAGAGCCAGCCGCGGACGAGAACCTCGAAATCACCGGCAATCTTCGGCGTGATACCAATCACGAGCGTTCGGTCCTCCGCCTCTGGCCACGAGGCATCATCCGCCTCGACGAGAAGGTGCTCGGCGGGAAACTGACGGTTGCCTTCTCGGTGGTATATGGTCTGGCCCGGCTGATGGAACGTGACTTTGTCGAGGCCGGTTGCGTAGCTGACGACCTCGACTTCAGCCAAGGGGGAGGAATATCCATCATTCGATCCGCCCGGGTCGGTCAGGGATGGGAATGAAACCGATATCCCTCCGTGTTCGCCGAAACGTTCTACGCTGTGCATCCGCAAAGTCAGTTCGAAACTATCCTCGATTGTTACTTCTGACGCCGACAGACGCCAATCCATGGCGAATGGCCTATAGTCCGTGGTGTTGTCGGGCTCCGTTTCCGCCCACATGTTGAGGAGAACCGCGGCGAGGGATATTCCGAGCAACACGCCGACCGCGAGCCCGAACAGCGCCCAGAACCATCGGTCCGCGAATATCGTTTTCATAACTTGACTCGAAGTGTCGGCTTGATCTGAAGCAACGCCGAGTGGTGTTTTTGTTTCTCCAAACCGTAAATCCGCTGGATCGTCGGGCGATGTTACTGGAATTCCGACACCCCACGCGATGGGGTTTATGTCGACCGCGTGTGAACCCCTAGGCTCGAAATCGACTCTAATGCCTGTGTCAGGTCGGACGTCGTCAGGTATCCAGCCAATCATATCGAAGGCGTAGCGATCCCCGTCGTCTCCAAGGATGACGCCGGTCGCTCTCGGAGCGCTAAGTATCGTGCCTTTGACGCGCATCTGTGCGGTCGTATCAGTCATCGAATGTGCATCGCGCGACCGAAGTTGCAACTGAAAGGCGTTCGACTGGAATGATGCCGTCGGCAACTCCGTTTCGGATTAGTGCAGAGGCACAGGGATACGCAGGAAATTCGTCAACTGAATGTGTCAAAGGATTGGCTAACATTTCACGCAGCGGCAAATTTGAACGTTGTAAGCGCAGGTTGTCAGACATGTAGTTCGAGGCTATACGGTACCATCGATTTGGGCTGTGAATTTGATTCACGACCTCAAGCACTGCGGTGATTCCAACGGCGAAATGAGCGCAAAAACGTCAAATTCTGAACCGTCGCCGGCGAAAATGCGACAGCTGGGAATGGTTGTTAAGGGCTACCGAGACGCGGCGGGATTATCCCAAGAAGCTCTCGCCGAGCTCTTGCAAGAAGATGAGAGCTATTCAGGGTCGCGCGACCGTTCCCAAATAAGCAACTACGAACGGGGCAAGGTTCTACCGAGCAGGGGATTCCTCACGGCCTTCCTCGAAGCGGTCAAACCACGGCTCGACGATAAAGGGATCGAGCTGGAGAAGGCCGACGCCGATCACTTGCTGTACATCGCGGGTTACATTTCAGAATTGCAGACCGACGTATCGGATCTGCGCAACACGGTCGAGAACGTCACGATCGTGCAGGAATCGCTTCATGCCGGTGTTCAAGATGTCAAGTATGGGCAGGAGAGGTTGCAAGGTGGTTTGTACGACCTTTCCCAGAAAGTAGCCGACTCTATGAGCGCGAGCGAAAGGGTGAAGGACGCTCTTTTTAAGATGGTCCCTCCAGCCATGTACGTGGCCACTGTTGGCTACTTGATCGACGCCCTAGGCTTCTTCAGAACTTGGGTATCGCTGGTTTATCTCTCGATCGCCATTGCCATAGTGGCGGGCACGGTCATATTGCGACGTTTGAGGACCGGCATGAGCGATCAGGTAGGTGATCTGTTTTTCGTGTCCGTATTCGTGATGCTGAGCACGCCTTTGTTGCAGGGTGCGTTCACGCGCATGGACCATTACGGATTTCACACGATCCCAGGATTTGCCGGAGGTGCGATGCCGTTCATGCTGGCGGTGCTGGCGAACTTGACTTTGTCACTGGTCGCGTCGATCATTTTCGACGTCTTGCGGAAGTGGCTCGACGGCGAGAAGGGGCGAATGAGCGCCCTGACCCGCGCGCTGTTGGTAACGATTCCACCGATTGCGTTTCTCTACACCAACATATTGCTGTTTGGCAATCCCGGCATGTGGGTCTTCTTCTTGGGTTCCTTCACCACTCTCCTCGGTGCGTTTACCGTACTCGTCGCATTCAAAGATCCCTTTGTGCGCCTTGACATTCGTGACGGATGGATGGTCAAAGCGACTTTCGCGGCTGTGTTGGCGATTGCCCTTTCGTGGTCTTTCTGGAATCTGGCGACCTATATGGAACCGAGCGTGGTTTCGTCTGCACACCACAACACCCTCTGGTCACCCGACACGAATGTCGATCTGTTGGGCGGTCCTACCCCCGATTACTTCGACGCCCTCGGATATCCCGAGGACGAGTACCTAGAACGCGTTCGCTTTGGCTCGCTTTGGATGGGCCAAGCTACAGTAGCGTACTTGATCATCGTGATTGGTTACAACGTTCTTACGGCGGTGCGCAGCCGCGTACGCAACGGACGAGTGAATCCGGTTATATCCGTTTGAGAAGCGGTCTGTTGCCGCGTTGATTCAGCCATTCTCAACGCCTAGTGTGGTCAGACACATAGTGTTGATTTCCGTCTCGTCAGCATCAGTCACGTCAACGAGCGTCAACCCGTGCCGATTGACCGCTTCGACCATCCGCTTGTCATAGGCAAGGGAACGTTCGAGGAACTTATCGATCATCGTGCGTTCGCGCGGAAATTTCGAAGTGTAGAGGCTGTTCGCGTGGATGCGCAGTTGAAAAAGTTCCTCGCTCGCGGTGAGCCATATCGCGGCGACCTTGGTGAAGTCTAAGTTGGACACGAAATCTGGCCACAGGGCTGAACCTTCCAAGACCGTTCCGGAGGCAGTCGGGTCGTTCAAATGCGAAGCGATAATGGCTTCGACTTTCGGCCAACCGTTGAGTTTGTAGTGTCGCAAAACGTCTTCGACCAGTTCGTCGACTGTCAGGCTGAGGTAATGTTCGGAGACGTGGTCGGGCACTTGGTGTGGGATTGGTGCCCAAGGCCGTCCGGGGTGACGCGCCAAGCGGTCTGTTGGGATGTGCGTCCAGCCTAGCGCAGTTGCCAAAGACTCGGCGACGGTTGACTTGCCGACGTGAGATGAGCCGCCGATGAGGATCACTTTTGGATCGGAATTCGTTGTTTCGACCTCTCTTCCTAAGTACGTTCCCGCGAGATGGGAGCATCGATGGCTATTTTTGGTCAAGCAGCCAATCAAGCAAAGCGTCGATGAAGGTTTCGGCGTATCCGGGCCCGTGGTTGCTGCCGTTGCCTCGCCAGAGTTCGATGTTGATGCCATCTCCACAGTTGGGTTCCAATCCAAACGCCTCCGTTTCGAAACCGGGGACGTCTTGATCGAAGTCGAAAGCTTCGTACGGTCGCGGGTCTTCAGGCCATTCGCAACCGGAGATTCGGCTCCAGCGGGTAACCATGTCGACGGCACCAAGGTAAAAGGCCCGTTCGCCACCAGAATCAGGGTCGATTTCCGTGCCTCCGAACATGATGACGCTGTCGTCGGTGCCATGGATCTGCAACACGGACACAGGCGGTGCTCCGTCGCAACTCGCGTCCTCTACGTAGCTGGTACCCGCCAAACTGGCAATTGCTCGCAGACCGTGCAGCCCTTTGCACGCCATATGGTGCGACATGAATCCGCCGTTGGAGTAGCCGAAGAAGTAGATATGGCCGAATTCTTTGATCTTGCGAGCTTCCGCAACCAGCTCGGTCAGATAGGCGACATCATCCTCGCCTGACTTGCCGCCTTCACAGCAATGGTCGGTCGGGTTCCAGAAGCGGTTTCCTTCGGCGTCCCGTACCCCGTTGGGCAGCAGCAGGGCGAATCCGTCAGCAATTACGCGTTCGTGGAGGGGAATGTACATCGATTGGTAAAAGGAGTTTCCTCCGAAGCCGTGGAGCGAGACGATGAGCGGTGTTTGACCTTCGACGAATTCCTCAGGCGTGACGAGAACTGTCCGGTCTCCTCTTCCGGCGTGGTCGATGTAGTGAACTTGCCCACCGGCATCTTCGACGAGCCGCACAGTCTGTTCGAGCGTGTCGGCCTGCATCGACGACTCGCCGTCCGTGGCGTCGGCCCATTGCTCCTTGTCCTCTTTATCCCATTGCCCATTGTCACCAAGATCCCAATCCGCTTTTGAATCGACAACCTTGAGGTCTTGAATCTGTGCGTTCACATCCTCCAGACGCGCCCGAAGGTCTGCGATTTCCGCTTGGAGTTCGGTATTCTCGCTTGTAAGCGTCTCGATAGATCGCTCCAGCTCCAGAATTCTGGCGTCCTTGCCGGAGCCTTCACTATCACCGGCACACGCGAACAGAGAGATCGCGAAGAGGAGGCAGGTCGCGACAGCGATGAAAAGCAATCGCGAGACGGCATTGTCAGACGCCGACGAGACAACGGCCTTCATCGCCAGCGCGAGCAACTCCGACCACTTGACGACGAATTCGTGGGGTACCTCATTTGCTCGTGACTTGTCTCTTTGCCAAACATAATCACTCGGGTTCGGCTAAGGTCAACAACGTACGACCTCCGAAACCTCCATCCTAAATCTCAACAATGTCATTCAAGCTCACCAAGATTTTGAAAGCTCGAAAAGGCACCGCTGGTTCCTCCTCAAACATCGGCGTATACGAGGATCGCTACAGGTCGGTCCAAGGCGGAGGATTGGAGCAACGGAAGAGCGAGTACAGGTCGTTCACAGAACTCTACTACGACCTAGTGACGGATTTCTACGAGTACGGATGGGGGAGGTCTTTTCACTTCGCGCCTCGTCGCCGCGGCGAGAGTTTCAAGGAATCGCTTGTCCGCCACGAGCATTTTTTGGCCGAAGCTCTGAGCCTCAAACCCGGTATGTTGGTCGCCGATCTCGGTTGTGGTATCGGAGGTCCCCTATTGGAGATCGCCCGACATTCCGGCGCCAATATCGTCGGCGTGAACATTAACGCATATCAACTCGAACGAGCGCGCAGAGCAGCGAAAGAATCCGATCTGGAGCATCTGATAGATTTCCTGCACTGCGACTTCTTGAACGTTGACGCTCCAGACCAATCGTTTGACGCGATCTACGCCATCGAGGCGACTTGCTGCGCCCCGGACAAAGTCAGCGTATACGGCGAAGCATTTCGACTTTTGAAGCCGGGCGCGGCCTTCGCAGCGTACGAATACTGCTTGACCGAACGCTTCGACGCTCAGAATCCACAACACCTTCAGATCAAGGCCGACATCGAGCTTGGCGGCGGATTACTCGACATCGACTACCATCCAAAGATCGATGACGCGCTTCGGACGGTTGGTTTCGAGGTTCTGGAGACGAAGAACCTCGCAGTACCCAATGGCCCGTCGATCCCTTGGTATCAACCTCTGGTTGGCTCGGGGTTATCTCTGACCGGATTTCGAAGGTCTAGGCCCGGTCGCTGGGTTACGCGCAATTCGTTGAAAGCATTGGAAAAACTGGCGTTGGCGCCGGAAGGGGCGACACGCGTAGCAGATGCATTGGACCTCTGCGGGGAGGCCATGGTCGAAGCAGGCAAACTCGGCATCTTCACGCCGATGTACTTTATCCACGCTCGAAAACCGGAATAGCGAACTCGAAAAACCCCGGCCGGATTTCCCCCGCCGCGTAGGATATGTGACACGCAGAGCAACTACGGCTACGACGTGGCAGAAGGACGAAAGGGGCAGGTCGATGTTCGGCGCCGGAATGACTGGGGACAGGGGTGGTGCAAACGTCCCATTTCGCTCAGCTACTTTACCCTCCCCCTCCCTGAGGGGGAATCAAAGGGGGTGCCAGCGAAGCGAACGCAAGGGTATGCGCGCGGGGTTGGGTGTGGTCGGTCGCCGACTTGCCCGTGGTCCCCCTCCCTTCCCCGTGCATACCCCGCTCGCTACGCTCGCGCCCCTTTCGCTCAGCCACTTTCCCCTCCCCCTCCCTGAGGGGGAATTAAAGGGGGTGCCAGCGAAGCGAACGCAGGGGTATGCCCGAGGCAGAGAGGCGACAGGGTTTCCCCCGCTCCGCGTAGGAAATGTTCGAAGGACGAAGGAGGCGCGAACCAACCGCGCCGCCCACAGCCCCGGCCGCAATTGCGCAGTCAACCGAACGCGAAATGTCGCGGAGCGCACATTAGAATTAACACTTACGCGGCGTTGCGACCACGTCGATCCATGTGACTCCGGCGAACGCCGGCCGTTTACGCGACGGAACGTCCATCCAGAAGGCACCCGGTCGCTCCGCCATCCCAATACGGTGGGGCTGTAGCTCAGTTGGGAGAGCGCGTCAATGGCATTGATGAGGTCAGGGGTTCGAATCCCCTCAGCTCCACCACTTCTCACACACGAAACGTCCGAAAAATCCGGGTTGCCCCCGCTCCGCGGGGGAAATGTGCCACGCAGAGTAACTACGGCTACGACGTGGCAGAAGGACGAAGGGGGCGCGACGCAACTACGTCCCCTTCGCGCAGCGTAAGGGGACGCGGAGCGAAGCGAACGCAGGGGATGCACGGGGCGGCAGAGCGGCCGGGTTGCCCCCTCTCGCGGAGTAAATGTCCGAAGGACGAAGGGGGCGCGAACCAACCGCGCCACCCCTCGTCACTCCGGCGAAAACCGGCGCTTCAGCGGACGGAACGTCGCTTGCGACCGTGGAATTACTGCTGGAAACCTCCGTCTTCCCAGGCTTGGCGGACCCGCAACACTTCGTCGAGTGTCACTTTGCCGGTGATTATATCTGCTGCTGCTGCGTTGTACTCGGTGCGCGAGATCACGCCGTCCTGATTGGTGTCGTAGCGCGCGACCACGTCCTGTTCTTCCTCGGTCTCCGAGACGGTCGCCTCCTCCTCGGTCTCCGAGACGGTCGTCTGTTCCTCGGGAACGACGTTTACCGTGACGTCGAACGCGTCGCTGACGCTGTTGCCGTCGGAGTCCTGTGCCGTAACGGTGATGGTCGCCGTGCCCTTGCCCTTTCCGGTAAGGGTCAGACTGGACTGGTCGGCGGCCACGCCTACCGTGGCGATGGCGTCGTTCGACGAGCTTGCCGTGACGGTCAGCGCATCTCCATCAGAATCGCTGAACACGCCCGACAGCGACACATCATGCGTCGCGTCGATCTCCAAACTGCTCACGTCGGCGATTGCCGAAGCGACAACCGGTGCGGCTTTCACCGTAACCGTGAACGTGTCCTCCACCGTGCCGCCGTTGCCATCGTCGGCGGTCACCGTGACGGTCGCCGTTCCACGCGCCTTGGCCGTAACCGTGAGCGTTGCATGGTCAGTGGACACCCCGGCGGTGGCAACTGCCTTGTTCGATGAAATTGCCGAGATGCTCAGCACATCCCAATCAGCATCCGTGAAGACGCCCGACAGGAATACTTGGCTCGTCCCGCTCTCGTTGACTATGGTGGCGTCGGCGATGGTCGCTGAGACGGTGGGCGGTTGGTTCGGCCCTTCGTTCGGCTCGCGGGGCACAACGGTTTTACTCACCACCCACTTGCTGGAGGTGCTGGACTCGCCCTTGTTCATCGCGCCTTCTTGGTGATTGCTGCCAAAGAAGGCGCGCACCTGCACCTCAACCGCGACGCCGTTGGTCAGGCCGGTGATCTCGTAACTGGTCACTCCGGTTTCCACGTGGATACCGTCATTCTGACCGAACGCGTTCTCTCCTACGGGGTTCGCCCAATTCGACCCCTGCCACCAGCGCAGCGCATGCTTGATTCGGTCATCGTCGATGAGACTTCCCTTGTAGTAGAACGGTGACGCCTCCCAGGTGACGGTAATCACGCCGTCCTTAGGGACGACTTGGACGTTCCGCGGCTCCGGTCCAGGGGGCGGCGGCGTCACTCTCACAGTGAAGACATCATCAACCGATCCGCCTGAGCCGTCATCTGCGGTGACCGTGATGGTCGCCGTACCTTCTGCCACACCTAACACGGCGAGGCTGGAGCCGTCCGCCGCGGCAGTGACGCCCGCCACGTCGGTGTCCGATGAGCGGGCAGCGATGGACAGAGCCCCAGACCCGTGATATGAGAAAACGCCTGACAGCGACACCTGCCGAGTGTCACCAACGGGCAAACCGTCCAGATCGGCGATGGGAAAAGCCACCGCAGGAGCGCCGTCGACCGGCGCCTGCCGAGTTACCGTCACCTCGTAGGTCTTCTGCTCGCCTGAGGGGGCGGTTGCCTCCACCACGAGTACCGTGTCGCCCACCGCGAGCGCGAGCGCCGGACTGGGAGCGCGGCTGTTCACAGCCGTCAGCGTCGAACCGGCGACGCCCGCCTTGAGCTTCAGGTATGCGTCTTCCGGCTCGATCCCAGCGATCTTCGCATGGGTCGTCCCGTGCGGCACCGTCACCGCGTAGTCCGTCGTCGCCGCATCGAACGCGCCGATGTCGAGCGTGGCAAACGGCGCGTCGGAGGCCGACGCGCCCCACAGCTGCAGCCCATCCAGATCCGCCTCGTTGTTCACGATGGTCACATTCACTTCGGCGTAGGCTAGTTCGGTGTCGGCTAGGCTCACCAAGGACGAAGGCATCGGATTCGATAGCCTGATCTTGAATATCTCCCCGCTGTCCTCCAAGTTGTCGTCCTTGATCGGAACCGTGATCTCCTTACGCGTTTCGCCCGGTGCGAATGTGAGCGTGCTCTGGGTCAGCATGTAGTCCAAGTGCACCGTCGCCGTATCGGTTAGGGTCGTGTAGTCCACCGTCACCTCTTGCGTCGCCGGGCGGCTCAGCCACACTGGCACGCGCGCGTAGCTGTCGGCCCCGGTTCCCGACTCGCGCGCATAGGTGTCCACCCCTCCCATCAGTATCAGATCGTCCGTGTCATCCGTGGCGCCGTCGTTGTCCTTGATGGTGAGCGTCAGTTTGTTCGATTCCAATTTCCCATTTTTGACCGGGACGGGGAATCCGTATCCGGTTGCTTGCAGCACGATCGTCTCGTCCGGGTCCACGTCGGGGTCGTCGCCGATGGCGAGCGTGATCGTCTTCTTCTGCTTGCCGCCCCAATCCTTCAACCACGTCACCCGCTGCCACTGCTGGCTGTTCCACTCACTTTCGGAAGGCCTCTCGACATGTCTAACGCACCTACCGTCCGAATGGAATACGGCGCATGGATGTCCGATCGGAGCCTCGGGGAGCGTCCCGCCTGCGATCAAGCCTTCCAAGTCGCCTGTTCCTTGGTCTTGCGGCCTCGGCTCCATAGTCCAGTCACGGATGACCGGACACGGGTTCTCCCAGCTGCAGTCGTCATAGTTCGTGATTGATGGGACACTCCCGGCGTAAGTCGCCGTGCTGGCGGAGCTGTTGAGCAAGGCGTAGAACCCGTCCGGGGCTGGCTGTCCCAGGTCCAGCGTCACAGTCATCTTGAAAACGACTATGTCATTGTGCTCGCGCAAGGCGGAACCGGAACGCGCGTTCCCGCTTCTCAGGTACAGGTATGTGTCTATTGAGGACTCCAGATTGATGGACACCGCCGCATCTTCGTCCAGGGTGAAGGTGTAGTAACGGGCGTAGCCCCGCCCCTCGACTTGGGAACGACAGTTGGCGGCCCAGGAACCTGTTACCGTCCCGTCGCCGCTCAGTGTCTCCACGCAGCGGTTGCGCGTCCGCTGCGGCGGGCCGGGTGTCCCTCCCAACCCAGACACGGTGAGGTTGAAGGTTCCCAACTGTTCGGCTTCGTTTGTGGTGGCCTCAATGGTGTATTCCCCGGCCTCCAGAGTTTCTGTGATGCGGGAGTTAGTGTTCCCTTCGGCCGGCTGATTGTCGGCGGTCAGCGTCATCGACATGCCGTCCGGGTCCAGGACCGTGAAGTCTTGCGAGGTCTTCCCGCCCGCGCGCACGACGTCTGGCAGCTCGCTCTTCAACGAGATGGTGGCATACTCGTGCTCGGCGTCCACATCCCTAAAGGTCAGGAGAGACACGTACGGGCCGGTGACTGTCACGTTTTCCGATTGTCGTTTATTCTCGTACCTGACCGAATCATCCGGGTGGAGAACCCTCAGATAGCCCTCCGTAGAGCCGGCGGGTATCCGGATGGCGCGGTTCTTCGAACTGTGGAGATAGTGGCACCAGCTCCCCGAATCACACGGGCTAACGTGAACCGGAATGTTCACATCGATCGGAAGAGCGTGCGACAGCGTTGCCTTCACTCGCGAGGACTGGCCTTCCCACACCTGCGCCGGATAGGCCGACAGCGATACCGTGGCGGGTGCGGGACTGCCATGGACGGCGATTTGGATGGAGTTGGCGGTAGAAGCCGCCATACCACTGATAAAGCCTTGTCCAGGATTATTTCGCAAGCCGGCATATATTTGGTCCGCGATGCTCCAGCCGGGCCGGCTCGCAACATCCTCATTGTCGGACGACGTGGCATCAAGTAGCAACTCGCCCGCTATGGCGACCGTGTACACCACGAGGAAATAGGTGGTGTTCGCATCCAATCTGGTGTTACCCGGAGCGGCGAACGACACCGATGCGCCGTGATCCGACACCGTCCGTATGAGCGTTACCTTCCCATGCGTCGTTTCCGTGTCCGCAAAGGCGTCGGCCGGGACCGTCAGGTCCGCAATCTTGGCTTTCGGTGCGCCGCTCGAGTTGGCAGACCACAGCTCCGCACGGATGTCCTCCTGACCAAAATGCTCGCCGGTCACGGAAGATCGTCCCACCACTTCGATACTCGACAGGGTGACGGCATTGCCCGTCGTGAAACCCTGAGCGATGGCAGTGCCACTGGGCCCTGCATCATACGCATCCTCTGTTGCCGCTCTTTCCTGATTGAAATTCGTCACAAGGGTGATGTTCTGCGCCGTGGCGGGCGTGACGTGGAACACCGACGCTGCGACGATCGCGGAAATCATCAGCGCCGACAGCCAGGCGCGAGACCATTGCAAAACCCTCCCCCTTTGCCCAAGCTTGGCCCGGCCCGCAAGGCGGGCTCGGCAAGGGGGAATTGAAGGGGGGTTAGACGCGGGTCGGGCACTCCCTGCAAACCGCGCCGCGCTGCCCCGGCCCCTCTGGATGGACGTTCCGTCCCGTAAACGGCCGGTTTTCGCCGGAATGACGTGAGTTTTGCAATGGTCTGAGGCGCGGGGCAAAAACAGCGCACGCATCATGCCAGCCACGCCCCGGCCTTGCGGGATGGAGACTTTGGCACGAGTGTCAGTGGAATTGGTGGTAAAGGCGTTGCCATCCCCCATCAGGTACGTTTCGCGGTGCGCCATACGGTGCACCTTAAGGACTTCGTCGAACTTGGCTGTCATATTTCCTCATCGGTCAGACTTCTGATTCATCGGTAGGGATGGGCTCGCCGTGTCCGACTGAGCGGCTGTTTCCAACACCCGTGCCAGAGCATGGCGGCAATCTGTGTACTCGAGACTGGTCGACGGTACACAATATCGCGAGAATTTTAAACCTGACACGCAATATCTTGTGCAGGGCGTTAGTCACAGGCGCGTAGTTAATCGTGAAAGCGGTGCTTACAAGCACTACAAGACTATCCACGCCACATTTGTTCTTCCCCCACGCCAAATCAGCAATCATCCGCACCCCAAATTTCCCGACAAACTGGGAAATCCTGCCGCCCGGCAAAGCGGAGGGACGCGGAGCGAAGCGAACGCAGGGGTATGCCCACGGCCGAGGCGCGCCCGTCAAACCACCACACCACCCCGCTACGCCCAAACCCACGTAGGGGCAGGTTTCAAACCTGCCCCTACGTGCTCACGTCATTCCGATTGCAGGGCCTTCATGTCATTCCGAGTGCAACGAGGAATCTCCCCTCTCCCTCGCCATCCTCCCCCTCCCCCTTCCAGGGGGAGATTAAGAGGGGGTCCCGGGTGAGGGTGATCGGGGCGGAAATGGGGGGCGTCGCGGGTCAAAGCGCGCTGATTATTTAGCTGGCAGGCCCTTCCCCGTGCCCCCTCACCCTAGCCCTCTCCCACGGTGGGGAGAGGGGATTGTTGTTGTTGGTTTTGGTGATGCTGCGGTGATGTGAAGGTGTAGGTGTTTGGCTGGTGCGGATCCCCCACGTCATTCCGAGCGCGGCCCCCGTGTCATTCCGAGCGCAGGCCCCCCATGTCATTCCGATTGCATGCCCCCATGTCATTCCGATTGCATGCCCCCATGTCATTCCGAGTGCAACGAGGAATCTCCCCTCCCCCTCGAACCCTCTCCCTCCCCCTTCCAGGTGAGATCAAGAAGGGGTCCCGGGTGAGGGGGACCGGGGCCAAAGGGCGGGGCCTACCAACCAAACAACCAACAAACCCAACCCCACAACCCCACCAAACCGCCACCACCCATCACAGTCCATCATTCCAATCCCGCCCATCCCGGTTCAAAATCCCGCCCATCTCCAAACAATCCTGCTTACCCCCGCTCCGCGGGGGAAATGTCCGAAGGACTAAGCGGGCGCGAAGCGCAACTACGTCCCCTTTCGCCTCAGCGAAAGGGGACGCGGAGCGAAGCGAACGCAGGGGTATGCCCGGGGCGGAGAGGCGGCAGGGTCGAGGACGCGCCGATCGTTTGGTTGGTAGGGTCAGGTTGCCCCTACGTGCTCACGCCATTCCGGCGAATGCCGGCGCTTCAGCGGGCGGAACGTCCATCCACACGGGCCGGGCAACCGGACATCCTACGCGAAACGAGCGGTGGCCGTCCCGTTCGAAGCGTTTTGCAAAGACCTCTTCTTGGGAGACCGCCGTGCGTTCAGCCAAACAATTCAGGACTCCATTCAAAAATCCTCATGTGTTTGTCCTCAGAAGCCAGAAGATGCATCGCAATGATAACTGTACCGGCACGCGGTATAATCACTCCATGATCCGTTCGTTTCGCCATCGAGGATTGAGGCGGCTCTACCAGCGAGACGACCCCAGCAGAATAGCCGCCGACCAGTTGGACCGCATCACTCTCGCATTGGCTGATCTGGACGCCGCCGGCAAACCGAGCGATCTCGACATGCCGGGATACAGACTTCACCCGCTGAGAGGAGACCGAAGCGGTTCGTGGAGCATATCAATCACTGGCAACTGGCGGATCACCTTCAGGTTTCAAGCAGGAGACGTTCATGACGTCGATCTTGTCGACTACCACTGATGAGGAGTGACACCATGCCCATGAAGAATCCGCCCCATCCGGGACGCAGCGTCAGGGAGAACTGTCTCGATCCCCTAGGCCTGAGCGTCACCGACGCCGCCGAGGTCCTGGGAGTAGCCCGTCACACCCTCTCGCGGGTGTTGAACGGTCACGCCGCGATCTCGCCCGACATGGCCATCCGCCTCGAGAAGGCCGGATGGTCCACCGCAGACTTCTGGTTGAGCCGCCAGACCGCATACGACCTCGCCCAAGCGCGCAAACACGAAGACAAAATAAGCGTCCAGCCCTACCAGCCCCTAACCACCACTTAAAGACCCCGTACAAGACCCTTACAAAACCCGCGTCATTCCGGCGATAGCCGACCGCTCGCGGGACGGAACGTCCATCCAGCGGGGCACCGTCCCCTTTCGCTTCAGCGAAAGGGGACGCGGAGCGAAGCGAACGCAGGGGTATGCCCGCGGCCGAGGCGCCCCCGTCAAACCACCACACCACCCCGCCGCGCCCAAACCCACCTAGGGGCAGGTTTCAAACCTGCCCCTACCAACCAAACAACCAAACAACCAACAAACCCAACCCCACAACCCCACCAAACCGCCACCACCCATCACAGTCCATCATTCCAATCCCGCCCATCCCGGTTCAAAAACCAACCAACCAACCACACACTCCACCCACCTTCACCCCACCAAACCACCACCACCCATCACAGTCCATCATTCCAATCCCGCCCATCCCGGTTCAAAAACCAACCAACCAACCAACAACCCCACAACCCCACAACCCCACCAAACCGCCACCACCCATCACAGTCCATCATTCCAATCCCGCCCATCCCGGTTCAAAAACCAACCAACCACACACTCCACCCACCTTCACACCACCAAACCGCCACCACCCATCACAGTCCATCATTCCAATCCCGCCCATCCCGGTTCAAAATCCCGATCTCCAAACCATCCGGCTTCCCCCCGCTCACGGGCGAAAATGTCTGATCGACAAAAGGCGGCGCGAAGCGGTCGGCGCTGCCCCGAAACCTATGGATTCCGGATTGCGCCGGAATGACGTGAGTGACGCCGGAATGACGTGAGTTTTGAAATGGTCTCTTGAGCAAGGTGGGCCAAGGCTAGAATGGGGTCTAGCCTTTTATGTTCCTGATACCGGACAAGGTTCGCGCATGCCTGGCCGCCGCATCGGCGCTGGCCCTAGCGCATCTAGCCCTATTGACGGCTGGATGTTCCGATCCGACGACGGTGCCAAACCTTGACCCGACGGCGACGGCTACTCTCACAACAACGGCGGCCCTCGTGCCGATAGCGACTCCTAACGCGGCACCTACCGCGATGCCCACTCCGCCGCCGACGGAAACAACGACCCTCGCGCCAACTGCGACGGCCACTCCTACCCCGATGGAGACTCCAACCCTCTCACCAACTGCGACGGCCACTCCTACCCCGACGGGGACATCAACCCGCACGCCAACTGCGACGGCCACTCCCACGCCGACGGAAACACCAACCCTCACGCCAACGACGACTTATACTCCCACGCCGACGGAAACACCAACCCTCACGCCAACACCGACGCCTACTGCCTCGCCGACGGAAACACCAACCCCCACGCCAACACCGACGCCTACTGCCTCGCCGACGGAAACACCAACCCCCACGCCAACGCCGACGGCCACTCTCACGCCGACGGCCCGTTCCGCCTTGTCGCAGCTGCTCCCGTGGTACGACGATCCGCCGTTCCCTCTCGCCGTTCTGCCCATCATCGAGGTATGGCAGAAGGACCCTCAGCTTGGCCTCGATCTAGCCCTTGCGCCGTGGATACAGGACGGCCTAGGGCCGTTGGAATCCAGCTCCGTCTATGGCCTCTCCCAACTCTACGATTGGGACCCCGCCCTAGCCCGCCAGCTTCTGGCAGACAGCGCGGTGGAACCTTTGAACACCAGCAACGTCCACACACTCTACGTCTTGGGCGATTTGGCATGGCATCGCCCGGAAAGCATGAAACTCCTGCAGTCCGAGGAGTGGTTCGCAGACGGCCTCTCGGCGGAAGAGCGGGCGTTCATCATCGTCCTCGGAAAGGTCGCAAATGATGAAGCGCTATACGCTGACCTGCTCGAAGTTCGGTTCGCCATGTCAACGGTCACCAAACTCCCGCTCAGCGGCGATGTCGGCCTCTGGGCTTTTGGCCATGACGCGATTGAGGGCGACGTCTTGGGGGCGATGGAGATGGGTGCCCGGGCGGCCGAGCGCGTGATGGCGAGCCCGTTTCCGGTGACCGACATCATTGCGCTTCAGGTCAACGCCGAAAAGTACGGGTACGCATTCGGAGGGGCGAACTTCCGAGACTCCATGGTCCTGTCGATAGACAGCGAGTGGCCGGATTTTGCCCACGCCGACCTTATGTACCACGAGATTGCCCACTATCACCTAGCGTTCGAGTTTGGACCTCACTGGCTCGTGGAGGGCGGCGCAGATTTCGTACGAGCCTACCGGCAAGCATGGGACGACACGGAGAACTGGGATGGCAACGTCCCATTGTTCGAGGGAAACGAGTTTGCCGGCAAGATATGGTGCGTGGACAACGGCGTTGGCACCATCGCCGCGCTTGCGGAGCCCAGCGAATTTCAAGACCCGTGCGGCTACGCCCTCGGCCAATTTTTCCTGACCAAACTGTTCAACAGCATCGGGGAAGCAGCCTTCTCATCGGCGATGAGCGAGCTCTTTCAGCGGTACCTGGATCATCAGTATTACCCGACCGAAGAGCAGGTCTATCGCATCTTCCTCAAGCACATCCCGCCAGACGGCAATGCGACGTTCCTCGACCTGTACCGCCGGCTCCACGGCGGGACGTTTCTCGAAGGGGAATAACGGGCATCGTTCCAACGTCCCCTTTCGCCCAGCACCGTCCCCTTTCGCTTCAGCGAAAGGGGACGCGGAGCCCAAGAGACCGACACAAGAACGCAGGGGTATGCCCGCGGCCGAGGCGCGCCCGTCAAACCACCACACCACCCCGCCGCGCCCAAACCCACGCAGGGGGCAGGTTTCAAACCTGCCCCTACCAACCAACCAACCAACACACATTCACCCGCGACGCCCCCGATCCGCTACCAACAAACCCAACCCCACAACACCACCAAACCGCCACCACCCATCACAGTCCATCATTCCAATCCCGCCCATCCCGGTTCAAAAACCAACCCAAACCACCACACACTCCACCCACCTTCACACCACCAAACCGCCACCACCCATCACAGTCCATCATTCCAATCCCGCCCATCCCGGTTCAAAAACCAACCAAACAACCAACAAACCCACCCACCTTCACACCACCAAACCACCACCCATCACAGTCCATCATTCCAATCCCGCCCATCCCGGTTCAAACGACCCAAATTATCTATATCCACACAATATAAGCAATATGTCCAACACCAAATATCCAGCAAAAATATCGTGCAATTATTACCTCAACCGAATAAATTGCCTGATGATGTAATACATTACGAATCAAATGTAAATCCGCAATCCTCAGTATATGATTCAACCGTCGCCACATCATTAAAACATCGCCCGGCATAGAATCTAGATCAGCACAATCAGCGGTTCAGACACCATCTTTTTGAACTTCGTCAAAAAATAATCTTGCCGCGATTTTGCCGCTCCAGCGGCAACTTTGTTCTAAAAACCGATTCCATCCAAGTCCGAAATCCCTACGAAAAACTGGCTTTCACACCCCGCACGCGCCGATACCCGCCCGATTCATCACATCCGAACTCCGTATTACGCCCCAAAACACACCAGCCGCGAACCTGCCGCAATCCCGGCAAAAAAACAACAACCCCACACCCGGACCACACCACCCTATGCCTGATTTGGATCGTTCAAATGGAGCCTAAACCTTGGATAGAGTTCTAGGCGGATTCAGCTGGCTCGTAACCGTTCGCCCGTGGTTGACACTCCTAGCGTTGCTCGTGGTCACGGTTGTGCTCGGTATGGGTACGACCTTGCGCGCTCCGCCCCAAGAGACCGCGGAGGCGCTCCCTAAGGGAAGTTCAATCACCAAGGCCCTGACGGCGATCGAAGAGAGTTTCGGAGAGTCGGGCGAAGTCAGAGTGGTTACATTGCTCTTCCGAGGCGACGCACTAACGCCTGACGGGCTCTCCCAGATGTCGACGCTTCTCGATCAGATCGCAAGCGATCCGCAGGTTTCAAGCGTACTTTCGCCAGTCGATCCGATCTTCGGCCCGTCGACGCTCGTGCAAGCAATGTTGCAAGTGCCGAACTTCGATTCGGTTGCGCAGGCACAGATCGACAGCGTCCTCGGTGCTCCCCAAATCAGCGCGTTGCTGGATGCAACTACAGGGGTTGACGAAGACGGTACAAAGGTCGCCATCGCAAGTGTTCAGCTCCAAAACACCGGCGATGACACCGTGAAGGACATCGAGCGCCGGATCAACGATCTCGCAATCGCAAACGAAGGGCCGCTACAGGCCAGCAGTGTGTCGTTCGCAGTCATCGAAGACGAATACATAGAGGGAACCGAGACGGGCGTGGCGCCGTTGATAGGACTGGCTCTCCTTTTGATCGCTCTCCTGATCCTTCTGTTCATGCGCACGATCTCAGACTTGGTGCTAACGCTCGTCGGGCTGTTCGTCTCGATAATCTGGATCACTGGGGCGGAGGGTTGGCTCGGCCCGAACGGACTCGGCATCGTCGCCGCGCCGAACCCGCTGTCGTCGATGGTGCCCATCATCATCATCGGTCTTACGGTGGACTACGCGATCCAGGCCGTCTCGCACTATCGAGAAGTCAAGCTAACCGGCGAACCGGTGGCCACAGCCGTCAGGACAGGGTTGCGAAACGTCACATTGCCGCTCGTCCTCGCAGCGGTGACGACTATCGTCAGCCTGCTCGCAGGACTCTTCTCGCCGATCGACATGGTCGGCGATTTCGGCATAGTCGGTGGCCTTGGCGTGGGTTTGGCCCTGATCGTGATGTTGACGTTGCTGCCAGCCGGTCGAACGATATTGGACCGGCGCCGCGAGGCACGAGGGAGTTTGAAACCGCCCCGACCTATTTCGACGGCATTGCCGGGCGTAGAGCGTCTAGCGGCATGGTTGGGCGGGAGCGTAACGCGCAGACCGGCACCTTTCATAATCGTGGTCGTCGCGATCACGATCGGTTTGGGATACGCCGCGACCGGACTAGACTCCGAGTACAGCATCCGCGATCTGCTCCCTCGCGGCGGGACCGTGCTGACCGATTTGAACACGCTCGACAAGGCTGTAGGCGGTTCCACAGAGATGGCGAGCGTGCTCGTACAAGCCGAGGCTACTCAGACACGGACTTTGTTGAACGTGCGAGAACTCGAGGAGGCATTCGACGATCCATCAAGTCGCCCAACCGCCGCTGCCGGGCCAGTTTTGGCTTCGTACGAGTTGCTTATCCGCGACTGGACTACGGACAGCGGAGAGCCCGGCGACAAGTACGATGCGGAGATCGCGAACCGTTTTCAAGAAGCTTCTGCGGGCATCGAAATCGATCCGGCTGAGACGCAGTGGGTCCTCGATGCGATAGAGGCAAAGGATCCGGCTCTGTCTCGGATCCTGGACAACAACCCCAACGGGATCGATGCGCTTCTGCTGCAATTCCCGGCGTACACGGGCAATCCTGCGGCAACCAAGCACCTTCAAGACGAAATCGAGGCGCGATGGTTCGGCGAGGACGACACGATCACTGTGACATCCGAAGCCGTCATCTCGTTTGCCGTCACCGATGCCATCCGCGACACTCAAACAGAGTCGATAGGAGCGACGGTTGCTGTGGCGATCGGTGTGCTGGGTATCTTCTTCTGGGTGACCGTCAGACAACCCGCATTAGCGCTGATCGCGGTGGGACCGACGGTGCTGGTGATGATTTCAGTGCTGGGAACGATGGCGCTTTTGGGGATCCCGTACACGCTCGTCACGTCGATCATCACGGCATTGTCCATCGGTATCGGCGTCGACTACACAATTCACGTGATTCATCGCTATCGGGAAGAATACGCGCACGTCCGTGATCCACAGACGGCAGCCGTGAGAACGCTCGCAACCACAGGTTCGGCATTGCTCGGCTCTGCGCTGACCACGGCGCTCGGCCTCGGAGTGCTCATTGCATCGCCGATGCTAGCGCTGCAGCAATTCGGAATCACAGCCGCGATAACCATCGCTTACTCGCTGATCGTTTCGATCTTGGTCGTACCACCCGCAATGACGGTATGGGGTGCATACCAGAACATGCGACTACGATCGATGGTCCGACTGTGGGAAGAGGAACTCGATTTAGAGATCGAGGCAGTATACCGGCGCCACGAAGACGACTGATTGCCGACTTCGGTACGTTAACCGGATGCGCCTTCTTCGGTTAAGCCCTCGGTGCCTTGGTACATGCCCAAGCCTATAGCGAAAAGGCAGATCGACCCTAAGAACAGCAAGATGTTGAAGATCAACAAGTAGATGGCCGGTTCGTCACCAGGCACGAACATCGCGACGAGGTAAGTCAGCAACCCCGCCGCGCCCGACACCAGAAGAACATACGCGGCGACCTTGTACGCGTTCATCGTTCGGATGAGCTTGGTGACCCCTAGCCCCACCAACATCGTGGCAAACGGGTAAATCGTGATGAACGCCAAAAAAACCGCCGTCAAAGTCGTGTGTATGACCAGAGCCGTCTCTTCCAACAACATCTGATCATCGGACCCCGCGACGGCGTTGTTCGAGCGCTGCATGAGGTGCGTAACGAAGTGCCGCATACCCAAGCCGATGATGACGATGCTCCACTCGATGATCGAGATGATGATCCCAAATTTGAACAACGTGCCGATCAGCCCCCCTAGCCGCGAACCCAAAGGATAGAGGCCGAACGCCCCGAACGAAATCAGCAACATCGCAGCGATCCCGAAGAAGATCGTCAAGTGCGCGAGCGTCGGCGCATCCGCGACCACCTCTAGAGCGGCTGGAAAGTCAGTCTGATCCACTCCGTTTACAAACGTGTTTCCCGGGTACAGCAAGGCTGACACGACAAACAGCAATATGCCGAGCATCATTGCGATACCAGCGTATTTGATCGCCACGATTTGCCCCCTTTTCTCGGTGACAGATTAGTTTGAATCGAGCATTTCCCGATATCAACGCCGCCCGATTGACAGCATGCAGTCTAGCACCGATAAAATTGTTTCGTTGGATCGACATATTGGTTATTTGTTGTTATAAACGAATCCATAATCCGTACAACTACAGACCATCGTTCGCAAGCAAATAGTTAACACCAACCAATCACTCGGATGTGCTCTAACGTTTAATGCGCTATGGGGCCGGAACCCATCCTAGTTCTTCGCGCCAATCGGGCGCGATCTCGGCAAATCGATCCAATCTCAAACCCGAGGTGTCGATACTGGATTCGCCGCGAAGGACTAGTTCGCTTACAACTTTACCGGTGGCTGGAGAGATACCAAATCCGTGGGCTGAGGCAGTGACCACTACGTAGTTGCCAGGAGATTTTGCGACGTCGATGATCGGCATGTAGTCAGGCGCCTGTTCCACGATACCGGCCCAACTTCTGAGCACGGGTACGTCGGCGATACCCGGAAGCATCTCTGCAAGCCGCCTAGCGATGTTTCTGATCAGTGGTGTATTGGGTTTGCTTGGCTCAGCGGTTAGATCGACATCGGTCCATTCGTGGGCTCCTCCTCCGAAAAGCAGGTTGCCTCTAGCGGCTTGGCGACCGTATAGGCCGTTCCCGACGAGGGCGATGTCGAACATTGGAGGGACGGGCGCAGTCGCCAGAATCTCGACTCTGGCGGGAGCGACTGGGACCTGAACGCGTACCATGTCTGCCAACAGCGCAGTCTGGGGGCCGGCCGCGGCGACTACAAACTCGGTCGCGATACGCCCGGCGGTTGTTTCAACAGACGTTATCTTGTCGTTGAGCACTTCGAATCCCGTGACTGCGGTGTTCTGATAAAGCCTGCCTCCCAAGTCTTGGAAAGCCCAAGCGAACGCCTGAACGGAACGTTGCGGATTGGCGTGGCCACCGTTAGCGAAAAAGAGCCCGCCGAGAGTTCGTTCAGAGATGCCCGGGATCAAGTCTTGAATCTGTGAAGGGTCGAGCAGTTCTACGCTGATGGCGCGGCGCAACGCTTCGTCCCGTTCCGCGTAGAGGTCACCCATCTCTTCCTCCGAAACGGCGATCTGAATTCTCCCTTGGTGAATGAACTCCGTCGGGTAGCCCAGCTCATCATCGAGGGTCGCCCACAACTTGATGGATTCGACGGCCAACGGAATCAGGTCAGGTTCGTCCGTTCGCTCGCTGATCATGCCACCGTTACGCCCGGAGGCTTCGCTCCCCACGGTTCCTTTCTCAACGACCACAACGTCCTTGCCCGCCTTGGCAAGGAAAAAGGCTGAACTTAGGCCCGAAACTCCGCCGCCAATGACTACTACGTCTGCGCTTTCTTTAGGCATGGCCCTACCCCCGATTTAACCCAGCACTCTACTCGTCGGGCTGAACCACTTTGGCCATTCATCGCGCACCTGCTGCGGCTCGTCGTCCGGCCACATGACATTGAGCGGCAACGGGCGCACAGGCGCGCGGTAGGTCATCAGAGGCACTTCGGAGACGTCTATATCAGACGCCTCGGAGAGAAGCATGGCTACTTGCTCGCGGCAGCGCCTCCCTTGGCAGACACCCGTTCCGGCCCTAGTAAGCCGCTTGATCTGGTTGGGATTGACTGGGTTATCGTTCAACTGCGTCTGGAGATTCCTTCTGCTCATCGGCTCCGATTCCCATCCCAGATACCTCGGTGGCTGTAGGTCTAAAACATCTGCACGCGTCACTTCCTCACAAGGGCACGCAAGAACGTCCAACCCGCCTGTGTTGCCGGTGGCCTTAAGCCAATTTTCCCAGATATTGTGTTCTGGGATCGGTGATGTAGTTTCATCGTTGATCTGAATCTCGGACCTGCGAGCGTTGGCTTCGGCATCGTCGATTGCACCAAGCGACGCAGCGGCGGCGATTCCGGCGAGGCGACCTTGGTCACGGGCGATCTCTGGGCGCAAAATCATCGCGTCGTGGAAGCCGGCGACATCGCCCGCGACGAAGACGTTTTCTACGCTAGTTCGCATCCAATCGTCGTGGTTCGGCACGTGACCGCCACGATCGGATTCGAATGCGAGTTCGCAACCCAAAAGGCTGATCAGCTCTATGTTCGGCACGAGGCCGATGGCGAGGCACACGGTGTCCGCAGAGATGACTTTTTCCGTGCCGGCGACGGATTGCGAGTTGTCGTCGATCTCCACCAGATCAACGGACTTGAGCTCGCCATCGCCACCGTTCATAGCGCAAACGGCATGGGATGTGTACAGTTCTGCGCCTCGGTCGTTCAACACCGTCGCGAGGGCCGGGTCTCCTTGCACGCCGGGTGAGACGTCCACTACGGCCGCTACGTCTGTGCCGTTTTCGAGCGCCAGCATGGCGGTGTTTAGGCCGAGGTTGCCGGAGCCCAAGACGACGATACGCTTCGATGACAGGGCATCATACCGTTTCATCAGCGAATAGGCACCGTTGGCACCCATCACGCCCGGGAGTTCCCAACCTCCAAATCCGATGCTCAGGTCTCGGGAGCCGGTGGCCACGATCAGGCGTTCGTACTTAATCATCCACGATCGCTGATAGTCGGATAGGCCGATCTGAGGACCGTCGAGGACTCGGCTGTTTTCGGAATTGCGAAAGGCGCCCCAGACACAAGTCCCTAGCTGAATATCGACGCCGGCCGCTTCGGCTTCTGCGAGAGCTACTTTGGTGTGCGCCGCACTCCGCGTCGTACCGGCTTCGCTGTTGAGCGAGTCAGTGAAGCGTCGACCAAAAAACTGTGGTATGTCCAACCCCATCAAGGAGGTCGGTACAGGGTTTTCGTCGACAAGCGTGACCTGCACGCCAACACTAGCCGCTTCAATGGCCGCGGCCGTACCCGATACTCCGGCTCCCACCACCACAAGGGGAGTTGCTTCCATGCGCGGTTCCTTAAGCGGCTCTTTGCGGTGACGCGGTCCCTGACGGAAGGGCGTCCCGCAACGCTTTGGTGTAGTCGGCCCCGAAGCCGCAGCAGGTGCCGATGACCTGTGCCCCCATTCCGGCCCATTCGACAGCCTCCTGCGTCAACTCTGCTGCGGACTCTTCGTTGACGATACTGCTGTCCTGCCAGGTGGCGAGGTAGTCGGTTCTGCCTGCATCTGGATATAGGGCGATTATGCCGGACCAATTGTCCTGGACAACTTTAAGGGCCGTTGTGGTCTCCGAGATCCTACTGTGGAACACTCCAATTCCGTCGGGGTTTAAGGCAGCGACCTCAGCGATGCCATCTGCGAGGGTCATTTCATAATCGACTGATCGCCAGCTCGACGTCCACAGCGGCATCCCCATGCCACTGCTATAGGCATTGCGGTCGTCACCGAAACTCATGCGCACTTCCTGCCCATCGGGTGCAACTGAAGCGGTGAATCCGATCCAAACGGGAAGTCCCGTAGCCTGCGCAGCCTCGGCGGCGATCGCCCGAGAATCATTGTCAGCCCACATGTTCTCCATCAGGAAAAAGTCGATGCCGGACTCAGCCATGATATCCGCCTGCTCGTCGACGTACGCTCTTAACTCCGCCGCTGGTAGGCTGGCGCCGTAACCGAAACCGGTCCCTCCCAGAAGCGTTCCGGTTCTGCCGTCGCGTACGGGAATTCGGCATGAGATAGATCCCGCGATGTAAACCGGTCGGTCGACATTTGCTCTCGCTATGGCTTCAAGCGCGGCGTCCACGGAGCGCACGTTGATCTCTCTCACCAGTTCGCCGTACCCTGAAGCCTCAAGCGCGGGACGCAGGGTGTTGAAGGTGTTGGTCGTTATGATGTCGGCGCCTGCCCGGATATAGCGCTCGTGCATCTGCCGCACAGTCGAAGGATGCGTGTAGTTGCCGGGGCCGCACCACGCCGCAGGGTGCATCGGCACGCCCATCGACTGAAGCTCCGTCCCGATCGCCCCGTCCAAAATGATCACATCACCTTGGTCAATGCGACTTTTCAGATCCTGGTAGCTGGACATGGCATGTTCCTCCGTGCCGGCTCGGCACCGTATCCGTCAAGTGCCACATATTATGCTGCCTGAATAGGGTCAGTGCGCATCATTTCGAGGCGCATTTCGCAGTTCGCTCAACAAGTTTTGGAATCCGATGATTCGATCTCTGAGAGGTTTCACAGGGCGCGCCGTTGAGACGCGAAAGAGCGATAGTTGCGGGTTCCTCGAGCAGGTACGCATTGCGGTGCTGACTAATAACGGGAGAAGTCGTAACCTTCTTTGACGATACAGTCGAGGAGCGCCGGCTGACCAGTTTCAGTTACCGCGATTGCTTCGTCGAGCGCCGGGATGAAGTCGTCTGGCTTGTCGACGACCTTGCCCCAAGCACCCAAGGCCTCAGCTATGGTCTTGTAGTCGCCACCGAGAGCCAGAGAGTCCATCGTGTCGGCCGTGTACGGCTGCGCGTTTCGTTCGATCGCCATGACGTCGTTGTCGAAAACGATGGTCAAGATGCCCAGCTTGTTGCGCACCGCCGTCTCGATGTCCATTCCTACCATGCCGATCGCCGCATCGCCCATGATGTTGATGCAGAGTTTTTCGGGCTCGGCGAGTTTTGCGCCCATGATCAATCCGAGACCGTGGCCGAGTTGCGTTGACTTGCCCCAGCCCATATAAGTCCTCGGTGCTACGCACTCCCAGAACGGCACCAGCTGTTCTCTCGGGCTTCCAGAGTCGTGGGTGATGATCGTGTTCGCACGGTCGACGTGGTGCAAGAGGTCCCAAATGATGCGGTACTGGTTGATTGGCACCTCGTCGGATGTGAGTTGCGGCATCCATTCGGCCAGCCACTCTTGCTTGACTGTTGCAACTTCGGAAACGACATCGATATCGGTCTCCCTGCCGGATCCCTCGCTACGGCTTTTGACTTCATCGATAAGCGCAGCGAGTGCCAGCCGCGCGTCGCCTAACAGCGGAAAATCGACTCTCAGGTCCTTGTTTATGTCGGCCGGATTGGAGGTGTTGTGGACAATGATCTTCCCGGTAGGAATGGATATGCCGTAGTTAGTCGCGGTGAAACTGCACCCGACACCGAATATCACGTCAGCGTTGGCGATAAAGTGCGCGGCCTGTTTCGTTTTCGCGATCGAGCCCGATCCGAGAGCAAGGGGATGATTCTCGGGAAATACGCTTTTCCCTTGCATCGTGGTCATCACTGGAGCCTGAAGAAGCTCGGCCAATTCCTTCAACTCGTCCCACGCCTCGGCGTACAAACACCCTTGGCCGGCGTGAATCACTGGCCGTCGCGCCGCGAGCAGCGCCTCAGCGGCCGCGGCCACGTCCGATGGATCGGGCGCAGCCTTGCTAGGCCTCACCGGGAGGTAGTCCAATTGGTCCTCTAACTCCGAAAACCATATGTCCCCGGCTATCTCAAGCATGATCGGACCGGTCTTGCCGGTGCGGAGCTGGTAAAAAGCGCGCCGCATCAGGTCAGATAAGCGGTCCGTCGACGCCATCCGCGCCGCCCATCGTGTGACATGCCGGTAGTTCTCGACTGGATTGAACACCGGTTCGACATGCGTCCTTCGGTTGTAGTCGCCGCCAGCCAGATGGAGCATCGGCACGTTGTCAGAGAAGGCTTGAGCCGCGCCCGGAAAGGAGTTCTCCGTTCCCGGACCCACCTGCGAGGCGAACACGCCGATCCGGTTGCCGTTCGTAGTACGGCTGAAGCCATCGGCGATACCCATACCGACGCGTTCCTGCCTGCAAATCACGGGCCTGATGCCCACCTTGGCGCAGGCGTCGATCAACGGTTGGGCTGGATATACCGAGAGATATTCGACGCCTTCACGTCTTAGCACTTCAGCAATTGCGTCGACTCCCTGCATAACGATGCTCCTTTCGAGTGGAGTAAGGCCGTCTGCTGAGGATTACAGCCAGCTGCCCGTGCGACTAAAGGTTATCGGTATCTAGTAACCACGTGCTTCGTCTGGGCCGAATGGGTGCACACCGGCGTGGAGAAGGCCAGTATCGGGGTCGATCATGACGCCGCGCGGACGCGAGAAGCCACCGCCGGTTGAAGGTTCCGGAACAACCACCGCGTTATGGCCCATTCGTTTCAACGCTTCAATCGTCTGCGGGGTGATCCGGTGGTCGATGAAGGTCTCGCGCTCCGCGGCATCGACGCTCGGCGCGGTGATCGCCTCCTGCATGCTCATGCCGAAATCGACGACGTTCGAGATAACTTGCGCTATGCGGCAGATGATCCGGCGACCGCCGGGCGCTCCGACGGTCAGGAAGGGCTGGCCGTCGCGTAGCAGCAGCACCGGGCTCATGTTGTTGAGACCGCGCTTGAAGCCCGCGATCGAGTTCGCAGCACCGGGTTTGGGGTTGAAAACGACCATGCCGTTGCTCAGTAAAACTCCCGTCCCGGGCACTATAACGCCGGAACCGAACCCTCCCACCGCGGTCTGAGTGCAGGCGACCATGTTTCTGTCGCGATCGATAACGCTCAAGTGGGTGGTGCAGTCGCCTTCGCTCGGGGGCGAGGCATGTGATGCGCGTTCGGGTCCGGGATGAACGTCGTACCGCCAAGGATCGTGTATTGGTCGATCGGCGAATGCCACCCACGGCTGAATCTCCTGTTCCTTTTCGAGCTTCGCCGAATTACGGTCGATGATTCCAGCGATCTCACACGCGTAGTCTTTCGACAACATCCCGCCCAATGGCACCGGGTTGAAGTCTGGATCGCCGAGGAAGTTGTATCGATCGGCAAAGGCGTGCCGCGCAGCCTCAGTAAACAGGTGAAGTTGCTCAGGCGACGCGTGCGAGAGGTCCCCAACTTCAAAGTTCTCCAAGATGTTTAACGTCTGCAGACCCGTCGTTGCTCCAGCTGGCACTGGCGAACCGAGCAGTTCGTGACCCCGGTAGGAGGTTCGGACCGGTTTGAACACCTGCGCTTCATATTCGGCGAGGTCATATGAGCTCAACACACCACCGTTGCGCTTCATCTCATCGTCGATCGCGACCGCGACCTCACCTTGATGCAGAGCATCCTTACCTTGTCTGCCGATCCGTTCGATGGTATCGGCGAGATCGCGCTGGATGACTTTCGAGCCTGACGGTGGCGGATACGCGTCCGGCATGAAGGTGCGCTCCGTTTCTCGGTACCGAACAAGGTGTGACATATTGCTCGCGATTTGCAGACGCGTGGCCGGGTCCGCGTCGAACCCTTCGCGCGCGTAGTGGACCGCCGGTTCCAGCAACTGCTCCAAGGGAAGCGAACCAAACAGTTCGTGTGCCCTGCACATGCCAGCCGTAACCCCGGGAACACCTACCGAAAGATGTCCGATGGCGTTGGTGCGATCTTCGACTTCATATATGCCGTTACCGAGGACCGCCTGACCGGTAATGCGGAACATGTCGGCCGTTGCGGCCTTCGGCGCTCGGTGACCATAGTCGATGGCGATGCTGCGTGCCTCGGCGGCCATGTGGACGATCATCTGACCGTGTCCAGCGATGGATGAACTAGCCGGCTCGACGACATTGAGGCAGAAGCCGGTGGCGATGGCGGCATCGACGGCGTTGCCGCCACTCTTTAAGATGTCGATGCCGACCTGTGCGGCGATCGGGTGAGCCGTGGCAACCGCGCCATGCTCAACAACTACCTCGTCCTTGTCAGGCCGCCATACGCTCCGTGTGTTCAATGTGTCAGACCTGTTGATGAATTTGGGGGGATGTGCATCGCGTCGGTGCCCAATCGTCACTCGTCGCTAGGCATCTCCTCGACTCGGCGTTGCCGGTTTGAGAGGCTACACGAGGACTGAACCGCGATCAAGCACGCCGCATAAAATCGCTAACCGTGCATGATTACACCGCACGCGACGCGGCTTCCAGTATCCGCCTCTTCTTCCCCGTACGGATCGGGTTTTTCGTGCACTATGATGGCGGAACCGTCGGCATCGAAAACCGAATGGCGCGGTCCCTGGTCAAGTGTGATGCCTTCGGTCAGGAAATCGGCCCGGGCAGTACCGTCATCCGCGGCGTAGATGTTCAGCAAATCGCCGCCGTGCCCGCCAGCCGATTCCCCGCGCTTCCAAGAGGCATGTATGAAGCCGTGGTCAGCATCGGTCGGGTCGAAATGGTCGCCCGCGGCATCGAAATTAGGCGTGCAGGAACCGGTTTCATGGATGACGAATGCGTGGCCGCCAGGGGCCAAGCCCATCAGGTCGGCTATGACCAAAACGCCTGAAGCTGCTTGCCTGAACTCGACGTTCCCGACCGGATCCCCACTGGGTGATTGAAGCGAAGCAGTAGCGGTCAACCCCACGGTAATCTGATCCTCTTCAAGCGTGCGCAAGTTCAGAAATACCAGCCCGACGACGATTATGAGCACGACCGTAACCACAGAACCTGCGAGAAATACCTGTTCTGGCCTCCAAGGCACTTGCGCCAACCTCCCCGAGCTAGTGGCGTGGATTTCGATCGATTGCAGAGATTTCCGGCATGGCGTCGCCGTGTCGGTGCTCACAAATCGACATAGTTGCATTTCGTACGATGCGCGTGATGTTAGCACGTATCAACTGAATTCGTCGTAGCTGGCTACCGCCTTTTCGTGTGGTCACGCCTGCCAATTGGTTGCACAGGAATGTGTTGAAATCACGGGATCTTTAGAGCAGAGTGCGAGTTGGTTGCACTTTCGAAACACCCGAGTACCAGATCGATTTCAGAACCGAACTGAAGCGCATTGGCGTCAACGAGAAAGATCTTCCAGCACGACGTGGGCCGCGTTGTGCCCTGGCGCGCCTGTGACTTCACCGCCGGGGTGGGTGCCCGCACCGCAGAGATAGAGCCCCTCGATAGGTGAGCGGTAATCGGACCAGCCCGGCAAGGGACGACGAGACATCATCTGTTGCGGGATCATGTCCAAGTGCCTGATGTTGCCGTCGGTCAGACCGATGCGCTCCTCGATGTCTTCTGGGGTGAGGAATGTCCAGTCGATGATCGAATCCCGGAAGTTGGGTGCGTACCCCGACACATAGTCTATGAGCCACTCTCCGTATTTGGGGCCCATTTCTGACCACGAACCGTCCTTGACGTGAGGAGGTAGGAAATAGACCCATAGCGAGAGCACATGATGACCGTCGGGGGCGACCGTAGGGTCGTATGTCGACGGAATCTGAAGCTGCATGATCGGTGTCTCAGTTACTCGGCCGTTTTTGCAGTCTTCCCATGCTTTCTCGCTTTGGTCGACGGTCGGGCAGAGCGTCATCATCGCCAAATGTTCGGGATTGAAGTTGGGACCTAGGTGGCGGGAGAAGTCAGGAAGTTCCTTGACGGCGCAGAGGAACTTGCCGGAGGCGGCCATCGTCTTTAACGATCTCACTTCCCCGACGAACTCATCGGGCAGATCAACTTCATCTATTAACGTCAGGTAGGTGCGCTTAGTGTCGGCGTTGGAGATGACGATGTCGGCTTCGACAATTTCGCCGTCTATGAGTTCTACTCCAGTGGTTCGCCCGCCTCCCGTCAGGATGCGCTTGACCGTAGCGCCTGTCCGGATCGAGACGCCCGATGCTTCGGCGGATCGTGCGAGCGATTGAGTGATCCCGCCCATGCCGCCGCGCACAATGCCGTAGTTTTCGGTGTCCTCTCTGAAGGCGCTGAATCGATATAGCGCAGTGATATAGGCACTTCCGGGAGCGCTGATGTCACCCATGTCGAAAGCGCCGGTGCTTACCGCGGCTTTGACCTCTTCGGATACGAAATATCGTTCGATGAGATCTTTCAGCGGGACGGTCAGCAGGGTTTCTAGGAGCTCTTCCTCGCCCTCCTGCCGAAACCTCTCGGTCAATTCCGCGAGCGACGGCGGGGGCCCGAGGTAGTAGTCGCTGAGTATGCTTACCGCGCGGTGCCAGAAACCGGCCCATTCGAACCAAGCGTCGGCATCCTCTGGATATTGGGCCCGCATCTCCTCGACCGTCTCCGCGTCGTCGTGCCAGAATGTGACTGACTTTCCGTTGGGGTAAGGATGAACTCGCGAGGGGTCTAATGGATAGACGTGAAATCCGAATCTGCGCAGTTCAAGGTCGTCGATGACCTTCTTCTGGAGGATGTGGCATATGTAGGAACAGGTTGAGATGTGGTAGCCCGGGAACCACTCCTCGGTCACGACCGCGCCGCCTACGACATCCCTACGTTCCAAAACCTGGACATTTAGTCCCGCCCGCCCAAGATAGCCCGCGGCCACGAGACCGTTGTGTCCGCCGCCAACGATGACGACGTTAGTCTTTTCGGCCATGGCGAGATCCTCCCGATTGCAAATGGCGATGTTGGACGGCAATAGTAGCAGATTCGCGGATTATGACCGGGTTAGATCAGAGCGCGGTCGGATCGAGCGATGACTAAATGCATCAATTGACTGATGCGACGAAGCGCGTCCTGCGTGTTCAGGGCGGGAAATACGATTGAGAGTTGGCCGGAGGTCGCCTGACAAGCGTAATTGGCGTCACACAGGTTAGGGGCCTTGCACCACGATTTTGTGTCACCCCCTCCGGCCATTTGAGATAGCGCAGGCGCGACCTCTGTTGAAAGGATACAACGCTCAATGGTATCGCGAAGTGACCGCGTCGCCCTCTACCCCCTCTGGATGGACGTTCCGTCCGCTGAAGCGCCGGCTTTCGCCGGAATGACGGGAGTTTTGCGATGGTCTCGCTTCAGCGGGGAGCGTCTAATGCGACGAGACTTGTCCTCCGTCTACGTTGATGGACTGTCCGCTGACCCATCGGCCTTCTTCCGAACATAGGAAGACGATCATGTTGGCGACATCCGTGCCCGTGCCTGCGCGGCCCATGGGGATATTGGTCTCCAAACGCTCCCAATCCTCACGACCTCCGGGGGTGTTGTCGCGTTTGTTGTCCCAACGCGATGTATCGATGACGCCCGGACAGACGGTATTGACGTTGATCTGGTACTCGCCCAACTCTTTCGACAGGCTGCCGGTCAGGCCTTGAAGACTCATGTTAGCGACGACATAGGCGGCGAAGTTTTTGGGTTGGATCTTCCCGGCGATGGACGAGACCATGACGATGCTTCCGCCTGTTCCTTGCCGGATCATCGCTTGCGCCGCGGCTTTGGACGCGTAGTAGGAGCCGTGAACCTTGATGTCAAGCACGCGGTGCCAGATGGCGTCTTCGAGTTCGACTACAGGCACACGGTCATTTGCCATCGCGAATGCTGCGTTGTTGACCAAGATATCGACTGAACCCAACTCGTCTACTGTCTGTTTGACGATTCCTCGGGCTTGGCCCGGATCGGCAAGATCGGCGACGATGGTCGATGCCCGGCGTCCGATGCCGCGGATCTCGTCGGCCACGCTTTCGATGTCCCGCCATCCCATCGCCTTCTCGTCATCCGGAAAGGTGTCGGGTGAGCGTCCCGTGCCGGTGACTGCAACATCCGCGCCGGCCTGCGCCAACGCGAGGGCGGTGTCCCGTCCTATCCCGCGATAACGGCCCGCACCTGTGACCAAAGCCACTTTTCCTGAGAGATCTGCCATAGCGGTCATTACCTTGTCTAGTGTTTCGATTTCTTTTTGAACCATAACTGACATGAATGGGTATGGGGTGTTCAAGCCCGATGATGGCAACTCCAGACGTCGACATAGGCTCCGGCTTTCGCTGGAGCGACGTGACGTCGATTTTCGGCAGATAATTGGCGACACTGGAATCAACGCAAGTGTCGAAAGAGATGAATGAGATAAGCCATGCCGGGGTGAAACTTGCTCGGTTTGTAACTGATGCTTACGCCGAAAACGCAAACGTGCGTGCGGTCATCGTCGCCGGATCAGTGGCTCGCGGATGTGCCGACGAGTACTCGGACGTTGAGATTGGCGTCTTCTGGGAAAATCCGCCATCGGACAAGGAGCGCATGGAGGCGATATCTCGTATCGGTGGCGATTTGTGGACGTTCGACAACTACGATGGTGCCAAGGCCAGCGAGCACGTAGGTTTGTCTGGCTTCACTGTAGGGTCAACGCGCTACAGCGGGACGCTGATGGTCGCACCGAATCACATGACCATCGACACTGCGGAAGAGTGGATACGTGCGCTGATCGATGATCTCGACACAACTTCCCGCAACTATGTCCTGGCGGCGGCAATCGATCAGGGGGTTCCGCTTCACGGACATGTCCTTGTGGACCGTTGGAAGGAGAAAGTCGCTACTTTCCCGCTGCGCTTAGCGGTCAAGCTAGTGCAACAGAATCTGTGGCTTGGTCCTTGGTTCAACTGGGTTGCATATGTCCGACGTGCCGATCATCTGGTGTTGGCGCGGCATAAAGTCTGGATGCAGCAGAGGATAGTCGATCTGCTGGCGGCTTTAAACCGCGAGTACGTGCCGTCTCCTGAATACAAGTGGGTGGAACGGTTCATTGACGGGCTGCAGGTGAAACCTCGCAATTGCTCCCAGCGGTTGAAGGCAACATTCTTGAATGACGACGTGAGTGAGGCGATGCGAAATTTGGTCCAATTGGGTCAAGAGGTGATCGACCTCGTTGAGGAACACCTTCCAGAGGTCAATCAGATGTCTCTAGTTGACGAACACCCCGATATCAACACGAGTTGGGCAAGGCGGCGCTGGGATCCGGAAGACGCTTACACGTTGCTAACCGATATTGCGAACCATGAGGCGGATTCCTCGACTGGCTCGGAATGACATTTGACGGCGTTTCGGGAGAATATTCGTATGGCAGGGCGACCACGAGGTTCGCCCCTACGGTGCTATAGTCTGACTGGGTAATTATTGATGAATCGCGCGAACCATCGTCAGGCATGAGCGAGTTCGAGTTCGTCAGCGAAAATTCACGCCTCGCCGAAATTGTCGATGCGATTTCGAGCGGTACCCGAGTCGCAGTCGATATCGAATCGAACGGGTTCTTCAGGTATCGAGAGCGCGTCTGCCTTGTGCAGCTGGCTTCAGATCACGGCACATTTCTAGTCGATCCCTTATCGGTCGATGATGTCCGGCCACTCGGCGACCTTTTCAGCGACAGTTCGGTGGAGAAAATTATTCACACCGCCGACTACGATCTTCGCAGCCTCGACCGGGATTGGGGTTTCAGCGTCGACAATCTGTTCGACACCAGCATCGCTGCAGCACTCTTAGGAACAGAGCGGTTGGGATTGCAGGCGTTGGTCGAGGAACACGTTAGAGTGAAGTTGGCCAAATCCAAGAGACTCCAGCGGTCTGACTGGACGAAACGGCCGTTGAGCGCCGAAGCACTGAGGTACGCGGCAAACGACGTTCACTATCTGATTCGAGTTCGTGACGTCCTTCATGCCGGGTTGGAGGAACGCTCGCGTCTCGCGTGGGCGAAGGAGGAGTTCGAGCGGCTCGAAAAGGTCAGACACACTTCCGTTGATCGCCCAAAGAGAACGAAAGAGGCGTTTAAGTCCATGAAAGGCGCCAACCGTTTGAACGGGAAGGGCTTAGCTGTCCTGCGGGCCTTGTGCCAAGTCCGAGAGCGTGAGGCCAAACGCCTCGACCGACCTGTATTCAAGGTGGTACCGGATTCTGTACTCGTTGCGTTGGCGGCTGACCCTAAAACAGATCCCTCCTCCATCAAGGGCATAGGTTGGTTCAGGCGTCCGCCTGCATCGCGACGTCTGAGATCCGCGATCAAACAGGGACTCAAATCTGAGCCGGTGATTCTGCCGAATCGCCCTCGGAACGGTGAACCCAAAACTCGGACCGAGCAAGCGAAGGACGATGCGCGGCTTCGCAAACTGAAATCTTGGCGCCGAAAGTTGGGCAAAAAACTCGAGTTGGACCCTAGCCTTCTTTGGCCAAGGGTGAGTCTTGAACGCTTGGCTCGGGACCTATCTACTCTCTCTTCGGAACTCGACAGTCGAGAAGTCCGCGATTGGCAAAGATCCGAATTCAGCGTCTCGTTGCGGAAGGTCGTCGCAAGTCTCGATTGAGCTGCGTCGGTCGGTGAGCACAAACGTCCGTTTCCGGCATCGTCTAGAGGCAAAGAGAAAGTCAACTATATGTCGTCGCCACCGTTTAATCAGAAAAATGATTCCGGTCCAGTTCGCGATTCTGCGCGAATAACCAGCCTCGATTTGATTCGCGGAGTTGCGGTGCTCGGAATTCTGCTGATGAACGCCGTCTCGTTCAGGTTCGGGCTCGTGCCTTACTTGAACCTGAGCGCGGGCGGTTCGGAGACATGGCTTGACTGGGCCGTCGGAATTTTAGGTGAGATATTCGTCGACCAGAAGTTCATGGGGCTTTTCTCGCTCCTGTTCGGTGCCGGGATGATCCTATTCATCGATCGTGCCAGCGCGCGAGGAAGGCGCGCCGTCCTGCTCAACATGTGGCGGAACGGTCTGTTGCTGCTTATCGGTGTCCTCCATTTCTTAGTGTGGGACGGTGACGTGCTGATGGCTTACGCGATATCTTCGTTCTTTCTGATCGCCTTGCGTAAGTTGCCGGATAGAGCGCTGATCATCGTAGGGCTTGTGGTCTTCGCGCTGTCCATCGCCAGCACATTCTGGGCGCAGAACATCGCGAATACGACATCCGAATCGCTGTCAGGTTACTGGGAACCGGGGGAGATTCCCGCAGACGATGTCTTGGGCGTTGCATTGCTTCTAGGCTATTTCCTGCGGGCGTTGGGACTGATTCTCGTGGGCGCTGGTCTATATCGCACTGGATTCATGAACGGCGGATTAGACGCTCGCACATACCGGATGACTGCGGTTGTCGGGATAGCGATCGGATTATCGCTAGCGACGCTTGGCGTAGTGATAACCGCCGTCAACGATTACTCCAGCGAGATCGCCTTTGTCGGTCAAATACCGAACACGCTGGGGACTATTCCTGCTTCACTCGGTTACATGAGCATCATCATCCTGTGGAACAACCGAGTGGACAGCTGGATCAAGGAGCGTCTGCGTGCAGTTGGTCGGATGGCGCTCACCAACTATTTGATGCATACGGTTCTCGGGGTGATCGTCTTGACAACGCTGCTAGGCGACGTTGATTTTGTGAATAGAAGCGCCATTTTGGTGTTTGTGTTTGCCGTTTGGGCAGTTCAGTTCTGGTGGTCGCAGGCATGGTTGAGTAAGTTCCAGTTCGGTCCCTCTGAGTGGTTATGGCGAGTGGCCACCTATCGGCGAGGTCAGCCGCTTCGGCGGAACGAGTAGAGCGCCGATAATCCGCGTACAATCCGCTGAAACGAATGCAATCTAGGGGAGTCTGGAAGTGGCTGACAGATTCGACACCATCATCGTAGGCGCTGGCTCGGCCGGTGCTATTCTCGCAACTCGGCTGACGGAGGACCAGGACCACTCGGTCCTTCTGGTCGAAGCGGGTCCCGACTACCCTGAGTTCGACGACATACCCGATACCGTGAAGTACGGCTACGGGCACGACATCCCGCCGTGGGAACGCCCACTCAACGATCATCGCTGGACCTTCGTCGCGCGCTACACGGATGAGGCGAGACCGGGCATCATCCCTCGCGGCAAGGTTGTGGGCGGCTCGAGCGCAGTAAATGGGCAGATATTTCTTCGGGGTGTGCCTGAGGACTACGACACTTGGGCGTCATGGGGGAATGACAGGTGGAGTTTTCAGGAGTTAATGCCGTACTTCCGCATGATCGAGACGGATACGGACTTCGGCGGTGATTTCCACGGCTCGGATGGTCCGATCATCGTACGACGATGGAAGCCAGAAGATTGGAATCCGGCACAGATCGCTTTTTACGAAGCGGCACGCGCCAACGGCTTTCCTGACTGTCCAGACCACAATGCTCCTGGCTCTACAGGTGTCGGTCCGACTCCGCTGAACAATCCGGACCGCGTGCGTTGGAGTACGGCGATCGGTTACCTTTCTGGCGCAAGGGATCGGCCGAACCTCGAGATACTCGCTGATTGCCTTGTCCACAGAGTCCTTTTCGACGGAAATCGTGCTGTTGGAGTGAGAACTGAGGTCGACGGCGTCATCGAAGACCATGAAGCCGAGGATGTAATTCTGTCGGCAGGCGCGATCGGTTCGCCGCACCTGCTGATGCTTTCAGGCGTCGGACCGCCAGATGCGCTCGACGAGGTCGGTATTCCGGTGCATCACGAACTTCCGGGAGTTGGGCAGAACCTCCGCGACCATCCGCATGTGAGAGTGACGTGGCGAACGCGGGAAGACTTCGATCAGCCTTTAGGATTGCCTGGAGTCCAGTTCACGCTGCGATACACCGCCGAGGGTTCGCATCTTCCGAACGATATGCTGATACATCCCAGTTCGCGCAGCGTGATCGGGCGCAGGTGGTGGGGGCAAGGCGCGAGCGAAGAGATCGGCCTGCTCATGGTGGTGTGCCTAGACCTAGCAGTCGGCTCCGGCAACCTGCATCTTCGCACCCGCGATCCTCACATCCAACCCTTCCTGAACTACAACTACTTCGAGGAGGAGTTCGACCTCCAGAGGTTGCGCGAAGGCGTGCGAATCGCCGATCGCTTCGGGCAACACGAGGGCTGGGCTGACATCGTCACTGAGCGAGTAGAGCCTACCGACTTGGACCTTGATTCGGATGAGTCGCTGAATGCATGGATCAAAGAGACCGCGGTGACCAGCCATCACGTCTCCGGAACATGCAAGATGGGGCCCGAATCGGATCCGATGGCCGTAGTAGACCAGTTCGGTAATGTGCGCGGCCTCGAGAACCTGAAGGTGGTAGATGCGTCGATCATGCCGGACTGCATCCGCGCCAACACGAACGTGACATCGATGGTGATCGGCGAACGTGTCGCAGCTTTTATCGGTGAAGGGCTATGACAGCACGTTTCACGTTAAGCGCGTTCGGCGACGAGATCGATGACGACATCGCGACGCAACTGAAGGTCCTGAACGATTTAGACATCGGATTTCTGGAGTTGCGGAGCGCATGGGGCACCAACGTCCTTGCGCTGAGCGATGCTCAAGTAAGTCGGTTGAACGAGTTGTGCAAAGCGCATTCGGTTCAGGTCAGTTGCATAGGGAGCCCGATCGGCAAATCGCCGATAGACGAGCCGATCGAGAAAGTTGAAGATGATCTCAATCGCATCATCGACATCGCGAAGATGGTCGGCACCGCCAAGGTCCGCGTCTTTTCGTTTTACCCGGAAGTCGATGGAACGCAGGCTCAGCGCGTTGAGCAGTCGATATCGAGGCTTCGCGTTTTGGCAGAAGTGGCGAGCAAGCGCGGTGCAATCCTCCTGCTCGAAAATGAGGGTGGATTGGTAGGCGATGTGCCGCAACGTTGCGCGGCACTAGTGGAGGGAGTGGCCAGTCCGAACCTGCGTTACGTGTGGGATACCGGCAACTATCCCCAGATGGGATTCGCCAACTCGGTCGATATCGGGTGGCCGTTACTAGCAGACTTCACCGATTGTGTCCAAGTCAAGGACTGCCGTATTTCCGACGGCACGATCACCGTCGCAGGTGAGGGTGACGGGCAGGTTCGCGAATTGGTGGAGAACCTGCGAAACGTGGGTTATCAGGGATTCCTAGCGCTAGAGCCGCACCTCTTGGTCGCGGGTCAGCGCGGCGGCTTCAGCGGCGCAGAAGGGATGAAGATGGCGGCGGACGCTCTACGCGGATTGATGGCGGAGGTGGGATGTGTCGAGGCCCCGGTTGATGACCGTTAGGCGGTCGCCGTCGTGATACAGAACCGCCGATGCGTCTGAGTTCGGCGTACAATCCGCTCAGTAATCGGTAATCCTCGGGAGTTTCGACGTGCCTGATACATACGACACGATCATCGTTGGTGCAGGTTCAGCCGGGGGTATTCTCGCAACGCGCTTGACAGAGGACCCTGATCATTCGGTGCTGTTGATCGAGGCGGGTACAGATTACCCAGATTTCGATGAAATGCCGGACGAAGTGAAGTACGGGTACGGTCACACCAATCGTCCTTGGCGTCGCGCACATAGCGATCATCGGTGGACCTTCGTGGCTCGCTACACGGATGAAGCGTTGCCGGGATTGATACCTAGGGGCAAGGTGGTCGGCGGTTCGAGTGCGGTGAATGCACAGATCTTCCTTCGAGGTGTGGTCGAGGACTACGACACATGGGCGTCGTGGGGTAACGACAGGTGGAGTTTCGAGGAGTTGATGCCGTACTTCCGCATGATCGAGACGGATACGGACTTTTCCGGCGATTTTCACGGTTCGGACGGCCCGATCATCGTGCGTCGATGGAAACCCGAAGAGTGGAATCCCGACCAAAAGGCATTTTACGAAGCGGCGCTGGCGAACGGATTCCCCGATTGCCCAGACCACAATGCCCCCGACTCGACCGGCGTAGGACCGACGCCATTGAACAACCCGGGACGGGTTCGATGGAGCACGGCGATCGGTTACCTGAGCATGGCGAGGGAGAGACCGAACCTCACGATTCAACCCGAAACGCTCGTTCACAAGGTGAATTTCGACGGAAAACGCGCAATCGGTTTGACGTTGGAACACGACGGCGAGGTTGAGGAACTTGAAGCAGAGAACATCATCCTGTCAGCAGGCGCGATCGGATCACCGCATCTGTTGCAACTCTCAGGTGTCGGCCCTTCTGACCGGCTAGAGAATGTCGGTGTCCCGGTGGTGCACGATTCGCCGGGTGTAGGACGTAATCTTCGTGATCACCCGCATGTCAGATGTGTTTGGCGGACTCGCGACGACTTCGAACAGCCATTAGGCATTCCCGGCATTCAATTCACGTTGCGCTACACAGCTGAGGGATCGCATTTGGTGAACGACATGCTGATCCATCCCGGCTCCCGCGGTTTGGTAAGCCGCAGACCGTTCATCCCAGGAACGCCCGAGGAGTTCGGTCTTGGGATGACCGTGTGCCTCGATCTTGCCGTCGGTGCCGGCAGTCTGTACCTGCGCACAGGCGATCCTCACATCCAGCCATTCCTTGACTACAACTTCATGGAGGAAGAGTTTGACCTTTCAAGAGTGCGTGAGGGCGTACGGATCGCTCTCGAATTCGCGAAGTATGAGGATTGGGACAACCTGGTAACCGAGCGCGTCGATCCCAGCGACGCAGACCTCGAGTCGGACGACGCCTTGGATGCGTGGATCAAGGAGGCGGTTGTCACCAGTCACCACGTCTCTGGCACCTGCAAGATGGGACCCGAAACCGACGACATGGCTGTGGTAGATCAATTCGGCAACGTCCGAGGCCTCGAAAACCTCAAAGTAGTCGATGCATCTATCATGCCCGACTGCATCCGCGCCAACACCAACGTCACATCGATGGTCATCGGCGAACGCGTTGCCGCCTTCATCGGCGAGGGGTTGTGACGCGGCGCGTCCTCGTTGTATACGAATTAAGTTTTGCTCGCGCGCCGAAGCACTTCAATCTTAGGGCGGCGAATAGGGGCTGGTGAGAAGCCAGATGAAGGTTAATTTCGCGGTTTTTTGATATCGTCTTGTCTCAGGAGAACGAACTAGACATCGGCGCTGGTACCCCTGATCTGTGCCACTCGGTCCCGACCAGAGCAACCAGTGCCGATTCCTTCGCTTGGCGAGATTGGTCAATTGTCCGTTGCTGTCTTCGCATATTCGGTCGATTCGGCACACGCTAACAGGATAGTCGCTCAAACCATCACCGGATCTGCCAATTTGGCTATATGGTGATTTTCAATTTGGTGCCGAATAACCAACGGCGAAACGCCAAATTGGGTTGCAAGGTCATCGATTTCATCGTCGTCGACTACATCCCGTGTCACTAGTTCCTCAAGCTTGCTGGAAGGGGCAAGGAATTCGGCTGCAAATGCGCGGTTGCATTGCTGGCGTTCGGTTTGGGATTTGGTGAGGAGGGCACCTGTTTGAGGTGAAGTAACAATTTCACCTAGAGCCCGGCATACACCAAACCGCATAGTGTGTTCACCTGATGGCCTAAAAGCAAATGAAGCTTGGTCTTGATTGACATGGACTACACCATCAATCAAACGAGCCTTGGCCAATGCATTTGACGGCCTAGTAATTTCGTTTAATTGAGATGCGTCTTTGCCAAGCGCTTTTGCCAAATCTGACATGGTGGGCAACGGTTGGCCATCCAAGTCAAGTGCATGCCGTAGATCACGAGCTCGTTCGTAGCCCACATACCATGGAGGAAAGTGACCGGAATTTGACCTTAGTCGGACTTTAGGCGTTCTAAGGTTGTCAATTGGGATCACATTCCGCTTGGAATCCTCTACAGCAGCGGCGATTGCGTGAGTCTGTTCTTTTATCGCGACCGGGTTTATGGCCTGCGCAGCTTCCGAGGTCAATTCGCCCAACTCAGTCGCCAAAACTAAGATGTCTCCAGATTTCGAGTCATCCAAGTCGTAGGGGTCCCAACCCAACGCAGCCGCGGTTTCACAAAATTCGAGTTCGTCTTTGTCGTTCCGCGAGGTTAGAATTGCAGCCCATTCGTCGTGCAAATGTGTATTGTTTATTCCTTGTGAATCCAATCGGCGAATAACACTGTCGATCAAGTCAAAACAAGCTCGGAAAAACTCCGAGGCATCGATCCAAGTGTTCCCTCGATCAAGAAACTCGATCCTAGTCCATTGCGGCGGAGATTGGTTCCAAATCAATTTCGTCTTAGAACCAGAGGAAACAACCTCCAGATCGGGGAATGCGTAACCGTCTCTATTTGCGCCTAACGAGTGTCGCCGGCGAAATTCGGAGTCGTTTTGCTTGTCCGGGTTTTGAAATTCGCTCAATAGGAACCACCAGTTAGTGGCGAGCCACTCGGCAAGTGGGTACAGAGGAACGTAAACGAAATTGCGGACACTCTTGGCTCGATGGTCAAGTAGACGCGTTACGATCGAACCCCTCGCGACAACACTGAGAGACGCCCAAGTAGCGGACAACTCCGGACCACGGATGCCTTCCGAATCCGTCCATTCGAATTCAAAAATTAGGTCAGCCATATAGTTCCTCTATGCCGGGAGGCCATTCGTCGGCACCAAGTGGATAGCCTTTATAAGATCCGTCGCCGCGGTTCACCAAGCGTGCAGCAAAGACCGTGTCGTTGTGTTTGTACCAAACATATCTGGGATACTCCCCATCCCAAAGACCGCTGATCGAACCTCGCCGGACCGCCGACCTAAGCCATTCATTAACCATGTTTATGTTTCTTATTTCACGCGGACAACAGGAAGCGTCGGCGCGCAACCTTGGTTGCAACCCAAATTTCGGAAAGTCGGTGTGCTCTGGACTACCAACATACCGTACTCGTTCCGCCAAATTTTCGAGATCCGTGTTCGGCGGCACTTCTATTTTGTGTTGCGTCGGTCGCCGTCGTTTTGTAGCGCGCATCAGACTATCATCGCAGAACAATCACACGAGTTGCGGTGCCGTTACTAGGAGGTGTGCGCATTTTGAGCCTCAATCGAGATTCAACGAAATTGTATCGACGGGAATTCGGAATTGTCAATTTCACGTAGGGTGCCTAGCCGACGGCGGGCACAAGACGAAAGTCAGTTTCGCGACTGGGTACAAACCGAAACCTGGCCAGGTTGAAAATTCGCGATGCTTGAAACTCTCAAGCATCAACGAGATGGCAGACCTTCATACCTATCCTTCCTCCGGCAACAACACGACCCGAACGTACCGATCTGGTGTCATGTATTGCTGCGCAGTGGCCACTACCTGATCGAGCGTGATGGCGTCCAACCACTCATCAAAGCGATGGATGTCGTCGAACTCTCCGTCTCGTTGCGCTATCGACCGAATCTGATCTTGCCAGAAATTGTTGTCCCTGAGCTGTTCCTCGCGCTGTGTACGCAGCAGTTCCTTGACCGTGTCCAATAACTCCTGCCGAGGCACCGAGGTATCGCCGCCGTTGCGGAGCCACTCGATTTCCTCGATGACAGCGGCCAACAGTTCGTCCACACGGTCAGGGTCGCTGCCGTAGTAGATGGAGATGCGGTACTCTTGGTCAGGCAGCGATTGCAGGTTCGAATACACGCTCACGAAGTAGGTGCCGCCTAACGCTTCACGAAGCTTTTCGCGCAATCGGATCTGAAGCATCTCCGCCGACACTTGCAACGTCAACGCCTCCCGCCGGTTCCACTCTGCGTCGCCGACGAAGAATACGCCCGTGATGCTCCTAGGTTCGATCCCGCTTCGGACGGAATGGTCAACCAAGTCCATCGGCGGGTCGATATCTGTGTCGACCCACTGTTCGGTTCTGCCTGTGGTCGGCAAGCTGGCGAGATATGTCGTCGCCAACGAACGAAGCTGGTCCCACTCGAACGCGCCGACAAACACGAATGTGGCGTCACCGAGGTCCGCGAACCGATCAGCGTAAATGGCCAGTGCGCGTTCCATGCTGAGTTCGTCGAGCAGATCGAGGGTTAGAGGACGTTCGCGGAAGTGATACCCGCTAAGGACCTCTTCGCGTGCGTCCGAAAAGGCCGCATCCGGCTGTTCAGCGCGTGTCTCGGCTATAGCGCGCAATCTGGTCTCGTATCGTGCGTAAACGTTGTCGTCGAGGCGAGGTTCAGTGGCATAGAGGGTGATTAGTTGGAACAGCGTCTCAAGGTCTTCAGGTGAAGCGTTGCCACTGAATCCTTCCGAAAGTTCCAAGATGCTCGGCGACACAGAGACGCGTTTGCCAGCAAGTAGCTTGTCTAGCGCCACGTTGTCGTGCGGGCCGACACCGCTGCTGGCGATCAAATCGTCGGCGTAGAGCGCTGACACGTAGTCCATGTCCTCGACCAACGAGTGACCGCCGGGGCTAAATGCGGTGAACACGACCTCATCGTTTTTGAAATCGGTCTGCTTGGCGATCACCGTGATGCCATTGGATAGCGTCCACCTCTGAGCGTCTATGGAATCGATCGTCTCTTCTTCGGTGATGCTCCCCGCGGTCGGTATGTTCGCCAACAACGGGACGTCGTCGAAAGCGTCCACGTAGGGTTCGACTTGCAACGTGTCGGCAGATTCCAGGTGGGTCTGTGCGATCGCTGCGAGTTCTTCGTCGGTGTTTGAGCCGGTCCCTTCAGGGCGCATGAATAGCAGGACCGTATTGTCGGTCAGCGCCCAAGAATCAGCGACTTCGTCGACTTCCGCCAAAGAGATCTGTGGTAGCACATCTTGATAGAGTTCCCACTCTGCTTCGATTCCCACGGTCATCGTACCGGTCAGGAAGTGGTCGGCGTATATCTGTGCCAAGTCTCCAGACTCCCGTTGATCTCGCTCTTTGTAAGCTTTTTCCACCGAACTCAAGAGATTGACCTTCTCGCGTGCCAGTTCGGTTTCGGTGAAGCCGTGCTGGCCAACGCGCTGTATCTCTTCGAGCAGCGCCGCAAGTCCAGTTTCGATGCCATCCTGTTCAGTCCATGCCGCGAACTGAACCAAATCCACCGGGTTGATGAACGGACCGCGTTGGGCAATTGCACCCAAATAGGGCGGTTCGTCGGATTGACCGCGCTCGAAAAGACGCGCAGTGATCATTTGGAAAGCGAGTTGCTCAACCGCGTTGTTCCTGAAAGCAGCATGGTCTTGACCAGATTTTGGTGGAAGCTTGCGAGTCAGGAAAACTTGGGTCCCAGGGGCTTCGGGATCGGTAAACACGTTGATGCGCGGCACGTCGTGCTCAGGCACGCCGTACTTGGGGCGATTCGTTTCCGAGCCGACTGCTGCGCGATCTTGGCTCGCTTCCCCCTCGGGCGGTGGTGCAAAGTGTTGCTTGATCTTTGCCTCGATCAACTCCGTATCGAAGTCGCCGACAGCGACAATTGCCATCAGTTCCGGGCGGTACCAACGCTCGTAAAACTCGACGAGACGCTCCGGCGGTGCGGTTTCCGCAACCTCTGGCAGACCAATCGGGCTACGTACCGCATATGGCGATTCACCGAAAATCGGGGTGTACCAGTTTTCTCGGAAGCGTGCGCCGAAGCCTCGGCCTACTCGCCACTCCTCCAAGATCACGCCACGCTCGAGATCCACTTCTTCGGGATCGAACGCAACCGCGTACGCCCAATCGCTGAGGATTTGGAACGACGTTTCGAGAATTTCAGGATCGTCGGCCGGGATTTCGAGGAAGTAAACAGTTTCGTCGAAGCTGGTATAGGCGTTGAGATGGGACCCAAATGTGCTGCCGATCGACTCGAGATAATCGACGATCTCCTGCTTTTCGAAGCGCTCAGTGCCGTTGAACGCCATGTGCTCGACGAAGTGGGCGAGCCCGCGTTCGTTCTCCTCTTCCAAAATCGAACCCGCATTCACTACTAGCGACAAGTGGGTGCGGTTCAGCGGTTCGGAGTTTCGTCTGATGTAGTACTCCATGCCGTTGACAAGCTCGCCGCGAATGACGTCTGGGTCAAACGGTAGAGCCGCTTCAGATTCGGGTGCAGGTTCTGCAGTTGCGGTCGGCTCGGGGGTGCTGGTCGGCGGAACGAGTGTGGCGGTCGGTTCCGGAGCAGGAGTCGGGGTGCTGGTCGGCGGAACTGGCGTCGCAGTCGGTTCTGAGATTGGGGTCGGGGTGCTGGTCGGCGGAACTGGCGTCGCAGTCGGTTCCGGAACAGGCGTCGGGGTGCTGGTCGTCGGAACTTCGGTCGCCGTCGGTTCCGGCGTTAGCGTCGGAGTATTGGTTGGCGGAACTTCGGTTGCAGTTGGTTTCGGCGTAGGTGTGGATGTTGATGTCGAGGTAGGGACCGGAGTGGGCGCTTTGACCTCAGGTGCAGGTGTGAAGGTAGGAACGGGGGTTGCCGTAGGTTCAGGTTCAGGTTGACAGGCAACCAATGCCGTCAAGACCAATACGAACAAAAATATCGCCACTGTCGGTTTCAAGTTGTTGATCATTTGTCCTGACTTTCGACGTGCAACTAAATCGCGTTGACCACTGTCATTTAGCTACGTTGTCGGGCGTCTCTGTGGTTTCGCGTACGGTATTGTTAAATGCTCCAACATTTGACGCGGACATTCAGATTCTATTGTGAGCACGCCCAATCTCCTGCTACAAACCCTGTTCACGTTAGACCACGACAACCGGATCGTCGGCACACGCGAACCAGACCCAAGTCCCGGTCCGGAGTTTTCCTTAATCCGCGGAAAAAGAGATCGCGCCTGGGCGGTGAGGTCAGACGTACCACAGCATCTAGCCGAAGAACTCGACGCCTTGGCGCGGGATGAGCCTCCGGTTGCCGACTTCCGAGGTGCTCCCATTCACGCCGAACGATATTTGTCTCTGATTGGTGGCAGAGTTGAATCCGGACCTGCATTTGAGTTTCCAGACGAGATCGCTACTGCCAGCGGTACCGTGTACATCGATGACACTGAGCAGCTTGATTACCACTTTGTGGGCTGGACGAAAGACGAGATTCCCTACCGGACTCCCATCGCCGCGCTCATCGATGATGAGCATGCGGTGAGCGTCTGCTTCTGTGCGCGTCGTACTGACATTACCGCTGAAGCGGGCGTCGAAACGGCGGTCGAGTACCGTGGGCGCGAGTTTGCGACCCAAGTCACGGCGGCGTGGGCGTTGGCGATCCGAGCATCTGGTCGCGTTCCGCTTTACAGCACGTCATGGGACAACCACGCCTCGCTCGCCGTCGCTCGGAAGTTGGGATTACTCACGTACGCATCAACTTGGAGCATCCTGTAGCCGTGGTATGCGGCCGGAGGAAACCTTGGGAGGCGGTTCCCGTGACGCAAGTATCGCGATCGCCCCGATGATGTGGGCGACGAGGAATGCGGCGAAGACACCGGTGTACGAGCTGAAAAAGTCGAAATAAAGTCCGCCGATCACCGGTCCCAACGCTTGGAAGACTGTGACGTATGGAACACTCGCGCCACGGACAGCGCCGATGTGTACTCTGCCGAAGTACTTTGCCCAGATGAATTCACTCAGGGGCACCGTGCCGCCAAAGCCGAAGCCCCAACATAAGAAAGCCACGAACATTAGCCAAAGCCAACCGTTCTGTGCCGCCACCAGCATTAGTGCCACGCCCGACGCGCATGTCAACAGCGACGTCGCGCAGAGATAGCGCACGTGGATCCGTTGCAAGAGATAACCCCATGCGAACTTTGAGCAAAGATTGGCACCGCCGCTGAGAGCGATCGCCAGAGCGGCCGATGTACGCGTCATGCCGCTGTCGGTCATGAACGGGATGGCGTGAACCATGATCGCAATAAGTGCGAATGTGTGCAGCGCATATCCGATTACCAAGAGCCAGATCGCAACCGTCTTCAACGCTTCGCGTCGGGTGTATGAATTGGCGGCGTCGCGCTCCTGCTGTTCGAAAGCCCTGCTTGGCTGACCGCTTCTCAGGGCAGCATCGCGCCGTGTACCGTCCGGCAACTGTCCGTAGTCTTCGGGTCGCCGGCGCATGACCAAAGCCACCGGCACAACGATTGCTACCACTAGCACGGCGAGAACCACGTACGCATCGCGCCAACCGAGCGAATCGACTACCTGAGTCATCGCTACCGGCAAGATGAGTCCGGCGAGCGATATGCCTGATGAACCGAGAGCGATGGCCCAACCACGCCGCGCCACGAACCACTTCGCCAACGTGACGTTTACCACTAGGCTGCCGACGAGTGCGAAACCTATTCCACCGGACAGCATCGTGAGCAGCAAGAACTGCCACAGCGCATCGACGCGAGATAGGGCGAGGAAACAGCCGGCGTAGACCACCGCACCGATCAGCATGAGCGGTCGTGCCCCGTAGCGATCAACGAGTGGTCCTACTATGAAACCCGCCAAACCTCCAACGACCAATGCGCCTGACGCGCCGAGGGTGTACTCGGTTGCGGACCACTCTAGGTCCTCGGTCATGGGGCGCAAGAAGACGCCGGCGATGCTGTTGCCTACGCCTATCGAGATAAACTGCCCCACGATCGCGCCGATGACGATCCACCAGCCCCAGAAGATTGCAGGTCGCTTGCGCTCTGAAGGCGCATTGAAGCCGCGGTTCATGCAGGCATGGTAGCACCGAAGAACCGCGTCGAAAAAGTAGACTCCAAGATAGGAGAGTTAGATTCGAACTGAGGTCGACTGTGCTTCCGAAAGTGTTCATCGACGGCCGTACCGGCACAACCGGGTTGCGTATCTACGAGTGGATGGCGGGGCGTGACGACGTGGAGATACTGGCCCTTCCCCAGGAACTGAGACGGGATCCCGAACAAAGGCGAGCCCGAGTATTGGAGTCCGACGTCACGATCTTGTGTCTTCCCGATGACACAGCTCTAGAGGTGGCCGAATGGGTCCGTAAATCGGATACGCGATTGATCGACGCCAGCACCGCCCACCGAGTAGCGGATGATTGGATCTACGGCTTGCCAGAGTTAGCACCGGGCCAACGCGAGGCTATCGGCGAGGCGAGGCACGTGTCAAACCCTGGTTGCTACCCAAGCGGCTTTTTGCTTTCGGTGCGGCCTCTGGTTGATGCTGGGATTCTGGACCCGGATGCCCCGATCTCCATCAATGCCCTGTCTGGTTACTCAGGCGGTGGCACGTCTTTGATTGCCAAGTGGGAAGACCCTGAAACGGGGTTGAACGATTTGCCATATGAGGCACCTTACTCCTTGGATAACCGGCACAAACACATCCCTGAGATGATGAAGTACTCAGGCGTCACCGTCGAGCCCCAATTCGTGCCCGCCGTCGGACCCTTCCGCTGCGGAATGCGTGTACAGATACCACTGCACGCCTCGATGCTGACTTCGGGCTCGAACGGCGAGGATGCGTGGGAAGCGTTAAACGAACGGTACGAAGATGAACGTTTCGTCGAAGTGGTGAACTGGACAGGTTCAGCAAAGACAGATGAACGCAGCTTCGATGCCCAAGCTTGCAACGACACTAACCGCATCCAACTCCACGTCGTGCCGCACCCTTCGGGACACGTTCTGATCATCGCGTTGCTCGACAACTTGGGCAAAGGGGCCTGCGGTGCCGCCATTCAGAACCTCAACCTGATGTTGGGTTTCGACGAGGGCGCAGGACTCCCTGATTGAACCGATAAACGCGATGGACCCTCGCATCAGCATCATCACCCTTGGCGTGAAAGACCTGCCCCGGGCGGTTGAGTTTTACCGAGACGGGCTTGGACTGCCGCTGCATGACGAAGACACCGATCACATAGCCTTTTTCAAAACCCGTGGCACCTGGTTGTCTCTCTACCCCTTAGACGCCTTGGCCAACGACGTCGGAATCTCCGTCGAGGGCAATGGTTTCTCAGGTGTGACGCTAGCGCACAACGTACGCTCACGCGATGAAGTTGATGCCGTGCTGGACGAGGCCGTGACTGCCGGCGCCAAGCTGGTCAAACCCGCACAAGACACATTCTGGGGCGGCTACTCTGGATACTTCTCCGATCCGGAAGGGTACCTGTGGGAAGTCGCCTGGAATCCCCACTTCTGGATCGAGTGAACGCGGCGGCGGTTCATTTCCGACATCAGCGGCGTTACGGACGTCGCCCTCAGCCGGGCTAGTCCAGTTTCAATACCATCAGGTGTTCGTCCACATACTCGCCATCTACGAGCATCGCCCGAGGAGTAGTGCCGCAAATCTCGAATCCGAACGACTCGTACATCGAAATCGCGCGATCGTTCGTAGTCGTCGCCGTAAGCTGAATGATCGAAAAACCAGGCATCCGTCGCGCCCGTTCCAAAGCGTCCGACACCATCGCTCGTCCACATCCTCGACCTTGATACTCGGCTGCAACATGCACTGCGACGATCCTACCGATGTGCTCGAGTTTGGGACCCTCAAACCGGAAGAATCCCAGCGATCCAACCAGATCACCTTCGACGAAACACCCCAGCATGAACCCGTCCGAAGAACCTGCATTCTCACCCAACCGCTCAGCAAACCTATCCAACGACCACTCTCGCTCCACCTCATAAGAAGAACTGAAGATCGTCGGATACTCCTTAAGCGCCCGCAACCGTAACACCCGAAACTCGGCGGCGTCGCTCTTGGTCAGTTCTCGGATTTGCACTAGGATACGTCCGTAATGGATTGATGAAACCCACCCATTAGGTGGGATGCGATAGGCGTGCGAAGCGGTGGACGACGTTCGTTAAGGATATTGACGCTATAGTGGGACATTTGGTGTGGCACTAATTCGCCTAGCTAAATTCCAGAAATTTCTGCCTGCACCCACCCGATCAACTCGTCTATCGGCCTCATTTCCGTCAATCTCTTGGTGAGCTTATGGGTCGTACTCTGACCCTCCGCCATACGGACTAGAGCGCCAGCCCCGCCTTCGGAAATGACGCCTTTACGCCATGCGTTGAAGACGATCTTGTCCGGGCATATTCCAAGACACAAAAGGTAGTTGTACGAACGATCTAAGCGGACATGATTGAACTGAAATGTACCGTTCGCGCCCAACGACGCAGTCTTGATTTCGAAACGTTGGCCCGCAATAATTAGATCAGTGGGAGCCGTACGAGAACCATTGCTGACGTTGATTCCGGCAGTTTTCAGATACCTGCGGACAAAGTCTTCACCGATCTGACCGCGGTTAGTGTTGCCTAGTTGGCGATAACCCGCAAGCCGCGAATCCCGCCAGATCGATTCTGGCGAATGCTCCTCGATGACCCGAACCATCAGGTCGATGGGATCTACGAGGGAGGTTCCCATTTTCCGCGGTCCGAACCACGTTTCCAGAAGACGAGGAAGTACGAGTGGTTCTTGCGAGCGTGAACTTGCTTGATCATGCGACTCACGCCAGGACGGTTTTTCCTCACGACCACGAACAGGTCTTCAGCGACGAAGCCCAGTTCCTCGTAGGCGTTAATGATCTCAACGTGCGTGAAGCGTTGGCGATTGGCGCAAACTTCGTCTTGACACTTAACGATAATGACGCCGCGTTCACGCAGGACGCGGCGTGCTTCAGCGCCGGCGGATAGATAGAGGTCTAAGACTGCATCGTGGTACTTGCTCTTCGTCTGTCCTCCGGAGCCGTTATTTGCGTAATACTTCTCGAACGCGTCATGCGATTTGTGTGCGCTCCCACCTGGCGAGTGCATATAGGGCGGATCAAGGACGACACAGTCGATTTCACCATCTTGATAAGGCAAATCACGACAATCGACACCAGTTTTCAGGTCGGTCCGCCTTAGGAGGTACTTTTTGGGATCGACACCACGCCAGAAGACGCCTTCGCCATACGTAACGTCCGCAACGATGCTGCCGGGTTTCACGTAAAGGTCGAGTATCTTCGGAAAGACGACATCATTTCCTTCGAAGTGCGCGCTAAAGACCAAGTCGTTGGTCGCGACGCCGTGGCGCACAACCCGTCTGGAACGAGGCGCAGAGAGCGCCGCGCCATCTTCGGGTGCCTCATCCACTAATGGAAAGAAAAGTTCTTGGTTCATCATTGGTCAAATCTGTCACGAAACCGACGACATTGCGCGCACCGATCCCGGATCGAAGATGGCTGAATTTTACCAGTTGCGCAACCAATCGCTGGCTGCGTGTCACACCTCCGGCGAAATCCGTCAAATGTCTGACCCAACCTGCCGCCGACTCGGTCGATGCTCCATCCCCATATAGACGCCACCAATCCGCAGCTCATCGAGCATGTGCTCAAGCCTCTTGAACTTAGTCTCGCGACGCTCGGCGCGATTAATCCACCCGATGTAATCGTTCTGCTGGGACGCGGGTCGAGCGCGGTAGTCCTCCGTGAGACCGTGGCGATTCAACGCCTCTCTTACAAAGTTCGGCATCGGCTGGATAGGCCGGGTCAGGTTTCCCATTTGGGTGTCTACTTTGGGATTCAGGGTCACGGTGCAAACATCGGGTGACGAGGGTCGGCATATATGATTCTTTAACACGCTCGATGGTTAATCCGAGCAACGGCTGAAGAGTTCAATTTCAAGAACCGTTTTGGAAAAAGATCCAGCAGACAAGGCTCCTAGGCCGTTTCAGAATCCTGCGTATCTCGTGGATGTGGTGCGCAAGCCGATCCAGTCCTACATTCACACCGAAGAGATCGGCGCAATCATCCTGCTGTTGGGCGCGGTGGCGGCCCTAGGCTGGGTCAACTCCCCATGGTCGAACACCTACGAAGAATTCTGGCACACCCATATCGCTTTCGATATCCGCATCTTTTCGATCTCTGAGGATCTCAAACACATCGTCAACGACGGCCTGATGGCAGTCTTCTTCTTCCTCGTCGGATTGGAAATCAGACGCGAACTCATGCACGGGGAGATGTCGACATTCAGGAAAGCCGCCTTGCCCGCATTTGCGGCGATCGGTGGGATGATGGTGCCCGCAGCGATCTATCTGGCGTTCAACGGTTCAGGCGAAGGAGCGGTTGGCTGGGGTATTCCCATGGCTACCGACATCGCATTCGCGCTCGGCGTGTTGGCGCTAGTGGGCAAACACATCCCCTCCGAGTTGCGAGTGTTTCTGCTCGGCCTCGCAGTCGTCGATGACCTCGGCGCAATCGCCGTCATCGCCACGTTCTACACCGACACCATCGACTGGTTGCATCTGTTGATGGCCCTCGGCATATTTGGTTTGATCTGGGTGTTCTTCCGATTAGGGATCCGTTCACTCGGTTTCTACATCATCCTGTCTATCCTCATGTGGCAGTTCCTTCTCGAATCAGGAATCCACGCTACCCTTGCCGGCGTCGCGCTGGCGGCGATAATCCCTTACAAACCGGACCTCGAACGCAAGGACTACCGGAAAGCAGTGGAGCCCCTGTTACACGACTTTGAACTGGCGCTGGAGCGAGGCGACGAAGATGCCGCACAATCGATCACAGAGCAGATCGAGAAACTCACTCAGGGCACCGCAGGCCCGATGGAGAGAATCGAACACATGGTCCACCCTTGGGTCAGCTTCTTCATTATGCCCGTCTTCGCACTCGCCAACGCCGGCATCGTGTTCACATCCTCTACGATGACGGATGCCCTTGACAGTCAGATAACACTCGGCATAGCAGCCGCCTTGCTGGTCGGAAAAGTACTTGGCATATTCGGCCTGTCGTGGATCGCAGTTCGACTGGGACTCGGTCAGTTGCCTTCGACGGTGCGCTGGACCCACGTCATCGGCGTCGGATTCCTTGCGGGCATCGGATTCACTGTCGCGATTTTCGTCTCAGGAATAGCATTCGACGATCAAGCCTTGGTCGACCAGAGCAAGGTCGGTATATTCGGAGCGTCATTAATCGCCGGCGTAGTCGGATACCTTTTCCTCCGCTTCGCGACACCGCGCGCCCTCGATGGACCGTAGCGGGATTTACCTCACCGAACGCTGAGACGTCAAGCAGTCAGACGTCCGACGTAGTCGATTAAAGCGTCCGCAGCCTGCCCAAGCAGATCCGTAACCTCAGGATCGGTGATATTCCCCGCTTCATCCATGAAATTGGCGACGTTCGGGAGCAGCACGCGCGGTGCATGAAGCACGTACCCTCCTTCCGACTCGATGCTGTAGGAAGCGTGCATGTGCATCCGCGGCGCACCAGAGCGCCCTGGGCCGGTCCCGATGATGAAGAACACCTTACCCGTCATCAGATTGCCTTGGCGCGATAGCCACTCGATCGCATTCTTGAGCGTGGCAGTCATCGACCCGTTGTACTCCGGACACGCCACAACCACCGCATCCGCTTCACGAACGGCGTCCCGGAAGGCTTCGGCATCCGCCGGTATCCCCTCCGCTTCGACATCCGGATGGAACATTGGCACGGAATTCAGGTCAAACCTAGACGCTTCAACACCCCGGCCTTCGATCTCTGCCAGCATGTTCTTCAACAGCTTGAGATTCCAAGACTCTTTCCTAAGGCTTCCACAAATCCCGAGTATCTTCATGACATTCCTTGATTTAACTGGTTTTGTTTGTGCTCGGTTTTCCGATCACCAAGACAACGCGTAACACGCCCGGCGAGGATCCGCCGATGTCGCCAATACGCCAGTATCCGGGTCCCGCCTCGAAATCGTAGCTCCCACTCCCGCACCGTCGACGGCCACTACTTGATGTCCCTTCGCAGTGAGCTCGTCGCGCACGCTTTGCGGAATCGCGTGTTCAACCGCAAGCTGACCCGGAAAGTAGGAATGCGGGTAAAAGCTATTGACCACATTGTTGCTTGCAAATCGCGGCGCTTCAACCGCGGCCTGCGGGTTCATGCCCCACAACAAACTGTTGAGAATCAACTGCAAGCTGGCCTGTGCCTGATGGTCGCCACCGGGACATCCCACGGTCATCACCGGGACGCCATCTTTGGAAACAATGTAGTTGATCAGAGTAGTCCTAGGCCGCTTCCCCGGTTCCAACCGATTGGGATGCCCATCTTCAAAGTTGAGCATCTCCATCCTGGTGCTGAGCGCGAACCCCAGCTCAGGGAAGAAGACCGACTTCGAGAACGAACCGCCGGAGGGCGTCGCCGCCACCATGTTCCCTTCACGGTCGATCACCGAAATGTGGGTCGTGCCGACTTCATCGCTGCTCCCTTCGTTGCCACCTGAAGCTTCGACCGACACATCAGAACGAGCGGCGGAACCCGACCCGGAAGAGTATCGCCAAGGGTCGCCCGGTTCCGGCGTCTCAGCGAACGCGCTGTTCGCATCGATCAGCGCCGCACGCTCCCGCGCGTACTCCTTCGACAACAACCCATCGATCGGGATTTCGGCGAAATCGGGGTCGCCATAGTACGCCTGACGGTCGGCAAAAGCGAGGTTGAGAGCCTGACTGACGGTATGAATGTAAGCGGTCGAGTTGTGACCCATCGCCCTCAAGTCGAAGTGCTCGAGAATGTTGACCGCCTGCAACAGAACCGCGCTCTGCGTCCACGTCCGTTGACCGTGGACCTCGTGCCCTAGGAAGCTGGTCTTAATCGGCGTTTCGAATTTCGCCTCGAATCCGGCTAGTGAATCCATGTCGAGGATGCCGCCGACGCTCTGGCTGCAGTAGGCGATGTTCCGAGCAACTTCACCCTCGTAAAACGACTCCCTAGCGGCGCGAACACCCTCCGCGCGGTGCCCCTCAGCGGCGATCTCAGCCTCCACCAGTTTTCGCAACGTGGCAGCCATTCCGCCCTGAACCAGAAGCGAGCCCGGCTCCGGCACAGACCCGTCGTCGTAGAAAACGTCGGTTCCGCCGGGAGGATACTCCTCCCATTGCTTCCTAGTGTTTTCGTTACCGATGCTCCGGAGCATGTATTCGTAGTTCGGGATTCCCCGCTGCGCATAGTGGATGGACGGACCAAGCACCTCGCCAACCGTCTTGGTACCAAACCTCTCAAGCAACGACAAGAACGCGGCCACCACGCCCGGCACTGTGAAACTGAGATGCGCCGACGGTCCCGGCCCTGTCGGGATTGCGTCATGACCCTGATCTCGATACCACTCGACACTCGCACGGTTAGGAGCAGTACCCTGCCCACTCAAAGACAACAACTCGCCACTCTGAGCGTGATACAGCATGAACACGCCCTCGGCACCCAACGAATACGACGCAATCGGCTCCGTCACCGCCGCCGCAAAACCCGCCGCAACAATCGCATCAAAAGCATTCCCACCCGAAAGCATCATCCGCATACCCGCCATCGAAGTCAGATAATGTCCGCTGGAAATGACACCCTGCGTGCCGTAGATGACGGGTCGGGAGGTGGAGACGTTGGAATGTTCAGGCATGGCGCGAAGGACGAAAATCAGGCGGGCGGTTCAACGTGATTGTATTGTCGGTAGCCGCGACACAGGCAGAATAGATTAGATGATCACGAGGAATATAGGCGCGGCGCGATGAGACCCGCCAACGATCCTAACGTCGATTACCGACAGTTGGTTCGGCGAAGTTACGATACCTGCGCCGCCGACTACGGGGCGTCTCGGAAATCCGAAGCGGGTGACGAAATCCGCACGTTGTTGGAACGCCTAGACGACGGCGCATCGGTGCTGGACATCGGATGCGGCGCTGGCGTGCCGATTGCCAGTACTTTGAGCCGTCGGTTTCGAGTGACGGGCGTCGACGTGTCAAGCGAAATGGTCGAGCTGGCCCGCCGAAACGTACCCGCAGGCGAGTTCATCTGCCAAGACGTGATGTCCGCTGAATTCGAGGACACAAGCTTCGATGCTGTAGTGGCCTTCTACATGATCTTCCACCTACCACGCGAGGAGCACGAAGCCCTCTTCCACAAAATCCGACAATGGCTGAAACTAGGCGGCTACCTACTCTGCACCCTCAGCCGCCAAGACGACCCGGCATACACCGAGGACGACTTCTTCGGCGAAACCATGTACTGGAGCAACTACGCGTTGCCTCGGAGTTTGGCGACGTTGGAGAAAGTCGGATTTGATGTGGTCGAGGTCGGATCCACGGCAGCGGGTTGGAAGGATGAGGTCGAGGCGAGCAGGGAGGAGCATCCGTTGGTTTTGGTGAGGAAGAAGGCTGCTTGAATGGAGCATTATTGGTACCGAGGCACGATGTTAACGTGAAGGGTACATTTCGCAAATTGGCTGTTTATTGATTGCAGCAGACAGGTTCATGATCGATCAATCCCGACATACCGAACCGACCGTGAACAGCGCGTTGGGACGTGCGCTTGCGGGTATGTTGCCAGCATACAGAGTGAGGCATGAGGACACCGGCGTGATAGTCGGCAGGCCGGGATTGCATCCCGACGTGTTGATCTCAGCTCCGGATCGTGCACCAGTAGTCATTGAGGCGGAGTACGATCCAGCTAATTCGGTTGAGGACGATGCTGTTTCGCGCCTGGGACTTACCGTCGAAGACGGTCACAGGCGCATCGAAGCGGCAATCGCATTGCGCTATCCCGACGTCCTGAAGTACGCGGCCGATCTCGACGATGAAGTACGCGTGTCCCGGCTATCCTACGCCGTCCGTTACGAAAAAGGAGATCGATTCCCAGCATCGGGCTGGTTGGACGGATCGTGCGAAGACATTGCCGATATGGTGCGCTTGCTGTCCGTTCCGCAGAGTGCCGTGAATGAGGCGTCCGATCACTTGGAACTGGGTATCGAAACCGCGGCTGATCGTCTCAACGAGATATCAGAGTTGCGGCCGCGAGTGGCGAGTGATATCTCTCGGTTGCTTGGATTGTCCAATGTTCACCAGACGCGACGCATGGCATGTGCAATCCTAGCGAACGCCATGGTGTTTCACGACCGCGTTGCCGATATGCACGATGGCGTTAAACATCTGCATATGGTTTGCGGTCCGGAGGTTGCAGATCCGCAGGCTGCGACGCTGGCTTCTTGGCGCGAGATACTGGAGATCAACTACTGGCCTATCTTCGCGATCGCGCGCGACATTCTCAGTCGTATGTCGCCTCAGGATGCGGCCCGGATTTTGCGAGTGTTGCGCGAAACGGCAGGCAAAGTTTCGGCGTCCGGAGCGAACATCGCGCACGACCTGACAGGTCGCATCTTTCAGCGACTAATCGCAGACCGCAAGTATCTCGCAACGTTCTACACCTTGCCGTCGTCGGCAGCGTTGCTGGCACGGTTAGCAGTCTCAAAGATGCGGGATGTCGATTGGTCGGATGCGGATGTCATCGGCAATCTACGAGTGGGAGATTTCGCCTGCGGTACGGGGGCATTACTGGCAGCAGTTTATGAGCAGAGTGCGACACGACACGAAAATGCCGGTGGACGTTCTGAGGATCTGCATCAAGTGATGATGGAAGAGGTTCTATACGGCTTAGATGTAATGCCTTCCGCCATCCACATCACCAGCGCAACATTGTCAGGCGTGCATCCTAATGTCCGCTTTGGCGGGTCGCGGCTCTACACGCTCCCGTACGGGCGTCAACGCGACGGCTCGGTGGCGATCGGCTCGCTGGAGTTGCTGCAATCGTCGTCGGTGATGAGTTTGATGAACACCACCGACCCGGCGCTACGGACCGGCAGCGCAGGCGAAGAGACGGCATCAGACATTGTTGTAGATGTGCCCGATGAGGGTTTCGACGTCGTGATCATGAATCCGCCGTTCACGCGAAACACCGGGCAGGAAGGCGAGCATATCGGAACTGCCAATCGTGCGTTCGCTGCTTTCCAAGCGTCCGACTCAGATCAACGTGAAATGGGTTCACGTCTGAAAACACTTCAACGAGGTACACAAGCGCACGGAAACGCAGGTATAGCATCGGCGTTCGCTTCGCTGGCGCATCTGAAACTCAAGCCAGGAGGCGTGATTGCCCTGGTTTTGCCGTTGACAGTTGCAACGGGGGCGTCTTGGAGTAAATTCCGTGAGTTGCTGACGAAAGAGTATGACGACATATCGATATTGAGCATCTCGGCGAACGACGGGGAAATTGCGTTTTCTTCTGACACAGGTATGGCAGAGTGTCTGGTCGTGGCACGCAAACTTAAGAACGATGAGTCTCCATCCAATCGCGCAGTTTTTACATCGCTGAATCGTCGTCCCGTCGATTTCGTTCAATCAGCCATTGCTGTTCAAACGATCGACGGCAACAGCGAATCCGTCCGAGCGATCGAGGATGGCCCATACGGTGGCACTCACGTGATGGTTGGCGATCAATTGGTCGGTGAGATGCTGTCTGCATCTCACAGAACAAACGACTACGGATGGTCCGCAGTCCGTTTATCCGACGCGTCAGTTGCCCAAACCGCATACATGTTGTCGGTCTCGCAGATATGGTTGCCGGGCATCGCGGAAGCGGAGGATCTGAAAACAGTACCTCTGAACAAAGTTGGGAAGATGGGGCTCTATAACCTCGACATAATCGGACCGGTGCCGCGCGGACCTTTTGACAAGGTGTCCGCTAGCCCTACCGCGACCTATCCATCGCTGTGGAATCATAATGCCAAGAATGAGACACGGATAGTCTGTGAGCCTGACTCGCAATTAATAGTCAGGCAAGGAATGGAAGATAAGGCGGCTCTGGTGTGGGGAACCGCCAGTCATGCTCACTTGAGCCTCGACTTTCGCCTCAATTCACAACCTCTGGCGGTTGCGTATACAGAAGATGAGACAATTGGCGGAAGAGCTTGGCCTAATGTGATTTTCGACGATGAACGATTCGATTTCACCTTCGCAGTCTGGGCCAACAGCACACTGGGATTGTTGAGTTATTGGTGGCATGCCGGTCGACAACAACCGGGGCGTGCAGTACCTTCGATTCGCTCGCTGGAGTCGTTGCCAATCCCCGACCTGCGCAATCTCAGCGACGATCAACATGCGACTGCGGAGCAGATCTTCGACGATTTCGGGGACTTAGACTTGAAGCCGGCATATATCGCTGATGCTGACCGTAACCGTGCCGTGTTAGATCAGCTTGTAATCTGCAAACTGTTGGGATTCGACAAAGAGATTTACGAAGGTGTGCGGCGATTGGCTGCTAAGTGGTGTGCGGAGCCGTCGGTGCATGGCGGGAAAGCGCGGCCGAAAGATGCTGAGTTAGTGATCGACGTTTAGGACTAAGGCGGATTGTCGACCATTGGATTCCGGATTTCGCCGACATGGCGCAGGCCTACGTCGGAATGACGGGTACGGGAGCGTGATTCAGTCTAGACCCATGTCTAGACCGATCTGCCTATCGGTCTTCTTCGGAACGCTATTGAGAAGATCGGCGAGGCTTTTCTCGTATCTTGCTTTTGCCTCGGCCCGACGAACCTTACTTTCTGCTACCCGTCTTTCGAGTTCGACTTTGCAGTCGTCGCATTGATTGAACGACATCACTATCGTCGAGTTGCCTTCCCTATCGTAAGCGCGCATTACGTCGCGGGGATGGGAAGGGATACCGACACCGCATCCGCGGCAGGGGGCGATGATGGTGTCGTCCGAGGTTTCGGGTGATTTCGACTCTGTTGCCATTCGTTTAAGAATAGTATCGCGTGTTTGTGATTGTCGCGGTGGGGATGAGCGCTCGTTGTAGAGTACCGTCACATTCGGATCTGCGTGTCACGAAGGAGCAATTACGTTGAACCAACCCCCAGCCCTCAACCTCGGCCTCGGCGCCCTCCCCCTCATAACCTCCGCCCGCACCCGCTCCATCTCCGCCGAGAACCCCAACGGCGATAAGGGCAAAGGCGGTATGGCGATTCCCGAACCCGATCATCCCGTATCCTCCCCCGCTTGCGACCTAGGCCAAGGCTGGAAGGTGCGACCCTTCATCTGGCTCAAATCCGGCGAAACGACAACCCTCATGGATGTTGCAGGCCCCGGCGTCATCCAGCACATTTGGATGACCACGATGCGGGAGTGGGGCGGAAGCGGTCGCGGCTGCGTGCTCAGGTTCTACTGGGACGACGAGGAGACTCCGTCCGTCGAGGTGCCGTTAACCGACTTCTTCGCCGTCGGACACGACCTATTCGCGCCCGTGAACTCGCTGCCCGTGGTGGTCAATCCAACATCGGCCCTCAACTGCTACTGGCCCATGCCATTCCGACAACACGCAAAAGTCACGATCACCAACGAGTGGACCGAAGATGTCCGGCTCTTCTACCAGATCACATACGCCGAGACCGATGTCCCTGAAAACGCGGGATACTTCCACGCCCAGTGGCGGCGAGCCGTCACGGACAGGTCCAATCCCGATTACACCATCCTCGACGGCGTGAAGGGCCAAGGCCAGTACGTCGGCACCTTCTTGGCGTGGACGCAGCTTTCCGACGGTTGGTTCGGCGAGGGAGAGATCAAATTCTACATGGACGGCGACGAGGAGTTCCCAACGATCTGCGGCACCGGAACCGAGGACTATTTCCTAGGTAGCTACGGCTTCCCGGAGGTCTACACAACCCCATACGTCGGCAACACTCTCGACCACAAAGGCACCGACGGCCCTCCCAAGTGGAGCCTCTACCGATGGCACGTCCTAGACCCGATACGCTTCCAAGAGGACTTGCGCGTCACGATTCAAGCCTTGGGCTGGTGGCCCATCCCACAAAGCAAGTTCCAACCCCTAGCCGACGACATCGCATCAGTCGCGTACTGGTATCAAAACCCGCCGCACGCACCCTTCCCAGAGTTCCCATCCCTTGAAGAGCGGTTGCCAAGGTAGGGGAGAATTCCGCTATTGCGGCGAAAGCCGGCGCTTCAGCGGAGAACTAGCCCCTTTCGGGACGAAAGGGGCGCGAGCGCAGCGAGCGGGGTATGCCCGTTGTGCGCCTACCCCCTTGGGCATCAAGCGGGAGGATTATGCATTGCCACGATCAAAGGCGAGAGGAAAACCGTCCGTCAGGCATCGCCTAAACCGCCTCTCCCGTATAAAACGCGGTCGTTTGCGCCGCCGCGGCGTGGGCCTTGTCTGCATCCGTGCCCGCCACGATCGCCGCCTGCGCCCATGCGTTGCTGCTACCCGTGAGCATCGCTTTCCCGTCAGCAGAGTAGGCAAATTCCTCTGGATTAGGCCTTTCGAAGTCGGGATCGGATGTGTAAAGGGCGAGCCCTAGAAAGCCCATCTCCCACCCGACGCCGGTCGCTCCCGGGCCGTACGTGTCCCAGAATTCCGACAGAATCGACGTATGCGTAAGCGTCAATCGCGCGCGGTCGCCCCGCGCGTGGGTTAGGCGGATGTCGACCCAGCTCGTATCGTCACCAAACTCCCAAGTGAGACCGATGTGGTTCAGATAATCGCACGTTTCGATCACGCCGCCCGCGTTGCCTTCCAACTGGAAACGTCCACCGTGTCGGAGTTCGCCGGAGATCGGCATGAACCAGAGCGGAATCCGGCTCGCACTGGTCACCGCGCCCCACACGTCCAGCAACGTAGCGTCGATCACGCGTGAAAGAGTCACCGCCGCCGCAGATTGCCCATCGCGATCGACAAACGCCACCGAGCGGTCGATTGCCGTTAGTTGGGTTTCGACGTCGATTTTCATAGCATTCTCAAGTCGCATTATCGGGGAAATCGGACATTGGTGTGGATCAACGATGGCGGTTCGGAAACATTGGTCTGTTCGACCTTTGCTAAAGTCTGCCTAAGGAGTTAATCACATGTCGATGTCAATGGGCAGCGAAGCACGGCCTGCAATTCATACAAGTGGGTTGACGAAGTACTACGGCAAACACCTTGGCATCGAAGATGTCGACTTGGATGTGCAAGAGGGCGAAGTCTTCGGATTTCTAGGCCCGAACGGTGCAGGAAAATCCACGACGATCCGCACGATCCTCGACGAAATCCGACCAACTTCGGGAAGCGCTACGATCCTCGGCCTCGACACGCATGCCGACGCCGTGGAGATACGCAAGCACATCGGCTACATCCCAGGCGACTTGGCGCTCTACCCAAATCTCACCGGCATGGACACCCTGCAGTATTTCGCCAACATGCGCGGAGGCATCGATTGGACCTACGTCGATGAACTCGCAGACCGCCTCGATTCCGACCTGTCACGAAAAGTGGGCGATCTATCAACGGGCAACCGGCAGAAAGTTGGCGTCATCCAAGCCTTCATGCACCGCCCAGACCTGCTAATCATGGACGAACCTACCTCTGGTCTCGACCCTCTCATCCAACGCGAGTTTCAAAAGATGGTCGCCGAAGTCGCCGCCGAGGGTAGGTCCGTTTTCTTGTCGAGCCACACGCTGTCCGAGGTTCAGCGCGTCGCCGACCGAGTCGGGATCATTCGAAACGGCCGACTCATCACCGTCGAATCGGTTGCCGATCTGCGGTCGAAGTCGATGCGCGAGGTGGAGTTCGTGTTGGACGCTCAAGCTGAGGCATCGGACTTTGAGAGTGTCGAGGGAGTGAGCAATGTCATCGTCGCAGGGAACCACGTCGAGATGTCATTCGGTGGAGATATGGGCGAACTGCTGACAACTGTCACCGAACGATACGGAGTCGCCGACATCAAAACTACGGAGGCGGATCTCGAAGAGATCTTCTTGACCTACTACCACGAGGGAGAGGAGGAGCGGTCGTGACTCTCGCCAACGTGTTTGTCAAGACGGCTGCCGACCGCTGGATGGGGTGGGTTATCGCAGCGGTCTCGGTTTCGCTGTTCCTGCTGATGGGGATGTCGACGTACCGTGAGATCGATCTGTCCGTGTACACCTCGTTGCCGGAAGCGTTTAGGTCGCTTATCGGCATTGGCGACGATATCGATGTTGGCGGGCTGGCGATAAACGTGATGTTCGGAACATGGGGCGCAATCGCGATGGCGGCGTTAGCTCTTGCGATGGGGAGTTCTGCGATTGCCGGCGAAGAGCGCGATGGGACCATGGACATTTTGCTCGCGAACCCCAAGAGTCGGACTTACTTGCTGCTGTCGAAAACGGGCGCTCTCGTAGTGTCGATCGCGCTGGCAACAGTGGCGCTTTGGATCCCAATCTACCCGATTGCGGCGTCATTGGGCGTCGAGATATCTGGGTTAGAGGTGGAGGCTCTCACGCTACACCTGTTTGCAAACAGCGTCTTTTTCGGTTTACTGGCGCTGGCGATAGGTGCAATGACGGGGGACAAGGGGAAATCGACGGGCATAACCACGGCGATCATGGTGCTGTCGTTCTTCGGGGTCGGATTCTTGCCCCTTATCGATGGTGGCGATGCCGTAGTCAAGCTACTGCCTTGGTACTACTTCGATGGCAGCGACCCGGCGACAAACGGCATCGCTTGGGGACATCTCGCGTTGCTTGGCGTCGGTTCAGTTCTCTTACTGTTAGCCGCAATAGTTGGGTTCAATCGGCGCGACCTTAAGGGACAATCCGTTGGGACGACGATGCTCGATAGAGTCCGGGGCAATCCGCTTTTGAACAAGATGATCGGACGCCTCGCGGGATCCGCTAGGGTATCGTCCATCTGGTTGAAGACGTTGTCTGATTACCAATCACTGATTCTGATCGCGTCGGCGGCGATGTTCCTAGTGATGGGAGTGATGATGGGTCCGATGTACGCATCGATACCGGAGGAGACACTGAAGACGTTTGATCAGCTTCCAGAGCAGTTGGTCGCCCTCTTCGGTGGCGGAGACATGAGCACGCCCGAAGGATGGTATTCGCTCGAAACGTTCGGCCTGATGGCACCTGGGGCGGTGATCCTAGTCACGGTCGTTATGGGAGCAGGCGCGTTGGCAGGCGAGGAATCACGCCGGACGATGGCATTGATACTGGCGTGCCCTATCAGCCGCTACCGAATAGTGCTCGAAAAGGTCGTCCCAATGGTGCTCTACGGGATTGTGATCGGATTCGTGACATTTGCAGGCGTTAGCATCGGGTCAGTGATCGCCGACCTTGGGATGTCAATTGGCAACATCGCCGCCACAGCTACGCTCCAAACGTTGGTGGGATTGGTCTTCGGTTCACTCGCGTTGGCCTTGAGCGCGGGGACGGGGCGGACGTCGATCGCAATTTACGGATCGATCGGTGCCGCGCTCTTGTTGCACCTATTCAACTCACTGGGCGCGCTTAACGATGGGTTAGACGATCTCGGTTGGTTGACTCCCTTCAGCTACTACCTCGGCAACGACCCGCTCAACAATGGAATGAACTGGATCGACGCGGCGGTATTAGCCGTCTTGTCCACGATCCTGATCAGCCTATCGTTCGTCCTCTTCCAGCGACGCGACATCTGGCAACGTGGGTAACGTCACCTCCGCCGCGTTCCCGATCTCGAAGCCTTGTAGATCTCCAGAAACTCGTCGATCGGCGTCTTTGCGATAGCTTCCCCAACCAGATCTAGCGGCAGATCATCCAATTTTCGGAACCGCACGCACGATTTGCCCATATCAAGGCGCTTGCCTGTGGCCTTGTATCGCTCCCGGAACCATGTCTCCAACGAACCGTCGCCATAGACATTAGTCAGATACAACGCCATGTGCCGCTTCTGCGAAGCTAGCGCCGCGTACATCAGAGGCTGCTTGTTGTAGGTATCCGGGAACGTCGATAACGGCACCGAGTACGTAATCATCCCGAAACCGATCATCTCCTCATAGCCCTCAGGCAGGTTTTCGAGAACCACATCGCGTACGGTAGAGATCGCATCGCGCCGCACCTCGTCAAGTTCGCCCAAGTAATCCTCTACGGTTGTAGCTTTGCTTTGCATTTTTCGTATCCTCAGTCGGGCAATGATGGGAGCGATTATATTGTCTGCCTTGTTCTTCGACAGCGCTGTACGCTCGTAGAACTGCGAACTGATCTGGCGGTTGAGTTGGCGTACCGACCATCCACCTCGCAGCGCTTCAGATTCATAGAATCTGCGTGCATGGGGGTTCTCGAGCGACATCAACCGCACGTAAGCGGACCACGGCAACGGAAAAGCGGAGATCAGTTCACTGAAGTCGATAGTGTCGGATTCGCCAGACGCCGTCTGGCGAATCTGAACCTTGTCCGAATTTACCAATATGCCAGACACCGTCTAGCGAATCTGATGGGCCGGGTAGGCGACATAGAACAGACGCATATTTTGGATGTTCTGGCGAGAGAACCCGCGTCCAAAGCGATTCGTTAGATCAGCAGCCAACCTTTCTATCAGTCCAGCGCCGTACTCGGCCCGTCTTTCGCCTGATTGCTCGAATTCGACAATCCGACGCCCGATCTGCCAATAGGCCGCGGTCATTGCGGCATTTACAGATCGGACAGCCGAATGCCTCGCCGCATCGACGATCTTCGACACGTCCCCAAAGACAACCTCATAGGACGTGTCGAGGTCGCGGATTTCGCTCATTTCAACCGCACCAGGCAACGGTTCAGCCGCCCGTTTCTTCATTCACAGCTTGGATGACCGCGTGAATATACCCGTAGCAGTATGCGAAGCCGACCTGTGCCGCTTCGTCGCCGTCAATGCCGGGGACGTGGTCAGGCATCAGCATGTACGGGTAGTCAACTTCCTTGTACGTGCGTGCCGCCTTCAACATGTCGACGTCACCCTCGTCTGGGAACACCTCCACGAAATCGAGAACGCCGCCTTTGATGTTGCGGAAGTGGACGTTGAAGATCTTCTTACGGCTGCCAAAGTATCGAATGACATCGTAGATCTCTTCGCCCGGTTTTTCCAGCATCTCCGATACCGTGCCTTGGCAGAAGTTGAAGCCGTGATAGGGATTCTCGTGCATCGCTTCGAACTTCTTGAGGCCTTCGACGGTGCCCATCACCCGAGCGACGCCGCGATATTCGTTGTCCTTGATGCCCGGATCCTGCGGATGGCATGCCATCTGCACCTTGTACTCCTCGGCAACCGGAATGATCCGGCCGAGGAAGTAGTCGATGCGTTCCCACATGGTTTCGGCATCAGCAGCACCGCCTTCGAACTCCGGCATCGACTGATCAAGATCTGCGTATTTGAACGACGACAACCTCGCGCCGCCACGGCCGTAACGTTGAGGCGTTCGCAAGTGGCCCAGAATGGTGATGTTGTAGAGCAGTCCCCGTAGCCCTGCCTCCGATGCCATCCGAATGATCTCGCAAAGCGAATCCAACTCCCGTTCCTTCTCATCGCTAGGACCTAGGAACAGATACGTCATGTCGTTGTTGAACGCGTCCCTCGAACCGAGAGGAGAGTGAATCGTCTCCACTTCGATGCCATACTTGGCATACTTTTCTCGGTAAGAGACGAGGAGGTCAACCGTCCATTCGGTCCAATGCTCTCTAACCGGCACATCGACGTGGTGCACCCCTAGCTGTGCGAGTTGCTTGATATCGGTTTCGTGGCGTGCTCCGAACTGCGTGCCCACATACATGACGTATCCCCCTTTTGGCGGTGGTTCAACCGAACATGGACAATGATATTCGCCCGTTCAATCCGATCTCCGCGTAAGTGATGAAGTCAGCTGACTGTAGCTGAACCATTTATACCTTCGATTGAGAATCACCAGCACTACCGCCAACATCAACCACAGCACGACGATGTCCGGGAAGAGCCTGAACTCTTCGACCTCGATCAGAAACAACGCAGGCGAGTCGATCACCGAAACCGACGTTGCCGCCAGAAGTGTGTAGATGAGATTGTTGATCACGTGTATCCCCACAGCGAGTTCGATGCCACCGTCGAGCAGCGTCAACAAAGCGAAGAATCCTCCCAAACTCAAGATCCGCGCGACATAAGGCACCACGCCGTACTCCCAAGGTTCCGGATTTGGCAGATGAGGAAGCGTGAACACTACCGCGGTCACCACAACAAGCACCATACGGTTGCGCGTCAACAGCGAAAACCCCTGCATCAGATAACCCCTGAAGAACACCTCTTCGAACCCAGCTTGGAACGGTATCAACGCGACCGCAAACATGAAAAACAACACATACTCCCAAACGTCCGGCGACTGAAACGTGACATCTTCCGAACCGACGGCCACAGCAACCAGAAACGGCGTAGCGAAGATCACGAATCCCACCAGCATTGCGAAGAGCACTCTGTTGAGGTCGAACGACGGCCTAGCCGTTAACACCTTCGCAAACGGCTTCTTGTTCAAAACCCTCACAACAGCCCAAATCCCGACCATCGCTATCACAAAGGCAGAGATTCCCAAAACAAAGTTCGGCAGCGACGAAGCACCATCGATCATCAAGCCATCACAAGTGAAATCGGCAAACTGAGCGGAATCCACAATTTCGCAGCCCACCAACGTCGGTATGGACCCTATTACCTGCCAAATCACCAAGATCATCAAGATGCCGAGCACCCAAACCCACCAACGATTGACGCCCGATTTCGCACCATTGAGGAACTGATCCGCGAGTGAACAGTCTTCAGACCGGCTCTGTGATGGTTGATTCATGGTTCGCAGTCAGCCGACGGCGGCAATCTAACAAGTTGGCAATATCATACGGGCAGGAGAAAACCATGCCGCAGCATTACCTCGGGATAGATGTAGGGACAACCGCTGTCAAAGCACTGGTGGTCGACGAATCTGGCGCCGTCGTTGGCGATGCCGAGGCGCCGCAGCAACTTTCGGTCCCGCAACCCGGATGGTCGGAGCAAAACCCTTCCGATTGGTGGCAGGGCACCATCGATGCAGTTCGCGCCGCCTGCGCACAAGCCGGTATAAACCACGTCGCATCGATCGGACTCTCTGGCCAAATGCACAGCTCAGTCCTACTCGGCGCCTCAGACGAGGTACTCCGCCCGGCCATACTCTGGAACGATGTACGCACAACCACCCAATGCCGGTTCATTACAGAAACGCTGGGCAAATCAGAGTTGGCACGGTTAGTAGGCAACCCTGCACTGGAAGGATTCACCGCACCAAAACTCCTGTGGGTCCAAGATGAAGAACCGAACGTCTTCGAGAATGTCCGATCAGTCCTGCTGCCCAAGGACTACATCCGATTCCTCATGACCGGCGAAAAGGCGATGGAGCCTTCAGACGCCGCGGGCACGTTGCTCTTCGACATTCGCAAAAACCGTTGGTCCGCCGGAATGCTATCTTCACTGGGTCTAGATTCGAATTTATTGCCGCCAATCGTCGGCTCCGCTGAAGTCGCCGGCCGTCTCACATCAAGCGCAGCTACGTCATTGGGCTTGCGAGAGGGCACACCCGTAGTAGGAGGTGGCGCAGACAACGCTGCCGCATCCGTCGGTTCTGGGGTCGTCACAAATGGCACCATGCAGACATCAATCGGCACGTCCGGCGCCGTCGTCGCACCCATAGACCAACCTCGCGTCGATCCCGGAATGCGCATCCACTCATTCAACCACGCGGTCCCCGACATGTGGTACCTGATGGGTGTCGTCCTATCAGCCGGCGCCGCGCTCGCATGGTTCAGACGCGCCTTGTCGGGACCTGCGGGAACGTCGCCCTCGTACGACGATCTGACAGCCGAGGCAGCTGATGTCACGCCTGGCGCAGATGGCCTCACTTTCTTGCCCTACCTAACCGGAGAACGCACACCACACGCCGACTCTAACGCTCGCGGAGTCTTCGTCGGCATCCACGCCGGACACGAACGCGGCCACATGGTACGCGCCGTAATGGAAGGCGTCACCTTCGCGCTGCGCGACTCGCTAGAGTTGATGAGAGGATTAATCGCCGACGCGGAGGAAGCCGTCGCCGTCGGAGGTGGCGCGCGGAGCGATTTCTGGCGACAAATGCAAGCCGACGTGCTAAACGTACCAGTTGTAACCGTCGGCCCATCAGGCGGCGCACCCTACGGAGCCGCAATTCTCGCCGCCGTCGGTGCAGCCGCGTTCAAATCCGTCCCAGAAACATGCCAAGAGTGGATAAAACCGCTCGATCACCTAGAGCCAAACCCCCAAACACACGACGCATACCAACGCGCCTACGAACGTTACACCAACCTCTACCCGAGATTGAAACAACACTTTGCAGAGCAAGCGAAGTAGCCACGTCCATCATCCTACCGACGAAATAATGCCGTGAGCGCGACCAACACGTGACGACTATGTTCTGCCCGCTAATCGTTGCCGGTAATCGATCAAATCTTGGTTCGTAATCTCATCAGGTGGTACGAGAAGATAGTGATTCTCCGAAACTATCGAGATGTCGTCCCCGTTTTGTTCGAACTCGAACAGTGCGATCTCTTTGCCTGCGGTCAAGTGCACTCCCACTGCACGGCAGATCAAATTCGGTAACCTTACACTGCAGACTGCTATCGCCTGCTCGATTTTTGATCGGCTCAAGGAATTGTTGCCTACCTCGGCTTGGACAGGGATCACGTAGTGGGACCCGAACCTGTCTATTCCTATGTATACTTCGTCGGTTTCAACCTGCCCGACTCCAGACACGGTTGTCCAGAGATGATTTTGTAGAGAGTAACAGGTGATGCCCAAGAATACGTCGATCAGCCGGTTATGCCGCACTTGCGTCAATAGAGCTGATTCGTTGGAAAACGCGTATTTGGCGATGATTCCGGGTGTGGCATCAGGTATCTTCGTGACGGCAAGGTTTGGGTTCGGTGAAATTGGGTAGTCAACCACCAAAACGAATGCATAACGGCCCCGCCCCGCTGAGGTGATGATCCATGTTTTACCGTCTGGCGCCGATTTGAGGATACTATCGGGCAGCGATCGTCTGTAACGAAAACTGTAGATAACGTCGTCCAGATTCCTGGGAACTTCGACATTGAGGCGCTTAGCTTTAGCAGAAACATCGCTCAAATCGAAGAGTATTCGACGTTCTCCCCGAGCATGTTCGCCTTCGAAAATCGCTTCGATGATCGCTGCGTAACGATCTTTTGAAGACATATCTGATCCCTGTTTCTCCCATTGGCTGACCACTGCAACGGAACCGCTTCCTCTCAGAGTTGCTACCCGGTTACGTTCGACACTCTCGTACGGAACAAATCTACATCGAAGAAATTGGTATCCGAACGATCTTGACAGTAGTGCCTATCCCGACCTCAGGTCCGAATTTCAAATTCCCGATTTCAGAAACCAAAGCCTTCGCAAGCGCTACCCTTCCATAGCGTTGCAAGTAAGGGTCGCCATGGCTTTCAATCTCTTCCAAGAGAACCAGAGTTTTGTGCAACGGTAACGGGCTGATCGAATTCTTGAGTATCAGCTTGGAACCTTGGATGCCGAGCGATTTTCTCACGACCCCATCTTCATCAAACTCCCATCCTCCAGCATCTGCGACAGTCTGACAATCGACCCTGCCGAGCACTGCGTCGGCGACTTCGTCGGAGAATTCGATCAGCGCATCGGGGTCAACAGACCAGTCAACTTTCACCGAACTCGCGAAGTGCGCCATCGGATTTGATTCGATGCCGATGCTCGCGATCCCGAGCTTTTTGCACTCAACCAAAGTCGTGCCAGTTCCGCAGAACGGATCCAGCACCGTTTCCGTGGGTTCAACTTCCAAGCGCGCAAGGTAGTCGCGAACCAGATGTGGTGGGAAAGAAAGAACGAATCGGTACCACTCGTGGACGGCCCGATCTTCAGACCTGAGTTTGTTGCGGTACTGCGACGCGGCGCGCCGTTCTCTGATTGCGTCCATGGAAGTCCACTTTACGAAATTAGAGCTAAGTGTGCCAGTTTCCCGACTGGCCAGGAGCATAAAGGCGCGGTTTAACCTTGACGATCTCTCCTCATTCGAACACCAGAGGGATCGAGACCTCTACACCCTGCGCGAGCATTTCACTCTCCGAGCCTACGCCTCTGAGAAGATTGCCGTCTCCGACATCTGAACGATCACATCAGATATGGTGCAAGTTGGAACCCGTCCATGTATTTCGACCGCAGACTTTTTGAACTAACCCGCGGCGTCCGGACGCGTATCCTTTTCGCCGCGGTCTTGGGTCTGATCGGCGTCGGTGCCGGTGTCTCGCGTCTCGCAGTCTCCGGCGTCATCATCTACCGCGTGCTCTCCGGTCAGGCGAGTTTCTCCGCGCTCGCGATGCCGCTTTTAACGATCGCAGGGTTGATCGTGGTTCGCAGCCTCTTCCAGTACTGGCAGAACGCGGTCAGCCACCACACCGCCAACATCGTCAAAATCAAGCTCCGAGAAGAGGTCTACGGCCACCTTTTGGAGTTGGGACCTGGCTACGCAGACCGAACCCGGACCGGAGATCTCGCGCTGACGCTCGTTGAAGGCATCGAGCGCATGGAGACATTCTTCGGCCAATACTTGTCCCAGTTCATCGTCTCCGTGATCGCTCCAATCGCCATCTTCGCCTACATGGTCACGCTCGACCTCTACATCGCGCTCATATTCCTCGCCTTCTCTGCACTCACCATGGCAGTTCCCGAGATGTTCCGGCGCTGGAACCGCGAGAGCAGTTTCAAACGTCGCAGAGCGTATGGCGAATTCGGGTCCGACTTCCTCGACAGTGTGCAAGGCCTCGCGACCCTAAAATCGTTCGGGCAGAGCAAACGACGTGGCGCGCAACTGGCACAACGGGCAAACGATCTATATCGCAGCACGATGGGCGTCATGGCCGCGAACCAGACGACAAGCGCCGCCACGATATTCTTCATGACGACCGGCGCCGCTATGGCGTTGGTAGTAGGCGCGATTCGAGTCAGCAACGGCGACATGGAACTCCGCCCGTTGCTGATCGTCCTCATGCTCGGCGTCGAGATATTCAGACCAATGCGAGAACTCACCAACCTCTATCACATGGGAATGAACGTGCTGTCGTCCGCGCAGAGCGTCTTCAGCATCATCGACGAGCCGGCCACGATAACCGCCCCAGAAACACTCCAGGATAGCGACGTCACCGATATCGACCCAGAGATCACTTTCGAGGACGTCACTTTTGGATACGACGGAGGTCACCGTCAAGCGTTGCAGGATGTCGGATTCCAACTCCGTCGCGGCGAGACACTTGGCGTCGCCGGCGCAAGCGGAGCCGGCAAGTCGACGCTCGTGTCGCTGATGTACCGGTTTTACGATCCGCAATCCGGTTCAATCAAACTCGGTGGGCACGACCTCCGCGATCTGCCGTTAAGCACGATCCGCGACAACATCTCTGTCGTCAACCAAGACACCTACCTGTTCCACGGAACTGTCGCCGACAACCTTCGCTTCGGTAAACCCGAAGCGACCCAACAAGAGCTTGAAGAAGCCGCTCGCGTCGCCAACGCTCACGAGTTCATCGACCGCCTCCCGGACGGGTACGACACCATCGTCGGCGAAAGAGCAGTCAGATTGTCAGGCGGCCAACGACAGCGATTGGCTATCGCGCGAGCGTTATTGAAGGATGCGCCGATCCTCCTGCTCGACGAAGCTCTGTCGAGCGTCGACGCCGAAAACGAGTCGGTCATTCAAGAAGCCCTCGAACGCCTGATGGAAAACCGGACGACGCTCGTCATCGCTCACCGTCTCTCCAGCATCATCAACGCCGACCGCATCCTCGTTCTCGACGATGGCCGCGCCGTAGAGATCGGCACGCACCACGAGTTGATCGCCGCCGATGGCACCTATGCCGGACTGATGCGCCAGCAGACCGAAACGGGACTAGACGACGTTGCGTTCCCAACCGCGTCAACGGCGCATTCGCACGCTCCAGATGCCCACGAACCCGCGCTGCCGCACCTCGCGACCGGTCATCACCACGCACCTCCATCGCAGCAGCATTCCAGTAGTGAAGAGGTCAACATCCGTTCACTCGCGGTCTGGTTCCGTTTAGTCCAGCTCGTTCGACCCGTGCGTTTTCAATTCATCGGTACAGTCGCGCTCGGCGTCCTCAACCACGGCTCCGTGATTGCATTGGCCGCCTTCAGCGCACTCCTAGTGGGTGCGGTGTTCCGTGACGAACCACTGACAACCACCTTGATAATCGTCGGCGTTTTGGCGCCCATATCGGCCGTCCTCTTCTATCTCGAAACCTGGCAAGCGCACGATATGGCATTCAGACTATTGGCCAAAATGCGAATCGACCTCTATGACAAGCTGGAACCTCTGGCACCCGCGTACATGGTCCGGCGCCGCTCCGGCGACTTCATCAGCGTTGTCGGCGGCGATGTCGAGACGGTCGAATACTTCTACGGACACGCGGTCTCGCCGATGATCGTCGCAATCCTCATCCCGGTCGGGTTGCTCATCGCTCTTGCCGTCATCGCTTGGCCCATCGCGGCGGTTCTCGCGCCGTTCCTCATCGCGGTTGCCGTGAGCCCATACTTCGCAAACGCTCGCACCGAGCGACTCGGACATGAGATAAGAGGTCGCATGGGCGACATCCACGCATTCATGGTCGACAGCATTCAAGGAATGCGCGAGATCGTAGCGTTCAGGCGCGGCGCCGACCGGAACACCGAACTGACCGAAAAAGGATGGGCGTACGCCGGGCATCTCGTCAGGTTCCAGAAATCGCAAGCCTTCCAAATCGGATTCATCGAGGCCATGATGGGTATCGGCGGACTGGCGGTGTTAGCGACCGGTGTGTGGCTCGTCCTCAACGATCAACTGGAGAGGACGCTTCTGCCCGCGGTAAGCGTCCTTGCGTTGGCGTCGTTCAGCCCAGTCACCGAGCTGGCTCGCACGATGAAGCAGATGATGGAAACTCTGGCCGCCTCACGCCGCATTCTGGCAATTCACGACGAAGAAGTACCGGTGCAAGATGGCCCCGGAATCTCCCCTCTCCCTTCCACGGGTGATGCCATCTCCCGTCGCCCCTCCGTGAGAGACGCCATCTCCCCTCTCCCCTCCGTGGGAGAGGGTCAGGGTGAGGGGGACAAATCAACCCCAACCGTTGAATTCGAACAAGTGGCATTCACCTACGCGGCGGGAAACCCGCAAGCCCTCGCCGAAGTGTCAATGGATATCGAATCTGGCCAAACCGTCGCTATTGTCGGCCGATCCGGTGCAGGCAAAACCACGATCGCGTACCTGATGATGCGATTCTGGGACCCCGATCATGGCGAGATTGGCGTCGATGGCCACAGACTGCCAGAGTATCGCCTCGAAGATCTCCGAAGCCGAATGGCTCTCGTCGCACAGGACACATACCTCTTCAACGGCACCATTCGTGAGAACATCCGGCTCGGCAGACACGGTGCCACCGATCTAGAGGTCGAAGAAGCAGCACTCCAAGCGAACGCGGCGGAGTTCATAGATTCGTTCCCCGATGGCTACGAAACACGGGTCGGCGAACGCGGCATGCAACTCTCTGGCGGTCAAAGGCAACGAGTCGCAATCGCCCGCGCAATCCTCAAAAACGCGCCTGTATTGATCTTGGACGAGGCAACATCGCACTTGGATGCCATTAGCGAAAGCACCGTCCGCGAAGCACTCGACCGCCTCATGATCGGGCGGACGACCGTCGTCATCGCTCACCGACTCTCCACAATCCGAGACGCCGACAAAATTCTCGTACTCGACGAGGGCGAAGTCGTAGAGCAAGGCACGCACGAACAGTTGATTACGCGCGGAGGTCTGTACGCGCAGTTGGTGTCTGCACAGATGGCGTGATGCTGGCCACCGAGGTCGCTTGTGTGGCCTCGATCCAGCAGGGGCGATGTTGCAACAGGCCCGTGCCACGTCATACCGGCGATAGCCGACATTGGTTAATCGCGGATGCGTACTCGGGCATCTTTCACAATCCAGAGATGACCTTCTGGGGACGATGCGGCCAGCGTACGATTCAAACGGGCGCCCACTTCCATGAGCCGGTCTCGGGTTTGATCGGTGAGGCGAAAAACTATGATGCCGGGATACTCTTTAGGCGGATACGTCCTGATGTCGGCGAAGTCGGCATCCTGCGATAACAAGACGCGTTCTTCAGCGAGGCAGGCCGCCAAGACCTCCGCGTCCGAAGCACCGCCCATCTCCTCGTCGAGAACGGTATCCGCGTCGAGGCCAGAATCCATGAACAATCGCTTGAGTTCAGTCGGAAGATTCTCGTCGAGCTTGACCCGCAAATTGTGGACCTACACACCCAACGGCACTATGCGTTCCTTGGCAAGCTCAGCACCGTAACGTAACGCCGCCTCCACCGCTTCGGCAGAAACCGAAGGATAGCTCTCGACTATCTCATCGACAGTCAATCCGGAGGCAAGGTTATCAAGGATGACAGAAACCATCACCCGAGTGCCGGTAACACAAGCCTGACCGTGACAGACGTTGGGATCAACGGATATATGCTGGCGCCAACTCACAATTACTCACTCGCAACATGCTTGCCTGCGCCCCATCTTAACCCAACGCCGCTTTATCTCTCCGCTTTCAGCCGCACCGCACTCCCACACCATCCCACCCGTACCACGTCATCCCGGCGAAAGCCGTGATCCAAAGGAGCGGGGCAACGGGGCAGGCTACGCCAAATGAGTGGCAGTTAACCCATTCGACGCGTCGTGCAAACATCCCGCCAGAGTTGCAAGATCAGGAACCTCAATATCGGGGATCGCCGCAGTGTGCCGCGTTCCGCCTCCGCGGTTCGAACGATTGACCCAAACGCTGGCAATTCCGAGTCGATTCGCCGGCGCAATATCGTGGTAGAGGCTCTCCGCAACGTGGAGCCATCCCCGCTTCTCCACTCCCATCCGCTCCGCTGCGACCGCGAAATTCCGAAGGTCAGGTTTGTAGCTCCCTACTTGTTGGGCGGTAATCACAGCGTCAAATTCGACACCTATCTTTTGGGCGGTCAACGCAAAGAGATCGTCATCAACATTGGATATAACCGCGAGTCGGTGCCGAGATTTCAGCCAACTCAACACGTCAACGACTTCGGGAAAAACGGGCCAATCGGGCAACGAGTCTGCAAGACTGGAAGCGTCGGATCCGTCTAACTCGGCCTTAAACTCCCTACCAATCGCTACCATCACGCGATCCAAGACAACCCGATACTCCAGATATCGGCATGATTGTTGAACCGTCGGCTCAAACTTGGAAAAGAGGGCCAAGATTTCTTTATCGCTGACCTTGATCCCGCAAGAATCCAAGACACCCGAAACCGCCCGGCAAATCCCCGTCTCCCAATCGATCAAAGTCCCGTAACAATCGAAACTCAGCCATTCATATCTGTTCGTGTTCAACAATGAAATAACTCTTTCAGTGAAGTAGTGGAGGCTAGCACAACAATGTTAAGACAAGCACATATCACCCAGAATCCCGAACCAATATGTACTGACCCAAGCGGCGATACACCAATACCTGAACACAGCCGCTGAAGGTGAGGTGATCGCGTCCTAATGCGCAACCACTAGATCCCGTCAATCAAAACCATCCGCGCAATTGGATGATGTCCGATCCAAACTCATTTCAAACTCAAATCGGCTCGAAAATGGTACGGTTTTCAAAATGGGTTTCCTAGCCGACCGCTGGCGCCGAATCGGTACGCGCCTCTATATCGCATTGGGTTTCGCAGTGCTGCTCACGCTCGTCTCAAGTGCGGTTGGTATCTACTACTTTGAGCAAAGCGGCGATCTCAATTTCAACATACGATCGGAATCGATCCCAACGCTCGAAGCTGCTTGGTCCACGGAACGCGAAACTGCGAAGCTTCGATCATTGGGTCTGGTCCTGTTGGCCGACGCCGACCCAGACGTTGATGCGAAATCAGAGACAGTCGAGGCCATCCTAAGCCGCGTCGAATCTTCGTTGCAGATTGTCAATGGCGTCCCGGAACTATCCGCTGAAGCCGAGCGGGTTTTCGACGGAACCCACAATCTCGCCGGAATAGTCGACGATATCCAACTAAACCGTGACGAGCTGTCGAAAACCAACGTTGTGGCCATAGATTTGCGAAACGAGTTGGATGAAATCTCGTCGAACATCGGTTCAGGGGATCCCGCGATAATCATCCTGTACCAGGCGCTAGCGGCTTCGGACCACTCTAGACTCGAAGCGCTGTGGAACGAGTTCAAAACCGTATCGGCCGCTGGCGGAAACCAGGCACTCGCAGATTTGGCCGGTGGCGACGAAGGTGTTATCGCCGTACGCGGTAATCAACTACTCCTCCTAGAGCGTATCTCGGAGCTTGCCACGAGTTTTGAGGGTGCCAGCAGAGAATTGGACGCATCGGTGGCGCGGTTGGTAAGCAGTGCCAGCGAACAGTCGTCCGCGAGCCTCGAATCCTCGGGAGAGACTTTCGATCAAGGTCGGCTGCTTCTCGCCGTTATCAGCGTCGCAAGCGTACTCGCTGCGACCCTCGCCTCATGGCTCTGGGTCGGCAATGGCCTGCTCCGACGCCTCTCACGACTGTCCGATCGCATGCGGCTGATGGCGCGAGGCGACTTGGAAACGCCGATGCCAGAAGTCGGTCCCGATGAGATCGGAGAGTTAGCGGTAGCCCTCGAAGTTTTCCGGAAGCAAGCCCTAGAGGTCCAACGGCTCAATCTCGTCGAGCAACTCTATGGCGAGCTAAGACAAGCCAACGAAGAATTGACACGAATGCAGGCTCGACTAGTGGCGAACGAGAAACTGGCCGCATTGGGTGAATTGGTTTCCGGCGTCGCACACGAAATCAGCAACCCGCTAAATTTCGTCAAGAACTTCTCCGAGGGTTCGATGGAGCTGTTCGATGAGCTATCGGAGATATTAGACGGTTATCGTCAAGTCGTGTCGCCAGAGGACGCCGAGGCAATGGATGACGTGAAAGACGAGCTGGCCGACAGCCTTGGTAGGGTGCAGGAGAACGGTGGGAGAGTCTTGGCCATCGTCGACCGCATGCGCGGGCTTGGCGTCGTTGGTGGTGAACCCGAACCTACTGATATCAACAACGATTTGCGAGTGGCCGTGCAAGCAGTGTGCATTACTTTCGAGACGGAACAAGACGGAATTCGTATTGAACCGATCTTTGATCTGGACGAATCACTGGGTGATGTCATGCTGTCCGCACAGGACTTTGGTGAAGCGGTCAAAAACATCGTGGCTAACGCGTGTTACGCAATGCGTATGAAAAAGCACAGCCTAGATGGTGAATACGAACCAAGCCTCCTAATTTCAAGTAGGCGCAACAACGATCAAATCGAAGTGAAAGTTCGCGACAACGGACCGGGCATTCCCGAAGAGGTAGTTGGGCACATATTCGACCCGTTCTATTCGACGCGCGAAGGTGCTTTGGGTGCAGGTCTGGGCTTACCGATCGCGAGCGATGTAGCACGCCGCGCCGGGGGTGACTTAACCGTTAACACGGTTCATGGCGAATACGCCGAGTTTGTTATGACGTTTCCAGCCTAACTGCCCGTAAACGCGTTGACCAATCGACGCGGCGCGGTCCGTTTCAGCAACTCCGATTGCTGTTGCGTTGGCTTAACATCGAAACGAGTACCCCAAACCTGCGTCGGCACTCTGACGGTCGCACAATAGTTCTGTGCATCAGCACGGAATCAACATGCAGCGAATTGCCCGATAAATCTCAAATTGGAATGGCCCGATAAACCTAACCGATTTCCGCTGCAATTCCTAACTGTATTCTTGGTAATTCTCGTGGGCGGCATATTCGTCCTGGGGATCAATTCAGTGTCCGACGCCGGTGTCGAACGAGTCTTAGAGGAAAATCGGTTTCCTAACCCCCAAACCGAGGACGGGTGCGACCGCACTGCCGAATTCACTCTCACCGCGGAACCTCACCCGGAGGGTGTACGTTTGTCGTGGGAAAGTAATCCATCCAATACGCGTGGTATTCGGTTGTGCCGAGGCGATTCGAGTGACTCCATAATTTCCAGATCCAGTGGTCACTGGGACCCCCAATATACGGGTCAAATACCTACCTGGGAAGTCGACAACAACTCAGAGTTTGGTGTGCGTTACTGGTACCGCATCGTGTTGCTCGACGGAAACAGAGCACCAATAATGACGTCGACGATCGCAGACGCGGTTTCGGCGGCATCAACCCATACACCCACCCCTACAGGTTCCCCGAGCGCGACTGCAACTCGTACACCCACAACAGTCCCGCCTGCGACATCCACGCCTACTCCCACGCCGCGACCCACCAGTACGAACACACCCGAACCTGTTGAGGAAGCACCACCCGCTCGGACACCCACCCCAACGAGGACTCCCCGACCGACGCTGACGCCGTCGCCGACGCCGCAATCGACGCCAACCGCAGTACCCACACCGCCCCCGCCGCCTCCTTCGCCAACTAGCGATCCCGTGAGCGACACCCGGGCCGATTCAGATCGAGATCGAGCGCCCGCCACCGCGACGCCGACGGCCAGCTTCACGCCAATACCTACCGATACACCGTCACCAACCCCAACCATCACTCCGTCACCCACCCCGACTTCAACGTCTACGCCGACTGCTACACCAACATCGACATCGACCAGCACGTCGACACCAACTCCGACCTACACACCCACGAACACCTCAACAGCAACGCCCACAGCGACCTCGACGCTTACACCAACGTCTACTTCGACACCGCCGCTCACCGCGACCGCAACGCCGTCGCCCTCATCTACGCCCACATCCACGCCCTCACCAAGCCCAACTTCGACTCATACCCCGACCGCCACGCCGACTCCGCCCCCACCAACCGCCACGCCGACCCTAACAGCTACACCGTCACCAATCCCAATCCCGACGCCCGAGATTCAAGCACCTGATATCGAAGCCCCCCAATTCCTGGGTCTCGGTAATGCGGTGCCTAGGTTGCGCAATGCATTAACCGGTATCGCCGCAACAGGTCGAGATCGATCGACTCTGATCGTCATTCTCTTGATAGCCGGAGTCGCAGCTTTGGCGACTTTCGCCTACCTCGTGCTAAGACGGCGTTAACGGATTGGACCCGCCGAGGGCTGTTTGACCCCGCGAGCATCATCGAATGACGAATCAGAGGAATGATCGGACACAAACCGGCGAATTCGTTCCGTTATCGAACCATATGCGACGGATCATGGTCACAGATGCGCATTTCTGGCATACTGTAGTCACGCGGGAAGTGGCGTTTGACACGCCATATCAATCGTCGGTGCTCGAAGTTCACTCGGAGGTCTGATAATCATGCGTAATGTCAGCTCAGTCAAGATCAGCCTATCGACGCCATCAAGCATTCTTGGTACGTTCAATCTCGTTGTCAAAATGATCCGCAAAATCCCGCTGTATACCGTGGGTGGATTTTTGATCGTTCCGGCTTTGTTCGTGGGTGAACCGGGTGTTAACTTCGCCGAAACTGGCGATGAGACGCTATACGTACTCAACACCTTTTCATTCCTAATATGGGGCGCATTGGTGATGTGGATGTGCGCAGGCTTCACGATGCTCGAAGCTGGTTCAGTCCGGACCAAAAACGCATCCATGATCTGCATGAAAAACATCGGGATCTATTCGATCGCAGGTTTGGCTTTCTTTTTCATCGGCTACAACCTCATGTACGTCGATGTGGGCGACTTCATCGGATCCGTAAAGCTCATGTACGGGCCTTCGGCACAAGACATCGCATTGGTTGAGGGCGACACGTCCGCGGAAATTAACCTCGCCAGTCCGGGCTATTCGACGATGTCGGACTGGTTTTTCCAGATGGTGTTCGTGGCCACGGCAGCGTCGATCGTTTCAGGCGCGCTGGCGGAACGTGTGAAGATGTGGCCATTCTTTCTCTTTACGCTGATTCTGACGGCGTTCCTTTACCCGATAGTCGGTGCTTGGACCTGGGGTGGCGGATGGCTGCATGAATTGGGCTTTCAGGATTTTGCAGGTTCGACCATCGTCCACAGTACTGGAGGTTGGGCCGCTTTGGCGGGCATCTTAGTGTTGGGTCCCAGGCTCGGCAGATTCCGTCGCGACGGCACTCCGAGATCTACACCGCCGTCTAACGTTGTCGCGGTAACTTTGGGGGTGTTCATCTTGTGGTTCGGGTGGTTCGGATTCAACGCGGGTTCGCAACTGGCGTTGGGTACAGCCGCGGATGCGACCGCGATGAGCCACGTCATGGTGAACACAAACTTGGCTGCGGCCGCAGGAGTGATGGCCGCACTCGCCGTTTCTCGATTCATACTAGGTCGGATGGATCTTATCGCGGGACTGAATGGAGCAATTGCCGGCCTGGTGTCAATCACCGCAGGGCCCGATTTCACCGAGCATTACTGGGCGGTGATTATCGGTGCGGTCGGTGGAGTCTTGTGCACCGCCGCCATCAAGCTGTTTGAAAAGTTGAAGTTGGACGACGTCGTTGGAGCGATTCCTGCCCACCTGATCGCCGGAATCTGGGGCACGCTTGCTATCTGCATCGTAGCTGGCGGTGATATCCTCGACCAATTGATCGGCATCATAGCCGTCGGCGTGTTTACGTTTGCTGTTTCATTCCTAGTGTGGAAGGGATTGGCATTGTCACCGATCGGGATCCGCGTGTCGAGGCAAGTCGAAGAGCTTGGTCAAGACGCTGGTGAACTCGGGATCGAGGCGTATCCAGAGTTTGTGTTGATGCCAGAAAACTACGACGACGAATGATTGCGCTTCAAGTTGCGCGTGGTTCCATGACTGCCGCTACGATAGCGTCACGGATGCAGGCGATCTCGCACAGACGCTGGTGTCGCCCTGTCCCGAGACGAAGTCATTGAAAATTGGCGGGTTAATCACCAACCTCACAACGTTGCGCCACTGTATCGAGCGCTCTAGTTGACCACGAGAGGCGGTGAGGAGGATTCGGTGGCGGCTGGATTAGACGTTGGTAACGTGATGATGAATTCGGTAAACTCGCCGGCTTCGGTTTCAACTCTGATGCTGCCACCGTGGCTTCTGACGATGTCGTTGGACAACGACAGGCCTAAACCAGTTCCGCGGTCGGTCGCTTTTGTCGTAAAGAATGGATTGAATATCCTGTCGACGACGTCCGGAGGCATCCCCGTTCCGTTGTCACGGAATCTAATTACGATCTCGTCGCCGACCAACTTGGTTGAGATTTGTAATCCCGGCATGTACTCTAGTGCGGCTTCCGGATCCTCTTCCCTCATCGCATCGCGTTTATCTTCCGTCGCATGCCAAGAGTTGGTTACAAGGTTCAAGAAGACGCGACCGAGGTCTTGAGGAATCGCTTGAATCATCGGAACGGCAGGATCGAAGTCAGATTTGATCTCGATGTTCATATCTGGATCAGTAGCGCGACCGCTGTGGTAGGCGAGCTGTGAAAATTCTTCGACAAGACTGTTGAGGTCGGTCTCTTGCAGGTCGGTAGATTCCCGGCCCATCGCCAGCATGCCATGCACGATGCGATTCGCGCGCTCACCGTGAGATTTGATCCGGGCCAAGTTGCCCACTAGATCGTCCGATATCTCTTCAATCAACTCCATCTGCTCGTCATCAAGATCATCGGCGCTCTCTTCGACGATCTCCTTCAACTCTTCGAGCAGCTCCTCTGAGGCTTCAGAGAAATTGGTCACGAAATTCAACGGGTTTCTGATTTCGTGGGCGACACCTGCTGTGAGTTCGCCGAGCGCCGCCAGCTTGCCTTGCATGATGATCTGGTCCTGCGCGTTCTGAAGGTCGTTGAGGACCCTTTCCAACTGATCGTTCTTGCCTTGAAGCTCTTCGGCAAGCTGTTCCACCAAGTTGAGCCTTTGAACTTCCAGAGCGTGCTGGCGGAAAACTTCCAATGCATCAGCCATGTCGGCGACTTCGTCGCGACCTCTGATCTCGACCTCGGTCTCGAGGTCGCCTCCAGCCATGCGCAGCATTCGGTTGGACAGCGTCTGGATGCGGCGCAGCAATACTTTGCCGACAAACAGCCAAGTTATCAAGAATGCTCCTACGACGCTCACGATGCTGATCGCGAGCAAAAAGACGCGGCCTTGCAATATCGACTGCTGCGACGCGTCCGATTCGAGAGCGACGCTGAATTCAGCCGCTTCTACCAAACCGTCCACTTCATCGACGAGCTTAACCGCGATCTCACGGTTCTCATCGAGCAAAAGATGCTGGCGCGCCGTTAAATCATGCTCCCGGGCCAGAATTTCGAACCCGCCTTCATCACCTAACGACACCTCAAATAGTCGTTCAAAGAACTGGGCTATCAACAGTGCATATTCTGTACCTTGAAGTACCGATAGGCTACGCTCGATGCGGCTGCGTGCTGCTTCGGCGCGTTCCCGCAACGGTTCGATGTACGATGCATCCGAAACCGTGAATGCGCTCGCCAACAACTGCGTCGCGGTGTTGGAAGCCGCCTGCAAATCCGCCACATTCCGATATCGGTAAAACTCTGTTTCGGAGAAGTGTTCATTTGCAGACACTGGCGATTCGCCGAGTTCGCTGTATCCAGTCATCGTGTAGAACAGCTGGTCATCGATCGCAGGAATGAGGATGTCATCCAATTGCTGCTGCAATATCGAGAGTTCTATGCTGATGGAAGTGGTCTGCTTGTCGATGTCCAATAATTCTTGCTTTTCCGCCTTTATGGTTTCGATGTTCTGCGTAAGTTGATCGGCGTATTGGCGGATGCGAACCAGTCTTTCGCCGCCTTCTTGCGCCGAAGCAAGGGATCCAAGTTGCTGTTCGAACAACGATTCGGTGGCCTCGATTTCAGTAGCAACTTGCTCGAATTCACTTGTCGTTATGGCCGAAGTCAGTCTAGGTGCCGCGGCCGCGAGTACTCCGGTGTACTGTGCAATGCCGAAGGAAGCCACCATCTCGGGCACGCTTTCGTCTTTGACGCGATTGGTTGCGTCACCGATCTGATCAAACGAAAGCCAAGCCACAAGGCTAGCGCTCAGCGTTAACGCGACCGCTCCACCGATACCCGCGTACATCTGTGCAGAGAGACGAAATCGGCCTTCGAAAAGGGATCTTGCTCTGGAGATCACTGATTATGGTCTATCATCACGTCGATCGGTTGGTAGCTGCCGTCGGCGCCGATTACGGTCAAAAATACTTGGTTCGATCCCTGACTGTCATCGGGTCCAAACTCCAACTCGAAGTCACCGAGATTAAAGATATCGCCATTCCGGAGATTCTGTAAAAAACACTCTCGGTCGATGTCACGCCCGCATCTGTCGACGACTTCGATCACGAAACGACCGGCGATGTATCCCTCGAGTGACACGAAGCCGGGTTCCTCGTCCGGTGCGAAACTTTGGAGCGCGTTGTGGTAATCGGCGACGATCGGCAACGAATCGTCCCAAGGAAACGGCACTACCTGCGTCACGTAAACACCTTCGCCGTATTCACCCAGTTCGCGCGCAAGCGCGTTACTGCCAACAAACGACACCGTCATGAATTCAGGATTGAAATTGGTGTGTCGAGCCCACGAAATCAAGTGCGCGACGGGCTCGTATGCGCCGATCATGATTACCGCGTCCGGTTCGCCTTGCTGCAGGTCTAACAGAGCCGTTTTGATTGCCTTGGTGTTGCGAGGGTAGATGCCAATCGCGACGGGCTCCATCCCTTCTTTTTCTAAGGCGATCCTCACACCCTGATAACCCGCGCGACCAAACGAGTCGTCTTGATACATGACGGCGATCCGCGTTATGCCAAGGTCCGCCATCAGACGCTGCACCATTTCGGCCGTCTCTTGGTAGTACGACGCGCGCACGTTGAGGATGTGTTGGTAATCTGGGCTCCGAAGGAATTCTGCTCCGGTGAACGGAGCGACGTAAGGTGTGCCCCTATCTTGGGCGACTGGCACCGCCGATCGCGAGGTCGGTGTACCTACCGCACCGACCAAAGCGAATACCCGCTCTTCGTCAATTAAGGTTGTCGTGTTTTCGATCGCTGCTTCGGGTTCGTACGCGTCATCTCTATACGCGAGTTCAAGACGACGTCCATGGACCCCGCCTTGGGCATTGATCTCCTCGAAGGCGGCCAGTATACCGGCACGCATTCCGAGCCCCAGTTCAGATGCGGGGCCGCTGAACGCGGCTGATTGGCCAAATAGGATTGCGTCATCGGATACGCCGTTGCGACTGTTATCGGCGCTTTCACCCGATCCAAGTTCTGGGTCTGGAGCTTCAATACCCGTAGTGGGTTCACCGCCCGCAAGATTTGCACCGTTTGGCGTACTATCGGTGCATCCGACTAACCATGGCAGCGAGGCAATTGCAATCGCCGCGCATATTGCGGCCAACCCTGAAACACGGAATTCAGGGATGGAACGTTTCAACTAGTCCTCCGCTTAACTAGTGTCAGACAATTCTTGTTGTCAATTCTCTCGTAGTGCATTTCGTCAGAAAACACGTGCGCCAGGTGAACTCCCCAGCCACCGATGCTGCTGTCTTCGATCGAAGTGATTTGGCTCGGGGCCGCCACGTCTTTCGTCGGGTCGAACGCTTTGCCGTAATCGGACACTTCGATCTTGATGAGATCTGATGCAGATTCGATCTGCACGCTTATCGGTTGCGCACCGTCGACCTCGCCATGATTGATCACGTTGATGCAAAGCTCTTCCAAGATCAACTCAATCTGAAACGTCAGATCTGGAGACCAATCCGCCTTCTCGGAGATCGTTCCGATGGCATCTTGAATGGCACCGAGTTCGTCTAACTCGGGCATCATTTCAACTGATGCTTTTACACTCATTTCACGCTATTAGGTTCGCCGGAAAACCAAGCAAGCCTGATCGTCTGATTGCGGTTCATCGCCCGCAAATGCATTGACCGCATCAAACACGATCGTGCTGGCATCTTGTGCGCTTGTCGGCTGGCGCTCGCGGAATATCTCGCACAGCCGATCCATACCGAAAAGTTCGCCTTGAGAATTGAACGCCTCGGTGATGCCGTCGGTATAAAGGATCACCGTGTCGCCAGGTTCGAGGACGATCGACTCCTCGTGATACGGGAGCCCCGGCAATATTCCAAGTGCAGTGCCGCCAGTCGGAGCGATGATGGTGGTGCTGCCGTCCGGGTGAACGATTATCGGTTCGTTGTGGCCCCCGTTGGCGTAGCGGAATTCTGAATTCTGCGGATTGAAAATCGAATAAAACAGCGTGACGAACATAGCCGCTTCATTCTCCGCATCAAGCAAATTATTGACTTCCTCGAGAGCCTCGCCCGGGTGCTCGAACCTTTGCCCGGCACCTTTCAACAACATTCTGCTCGACATCATGAAAAGGGCAGCAGGCATGCCCTTATCGGAGACATCAGCAATCGCAAGGCCGATTTTGCCGTCACGCAATATCTGAACATCGAAAAAATCCCCGCCAACATTGCGGGCGGGTTGCATGGAGCCATAAATTTCGTACTCGTTGCTCTCAGGAAAGCTCGCCGGCAGAACCGATTGTTGGATATTGTTCGCTACGTCGAGCTCGTTTTGCAGCGCGACGAGTTTGTCGCGAGATTGAAGGGCATCTCGCCACTCATCCAAATGCTGGAGAGTTCGTTGGATCGTGAGCCGCAGGTCCTGAAAATCTAGCGGTTTGGTGACGAAGTCGAAAGCGCCTCGGTTCATCGCCGTACGGATGTTTTCCATGTCTCCATAAGCGGAGATTATGATGGCGCGGATGTCAGGGCTAACGTCTTGGATTTGTTGCAGCAGCGTTAGGCCGTCCATGCGAGGCATGTTGATGTCGGAGACGACCATGTCGATCTCTTTGTCTAGCGTCAACATCTCCAGCGCTTCAACGCCGTCATGTGCGAAGACAAACTCGTACTCGCCGCGCCTGATCTGTCGGCGCATTCTTTGGAGTACGAGCGGTTCTAGATCTGGTTCGTCGTCAACTACCAGGATTTTTTTGGTGGCTTTGCGCATCGGGGGTTACACGGAATACTGCGCGTCCGGATGGGTTCCGTTGGCACCTGGACCGCAACCAATTGAGACGTTGTGTGAAGGAACCAAAAAGTTCAGTTTTCAACCGCCGCCAGCGCTTCATCCCTCGATGTCTCGATCGGGATGATGTTGTCAAAACCGCTGATTGAGAAGATTTCTCGAATTGGATCCGACAACGAGCAAACCGCGAACTTTCCGCCCTGACGGTTGATCGATTTCACTACGAGCAATATCGCCCGTAATCCCGCACTACTGATGTAAGTAAGCGTCTCGGCGTCGAATATGACCGCGCGATCTGTCTCTTCGATTGCTGCTTCCAAGCCGACTTGGAAGTCGCGTGCATTAGTTCCGTCGACCCGGTTTTCGCTGGGCATCACGATTAACGCGCTACCCACTCTTTCAGTGTTTATCTCCATCAGAGCAAGACCCCCTTCAGGTTTGGGTACATTAGGTTATATCAAAGCGTAGCCCCAAAACATAGCCTTGGGACGGCGAACTCACGCCAATTGTAGCGCGCACATCGTCTTGTCGGAGGTGTCGATCACCCTTCACGGTCATATTTGCCGACGAAGCTGTCCTCGCGCCTTGGCGGCCGAGGCATCCGAGCCATCGAGATCGACTCAGGCAATACGATACCTCCCGAAAATATCAGCTTCATCGCATCTTCGACGCTGACATCGGTTTCCACAACATCGTCTTCCAGTACGAACGCCATGTTGCCCGATGTCGGATTCGGCACTGTTGGAACATAGACCGACACCAAGTCTTCTTGTCTCCCTGGTGCCCGCGCCCGACCAGTTACGAAACCCATTGCTACCATACCGTCTCTCGGCCATTCGATGAACACTACTCTACTGAAATTGGCCCTTGAACCCACCGAAGCGGTTGCTTGCTGTGTAACGCCATATAGCGTGCGTGCCACCGGAACGTAATTCATCACCGCACTGATGTAGCTCAGCAATTTACGCCCGAATGTCGATAGAGCAACCAATCCGACAAGGTAGAAAATCACCGCACTGATGGCTAGTCCGACGCCTGGAAAGTCCCAAGGCTGGTCCTTGACGAACCCCAGCCCCCTGAAAAAACCGTCCGTCTGTTGAACCAACCACACCAATATGACGATAGTGACGATCAGCGGCACGAGTTCGAACAACCCTGACAACACCCGGCCTTGAATATGGCCTTCAACGATCCTAATTATGTTCGTTCGGTTTTCTTGCTCTTTGTCGAGATCGGGCATTTCACCATTTGGCAAAGCAAAACCCCCTGTCGTTTTGATTCTCAGAACTCCACGCCGCGTTCCGATAACCGCGCGCCGAAAAGTCTACAAAACCCTAACGCTCTCAATCAGCAATTGCGGTGCACTTGAACCGAAATCGCAAAGGGCGAAAACCAAACTCAACCAACCAATTGATTTCTCCGCGGATACGGTCGTTCAACACTCTGATGGTGACCCGGATCTCGAAGAAGAGTTCCGTTGAGTAGTTGGTTGCCGATATCGCGCGCAATCAAGTTGGTTCGGCACCCAAACTCAGGAGAGCAGCTGCTGAAACGCTGATCTTGAACGTGGATATCGTCCGACTGATGAAACCTGTTCAAGAGATTTCATTCGCTCTTTCTTCAGACGACTTGGCGTTAATCTCCGCGCTCCAGCGAGCATAATCGTTCGTACGCCGGCGATCGTTATACGGTGACGCTCGAAGCGCCGATGCGTGATGCAAAAATAGTTGCACGAAATACCTGCCACAGGTAACTCACACGAAACGCTGTGGCCAACCGCCCCGAGCGCCCGCCGATGTCATCCAGATGAATACGGAAACCCCCAAAAACTCGATCCAATGTGAGACCCGCGGGCAGTGGCGCACTTGGCTTTCACAACATCACGGACGGAACGAAGGCGTGTGGCTGATCACTTTCAAAAAAGACAGCAGCAGACCATCTGTCGGATACGATGCGTCGGTCGAGGAAGCTCTGTGTTTCGGATGGGTGGACAACCGCAAAAGAGCTTTGGATGAAGATCGTTCGATGCTTTGGTTCGCTCCTCGTCGCAAAGGATCTGGTTGGTCGAGATCAAACAAAGAGCGAATCGCAAAACTGATCGATGCTGACATGATGCACGAGGCCGGTATCGCAAAGGTAAAGGCCGCGAAGCTCGACGGTTCTTGGAACGCGCTCGACGCCGTTGAAAACTTGGAGGTGCCAACAGATCTCGCGGGAGCATTCGCGGTCCGCCCAGGATCGTCGGAAAACTTCGAAGCGTTTCCGAGATGGGTTAAACGAGCGATCTTGGAGTGGATTTCTACCGCAAAACGGACGGCGACGCGGCAACGAAGAATCGAAGAAACGGCCAAGTTGGCGAAGGAGAACCAACGTCCAAAGCAATGGCGATGATTTCCCGACGCCGCGCGGATATCACTAAGCTTCGCGAAGGCATTCTTCCAAAAGACCGAACGCGGCGTCCACGAATGCCCACATGTTCCTTTCGCGGTCGTAGTCTCCAGTTTCGAGCGTGATAGTTCGCTCCACCGGACCGGTGACGGCGATACAAGTGTGACCAGCCGCATCGCCATAGCGGTTGCCCGTCGGCCCGCTCGCGCCGGTCTCTGCCAAACCCCATGTTGTGTCCAAACGCTCGCGGACAGCACGAGCGTTCAACAATGCATACTCTTCAGTCGACGATCTTATGCCTTCTAAGGCATCGTCGGGTACTTGCAAGAATCCCCGATGAGAAGTTCGGGTATACGTGACCGCGCCGCCAACGAAATATGCCGAAGCGCCTGGGACTGCAAGCAGACAAGCTGAGATCAACCCGCCGCCCGACGACTCCGAAACACCAATTGTTTGACCATATTCCTTAAGCAGAGCCGCCACCGCACTCGCGCGATTTCCGAGTTCGTTCATCTCAGTTTCTCCCATAGGTCAGTTTCCAGTCACCTTACCCGATTCTCGATCAAGCAATTTCATGATACGTCTGGGAAACTGGCGACATTGGTTACCAACCGTGCGCGATCAAAAATCTCCTGCGATTTGTGCGGAAATCCGCAATTTCCAGTGGTCTGATGGCTCGATTCCGTCCCTGTGCCCTCGAAAACTAGAGATTCAACGTTAACTGGTAAGGTTCTAACCAAGCTTCGGCAGATCTGGTCTTGACCGACATCGAAACTTGACCAACTCTAGTTGGTTCATAGCAAAAGGAGGCAGTCATGAACGATGACTATCCGGTGCAATACAGTGTTGACTACGGTGACGGTACGCGCAATCGGCTGACTTCGTTTTTCAGACTGATCATGATCATCCCGATAGGAATCGTCGCAGCACTCTTGGGGACAACTGGATACACGTTGCTTTTGTCGGATCAAAACAACATGTACATCCCGACCATCACTCTCGGAATTCTCTTAATGATTCTTTTCCGGAAGAAGTACCCGCGGTGGGTGTTCGACTTTCTATTGGAGGTAAATCGACTGGGTGCCAGAGTGGGTGCTTACTTCGCCCTATTGGTCGATCAGTATCCCTCGACCGACGAGGAGCAATCGGTGCATCTGGACATCGAATACCCGGACGCCGAAGCGGATCTTCAAAGGTGGATGCCAATAATCAAGTGGCTTCTCGCGATCCCTCACTACGTGTGCTTGATCGTGCTGGGCATCGTGGCGTTCGTAGTCGTGGTCATCGCATGGTTCGCAATCTTGATCACTGGTAGATACCCGACGTGGATGTTTAATTATGTTGTTGGTGTAGCGCGATGGGGATATCGCGTACTTGCATACGCGTTCCTGCTCACGACGGATCGTTACCCGCCATTCCGTCTAAGCCCGTAGCCAGCGCGATCAACGCTTCTGATGGTTCTTCCACCGCGCTACAACTGGGGGCGCGAGTGGATAGCGCCGCACTGAGCGATGCGTATTCGGCCGCCGCACGGGCATCGTTCGACTGCGCGTATCGGATTAGCATCGCCGCGGCGAACACGTCTCCGGCACCAGTCGTGTCCGTGCCGGCACCGTCGACGCGCTGCGAATATGTCGAAACGCGAAACGGCTTCGATCGATCTTCGGAGTACAGATCGGCACCCTCTCGACCTCTGGTCACGACTAAATGTCTGGAAATGTCTCGCCAAGCGTCGAGATTTCGCGTCTCGATTTCCGACTCCGAGAGCACACAGATATCCCATCCGCGACTGATACCTGGAGGCGGTTTTGTCGACACGCCAACCTCGGAGGGCAACGGTTCCGCCCACGATCGCAGCCAACCTTGAGGAACGACGCACGAAACTCTGGGACGGAACCATCCCAAGCAGTCGTATGGCAGTTCCTGCGTCAACGGCCCGACAAAAAGCATGTCGGGCTTACGCCATGCTGTCGGAACACTGTCCTCAGATATTTCGCCAGCTCTGTGGTGAAGGATCTGTAAGCGATCACCTCGTGCGTTGTAGCGATTTTCAAAGGTCGAGGTGTGGCGTGATGGCACGCGTACGTAGCGTTCCGGCGCGTCGATGACTTCTCGAATTGGGTAGTCGCCAGCACAGGATGTGACGATCACGGGATCGATGCCATGTCGGATCGCTGTTACCGAAGCGAACGCCACGGCCCCGCCTGGTTCCCTGTCGCTTCCTCCCCTTTTCAAGGGGAGATTAAGAGGGGTTTCCGGCGTTACGTCAAACGTGACGTGACCAATCGCCAGAAGTTGAGGCGCGCTCACAACTGTCGGAGCTTGGGATCCCAGCGGTCGCGTAGCCAATCGCCCGTGAAGTTCAGCGAGAGCACCAAGAGGAAAATGGCGATGCCTGGCATCGTCGAGATCCACCAAGCCGTGTCGAGATAGTCGCGCCCGTCAGACACCATGTTGCCCCACGTGGGTGTAGGTTGCGGAATGCCGACGCCAAGATACGACAGCGTGGCTTCGGCTAGCACGAGTCCACCCGCGCCTAGGGTCGCCAGGACGGTGACTGTGCTACTGACGCCCGGCAGTATGTGTCGGAACGCGATTCTGATGCCCGAAGCACCGGCGACGCGCGCCGACGACACGTAGTCACGTTCGCGCAGCGACAGCACCTCACCTCGGACAGGACGCACAAATCCGACCCACGAAATGAGTACCAGTATCAGGAACATGATCGTGAAAGATGTACCGAGAACGATTTTGATCACCAAGGCGAGCATGATGAAGGGCAACGCGATCCAAGCGTCGACGAGTCGCATAATGATTTCATCGACGATGCCACCTATGAAACCAGCAGCGAGCCCCAGCGAGGTACCGATGATCATGCCGCTGGTCATCCCAACTGCGACGACCATCAACGAAGCCCTACCGCCATACAGTAGTCGGCTCCAGAGGTCGCGTCCGACCTGATCCGTTCCGAGCCAGAACTCCGAAGTACCGCCTTCGAGCCATACCGGAGCGTTACGCACCCGGGTGAAGTCGGCGTCTCGGATAGGGTCCCATGGGGCGATCAAGGGCGCAAACGCGGCTAGCACTACCAGGATTGCAAACACTGTCGCCCAAATTACCGGATAACGTCGCAGGAAGTCATAGACCGCTATCGGGCCCCGCAAAACAGACCTCAAAGGCGTCGGCAACCACGCGCCCGTTCGCGCGTATTCCGGCATTTGGTAATCCGTCGCCATGAGATTCAGCTCAATCTGATACGAGGATCTACGAGGACGTAAAGCACGTCGGCAACCAGGTTGGCGGCGATCAATATGACACCTACGAGCAGCGTGGTCCCGACGACGAGGTTCAAATTATTGTTTACCACCGCTTCGATGGCGAGTAATCCTAATCCGGGCCACGCAAACACCGCTTCCACGACGACGGTTCCTGTCACGAAATTCCAGAGCAGCAACGCCGAAACAGTGATGGGGACTATCAGAGAGTTTCGTAGGGCGTGTTTCCAGATCACCTTGTTGCCGTCTACCCCTTTAGCACGAGCAAGTTTCACATACTCAGAGTCGAGCACTTCGAGCATCGCCGAACGCATCAATCGCATGTAGCCTGCGGCAGCTCCCCAGGCCAGGGTCAATACAGGCAGAATCATCGCCTTGACTTGTGCAAACGGGTCCTCAGATCCTATAGTCCCGATTACGGTCACAGGAACCCATCCGAGATTTACTGCGAATATGAGGATCGCCATAATCCCGACGTAAAAGGCCGGCAGCGTGATGCCGAGATTGGCGATCAATCGCACGAGGTAATCAATCAGCGAGCCGCGTTTGACGGCCGAAATCATGCCGAACGCTAGCCCGAAGAAGGTCGCCAAGATCCAAGCCGACACCCCCAATTGCACCGTCGGAGCGATCTTTTCGCGGATCTTGGTAGTTACCGGGAACCCGTCTGACAGGTCATGTCCGAGATCGCCGCGCAACACATCGGTTAGCCAAAATAAATACTGAATCGGTACCGGTTTGTCGAGGTGCAATTTCTCGCGTTGAATCTGCAACGCGCTTTCGGATATTCCGTAGCCACCTTCCGACACCAACATTGCCAATGGGTCTCCCACAAGGCGAGACAACGAGAAGACGATGATGGTGACCAAAAACAGCGCGATTATCGCTGCGAAGAACCTTCTTACTATGAAGCGCTGCATTTAGTCTCGGTCGATCGTGGGTTGTTCTGATGCCCAAAATCGCCATGGAGCAGGGGCGGTCTCGTGACCGCCCCTGCTCCATGGCGCTATCGCCGGCTTGGTTAAGCCAGGGTCTAAGCTCAGTTCGCGAGCCGGACCCACTCCAAGCTGTTCATCCGACCTAGCACGCCCTTGCCTTCCGGCAGCATCTGCCACTCGGAGATCAAGCCGGGGTTGTACAGTGCCGCTACCGGACTCTGGTAGACGCCGACCCAAACCATCCACTCGCGGTTCCAGTCGAACATCTTGGATACCAGATCCCGCAAGACTTCGATGTCAGACTCTTTGGACATCGCGAGGTAAGTTTCGGCGAATATCGGAATCTCCATGGCACGGTTGTAGCCGCCGGGCCTACCCAGCGAAGTCGCGTGTAGGTCAGCCGGCCAAGTCGGTGGAGCGGACGCCGCACCGCCGCTGAAGAAGATCTTCTTGTTGGTGCGGTTGACCAGCGATGGCCTGTACGACGAGTAGTTCTGCTTGTCGAACGTGCTGTTGATGTTCAGGTTCGCAAGCCACTCGATCCCGACGGCCTCTTGGATCGTCTCGCCTGAGCCGGCGGCAGGTCCCGCCCACCACTCGACGTCGAAACCGTCAGACAATCCGACCTCGGCCAACAGTGCCTGGGCGCCAGCGACGTCATGTGGGATGTTCCACTCACTCTTGTAGAACGGGTGGCCAACGTCCCAACCAGGAGCATAGGAGACGCGTCCGAAACCGTCCGTCAATGCTGTCATCAGCTTCTCACGGTCGATAGCCATCGCCATCGCGGTGCGAACTTTCTTCGATCGCTCCATCGATGCAGGGTCAGCAGGGTCGCCGATCCACGGCAGCGAGGTGTCGAGCGGCGGCTTGAAGAGTAGGTCGCCGGGTTGATCGCTGGTGAACGGTTGGCCATCGATCGCCAATTTGTCTTCCCAGTAGTTGCCGGAGTAGACGTATGACGAGTCGCCCCAGAACCCCTCAGGAGCCTGAGCGAAGCCCTCTTCGAACATCTCTTTCCAGTCGGTTAGCGCGAGTTCGCCGATCTGGGCTTGACCGGTCTTGAGCATGGACTTGCGCACGCTGGCCTCTGTCACCTGCAAGACGTTTGCCGAAGCAACGTAAGGCCGTTTGCGCCAGTGGCTATCTAACGCTTGGAGGAATACTCCCTTGTGTTGCGTCCACTCGGTTACCTCAAACGGTCCGGTACCCACGATCCGCGTCCTCATACCCTCGGGTCCTACTTCGTCGAAGAACGCTTTGGAGAAGATTGAAATCCCCTCGTGGAAGTTCGTGATGTACTGCAGCAAGGTGTGGCCACCGAACGCGATCCAGTTGAACCGAACCTTGTAGTCGTCCAATATCTCGACTTCACTAACCAGGTTGGCTAGGTCTCCACCAGTGTCGTGGATGCTGTCGGGCTGGATCTTCGGGTTGGCATCGTTCCATGAAAACGCGACATCCGCAGCGGTCATTTCACCGTACCCGCCATGGAATTGGATACCTTCACGCAGCGTGAAATCTGTGTATGAGATTCCATCGGCCGACATCTCCCAGTCCCTCGCGAGCAACGGGCCAAGGGCCACAGTGCCATCGTCGGCGCGTACCGCTTCAAGCAACGTTTCCGTCGAACCAGTTCGCGATGTGACTGAACATGCCGGGCAGTACCTCGGGCTCGAGTTCATGAAGTAGGAGTTACCGATCGCGGCGATCAACACGCCGGACGGCTCGACGTCATCGCCGGCGCCACGAGAGACACCTTCGATGTCGACTCTAGTGATCGGAGCATCGATGATCGTGATCTGAGGAGTCGCAGTCACAACCACTTGCACCTCTTTCACGACCTCGACTTCCTTCACAACCTCGACTTCCTTAATCACCTCTTTCTCGACCGGAACCTCTACCTGTACCTGGACTTCCTTGATGACCTCTTTCTCAACCTCGACCGGTACCTCAACTTGGACTTCCCGAACTATCTCTTTCTCGACTTCGACCGGGACCTCAACTTGGACTTCCCGGACGACTTCCTTTTCGACCTCGACGGCAACCTCGACCTCGACGGTCTGGATCACTGGTCGGTCGACAGGAACCTCGACAATTCGTTCGCTGCCGCAGGCGACCGCCGCTACGCTCGCGATCCCTAAGAACAGCAATACTAAGTTACGCATTTTGGACATTGTGACTCCTCCTTGTGAAGCCGTTATGCATCTGCGTTAGTTTAGCACCGAAATCGGTTTGTGCAGAGGGCAAAATAGTGCCGACGCGTTCAAGTGCCGCTCGGTGGTCTATCGGGATTGGTTGGATTAGCTGGACCCCCGCGCGCGAGACCATTGCGAAAGTCCCGTCATCCCGGCGAAAGCCGGCGCTTCAGCGGACGGAACGTCCATCTAGAGGCGTGGTGGGCGACGCGGTGACTTCGCGCTCCCTTCGTCCTTCTGCCACGTCGTAGCCGTAGTTACTCCGCGTGGCACATTTCCCCCGTGATCGAGACCGTTGCAAAACCCTCCTCCTTTGCCCAAATCGGCAAAGGGGGAATTGAAGGGGTTTAGACGCGGATCGGGCACTCCCTGCAAACTGCGCCGCGCTGCCTCGCCCCTCTAGATTCCGGCTTTCGCCGGAATGACGTGAGTTTTGCAACGGTCTCGTGATCGGGGGAACCCGGATCGTCTTGGGCTGGCCGTCGAGGTTTTGCAAAGGTCTCCCACGCACGGAAATGGCGAGGAGGTTTGGGCGATGACGCGGTTTTTAGCGTGGCCTGACCACCACATGACGCTCCGGCCCTTGGCCTTCGCTCTCAGTCACGACTTCCGGGTTGTCTGAAAGGGCGATATGCACGATTCGTCGCTCCTCAGCGGTCATCGGGTCAAGTGACCTCGACCGTCCTCGCGAGGCTGCCCGAGCGGCATTCTCGGCAATCGTGTGGAGCTTCTGCGTCCGCCTCTGCTGGTAACTTTCGACATCGATGATGATGTTGGCACGCTGTTTGAGTTGGCGATTGACGAGCATTCGGACGATGAACTGAACGTCTCGCAGCGTTTCGCCACGTCTACCAATTAGGAGGCCGGCATCTGCACCTTCGATCTCGAATACGATCGAGCCGTCACGAAGTTCGTCAAGCACGTAGGCTTCGACTTCGACATTCATAGCCGCTATCAGGTAACCCAAGATTTCGCCGGTCACTTTTTCCAGCTCTTCGCGGTTTTCTTCGGTCAGCTTCACCTGCTCAACTCTTTGCTCCCGATTCGGAGCCGTCGGTTTCTGTTCGACAGGTTGTTCGCCCGTGTTGGTTGCCTGGGCGGCTTCAGCTTCAGAAGACCGAACTCGCGCCGGGTCGCGCCTGCTTTGTCGATTTCGTTGGTTGGATCGACGCTGACGGCGCGGGCGCTCCTGCGCGCCTTGGCGCTCGCGTTGCGGCGACCTCTCACGCCTCGTTGTAGCGGTCTCAGTCGAGTCTTGTTGCCGCCCGGAATTCGTGCTTTGGCGCCGGGACCTGTCTCTGCGACTACCGGATTGCGATTGCCGGGGTTGACGTCTCGGCCGTGGTTCCTCCGCGTCTGATATTCCCGTCGCGCGGTCCATCTGGCGCTGACGTTCAGCAGCCTCCTGTTCCTCCTCCACGAGGATATCGGACAGTTTTGCGACTTCGATTTCGGCCAGCGCACCACCTAAGCCGAAGATGCCCGAACGCCCTGGGTTGATAACCCTAATGTCGACGTCTTCGAGCTCGGCGCCTAGTGTTTCTAGCGCGACGGCGGTTGCCTCTTGTACGTTCTTCCCGGTGAATACCCGTCGGTTCGTCATTGGATGTCTCCTCCTCGTCCGAGTCGTCCGTCAGTTGCTTGTTAGCGAGTTCGGCTTTCGCTGCGATCGCTTGTGCTCGCGTCTCTGAAGTGCCCAGATAAAGCCTTCCGAACAGATCTATCGGTTGTTGGCCGCCGACGAAGTATTGAATTACTACGCCGACGATGTTTGACAGCAAGATGTAAATACCCAGTCCTGCTGGGAATTGATATGTGAAGACGCCGATCATCACCGGCATCATCCATTGCATGATCCTCTGTTGAGATTGCTGGCGCTCATCCATCGCTATCGTCGATGTCATCTTCGTGGTGATGAACATCGAAGCGCCGACAAGAACCGGAAGTACGAAGTTAAGAGGCAGGTAAACCTGCGATACGGTGTCTGCAAGGTCGATGCCTAAGAACAGGCGGCTCAATGGAACGTCCGCGCTTGCCGGGTTCCAGGCGTAAAAAGAAGCTGACAGGTTCGCCATTCCCTCGGGTGTGGTCGGCATCGTCCGGATGATGGCACGGTAGAAACCGATCCAGATCGGCATCTGTATGATCATCGGTCCCAGACAACCGATCGGGTTTACCCCGGCTTCGCGGTATAGAGCCATCGATTCGCTCGATTGAGCGCGTCGACTCTCCGGATCTTTCTTGTCCTTGTATTTGTCCTGTATCGCCTTCATGCGAGGTTGCAGAGTCTGCAACTTCTTCATCTGGCGAGTCTGTCGGATCGTGAGCGGTATCATCAGCACCCGCACGACGACCGTAAACGCGATGATGCTGAGTCCGTAGTTCAGGAAAAGGTAGTGATACAACAGCGCGAGCGCGTTGATCATCGGGCGCATTATGCCCTGATCCCACAGAAGGCCTAGGAGTTCCATTAGACGGCCCCTCTGCAGGTAGGTTTAATGTTGGACAGCGTCAGTCGCATCGCCCACCGTCCTTCAGTGCTACGCATCCCTGCAACGTCTGGTCGCCAGGCGAGAACCACTTCAACTCCCCGTCGAGCGTGTGCACGTAGACCAAATCGTTGATGAGAACTGGCGATGATTTCACGGCGCTGTCAGTCGGGAAAATTCCCAAAACTTCACCATCGTTTACGTTGAGGACATGTACCCCGTCATCGCCTGAAGGAACCGCCAACACCCGTTGGGAAAACTCGTTGCGAACGCGTTGATACAAAAGGGAAGTCCCGATGATTTGACCTTCGATCCGCTGATCCCAAATCGGAGCGCCAGTGGAAATGTTCAGCGCGTGCACGTGACCGCCGAGTGTCGATACGTATATCGCACCATTCTCATCGTCGGGCGTAGCCGTGGCCCAAACCCAGGCGCCCGCTTCAAAAACCCATTCCATCGTCTGAGTGCGAGGATTGAGCCGGTAGAACCGGCCCGAAAGATCGCCGAAATAGATCGCACCTTCGTGTAACAACACCGAACCGGGGATTGAACCTTCGGCAGAAAAAGTCCATTTCACACGTGAGCTGATGTCTCCGGGCGAGACATCGATCGCATAAAGAGTCCCTGCGGAGGTGCCGACGTACGCCGTGTTGGTCGTGTCGTCGATCGCAGCGGCTCCCCAAACTTCGCCATCCAAAGCTTCGCGCCACTCTACTCGTCGACCAGCATTCGGATCCAAACTGAACGCGTACAGATATCCCGGCGGTTCGCGCTCGCGGTCGATCGGTCCGGTACCGATGATCAACAATCCCTGCTCGGTGGGAGTGAGCTGTCCGACGAGTTTGGATCGAAGCCTATATCCGCCAGAGTTCCAAGCCAGCGATCCACTTTCGATCGACACACCGAAAATCTCACCATCGCATTCGCTTCCGCGGCAGGTGTATCCCGCGGCGTAAACAGCGCCGTTTTCAATCACAGGCGCGCCGTAGATCGCGCCAAGACCCTTGGGCTGTTTCCTCACGCCGTCGACTTCGTATGGATACAGCCAATTGACATCGTACGCGTGGCTCGCGGCATCGACTCGCACCAACACACCGTCTACGTTGCCGACATAGATGAAGTCACCGTCAGAGATCGGCGCCGACCATCTGCCTTGAGGCGTCAAGTCGTTCAGACACGCCGTCAATGAGACCGCGCCCAACACTGCGAGAAGCAGCGCAACCAACCCACGCCGGATCCGTCCCGATAACAAAAACATCATCGGACAGTCGTCTCCGAAGTCCGAGGTGAACCTTGCGGACTTTCGTCAGCAGAGGGGACGAGATCTAATCCACCAGTGTTGAACGGATTGCACCTTGCCAAACGCTTAATGCCCAACCAGACGCCGCGTCTCAAACCATGTGTTTCGATCGCTTCAGCGGTGTAGACCGAACATGTGGGTTGGTAGATGCAAGTGCTTGGAAGGTACGGAGATACCGCCATACGGTAAAACCCGATCAGCGCGAGAGCCGCATTCTTAATCACGCGCACACCTCAACAATCCAGAATCCAGCTGGAGTTGAGACGGCTATCCCTTCGTGGCTCCCAAGCGCTTCAGGAGCCGATTCATAGATGCCGACAGTTGCCCGGAGTTCGCGCGTGCGGCGGCCGGGTAGGCGTATATGACGAATTCCCATCCTTTGGGGTGGTCCGTTGTGTGCGCGATAGCTCGAAGCCTACGCTTGATTCGGTTTCGCGTAACCGCTCCACCCACCCTCTTCGGGATTGCGAAGCCGTATCGCGAGTCGATTTCGGGACTTCCCGTGTCAAACGCAGTAACAGCTAGAAGTGCGTCTCGAGCCCGATCGCCGTCTCTTAATACTCTGCGGAACTCATCGCGACGGCGCAACCGTCGTTGCCTCGAGAGCCCCATTTTTTCCATTTTTGGGTGCCGTCAATTCGGCGTTGTCTTCAGCGAAACGTCTAACTCAAACGGTAAGGCGCTTGCGACCTCGAGCGCGTCGGCGCGCCAGAACCGCGCGGCCGCCACGGGTTGACATTCGTGTGCGGAAGCCGTGGACGCGGGCACGTCGGCGCTTTTTTGGTTGATACGTTCGCTTAGGCATGGTGTTTTGGTCGCAAAACTCGATTGTATCACCGTTGCAGGATCGCCGATGACCGGACACCGAGTTCCAAGACTGAGGCGCCGTTTCCAGACGTCCGGCACCACGCGAGATCAACGAGAGCCTGAAAAACTTTCGGCGCCTAGTTCCGTGCGCGTCGGTTCTCAGACACCAATCGGTTCATAACCAAATGGTTTCGTTTCGCAGTGTCCCGGCTTGAAGGGTGTATCCCGAATCCACGGAAACCGTCGCACTGACCCGCGAGCTACTCCTGCCCGGGAGCACTCGGCACTGGACGCGTCCCGTGACCCGATTGATGCACCTCTTCGACCTTTTGTCGGATCAAGGCGAGAGCCTCCACAACCGTTTCTAGTTGGTCGCTGTCAAGCCGCTGCACAATCGGATCAATCGTGAACGACTCGATTTGCCAAAACCTGTTGATGGTTTCGTATCCCGATTCCGTCAACTGGCAAACGACGACCCTGCGATCGTCTGGATCCGACGTCCGGTCAACGAGACCTTTGTCGACTAGGCGATCGACAATGCTCGTCGAGGCCGAAAGAGTGCTGCCCAGATAGTTAGCAATACCGCCCATCCTCACGCGGTGAACGCTCTGTAACAGGACCATCGTTTTGATCTGCGGTATCGTCATGTCGATCGAGCGCCACTCTTCCAGTGCCTCAACGTGAAGCACTCGCGTAAGGAACTCGACTAGATCTATGAAATGCTCGGTCAGCTGTTGCCTAGTTTCGTTGTCCATCGTCTCTGTTTCTATGCCTCCATTGGCGCTAAATGCTTGGATAGTTGATCAGTTTGATCGCCAGCCTGAATTTTTTCGCACCTTTACATCATGATACGTTTCGTCGGCAATAAATGGTGGCACAGAAACGTAATCCCGCAACTTCCGTCGGTTACTAAGACGTGTGTCCAACGAACCGAGGAAAGATTTTCCGACTACGCTCTATGCCTAAGTTCACGAGCACGCTCGTATATCTCGTTGCCTCATTAAACCCTGTTATGATAATATACCAGTACTTACGCTGAATTATTCATTTGAGAGGAATTATAATGGCAACTGAAATGCATTCGTGTCATCAACGACGCCAGACCAAATGCTGATGATATGCAGATAATCAAAATTCCGATCCATTGGATGTGTCGTCATCTGCACCAAGTGCTACAGGAGATCGTCCCAAGTGGCGTAGAACTGAATTCTTAACGCTCGAAGCTATCTTAACGTCATCGGTCGAGCCGAGGGAAACTATCGATTTTGGCCACAGAAAGCTGGAATCGAAATTAGCAGATGATTCGCGCCATTTACGTGAACGTTTGTCGCGCTGAAGAGTCATTGACGTATACGCATGTCTTGTCGAAACGCAATGGATTTACCGAGCTGGATTATCTTCGATCCAAACAGTATAAGTTCTGTGACAACCGCCCAGAGTTATTACAAACAACACTCACATAAATGGCCAGTCCACTGATCTGGATGAATAATTTCCGTACTAACCCGCTGGACAATGTAATTTGTGTGTCAACGGCGTTGATAACACAAAAATGTAATTTTTGGCCAAGTTACCTATCATCCTCGAATCCTGCGCCGTCGAGAACGATGCGTAGACGATCGGACGCTTTGTTTAGGGCCGTCAAATCGTCATCTGGCAAATCGATTGCGAGCGCGCCCAAGTTGTCTTGCATCTGTGCGGAAGTGTCAGCGCCCGAGATCGCAACCGTAATCTCTGGATGCGAAAGAACCCAAGCCTGCGCCACTTGCGCCGGAGTTGCGCCAATTCGTTTTGCCACGTCGGCGTTTGTTCGTATCACTTCGGCGGCCGCACCACGCACTACACGATTAAAGGCGTGCGACCGGCGGCTGCCCCACAAACGCGTACTGTCGGGCATCTTTTCAGCATCGTAGTCGCCAGACAACAGACCGACGGCAAGCGGACTGTATGCCATGATTCCCAGCCCCGTGGTCCGAACCATCGGGAACATCTCTTCCTCAAGCTCGCGATTGAGCATGCTGTACGGATTCTGAACCGTGATCAGACTGCCCGCGTTGATCCGATCCTGCACCCGCAAGGTCTGCACGACTTGCCAAGCCTGGTAATTGCAAACCCCTGTGTAACGCACCTTGCCGTCGCGAACCAGATCCTCCAACGCTCGAGTGCGCTCTTCATACCCCACGGTTTCGTCGAAGTGATGAATCAGATAAACGTCGATCCGGTCAGTCTGCAATCGCTTGAGCGAACGCTCAACCTCGCGCATGATGTGCCAGCGGGACGTGTTGTGATCATTCACACCGCGAGCCACCGGACTGGAAACCTTAGAAGTGATGACGATTTCGTCGCGGTCGCCGCGGTCCTTCATCAATTCCCCGAAAATGATTTCCGACGTGCCCGCGTTGCGGCGATTGTCGCCTAGACCGTATATGTTGGCACAGTCGATCAGGTTCAACCCGCCATCGAGCGCCGTCGCAATCGTCTTCTTCGCTTCATCGGCGTCGTGTTGACCCCGAAATCCCAGACCGAGCGCCATGCGCGTCACCATCACGCCGCCCGTGCCGAAGTTCACATATTGTCGTTCCATCTAACGGATCGTCCTTTTCGTTGATTTCTGAAGCCAGACAGTCGTGGCTACGGCAAATCGATCGGCACCTCTAACTCCGCACCAATAGATTCGTACCACTCGATAACTTCACGATGGTAAGGGATGCCTTCTTCGAGGCGCTGCTCCGTCTCCTCACCTTCGATCAATCCCGGGTACAACACACGATCGTGCCCCGGCGCAGGTTTGGTGCTGGCCAAGTGCGCGAGAGCATCGTCCATGTTGTCAAGGAACTCGTCTTCGTCACAGAAAGCAGCGATTTGGAACGCCGCGAAGAAGTGGTAGCCGCCTTGATACTGGTTGCCCGATCCGGCCATACCGACACCGGCGAGTGTCTGACACATGATGGCACACACTGCAGCAAAGCCGTAACCCTTGTGCGATCCGTTTTCGCGCGTCCCGCCAAACGGCAGCAGGAAATACTCGTCCGGCGGGTCCACCGGTTCATTGAACGGATTGCCCTCAGTGTCGGTTATCCAACCCGGTTCCAACGGAACGCCGATCCGCCGCGCCAGCCCAACCTTGTTGTTCGCGATCTGAGTGCATGCGACATCGAACAAAAATGGATGTTCATTGCGCGCCGGAGCCGCCCACGCTATCGGGTTGGTTCCGAGCCTCGATTCCGCGGCGAAAGTCGGCAGCATCCCACCCGATGCCCGCGTACCGTGACCGCCAGTCATACAAAGCCCCACCATCCCTTGCTGCGCCGCCTGAGCCGCGTAATACCCGCAACCGCCAAGGTGCCCAGAATCGAACACCGTAACCGCGCCAGTGCCATACTGCTTCGCCTTGTCGATGGCCATCTGCATCATGTCACCACCGATCTGGATCCCCAACGCGCCATCGCCATCAACATTCGCCGTAGTAGCCGTCTCGCGGACGATCTTGAGGTCGGGCGTCGGGTTGAGAGACCCGGCCATGTACTGGGCGACGTAGTTGCGCATCATATTCGACACGCCGTGGGTTTCAACCGCACGCAGATCGTTGGTGAGGAGCACATCCGTCGATGCCTTGGCTCCGGCTTCTTCGACTCCGCATCGCATGAAAAGCGCTTCGGTGGCCGCCCGCATACGGTCTATTTCGACGTAGACGCGGTCCTGTTCGGGAACGTGAAATTGTTCGAGCACGGTTGCATTGCTCCTCTAGTTTGTCAATCTCTGCGCAGTTTACAGCACTAGAAACCCGACGGCGAAACGTGGGGTTCAGAGCAGCCGCGCGTCACCCCATTATTATTGGCAATGATGTCTGGTTCGACCGAACAGCAACTGGCAACCGAGCTTCGAGGCTCGCGATCTTTGATGCGCGCCCTGATCAGTGCCATGCGGCCGTTGCAAGCGCCGAAGAACGGTCTGGTACTGGTTCCACTCATCTTTTCGGTCAACATATGGTTCGCTGTCGACGATCTCGGTGGGATGGCCGAGATAGTGTTGCGAGCGGTTGCGGCGACAGTCGCATTTGCGTTGATGTCCGGTGCGGTCTACCTGATCAACGATCTTGCGGACATCGAAAGGGACCGCGCACACCCGGTCAAACGCCGACGCGCCATCGCGTCAGGCGATCTGCCGGTTGGTACCGCGCGGGCAGTGGCGGTGATAGCGATTCTGGTCGCCGGACTGATCTCTATTGCGATCAGTTTGCCGCTGTTGATCGTGGCCATAGCCTACCTGCTGTTAAACATCGCATACACATTCAAGTTGAAGCACGTCGCCATCTTGGATGTCATGAGCATCGCCGCCGGATTCGTACTGCGAGCCTACGCCGGCTACGTCGCAATCGGTGGTCCCGTCCCCTGGCTCGAAAACGGCATTCCGGGTGTAGACATCGATGTCTCCCCTTGGTTCTACATCATGACCGCCCTCGGTTCGCTTCTGATCGCGCTCGGCAAACGCCGCGCTGAATTAATCACCGCGGGCGACACCGCGGCGCAGCAGCGCAGCATATTGGGCGACTACACGACACAGTTCATCGACGCGCTAATCATGAGCACAGCCACATTGGCCATCTTCACCTACGCCCTCTACGCCATCGACTTGGGCGACACCGGAGCAAACGTCCCCGCCGACAACACCATGATGGTCACCATACCCTTCGTCGCCTACGGCATATACCGATACCTCTACCTGCTTTATGTCAGAGGCGAAGGCGAAGCACCCGAAATCGTCCTACTGCGCGACCGCCCCACGCTAATCAACGGCTTCCTCTGGCTCGCCGTCGCCTCAACAATATTGTTGATACACACAATCGGAACCGCCAACGGCGGTTGACCCAAGTCCGAACCCATTGCCCCCCGTAGGGGCGATCCCTCGTGGTCGCCCTAACCATCCGCAGGGGCGATCCCTCGTGGTCGCCCTGCCTCATACGATCCGGCTTCCCCCCCGCTCCGCGGGGGAAATGTCCGAAGGACAAAGGGGGCGCGCCTCCGAAAATTAGCGTTCAAATTTACGTGCGGAAGGAACGTCTACCGTCCCCTTCGCGCAGCGTAAGGGGACGCGGAGCGAAGCGAACGCAGAGGATGCCCGGGGAGGTGATGGGCCGGGTTCCCCCCGCTCCGCGGACGAAATGTCCGAAGGACGAAGGGGGCGCGAACGTGCAGCGGACAGCCCGGCCCAATCAACACCGAGTGCGCTATCGTTATCTAACACCCTCTTCAGCAACTAAGGAGAGGGTTTTGCGAAGGCCCCAAGTTCAGGAGATAATCCCATGTCTAAATTGAGCGAAGCAGAAATTGCGGAACTGTTGGACGCTTTGACGGATTGGGAATTAGATCCCGACTCGGGCGCGATCGTGCGAAATCTGGAATTCCCAACCTTTGCCGACGCGATCCAATTCGTCAACCGCGTCGCGCAAGATGCAGACGATCACGACCATCACCCAGACATCGACATCCGGTACCGACGATTGAAAGTCGCCCTGATCTCCCACGACGTAGGAGGCCTGACGACACGCGATAGCAGGATGGCGCGCTTAATCGATGAGCAGGTGAAGCGTTCCGGGATGTAGGTTGTCTGTTGATCTATCGAAACTACAAGACCAACAGCCTCAATTCCGGTGCCCCCACTAACCCAAGACCAACTTAATCACTTCAACCACTTCGGTTTCGTCGCGGTCGAAGGCCTCCTAGACCCAGAAACCGTCATCGACCCCGTCATCGATGAATACACCGGCGTCCTAGACAGCCTCGCCGACAAACTTCTCGCGGAGGGCAAAATCACCTCCAAACACGAGGATCAGGAGTTCAGCGACCGAGTGACGCAGATCTACGCCGAGTCGGGCGAAGTCCACAACAAATACTTCGACTTCACGCTGTCTGTCGCGAACGTAACGCACGACACCCCGTTCTGGGTCGGACCTGCCGTATTCAACGCATTGACCGCCCCCGGACTCCTCGACGCCGTAGAGTCTTTAATCGGACCCGAAATCTACTCGAATCCCGTACAGCACGTCAGGATCAAGGTGCCGGAAAAGGACTCCCCACGCGACGACGAAGGCAACGTCATCTATGGTGCCGCGCCTTGGCACCAGGACTGCGGCGTCGTCAACCCCGAAGCCGATGAAACCGACATGATCACCGTCTGGTTCCCGCTGATGGACACCGACGAAGAAAACGGTTGCCTGCAGGTAGTCCCCGGCTCGCACCGCGGAGAGGACATGTTGACGCATTGCCCGGGCGGAAAAGACGTGCAGGGCAACCTGTTGATACCCGAAAGCGAGTTCGAAGCCGGAAAAGCGGTTGCGGTGCCGCTGAAAAAAGGCGACGCGCTATTCTTCACGAAATACACCGTCCACTCGTCATTCCCAAACAACAGCAACCGCATCCGCTGGAGCTTCGACCTCCGCTACAACCCCGTCGGACAACCAACAGGTCGCGAGTTCCTCCCCGGCTTCGTAGCCCGCAGCCGAAGCAACCCCGGATCCGAGTTGCACGATCCCGTCCAGTGGCGCCAGATGTGGGAACAAGCCCGAGCTGGCCTTGCCGAAAACAACGAACCGGTCTTCTACCGATGGGACGGCACCGAAGCGGTCTGCGCTTAGGCTTCGGGCCACGATATCCCGCTTGTCCAGACGAGATCGGGAGCATCGGATTGGAAGGGCGATTGTGTACACTATCCCGAAGGTGTAAACTATTCCGAGCAGGAAGATGCTTGATCCTGCGTTCCGTCGATTATGGCCAAAACGAAAATAGGATGCTGAACAGATGAAACATGTCAATCTCCGATCTTTTTTGCATCGCGTATTTGGGCTGGCAATAACGCTTACCCCCCCCCCCTATTAAAGAACATTAGTTCTAATCAAGGTCATGATTCCGATTCAATCTTAAATTCAAGGTTTATTCTCAGTCGTTCCCTCCCTCTGCTGACAGCTGTCTTCGCGATAGTATCGGTGCTCATAATCGTCCCGTCGCACCAACCGGCGACGGCGGAAGGTCCTGAAACAGCCGTCGGCATCGAAAGCGTGACGTTCAGCCTGCACCGAGGCGGCCCCTCCGGGGAGAACGAGGCACTGCCGACGGAGCCTGCGTTCTCTCCTGACATCTACGACTACACCGTTCGCACGTCGAAGAACATGAAGGTCATCTACTCGATACAGGTCGTCGATGGCTCGGAGATCTTGATCGAGCGCGGGGAGATGGATCCGGTCGAGTTCCCGTTTCACTGGCTGGCGGAGAGAGGCTTGAGATACAGCACCACGGGCCTGAGCGTCCACACTACTCTGTCCAAGTGGATGCCGGGGGATTTGAAGGTCACGCTCAGTCCTGGCACGGATGAAGCGAAGTTGTACACGTTCAGGCTTCAGGACAAGCCTGACAAGATCACCCACAAGCCAGCCGGGCTCGAAGTGGAAACCACGCCGAGCGGATGGATGTGGATCGACTGGTTCGATCCCGTGTCCGGCGGCATACCGGGGCACTACATCGTCAGCGTGAAGCCTCTTGATGGTGGCAAGAGTCACTCTCAAAGGGTCAAAGGTTCTAGGTACGCGATCTTTGAAGACCTTCCCGCGGGCGAGTACCGCATATGGGTGCGCGGTCAGAACCGTCTCGGCAAAGGTCCGAAGGCTAAGATCAACTTCACGCATCGATAACCGACAGCCGAAGCAACACCGAATCCGAGTTGCACGATCCCGCCCAGTGGCGCCAGATGTGGGAACAAGCCCGAGCTGGCCTAGCCGAAAACAACGAACCAATCTTCTACCGATGGGACGGCACCGAAGCAGTCTGCGCTTAGGCTTCGGGCCTCGCCAACCAAACACGCCTCAAATCAAAGTCCATCATTCCCATCCCGCCCATCCCGGTTCAAAATGCCGCCCTGCCAACCAAACAACCACCGTCCCCTTTCGCGCAGCGAAAGGGGACGGTGGTGGTTTAAGGGAGGGTGATGGTGGCGTAAACGCGGTCGCCTTTGCCGGTTTGGTTTTGGGCTCTTGCCCAGATGTTGTAGCTGCGGCCGGGCTCTAGGTTTTTGAATGTGACTTGCGTCTTGGTGGCCTTGGGATTCTTGGTTTTGCCGCTGCCATTCTCGCCGTCCTCGGGTTTGAGGTGGACGATGTAGCTCTTGGGCGCGCCGCCGGTTTCGGGGGCGGTCCATGTTACCGTCACGCTGTCCTCCGTCCGGGCGGTGACCTCAAGTGAGACGACTGGTCCGGGGAGATCGAGCGTCGGCTGCTCCTGCTGTTGCTGCTGCGGCTGCTTCTCCTTCTCTTGAACCTGTTCCTGCAGCTCCGTCACCGTTACGTCGAAGGCGTCGCTGACGCTGTTGCCGTCTGAGTCTTCCGCTGTCAGCGTGATCGTCACTGTGCCCGGCTTGATGGCAAAGAGCGTGAGATTACCCAAGAAGATGTACGCGGCCGCAACATCTTCGTCCGTGGACGATGCGGTGTATGTCAGCGTGTCGCCGTCGGCGTCGGAGAAGACGTTCGACAGCGTCACGTCGTGCGAATCTTCAGCCAACAGGCTGCTGATGTCGGCGATCGCCGAGGCGACCGTGGGCGCGGCCTTGACCTTCACGGAGAACGCGTCCTCGACTGATCCGCCGTTGCCGTCGCTGGCCGTGACCGTGATGGTCGCGGTGCCGCGGCTCTTAGCCGTCACGGTCAATGTCGAGCCGTCGCTGGCGACCGACACCGTGGCGACGCTGGTCTTGGAGGATTTCGCCTTGATCGTCAGCGTGTCGCCGGCGACCTCGTCCGAGAATACTCCCGACAGCGTCACCTCGTGCGTGCCGCTAGTGTTGACGATGGTGGCGTCGTCTATGGCGCTGGCCACCGTTGGCGCGCTGTTGGCGTTCTTTTGCTGTTGAGCATTCACGGTGACGTCGAAGGCGTCGCTGACGCTGTTGCCGTCGGAATCCTGCGCCGTGACCGTGACGCTTGCGGTGCCGGAATCCTCCGCCGTCAAGGTGAACCCTGTAATGACGATGGATCCGTCTGCCGCGGTGGTCATCGCAGTTGTTATCGACACCTTTGACGTGTCGGACGACGCCACTTCGGTGACGGTTACGGCATCCTGATCCGCGTCTGAGAACACGCCCGATAGGGACGGCGTGCGAGTGTCTCCGATTTCCAGTCCCGTGATGTCCGGAAGCGCCGACGCCACCACCGGGGCGGACTTGACGGTCACCGTGAAGGAGTCCAAGACCGATCCGCCGTTGCCGTCTTTCGCCGTCACCGTGATGGTCGCCGGCCCTTCCAGCCACGGGCAGAAAGAGAACCGGCATGTCCCTCGCTTCTTGGCGCTGACCGTCAGCGTGGTCTGATCCACGGACACCGACACCGTGGCGACGCTGGTCTTGGAGGACTCCGCCGTTATCGTCAGCGCATCCTCGTCGGCATCGTCGAACACCCCGGAGAGCGACACCTTATGCGTGCCGCTCTGGTTGGCGATGGTGGCGTCGTCTATGGCGCTGGCCACCGTGGGCGCGCTGTTGGGCGCCGATTCCTCGACTGTCACGTTGAATTCATCGATGGCTTGTTCGCCGTATAGGTCGCGGGCCAACACCTCAATGGTTGCAGTGCCCGCTGCTACTCCCGTAACAGTCAGACTCGACCCGTCCTGCGCGACGGAAACCGTGGCTATGTCGGTGTCAGGAGTGCCGGCGAAGATCTCCAACTCGCCGTTGCCGTCATAGCCGAACACGCCCGAGAGGGGTATCGACTTCGAGGTGCCGACCTGCAGATGAGCAACATCGCCGATTGGAGACTCCACCGTGGGAACGGGGTTCACTGGCGAGTTTTGTGATGTGGTGTCCGTGACGTTCAAGACGAAGCCGTTGACCCGATCGGGGTTGCGGTACGGGTCGTTGGCGTTCGCGCCGCTGGCGATGGAGACGAAGGCGCCGATGATGATGCGATCGTCGGCAGAGTCGGAGTCCGTACCGGCCCCCAGGGCCACGGACTGGCCGGTCTGCCAGTTGGACGTGGTGAAGGTCCGGGTTTGCGGGTCGATTAAATCGACGGCGTCGAAGTCGTCGATCCCGAAGGTGGATAGCTTGCCAATGGTGATCGTGACGGTGGCGGTGGGGGCCTGGGTGAGCCTGACCCAGAATAGACCGTACACGCCCTCATTGAGGTTCATGTACTGGTAGCCGTCCGCGTCACGCACCATGTCGCCGCCGTACAGGTCCACGCCCGTCCAGTACCGCTTGACCACCTTCAGCTCCACGCTGTCGCCCTCCGACCAGGTGAATCCAGGACTGGTCCACCTGAATCCCTGGCCCACGCCGGGACGGGTGGCGTCCGCGAACCTGAAATATACGCCATCGACAAGCAGCGCATGCGGTTCGAGCGCGCGACGCTGGCCTGATGTCGAAGAATAGAATTCCAAGCCAGAACTTGAGAGGTATATGGCCCGGATCGTCACATCAGTTGCGAGAGCGGTGGCACGAATCTGATCGTCTGTCAGCGTAGTGCCCGTGCTGCACTTCTTCGCGTTTTCGCTTAGGTCGTTCAGGCAGCCAAAACTGTCCGACCCTATATCCTGCACCGTCAGCGTGGCGGACCAGATCTCTTCGGCGGCGGTGTGGTCGGCGGAGGCGTGCGGCGCGTAGTAGTTAACAAAGAAAACCGCCAGCGCAACGAGCGCGGCGGCGGCCAGGAGGAGGAGCGGGGAGAGGGGGAGGGTTAGACTAGCACGCTTGCATGAATATGGGTGGTGGAGGATGGGCATGGTCGACCGCAGGGCGGGTGTCTCGCAAACGTGGTTTCCGGATTCGAACATGGTTATCTAACCCTCAATATCACAAAACTCAAGTAGGACTCGCCAAGTTAGGCGCGCCGTGCGTTCCCTTTTTCGGAGCACAGAATTATCGAGTTTTTAAAATAATCTCGATCACATGTCAAATTTCGGATTTTGTATTTGTGTGATCAGACGTATATTCGGTGCAAATCCCATTGCGCTGCCAACCAACCCTGACGCAGGGACGAACCCTTGTGGTCGCCCGGAGCGAAGCGAACGCAAGGGTATGCCCCCATGTCATTCCGAGCGCGGGTTCCCCGTGTCATTCCGAGTGCAACGAGGAATCTCCCCTCTCCCTTGATGGGAGAGGGTCAGGGTGAGGGTGATCGGGGTGGAAATGTGGAGTTGAATCCCCTCTCCCTCGATGAGGTCTTTGCACAACTCGTCGATCTGTGATTCAAGGTTTGCATCGTTGTCGGATCGAATGAGAGAGGTTACGGGCCATGCATCGCGACACGGGTCTGAGGACGTTTGCGGACGTTCTGATCGGGGAGCGCGGCGCGCCGCGTCGGAGCTCGCTGCTGAAGCTTCACGACAGCGTCGACTGGGATCGGATCGGGGAGCTTCTGAAGGGGCCCACGCGTCGAAGGAGGGCCGCAAGGCGTATCCGCCGCTGCTGATGATGAAGGCTCTTCTGCTGGGGCATCTGCACCGGCGCGCGGCGCCGAACACCTAGCGCCCGGCTTCGGACGCGCACGCCCTCCGACGGGCCGGACCGCCCGAAAACGCCCTGGAAACGCCCCGGAAACGCCCCGGAAACCGGAAAACAGCCCCGCCGAGCCCCCGGATCCGCCCCTCGCACCGCCGACCACGAATCGCCCGCGTTGCGCAAAGACCTCCCAGGGGAGATTAAGAGAGGGCCATGGCGAGGGGGAACGGGGCCCATAGGGCGGGGCCTACCAACCAAACAACCAACAAAAAATCCCCTCTTCCCTCCGTGGGAGAGGGCTAGGGTGAGGGGGAACGGGGCCCAAGGGGCGGGGCCTACCAACCAAACAATCAACACCCATCACAGACCATCTTTCCAATCCCGCCCAAACAACCAACACGCCCACCCTCCACAACACCACCAAACAATCGACACCCATCACAGTCCATCATTCCAATCCCGCCCATCCCAGTTCAGACTTGACATCATTGCTACATATGTATTAATATCAACAACAAGCGCCAAGTCCGGCTTATCGACCGCCGGCGAGAGCGCTCAGAACCATCGCCGCGTCGAACGGGAGAGCGTGCACCTTTCTACGTTTATGACGCTGCTACTGACTGACGAATAATGAAAGGTCCGCGGGCGGGGCTAACCGGGCGGACGTGGGCGACCTTATAAGCCGTCTCGACGGTGAAATCGACTGCTCCACGGACGCACGGCGACGGAACCCGCTGCAAGCCCATGATAGGTTCGGGCGAAACGCGACCACCAAACCGGTTACGGAGGAGATACTTTGCTTCGGTGCCCGTTCGCGGAGCGTGGCTGGCTCCGCCTTGCAAGCCAGGCGCGGATCGATGTATGCATTGCGGCCATCCCAATGGTCGCCTGTACAACATCGATCCACGTTAAAGGTTCGGGCGACTCTCCTGCCTATCCACACATGCCTGACCGCGACGTCGCGCGGCCGAGGCGCACAGCGCTAACGAGGAGTGAAGAACTGAGTGAAGACGGGACGCGGAACCTATCGGCGAGCGGCCCGAACGGCGGATGGTCTGGCGACACCGCCTACGCTGGCTTTTTATCAATTACAAACCCCGAACCGCACGCGAAGACCCCAATCGACGCGGCGATGATTCGAAAAACCAATCCCACAATCCCCTCTCCCTTGATGGGAGAGGGCTAGGGTGAGGGTGCCCGTAAACCACCCGCAGGAACGAACCTAATCCCGTCCCCTTCGCGAAGCGTAAGGGGACGCGAGCAAGCGAAGCGAGCTCGCAGGGGATGCCCCACCAACCAAACAACCGAAACCTGCAACTCCCCCGCAGGCCAAAAAAACACGCCTCAAATCAAAGCCCATCAATCAAATCACAAGAATCACAGTTCAGACGACACACCCCAAATCACAGTCCATCATTCCAATCCCGCCCATCCCGGTTCAAAATCCCGCCCATCCCGGTTCAAAATCCCGCCCTTACCAACCAAACATCCCGCGATATCATTCTTAACTATCACTCGCTAACGATTCACGGAGCCTTCACATCATGCCTGCCATGACGAAAGAGCAACTCGAACACTTTGAGCACTTCGGATTCGTCACTGCCGAGGGCGTGCTCGACCCGGAAAACGTCATCGATCCGGTCATCGAAGAGTACGCCGGCGTCCTCGACGACCTAGCTGACGAACTCTACCAGCAAGGGACGATCAGTTCGAAGTACGAGGAATTGGAATTCGGCGAGCGTGTCACCCAGATATACGCCGAATCGGACGAAATCTACAACGGATACTTCGACTTTTCACTGCCGCAGGGCGGGATCACCGAGGAAACACCGTTCTGGGCTGGTCCCGCCGTATTCAACGCACTCACCGCACCCGGCCTTCTGGATGCTGTTGAATCTTTCATCGGTCCGGAAATCTACTCAAACCCCGTGCAGCACGTGCGGATAAAGGTGCCGGAGAACCGCGCACCGCGGGACGAGAAAGGGCATGTGAAGTTTGGCATCACACCTTGGCACCAAGACCAAGGCGTGGTGAATCCAGATGCCGACGAGACTTTGATGTTGACGGTGTGGTTCCCGCTGATGGACGCCGACGTCGAGAACGGATGTCTGTCGGTAGTCCCCGGGTCGCATAAGCACGATCTATTGACGCACTGTCCGGGTTTCGATAACGGGTTGCAATCAGGTCTTCAAATTCCTGAGACCGAATTCGAGGTCGGAAAGGCGGTGCCGATACCGCTCAAGAAGGGCGACGCGCTCTTCATGACCAAGTTCACCGTGCACTCGTCTTTGCCCAACAACAGCGACCGCATCCGCTGGAGCTTCGACCTTCGCTACAACCCGATCGGCCAATCGACCGGCAGGACCAGTTTCCCGGGTTTCGTGGCACGCAGCCGCAGCAACCCTCAAAGTGAGTTGCACGATCCTGCCATCTGGAACGAATTGTGGACAGACGCGCGGGATTCACTGGCCAAAGGTGATCAACCGGCGTTCAATCGCTGGGACGGCAGCGAACCGGCCTGCGCCTAATCATGCCCGCGATAACCAGCGAACAACTCGATCATTTCGAGCACTTCGGCTTCGTAACTGCGGAGAACCTGATCGATCCTGAGAGTGTGATCGATCCCGTTATCGACGAATACACTCGCGTCCTCGACACCCTCGCCGACGAACTCTACCAAGACGGTAAAATCAGCTCGAAATATGAAGAGTTGGAGTTCGGGGAGCGAGTTACCCAGATCTACGCCGAGTCCGGCGAGGTCTACAACGGCTACTTCGACTTCTCGCTGCCCCAAGGTGCGATCAAGGAAGACACTCCGTTCTGGGCCGGCCCCGCAGTCTTCGACGCACTCACAGCGCCCGACCTATTGGACGCCGTCGAGTCGTTCATCGGTCCCGAGATCTACTCCAATCCCGTGCAGCACGTCCGCATCAAAGTGCCTGAAAGTAGGGCGCCACGCGACGACAACGGAATGGTGAAGTTCGGCGTAACCCCTTGGCATCAAGACGCCGGAGTAGTCAACCCGGACGCCGATGAATCGATGATCCTCACGGTCTGGTTCCCATTGATGGACGCCGACGCCGAGAACGGCTGCTTGCAAGTCGTCCCCGGATCACATCGAGGGGATTTGCTGACCCACTGCCCCGGAATGAAGAGCTCATCGCCGTCGGGATTGCAGATTCCTGAGTCGCAATTCGAGGTCGGCAAAGCGACGCCGATCCCATTGAAGAAGGGCGACGTGCTCTTCATGACCAAATTCACGATCCATTCCTCGCTACCCAACAACAGCGATCGCATCCGCTGGAGCTTCGACTTGCGTTACAACCCGATTGGACACTCGACCGGCCGCACAAGCTTTCCCGGTTTCGTAGCACGTAGTCGAACCAATCCCGAAACTGAGTTGCACGATCCAACCATCTGGAACGAATTGTGGACAGACGCGAGGGATTCACTGGCAAAGGGTGAAGATCCATCATTTAACAGATGGGATGGCAGCGACCCGGTCTGTGCATAAGGACGCGCATCATCAGTCGAAAGGAACCTTTGCACCGTGCCTACGATGACCAAAGAGCAACTCGAACACTTTGAGCACTTCGGGTTCGTTACCGCAGCGGGCGTGATCGACCCTGAGCGAGTGATCGATCCGGTGGTTGACGAGTACGCCGGAGTGTTGGATAGCTTGGCGGAAGAGCTATATGAGGAAGGGAAGATCAGCTCGAAGTACGAGGATCTCGAGTTTGGGGAGCGCGTGACTCAGGTCTATGAGGAGTCGGGCGAGGTGCACCAAGGGTATTTCGACTTCACGCTTCCGCAGAGAGGCGTCACGGAAGATACACCGTTCTGGGCCGGGCCGGCAGTATTCAACGCGATGACCTCGCCGGACTTGCTAGATGCGGTCGAGTCTTTCATCGGACCGGAGATCTACTCGAACCCGGTGCAGCACATTCGCATCAAGGTGCCCGAGAGCCGGTCGCCTCGCGATCATCTGGGTCGCGTGAAGTTCGGTGTCACGCCGTGGCATCAGGACATGGGAGTCATAACGCCCGACGCCGACGATTCGCTGATCCTCACCGTCTGGTACCCCCTGATGGATGCGGATGAGGAAAATGGATGCCTACAAGTCATCCCAGGGTCGCACCGCGACGAAGAATTGTTGACGCATTGCCCTGGCGGAAAGAAAGTCCTCGGCAGTTTGCACGTACCGGAAAGCGAGTTCGAAGCAGGGAAGGCAGTCCCGGTACCCGTGAAGAAAGGCGACGCGCTCTTCATGACGAAGTACACGATCCATTCTTCATTGCCGAACAACAGCGATCGCGTCAGATTCAGCATGGATCTGCGATACAACCCCATCGGTCAATCCACGGGCCGCAACAGTTTCCCAGGTTTCGTAGCCCGCAGCCGCAGCAACCCCGACAGCGAATTGCACGACCCCGTAGCCTGGAATCAGTCATGGCTAGACGCGAGAAGTGCGCTAGCTAAAGGCGAGGACCCACCCTTCAACCGCTGGAACAGCGACCACCCGCTCTGCGCCTAACGCGCAATCAGCGCGAAGCCCGAGTTTGCGAACGTCGGTGCTTTGCACCTCGTGAGTAGATGCCAAAAAAGAGACGCTCCCATGTTATTACGGGAGCGTCGGGCCAGCGATACTATCTGCTGGGGGGGTGATCAAGATGGTACACCACTCTTGACCCGATTGTCAACGACTCTGCGTTCGACGAGACTTCACCACCGAGAGACGATCTAGTGCATCGCGTTACTGTTTACATTGACGGCATGAATCTGTTTTACGGGATCCGGTCCAAACGGAAGGGACTGAAAGGTGATACTTGGCCATGCTACTACTGGCTCGACTTGCATCGGATGTCAAAGAGACTGTTGCGTAAAGGACAGTCCTTGAAAAGGGTGAGTTACTTCACTGCCAGAGTGGACCACGATCCAGAAGACCCCGATAAACAGAGAGATCAGAGCATTTACTTGGAGGCGTTAAGGGCCAGCGCAAACGTGGAGGTTGAGGAGGGTTACTTCATGCCGAAAGTGCGGACTTGCCAACGATGCGGTGCGTCGTGGAAAACGTATGAAGAAAAGATGACGGATGTCAAGATCGGACTGTCGTTGCTAAATGATGCTCAGAATGACGTGTTTGATACCGCGATCATTGTCTCTGCGGACAGCGACCTTGTGGCCCCAATTTCAATGGTTTTGGAGAAGTTTGACCGCAAACGGATAATCGTAGCGTTCCCGCCTGATCGAGCGTCGAAACAGTTGCGGCAGGTTGCGACCGGGTATACATCGATAGGTCAGGACACGTGTCGAAATAGTCAGCTACCGACTGACATCGTGAATCGAGAAGGTTACACACTGACTCGTCCTGAAAGCTGGGCGTGACTGCCCCTCTCTGCACCTGCAATATCATAATATGCCGCCGAGAGCCGGCCATGGCGATTTCTTTGAACCCTAGACGCTCGAAAGTCCCGATGCGACCCATGTAGCTGAAGCTGGGCGAATCGTAATCAACCGGATAGGCTTCGATCACTTTGGCGCCGTTGTTTTTCGCGTAATCGATTGCGGCGTTGATCAGTTGGGTTGTCATACCTTGTCGACGATACGCGCTGCGGATATAGAAGCAGGCGATCGACCAGACGCCTTCTGCGTCGGACCCATCCGAAACGTAACTGCGAGTGCGGAGATTGGCGTAGGTTTCGAGCGGCGCTATAGAGCACCAAGCCACGGGGTCGTCAGTGTCATACGCCAAGATGCCGACCGGAGTCTCAGCCCCAATCATCTCCGACAGAACTTGCTTCTTGGCGGTCGAACCGACGCGCCGAGAGGCAGCCGACATCGGTCGGAAAACCATGCACCAGCAGTGCTTGGGTCCACCTCGAGATTCGAATAATCGCTCAAGGTCCGGCCATCGTTCTGGAATGACAGGGAGGAACTTCATCTCGGTCGAATGTCGCTAGCCGTTTTGGTGATCGCCGCTCCGTAGAGAAAGATGAATGAGGCGATGTAGGCCCAGATCATTAGGACCACGACGGACGTGATGGGCCCGTAGATGTTGGCTTGGTAGGTGTCTTGGTTGTTAACCCAGAAAAAGATGTGTTTGCCGATTTCAAAGAGAATGATCGCGACGATCGCTCCAAATATTGCGTCGCGCCTGAGAACACGAGTGTTGGGGATGCGGTAGTAGATGATGGCGAAGATGAATGCCGTGATGACGGCGGGCAGAACAGTCGCGACGATGCCAAGAACAATCGTTGCGAAGGTGGACAAGCCATGCGTTACCGGGGCGGATTCTTGGCTGAGTCGGATCAGGGCTTGGATCACGCTTGAAAGTCCGACGGAAATCATGAATAACGCCACGACCACGGTCGCGAGGCTGACACTCTTGATGGTGACCTGGACAACCTTGGTGTTTCTTATGCCGAATACGCGGTTCACAGCTCGAGTAGTGGCTGCGAAGAGTCTGTTGGCTCCGATCATGAGGTTGATGACAGCGAGTATCCCGATTGTGAGCGAACCGCCAAGTAAGCTGCTGATGGCATCGTCAATGAGATCCCGCGATGCCGGGAAAAGGTAGTGAAGCGCTTCGCTCAGAACTTCGACAACGCCATCCGAGGGTCCGATAGCGATCAAGAGCATCGCCATTAGGGCGACGAGTGGCAGTTGGGATAGGACGGTGAAAAATGCGAGTGATGCCGCGAGGTCAGTGCCATTGGCTTTTAGTAGCGTCGGAACTGCGCGGATTGGAGCAATTAAGGGCCAAAGAAACGTGTACTTGGAAGTGATGTTGGCGGAATCGATCATACCCTACGTTGAATGGAGTTTGTGGGTCGAATAAACGTCAACGCGCCGCACCGGGATCCCGATGCGGCGCGTGAATTGGCTCTTGAGAACCGGGTTCTAGCCGAAACTAGAAGTCCATCCCGCCGCCAGGTGGCATTCCGCCGCCGGGCATGGGTGGCTCAGGCTGCTCGGTGATGAGCGCCGCTGTGGTCAGGATCATTCCTGCGACTGATACGGCGTTCTCAACGGCTGAGCGGGTGACCTTTGCCGGGTCTACGATGCCCATCTGCATCATGTCGCCGTACTCATCGGTCATGGCGTTGAACCCGAAGTTGACATCGTCGCTGCCCGCGACGCGGTCAAGGATAACGGCACCTTCAAAACCGCAGTTGCCTGCGATTATGCGGATCGGCTCGCGCAGGGACTTCGAGAGTATCTGCACACCCGTCTGCTCGTCTTCGTCTTCGAAGTTGAGTTCGTCCAGTTTGTCGGCTGCGCGGATCAGGACTGAACCGCCACCGGGTACGATACCTTCTTCAACAGCCGCACGAGTCGCTTCCAAAGCGTCTTCGACACGTTGCTTTTTCTCCTTCATCTCGATCTCGGTGGCCGCGCCGACACGAAGGATGGCAACGCCTCCAGATAGCTTGGCGAGACGCTCTTGGAGCTTCTCGCGGTCGTAATCGGAGGTCGTGTCCTCGACTTGAGCTTGGATTTCGGCCATGCGACCACGGATGCCGGCTTGATCACCGCTACCGTCCACGAAGGTCGTGTCGTCTTTCTTGACAACGACCTGTCGACAGCGACCGAGGTCCTCGAGGGTTGCGGAGTCGAGCTTGCGGCCGATCTCGTCGGAGATGACGGTGCCACCGGTCAGGATGGCGATGTCTTGCAGCATGGCCTTGCGGCGGTCGCCGAAGCCAGGCGCCTTGACGGCGACGCAGTTGAGCGTGCCGCGGAGCTTGTTGACGACGAGTGTCGCGAGTGCTTCGCCCTCGACGTCCTCGGCGATGACGAGAACGTTCTTGCTGGTCTGCAAGACCTTCTCGAGCAACGGAAGCAGATCGGAGACCGCAGAGATCTTCTGTGAAGTGATCAGGATGTACGGGTCATCCAGAACAGCTTCCTGGCGGTCAGGGTTGGTCACGAAGTAAGGCGAGAGGAACCCTCGGTCGATCTGCATGCCTTCTACAAAGTCGGTCTCGTAGGAGAGTGACTTCGACTCGTCGACGGTGATGACGCCGTCCTTGCCGACTTTCTCCATCACCTCGGCGATCAGGGTGCCCATCTCGTCGTCGTGCGAAGAAAGGACCGCCACGTTGGCGATCTGCGAGGAGCTGTCCACTGGGGTCGATTGGCTCTTGATTGAGTCGCGGATGGTGGCCATGGCCTTTTCCATGCCGCGCTTGATGGCCATCGGGTCGGCGCCAGCGGCGACGTTCTTGAAACCCTCGGCAACAATCGCCTGGGCAAGAACGGTCGACGTGGTCGTGCCGTCACCGGCATCGTCGTTGGTCTTCTTGGATGCTTCCTTGAGGAGCTGGGCACCCATGTTCTCGAACGGGTCTTCGAGGTCGACCTCTTTGGCGATCGTCACGCCGTCGGAGTTGACCTGCGGAGGGCCGAACTTCTTGTCAACGATGACATTCTGGCCGCGCGGGCCGAGCGTCTTCTTGACGGTGTTGGCGAGGACGTCGATGCCTTCCTTGAGTTTGGATCGAGCCTCCTCTTCAAATAGCAAATCTTTTGCTGGCATTGGCTTGTTTTCTCCTTGGTATGTCGTCTCTTGCGACGAAATCCGTAATCGATTGGGAATCCAGTCGGATTATCCGACGATCGCGAGGATGTCGGATTCTCTCAGGATCAGATAGTCGTTGCCGTTCTGGCTGTACTCGGTACCTGCGTACTTCGAGTAGATCACGGTGTCGCCAACGCTCACTGAGATGTCGATCAATGCGCCTTCGTCGGTGGTCCGGCCTGGACCCACTGCGACGACGGAGCCTTGCTGCGGTTTCTCTTTGGCGGTATCGGGGATGATGATCCCGCCTGGGCTGGTCGCCTGTTCCTCTTCGGACGGCGAGACGATCACACGATCGCTTAGCGGCTTCAAGTTAACCGTCACTCGGTCTTTCCTCCTTGTAGTTTCGAATAATTCGTCTTGCGGGCCCAATCCGACGTCGCAGAAATCACGACTGATGCAAACCAAACCCTGTGCGTCGAAATTCGTTAGCAGTCGACACGATCGACTGCTAATCCACAATTATATTTCCGCGATTTTGAAACGCAAAAACTTTCCAGCTACACGTTAGCATCTGTGAACAGATATGACGCTTGAGATGTGGATCATCGCCGCCGCTCGCGTTGCCGGCTCCTTGCCAGTGCTGCGCTGGGCTTTCTTCGGCGCGATATTGGCGATACTCGTCGACTTTTCCGATCTGTTCATGATGAACTTGATCCAACTCGGCGGCGTCACCAACTACCAGACCTTCGACAAATGGATCGATCAGGTCTACATGCTGACATTTCTCTGGGTGGCTGTCCGGCAGTGGGACGGCCCGGGGAGGACTGTGGCGATCTGGCTGTTCGGGTTCCGGTTGATCGGTTTCGCCACTTTCGAAGTAATGTCGGCAGGTGGCGGCGATGTCCGGTGGATCTTGATGGTGTTTCCGAACGTCTTCGAGTTTTGGTTCGTCGCGATCGCAGCGCAACGCCATTGGTGGCCCGAATACGAGTTCACCAAGACCCGGATCGTCACGTGGTTGGTCATCTGCACAGCGTTGAAGCTGATGCAGGAGTACATCCTGCACGTCTGGCAAGTGCTCGACAACTACACCGCAGTCGGCGTGGTCGAGGCGTGGTGGAACTTCCTGACCGGGTTGTTTTAGAGGCACGTAGTCGGGTCGTTTAACCTTCGCGTTGACATCCGTCACGGCCATGCAGAACAGTCAATCCTGCACTTGAACGACGTTCCGACCTTCAGGGATTTTCTCTATCACGGAAACGTGCGTGTGAGTGTAAAGTACAGCGTACCGGATTTCGGCATCAGTAGGTCCTTTTGCTCTGACCGACGCGGCGCATAGGTCGCCCTCAATCACAGCGTCGGATGATCAAACGGGGGAGCATAGGTTCCGTCCAAAGTCGCAATCGCCGCGGCAGGAGCAGCCCGAAGCTAGCCCAGGAAGAGATCGATATGCCATATTCAGCGGATATCAGCAGAGCAAATCCCGGTTGCTTCCTATTCTTGATCGACCAATCAGGTTCAATGGAAGAGGCGTTAGCCGGACAGACCGATCTGCAAAAAAAGAACGGCGCAGCAGACGCAGTGAACCGGGTCCTGGACGCGATTTCGCAAAGATGCTCTCAGGGTATGGATGTCCGCGACTACTTCCACATCGGACTGATCACGTATACCACCGACTCAGTAGGCAGGACGGAACTGGAATCGGTTCTCCCCGGCACCGGCACCGACCGCCCCTTCCTTCCTATCAGTCAAGTTGTAGACGCTGCAGATGTCGTCGAGCGGTTTGTCAAGGTTCCAGACGGCGCTGGAGGAATCGTTGAGGTCTCCAGAAAGTTCCCGGTGTGGCTCGAACCACGCGCGGTTGCCGGAACGCCCATGTGCGAGGCTTTGTCCGAAGCCGCGAACGCTCTCGAAGATTGGACAAGGCAACATCCCGATTCCTATCCCCCGATGCTGATACACGTCAGCGACGGCGATGCCGGCGACGGCGACCCTGAACCCATCGCCAAACGGATCATGGAGGGTGGCACGAACGATGGCAACGTGCTGATCTACAACGCGCACCTTTCTTCGATGTCGGCGTTACCGGTGCAGTATCCTGCTCAAGAGAGCGAAGTGCCAGACGATAGTTACGCAGTGCGCATGTTCCGCATGTCTTCGGAGTTCCCGGATTCAGTGCTCCGACAGGCGTCCTCGATGGACTTGCCGGTTAGGGAAGGTTCTCGGGGATACGTATACAACGCCGACATGGTGGCGCTAGTTCAGTTCTTGGACATTGGGACTCGCGCTGCTATCGAGTTGCATTGATTAGGGGTGGGCAATGCCTCTTCGACCTCCAACGAAGTTTTGGCTGCCCAAGGCAGGAAACAGCGAAACGGAGTACGAAGACGCGTCGCGCGTCGTGTATCCCCAGCGCATCGGCGAGTCGGGACGCGGTACCGTTCGCCTAACCGTGTCGGATGGTGCGAGTGAATCTGCGTTCGCACGGGAATGGGCGACTATCTTGACAGACGCATTCGGGTCTCGACCTCCTGATCTGGTCGACTTTTCGGCCGATTCGCTGCGCGAATGGCTCCAACCGGTGCAAAAGGAGTGGCACGACCAAGTGCCTTGGGAGGATATTCCGTGGCACGGCGAGGCGAAGGCGCGCGCAGGTGCGTTTGCGACGCTGTTAGGGCTGACCATCGGGGCTGCATCCACCAGATCGACCGAACTTTATTGGCGTGCTATGGCGGTAGGGGACAGCTGTCTCTTCATAGTCCGGGACGACCAACTGAGAGTATCTTTTCCCTTAGAAGACCACGCTGAATTCGACAACAATCCTGCTCTGGTCTGCAGCAACCGAGCTAACAGCGAAGGACTTTGGGAAGACGTGAAACGAGACAGCGGTGAGTGTTCGGGGGGAGATCTGCTCATCTTGGCGACGGACGCCATCGCCGCATGGTTCCTCGCACAGCACGCTGGCGGAGCAAAGCCGTGGCAAACACTCGCCAAGTTGGATCCTTCGGAGTGGGAAGAATGGGTGAATGAGCAGCGTCGCGAGGGGTTGATGCGGAACGATGATACGACAGTAGTCATCGTCGAAGTTTCGTAGTTTTGCGATGTGAAACCTATTCCGTGACTTGGCCAGGCATCACCGACTTCAGCGAGGCGATCCAGAATCCCTCGCTGTGCTTCCAACGCACTGAGCTTGAGGCCGGAACAGTAGCGGTCAACCAACGCGGAATGCCATTGGTGTTCTCTGGCGCGTTTGCATCTGTGTATTCAGTTTCAGTGGCAGGACAAACATATGCGGTACGCTGCTTCACGCGTGAGGTCAAGGACCAGGAGGCGCGCTACAACGAATTAAGCAACTACTTGATCAATGTTCTCCCACCCTCATTTGTTCATTTCGAGTACCTGGACGAGGGCATCTGCATCGGGGGCAGTTGGTATCCGATAGTCAAGATGGAGTGGGTCGAAGGTGAAGTTTTGAGCAGTTTCGTTGGTGCGAGGTTAGGTGAGCCAGACACGTTGCGCAGGGTCGCTGCACAGTGGCGAGGCGGCCCGGCGGCGAGTCTACGGGGTTTACGGATCGCGCACAACGATCTGCAGCACGGAAACGTGATGGTGCAGAGCGACGGGCGCATCCGTCTCGTCGACTACGACGGAATGTATCTGCCTAAATTCAGCGGGGAGCGCAGCCCAGAGTTGGGACACAAGAACTACCAGCACCCGGAAAGAACTGCTGACGACTATGGCGAATATATCGACAATTTCCCTTCCCTCGTCATCTATCTCAGTCTGCTAGCCGTCGCTTCAGATCCGAACTTGTGGCATTTCTACAACGACGACAACCTGATACTCACGCGCAGCGATTATGAAGCCCCGGGCAAGTCAGAGGTCCTCCAGCGATTGAAGAGTTCCGACGATGCGACGGTCGCAAAGCTGGCTGAGAGTCTGGAAGAGTGCTGCAAAATGCCGGTGGCAGAGGTGCCAGATCTGGAGACCATCCTGCGCAGCATTCCGCAATCCACGGCTACGGCACCTCAAACAGCTTCTACGCCTCCGACGACGTCTGGTGCTGCGGCATCAACATCTTCCTCGCAACGGCCGGCTGGTGCGCCAGCATCGAGTATGGGTGGCTATCGGCAAGTTCTTCAGGGACGGTCTTCAACTGCTCAGGCGCGTTCTACAGCTTGGGATCAAGCATCTGCGCCGTCGCCATCTTCGGCACCTGTGAGTAATCCGCCACGGTCCAGTCAGTCTCAATCGCCGCCGACAACGCCATCTCAAGGCGTCACATTCGCTCAGATGCGGCAAAATTTCAGGGATGCGGTCGCTGAACTGAGACTCAACGCCACTTACTATGAGTTCAAAAAGGTGGCGGTGGGAGTCGGAATCATCGCAGCGGCGGTATTCGTTTTACTTGCAGCAATGATCGCGTTGGCAATTTCGCAGATCCCGTCGTAGCCGCTCTGTCTAGCACCCTGAATAACCGGTAAGTCACGCAGACCAGTTTGTCGTTAAGGCTTTCCGCGTGCAAGGAAATGGGGGAAAATCCCCGTAAGGATCGTCATAATCCCCGTAACGATGATCGAGTTCATGGTCAATTCAAAAATCGAATCCCAACCGAACAGCTGACAAATGACTGCAAACAGGATGAAGCTTGACGCCCATACGTTGACCCAAGTCCAACCCAACTTGCCCCATCCTAAGCGGACTACTCGGTTGTACATGCTTAGGAGCCGGTGTCGTGTCTTGACAAAGAAAATGATCAATCCTCCTAGCACAGACCACACGCTGGCTGTCACGATCGGATTCAAGAAGGATGTCAGCACACTCTCCGGGTTGCGATAGAGCACCTCTTCCAGTAAAAAGAGCGGGATCAAGCATAGCGCAAAAATCACGTATCCGATCGCCGCCATCCCCAACGCGAATTTGTCGCACGTCGTGTACCAGCGGCTCAAGTGCCGCTCAACTGGGAATCCGAGCAATTCGATGGAGATGCGAAAGGCATATACGAATGCGCCGCCGAGGGCCGTGCCGGCGCCGAGAAACAAGACGATGTCCCTCCCGGTTTCAGGTCCTGTGAGGAATACCGAATCTTCTTCTATACCCAGCACACCGAACAATTGGGAATACAGTGCCGAGACGAATCCCTCCAACAAACCGCTGCATAGGCTGATCAGCAGGCCGATGACCATCGACGCTGCACCGATCCGGTAGATCAATCCCGGCGCTGTCGCTGTACCTTGCTTGTGCGTCTGCATCGAGCATGTGCCCGCGGGCTCTTGGTTCTGTCTATCGCGCCCGGCGCGTCGAATCTAACTTCATTGGATCGAGTTGACGGTCAATTGGAACGGCGTCTGCCCCGTCCCTCCTCATCTGGACGGGATGAATCAGAATTTGATTTGCCATCCTTAATTGCGCGGTATATCCCGTAGACGAGCAGGGCGATGCCGGCCCAAAAGATGACGATGCCGGGCACCATGATAGAGGCGGCGAAATCGAGTGCGGATTCGCCGAATATTATCCGCAATGCCAGTACCGGGACTATCCAGGCCAATCCAACGATCACAGCGGCGAGACCAATCCGGTTCATCCAGCGCCAGTCGGCAGTTTTAGTTGTATACGATCTGACAACTCTCTTGAACGTGCCGATCGCTATCTCGCGCCGATTTGGCGTTGCGATGATGAACCCTAAGATCCCTGTCAATAGCAGCAATCCTCCGAGCACCCTGATCGGCGTGCCGACCCCAACGGAAACTGCTTCCAACAACAAACCAATTGCAAGGATTACGATCCCAACCGCCGCCACCGCCGCGCCCGAATTGTCGTCCGTTGTCCACTGCTTGAGGAACTCCAGCAGTTTCGTTATGGCTCTTTCGGATGGCGACATCTATGTTCTGCCGCAACTATTGGTCGAATTTCAGGCGAAACTAGATAAATCATATCGGGTAGAGTAGTTGTTTGGGAATGATGCGGTGGCGGACTGCTTATGCGGAGAAGTCGAACTCCTGACCAATCCCGTTTGCCACTGCCTCGCGGTAGACCAGCGCCGCGCACGAGATGTCCTGAATCGCCAAGCCGACGCTCTTAAACAGCGTCACCTCGTCGTCCGAAGTACGCCCCGGAGTCGCACCGTTAACGACATCGCCCAAGTTCCCTGCGACGTCTGACCATGCGTAGTCGCCATCTTCAACCGGTATCTGCAAGTCGCCCGCTTCGGCCATGCATGCTTCAAGCTGGTCGCAGATGATGCGGGATCGCTGAATGGTCGCGGTATCTAGTTCTCGGACGCCTGGAGCGTGTGAACCTATCGCATTGATATGCGCTCCGGTTTTCCACCAATCGGCACTCACGATCGGATTGGCGGCGGTTGTCGCCAGTGCGACGATATCAGACTCGCGGCAAAGCTCTTCGCCGCTTGAAGCCAGTTGGACATCCAATCCCGTCTGCTCGGCGACCCAATCGGAGAACTCCTGACGCGAAGTGTCGTCGTCCAGCGAGAAAGTGAGGATGGTGTCGATATTGCTCGCTTCAGCGATCGCGACGGCCTGTTGCCGCGCCTGCACACCGGCACCTAAGACGCCGCCGACTTTGGAGTCAGCCCGCGCCATGTGCCGTGTAGCCACACCAGAAACCGCGCCGGTTCGCATCGCTGTCAGGTATCCGCCGTCCATTGCGGCGACGACTTCGCCGGTCTCGTTGTTTTGCACGAGGATCGTGCCGATTGTGGTCGGCAGGTCGAACTTGCCGGGGTTGTCCTTATAGACGGTGACCGCTTTGGCACCAAGAGCACCGCCCGACTTGAGGTACGCGGGCATGTAAGCGATCCAACCGCCGACGCTGTCGTCCATCATGACCGTACGCGGCGGCATCTCAGCCGTTTCGCTGGCGAGTTCGCCAAACGCTGCTTCGACGACATCGATCGCCTTCGCCATCGTCAATACCTGTTGAACATCGGATCGGTTGAGAAGCAGTGCCATCGCGTATTCCTTGGTTGTCGTGCCCTAAGTTGACCGAGAGAAATCATATATTTGGCCGGCGACCTCGGTGATCATCCTCTGCTTGAACGGAGTCAACTCTGATGCGCGCAGATGATCCAGCGCACGTTTTTGACTCAACAGAGGAAAGTCGCTAGCGAAGAAAATTCGGTGGCTGCCGAGTAGGTCATCGACGGTTGCATACACATCCGGCGAATAAAGGAACGGAGATGCTGCCGAGTCGAATGTGACGTTTTCCAATGCTTTGTCAATCTCCGGCATGTGTTTGTAGAACGGTAGTCCACCACCGAAATGAGAGAAGATAAAAGCGTTTTCAGGGTAGCTCTTCGCAAGCAGCGCTAGGCGGCCAGGAGTCATCGTGCCCTTGCCGGGGTACGAATGACCTAGAGGTTCGGACCCGTGGACGACCACGAACGCGATTCGTTTTCGAACCGCTACGCACTCGCGAACAACCGCCATGACATCAGCGAGGCGGTCGTACGGAGGTTCCGCCCATCCTTGAGTGTCGGCATGAAGTTCGCCAATCCCTCGCGCACCCATGTTCAGACAGCGTTCAGCTTCTCTAGGCCCCTCGTCGTTTGGCCAAATCGGGTTTACGCTGCACAACGGGATCAGAATTCCCGGGTGTTTGGAAGCGCATTCAAGAATGTAGTCGTTTGAACGCTGGGCGAGATCAAGGTCCGTCCAACCAAATCCCGCGATCACCGAGCGGTCTACGCCCGAACGATCCATCTCGTCAAGGAGGTGTTCTACTTGCACGATCCGCGCCTTAGGGTTGGCGAACAGCTCCGCGAAGGTGCGATCGCGGGCGAGCGCATCGTCGCGGTAATCGGAAAAATAGCGCGGAAGGATGTGTGTCAGCGCGTCGGTGATCATCGCGACTGAACATCATAAAAGGCGATTGTTCGTCGCGCTCCCGAGGAAAGCAGAGCCCGTCCTGGACGATGCCCAACCGCGGGTTCTACGGCACTTAGCACCACATCACCTCCCAAAGCACATCCACCGTGACATCGCGGAGATCGCTTGCAACCGGAGATTGTGCAACATGGATTCTGTAGACCAGATGTAGAGTCTGGTGATGTCCATGCAGGGCAAAGGACTCAAGCATCAAGACCTAACAGTGTGGATCTATGAGTCAGAAAGACCAACCTCTACGAGATAATCAGGGGGTAGAGGGGCAAGAAAGACCTCTAGCACATGGAGCATCCTCTGTGCGGAGATTGATTCCCCGTGGTCTAGTCGCCACTCTGCAGGAAGCTCAAGACCTTCTTGTTGCCAATGGGCTAGCTGAACCTTAAGCCTTTCGTAGAACTTATCGTGTTCCTTAAGATCGAGATGTTGCGTAGCAGACGCGATTGACATTCTCAACAGCGAAGCAACGATTGAGAACGTGCGGGGATCAATCCGCGCGTCGAGGTAAGTCATCGAGTTTGGTTGCCCTTTTTACTTGCACCTTCGGTGTTGCCGCACCGGGAGTGTTGTTCTAGTAGTCGTTTTCGATTCTACGCTTAGTAGCGCGATCGCCCTTCTCTATCTACGTCGTAACCACATCGCGCTAATGTCTGGCGCTCAAGTCTCCAAATTGAATCCGATGTGCGATTGGGATTCTTACGTTCTTTTACCAACTCAAGAAGAGAATTTACGACCCGCTTGCCCTTACGGGTTTCAAGTGTCCGCTCCATTGCGTTGTAGTAAGTCACAAACAACTGCTCATAGTCATTAAACCCTGCAAACTCTCTTCGGAAGCCTTCGCAAATCGACTTAGCGTCGTTGTCAAGTTCCTCACCGGCGCAACCGACAAGCACAAGCAACGCTGAGAGCGCGATAACACATCCTCGCACCTGACACCTCCTTTCGTGACGAATGAGGATATGCCGCTATTTTCGGGGCAATGCTCAGGGGACACCTATGCGCCGCGTTCGTCGCTTCGATGTAAGTTGACAGTGACAAGAGATTAGCGGAAAACCAGAGTGTTTGGCGCGTTGCACTACTGCAATCGGTGAATGTTCCGCGCGCGCCTTAAATCACCCTCCATGCAACAGAGAGTGAGCTGGGACAAGAACGTCATTTCATGCAGCAACCGGTCCCGATCATGACCGTCTGCGAGCAACGAAGGGCGAGGAATGCGCAGAACGTCGAGTTTATTGGCTAACTGCTTCGCCCTGCTGTACGCAGCGAGCTTCGAAAATGGTTGACCTGTGTAATCTGATTCTTTGAGTGCCACGAGTTCGTTCACCAGAGGCTCAAGCTTTCGCAACCTGCGACCGCCGGCGATGATCGGCAGATTCTCGCGTTCGTCATAGAGCAACCAACCGATCCAACCAGCTACGAACAGGATTTGAAACCCGAAGAGTATTTCCACCGCTGACAGTGATGACAGCGTGTCCATAAAGTTGTGAAGGTCGTCAGGAATGGCTACCCACCCCAACAGCACGAGGAACAGTTCTAACACCAAGATCACAGTTTTCAACTGATGCTTCATGCAAATTCATGCTACAAACGAACATATCTTGTGTAAAGCGCATATTTCCGTTTGAATGATGGGTGGTTTCATTGAGAGAATGTAGTGAGTTGGGGGAGTTCTCCTGGCCCCACCTCCCCGCACGCATGCCCCTACGAGCCTGCTTCGCTCGCGTCCTCTTTCGCCTTCGAACGGGGACGGTGTCTCACCGCCCCCCAGCATCCCCCGTTCGCCTTTGGCTTCGCGCCCCTTATGTCGGGGGCGAAGGGGTGCCGCCCGCCGAGCCCCGGGCGACCACAATGGTCGCCCCTACGACTTGCCCTCACGGTCGCTGGCAAAGGGAGTTGGCGGGCGTTGCGCCTTGCGGTGGGCCTCCCACTGCCCCCTCCCGAAATAGGAGATGTGTTTTGGCTGCTCCCCCTTGACCTTCAGACATTTCCCCGCGAGCGGGAAACCCCCGGGGTTATTCACACCAAAGCAACGTCGCGGAGTTTGATCACGTCGCCACCTTGGATGACCGTCGATGCCCGGTCCAAATCGCGGATGTTTGCGGCCGGATCACCATCGAAGGCGGCTAGATCGGCAACCTTGCCGGGGCTGATCGATCCCACTTCATCGTCTACTCCGAGCGCCTCTGCGGTATCCGATGTCGCCATCCTCAACGCGCTCCAGTTAGCCCATCCGAGGTTTTCCACAAACGACCAAGCGTTAGCCGCCGAGCGGTCGTGGGTGCCATGCGGCATACCCATGTCCAAACCGTTGACGAAACGGACGCCTTCATCGTGCATGAGATTTAGCGTTTCGTAGTGATCAGCGTCGGTGACATCTGAAGCGGCCACCGACCAGTGGACTGCACGCGGAGGTGCCTCCCCTCTTGCAGCGACTTCCTGACCGAGCATGCCGTGGCCGATGGTCGGATCGACCCACTGACCCTGATCGGCCATTCGTTTCGTTGTTTCTATGTCGAAATCCAACCCCTTCGCCGGATCTTGGGAGTACCAACGTGCGTGGATGAGGTTGTGGACGTTGGCTTCTACGCAATTCTTCACACCATCTGCCGACAAACAATGCGCGGCCACCGTGATCCCGGATCGCGCCGCTTCGCGAACTGCCACAGCGAGCGCCTCGGCGGAATATTGCGGCAATCGGGGGTTGGCAGTAGGGGTGAACATTCCACCCGTAGACATGATCTTGATCGCGTCCGCGCCTTGTCTGACTTGGTTGCGGACCGCTTTCGCCACGTCATCAACGGTGTCGGCCTGGGTGCCGAAAAACCAGCAGTGTCCCGCGGTGATCGTGATTGGTGTGCCTGCGACTAGAAGGCGCGGCCCGGGTATGGCCCCGTCCTTGATCGCCTGCTTGATAGCGAACGCGACCTCGTTTCGCGAACCGATGTCTCGGACCGTCGTCGTACCAGCCAAAACGGCTTTTCGCATCGCCGACACCGCCCGCATCGTCAGCCGTTGGATATCGTCGCGCTCTTCCAACGCCAGTTTCTGCGCGTCCGTCGTCGCGCTGCAGTGCATGTGGCAGTGAGCATCGACTAGCCCGGGCATCAACGAAACATCGCCCAGATCCAAAACTCCGGAAGTTTCACTAACATCGGACGGTAGGCTCGAAATAGGCAGAACGGAGTCGATCTTGCCTTCAACGATGCGAACCGCGCTATCGGGAAGCCAGCCGGACATTTCGGCGTTGGCGACGCGCTTGGCGGATACGTATTTGATTGAGCCGTGCACTGCGTTACCTGACACTTATGGTGGTCTGAATCGCTGACAGAAGTTTATACACCGCGCGGCAAGAACTTCGATCCGCGTGACGTTAATCTCTTGGACTCACGTTGCCGTGCACAACCCTGAAACTCTGCGCTGAAGCCAATCGCTGTCGACCGACGAGCGCATCGTCAGTGGCGGTCAGCAATGTCTGTTCATACTGCGATGCCCGTTCGAGGATGGTTCCGCGGCGGAAGCCATCCATCTCTGACAAGACATCATCAAAAGCGATAATCGGATCACGTCCCGCGAATTCTGTGACGAGCGTCGCTTCCGCGAGCCTGAGCGACAACGCGGCGGTTCGAGCTTGCCCGCGCGATGCGTACCGCCGAGCTGGAGCGCCAGCGATTCGGACCCCGAAATCATCCAGATGGGGTCCGATCACCATATGACCAGCAGACTGCTCTTTCCTCTTTGAGGCCATCAGCGCGTCGTAGATGTGGGTTCTTAGCGCGGTGCCTTCAAGTTCGGTGGAAGCGGACGCCAACGCGCTTGACCCAAGGTTGGGCTGGTAGGCCAACGTCAGAGTTTCGCTTTCGCTCAGCTCTGCGTGTACCGGCGCGGCTCGTGATTGGAGCAACTGCATCACTTCCCGGCGGGTTTGGATGATCTTCGCACCTTCGTCGCAGAATCTGCCATCCCAAAAAGCGATCTCCTCTTCAAAGTCGTGGACTTCAAATGAACCTCTCAACAGTGCGTTGCGACTGGCGCGCACACGGTTCAAGCGGAGCAACGCTTGGACGTATTCCGTATCGAACTGCCCGATGAGGATGTCGAGATAACGCCGGCGCACCGCCGCCGCGCCGAGCGCAAGGTCGAGATCCGCCGCCTCGAAAATCACGACGTTCGCTCGACCTACGAATTCGACGGGAGGAACCTTGACGCCGTTTATCCGCCATTCTTTCGAACCAACATTCAGGCGGTTGAAGTTCTCGGTCGAACTTGGCGAAATCCGCAGGTCGAACTGTGCACGTACCGACTCCGCTCCGCTGCTAAAGACCCCAAGCGCTTGGACGTGCCCGCCGTCCCTGGCGATGGAGTGGTTGACGACTTCTCGGTCGTTGCTGGCGCGCAACGATTTGCCGACCGAGAGCATGTGGACCGCCTCGAGCAGCCCGCTCTTGCCATGTCCGTTGGCACCCGTGAACACGACGAGGCCCGGAGCAAGATTGATGTCGGTTTCAACGTGGTTGCGGAAACCGGATAGCTTTAGACGTGTGAGATGGATGGCGAAACCTTCGGAGCGGTCTGATTCAGCAGGCAACCAATCCTCGGAAGACCTGTAATGCGTATCATAATCACAGACGTCCAAGGACTTGGTTCGCAATTGTCAACTCACCAACGCGCACGACGCACCCGAACGGCCATGAGCTAGGGCCACGAGCTAGCAATTATCGTCATGCGCGTGTTCCCAATAACGCTCTGCGTCACATCCGTGGCGCTCGTTTTGATCGCTTGCGGTCAGGAATCTGAAGTTCCGCCTACCGCAACCTCCGCGGCTACCGAGATACCGGCTGCAACTCAGGCACCGACCAGTACCTCGGCCGCAGTTCCCACTGAGGTCATTCCCACGCCGACAACCGAACCGGCATCTTCGACCCAAGTTGAAGAAGAACCTGAACCCACTATCGCCCCCACAGAGGCCGACCCGCCCGTCGCAGAATTGGCACCAGAGCGCGATCTGGACATCGTAACCCTTCTGCCGCCCGACGCCATACCGGCAATAAATAACCCGATGTTCTTCGATACCACCGAAGAGGCAGACGAGGTGTACGGCGAAAGCGAATACGTTCTCGGTGTCGAAATCGATGGTGATGCGCGCGCCTATTCCGTACCGCTGCTCAGCAGCCATGAGATCGTCAATGACGTTGTCGGAGGTAGACCCATCGCGGTCACTTGGTGACCGCTCTGTTTTACTGGGATCGGGTATTCCAGAGAGGTCAACGGACAAACTCTAACCTTCGGCGTATCGGGCAAATTGACGATGAACGCGCTGATCATGTTCGATCGCGAGACCGATACGCTGTGGAGCCACTTCTTGTCGGAAGGGATCAAAGGGGAACTCAAGGGCGTACGACTATCAAACGTTCCTCTCGTATTGACGACGTGGGGCGAGTGGAAGACATCGTTCCCTGAAACAAAGGCGCTGTTCAAACCTAGTAAGGGTTTCGATCCATACACCAGTTACTACATGCGCGGGGATGCAGGGGTGATCGGGGAAACCAACAGAGATGACAGGATCTACGGCAAGGAGCTGGTCCTTGGAGTGGGATTCGATGAGGGCCCAATTGCCTTCCCGCACACTGCACTCCAAGAGCAGGAAGTAATCAACACCGAAATCAACGGCCAACCAGCAGTCATCTACTACGATCCGCAGAATACGACGGCATTGGTTTACTCCCGCACCGTTGGCGATGAAACTCTGGAATTCTCGGTGTCAATTGAGGAAGAATCCGAAGATGTATCTCGAAGGTGGTTGGTGGATGAGGCTTCGGGCACGAAATGGTTACCCCTCAACGGGCAAGCATGGTCCGGTGAATTCAAAGGCACCCGTTTGGAGCCACTCCACGGCGTAAACGTATTCTGGTTCGCTTGGAGCGATTTTTACCCCGGTACAGAGATCTACGGCCAATGAGCGTCGACCTTAGAGATTGGATCCGCAACGTTCCGGACCATCCAAAACCAGGAATCCAATTCAAGGATCTGACTCCGATCTTTGCCGAACCCGCAGCGTTTCGCGCCTCAATAAACTGGTTCACGGATCAAGTTACGAAGTTCGAGCCGGAGGTGATCGCCGCCATCGACGCACGCGGATTCGTATTCGCATCGCCAGTAGCCGACCGGCTAGGCATCCCCCTCGCACTCGTCAGGAAAAGCGGCAAGCTCCCGCCGCCGGTAATCAGGAACCAGTATTCGCTCGAATACGACGACCTTTCAGAGATCGAGATGCGGTCCGACGCGCTTTCAACAGACCAAACCGTCGTGATCGTTGACGATCTTCTAGCCACCGGCGGTACTGCGGTGGCCGCCGCTGAACTCGCGGAGGAGTTGGGCGCAAAAGTGGTAGCTCAGATCTTTTTGGTCGAACTCGCGTTTTTGGACGGACGCGAACGCATTACGAGCCGCGATCCGAAGTGCCCAGTCATCGCTGACATCGTCTACGACTGATCGGCCGAGAGACGTATCTCCGTCAATCGTGCGCCTACGTAAAGCCCGGCGAATTCAATCACGGTCAGGAGCGCGATGAACAACGTCGCCTCCAAAAAGAACCGTTCGGGGAACAGCAGCAAAAGATAGTGTCGAAACGGGTCCAGCTGCCATAGGTCGTTGGCGAAGCTCAACAGATGGAACTGCGTGAAAACCCATGTGAAATCAATGAGCGATGCGACCATCAACGCCCCAACAATTACCCCCCAAATCAACGCACACCACCGGAGCCATCGCGCCATCGTCGAGAAAAACAGCTTGCGCCGGACCGCGAATCCGAGTAACGCGCAGGCAACCAGAACGACACCTGTCCAGATTGAAACCGAGGCAACGAGCCGCATCAACTCCTTCACGTCGATCATGTGCAACACTTCGCGCTCGACAAACAGGTTGACGCGCCCCCGCGAAGTGTTCACCGTCACATCCAACATCTCAGCATCGTTCGAAAAGTAATCCTTGATCTGATCGGCCGCGCTGTCGAGCTCGGTTATCGGGAGCCCGGTGCGGTCCGGCACGCCGTTGCGCCACCAGTTGTACGAGTAAAGCCAATCGGAATCGGTGACGTAGACAACATTGATCGAGATCAGGAAAATCGGCAAGCACGCGGCGAAGACGACGCCCAACGCGAGCATTGCCCAACCCGACCCGTCCAGCGTTCGGAAACCGCCAATCAGTTTCATTTCTAGTCGCGAATGGTTGCGAAAAAGCCGGTCGTTGATCGTCGCTTACGACGCGCCCGAACTTAGATTCATGGCGATCTGGCTCGCGACCTTGACGTTGTACTCGCTCGCCAATTTCTTGTGATTCACGGCGTCGACAATTGTGCCGATGTAACACAACCCCAAAGTCAGAAGAAAGAGTACGCCCAAACCGATGTGTCCTAGGACGAATCGTTGGATCCCGGCGATGCCGATTATCCCGATTAGCGTCAACAGTAAAATCGTCGTTTCATCTTTGCGTTGGCTGCGGTAAGCCATCGCAAACATCTGTTCGGATTCTTCCGAGACGTTTGAGACAATACCCGAGATCGCCGCCTGTTCTGCTGGCGGTATCTCCGGCAGCAATTGCATCACATGGGCCATTACTGGTCGCTCCTATTCCCTTTGATGAGCCGGTATTCGAGCGTGGCGATACGCCAAACCAAGATCGCGACGGCAGGGATGCCCAAGATGTGGGTCTCGATCGCTGCCATTACGTTGCCGCGGAAGAGATACGATATCGAATGGCCCAAACCATAACCCGGACTCTTTATGTCCCACACGTAAGATGGCCAGAATATCGTGAAGTGGAAATCGGATTCAGGGTTTCCGAGCGCCAACACAATCAAGCCGACAACCCATATCGCAGCTTCCCGATCGACGAATCGGGACAACGACGCAAACACTGAAGAACCCAATCTCATATCTAGAGAATACACGTCAAGCAGGGACAGACCTACGACGAATGAACGACATGGATTCAACAACTGAACAGATCGAAGATGCCGGGAACGCTTTTCAAAATCTGGTCGATACGGTTCACCGATTGAGAGACCCTGATGGCTGCCCTTGGGATGGAGAGCAAACACATCTTTCATTGCGCCCAAATCTGTTGGAAGAGGCCTATGAAACCTTAGAGGCGATCGAAGGCGAGGATGGTGCCGCAATCGAGGAGGAACTCGGTGATCTATTGATCCAGATCGTTTTCCATGCCGACATAGCGCGCAGGAACGGAGATTTCGATGCCAGTTCCGTCTGCCGTAAAGTGGCCGAAAAACTCATTCGCCGCCATCCGCACGTATTCGGCGATGCCCAGAAACTGGGTTCAGGCGAAGACGTTATCGACCGATGGGAGCAAATCAAGCGCGAGGAGGCGGGCGGAGTTCGTTCGATAGTCGCGTCCGTTCCCAAGACCTTGCCCGCATTGGTACAGTCCGCGGTCCTTCAACGTCGGGCGAAACGCGCAGGTCTGCAACTCGCGCCGGAACAAGAAAGCCCTGGCGCGTTGGCTGACTACAAATCTGACGAGGCGGATCGAGACGTTGAACAGCGCGCCGGAGAGTTCTTAGCCGCCGCGGTTCGGCAAGTCCAGGATCTAGGCGTCGATCCCGAGACAGCGCTGTTGAAAGTCAATTCCGCGCTCCGCGAACGCGTGCTTCGCGCCGAGGAGCTTGCCGGAGGAGTGGCGCTGGCCGAACTGCCCGATGAGGATCGGGAACGAATCTGGGAACGCGCTCGTTAACTGCTGACTTCAACAGCTTTGCCGTTGAACGAAGCCACTTCGCCGACCACTGATCCGGAAACTCCGCGGCTTTTCAGCTCGTTCAACAGACCGTCGACCGAATCGCTGTCAATCGAGATTAGCAAACCCCCGGAAGTCTGAGGGTCGCAAAGAAGCAACCTATCGCTCTCTTGAATGCCGTCGCCCCACGTCACCGCGTCGTCGCAAGATTCGATGTTCCGGTGAGTCCCGCCCGGCGCGATGCCTTCCCTAAGAAGCTCGTCGACACCAGGCAAAATCGGAATTGAAGACTTGATCAAATGCCCGGTAGTACCGCTCGCCTGCATCATCGACATCAGGTGACCCACCAATCCGAAACCCGTCACATCGGTCGCCGCGTTCGCCTTCGCCATGGTCATAGCCTGTGCAGATTCGCGATTCAAACGCGACATCGAACTGACCGCGGCATCCAAAACATCATCTACCGCCTGCCCATTCTTCAATGCGGTCGTCACAACGCCAGTCCCAACTGGTTTAGTAAGAACCAAAACGTCGCCCGGCTGCGCGGTTGAGTTCTGAACCTGATGCCCAGGTTCGACAACACCAACGACCGATAGTCCGTATTTCGGCTCATCGTCGTCCACCGTATGCCCGCCGACGATGATCGCACCCGATTCAGCAACCTTCGCCGCACCTCCTTTGAGAATCTCGGCGAGGATTTCCATCGGCAAGCTGCGCGGAAATGCTGCGATATTCAGCGCAGTGAGCGGACGTCCGCCAACCGCGTATACATCGGAAAGGGCATTGGCCGCCGCGATCGCACCGTATGTGAACGGGTCATCGACAATCGGCGCGAAGAAATCGACTGTCAGAACCAAAGCGACGTGATCGTCTAAACGGTAGACGGCAGCGTCATCACCGTGTTCGAAACCGACCAACAAATCCGGATGCAGGTCGGCTCCGTTCATCAGCCCGCCCAACACCTGGGCGAGTTCGCCTTGGCTAAGCTTCCCCGCTCAACCGGCACAGCTGGCGAGTTCCGTCAGCCGCGGCACCTTTTCATTCATGTATTCGCGTTCTCCATCACGAACCGAGAGCATTCCGATCGCGTCTCGGCAGGCGATACCTAAATGGTACTGTCGCCTCATTCCTTGACGTTGCATCGTGCTCAACACAAAATGTAAGAAACGCCCAGCCGATGTCCTCGATCCTGAATTGGATTCAATCGCCATGCAAGAACTGCCGCTCGCCGACGTACTCCCAATCTCAGCATCAGTGAACGATGCCGGGCGATTAGCCATCAAGGATCGCGACGTGCGCGAGATCGTCGAAGAGTTTGGTAGCCCTCTCTACATCTTCGACGAGGCTACGATTCGCGGCATGTGCCGGGAATTTGTCGATAATTTCAGGCGTTTCTACCCTCAGACCGATATCGAGTATTCCACCAAAGCGTTCTCCAACCCCGCGGTTCTGAAAATCATCGAGGATGAGGGGCTGCACATCGATGTCGTGACGGGCGGCGAACTCGCGTTCGCACTTGCAGCCGATTTCCCAGCCGAGAAGATCAACTTCCATGGAAACAACAAAGTGCGCGACGAGCTTCGTGAGGCGGTCGAAGCCGACATAGGACGGGTCACGATCGATTCATTCCACGAGATCGAACTTCTGAACGAAGTCGCCGGGGAACTCGGCAAGACACAAGCGGTCAATCTGCGACTCTCTCCTAGCATCGATCCCCACACTCATCGCTTGACCACCACCGGTGTTCTCGATTCGAAGTTCGGGTTTTCAATCGAAACTGGCGACGCTGAAAAGGCCGTCGATGCAGCGCTGTCACAACCGAACCTCGATGTCACCGGTCTGCATTTCCATCTGGGTTCGCCACTTTTCGAGTTGGAACCGTACGAGGAGGCGATCGAATACGTTTGCGCCTTTGCGGCGAGAATGAAATGGGTGCACCATCTCGATACGCACGAGTTCAGCCCTGGCGGCGGCATGGCGATCGGCTACCTTTCTTCAAAATTGCCTCCGACGATCGCCGAGTACGCGGAAACTATCACTACTTCGCTTAGGTCCGCATGCACCAAATACGGGTTGGATGAGCCTCGATTGATCATCGAACCGGGCCGATCCATCGTCGGACGGGCCGGAGTTGCGGTTTATACGGTTGGAGGTATAAAACGCATCCCGAGTGTGCGGACTTACGTCAGCGTAGATGGCGGAATGGGCGATAACATCCGGCCAGCCCTATACGAAGCCGAATACGAGGTGATGTCTGTCGACGATCCCCTCGGAGAACCAGCTCAAAAGGTGACGATCGCCGGCAAGTTCTGCGAATCAGGCGATGTATTGGCCAGAGATGTCGATTTGCCGGAGCTGAAGACTGATGACTTGCTTGCCTTGCCAGCTTCAGGCGCGTATTGCGTGCCGATGGCCAGCAATTACAACTTGCAGACCCGCCCCGCGATCGTGCTAGTCACCGAGCAATCAGAAACGCGGTTGATCCGACGGCGCGAAACTTACGCAGATCTTCTCGCCACGTCGATATATGAGTAATGCAAGCTGCCGCAACCAATGTCGACTCCTACGCGCGGTGGCACACGATCGGCAACTCTGCCGCGATCACTCTGCTCAAGGGAGCTATAGATCAAGGTCGAGTCTCCCACGCCTACCTTTTCACCGGACCTAATCGAGTCGGCAAACGCACACTGGCCGTAGATTTCGCCCGCGCGCTGAACTGCAACGCGCAAGACGTAGAGACGCCAGGTTGGGCGGACCTCCAACCTGATGTGCCATGCGGACAGTGTTCAGCTTGCGATCGCATCGCTCGATCCAGCTACGCCGACGTTCAGATCATCACGTCCGCGACACAGACATCCAACGATGCTGACGCAAAGGCGGCGCAACGGCGCGTAATGATCGGCATCGACCTCATAAAAGACCTCCAATCCGACGCGATGCTCGAGCCTTACGAAGGCCGCTCGAAAATCTTCATCATCGACGAGGCGAACAGAATGTCGCCCGACGCTTCGAATGCCCTACTAAAAACGCTGGAAGAACCGCCTAGCAAGGTTCACATCATCCTCACATCGCCATCTGTTGATCTCTTACCCGAAACCATCACCTCTCGATGCCACCTCGTCAGATTGCGACCGGTGCCAGCAGACATCATCGAAACAGGTTTGGTAGAACGCTTCGAGCTCGCTCTGGATGAAGCGCGGCGATTGGCAAAGATGTCGATGGGCTCACCTGGATGGGCAATCGCTGCTTTGAAAGACCAATCATTGGTAGATGCTCGAAGACAGTCAGCATCCCGGATCATCGACGTCATCAACTTCGATCTCCCCGCTCGGTTCGAGTATTCATTCGAAATGAGCCGAGAATTCCGTAGCAACAGAAATCTTGCATTAGAGGAAGTTGAACGCTGGCTCGAAATCGTTCGCGACATCGCGATGATCCAGAACGGACTGAACCAGCTCGTGACCTACGACGATCGCCTCCAAGAGTTGAGCGATCTCGCCAACGCTTTGACTACTGATGAGGTCGCCACCGCCGCCGGGTCGATTCGACGCACACGCGATGCACTGATGGTCAACGCATTGCCACAACTAGCGTTTGATGCGATGATGCTCAAGGTACCTACAGTGGCATAACCGCGATAGACACGTTAACGTTAAAATGAACTTTACAACAACAAATAACAAATTGGAATCTAATCAAAAATGTTAGCCACCGAACATGTCCAACTTGCAAGGCGATTCCTCATCGACGCGGACCGGGAACTCGATGCTGGCGATCATTTCCAGGCATCAGAGAAGTTCTGGGGAGCCGCTTCGCACATGGTCATAGCGGAGATGCATCGACGCGGAATCAAACAAAGCGGGCACAAGGCAATGGTCGACATCGTCGACGACATTGCTGCCGATCACAAGGATCGAGCACTCGCCGACGTTTTCGGAGTTGCCGAATCATTACACGCCAACTTCTATCACGGCTTTATGGAACCTCCGGACGTGCGTCGTCATCGCCGTCGGATCCACTGGTTCGTGAACCGGATGCTCGAGTTGACGGACGAGCAAAACGAGGCTGAAAACTAACCCGCCGCAGTCGGCAACGGCTGCTTCGCCAGCCAGGGCATGAACGGGAGCCAAGCGGGATCGACCCGGTCGGCGCTGAAACCCGCATAAGGATTCGGTCGCGGTTCGCGCGGTTGGACCCGCAGCTTCATCCCAGCTTCACGCGGTGTAGAACCAGCTTTGCGGTGGTTGCAACGTTGGCAAGCCGTAACCACGTTATCCCAAGTGTGTTGACCGCCTTTGCAACGCGGGACGACATGGTCGAGCGTCATCTGCGAATTCCGCTTGCCGCAGTACTGGCAAGCGTATCCATCCCGCTGGAAGACCTCGCGCCGCGAAAGTTTGCGGCGATGCAACGGTTTGCGCACCATGTAGACGAGCCGGATCACCTCGGGGCGCTCGAACATCTTCGAGACCGTATGGATGTATTCGACACCGTGTTGAACCGTTTCGGCTTTGCCCTTGCCAAGGAGCGAAACGGCGCGGCGCACATCGCAGATGTTCAGCGGCTGATAGTTCTGGTTAAGCACCAACACCCGAGAACGTATCAGCGTTAACGCTTGATCAGTCACAATCATCATTTTACAGTCGTACGCGCTTAATCGAGATAACAATCTAGTTGCTCATCATCGCGGGCTCCGACGCTCAATCTACGCGCGAAAAGAGTACATCGACCGCGATCCCTAACTCACGAGGAGCGAACGGAACGATGACCGGTTTCAGATTGGCCAAAATCTCCACGAACGCCGATCCAGTGAGTTGCTGATCGAGCCAGTATCTAGGGCCAGACGACAAGTAGGTCCGCGAAAACGATTCTGAGTACGAGGCTCCGCCGTAATCCAACGCTCCGTCCGGCACGACGTAGGTGAACACCGCCGCGACGGCAATGAATCCGACAATCGCGAACACGCCGAAAACTATCCCCAAGACCGCGCCTCCAACGTTGTTAACCCATCGCAATGGAGTTACGTTGATGCCTGAACGAATGGACAATGAGACAAGCCGCGCGAACATGAAAACGGCCGCGGAAACCAAAATGTAACCGAACGAGGTCGCTATCGAAGATACATTCTCCGGAAGGCCCAATCTCGGGATCGTCCAACCCACTATGTGAGCGCCAAGAACGATCGAAACGTATGCCGCGACCAACCATATTGCGGCGCCGATCACGCCAATCTTGAAGCCCCAAATCGACGCCAGCACGATGGCGAGTATGAATATTCCGTCTAATCCGTTCATTCATCTAATGGGCCGCAAGCCGAAGCGCTTCGACCATCTCAGTCCGAACTCATCATCGTCACAAGGTCACGAATCGGTTCACGTTTAGATTGCCAGATTTCGTGGCGAATCGAACTATCTATAATCGAATACTAGTCTGGCGCAGCGCGTAAAACTCATTCCGCCGAAACGCTTTGAGGTGGAAATTTCGACCTTCATGACGCCGCCAATCGACGATGAGCTTGGTCTCAAACGAATTGCCAAAACGAATCGCGCTGGATGGCCCGTCGGCGTCTGGTAAATCTACCGTTGGTGCAATGCTCGCCGATCGTTGGAACTGCGATTTTCTCGACACGGGTATGATGTATCGTGCGGTGACTTACTTGGCATTGCACAACTCGTTCCGGCTCGATGACAACCTTGCTCTCGGCAAACTGGCAGCAAATACGCAGTTTTCAATCCGCCGAGGCCGGAACGGATCTTGGAGATTGTTGACGAACTGTGACGACATCACCGAGCAGTTATGTACGTCTGAAATCAATCGCAACGTCTCCCTAGTGTCGGCCGTACCTGAGGTTCGCCGAGCACTCGTCGACCAGCAACGCGCAATAGCCGCCGAAGGACCCATCGTCATGGCAGGCCGAGACATCGGCACCGTCGTCTTAATCGACGCACCAGTCAAGATATACCTTGACGCTTCCGCTGAAACGCGCGCGGCACGCAGGACCCGGGATGTGAGCGGCAACGTTGATGATCAAAGTTATGATGCAGTGCTGCGATCCATCTGCAGGCGCGATCAGATCGACTCGAACCGAGCCGATTCCCCTCTCCGCCCGGCTGAAGACGCCTTCATCATCCGGACCGATGCATTGACCCCTGAGGAGGTTGTGGATCGGATCGTCGAATCGGCATCCGACGGTGTTATGGAGCGCGCTCAGAGGTGAAACCCAACCGACAATGGTTCTTTCCCTTCTGCAACACCGCTTTCCGCGGCACTTTGGCTATCTTCGCCGATATCGAGGTGAAACACCGGGAACGCATGGAAATCGACGGCCCAGTCATTTACGTCTGCAATCACTTGGCGAACCTAGACCCCCCGATCGTCGCGTCCCTCCTTCCCCGCCGGGCACTGTTCCTGGCCAAGCGCGAACTCTTCAACAATCCCCTCTTCACATTCCTCCTCAAAGGATGGGGCGCATACCCTGTAAGCCGCTACTCCGCCGATCTTCACGCCCTGCGTTGGGCACGAGCCATGCTCGCTGATCAACGCGCCGTAGTGATGTTCCCTGAAGGCACGCGTAGCCGCAACCTCGAGGGATTGAAAAAGGCACACATAGGAACCGCATTTCTGGCCGCGCAATCTGGAGCAACGCTGGTGCCGATTGGTATGTACGGAACCGACAACATGCAAAATATCCTCAAGGTGTTGATGCCGATAGCCAAAATCAGAGTCTCAGTCGGAGAACCATTCACTATTCGCGATAGCCTTTCTGATCGCACCGAGCTCGAGCGTGCCACCTGCGAGATCATGACCAGAATCGCAATTAACTTGCCATCTGAACGCCGCGGCAAATACGCCGATAAAGTGACCGACAGATTCGAATTGACAACCTCAATCGATAACCATCAGCCGACAGATCCCGAAACCGAACTTCGGAACGCCACCATCTCACCACCAACTACCAGAAGATCAGCCTAAAAACATGTGCGGAATCGTGGGGTACGCCGGATATGGCGACGCAAAGACCTTCTTGCTGCGAGCGCTCAAAGACCTCGAATACCGAGGCTACGACAGCGCAGGTATCGCCGCTACAAATGGCCGCGGGATAACTACCATCAAACGCGCAGGTCGGGTTTCCGCTCTGGAAGACACGATCAATGGTCAGTTCGGGCAGGCGATTACGGGAATCGGCCATACCCGTTGGGCGACTCATGGCGCACCCACGGATGCGAACGCCCATCCTCATCTCAGTTACGACGGCAACGTATCGATAGCGCACAACGGCATTATCGAAAACCACGCCAAATTGCGGCGCAGGCTCGAGGCTGAAGGAATCGAATTCGAATCGGAGACTGACTCTGAGGTCATCGCGCATCTGATCGCGCGTCATATGGAATCCGGTGATTCCTTGCTCGCCGCGACCAAGAAGACGAGCAGGCGTCTAAAGGGACTGTCGGTGATACTTGCTATTTCCGCCGATGAACCGGACGCGGTGGTGGGTGTCAGGATCGGGTACGCCGGGAGTCTGATGATGGGCGAGTCTCGCGATGCATGGATCCTTGCAAGCAACGCCGCGGCGATGCCTTCCGACGTGAATGCCGTTACGCATATCGATCACTGCGAAGCCGTTCGCATCAGTCCCGATGGAGCCATCATCGTGGATGTGGCTGGCAAACCAGTCGAAAAGGAACCCGTGAAACTGCTCGCCGGGAATCGCATCTCTGAGATAAACGGACACCCTCACTACATGCACAAAGAGATCTCCGAGCAAGCGGCGGCTGTGCAGGGCGCACTGCGCGGAAGGGTTGACTTCAACAACAAGAGGATCAACATTCCTGAACTTGCGGCACTACCGCGTGAGTTGGATCGAATCGTATTGGCTGGTATGGGTACGTCGCATTTTGCGGCGATGACCGGCGCTCGGAGGATCGAGCGATTGGCTCGCATACCAACTTCGGTCGAATATGCGGGCGAGCTGGCTGATCGCGATCCGGCGATGAGCGAACGCGACCTGTTAGTGGCAGTTACTCAATCAGGCGAAACATACGACACGTTGGTCGCCATTGAGAAGGCGAGGAGTGTAGGAAGCAATGTTGCGGTAGTCACCGCCAATGTTCACAGCGAGGCCGCACGAATGGCGAACGTTGCTATCGATATCGGCTCAGGTTTGGAAGTGGCCGTCCCCGCTACCAAGACGTTCATTAACACGATGCTGGTTCTATACATGATGGCACTGCAACTAGGGCGCGATTCCGGGCGATTGAGCGAGCACGAATTTGATCGACATGTCCAATCGATAGCCTCTCTACCAGGCGCAATAAACCGCACTCTGGGGCAGGAAACCGAAATCGAAGTCCTCGCCCACAACCGTTTCATCGACGTCAAAAACATGCTCATCCTTGGACGCGGCGACCTCTTCCCAATTGCCATGGAAGGCGCCCTCAAAATGAAGGAGACCGCCTACATCCATGCTGAAGGTTGCTCCGCTTCCGAAATGAAACACGGCATCAACGCTCTCATCGAACCCGACACCCCGGTCATCGTTCTCGTACCCGAAGACGGCGATCTCCGAACCAAGATGATCACCAGCATCTACGAGGTGCAGAGCCGCGGGGGCGAGGTCATCGCACTAGCTCAGCATGGCGACATCGAGGTTGAAGCACTCGCCGACGCATGGATTCCGATACCTACCGACGATGGCGAACACACGCCGTTCCTCATGACCATACCCCTTCAGCAACTCGCGTACCACACCACCGTGGCTCGCGGCTACAACCCGGACCGGCCGCGCAACCTCGCAAAGACGGTGACCGTCGCATGATCGACGTCTCCGAAGATACTCAAATTCAGACAAGTCACTCGCACGTCAGGCATCGCATCGAACAACGAGAAGCCGCCCTCTCGCCGTTCGCCTCAAAATCCGCCGACGCCATCCGTGACCGCGACGAAGAACCATCATCTGTACGCGCCGCCTTCCAACGAGACCGCGACCGAATCATCCACTCCAACTGCTTCCGACGACTCAAGCACAAGAGTCAAGTCCTCGTTAACCCGCAAGGCGACCATTACACGACGCGCATGACCCACGTCCTGCAAGTCTCGCAAGTAGGGCGCACAATCGCACGCGCACTCAACCTCAACGAAGACCTCGTCGAGGCAGCCGCGCTCGCCCACGATGTAGGACACACGCCATTCGGACACATCGGCGAACACGTACTCAACGAACGCCTCCCCGACGGCTTCACACACGCCGCCCAAGGCGTCCGAACTCTCACCATCCTCGAAAAACACGGCGAAGGGCTGAACCTGACGCACGATGTGATCGAAGCCGTCAAACGCCACTCCAAACCCGAGGGCAAGTTCATCACATCCGACGCGATCGCCGGAATGTCCTTAGAGGCACAGATCGTCCGCATCTCTGACGCCATCGCATACCTAGCGCATGACCTCGCCGATGCCGAACGCGACGGAACCCTCAGTGCCAACGATGTCCCCATCGAGATCCGCGGCGCTCTGGGCGACGCACACTCCACGCGCCTAAACGCAATGGTCGTCGATGTCATCGACGCATCATGGGACTGCACCGGAGAGAACCCTGAAACCGACTCCAAGCCCTGGATCCGCATGTCCGAACCAATGCGCGTAGTCATTACCCAACTCCGCAATTTCATGTTCGAACGCGTATACCATCCCACATCCCAATCCCCGGAAGGCCTCCGTGCCCGCGACGCTGTCCACATCATGCACGAACACTACAGCAATCACCTCCACGAAATCCCCGAATGGATGCGGGTAATCTCCATCGAACCTGAATACGCAGCGGCCGATTTCGTCAGCGGCATGACCGACTCCTTCGCCGTAATCGCACTGGAACGAATCTCCCCCGGCAGCACCCAAGGCCTGTACCAGGGCCGCGTCACGGTGCCGACGCCCCATTGATCCGTTTCGGCGATGCCACTGAACTAAGATCGTGCGAACTTTCGCGACGGCCTGTTTGCCGTTTGCATTCGAAAGAATCTCGGTTATACTTCGTACGTCCGCAGCGTTAATCGACGAAGTGCAACCCACACGCCGACTAAAGCTTGCGCAGACAGACGGGCGATGGTGGATGGTGGTAGCTACTTCACCGTTGGTAAGGGAGAGCAGATGACCTTAGTCGACGAAGTCAAGGCAAGGTTGACAATCGTTGATGTCGTGTCTGACTATCTCGCGCTCGACAACCCATCATCTCGTACGCCCAAGGCACTCTGTCCTTTTCACGAAGAACGAACTCCGTCGTTCAGTTTGTCCTTAGATCACGACTCTTGGCGGTGCTGGGGAGCGTGTGGTGTCGGCGGCGACATGTTTGGATTCGTAATGCGCGCCGATGGCATCGAATTCAAGGAAGCGCTTGAAAAGCTCGCCCGCAAAGCCGGCATCGAAACGGAGTTTCGCAACGAAAATCCCAACGGTCGGCGCAGAGGCAAGTCGGCTGCGATGCACCAAGTCAACGAGGTCGCCGAAGAGTTCTTCTTCCGACAGTTGGAGGGTGCCCAAGGCGAAGAAGCTCTCGCCTACCTCGAATCGCGGGGGATCGACGCTCAAACCGCGCGTCGACGCGGCATCGGCTTCGCCCCCGGCGGCGTCAACTCACTCTTCGCACACCTCAAATCCATCGGCGCAGATAGCCAAGCCGTCGTCCAAGCTGGCCTCGTCGTAAAAGGCGAAGACGGTTCGTGGCGCGACATGTTCGCAAACCGGATAACCATCTCGATCAAGGATCCACGCGGCAACATCATCGGTTTCGGCGCCCGCGCCATGGGAGACGCGCAACCGAAATATCTCAACACCCACGAAACTGCGATATTCAACAAGTCTCAAACGCTCTACGGTTTGCACTGGGCATCGGACGCGATCCGCGCTTCGAGCCGAGCAATCGTAGTCGAAGGCTACATGGACGTCATAACCGCTCAGGAGCGCGGCTTCAAAAACGTCGTAGCTTGTATGGGCACGTCAGTGACGTCGCAGCAACTTCAAACAGTCGCCACCTTCCTGCCGGACGATCCCGATAACCCGCCGTCGGTAATTCTGTGCTTAGACGCCGATGAAGCTGGGCAACAAGCGGCGCTACGCGGACTCCGCATTGCGATTTCTGAATTCGGTCGACAGTCAACTAACAGCAGGGCGACACGTCGCTCGACCGTTGACATCCGAGTCGCTAGCCCTGTGGTCTCTGAGCAGGGCATTGCAAAAGACCCCGACGAAGCTATTCGGACTGACAGCGCGGAATGGATAGCTTCAATCGATCGCGCCGACGACATCATGCAGTTCGTGATTCGCACGAGCATTGAAAAGCACAACGTCAAGACCGACAACGGAATGGATGCCGCGATCAATGAAGTCGAACCATTCTTCGAGCGCATACCGCCACACACCATTCGCGAACAACGAATTCTCACCGACCTCGGTAGGCGACTGAATGTCGACCCGGATCATCTGATGAACCTGCTTACGCGCAAACGGGCGGATCGAGAAACTGCGGTTGGCGTATCCCGACAACCCACCGTAACGCGACGAAGCCGTTCCAGGACGTCGAGGAACTCGATACCGGTCATCCCAACGACCGCCTCCCAAGCGCCCTGGGAGATGACTCTCCTCGCATGCATGGTCCAACACGAATTCGCGATCGATCACGCGCAGGTGGTGGAGCCGCATCATTTCGTGGATCCTTCCAGAATGCGGATTTTCGAATCGTTGCGGACCACCGGCAACTTGGATCATTGTCTTGCACTGATCGAAGGTGAATCCGACGCGATGAACCTCATGGAACGATTGCAGCAAATTCCCATTTCACCCGGCGACATCGGACTCGAAAATGAAGCCGCCGTCATTCAGATCGCTCAAGACTGCGCGATCAGAACTCGACAAGAATATCTGAAACGAAACAAGCAGAAAGAGGTGCAGCTGGCAAAACAAAACGGGAACATGTTCCGTGATGAGGACATGACCAGCGCGGTTGAGACAAACCGTCAAATCAGGGAATTGGCGATCCCGCTCAACGCGACGCCAAAACACTAGGAGGCGCTCAAATTGTTTGAAGAGAGCGACGAAGTTGACAACCAGATGGAGCAAAACGACGAGGTCGATTCTGTCACGGTTGTAGAAGTGCATCCCGACCCGAACTCGTCCGTGGGAACGACGACCACGGACCGCCAGACCACCGCAAACGGTTCACCCGTGGATTTGGACGATGACGACGATGATGAAGAAGAAGACTCATCGGTTGAAGACGATGACGCGGATGAAGATGATGATGATGAAGCCGAAGAAGGTGAAACTCTAACGTTCAGCATCATCGGCGGCGAGGACGAAACCGATAACGATTCCTTCTCTGGCGAGAGCCAGCGCGCCAGCATGATACTCGCCCCGACCCCGCCGGCGAACACGATTTCGGACCTCGACAGCTGGGACGGATCCGCTGCCGGCGCGCGACAGCGCGCCGAAGTCGTCACCCTCGAGAATGTAGCCTCTGACACCGATTTGACCGATGACCCGGTGCGAATGTACCTGCGGGAGATCGGGAGAGTCGAGCTGCTGACAGCGCAAGAAGAACGCGAATTGGCGCGCAACTTGGAGCTGAGACGCATCGTCGCAGAGATTGAAGCCGATTTCTTGGCTAAACACGAGACTAAACCCTCGGCGACTGAGATCACGATTGACGCTCTGCATCGACTCTCCAAGATGGACCGCGCGGCTAAGTCGATGGTGATCTACTCGGGCTTCTGCGATGAACGGATGGCCGAAGTTCTCGACGCAATCCGTGAGGCGCTGAAAAACCCGTATCGCATACGCGACGTCAAGTACATCTCCGATATTTTCAATTGCTCCAACTCCGATGCAATTGAGATAATCAGAGATCTGACTCGTCTGAATCACGACGCGTTTCGCAAAATCACCTCAGAAGAAGCGCATGAGGCGTTCCAAAACCTGCCCGAACCGCTGACTCCTGAAGCCGTCGAGCACGCGATCGGGTGCGATGAACCCAACGCCGTAATCATCCATAGTCTGATCGAGCGCACAAAAGACGTGTCGCTGCCCGCCGCCCTCGTTCAACCGAGGCTGCTTGAGATCGTGGCCGACCCGTACCGGATCACATCGGCGACGCTCATCCGCAAGGCACTAGGCGGAAGTCGTGCCGAAGCTTTGCAGATCGTCGAGGAACTAGCTCCAAACTACGGACACGCCGAATTCTCGTTCGACAACAAGAAGGTCTTCGATACGCTGCGCGAAACCTCCAAAGAGGCCCGGCTGAACGCGATGAGCACGGGTTTGGCTTGCTCAAAAGAGTTAGCAGCTAGGTTGTTGTCGGTGGCCGATGACACTGTGACGACGTACCTCGCGGACATGCTCTCACATCCGCTGATACGGCGATGCCTCGACGAACCTTATTCAGAGGAGAAGATCGAATACCTAGCTAACAATCTCGATTGCGATGCCGACGAGTCCAAAGCCACCATACGCAACCTGTCATTGTTGACGTTGCTGATTGCTGAAGAAACTCCGGACGCCATCGAATGCAATCCACAACTCACCGAGTTGGAAGCATCCTTAGACAACGACGCGATCCAGAAGCTCTTCTACTACGGTCCGCTGCTCGACGCTCACTTGACGACGATCCGAAACAGAGGGACTGCTTCTGATATCCACATCACCAAAGCCAACTTGCGCTTGGTTGTGTCCGTCGCCAAAAAATACATGGGCCGCGGGATGAACCTCTTGGACCTAGTTCAGGAAGGAAACATCGGACTGATCCGGGCCGTCGAAAAATTCGACTACCGGCGCGGCTACAAGTTCTCGACCTATGCCACTTGGTGGATACGTCAGGCAATCACACGTTCGATCGCCGACCAAGCCAGAACGATCCGCATTCCGGTGCACATGGTCGAGACGATCAACAAACTCCTGCGCATCAGCCGACGCCTGGTTCAGGAATATGGCCGAGAGCCGACGCCCGAAGAGATCGCGGTACACATGGAGACGACGCCTGAAAAGGTTCGAGACACCCTGAAGATCTCGTTGCAACCCGTGTCGCTGGAAACGCCGATCGGAGATGAGGAAGACTCTACTCTCGGCGATTTCATCCCGGAAACCAACACCGATGGCCCGATCGAAGAAGCCTCCACCAACCTCATGAAAGAGAGCGTCCAAACCGTTTTGGAGACGCTGGACGTGCGAGAGAAACAGGTCATCGAGCATCGATTCGGGATGAAAGACGGCCGGTCCAAAACGCTCGAGGAGGTTGGACGTTACTTCGGCGTCACGCGGGAACGAGTTCGTCAGATCGAAGCAAAGGCGCTTCGCAAGTTGCGCCATCCCACACGCAGCCGTCAGCTACGCGGTTTCGTGGACTGAGGCCCTAGGAGACCTTTGCAAAGGGAATTATATACCTTGCTAGCCAAGCCTCAGTTCAAATTGAACTAGCGATCTGATGTTGGTTTTTGCTTCTTGGCGTAGCCGCGCACGCCGAGCGTTTTGCGTGCGATTTCTTCGGGATCTGCGTCGATGATCGGCGGCATCTCGTAGCGGATGCCATCGAGTTCCCGTTTCAACAGAAATCGCTCTTCGTGTATGCGTTGTTTCTTGGGCATGTTTTAGTCATCATCCTCGTCGTCGAACCCGAAACCCTTGTTTATCTTCTTTTCAATGCGAGCAAGCGTCTTGCTATTGTCGGCTAGGGTTTTTGACTGCTTGTCCATGTCGTCAACGATCCCACGTAAGACTTCGTGATGCGTCTCTAGCACTGTATCGTGATGGGTCAAATGTTCACGAATGTCATTGAAACCTGTTTGCATGGCGTTGAACCCCACATGCATGGCTTCGAAACCCAACCGTGTAGCGCCGAAACCGGTTTTGATGTCACCTATCAACTCGTCCAATCGACTGTTCGTATCGTCCAATCGACCGTTCAATTTGTCGATATCAGATTTGGATGCTGGATCGTTCGCTGACATTAAACCCTGTTCCGATTGAGTGCTGGTTGCACACCGGATTTTGCAATGGAACCCGGACCTTAACTCTTCACTAAACGGAAGTCAAATCACCGTTCCTTACCTTGAATATACCACTCATCGGCGTGGGATTCTAGAGCGCTTTGCACGTCTGGCATTGATGGTGTAGGGTTGTGGTTGCCACAGAGATTATCGGAAACCCGCGGGCAGCTTTTTGCCTTGGCATTTCGGATAGGGGCGCGCCGCGCCCCCTTGTCGGCTCTCGTGGGTTGATGATCTCTGTGGCAAGCGATCACTATCCGTTGCCACGAGGGGGTACCCCAATGTCTCAGAACGCTGATGCTCCAGCGTCCAACCCGAAGAATCGCACGAGTGCCGCACTTCTAGCACTGTTTCTTGGCATATTCGGCATTCACCAGTTCTACCTCGGCAACAGGCTTTCCGGCATAATCCGCATCATTTTGACGCTGACCATTTACGGAGCGTTCGTTTCATTCCCGCTGGCGATAGTCGAGTTCGTCATGTACTTGACCGCGAGCGATGAGGATTTTCACGAGAACTACGTAGTGCGAAAGAAGGCGTGGCCCTGGTCTACGCCGTCGAACCGAGTTGCCAAGGAATCATCTGAAACGACTACGAACAAGAAACTCATCATTGGCTTGATCATCGGCGCAGTTCTAGTTATGTTCATCGGTTGCTTTGCACTGATAGGAGATGATTTGGATCGTCTTGACCGCTTGAATGACCAAATGGACAGAGCAATGGATCAGAACGACCGCGCCATGGACCTGTTCGACAAAATGCTAGGTGAGTGATGACAACTCGAATCATCGTTGCTGTAGCGTTCGCGTTGGTGGCGACGCTCATGCTTGCTGTAGTAGCCAGTGGCGATCCTGAAACCGTCACAGTGGTCGTGCAGTGCGACGATTGCGACGAACTGGAGGGTCATACCGTCACGATAGGCGAAACCACCTATGTGTTGACGTTGCCGACACCTACCGCTACTCCTACGCCCACAGCAACCCCAGAAACAGGCTTTGTGCTATTGACGGATGAGAACTTTGCGAAGGCAAGTGCATCAGGCGGTGTATTTTCGATGGTTCTGAACGGACGCATTCTGACTACAGACGAGACTTCGAATGTAAGGTACGCGTTGAATCAGTACATAGTGGCGTATTTCATACATCGATGTTTTGTCAACGGATATGAGTATCAGCCATTGCGGGACGTTGTGCTGTCAAGATGGACCGGTGCCGAATATGTAGCCGACGTATCAAGAGACCCGTCGATTGGCGGAGATAGGGTGCATTTCGGTCACATCAACGAGTTTTCGCCAAAAGCATGGAGGATAGTCCGCTCGGTCTACAAGATTGACAGCGATCTGCTCATCGTTGCGGAAATGGGCGTGCATTTCGAGACTTGCGAACCTGTTTCGATTGGCAATGGTTACGATATTCCGTTTGAATTCCATTACGCCTTGGCTGGCGAAAAAGGTAATGGTTACTGGGAGATGTATTGGTCAATGGACTCTGATCGCTGGAAACAGTGGAAGTTCCACGCAAGTGCCGAGCATGTCCTTGACCCGATCACCAATCATGAGATTGAGACAGGGAACATCAGATGTCGAATCCGTTGCGGCGATGAAGACAATCTGGACGAATTAAGGTCGATGACGTTGGATTAGAATCGGCAATGCCCCCGTAGCTCAAGGGATAGAGCGTGGCGCTGGCGATGCCCAAGGTTGCGGGTTCGAGTCCCGTCGGGGGTGAGTTGCCGACTGATAGGATTGGTTGCGGCGGGCACTGGACCGTAGCCCCAGTGTCCGTTAGTCGGGCAGGCTAGCCCCCTGTCCGCATAACCGCAACCTTGCTCCATCCTAGCATGGCAAAACGCGCCAACCCGATAGGATTGGTTGCGATGTGACGGTGGCGTAGCTAGGATTGCACGCAACTCCCTTTTCAGAGCATCGCCGGTTGGCGCGTCTCAGGTTCGCCGATGAGTTCGGCATACGGCAGTCGTTTACCCTCGCCACATCGGACCACAGCACCCATCTGGTCTTCGGTGTCCAACGGGCGAACGTTGTGTCGCGCCTGGAACTCGTTGACGTATCTTTGCAAGTGCTTGGCACTGAAATGGTGATACGTGCCGTTGTATCCACGCTTGAGCGTTGCCCACATGGACTCGATCCCGTTGGTGTGTGCCATGCCGTTGACGAACTCTTTGGCGCTGTGCCTTACCGCCATGTGCGGACGTGGCAAGCCTATGTATGAGGCATGTTCGTCTGTGAACACCACAGCATCTTTGTCCGTGCGTTCCTTGACGAACGTCTGCAACGTGGGTTTCTTGGTATCTGCCACAACTTCCGCGCTGACCTTGCCGGTGTCCCGGTCTTTCATACCGACAACGGGGACTTTGCCCTCGATGCCGCGACCTTTGTGCTGTTTCTTGGACTCGTGTTTGTTCTTTTCCTTGCCGCCGATGTAGGTTTCATCTACCTCTACGGGTCCTGAAAACGAGTCGACAGAAATGTCCCAAGCCTCGCGTATCCGATGTGCCATGTACCAAGCGGTCTTCTGTGTCACGCCGATATCTCTGTGCAGTTTCATGCTGGACAAACCCTTGAGGTTCGTGCTGTACAGGTAGATCGCCATTCCCCACTTGGAAAGCGGAATGTTGGATCCGTGCATGAAGGTGTCGGTCTTGACCGAGAAATGCTTGCGGCAATCCCGGCAACGGAACGGCATCGGCTTACGGCTCTTGACATCGGCGATGTTCTTGCTGTCGCACCACGCGCAAGTCATCTTGGCGCGACTGCCCCATCGCTTGGCGATGAACCAGATTTCAGCCTTTCGCTCGGTGCTGAACATCCGCATGAGTTCAGGCAGAGAGATGCCTTGGCGCTCGCTTCGTCCAGGTGCTTTAGTCTTCGTTTTCATACCCTTGATTCTAGCATCGTTGGCTAGCATTGTCAAGGGTTTTTCACAGATTTTTGGCTAGCAGGGTATATAATTCCCTTTGCAAAACCCACGTCATTCCGGCGAAAGCCGGAATCCAGAGGGGCGGAGGATCGGGACAAACTGCGCCAAACGAGTGGTAGCCAACCTATTCGACGCGTTGTGCAAACATCCCCGAGGCCGCACTCGGGTCCGATCGTACTGACGCGTCGGTCAGGCTCGGCATCAGCGCTCGGTTACTGAACCGCCGTTGATGTTAATTGCTTGGCCGGTGATGTACGCCGCCCGCGGGCTGCACAGGAACCCGATGAGCTCACCGACCTCCATGTCGTCAGCTGGTCGACCCAACGGAACCTGAGCGGCACGCGTCCACCACTCATCGCCGCGACCGATCGGGTCCAACCGTGCCGTCTCAGTCATGCCGGGGCAAACACAGTTGGCGGTTATCTCGTGTTCCGCCAACTCCTTAGCCAACGCTTGGGTAAAACCATCCACAGCAAAGTTGGACGCGTTGTAAGCGGCAGTATTTGCGCTGCCGCGTTTTCCAGCGGTTGAGGAGATATTTACGATGCGTCCGCCATCGCCTTGATTGATCATCTGAATGGCCGCGAATTTGGAACACAGGTAAGTGCCGACTACCTTGACCTCAAGTACCTTCTTGAAAACCTCTTCAGTAACCTCGACCACCGGTACCCGATCTTCACCGTACGGCGCCGCTGCGTTGTTGATCAAGATGTCGACGCTGCCCAATTCGCTTACGCTGTCGTCAATCAACCTCTGCACCTCGTCAGCATTCGTCACGTCCATGACTACAGGCAGAGCTCGGACGCCAAAAGATCGCACCTCGTCGGCTGTTGATTCGATGTCGCGCCAACCAGCATCCTTCTCGTCTTGAGGAAACGTCGCAGGGTCGCGTCCGGTCCCTGTTACGACGACATCAGCGCCCATGCGAGCCAAAACGTTGGCGGTCGCCCGGCCGATACCCCGTAACCTGCCAGCGCCGGTCACGATGGCGACTTTGCCACTTAATTCACGCTCTGTTCCTGTCATCATCAATCCTCCCGAAAAAATAAGGGTTAGAGGCAAACAATTGCTGAGCAGCAATTGTACGGAGGTCTACGTCCCCGGCGCGCCTAGCGTGACCGGAATCTCCATGATCACGGCATCGTCACCCGCGCCGCGGACCGCCGTAACCACAATGTCTGTGCCGCGCGGATGTGTGCGCAAGAACTCCGTGAAATCCGTCTTGCCGCGTATCGGTGTGTCGTCAATCCCGACTATGATGTCGTGGATCTTGAATCGGACCGCGGCCGGAGATTGAGGATCAACGTACCTGACCCCGAAACCTTCGCTGACGGGCAGTGCCTGTTGGAAAGCGATATAGGGAGTAACATCGACACCGCCGACACCGAGATAACCTGGGCTTTCCCGTTCTCCCAACGCCACCAATCGCCCCGCACCTGCTACCGCCGTATTGATGTCGAGTGCAAAGTTTGCGCCTTGGCCAACGTTGATCGTGCCCAAGTTGATGCCGATTACTTCGCCTGACGAGTTCACTAGCGCTCCACCGCTGCTACCCAGATTTATCGCAGCGTCGGTTTGGATCAGACCGTCGAAGATGTTGCCGTTCTTGTCAGCGACCGTGCGGTTCAGCGCACTCACAACACCTCGGCTTACGCTGGGACCGCCACTCAGACCAAACGCATGTCCGATCGATACCACGTCCTCTCCGACCCGCAGCACATCGGAGTTACCGAAAGTGGCAGGGGTTAGTTCCCGGGTTTCGACTTGGAGAAGCGCAAGGTCGAGCGAACTGTCTTCTCGCGTCAATGTCGCTTCGTAACTTGCACCTGTGTGGGAAGTGATTTCGATCTCGTCAGATCCTTCGATCACATGCCAATTCGTGATAATCGAACCACTCGAATCGAACACTATCCCCGTCCCTGACCCGACTCCATCAGCTCGACGAACCGTGACATTGACGATTGACGGCGCAGTGGCGTCGACGACATCGGGAATCCACGCGTTTGGCGCGTCGCTTTCGCGCTCGGTGACGGTCATCGAGGTCGCGGTAGGGGAACCATTCGACAACGCGGATGGCGCGCACGCCGAAACTGCCAAGGCGATGAGGATCAATCCGACCGTCACCAACGCCAAGCTCGACGTTAACCGCTGTTTGAGTTCCACTTCATGCCTCCTGACCGCTCGAGCAAGTGGATGGAGGTGCTTAATTGCATTATATCGGTGGCACATCGCCAACTGTTTCTGAACCAACATCCAATGCGCGCCGAGGTTCCTATCGAATCTCGCAGATTTTCGGACCAGAATATTCCCGAATTGATATGAAATTGTCAAGATCGCCGACCGTTCAGGTTTTGCCAAGAACCGAAAGAGGACAAATTGCGTAATACTTGGTTGTCGCGTTTTCCATCTGACATGATTCCGATGTACCGCGTTAGAATCGTGGATTGGGATTCTGAGACGCCGAGCGTCTAAATCCACGCTATCCAATGCACCATCCAGTTGCGAAAAACGCGAATCATCGTTTTACGCCGCCAGATTGCGGCACAAAAGGACGCTAGAACTGAACTTTGTCAGATTTACACTGCGCCGGATCTCTGGTGAAGGGACGCTGTTATTAGGCGCATTTATTGGTTCTCTGATCACCGCAACCGTCGTAGCTGGCGCGCCTGTGTATCTCCGCACGCTCGAACGCGCCGGAGTTCAAGACACGATCGACGCAGCCGATAGCACGTACACCCACCTCCAAGTCAACACGAGGTGGCTGCCCTTGGAACTCGGCAAGTACGTCGAAGCGAACGATGCATTGGCCGCCGCGCAAGAGGAGTATCTTGCAGGAGCCTTTACGGGCGACGCGTCCGTGATAAAAACGCGTCGCGCAAACTGGGGCACAGAAGGCGGTGAGATACGTCGGCACAACGAAGCTTCGAGGGCGATGTTCTTGTCGATGACCGGCATCGACGAACGTGTCGTATACATCGCTGGTCGCCAGCCTTCAAAGCGTCTGGTCTACTCGGAGAGCGTGCCTACCGTCGAGGCCGCGATCGTGTGGGATCGTGCATCACGGTTCGACATCCGAATCGGCGACGTGATCGAAACCGTGCCAGAAGCACGCGGCATTGGTCTCGTCAAGGTCGTTATCACAGGCATATTTACGATCCCCGATCCCTCAGACGATTACTGGGTTGGACTGTCGGACCCGTTGGTACGGCCAATGGCTATCGTGGATGGGCGCGAGCCACCCATCGTGTTGCTCGTCCAGCCTTCCGTGATGCTCGACACAGTTGCCGAAGCAAACGCTGGACTGCCAGCCGATTTCAGCTGGTACCTATACGTCGACACCAACTACTTCAAGCTGTTGAACCTCAACGAATCGATTAGTAGGCTCTCAGAATTCGAAGAACGTATCGGCATCGAGATAACGCGCGCCGACGTGTTGACGATCCTCGAATCGCGGTTGAATTCCCTGCAACGCCGGATGCTGTTCGCCCGAATACCGATGCTGTTGTTGGCCGCGCTGGCAATCACATCGATCGCCTACTACCTGTTCATGGTCGCAGGGATCATCGCTCGCCGCCGGTCCCTAGAAACATCCATGCTCCGCAGCAGAGGCATCACCGTTTTGCAGGTGATCCGCTCATACGCGATCGAAAGCGTGTTGATCGCCGGTGTGCCTGCCTTGGTTGCGCCGCTCATCGCCGTCGGATTGGTTGCGTCGCTCGGGCTGCTTCCTGCATATCGAAGCGTCAACGATTCACTTTTCTTAAACGTTGAGTTTGCTTGGCAGTCATGGATCTGGTCGATCACCGCAGGATTCGCGGTCTTTACGATCCTGTTGCTGCCAGCGATACTCGGTACCCGGCGAGGGATCATCGATCAATACCAATCGGAAGCCCGACCGGAACGCCCGCCTCTCTTCCAGCGCTACTACTTGGATGTCATATTTCTCGCGATCGGGTCATTGGTCTGGTGGGAACTCACCACTCGCGGCACTGTCATCGCCTCGACGCGAGAGGGCGAAAACTCGGCCGATGTCACGCTGCTGTTCTCGCCCGCCATCTTCTTGCTCGTCGTCGCGCTGCTGTTCATGCGGCTCTTCCCGATCGTGGCGCAAATCATCGCGGTTGTCGGATCGCGGTTCCCATCCGTCGAGGTGACACTCGGACTTTGGCGGCTTCGACGCAGCCCTTATTGGTACGTCTGGCCAGTGTTGCTGCTCGTTCTCGTTTCCGGACTCGGCGTCGTTTCTGGCACATTGGCCTCGACACTGGCGCGGAGCACCGAAGAACAGATTCTTTACGAATCCGGGGCCGATTTCCGATTTGTACCTACTCAACCACCAAGCATTGAAACCGTTGAAGAAGCACGAAACGTCGATGGCGTAATCAACGCGACACAGGCATTTAGGGCTTCGGGTCGTTTCGGCACCACGGCGCTCGGATTTCCATTCAATCTGCTAGCCGTCGACTCCGATATATTCGCCGAAACGGCATGGTTCAGAGAGGATTTTTCGGAAACCGAGTTTCAAACCCTGACCTCGAAAATCGCCGTCGACGTGAAGCCCGAACCCATCTACTTGCCTCCCGACACCGTTAAGCTCGGCGCTTGGGCGAGGGCGGAGCCTAGGGTCGAAAATCTGTTCCTGTGGTACGTCGTCAAAGACGCCAAGGGGCGTTCCAGAACCATCACCCTCGGCCAGATCGAAGGCGAATGGCAACACCAAACCGCCGAACTTTCAAGCAAATTTGCCGAACCCGCTGAGCTCGTATCCGTACAGACTTTCATGCAAGCCGGGCCCGACGGGGCTGAGCCGACGGCGGTTTTCATCGACGACGTCTACGCCGAAAACAGCAAGGGTGAGAGGTTCATTCTTGCTGATTTCGACAACGCGGCCGAATGGACCGGAATGCCAACTTCAAATGGTCTCGACGTTGTCTTTGGCATCTCCGATGAACCTGATGGCCTAGTGATCGACGTCGCTGGTGACCGTGGTCCGTCTGTTGCGCGCATCGAGATGGATCGCGGCAATGATCAAGGGGTGCGCGGCATATACCGAACCGCCACTGGCGAACCGTTACCGGTGATCGCGAGTGATGCGCTGATGTTCTTGACGAACACCGATGTCGGATCACAATTCATCGTTCAAATCAACGGCGGATATCTGCCAGTCGAGATCGTTGACACCGTGACTTATTTCCCGACCCTGAATCCCGCCCGCGCACCGTTCATGATTTCGAATGTCGAATCGACGATCGATTTCCTAGAGCTACGGGGCTTGACGGCCCAAAGAGCCAACGAGTTATTCGTCTCGATCGAACCCGACATGCACGCTTCGACCCTGGCAGATCTGCGACAAGTCCTCGGATTTACTGCGATAACCGATCGCGCTAGCCTTCTTCAAGACTCCACGGTAGACCCGTTGGTTGTAGCCGGGTGGCGAGGGATCAGCATCGTATCTATCGTGATGGCCGGAGTAGCCGCGGCTTTCGGATACATGACCTATTTGGCGGCTCATGCTTACCGCACGAAAAAAGAATCGGCACTCCTGTCTAGCATGGGAATGAAGACTTCGTCGTTCGGCATGTTGGTGTTGATCGAACATGCCATGGTGGCCGTACTGGGCATGGGTATAGGTATCGTCAGCGGTTGGTACGTAAGCCGTCTCGCGGTCAGCAGTCTGACCTTCACCCAATCAGGCGGCGAACTCTTGCCACCGTTCGTTATGCAGACGAACTGGGTCCCCGTCGCGATTCTGGCCGCCGTCATCATCGGCGCGACGCTAATCGCCGTCTACACCATCATGCGCCAATACCGCACGTTGCCGATACACGAGTTGACGCGCGACGCGAACTAGATCGAGATGCGAAGCACGATACAACTCATGCTCAAACGGACGATCGCCAACTGGCGATTGTTGTCGGCTGTAATCATCGGCTCCGTGCTCGCCGGCACGATCATGTCTGCCACGGTCGTATATTTCGAATCTCTCAGAGACATCGCGCTGCAAAAGGAGTTGGCCGATCAAAATCCTTCTGATCTCGACATACTCATCGAAGCTGATCAGACCCCCATCAACAACGACACTCACGCCGAACTCACAACCTCTATGGAGACGCTGTTGCTCGCCCGCGTGGGAAGGTTCACTACGCAATACAACCGCGCCATGCGAAGTTGGACCTTCTTCGTCGATGAGCCTCCAGAACTTGTGCCGATGGGCGAGTGCCCCTGCAGGCCGACCGTCGCAGAACCCGATTCCTTCAACGAACGCGACGAGCCTTTGATCGAGTGCGATTGCCGCCGAATTCAATGCTTAACCGTGCCTGACGAACCGCACAGCATCGATGTGGTCCAAGGCCGCTTCCCTGAGATCAACGCCGAGCCTGCCCCCGGCTCAGATCTGACAATCGAAGCGTTGTTGGACGAGGACGCGGTCGAACTCTTTGGACTTGAACTCGGCGACGTGATTCCTGCACGCCCGCACTGGGATGAACAAAACCTCAACGTCAATATTCGCCTGGCTGGCATCTACGAACGGGCACATCCCGAAGATCCAGAGTGGCGGATTTTCGATCAGGCGTTCGGTTCGCGAAGCACTACGCTGGAGTTCGCACAGTTCATCGTGCCGCAGCAGTCCATGCTAGAAGTTCTAGGCGTCTACTTCCCCAACATGGGTGCAGAATATGCGTGGTTCCTCGACGTCGAACCGACAACTATCCACGCGACCGACACGCAAAACATCCGCCAAACACTCGAGATCACAGAAAACGAATTGCGCTCGCAGGTCGACGGTTTCGTGCTGGACACCGAACTCGATAAGACACTGCTCCGGTACGAGATTGAGCTCTTCTTCAACAGGTTGCCAATGTTCATCGTCCTGATTCTGATCGTCTTGGTCGTGGTGTACTACACCGCAACTCTCGCTGGACTTCTGATCGAGGCGCAATCCGCCGATGTAGCTCTGTTGAGGGGACGCGGCACGACGTCTCGGCAGTTGTTGTTGATGTTTGCGGTCGAGACGTTGATAATCGCGGCTTTTGCCTTAGTCTGCGGTCCATTCCTTGCCATATGGGGCGTCGCGTTCCTCGGCACGTTGCCATTCTTCGGTGAACTTAACGCGGGCGAAGCGCTGCCCGTAAACCTGACGCTGAACGTGTACGTCATGGCCGCGATCGGCGCAATTCTGACCATGATCGCACTCATGATCCCAGCTTTTCGAGTCACGCAACAAGGCGTAATCGCCGAGCGAGCTGGGCGAGCCAGGCCTCAAAGATTGGCTTTCATCCAACGCTACTATCTAGACCTCGGCTTTCTTGGCGTGGTCTTGTTCCTGTTCTGGCAACTCACCAGGCAAGGCTCGTTCGTGGCCGCCAACATATTCGGCGAAACAACCGTGAACCAAGTCATACTGGCCGTACCGGCTCTATTCTTGGTCGCCGCCGGAATCGTCTTGCTGAGAGTCTTCCCGCTCGCAATGGATCTGCTCGGAAGATTGATGACCACGGGATTCGCTTCGAGGATCATCTCACCAGCCGTGGTACTGGGGATTTGGCAGATGGCGCGCAACCCGGCTCACTACTCCCGAGTATCGCTGCTATTGATACTGACCGCCGGTCTAGGAGTGTTCGCAGCAAGCTTCGCCGCGACGCTCGAGCGCAGCGCCCGTGATCAGGTCCTCTACCAGACCGGCGGCGAAATCCGCATACCGGGAATATCGAATCGGCCCGGTGGACGGTCATTCAATCTCGAAGAAGACCTTAAGAGCATCAAAGGCATCGAGGACGCCACCACGATCTATCGTTTGCGAGGTTCCTTTACGGCAGGTTTCAACTTCGATCAATTCTCAGTCTTGGCTGTCGATCCTGACGAAATTAGTGGCATCGCCTGGCGCCGTGACGACTTTACTGCCGACGGCTACGAAACCACGTTCCAATCGATCGCGTTCGAGTCGGACGAGGGTATACCGCTGCCAGAGGACGCCCGGTTCATAACCGCCCGCGTTAAGCCGCTGTTCCCGATGCAGGAAGTCCGCTTCGTAGCTCGACTCAGCGATGCAAACAATCGCTTTTACAGCGTCGACTTGGGCAACCTGTTCCCTGAATCGCGGTCACGAAACCGATTCCCGTGCGCTCTCGAATACGCAGACCCCGAAAACGACGAGTTCCCGTTGCCTTCATGGTGTCGCATCGGCACGTCCCTGCAACCGGCGCCATTCGGAAGGGAACGCGTCCTGCTGCCCGTCGGGCCACTAAAGCTACATTCGATCGGCGTTTCCACATTTGATGGATCGCTGAGAAGCGGCGCCGTAGACATCGACGACATCTCGACCATCAGCAACGACGGCACAAAGATGTACCGGCTCGAATTCTTCGATGGAGAATCCGACTTTGTCTGGAATCTGATGAGACCGACGTCCGAGGCTTTCGCCGACACCTTTGATCCGTCGCCATTGCCTCCCGAAGAGGCCGAAAACCCGGGGATTATGCGAATGCGCTGGGCTGCCGGTTCATTGAACGAATTCCGCGGCATATCATCCGGCCACACCGTCGAAGACATTCCCGTGTTGGCGAGCGAGACATTACTCGACAAGATCGGCGCCCGAGTCGGCGAAACCATAGGCGTATCGATCGACAACGAACGGACATCGCTAGACATCGTAGGCATCATCGACTACTTCCCGACACTCAATCCGGAAGACAGCAGTTTCGTGATCATGGACTTCGACGCGGCTCATAACCTGGTCAATGCGCGGCGTCACACCGGAGAACGAGTCGCAAATGAAGCGTGGCTCAAGACGGAAGCCGGAACTCCGTCGATCGAACAGCTAGAGATGATGAAGGACGATGCCGGTGGCTCGCGTCTTCGATACACCGCCACGTCATCAGTCGAACGCAATATCGATCTGCTGCGCTTAAGGTCAGGTCCGATCAACGACCGCTTGGCGCTGCTGGCAGGTGTCAGCGTAGACCCGTTGGTCTCCGAAGGATGGAGAGCATTGCTTGGCGTGGCGTTCGTGACCGTCTTGATCGTGAGCGCGATCGGATTCGTCGTCCATACACGCGTCGCGTTCCGACGCCGTCTCGCCGAGTTTGCACTCTTGAGGACCATCGGTCTCTCCATGCGGCAACTGTTGTTGCTCATCCTGCTCGAACAACTGATCGTCGTCGGAGTCGCCGTCGCGATCGGCATATTCATGGGCACGCGACTCGGAGACACGATCATTCCTTACCTCGCACGTTCTGGCCAAGACGCCAACGTCGTGCCGCCGATGACCCTTGAAATATACTGGACGGGGTTCGCGACAACGTTCGGACTGCTCGCCATCGTATTCGCAGTGGTCATCGCAATTAGCCTAGTTTCCGTCTACAGCATGGCTATTCATCGAGTGATGCGCATCGGAGAAGCCTAGGCAATTCCAAAAGCAGCAACCCGCCACACAATCCTTGGAGACATCGAATTTGGACGCATTCAACCGCGAATACATCATCTGCAGCGGCCTGTACAAGATCTACAAAGCCGCCGGGTTGGAAGTCGTCGCACTGCGAGGTTTAGAACTCACGGTGTACGAAGGCGAAATCATTGCCGTAGTTGGCGCATCTGGATCTGGCAAATCGACATTGTTGAACATACTTGCCGGGTACGACGCTCCCTCGGCTGGCACGGCGCGTGTCGGTGATTTCGATCTGCTCCACATGACCAGCAAAGAAGTCGTCGACTACCGTCGCCACGAAGTCGGGTTCATCTGGCAAGAGACGTCTCGAAACCTGTTCCCGTACCTCACAGCGGCAGAGAACGTCGAACTTCCCATGGTTCTGACTGGCGTATCACAGGTCGATCGCACAGACCGCGCGAAGGAATTGCTTGAGATCGTAGGACTCGGCCACCGTATCGGACACAAACCCGAGCAACTGTCAGGCGGTGAGCAGCAACGCGTCGCCATCGCCGTCAGCCTGGCGAACCAACCGCCTCTTTTGCTGGCCGACGAACCAACCGGGGAATTGGACGATCTCACGGGCCAAGAGATCCTAGACCTGTTTAACGAAGTCAATCAGCAGCTTGGCACGACAATTGTCATCGTCACGCACGATCCGGCCGTGGCAACCAGCGTCGGCCGAGCCATCACGATTCGAGATGGCAAAACCAGCACCGAGACCACCCGCAAAGTGTCGTTTCAACGTCGCGTCGGCGGTAGCGGCAGTGATACCGAAGAGTTTCTAATCGTCGACTCGTCCGGTTCGGTGCAGATACCAAGAGACATGCTCGACCAACTCGAAATAAACCGAAGAGTCCGAGTCGCGGTTAACCAAGGAAAGGTGACGCTTGAATCAGGTGAATGACAACCGCAACGGCGATCCGACCATAAAGGCGATCGAGGTAACCCGCACGTTCCAACTCGCTGGCGAAGACGTTACCGCAGTCAAGCAGCTGAGCTTCAACGTCCACCACGGACAATTCATAGCGTTGGTAGGCCGTTCTGGTTCCGGCAAGACGACGCTGTTGAACCTGCTCGCAGGTCTCGACCACCCGACGACCGGACAGGTGCTGTTCGAAGGTCGGGACATGGCCAATTTCAACGAGCGTGACTTCATCGAACTGCGTAGAAACCGCATCGGCGTCGTATTTCAATCATTCGCTCTGTTGCCGTTGTTGTCGGCATACGAAAACGTCGAGTTGCCAATGCGCATCGCCGGACTCTCTGCTCGCGAACGCTCAGAACGAACGAATGACGCTTTGGAAATGGTCGCCCTAGGACGTCGTGCGCGCCACCGACCATACGAACTATCCGGCGGTGAACAGCAACGAGTGTCCATAGCTCGCGCCATCGCCATGAAACCGGACATCGTTCTCGCCGACGAACCCACCGGCGAGCTCGACTCCAACAACGCCCAGTCCATTTTCGGACTCTTTCGAGAGATGGTCACCCACCAAGGAATGTCCGTAGTCGCCACCACCCACGACCACACCCTCCTAGACATGGCCGACCGCATCTACACCATGCAAGACGGCGAGATGGAACTCACCGAAGATCGGTTGAGTTGAGCGACCCGGATGAAGTCGACTGTTGCTGTATTCTCAACAAAGACCAGAGACTGGCCATAGAGATCTGATAATGTCCGCACATCGTCCCAGTCAGCATGAACACTCTCGACAATCTGAACCTGCAAACCTAAAAGATGCCGTAGAGAGAGCAAATCGTTCTCTGGCAAATCTGCAAATCCTCGCAGAAGACGGGATTCGAGAAATTCATCGAGCCGTTCGGCTTGGGCCCGAAAGTCCGCACCCGAAACCTCCGCTCCTTGCTGAGGAGGCCAGACGACGGCGAGAGCGATCATAGTCAACAGTCTTGATATTTGCCTGTTGTAGTCGAAATCTGATTCTGGAGTCATTTCGCCGAATATAGCCCCGACTCCACGGGCATATTTTCTCAGGCAAGAGAGATTCGACTCACACTCTCCTAGACATGGCAGACCGCATCTACACCATGCAAGACGGCGAAATGGAACTCACCGAAGATCGGTTGGACTGACCACACAGTTCAACGGGTCGTACGCCCGTCTCGGGGTGGCGTAGCAGCTCATCTGCTTTTTGGCCTGTCCCCTTCCCCTTTCGACGGGCGTTCAGCCCGTTGAACTGTGTGTCAATAGATAGGCGGTTCGCTTAATCTTCCAGCGGTTCGCTTCACGCGATACCAAGGCACCGCAAAGTTCAGGTGGTATTTCGGCGCCGGATGTGCATCGCAACAAGCCCAGAAGTCAACGCGATCAATCCGAATAGCAGGATCCAAATCAACACACCGCCCCGCGGCGCGGCACCGCCTGTATCAGGTGCTTCAGGCGTCGGATCCGGCGCGGCAGTCGCAAACGGTAACGGTGCGCCAGCGCTACCTACCGCCACTGAGGCAGGCAGGTTGCTCAACGCGCCGCACACCATCGTGCCGGTAGTGCTTATCCGAACTTGCGCGGACAGAATCGTCAGCGAACCATCGCCGTTGATCGCAACCACCGCCAGGTCGGAGATGTTCTGACGCAACTCGTCCGGCAGCGGCGTACAGACCGTCGCCGGGGCGTCAAGGACATAAGAGTTGACCGCCGCACCGGAACCGTCTACAGCCGAGACCGCGTACATCTTGCCGCCCAGCGTATAACGCTGGTGCGTCATGCCCACGTTCGAGGCCGCGCCTTCGTCCGACATCCGGATGCCGATGAACTCACCATTAGGAACCGCACCCGCTGCCACGGTGATCGAGTAGCCCTCGCCACTGAAAACCCCGCCCTCGACCGGTGTGATCACTTCATACTGGTTGCCGTCGGAGTCCGCAAGGATTGAGGGAATCTCGCCCGGCGGATTCAATGGCGCTTCCGCTTCTGGCGGTGCTACCGACGGGCGGCGCACCCTCACCTCAAACGTAGCCTCACACCGAACCTCATCCGTAGCAGGGGCACGGCACGACGAGATCGGCGTCGAAACGCTTATTGTGAAAGTCCCCGGCTGATCCGGTGCCGTATACGTTATTTCGCGCCCGTTGCCATCAAAATTCCCACCACCATCATCGCTCCACAAGAAGCTGATCCCATCAGCAAGATCGTTGTCCTTAATGTCCTGGGCACCGTACACATCGACACTCAAAATTATCGGATCGCCCCCACTGACAGTTACAGACCGTATGGTCGATTCGATACGAGATATCAGTGCTTTTCCGATGTTGTACGTGATCCGGAAGAAAGTCGACAACGCCTCTGATGTCGCTTGGGTTCGCCTCGGCGTTGCCGCGGCCCCCGTCTGAGTATCCGGATCCTTGATGGACGATCCCGACGGGTAGCCTAACATGCTGGGGGACATCGAAACTATATCCGAATCGATTTCCTGCAACATGTACTCGAAGTAGAACCGGCCACTTGAGTCGCGTTCAACGTACGTGGCGTATCTCGTCGCTTCGCCAAGTTTGAAGCTGATTCGAGGATTGCCTTCAAGTACCACCTCACGATCGAATCGAATCTCGAAACGCAACTTGTCACGCACGGAAAAGATTTGGTCGCGGTTGACGAACCGCATGCTAACGATGCTCGGTTTCGGATTGAGCACAAACTCGAAACCAGCGAAACACTCGTCAAGCCCCAAACAGAATTCGTAAGTGTTACTAGGACGGTAGGGAAGGAAGGACGGCAACTCCACTCTTGCGTCTTCCGGAATCGTGAACGCCTGCGTTGTCATCGTCGCTCCAGCATCGACGGGGACCACAGACGACACAACATCGTCTTTGACGATCTTCGCGGTGAATCCGTAAGTTGCCGTATTGGTGGTGCGGTAAGGCGCGCCCTCGCGGATGTGCAACTGTTTCATCGTGGCGTCGGTGGTGTCATCCACAACCGAGACCCCGATCTGGAACGGTGCGCCAGGATTGGATTCCAAACCGATCGTCCTTAGGGTGGATACTCCTGAGAACAATCCTCCCGGCAAACCCAAAATCTTGTTGCCAGTCAGATGTAGGTCCCTTAGTGCACTCAAACCAGAGAACAGATCGCCAGGGAGCATTGTGATCTCGTTGTCGTCCATCAACAACGTTCGCAAGGCGCTCAAACCGTTGAACGCGTCTTCATGCACCGTATCGACCTCGTTATCCTCGACCGACAGGAAGAGCAGACTAGACAAACCTTGCAATCCATTGGCATCTAGCGCATCGAGCCCGTTGGATTTGAGGTCCAAACCCACCAAGTTGGTCAAACTCTTCACACCCGCCGGAATCTGGTTGAATCCGGGGTTGTTCGTCACCGCCAACAGGCGCATCGTGCTGGCCGGAAGCCCGGTCAGGATTCTCGAACCGTCGCCGGTCAAGCCGACGTTGTCGAGCCTCAAGATTTGCAGCCCTCCTAAACCCGCACTCTCAACATGGTCGATGTTTAGCACTGGGTCGCCGATACGACGGAAGTAATACTGTCTGACAAAGATGTTGACGGTTTTTGTGAAGCGAGCGAACGACGCGCCGGTGACGGATGAGTCGAATCTGGCATCTTGGATTTTGAGCTCTTCAAGGGTGGTGGGCAGCGCGTCGATTACGTCGGCATCAACTTCTTGCCCCTCCCAACCGAACGAGAAATTGTAGATAATCAGGTACCTGCTCGCATGTGCGAAATCTTCCGCCAACAGCTCCCATGCCGTCTTTGATTCGTCTGTCACTTCGACACTCAAGTCGATCCCGCCAAGTCCCAAAACCAGTGCGAACGTTCTGAACGTGGATGCGGCCACTGTAATCGAACAAGTTCTGTTAAAGCGTGACCCGAAGGCGGTTAAGTAGTCGTTGAAACTGCCACTCGCAATCCAAGAATCCGTGAAAGGATTGTTGTCAAGTGTCAGGTTGCGAAGACAGTACGTGAGTTGTGTGCCACTTGCCTTCTCTGAGTCTTCGACGAAACTCGTCACATAAACATCCGGCAACTGCGACAACTGATTGTTGTGTAGTGCAAGGTCAAATAACCAAGTCAACGTTTCCAATTTCAATGCGTCGAGCGACGTGATCCTATTGTTATCCAAATGGAGGATTTGCATACCCGCGTTGCCGCTAAACAATCCGCTCGGCAGTGACCTCAGCTGGTTGTTAGACAATCTCACTTCGTACAACGCAGCATTGTCATCGAAGATACCGCTCGGAAGTGACGTTAGCGAGTTGTTGTGAAGTCGCATTTGCTGCAAACCGGCCAGATTGTCGAAGATGCCCGACGGTAGCGAGCGAAGATCATTGTCGTTGACGTTCAATCGTTGCAACGATGCGTTGCTGCCTACGGTACCGTCCGCCGTCATGCGATCGAATAGCCCCGACGGCAATGTCTGGAGGTCATTGAAATGGAAAGAGACTCGCTGCAAACTGGACAGACCGTCGAACAACCCCGTCGGCAACGAATGGATTTTGTTGTAACTGAAGTAGAACCTCGTTAGACCGGTCATGCCGTCTAGTGCGTCAGCATCGATAGTGGTGATCTGGTTGCCGACGAATTCTAGGCGGATATCAGTACTGCCGGTTCCACTCGGGAAGCCTTGGAAACCATCAAACCAGTCGGCTTTGAAGTGTGTCAGCCGGTTGCCGCTCCCGACCAGTATCTGCACGGCCGGCAAGCCGCTGAAAACGCCGGCCGGCAAGTCTTCGATGTCGTTGCGGGAAAACCGCAGATCGGTAACCGCGTCAAGACCGTCAAAAATATCGGCTGGCAGTTCGCTGATCTCATTGTTCTGAATGTCAAGCGTCGTCAGACCCGTCATTCCCGCGAAGTCGCCCGACTTCAATGATGTGAACTCCGGCTTCTCGACCCATCGCAGAGTCGTCAACGCGGCAAGATGGTCGTCGGTAACGTTTTGACACACGACCTCGATGCCGTCGGTATCCAAGTTGTGACTGGCCGACCATGTCACAATCGCCAACTGTACTTGGAGAGTGCGATCGCAGATACCGGTGGTTGTTTGAGCGGATGCGACGCGAACGCGTGGATTCGATGAATCAACCCCAAAATTCGTTACTAACGCGATAAGAAATAGGGCGCTTAGCCAGAGGATCAGTCTCGCTCTAGCCGATGAAGGGTGCTCGTACCCCCCCCCCCTATTTTGAACACATGATGCATTTTAGCTGCTCCACAACGAATCCGCCGCAGGTCCATCCGTCCGCGACAACATGCTGACCAACATTCTTAGTCATCCATGTTATCGAATCATACGTAAATTGCGCGAACATGAAACTCCATAGCTCAGAGTGATTAATTGCCTTGACCAAAGTACCTCGTACCCTCCAAGACATGGCAGACTGGATCTGACCGCGAAAGTCCATATTCGGCCTGTTCCGCGAGATGGTCACCCACCAAGGAATGTCCGTAGTCGCCACCACCCACGACCACACCCTCCTAGACATGGCAGACCGCGTCTACACCATGCAAGACGGTGAGATGGAACTCACCGAAGATCGGATGAACTGAGAGCGGTTAAGCGGCAGCTTCCCTCAATCCGCCTTAGCCCGCAGCAACGCCGTCAACATCTCCCGTAGCGACCGTGGCGATGCCACCGCGACCCTTGCGGCTGAGCTTCCCGAACCGATCTTAACTGTGTGAACGTTCTGAGCAACGTGAGCAAAGAGATCCTCGTCCGTCCGATCGTCTCCCGTCGCCAGCTCGAACTCGAAAGGACCGAAACGATCCAGCACGATGTCGTACGCCCGCGCCTTCGTTAAACCCTGTTGTCGAACCTCCACCACCTTCGAACCGTGCATCACCTGCACCGGTTCACCGCGCAGGTTGTTCTCCAAGAGCGAAACCAGCTCCAAAGCCTGCCAGTTGCCCAACGTCTCCTCCGTCTGCCGATAGTGCCACGCCAGAGAAGTCTGCTTCTCCTCGATCCTCGAACCCGGCGTCCGAATCACGTAGTCATCCAGAATTCCGTGCACGTCTGACTTCCAACTCGTGTCCAGCACTCCCAACAGACGCCACTCCTTTTCACCCGCTTCTTTCATCCACGCACCATGTTCCGCTATCAAATCTATCGGACAGTCATCGAACCAGTCTCCAAGCGTCTCGTGGTCGCGCCCGCTGTTGATAAACACCTTCACATCCTCGCGGTTTCCGAAGCGATGAAGCAGGCCCAGTATCTCCGGCGTAGGAGTCGCGTCTTCAAACCGATCGCAAAACTCCCTCAGCGAACCGTCGTAGTCCAACATCACGAGCGAACTCTCCGCCGATCTGAAGTTGTTCGCCAAAGTATCCGCAAGCACCGTAGAAGTCAGCATCGGGGGCACTCCAGTCGCCGTCGATACCGTGCCTTCAAGTGACGACATGAAATCTCTTACCCAACGGTGCAAGTCGTTCTGAACTATCCGGCTATGCATCGGCATCATGCGTTCGTTCCGCTCGCCGAGGCTCATCTCAAGCGCTCGCTCCAACTGGTTGGCCGTACCCTCGATGTCCCAAGGATTGACCCGCAGTGCTTCGCCGAGTTCACTAACCGCACCCGCGAATTCACTGATCACCAATGTCCCACCGCCGTCATCGCGACAAGCCACATACTCTTTAGCCACCAAGTTCAAACCATCTCGGACCGGCGATACGAAACACACATCGGCAAGGCGGTAGAGCGCGCAAAGCTCCTCTTGCGTCACCGTCTGATAGAGGTAGTTGATCGGGCTCATTAGCGGCGAACCATGAATGCCGTTGATCTCGCTGACCCGTCTCTCAACCTCGCCCTTCAAGTCCTGATACGTATGGATGCCAGCACGCGTCGGAACTGCCAACTGCAAAAACAACACACGCTCCGCCCAGCGCGGTGACCTCTCCAGTAACCGCTCGAAAGCCTGCAACTTCAACAGCAAACCCTTGGTGTAATCTAACCGGTCGACACCCAATATCACATGCCGATCGCCCACATTTCGCTTCAATTGGGTGAGAAATCGTTCCGCGCCTTGAGAATACGCCTTCTCGCTAAACTCCTCGGTGTCGATGCCCAATGGATGGGCTTCCACGCGCACATTGTGGTCCCGCATCCTGACCGTCCCGCCCTGCGCTTCGATACCCAGAATTCGGCGCACACTTCTCAAGTAGTTGTACGCGTAGTCATAGGTGTGCATGCCGATGAGATCGGCGCCCAAGAGTCCGCGCAAGATCTCGACGCGCTGCGGCAATATTCGGAACGTCTCGTCTGCAGGGAATGGAATATGAAGGAAGAAACCGATGCGAACATCGAGCCCACGATCTCGCAACATCTGGGGAAGCAGCATCAGATGGTAGTCATGAACCCAAACCGCATCGCCCGGCTCCGCTAGCTCGCAAACAACATCGGCAAACCGTCGATTTACCCGCTCATACGCCTCGAACTGTTCCGGGACGTATGAACCGAACTCCGTGAAATAGTGGAACAACGGCCAGATCGCATCGTTCGAATATCCGTCGTAGTAGCCGTGGTAATCAGCGTCGTCGAGATCGACCGGCACCAGATTGCTTTCGTCTAGCTGGCGCCTGATTTCCTCGCTAGGCTCCGCGCCCGGATAGCCTACCCACAGTCCGCCAGAACTCTCGTGCAATGGGCGCAGGCCAGTCACCAATCCGCCCACGCTGTGGGTGAGCGTCTGATCGCCGGTATTGGGATCGACACCGATGGTTACCGGCAACCGGTTTGACACCAGAATCGGGCGTCTCATCGATCTGCCTCCTGTTTCGCCACCGCATTCTTCACCGTTTCTAGTGGACCCGACGGCGACGTCAACCCCCCGATATTGCAGGCACGAAATGGACTTCGGTGTCAGGCTCTAACGGCTGCAACAATCCTTGCCGCGTCGCCGCATAACCCACGACAGCCGCAAGACCGGGCTTCAATCGACCGTCCTGCAAGAGATGTTCGGAGATCCCCGGATACGACTCTTCGAGATTGTTGACAACATCGCCCAATGTCGCGCCCGGCACGTCCAACTCGCCCTTGCCGCCAGCGAAACGGCGCAACTCATACGGCAAAAACACCTTCGCCATGCTTCGCTTACCTCCCGGATGTATCTGATTCGCGGTTTCAATCAGTCGTCCCATCGACTGGAACGACCATTCTCATCGCGTACTCAGGATACCACCCGAATGTTAGCCATCAGCTACGCATCAAACCCTGTGACATAATCCTATGGTCGCCGCTCGACACCGTTCCGTGAAGCCAAACCCGCGCCACCTGCGAATCCCAATATCGCTCCGACCGATGCTTTCACGACCCAATCACCCAACGCGATTAGGTTTTGCCGAGCGGTTGTCAACTCATCATCTTCGATTCCTGACATCGCGTACAAGATACCGACGCCACAAAAGAACAATGCGAACAACCCTAAGAAAATCCAACTCGCTGGAACGGCTTTGTGCGAAAGATTCACGTAAGGGTGTGTGAAAGGTTCTAATCGGGGTTATCCGCTGTCACGATCACTAGACTGCTTGGTGCCTTGTTGATGCATCCACCGCACGAAACCCACCACCGCCACGAGCAGCATCACAAGACCAATCAAGAAGATGATTAGACCGATAATTTCCGTTGGGTTATCCAATTCAGTTACCTATGACCATTAACCTCATCTATACCAAGATGATACTACAACTATACGTACTCGTGAACAACAACGCCCGCCAGATTTGCGAGTCAGCCCAGACTCAGCACCGATAAACAAAATCCGGGGCAGCCGACACGACTGCCCAGGTTTTCGTTTTTGAACGTTGGCGGGTTCTTACCCGCCGTTCTTAGCGGCCAAAGCCTCCAAGATCCGCCCCGGCTTCATCGGCTGCTCTTGCAACCGAACTCCGACGGCGTCGTTGATAGCGTTTGGTACCGCACCAAGCGGAGGTGCGATCGGCACCTCGCCAACACCGCGCACACCGTACGGGTGCATCGGGTTCGCGACCTCTACGATGTGGGTTTCCAACATTGGAAGGTCGAGAGACGTCGGCATCCGGTAATCCAAGAAGCTGAAGTTGGCCATCGCGCCGTCTTCGTTCATGAAGTACTCTTCGTTCAACGCCCATCCAATGCCTTGCGCCGCTCCACCTTGCATCTGGTTCTCCACGTACGACGGGTGGATCGCTTTGCCAGCATCTTGGAACACGCTGTAGCGCACGACATCCGTCTTACCCGTGTCAGGGTCGATTTCAAGGTCGCAGATGTGAAGACCGAACGCGTTGCCAGCCGCCGCAAGGTTGACCGACGATGTAGTCGAGATCGGGCCGCCAGTGTCGCCTAAGCGAGTTGCCAAGTCCTTGAAGCCGAGGTTCAACTCCGGGTCAGACTTGCTGCTGAAGACGCCGTCCGAGAACTGCACATCGTCCTCGTCGATACCCCAGAGCGCCGCCGCACGCACCTTCATCTCGTCAACCATCTTCATCGCCGCTTCCCACGCCGCGAATCCGGTCGCGTACGTCACTCGGCTGCCGCCTGTCGTGCCGGTGTAGCCGATCTCATCGGTGTTAGGAATGCTCGGGTGAACGTCGTGTGCGTCAAGGCCAAACACTTCGGCAGCCTGCATCGCAATCGACGCTCGTGAACCGCCGATGTCCTGAGAACCCTCGTTCATCGCCACAGTGCCGTCATCCTGAAGCATCAGGTCGACGGTAGACTTGCCGCCACCGTTCATCCAGAAACCGACTGCCACTCCGCGCCCGCGTTTGTTTCCGGGAGCAGGATCGCCTAACGGCGAATTCCAGTGATCAGAGTCTCGGGCCTGTTCGAGCATCTCCACGAGACCGATGCGGTTGAACATCACGCCGTTGCCGTTTCGGGAGCCTTCCGTCGACGCGTTGTCGAGACGGAACTGCATCTTGTCCCAACCCTTCGTGTCGCAAATCTCGTCGACGACCGTCTCGATCGCAAAACAGACTTGCGGTGAACCGGGTGCGCGGTAGGCTGCCGACTTCGGCTTGTTAACTACAACGTCGTGCGCGTCGATTCGAGAGTTCGGGACATCATACGCCGCCCGGAAGCAGTTGATTCCGGCCGTAAATGCCGAGCCAGGGTAAGCACCAGCTTCGTACCAGAGTTTGCCGTCGAACGCGTGGATCTTCCCGTCGTTGGTCACGCCCATCTTTACGGAGACTTTCCCGCCGGGTGCAGGGCCGCTTGCCATGAAGACCGCTGGACGGTCCATCACCATCTTCACCGGCCGATGGTTCGACTTCTTCGACAATATCGCCGCTACCGGGGCCAAATAAGTCTTCGTCTTGCCCCCGAAACCGCCGCCGATCTCAACCGACTCAGCGACCACATTCGAGTCCGGAAGGCCAACCAACGCCGCGGTCTGTTCTTTAACGGCGAACATCCCTTGGGTGCTTTCCCAAACGCGCACGTGATCATTCTCGTCCCAAATCGCGGTCGCGTTGTGTGGCTCGATGTAGCCTTGGTGCACCATCTCAAGCGAAACTTCGCGTTCCACGACTAGGTCGCAATCGGCGAAAGCACCATCTGGGTCCCCGAACTCATGGCGCACAGCGATCGCAACGTTGGTGTTCGGCACACTCTCTCCGAAGTGGTTGCCCACCAGATCTTCGAGTAGTATCGGCGCACCATCTGCCATCGCCTCGTCGACGTTACGGACCGGAGTCAGTGTCTCGTACTCGACCTTTATCCGCCGCACCGCTTCCGTCGCCGTATTCCTGTCGACCGCCGCAACCGCCGCGACTACGTGACCCACGTAAAGGACCTTGTCCGAAGCCATCACATTGTCTTGCGTGCGCTTCATGTTCAGGACTTCCTCACCCGTCTCGACCTCCATGTCCGCCGCCGTCGGAAAATCCTTGTGAGTCGCTACTGCGAACACCCCGGGCAACGATTCCGCCTCAGAGGTGTCGATGCTCAAAATACGCGCGTGGACTTGATCCGTCCTCAACACATCGCCCCAGATCAGACCGGGCAATTTGACATCTCCGCCGTATACCGCACGTCCCGTGACCTTGTCCAGCCCATCGTGCCGAATCGGCCGAGTCCCAACGACTGAAAAATTTTTCTTCTGCTCGAAAGTGGCTACCATGCAGATGGTCCTCCTGCTTTCTTGTTGTCGATCGCATTCAACTCGCGACACGACATTGTGACATCTTCTGGTGTCGCCGAACCTGCGCGCGTCAATCAGACCAACTCACACCAAGTCAGCGAACAATTGAATGTTAATGCAAGTGATGCGGATTCAACTCGCGTTAAGCCGAATTGACATTCTGGGCGCTTTCAGCTGACAAACCGTGAAACCGATCATCAAGTCCGCGTCCGCGTCTCAGGAATAATCCCCGCCGGCCGCACCAGCAACACCACGACGATCATCAGGCCAATTACTGCCAATCGAATATTCGGATCGCCCAAAAAGCCCGGCAAGAACTGTGAACTCGAAATGATCGCCCACAGCACGAACGCTCCTAAGATTGCACCACGGTGGTTGCCGCTGCCTCCGAGTATCAACATCGCCCAGATGATGAACGTCGCGAAAAACGGCTCAAACGCTTGTGGGGTGATCGAGTGCTTAGCAAAGGCATACAACGCACCTCCGATCCCCATCAACGCCGCACCATACGCAAATGCTTGCAACTTGAACTGAAACACGTTCTTTCCCACCATCTCCGCCGTGTCCTCGTTCTCGCGGATCGCAAGAATCACTCTGCCCCAAGGCGAACCAGCCAATCGTTGCGACACCAGATAAACGATCAACAGCACGATCAAAACAAGCGGCAGGAACACGAAGTCGTAGTAGTGCGGATCCACCAAGCCGTCGAGAACTCTCGGAATACCGTTCAATCCCCGAGTACCATCTGCGAGCCAACCCTCGTTTGTGAACAACAACCGAACGGCCTCACCGAGGCCAAGCGTCGTTATGGCCAGATAGTCGTCGCGCAGTCTGATGGTGATGCTCCCGACGAGATACGCGACCGCCGCACTCACCGCTGCCGCTGCCGCGAGCACCAATGGGAACCACAAATCGAACCCAACCTTTGTCGGACCCAGCGTAAGTGCAAGGTTTCCGCCCCACTCGTAACGTTGGTACAGATCAGGGTTTGGCGGCGGCATAACCAGTATCGACGCCGTATACGCGCCGAGCGCGAAGAACGCGGCGATACCTATATTGAACAGGCCGGTGTGCCCGTAGTGCACGTTGAGACCGACGTTGATGATCGCGTAGATGCCCGCGATCACCAAAAAGCTCCCGATGTGCAGTGTTAGGCCTTCGATATCCACGAATATCCCCTAAGCCCTGCTCTCTCCGAAAAGACCGTTCGGCCTCACCAAAAGCAAAACGATGATCGCCGCGAAGAACACCGCTGGTTTGTAAGACGGGTCCAACCAAGCAGTCGATACTTCACCAACGACACCCACAAATATTGCTCCGAGGAATGCACCGTACGGATTGCCGATCCCACCTGCGACTACCGCAGCGAAAAGCGGTATCAATATCTTCCAACCAGAAATCGTCAGCAACTGTCCCTGACCGGCGGCGAACAATATCCCGGCCGCGGCCGCCATACCGCCGCCGATCACCCACGTCAACATATTTGTTCGTTCGACGTCGATCCCAGTAACCCGCGCCAAGTCCTCGTTGTCCGCCGCCGCCCGCATCGCCTTGCCCCAACGAGTCATGTTCAGAAACAGGTACGCCGCCAAAGTCAGAACTATCGCAGCTACGGCTACGAAGATCATGTCCGGCGGAACGCGAACCTGAACGTCCTGCAAGTGGAAAAGGTCCACAGTCCAGATGAAGAACTTCTTCGACACCCTCGGGAAGTGTTCTACCTCGGTGCCCCAGATGTACTGGATGAAACCTCGCAGCGCGATTGCCACACCCAGCGACGCCAGTGCCATCACTCCCGGCAACGCACCTCGACGACGCATCGTACGGTAGACGAGTTGGTCCACAACCACTGCGAATGTAGCTACCACCAACACACCGATCGGCAAAGCGATGAACAACGTGTAGCTGAACGTGAACGGCCCAACTGAGTTATCGCTCCAAGCTTCGGGCACGATCGATGCGAAGACGAACAACGCCACAAACGCACCGAGCGTCATATAGTCGCCGTGGGCAATATTCGGCAGGTGCAAATTTCCGTAAACCAGTGAAAGACCTACCGCGCCGAGGGCATAAACCGATCCGACCAGCAGGCCGTTCACAGTGAGGTCTAGCTGCCAAATCAGTGCCCAGATCGCCAAACCCGCAACCGCGAACAGCGCCAGCCTCTCGATGAACTTGAAGCCGCGCTCGCCGATCAGCGATACCACGCCGTCGCGGAGTGCATTGGTATTGATATCCATCAGGTGCCGAAACCTTATTGGCCGCTATCGGATGATTCGTTGCCGCCGAGTCCAAGGAAAACCCTGCCTATGTCTGGATTGCTCAACAGACCGTCGGCGGTATCTTCGACGAAGTTGCGCCCGCGGGCCAACACGTAAGCCCTGTCGCTGCGACGCAGCGCTTTGATTGCGTTCTGTTCAACCAGCAGTATCGAGACGCCAGATCGATTTATCTCAGCAATCCGATCGAGAACCTCGTCTACAACCTGCGGCGCCAATCCTGCGGTTGGCTCATCCAGCAACAATACGCTCGGTTCAGCCACCAAAGCGCGCGCCAAAGCCAGCATCTGACGTTGACCGCCGGAAAGCTGGCCGGCTTTGCTGCCCCACCGCTCGCGCAACAATGGAAACAGATCTTGGACACGCTCCGTATTGCCACTTGAATCACCCCGCAACGTGAACGCGCCCATCTCCACGTTCTCCCGCACCGAAAGGGTAGGGAACACGTTCGCCGCTTGCGGCACGTAACCGATCCCCATCGCGATCAAACGGTCCGCACGCTCGCCCGTGATGTCGTCACCGTGCAAGCGGATCGAACCGCCGGACACATCCGAAAGCCCAAATATTGCTTTGATGGTCGTCGACTTTCCAGAACCGTTCGGCCCGATGATCGTCACCATTTCACCGACATTGACCGCAATCGAGATACCGCGCGCGATCAGTGTCGGACCGTACCCAGCTTCCAGGTCCGTTATCTCCAAAGCAGGGGAGACCGTACCCGTTTCAGCAGCCGCGCTCATGCCTCCACACCGCCCAGATATGCATCCAACACACGCTTGTCGCTACGCACCTCATCCGGCGTACCGTCCGCAATTACTTTCCCCTCCGCCATCACGATAACCCGATCGCTCAAATCCATGATCAACGGCACATCGTGCTCAACAATCACCCACGTAATCCCGCGATCATCCCGCAACTGCCGTATCGTATCCGCGATCTCGCGCATCAATGTCGGATTGACTCCCGCCGCCGGTTCATCCAATAGCACCAACTTGGGCGACGCCATAAGCGCCCGACCGATCTCCAACAGCTTCTTCTGACCAGTCGAAAGATTGGCCGCCAGCTCCTCCTCCAAGTGAGTTAGCTGCAATAAACCCAAAACCTCGCGCGCCTGCTCCCGTACACGCTCCTCCTGCCGCCTCACAACTCCCGGCGCGAACAGCGACGTAAACATCGCCTCGCCAAGCTGACCCTCCGGAACCAACGCCAGATTCTCCAACACCGTCATGCGTCCCAACTCGCCCGGTATCTGAAACGTCCTGGCCACACCGCGCCGCGCCACCGAGTGAGGTGGAATGCCGTCCAAGCGACGACCATCGAAGAATATCCGTCCGCTCTGAAGCGGCACCATGTCCGTGATCAGATTGAACATGGTCGATTTCCCCGCACCGTTCGGACCGATCAAACCCGTGATCGTGCCAGCCTCTACTGCAAAAGAACAGTTGTCAACCGCGCGCAGCCCCCCGAACGCGCACACCGCGTCCTCAACCTTAAGAATCGGCTCCGTCAATCCTGAATCAAGCCTTCACCGGGTGCTTGAGCTAACTCCGTCATCCCGACGAAAGCCGGGATCCAGAGGGCGCAGCAATGTGGGATGCAACCAAACCTCTGCACAATGCATCTTCTATACTTTCGCCAACGATTATACAGGTGTGCCAGATACCCCTATTCGCACCCAATCAGCGCCGAGAAAACAGATATGGCAAGCACAAACGGAAGAAACGAGACCACCAATCTCACCCCCGAAGACGTACTAGGAACCGAACAGTCTGCCGAACTCCGAGAGATCCGCACCAAAACCGACGGCCCGGCAGGAATCGTACCCTTCACCGCCGACTTCCTAACCAACAGCCCTAGCGGCGACCACTTCGGCATGTCACAAAACGCCGGCATGGGTTGGAATCCCGCCGAACTGATGCGCAAGCAATTCATCATCCTCGCAACCGCCGGCGGACTACGAGAAGAAGACGGCACCCCAGTGGCCCTGGGACTCCACACCGGGCACTTCGAACTAGCGTCTATGGTCAAAGCCGCTGCCGGAGAGTTCGATCGACTCAACGGTCTACCGTTCGCAACGTTCTGTTCCGACCCCTGCGACGGACGTACCCAAGGAACCACCGGCATGATGGACTCGCTCCCATACCGGAACGATGCCGCACAGGTATTTCGCCGACAAGCAAGGTCGCTCCCGACCGCTAAAGGTGTCCTAGGCATCGCCTCATGCGACAAAGGCTTGCCCGCAATGATGATGGCCCTCGCCGGACTCCGCGACAAACCCGTTGTCATTGTCCCGGGTGGCGTCACACTCGCGCCGAAAACTGGCGAAGACGCCGGAATGATCCAATCCATCGGCGCCCGATTCGCACAAGGCGAGGTAACTCTCGAATATGCCCAAGACGTCGGATGCCGCGCCTGCGCCTCCCCTGGAGGCGGATGCCAGTTCCTAGGCACCGCCGGCACATCACAAGTCGTATCCGAAGCCCTCGGACTCGCCATCACTCACGGCGCACTCTCACCCAGCGGAACACCAGCCTGGTTCGACGTCGCCGTGCGCTCCGCCCGCGCCCTAGTCATGGCTGAAAACCGTGGCATCAAGTCCTCTGACATCCTCACCGATGCGGCATTCGAAAACGCCATGGTCGTACACGCCGCCTGCGGAGGTTCCACCAATCTCCTCCTCCACACACCAGCCATCGCACACGCCGCTGGTCGACACCGCATGGATGTCGACGACTGGCAACGCGTCAACGACGAGGTCCCACGCATCGTAGACGTCCTACCCAACGGCCCCATCGGCCACCCCACCGCGCAGCTATACGCCGCCGGGGGCGTCCCCGAAGTGATGCTGCACCTACGCGACCTCGGACTCCTCGACACCTCAGTCCTGACTGCCACCGGACAATCCCTAGACGAAAACCTCGACTGGTGGGAAGACTCCGAACGCCGCCAAGACATGCGCAACTACCTCCGAAACGTCGACGGTGTAAACCCCGAAAACATCATCATGTCCGCTGATCGCGCCAAGTCCAAAGGACTCACCAGCACCGTAACCTTCCCCCGCGGCAACCTCGCGCCGCACGGCTCCGTCATCAAATCCACCGCAATCGATCCCACAGTGGTCGACGACGACGGCGTGTACCGCAACACCGGCAACGCCCGCGTCTTCGTCTCCGAACGCGACGCGATCGCCGCCATCAAGACTCGCGACGAGGACTACAAGATCAAAGCCGGCGACATCATGATCGTCAACTGCGGCGGACCGCTAGGAACCGGCATGGAAGAGCTATACCAGATCACCGCCGCACTCAAACACCTCTCATACGGCAAACACGTCGCACTCATCACCGATGCCCGATTCTCAGGCGTCTCCACCGGCGCCTGCATCGGACACGTCGGACCCGAAGCCCTCGCCGGAGGACCCATCGGACGCGTCCGCGAAGGCGACCTAGTCGAAATCATCATCGACCGCAACAACCTCACCGGCTCCATAAACCTGGTAGGGGAGGGCGATACCCACCAAGGCGCAGACTGGGGCACCAAAGAACTCGAATCCCGACCAACTCCCGACACTCTAGCACCACACCCTCAGTTGCCCGACGACTCCCGACTCTGGGCCGCACTCCAAGCCGCATCGGGCGGAATCTGGGGCGGTTGTGTATTCGACACCGAATCCATCATCGAAACCCTAAACGCAGGCCGCGAAGCCCTACAAAAACAACGCCAACCCGTCAAGTATCGGCGACCCTCGTGGTCGCCCTAACCCCGATGTCGCATCCATAACTCCGCTATGACAACAGCCGCACCAAAAGCGTAACCGTTCCTGCGCCAACCGCAAAACTCCCCACGGCCACACCCACCAACCACTTCACAACCTGCCAACGCACCTCCGCAACATACTCCTTGCTCGCGTAGTTGCTCTCCACAACCGATAATCGGGCAAACAACGCGTAAACGACTCCCAACCGATCCCCCATGGCATCTTCGAATCCGGCTGCGGATCGGTCATTCATTGTGTTCAAGATACAGCTCCAAAAGCACACTATATTGATGCGTCAACGTCTCTTCGTACTTGTCAATTACCGCTCTCACAGGCGGCACGCCCTTATGCTTGGGTGCTTGCTTGACTGATGCCGTGATTTCTGCCATGCACTCCGCCATCGTCGATGCATACGAGTCGAAAGCCGTCTCAAAACCGGGAATCTTATCCAGATCCGCGGGCGAGACCAGTTTGTCGTTCCCTTGTTCAATCGTGGTCATAAAGTTACTCCCAAGGATATGCTCGGAGACAATTCGTAACCGTCTTTAAACTACGTTATCAACTCTGGGACATCCATGCAACCCCTAATTCATCACCCCTGTGCCCGCATCAACGTCCGCACCGCATCCTCCACGTGCTCCGGCGTCCCCACCAATATCAAACGATCCCCAGCGTGCGGCACCGTATCATCCTCCGCATCCTCCAACTCCCCCGTCTCTCCCCGTCTAACCGCTACCACGTCAGCTTTACTGTCAGAAATCACCATCGACTCCCCAATCGGCTTATCGCAATACGGCCCACCTCCAACAACGATCACCTCGCCAGTCTCCACCGAAAAAACGCTTCCCTCAACCTCGATACTCCTCGTTCCCTCATCTGAAACTTCAGCAACACCAACTATCTCGTCCACAATCCGGCTAGCCGCGATGTGATGCATCGAGATCACCTTCGAAGCACCCGCACGAATCAGCTTCGGCTCCGATTCCGGCAACGTCGCCTTCGCCACAATCTCCACTGCCGGCGCGATAACATGCGCCGACAAAACCGTCATCAACGCCGCCGAATCCGGCGCAACAGTACAGATCAGACTCTTCGCACGCGTGATCCCCGCCTTGATCAAAACCTCATCCTGTCCGCCATCTCCGTGTATCCCCACAAATCCATCCTCCGACGCGTTCCGGATCTTCTCACCATCAGCGTCCACAACAACCACACGCTCCTTTTGCAACGCGTTAAGTTCAGCAGCCACAACCGCCCCCGTATCCCCGTAACCCACAACAATGTGATGCCCGCGCATCCGCCGCATCATCGCCTCCGTCCCGCGCTGCCGCAGATTCGACACCAGCTGACCCGAAATCAACTGCTCGCCCAGCGTCGCAAACGTGTAAGCGAACGCCCCCACACCAGTGACGATGATCGCCATCGAAAATACCCGACCCGTCTCGCTCAGCGGACGAACCTCCTCGAAACCCACCGTCGACATCGTGATCACCGCCATATACGCCGCATCCATCCACGTCCAATCGCCGCCCTCGATCACCTTGAAACCAACCGCTCCGATCGCCCAGACCGTGATCAATGCCATGATCCCACGGAACAAATTCAACCGCCGCCGACGGATCAACCGCCGCGACTCCGAAGGCGCTGAAACTACAAACGCAGGCATCTCAACTCGGCTACCGGCTGCTCGAACGGCCCGCAGCCTCGCGCGCAGCCGTCGCAACCCTTAACGCTTCTTGAACCGTTTCGCCGCTCACCGTAATATGCCCCATCTTACGACCTACACGATACTCAGACTTGCCATATAGATGCAGATGCGCCCGCGGCATACCCAACACCGCACCCCAATCCGGCGATCCGCCAGCAGACTCCCAAACATCCCCCAGCAGATTCACCATCACCGTCGGCGACCTCAACGAAACATCCCCCATCGGCAAACCCGCCAAGATTCTCGCCTGCTGCTCGAACTGCGACGTCTCACAACCCTCGATCGTGTAATGCCCCGAGTTATGCGGACGCGGCGCCAACTCATTCACCAAAACATCACCATCCCGCGTCACGAACATCTCCACTGCGATCAACCCGATCACATCCAAACCCTCCGCAATCCGCTTCGCTACTCCCACCGCCTCATTCTTGACCGCCTCCGAACACCGCGCCGGCACGATCGAAGTGTCCAAAATCCCATCCACATGCACATTCTCAGAAACCGGAAACGCCCGCATCTCACCACTCGCATTACGCGCACAAACCACCGAAACCTCCATCTCGAAATCCACAAATCCCTCCACAATCACGGGCGCGTTCTCAGACCCGCCCAATCCCTCAAACGCGCCTACAGCATCACCCGCATCCCGGACCACGCTCTGCCCCTTGCCGTCATACCCCCAACGCGTCGTCTTCATCACCACCGGCACCCCGATCTCCCGCACCGCCGATAACGCCTCTGCGCCACTTCTCACAACCCGAAACTCTGGCACCCCGATCCCCAACTCCCGCATCGTCGACTTCTCAATCTCCCGGTCCTGACAAACCCGTAACACCGACGGCGATGGATACACAGGTTTCGACTCCGAAATATGCTCAATCGCAGTCGCATCCACATTCTCAAACTCATAAGTCACCACATCCGACCGCTCCGCCAACTCGCCAGCCGCATCCAGATCGTCATATCCGGCGGCAATGTGCCAATCCGTTACCTGCGATGCCGGACAATCCACCCCCGGATCCAACGAAACCGACCTCAAACCCAAAGCCCTCGCACCCATAGCCAACATCCGTCCAAGCTGCCCACCACCAAAAATCCCAATCGTCAATTCAGGTCCCATAACACCAAACCTCGCTGCCATCCTGCCGATCCACGCCATCCAACCCATTGACGTCCTCACGCATATTCACGTCATAACTGGCGCCCAAGTCCACGTCTTTCCGGCGAAAGCCGGCCGCTCGCCGGACGGAACGTCCATCCAGCGGGGAGGGGCCACAGGACGCGCCCTGCGAACGTCGCAACCCTCGACCTTCGTAGGGGCAGGTTTGAAACCTGCCCCTACCAACCAAACAACCAAATGAACCGTCACCTCCGCCAACACCCACCTTCACCACAAACAAATCCCCTCTCCCTTCGCCAGCCTTCACCTCCCCCTCCCAGGGGAAGATTAAGAGGGGGTCCCGGGTGAGGGTGTGCCAATAATTCCCTCTCCCTCGATGGGAGAGGGCTAGGGTGAGGGCTAGGGTGAGGGCGAACGGAGTGGCCAAGGGGCCGGGTTGCCCCCGCTCGCGGGGGAAATGTCCAAAGGACAAAGGGGGCGCGAACCCACTCATCATCCCAACCCCCATCCTCAAATCAAATCCCTTCAACCCCAACACCTACTCACCCAAATCCTCATCGCCGACATACGTCCCCTCCAAAACCTCAGCCTCCGCTTCCTCCCGACGCCGCACCAACCGCGCAAAAACCGCCTCATCAAACGTCCCTACTATCTGCGCCGCCAGCAGACCCGCATTCACCGCGCCCGACCTGCCGATCGCAACCGTCGCCACCGGCACCCCACGCGGCATCTGCACAATCGACAGCAGAGAATCCAACCCGCTCAATCCCGAACTTTCCACCGGCACACCGATCACCGGCAAATTCGTATTCGCCGCCACCATCCCCGGCAAATGCGCCGCACCACCAGCACCCGCGATGATCACCTTCACGCCACGACCCTTAGCCGACTTCGCAAAATCCGACATCAAATCCGGCGTCCGATGCGCCGATACAACCCGAACCTCATGCGCAACCCCCAACTCCCGCAATACACCCACCGCATGACGCATAGTCGGCAAATCCGACCGACTACCCATAATCACCGAAACCAAAGGCCCGCTAGCGTTACCACTCATACCCAAAAATCCTAACCCACAAAAAAACAGGCGATGAGCACAACGACAGCGCACAGCCCCCTTCGCGCAGCGTAAGGTGGCGCGAGCGAACGAAGTGATGCGAGCGGGGGATGCCCGGGGTGGAGGCAGGGGGAGAAAGGCGAAATAGCGTGGATAAAACCTCATGTACACCCGCGGCCCGAAAGACACCTGAAGAACTTAAATCGACTCCACGACCAGTTCCGGTATCCCAGTGAAATGACGACGATTGTTCGTGAGCACCGTCAGGCCGTGAAGCTTAGCCGTGCGACGGATCAGATACATCATCGCATCAGAGCTTCGGCTCAGAACGTGTGACTATTTGACGACTCTCATAGATGTCGCGCTTCAACCGCTCAGCATCCACCAGCCCCTTCCAACTCCCCGCCGTCTCAACCCGCTCCTCTGTTCCATCAGAAGCGTCCTCGGCTTCGGAAATCGACAACGTCACCACATCACCATCCTCAAGATCAAGCGACTCCAAAGGTTCAAAAACCCCATCTCGATAAGTCGCTTTCACCGATTGAACCATCGCTGCTCCTCCATCTCACAATCCTTCGCCACCGAACATTGTACGACGCACGACTCACTTACCCATCATCGCCCCTCGCTATGTGGTAACATATGCGTTACCGATGACGATGATCGAGTTACGTGAATACAACGACGAGCGCGGAAGAAGCCCTTTTCGACGTTGGTTTCGGGGTCTCGACAATCGCGCTGCCGGCCGCAAAAGCCTCTAGCCCCTTTCGCGAAGCGAAGGGGGCGCGGGAGCGAAGCGACAGCGGGCGATGCCCGATACGAGGCAGCACACCTCCAAATCCCCTCTCCCCTCCGTGGGAGAGGGCTAGGGTGAGGGGGACCGATGGCGCGCAGACGAAGCGGATACAAACCAAATGATGACTTCAACTACCGACTTCTACGACACGATCCGAGAACGATCCGAGAGCGATGCCGACTTCAGGATCAGCCTCTTGGAGAACGCCGCAGAATCGATAATCTCCGGCGACCTCGAAGAAGGCAAAGCCGCCTTAAGGCTCTACATCAAGACCTCCATCGGCTACAAGCGACTCGCAGACCTCACAGGCATCCATCTGAAAAGCCTCGTCCGCATGTTGGGCCCCAATGGCAACCCCCGTGCCTCCAACCTCACAAACCTCCTAGCCCAAGCCCTCCAACAAGAAGGCATCCACCTCAACGTAAAAGCCTCGCCCAAAACCGCAAACCCACCCCTCGCCGCAACATCCGCATAACACACCGCCCCCTTCGCGGAGCGTAAGGGGGCGCGAGCAAGCGAAGCGATGCGAGCGGGGGATGCCCGGGCGCGCGGGCAGGGAACTCGCGCAGACGTGCCCCGCAACCGTCCTACAAACTTAGAACTTGTGTATCATAACAATTGGAGCCAGCATGTCTTCCTCAATCGAATGGACAGATGAAACTTGGAACCCCGTCACGGGTTGCACACGCGTGTCGCCCGGTTGCGACAACTGCTACATGTTCGCGCTCTATCCCAGACTACGTGGCATGTCAGTCCGTGGCTACGAGACAAGCCCAGACGTCGTACAACTGCTGCCCGAACGCTTGGAAACCCCATTCAAGTGGAAAAAGCCTCGCAGAGTCTTCGTAAACAGCATGTCCGACGTCTTTCACCCCAACGTCCCCTACGAGTTCGCTTTCGAGATCTTCAAAGTCATGGACGAAGCATCGAGACAATACGGCCACGTGTTCCAGGTCCTTGCCAAGCGACCAGGCCGCGCAGTCGGATGGTGGGAACGCTACTCAGAGCATTTCCCAAACGGTTAGCCGCCCAACATTTGGATCGGTACATCCGTAGAAAATCAGAAGTACGCTCCACGCATCACCGTATTGGAACGGATACCCGCCACAGTCCGCTTCGTCTCCGCCGAGCCACTTTTGGAAGAGATCGACTTGACGGAGTGGCTAGACAGAGGCGCGTTGAACTGGCTCATCGTTGGTGGCGAGAGCGGCCACAGGGCCAGACCAATGCATCTCGACTGGGTAAGGCGACTCCGCGACCAAGCTGAAAAAGCAGACGTCAGTTTCTTCCTAAAGCAACTCGGCGGCTCCAGAGGCAAGCGTGGAGGCGACGAAGCCCGTATCGACGATCAAACATGGCATGAGATGCCAATGGCGGCCTAACATGACAATTGAGCATTCATTTGGCGGCCAGTGGACCCGGGAATACTGGAGATCCTACGCCGTTATCTGGACGCATACACCACCGCGTTGAAATGTCAGCCGCTTAGGTTTGTCCATATATATGCACTAATCCGTCCGCAACAGCGCGTTGAACCCCGCCTGCACAAAATCCACATCATACGCCAACGCATCCCTAATACCCCGCTCCTCCATCAACAAGAAACTCGAGCAGTCCACCAAGCTCCAGCTCTGATCCAATCGACTTTCATACCGAGTTACTGAAGCTTTGAAATGCGTAGCGTTGTGTTCTACGACTTCAACATCCGGGTCATCCAAAAGTTGCAAAACGGTTTGCACCGCTTTGGCTCGCGCCACCTCGCCGTGCCGCGAGAAGTAGTTAAGAACCTCCACCAACACCAATTCGCTAGTTACGATGGGATGGTCCCCAAGCTGGTTCGTTACTTCCTCAACTCGTTCGCGGAGCGGGTCGGCAGCGTGGACCAATGCCACCCAGTACCCAGTGTCAGCAAAGACACTACTCAACTTCAGTCGACCTTCGGATGACCGTACAGATAGTGTTTGTAGTTCCTCGCACCGTCGGTCGGTACGCCATCCCATGCTGACGCGGGAACCGATTCCCTGATTTTCCGAAGCCTCTGCAAAAGTGGATGTTCCCCGTTATCAGGACCCGTTTGCGACTCGGTCTCGGAATCGACACCATCCACCACACCATTCCCAACCGACGCCGACTCTATGACCTCACCTTCCTTCGCACCCCCCTCAACCGATATCGACAACGTCACCACATCCCCATCCACAAGATCAAGCGACTCCAAAGGCTCCAAAACCCCATCTCGATACGTCGCTTTCACCGATTGAACCATCGCTACCGAACATTGTACGACGCATGATGCACCGCCCCCTTCGCGAAGCGTAAGGGGGCGCGAGCAAGCGAAGCGATGCGAGCGGGGGATGCCCGGGCCCGGGCGTAGGATCGTTGTGATGGGCCAGTGCAAAAGATCTCGCATCTCCCGTTTTCCTTGCACGTGTTCTTGGCATCTGGCCGTGTATTCAAGATCCTTTAGTACAAATACCCGTAATCGTGACGCCAGAAACGCCAAAATCCGCAAACCAGCCATGGACGCTGTCAATCGAACCTAAACGCTGGCAATCCGCTGCGTTTGAGCGTTGGACGAAACACCAACGCGGTATCGTCGAAGCCGTCACTGGAGCCGGAAAAACTCTGTTTGCGGAGATGTGTATTTCTTGGTTCCACAAACACGCACCGGATGCGAGGATCCTTGTAATCGTTCCCACGGTTGCATTGGCGGATCAATGGTATGTCAGTTTGAGTGAGGATTTGAACCTGCCGCAATCAGAACTTGCTATGTATTGTGGAGGTTCTCATCCAGACCGCCCGCGCGCAGTCAACGTTATGGTGTTGAACACTGCAAGAACACGCGCTGCCAATATCGCGAGTGGCGCCCGTACGATGCTTGTCGTCGACGAGTGTCATCGAGCGGCCAGCAAATCCAATGCTCGAGCTCTCGAGGGTGAGTTCGCAGCAACCCTTGGAATCTCAGCGACACCCAGACGACAGAATGACGACCTGTTCGAAACGGTATTGATTCCAAAACTGGGACCGTTGATTTTCAGATATCCATATAACGACGCGATCCGAGATGGCGCTCTCGTGCCGTTCGACCTAGTGAACGTGCGAACGACCTTTACACCGTACGAACAGACGCGCTTCGATCAGGCCAATGCCGCTGTTGCGCGTGCTTACGCCCTTTTTGAACGCGGAGATGTAACTTCCGAGCAGTTGAAATTCAGACTGCTGCAGCGTGCACGAATATCAGCAAACGCTGTCAACCGGATCGCAGTCGCAGTTCGTCTTGCATCCGAAAAAACACGCCAAAGAACCATCGTTTTTCACGAGAGCATCGCTGCGGCGGAGAAAATTTCATCGCTGCTTATGTCGCAGGGACTGAATGCAACTACCTACCACTCGCGCGTGCCGCAAACTATCGGTAGAGATAATCTACGCATGTTTAGACGTGGGATGTTTGATGTTCTGGTCACTTGCAGAGCTCTCGACGAGGGATTAAATGTTCCAGAAACGAGCGTCGCTGTCATCGCGTCTTCAACTTCGAGCATGAGACAGAGGGTCCAAAGATTAGGGAGGGTTTTGCGACCATCATTAGGCAAGTCATTTGCTACAATATACACGATATATTTGTCGGATTTGGAAGAACAACGGCTAAGCGAAGAAGCTAACAGCTTGGAAGGTGTGGCGAACGTTCAATGGATACGGTCGAGGGTAATGGTTCGTGGTCAGGCTCATGAGGGAAGGTGAGTGGTACGACCCCATCGCGGTTGGCGCCCAATATGAATCCGATTACGAACAATTACTGTTGAGCAAATCTGGAGAATTGTTCCCAGGTTACGTCGCTGTACCGTTCAAGTGTGCGGTGGAATCCGAAACTGACCGGAGAATACCTGATTTAGCCCTCATCGATCCGACGTATCGTGATTGGTGGGTCGTCGAAGTCGAAATGTCGAATCACTCCCTTGCTGGACACGTATTGCCACAGATAGAGGTGTTCGTGACCGGCCGTTACTCGATAAATCACGTCCGATATCTCCAATCGAAAAGCGAAGGTTTCGATGGTCGAGCCCTGCATGACATGATGAAGGGTGCTCAACCAAAAGTGCTAGTGGTGGTCAATCAACCCAGGCCAACTTGGGAAGCCCCTATCCACAACGCCGGGGCACGATTGGCGGTCGTTCAAGTCTTCAGGTCAGAAAAGAACGAACACATGTTTTCTTTGAACGGAGATCAACCGGTGCCCGACACCCGAACGGCTTTGACCACGTGTCGGCTCGATACATCACTTCACACCTTGCTGACGATTGATTCCCCCGCCGGATTGCCTGTTCGAACGGGCGAACGCGTCACGATTTACTTTGGCGGCGGATCAACTACATGGCATCGATTGGATACCGAAGACACCGTCTGGTTGGTGCCTCATGACCGCGTCCCATTGGATCTAAACACTGAATACGCCATTTATAGCGATAACCGAAACAGACTAACGATAGAAAAGTCAATCTGACTGAACGCAAGGAAGAGTGTAACAAATGTCAATACAGCTAGAGCTAGGGTTGCAGGTAATACAGTCCTACAAAAGACTGTCATATACGCCGTGGCACGCAATTGCTGAACTCGTCGATAACGCGTCTCAGTCGTACTTTGATCATCGAGACGCTTTGGACGAAGTCCTGCAGCGAAAGGGTGAGAAACTGACCATTCGTGTTGTTTACGACAGAAACGAAGGTGGGCTTCTCAGGGTTACTGACAATGCAATGGGGATGACGTATAAGGAACTCACGAGAGCCCTCAGGGTAGGAGAACCGCCGGCAAATACATCTGGTCGATCCAAATTCGGTATGGGCCTTAAGACTTCTGCTTGCTGGATTGGAAATGAGTGGACTGTGCGGACTAAGCGCTTGGGAGAGACCGTTGAACACGGATTGAAGGTCGATGTTGATGAAGTAGCTTCCGGTTCCAACATTCTGCCCTACCAATGCAAAAAAGGCTTCGATCCAGATGTTCATTACACGATCGTTGAAGTCAGAAACCACAACCGCGTGTTCCAAGGACGCACATTGGGCAAAATCCGGCAATTTCTCCGCTCGATGTATCGCCAGGACTTGCGTAAGGAGCTCCTGGACCTGGAGTGGCAAGGTGACACGTTGAAATGGGACGATGGAGACTACTCATTTTTGAAGGCGCCCGATGGATCCAGTTACCGGCGCGATTTCGAATTCACCATCAATGAAAAGCGTGTTAGCGGTTGGGTAGGCATCCTGGAGCGAGGCAGTCGAGCCAAAGCGGGGTTTTCAATTTTGAACGCAAATCGTGTTGTTCGCGGCTGGCCCGACAGTTGGCGGCCTGAGTCGATTTATGGACAGTTACAGGGGTCGAATAACCTTGTCAATCAGCGAGTAATTGGAGAGATTCACCTAGACGCATTTCAGGTTAGTCACACGAAGGATGACATACTGTGGCTCGGCGACGAGGAAGATTTAATCCAAGATGAGCTTTACGAGCAATGCGCCGATTACATACAAGTGGCGCGGGAACATAGAAGACGCAATGATGTCGACGATGGCCCATCGGATACCGAAACCCAAGCCGCAATCGACGAATTCGAACGCGAACTGTCGTCGAATGAGATACAAGATCTAGTCTCCTTGGAAGTAGTACCAGATCCGCCGGCAGTCCAGGCGGCGTTCGGTTCTCTGACCCAAAGCGTCGGGTCTCGGGAACCGACTTTCGGCGCCGTATTGGGTAACTTTGAAGTTCTGGGATATCTCGTTGAAGATGGGTCAGTGAATGACCCTTATGTCGTGGTTGATTCCACTACGCGTGAGAGGGTAATGGTCGTGATCAACACGCTGCACCCTCATTGGAATCAACTTAAAGGCAGCGACGGTGTCCTCAACTATTTCCGGCATTGTACCTACGACGGTATTGCCGAATGGCAAGCGCGTCACAAAGCTGCGAACCTTGATCCTGCAACGATCAAGTTGCTGAAGGACAAGCTCTTGAGGTTATCGATGGAAATCCAATGGAAAACCGACGAAGTAGAAGACGCAGCTTGATCGCGCAAATGGGGAGTGATATTCAGGGGTAGCCGCGGATGGACGCCGTAAAAGACCGCAAGAACTGGTCAATGTCTCAACATCGTGGACTGGACAAAATCGAACCTATTCCGTGATCCTTTGACGTAATCTTCATCCAATTCAAATGAAACCCATCGGCGCTGGAGGCTTTCCGAGGCCTGGCCGGTTGCGTTACTGCCTGCAAACGGATCCAATACGATGTCTTCTTCGTCGCTGAGGAATCGAATAAAAAAACTTGGCAGTTCTACCGGGTACTTGGCTGGGTGCGGGGCAAGTCCTTGTTCTCTGCACCCCCTCATGTACTGGGAGTTCGATTCGGTGTTCGCAATTGGAAGGAAGTTCGGGGGTATCGCGCCGCCATTATCCCGATTAAACACATCCGAGATGTCCCATCCGGAAGGGCGCGGCCCTGCGTTGTAGGTTCCTCGCTCTATCAACTTCTTCATTGCATCGGCGTAGGGCCACAACACCTTTCGATTGTCAGCTTTTGGCGATGGTGTTTTCGATAACCACCAAATCACGTCCACCGCATCTTTGACCCGTACGCGGGCAATGTTCACCCATTGCGCCGGAGAAGGCAACCTAGCAGTGTTTAGCCAATAAAAATCCTGAGCCAAATAAAACCGTCGACCGTTTCTGGTACGTCTACATAGGTCCAACAAAAGTTCAAAATGGTAAAGGGATCGCGTCGGTTGGCCTTGCTCCCAGCTCCCGCCAAGATGTATCACTAGGCTTCCTGTCGGTTTTAGTACCCTCCGCATCGCGGTTGCGAAAGGTCGGAACCACTTGATGTACGAGTTGGCCGCAACGTTGCCATAAGGTTTTTCTTTGATGAGTGCGAACGGGGGTGAAGTAATGATTAAATCTACAGATTCAGGCGGAAGCAGCGACAAGAGATCCAGTGCATCGCCGAGATGCGCTTCGCCGCAACCTGTCGAGTAGTAAGGTTGCGGCAGTCTCTCAAAAATGGCACTCAACGCGTGTCTTTTCCCGTTAAGACCATTTCAGAATTCCAAACCTACAAGTCGAAAAGCGACTAGGAACTCTCGTGGAGTTAGCGGTCGGATGAGTTTAGGGTTTCGGTTGATCTCACGGGTATGCATATATGCATAGGAATTGTATCCCAACGGAATTTCAAGCTGGTTGGTTGTATGATGAGCGCTCCTACGCAACCTGCGGCAACATCGTCTCCATGATCAAACGCATCGCCCAAACCTCCATCCAACCTACCCGCATCATCGACCACCACCACCGCCAACTGCCAACCCAACTACCCCCGACCCCACCAACCAACACGCAATCCCAAGAATTCCCCTTCAATCCCAAAAATCCCAATTCAGACTTGACTCCCACAACATCCGTGCTAATATAGGAACTGTTAACACCAATCATCGCCGTGCTGACGAGTGCGGGCACTATCGAAAAACACAACTTAGACAGCGATCCACTGGGATACCGCGCAGGAACGTGATCACGATAACGAACACCAAACCGAATTCGCGACACGAGCCATGGCGACGCAACACGAAACAAACCCTCCCGGGCCTACCGATCGCTGACCCGTTAGAAGCGAACGCTGCTACAAGGTCCAGCCGCGGCGCATGAAGCAGGCGCCGCAACACGAGCCAGGTGACAGCACCTCCGTAGGGGCGAAACCTAGTGGTCGCCCTGGGGCGGGGCACCGTCACCCAAGGGCTGGGCGAACGTTCGCTGATCCGGCAGACGTCGAACCTCGATCGCCACGAGGCCGAGGCTACAGCAACCAGCTCGGGTCCAACCGAGCGATGGAAGACGGCATCCTTTCAACTACCGTCGACCGGGCCCACGGTCTGGCAACGTGGGCAGACGCTGGAACAAAGGTTAAGGATCCAGTCCAACATCCCGTCCACGCGGCGATGAAAGACCGTACCTCCCCTTTCGGAACGAAAGGGGACGCGATCAAGCGAAGCGAGATCGCAGGGGTATGCCCGGGGTGATCCCTTGTGGCCGCCCCACCAACCAACCCCCAAAACCTGCAAATCACCCGCAGGCCAACCAAACACGCCCCAAATCAAAGTCCATCATTCCAATCATGCCCATCCCGGTTCAAAATCCCGCCCATCCCAGTTCAACATCCCGTCCATCCATGTAAGTTCCCCAAAATTACTATTGATTCATAAACGTTTCACGAACCCCCACTTAACCCCATGTCCACCGATTCCGATCCCGTCCCACCCGAACAAGAAGAGCATTCCCGCGCAATGGTCGTCTTCGCCCATCCCGACGACGCCGACTGGGGATGCTCAGGCACCGTAGCAAAATGGGCACGGCTCGGATGGGAAGTCGTATACGTCATGTGCACCGACGGTTCGAAAGGCACCGAAGACCGGTCGTTGACAGCCGTCGAACTCAGCAACGTCCGCAAGCAGGAGCAGGTCGACGCCGGACGCGTCCTCGGCCTCAAATCCGTCGAATTCCTCGACTTCCCGGACGGATACCTCGAACCCACCATCCCGCTGCGACGAGAGATCGTCCGCGTAATCCGAAAGCACCGCCCACACATCCTAATCACCACCAATCCCAAACGCGACCTCATGACTGGCGGATACATCGGGCATCCCGACCACTACGCCGCCGGCGAAGCCGCCCTCTCCGCCGTCTTTCCCTCCGCCCGCGACCACCTCTGGGACACCGGACTCCTCGAACAGGGCCTCGAACCCTGGAAAGTCCACGAAGTATGGGTCATGATGTTCGGAGAAGCAGGGGACCATTGGAACCCGCTCGAAGAGGTCGATGTCGAGAAAGCCATCGGTGCCATCAAATGCCACGTCAGCCAACTCGACCGCCCCGACCAAGTCGACGGATGGATGCGACGCTGGCGAGCCAAAAACGGCAAGAACATCGACGTCCCTTTCGCCGAAGGTTTCAAACGCTTCCAACTAGTCCCAGGCTTCAGCCCCGACGACGACAACGAGGACGAAGAATGACCCACCCATCCCAGGGTTGCCGCCGCTCGCGGACGAAATGTGCTATGCAAAGTGACTACGGCTACGACATGGCAGGGCGGCAGGGTTTCCCCCGCTGTGCGGGGGAAATGTCCGAAGGACAAAGGTGGCGCGCCAGCTCCGCAATAACCTTCCAATCTGGTAAAACGTAACCATCACCCAACCGTTCCAAAACCTTCCGACGTGTCACCCGAACAAAACAACCCACCGCCAGCATCAGACAGCAACCGTGCGCGGCAGGATCGTTCACGAATGAATATTACACACCCCGTACAATTTACCGACGAAATCCTTGAGAAAACCTATAATCGACGACGCAAAATCGTCAAAAAAGACCGCAAATCTGAGCTTCGAAAGCTCCATTAAATATTCGACGAAAACCCAGTGTAAACGCGTTGTGAATTTAGCAAAATAACACGGACGTTAAAAATTAACCTAACGACAAAAACTATAGATTTCGCAAGCGTTTCCGCCAAGCAACTTCGACCGCTCCTCATCGGTCAACCAGTCGAAACCTTCGCGCACCAACCGCAACTCGTCCGCTAACGATATCCACCCATTCTTCTCCCGCAGATAACCCGGATAGCCAGTACCCCAGATACACCGCTCGATCCCAAAAGCATCGATCGCCATCCCCACCACGCCGTGCATATCACGGTACGGAAAATCCTCACCCGAGCGGCTGTGCACATCCGAAATCGTCATCACAACATTCGGATAGCGCGCCAAATCCAAGACCGGCAGATACGAAGTCCAACCATCCCCCGCCATCCAAGGCTCCGGATACATCATGTGGTCGATGATCCAAGTGATCCCCGGAAACTCGCCCACAATCCGCGCCATCTGACCGACGTTGCCGACCCGATTGTGAACCTTCACGAAACCCCCACGCTCCTCTATCGCCCCAAACATCGCCCCGTTCCGAGCGACATCCAACACCACATCACCCGGGTAATAGTCAGGATGAAACCGGAATCCAGACACCCCAAAATCATCCATCCAACGCGCCGCAACCGACGCATTTTCCGGGTCCATCGGATCAACCAATCCAATCGACCGGAACCGATTCCGATCCGAATTTGCCGACTCCGCAACGTACGTATTGTCCCAAGTAGACCCGCTCGACTGCACCAGCACAGCCGCATCCACTCCGTTCGAATCCATATCCTCGATCAGCAATTCAGTCGGCCCCGCCTCCTCAGTCACCGCAGTCCAAGTCGGCGCCGTCGGCCCAATCGGCGCGATCGGTGGAAGCTCCCAAACATGCACATGGCAATCGATGATCATTCAACCGCTCCTAGCGATAAACCAGCTACTCTCCAGCCAATTATGCGCCAAGACGAGACCCGATGAAATCTGGTCTGCCCAAAGCGAATTCCTGCACAGACATAGCCCGCCGACCAGCCGCTTGAACGGTTATCAACTGCAACGAAGTGCCCTCGCCCGCCGCAACTAAAATCCCACCATCGTCACCACGAATCACCGACCCTCGGGCAACATTCTGCATCGATCTACCCACCCCCGCATCAACGATCTTGAACGGTTGCCCAGACCACGTCGTGTTCGTCCCCGGCCAAGGACGATACGCTCGATTCATCCTCGATATCCGGTCCGCCGAAAATTCCCAATCAATCTCACCGTCCTCTTTCGATAACAGACTCGTGACGGTGGCCGCTGCGTCGTCTTGCGGCACCGGTTTCAGCGAGCCCGAATCCAATCCCCGCAACGCCACAGGCAACAACTGCGCACCAATGCCGAAAAGTTGATCCGTCAACTCGTCACATCGCGTGCTGCTAGAAATCTCAACTGGCGACGACTGCACCAGAATCGGCCCCGTATCCATCCCTTCATCCAGAAGCATCAAGGACACTCCGGTGCTTGGTTCGCCGTCCAAAATCGCAGTCGCTACCGGGCTAGGGCCTCGATACCTGGGCAGTAGGGACGGATGGATATTCACAACGCCAAATCGAGGTTGCACCAAGAGCTCCTGTGGAATGAATCTGCCGTATGCAACCACCACATAGACGTCAGCTCCCACTGCTGCGATCTCGGCTACTGCGAGATCATCCAAACGCTCGGGATGGACAACGCGAATGCCGAGTTCGTCACCTAATCTCGCGACCGGTGTCGGAGCGAATGATCGCCCTCGGCCGGCCCGGCGCGGCGGCCGCGTACAGATCAGCGGTAGGTCGAATCCGGCATCCAACAAGGCGCGAATCGATGCCGTCGCGTAGTTTGGAGTGCCGAAAAATACCGCTTTCATTTGTTCGATTTTTCGAGATCTCAAAGCGAGATTGAAGTTATCGCCATTTTCGCTATCGGTGGAAATCGCAGTTGGCGCGCCAGCGGTGGGCTACACATGAATTTTCTCGCCAACCAACGGTTCGAAATTTCAAGGATATGCGTATTTGACACTTCTGTTCGATCCTGAAAATTCCGCTCAAAATCTTCAGAATCGAGCCGTTTTCCCGTTGCAGACACCTGCAAGTGCGGATATGTTAAATCTAGTTGATGATGTTCTCGGGCTCTGAGGAGGCGGTCCGAGAGCTACACACCCGATACCCGCGTGCTAAGCTCCAACCGGTGTCTTTGCGTGCGCTAAATTCTATTCGTTCACGAAAGGATGATCTGTGCCTGATGCTCAATCAGACCGCAGCGAAAGCGAGTTGCAGAAGAAGTGGAATGCCGTCATCGGTATGGTCGAGGTACAGATCGACAACCAAGCAGATTTCAACGCATACCTAGCGGACTCGACCGCCACGTCGCTCCAAGACGGAGTGTTGCGCGTCACAGTCAGGAACGGCTTCGTTGCGGCATGGATCAACCAGCGAGTCATGGCTGGAATCCGCCGGTACGCCGCGCAGGTCTTCGGCCAAGACCTAAAAATCGAACTCGAAACGATGGCTTATACCCCCAGTGACGCTTTGATTCGAGAAGGGCTCGCTGGAGACCACATGGAGTGGGCGAACGTCCAGTTGGATCGGCAACGAGCCGCGATGGCAGTGGCCAACGCCCGGGCGTTTCCTATCGACCCAAACGCCACGTTCGAGCGATTCGAACCTTCGGTCTGCAACGAGAGCGCTTTGAACGCGGCACGCGGCGTAACGGAAACTCCCGGGACCGCATTCAATCCGCTCACCATCGCCTCCGAAACCGGCCAAGGAAAGACCCATCTGTTGAACGCGATCGCAAATGGTCTGCGGAACAAAAAGATGAACGTGATTTCGCTCACCGGTGAGGAGTTCGTGGATGCATTCGTCAAGGCGTCTCAAACCGGCCGAGTTGCTTCGATCCGTGACCAATACCGAGGCGCAGACACACTGCTGGTCGACGGCATCGAACAGTTAATCGGCAAGGAGAAAACCCAGTCTTTCTTTTTGATGGTGCTCGAACACTTACTCTCGAACCAGAAGCAAGTGGTGGTCACATTCAATACTTCCTACCAGCTGAGCGATATTGCCGACGAGATCACTTCGCGCCTCGCAGGTGGCCTTGAGGTCCGTATCGGCGAACCGGACGTGAAGCTAATGCGAGCCGTGATTATGAGGTACGCAAGAGAACGGCGATTGAACCCGATAGCGGCCGATGCTCTCGACTACCTGCGCGACGTCACCGTACGCAACGTGCGAGAGATCATCGGCGGCATAGCTCGCGTCGGTGCGCACACGAAATTGGGTTACGCCGCAGAATCAACCAGCGCGGCGACGATCACACGCGCAGTCTTCGAAGACGCGTGGAGAGACCGGGTCAGTGCTCCCGATGCTAGCCTCTTGCCGCCCGACGCTGTGTTCGACGCGGTGGCAACGGTCTTCAACCTCGCACCGGACCAACTAAAACGCCGTGGACGAGGAAACAGGACGTTGACTACGGCGCGGGACGTTACGATCTATCTTTTGCGCGACTACTGCGGCCTCACGAGTTCCGAAACGGGAACGTTAATGGGTGGACGGCCGCACTCCACTATCTTGGCGGCTCTGACCCGTTACTCGGAACGCCGGAAAAGTGACATGCAAATGCAGGAAGCCGAACGACGGATCGAGCGGGCGCTCAGATAAAGGAAGCTATCGAGTTGAGTCCGTCTGCGAACCTGCTGCTTTGAAAAAGTGCCGTCGGTACCAACGCAACTCTCTTATGCTCTCAAGCACATCGTCCAATGCGCGGTGCGACTTGCTCTTCGACGGAGGGTTCTCAGCTTCCGGATGCCACCGCGCGACCAGCTCTTTGATCGAGCTGACGTCTACGACCCGGTAATGGAGGTACGCTTCCAATTTTGGCATCTCGCGTTTCAGGAAGAGTCTGTCTACCCAAATCGAGTTGCCGCATAGCGGGGCCTCCCACTTACCGACCCAACTCTTGACGAAATCCAAGGTTCTTCTCTCAGCTTCGTTGATACCGATCTTCGATGCCCTGACTTTCTCCATCAAGCCAGATTCGGTATGCTGCTTCGCCGACCAACCGTCAATGTTGTTGAGATCGTTAACGGAGCGGTTGATGGCGATATCGGGCCCTTCGGCGAGAATCTCGAGATTTGCGTCTGTTACCACGGTCGCAATCTCGATGATGACGTGTTGCTCCTCAAGACCTGTCATCTCAAGATCGAGCCACACCATGCGACCTTCACCTTTTTTCTTCGATGCCATCAACTGATGAGGATACCAGCGCTCCGGAATTCGATTTCCTGATCGCGACGCTCGTGGCGGGCCGGATTGTTGTGCGAAAATCTGCGGTACTAGGTTCGAAATTGATCCGAATGCGCGGCGCAACGAGGAGGTAACCGTGACCTTTTGCGATGACATCGAGGCCAAATCCATAGCGCAGCGCGAAGCGATGATGAAACATCCATTTGTGCTGGGCATCGGGGATGGAACGCTGTCGGATGAGCGCTTCCGGCACTTTATGACTCAGGACTACGTGTACCTGATCGACTACGCGAGGTGCTTGGCGATGGGAACGGTTAAAGCGCCGGATCTGGAGACGATGAGTTGGTTCGCGGGTGCCGTAGACCACATCCTCAACACCGAGATGGAGCTGCATCGCGCATACTGCGCTGAAATCGGAATCTCAACGGCCGAGTTGGAAGCCACTCGCCACGCTCCGACCACCTATTCCTACACGAGTTACTTGTTGCGCGTCGCGCAGATAGGTAGCTTCGGAGAGTTGATCGCTGCGCTGGTGCCGTGCATCTGGGGTTACTGGCAAGTAGGCGAGATGCTTGCCGATCGAGGCGAACCCGCCAATGCGCCGCAATACGCCGAATGGATCCGCATGTACGCAGGCGACGAATCGCGCACCGTAGCCTTGGAAGCCCGCGCAATCTGCGACCGCGTCGCGTCAACTGCCGGAACCCAAGAACTCGCCGCGATGCGTGAGGCATACATCACCTGCACCCGTTACGAACGCGAATTCTGGCAGATGGCATGGGACTTGGAGGAGTGGGAGGTCTAGTAACGCCGCGAAAGGAACCCGTTGATGCTGATGTTCGCCCGCTATAATGGCATCACGGCGAAGCTGAGCGGGAGTAACTCAGTGGTAGAGTATCTGCTTCCCAAGCAGAAGGTCGCGGGTTCGAATCCCGTCTCCCGCTCCATCCATTTGCTTTGCTGATCTGCTACCTGTCCTGCACAGACCCATCGAATCCGATCGGCGTATCCAACACCTTGGGTTCTTCGGGGATGGTTGCCAGAGCGTGTTCGTTGAGTTCGATGCCCAGCCCAGGTCCTTCAGGAACCGTCAGATAACCGTCGATAAGCTCCAATGGTTCTACGAGCAGATCCGACTTCGGCGGTTCCGATTCTCCCGTGTACTCCTGCAACGCGAAGTTCGGTATACACGCGTCAAGTTGAACACAAGCGGCGGTTGATACGGGGGACAGCGGGTTGTGAGGTATCACCTTGACGTGCTGCGCTTCTGCCATCGCAGAAACCTTCTTGCAACCGCTCAAACCGCCGCACAAACATAGGTCCGGCCGCACATAAGCGCAAGCGCCGTTCTCTAGTAGTTGCTGGTACTCGAAGATCGTGGTGAACCGCTCGCCGGTGGCGATTGGGATGTTGCACTGGGCTTGCACTTCGGCCATGCGGGCGGGACTGTCGGGCAGCATAGGATCTTCGTAGAAGAAGGGGTTGAACTGTTCGAGACGCCTGCCTAGCCAGATCGACTCGGCCGGGTTCATTTGCCGGTGTATCTCGACGCAGATGTCGACATCGCTGCCGACGGCGTCTTTGACCATGCCGACGCGCTCGACTGCCTCATCTGCCCACTCGGTGTACGACTTGTGCAGATAGTAGTCGTTAGGGAACGGTGTGAAGCGGACGGCAGTGAAACCTTGCTGTTTGGCGCGCAGCGCGTCCTCTGCGAGTTCCTCACCCGTGTCTCCACCGACATGCATGTAGCAGCGTACCCGGTCGCGGGTTTTTCCGCCCATCAAATCGTAGATAGGTACGCCCAACCGTTTGCCTTTCATGTCCCAGAGAGCGATGTCGATCGCGCTCAACGCTCCTTGGACGACGGAGCCCATGAAGTGTGATGAACGATAGAGGTACTGGTAGTGGTGCTCTATGAGATTCGGGTCTTTGCCAACGAGGTAGTCGCTCATGACCTCGATCATGGTGTTGGTAGGGCGCTGCCATCCATGAACGCCTCCCTCGCCGACACCGACATAGCCATCCTCGGAGTGGATCTTAATCAAGAGCCATCGGCTCCAGAGGAACGTCTCGACTTTTTCGATCTTGGTCATCGGTGTTTCCTGTCAGTGGTCTAAACGGCGGTCACGGCAACAAGCCGCCTCAGCGATTGCAGTTTACCCGAAACACGTCTATTCTTTCTCCGAGCAGCAAACAATTTGAGGGTCAGTCCATGCGAATACTGATAACGGGGATCACTGGTCGTATCGGTGCCAACGTGGCGAAACGATTCGTCGACTTGGGACACGACGTCACAGGGTTTGTAGTGCCCGGAGACCCCCAATCCGAAAAAGTGGCCCAAATCGGCGCCGACGTCGTCGAGGGAGACCTCGCTTCAAACGCCGACGTCAGAACCGCTGCCGAGGGAGCAGAAGCCATCTTCCACCTCGGCGCCGCATTCCAGGCCGGCGGGCCCTTTACCCCCGAGCAGTACTTCGACATCAACGTCAAAGGGACCTTCAACATCCTCGAGGCTGCACTGGCAACGGATCTCATACAACACGTCATTCACACAAGCACCGACGGCACGATGGAAAAGTACCCACCCGAAGGTATCGAAGAACCCATACGCGAAGACTCCCTGCCGCTAGCAGCCACAGGGTGGTACGGCTACACCAAAGTCCTGACCGAGCACTTGGTTGATCGCTACGTGCGCGCAGAGTCATTGCCGGCGACGGTGTTTCGGTTCGCGAACGCTTGGGGAGCGGGCGAAGTTTTGGACTTCGGGCAGTTCCACTTGAGGACATTCATGGAGCAACTTCAAGGTTCCGAGGACGACGACGCTCAACACGCCCTGGCAACGATGGCCGAAGTTTACGAAGGCGAACCGCACTTGATACTCGCCGCAGACCGCAATGGAAGGCCGTGGAAAAAGCACTTGGTGGAGGTGCGAGACATCGTGCACGCCTACGAAAAGGCGTTTACGAACGCTGGTACGTTCGGTAATACTTACCAACTTGCATCAAGTGAACCGTTCCGTTGGGAGGTGATGATTCCCTACCTCGCCGAGAAACTAAACGCACCCTACACCAAGGTCAACCTGCCCATCACCCCCACCTACTATGAATACGATCTATCCGCTGCAAAACGCGACTTCAACTACGATCCGCCACTCTCACTCTTCGAAGTGATAGACGATGCGATCGCCCACCGCAACTCCGGCATCGGTGAGATCATCCCAACTATGGTTTGAACTTCTGCATCGCGTAGTACGTCCCAAAACCGAAACCGATCAACCCGGGAAGATGCACTACAATCCCCGGCCCGATTAGCAGTTCAGTGAACATGCCAGCCATAATCTCGATCGCCATCACCTGTGTGACGTAAAACAGCAACGCCAAACCCGCCGCCAGGATCCGCAAACTCGTCGAATACTTGACGCCTGTAACTAGCTGCATCGCGTAAACGACGCCCATCACTCCCAAGAACTCCGTCACTCCCACAACGATCAGCCAGATGCTCGAATTCACTCCCGCCAATATGTCTAGTGACCACAGTGCCACGAGTGTCACTGCTGAAGCAACCCCAATCCCAAACGCCGCCAAACCCGCCAAAACCCCGATCCGAATCAAATCGTTCTGCGTCACCTTGAACATCACCGGCCCGCCGATCGACGCACAATCCGGACACTTAGACCCCACCGGTGCATAGACCATGCATTGCGGGCATATAGGAACGCTGCATTGCCCGCACCGGAGATTGGTCTCAACCTCCTGGTGACGGGGACACTGCGTCATATTTAGTTCTAACTCCGCAGAGTTCTCGCTCATGAGATCAGTTTAGTTGCTCGGATTCGGACGACTGTGGACCCAAGTGTCACGTGACGCGATGTCGCGATCATAGACCATGCGGTTCCAAACTAGTCGGGCAGGTGTCAACTCCCCATAAGTTAACAACGAATCTTTGAATCCGCCGGATGTAATACGCCTGACAATCGTTATCAGAGCGAACCCAGCGCCGTACACGCCAACCCACCAATCATATCCAGCCCAAAACGCCCAGATCGGAAGCAATATGGTGGCAATCAACCATGAAACTGCCGAGTCCTTCCACGGCGTCAGACTGAACAGGACTCCCGGGATCGTCGCCCAAAGTACAAACAGCGGGACGCCGTAACCCACGATTGAACCGATACCTACGGAGATGCCTCGACCGCCTGAGAACTTCAGAAATATCGGCCAGTTATGGCCGCACATCGCGGCCATCGCCGCCAAGGCGACCGCGAATGGACTCATGTCCAACACCATCGGCCCACCGACCACAACGGGCAATAATCCTTTGCCAAAGACATCGAACAACGCGATAGGAGCAACCCATTTCTTACCGACGTGGTGAGATACATTGGAAGCGCCTACGTTGCCGCTGCCGTAGGTTCGGATGTCGATACCAGCGACAAATTTGCCGACGAGATAGGCAGACGGAACGGATCCTATAAGGTACGCGCCGAGGATCAGCGCGATGGCGATCAATATCTCCGACATTTGCTACCCGTTACAACGTCCGTTCATCGATGCGATATCCAATGTCCCTGCCGCACATTTCTAACGCTCGCCGATATAGTTCGCTAACGGTGCCGGGAGGCGGTCCGTTCATCCCCGGTAACACTTCGTTCGGCGTGCCGTTCGCGTGGTAATCGGAGCCACCCGATTTCACGAGGCCATAGCGATCTGCAAGGTTGGAATACCGATCGATCATGTCGTAACCATATTTCTCGGCGTAAACCTCGATCCCTACCAATCCGGCTGGTGCAAGGATCTCAAGGACACGTTCGATGTTGCGGACCGTACGGGGATGGGCGACGGTTACCACACCACCGGCGCCGCTGACCAGTTCAATCGCGTTCACGCCGTCAAGTTTACGTCGCGACAAATATGCTGGTCGACCGGGCGAAAGATAGTGCTTGAAAGCATCAGCAATCGAATCCACGTAACCCGCGGTCATCATCGCGCGCGCGATATGAGGTCTGCCGATCGCTCCTTCAGCGTTCTCCACCACGTCGTCCCACGAAACAGCCAAACCTAAATCGCCGAGCCGTTCAACGATCTGCATGGCTTTCGTTTCACGATCATCCATGAGGGCGGTCAATTCGCGTTGCAATGCTCCATTGCATCGATCAATGAAGTGGCATGTGAGGTGGATTTCCGCGCCGTCAACATGTGCGCTCAACTCGATCCCTGGAATGAACGTCATGTCGGGGTACGCTTCGTTGGCTTCTTCAGCCTCGTCTAATCCCGAGGTCGTGTCGTGGTCCGTAATGGCGAAGAACTGCAACGAGGTATTGCCGACCTGTTGAACTATCTCGGAAGGCGTTTTCACGCCGTCGGAAGCCGTCGTGTGAATATGCAGATCCTCCAAGACTGGCCACGAAGGTGGCGCAACCAAAAACGATCGCGGGTCGTGCCGAGCCCCGGAATCAGAATCCGACATGAATACTTAACACCGTCACCTGAGATTGAGTTCAAGCCGCCCAAAGATTGATGGCGACCCGCATCAACTCGCGATCGCCTCGGCCCGGGACTCGCGTATAACGATGACTTTGATGAGCCCGGGGTACTGTAACCGCTGCTCAATAGCTTTGGCGATGTCGTTCGACAGAGTACTCGCTTCGGCGTCGTTGATTTTCTGCGGGTCCACGAGAACACGGACCTCGCGTCCTGCTTGTATGGCGAATACACGTCGAACGCCATCGAATCCTCGTGCTACACCTTCAAGCTCATTGAGTCGTTGGAGGTAGTTTTCTCTAGTGTCGCTACGTGCACCTGGTCGCGCAGCGCTAATCGCGTCGGCCGCGGCCACCAAGAACGATACGGTCGTTGTCATCTCGCGATCGTGATGCTCGCGAATCGGGGTCACAACGTTGTCCCGCACTCCGTATTGTGCTGCGACGTCAGCACCGATTTCGGCATGGGGGCCTTCGACCTCGTGGGTCAATGCCTTCCCGATATCGTGTAGAAAACCCGCCGTCTTCGCAACTTGTGCATTGGCTCCAATCTGGGATGCCAACATACCCGCGACGTGACCGACTTCGATACAGTGCTGCAACACGTTTTCGCCGTAGGAGTAGCGGTATTTCAGCCGTCCCATCAACTTCGTGAGCTCTGGATGGAGCCCACGTACACCGACGTCCAACACTGCGTCCTCGCCGGCTTTCCGAACCGCCGAATCGACTTCGCGACGAGACTTTCGAACGGCGTCCTCGATGCGCGCGGGTTGGATCCGACCGTCTTTGATGAGTCGGACCAAAGCGACGCGTGCGACTTCCCGCCTAATGGGGTCGAAACACGATATCGCTACAGTGTCGGGAGTGTCGTCGACCAATAGATCCACGCCCGTGTTGGCTTCGATGGCTCGAATGTTGCGACCTTCGCGGCCGATTAGACGGCCCTTGACATCTTCTGACGGGATCGGAATGCTAGTTACAGATGCTTCTCCAACCACATCGGATGCAAGACGTTGCAGCGATGCCGCCAAGATATCCTTGGCACGTTCGTCGGCTTCATCTTGGTAGCGGATCTCCGCTTCACGAAATCGGCGCTTAAATTCGTACGCGTTGTCATCCTCAGCGCGTTTGAAAAGGATGTCTCGAGCCGCATCCCTAGACATTCCTGAGACTCGCTCAAGTTCTGTCGCAGTCCGCTCTCGCAGATCTTCATCAGCCTTCTTGAGTTCTTTTTCTAATGACTGGAGTTGTGATTGCTGCGTGCGGAGATCCTCAGCGGATTTATCGATCCGTCGTTGAATGCGCTGCAGATCGCGACGTTCACGCCTTGTCTGCCGAGCCGATTTGGTTCTTTCCGATTCGATCTCGTTTCGATATTCTTCCGCCCTGTTTTGTGATTCTTTGAGAATTTCGTTGCTTCTAGTCCGCGCCTGTTCAATCTGCTGCGTCAGTGCGTCTTCAGTCGCCTTGATGGCTCTGGAATTGAGACGAGCATTGCCCCAATAACCCAGCGCCACGCCGACAATCAAAAACACTAACGCAGACACGCTTGCGAGGCCGGCTACTAAGGCAGGATCCATGGATTGACTCCTTGTTGTAGCCGCAGTTACCTGCGAAAGAAACGCGTTAGGAATGGATCAATTGGCCGATCAGATGACGAATTCATCTGCGTTCTGGCTCCGTCGGCATTCGATTTTCGCCAAATGCCGCGCCTGAATCGAACAAATCGCCCAAGTAAAGCCGCTCAACCTAACGCGGTCCACAATGTTCCGTATCGTTAAATCTTAAGCAATAGACGGCGACAATCGCAACACGCCCTTCCGGAGCGTGGTTAGTTTGAGACCGTGCAGAACTCGTACGATTGACGCTTTGACCGTTCCAATGCCGAGGATCCAGATGCGAAATGCGAGCCGTTGAGGCTATTCCTCTTCTTCTTCTGATTCCTCTTCGTCGTCACCTTCGCCCTCAATCATCTCTTCATCACCTTCCTCGGCGATGTCTTCGGCGATGACACGCGGCGGCTGGATCCAAGCGATACGTTCGTCGGGATCGCCAGCCAGCGTGGCGCCAGCAGGCAACGTTAGTTCGGACGCTAGGATGGCGTCGTCCAACGACTCCAAGACGATGCAGTCGGCGTCAAGCTGTTGGGGTATTTCGCCCGGTCGAGCGGAAAGGACGATTTCGTACACACCTTGAGTGACGAATCCCGCACCACCTCGAGTTCCAGGAGCGATGTCTTGATTGTGCAAGACTACCGGCACTGGCGCTTCGACTGTCTGGTTCGGGTCGACCCGCAGGAAATCGACGTGGAGCAGATCTCCTGAGACCGGATGGGTCGCAACTTCGCGGACCAACGTCACATCTGAATCGCCTTCCGGCGATTGCACGACAACCGGCGAGGTGCGTCCAGCGGACCGGACAACGTTGGTCAAATGGCGGATGTCGGTTTGGAGTGCGAGCGGCGCATCTTTCAACCCGTACACGTGGATCGGGATGATGCCTTTTGCGCGGAGGGCTCGGTTCTTTTTGCCCATCGCGGTTCGCGGGACAGCTTCTAGCACCAATTCGTTGATGTTTTGCATGCTTCCGATTCTGGTTTTTTGTTTTCGGATCGGGTCGTGCCAGCGTTTAGTCGATTTGAACGATTCGCGATCTAAAGCTGGCGCCAACACTCGATTCTATAGTTCGCCGTCGAACTTTCCAACTTCGTAACGCAACATGCTGACTGTCAATCGTGCATTGGTATACTTGCAGCATCTGGTTAATCGGCTCGTTGCATTGTTTCTCTTGAGCGTTTTCGCCGATCCGAATCGAACCTAATCCGATACAGTGATTGATTTCGCGCCATGCTGATACCGATGAGAGTGGACTATGCGGTCAGGATGCTCGTGTTTCTTGCGATGCAATCCGACGGCGTCTACACGACCACGTCGGTGGTCGCGAAACGCCAACACATCCCGGAGCCGTTTTTGTTGAGGATCTCTGCGGACTTAGTGCGTTCGGGATTGATCGAATCTAGGCGCGGACCCGGCGGCGGGATCAAACTGGCATTGCCGCCCGACGAAATCACCGTCGGCAAAGTTGTCGACTGCGTGGATCACACTCTCGCCGCGATAGATTGCCTATCCGAGCCTGATGCGTGCTTGATTTCTGGTGCTTGTTCGCAACGGGAACTATGGGGCGAAGTTGAGCAGATGCTCCTTGACTACCTTTTCGAAATCAAAATCGACGATTTGGCCAAGAAGCAGCAAGAGTTGGAAGGCATCCAAGAGCTCGATCTAGCTCTCGAGACTTCGAACTAAACGCTTTCGCCCTCACCCGGCGTCCTAGACATCTAGAGCACGACGTCGCGGCTGGAGGTCTACGCACATCCAATAGGAATCATTGGGATAGAATCACGTATATCCGCCGCAAGGTATCGCATCTCCAAACATAACTGGCTTGCAACACACTGCCACGTCCCCGTAATCCAAGGTCGATCAAATGCAAAGCACGAACGGTTCAGTCAACGGCAGCACGATGGCTGCCCCTCCACTCACGCCAGCGCAGGTTCAACGATACAGCCGCCACTTAATCATGCCCAATGTGGGTAGTGCGGGCCAAAGAAAGCTAGTTGGCGCGAGGGTGTTGGTGGTAGGAGCAGGCGGCTTGGGTTCACCGGTTTCGCTCTACTTGGCGTTGGCCGGTGTAGGCACCATTGGTATCGTCGATTTTGATACCGTCGACGTAAGCAACCTCCAGCGCCAAATACTGCACACCGACGCCGATGTCGGAAGGCGCAAGGTGATCTCTGCAAAAGAGACACTCGAGGCGCACAACCCTGAGGTTAACGTGATCGTTCACGAAGAACCCATCAACGCGGATAACGCGATGGACATCATTCCGGGTTACGACATCGTAGTCAACGGCGCGGATAATTTCGCAACGCGATATCTCGTCAACGATGCGGCGTATCTCGCAGGCAAGCCACTCGTCGATGGCGCGATCTTGGTATTCGACGGCCAAGCCGCGACTTATCTGCCCGGTCAAGGCTGCTATCGCTGCCTTTTCCCTGACCCTCCGCCTCCTGGTGAAGTGCCTAACTGCGCAGAAGCCGGTGTCATCGGGGCTCTCCCAGGTCTAGTCGGTTCGATCCAGGCACTCGAAACTATCAAGATAGCGATGGACATCGGAGATACACTTTCTGGCCGAATGCTGATAATCGATGCATTGACGATGGAGTTCCGCGAGATCAAGGTTCGACGCAATCCGAATTGCAAACTTTGCGGCGAAGAGCCTGAAGTCACCGAGTTGATCGACTACGAGATATTTTGCGGCATCGCACCGCCGCAGGCCGTCGCCTGATCCGCGGTAATTTCGGCCGGTGGGGGAAGGCCAACACACCATGCAGACCGCGGAACGCGTCTCTGTCGCTCCAGACGTATCCAAGGAGATCGGCAATACGCCGGTCGTCGACGTATCTCAGTTCAGCCCCAACCGCAAAGTTCGGCTACTCGCGAAACTCGAGTCGCACAACCCTACCGGAAGTGTGAAAGATCGCGTCGCCGTGTCTCTGATCGATCAAGCGGAACGCGACGGGCTGCTTTCGCCGGGTAGCGGCGGAGTCATTCTCGAACCCACAAGTGGCAATACTGGCATAGGTTTGGCTTTGATCGGGCGGCTCCGAGGTTACGAGGTCAAGGTCGTGATGCCGGAGAGTGTCAGCGCCGAACGGGTACAGCTTCTGGAAGGATTCGGCGCCGAGATCATATTCTCCGCCGCCGAAAAAGGCACTAACGAATCCATCAACGTCGCCAAAGAAATGGCCCACGAGAATCCATCGTGGTTCATGCCTTATCAATATGGGAATCGCGCCAATCCCGATGCACATTACACCACTACCGGACCAGAAATAGCCCGCGACGTGCCGGGCGTCGATATGTTCGTCGCCGGACTTGGCACCGGCGGCACGTTGATGGGCGTCGGCAGGGCGCTGCGCGAACATAACCCTGAGATCAAAATCGTCGCCGCAGCGCCGCATCCTGACGATAAAGTGCAAGGCCTGCGATCCATCGAACATGGATTCATTCCGCCGGTGCTAGACCTCGACGCGCTCGACGCTCGAATCATGGTTGAAGCGGAAGAGTCGTTCTTTTGGACAAAGAAATTGTTGACAGACGCGGGTGTGTTCGTAGGCGTTTCTTCGGGAGCAGTCTTGGCGAGTTCCATCAGGGCGGCCAGACGGCTGGAAAGCGGAACGATCGTGATGCTTTTTGCGGATGGCGGTTGGAAATACCTCTCGACCGGCATCTACACCCTTGACTGGAGCGATCTCCAGAACGAGGTGGAAGGACAGACATGGTGGTAAACGCTGTCCCGAACGACGCGACCGAGCTCTGTTTCGCGACCGCGACTGACATCGCGCGCTGGATCCGAGACGGTGAGATTTCGGCGCGAGATGTGATGTCTGCGCACTTGGCGCAGATCGAACGCGTAAACCCCAAAGTCAACGCCATCGTCACCATGCTCGACGGTGACGAATTGTTGGACAAAGCATCCCAATCGGATGACATTTGGGCGAACGAAGGTCCGGACGCACTGGGGCCTTTACATGGTCTACCCGTCGGAATAAAAGACCTGCAACCCACCGCTGGCATTCGAACGACTTACGGCTCGCGGATTTTCCAGGACTTCATACCAACAGAAGACTCGCTGACGGTTCAGAGGTACAAAGCCGCGGGCGCCATCGTCATCGGAAAGACCAATACGCCTGAATTCGGAGCGGGTTCGCAGACCTTCAACGAGGTTTTTGGCACCACACTGAACCCGTACGATCTGACGAAGACTTGTGGCGGGAGCAGCGGTGGTGCATCGGTCGCGCTCGCCTGCGGAATGATGCCGATCGCGCAAGGGTCCGATTTCGGCGGTTCCCTACGCAATCCGGCCGCCTGGTCGAACGTCGTTGGGATGCGTAACAGTATCGGAACGGTTCCGGTTCACCCGGCACCACTCGGATACACATCCGAATCGGTAACAGGTGGCATGGCACGGACGGTTGCCGACGTCGCGATGCAATTGGTTGCTCTCGCCGGGCCGGATCCGAGGGTTCCGAGTGCTTTGATGCAACCTGCATCCGTATTCGCCCAACCTCTCGATCAAGATTTTGAAGGTATCCGCGTCGCTTGGAGCAGAAACGTCGGCGGTGCACCGATTGACCCGGTGATAAACGAAACCCTCGACTCGCAGCGTCACGTCTTCGAAGATCTCGGCTGCATCGTTGAAGACGTCGAACCCCCGCTGGAAGATGCTGGTGAAATCTTCCACACGCTTCGTGCAGCGATATTCGCTCATCAACACGAGGCAAACATCCGCGACCATCGAGACTTGGTGAAAGAGACCATCATCTGGAACGCAGAACAAGGCATGCGCTTGACTGCGCTTGAGGTTAAGAAAGCGGAAGAGGCAAGGACGAATCTATACGTCAGAATGGCGGACTTTATGAGCCGGTACGATTTCTTGGTCTTGCCTGTTACGTCGGTGCCGCCATTCTCAGCAGTTGAGGAGTATCCGCAGGAGGTGGACGGGAAGCCTTTGGCAAACTACTTGGAGTGGATGGCGCCGTGCTCGTCCATAACCGTGACTGGTTTGCCTGCAATCTCGGTGCCCGCGGGGTTCGATCCCAACGGACTTCCTGCCGGGCTTCAAATTGTCGGTCGCCAACGCGCCGATTTCCAGGTGTTGCAACTTGCACACGCGTTTGAGTCGGCTACCCGACACTGGCGAACCCGCCCCGCGATCGCTTAGCCGGTTAGTCAGTTTCAACACGACTGATGTTGGTGTTGGTTCGGAGTCAATCCGCAACGAGATTCAGGTGACTGCTCGCACCTTTAGACAACAGCGTAGTCAAATGCGTATACAGATACCTCACGCCTTGATCGAGGTATCTTCGGGTCGCAACAGCATCGCCTGCTGAACCCGAGACTTTCCCACTTGCGGAGATTGCTTCGAACAGTTGGTCCATCGTCTGGCGCACTTGCGGAGCGTCGGAGCGTCCCGGAAATCCCATCGACTGTGATAGATCCGACGGTCCGACAAACACTACATCAACACCTTCTACTTCTACGATCTCATCCACGTTTCGAACGGCTTCCGCATCCTCGATCTGCACACAAACCAATGTTTCCGCATTGGAGATTTCGGCGTACTCGGACATCGACAATCCATGACCGTACGACGATGATCTGACTCCCGCTGCCAGACTTCGATTGCCTTCGGGATGGTATCTAACGGCCTCAACCGCGCGTCGTGCGTCGGTGGCCGTGTTCACATGAGGCACCTGGACTCCCATCGCTCCCCGGTCCATCAGTTGGCCGATGGCTTCGAAGGAATTCACATGAGGTCTCGCGATCGGGGTCACCCCGGCGGTTTCAGCCGCCATCACCATCAGTTCTACGCTTTCGATAGATATCGAACCGTGTTCGCAATCGATCAAGACCCAGTCGAACCCGAGCCGTCCGACGATATCGACGATATGCGGAGAAGGGATCATTACGGACACTCCGAATGCCGGTTCGCCGGCAAATAACTTACGCTTCATGCGATTGGGTTTCATATCTTCCACTTCCTGACTCTCTCGTGGGAAAATGTTAACCACCAACCGCGATCGCTCGGTAACGGCGTTGCTAACCGCGGTTCGACCGCCGACGGCTAAGACCGTCAAGTGCGTCATTCATCTAGACGAGGACTTTCGGGATAAGGTGGAATCAATGTGGCTCCGCGCCAATTGCTGGTACGGACCGTTACCAATAACGGCATCGAACTATCGAATCACTCGCTCAGACGCTTTGAGGACGTCGAAATGGATCTAGAACTTGAAGGCAAACTTGCGATCGTAACCGGAGGAAGTAGAGGGATCGGAAAAGCTATTGCGTGGGAACTAGCCAGAGAGGGCTGCGATGTCGCGATCTGCGCACGCAACGCCGATCCGCTCCAGGCCACGGCTGACGAGATCGCCAGCGACACTGGCCGAGATATCTACCCGATCGAATGTAATACCACTGATACCGCGTCGGTGAACGGCATGGTCGCGCGTGCGAATTTCCAATTGGGCGGAATCGACATCCTCGTAAACAACGCCGCTAGGCCGCTCGGTCAGGCACCGGTACCCGGCATTGAGGGCGTCACCGATGATGCGTTCAATGAAGACATCAACACCAAGGTGTTGGGCTATCTCCGCTGCGCTCGAGCGGTCGCGCCGATCATGAAAGAACGGGGTTGGGGTCGCATAATCAACATCAGCGGATTGGCGTCGCGTTCTAGCGGATCCGCCGTCGGTTCGATACGCAACGTGTCCGTATCGGCGTTGACTAAGAACCTCGCGGATGAGTTGGGACCGTTTGGTATCAACGCGGTCGTAATTCACCCCGGCGCGACGCGGACCGAAGCAACACCACAAGTCGCCGCGGCGCGCGCAGAAGACCGCGGAGTTTCGGTTGAAGAGATTCTCGATGAGATGGCGAGCGGCAACTCGGTTCGCAAACTCATCGACGCGCGAGAAATCGCCTACGTTGCGGCTTTCGTCGCGTCGCCAAAAGCAGTTGCGATCAACGGGGACGCGATTGCGGCCGGCGGCGGCGTGGGAAACGCAATCCACTATTGAATTTCCTGTGTGAAAACGCCGCCCGTTCTACGGCGTGGAGCATTCTTACTCTAGAATCGATTTGAGACGCACCTTCGGAGTAGGCTTGCGGCGGTCTGTACGGGACCTCCGGCTTCACTCTTGTTTTCATTAACACCTGATGACCGAAAACGAAATCGTCGTAAGAGGCGCACGCGAACACAACCTTAAAGATGTCGATGTTCGCATTCCGCGTGACAAATTAGTCGTCGTCACTGGTGTGTCGGGTTCAGGCAAGAGCAGCCTAGCATTCGACACGATCTACGCCGAAGGCCAGCGGAGGTACGTGGAAAGCCTGTCAGCGTACGCCCGGCAGTTCTTGGGGCGGATGGAGAAGCCTGAGGTCGACCACATCGAAGGTCTGAGTCCGTCGATTTCAATCGATCAAAAAGGTGTTTCCCGAAACCCGAGGTCTACCGTCGGGACGGTGACGGAGATCTATGACTACCTGCGCCTACTCTTTGCACGTGCGGGACGTCCGCATTGCCGCAACTGCGGTAAGCCGGTGCAGAAACAGACGGTTCAGCAGATCGTCGACTCGATTCTCAGACTCGACGAAGGATCGCGATTGTTGCTGCTGGCGCCAGTAGTTAAACACAAAAAAGGTGAGCACACAGCAATTTTCGAAGAGGCGCGTCGCGCCGGGTTTGTGAGGGTGCGTGTGGATGGGGACGTGATGGAAATGAGTGATGACATCTCGCTCAACAAAAATCAGTGGCACAACATCGAAATCGTCGTCGATCGCGTCATCATTCGCGACACCACGGAGCGGGAGCGCCTTACACAATCAGTTGAGACTGCGCTCAAAGCGTCGGACGGCGCGCTGACAGTCTCTGTGTTGAATCCTAGTGAGCGGCTCGTCGAAGAGTTGACCTCCGGCGCGCGAAGCACAGTCGCCGCAGGCACAATCAACAAACAGCGTCGGAGGTCCAAGGGCGGTTCGGAAGCCCAGGACCTCTCCTACTCCGAGCAGTTTTCTTGCCCCGATTGCGATATCTCGATGTCGGAGTTGGAACCAAGAAACTTCTCGTTCAACACGCCATTCGGAGCGTGCACCGACTGTTCAGGTATCGGTTACAGACTGGAGATCGACCCAGACCTTGTGCTGCCGAACAAAGGAGTTTCGCTCGGTCAAGGTGCGGTCGCTCCGTGGAGCCGCGATGGGAAGAACTCGCAGTGGGCGTGGGGGCCGTTGCGGGCGCTGAACGAACATTTCGACGTGCCGCTCGACATGCCGGTTGTCCAGCTTGAACCAGAACACCTGAAACTCGTTCTCTACGGATCAGGCAGAAAGAAGGTGCGGCTGAGGCACGAAACATCTTCGGGCGCCGTCTACGCCTGGAACGGCCGGATCGAGGGCGTGATTCCTAATCTCGAACGTCGGCACGCGAATACTGAATCGGAAAACGTGCGCAACGATATCGAACGTTACATGTCGCAACGTACCTGCAACTCGTGCAATGGCGATCGACTTAAACCCGATGCGTTAGCAGTCACCGTGCTGGGAATGAACATCATGCAAGTGACCCGCCAATCGGTGGAAAACGCACTCGATTGGGTGGAAGCGTGCCGAATCGGGGATTGGCCAGACCAAAAACGTACCGTCAGCGAGCCTTTGACGCAACGCGAGTCATCTATCGCCGACCAAATCCTCAAAGAGATTGAATCGCGCCTAGGATTCCTCTCCCGCGTCGGATTGAACTATCTGACTTTGGATCGCTCTGCCGGAACCTTGTCGGGTGGTGAAGGGCAAAGGATCCGATTGGCGACCCAGATTGGTTCAGGATTGATGGGCGTTCTCTATGTTTGCGACGAACCATCCGTCGGACTGCATCCTCACGACGGAGACCGCCTCATTGCAACTCTGAAGAGCCTGCGCGACGTCGGCAACACGGTCTTGATCGTGGAGCACGACGAGGCGGTAATGCGGGCAGCCGATCACATCGTCGATCTCGGACCCGGCGCCGGTGAGCACGGCGGCGAAGTCGTTGCGCAGGGCGACATCGAGGCGATAATCGCAGCGGAAGATTCGATCACCGGAGACTATTTGGGAGGACGCAAAAAGATCGCAACACCCAAAGATCGAAGGGTCCAAGGGAACGACTCCATCGGCGTGGCGGGCGCGCGAGCAAACAACCTCAAGAATGTAAACATCGATATTCCGTTAGGTGTCTTCGTCTGCGTAACCGGGGTATCCGGATCCGGCAAGAGCACGTTGGTCAACGAGATCATCCTCAAGCGACTGGCACAACATTTCTACCGCGCCAAAGATCGACCAGGTCCGCACGACGACGTTACGGGCTTGGAGAATGTCGACAAAGTAATCAACATCGATCAATCGCCGATCGGGCGGACGCCGCGTTCTAATCCGGCTACTTACACTGGAGTTTTCACGCCGATCCGCGAACTATACGCAACGGTGCCAGAGGCGCGAGCTAGGGGTTACGCGCCGGGTCGGTTCTCTTTCAATGTGCGCGGCGGCAGATGTGAGGCTTGTTCGGGTGCCGGATATACACAAATCGAGATGCAGTTTTTGCCGGACGTCACGGTGCCTTGCGAAGTGTGCAAAGGTGCGCGGTACAACCGGGAAGCCCTTGAGATTCTTTTCAAGGGAGCTTCAATTTCCGATGTTCTCAACATGACCGTTACCGAGGCACACGCACTCTTCGAAAATATCCCCAAGATCTCGTCCAAACTCGTCACGCTGATGGACGTAGGCCTCGGATACATCAGATTGGGGCAACCGGCGACTACGCTGTCCGGCGGCGAGGCACAACGCATCAAGCTTGCATCCGAGCTATCCAAACGCAGCACCGGGCAAACGCTCTACATCCTCGATGAGCCTACGACCGGACTTTCGTTCGACGACGCCGACAAGCTACTCACCGTTCTCCATCGGCTGGTAGACAACGGAAACACGGTCTTGCTGATCGAACACCACCTGGACTTGATAAAGAATGCCGATTGGATAATAGATCTCGGTCCGCACGCGGGAGACGAAGGAGGAGAGCTCGTTGCGGTGGGAACTCCCGAGTACATTGCTTCGGTCGATGGTTCATTTACGGGCAGCTACCTGCGGGAGATTACGGGCATCACGCCCGACCCCGATGCCGACGGTGACAGTGCAACCAAGGCGAGCGACAACGGACGCCACTCTAACCCTGCTGAAAACGGAAGTGGTGAAATCAAGATAGCGGACATTTTGGCGGAGCACGGCCTCAACGGCGCTCCGACCAAAGCGCCTAAAACGAGCACGAGGCGCCGTAGGCGTAGGAGACGAAGAGCCGCGAGTCGCAGCAATTGACGAGTTTGCGCCAAAGCACGGCAACCCTCCATTCGCCGCCGCTTTACGTCCAAGACGGTCTGTTCGGCAATTCTTGCTTTGGATGTGGTGCGTGGAACGAGCAAGGTCTCAACATTAAGTCAAGCTGGGATGGAGATGTGTCAGTGTGTCGGTTTACACCCCAGTTGCATCATGCAGCGATGCCGCACGACATAGTGAATGGTGGCATCATCGCCGCAGTGATCGATTGCCACAGCGTATGCACGGCGATTGCCGACGCCTACAAGAGGGCGGACCGCTACGCCGGAGATGGAAAACGACCGCTGCTGTGGTACGCCACCGCGTCGTTGCATGTCAACTACCTGAAGCCGACGCCGCTTTCGATGCCGTTTACGGTTAGGGCTCGTGTTACGGATGTTGACCGTCGTCGCACCAGTCTCGAAGCAGAAGTTGTGAGCGATGACGGCACCCTCACCTGCACCGGAGAGGTCGTGGCAGCACAAGTTTCAGATCGATGGGCGCGGGAAGATGGTTACTATGGCATCGCGAGTTGATCGGTGAACGAACCATGTCGGTGATTTTCGAGGCTCCCATTGAAGCGATGTCGATGAACCTGCGCCCGACTTCGAGGTCAAGACTTCCCGTTAGCGATTACCATGTTGAGCATTATGCTCACACGTGAACAACTCGCCGCCCGAATCCACGCGTTTCCCCGCGTCGAGATCGCTCATACTCCAACGCCTTTGGAGGAAATGACGCGCCTGAACGAACGTTTGTCGGACGAGGGCATCAATGTCCCGCAGATTTACATCAAACGCGAAGATCTGACAGGGTTGGCATACGGTGGGAACAAGGCCCGCCATTACGAATTCGAGATGCCGCACGTCGTTGATGCTGGTTACGACACGCTGATAAACATCATGGACTATCACTCGAACAACGCTCGAATGACGGCCGCCGCCGCCAACAAGGCCGGGTTGAGGTATGTCCTGATTCTCAAGAACGCAGCACATCGGAAAGTTCAAGGTAATCTGCTGATCGATAAGTTGCTCGGGGCTGAGATTCATTTGTTGGACCAATTCCAATCAGAGAACGCGGTCCAATTCGCCGAAGACTTGAAACAGCAAATGGAGTCGGAAGGTGCCAAAGTCTATTTCTTGCAGGAGCACCTTTTCCCACGGGTCGTAGGTATGGTGGGCTTCGTCCGATGCGGACTTGAACTGCTCGATCAAATCGAGGAACGAGGCCTTGGGAATGTCCATATCTACGGGGTCGCCGGTCGATCATTGTGCGGATTGATTCTCGCGGCCAAGAATCTGGGTCTCGACTGGCGGTTCACAGGCGTAACCGTCAACTACGACATGCCGCTTGACGAATACATATTCCAACATGCCGAGGACATACGCGAACTGACAGGTCTGCCGATCACGTTTGCAGAAGACGACATGCGTGTCCTAGATCAGTTTGTCGGCGAAGGATATGGCATCATGACGACCGAAGTTGCTGAAGCCATTCGTCTCACCGCGCAGACCGACGCGATTATTTTGGACCCGAACTACACGGGTACGGTGATGGCGGCGATGTTGGATGACATTCGCGAGGGCAACGTTTCGGCCGACGAGGCGTTGATCTTTGTGCATACGGGCGGATTACCCGCGCTTTTCACGTTCGCGTCTGAGTTGGCGCGTTGATACTATCTCCCTAGCCACGGTTCTACGTAGCGTCAGACGTAAACGGTCCGCCTCGCGTCGCCAATCAGACTTCGCGTCTTCCATCAACCGCATCTGATTGCGAGATTGCAGATATGCGGTCCACTTAGCACAGAGCATTGCGCCTGCAAGCATGACGATCGCTTCGATGTAAATGAACAAGAAGAACATCATCAGAGCCGCGAGACTGCCATAGATTGACAATAGCTGGTCTGTCAGGTAGTGAAGATATGAGATGAAGGCAAACTTGATCAGCTCGAAAAAGATGGTGGCTATGAGCGCTATTGGCAGGACATCCTTGATCCTTACGTTGGTGTTCGGCAACCACCAATAGATGACGGTCAAGACGCAATAAGTTATGGCCCACGGCAACGCGACACCCGCAACATGAGTCGCTGAACTTCTGATCGTTTCAGTGTTGAAAGCGACCGCCTGACCATCCCCTCCGAGGAACGAAAAGACCGCCGATACGAGGATTGATGCCAATAACAACCCAGATGCAAGGACCATCATGAGGGCATCGACTAGGCGTTGTTTGAAAAATGTGCGCCTTCGCTCGATCCCCCACACTATGTTCACGCTCTCACATATCGCGGAGAACACACCCAACGTCGAAACGAAAAGGATTAGTCCGGCAAGACTCGAAGTCAATGCGGAGTTTTCCGCCGCTTGGGATAGGAATTCGGCGACGAATGACACCCCGTATTCCGAGTCGCTCAGCAACGGTATCTGTCGCTCGATGGCTTCGTGAAGCGCTTCGTCGTACGCTCCCGCACCAAGCGTCAAATGGAGCACGGTAATTAACGCGATGGTCAGGGGGAATAGAGACAAGAAGGAGAACAGAGCGATCGCTGCCGCGAGAAAGTGAGCTTTGACAGCTATGAAATCTGCTATGAACGTAAACGTCGGCGAGACTAGCCGGCTACCAATTCGAACTGAGATGCGGAATGAACCCGCGGCGGCGGAACCGAATCGCCGAAGATCGCTCGTGTTCGGAATGGCAGGAAACTCAGCCATGACTGTCCGACTTACGCAGACGGCAAGAACGTCAGTCGGTCGGAACTGTTGATCCTTTGCAGATTGGCGATCAGCAATTGATTTTGTCGACGTTGGTCTTGTATCCGCAGGTGGTTGGACCACTTCGCGGACAGCATCGCGCCTGCAAGCAAGATGATGGCTTCAATATACACGAAGAAAAAGAACATCATCACAGTGCTGATGCTCCCGTAGATCGATGTCAGCAATCCACCCGAGTTTCGGAGGAACAAGATGAAGACGTATTTGGTCACCTCAAACGCGACCGTCGCTATGAACGCAACGCCCAGAATCTCGGCCAAGCGTACATTCGTATTCGGAAGCCACCAGTAAACGACGGTGAACACGAAAAAAGCGATCACGGCTGGAATCGCGAGACCGGCGACGATTAACCCCCACTGATTGAACGGTGCCACTTCGCTGGCCAAAAGGTATGCGATCTCTTCAATGAACGAGAAGATTGCTGACAACAACACTGAAATAAACAGGAGCGACGAAGCGACCATCATCATGATGAAGTCAATCGTACGCTCGGTCAGGAATGGGCGCGGCCTATGAATCCCCCATATGACGTTGACGCTTTTGCGGATCGACCCGAATACGCCCATGCCCGCCACGAACAATCCGAGTCCGGTCAAGCTGGAAGTTATCGCGGGTTCGTTGCTGACGTTGTGGATGAAGCCCTCCACGAACGACGGCCCCTCGGTTTCTGCCAACACAGGGATCTGATTGACGATACCTGAGATCAAGCGTTCTTCGAATCCTTCGGCGCCTACCACGAAACGCCATAGAGTGATCAAAGCGATGGACAAAGGGAAGATCGATAGGAAACTGTAGAACGCAATGGCCGCGGCGAGATAGTGCCCGTTTACGGACATGAAGTCGTTGACGTTGTGGAACACGAACCAAAACGCCTGGCGTGTCCAACCGAAGACTAGCAGGGAATATGTCGGATAGCGAATTTTCGCCATTGGTCGGATCTCCCAGAGACCGCCATCGAAATTTCGAGGGGTGGAGGATGGGCGGAAACCCAGTCAATCAAGGTCGCCGCTACGGTACGCGGTGATGTAGTTCATTGCGAAATCGTCCCTGCCTTGAAGTAGGTCGATCGCAAACCGGACACGTGGAGATTGCATGTCGAGTCGCATCGCTCGCTCGATTTTGACTTGTATGGGATCGATGATACCGGAATCCGCTCCGGCTTCTACGGCCAGCCTCACAAACGCCTCGTTGACCAACGCTCGCTTCGGAAGACCAAACGATACATTGCTCATCCCACCAGTGATGTGAACGTCTTCACCGAAGCGTTCCCTTAACTTGGAAATCGCTTCCAACGCGTGCGGGCCGTACGCTTTGTCCACCGACACCGGGAAGAAAAGCGGATCGATATACATGTCTTCGTAAGCCACGCCGCGGTCGCTCGCGGCGTCAACCACGCGAGTAGCGTTTTCGAGTCGTTCGTCGGAATTTTCTGGCATGCCGCTTTCGGAGGCCGCGGAAATGATGCATTTCGCATTGTGTTCGGCGATCAAATCCAGAGTCTCAAGCCGTTCAAGCGCCACGGAATTAACCATGGGGCTGCCTGAAGAACCGTCGTATTCTTCTAAACCGGCTTGGATAATCTCGGAGTTGGAAGAGTCGATGCTCGGCGGGACGGTGGACACGGATTGCACGAATCGGACAAGCCATTTCATGGCATCGATCTGCTCGTTGAGCCGGTGCGAAAGTTCGTCGACGTTTAGGTCCAGATAGGTTGCACCCGCCCGAGTCTGCCTATCCACTTCGTACTTTATGTAAGCCTCTCCCTCAGCGGCATCGGTCCCGGTGCAGTTGACGCCCTTCCATACTGCGATCATGAAGTGTTTCAAATTGCCCTGCTGGTAAGGTTGCGTGCTTTCGAAATGCTCCGGCACGCGCACGAATCGTAGATCGCCACCTACGCGGTATTTCACCGCTTCGGAACCATCGTCGAAAACATGGCCGCGCACTCCTCCACGCTTTACGACGCGCGTGCAGTGGATGTTTTCTCCGATGATCGTGAAATCGATATCTGTCATTGGGATGAGCCTAATCGCGAAGGTGAATAGAGAGATTGAGGAGCCAAAATAAGTCTATCCTCATACCGGTGAACGACACTTACCAATCGGAGTTGATCTCCAGTCCTACGTTCAATTGCGCTTCAGTCGCAGCAATGTTAAACGCCAAAACGCTTCCAATGCGATCTGCATCGACATCTTGGACTTGCCTGCTGTGCGTTCCATAAACGTATATGGATGTTCGGTCACCTTCAATCCCTGACGCTGGGTCCGATAAGCAACCTCGGCTTGAAAACCGAAGCCGGTGATGGTGAGGCGATCTACCTCTATGGCTGCGAGGGCTTGGCGACGATATGCTTTGAATCCCCCCGTCGCGTCATGCACCTTCAACCCGAGGATCACACGGATTCCCATATTTGCCCATTTGCTGAGCAATACTCGAGACATCTTCCAGTTCGGGTCCACGTCGCCGCCATCGCTGTAACGAGTCCCGATCACAACATCCGATTGTTGCAGAGCGGCAATCATCCGCGGAACCTCGGCCGGCGGGTGCGATAGATCACAGTCCATCTGGACGATGTACGGTGCGCCCGATTCCAGCGCGATCTTGAAACCAGCCACGTACGCCGTCCCCAACCCTAGCTTCCCTTGCCTATGGGCAACTACGATGCGTCCTGGAAATTCGTGTGTAAGTCCATCGGCGATATCGCCAGTCCCATCGGGTGACGAATCGTCAACGAACAGGACGCCCAACATCGGAACATCCAGGGTTAATAGTTGCTCAACGATCACGCGGATGTTCTCAGCTTCATTGAACGTCGGGATAACGACGACAACCGAGACGTCGCGTCCAAAGGTTCCGTTGACAACGATCGGTTTTGGGGAGTCGTCCGGCATCCTCAGAGGGCGTCTTACTAAACGGAATCGAGTTCGAATTCGGCGTGGATAGCTCGGGCCGCCGTGCCGACCCGATCTTGGTCCACGATGCAAGTGATGCGGATCTCGGATGTCGTTATCATCTCGATGTTTACGTCCGCGTCTGCCAATGCGCGAAACATGCGAGCCGCATATCCAGGCGAGTTCGTCATACCGGTGCCGACAACGCTTACTTTGGCCAATCCGTCGCGTGTCGCGAGGCCAGCATATTCGACATTGTCGTTGTTCTTAGTGATCTCCGCCACCCGCTGCAAATACTCTTGGCCGACCGTGAAAGACATATCTGTCAATCCGCGTGTCGAAACGTTCTGGACGATGACATCCACGCTGATGCCGGCATCCGCCAATGGTGACATGATCGCGGCTGCAATGCCCGGTTTGTCAGCGACACCGTGCAAAGTGACTCTTGCGACGGAACGCTCTGTTGCGATGCTAGTTATGCTTCTTCGGATCTCCATGTTGCTGCCTTCAAAATTGCCGATTTGAGTGCCTTTAGCGTCAGGGTTGAAAGACGACGTGATCAGCATCGGCACCTTGTGAACGGCCGCCATCTCGATTGATCGTGGGTTCATCTTGGCGCCTAACGACGCCATCTCAAGCATTTCTTCGTAACCGATGTGAGAAATGATGCGCGCATCTGGCACCAATCGTGGATCGGCGGTGTAAATGCCGTCTACATCGGTGAATATCTCACATACATCCGCTTTGATAGAGGCGGCGATGGCGACCGCGGTCAGGTCCGATGCGCCTCTGCCGAGCGTAGTCGTGTCGTCCGATGGAGTCAATCCTTGGAAACCGGCTACGACCACAATCCGCCCACGCCCCAGCTCGCTAAGTACTCTTACCGGATCAATCTCCGCTATGCGCGCCGAACCAAAAGTCTCGTCAGTCCGGATACCTGCCTGCCGGCCGCTCAAGCTGATGGCGTCATGACCCAACCCTCGGATCGCAATGCCGAGCAAGGATGCGCTCACGAGTTCACCTGTCGAGATCAAAGCGTCCGTTTCGCGTGGACTGGGTGATCGGCCTCCCGACAGGCGATTGGCGAGGTCGAGCAATTGATCGGTGGTGTCGCCCATCGCAGAGACGCAAACCACCATATCGGTCCCGGCTGCGCGACGCTCACAGACGCGGCGAGCGACGCTCTTCAAAAGGTCTTCGGTGGCAAGCGAACTGCCGCCGTATTTTTGGACGACTAGTTGGTGGTTTTCGATCATGACTGCAAATCTTCTGGATCAGGTTTCGATCTGGATCTGAGCGCCGTCGTTCGAGATGTCAAGGACCATCGCTTTACCGTCGATCTGCGCTTTCCTAGCGTTTTCGGACATTTCGTAGCAGATAGTCATGAATCGGTCGGTAGCTAGAGCGATGATCGTGGGACCCGCGCCCGAGAGAAAAACGCCGTGCGCACCTCCGTCGAGCGCGCCGCGAGCGATCGGCCGATATCTGGGAAACAAATGTTTGATCCGCTGCGGTTGATGCAATCTGTCATCCGTCGCGTGTCGCATCAGATCCCACTGACCTGAGGACAATGCGTGCACCAACATCGCCGCACGACCGACGTTGAACACAGCATCCGACCGTGTCAATGTATCGGGCAGGATCCCCCGAGCCTCTTCCGTCTGCATCGAGAAATCGGGCACGAATGCCACGGCTTTCAACTCATTAGAGATTGGCACTCCACTCGTTATCCAACCGAGATCCGTGGGCGCACCCTCGACTTGAATCCCGATCTGGCATCCACCAAAAACCGCTGGTGCTGCATTGTCAGGATGCCCCTCGATGTCGGCTGCAATAGCGAACATCCGTTTCCGAGTTTTTGCATCTGACAAATCTTGGTTGGCAAAAACGAATGCTGCAGCAACCCCAGTCACCGTCGCCGCAGACGACGAACCCAGACCTCGGGTTAGCGGAACATCATTTACGCATTCGAAACGCAAATCTACGCCATCGACACCGAGTTCGTTGAAAGTGTGCTTCGCGCTCGTGGCGATAAGGTTGGTGTTGTCAGTCGGCAATGAATTTTCGCCTTCGCCGCTGATTTTCACTGAGCATTCGCCGCGGGTCACCGTGGTCTCATTCCAGAGGTCCAAAGCCATCCCTAGGCAGTCGAATCCAGGCCCGAGGTTTGCACTGGTTGCCGGGACTCGGATCGTGGCGCGTACGATAAACGGCTCAGACATTGAATGGGATCACTTGCGGCAACAATCCTGTCAGGACAGTTGGATTTTCCGGATCGTCATGCGGGTGAAAAGTTACGAGATATGCCGCAATCGCGCATCTTCAAACTAGTATAATGCGCTATTCGTGGCTACTCGGGTGGTGCACTTGTCGGCGCATCGCAACGAAGAGTAGGGCACTCGCGCCGACGATGAATTGATTAGAAAGTCGAGAGTTGTAAAGATGCCTGTTGTGGTTCTGCTGGGTCCGATATCTGAAGATCGCGTTAACGTCCGGCATGTGGAGGTACGGGAAGAGGCGGAAAAGTATCCGGAGTTGGAGTTGAAACTCGTCGATTCGAATCAGTCACGAGATGACGTGGTGCGAGAGTGTAAAGACGCTGTCGCATTGATTGCCGGAGGGCACCGGTCGTTCGATACTGAGCTAATCTCGGAGTTGAGCAACTTGCGTTTGATCCAAACCTTCAGCGCAGGCACAGACTGGATGGACAAGGCCGGGTTGGCGGAGCTCGGCGTCAAAGTCGCCAACAACGGAGGCGCTAACGCGGTTGCAGTCGCCGAACACGCCATAATTTTGATGCTGTCCGTCGAGCGCAAAATCGACCGGCAGATCGATTCTGTCAAAGCCGGTACCTGGATGGCCGGTGTCGGCGGTGAACGTACTGAGTTCCACACGTTGGTCGGTAAACGAATCGGCATTGTTGGACTCGGTAGGATCGGCTCACGCGTCGCCAAGCGGTTGCAAGGTTGGGAATGCGAGGTCGTCTACTACGATGTCGTGGATCACGACGACGAGTACGTGAATGAGGCGAACGCCACCTTTGTGGAGTTGGACGAGTTGCTTGAAACCTCAGACATCGTCAGCCTTCATGTTCCGTTGGAGCGTACCACCCGCCACATGATCTCGGATCGCGAGTTCGCGTTGATGAAAAACACCGCGATATTGGTAAACACTTGTCGGGGCCCGGTTGTAGACGAAGCCGCGTTGAAACGCGCGTTGAGCGACGGCCAGATATTTGGGGCCGGTTTGGACGTGACCGAGATCGAGCCGATAGAGAGCGACAACGACCTACCCAACATGCCAAATGTCGTGGTGACGCCACATCTGGCGACGCGTGCGCTCGAGTCTGAACACAACGCGACGTACAACGCAGTCGCAAATGTTGCGCGTGTGGCCAGAGGCGAATCGCCCGAATGGGTTGTACCGCCGATCTGAAGTATCGAACTTCGAGACGTGCGCTGGATGTGAATCGGATTTAACATGGATAGTGCACGTGCGCGGAAGATGCTGGGTTAATGTGGATGTTGCGCCACGTCGCGACCGCTCCGGATTTGCGTGATTCACTAAATCTCGAGACCGAGAACGTTGTTGTCGGCAACGAAAAGCCGCGGGAAGCCTGCGGCATATTCGGTGCATACATCCCGGGACACGAGGCGGCACGTGCCGCATTCTTCGGCATCTTTGCCCTTCAACACCGCGGGCAGGAGAGTGCGGGGATTGCGGCGTCGAACGGAACATCTCTTAGCCTGACTGCCGAAATCGGGTTGGTTTCCCAAGTCTTCGATGAGAAAGACTTGGTTGACCTGCAAGGACATCTGGCGATCGCGCACACTCGCTATTCGACGACCGGATCCAATCGGCGTCACAACGCCCAGCCGATCATGGCCTACGGCCCGCGCGGAGCGATCGCAGTAGGTCACAACGGCAACGTCATAAACGCGATGAAGTTGCGCGAATTCTGCCACGAAGAATACGGGAGCGAATTCACTGGTAGCACTGACAGCGAGGTTATCGCCGAACTGTTCGCCAAAACGCCAGGCGACGACTGGTTCGACATCTCCGACAAAGTCATGTCAATGCTCAACGGCGCGTATTCGTTGATCATGATGACGAAGCATGAGTTGATCGCCGTTCGGGATCCACTTGGAGTACGTCCGTTGTGTCTCGGGAAATTGGATGGCGGTTGGGTTTTCGCTTCAGAATCCGCCGCGCTCGACAACTTGGGCGCGGAGTTCGTGCGCGAACTGGAACCTGGCGAGGTGATGATCGTCAATTTGAACGGAATCCAGAATTGGATTTGGCCCAAAGCTTCTACGTCTCACAAAATGTGCATCTTTGAGCAGATCTACTTCGCTCGACCAGACAGTGTGCTCGACGGCAGCTTGGCATACGAAAACAGGATGCGCATGGGCGCGATTGCATATCGCGAGAATCCTGTCGAGGCGGATTTGGTGATCGGCATCCCAGACTCTTCGACACCGCACGCCGCGGGTTACGCTGCCGAAGCAAACATTCCGTATGCCGAAGGATTGGTCAGGAATCGTTACGTAGGCAGGACCTTCATCCAACCTGACCAGTACATGCGAGATATCGGCGTCAGGACCAAGTTCAACGCGATGAAACAGGTCATCGGCGGCAAACGGATCGTCGTGGTAGACGATTCGATTGTTCGCAGCACAACCATCAGACACGTTGTGAAGATGTTGCGAGAAGCAGACGCGGCCGAGGTGCATGTCCGCGTCGCAGCTCCTCCGATCAAGTCGACGTGCCATTTCGGCGTAGACATGGCGACTCTTGATCAATTGATCGCGGCCAACTACACGGTGGAAGAGATCCGCGAAATGATCGACGCCGATAGTCTTTGCTATCTGAGTTTGGAGGGGCTTGAGGAAGCGGTTTCAGCTGGTCGGAACGAATACTGTCGCGGTTGTTTCACCGGCAAGTACCCGATAGACGTCCAGCTGGAAATGGACAAACTCCGCATGGACCGGTTAGTGCCAGAGCCAGTTTCGGCTACGTAATCGCAAATTGCGGATGAAGGAAGTTTCGGCCAGCAGGTACGCCGCGGCGGGGGTCGACCTAAATGCGGCGGCGGGTGTCAAGCTACGTATCGCGGATATCGCGGGTGCGACTTACGCTGATGGTGTTGTATCGGCTGCAGGTGGATTCGGCGGCGTTTTTGATGTAGACGCGCGGAGCGATTATCTGATCGTCTCAAGTACAGATTCAGTTGGTACCAAGCTACGTATCGCCCAAGCGATGAACAAGCACGACACGATCGGCATCGACATTGTCAACCACTGCGTCAACGACATTCTTCCGGCCGGGGCGGAGCCGATGTTCTTTTTGGATTACATCGGAATTGGCGGCTACGACGACCAACTGATCGCCGAAGTCGTAGCGGGTGTTGCGACCGGTTGCATAGAAAACGGTTGCGCACTGATCGGCGGCGAAACCGCCTCGCTACCCGGCATTTATCACGGCGACGACTACGACCTCGTAGGTTTCATTGTCGGCAGAGTCCACCGGAACGCGCTACTGGACCCAGAATCGACTGAAGTCGGCGATGTCTTGATAGCTCTACCATCGAGCGGTCTCCATACGAATGGTTTTTCCTTGGTTCGGGCGATCTTCAACACTGACGATGATCCAACCGCGCTGTTTGATGCGGTACCGGGCGACGGAAGGTCGCTCGGCAATGCTTTATTGGAACCGCACAAATCGTACCTGAAACAATTGATGCCGGTGCTCGGGCAGGTCAAAAGCATGGCTCACATAACCGGTGGCAGCTTTGCCAAAAATGTGCCGCGGGCGCTGGGTAGCGAGGTGGGCGCAGTGTTAAACGTCGACTCTTGGTCGCCTCCGCCACTATTCGATTTCATTCAGAAAAGTGGTGAAATCGAAGAAGCCGAGATGTACAACGTCTTCAACATGGGTGTCGGCATGATCATCTGCGCGGCGCCCGAACACGTTGGTTTCCTCCTTCGGGCGCTCGGAGACGCTTGGGTAATTGGCGAAACCACAGAGTACCGTGGAACCGAAGACCGAGTGGTATTGGTATCGGGATAGTGCGCGGCGTTCGCGGACCGGTTTTATCGAATTTGAAGTGACCGAGAAGATGAAAAAGCTAGCTCTCCTAAGCGCGTACGATCGGCGAGGAATCGTGGATTTCGCAAAGCTGCTGGTACAGTGCGGCTACGAAATCGTGTCGACAGGCGGCACCGGTGCCGAATTGAGGGAAAACGGGATAGCTGTCACCGAAGTTTCTACGCTGACGGGATCGCCAGAAATATTGGATGGTCGGGTCAAAACTCTCCACCCAACGGTGCACGGTGGCCTGCTTGCGCTGCGGGACAACGCCGATCATCTGCAGCAGATGGAACGATCGGGAATCCGAGGGATCGACTTGGTCGTCAACAATCTCTACCCGTTCGTGGAAACCGTTCGTAAACGCGACGTGTTGCTAAGTGACGCGTTGGAGAATATCGACATCGGCGGCCCTGCGATGACTCGCGCAGCGGCGAAGAATCATCCACACGTCGTTATCGTCGTGGATCCAGAAGATTACGGTCGGGTCGGAGAGATGATCCGAGATGGCGAGGTCCCTCAGCGCGAACGCCGCCGTCTGGCATCGAAAGCGTTCCAACATGTGGCGGCCTACGACACCGCGATCGCAAGCTATTTGCGAGACGGTCCATCGGAGAGCGAAGCGAGCGTCTCGTCTGACGAAATGCCCGATGAACTCACCTTCGGGTATAAGTTAGCTGCCAGACCTCGTTATGGCGAAAACCCGCATCAAAGTGCCGGTATCTACTCTTTGCCAGGCGAAGATGGCGGTGTTGTCAATGCCGAACAGCTGCACGGCATCGACATGTCTTATCTGAACTACTTTGATGCTGACGCTGCATGGGCCGTGGCGAGATCGTTTGCAAACTTCGCATCGCACGCTGTAGTCGTGGTCAAACACGCCAACCCGTGCGGACTGGCAGTCAGGGATAGTCAGTCGGATGCTTGGGAAGCCGCCTTAGCGGGCGACCCTGTGTCCGCGTTCGGAGGCATCGTCGCGTTCAGCGAAACACTGACCGCGGAGACGGCCCAAAAGATGCATGGTTTGCTTCTTGACGTCATCGTGGCACCCGGTTACGAGGCGGCGGCGCTGGAAATCCTTCGGAAGAGGAGAAGGACGCGTGTCCTGCGCGTGAACCCCAATCCGAGCGCGCGTTGGGAAGTTCGATCAGTCTCGGGTGGCGCGCTGGTGCAACAACCAGATAATTTGGCCAACGACGGTGTTCGAAACATGGACGCGGTGACGGCGCGTCAACCCACCAAACAGGAACAACATGACCTTTGGTTTGCTTGGCGCGCTTGTCGGTTTATCAAGTCGAACGCCATTGTGTTCGCAAAAAATAGAACTTTAGTCGGAATGGGAGCAGGACAACCTAACCGCGTTACCAGCGTTAACCTAGCGGCCCGCGTTGCGGGCGCAAAAGCGATGGGCTCAGTAATGGCTTCCGATGCTTTTTTTCCATTTCCCGACGGAATCGAGGCAGCGGTTGAGGCTGGTGTCACGGCCGTAGTTCAGCCGGGAGGTTCGGTAAACGATGACGCGGTGATCGACGTTGCGAACAATTTGGGTATCGCGATGGTTTTCACCGGGGAGAGGCACTTCTATCATTGATTCGGTGGATCGAATCGACTACGGAATGTCCAAGATATCTGTCAACATCACTATCCCTGTTCTCAACGAGGAGCACTCGTTGCCACGCTGCATTTCGACGTTGACGGATCATCTCACGCGAAACGTAACTGGCGATTGGGATTGGTACATAACCATCGCAGACAATGGTTCCGAAGACGCAACCCCAGAAGTGGGTCGAGAGTTGTCAGGAAAATACCAAAACGTCAGTCTGACCCGCCTGGAACAGCGTGGTCGTGGCCGCGCTCTAAAGAAGGCGTGGATCGAGAGCGACGCAGACGTCCGCTGTTTTATGGATGTAGACTTGTCGACCCGTCTCGAGTCGTTGGAACCTATGGTCGATGCTGTAGCTAAGAACGGGTACGGTGTCGCGATCGGCTCGAGATTGCTACCCGAGTCGCGCGTCGAACGAAGAACCGTCAAGAGAGAAATCGTCTCGCGGTCGTACAACGGTCTAATCAGGTTGTTGTTCCCACGAAAGACCTTTCGTGATGCGCAGTGCGGCTTCAAAGCGGTGTCGCGAGAGGTTGCAGAAAACGTCGTGCCACATGTTGAAAACACCGGATGGTTTTTCGACACCGAGTTACTCTTGCTGAGTCTGCGAGCGGGATATCGAATTAAAGAGATACCTGTTCATTGGGTCGACGATCCTGACACCAGAGTGCGAATCGTCGCAACGGCAACTGAGGACTTGAAAGGTTTGTTGAGGGTACGATTCAACCCGGCACGAGGCGTGCGTCGAAAGTCGTGACGCCGTTTGATGAGATCGGATCAATGGCTACGCGAATCGAGTGATGTATTCTGGTTCGTACGATCGAATGGATGGTGATTTCAAGCAATGGTGATGCCATCAGAAGAACTCGAGCTATCGTCGCAGACCCTGCGTGGCGCGACGGTATCGATCGAGTACCGCAACGCCCAATCAATACTTCGAACTGAACAACGCAACCCCAACGTTGTGTTCGAGGTCTACTCCGACGCGCCCGGAATTCTTTCCGGCATCAACGAGGTTTTGCCGTTCTTGAGGGCTAGGTTGCCTGCTTCTAGCTCCGCGGTATTTTCGCTGTCCGACGGGGACGAGATTTTCGAAGGCGAGACTTTGCTGAGAATCGTGGCGCCTTACGCCGCGTTCGGTATGTACCGGGACGTGATCACGGGCATATTCGCATCTAGCATTGGTTGGGCCACAGCGGCTCGAGCATGCGTGCGTGCGGCTGGCGAAACCAGGGTGATGGTCAGTGGTGCACCTTACATACACCCCGATGTCGTCGACTCGATGGAGTATTCGGCTTACGTGGGGGGATGTGCCGCCGTTTCGACCGAAAAAGGTGGCGAGCGCACTGCGACGGTGCCGCAAGGATCGATGCCTCACGACTTCGTGTTGATTTGGGGTGCGGCTGATCGAGCGATGACGGTGTACGACCGACACAGTCGGCTAGGCGCGCAACGAGTCATGCCTGTGCCGACCGCTGGGGACGCGATCCAAGAAGCCTTGGATGCAGCCTATGCTTTGAGTGGTGGAACTAGCAACCCTTTGCGCGGAGTCAAGGTGAATGTTCCCGAGAATCTCGGCGGCGGCGTGCCTGAATTGGCCAAGGAGTTGAAAGCTCGGTTGTCGGATGCCGGTTTCGGCTCTGTTGACATTCACGTATCTGGAGAATTGACGCCCGACTTGATCGCGCAGTACGAATCATCTGGCGCCGAGGTTGGTCTATACGTCGTCGGGCGGTACATCGCGGCTGCAAATCCAGCGCCGGTTTCAGCAGCCATTAAAGAGATCGACGGCAAAGCCGTCGCTCCTCGCGGAATGGCACCAGGACGAGTCCCCAATCACCGGATGCTGAGTCGGGAGTTAAGTTAGCGATCCGACTGCTCGACCGTTTTCGCCATCGATCGGTCGTGGATCATGCTGAGCCGCAACGCTGTTTCATGGTCTGGGCGCAGTTTGGCCCAATCCGAAGGTCTGATCCCGGGCAACCATACGATCCTCCCGTCCTTCGGTGAAACGACCAAAGGGATGCGATCGCGCCAAGACGCAGCGATTTTGGAGTTGATCAAGAAATCGTTGAGTTTAACGTCTTGACTCATTCCAAGCGGATTGAAACGATCTGCTGAAGCTCTGTTCCTGATTTCTAGGAACCCGATATCTGCGAGTTCCGGCGCGAGCCACGCTTCGTATGGGGAATCGTCTGCGAATTCCGATTCGGTCGCCGATATAGAGGCTGTGATGCGGAAGCCATCGCCGATGTCGATGGAGCCCGGTATCGCAAGTCGCCTGGTATCGGAAAGTGGCTTAGGATACGGGACTAAATCCGGTTTTGCGTCGTCACGATGGCAGATGCTAACGTGTTCGTGATCCGAATGGAACAGGACGTCTCCTGGCAAGTGATAACTTGACGACTTGCCTTCACTGATGAGTTCCAACAGCCTAACCACGTGATCTCGGTCGAGTTGCGAATTTGGGTCAGCAACCGATCGGAAAACGCGTCTCAAGACCTCAGCCTGCACGATAGGGTGCAGTACCGCGATGCGGCGACGTATGAGAGTATTCGGCTTTTCGGTGCTCGCCGATTGCATCGCTTCGTCCGCGAGCGCTTCGACTAAGTCGACGTTGGATCGCAGGATCGCTGCGAATCGCGAAATTGCGGAAACCGCATTCGGATTTAACGCTTTCAGCTGGGGCATGACGCGATGCCGGATTCGATTTCGAGCGTATTTTATCCAATCGTCATTAGACGCATCGTGACGCGCGGCGATGAGCGTGGTGTTGAGGAATTCGATGACTTGCGATCGACTGATGTCCAACATCGGCCTCGCCAGATTTATGCCCCTTCCCGATGGGGCGGTGATCGATCGCGAATTCCGCATGGCGCCAGCCCCGCGAATACCGGCACCGCGAACGATCCGCATCAGCACGGTCTCCGCTTGATCTTCGATAGTGTGCGCTACCACGATTGCATTAGCGTCGATCAAGTCTGCGGTTTCAACAAAGAATGAGTATCGATCTTGCCGCGCCGAGTTTTCGTCGAGTTCTGTCGAAATTCTTGGCGCGCGACCAACGTGAAACGGAATATCTTGGTCGAGGCACAGTCGCCGGACGAATTCTTCGTCGCCGTCAGATTCCGCGCCGCGGGCACGGTGATTGAAGTGCGAAACGACCAATGTCCGGAATAGGTTGCGTAGCCGTATTGCCCCGAGGACGAGAGCCGTGGAATCGGGTCCTCCCGAAACAGCGCAAATGATCGAATGGTTAGGCGCGATACCAGCGGCGCGGAAACCCTCTTCAAGTTTTCGTAGGAATCCGCCGCTTTCCGATTTTGAAGGCATTGGCAGATCGCAGGTTTTTCGTCACTGTCCGCTTTGTTCGGATACCACGTCCGTGGCGATGTTCTGAATCTTTAGGCGTTCGATCCGGTTGCCATCCATTTCGAGCACTTCCATAAAGATCTCGTCGTCGTAAGTTGTGCACTGACCTATCGAAGGCATTTTCTGCGCTCGGTCAATGAAGAACCCGGCGATGGTCTCATACCGCTGGTTTTGGGGGACTTCGATACCCGTTTCGTCTCGTGTTCGTTCAACCGACAGGGCACCCGGCAAGATAAATGTATCGTCAGCCAGACGTTCAATGGCCTTTTCCTCGATCACCAACGTGTCATCGTCATCGCCACGCATCATCTCGAGCAACCCATTTAGGGTGACGAGGCCGTTGATTCGATCTTCGTCGTTGTGGGCTACGGCAAGGTGTTGCTCGGTTCGAATCATCTCCTTGAAGAGATCGTCCAATTTGGTTGTGTCGGCCAGTACCAAGATGTCCGAACGCATCAACTCAGAGACTTCGGTATCGAGTTTGTCATCGCCTCCTTCGGCAATGAAGCGCATCACGTCGTTCGAGTAAATCGCCCCTGCCAACTGGTCGAGGTGGTACCAGTAACCGATTCGGAGCGGTTCGCCACGTTGAACGACAAAGCCAGGTTGAAATCGATGGGGTTCCTGGGTGTTATCGATATCACGCAGGTGTTCTCGGTATTTTTGAAGGAAAGTTCGTAATGTGTCGTTTTCGTTGAGCCAACCGATCTGACTCGTATGCACGCGAACGCGGTGGTCGCGCAGGTCGCGTGCACCGAAATCGATCAGGTTGTCCAGCATCTCGCCGTGCGCGTCGTCTAAAAGTCCTTGCTCCTGACTCTGGTCGATGATCAAACTAAGTTCGCCCTGGGTGTAGCCGGGTCGGGCATCGGTTGCCGACAAGCCGAACATGCGTAGTACCCCGCGCGGCAGTAGCGCGAATATCCAAACGATAGGTTTGAAAAGCGTCATGATCGCCAAGATGATGTGAGCGACAGCGAGTGACCATGTTTCCGGGGCGATGGCACCTAGCGTCTTAGGCGTCATTTCACCGACGATGTAGACCATCACGGTCGCCACCGCTGTCGAGATAATGGTCGTCAAGACGGTGTTTTCGCCACCGCCGATGGAGTTGATGATCAAACTCGTCGACGCGGTGGCTACGAGGATGTTGAAGAGGTTGCCGACCAGCAGGATCGTCGCGAAGAAGTTTTCGTGTCGCTCGAGGACGCGCATCACTGCGTCTGCACGACGATCACCGCCTTCTGCGAGATGTTGGATGTGCGACGGGCGCGCGCTCAACAGCGCCGATTCAGCAGCCGAAATGAATGCGCTACCAAGCAGTGCGCCAAGAATCAATAGCGCGTTGATAACCATGTGCTAATCATAAACGTGACGATTGAGCACCCGGTATGGATACGCAGTCATTCGCATCCCATTCGCACGGGATTCTGCCGAAAGGTCGCCAGATGGATCGACTGACCGCGGTAGCGCCTACTCTCGCGAATAAAAATCAAGATCCGTTGTTTTGCGGCAGCGCGATGCTTCTTACCTGAGCATCGATATCATCGCGCATGTCCGGATGATCCTTCAAGAAATAACGAGCCGCTTCGCGGCCTTGGCCAAGCCGGGTTTCACCATATGCGTAGAAGGATCCGCGTTTCTGGAGAATGCCGTGCTCGACGCCGAGTTCGAGAAGGTCGCCTTCCATGCTGAGTCCTTCGTTGAAGATGATGTCTATCTCCGCTTGCCGGAATGGCGGCGCAACCTTGTTTTTGACAACGCGGACTCGCACACGATTGCCGGTGAAGTCTTTGCCCTTCTTGAGGGACTCTTTGCGACGCATGTCAAGGCGCACGCTGGAGTAAAACTTCAGGGCTCTGCCGCCCGGGGTGACTTCAGGACTACCGTAGATTACGCCGACTTTTTCTCTAAGCTGGTTGATGAAGATGCAGACGGTTTGGGTTTTGTTGATGATGCCGGTGAGTTTTCGGAGTGCCTGCGACATTAGACGGGCCTGCGCGCCGACTTGGAACTCACCCATCTCGCCCTGGATTTCGGAGTTTGGCACGAGCGCCGCCACGCTGTCCAAAACTACCATGTCAAGCGCTGATGATCGCACCAAATGTTCGATAATCTCAAGCGCTTGCTCAGCCGAGTCTGGTTGGGAAATCAACAGCGAATCGATGTCTACGCCGATAGCCTTCGCGTAGAGCGGGTCCATTGCGTGTTCGACGTCGACGTATGCGCAGACGCCACCTGCTTTTTGGGCTTGTGCCACCGCTGACATCGCCAGTGTTGACTTGCCTGCAGATTCGGCGCCGTAGATTTCGACGATGCGTCCCCTGGGTAACCCACCAATGCCCAGTGCGATGTCAAGCGACAGCGAGCCGGTGGGAATCGCTTCGACTTGGCGAACGGCGTCGTTTTCGCTCATCCGCATTACGGCGCCCCGTCCAAAGTTGCGCTCGATCTGCGCGATAGCTTCTTCCAACGCTTTTTCACGGACACTTGTCTGCTTGGTAGTTGCCATTTTCGTACCGTTTTTGGTTGATTTTGGTTCGAGAGCCTCGTCGATAGATTTCTCGAGAGTTGCGGTGCTAGTAGCAGCCATGCGGATAATCCTCTATGTTATGTCCTTGATGATGCGCCCTGCAGCGCATGACGAATTAGCACAAGTGTAACAGCGATTTATGGTTTGTCAAACATGTGTGCGAAAAAAACTTTCATCATGTTTCCATGGCGGCGAATCGACGGGAGATGCGCGTTTAATCGGCGTCTGAACGCGGGTGATCCGAGAGCGTTCTAAATTCGTCGCGCAACTGTTGCTTGATCTCGTCGGGTAGGTCAAGCCAATGTATCTCCATTAGTGCGCCTTGGATCGACCACAGCAGATTCAACGAGGTGTCGTTAGGAAACCGCGATTTGACCCTGTGGTACGCGGCGACAGCACCGAATCGGCGAAGCGCATCCGGATCCCGGATGCCGACTTCGGCCAATCGACCAGCCGACTTCGGACCGAGATTCGTCATGCCGGCGATGCGATTATGAGCACTCAACGTTTAGCGCGGTTGCTAATTGAACCGATCGCCCCAAGAACCGAGAGTCAAACTGACTGGGACGATGTCATCGTCTCGCAAAACCTCGACGACGATTTCGTCGCCCGGCGACGTATTCAGCATGATGTAGCTACGAAGGTCGTATAAGTTCTCAATTGCGACGTTGTCGATCCTGATGATGATGTCGCCGTCGCCCACCAGTTGACCTGACGTGCCGGAGTCGGCGACGATCCCCGCATTATGAGCCGGGCCATCGGGCGATACGAGTGTGACGAGCAATCCGCGTTGATCTTCTTCGAGTTCGAGTCGTTCAGTCAGTGCCGGTGTCAACGTCCAAGACGAAATTCCGAGGAATGAGTATTCGTGAGTGCCGTCTTCAATCAAGCTGTTGACGACGCGCCGCACCAAGTTGATCGGAGTCGCAAAGCCAACTCCGCTATTCGTGTTGGAGACGCTTCGAATCTGGGTGTTGACGCCGACCACTTCGCCGATGCTGTTGAGCAACGGTCCACCGGAGTTCCCAGGGTTCATGTCGGCGTCCGTCTGGATGACCGAAGGGATAGGTATGGTGCTGGCTTCCGATTGGATCGACCGGGCGAGTCCGCTGACGATGCCCTGCGTCATGGAAAACGACTGGCCTACGCCAAATGGGTGCCCCAACGCTACCGTTGCCATGCCGGGCCTCAGCTCGGCGCTGTCCCCCAGAGGGAGGGTGTCAAACGCGGCCGAATCGGCGTCGATTTTTATCACCGCGATGTCGGAGACGTGATCGCCACCGATAATCTCAGCTTCGTACCGGTCGCCTTCGAACGTCTCTACGAAGATCATGTTTGTCGATCCTAGCCTAGGGGCTCCGAGCACCGCGGTTGGCCGGACCACGTGGTAGTTGGTGACAATATGCCCTTCGTCATCCCAAAACCATCCCGCACCGGTGCCGTCGGTTGGAAAGATCGAGTTCTCGAGACTGATCATGACGACACCGTTGATTGACGAATCCCAGATGTCCATCAAGCGCGTTTCCCAAGCCACAAGCTCGCGGGCAACCACGTCATCAGTTGACGGGCCTGCGTCGAGCGGTGCATCTTTTGCAACAATCTCGATGTCTTTTGCGGGCACACCATCGATGTTGCGTTCCGCCGAATATTCCACCGTATCTGATGAACGTTCTTGAGTTGCGCTGAATGTCGAGACGCCGTCTTGATCAGTCGTTTGTGAAGCACTGCTCACACCGACTGCTTCATCAGTGGTGGCTTCAACAGTTTCAATGAACGCCGATTCCGATTTGTTCGCGGTTACGGTTGGTGAATCTATGGGTTCGCCCGAATCGCACGCCAAGGCTGCGGCCGCCAAAGCTAGAACGGGCAAGAAGGATAGGGTTTTGACCGTTTGGTTTCTCATTGGGATGTTCAAGATTTTTGTTAATGTTTCGATTGCTCGTACTCTGCTCGAAGCAGGTTTACGAGGCGGGAGTTCAGACCGCAATGGGGCGATACTGCTATCCCTTTGGATGGTCTACGTTTTATGCGTGGCAAGTGGATTTACTGACCCACATGCAAGCGTGAACTCAGTATCTCACAACTTAGATTCCGGTCGCACGGAGTGGCTCCATCGGGAGGCAATCGGCATTCTGCGATCGCGGCCGAATGCGAGACCGGTCACTTTCACGCCAGGTGGCGATTGTCGACGCTTGTATTCGTTGCGGTCGACCATCTGAATTATGCGTTTCGCCGTGGCGATGTCCACCTGGTCCAAATCCGAATAAATCTCTTCGCTCGCTCGTCGTTCTTCAACATATGCCTTCAAAAGCGGGTCCAACCGTTCGTAGGGCGGCAATGAATCTTCGTCCAATTGGTCCGGGCGCAGTTCGGCACTCGGTGGTTTTTCAATCACGGATTGCGGGATAGGAGGTTCGTCACCAATGCCGTTGCGATACTCGGCAAGTTGATAAACCAACTGCTTCGGGATGTCTTTGATCACGGCGAAACCACCCGCCATGTCGCCGTAAAGCGTGGCATATCCGGTGGCCATCTCAGATTTGTTTCCGGTCGTCAGGACCAACCATCCGAATTTGTTGGCTATAGTCATCATGACGTTGCCGCGAATGCGAGACTGAACGTTTTCTTCGGCGGTATTGGCTTCGATTCCTTCGAAAGGCTCAGCCAACATCTGCTCGAATGCCGCGTGAGCTGGCTCGATGGGCACGCGCCAGAGCGGGATGCCCAACCGATCCGCTAAATCCTGCGCGTCTATCAGGCTGCCCTCAGACGAGTACCTCGATGGCATCGCGACGCCGACAATATTCCCGGCGCCGATCGCGTCGGCGGCGATGCAGGCGACGATTGAAGAGTCGATCCCGCCTGACAGGGCGATGGCGACTTTATCGAACCCTGTTTTGTGGATGTAATCCCGAGTCCCAAGCGTCAGCGCGGCGTAAATCTGGGATACGTCGTCAATCGCATCAGGGTCTAAGCGATCCAAAGGAGCCCGATCTGCAGGGGCAAATCTAGGCGAAGATATTCTCGTCACCTCAGCGGTCAGAGGCGGCGTTGACGAATCCGGATCTGTGTCCGAAATCTCGAGGTCGACCGCCGAAACGGCTTGCTCGAACCTCGGTGCGATGGCGATGGTTTCTCCGTTGGGACCGGCGAAGATGCTCGATCCGTCGAACACAAGCTCGTCCTGACCACCGACTTGGTTCGTGTAGACGACGTATGCTCCGTGGCGCGCCGCCAAACCGGTGACCAAGTCGATCCGCGTTTGTAGTTTTCCGATTTCATATGGCGACGAATTGAGCGTCAATATGAGCTTCGCGCCGGCGGCGCACTGCACGTCGCCCGGGCCCGGAGTCACCCAGATGTCTTCACAAACGTTAACGCCAATAGTCACGCCGTTGACGTCTATCACCTGACACGTCGTGCCGGGTTCAAAGTAGCGCATTTCGTCGAATACGCCGTAATTGGGGAGTTCGTTCTTGTGGTAGATCGCAACGATCTTTTTGTCGGCGACCACAGCCGCGGCGTTGTAGATGCGCTGTATCGTTCCGTCATCGTTTTCATCGAAATCCACGATACCGATAACCGCGCAGATGTCGGCGCATTTCTCGGTAAGTTCCTTTAGAGCTTGGCGGTTGACACGGACGAAATGTTCCGACAACAGCAAGTCTTCCGGCGGGTATCCGGTTATGGCGAGTTCCGGAAACGCAACGATTTCCGCGCCGATTCGGCGTGCCTCTTCGATCGCGTCCGCAATCAGCTGGCAGTTGCCGACGATATCGCCGACGGTGGTGTTGATCTGGGCTGAGGCGACTCTTAGAGTTGGCATTTCCGCTTTGTCACCTCGTCAACGTGCGGATTTGTTAAATGCACCGATCAGGCGCGTTCGAGCGGCGGCTAAGCGTACACAGGGACGGCTGGACGCGCATATCCGCGCACGGTGGGTAAGTCGGATCGCCCTGATAAGAAGATATCGACTTCGCGAGCACATTGACGCCCGCTCGCGATGGCGTGTACCACCAATGATTGGCCGCGCTGAGTGTCGCCGCAAGCGAACACCTTGTCAACGCTGCTGTTCAACGATGCACCGGTCTTGACGTTCCCAAAAACGTCGTATTCGACGGTAAGGTCGTCCAACAAACCTTCATGTTGCGGGTGGACGAACCCCATGGCGAGGAGAACTATATCGGCTGGGATCGTGAACTCGGAACCTGGAATCTCGACCATACGTGGCCGTTGATCATCTTCAAAGACCCAATCAACACGGACACATTCGAGGTGAGTGACGTCACCTGCTGATCCGACGAAACGTTTGGTCATTATGTTGTAGTCGCGTTTGCCGCCTTCTTCGTGCGCAGAAGAGGTGCGGAAGATGCGCGGCCAATCCGGCCACGGGTTTTCGCGAGCACGTCGCTCCGGGGGTCTTGGGAGCAGCTCAAGTTGGACTATATTCTTCGCGAACTGCCTGTGTGCAGTGCCTAGACAGTCTGCGCCGGTATCCCCACCGCCGATGATGACAACGTGCTTGTCCTCAGCTGTTAGCGTCTCCTCCGGGGAAAATTCCTGACCCCGCAAACGGCGGTTTTGCTGCGTGAGATAGTCCATCGCGAAGTGGACGCCGTCGAGATCGCGTCCGGGAATCGGGAGATCCCTAGGTACCGTGGATCCGCCAGCCAGAACCACCGCGTCGTTGTCTCCAACTAAGTCGTGTGCTGAAATATCCACTCCGACATCGGTGTTGGTTTTGAATATGACGCCCTCGTCGCGCATCTGCTGTATGCGCCTCTCAACCACCAGTTTTTCGAGTTTGAACTCCGGAATGCCTAAGGCCAATAATCCGCCGAGGTACTCGGCGCGTTCGTAGACGGTAACCGAGTGGCCTGCGCGATTGAGTTGTTGTGCGCTTGCAAGACCCGCTGGACCCGAGCCCACGACCGCAACCTTCTTACCCGTCCGGTACTCTGGCGGTTCAGGTACGATCCAACCCTCTTGCCAAGCACGGTCAGATATCTGTTTTTCGATCATCTCGATCGTGACCGGTTCCATGTTGATGGAAAGCGTGCAAGCCGCTTCGCACGGGGCAGGGCAGATTCGACCTGTGAATTCTGGGAAGTTGTTGGTGGCGTGCAGTCTTGCTATCGCCTCCTGCCAATCTCCGAGGTACGCTAAATCGTTCCATTCAGGGATCAAATTGCCGAGCGGGCACCCATCGTTACAGAACGGCACTCCACAGTCCATGCACCTAGCCGCCTGTTCGCGTGCGTCCTTCTCATCCCATTTGAGGTAGATCTCGCGCCAATCGTTCAACCGCTGACGTTGGTCGCGCCGTTCCATCGGAATGCGGCGGAACTCTTTGAAACCGCTTGTGCTTCCCATGGTTCTTAGACCGCTCTTCCGGCTAGTGCCGGAGTCGCAACCGTTCCGCCGTTCAACGAATACTCTGGCGTTTCGCCGTTCAATCGCGATTTAGCTTCCGCCTGTTCTCGCAACACGCGGGCGAAGTCGCGAGGCATGACTTTCCTAAATTGGTGCACTACCGCATCCCAATCTTCCAACACGGACGCTGCGACAGTGCTGCCGGTCCAGCGGAGATGGTTCGCGATCAGCGTTTTTGCTTCGGCCGCATCATCTGAATCTGGTATTAGATCTTGCAGATCGGCCATGCCATCGTTGAACCGCTCATGGAATGTGTTGTCACGGTCCCAGAGGTAGGCTACGCCACCGCTCATTCCTGCTGCGAAGTTTCTGCCTGTAGGTCCGAGAACTACGACGCGCCCGCCGGTCATGTATTCGCAGCCGTGATCACCGATGCCTTCGACAACGGCGTGCGCCGCGCTGTTGCGGACGCAGAAGCGTTCGCCGGCGATCCCACGGATGTAGGCTTCACCACCGGTCGAGCCGTAGAGCGCCACGTTTCCGATGATGATGTTTTCTTCTGGAACGAATTCTGAGTCTTGGGGTGGGACTATGACTAATCGTCCCCCTGATAGGCCTTTACCGAAATAGTCGTTCGCGTCGCCAAAAACTTTGAACGTGACGCCCTTGACTACCCACGCGCCAAAACTCTGACCGGTCGAACCGTTGAAGGTGATGTTGATTGAGCCGTCCGGCAATCCTTTGCGGCCGTGCTTCATCGATATGCGGCCGCTCATCATCGCGCCGACAGTTCGGTTACGGTTTCGGATATCGAACGTCGCGTCGGTGATTGTCTGGCCTCGGTCCGCGATCGTCTCTTCGGCCAAATCGATCAACTTGTGGTCTAGGGCGAACTCCAAGGCATGATCCTGATCAGTGCATTGGTAGGCGTGGTCGCCTTCGAGCGGGTGAGAGTCTACGAGGATGCGCGACAGATCCAGTGTTTTCGCCTTGAAATGTTCGATGCCGTCGCGTTGCTTGAGCATGTCGGCGCGCCCGATCATCTCGTTGACGGTTCGGAAGCCCATCTCAGCCATGCGTTTGCGCAACTCTTGGGCGAGCATGGTGAAGTAGTTGACGACCGCTTCAGGTGTGCCTGCGAATTTGGCGCGTAGTTCCGGGTCCTGTGTGGCTACGCCGACCGAACAAGTGTTCAGGTGGCACTTCCGAAGCATTATGCAACCCATGGTTATCAATGCTGCCGTTGCCACTCCCCATTCGTCGGCGCCGAGCAGAGCCGCTATCGCGACATCACGGCTAGTTTTGATCTGACCATCGGTTTGGACGACGATGCGGTCGCGCAATCCGTTCGCCACCAGCACCTGTTGGGTTTCGCTGACGCCAAGTTCCCACGGGATTCCTGCGTGTTTGATGGAAGAGAGGGGAGAAGCGCCAGTTCCACCAGTGTCGCCCGAAATCAAAACGACGTCGCCTTTGCCCTTTGAAATCCCGGCGGCGATGATGCCGACGCCAGAGCGAGCGACCAGTTTGACGTGGACGCGAGCCTCGGGGTTCACGTTCTTCAAGTCATGGATGAGTTGGGCTATGTCCTCGATCGAGTAGATGTCGTGGTGCGGTGGCGGCGAGATCAGTTCGACGCCCGGGGTCGTACGGCGGATAGATGCAATGTATTCGCTGATCTTGTGCCCGGGGATTTCTCCGCCCTCGCCCGGCTTGGCTCCTTGCGCCATCTTGATCTGCAAATCCTTGGCGTTAACCATGTACTCGGTTGTGACGCCAAATCTGCCGGAAGCCACTTGCTTGACGGCGGAGTTGCGTGAATCTGGAACGTCGAACGGCACGTAACGCTCGTCGTCCTCTCCGCCTTCGCCGGTATTGCTGCGCGCCCCGATGCGGTTCATGGCGATAGCGAGCGTTTCATGGGCTTCGCGACTGATCGAACCCAGCGATATTGCGCCCGTTGCAAACCGCGGCAGGATCTTTTCTACCGGTTCAACCTGTTCGATGGGGATCGACTGGAATTTACTCTCATCAAAATCCAGCATTTGACGCAGCGCGATGTAACCCTCGGGTTCCCGGTCCGCAGCATCTTCGAACTGACGATAGATCGTGGTGCTGTTCAGCGTTGACGCAGTCTGGATTAGAGAGATAGTTTGGGGGTTCCACATGTGCGGTTCGCCGGTGGCCCGCCACATGTAATAACCGCCTAGGTCCAAGCGCAAGTTCGACGGGATATCGTGCTGTGGATAAGCGCGGGCGTGATTGGCGATGGCGTCCGCTGCGATCTCTTCCAAACCAACACCGCCAATGCGCGAATTGGTCCACGTGAAATACTCGTCGATCAGGTCTTGCGACAGCCCGAGTGCTTCGAATATCTGGGCACCCAGATAGCCTTGGAGCGTCGAGATGCCCATTTTCGACATCGTCTTCAGTACGCCTTCCTCGGACGCCTTTCGATAGTTTTCCTCGGCTTTATCCTGCAACGGCATGGTGCCGTCGCTGGCAACCGATTCCCTGATTGCCGCGAGAGATTCAAATGCGAGATACGGGTTGATCGCACTCGCACCGTAGCCGTAGAGCAATGCGAAGTGATGTACTTCACGAGGTTCGCCCGATTCGACCAAGATATCGGCTTGCGTTCGCGTCTTTTCCCGGATGAGATGGTGGTGTACCGCGGCTGTAGCCAACAAGGAGGGGATGAAAGTGTTCTCGGAATCGACGCCACGGTCGGACAAAACCAAGATTGTGAATCCTTGTTCGATCGCGTCTGAAGCTTCTCGTCGGATGCGCTCCAAAGCCGATTTCAGCCCAATAGAGCCTTCAGCAACCGGGAATAGCGTAGAGATCGTGGTCGCCTTCACGCCCGGTTTGGTAGCCTCTTTGATCCGCGCCAATTCGGCGTTGCGCAAAATAGGATGGTCGATCCGCAGCAACCTCGCATGGCTTTCGGTTTCATCAAAGAGGTTTGGACGGCGTCCTGCCGGGACCGCCATCTGAGTGACCAATTCCTCGCGGATCGCGTCCAACGGTGGGTTCGACACCTGTGCGAAATCTTGTTTGAAGTAGGCGAAAAGGTTTTGCGGTTTGTCTGACAACACCGCCAGCGGTGCGTCGTTGCCCATCGAGCCTTGAGGTTGGTGCGCTGTCACGCCCATCGGTCCGATCAGCATCCGCATGTCTTCTTGCGAGTAACCAAACACGATCTGACGAAGCGCAGCCGTTTCCAGATCGACATTTGGGACGTTCTGCGGGGGATCGAGGTCGTCAACGGCGAGTCTTTGGTTCGCTAGCCATTCGCCATACGGCTCGGCACAGGCCAAGTTGTCAGCGACTTCTTCGGGTTCGATTATTCGTTTCGCTTCGAAATCGACCAAGAACATCCTGCCCGGGCGTAACCGAGACCGATAGCGGAGCTGATCTGCTGGAATATCGAGGACGCCGGTTTCAGAGGCCATCACGAGTAGGTCGTCCTTCGTCACGGAGTAACGGAAAGGCCTCAACCCGTTCCGGTCTAGGACCGCTCCCAGCATGTGACCATCCGTGAAGGTGATCATTGCAGGGCCATCCCATGGCTCCATGATTCCGCCGTGGAACTCGTAAAAGTCCTTGACGTTTTGCGGCATCGACTCATGTCCGTACCAAGCCGCGGGCATCATCATCGCCGCGGTATGGGACACCGAACGACCGCCCATGTACACCGCCTCGAATGCGTTGTCCAACGACGCGGTGTCGGAGGGTTCGTCAGTTTCGCAAATCGGGAGGATGTCCCGGATATAGTCTCCGAAAAGGTCAGATTCGAGAGTGAGTTCGCGCGCCGACATCCAGTTGCGGTTCCCGCGGACAGTGTTGATTTCGCCGTTGTGGGCCAACATCCGATAGGGATGTGCAAGTTTCCACGACCCCAAAGTGTTGGTGCTGAATCGAGAGTGCACCATGGCGAAATGAGATTCGAAGTCAGGGTCCGACAGATCCTTGTAGAATTTGTCGGTCTGCTCAGCCATCAACATGCCTTTGTAGACGATGGTCCGTGCTGAGAGAGACGGAACGTACCACTCGTTCAGCAAGGCGTTTACTACGGCGAGATCGTGTTCAGTTGGGTCGTCGCCCGACTTTTCTTCGATTTGGACGATACGGTCCCTGACGGTTTTTTCGGTTGACTTGCGGATGACGTAGAGGCGTCGTTCTAGCAGCGTTTCGCCGATGCCTTCTGGAGCTTTCAAGAAAAGCTGAGAGATGTGAGGCATTCGTGCCCGTGCCCACTCGCCGACCGAGCTTGGATCCACCGGCACATCGCGCCAACCCAATGGTTCTGCGCCGTGCTCGCGTGCGCTTTTTTCCAGGGCATCTTTGCAGAACTGTTTGAGCTCATCATCTTGCGGCAAAAAGCACATCGCCACTGCGTATCGCAACGCTTCTGGCAGGTCAATGCCGCATTCCGACGCAACTTTGACCATGAAGCGATGCGGCATCTGCACCAAGATGCCGGCGCCGTCGCCGGTCTCCGGGTCGCAACCGCAAGCGCCGCGGTGCCCTAGATTTCGTAAAACCTCGAGGCCTTGTTGGATGATCTTGTGCGACCGATTGCCGCTGATATTCGCCACGACACCGACGCCACACGCATCGTGTTCATGTTCCTTTAGGTACAACCCATCCCGCTCCAACCGGCGAAATTCTGCTTCGCGTTCGGTTGCCAAGCGGCGCATTTGGGTGTTTGTGATATCCGACGTCATTGACGGGCGATGTTGTTCAGGTCAGATTTGAATCTTAAATTCGTGCTGGGTTCAAATTCGTCAAACGGTCAAGGACTCAAAGGATGTCAAGGTACCTGTTGGTTTCGAAATCGGTCACCGTGCGATTGAATTCGTCCCACTCAAGGTATTTGTTGCGACAAAAACTGTCGATCGCTTTGTCGCCGATGTTTGTTCGAAGCAGATCGCTGTTCTCGGCGATCGATACGGCTTCGTAGAGCGAACTCGGCAACCTCGGCAGCATCGCCGAGCCGCCGTTGGATTCTTCCACTATGGGAGACGACACCGGATAGTCTTTCTCGATGCCTTCAAGCCCCGCCGCTAACATCGCAGTGAATGCAAGGTATGGATTGCACGCAGCGTCGGGTGCCCGGTACTCCACCCTCATGCTCGCTTCTTGGCCCGGGCGATATGCCGGAACTCTAATCAAGTCGTTCATGTTGCCAGCGGTCCACGTGGCGAAAATGGGTGCTTCCGAACCCGATACGAGCCGTTTGTAGCTGTTGACCCACTGATTGGTGATCGCCGTTATTTCAGGCGCGTGCCTGACTAATCCGGCGATGAATTTCTTGCCGATCGCCGACAAATGGAATTCGTCGTCTTCTCCCTCGAAGAAAGCGTTTTCATCGCCGCTAAAGAGGGACATGTGCGTGTGCATTCCTGATCCGGGCCGATCCGAGAACGGTTGAGGCATAAACGTCGCATGACCACCTTTTCGCGCGGCCAACTCTTTGACCACTACGCGGTGCGTCACCACCGAATCTGCCATCGTCAACGCATTCGTATGTCTGAGATCTATCTCGTGCTGCCCGTGACCAACTTCGTGATGGCTGTGTTTGACGGGTATCCCCATTTTTTCGAGCGCCAACACAACATCTCGGCGCAACTCAGCGCCACCGAGGTCTGGCGAAGTCTGGTCGAAATACCTGCTCGCACGGTTAAATCGGTTCGGCAGACTTGCATGGTTGGATGGGCCGATGACGTTGGATGAGCGATGTTCGCTTTGGCTGCTGCGGTACTCGGAAACGTCGTCGACGTAGAAGAACTCCAACTCTGGCGCGACATAGAAGTTGTATCCGAGTTTGCGCGCCCTTTGCATCGCCATGCGCAGTATGTGCCTGCCATCGGTCTGGAGTGGCTCCCGATCGGGCGTGCTCAGGTCGCAAAACATACTCGCAACCGCGTCGCGGCTCGGGCGCCACGGGAGGATCTGCCAAGTAGTTGGATCGGGAAGCGCTACCGTGTCAGCCTCGTCGCTTCTCGCCAGCCCGTCGATAACTGCTCCGTCGAAACTCGCCCCCGAATTCAGGACGTGTTCGAGTTCGTCGATGGTGATCGCAAATCCTTTAACCGTCCCGACGATATCCGTGAACCAAAGACGAACGAATCGCACATCCTGTTGGTTTGCGGAACGAAGCACGAACTCTTTGGCTTCGTCGTCTGACGACGAAACCGGCAGTGTTGCTTCGCTTGACGTGATTTGGACCATTGTTTGAAACCCACAGTGAGGAATATTGTGTCGGAAACGTGGTGGGCCACAAAGGCATCGACCTGATTGAATGTTCTTGGTTTTGGCCGCGCCCGCGCGCGCTCCATGGAAAGCGTCGATCCGAAAAAAGCAATTTTACCAGATCGTCTATCCGACAGAGACCGGTTCCCTGATCCCGCCGTTCTTCGACTTTACGTGCACGTCGGGCGTGCTGAACCGATAACCGACACGCCACATCGTCTCGATGACGCTATGGCTAACATCGTCGAGTTTGCTCCGCAACCGCCTTACGTGCACATCGACGGTTCGTGTGCCGCCGATGTAGTCGTCCCCCCATATTCGATTCAAGATATCTTCCCGACGGAACACCCGGCCGGGATGCGATGCGAATAGCTTGAGCAGCTCGTACTCTTTGTAGGTCAGTTCGATACTGCGCCCTCCCAAAGAAACCTCGAAGCTGTTCACGTCGATCGTCAATTCACCATGGACGATGATGGGCGCGGAATGGATCGTGGAGCGCGCTTTCACAGTGCGAATTCGCGCCTTAAGTTCCTGCACGTTCGGAAAGTTGAAGCACAACTCGATGAAACCCGAGTTGAAATCGAACATCTCCGCCGATGATTCATCTGCGATCGCCACAACCGGCTTGCCGCGTGATGCGATCTCGTTAGAAACCGCCACCGGAAAAGCCAATGACGAACCTAAACACCAGACCAAGGCGACTTCATCGCGTTTCGCAACCCTGAGTTCATCGTCCAATCCGGGTTCGGAATGATGGATCTCCAAACTCCGGTCTTGGAATCTGAGCTCCTCGACAAGCGCGATTGCGTGGGGGTCGTTGAACCCGTACAGGATCAGGGCAGTCATGCAATTTTCGAACTGCTAAAGCAGGTGGTTTCGATCCGCAGCTAGTAAGGGAGTTGGTGGATTTCTGCTATGCACGGCGCGTGACCGTGGCTCGGCAATAGATTCAGGATATTACAGCCGAAACACGAGTCGTATTTCGTCGCAAAAGAGGGGAGTGGTTTGGTTGACGGGGTATTTCTGGAAATGTATGATTTATCGTTTAGCGGTTGCGACATGCCAGCGGTTCGCTTTGACGCGCGAACCGGCAAACTGAAGGATTGTTGCCCGCTCGAAAACGGAGATTGCGTTGCCCACGCTGAACCAGCTTGTAAGAAACCCGCGCAAGCGGACCCGCAAAAAGCCGAAAACACCGGCGTTGCGGGCGATACGAAATTCGTTTACGGGCCGGACTCGTGAACTCCAGAAAGGCGCACCTCAAAAAGCGGGCGTCTGTCTGCAAGTTAGAACCGTTACACCCAAAAAGCCGAACTCGGCGCTTCGAAAAGTCGCACGCGTTCGCCTTTCCAACAACGTGGAGGTGACGGCCTACATTCCTGGAGAAGGGCACAATCTGCAAGAACACTCGGTCGTGTTGATCAGGGGCGGAAGAGTTCGTGACTTGCCGGGAGTGCGATACCACGTCATCCGCGGAACCAAAGACACCGAAGGCGTCGAAGGACGCCGCCGAGGTCGGAGCAAATACGGGACTCCAAGAGGAGTTTGAACGGGGTGGTGGGTATATAATTTGTTGCTGGATTCGTAGCAAAGCGCGCAGGCCTGACTCGCAGGCGCCCCGGTTCCGTCGAAATCCGTAGGGCTGGTCGAAGGTTTGACCCCTCAATCCCGAGATGCCGCTCTGACGTGACGTTTTCGGGAACGCACAGAATCCCACCCGAACCCGAAAAATCTACACATCGCTGAATTTGCACGCTTCGCGTGCGCGAAACGAGAAACACACCAGGCATGGCAAGAAGACGTAGAGCCGAACGGCGCGTGACTCAACCCGATCCCCGATTTGGGAACGAGGAGCTCGCGCGGTTCATCAACCGAGTCATGATCGGCGGCAAGAAAAACACCGCCCGTCGAAACGTGTACGAGGCGCTAGACATGCTCGCCCAACGCCTCAACATGAACGCTCTCGAAGCGTTTCAGCAGGCTATGTCAAACGCGACTCCCCTGCTAGAGGTGCGCCCCAGACGAGTTGGTGGTGCCACCTACCAGGTCCCGAACGAGGTCCGTCCGGAAAGGCGAGAAGCTCTGGCACAGCGTTGGGTCGTAAGCGCGGCACGTTCTCGTAAGGGACAGCCGATCGCCCGCAAACTCTTCACGGAGCTATTGGACGCGGCGAACAACACTGGAGCGGCCGTGAGGCGCAAGGATGAATTGCAGCGGATGGCCGAAGCGAACCGGGCATACGCCCATTTCAGGTGGTAATCCGAAACCGTACCTGCCGGTCGATTTTCCGGCGCGGCGCTGATGCGAAAACGATACATGAAAACGGACGCGATCTAAAGGAGTCGGAACGTCGGCCTAACTCTGACCGCCGGCGCTGAATTCTTAGTTTGTGAGGCAATGACAACGAAATCGAAAAAACCAGCTGCTTCCGATGCCGTGGCGCCCGCGGGCGCAGGCGATCTCAGCAAGTTGCGAAACACCGGTTTCATCGCGCACGTTGATGCCGGAAAGACGACTGTTAGCGAAAGCGTCCTCTACTTCACTGGCGAGACGTACAAGATCGGCCGCGTCGACGATGGCACGGCTCTTCTCGACTACATGCCGCAAGAGCGCGAACGCGGCATCACGATCACGGCCGCAGCGCAGAACGTGTCGTGGCGCGACCATCAGATAAACATCATCGACACCCCCGGTCACGTCGATTTCACTGCTGAAGTAGAACGTAGCTTGCGTGTGCTTGATGGCGTTACCGTGGTTTTGGACTCGGTAGCTGGCGTTCAAGCCCAGTCGCTCACCGTTTGGCGGCAGGCTGACAAGCATCGCGTTCCTCGGATCGTGTTCGTCAACAAGATGGATCGTATCGGCGCGGATTTCGAATACGCCGTATCCACGTTGACCAACCGTCTCTACGCAAACGCCGTTCCGATCCAAATCCCGATCGGCCAGGAAGCTGATTTCAAAGGCGTCATCGATCTTGTGGATATGGTCGCCTACTACTACGAGTGGGGCGATCCATCAGCCGAGGTCGACCGAACCGGACGCCTCGAACCTCGGAAATCAGAGATCCCGGCGGATTACGTGGATCAAGCCAATGCCGCCAGAGAAGAGCTCATTGCTAAGGTTGCGGAATTCGACGATGATCTGGCCGAACTCTACCTTATGGGCGAAGAGGTTACGTCTGAGTTCCTAAAAACTTCCGTCCGCAAAGCGACGATCGACCTAAATATCTTCCCGGTGATGGCCGGTGCGGCACTACGCCACCGTGGTACTCATCAGCTTCTGGATGCGGTGTTGGAATATCTGCCGTCGCCGCTAGACCTTCCACCGGCGGTCGGATTCGAACCTCTCCACCCCGACAAGGAGCTTGAGCGATACCCGCGCAATGAGGAACCGCTCAGCGCGTTGGCGTTCAAGGTGATTTCCGATGAGCACGCGGGTCGACTCATCTTCATCAGGGTTTACTCGGGCGTGTTGAAGCGTGGGATGTCGGTATACAACCCTTCGATCAGAGGGCGCGAGCGAATCGGCCGATTGCTGAGAATGAGGGCCGACGTCCGTGAACCGGTCGACGAAGCCGGTGCCGGCGAAATCGTCGCCGCAATAGGTCTCAAATCGACCAAAACAGGCCACACTCTTTGCGCAGTAAATGCTCCTGTTGCGATGGCACAGATCGAATTCCCTGAACCGGTCTTGTCGATCTCGCTAGAACCTGAGAGCCGTCAAGACAAAGACAGACTGACGTCGACCCTGATGAAACTGGTCGACGAAGACCCCACGCTGATCCTTTCGACCGATGATGAGAGCGGTCAACTTCTGCTTTCGGGCATGGGTGAACTGCACCTCGAAATCATTCTGGACCGAATGAGGCTCGAATACGGCGTCAGCTGTAAACGGGGGCGGCCTAGAGTGGCATACCGTGAGACGGTATCTTCCACCACCGAAGCCGAGGGCCGTTTCGTGCGCCAGACGGGCGGGCGAGGTCAATACGGTGTCTGCACGCTACGGATCGAACCGTTGCCGCGCGGTGCGGGCATCGAATTCGAAAGCGAGATCACCGGTGCGACGCTTAGCACCGAGTGGTACAGCGCGATCGAAAAAGGATTCAGAGACGCGGCATCTTCGGGTGTCGTCGCCGGCTATCCGGTTGTCGATGTGAAAGCGGTGCTGACCGATGGTGCACAGCACGACACCGACTCTTCGGAGATGGCTTTCCAGATTGCCGGTTCTTTAGCGTTCAAAGCAGCGATGCGTAAGGCGAATCCGCAGCTTTTGGAACCCGTCATGCGACAAGAAGTCGTGATGCCGGCCGAGCTGCTCGGCACGGTTATCGGCGACTTGAACTCTCGACGAGCGAAGATCCAGTCGATGGAGACTTCAGAGCCGAAGCCGGGTCAAGCGGGTATCGCGAGCGTCATGGCGTTCGTGCCTTTGGCGGAAACATTCAACTATTCGACCGACCTAAGGTCGTTGACGTCTGGGTTCGGCGATTTCAACATGGAACTAGACCATTATGGCGTCATGCCGCAGCACGTTCTAGAGACTTTGGATAGGTAAGCGAGAATTGGTAATGGCGACAGGCAAGATGCGCATAATGTTGCGTGGCTACGATGCACCACTTCTGGAGCAGGCCACGGAACAGATCCTCGACGCTGCGACTAGGACCGGTGCACAGATCGCCGGACCAGTGCCAATGCCGACTCGCCGCCGCCGCTTCACGGTCATCCGGTCTCCTCACATCACCAAAGATTCCCAGGAACATTTCGAACTCTGGTTGCACAAGAGATTGGTCGACATCGTGGAGCCGAGTTCAAAGACTATGGACGTGCTTCAACGATTGAATGTTCCGAACGGAGTAGAGGTAAGCGTAAAAGTAATTCAATAAAGCCGCAGCGGCCCGAACAGGACGCGCGGCATTTTTATCTGAACGGCGAGAGATGACGACCGAACAACAAGAAACAGTGGATGGAGATTCGGCAGCCGCCGAAGAGATCGCCGTTCCCGATGCGCCGCAATCAATTCTTGGTTTGCTAGGGCGCAAAATCGGCATGACTACGATCTATGATGACGCGGGCCGCGCCAGCGCCGTCACGATGGTCGAGGTCGGACCGTGCGTAGTCACACAGGTCAAGACCGATCAACGCGATGGCTACCAAGCTGTTCAAGTCGGCTTCTTGCGTGCGCACAAGGTGAACATGCCGATGCGCGGACACTTCGAACGCTCCAATGGCAGTTACCGACACGTCCAGGAATTCAAAGTCTCCGATCTCGGCGAGTTTGAAGTCGGTCAAGAGATCCGCGCCAATGTTTTCAACACCGGCGACAAGATCAAGGTGACTGCGACTTCTAAAGGAAAGGGTTTTCAAGGCGGCGTTAAGCGTCACGGTTTCGCCGGCGGACCCAAAACTCATGGACAGTCTGACCGTCACCGCGCTCCAGGATCAGTCGGCGCGGGCACCTTCCCGGGACGCGTCTGGCCGGGCACACGAATGGCCGGTCACATGGGCGCTCGAAACGTTACCACTCGCGGCCTTTCGGTCGCGGGCGTGGATGCCAGCAACAACTACATTCTGGTCACTGGTTCAGTGCCGGGTGCGCGTAACAGCCTCGTTCGCATCGAGAAGCAGCGGTGAGGTGGACCTGAGAAATGGAATTAGAAGTTAAGAATCGATCAGGCGACGTCGTCGGAAGTGTCGACGTCAGCGAGCGGGTTTGGTCGGCGCCTTCTAACGACTCGCTCTTGCAGCAGGTTGTGGTTGCCCAGTTGGCGAACCGACGTCAAGGCAACCATGAAACTAAAACTCGTGGTCAAGTCTCATACTCGACGCGCAAGATGCGCGGGCAGAAACACAGCGGTCGCGCCCGAGTAGGCAGCCGAAAATCGCCGACATTGGTCGGCGGCGGTGTCATCTTTGGTCCGCACAGTCGTAGCTATCGACAGCGGGTACCTAAGAAGATGAGGCGTCAGGCCTTGAGAATTGCCCTAAGCGACAAGGTCCGCGAGGAGCGGTTGACGATACTCGACGAATTTGAAATCGACGGTCCCCGCACCAAACACGTGGTTGATCTCGTCTCCGCGTTAGAACTGAGGGGACGAACGCTCCTAGTGGTGGCATCAAACGACAACGACGTCGTTCTGTCCGTTCGAGGCGCTGACAAAGTCGATGTGATCTTCGCCGATGGTTTGAACGCAACCAGCGCAGCATCGGCTGGAAACATCGTCGCTACTCGAAGCGCGGTTGAGCGGATCGACAGTCTTTGGGATGACACGGCGAAGGTGGAGTCATGAAAATCGCACGAGTGCTGCAACGTCCCGTGATCACCGAAAAATCGACGATGCTAAATGAGGATCGTCGCTACGTTTTCGACGTTGACATGAAAGCGAACAAATACGACATCGCAAGGGCCGTCGAATGGGCCTTCGATGTAAACGTCGTGTCAGTCAGCACCTACCGAAGACGCGGCAAGATGAAGCGCCGCGGATTCCGCGAGAAGAAGCGCCCCGACGTCAAACGAGCCATCGTCACTTTGGCACCTGGCGACTCCATAGTCCTGTTCGAAGGCGCATAACCGACGGATCTCTTGATATGCCATTGAAGGAACACAAACCCACGTCACCTGGTCGCCGCAACAACGTTGTGGACGATTTTTCGGACATTACGAAAACGCGTCCTGAGAAGTCGTTGTTGGCGCCGATGGTGAAGAAGGGTGGTCGCAACAACAAAGGTCGAATCACGGTTCGGCGTCGCGGCGGAGGCCATAAACGCCGGTACCGCATGGTCGATTTCAAACGCGCCCGCGGCGGTGTTGCCGAAGTGATGTCCATCGAGTACGACCCCAATCGAAGCGCGCGAATCGCGCTGATCCGTTACGAGGACGGACAGAAGTCGTACATCGTCGCTCCGCAAGGGCTCGTGATCGGCAGGAAAGTCGAGTCAGGCGCAAACGCTCCTGATCTGCCAGGCAATGCCAAGCCGTTAGCGAACATCCCGCAAGGAACGATGGTTCACAACATCGAGATGACGCCCGGAAGCGGTGGTCAACTCGCCAAGGGTGCAGGCACCGGTGCTCAGGTGATGGCTCACGAAGGATCATTCATCCTTCTCCGGTTGCCGTCGGGTGAAATGCGACAGGTTCGACAAGAGTGCCGAGCTACCATCGGCGTAGTTTCGAACCCGGACCACAAGAACATCAAGCTGGGTAAAGCCGGACGGTCCCGACACCGTGGCAAGCGTCCAAGCGTTCGCGGAACCGCGATGGCTCCAGACGCCCACCCGCACGGCGGCGGCGAAGGTCGATCTGGCATCGGTTTCTCGAAGCCCAAAACGCCTTGGGGAAAGCCCACGCTGGGGTACAAGACTCGCAGGAACAAGCGAACCGACAAATTCATCCGCCGACGTCGTTACGAACGTTGATGGCGGTCTGGCACGATAGCCGACAAACGGAACGAGTTAATAAAACATGAGCAGATCTGTCAAGAAGGGGCCTTTTATAGACCCGAAGCTGATGAAGAAGGTCGCGAGGGCCCGCCGAGAACGTGGGCGCGGAGCTATCAGAACATGGGCTCGAGCCTCTACCATCATGCCCGACATGGTCGGTCTGACGTTCGCCGTCCACAACGGTCGAACCTTCGTGCCTGTGCTCGTAACGGAGAATATGGTCGGTCATCGATTGGGCGAGTTCGCGGCAACGCGCGTGTTCCGCTCTCATTCCGGAAACCGTTGAGGATAAACAGCGATGGCGATCGCACGAGCCAAGAATGTAGGAGTCTCCGTTCACAAGTTGCGGCTTGTGATGGACGAGTTGCGCGGCATGAAGGTCGACGACGCGCTGGGATACTTGCGCTACATGACAACCCCTAGCGCCAACGTCATCTACAAAGTGTTGAACTCCGCCGCCGCCAACGCGGAAAACAACGATCTACAAGATCGCGAATCTTTGGTGATCAAACGCATCATCGCTGACAAATCGATAACCATGCGTAGATTTCGCCCCAGAGCGCGCGGCCGAGCAGGAGCATTCAACCGCCCGACATCGCACATAACTATCGAGGTAGACGAAGAGTAGCCAACGGTTTCGAATAGATCGAATCTGCTTCGAAAGATCGGATAAAAGATGGGACAGAAAACACATCCGATAGGTTTCCGCCTCGGCGTATCCGCCGAATGGCGATCAAACTGGTTCGCCGGTAAACCCGAAGGTTACCGGAGCTTGGTCCAAGAGGACTACAAAATCCGTCAGATCGTCGCCGACGAATATCAAGGCGAGGGCGCGATTTCCCGTGTCGACATCGACCGTGGCGGCGGCGAAATGAGCATAAACGTGTACACGAGCCGCCCCGGCATCATTATTGGCCGAAACGGTCAGCGCATCGATCGTCTGCGGCACGTCATCGAACGCACCACGCGGCGCCGTGTCAGGATCTCCGCCAACGAGATTAAAGTACCCGAGCTCGACGCCAAACTAGTGGGCGCTAGTCTCGCCGAACAGCTCGAACGCCGTATCCCTTACCGCCGAGCAGTGCGGATGGCTATGCAGCGCACCATGGATTCCGGAGCCGAAGGCATCAAGGTCGTCGTCGCCGGACGTCTTGGCGGCGCCGAGATCGCCAGAGTCGACAAGCAGATGGAGGGTCGAGTACCGCTTCACACGTTGCGTGCGAAGATCGATTTCGCAATTTCCGAAGCTCACACGACATTCGGCGTTATCGGCATCAAAGTTTGGATATTCACCGGCGACATGCCCGCCGACAGCAGGCAGCAGCGAGACCTTTCGTCGAGCGGAGTATCGCCCATCGGCCTGGGACGAGCGCAGAGGCACCGAAGTTAGTTGAAGGCTCTTTTCGCACAATCGCGAAGAGGGACTGAGGATCACGAACGATGTTACAGCCAAGGAGAACCAAGTTCCGCAAGCAGCAACGCGGCAAGATGAACGGCGTATCCAATCGCGGTAGCAAGCTGGCTTTCGGCGATTTTGGCCTCAAAGCTTTAGAAGCGAGTTGGATCACCTCAAGGCAGATCGAATCCGGCCGACGCGCCATCACCGGGTACGTCCAGCGTGGCGGTCAGGTATGGATTCGCATCTTTCCCGACAAACCTGTTTCATCGCGCCCGGCTGAGACGCGCATGGGTGGTGGCAAAGGTGCGATCGACCATTGGGTAGCGCCGGTGCGAAGAGGTCGGATCATGTACGAAATCGCCGACGTCCCCGAATCGGACGCGCGCGAAGCCTTGCGGCGAGCGGGAGCCAAACTGCCGGTACCGGTGAAGATCGTTTCACGAGCGGATGAGCTATAGTCCACGCATTTTGTAGGGATCAGGTACTCGGACCATGCATATTTCAGAAGTAAGAGAGCTGGACAATAGCGAGCTTTGGCGAGAGCTCCAACAGCAGGAGCGCGCGTTGATGAACCTGCGCTTCCAAAAAACGACGCGCCAGCTCACCGACTCTAACGCGCTCAAAAATACCCGACGCACAATCGCAAGGATCCACACCGTGATCCGAGAACGACAGATTGTTGAACAATTGGGTTTGACCGAGGATGCGGCGTAACGAGAACCGTTCAGTTCACTTCCGCAGATTAAGGACATCGACTAAATGTCAGGAATTCGCAAGACACGCACCGGTACGGTGATTCGCGACAAAAACGACAAGACGATTGTCGTCGCTTATTCGTGGTCACAACAACACCGCGTGTATAAGCGTCACCGGCGCCGGGTCACGAAATTCGTGGCACACGACGAACACAATGAAGCTTCGGTTGGCGATCGTGTCGTCATCGAAGAGCATCGGCCATTGTCAAAGACGAAGCGCTGGCGGCTGCGACGGATCGTCGAACGCGTTGACGTCGTCGATCCAGACGATGCGCCGACCGAAATCGGTCAGCAAGACGTTTCAATTGGAGAAGTGCAGTGATCCAACGAGAGTCGCGCCTGCGGGTGGCGGACAACTCAGGAGCCCGAGAGGTGCTCTGCATAAACATGACAGGTTCTGGGAACCGTCGGTACGCCGGGTTGGGTGACATCATCACCTGCTCGGTCAAAGACGCGCAGCCCGGCGGAACAGTTGGCATGCACGAAGTTGTGCGAGCAGTCATCGTCCGAACCGTCAAAGAGTACCGAAGGCCAGACGGGTCCTACATCAAGTTCGACGACAACGCGTGCGTAATTGTCGCCGACGACGGGAACCCTAGGGGTACGCGAATCTTTGGTCCCGTAGCCCGTGAATTGCGCGAGCGAGAATTCAACCGCATCGTATCTTTAGCACCTGAAGTCCTCTAGTCAAAAATATGCCTAACAAAATCAAAAAGGGAGATACCGTCCTCGTCGTGTCCGGCAAGGACAAAGGGGCGCGCGGCGAAGTTATCGGCGTCAACCTCAAAAAACAGCGCGTCTTCGTTGAAGGTGTCAACATCGTCAAACGCCACATGGGAAGGCGAAGCGGCGTGATGCAGACCGGAATTATCGAAGGCGAAGCATCAATCCACCTTTCGAACGTCGTGTTAGTCGACGCCGACACCGGAGAAGTCGGGCGAGTTCGTTGGCGTGAGCTTGAGGATGGAACCCGTGTTCGGACCGTCAAGGGAGCGCGAAATGGCTGAATCTAACGGCAGCGCAACGATGACAATGCCCCGATTGCTTTCGCGTTACCGCTCGGAAGTGGTGCCGGTGTTGACACGTGAATTCGGCTACACCAATCCGCTTCAGCTTCCGAGTCTCGACAAAATCATCGTGAACATCGGGCTGGGCGAAGCGATCGACAACTCTAACGCCATCGATGCGGCTACTGACGACTTGGCCACGATCACTGGCCAGAAACCGATCGTCAACCGAGCTAAGAAGTCGATCGCCAACTTTAAGTTGCGCACCGGTATGCCCGTCGGCGCATCGGTGACTCTACGCTCGCATCGGATGTGGCAGTTCTATGATCGCTTGGTGAACGTCGCTTTGCCACGTGTTCGCGACTTCCGGGGCATGAGCAGAAACTCATTCGACGGTAACGGCAACTACAGCTTGGGCCTTACCGAGCAAGTTGTTTTCCCGGAGATTGACTACAATCAAATAGACCGGTTGCGAGGATTACAGGTCGTGATCGTAACCACGGCTCGCAACGACGAGGAAGGTCGCAGGCTGCTCGAACTTCTGGGTATGCCTTTTGTGACCATACGCTGATTCGACCCCGAGACATTTGACCGCCGATCAACTCGGCACGAAGACGAGAGACCTTACAAATATGGCCCGCAAGGCGATAATCGAACGAGAGAAAAAACGCGCAGAACTCGCGGCAAAATACGCTGCGCAGCGCGCCGAACTCAAACGGTTGGCGAACGACTCGCAACGGTCGTTCGAAGAGCAGATGGAGGCCCGTCGCCGATTACATCTATTGCCCAAGAACTCGAGCCACGTGCGCAAACGGAATCGATGCTTCGCAACTGGTCGCCCACGCGGCTACATCCGATTCTTCGGAATGTGCCGGGTTGTTTTCCGCGAGCAAGCGTTGCTCGGAAACTTGCCCGGAATTCGAAAAGCTAGCCTTTGAACACCACAATTTGGAAGACCGAAACGTCACAGTAATCCGAAATGCCGGTAACCGACCCCATATCAGACATGTTGACCCGAATCCGCAACGCGGTCATGTCACACCACGAATCGGTTTCCATTCCGCATTCGAACATGAAACGCTCTCTGTTGCGCTTGATGCGGGATGAAGGCTTCATCACCAACGTGACGACCAATCGCGACGGTGTGAAAGCCGATTTTGATGTGACGCTGCGCTACTACGAGGACACCGACGAATCGGTGATCACCGGGTTGAAACGCGTCAGCAAACCAGGTCGACGAATCTACGTCGGCAAAAACGAAATCCCCCGTTACTTCGGTGGTCGCGGAGTTGCGTTCATATCCACTTCGAAGGGTGTGATGACTTCGGACCAAGCCCGACGGTCAGGCGTTGGCGGCGAATTGCTGTTCTACGTCTGGTGATTCGATCCGTACGTTAATCCAATCGGAAAAGATTGAAGTGTCAAGAGTAGGAAAAAACCCAATAACCCTGCCGAGCGGTGTAGACGTCAAAGTCGACGGAAACATCGTCACCGTCAAAGGCAGATTAGGTGAGTTGAGCCAGAAAGTTCACCGCGGCATCAGTGTCGAGGTCAATGGCTCAGAAATCGTCGTAACCCGCTCCAACGAGACCAGCGAACAGAAATCGCTTCACGGATTGGTTCGCAGCCTCATCAACAATATGGTCATCGGCGTCAGCGAAGGGTATTCCAAGCGATTGATCATGTACGGCACGGGGTACCGCGCTTCCCAGAAGGGCAAGGGTTTGGAACTGCTCGCCGGATATTCACATCCGGTGGAGATCGAGCCCATCGGCGGCAACACGTTGGGAGTCGAAGGAAATACGACGATCACGGTTGCCGGACCTGACAAGCAGGAAGTTGGTCAGCAAGCTGCCTCCATTCGAGCAGTTCGAAAACCTAGTCGTTTCCAAAGCAAGGCAGGCAGGATCCCATTGTTCGGCATCGCCTATGAAGGCGAGCAATTGCGCCTGCGCGTCGGCAAGACAGTTGCTGGTGTGGGAGCGTAATCGAGATATGGCTAACCGCAAATTCGACAACCGTCCTCGATGGATCAGGCATCGACGTGTCCGCCGCCGAGTTGCAGGCGGCGGTGATCGACCGCGACTCTCGGTATTCCGAAGCAACAAACAGATCTATGCACAAATCATCGACGACGCGGCCGGACACACGCTGGCCAGCGCGTCGTCTGTCGAATCGATCGTCGAAGGACCCGGAAAGATTGATGTCGCTAAAGGCGTTGGCACTTCTGTCGCCAAACGAGCGATCGAGTTAGGCGTCAAGAAGGTTGTCTTCGACCGGGGAGGATACCAGTATCACGGACGCGTCAAAGCATTGGCTGACGCGGCTCGTGCGGAGGGTCTCGACTTTTAACTATGGTTACTCAAACCAACACATCTCGTGAACGTCGATCCGACGGCGACCGCCGCGGAAGGCAGCGACGGAGGCCGCGCCGCGATGAAACGCCCGAGGGGCCGGAACTCTTCGAACGCGCGGTCAAGATCCGTCGCGTCTCTAAAGTCGTCAAAGGCGGTCGAAACCTTTCGTTCAGCGCCATGATGGTAGTCGGCGATTACAACGGTAAAGTCGGTGCGGCGCTCGGCAAAGCAGCTTCGGTTCCAGACGCCGTACGGAAAGGGCGTCAAAACGCCGAAAAGGCGATGCAGCCCATCGTCACTAAGAACGGGACAATCCCGCACGAGGTGTTCGCGAAATACGGCAGCGCGAAAGTGCTGCTGTTGCCAGCAGCTCCGGGTACCGGCGTCATCGCAGGTGGCGGTGTCAGGGCAGTCATCGAGGCAGCGGGCATACAAGACGTCTTGTCGAAGACGTTTGGCGGCAACAATCCCGTGAATACGGTGCGTGCCACGATCAAAGCTCTGTTGATGCTTAGAGATCCTCAAGCAGAAAGAGCCCGCCGACTCGGTTTGGATAAATTGCACACACCGGAACCCACCGCGGTCAGCGAAGAACCAGCAGAGTCCGACGGCGAGGCCGATGCGGTCCCAGTTTCCGATGATGCGGTCCCCGTTTCCGAGAACGAGAGTGAATCAAGCGAATGAGCGAGATCCGCATCAAGCAGGTTCGTAGCGAAATCGGGTCGATCCCGAAACATCGCGCGACGCTGAAAGCGCTCGGATTGAGGCGTATCAACCACGTCGTGACGCAACGCGATACGGTTCAAATCAGAGGCATGATCCGAAAGATTTCACACCTAGTTGAAGTCGTTTCCTGAGAAACGAACGAGTTTACGAAATGCCAGGATTGCACCAGTTAAAGCCAGCAGCCGGTTCACGGCGCAAGCGTAAGCGCATCGGTCGGGGCGACGGTAGTAACCGCGGTTCCTACTCTGGGCGTGGCAGCAAAGGACAGTTGCAACACGGGAAAGTGCCGCACCTTTTCGAGGGCGGTCAGCTTCGTTTGGTCAAGAGGCTGCCGTTTATGCGCGGCTTCACCAACAACTTCCGCATCGAATACACGGCGGTCAATGTCGTCAGTTTGAACGCGTTCGATGCCGGTTCAAATGTCGGCCTCGAAGAGCTGGTCGCGGCACGTGTAGTTCGCAATGCCGACGCCTACGTCAAATTGCTGGGTGATGGCGAGATCGACAAGGCGATCCACGTCACTGTGCACGCGTCGTCGGCGAGTGCTCGTTCCAAAGTCGAAGCCGCGGGCGGCAGCGTTACAGTGCTGGGTGTTCCCGACGGTGCCCAGAACTCAGGCGCGAGCGACTAATAAAACACTCCGGTACTTTCCAAATGCAAACTACGGGAGCCCAAACCGGCCGCCAATCAGCACTTCCCGCGCTGTTCAGGGCGGTTATCGATTCGTGGCGCGTACCGGACTTAAGATTCCGCATCCTTTTCACGCTCGGGATCCTAGTCGCGTTCAGATTTTTGGCGCACGTACCTAACCCGGGCGTAGACCTCGAACTATTGGAGAGGGCATTCGAAGCAAACCCCGTATTCGGTGTGTTGGACCTTTTCAGCGGGGGCGCGCTCAGTCAGCTCAGCATCGCCGCGATGGGCGTATACCCGTACATCACTGCATCCATCATCCTGCAAGTCCTGACGCCCGTGATACCTCAACTCAGGGAACTCTCACGCGAGGGTGGTGAAGCTGGCAGGCGAACGCTCAATCGTTACACGCATTACCTGACAGTGCCGCTGGCGATCCTCCAAGGTTGGGCGCTGCTCAACACACTCGAGCTTCAAGGGGCGATAACCGGCATCGGGTTGGGTGGCGATGATTTGATGAACACTCTGACCATCATCCTGTGCATGACCGCGACTACGATGCTCTTGGTTTGGATGGGCGAAATCGTGACCGAAAAGGGTATCGGCAACGGTATCTCATTGATCATCTTCGCCGGCATTGTCGCATCTCTGCCGCAAACCGCCGGGCAGCTTTACGCACTTCGAGACCAATCTTTCCAAGTCTTCATGCTTATCGCGATGATGATCATCATCATCTTCGTAGTCGTGATCTTCAACGAAGCGCAACGCCGAGTTCCGGTTCAATACGGTCGAAGCGTGTTCCGAGGCGGTCAGATGTACCGTCAAACCGGAGCTTCGTTCATTCCTCTACGCGTCAACGCGGCTGGAATGATTCCGTTGATCTTTGCTTTCTCAATCGTCACGTTGCCAGCGACCATCGCGACTTACTTGTCGGATCCCGGCAGCAGCAGTTTCACCGCGCAAGCCGCTGCGTGGGTAACCCGGACGCTGACATTCACCAGCGACCCGTACTGGCTGTTGATATTCATACTGACGGTTGGCTTCACGTTCTTCTATGCATTGGTCGTGCACAACCAGCAGAACTTGGCCGAAAACCTGCAAAGAAATGGAGGTTTCGTGCCGGGCATCAGACCAGGACAACCGACACGAGACTATTTGATGCGGATCGTGTTGAGAATCACGTGGGGAGGCGCGATCTTCTTGGGCGTAATCGCCATCACCCCATGGATCGCAAACTTGATCACGAACCTTGAAGCCTCGCTGACCCTGATTCAAAGCACCAGCATGATCATCATGGTTGGAGTAGCCCTCGACACCATGAGGCAACTGGAAGCGCAACTCATGATGCGCAACTACGAAGGATTCGTCCGGTCGTGACGACCGCTGACGCCTCGAAACGTAGATTGGGCGCGACCGAAGCTGACCGAGATTGAGATGCGGATAGTATTTTTGGGTCCCCCAGGCGCCGGCAAGGGCACGCAAGCGGCAATGCTCACCGACGAGCGCGCCTACGTTCACCTTTCGACCGGTGACATGATCCGCGACGAAATGAGTCGCGACACCGAACTGGGTCAGTTCGCCAAAACGTTTTACGACAAAGGCGATCTGGTCCCCGATGAGACGGTGATCGATATGATCAAAGCCCGATTGGCCCAAGCCGAAAATGTGATACTCGACGGATTCCCGCGCACCGTCACCCAGGCCGCCTCACTTGACGACCAGCTGTATCGTAGCGGCGTCTCGCTCGACGCGGTTGTATTCTTCAGCGTCGACGTTGAGGAACTGATCGAGCGACTCGAAAAGCGCCGCGATATCGAAGGTCGGGCAGATGACGAACCGGATGCGATCCGGCATCGAATGGACGTCTACGACCGCGAAACGGCGCCGGTTGTTGACTACTACCGCGACGGCGGCAGACTGACCGTGATCGATGCCCTCGGTAGCATCGACGAGGTTCGCACCCGTCTGAATGAAGTGCTCGAGTGATACCGATGAACCGCGAAGACACGATCCAACGAACGTCGGTAAAACGAATTCGGGTACAATTGCGATTGAAGTTGCGTTTTGAAGGATAGCGTCACTGGCAATTTGGATACGGTTCGCCGTATCGCGCTCAAAAGCAAGAGCGAATTGCATTCGATGCGCACGGCTGGCAGCATTGTGGCCGACGCTCTGGATGCAGTGTTCGATGCTTTGGAGCCAGGCATCACCACCGCAGAGTTGGACGACGTAGCACGACGTTCCATCGCCGCGACAGGTGCTAAACCGGCGTTCCTCGGTCTCTACGGATTTCCGGCCGTCGCATGTATCTCGCTAAATGCCGAGATCGTTCACGGTATTCCGAGCGAACGCGTAGTCTCCGACGGAGATTTGGTGAGCGTCGATTGTGGTGCGATCGTCGACGGTTATTACAGCGATCACGCACGAACGGCAGTCGCTGGAAAGAGCGAAGACGGTGAACGTCGACGCCTGGTTGACGTCTGTCGCGAATCGTTGGAACGCGGTATCGCCGAATGCACTCCGGGTAACCGGGTCGGCGACATATCGAACGCTATCGAACGATACGTTCGAGACGCCGGGTTTGAACTCGTACGCGAATATGTCGGTCACGGAGTGGGTAAGGAACTACACGAGGCGCCGCCGGTGCCGAACGTGGGGCCTCCTGCGGCCGGGCCGCAATTGATGAACGGAATGACGATAGCGATCGAACCGATGATCATGGCGGGATCTTGGGAGACCAAGGTTCTCGATGACGGTTGGACGGTGGTTACGGCTGATGGTTCGCTATCTGCGCACTTCGAACATACAGTGGCGATCACTGCCGATGGACCGGAGGTATTGACCTCGACGATCGAGTGATGGTCCCGAGACGATGGTCTGGTACACACATGCCGAAAAAAGAAGCAATAGAAGTTCAAGGAACGGTCACGGAAGCGCACCCGAACGCGTACTTTCGCGTCCGTTTGCCCAACGATCACGTGGTGCTCGCACACGCCTCGGGCAGAATTCGAAAGAACTATATCCGTATCTTGCCCGGCGACAACGTCATGGTCGAGTTGTCGCCTTACGATTTGACACGAGGTCGGATCACTTACCGATTCAGGTAGACCAGGACTGAGGAACCAGCATGAAAGTAAGAGCTTCAGTTAAGGCGAAACAGCCGGGTAGCCGTGTGGTCCGACGCAAGGGCCGCGTCTACATCATCAACAAGCAGAACCCGCGCTTCAAGCAGCGGCAAGGTTAGGTCCTAGGAGTATTTCCATGGCTATCATCGCAGGCGTCAACATCCCTGACAATCTCCGCGTCGTCATCGGCCTTACGTCGATTTACGGAATCGGCAGAAAACGTGCCTCCGACATCGCGACAGACCTCGGCATCGACCCAGGCACTCGCATGCGAGACCTGAACGCAGAGGAACTAGCCAACATCCGGACGAGCATCGACCGCGCCGGGATCGCCATCGAAGGCGACCTCCGGCGAGAGAATCAGATGAACGTCCGCCGCTTGATCGACATACAGAGCTACCGCGGGCTCAGACATCGCCGAGGATTACCCGTTCGCGGCCAGCGAACGAAAACTAACGCCCGCACCAAACGCGGTCGGCGCCAAACCGTTGCCGGCAAGCGCCGGGCACCATCGCACTAGTTGCAACCGTGCCAATATTGGAGAGCCGTCCCACTAACAGGAGCGAAATAACAGGCTATGCCGAGAACCCGACGAAGAAGCAGAGAGCGGAAGTTCGTTCCGCAGGGCAAAGCGTACATAATCGCGACGTTCAACAACACTCTCATAACGTTCACCGACCCGAACGGAAACGTTGTTTCGCAAAGCAGCTCAGGCGCGATGGGATTTCGTGGATCGCGAAAGAAGACCGCGTTCGCCGCTCAACGAGCCGGAGAATCTGCAGCCCGTTCCGCCGTTTCCCACGGGATGCGAACCGTCGATGTGATGGTCAAAGGCCCCGGCAACGGGCGCGAGTCTGCTATACGCGCCATCGCAGGCGCCGGAATTCGAGTCAACTCGATCAGCGATCAGACGCCTATTCCTCACAACGGGTGCCGACCTCCAAAAAGGCGACGAGTGTAAGAGCGGTCATTGCGACGACCGTTTAGGCATCGGAGCCAACATCTCAGGTTCGGCGTCCAATCAACGGTTTGACTCAAAAACAACGCCGAGACTAACGAAGCGAAATTTAGAATCAAAAGGTGCGGCCAATTCACGATTGATCCGCTTCCAGCCGCGTGTTAAAAGCGGTTGGGTCCCCACCAGCAACAGGAACGGTAATGGCAAGAAACACAAGTCCGGTCTGCAAGATCTGCAAATCGCAGGGTGAAAAGCTCTTTCTCAAGGGTGAGCGCTGTTACACGCCAAAATGCGCTGTCGACCGTTCTCGCGATAGTTCTGCACGCCGTTCGGCTGCCCGTCCTGCGGGTGCGCAACGTCGCCGGCGGAGGTTGTCGGATCACGGCATTCAGCTGCAACAGAAACAGAAAGCTCGCCACATCTACGGCATCTACGAACGCCAGTTCCGCGGCGTATTCGACGAAGCCGTTCGACAATCCGGCGTCACTGGCTCGAACTTGCTGAAACTCTTGGAACGCCGGCTTGACAACGTCGTGTACCGTGCCGGTTTCGCGACATCCAGACCTCAGGCACGCCAAACCGTCAACCACGGCCACATTCAAGTCAACGGCCGCAAGGTCGATGTCCCTTCGTTCATCGTCAAACCCGGTGACGTCGTGGCTTGGCGCGAAAAGTCCAAGAAATCTGGGCTTTACGAGGCGGCAAACGAAAACGTTGGACGGCGTCGGCAAGCGACGAACTGGATCACCGTGGACACCGAAAATTTGACCGCGGCGATCGACGCAGTTCCCGCCGAGGACGATATCGACACTACGATCGACACCCGCATGATCGTTGAGTACTACTCAAGGAGATAGGCCAAAATAATGATCACTGGCATCCGCTCGCCAATCTCTACAACCGTCCAATTCGCGGACGACACCGAAGAATACGTCCCGCAACTCGAAGTCGTCGAGACAACTGAGACCTACGGCAAATTCCAAATCGCCGGAATCGAGCGCGGTTGGGGCACCACCCTCGGAAATGGCATCAGGAGAGTCTTGCTCGGCGCAATGCCGGGTACTGCGATTACCTCGGCTCGCATCGTCGGTCAACAGCACGAGTACGGTTCCATCCCACACATGCGGGAAGGCATCGGTGAATTCTTGATCAATGCAAAAGGCATCAGAATTCGCGCTCAAGCCGAAACGACACAGAAAGTGCTGACGCTCTACGCCTCTGGCGAAGGCGAAGTTGTTGCCGGAGACATCAAACCTCACAGCGTTTTCGAGGTCGTCAATCCCGAACATCACCTCGCAACGCTCGACAGCGATGAAGGCGAATTGATCGTCACCTTTGGTGTTGAGAAGGGCGAAGGTTATCGAGCTTTCGATCATGAGGAAACGGCAGGACACGGCATCCTGCCAGTCGACGCCATCTTCACGCCCGTCCTAAAGGCCAACTATGAGGTCGAGGGGATGTCCGGCCGCCTATCCGGAAGAGACCTGTTGACAATCGAGATCTGGACCGACCGGACGATCGAGCCGATCGACGCGTTGCGAACCGCAGCCGACATTTTCAAGTCCAAACTCGATATCATCACTGCGCAACCAGAATCTGAAGATCGCCCCGATTCAGATGCGATGTCCGAGTTGCTCGAGACCGAGATCAAAGACCTCGGCGATCAGCTCAGCTCGCGCATCATAAATGCTCTTTCGCGTTACCCGATCAGGACATTGGGTGAACTCATGCGGTTCACACCTGAAACCCTGAAACAGGAAGTCAGAAACTTTGGCGAGGTCTCGTTCCGCGAGTTGCGAGATTTCATGGTCGAGAAAGAGCTCTGGCCACCCGAGGAAGAAGAACAGGAACAATAGGATAGTGCCTCGGCATTTCGTATCGACCCGATGCGATGGGCCGAAGCGAGGGATTGTTAAGTAATGCGACATCGCCGTTCAGGACGCAAATTCGGCAGGGCTTCCGCGCCTCGTAAAGCCATGTTTCGCGGTATGGTCACCGATCTGCTTCGGCACGAGGTGATCCGCACCACGCACGCAAAGTCCAAAGAGGTGGCGCCGCTCGCCGAAAAGATGCTGACGCACGGCAAACGCGGTGACCTGCATAGCCGACGTTTGGCCGCGTCTTTCATCACTGACAAAGAGGTGCTGTCCAAAACCTTCGACGAGCTAGCGGACCGCTACCGCGAGCGAGATGGTGGCTACACCCGGATCATCAAACTCGGGAAACGACGCGGCGATTCCGCGGAGATGGCACTAATCGAACTCGTCGACTAGATCCGGCCCACAATACGCGTCAACAATCGACGCGGTCTCGAGATGCGTTTCGCCTTAGTTGTCGAGTACGACGGCACCGATTTCAGCGGGTCGCAATATCAAACGAACGCCCGCACCGTTCAAGGCGAGTTGGAGAATGCCGCTCGCGCTGTATTTGGCGATGATGCAGGTCGCATGCGGCTGGCGAGCCGTACCGATGCCGGAGTCCATGCGATCGGCCAAATCGCTGCGTTCGATACGCACATCGGCAAACCTGCGACCGAAATCCGGAACGCTCTGAACGGCAACTTGCCGCGCGATCTTCGTGTTCACAATGTTGAGGCCGTGTCCGACGATTTCGATCCGCGACGCGATGCCATAGCGCGCGACTATCGGTACGTTATCGACGACGCCGAGACGGCATCGCCGTTGCATCGCAGGACCGAGTATCACGTGCGTCAATCACTAGACGAGTCACTAATGGATGAAGCCGCCAAACTCTTCGAGGGCGTGCACGATTTCGCCTCATTTGCTGCTGCAACCAACGAAGAGGCACCCACGGTTAGGCGCGTCGAATCCGCCCGCGTCTATCGACGCTCAGACGGCCGTGTCGTCTTTGACATCCGTGCAAACGCCTTCGTGAGACAGCAGATTCGCCGGATGGTCGCGGCGCTGATCTCGGTGGGTAACGGTTCGTCTTCGCTCCAGAGGGTCGACGATCTGGTTTCGGTACCTAAGAGGAATTCGGCCACGCAGAACGCACCTCCTCACGGTTTGACGTTGATGCGAATCACCTACGCGCCCGAGATAAGCAATAGGTTCTCGACGCAGTTCCACGAATAATGCAGACACCTGCCACGAAAAATCACTGGCTTGGCGTGAGGTCTAGGCAAGGTATCGCGCGAAACTAGGTGCAACTACTGCGCGGGCAAATTAGAATCAATCTGTTATGCCTACCAAATTGAAGCACTACAACCCGAGCGCATCGGATTTAGAAAACCGGTGGCGGGTTTTTGACGCGGATGGCAAGGTGTTGGGACGACTCGCCAGCGAGATCGCAATCACCCTCATGGGCAAACACCGCGCTTCCTACGTTCCGCACATGGCGTCCGGCGACTTTGTGATCGTGGTGAACGCCGCCAAAGTCGACCTGACTGGTCGCAAAGCTGAACAGAAGGTCTACCGGCGTCACAGTCAGTACCCTGGCAATCTCAAGGAAATCCCTTACTCACGGATGATGGAACGCACTCCTGAGCGCGTAATCGAGTTAGCAGTCAAAGGGATGCTTCCCAAGAATAAGCTCGGACGCAAGATGTACTCGCGTCTGAAAGTTTACGCAGGTCCGGAACACCCGCATATGGCGCAGGTTATCGGTTCAGAACGCGCTGAGTTGCGAGCCCAATCCTCCTGACACGCCCACTCGATCCGTCTAGGTCGAAATCTACGGATGCGCCCGAACCCAAATGACGAAAACACCCGTATGAACAACTGGTGCTACCTAGTCGATCGTTGCAACCAACGGCGAAACCTTCCGAGCAGTACAATCCACGCTGATCGGCGCGAGACCAAATCAGCGGCACGAGCGTCGCGTTAGGAGCGCATATTGACGACCGAGACTGACAACTATTACTACGGGACGGGCCGAAGGAAAAGATCAATTGCTAGAGTCCGCGTGTACAACCGTGCTGGCGGAGTGACCGTCAACGGTAAACCGCTAAACGAGGCGATCCCGGTCGATCAATGGCTCTCCGACGCACTTCTGCCACTCACGGTGACTGAACTGGCAGGAAAGGTCACCGTGGTCGCGAAAACCCAAGGCGGCGGTGCGCATGGACAAGCAGTCGCGTTATCCCACGGTCTGTCGCGTGCACTGATCGAGTTCGATCCTCAACTGCGTCCTGCGTTGAAATCCCACAAACTCTTGACTCGTGATCCTAGGATGCGCGAGTCGAAAAAATACGGCCTAAAGCGAGCCCGCAAAGCGCCACAGTACACGAAGCGCTAGTCACACACATCTGGTGTACCACCATCGCGCACAGAATCGGTGCACACGGCGCGATGGATTCGCCTAATGTTGCATCGAAATCCCAGCATTTCAGCTATGTGGAATCGCACAATCCTCATTGGGAAGCTACGTATGCCGGTACCCGGGCGCGACATTATCAGGCGCACCCGCTGGGTCGGCGCTGTCTTAACGCTCGCGGCCGTGATGGCTTTGGGCGCGATCGCGCTGGCTGGTCGAGGCGATCGCGAAGTACAGGCACAGCAGCTAGTCCCACCGCCATTTCCAGCAATCATTTTCAACGGCAACGTGACAATCAACGGCGAAACACCGGCTTACTCCGGTTTTGTAATCAATGCCCGGATCGGCGATAAGTGGAAATCGCCGCCGGTAGTTGTCGGTTCTCTGCCTGAAAAACCTTCTCAGTACGCACACCTGATCGTCGCGCCTGATCCGACGTTGGACCTGTTCGGTTCCCAAATCGAGTTCGTGCTCGAAGATCAGATACTGTCTACAACGACCAACTGGTACGCGGTGATCAACGAGTTTTCCGGGGAAGTATGTGGAGGGTGTACTTGGACGTTTCCGCTTTTGAGAGAACTTGATCTCGACTTCCCCAACCTTCCCGAACCGACTCCTACGCTAACCCCTACCTTTACACCGTCACCTGATGTACCTCGACCAATGTTCATATCAGGTACGGTCCGCACGCCCAGAGGACCACTGCCCGACGAATCCGAAATCTACGTGGTGGTTTCCGAAGATTTCAGGACCGAAAACATTCAAGTCTTCGGCGGGGAATATTTCATCACTGTCGATCCGGCCGAGCCAAGATACCGAGAGGCTCCGGTGGTCTTCTATTTGGTTGATCGTAACGACCCGTCTGGCGCTCCGCGTTTCCTCGAGGCGTTGTCACCGCCGACTGTTTTCCGCGAAGGTGTAACCGTCGAGAATTTCTCCTTGGTCTTTCCTGATCTGCTCCCGACGTCGACTCCTACGCCGACGCCTACCGAAACACCTACGGTAACTCCGACGCCAACATTTACCCCGACGCCTACCGAAACGGCGGTACCGACCGCGACGCCGACGTTGACACCGACGTTGACGCCTACACCGACGCTTACGCCTACATCGACGCCCACGTTGACGCCAACACCTACGGTCGCGCCGACTGTTGCGCCGACGGATACCCCGACGGTTGTTCCTTCACCAACACCGACCGAAGAACCGACACCTACTCCAACACCGGAACCGACGAGGACGCCGCGACCTATGGTCGTTACCGACGAAACAGTTTCGACTGCGACGCCCATTCCCACCGCGACACCATTCGTGGTAGGCCGGTCACCAACGGCGACGTCTACGCCTGATGACGAGGGTGGCGGGCTGTTCGGCTTCTGTAACGCGACCCCGGGCGAAAACGGTGGTTTGGAGGCGACTTTGCCGCTCGGTGTTGTGGCGTTGCTCAGCGCTTTCGCCTGGCGTTTAGCCATCCGACGCAAGAATGCAAGAGGTTCCGGTTTCGAGTTCGAACACCACGACCTGCTACGGAAATCGTGAGGTAATGCAGATGCATGACGTTAACGGGCGTGACACAATCCGAACCCCTGTTGCGACCAAACCGTACGCAACAAAGCGGTCGAATAGACACTCACGCTCGGCGAGCGTACGAACCTCGAGCATTGCATTTACGTTGGCTGCCGTTCTGGTTGTATCCATTGCAACTTTCCTCGGCTTCAACAACGACGACGCAAAAGCCCAAAGTCAACAACCGCCACAACTTTCAGCAGTTATCTACGATGGTTGGGTAACCGTCGCAAGCGACCCCACCGGATTGGAAGGGCTGACGTTGTCCGCCAAGGTCGGCGATTGGGTATCCCAGAGCGTCACAATCGGCGTCGGCACGCCCGACCTCAACGGCTTCAAAGACCTAACAGTCAATCCACCGCCGGAACTCCTAGGAAGCCAAATAACCTTTCTTCTCGACGGTTCTGTCGAGTCGACCACCACAGATTTCTACGCAATAATCAATCAGGATGGCAGCATCTGCACAACCTGTCCCATCACCTTCCCTGAATTCCGGCGCGAATTCTCGATCGATTTCCCTTCACGCCCAACCGGCGCTCCAGTCGCAACGCAGCCACCAGCATCGACGCCAGTTCAACCAGCACCAGGCGCGCAGACAGTCACTCAATTCAGCGGCCAAGTCTTCACGCCCGCGGGCCTAGTTCCGGATGGATACCAAGTCTTTGCTGTTGTAGCAAATAAGATCCGATCAAACAGCGTGACTGTCGTTGACGGAACCTACAACCTCGCGGTCGAAACATCGGGAACTGAACACGACGGCGCGTCGGTCCAGTTCTACCTGATCGACAAAGGCGATCCGTCGAATCCCAATAAGACGCTAGAGGCCGAGACGCCTAGCGTATTCAAACCGGGACAGCAAGCTGAAGTTCGGTTATTCTTCCCGACGCTCGCGGCTACGGCGACGCCTACACCAGTGCCACCTACAGCGACGCCGGTGCCGCCCACCGCGACGCCGGTACCACCCACAGCCACGCCGGTGCCACCAACGCCAACGCCCGTACCGCCAACACCTACGCCGATACCACCTACGGCAACACCGATACCACCGACGCCTAAGCCGGTACCACCGACTCCAACTCCGGAGCCGACGGCCACGCCAGTGCCGCCCACCGCGACGCCGATTCCACCTACCGCGACTCCCGTACCACCGACGTCGACACCAGTGCCACCCACCGCGACGCCGGTGCCTCCCACCGCGACGCCTGAACCACCCACCGCCACGCCGGTACCGCCAACCGCAACTCCAGTACCACCTACCGCGACACCGGTACCGCCAGCCGCTACCCCGGTACCCGAAGAAACTGGCGGCGGATTCAACGCCACCGTGCCTCTGGCGATCGTGTTGATACTGCTACTAATCGGTATAGCCGGTTACTTCGGATGGAGCTACTCGCGACGATCCAGGGAAGAGCAGTAGGCCGGTAGTCAGACGCTGAATGATTGACATCGAGCGGCCGCCGGATCCATTCTGGCGGCCGCTTTTTGATCCGTTGATCTATCGCGCATCGAAACGCGAGTGTCATTGATCATCGCTTCCTGCACCGAAATCTTCGGTTGATCGGCTGTCCGTCACAACACGCTAAGTGGAACCGATTCGCTTTTGACTTCAACGAATACCTAACATTTCTCCTATGCGAGACCGTGAGAGCATGGTTTGGAAACTACGGATGTGCGCACCGGTGCGCGGCATGAAACGGCGTATCTATTGGATGGGTGTCGTATTGGTGCTTTCGGCGGTTGGCGCAACGGGCGCGATCGCGTTTGTTAGCAGCGAAGACCGCGTACTGCAGGCGCAACAGCAGGTTCCACCGTCATCGCCAGCAATCGTGTTTAACGGCAAAGTGACCATCAACGGTAATGCTCCTACGGTGGGTGGATTGTCGATAACCGCGAGGATCGGCGACCAATGGGAATCGCCTCCGGTGCTTGTCGTAGCCGAACCAAACAGATCGTTCGAATATGCTCACCTAATCGTAGCGACGGCGCCCGATTTGGATCTGATCGGCTCACAAATCGAGTTCTGGCTCAACGGCGAGGTCAAATCGACCGTTACAAATTGGTTCGCCGTGATCAACGAATTCGACGGCGAGGTTTGCGGGGATTGCATGTGGCCCTTCCCAATACAGCGCGAACTCGATTTGGATTTCCCGCACCTTCTGGACCCGATAAGAACCCTGAGTCCGTCACCCACACCATCCGACGATCTTGAACCACCACCACTGCCTGCAGGATTTCCGCCGCTCGCATTTCGCGGCGCCGTGACAATCGACAACAAACCGCCTACGGACCCGAATCTCAAAATCACCGCTCGCATCGGGTCCGAATGGGAATCAACTCCGGTTCGGGTAAGGCGGTTGCCTCAAAGAACGTACCAATATTCGCACCTCGAGATCCAACCGCCAGCTGCTCTAGACCTGAGTGGCGCGACGATCGAGTTCTGGTTGGGCGGACAAGTCAGAGCAGATGCCACGAGCGTATTCGCTCCCTACAACGCTGCGACCGGCGAGTTCTGCACCGAGTGTCCATGGACTTTTCCCGAATTGAGGACACTGAATTTGAATTTTCCTCACCATCCAGATGATCCACCATCGCCAACACCAACACCAACACCACAGGCTACGGCTACAGCGCAAAGATCGGCACCCCAATATCCGATAGTGATATTTTCGGGTCGTGTCAAAGTTGACGGCCAAGCTCCAAACCGTTCAGGGTTCGAGGTCACCGCACGCATCGGCGATGTTTGGCAGTCACATCCGGTCGTAGTAGGAACAGATCCAGATCACCCGTTCGATTACGAGTATCTGATCGTCGCACCGGAGGAGGAACTCGAATTGATCGGTTCCCACATCGAGTTCTGGATCGACGATCAAGTCAGGTCCAACACCAAAAGCGTGTTCGCATTTCTCCCCGGCGAATCCTGCGACGATTGCGAGGCCGACTCCAAATTGCCAGTGTTGAGGCAGGTCGATCTCGAATTCTCCCGTCTACCCGAACCGACACCAACACCCACATCAACCGGCATCGCAACCTCGACCTTTACCCCAACACCATCGCCGAGTGCCACCGCAATCCCAACCGCAATGCCTACTGCGACACCCGCCGCACCAATCGAAATCCCGAAACCAGCAACCACTCCGATCCCAACCCCTTCACGGGTTCCACCCACGGCAACACCGGAACCTGCTCCCACGGTCCAGGCGATCCCGACACCGGTATCCCCGACAGCAGTAGCGACGATCATGCCAACACCGACTCGTTCGCCTGCCCCCTCGCCGTCGCCAGTACCGCCAACATCGACACCATCTCCGACGCATGTACCACCGACCATCGAACCGTCGCCAACGGCATCGCCAACATCGACTCGAGAACCAACGCCGACGCCGTTCATTCCCCCAATCGCGACCCCAGTGTCAACGGATCCGGACGCCAGGGCGAATGCAACGACAACCCTGGCCGTGATCGTGTTGTTAACGGTCCTGGCGTCGCTCGCTTACATCCGATGGCACTACCGGCGGCGATCGAAGACATAACCGACGATTGGTCAAATTCAACCCATATTTGGTTGGCGTGTCATCCGCCAACGAAAACGATGTCCCAGAGCAACCGAGATTAGAGCAACCGAGATTCAGGTGCGCGGCCTAAGAACGACGAGTTGACGATCGGCGGGCAAACTGCTTCTCGAAACGTTCATCCTTAGTTGAGGCTCTTTGCTCATCTGATCGCTGCCAGTTTCGCCCAGCAGCGATTTCAATTTGGCACCAGGTTCGTTGCCGTCGGCTTCTAGACCGTTTACCAATACCAACGAGGGATCCAGCGAGCTAATCAAAGACGACAGATCTTTGATATCCATCTTCAGCCGCGCCACGTCCAACAGAAGCACGTCGACGCGTCCGATCAGTTGCACGGTACGGGTGTCGGGCGAATTCTTGGCTAACCCCAACATGTAAACCGCCAGCCCCTCCGCGTCGATGCGGAACGACGTTACAGTCTGTTTCGATTCAGTTTCGGGATTCGCCGGCAACGCAATGCCTCGGAGTCCAAGATCTCCGATCTCGTACTCTCCCGGGTGAGATATCGCGTCGGTACCTGCTATCAATCGCCGAAACGTGGATTTTGATGGCTCGCTCGTCAATATCGCGGTCACGACGGTATCATCTGCTGCGGAGGATGGGACGAATGTCGCTTCCACCTCATCGGCTGGATCGCAGATCACCGTGCCCGACACGGTTTTGACGAGGAACGCGTTTTGTCCGTTGAGAGAGATCTCCATGACCGTGTTGCTACTCCAATCCCGACATCAATTGGGTTCGTAGATTCCGAGTGTACTTCGATGCCAACCTAATCGTAACGGCAGAGGAATCATCGGTTACCTATCCGCCATTTCCCTTCGAGATCTCCTGATGAACAAAGTTTCGACCGTTATCTACACCATCGGTCACAGCAATCACACTTGGGAAAGATTCCTAGATTTGATTCGCCCGCACCAGATAGATTTGTTGGTTGACGTGAGATCGTACCCGCGTTCGCGGTTCGCACCGTGGTCGAATCGGAAACGCCTTCAACAGAACCTGTCGCAATTCGCCATCGACTACCTGTGGCAAGGTGACACGCTGGGGGGCAAGCCACGGGGTCCGAAGCCACAAACAACGGCCGACGAAATGACTGACGACGATTGGTACCAGACCAGACGCTCAGCGACCGATTTCTTGGCCGCCGTCGCGGATATCTCCCGTGTCGCTGAGGGAAAACGCATAGCAGTGATGTGTTCGGAAGGTGATCCGACGCGCTGCCACAGGAAACTGCTGTTGGAACCTGCTTTTCAGTCGCAAGACGTTGAGATCCGGCACATTGATCCAAAATCCGGCGAAATCCTGTTGGGTTTCGATCTGACTCGGCCCGGTATGCAGGGTGAACTGAAAGGGACGCCAACGAGCCCGTGATGTTAGATTTTGTTAGTAGGGGCACGCATGATTACGGTCGTTGAACCGTGCATAATATCTGCCATCGTGGTCTATGATCGACGATGCCAACACCCCCATTCGCGACATGGCTCTGCCCGAACGTAGAAACACCATCCTGACCTTCATTGTTGACGATTACATTTCGTCCGCGGTGCCGGTATCGTCGAGCGCGATCGCAAAGTCAGGGACCTTCAATGTGAGCAGCGCGACAATTCGCAACGAGATCGGGGTGTTGATCGAGCAAGGGTATCTTTTGCGACCACACTCTTCATCTGGAGCAATCCCGTCGGAGAAAGGGTATCGCCATTTCGTCGGCGGGCTCGATTTTTCGTTGCCGCCACCAGAGGGGCTGGTTTCCGCTCTCGGACGCCAGACAGACATAACCCCTGATGATGTTGACGCATGGGTCCAAATCGCCGCTTCGGTCATTGCCGATTTGATTGGCGCACTCGCATTCATCACCGCTCCACGCGCCAAAATGCCTGACGTCAAGCAAATCGAATTGCTGCGTCTTCATGACATGTTGGTCATGCTGGTCCTTGTCTTGCAGGAGGCGCGGGTTTATCGTCAGGTCATCGAGCTGGAACGCGAGATTCCCGACCCGCAGATCGAACGGACCCGAAACAAAGTCTCGGCCCAAGTCTCGGGAAAAAACGTCGACGAACTTGTCGCCAATAAAGATCGAGAAGACATCGAAGACGATTTCGAACGCCAGGTTTGGGAAGCGACCATTGAAGCCTTGGTGCACGCGGATTCGGTTCCCGGCGAGCGCTACATGAGCGGTTTCAGACACTTCATGTCGGATCCCGAGTTGGCAGCACAACCGCAAAAAGGCGCGATGGCGCTCTCTGCACTCGAAAATGATGACGCTTTCGCGGATCTAATCTCTGGCGTTTCGTACGGCACTGAACCTGTCGTATGGATCGGAACTGACAACAATCGACCCGAACTATGCGAACACAGCGTGATCATGTCCGGTTACGGCGGTGCGGTCAATACGCGCGGCGTCGTCGGCCTGATTTCGCCGATGCGCACCGCATATGACCGCGCGATTCCTACGGTAGGGTTCGCCGCCGAGACATTGGACGAAATCGTTAGTCGTGGTGGCGCAGGTGGGATCTAATCACGTGCGTGAACTAAAGCACTTTCTCGGAAGAACGGTAACAATTCGATGAGCGACAAGCGCGATTACTACGAAGTGCTTGATGTCCCGCGCACCGCCAACGAGGAAGACATCAAGAAAGCATTTCGGCGCAAAGCGTTGGAGTACCATCCTGATCGCAACCGCGAAGATGGTGCCACAGAACGCTTCAAGGAGATCAACGAAGCCTATCAGGTGTTGAGCGATTCCGAGAGTCGAGCGCGGTACGACCGGTTCGGACATCGAGGAGTCAATGGCAACGCGGGCAGGGGTTTCGACGGTTTCAGCGATTTCGGAGGGTTCGGCGATATCTTCGAGTCGTTCTTCGGCGGCGCTTCTGCCACCCGAAATCGTCGCGGCAGAGACGTTGAACTCGCACTGAGCGTTTCGTTCCGCGAGGCGATATTCGGCGCCACGCGCGAAACCGAAATCATGCGACGCGAGGTGTGTTCGCGATGCAACGGCACCCGGGGCGAGCCCGGCAGCGCCACTCACACTTGCCAAACTTGCAATGGCAACGGCAAGGTGCGACGCGCTCAACGAACGCTCTTCGGCAATTTCGAGCAGATCAGCGAGTGTCCCACCTGCCGCGGAATCGGCACCCGGGTCGAACGCGAGTGTCTGCGATGCAACGCAGCTGGCGTCGCCAACAACCGCAGGAAGATCTCCATTGACATCCCGCCGGGCGTCGATGATGGCACTCGCATCGTGATGCGGGGACACGGCGACGTGGGCGAATATGGCGGAACCGCCGGCGATCTATACGTCCGGGTTCACGTCGAACATGATCGAGTTTTCACTCGCAACGGCAACGATGTCGTCATCCGAACCGAATTGAATGTCGTCTCCGCGATGCTCGGCGGCATCATCACCGTACCAACGCTCGAAGGCGACAAAGAGGTGACCATCGATCCAGGCGTTCAGACCGGTCACCAAATTGTGATGCGCGGCCTAGGTGTGCCACGTTTACGTAACGATGGGCCGCGAGGCGATCAGATCGTCCAGATCGCTGTCATCACGCCGCGTTCGCTCACTGCGCAACAGAAGAAGATAGTCAAGCAACTTGGCGATACGATGAGGGCAACGGATGACCGAGCACTCGACCCTGTGATCGTCGAAAACGAAATCTCCTACGGGCCTCAGTCCGATGACAGCAACAACGGCATCTGGAGTTGGCTCAGGGGTGCGTTCACAGGCCAGTAGCCGTTAATCGGACGAGCGCAAACCTCCTCGCTACGATATCAGGGCGACGATATCAGGATCGCGTTTCAAATGAGCGAACGGGAGGGCGACCAAGACCGGTGGCTGGAGATAAGCGTCGATCTCGCCGCGGAGTTTGCGGAACCTGTAACGCATCTGTTCTCCCGCTATGGCGATGGGCGAGTGTTTGTCGCTCAGACAGGTGATTGGGACGCTGATGACCATGTAACTTTAGCCAAGCCAATAGGCACGGTTACTGTTTACTGTTACCTGAAATACGACGGCACAATCGACCACCGCAAAGGCATGATCGATATCGGACTTCGGTTGATGGCCGAAATCGCGGATGTGCAACCACGACGCGAACGAATGGTGAGCCCGGATGAATGGGAGAATCAAACCTTCCCGACAATTCGGGTAGGACGACGTATCGTCATTTCACCTTGGTCTTTAGAAGATGGGCAACCTGAATCTCTCCAACCTGATGACATCGAGATCTTCCTGGCTCCCGGGCTAGCGTTCGGAACGGGAAATCACCCGACAACGCGACTGTGTCTTCACCAAATCGAAGAAGATTCTGAACGTGGCCGTATCGCCGGCAGCCGAGTTCTCGACGTAGGTTGCGGGTCCGGAGTTTTGGCGATCGCCGCATTGAAATTGGGAGCCGCGCACGCATGGTGCTTGGACATTGACGAGACCGCCGTCCGAGCCGTCTGCGGCAACCTAGCGATGTCAGGCGTATCTGAACGAGCCCAAGTCCTCGAAGGTTCCGTCCCCAACGCGAACTTGCCGGATACTCAATTCGATTACGTGTTCGCCAACATAACTTCGCGGGTTTTGATCGACATCGCCGACGCCTTGATCGAATACACCACGACGAATGGCACGATATTGGCGTCAGGGATCTTGGATGATCAAGCGGATTCGGTCAAGAACGCGTTCGTCAAAAATCACGCGTGCGAGATCGTAGAAACCCGTACTGAATCCGATTGGGTGATGTTGCGGATCTTGAAATCCAATCATTGACCGGCGCTTGTGACATGCATCGTTTTTACATCGATCCAACAACCGTTCCGCCGTTCCTGATCGACGATGAAATCACTTTGCCTCGCCACGCTTCACATCAAATACGCAACGTGTTGCGACTTCGAACCAATGACGAGATCCGACTCTTCACCGGCGATGGCGACGAATGGATTGCTCAAATCACCGCATTTGAGCCCAGCAATACCCGAACCGTTCGCAAGACGGCGCGATTGATTGAACGACGAACGCCTAAAGTTGAGATGCAAACTCGAGTCACATTGGCGATGGCCCTGACTCGACCTCAACGCTACGAATTGGCGTTGGCAAAATGCACCGAGTTGGGGGCGTATCAATTCCTTCCTATCGTCAGCGAACGCGTGCAACGTTCTGATGCAACGGTCGGGCCCAACCGAAAATCGCGGTGGGATCGAATCGTTGTCGAAGCTGCCGAGCTGTCCGGGCGAGTTCACGTGCCACAAATCGCCTCTCCACAACCTCTAGCCCCCGCACTGAGTCATCTATTTTCGACAAACTCTTCTGTCGTTTTCCTGTGGGAGCAAGCAACCAGGCCGCTACTGACGGATCTTCTTTTCTCATTTCGAGAACATCAAAACGGCCCCTCCGAAATTGCACTTGTGCTCGGTCCCGTCGGGGGATTTGCGGATGAAGAGGCGGATCAAGCGATCGCGAGCGGTGTGCTGCTTGCCAGTTTGGGCCCTCGCATACTGCGAACTGAGACGGCTGCCATCGCATCGATTGCAGCCGCGGCGCAGATCCTCGTTTAGAGTTCGGATTGGCAACGACTAAACCGACGTGTTGGGCAATTTCGTCATCGATCCAACCCGTGCGCTACCTAATCGTGCTAATATGCATCACCGTTGCGACCTTGAATCTGCGCGCCTCACTAAGAGCTTCAAACGGTGAATCTCCGTCCGGACCCAGCAGAGAAAGCGATATCGATCGGCACAGATGACGATTTCTACGCATCACCCAAATCAGGTATAGAAGTCTCGCCTAGGTCGTACCATCTGATAGGCTTACCCATGCCTGAAAACGTTGAGGGCGGTGTGATCTACGAAGCCCTAGAAGACCCGAACTGGCATTTGAGAACCTGAACATCGCTGTCGGAGTTCAACCCAAACTAGGAATCCAATCGACGCGGCTTTTGCCGCACAAAGCTGAAAAACCCTGAGGAGGGGTCATCATGCGAAAAATCTGGTTATCGACGTCTGGCGCCGCGTTGGCGTTTGCTCTCGCACTGAGCGCATTCGTATTTGCCTGCGGCAGTGAAACCATCGTCGAGGTTACTCGCGAAGTCCAAGTCACCGTCGAAGTCGAGAAAGAGGTAATTAAGGAGGTGGAGGTCGAGGTCGAAAAGGAAGTCGAGGTTGAGGTGGAAGTCACTCGAGAGGTCGAGGTTGAAGTCGTAGTGACGGCGACGGCAGAAGCCTATGGTGCCGGCGCAGGTGCTGAAACATTGGCCGCAGCCACCGCCGTCGTTGAAGCGCCGGCTAGTCAATCCGGCAAGTTGGTCGTCGTATCGCCCGACATCGGTGCCGGTTGGTTCACCAGTTCGCCGTACGACTCGTACACCAGCGACAACATCGGTGTGGCAGACGCTATCATCTTCGCTGACCCAGCGCCGATACCTCAACGCGGAACGTTCAACCCGGCGATCAGCATCGCTAATGGTTGGAAGGTGGCCGAAGATGGAAGATCAATCACCTTCAACATCCGCGACGGCGTGCAGTTCCACCACGGCTGGGGCGAGTTGTCGGCCGAAGACGTAGCTTGGTCGTTCAACGACGCCCTCCGTGAAGGCAACACAAACGGCCGATCGGGTTTCGTGGGCGAATACCAAGGCTCATGGGAAGCCATTGACGACAATACGGTCATCATGCATGTCAAAGAGGGCGCCACTCTAAGCCCGGTTTGGCTACTCGAGACGTCCAACGTCTGGCGCAACACTTTGACCGCAACCTCCAAACGCGCAATCGACGAACTTGGCAAGGAAACTGGCGGCAGAAAGATCGGACAAGGTCCGTTCATGATGATTGAAGGCGAAGCTGACAACTTCATCGAGTTCGAAGCTGTAACTGATCACTATCGAAAGGTGCCGACGATCGAAGCAATTCGGATGGTCGCCATCCCCGAACCCGCGACACGAGTTGCAGCTTTCGTCAACGGCGAGGTCCATATCTCCGTAATGTCGGCACAGTTCGTCCTCGAAGCAACATCGCAGGTCGATGGATCACGTGTCCAACCTCTTGGCGAGGGTCAAACCCTTCACATCTACATGGGTGGTAACTTCTGGCAGACGTCAGACCCGGTAGACCCCTCGACAGAATTTCCGCGTGAGGGTTGGAAACCCGACGCTGAACACCCTTGGATCAGCGACCCTAACGACCCAGCGTCAATGGAGCGTGGCAACAAGTTCCGCCGAGCATTGAGCATGGCTGTCGACCGTGTCGCGATCAACGAGGTCATCGGACAAGGTCTCTACCCACCGCACTTCACGTTCACAGGGTTCACAAGTAACGACCCTCTCTGGAAGCCGGAATGGGAAGTCCCGTTCGACCCTGAGGGTGCCCGCGCGCTGATGGCCGAAGCTGGCGTTGAAGAAGGCTTCACAATGCCGGTGTGGTTGACACCCGACTCCGGTTCGCTACCGTTCGACATCGCTGAAGCCGCCGTACTGCAATGGGCAGCAAACCTCAACCTCAACGTCGAAATCGAAGCGACCGCGTACTCCGGCCGTCGTCCGACACTCATCGGCCGAACGATCGACATTCCGCTCTACCACCACATGAACTTGGGCTACTTCGACGAACCCAAGGGACGGCTCATGACGGCCGCAAAGGGGGGCGCCAACCGCGGCATCGAACTACCAAACGACATCCTCGAGAGGACCTATTGGGCGAACCTGGTTGAGACCGACGCGCAGAAACGCATAGAGAACAACATCTTCCTCACCGATTGGCTCGCCGAGACTTCGTTGGTGATGTCGATGGTGCGACAAAGCCAGCTGTACGCAGTTTCGCCTGACATCGTTGAATGGATGCCATACACCGAAACATTCGGAGGATTCAACTCCCCGGAGACGATCGTTCTCAGATAGACACGAGATAAATGATGTCGGCCAGTAAATCTACTGGCCGACATGAGGTGTCTGCCCTTCGTCGGGTTTCGGGTTTCAGAAAACGGGTGGCCACCGTACGTCGAAATGAGGAATCCAGCAATCTAAACGGTTGTTGAACTACGACCATGTGGCGAATCATCGTTAACCGTCTAGCATTCGGGGTCGCGATCGTGTTGCTGATCACGATCGTCGTATTCGGACTGTCCCGCGCCGCCGGCGATCCTCGAAACATCTATCTCGACGAATACGCCACCCCTGAAGCTTGGGACGCTTGGGGCGAGCGCATGGGACTCGACAAGCCGCTCTACGTCCAATACGGCGTTTGGCTTTGGGACGTGTTGCAAGGCGACTTCGGCGAGTCGCTGTACTACAACATCCCGAGTATCCGCCTGGTGGGCGAACGAGTTCCCAACACCGTGCAACTCGGAGGCGTTGCTTTTGGTGTCGCAATCCTCATAGGGGTCCCCATGGGCGTCATATCCGCGGTTAGGCGCGGTACGATCGTCGATTACGCCGTCAGAGGGTTCGCACTTCTCGGTCAATCCGTCCCAGTATTCTGGATCGCGCTCATGATGATACTGGTCTTCTCATTGCAGTTGGGGTGGCTACCTTCGAGTCGCAACGAGGGTTGGAATCACTTCATAATGCCCGCAATTGCACTCGGATGGCTGCCCGCCGCGGGATTAATGCGGATCACACGCGGAGCGATGCTCAACATTCTGGATAGCGAGTACATCAAGCTCGCCAGGGCAAAAGGGGTTAATTCAGGACGGATCGTGTGGGTTCACGGTTTCCGAAACGCCATCATTCCACCCTTAACCGTTGCCGCCCTCATCTTCGCCGCGTTCCTCACCGGCACCGTGGTGATCGAAACCGTTTTCGCATGGCCCGGCGTTGGAAGGCTCGCAGTCCAATCGATCAAGAACAACGACTTCCCGGTGCTCAGCGCCATCGTTATTCTGTTCTCGTCGTTCTACATAATCCTCAATCTGGTGGTCGACCTGCTGTACGCCGTGTTCGACCCGCGCATCCGACTCGATTGAGGCTTTAAGTTCGCATGACCATCGAAGCCACATACGTCCCCTCACCGCTCGACGATACATTGCCTCGTAACCCAGTGTTGCGTGCGCTCCGTATCGGTTGGAGCTGGTTGCGGCGATATCCCGTTATCCCATTCCTGGTCCTCGCTTTGATGATCATTTGCGCAGTTTTCGCGGAGCAACTTTCGCCGCACGATCCATTGAGAGGCAACCTGCGCGCCGCATTTAAACCGCCCATCTTCCAAGAAGGAGGCACATGGGAATACCCGCTCGGCACTGATCACCAAGGACGGGACATCCTCAGCAGGTTGATCCATGGCGCGAGAGTTTCCACCATAATCTCTACCGCGGTAATTCTCGCCGGAGGAATCGGTGGGACCGTCATCGGACTCGTCGCCGGATACCGCGGTGGATGGGCCGATCAAATCGCGATGCGTGCCGTTGACTTCACGCTCGCCATGCCCTTCCTACTCGTCGCCCTCGTTGTAGTCGTCGTCTTCGGGCAAAGCCTCGAACTCATAATCGTGCTGCTCATACTCTTCGGATGGGACAACTTCGCTCGCGTCGTCCGCGCCGAAACCCTCACCCTCCGAGAATCCGACTACGTAAGCTACGCCCGCATACAGGGCGCTTCACAAGCCCGCATCCTTTTCCGCCACATCCTCCCCGGCGTCGTCGGTACCGTCCTAGTCATCGGTAGTCTCCGAGTCGGCTCCCTAATCCTCACCGAATCTACGCTCAGCTTCCTCGGCGTTGGAGTGCCGCCCGACACCCCAGCGTGGGGCATCATGGCCTCCGACGGTCGTCAACACCTATCCCGCGCGTGGTGGATCGCCACGTTGCCCGGCGTCGCCATCTTCCTCGTCGTCATGGGCTTCAACTTCCTAGGCGACTGGCTCCGCGACTGGTTCGACCCTAGGCTGAGGCAGCTGCGGGTTCAGTAATCAAACCAACTTTGTTACCCGGGGATTTGCACGGGTAAATCAACCTCATGAGGAGGCCGCCGCTCTGTAGAAACTGACCCACGCCTTCTGTTGTTCTGTGCTGAGGTTCGCCCACAATCTTGTGATCGGATCATCTTCCACCTGAGCGACCGTTGCTTCCGACGTGCTGCTGTTACCGATTTCTGAAGAGGAAAACATGTGCTGATTTAACCAAGTTGAGATGAACGCTTCTGTATATCCAGGTGTGTTTGCTGCGACCCTGAGGCACATCTCGACCGCTTCATCCTGATTAACCAAGATGATTTGGCGATTGTTCGCTATGAGTAAGAATGCCGTAGTGAGCGCAGCTCGTTTATTACCGTCGTTGAACGGATGATTAAGAGTGATCGACCACATTAGCGCAGCAGTCTTGTCGGCGATCGTCGGGTAACGATCTTGACCGAAATACGGCATTGGACGTGCGAGCGACGAAGCCAGCAAACCGCGCCCTTGCTCGCCACCTAGGAACTGAAAATCAGGTTCAACAATGTCGTAGTACGGAAAAAGGATCGGGACGAAACGTGTGACAACCGTTTCTACGTATTCGGCAGTCGGGTACCAAACTCCACCGATTCTCTCCGAATTCATCGTTCTTTGAACTCTTTCGTTAAAAGTAAGCCCCTCACAGAGGGGCTTAAGTCGTAGCTAAAACCGTCGGCTGCACAATGTCAATGCTTCTCGAGTTCCTTCAAAGCTTCGCCATACGTGCCGACCAAGAGGTTGACCATTGCTTCGATGCCTTCAGGCGAATCAACCCAATCCCAATACTCTTCTTTCGGGATCTCCGAAACTTGTCGGGAAAGCTCAATAAGTTCACGCAGGGTCTCCTGCGATGTCAGTTCGTTTCCGAGACCCTGTTGTTCGGTAGACGTGTTCACGTTCATCAGTCCAGTTCTCAACAAACTTTCAATAACCTCAGGTTAAGGTCATAGTACAACAACCGAGATAAAACCAACATTCACTCCCGCTGCAACTCCCGCTGCATCAACTCGGTTAACGCCTCCGTAGCTGGCACCCCCTCGAACATCACCCGATGCGCTGTCTCCGTTATCGGCATCTCCACACCGAGTCGCCTAGCTATCCTCACCGTGGCACGTGTAGTTGGAACACCCTCCGCGGTTTGTCCCAACTCGGCAAGCGCTTCCTCAACTGAATCTCCGGCAGCGAGCCGCGCGCCTAAGCGGTAGTTCCGGCTTAACGGGCTGGAGCATGTGGCCAGCATGTCGCCGATCCCGCTAAGACCCGCAAATGTGCTAGGTTTCGCCCCGAGTGCCAAACCCAACTGAGTTATCTCGTGCAATCCGCGCGTGATATACGCCGCTTTGAGATTCGCGCCCAACCCCGACTCATCTATAAATCCGGCGCCGATAGCGATTATGTTTTTGAGCGTTCCACCTAGTTCCACTCCGATGATGTCGTCCGAAGCGTATACGCGGAAACGGTCACCACTCGCAATCTCTTGGACCTGCTCCGCGGTTGCGATCGATTCCGATGCCACTGTCGCAAGCGCAGGCAACCCCATCGCGATCTCCACCGAGAGATTCGGACCTGAGAGAGCACAGATATCAAGCATTGCATCCGCTTCCGTCACTCCGTGAGAGTTGGAAATACATGCCGCGATAACCTCGCTCATGCGCTTGCCAGTCTCAATCTCAAGACCCTTCGTGGCGCTCACAATCGTCGTGCCGACAGGAATGTTGGCGACGTGTCCGTCGAATACCTCCCGCATCGCCACCGATGGCACAGCGACCACCACGCAATCGACCCCCGACAAAACTCCGCATGAATCCGGATGCACAGACATCCCTTCCGGGAACATCAAACCCGCGAGATAACGCTTGTTTTCGCCATCTGCCTGCAGACGATCCGCACGTTCAGCGTTGCGAGCGATCAGCCGCGTCTCGCTACCTTGACGCGCCAACAGCACTGCCAACAACGTGCCCCATGAACCCGCACCTATGACTCCGATAGTGGATATCGGATCAGGCTCCTCTAACGCCGGAACTCGGAGGCCCTTCGGCCTCGTCTATGTCGAGACGGTTCTCGGTCCCTTTGAGCAAACGGGTCATGTTTTCCCGGTGGCTAAACAAAATCAATGCAACAGCCGGAATTCCGAAGACGAGATACTCAATCGGCGCATTGACGAAATCGATCGGTACGTTGGCGATCGCCAAGACGATCAATCCGACAACCCCCAGTGCCGCTCCGATCATCGAACCGAGCGAAACGTAACGAGTCAGCAACGCAATCGCCAAGCCGATCAAAGTAAGCACAGCCGCGACAGGGGAGAGCACCAGTATCGCTCCCCAACCGGTGGCAATCCCTTTCCCGCCTTTGAAACCCGCGAACACTGGCCAAGTGTGACCAATAATGACCAACAATCCCGCCATACCTTGCAGCAAGTAGGAGCCAGGTGCCAAAAGCAGCGTTAGACCCACCACCACTACGCCCTTCCCGAAATCCACTGCCAAGACCAACGCGGCAGCTTTCTTACCAACGGTTCGCAGCACGTTGGTCGCTCCCATCGACCCGCTGCCATGCTCGCGCGGGTCGACATCTCCCGAAAATCTGCACACGATCAATCCCACCGGAATCGATCCTACGAGGTATGCTGCGGGCGCGATCAACACCCACGCCAATAGTTCGTTCATATGACTTCAGTCGCGACCGCGGTAGAGCATTCTGATGGGCGAACCCTTGAACCCAAACGCATCTCTCATCTGGTTTTCCAGGTACCTTTTGTATGAAAAATGCAAGAATCCAGGGTTTTTGCAGGTTATCACGAATGTCGGTGGACGTACCGAAACCTGCTCTATGCCCGATATGCGCGGACGTCGCCTACCCTTCGCAGGCAACGGTCTTTCACCCAACGCAGAGTAGAGAATCCGAGACAATTCGCCTGCGTCGACTCGCTTGGTGAACTGAGTAAACGTCCTGAGCACCGCGTCCGGGATGGCCTTTATTCCCCGACCAGTCAGGGCCGAAACGAAAAGTATCGGCGCGTCGGGGATGAACTTGAAACGATCTCGGATTTCGTCGACCGCTTCCTCGAATGTCGTGTCGAGCTCACGCGCAAGGTCCCACTTGTTGATCACCACCACACCCGCCTTGAACGCATCCTGTGCAAACCCACCGATGTGAGTATCCTGAGCAGTCACGAACTCCGTCGCATCCAGCACGATGATCGTCACGTCCGATCGTTCGATGGCACCGATCGTACGGATCGCGCTGAATTTCTCGATCCCTTGTTCAGCTTTGCCTCGCCGTCTTAAACCCGCCGTGTCGAGGAACATCATCTGGCTGTCTTTATAGTTGTAGACCGCGTCCACCGTGTCCCTAGTCGTTCCCGGCAACGGACTGACGATCGAACGATCTTCACCGGTCAATGAGTTAAATATCGCCGACTTGCCCACGTTCGGTCGTCCTGCGATCGCGACTCGAACAACGTCCGACGATGTTTCGTCCTCAATTTGGTCATCCACTTGCGCCAACACGCCATCCATCAGTTCGGTTATACCGATGTCGTGATACGCGCTGATCGGTATCGCCTCGCCCATTCCTAACGAAGCAAACGTATAAAGCTCAGCCATCCGAGTCGTGTTGTCCGTCTTGTTGGCTGCGAGCGCGTACGGCTTCTCAGCCCTGCGGAGCAACTCGGCGGCATCGTAGTCCGAAGCGGTCAATCCCTCGGCGGAATCGACGAGCATTATGACGGCGTCAGCAGACTCGATGGCGCGCTCCGTCTGAGTGCGAACCTCGTCCCACAACTGGACCTCAGCCGTTGGTTGATCTTCGATCCCTGCCGTGTCGATCAGCATGAATCGGCGCCCGTACCACTCGGCATCCACCGACACTCGGTCCCTGGTCGTGCCCGGCGTATCGCTGACGATCGCGATCCGGCTACCAGCAATCCGGTTGAACAGGGTCGATTTCCCGACATTCGGGCGTCCAACTATGGCTATCACCGGTAGCGACATCGTTATCGTTTAAACACTCGGTTTTCCCTCGCTCGCGGGGGAAATGTCCGTCGGACAAAGGGGGCAAACCCGATCCATCCCCTCTCCTTTGATGGGAGAGGGTTAGGGTGAGGGTGAATCCCCAACTATATGTTCCATCAACGCCATTTGAGCCCACATCCGGTTTTCTGCCTGCTGGTACACGACCGATGACGGATGCGACATCATGTCCTCCGACACCTCCTCGCCCGGATGAGCCGGCATGTCATGCATGAATCGTGCTTGGGGTTTCGCGTACTCCATGAGCTCAGGATTTACCTGATAGCCCTGAAAGTCCCGCAACCTCTGTTGCGTTTCCGCCTCCTGTCCCATGCTCGTCCACACATCCGTGTATACGAAATCCGCATGACGAGTCGCCTCAACCGGGTTTCGCATCTGTATTACGCTGCCTTGCATCGCCAGCCTAGATGTGTAGTCCGCAGCGTCCACACGCATCCGATAGGGCAATTCGTAGTCCATCGGCGACGCGATCACAATCGTCCCGCCAAGCCCCGCCACCGCGTACGCCAAACTTGCTGCTACGTTGTTGCCGTCCCCGATGAACGCCACGCGCACACCGTCAAGATAACCGCGAATCTCCAGCATCGTCATCACATCCGCCAACGCCTGACAAGGATGCTCTTCATCCGTCAGCGCATTGATCACCGGCACTTCGCTGTTCTCACCAAACTCGTCCAGCGTTGACTGCGCGAAAGTACGCACGACGGCCATATCGGCCATACTCGCCAAAACCTTCGCCACGTCCGAAACCGGTTCGCGCTTGCCAAGCCCTACCTCTTCCGGAGAGAAGTACACCGGTTTACCACCGAGCTTCTCCGCACCAATCCAGAAAGACAATTTCGTCCGCAACGACGGCTTCTCAAACAGCAACGCCACCGACATCCCCTCCAACGCTCGACTCTCGGCACCGCTCTTGAGTTCGATCGCTCGGTACAGCAACGGAGAAATGTCCGTCGCCGGAAGGTCGCGAAACCTCAAAAAGTGCCTGTTCATGTCGGTACCCTCACATCACGCGCAGCACAACAAAAGCCGCGCAACAATACCTAAATTGTGCAATACACCGAATAAGTCATCCCGGCGAAAGCGAGACCTTTGCAATACACACGGTATGTCATTCCGGCGAAAGCCGGAAACCAGATGAACAGGGCAGGGAGCGGCACAGCCCCTTTCGGGACGAAAGGGGCGCGCACAAGCGAAGCGAGTGCGCGGGGTATGCACGGGGTCGTGGGGAGGACGGAACCACTCTACCTCCTGTCATTCTGAACGGCGCCTGCCCCCTGTCATTCTGAACGAAGTGAAGAATCTCACACGGCATTCCCATCACTAGGCGAAGAGATTCCTCGCTGCGCTCGGAATGACAATTTGCTTGCCTCGTCTTCCGAAGGGGAGAGGAGACGGTAGGGTTACAGCGAAGACCCTACGCCGACGTGAAATTCGGCAACGTGCAGTCGTCGCTGATCTTCGTGAACACCACCTTCAACGCCATCCCGATGCTCAGATTCTCCGGCTCCGGGTCCACATCCACGATATTCGCCGCCATCTTCGGACCCTCTTCCAGCTCCACAATCGCCGTGATATACGGCACCTCACCCATGAAAGCCGGATGCGGTGGAACGTGCACAATCCCAAACGTGTGCAACGTCGCATTCCCAGAAGCCTTCACCCACTCCAACTCGCCTCCCGGCGTCGCCAGACTGAACGCTCGCGGGTAAAACTGATACTTGCCCGTAGCCTTGTCCCGCTGCAACCAAAGCTCACCGTTGCGGGCACCTTCCCAATAGCGATCAGATTCCGGCTGCGATACAGGTTCAGGTCGTGCAGGCGCGTCAGTAGTCATCATGTGGTCCTTTTCGGTTGATAGTTGTCCGAGGTTCTTTTCGAGATTGCAACTTTAAGGCGCAGCCAATATCACTGTCCCTGTCGATGACAACTGCCCACCAGTTCCATGAGCAATCGCCAAGTTGCAGTCGTCCAACTGCCGCTCGCCCGTCTCACCGCGCAGCTGCCGAACAGCCTCCACGACCGTGAAGATCCCGTACATCCCCGGGTGCGTGTAAGACAATCCGCCGCCCGAAGTGTTTACAGGGAAATCACCGCCCGGCGCCGTTCGCTGGTTCGCAACCAAATCCGGTCCTTCGCCCGGTCCGCAGAACCCGAGGTTCTCCAACGAAACCAACACGGTGTAAGTGAACGAGTCGTAGATCATCATCAGATCAAGATCAGAGTGAGAAACCCCCGCCATGTCCAGCGCCTGTTGACCAGTGTTGCGGCCAAACGCCCGCGTCAGATCCGGCATCTGAGAAATCATCGAATGGTCGTGACCCTCGGCCGCGCCCCAAGATACCAACGCCGCCCTTCGCACAGTCCTTAGCGCGTTCAGCGGTCGTCACAACTATCGCCGCACCAGCATCCGTCACCAAGCAGCAGTCCAACAGATGGAACGGCCACGAGATCCATCGTGACTCGTGATAGTCGTCGAACGTCGCCGGGCGGTCGTAGAAGTAAGCCTTCTCGTTCATGTTCGCCCACTTGCGAGTCGACACCGCGATGTTCGCCATCGCCTCCCGCGTCCGGTCCTCACCATACTGGTGCATATACCGCCGACACGCCATCGAATACGAGACCGGCGGGCCTATGATCCCGTACGGAGTCTCATACTGGCTCTGCGGCGTGCCCAAATTAGCGCCCGCCCGCGCCCGATCGTTCCGCCCAGCCTGACCATGCGTGATCAGCGCAACCTCGCAGTATCCCGCTTGAATCGCCGCAATCGCATGAGCGATGTGGATCACAAACGAAGATCCGCCGACCGATGTGCTATCCGTAAACCTAGGATGAATGCCCAGATACTCACCCACATCCAACGTCGACCAACCCGCCGTCATCAACCCATCAACATCCGAAAGCGATAACCCAGCATCATCCAACGCGTTGATAGCGGCTTCGGCATGATGCGCCAACGGAGATTTATCCGGCACGTTCCCAATCTGGTCCGATTCGGCAACACCCACAATCGCGGATTGCCCGGATAACGCTCTCAGTCTGTTCAAATTCGGCATGATGGAAGTCCAACTCCGTTCCGGTCTCTCAGCACAACACGTGCGCAACAAGCATTTTATCCGCGCCCTCACAAAAGTAAACTTAGTATCGCTTTCGAGCCGCTGGTTAATCCGACCGAATTTTTTAGAAGAGTTCTACTCATGCCCGAAGAAAAAGGCGCTCCGCCCCAAATCCAAGTCCAATCCCTCGACGACTACCTTGAAGTCATGTCCAAAGCCGTCTTCCAGAGCGGCATGTCCTGGCAAGTCGTCAACGCCAAATGGCCTGACACCAACGAGGCGTTCCACAACTTCGAGATCGGCAGAGTCGCGGCGCTAACCGAAGAAGAGTTAGAAGAACTCGCACACGACACCCGCGTCATCCGCAACCGACGCAAACTCGCCGCCATCGCATTCAACGCGCAGCGCATCATCGAACTCGACGCCGAACACGGCTGCTTCATCGACTACCTCCGATCCCACGGCGACTTCTACGACGTAGTCAAAGACCTTAAAAAGCAGTTCAAATTCCTCGGCGACACCGGATGTTACTTCTTCCTATACGTAATCGGCGAACCCGTCCCACCCCACGACGAATGGATGTGTGCCCAAGAACGCGCAAAGCGAAGGTGATTTCCCCTCTCCTTCGACGGGAGAGGGCTAGGGTGAGGGTTAGCCGCCACTCGCGGCGAATCTCCGTCATTCCGGCGAAAGCCGGAAACCAGATGGGTGAGGGCGTACGTCCCCTTCGCGAAGCGTAAGGGGACGCGAGCAAGCGAAGCGAGATCGCAGGGGATGCCCATTCACCGTAAGTGCTAAATTACCTATCAACTCAACCACTCATCTCTGATCTAGGACTCCCCCCGTGAAAGTACTAATGACCCCCATGCCCGGCGGAGTCGCCCCCGGCGAAGCCGACGATGCCGTCCTACGCGACCTCCAAGACACCTTCCCCGACGTCAACTTCATCTGGTGCGAAACCGAAGAAGACCAACTAATCGCCATCGAAGACGCCGACGCCTACTGTGGATGGCCAACCCGCAAAGTCTTCCTCGCAGCCAAAAACCTAAAGTGGATTCACTGCGCCGGAACCGGCATCGACGGGATCATGAAAATCCCCGAACTCATCGAGTCCGACATCCCCGTCACCAACTCCCGCGACTCACACGTCAGCCCCATGGCTACCCACGTCTTCGCGCTCATCACATCACTCGCCCAACGGCTCAACGAGATGCTGCCACAGCAGTTGGCCCGCGAATGGCGACCCGAAGACTACGCATGGCGACAGATCGAACTGGAAGGCGCAACCCTAGGCATCTACGGATTCGGAAACATCGGACGCCGAGTAGCCAAACGCGCATCCGGCTTCGACATGAACGTCTACGCGGTCGACAAACACCCAAGACCATCTGAACACGCCGAAGAAGTCTGGGGTCTCGACAAACTCGACGAGCTCATCGCAATGTCCGACTGGTTCGTCGTCGCCTGCCCCTACACCGACGAGACGATGAACACTATCGACCACCGCCGAATCGCCCTAATGAAACCCACGGCACACATCATAATCATCTCCCGAGGCGGGATCGTCGACGAAACCGCGATGTGCGAAGCCATCCGAAAAGGCGAATTGGCGGGTGCAGGCCTAGACGCTATGGAACCCGAACCCCCAGAACCAGACTCCCTCCTCTGGACCACACCCAACATCATCTTCTCCCCCCACGCCTCAGCCCTAGTCCCCGACATGTACCTAGGCCGCCGCGAAGTCTTCAAAGAAAACCTCCGCCGCTATCTAAACAACCAACCATTCATCTACGAATGCGACAAAGTCGCCGGATACTGAGCATTGCAGGAAAGCGTGAATAGGGATATCGATAGGTTGAACAACATGAATGTTCGTTACGCTACGCCTGCCTCATTGTTTAGTGTCCTGACGGTCGTTGTCCATCAATTCCCGCAAAGATTCGGCTAGTCTGACCGCAGGACTCGTCAAACGGGTGTCCGATGCTGATTGCTGTACGGTCTGGAGATCGTTCATTTGCCTTTGCAACTCTTGGACATCCTTCCGAATTTGCCGTTGATTGGCTTGCATGTTGCCGATCCACATCCCGATCGGAATTCCTAACCCGACGCCGCCGAAGAAGATGGTCAAACCAATCCCGATATATGCCCAGATCACTGGTATTTGTCCGCTAACTCATTGACCTCCCGAATCAGATCGTCTAGCCGCGCGCGTCGCCGTCTACTGTACTCGCCGTAGTCATCGCGCAAAGGCACGTCGTGACGAAAATCGTCCAATTCTCTCTTAATCTCCTCATCGATAGCTCTGATCTCGGAGATCAAGTCGTCCAAACGTCTCTTGTCTCCTTCAACCGAAGCAGTTCGCTCCGCGAGAGTCATCTAACACCCCCTATCTCCGTGTAACTGGCTCTGAATCTAGCATATTCACTGAGGCTCACTGAATCGGCGAATAATCCGTCGGCATCAAGATACGGTTCTCGATGTTCTTCACCAGGATCCCGTCCCGGTGAGACTCCTCGAATACCTTCTGCCACTCCGGGTCCGCCCGGAAAGCTCGCCCAAGCCTCCGCACGTTGATTGGCGTCCTCAAACGCCACTAGGTAAACCAACTGGTTGCTGTTCGGCCCGACATCATGCGTCCAATACCCCACATTCCGAATCCCATGCTTCTCGAAAAGCTCCATCGTGTGGTTCCTGAATCGAGCGTTCAGGTCAGGCAACTTGCCAGCAAACGCCTCGTAGATTCGCAATTCGTAGATCATCGTCTCAACTCCTAAAGGTCGGTGTGAATTCGGTCAACCCAATCGTATCGCGCCTACACACGTATCACAGTTCAGGCGTTCCGCGAGTAATGCGCATCCTCATCCGCCGGAAACTTCCCTTCCCCCACATCCTCAACATACCGCTTCACAGCATTGGTGATCTCGCCAGCGAAATCGCCGTAATGTCCCGCATGACGCGGCCTGAAAGTTGGATCCAAACCCAACATGTCGTGAAACACCTGAACTTGACCATCGCAATGCGGCCCGGCGCCTATCCCGATCGTCGGGATCGTCAACCGCTCCGTTATCTCCTTCGAAAGATCCGCCGGCATCAACTCCAAGACGACCGAAAATGCACCAGCGCGCTCAACTGCCAGAGCATCCTCGATCACCCGTTCCGCGTGCTCGCCGCGACCCTGTACCCGGTAACCCCCGAACGCATGGATCGATTGCGGCGTAAAACCAACGTGTCCCTGCACCGGTATCCCTGCATCGACAATTGACCGTATCGTTTCTTCCACCGTCACACCACCCTCCAATTTCACAGACTGTGCACCGCCTTCCTTCATCAACCTCGTCGCATTCTTGATCGCCGTCGGAACATCCGATTGGTAACTCCCGAACGGCATATCCCCAATGATGAACGCCCGTTTCGCGCCGCGAGAAACCGCAGCCGTGGCCCTGACCATGTCATCCATCGACACAGGTACCGTCGATTCGTAGCCGAGCACCACATTGCCCAAACTATCTCCAACCAAGATCGCCGTCACCCCCGCATCATCAACCAGCATCGACTGGTTGTAGTCGTAGGCCGTGACCATTGGAATGAACTCGCCCCGCGCCTTCATCTGCTGAAAACGCCGGACCGTAAAACGTCGTCTCGGAGCACTCATAACCCAATTATCCACCACTCCCTTCACTCCGCTAGCAAGACGCACGTAGGGGCAGGTTTCAAACCTGCCCCTACCACCCATAAAATCCCAATCGACCACCGATCGGCGTTAAAACGCGCACAGCGAAAATCCGCGCGCACCGACATTTAAACTTCATTCAAACAATTTCCGTCCCTAACTAGAAATCCGATGACTGACCTCTCAAACATAAAAGCCCTCACATGGGACGTAGGCGGCACGGTTTTCGACTGGCGCGGCACTATCCAAGACGAAATCAAACGACTCGCTTCGGAAAAGGGCGCGGATGTCGACGTCGTTCAGTTCGCCACCGACTGGCGTGTCTGGTCGTTCGACATGCTCGCCCGAGTCAACCGAGCCGAACTCCCTTGGACCAACCTCGACCACATCCATCGCCAAGTCCTCGACGATGTCCTAGAAAAACACACCGCCATATCCCTATCCAATTCCGAACGAGACGACCTCACAGAAGTCTGGCACCGACTCCGAGCATGGCCCGGAGCCGCCGACGCCATTCACCGTCTCAAAGCCCGTTACAAAATGATCGTCCTAACCGTCCTCAGCTACTCCATCGCCGTCGACTGCTCCAAACACAACCGCATCAACTGGGACGGCATCCTATCCTGCGAATTCCTCGGAGCCTACAAAGGCCCGCCGAACGCATACAACTCCGCCATCCGCCTGCTCCGACTCCAACCATCCGAAACTATGATGGTTGCCGCACACATGAGCGACCTCAAAAACTCAACCCGTGCCGGTATGTCCACCGCATACATCCATCGAGAAGGCGAATCAAACGTAACCCCCGGATACTCCGACATCCAAACCGCCACCGCCGATCCCAAAATCAACATCGTCGCCTCAGACTTCCCAGATCTAGCCAACAAACTCCTCGCATGACGCAGAACACCGCATAAACACCCCCCGCCGCCCCGACCCAGCCCACCAACCAACCCACCACCACTCCCAGCCCCGCCCATATGTCATTCCGAGCGCAGCGAGGAATCTCCCCTCTCCCCTCTGTGGTATAGGGCCAGGGTGAGGGGGACCGGGGACAAAAGGGCGTGGTCTCACCAACCAAACCATCATTCCCTCCACCGCCGGCATCGCCGCCAAACAACCAACACCCATCACAGTCCATCATCCAAAATCCCGCCCATCACAGTTCAGACTTGACATCAATGCTACATATGTATTAATATCAGCAACAAGCGCCCGAAACCGGCTTTTTGACCGCCGGCCGAGGCGCCGAACAAGAACCATCGCCGCGTCGAGACGGGTCGTGCGCAAACCTTTCAAAGACGCAGCAAACAACAATTGAATGAAGTACGGCAGCGAGCGGGGTAGCACGGGGTCGCCAACACACGACCCGCCGGCGGTGTCCCGCCACAAGCCACTGAAAGACGTCTGAGAAGACGGGCGAAACGCTGCCAAAAAAACCGGTTACGAAGGCGGTTGTAGCTGTAGCGCTCGGATGCGGAGGGGTAGTGCTGACTCCGACAATCATAGCGAGCCAGACGGCAACCACCGATGCCCCTTTCGAGAATCGAAGGGGGCGCGCCTCCTTCCCCTCCCCCTCTCAGGGGGAGATTCAGAGGGGGTGCGCGGGGGATGCACGTTCAAGGTCCGAGCGAACGAGTCCTTCTACCCGGCACACGTCTTTCCGCATCGCTGGGCGGAAGAGGCTACAGGACTAGCGCGAGGAACAATCAAGCGATGACGGGGGCGGATAGATCAGCCGCCTCCCGGAGGGCCGACGGTCTGGCGACGTCGGCGGTGCTGGACTACAAATGAACTTTCCACCAACTATCGCACGCGATCCATTGACGCGGCGATGATTCGAAAACACCGGTAGGGACAGGTTTCAAACCTGCCCCTACCAACCAAGCACCAAATGTTTCACCCGCCCGCGGGCGGAACTCGGCTGTACGCGTCTACGTTTTTACCATGGTCTCGATTAGAGATTAGTGCCCAAACCGTTAAACTTCACCCAGACCGCAACCCCATCCCATCAGAGACCATCGCATGAAAATCGCAACTCGAGAAACCCTTTACTACGAACATTCCGCCGCCAACCCCGTCACCCTCCATGTCCAACCCGGCGAATGGTTCGAAGTCCAAACGCAGATGAACCGCGGCCCTGATGCCGAACTCGTCCCCGACGACATCCGTGACCTCTACAACACCTACCGATCCGACTCCCAACCAACCGACCGCGGCAACGCATCGTCCGGCTGCACCTACGTCGAAGGTGCCGAACCCGGACACATGCTCACCGTCCACATCGGCGAGATCAAAACCCACCCCGTTGGATGGACCCGATACGGCGGCTCCACCGGCGCAATGCCCGGATACCTCGGCCCATCCAACATCGGCCCACAGTTCCGCATCTGCCGCATCGACGTCGAAAACCGTCAGATCATCTGGAACGACAAACTCTCCTTCCCCGTCGAACCGATGCTCGGAGTAGTCGGTGTCGCACCCCTTAGAGAAGCCCGACACAACGGATGGGCAGGGGAGTGGGGCGGCAACTTCGACATTCAAGAGGTCACCACAGGCGCGCGTCTTCACCTGCCCGTTTATCACGAGGGCGCCCTCTTACACGTCGGCGATATGCACGCCAGACAAGGCGACGGCGAAATCTGCGGCGGCGGCGGCATCGAAACCGGCGGCTCCGTAATGATGAAGGTCGAACTTTCACCCAAACCCGAGGGCATGACATGGCCTCGCATCGAGAACGACACCCACATCATGACCACCGGCATCGAGAAACCCGCCGAAGACGCTTTCCGAATTGCCTTGTCAGAGATGATCCTGTGGCTCGAAGCCGACTACGGTATGACACAAGGCGAAGCCTTCATATTCCTCGCCCAGTGCCTCGAGGCCCGTGTCACTCAGTTCGTGAACCCAACCTACTCCTACGTCTGCAAAGTCAACCGCAAATACCTTGTCTAAGCCCGACGTTCGCTGCCCAAGAACTCGCATTATTCGGAGAAATCGATGCCAATAGTTGATTACGCGGCCGGGAATACGCAAGACTACCGTGTCAAGATGCTCGAACTGATTCGTCGCAGGAAGGCCGCAAATCCAAACTACACGGTTGTCGACATCGGCGGACGGCACAACCCCTGGGCCGACGACGTTGTCGACGTATACGTCGATGTCTTTCCCTTCGAAACCGACAAGCGCCTATACGTCGGCGACGTGAACAGCGAAGACATCTGGCGAGAACTCGGCGCCGACGGGCCATTCGATTTCGTCATCATCTCCCACGTTCTCGAAGACATCCGTGATCCGATAACCGGCCTTAATTGGCTCCCCCGAATCGCCCATGGCGGCTTCCTAGGTCTACCCGTGAAACACCGCGAAGTGGCAAACTCCAAGTCTGGATACTGGCTCGGACAGTCCCATCACTACTGGATCTTCGGCGTCAAAAACGATGAGAACGGTGATCCGATCCTGATGGTCGTTCCGAAATGGCACTGCGTCAACTACTTCAACACCAACACGCCACACTGCGAACCGATGGGCGAAGAGGATTCAAACCTAGGCTCCAGAACCTTGGAATGGTTCGACCCCGACAAGGCCGGTTACGATCGAGAACTCGGCGTCATCTGGCAAAACACCTTGCCGTTCTGGCTCCCCGACTACACCCTGATGGTCCCCGAACAAATCGAACTACTCAGGACAGTGTTCAAGGATGGGGTCTGATCCGCCCATCAAGTTTGCGGTTGCAATGACATGACAAACGCAATGAACGACGATGAAATCCGCTGGTACGCTTGAACTGCATCGCCTGCACAAGGCGTGAAACCGATCAACATCCAATTTTTCCAAGATGCGAAACACCCTTTACTACGGCGACAACCTCGAAGTATTACGCAGCTACCTCGACGACGAATCGGTGGATCTGATCTACCTCGATCCGCCATTCAACTCCAACGCCACCTACAACGTCCTCTTCAAAGAGCAGACGGGACAAAGCTCACCAGCCCAGATCAACGCTTTCACGGACACGTGGGAGTGGACGCAAGAAACCGAGCGAGCATACGAACAGGACATCATCTTGAACCCGACCGTCGCGCCGGCAGTCAAAGACATGGTCTCCTCGTTCAGGAGTTTTGTCGGCCGGAACGCACTGATGGCGTACTTGGTGATGATGACCCCTAGGCTGGTTGAACTTCACAGAGTTCTCAAACCAACCGGATCGATCTACCTCCACTGCGATCCGACCGCCAGTCACTACCTAAAAACCGTTATGGACACGGTCTTCGGCATAACCAATTTCCGCAACGAAATCACCTGGAAGCGGACACATGCTCACAGCGATGCCAATCGTTTTGGCAGGAACACCGACTCCATCCTCTTCTATACCAAGAGCGATGATTGGACTTGGCACCAGCAGTATCAGCCATACGACGACGAGTACCTGGCGCGCTTTCGTTACCAGGACGACGATGGCCGACGCTGGACCGACGGTAGTCTTTCAGCGGGAGGGCTGGCAGGCGGTGGTTACGAGTACGAATACAAGGGCGCGACATCCTACTGGCGGGTACCGAGAGGGACGATGGAAAGGCTAGATGCCGAGGGTAGGCTGCACTTCACACAGAACGGCGGGATCCGTCGGAAACAGTACTTGGATGAAGGTCAAGGAAGACCTGTTCAATCGTTGTGGGATGACATCAACCGCATCAACTCACAGGCAAAAGAGCGATTGGGTTATCCCACTCAAAAACCTGAAGCCCTGCTCGAACGGATTATTCGAGCGTCCTCCAACCCCGGCGATGTTGTGCTGGACCCGTTCTGTGGGTGCGGAACAGCCGTAGCGGTGGCGGAACGGCTCCATCGCAAGTGGATTGGCATCGACATCACCCATCTCGCAGTAGCCTTGATGAAGCATCGGTTAAAAACGAGTTTTGGCATATCGCAAGGCGGAGATTACTCAGTGATCGGCGAACCGGTCGATGTCGGCAGCGCAAGGGCATTGGCAGAGCAGGACAGACACCAGTTCGAGTTCTGGGCCCTGTCATTGTTGGGAGCGCGACCTCAGCAATACGATCATCGCGGCGCTGACAGAGGTATCGACGGCATACTCCACTTCATCAACGGTCCTCGCAGGTCTACGCACCGGGCCATCATCCAAGTGAAAAGCGGAAGAGTGAATGTCTCCCACGTTCGCGACTTAGTCGGCACTGTGGAACGCGAGAACGCCGCTCTCGGTCTCTTCATCACTTTGGAAAACCCGACACGCGCGATGACCTCGGAAGCTGTAAGCGCAGGCTTCTACCACTCTGACCTGTGGCAGCGGGATTATCCCAAAATCCAGATTCGCACCATCCAAGACTTGCTAAGCGGCAACGAGTTCGAGGTGCCCCCCAACCCGGGCATGTACCAAGACTCTCAGCGAACCCGACGCGACCCCGGTAGGCAGGGAGGTTTGGAAGACGTCAACGAGCCGTTTGGCATTGAGGCTGCATTGAGCGAGGGTTTGATTGCATGAAACGTATCTACGTTGCCGACTACTCCATAAATGGTTCTCGCCAACAGAACGGAGCGTAATGTCTAACTTCGGATTTTGGGGACTTACTATGGACGCCCACGATGTTGAATCGTTGGCCAATTTTTGGTGCGAGGCTACGGATTACGAAGTCGCCGATTCGCACTACCCGATACTTGCTGTTCTCGCTTCCGATAAACCCAGCTACCCTCGCCTGTTGATCCTCCAAGTCCCCGAAACTAAGACCGCCAAAAACCGACTTCACATGGAGTTCGATACCTCCGATCTGAAAGCTGAAGCCGAGCGCATCGTCGCCCTAGGCGCGACACTAATTGCGGAGCGCCATTTCGGGGAAACGAAATGGATCGTCATGCAAGACCCCGAAGGCAACGAATTCTGCCTTGTAGACCCCGACCACTAGGATCATCAAACCATGTCAGCACAACAGTCAAGTCGACAACGATCTCGCGAACTGATGGAACGCGCGCGGCGCGCAGTCGCCGGAGGCATCTCTTCTCAAATCAGGCTCAGTGAACCCGGCGGCGAACCCTTGTTTTTCGACCGCTCCGAAGGCGCTCTCATGTGGGATGCCGATGGCAACGAGTACATCGACTACATCCAAGGCATGGGGCCCAACATCTTCGGCCACGCCCCTGAATTCGTCTCCAACCAAGTTTCCGAGGACATGCGCAAGGGCTACGTCTTTGCAGCCCAATTCGAGCGCGAACTAGAAGTCGCAGAGATGGCCGCCGATGCCGTGCCAATTCCCGACTGCACTGTGCGATTCGCCAGCTCCGGCACGGAGATCGACCAACTCGCTTTGAGGCTCGCAAGAGGTTACACCGGCAGAACCAAATACATAAGGTTCGAAGGTCACTACCACGGCTGGATGGACAGTGTGAATCATTCCGTCCACCCACCCATAGACGAAGCAGGGGAAGTCGATTCTCCTAATGTCGTAGGGGAATCAGCAGGTATGGATCCCGGTTCGGCGGACCAAGTCATCCCATGCCAATGGAACGATCCCGATCGCCTCGAAGCCGCGTTCGAACGAAACCCCGGGCAAGTTGCCGCCGTCATCATGGAGCCGATCAACGCAAACACCAACTGCATCATGCCCGAGCCGGGCTATCTCGAAGCAGTCAACGAAATCGCCCATCGCCATGGCGCACTCGTTATCTTCGACGAAGTGATCACGGGTTTCCGGGTAGCCTATGGCGGTGCCCAAGAACTCTTCGGCATATCGCCCGACCTCGCGACCTACGCCAAGTCCATCGCTGCCGGGTTCCCCATCGCCATGCTCGCAGGGCGTCGCGAGATCATGGATGTGCTAGGTAGCGGAGAGGTGTACCACGGTGGCAGTTTCAACTCCAACGTCATGTCCATCTCAGCCGCCCACGCCACGTTGACTCACCTGAAATCCGAAGGCGATGCATTCTACGCCGATCTCAACCGCCGCGGTCAACGATTGATCGACGGATTAAGGCGCGTCGCGTTGGACACCGAGACCGACATCCACGTGCAAGGTCTCGGAAGCGTTTTTGGAGTCTCCTTTAACCGGAGCGGCGATGTCATCCGCAACTACCGGGACCATGCGACCAAGTGCGATGACGACCGCTACGCACAGTTTGCAGCCGAGATGATGTTCGAGGGAGTCCGCCTCTCATCCAACGGACGGGTGCATATGTCGTCCGCTCACACTGATGAGCAGATTGACCAAACCATCGAAGCGGCCGGTCGCGCCCTCGCGCGGATGTGATGAAATAGCACGAGATTAAAGGTGATTCGTATCGCGCCGTATTGTTTCGACTCGCCGCGTTTTGCCAAAATCAACATCACGCATCAAGAAGAGTGCGTCGGCGTACTCAGGTGTCGATTGGTGCGAAACGAGTTTAGGAATTTGGAGAAGGACGCTTCATGCAAGCCGAGTTTAAGTGGGGTTCGAATTCCAATACTTCGGCACCAACAAGCCCTGTCCGCGCGGCGGTTTCTCCTGCGGAAACTTCAGCACAATACGCCGGTGCGATCTGCGAAAGCTACGACGAACCGGATGAAGTGGAGGAGATGTGTGCCCAGATCCGAGAACAACTGGGCGGTGCGGAACCGGATCTGGCGGTGTTGTTCGCGTCAGCGCCGAAATATGAAGAGTTCGAGAACCTATTACCTGAGTTGCATCGGCAGCTAGGTTTCAGTGTTGCAATCGGATGTTCCGGATCCGGCGTGATCGGATCAAAACGTGAACTCGAGTCCGGGCCCAGCCTATCCGTCCTCGCCGCGAATTGTGACACCAGTTCGATGCACACTTTCGCGTTTTCTGACAAACAGGCGAGTGGCAAAGACGCGACACCGGAGTCGCTAGCCGAAGCTATCGGCGCCGATCCTGCCGATTACGAAGACGGTCTGATGTTGGTGTTCATCGATCCTTTGACCGTTTCTACGGAGTACGCTCTGTCAATGCTCGACTCCGTCTACCCGTCAGTCATGAAATTCGGTGCTCTCGTCAGCGGGGGACACGAATACGGTGAGAACAGAATGTTCTTCGGCGATGAACTTCGTCACCATGGCGCTGTTGGGCTTCTTATGAAGCACAACTTCGACGCCGACTTAATCGTTTCTGGAAGCGAAGAGCCGGTCGGGCCCAGCATGGTCATCACGAAGTCGAATCGAAACGAGATCCATCGATTGGACGACAGGACTCCTTTGTCCGTGCTGGAAGAGATCTTTTTGAACGCCGACCCATTGAGCCAGCTTCGAATGAAACGGACCCTCGTTGTTGGGCTCGAATCTAATGGCGTTTTAATCGATCCGGACTACGTGATGCGGAACATCATGGACATGGACCAAGAGACGGGCTCAATGATGATCGGCGATTTGGTCGAGGACGGACAAGCGCTCCAATTCCACGTACGGGACGGCGATCTCGCCTCAAGACGTTTGACCCAAAATCTCGACAAGTACGCCTCGCACATCCGCGATCGTGGCAAAAACATCGATGCGATGCTGTGTTTCAACTCGGTCGCCAGAGGTTATCGGATGTTCGAAGAGGACGATCACGACGCGAAGATCATTGCCGAGAGATTCGGCTACATTCCGGTAGCCGGGTTCTTCTCGAACGGCGAGATCGCATCTCGAAGAGGTGGATTCGCGCTAAACGGTGAAGAAGAGTTCGCGACTCGCGTCATGGGCTACTCCGACACACTCGTGATGCTCAGAGACCTTTCTGCCGGCCCCGCTCATGGCATGTTCGGACGCGGCGCGACTTCAGCCGCCAGGGGTTAAGCTCAAAGAGCTTCAAGCGGCCTCACGACATCGATCACAGCCGAAACACTCCTCAACGATCGGTTCTCCGACGCAGGATCAACGCCTTCGGTCACCTCCGTGGTCGCGCAGATCACGTAATTCGCAAACGTGCCCAACAACGCGAGCATGGCATCGCGCCGGAACACGCGAAACGGGTAGTCCGCGCGCACTTCATTCCCAAGAGCCCGGTAGTGAAAATCGATTAGTTCTTCGAAATGAACAGACGCAAATTTCGGGCTGAGAGTGGTGGCTAAGAACTTTGCGACATCGTTGCTGGCACCGTTGTACACCGCATCCTGCCAATCGATCAAAACCGGCCCAACGGTCGCGCCGTTTCTACGGAGCATCATGTTCTCCGTATGCAGGTCACCGTGAGTCAAAGTACTTGGTCGCGAATCCAACTCATCCAAAACCTCCAACAAATGGTCCGACAAGAACGAGCCTACCTCATCGATGGTTGGGCGATCGCAAGGATGCAGCGAGGATGAAGTGCTGAGCGCTTCCCAATTCGGCGTGAACTGTGAAGGGTCTTCATTGAAGATGTCAGCCCGGTAACCGTCGCGCATCCAAGGTTTGGCTCCGAGTCGGTCGTCGCCCCAAAATCGACCATGAACTCGCGCCAAACCCAACAACGCTTCCTGAACTACGCCAATCGTGAATTCATCACTCGATGGAAGGTGACCCAAGTCCTCAATCAACAGAGCGGCAGTCCTGGTTTCTGGATCGAACAGTTCCGACAAAATAAGAGGCTGAAATCCGCCCTGTAAGTCGTGCAGAAATCGGTAGACTTCGATCTCGCGTTGGTAACTTCCGTTTGCCGCTTCCCTGTCCCGATCGACCGACGATTTCGCCGGCAGTTTCAAGATGGCAGTTCGTCGGTTGCCGCCATTCCCCAAAAGTTGCACACGGAACACCTGCGACATTACCGGGTTACCGCCGACCAGCGGCACGAAGCCTAGAACTTCGGCGTTCCGCAGGCCGGCGCGATCCAGCAATTCCCGAGCGACTAGCCCCAGATCCCCGTTGTCAGCAGCGGTCTGGACTTCCGTACCTGTCTTTGATATGGCCATCCATCAATAATGCCGAACGCGTCTCGCGCTGAGACCAACGCGGCGGCGATATCATCTCACGCAGACCAATTTACGGAGGAACAGGATAAATGACTAGGTTCGAAGGCAAAGCAGCCCTGATCACCGGCGGTGCGTTGGGCATCGGCGGAGCGACCGCACGACGATTGGCGGCAGATGGCGCCAATGTGTTGATCGCGGATATCGATGACGATGCCGCCGCCGCAAACGTCGAACGGATACGCGACGCCGGAGGCACCGCGGTGGCTTCGCACATCGACGTTTCTTCTTCCGCCGACTGTCGCCGGATGGTCGATGAAACCGTTGAAGCTTTCGGACGTGTCGACATCTTGGTGCAAAATGCATTCAGCGTGATATCCGGCGAGTCTCGAATTCACGGCGATGCCATTGACGTTTCCGAAGATGACTGGGATTACGGGATAGATGTATTGGTGAAAGCGCTGTTCTTGGGTGCCAAACACGCGGTTCCCTACATGCGCGCGGTTGGAGGAGGTTCGATTATCAACCTAGCGTCGGTCCACTCGTACCTGCAGGAAACCGGAATGTTGGTATACGAGACAGGCAAAGCAGCCGTCGTCGGATTAACCCGTCAGTTGGCGGTGCAGTACGGGCCAGATGGCATCCGGGCGAACGCCATCGGGCCGGGCCATATCGTTGGTGAAGGGTTAGCCGAGATGTGGGCTGCGAACCCGACAGGCCATGCGTTCTTCGCAGATCAGTACCCGCTTCGACGCACGGGCAAACCGGAGGAGATCGCGGCTGGCATCGCCTTCCTGTGCTCTGATGACGCCTCGTTCATCACCGGCCACACGTTGATGATCGACGGTGGATTGACCGTCCAATTACAAGAGAAATTCGGCTTGCGCCAAGCCCATTACGCCCTTCAGCACCCTGACGACAACTTCACCTTCGCCGCGCTCGATTAGATCGCCTTACGAAATCACACCTTTGTGCGCGATGTCGATGATCGCTTTGCGGTCGTTGGGTGATTCGCGTTCCTGCAAATCCTCGGGCAACGCTTCGCGCGGCCCGATTTTTCCAACCACAAACCCGCATATCGCGGTGTAGAACTCATCGGAGACGCCGAGTTTTTCGTAAACCGCTTCGTGGTCGATACCTGCCATGGCGTGCGTGTATAGCCCCAAAGAACGCGCTTGCAGCGCCAGGGACATCCAAGCGGCACCGGTGTCGAACTGCGAGGTCCGAGGACGGCGGCCTTCTGGCGTCTTCGTGTTGGCGAATATGAATCCGATCAGCGGTGCTTTCGTTGCCCAAACTTGGTTCCCCGGCATCAGTATCGAGTCGAAAACTTCGCGGTCCGGGCCATCAGTCTCATAGACGAACAACCACGGCTGTCGATTGAACGAAGAAGGCGACCATCGCGCTCCCTCAAAGATCGAAGCGATCTCGTCGTCAGTCAATGGCTCGGATGAAAACGATCTTGGCGACCAACGATTGATGATTAAAGGATCGACATCTGCGGATGCCACCCGTGCGTTTGCGTGATCGGTCAACCGTGATTTCCTGATTGCTGGGGGATTCTTGCAGCTAAGGCGGTTTTCGATTGTATGTCGTCGCCTTTAATCGATCGGATTTCCCTGCCTGATCTGCGTTGATGAAATCGGATCCGCGAACATCTGTTCGGGTATCTCAATTAGGAGCGACTCAAACCCTTTTGGCACTTCGACATCCCGAACAGTCTTGAAACTCCCGTCGGTATCGTGTCGGCCTCCCACGATGAAGCTCGAGCCTAGACCACGTACCTCGCTCATTGCAGCTATGCTTGGCGACCCGGCGTACGAGCCGTCGTAGAAACGATCGTCAAATAGCCTAATTGCAGTGTCGTGCCCGATTACGAAGGTCGTGCCAGGCATAAGGCGCGCTTTTTCCAAGAAAGTGGCGGCCCTTGTGACAACTACGATGTCTTCCGTCTCGGTAAACTGCGCGACGCGGGACTCCAGTTCTGCAACCGCTATATCGGGCTTCTCGACGTTTGTGGCAGAAATCTCGAAACAAGGCTCCAGCGTTTTCCCAGAAACCTTCAATCCCACGTCCAGCAAAGCGCGATGCGCGCGGTGCAACGGTCGAAAAGACCCCGACAACATGATCGCATCGACCGGCGGCACGTCGCTCCATCCCTGCTGCGACCTGTAGACACCCAACGCGAGCTGGCCGTTTACGACCTGTTCAACAATCGAACTGCTCGACATCTTCCCCCTCGAGCAACTCGGGTGACAGCTTGGCGTGCAAACCGCATGCCTCGGCGAGTGCGTTAATGATCAAAGTTCTGCATACGGCTTCTTCACCGTCCCGATCGCGCGCTCCCTTGTTCATGACGATTGAATAAACCGAAGTCCGATTGCCATCGTGCCACGCGATGTGGGCGCGGTTTTCGCCCCGCCGGACTCGGTCGGTCGCGATCGCAGCGGTGCAGGAGAGCCCGATCAATTGAACTTGGGGTCCGTCGGATTCGGTTACCTCGACCGCGCGTCGATAAGCACGGGTCGCCATCAAGGCTGCCTCAGATCTCGAAACGTGCTGCTCGGCTGCGGCACCGACATAGTCGTCGAGCGCCGAACGCGAGTAGGGAACCTGAGCATCGATCACCGTGCGAGAAGCACCCGCTACCGCGAAGAGTGCAGAAATCGCGCTCGTACCCGCTCCGGTGATAACGAGGCAGGCCATGGTAGGCGTGTCGTGGATTGCCACGATCACATCTCGTTCGAACTTCGAAATCATGACGCGAGTAACCCGCCATCAATGCCCACCATCTGACCCGTCACATACGACGCGTTATCGGAGAGCAACCAGGCGACGAGTTCTCCGACCTCCGACGGCTCACCGTATCGTCCTAGAGGCACGGCGGACTCGATTCGCCGCCGGAAGTCAGCGTCTCCTCCGTCCACCGAAATCATCATGTCAGTATCGATGGGTCCCGGGCATATTCCATTGATCCGAATGTTCATGCGCGCATAGTCAAGCGCCGCCGCCTTCGTCAACCCGGTCACAGCATGTTTCGTGGCCGTATACGCAGGGCGCTTAATATCGGCGCGCAGCCCGTTTCGCGAAGAATCGTTTACGATCGAACCGCCGTGGCCTTGTCGGACCATCGCCTCAAGTTCCGCCTTCATGCAATTCCAAACTCCCATCACATTGATTTCCCAAGAACGACGCATTATCTCGTCATCCAATTCGTGAATGCGGCCCATATCCAACAACACACCTGCATTGTTGAAGGCGCCGTCGATACCCCCATAGACTTCGAGTGCGTGGTGGATCATTCGAGCAACTTCGTCGCGGTCCGTGACGTCGGTCTGAATGTATGTGGCGCTGCCGCCCGATTCGACGATTCCATCGACGACATCGGCGCACAATTCGATCCGTCTGGCCGCGACAACTACGTTTGCACCGTGTTTGGCGGCGACTTCGGCAGTGGCGCGACCGATGCCGGAACTTGCGCCGGTTACGACGATACATTTCCCGTCGAGGATCCGGCTTGATGCATCCGAGACGCTAGCGGCAGATTCAGGTTTCATGGGTTCCTGTCTAGTTTGAGAAATAGCCGTGTTGAGTTGACAAACGGCTTATGTGATGCTAGATTTACCCGCGTATTGTAAGCCGCGATACGCGTGGAATGCTGTATACTCTGCGAAGTTGCAAGCGCCATTGACGTGGTCGCGGCGATGTGAACAGTCGGTCGGGGTATAGGCGCGGCGGATCCGTGTCTACAGAACCAGCTCCGGCGGCACAATACAGGAGGTTCATTAATGAAACTAAGTTATCTAATCAGGCGGTGGGGATTCCTGCCCTTGACGGTAGCCGTCGCGACAACTGCGTTCGTGCTTGCCTGTGGTAGCTCCGAAGCTCCCGCGACTGCACGCCCGGCAGCGACAGCCGCGCCAGCGGCAACTGCTGCTCCTGCCGCGAAAGCGGCTCCGGCGGCAACTGCACGCCCGGCCGAAAAGGCCGCTGCGGCCGCGACTGCGGCCCCGGCGATGAAGGGCGAGGCAGCCGCAGAAGCGGCTCCGGCAGCGACCGCACGTCCGGCCGAACAGGCCGAGGCAGCGATGGCGCCGAAGGCCATGGAAGAGGACGTTGAGCTCACGTTCGCGACGCGACGTGTCTCCGCAGTCATTGGCCTGCCAACCATTGGCCCGTACGCTGGTACGCCGACCGTTGGCGGTGGCGTGGAAGAGTACTTCTTCCACTTCGAGAACGGCGACCCGATGACTCCTGAACTCGTAGAGTCTTGGGACATCGACCCCGCCGGCACGCGCGTTCGCATGACCATGCGCTCGCACCCGGACGGTGGCGGCATCCCGTTCAACTCGCCCGTTGGATTTGAGGACATGGACTTTGGCGTCGTAGATGCCGACAGCGTGGTCCGATACTTCAACGAGTCGAACGCTACGACAAACCCGGACACAACCTACGGAAACTCCGGTGACCTGGCTGCAATCTTCTTGGAAGCCAAGAAGGTTGACGATATGACGGTAGAGATTGGACTGGTATCCCCGGTCTACTTCTGCCTTCCGATCTCGCAGTTCGGTTGCTTGAGCGCGGCACGAGGTCTCTACTACCTCGCACACGCCGACTCGATGGGTGTGGAGTGGGCACGTGAGCACCACATCGGCACCGGCCCGTTCGTCCAGGGACACTGCGTACCTGGCGACCGCTGCACGACCGAGGCGCTCGACGACCACTGGCGCGCAGTTCCGACGTTTGACAAGTTCACGTACGTGCAGGTTGCTGAGAACAACACTCGTATCGCCATGCTCCGCAACGGCGAAGCCGACCTAGCATCGCTGGACTTCAAACTCGTACCTGGCGTAGTCCAAGAAGGCTTCCGCTTTGTTGAGACGATGCCCGGCGGTTTCGTTGGACAGTCGATCATGTACCCCGGTCTGCTCTGGGAACACTCCCACGCACGAACTGGTGAGCCGCTAGAGCCTTGGGCCTGCGGAGACGACCGCAGCGCGGACGCCTTCGACAACGCCTGTGGTTCCGGCCCCAACGAGGGTCCATACACGCAGGACTACCCGTGGATCGGCAACCCTTGGGGAACCGAGGACGCGCCTTGCACGGACGGTGATGCACCTGGTCGCGAGCGATGCGGAAACGCACCGTACGCTGACACGGACAACCCGCCCGGCATCAGCGACATGGAACAGGCTCGCCTGGTCCGTCTCGCTCAGGCAGTCGCGATTGACCGAAACGAGATCAACAACGTCTTCCTCGACGGCAAAGGTACTCCGATCTACTCCGAGTACATGGGCCCCGAGTACCCCGGCTGGGACCCCGACCGGACCACCGGTTGCTGGGACTGGCTAGGCAACCAGATCGACTGCTCGCCGCTAGCGGCTGGCACTCCGTTCGAAAACGGTAACCCGTGGACGTTGCCCAACGGCGACCTCGCGCTAGCTGACGCTCTGTTGGCAGCAGCCGGTTACCCGCTCGTTGACGGTAAGCGCCAAGGTATCGAGAGCATGACGCTGCAAGCGTACGTTGCTGAGATTGGCGAAGTCAGCCTTGAAGTGGCCGACTACATCACCTCGCAATGGGAGCAGCTTGGAATTGAGATCAACCAGTTGATCGAAGACTACGGCGGAGTAATCTCCCAGAGAATGCGCCGACGTGTCCAGTTCCTGCCCGTCTTCAAGAACGGCGACGTTCACTCGAACGTTTACCCGCTCGACTGGCCGTTGCCGACCGTTGACACCTCATCCAGCCGCCCAGGTTGGGGAGTTGGCTTCGAGTCGCAACCCGGCGGCAAATGGCTCTTCGAGATCCTTGCTGAGAAGGACAAGGCTGCCCGTGAGCAAGCTCACCTGAAGTGGGTCGACTGGTCGATGTACTGGGTACAGTACGCTGGCGTAGTCCAGGTTCCGAAGGGTGTGGTTGCTGGTCCGAGAATCGCTTCTTGGAACGGTCGCCAACAGCACTACAGCAACATCTCGACCAACCCCGAGTTCATCGTACTCAGGTAGGCACCAAGATGATTGTGTGGCACGGAGCTCGGACGTCTTCTGAAGACTTGCCGGGCTCTGGCCACCTAGGTGGTGGCGGTGTGTGGTACCACTAGGCGCCACACGCCGCCATTGCCGCGCAAGTGCCGACTGGCCGTCCGGCACGCAGTGAATTCGATCGCAGATCGAAACTCCGGCAAAACGCCGGATAGGGTGATTGCGCCCAGAAGATGGCCTACGACCGACGTAGACACCTAAAGAGGATGCACAGGATCACCTTCTCTTAGATCCGGGAGCCCGCAATGTTACGATTTTTGGCAGGTCGCGTGTTCACGTCGCTGGTGTCTGTGTTCGGCGCCACTTTGGCGATCTTCATCCTCGTACACGTAAACCCCAAAGATCCGCGCGAAATCTTCGTCCCGCAGAGCGGATACGGCCTCACTCAAGAGAGCTGGAACCGATTGGGTGACCGGCTGGGTTTCGACAAACCCGCCCCGATCCAATACATCGAATGGCTTGGTCGGGTTTTCCGTCTCGACTTTGGTGTTTCATTGGGTCTGCAAATTGATGTTTGGGACATTATCAAAGGCCGATTAGGTGCAACCGTGCAGTTGGGTGTAGGGGGGTGGCTGATCGCAGTATTGATGGGTATACCCACCGGAGTTGTCGCAGCTGTTTGGAGGGGAGGCATATTTGATTACTTGGCGCGCTTTATCGCGTTGGTGGGGCAAGCAGCGCCGGCATTCGTGACCGGTATCGTGATGATCTGGATATTCTCGGTGACACTTAACGGGATATCGGACGACAGCCCGTTCTCGTTCTTACGAATCGTTGCAATGCCAGCGGGCGGCCGAACGCCCGACGAGCTCCGCTGGAAGGAATACGTCCTGCCTTGCTTAGCGCTCGGTTGGGGATCAGCTGCAGGTTTGATGCGCCTCACGCGTTCTTCTATGTTGGAAATTCTCGACTCCGAGTTCGTGAAAATGGCGCGTGCCAAAGGCGTAGGCAACACGACCGTCATTTTCAAGCACGCGCTACGAAACGCACTGATCGCTCCGATAACTTCGATGCTGTTACTGTTCGCCGGTTTCCTGAATGGCGCATTGGTTGTCGAAATCGTGTTTTCGTGGCCGGGAATTGGCCAAGTGGCATTGCAGGACGCGGTCCAAAACAACGACTTCCCATTGCTACTCGGGACGGTCATCGTGTTCCTGATGTATTTCTTGGTGTTCGCTACGGTTGCCGACATTCTTTACACGGTCATCGACCCTAGGGTCCGGCTGAGATAGTTGAGGCGATTCTCAGAAAAGTCGGAATTTTGAGGTAAATTGCGCATGGCAACAGAAGTCGACACGACCGAACGCACCACCGAATCCGCAGCGATCGCCAGCGATCAAGCTTCGTACTATGGCCAGACGTCGAATCCGATCATCAAACTCTGGTACTACCTTCGTCGCTACCCGATAATTCCGGTCATCATACTTCTGTTGTTGCTGCTTGCCGCAATCGTGGGACCCTACGTAGCCCCATTCCCGCGGGACAAGGGATTCTCGCACGACCGTAACTTGGGACTTTGGGAACGCTCGCGAGCCGCCTATATTCCGCTTGGTGGACAGACGATCGAGGAACTGAGCTACAGGTCTTGCGGGTTTATCGACCCGGACGGAGGAGTCGATTCCGAGAATATTGAACAGTGCGGCAAGTTACACATCTTCGGGGCGGACCACACAGGAAGGGACATCTTCAGCAGGCTGCTGCACGGCTCTAGGATATCGATCGCGGTCGTGACTTTCTCATTGACCTCAGGCATGATTCTTGGAACGGCGGTAGCCCTCTTCAGCGGGTATTACGGCGGAATTCTCGACGAAGTCGTGACTAGGTTCGTCGACGTTTGGAACGCACTGCCGTTCCTGATGGTCGCGATCGTAGTGACGCAATTGTTCGGAGCGAAAGTGGAGGTTTTGGTTTGGCAGGTGGATATGCTTTTGTTCGTCCTCATGCTTGTGGCTTGGGTCGGATTCGTGCGCGTGATCCGCGCGCAGGTGTTCGTATTGCGTGAGTTGGACTACGTGGCGGCGGCGAGAGTCGCAGGCGCGTCTGACATACGCATAATCTGGCGTCACCTAGTCCCCGGAATCATGAACACCGTCATTGTGGTGGCTAGCTTGAACACGAGCGGTCTGATACTCGCGGAGTCGACGCTCAGCTTCGTCGGTGCCGGTATTCAACCCCCTACGCCGGCGTGGGGCGTCATGACCAACGAAGGACGCGACTATATCCTCGAAGCACCGCACCTTACGCTGGTTCCGGGCTTCGCCATATTCTTGGTCGTGCTATCGATGAACTTCTTCGGTGACTGGTTGCGCGACCGGCTCGATCCGCGTCTGCGACAAGTGGCTTAAAACAGTCGAGGAGTGTGCCGATGAAAACAAGCGCAGTTGCACTCTTAATCGCCGTCTGGGCGGCGATGTCAGCCGCGACGGCGATAACCGCTTGCGGCGGTCCCTCGCAGTTCGAAACGATTCAAACGTTCGAAGCCGATCTGAAGGTGATTAACTCTACGGCCACCGCTGAGGCGATCATCGCCGAAGGCGGCGATCCTGATGCCGGTATCACCGTTGGCAAGAACACCATCGCCGCGCAAGTCCAAGCGACCGCCCAAGCAAGGGCGACCGAAGAGGCTGAAGCTGGTGAAGGTACTGGTGGTGCGGCAGTCGGTTCCGAGGCTGGTTCAGAAAGTGCGCAGGAAGAAGGTGCCGAAGCCGCCGAGATCGAAGTTCCCGAAGGCCCCGCTCTCGAAGGGGAAGCTGAGGTCATCATGGCGGACCCGAGCTTCTTCGATCCCGAAGTCATCAAAGTCAAAGTCGGAACAACGGTCACCTGGACGAATCCGAGAGGCAGCCCGAGCAGTGCTACCGCCTTCGACGACGCAGCCGAACAGTTTGACACAGAGGATCTCTGGAAGTCTTCATTTAACCCAGAAGTCGGCAGTGCTTCTCACACGTTCGCGGTCGTTGGTTGCCACCGCTATCGGTCTGAGTTCTCAGGCGATACCGCTACGGGTGCGGTCTGCGTAGTCGAATAACCTCCATCACTTAGCAAAAAAACGCTCTCCCGGAACTCCGCGAGAGCGTTTTTTGTTAGGCATCCTACTGTCGCCGCAGATGGGCTGTTTAACCGCCGCCCACTGGCCGCACAATCTCAAGCGTATCGCCGTCGTCGATCACGACGCTCGAATACTCCTCGCGTGGCACCACGTTGGCGTTGTGTGCCACAGCCAAACGCCTGCCGGATAACCCCTTCTCCTCGAGATAATCGTGCAGACTGACGGGTTGCGGGAGCTTGAGTTCGCTCCCGTTGATGGTTACTCGGATCGCCATTTCTAGGAGTTCGAGTTCGGTTATGCGGTTGACGATGCTACTCGCCGTGGCAACGTTTTAAGCGGCTTCGGAGACGGCTACGGTGCTAGTGTCGATGTAGTTGCCTTGCGAATCGATGATCTTGGGCTGCGCGTGTTCAAGGATCGTCTCTTGGGTGACAATGCACTTCGCCGCGTCCGAAAATGAAGGCAGCGCGTACATCGCGTCCATTAACACGCCTTCCACGATAGAACGCAATCCTCTCGCCCCCATCCGTCGTGTTTGGGCATATTCGGCGATCGCGACGAGTGCGTCTTCGGTGAATTCGAGTTGAACGTTGTCGAGACCGAACAGCTTCTCATATTGCGAAACGATCGAATTTTTCGGCTCGACCAACACCTTGACCAACTGATCGAGCGAGAGGTCAGACAGACCCACGACAACCGGGATTCTTCCTATGAATTCGGGTATGAACCCGTAGGTTCTAAGGTCCTCAGGCGCGACGTCCGTCAGATCACGTCCATCCTGACCGGAACCGGATTGAATGGAAGCATAGGCATCTACGATGGCATTGGTGCGGAATCCCATGCCGTTGCCATCTCTTGCCGTCCGTTCTCGTTTGCGGATTATCTGATCGATGCCGTCGAAAGCGCCGCCGAGGATAAAGAGAATGTTTTCCGTGTTGATCTGGATGAACTCCTGGTGCGGATGCTTCCGCCCGCCGTGGGGCGGAACGTTGACCACGTTGCCTTCAAGTATCTTCAAGAGCGCTTGTTGAACACCCTCGCCCGAAACGTCTCGAGTGATCGACGGGTTCACGTCTTTGCGAGCGATCTTATCGATCTCGTCGATGTAAATGATGCCGCGCTCGGCACGAGACACATCGCCACCTGCCGCTTGCAAAAGCCGCAAAAGGATGTTCTCTACGTCTTCTCCAACGTATCCAGCCTCGGTGATCGAAGTGGCATCTACGATCGCAAAAGGAACCTTCAAAACCTGGGCCATGATCTGCGCCAAATAGGTTTTGCCGCAACCGGGCGGACCGACCAACATGATGTTGGTCTTTTGCAGCTCTATGTCGTCTTCTTGGTCGTTTTGCTGACTTGCCAAGAGGCGTTTGTAGTGGTTGTAAACACCGACACTGAGGACTTTTTTCGCCTGATCTTGACCGATTACGAATTCTTGCAGCTGTTCATAGATCTCGATAGGTTTGGTGGGGTAGACGTTCGTCGTTGCAGTCTCGGGTTTGGTTTTGGACCTCGGGGCCTGAGTAGCCTGCCGAATGATGCCTCGACACCGTTCCACGCATTCGTCACAGATAAAGATGCCGTTGGGACCGGCGATGAGCATGCGGATCTCTTGCTGTTGTTTCTTACAGAACGAACAACGTTTTTGAACGCGTCCCCTCTGTATAGAGTTCCTATCGCCGCTGCCGTTCATTGAATCGATCCGATCGCGATGGGCCGATGTTCCGAAAGCTGTATGTCGTTATCGAGCGTTACGCCGCTCCCGCTTCTAGGATTTTAGCGTTTCCAGGATTGTCGGTGGCGAAGTGAACCTCGTCGACGAGGCCGTATTCGACCGCTTGTTCGGATGTCATCCAAAAGTCGCGGTCGCTGTCTCTCGCCACCTGCTCGTAAGGTTGGCCGGTATGGTCTGCGATGATCTGTCGCAACCTGTCTTGGATGCGCAGAGTTTCACGGGCGTGAATCTCGATGTCGGCGGCTTGACCTTGCATCCCGCTCCAGGGTTGGTGCATCATGATCGTCGAGTTCGGCAGGGCGTACCTCTTTCCCTTTGTGCCGGCTGTCAATAGAACTGTCCCAAAGCTTGCGCAAAGGCCCACCGCGATTGTCGATACCTCGCACGATACAAGTTGCATGGTGTCGTATATCGCCATGCCGTCGTATACGGAGCCGCCCGGCGAGTTGATGTACATGTTGATATCGCGTTCGGGATCGTCAGCGGCGAGGTACAGCAACTGCGCAACTATCGTGTTGGCGACACCAGCATTAATCGGCGTCCCGAGGAAAATTATCCGCTCTTTCAAAAGCAACGAATAGATATCGTAGGCGCGTTCTCCTCGCGTCCCGGTCTCAATGACCATCGGGATCAGGTTTTGCGGCGTTTCGATCTGGGTCATCTGACTAGGGTCTCCGTATTCAAGGGTCATTCGGATTAGTGATAGGTTTCGGAAAAGCTGGTTATGATTCTTCGGTTTCGTTCGCAGTTTCGTCGTCTAGTCCGCGTGCCATATTCACCACCTTTTCGATGGTTCTCTGCCGCTGCAAGTAAGACTTGACCGATTGCCAGGTCTGTTCGTTGTCTTCTAATTTCTGTTCGTCTGATGTTGCAGATTCGTTGGCCCGTTCGATCTCCGAAGCGACGTCTTCATCCGAAACATCAACGTTTTCGGCTTCTACGAGTTGTTCGACGATGAGAGCATTCTTGATATCCCGCTCCGCCATCTCGTTGGCGTTGTTGAGATCATCTTCGGAGATATCGTCCGCCGTGATCTGCTGCCCCGCACGTCCTGCCATGGCTTGACGCTGTCGAACGTAGCGTTCGAGAACGTGACGTCCTTCATGCTCGACGACTATCGGCGAGATGGTGAACTCGCTGGCTTCGACGAGATCGTCGAATAACTTGCTCTGGATCGAATTGACCAGCGTCTGCTCTGCTCGCTGACCCAATTGGTCTCGGATGTGGTCCGCTAGCTGTTCAACCGTTTCGACGTCGGGAACTCCCGTCGTCGCAACCAAGGCATCATCCAGTTCGGGAACGAACTCTTCCCGCACATCTTTCAACTCGACCTTGACATGGGCCGTCTTGCCTGCGAACTGCGTCGAATCAGACCCTTCAGAAACTGGGAACGAAAACTCCTTTTCGTCGCCAACCGACATTCCTATAATGCCTTCATGCAAACCGACGAACACTTCGCCGTAAGTTTCGAGGTCCAAGTTGAGCTGAAACTGACGTTCGTTGAAATCCCACACCGTTTGGTCATCGGCCGCCATATTGAGGTCGATGGTCACTATGTCGTTTTCCTGCGCCGCGCGTTCGACGGGCACTGAGTACGCTTGCGAGCGCCGGATCTGCATGAGAAGAGCTTCAACCGCCTCTTCCGAGACCTCTTCAGGTTCGTCGTCATATCGGATCGACCTATAATCGCTCAACTCGACCGTTGGTTGGAGCGGGACGGTCGCGACAATCGTCACGGGATCTTCGGTGTTTTCGACGTTGACCCGCGGCGGAGCGAACGGCGCTAGCTCCTCTTCCCTGACGGCGTCGCCGACGGCTTCGGGCACCAGTGATTCCATCGCCTCTTCTACCAGGTACTCCTTGCCAACGAAGTTCTGCAATATCGCCCGGGGGGCTTTGCCTTTGCGGAAACCCGGAATGTTCACTCGCTGAGCAACGCGACGCACCGCGGCGTTCATGTGCTTGCCCACTCGTTCGTCGTCCACCTCAAGCCGGAGCACGATTTCGCCGTTGTCGGAGCTTTCACGTGAGACGTTCAATCTCGGTTCTTTCGCTTTCGTGTTGCCTTGGGAACAGATTCGTACACTGTGGAACTCGCGAAACAGCGGTTGTTGGCGAATTCGGTGAGGAGCGACTCCTCCGATTCTAATTTATCGCCGATCTCGCCCTACCCGAGTAGCGGTGCGCTATAGACGTAAGGTCACAGTCGCCGTGTCAATCGTCGGCGTCCACAGATATACCTAACTCGCCGAGTTGTTCGTCTGCGATCGCCGATGGAGCATCGAACAGCGGGTCCCAAGCGGATTGAGTCTTCGGAAAAGCGATGACTTCGCGGATGTTGGATTGTCCCGCCAGCATCGCCGTTATTCGGTCCAATCCTAGCCCCATACCTCCGTGGGGTGGAGCCCCGTACCGGAACGCTTTCAGAAGGTGTCCGAATCGTTCGTCGATCTCATGATCCGGGTAGCCGATTACGTTGAAGACCTTCATTTGCAAGTCAGGATCAAAGATTCGGATGCTGCCGCTACCAAGTTCGACTCCGTTGCAGGTCAAATCGAAGAGATCGGCGTATACGTTGCCGGGATCGCTTTCGATGAGAGGAATGTGCTCCTGTTTCGGGGACGAGAATACGTGATGCGCCGGTGCCCACGAACTGGTGTTCTCATCCCATTCGAAGAGTGGGAAATCGAATATCCATGCGAACTTGAATTCGTCGTCGTCGATCAACCCCAGTCGTTGTGCCATTTCGGTCCGCAAAGCCGATAGAGCGTTGTTCGCGACGTTCTGGTTCCCGGCGACGATGAGGACCAGATCGCCGGGTCCGGCATTCGCCGTGAGAGCGATTTCCTTGACGATCTCCAAGGAGAGGTAGTTTTTGAGCGGGGAACGAACGTGTCCTTCGTCTATATCTGAAATTGATGTCGCCGAAGCATCGATCGCGATGTAGACCAGACCCTGTGCGCCTGCGGCTCGCGCGACATCTATTAGCTCGTCAGTTTGACGGCGAGTGTACCCCGCGCAACCAGGTGCCGAAAACGCCCGGATCGTCCCACCTGCTGATGCTACTGCTTGGAACACGCGAGCCTCGGACTTTGCCGCGATGCTCGTAATCGTTGACATCTCCAATCCGTAGCGCGTATCCGGTTTATCTGAACCGTATCTCTCGATCGCTTGGTCGTACGAGAGTTTCGCGAACGGCGTTTCGAGACGAGCATCAGGCCGGATCTCTTCGACGATCCGCGTGTAAAGGCCTTCGACGAGCGCCATGACATCTTCTTGATGTACGAAGCTCATCTCCAAGTCCAGTTGTGTGTGCTCAGGTTGCCGATCGGCACGCAAGTCTTCATCCCGGAAGCACTTTGCTATCTGGAAGTACCGATCGACGCCGGAAACCATCAAGATCTGCTTCATCTGCTGGGGCGACTGCGGCAATGCGTAAAACGATCCCGGTCGCACCCGTGAGGGAACCACGTAATCTCGCGCTCCTTCCGGAGTCGACTTGATGAGAATCGGCGTCTCGACATTTGTGAAACCGTTGTCGGTCAGGTAGTCCCATATCAGATGGGTGACGCGATGCCTGAGTTGCAACCGACCAAGCATCTCCGGACGTCGAATGTCGATGTACCGATATGCCATTCGAGTTGATTCGTCGGCATCCGTGTCGTCTTCGACTTCGAACGGTGGCGTCGTGGAACGGTTAAGAATCTGAGCGTCGCTGACGATCAACTCGACTTCGCCCGTTGCCAAGTTAGGGTTGGCCGCGCCGGGCAGGCGTGCTCGAACGGTGCCTTGCGCTTGGATAACCCACTCGCTTCGCATCGTTTCGGCGAGCCGGTGGGCATCTGGAGCGATCTCAGGGTTGAACACGACTTGAAGGAGGCCGGTGCGGTCTCGGAGATCGACGAAGACCAAATTGCCGTGATCACGTCGACGGTGGACCCAACCCGCAACGGTGATTTCTCTTTCAATGTCCGACGCTCGAGGCGCGCCGCAGTCTGCGTCTTTGTACATGTGAAAACCTGTGGTGTCGTATGAGTAGTGAGCGACGATCTTGTGCCGCCGGGTAGTCGACCCGTTCGATGAAATGTCTTCGTCTTTACGGGTTCAGTCTTCGTCTGGACAGGAACATCGGATTCGAGTGTCTGACTATTCCTGGCCAGACCGTCGATTATCCGCAAATTTCCACAACCCGGTAACCAGCACCGAGGCTCCAATGGCCTTCAAAAGATCGCCCGGCAGATATACGTACATACCGTCCTGCATCAACTTGCCCTCGGCTGGCCATCCGAAGTCTCCCACCGCGAGCCATGCGATCGCAGGCACATAGAGCACGATGCCAGCGAATACGTTCGCCCAGAGAGAGTTGGCGCGGTCGAACCCAAATTGACTCAGCCCACCAGCAACAGCCGCCGCCAAAAGAAATCCGATCAGGTATCCGCCCGTGATGCCAGTCACGTAGGACCAGCCCTCCACCGGAGTCGTGAATCCCCAAGGTTGGTTCGCAAACGCCAAGAAACCTAGCGTTCCGATCAGCAGGTAGCCGAATACCGAAATCAGGCCCCAACGGAAGCCCATGATTCCAGCCGCGGACAGAATCGCGAATGTCTGTAACGTAATCGGAGTTGGATTGCCCGGAAGGTAGAACCGGATCTTGCTGCACACCACGATCAGCGCGATCAACGCCACAACCGCAATGACTCGATGGGCGAGTTTCGCCTGCGGAAAAATCCAATCGAACAGCGACGGCCCCAGGGTTAGGGATAGCGACCGTTTTACGCCTGCTGGTTGCGCCACTGACGGAGTGTTCATTCCGTCTATTATCTTTCCCTACGGGCTTCGTCGGTGATCGTTGGTCTACGCCTCAATCGGCAGGCTATAAGATCGCTTGCGAACTCCTAACGAGACAAACGTTTCGGTCCGCTGCACGCCAGGCGTTTTTCCGACGTGATCTCTGATAAATTCGCCAAGGCTCTCAGCGTTCGGCAGTGTCGCCCAAGCGAACACATCGTAAGTGCCGGTTGTGATGCTGACTAGGGTAGTGTACTTGAACTCAGCCATCCGAGAGGCGACTTCTTCGAGCATGTCGGGCTCAACCTGCATGCCGATAAGCACCTCTGACTGGTAACCCATCTTCTGCGGATCTTGGACTGTCACGATGTCGATCGTCTTGTCGCTGGTCAGTTTCTTAAGGCGCCGACGAACAGTCCCCTCACTCACCTTCACTTTTTTCGCGATTTTTGCGTTCGCGGCTCTACCATCTTCGTTCAGCGCGGCGATTATTTGACGATCTATTGCATCCATGCAGCAGTTGCTCCCGATTTGGTTGGTTTTCGTGTCGCGCATCGACGAAGTAAGCCACGTGAGTGGCGCACCTCCGCTTTTGCGCCTGTCAACTGCAAGCCTGCGATTTGCAGAACTCGGAATCATAACCCGTCTGACAGACGATAACGATGCACAGACATCAATTGTATAGCGCGATACCGTAAAAATCGAGTGGATTGGTGAAATCCGCCAAATCGCGCTTGGTCGGGATAATGACCGAGAATGCGCGTCGACTCTCGTAAACGGTGCATTACAATTTTAATCGCGAAGCAACGGTTGCCAAAATTCGTCGCGCGTCGACCGATAACGGCGCGTCAGATTAGCGCATCGTCTTGTACCGAACGCAACAGAGAGTAGGAAAAGATGACCAACCAGCAAGAGATTGCGATAGTGTCGTTCACACCGGCGGCTTTGGAAAAGCTGGTCGAGGTAATGGCGGAACAGGACGCATCGGACGCCTACTTGCGTATTTCGGCATCAGCGACTCCACAAGGTGGAGTGGAATACGCTTTCGGACTTGAAGACGGACCTGCAGATGACGATACGTCGTTAGAAGACGGTTCCGTGAAGGCGTTGGTAGACGAGGGGAGCATACCCCTGATCGCCGGATCCAGTATCGACTACGTCGAAGGTTTCGAGCGTTCAGGTTTCGTAATCTCGAACCCGAACTTCGCTGGTGGTTGCGCGTGTGGGGGCGGCGGTTGTGGTTGCGGGGGATAACCAGACTCAGGGATGATTGCGCTGATTGCCGCGATCCTGTCTCGCTCTTGATAGACCGTTAATTCTGCGATGGGAGTTGCTAGACGGTGACATACATAATCTCTAAAGCCTGCGTAGACGTAATGGACGGTTCGTGCGTCGATGTCTGCCCGGTCGACTGCATATATTCCAAGCCCGGCGACAGGATGCTCTACATCAGCCCCGATGAATGCATAGACTGCGCTGCATGTGAACCCGTGTGTCCCGAAAACGCGATCTTCCCAGAAGATCAGGTTCCCGACGACGAGCAAGAGTACATCGCTCTCAACTACGACTACGACTACGACAGCTCCGAACCCGGAAAGAACACTTAGTCCGTCGTCGAGCGCCGGTGTTTAACCGGCGCCTAAATCAACCGCATCCCGAATCGGATCTGCGCGCCTGTCATCATCCGATTGCTTGCAGCGCCTCCGACAACGACATTCGGATGGTCGTGAATATCGGCGTCTCCGATTCCGTGAATTGGGATCCAGGGACTTCACGCAGGTCCATGACAAGGGAAACGAATTCCGACGGGTCGTCTGTTTCGAATGCCACGACAAACTCTGGATCGTCGATGCCGAAAGAGTACGTCGTGTTAATGGTGACGCCAGGATAGCCGTGACCGATGCGGAAGTGATCGTTCATCATATTCTGGCGCTCTTCCAATGACAGTCCATACCAAGGCCGTGTTTTCGTCATCGGGTAGACGATGAAGTATCTCTTGTCTTTTTGCTCGACCTCAGGGTTTCCTCCACCGTGCTTGTAGCGCGTTTTTCGGCGGAGCGACAGGTAGGAGTGAGGTTGATCGAAGTGTGCAGCGGCTTCGGTGCGGTTTATCTCAGCCGCGGTGGTGTGGAATGTCTCAACGCTCGGAGCGCTTTGAAAAAGTAGCAAGTCGACGTCCGCGCGTGTTCCTACCGCGCTGAAGCAGGAGATCGGAGCCTCAGTTTCATCACCTGCCTCGCGAAGCGCAGAAATCAATTCCTCCCGAAGCTGGGATTTGCGGTTGGGTTCCAGCATTCTCCAAGACGGTCGAGCCTTGAAGAACGAAAATTTGACGTAGTCGCCGTATTCGATGTTGGGCATGGTGCAAGAATTAAGTCCGGTTGCTTCGATAATTCAGGATTTTCACGGCTTGATTGAGGCAAATTCCTGACATCAAAAGTATAGAAAACCCATTTCTGATCGACCGCAAAGCAAACTCATCGAGATTCGCTGCCCGTATAATCCCTACGAGCCGCCAAGCCGCCCAACGCACTCCGAAGGAAACAACATGCCAACGTTGGCAGTCACATCTCTCATCCGCGACGACCAACCGCTCAGCGCCATGGTCGATTTCGCCATCGAAAACGGTTTCAAGGCGATAGAACTGAACGGGCGGCACCATTGTGCCGAAACCCTTTCGCAAGAGGATATCGATTACATTCGCGGCGTTGCCGACTCGCACGGGATCACGTTCAACCTCCATTACAACCACGGAGCGCTGCCTGGCTCCCATGTGACGCGCACATGGAACGACACGTTGGAGAGTTTAATTAGCAACCTCGAAATGACGCATTTGCTCGGGGGCAAGGTTGTCGTTCTGCATCCAGGGAAAATCGATGTGCCGACGCTACAGTCACCCGAGGATGGATCTGAACTGATTCGACGCGAAGCAGTACGAAACGTAATGAAGTTCGTGAGTCGTGCGGCGCCGACCGCTGAAAAGCTCGGCGTCACAATCTGCATAGAGAACCTTTTCCACGATCCCGGCTATGTCTTGATGTCTTACGAAGACCTTGCCTCAGTGATTGACCACGCCGACAGCGACCATGTGGGTGCCACCGTTGATATCGGCCACTGCATGAGGGGTGACGGGATCGCCGATGCCGTATCGACTCTTGGATCGCGTGTCCGCCACCTGCACCTCAACGATGTCATCGACGGCGTTGACCACCATGAAATTGGGACCGGCATCCTCGATCTGAACGAGATCGTCCCACTGCTCTCGCCCGACCTCGGAGTCAAGTTTGCGACGCTCGAAGTCGGTGCCCGGTCGCTAGATGGCGAGCAGATAATCCTGAGGAGCCGCGACGTTCTAAGGAAACGCCACGGAGCGGCAGTGGATTAGGTATCCAGATTGGTTGACGGTGCGTTAGACCGCGCACTCACCTTCGCCGCGCTCCAATTTGTAGAGCACGGTCTTGCCCCAATCCATGTACGTGTTGATGTTCTCCCGGTTCAATTCGCCGATCTCGGCTTTCCAAGGACCAAACATATCCTCGTATGGCTTAGTGCCGACACGGTCGACAAACTGGTTGAACTCTTCACCGTCGTTACGGTTCGCTTTGTAGTGATCGATGATCATCTCCAAAGCCTCAGGAGCTCGCTTCGCCGGTACGCGGGCGCGGACTCGATTCCCAACGCGGACGGGACCGTCGGTCGATTGACCTGCAATGAACAGCTCGTATGCAGGTACTTGACCGCCGCCGCCTTTCATCACAGCGCCGTGGAAGCCGATGTTTGCCACATGGTGCTGACCGCAAGAATTCGGGCATCCGCTCGCTTTAATGTGAATCTTGGCAACGCCTGGGTCCGAGACATCCAAGTTGTCGAGTTTTTCGCCGAGCGCTTGATTTAATCCCATCGATGAAGTGATACCGAGTTTGCAGGAATCAGTGCCAGGGCAGGTCACGATATCTCGGATTGTCTCGCGGCCGCTGGAGGCCATACCGATCTCATCGAGGGCGAGATACAGGTCGTAGAGGGATTCGGTTCGTACCCAGCGGAAGACTATGTTCTGCTGCTGGTCGATGCGAACCCTGCCTCCAGCGTATTCCCGTGCCATGTCAGCAAGAGGCTGCCACTGATCGCTGTAGATATCTCCGCGCTCCACGCGGACGTAGACGACGTTGTAACCGTCCTGCCGCTGCGCTTCGACTGAAGTTGACTTCCAGAAGTCGTACGTCGAATCGTCCGTCGGCTCCGGTGTGGGATTCGCCGCCGGCGCTGGCGCATCGACAGATTCGTCTTCGATGAACAGTAGAGTTTCGAGATCTATCTCTTTATTGGCCCAATCGCCTTTCAACTCTTCCTGAACAAGCTCTCGGAACTTTTCGATACCTAGCCGTTTGATGGTGTACTTGATACGCGCGCGCATCAAGTTCTTGCGCTCTTCGTCCTGCCGGTTGAATATCCTCAACGCGGCTTCGGCGTGTCGGAGGTAGTCTTCGACGGGCACAAATTCGCTCAACGTCTCAGCCATCTGCGGCATGATCGATAGACCGCCGCCTACAACGATCTTGAATCCGCGCTTACCTTCACGCTCTCGGGCGATGAAACCCATGTCGTGGAACGGGGTCATCGCTTCATCTTTTTCCGATCCCGAGAAAGCCGTCTTGGACTTGCGAGGCATATTCTGAGTTGTCGGGTGCCGCAGGAAATATCGGGCATATGCCGCAGCGTAGGGTGAAACGTCGAACACCTCGTCTGTGGAAACTCCTGCGGTGGGGTGAGCCACAACATTGCGGACTGTGTTGCCGCAAGCTTCGCGGGTGGTAAGCCCCACGTCTCCGATGGCGCGCATCAGCGCCGGCGTCTCATCGAGCGGGACGTGATGGTACTGGATATTCTCTCGGGTCGTCAGGTGACCTTTCTTGAGCGGCGCGTATTTTTCGGATACTTCGCCCAAGACTTCCAATTGACGGGCAGTGAGGCCTCCGAACGGCGCTTTGATTCGGACCATTTGGCGGTCTGGCTGTCTTTGCCCGTAAACGCCTTGACGGAGCCTGAATCGCATAAACGTCGTTTCTTCGAAGTTTCCTGCCTTGAATCGCTCTTTCTGCTCTTCAAAATTGGCGATCTCTTCGCCGTCGATCTGCAAAACCCGTGCTCCCGTCGCATCGGGTTCCCAGCCTGTTTGTTGTTCGGTTACGGTAGTAGTCACGGTGTGATTGCTCTCGGATAAAACTCCGCCCAAGCGCTCGTTTCTGCGCCAATTAGTGGTAATCATACATCGGTTGCACACAAGCGATGAATTCGGAAGTTCATCGATCGAACGCCGAATCTATGAACCAATGCGCTGTTCGATAGACTATTCGGCAAGTTGATGTCGGGGAATGTCAGATCGGGAAGGTGAATCAGATGTCCGAAATCGAATTCGAAGGCATACATTTCATGATGCCGACGCCGTTTGCGGCCGATGGTTCGGTGGATACGCAGTCCATCGGTCGGCTTGTCGATCAAGCCCGGCGAGCCGGTTGCACAGGCGTCGTCACTTTGGGCGTTATGGGCGAGGCTCACCGTTTGAACGATGCAGAACGGGCCCCGATAATCGAAGCCGTCGTCGATGCTTGCGGCGGCGTTTTGACCGTGACGGTTGGCATAAGTGGACAGAGCGGCATGCAAGTTGCAGACCGCGTCCGCGAAGCACAAAGCATCGGAGCAACCGCAGCGATGGCTTCGCCGCCGTCATTGGCAAAACCCAACGACGCGGCGGTGTTCGCCTACTACAGTCACATCGACGATGCGTCGTCGATCCCGATCGTAGTGCAAGACCTGCCCGAGCAAACGGGCGTTCACATGTCAGCCGATTTCATCGCCAAGCTCAATTCCGATCTCGAAAACGCGAAGTATCTGAAGCTTGAAGACCCACCTACTCCACCGAAAATCTCCGCGGTTCGACACGCATCGAATGATCAGATGGGTATCTTCGGCGGACTCGGCGGCGCGTTTCTGTTCGAAGAGTTGCGGCGCGGCGCGGTTGGCACAATGACAGGTTTTGCCTACCCGGAAGCTCTAGTCAAGATACACCGACAATTCAGCGCGGGCGATGTCGAAGGCGCTCGGCAAACCTTCTACGGTTGGCTGCCGTTAATCAGATATGAGAACACTGCGGGTCTCGGGCTTTCGATACGCAAACACATCATGGCGAGACGCGGATTGCTCGATTCCGCTGCGGTTCGGCCACCTACGCCGGCGATTGACGCGTTAGGCGAGGAGGAACTAGACGATATTCTCGACGCGATGGCGATCTTCATTGGATCCGAGATTGAAGCTGATTCCGCGGCCGCGTGATGACTGAGAGGCAAAACAACAAAGAAACATTCAGACGATAAGATTAGCGATCAATACGGTTCGTCCCACATCGCGAAGTCGGCATCGTTTACCCAAGTCTTATTTCGATGACAGGCCAGTCGCCAAACGAAAACTCAGATCCCGTAAGCAACACGATTTACTGTATGCACTGCGGTACCGCGTCAAGTGCGGACGCCTATGCCTGCGATCGGTGCGGAGAACGAGTTTATGTCCCGGATCCGTCGCGTGTCCCGCCACTGGGATTTACGAGTTGTCAAAGCTGCGCTTCCGTTAACGAAGCTCATGCGTCCTACTGCGCTGTTTGTTCGGTTGAGATCGACCAAAACGCTCGGATTTCGCCGGATGGTACCGACCCGCAACGCAACGACGGAGAGCGCAGTTTGGGCCTCGGAAACGACCGCCGAGACGGCGCATCATCTGGAGGCGATGATCGGAGTCCCGGCTACCGGATCGGCGCCGGCACGTTCCGACCGAGCCAATGGGGTTTTTCGAGGCGCAATCGACCGTCGAGTGATGAGAGCGACGAGACTCCACAAGAAATCCAGAAGTGGAACTGGTCGGCGTTCATATTGGGACCGATTTGGGGAGTAGTCCACGGATTATGGTGGACGATCCTCGGATTTATGCCTTTGCTACCCGTGCCCACGTTGAGGACTGTGGGATTCATCGTGCTGATCAGCGTGATGCTGATATTGGGCTTGAAGGGCAACGAGATGGCGTGGCGCGCTCGCCAGTGGGAAAGCCCGGAGAAGTTCTTGGCAGTTCAGCAGCGATGGGCTACCTGGAGCATTGTTTTTGCCATCGGAGCGTTGGTCTCAGTCATCATCTTTTTGCTCGGCCAAGGATAGATACAGCATCGGATCGACTTGCAACTCGGTCCGACCACGCGTCGCGAAAAAACCCAAACACCGGCGTCTAAGTGATCGGCGGTACCCCAAGTCGGTTAACGATGGCGTCGACATGATGATCGCATCCTCCCGGTTGTCGTGGTAGTAGTTTCGCCGAATACCAACGTCCGAGAACCCGTATTTCTGATACAAACCACGAGCCGCGACGTTAGACTTCCTCACCTCCAGAGTCACATTCCGCGAGTTCAGCTTCATCGCCTCCGCCATCGTCGCGATTAGCAATAATTCACCGATCCCTCGTCCGCGCCTCGTCGGCCGCGTCGCGATCATGACGATGTGCACTTGTTCGCCTGCGGTCCAGAGACCTACTGCTCCGGAGACGTTGCTTATGGTCTTGTTCGACTCCCATCCTCCGAGCGAAAACGACAAAATCGACTTCACACGGTTCGAAAAACCGCGGTGGCCTCCAACTTCCTCCGGTTCGTCGCCCGCGTTCCAATCTGATCGGCGTGTCGCCACGATGTAAGTTGTGTTTTTGCGCTTCATCTCGCGAGCCGCCGAAGACTTCGGCGCGGTGGACCCGAAGGCCTCCTTGATCACAAAGTCGATCGCGAAGGCGTCGCCGTTGCTGGCGTACCGAGCACGATAGGGATTAAGCGCGGTATCGACGTGTGGTTCAACGGCGACTTCGCCGCTTCTTTTGATGCCTACTGAAGGATTGGCCATTTTTAACGGATGACCCGGGTGTTGCGCGAGAGCAAAAACAATGTCTGAATGTAGCACTCTCCATACGACTCTAGCGCAAGATTGATCTGCCAACCGGTGCGTCGGATGGTTGTGTTGAAATGCCCCGGTTGCCGCAAAAATTTTCAATGACGCCCCACAAGATGTCGCGAAAGACGTGATGAAAGTCACAGAAGAACGTAGAATCATGAACTTATGGGTTTCGTAATAAACCTATTCCAACGCCTGACCATGCCGACGGCTGTGTCAGCGACGACTGGTGCCGCTCGTACCGCTGCTCAATCCGACGCAGAGGCGCAAGGCGGTAGCTTCAACGTACTTTGGCGCATCATCCGCATGGCTCTCGATTACCGCGGGCTTCTCGCCATCGGGCTTGTCTTCATCATCGGCGCCTCCCTCTTCCAACTCTTCATACCCCTGCTTATTGGCAACGGCGTAGACACTGTCGAGAAAGCATTTACGGGTCCCGAAGTTGATACCGATGCACTGCGGCGAACGTTGTTGTTGACTGCGGCATTTCTGCTGGGTTCGGCGGTATTGCGTGGCCTCTTCACCTTCGGACACATGTACATCAGCGAGAACATCGCTCAACGCCTCGGCTACCGCCTCAGGATGATGTACTACGAGAAGTTGCAACGCCTTAGCTTCGCGTACCACGACCGCGTCCATACGGGCGATCTCCTAACCCGCGGATTGCTTGACATCGAAGGCATTAGAGCCTTCGCCAGCCGTGGGTTGCTACGTGTCGTCTACCTCGCCATCTTCGTCGGCACCGGGACCTTTCTCATGATGCGAGTGGATTGGGAACTCGCACTCATCAGCCTCAGCTTCGTACCCGTTGCCGGTTGGCGAGCCATCGTTGCCCGGCTCCAAACGTCGCGGGGATGGCGCCTCTACCAAGAGGAGATGGGACGCCTCACTAAGGTGATGGACGAGAACCTCAAAGGCATCCGGGTAGTCCGGTCATTTTCCGCCGAACCGTACGAGATGGAGAAATACGACAAATCCTCCAACGAAGCGTTCAACCGAGCCTTCAGATTGGTTACGGTGCGTGCCACAAATCTCTCGATAATCACCCTCGCATTCCTCGGAGTAATGTCCGCGGTCCTTCTCGTGGGTGGCCTAAAGGTTCTCGACGAAAACGATCCGTTCTCACTCGGACAGCTCGCCCAATTCCTCGCGTTCATGTCAATCATGCAGAACCCCGTCCGGCAACTCGGAATGGTCGTCGCCGGTTGGGCACAAGGCGCAACTTCTGGGAAACGACTTTTCGAAGTACTTGACGAGATACCCGAAATCGACGATAAACCCGGTGCACAAGACCTCGTTCTTACTGACGGTGCACTGCGATTCGAACATGTCGACTTCGCATACATGGACGAATATGGCGACGAGCAGGTCCTAACCGACGTTTCCTTCGAAGCCCGGCCCGGCCACACCATCGGCATCGTCGGGCCACCTGGCTCCGGCAAATCCACACTCGCACACTTGATCCCGCGTTTCTACGACCCGATCGCGGGCCGCATCCTCATCGACGAACAAGATATCTCGGAAGTGACGCTCGCCTCCCTGCGCCGCACCGTAGGTGTCGTCGAACAAGACACTTTCCTCTTCACCACCACAATCGACAACAACGTCGCGTACGGCGATCCCTGGGCGGAACACCGCAACATCGAAAGCGCGACCTCACACGCCCAGATGAGCGAGTATGTTGAACGGCTACCCACCGGTTACGGCACGCTTATCGGCGAACGCGGCGTCTCACTCTCAGGCGGTCAGCGCCAGCGTCTATCCATAGCCCGCAGCATCATGTTGCACCCACAGATCATCGTCTTCGACGACTCTACCGCCGCCATCGACGCCGCGACCGAGCAACGTATCAGAGCCGCACTTCAAGAAGTGACCGCCGACCGCGCCACAATCATCATCTCCCACCGTTTGAGTTCGTTGATGCACGCAAACGAGATCCTCTTCTTAGAAGGCGGCAAGATCGTCGAGCGTGGCTCTCACGCAGAGTTGCTCGAACTCGGCGGCAAGTACCGAGATCTCTACGAACTCCAGATCCGTCCCGAAGACGATTTCGACGTAACAGGCAACCTGTAGCCATGGCAACAACAGACACGACACAAGGTAGCACTACCGATCAGTCACCCGGACCTAAGTGGGTAGATCACCGCAACGCAAATCAAGAAGATCTCGACCAGCAGATCTTCAGCGCCGGATACAACGGCGATGTAGTCCGGCGTTTCTTGGGTTTCGTCGGTCCTTACCGCAACGTTCTCATCATCGGCGTCATCGCTGTCATCATCTTCGCCTTGTCGGTCCTCGCCCTTCCATGGATCATCCGAACCACCGTAAACGACGTCCTAGACATCACCCAACGGTCCACTGGCGACGCCCGAAACATACTGTTCGTCATGGTGGGCCTATTCTTCGGCGCCATAGTTCTCCACGTGATCGTGGGCTACATCCAGAACATCATCGTCGGACGCATCGCCGAACATATCTTGATCGACCTCCGGCGGGCGATGTACGCACATCTGCAACGCGTCTCGATGTCGTTCATGGATAAGACCGAGGTCGGACGCATGATGTCTCGCCTGCAAGGCGACGTAGCCGCGCTTCAAGAGTTTCTCGAAACCGCCGTCGTCAGCATTGGCGATTTCCTCCTACTTTTCGGCATCGTGATCGCCATGTTGATCATGGATTGGCGACTCGCCCTTTTGACGTTCGCCGTAGTTTCCACGCTCGCCATCGCCCGAGCCGTCTGGCTCCCGATCGCGCGCCGAGCCTTCATCTATTCGCGCCAAACGGCTTCCATCACCAGCGGAGCTTTGGCCGAAAACATCAACGGCGTCAGAGTCGTCCAAGGCATGAGTCGTGAGCACGTCAACCTTGACCTCTTCAAAGAAAAAGCTGACGAACAACTTCGGGCTTCCAAACGAGCCGCCCGTATCGGCCTCGTAATGATCGCGATGGTTGACACGCTCTCGGGTTCGGCAATGGCCATAATCATCGTGGTCGGCGGATCCTGGGTGATCGGCAACTCACTCGAAATCGGTTCGATGCTCGCATTCATTCTTTACGTGCAGCTTTTCTTCGATCCGATACGGTCGATCACAATGCATTACGCCGTATTCCAACGCGCCATGGCATCCGGTGAACGCATATTCGAAGTTCTCGATGTCCCGATCGACATCGAAGACAAAGATGACGCCGAACCTCTCGTCGACAACGATGGCTCCGTTGAATTCAAAAACGTGACATTTGGATACCTCGAAGACGAACCGATCCTCAAAAATATCAACTTCCGGGTCGAGCCCGGCGAAACCGTCGCGCTTGTAGGTCCCACCGGATCCGGCAAGACCAGCATCACATCCTTGCTTCATCGCTTCTACGACATCTGGGAGGGAGAGGTCCTGATCTCCGGCAAAGATGTCCGAGACGTCGAACTCAGCAGCCTCGGCGACAACATCGGCATGGTCTTACAAGAACCGTACCTATTCTCTAGCACTGTCTACGAGAACATCCGATACAACAAGGACGACGCCACCCGCGAGGAAGTAGTGGCAGCAGCGCGAGCCGTAGGTGCCCACGAATTCATCATGCGCCTGCCGAACGGCTACGACACCGAACTTGAGCAGCGCGGGGGCAACCTCTCATTGGGCCAACGCCAGCTAATATCATTCGCCCGAGCAATCGTCGCAGATACCAAGATCTTGATCCTCGACGAAGCCACCGCTTCTATCGACAGCTACACCGAACTGCTGATCCAGCAGGCGCTTTCACGTCTTTTGGAAGGCCGCACCGGTTTGGTCATCGCACACCGATTGGCCACGATTCGGGGTGCCGATCGCATCATTGTCCTACAAAATGGCGAAATCATCGAGACCGGAAACCACGACGAGTTGATTGCCCACGAGGGTCTATACGCACGGCTCTACTCCATGAACTACGCATCGTTCGACGACATCCCCGACGAGTTGATCGCAGAGGCGATGGATTACTCGAGAACCGCTGCAACCTAGGACGGGTCAGAGCAACGATTTCTGACCTGCGGATGACGACCGCGCGGAATCGACGGCCGCTCCAACGTGCATCATCCCTTGTGGCGTCGCACGCCGCCCCTGAGGAGTTCGCATGATGAATCCGATCTTCAACAGGAATGGTTCGACGACGTCTTCAAGAGTTTGAACCTCTTCGTTGGCCGACGCAGCGAGAGCGTTGATGCCGGCTGGTCCGCCGCCGTAATGCCTAGCCAAAGTTTCCAAATAGAGCCGATCCAAACGATCCAGACCCAACTCGTCTACACCTTCGACTCGTAGCGCTTCGGATGCAACATCTGCGTCGATAGTTCCATCGCCTCGAACCTGTGCGTAGTCGCGGACACGACGCAGCAAATTGTTCGCTATCCGAGGCGTCCCCCTCGAGCGGCGGGCGATCACCTCGGCTCCCGCTTCGTCTACGGGGACGGACAGTATAGACGCTGATCTTGTGACAACCTGAGCAACCTCCGGGACGGAATAGAAATCTAGGTGGTAGGTCAATGCGAACCGTTCTCGCAACGGTGGACTGAGCATGCCGGCCCGAGTTGTAGATCCGATCAAAGTGAATTTCTGGAGCGGCAGGTTGATGGTTTTGGCAAACGCCCCGGCACCCGTAATGAAATCGACCCTGAAATCTTCCATCGCTGAGTAAAGATACTCTTCAACCGCGTTCGATAGTCTGTGGATCTCATCGATGAAGAGGACGTCGCCTCGTTTCTGGTTCGAAAGAATGCCGACGACATCAGCTGGTCGCTCTAACGCCGGCCCGGAAGTGTGCACCAATGTCGTATCCATCTCCCGAGCGATGATTTGGGAAATCGTTGTCTTACCAAGACCTGGCGGACCATGAAAAAGCGCGTGGTCCAATGTGTCACCGCGACGCTTGGCTGCCTCCACAGCAATCTGGATGCTGTTGACAACGTCACGCTGACCGATGTAATCGGCGAAACGACGGGGTCGAAGGTCGTTCGTGCCAGTGGTTTCTGAGTTGATCGACGCTCGATCTTGCAAGAGCTCGGCAGAACGGCGCTCAACATCCGAAACCTCGGCGTCAGCTCCGGTTACGATTCGCTCTCTTGCGGACTCTGCCATAAGAAATGAGGGTCAACGATACCGTCCGTCGCCCGTCAATGCACTGCCGTAGCGCCGGTTGTGCGGAAGATGACGCGTAGCAACCCTTGCGGGTCGTCGAGCAGGTCGGGTTCTCGCCGCACTACGTCGTCGACCATCGTGGAGGCCTCGGTTTCACGATAGCCAAGACTCACGAGAACGGCTACCACATCGGAACGCGTCCCGGGCGCGGGTGCACGTCGCAACGCGACCTCCCGCGATCGGCCAGCCGCCTCTGCGACCTTGCCTTTCAGAGTAGCGATGATTTTCTGCGCGCCCCGCTGCCCGATTCCCGGCATCAACGTTAGTGTCACCAAGTCTTCGGTTTCGATGGCGTACGCCAACGTCGGCACCGGCATTGTCAGTGCTGTGGCCGCACGCATCGGTCCGATGCCTTCGACCTGGATCAACTGCTCGAAGAATTCGCGATCGCCAACGTTCGCGAAACCCACCAACAGTGGCAACGGCTGTCGCTCTGAAACCGAGTAATAGATGTGCAACTCGATGCTGTCACCTTGGGACGGCTGCATCGTTTCACTGATAACCGCCGGCAAAACGACCGTGTATCCGACGCCACTGGCGGTTAGAACCACGACCCGGGCTGGGTTCGCTTGCGTTTGTATAACTTCGCCTTTCAAATAAGAAATCATGTTCGATTTACCGTTTCGGTTAATTCAGGTGTTCCAGTCATGTGCACATGGCAGATAGCGATGCCAACTGCGTCTGCGACATCTTCCTTCTCTATCTCGTTTGCCAATCCCAATCGCATCGAAACCGCTCGTCGCATCTCCGCCTTGTCGGCTCGACCGCTCCCTGCGACGATGCTCTTTACCCGCGTGGGCTGATAGTGATGGACCGGCACCTCCGCTTTTCCTGCGGCGAGAATTGCCACACCACGCGCATGTCCCATTATGATGGCGGTCTTCAGATTGCGATAACGAGCATGCAGATCCTCGATCGCCACCTCGTCAGGTTGGAACTCCTCAATGACCTCCTCAAGAGTGTCGTTGATGACGCGTAATCGTTGCTCCAGAGCTTGGCTCGATTTGGTCCGTATGAGACCGCCTTCGATTAATGTGACGTGACCACGAGGATCGGCCGAGACCACTGCATAGCCGGTCGTTGTCAATGCCGGATCGATGCCTAGAATCCTACGGTTGCCGTTCATGTGCGAGATTGGGGGAGTTGCTGCGCTAAGCCGATTTTAATGCCCACCGCTGTTTGCAACGGCCGATTCAGCGAACAACGTCGCCTGAGTTCTGTGATAATTTCGCTTGGATATTCACACGAATCCTCGGCCCCCACAAGGTTCCAACATGCAACCCTTCTACAACGAACAGCAGCAGATGCTCTCTGCCACCGTCCGCGAATTCGCGGTCAACGACCTCGCTCCGCTTGCTGACGAAGTCGATACGCTCGAAGAGTTTCCCAAAACACAGTTTGCCGGGTTAGCCGAGCTGGGTCTCACAGGACTCCTGATCTCTCCCGAACTTGGCGGCGCCGGCATGGGTTACCGCGACTTCATGGTGGTTTTGGAGGAGATCGGCGCGATATGCGGCTCTACGAGCACGGTGTTGATTACACACACATCGCTCGGATCGGAGACGATCAACCGATTCGGTTCAGATGAGCAACGCGCCAGGTGGTTGCCTGATTTGGCGACCGGGGAAAAGATAGCGGCGTTCGCGTTGTCAGAACCTCAGACTGGCTCCGACGCGCTTGGGTTGCAAACCACGATCACCGACGACGACGAGTTTTACGTGCTCAACGGCACAAAACTGTTCATCACCAACGCATCGGTAGCCGATGTGTTCGCCGTATTCGTCACCGCCGATCGCGGCGAGGGGTACCGCAGTGTCTCAGCGATCGTGGTTGAGCGTGATACCCCCGGCTTCGAAATCAACGAACAGCATGGGAAGATGGGAATGCGGGGTAGCGGAACCGCAGAACTGGTGTTCAACGATTGCCGGGTCCCCAAATCTAATCTGCTGGGCGACATCGGCGATGGTTACAGAATAGCCTTGAAAATCCTCGATTCGTCCCGCATAACCGTGGCGGCCCAGTGCCTCGGATTGGCGAAAGGCGCCCTTGATCAAGCAGTTGGGTACGCCAAGCAACGCGAAGCCTTCGGGCGTCCCATCGCGACCAAGCAAGCTATTCAGTTCATGATCGCTGACATGGCAACTGAGCTAGATGCCGCTCGTTTGATGGTTTATCGGGCCGCATCACTCTACGACGAGGGTCTGCCGTACGGTACCGAATCGGCAATGGCGAAACTTCACGCGTCTGAGGTCGCAGGCCGCAACGTAGACAAAGCCGTCCAAATCCACGGTGGCATCGGTTACTTCAAACCCACACCCGTCGAGCGCATGTACCGCGACCAACGCGTCACCGAGATTTACGAAGGCACTTCCGAGATCCAGAGGATGGTGATCAGCCGGGCAGTGATCGGCGAGATTTAACTCCCCCTGCACCCCGTGTCTGCCCCGGGCATACCCCTGCGTTCGCTTCGCTCCGCGTCCCCTTTCGCTGAGCGAAAGGGGACGGTGGGGCGACTAGGAGGGTTCGCCCGGGGGAAACCGCCGTTGTTTCGGTGAAAGCGGGGTCAGTTTCGGCGTACGTTGACAATAATTGATGGTGGGATTTAACATTGTTGAGGTTGCGTGCAACGGCCGCGCTTGGGCGCGCGAATTCGGATTCTGCTCCTATGTTGTTCAACGTGTCGGGTCTATTGACCGGTTCCGTGGGCGATGAGATCAGATTCCATTTCGCACACGAGACTTTGCAGAACGAAGGACTTTCGTTCCATGAAGTCGAAGCCCGGGGCAAGCTGATGCGCACAGATCGTACCGTTTTTGCTGACGTAAAGGTAAACGCAGAATTCGATGCCGAGTGTTCGAGGTGTCTCATCGAGACCGTCGCGTCGCTGAGTTTGGACTTCGCCGAGGAGTTCAAGCCCCACAACGTGGATCTGATGACAAGCCATCGGAATTGGTTCGAGGAATACGGGACAGATGAAAACGACGAGGCGTTGACTATAGACCCGACGAACGTGCTTGACATATCAACGGCGCTTTGGCAAGGCTTATCGGCCGCAATGCCGATGAACCCGCTGTGCAATCCCGAATGTAAAGGAATTTGTGCACACTGTTCCGCCGACTTGAACACTGAAACCTGCGCCTGCGCCATCCAACCACTCAATCGCTAATGTTGCTAAATCGCACGCAAATCGACAAAAACTGAAACGCTATGGCACCGCTCCCAAAGAAAAAGCACACTCGAGCCCGAAAGGGAAACCGCGCCGCACACCACGCGATCAAGTTACCTACGCTTGTCCGCTGCCCCTGTGGCGAATTTCGCATTCCGCCGCACCGTGTGTGCCCCGAGTGCGGTAACTATAAAGGCAGGACTGTGAAGGGCAATTGGCGCAAAGTCGATGCGTTCGAGCCCGAAACCACCGAAAGCTGATATCTTGTTTCGCAACCGGCTCAACGGTTGCGTTCACATCGCATGGCAAGAACAGCCGAAGACGAAGAACGGAGACTCCAATGACTGCAACACTAGAAGCATCGAAATCGACCGCTTTCGTGTTTCCCGGACAGGGATCGCAGGCTGTAGGAATGGGCAAGGATCTCTACTTGAACTCGGCTACGGCTCGGGAAGTTTTCGACGAGGTCGATGACGTACTGCAACGCTCGTTGAGCGACATCATGTTCAACGGCCCCGGCGAGGATCTAACCCGCACCGAAAACGCTCAACCGGCGATTCTGACCGCATCCATCGCCGCATGGCGGACGCTCGAAGAAGCTACCGAAAGCGTGGCGGTTCCCGATATGACAGCGGGACACAGCTTAGGTGAATACTCCGCCCTGGTCGTCGCAGGCGTGTTGTCGGTGTCCGACGCAGTCAAGCTTGTGTGCGAGCGTGGGCGATTGATGCAATTGGCCTGCGACGAGCGTCCTGGCGGAATGGCCGCCTTGATCGGTATCGACGAGGTTACCGTGGCAGAGATTTGCCGGGAAGCCGGCGTCGACATGTCCACGGTCAACACCCCTGAGCAGATCATCATCGCCGGTGAACACCGAGGTCTTGCCGTCGCGTTGGACATGGCATCGGCCCGGGGTGCCAAGAAGGCAATCCCATTGAGTGTCGGCGGCGCCTTCCACTCAGGGTTAATGTCTCCTGCACAGAGCGGATTGGACGACGCGATCGAATCGGTAGATTTCCAAGACCCGCTCGTCCCGATCATCGGAAACGTCGACGCTGAACCGCTGGAGACGGCCGATGATGTCAAATACGAATTGCGCCGTCAGCTGACGTCTTGCGTGCAGTGGAACAACGGCATCCGGCATATGTTGGATAACGGCGTCAACGAATTCGTCGAGATGGGCAACGGCAAGATACTGAGCGGAATGATCAGGCGCATCGAACGGCGGACGAACGTTGTCAATCTAGCCGACTACGACGCCGTCTGGGATTACGCAGCTGCTTAAACCCACTCCGACGAGCTCCGGCTCTATCGGTCATCGGACGCGGGGATCGGCAACAATCTTTTTACGATGCCCGCGCATCCAACCAAAGAACACAGCAACTGGTTGTCTGCTGTACCTCCGTATCGAGCGCGAACGCGAGTGCAGGGCGACTCCGATATCGATAGTGACGCGCCCGACTTCAGTGCAATCCCACGCGATAAGACTGGCGGTAGAGCTGCGGCCGTGTTGGCACTCTACCAATCCGACATGACCAATCGGCCTGTCGACCAATGTCTCCAATGGGTGGCGACCGAAATCGGTCTCAATAGGAAGATCATTCGTTTCTCCCAAAACCTCGCCAGAGAAGCCGAACGTGACCGCGTCGAACTAGATCGCAGGCTCAACCGCTTCGCTCGAGGGTGGACCATGTCGGAAGCATCCCCTGTAGTCCGCAACGTACTCCGTACGGCGCTTGTCGAGATGGCTGAGTATCCCAACACGAGCACCGCTGTGGTGGTTAGTGAAGCCGTCAAGCTATCTCAAATGTTCGATACGCACAACTCAGGGAGATTTGTGAATGGCGTACTCGGCGCGGTAGCGCGCGACGCCGAACGCGATGCTGATCAACGTCCAACCGAATGAGCGGCGAAATCGTTCGGTAACCATATCCATATATAATTGCAGTTGCGTCTCAACGCGATGACGCGGCGAACAATCAGCCATCAGATCAGCTCGGGAGAGCAAATAACGATGTCATCAATTTTGGATCGAGTGCGGGCAATCACTGCCGAAAAACTGAGCGTGGATGAAGGCGACATCACACCCGAATCGTCGTTCACCGAGGATCTCGATGCGGATTCGTTAGACGTGGTCGAACTGATCATGGCGTTCGAAGAAGAGTTCAGCACTGACGACAATCCGGTAGAAATTTCGGACGAAGAAGCCGAGACCATTGAGACGGTGCAGAACGCCGTTGAATATCTCGAAGGCAAGGGCGTAAGCGGCTGAAAGACAGTCGGAGATTCCATTCTCGGGCGAGCGCGTCGCTGAAACCGCGCGTTTAGATTACGAAACTGAGCGGCATGGCATGACCGTGCCGCTCTTGGTTTTGTTGCGTTTCGACCCAAGAGACGGTGGTAGGCTAAATTATCGAAATGGTTGCTGAAGAACCCATGCCACAAGGCGCGGCATCTTTAAAATTAGCCGCGATTACCGAAGAGGTCGCAGGTTGTCAAAAATGTCCGTTGGCTGGAACCCGGACGAAGACCGTACCTGGTGAAGGCTCGCCGACCGCGGAAATTATGTTTGTCGGCGAGGGGCCGGGTAGGGACGAGGATCTCTCTGGACGCCCATTCGTCGGCCGGGCCGGGAAGTTTCTGGATGAGTTGATCGAATCATTGCCCATGCGCCGGGAGGACGTTTACATCGCCAACGTCGTCAAATGCCGCCCGCCCGGCAATCGCGACCCCGAACGCATCGAGGTGGAGACTTGCTCGGATTACCTTACCCAACAGATCGAGACAATCGATCCCTTGGTCATCGTGCCACTAGGTCGCCATGCACTCGGTTGGTTCGTGTCAAACCCTCGAATCACCGCCGATCACGGCAAGATCATGCGGCACGAAAATCGCATCCTCATGCCCCTGTTGCATCCTTCGGCTGGATTGCGGAGCACGGAGAACGCCCGTCGCTTACGAGAAAGCATCCACAACATCAAAGAAGCTCTGTTGGAAGGCATCCGCATTCGACAAGACGGGGACAACCGCGAGACCAGTGAGGATGTCGATGCGATGACCGATGCACCGCCGACCGAGGAAATTACCGACGCCGTAACTCCGACTGCTGCGGTAGAGACGCCAGATCAAAAAGAACCGGTCGAAACAGACGTTTCGGATGGCCTGTTCGAACGTCCGCAGACACAGGACGAGGTGCAAGCCGAGATCCGACGTCAGCGCGCAATCGAGGAGGCTGAAGCGGCCGCCGAAGAGAATGAGGCGAAGATCATTGTCGACGATCGGCAGGCATCATTTTTCTAGTATTGGACAGCCCTTAGTGTCGCTCACCAATTACAAACACTTTGAAACGGCTAGTATTCGATGGATCATGCTCGCCGTGAAAACTCGGGAACAAAATGCCTGAAAACGAATTCATGTACGACGAATCTACGGTTCGAGTTATTCCTTTGGGGGGATTGGGCGAAGTAGGGATGAACATGATGGTCGTTGAAACAGACAACGACCTGATACTGATCGACTGCGGTGTTCAGTTCCCCGAATACAACACCCCTGGGATTGAGCGCATCATTCCCAATATGGAGTATGTACGGCGCAACCGCGAACGTGTTCGTGCCGTTCTCATAACCCATGGGCATCTCGACCACATCGGCGGCCTGCCGCACCTGATGAACATCATCGATGCCCCGATCTACGCTCCTAGATTGGCTGCCGAAATGATCCGACGCGAGCTGAAAAAGTCTGGACGTAGATTGTCGGGCGTGCAGGTGAATTCAGTTCGCTTGGAACGGAGCTATCGGTTCGGTGATTTCGGTGCGCAGTGGATCGGGGTCTGCCACAGCATCCCGGATTCATGCAGCATCTTTCTCGAAACACCTCAAGGAGGAATATTCCACACTGGGGATTTCAAATTCGACAACGAACCAATGCTTGGATTACCCACCGATTACCAAGCGTTTAGCGAGATCGGCCAACGTGGAGTTCGATTGTTGCTGTCGGATTCGACGAACGCCGAGGACGATGGATCTGCACGGTCTGATCGCGTGGCGGCCGAAGCGATCTACATGGCGATTGCGGAATCGAAAGGCCGCGTGATCATCGCCAGTTTCTCAACGCAGATCGCGCGCTTGCAAATGGTGGTGGATGCGGCTTATGAGCTAGGGCGTCGCGTTGCCATTACAGGCCGATCAATGGTAGATAACGCCCGGTTGGCCGAACAGGTGGGTCATCTCCACATCCCAGAAGGTATCTCGATCACCGTCGCCGAAGCAAACAGCTTGCCAGACGATGAGGTAATAATCATCACGACTGGTAGTCAGGGCGAATTCCAAGCTGGGATCTCACGGATGGCGCGTGGTGATCACAGAGAGATCAAGCTGGTCGAAGATGACACATTGATCCTCTCGGCACGCACAATCCCGGGCAACGAGATCGCCGTCAATGAGGTCTTGAACAACTTGGCCCAACGAAACGTCCGCGTGATCACCGCAGGGACTCGTGCCGTGCACGTTTCCGGCCACGCCAAACGAGACGAACTCAAGACGATGTTCAGCATCCTGAGGCCCGAGTACTTCACACCGATCCACGGCGAGTACCGCATGTTGAAATCGCATTGCGAGATCGCTGTCGATATGGGGGTACCGCAACAAAACGTCAACTTGGTGATCGACGGCGACGTTCTCGAAATCGATGAGCGCGGCATATCGGTGGTCGACAAGGTACCGGCTGGCAACGTATTGATCCAAGGCCAAGGCCAATGGGATGTCGACGCATCGGTGATGGAAGAGCGCAAATCGCTTGCCAGCGACGGTGTCGTCTTCGTGTCGATGGCCCGTGAAGAAGGGTATTTGGTAGGCAATCCGCAACTTGCAACCTCAGGATTTGTAGATGCGGCAGATGAAGCTCGATTAATCAAAGATGCCACGCAAGCGTTGTCTCAAGCTATTGAACCGGTGCTTGCCGATCTCGTAGATTGGAACGATATGGACCGGATGGTTCGAGCCTGTTTGGGCAGATTCTTCCATCGCAGGACCAAGCGCAGACCGCTGATTTTGGTTACGGAAATTGAGCTTCAATCTGGACGCGTTGACTGAGGAGACCGGTATGGGGGATAACAACTCCTCCGGGTCTTCGAAGCGCGCGGACGATTCTGAGCCTTCGCACGACGAAGCAAATGAATCACGGGGCGGCGAACCCGGAGATTCAACGCACTCTGGTCGTGGATCCGTCACCTACCCCACGTTGATCCGACACATCGTTTTCTTCGTTTTTTTCGTCGCATCAGGAATCGGCGGCCTGATCTACCGTGAAGAGGTGATGAAGACCGTCGGCTACGGCGCGCTTCCGCTCGGGATCTGGGGAGCACTGTTCTCATATCTGTTAATAAATCGCTCGGAGTGGCTGCTTCGCCGATATCGAGAGACGATCTCTTCGTTGGTTGTAGTTCTGGGTGGCGTTACGGTATTGGGCATATTCGACGCCCCGCTAGGCTCGGCGACAGGCGATACGATGGGTGGCCGTTTTGGCGAGATCCTGGCACGCGAGCCGTACGATTGGCACCGTTATGACTTGGTGCTATGGCAGCAAATGTTGGCGTGGGTGCGCGCGGGGGTGCTATTCACAGCCGGGGCCGCTGCACAGTTTCCCAGAGCATTTGGTCTGACGATGCAAGTCATATGGATCGGCGTGTTGATGGCAGTGTCGAGCTCAGTTGGTCTACTGATGATGGCTGGCGGTGCCGCAGCGAGCATGACAAGCAAGAAACAAAAGGATGAAGCCGAATCCGCCGTTTCAGATGCACTCTCACAGACCGCTGCTTTGGACGATCAGACAAACCTGGATGAACAAAGTTCGCGTCTTGATGCGTCGGGAGTGCGCTCGTTTGGTCTGAACGATAGCGACTTGGACGGCGGGTTAGTTGTGGGCATGGGCGACACGATTTACGTAGAAGACGATGATCCGTATGACGAAATAAGCGAGGATTCTTGGTTTTCGCCAGAAGACGCTGAAACGCCCGAGGAACACGCGCCTTCGGCGCAATTCGACGACGGATTAGGCGAGTTTATCGACGTCGGCACTTCACTGAAGAACGAGTTCGATGCAGACGATTTGAGCCGCGAGTACGAATCAGACGCAACGTCGAACGATCACCAATCGGCCAATGAAAACCTCACCGTTGTGATTGAAGATATCGCCCCCGGCGTCGAAGAAACGGCCGACCTAACCGTGGTTGATCCGGTTGGCGGAGACTCCGACGAAGTGTTGGAGATGATCACGTCTGGTGCGGCGATCGAAGCGGCGATGAACGCGTTCCCTTGGCATCTACCTCCTGTTGAGTATCTCGCATCGCCACCTAAAGGCGGCGTCTCAACATCTGAGATCAAGGCAACCAGCGATCTCATCGAAGAGACACTCGGTGAACACGGAGTTTCGGTCTCGGTTGACCAGGTGCGTGTAGGTCCTACAGTGACGATGTACGGGCTCAAACCGGGTTGGAAAGGCGGCGGCCCCAAGTCGAAGGCTCCATCTCAACGCGTCCGCGTCGATACGATTCTGAACCGCGAAAAAGACATCGCTCTTGCTCTATCGTCGCCCAATATCCGATTTGAATCAGTGGTTCCAGGATCGTCATTCGTAGGTATCGAAGTCCCGAACGCGAAACCGACCCCAGTCAATTTGCGGACCGTTATGGAATCCCCGCAATGGACGGATTTCGCAGAAGATGCGGCGTTGCCAGTGCCATTGGGCATGGGTAGCGGGGGCGACCCAGTAATGGCCGATTTTTCAAAGATGCCGCACACTCTCGTGGCAGGGGCCACCGGTTCTGGCAAGAGTGTATGCATGAACACCATCGTCACCGGCCTGCTTCTGACCCGCACTCCGGTCGAGTTGCGGATGGTGATGATCGATCCGAAACGGGTTGAACTCACTCCTTACCAAGGCATTCCGCATCTATACACACCTGTGATCGTGGAGCCCGAACGCGCGGTCAAAGCCCTGAAGGCGTTGGTCAAAGAAATGATGGATCGCTTCTCCACGCTCGAGGCTGCGGGTGTCAAGAACATCGCCTCGTACAACGCGAAAAGCAACTTCAACATGCCGTATCTGCTGATACTGGTTGACGAGTTGGCAGACTTGATGTTGACTTCATCCAACGAGGTTGAGCAACTCTTGGTCAGGTTGGCGCAGTTGGGGCGGGCCACTGGCGTCCACCTTGTCGTTGCCACACAACGCCCATCCGTTGACGTGGTTACCGGTCTGATCAAAGCTAATTTCCCTTCGCGTATCAGTTTCGCAGTCGGCTCCCAAGTGGACAGCAGGACCATCTTGGATGCGACCGGCGCGGACCGGTTGCTCGGCAAGGGAGATATGCTCTACAAACCGATCGACCTCAGCCAGCCAGTCCGTGTACAAGGTGCATTCTTGGCCGAAGAGGAGATCGAGACTGTCGTCGACTTCTGGAAGGAAGTTGGCGCGCCGCCCATGCCGCAACTGGACGTCGATGGGGATAGCGACGACGACAGTTTTTCAATGCCGGGGTTTTCGGACGACAGCGGTGACGCGCTGTTCATGCAGGCGTCGACCATGGCGAAGAGTCAGAAGACGCTCTCGACTTCGCTCCTCCAAAGGCGATTGAGGATCGGATACCCTCGCGCCGCTCGCCTCATGGACGAGTTGGAGGAAGCCGGTATCGTCGGACCGGGCGAACCCGGGAAACCCCGTCAAGTCATCGCAAACGCCTGATCGGCGGTTTACGCGCGGCGGTGACGGTCAGGTATCTGGCAGTACCCTAATTTCCCATTGGCTGTGCGGCGACTTGAAGCGGCAAGCGTTCCGTGCAAACGCCACATGCCCTGTCACCTTTACAATGCTGTTTAACGTCGTATGTTCTTTCGCGCATCCAAAGCGCAACAGGTCTATTTGTGACGATCAAACCTTTGTATCCCGAATTTGGCGATGAGTCGCATGCCGACGATGGCCCAGATCTCGTTGAACTTCCCCCTTTGGATCTCGAGCAGGAGCATTCGATCTGTCTTGTATGTGGCACAGATCTCGAAGGTGCCGAACTGTTCCAACGCCTGAGAGTCTGTCCCAGGTGCGGTTTCCACTACAACATATCTGCGAGGGCGCGAATCGCCGCCCTAACTGATCCGGGGTCATTCGAAGAAACGCATCGTTGGATTACCTCGATAGACCCTTTGGAATTTTCGCCTCGGGTTTCGTACCAAGTGCGAGTGTTGAACGATCAAGTCCGTACCGGATTGTCTGAAGCGGCGGTGACTGGTATCGCGAGTATCGGCGGTTCAAAGTGTGCGATCATCGCTATCGACTTCGGATTCCTCGGCGGCAGCATGGGACTCGTGGTAGGCGAAAAGGTCGCAAGAGCGTTCGAACACGCGGCATCACAGCGCTTGCCAGTAATCACGTTCGCGACGAGCGGGGGAGCGCGGCTTCAAGAAGGCGTTCTGTCTCTGACCCAGATGGCCAAAACAGTAGTTGCAGCACGTACATTGCGTGAGCGCAACTTGCCACTCATCTCAGTGTTGGCGAATCCATCGTCGGGACAGATTCTTTCGAGCTTTGTGTCGATGTCTGACATTAGGATCGGCGAGCCGAACGCCCACATAGCGTTTGCATCCCTTGGCATATTGCGAGAGGTCGACGAATCGCCTGAATCTGATGATCGGAGCAAATCTGAGGCGATGTTGTCACACGGCCATTTGGACATGGTTTTGAACCGGGGCGAGCATAGAGACCGTCTAGCCACGCTATTGGGTCTATTCCGAAACGACGTCAAATCCGACGTGTCACGCCGTCGACGGGCAATCCGTTATCGACCTACACGACAGGACGCTTGGGATTCCGTGCGCCTGAGTCGTCGCGCCGATAGGCCGAAGGCGTCGGACTACATATCGAAGGTTTTCAGAAACTTCACCGAACTCCACGGCGACAGGTCTGGTGCAGACGACGATGGAGTAAAGATCGGCATAGGTTACTTGGGAATATATCCAGTCATGGTGATCGCACAGGAGAGCGTTACTCATGGCGATATGGAACCCCCAGATCCCGATGACTATGCCGCGTCGTTCACTGAACACTTCGGAGATGCAAACATGGATCGTGGCGGCATAGCTGTCACCGGATTCCGTAAAGCGCGACGCGCGGCAAAAATGGCGGGGGATTTTAAATTTCCTCTGGTGGTTTTGATCGACACTCCCGGGCCAAGACTCGGCATCGAACAAGAGCTGCAGGGTATGGCGAGTGAGATTGCTGAAATGATCAACGTCATGCTTGATATCGAGACTCCTGTCGTGTCAGTTGTTATCGGCGAGGGAGGTTCGGAAGCGGCTTTGGCGTTCGGCATCGCCGATCGACTGCTCATGTTGGAGAACTCGATATACACGCCGATATCGCCGGAAGCAGGGGCCGCAACGGAGCTCCGTGACCGAGCCCGTGCACCAGAGGTCGCCCGATCGTTACGATTGACCGCCTACGACGCATTGAAAATGGGTATCGCCGACAGATTGGTGTCCGAGCCTGAAGGTGGCGCTAACGCTGACCCGGCAGGTGCAGCACGCGCTTTAAGGCAGGTGCTAATCAACGAGGTCGGCAGACTGCGCAAACGACATCGGCGCGTGCTCGCCCGTCACCGCCGAAAACGCTACCGGCACATCGGTGAGTACGGTCCGGAGTTTCGCGCCGCCGTAAGAACTGAACTCAACACGTGGAGAACAAGCGTTCGTGACAGGATGCGACGCGTCTTCGGGAGCGGCAACGTCGGAGATGATGTCCAGCCTAATTCTGAAGAATGAAGTCTCGCTGGGTTCTCCGATTTGTTCGCAACCATCCGCGGTATATCGCGCATTGCAAACCTGCCATTACGAATGGGTCCGCAGTCGATACGTATTGCGGTCTAGCTGAAAATGCCCGGCGCGTCAGCGTCATCAAACCACCCTCGGGGTCTGATTGCTACCAGATCCTTGGTCGGCGCAGATGCACAATGTTAAGATTACTTGCACCATCCGAGGTCACTTCACGCGGTCAATCGATCGTTAGTGGCCTGCAAGGGTGAGACACCGCAAGCGCGAATGTCCAGCGATAGCGAAGAACCTGGCGAAAGTAGCAGCGACAGACCCTGTCGCTGCGGCGAGACTCGCGCGCTGGCCACGGTCATTTCCGACGCTATCGAAGTCGGCGTCGAATTCCAAGACCCTTTCAATGCTTACGTGGACCCACAGGTGGTGTTGGAACGCGGCGCGCGGATTGGAGCCGGTACTCATTTGATTGGAGCTACTCGCGTCGATGCCAACGCATCCATCGGTCCCAACGCAATCATCGAGGACTCCCGCGTCGGAACCGGCGCTCAGATACTGCCTTATTCCGTGGTCTCGGAGGGTTCGGAAATCGCTCCCAAGGCGATTGTGAAACGGGGCTCGGAGGTTCGAGGGAGCGTTGTGGCTTCGGGCGCAGAAATCGGACCCAACGCGATTGTCGAAGAATCTAGCGTGGCTTCCCAAGCCAAAGTTGGTCCATTTTGTAGGGTGCGCGCCGGATCGGACATCGGTGAAGACGCATACGTCGGTACCCAAGCCGAAGTAAAAGCGAGCCGGATTGGGAGTGGGTCGAAAGTGGGCCACTTTTCGTTCATCGGGGACGCCGAATTGGGATGCGACGTAAACATCGGAGCGGGTTCAGTTACCGCGAATTTCGACGGGACATCGGTGCAGAAAACGGTTATCGCGGATGAGGTTTCCATCGGTGCCGGATGTGTTCTGATCGCACCTCTGAGGCTCGGTAAAGGTGCACGCACGGGCGCAGGTGCGGTTGTTACGCGTGACGTCGCTGATGGCGATTTAGTTGTCGGAGTGCCCGCACGCGTGCACGCGATGCAGCGTTCCGCGGTCTGAGACCGGTTGATTTCTCGATTCAATGGTCGTTTCATTCGAACGGCGCAACAATACCTAGGTAGGTCATGAAATGAAAGATGCGGACGATCCATTAGGTAGCAGATCTTCCCAGATTCAACATTGGTCGGGAGGTAGATGCCTCGATGGCTGAAGATTGGTTACCTTGGGTCGCACTTGCGGTTTCAGCCCTTGTATACGGGTTGATGACCCTCACCCTCAGCGTCTTGCAACCGCAAGGCTTGGCTGCCGTGCTAGGCATGGCTTCTACCGAGTCGTCTGACGACCTGAATCCGGGCGGCGCCGGCGACTACAGAGCAACGCGCATCGTGGTTACCACAGTGAGGAGCGCGTCATTCATCGCGATCGTGGTTTCGGCCTATCAAGCTGGCGTCTCAGTCGCACCCGAAGCCGACAAAATTCTCACGATGACCGTGGTTTCCGCCGCAGTTCTAGTTGGCGTGATCACCATGCGGATGTTGTTGAACCGATTGGCAAGTGGCTGCTATGAGGAGGTCAGAATTTGGCTGGCACCGATAATATGGCCGGCGCGGTTCATTGGAAAACGGCTACAGCTGAATCGCGTGGCCAACTATATGGCAGACGTCGAAAGCTCCAGCGACGCGACGGATGAACCAGTCGAAAACGTCTTGAACGTGTTGCAGAACCTATCTTCCAAAGATTTGAGAGCCGATGACTTCATGGTTCCGATATCCGACACTGTGGCAGTTCACGCCGACACGGATTTGGAAGACGTTGTGAGCATGATGGATCAACTCGAGATCGACACGGTAGTCGTCTACGACAAAACGGTCGACGAAGTATTGGGCACGATCAACATTGCCGGTGCGCTGCAGGGCTTGCGGCAAAGCGACGGCGAAAACCCGGTATGTCGCGATTGGGTCAGCGCATCAACCTTCCCAGTTCCTGTCACACAGCAGGTGGCTACGCTGTTCGACGACTTCAGAGACCGGATGCACGACACTGCGGTCATGCTCGACGAAGAAGGCAAAGTGGCTGGCATTCTCACATTCGGCAATCTGATGGAGCAACTGTTGACGGACGCAAGTTTGGTCAACGAAGCAGCAGAAGCCTGACACTTCGCCTGTATCAGGCCGTCGTAATTCAAAGGGATTTTCGTCGCAGACCGCTGGGTCGCAGTCTCGACGCGCACGACTACCAAGGCTGAACGGACCTGTCAACGCCCGTAAGATCTCGACGCAATGACGGGACACAAACCACTGTTGCGCAGTGATCACCTGCGCAGTCGAACCACCATTCCGAGGCCATTCCAAGTCGCCGAACCATGATACCGGCTTAGTCCACGTCCGAAAACGGTAACAGTTGGCTCCGGTTATCGACTGACGAGTTCCGGTTGAAGCCTCCCCGATCATCGCGATGCGCACCTTATTCGGCGATTGGTGCGTCGGCAGCACTAGCCTAATCACGGATTAGGGGTGAGCCAAGACGCGCAAAAGCACTTTAGAGGTTCAAGCCTCCAAAGTGCTTGGTTAGGGTGATGAGCGTGGAGCAGGGTCATCACCTGCTCCACGCTGCTAGGTCTTGAAGTACCTCGGTTGGAGGGACTACTTGGTCTCTACGACGACCAGCGGGGTCGAGGCCTTGGATCCACCGTCACCGGTGGCAACCAGCGACTCGACTGTGCCAATCCCGTATGCACCGGAGTCGAGCGTGATCTCGACTGCGAACGCACCGGAGTCACCAGCGGTTGCTGATCCGACACTGGCACTACCAACGGTCAGTGCGACCGCCTCGCCAGAGTGGAACCCGGCACCGGCGATAAGGGCCGGTGAACCTTCGGCGGCCCACACGATCTTTGCGACCGAGTAGTTGCCGTCTATGATGACGATGTTGGCGTAGTTGTCAGCGCCATCGGCACCGTCTGAACCAGCAGGTCCGGGGGCTCCTGGAGGCCCAGGGTCGCCCGGCACGCCTTGTGGTCCCTGTCCACCCGCCTTGCCTTGTGGGCCTGGTACACCAGCGAGTCCTGGGATTCCTTGTGCACCTTGCAGACCCGGCTCACCCGGCGCTCCCGGCTCACCCGGAGATCCTGGTTCACCCGGCGCTCCCGGCTTTCCTGGGTCACCCGGCAATCCCGGCGCTCCCGGCTCACCCGGTGCTCCAGCCTCGCCCGGCGCTCCCGGCTCACCCGGTGCTCCAGCTTCACCTGGCGATCCCGGTGCTCCCGGCGCTCCCGGTGCTCCCGGGTTGCCCGGCTCACCTGGCGGTCCTTGCGGACCTGCGCCAGCAAGACCAATGATCGAGATGATGATTGCGATGACCGACAAAACGGCAATCGCCGTCAGCATGCGGTTCTCTTGCACGAAATCCATCGGGCTACGCGATTCATTCATGAGGACCCGTCCTCCAATCTGATGCTTTCAGATTACTAGCTTGTCTCAAGCACAATTACCGTGATAGTTCGGCTTCAGGAACGTCCAAACGCCGTAGTCCACGATGCCGGCATCGAAGCACGGGCTCAGCCATACTTCGCTAGTCTCGCTCTCCGATGCACATTGAACAATGTTATGCCTGTTCGAGCGCGCATGTCAAGACGGGCTCAAGCAACCATCAAACGTATTCACGTGCAACGATCAACGATCCTTACCACGATAGATGCATGTTACACGATAGCATACCCTTCGCGTGTTGATTCAGGTTCAATGATGACCGACTTTTGCTTCGTTCAAGCGGCTTTGCCCCGCTTCGATTTACGTTTGAGCCGCTACCTGACGCCGCAGTGTCGCATCCATTGGGGAAACGAATGGTATCCTTGATGTTTGAGCTAAACGAGTTAGCGAGTTAGAAACAGAGCGCGCTGGCGGGGTGGAAAGCGGCAGATCGTCTTATTTCCCCACTTGCGAATAGCGCTTGCACGAAAGAGATCATATTGGACGCCCAAGCGAAAACGCAGACGATCGAGAAGTTTCGCAAGCACGAGAAGGACACCGGTTCGACGGAGGTCCAGATCGCACTACTTACTGAACGCATCAGGGAACTGACAGAACATTTCAAGCAGCACAAACACGACGCGGCCGGACGCCGCGGATTGCAGATGATTGTCGGGAAACGCCGCCGGCTGTTGAACTATCTGGCGAACGAAAACGTCCACCGATACCGGACCCTTATCGAAGATCTGGGCCTCCGGGGTTGAAAAACTCTGTCCGTTCAAATCGAACGCTGAACGGATTAACGCCCCAATTCGGTCCAACCCATTCGGTGCAATCCATCAACGATTCCTGAACCTCCGATGTCCCACACCTGCTTATCTCCGCGCGCTTGACAAGGCTCGTCGAAGCCACCAAACCAAACATCACCACGGCGATTACCTTCGCTCGATGATGCCAAATTGAACCTTTAAACCGACAGAAACCCAAACAAAGCCTCTGCGTAGAGCCAAACGACAAAGAAAAGAGACAAAAGAACCCATGGTGAAAACATTCGATATTGAAGTCGGCGGACGACTGTTGTCCTTTGAAACGGGACGATTGGCGGCGCAAGCCGGCGGGGCAGTAACCCTCCGATATGGCGATTTGATGTTGCTGGCGACGGCAACTGCCGACAAGAATCCACGTCTCGGCGTGGATTTCCTGCCACTTACGGTCGACGTTGCCGAGAAGGCCTATGCCGCCGGTAAGATGCCAGGTGGATTCTTCAAGCGGGAAGGCCGCCCGGGCTCTGAAGCGATTCTTGCGGCACGCTTGTGCGACCGACCGCTCCGCCCACTGTTTCCCAAGAATTACCACAACGAAACACAACTCATCGTCACCATCCTCGCCGCTGACGAGGTTAATCCCCACGCACCTTTGGGTATCGTTGGGGCTTCCGCCGCTTTGACGATATCCGACATCCCGTTCGACGACCCGATCGGCGCATGCAACATCGGCTACATCGACGGTGAGCTAATCGTCAACCCCACATACGAGGAACTCGAAGAGAGTGCGCTCGAATTGACAGTTGCCGGTACCGCCGACGCGATCATGATGGTGGAAGCTGGAGCTACCTTCGTATCCGAAGACGTGATCCTCGAAGCGCTGAAGCTCGCGCAAGAGGTCAACGGCGAAATCGTTTCCCACATTCGCGAGATACAAGCTGAAGTGGGAAAAACGAAGTTTGCCGCTCCTGAGCCGACTGAAGACGAGCTCGAAGCGAAAGCCGCAACCCGTGAACTGGTTGGCGACTCCATCAAGGATGCGTTGAAACTCGGCGGTGGCAAGGAGGCACGTGAAGCCGCTGTGGGCAAAATCATGTCCGAGGCGAAGTCCGAATTGACCTCGGGTGACGATGCTCACGATGCGCTGCACGTCCAGACCGAACTTTATTCGTTGGAGAAGGAAGCCGTACGTGAAGGCATCTTGACCGAAGACAGGCGTCCTGATGGCCGAAACCTTGAGGATCTGAGGCCACTCGAATCCATGGTTGGTTACCTGCCTAGAGTGCATGGTTCCGGTATCTTCCAACGCGGCGAGACGCAGGTGCTCGGCGTATTGACATTGGCGTCGGCCGCCGACGCGCAACGGCTCGACAATTTGTCTCCGGTAACGACCAAGCGGTTCATGCACCACTACAACTTCCCGCCGTATTCAACCGGCGAAGCTGGTCGATTTGGATTCACCGGCAGGCGCGAGGTCGGTCATGGCATGTTGGCAGAGCGCGCGCTGAATGCCGTCATTCCCGACGAAGATGGATTCCCGTACTCGATCAGGTTGGTCTCCGAAGTCATGGCCTCCAATGGCTCGACTTCGATGGCCAGCGTATGTGCGGGCACGCTAGCGTTGATGGACGGTGGCGTTCCGATCGCCTCGCCGGTTGCCGGCATCGCGATGGGTCTCATCACCGGTGAAGGCGGAGTAGCAAAAGTGCTGACCGATATCCAAGGTGCTGAAGATCATGCCGGCGACATGGACTTCAAGGTAGCCGGCACGCGTGAAGGCGTGACCGCGCTCCAGATGGACATCAAGGTCAAAGGCATCAACTACGAGATCATGTCCGAGGCGCTTGAACAGGCTCGCGTCGCACGACTCGAGATTCTCGATCACATGGAGCAGACGATTTCCGCTCCGCGCACCGAACTCCGAGATGGCGCGCCCAGGATGACCACGATTAAAGTGCCGACCGACAAAATCGGCATGGTTATTGGTCCAGGTGGCGCAAACGTGCGCGGCATCCAAGAAGAGTTCGGCGTGAGCGTCAACATCGAGGATGATGGCAGCGTAACCATCGGTGGCACTGAGGGCGACAAGGTTCAAGGTGCAATCGACAACATTCGCACGATGACCAAGGACATTGAAGTCGGCGAAAACTACACCGGCAAAGTCGTCAAGATCATGGACTTCGGTTGCTTCGTCAACCTGATTCCAGGCAAAGACGGCATGGTGCACATCAGCGAGTTGTCTGACATGCGCGTCCCGGACGTTCAATCAGTTGCGAACGAAGGCGATGAGTTGGACGTGATGGTTGTCAACGTAGACCAGAACGGACGGGTCGACCTCTCCGTTCGCGCGAGAATCGAGGAGAACAGCCACGGTGATCACGACCGGGCGCTAGAGGAAGCCGTAGCGAGGCGAAGGCCTGGTAACCGTGGCGGTCGCGGTGGTGACCGCGGCGGCAGAGGTGGTGGGCGATTCGATCGCGGTGGTGACCGCGGCGGTAGGCGTGATGATTTCGGTGGTGGTCGCGGCGGAAGGCGCGACGACTACGACCGAGGTGGTCGCGGCGGCAGGCGTGACGACTACGATCGAGGTGGTCGCGGCGGCAGGCGTGACGACTACGATCGAGGCGGCCGCCGAAACAACCGACGTGACGATTTCGATGATGGAGATGGCCGTGATCGCCGTCCCCGTCGCCGAATGATCACTCGCGATCGACGCGACCGTTAGCCTAGAGTCGAACCAGCAGCAAAGTGCAACTTCCACAACAGAAAGTAAGCAGATTCCGAAGTAGACATGTCCGATATAACCGTCGCAGTTAACGGAGTGTTGGGGCGAATGGGCTCGACCGTGTTGGACGCGGTGGAGCAGGAGCCGGGGATGATCCCGGTCGGAGGTGTCGATCTATTCGCCGGGACTAAGACGACGATTACGACATCGGGCGGAACAGAACTGCCGCTAGCGACGGATCTCGAGACCCTCTTCGCGAACGTTAGGCCCGACGTAGTGGTTGACTTCACCAACGCGGAAGGTGGCACCACGGCGATGCGTACGTGCATCGCGAACGGCGTCCGATGCGTTTCAGGATCGACGGGCATTTCGCCCGACGAGTTGTCTGCGATTGGCGCGAGCGCGGCGGAAGCCGGTGTCGGCGTGATATCGGCGTCTAACTTCGCGCTCGGTTGCGTGGTATTGATCCATCTGGCTCGTATCGCATCGAGTTACTTCGACTACGCCGACGTCATCGAGAGCCATCACGAGATGAAGATCGACGCGCCGTCTGGCACTGCGCTGTCGATCGTCCAAGCGATGCTCGAAGGCAAGGGCGGCGATTTCGATCAGAACATGGTTGAAAAGGAATTGCTGGAGGGAACCCGCGGCGGTTCGATAGGCGGCGTCAACGTCCACAGCGCGAGAATGCCGGGTCGCGTCGCCCGACACGAAGTAGTGTTCGGCGCGTTGGGTCAGACTTTGACGTTGCTGCATGACTCCGTTGATCGGAACAGCTTTATGCCGGGTGTCATGCTCGCGGTGCGGCGCATAATGGACGAAGAATCAATGATCGTTGGACTCGACAAAGTCCTTGGATTGTCGGGCTGAACAAATTCGGTCGAAACTAAAACGAACCGAGAATAGGTTCGATCCGAAGCCTCAGGAGAAATAGATGCAGGCTCCAGATTTGGAAATAGCTATCGTCGGTGCAACGGGCGCGGTCGGCGCCGTTGCACTGGAATTACTGGCCGAACGAGGCCACCCGGCCGAAAAGTTGCGGCTCTTGGCATCTAAGCGGTCTCACGGTAAGCAGATCGAGTATTGCGGTCAACTGTTGACCGTGGAAGAGGCGACGCCCGAATCCTTCAACGGTGTGGACGTGGCATTTATATCCGCGTCATCCGAGGTGAGTTTGGCGCTAGCACCTGAAGCCGTCAAGCGCGGGGTGTTGGTTATTGACGACGGATCGGCATACCGCATGGATCCGGCGGTACCGCTCATTGTTCCTGAAGTCAACGGTGCGGATGTCGAGTGGCATTCTGGCATCATCTCTATTCCAAACTGCACGACAACGCCATTAGTCATGGCGCTATCTGCTCTTAGCGGGTTAACCGAGATCAGTTCCGTCACGGTTTCGACCTATCAATCGGTAACCGGTACTGGTGCGGCGGCGAGAGCCGAACTCCTGTGTCAGTCGCGTGAAATGCTGGGCGGAAAAGAGCCGTCGCCGCCGAACGAGTACCCTCACCCCATCGCGTTCAATCTGCTTCCGCAAGTCGATGACTTCATGGAAGAGGGATACACGAAAGAAGAGTGGAAGATGGTCAACGAGTCTCGCAAGATACTCGGAGATCCAGATTTGCGGCTTGCTTCCACCTGCGTTCGCGTACCAGTGGAGGTTTCGCACTGCGAATCGGTGACCGTGGAGTTCGATGACCCGATATCGGTCGATGAAGCTCGAGTTGCAATCGCTGAGTTCCCCGGTATCACCCTCTTGGATCAACCCCACGATTCGGTGTATCCGATGCCATCAAATTCAGCGGGCGAGGACCAAGTGATGGTAGGGCGGGTTAGGCGGGATATCGCCCACGAAAATGGCGTAGTATTCTGGCTCGCCGCCGACAACCTTCGGAAAGGCGCAGCCCTCAACGCCCTGCAGATCATGGACGAATGTGTCAAGCGGGAATGCGTGCGGCCGCGCGTCGCATCGGCGGTCTGAGTCAACTGGCATCATGCGGACGCATCGTCCGTTCTGATTTCACATCCTTGTGATGTAAGATTCGGCGTGTAAGGGAGTTTGATATGGCAGAGATCGGACGAGTTCTAACAGCAATGGTCACCCCGTTTACCGAAGATGGGGAAGTCAACTACTCGCAAGCTCGCAAACTGGCAAAGTCGCTATTGGCATCAGGTTCGGATGGATTGGTGATCGGCGGTACCACGGGTGAGGCGCCGGCGATGTCGGATGAGGAACGGCTAAAGCTGTTCGCGGAAGTAAAGGATGCGATCGGCGATTCAGGCGCCGTCGTAGCAGGTACGACCGACAACAACACCTACCGGTCGATAGAACTCTCCAAAGAGGCCGAGGCCGCAGGCGTCGACGCGATTCTAATGACCGTCCCCGCCTACAACAAACCCACCATGGGCGGACTGGTGAAACACTTCATAGCGATCGCAGAAGCGGTTTCGATCCCCGGCATTCTCTACAACGTGCCTAGTCGCACCGCCCTGAATATGACGGCAGGCACCACTCTGAAATTGGCGGAAGTCCCCAACATCGTCGGAGTGAAAGAAGCCAGCAGCGATGCTGACCAGATCGCGTATGTAATCAAAGGCGCACCCGACGGCTTCAACGTATGGTCCGGGAACGACAACGAGACGTTTTCCATCGTGTCTACCGGCGGCTACGGCGTAGTCAGCGTGGCGAGCAACATCATTGGCAACCAAGTTCGAGGACTAATCGGCGCAATCCTGGAAGGCGAGACGGAACGCGCGGCGGCCGAACACTTGCGCTTGTTGCCGATATTCAACGCGTTGTTCTTCATCACGAATCCGATACCGGTCCGGTACGCGATGAACCGATCTGGTTTCAATGCCGGCCCGGCGCGTCACCCGATGCAGGCCGACGACGATGAGATGGCGGCATTTGCCGCGCAGTTTGATCCGATCATGGATCAATACGAGATCGATCTCCCCAACGGTTGATGCTGCCGTGACTGAAGCGTCGCCTAAAAAAGTCATAGAGGATCTTGGCGGCGGGTTGATAATGCGTTCCGCGGTTCGCGCAGATGCTGACGCGCTCGCAGATTTCTGCGCCAAGACATTCGTTCATGAGGAATCTGGCACTGAGGCGTATTGGATAGCGAACTGGATCCGTGACCTCGTTGAGAAACCCCATCCGACTCTCGATCTCGACGATGTGATCATCGTCGAGGACGTCATCAACGGCCGATTCGCGTCGACGACGACATACCTCACTCAGACTTGGAGCTACGACGGGATCGAGTTCGAGATCGGACGTCCCGAGATCGTCGGTACGGCAAGCGAGTACCGCGATCGAGGACTGATCCGGAAACAGTTTGATGTGATGCATCGATGGGCGGATGCACGCGGTCACCTCGTCCAAGTTGTGCTCGGGATACCGAGTTACTACCGGCAGTTTGGTTACGAATACGCCTTGCCTGCGGAAGGTGGGCGTTACACACCGGTCGCATCATTTCCGAAGTGGGGTGAAGAAGACCGCAAGTTTCAGTTGCGCGATGCCACTGAGCATGACGTACCGTTCATGACGCGGGTTTTGACGGAATCGGCAGATCGATCGATGGTTTCGCCGGTATTTAGAGAGGATGAAGTCAGATATTTCACTTTTGATCGCACTCCGCGTAGCGCGGTTTGTCACAAGACGGCAATCTTGTGCCAGAAGGACGGTGATGGTGTCGGCGAACCGGTAGGCGTGCTGATGTACGCAATGGTTATCGAGATCGACGAAGGCATCATACTTCGGCTGGAGATTTCGGAGCCACGACATTGGCGGGAAGCGTTGCCTGCCTTGCTGAAAGAGTTCCGTTCGATGGCTGAAGAAGCAAGCAAAGGCCATCATGACGCCGAACGTGAGATCAAGTCGATTCGGCTAGACATGCAGCCTGATCACCCGGCATTCATTTTCGATGATGGCGCGTTGGGCCAACCACCAGAGCGCCAGTACGGGTGGTATGTAAGAGTGCCCGATGTCGCCGCGTTCTTGCGGAAAATATCTCCAACATTGGAGTTGAGGATTGAAGATTCGCTACACGCAGGATTTACTGGCGATTTGGTACTCAGATTCGATCGCGACACCGTCAAGGTCACGTTCGAAGATGGGCGAATTACGGGCGTCGTTTCGCACTCCGGGGCACATCGCAACGCTTCATCCAGTGGTTGGCGAACAGCAACCATGAGATTTCCGGGCACATCATTCCTACCGATACTGTTCGGAATGCGTTCAGTCGGCGAAACACTGCTCGCGCACACTGATGCTGACGCTGGATCAAAGTCGGATCGACATCTCTTAGAAACGCTGTTTCCCAAACGATCATCGGACCTATCTCTGACTCTTACGTAGATGAGCGGCGATTCATCAGCAAGAATTCGCGTCGTCACCGTCGGTGGCGGCACTGGTTCGTCAATACTCCTTAGTGGCCTTAATGAGTATGCCGATCGTCTCGACATCTCGGCGATCGTCACCACCTTTGACGATGGTGGCTCGTCCGGCAAACTGCGTCGCGAGTTTGACATCCCGGCTTTAGGCGACATCCGAAGATGCATCGCTGCGCTATTGCCTAATGTTCCAGACCGTTCATATCTTCGAGACAAGTTCGAATTCAGGTTCGCGATAGCGAAGCGTTTCCAAGGAGATGCGTTCGGGAATCTACTTTTGTTGGCCGCGGTGCAAAGGTTCGGTGGATTCAGTGTTGGCGTCGAAGGGTTGGCTTCCGAGTTGCGCACAAATGGTCGCGTGATTCCCGTGAGCGAAGAACCGTCGACTCTGTGCGCCGTCGCGAAAAACGGTACCGTAATACGAGGCGAGACCGAAATCGACGCGCAAGCTGGCGCGCACCACGCGATTGGACGTGTCTACTTGGACCCGCCAGTTACCGCAAATCCGAGCGCGGTTCGCGCCATTGAATCTGCCGACGCGATCATTCTAGGTCCAGGGGATCTTTTTACCAGCGTCGTCCCGAATCTATTGCCAACCGGAGTGGCCGAAGCCATCCAACAATCCGAAGCGCAGGTGGTGCAGGTCTGCAATCTCAAAGCGCGGCCCAACCAAGCCAATGCGCTCCGGGGTTCGGATTTTCCCAAAGTGATCAACCGATACGCATCGATTGACATGCCACAAAACGTCGACCATCGCATCGTCGACGCTATCGTCGTCAACGCTCATTCGGGTGACGCCGATGCGAGCGCCGACTTAATCGAGATCGACGACGAACTCATCGACCTTGTCAGCCAAGTTGTTGTCGAAGATGTCGCAGATCCCGAGAACCCTAACCGCCACGACCCTGACAAACTGGCAAGAGTGTTAATGGGATACTTGGCCGGGTCCGCCGTTCATGACTAAGGTGTCGTCTCGGTGCGGCCCCGTTGAAATTTCAGACGCTGGGATTCCGAGCAACTCTTCCAGCTTGCGAACGTAACGCTGTGCGACATTGCACAAGTCGTCCCATTCGGTCACCCGAGTAGTCGATTCCGTCCAGCCGGGCAACTCTTCGTAGACGGGTTCGCAACGGCTCAGGCGTCCGCGCTCAATCGGAAAATCTTCGATGATCTCGCCGTCCAGCGAGTAGGCCGTGCAGATCTTGATCCGTTCCCAGTTGTCGAGCGTGTCTAAGCGGGTGAGCACCATCGAATCGAAGCCGTTTACGCGAGTCGTGTAACGTGCCGCAACAGCGTCGAACCAACCGACGCGCCTAGCACGGCCCGTTGTGGCACCGAACTCGCCCGCCATCTCGCGGATGCGGTCGCCTTCTGCGCCGTGTATCTCGGTCGGGAACGGTCCCGCACCCACTCTTGTTGCGTATGCCTTGAAAACACCGATGATGCGCGAAAACGAACTTGGTCCCACTCCCGTTCCGGTCAACGCGCCGCCGATTGTCGGACTTGAAGACGTGACGAACGGATACGTGCCGTGATCGATGTCTAGTAACGCGCCTTGAGCACCTTCCATGATCACGTTTTCGCCGGCTGATAGCGCGTTGGTCACGATTTCGTCGGCCGATCGGACATAAGGACCTATTTCATTTGCCCATCGCTTCGCCTGTTCCAAGATTTCATCGACATCGATCGGTTCACCGCCGTAGACCTTGGTGATCATTTCGTTTTTGAAATCGATGATCGGAGGCAGCGTCAGGGTCAACTCCTCAAGATCGAGTAACTCGCCTACACGAACTCCCATTCGAGCGACCTTGTCGACGTACGCAGGACCGATACCCCTGCCAGTTGTTCCGATCGCCCCTGCTCCACGCCGCTCTTCTTCCAAGCGATCGAGAGCTACGTGATAAGGCATGATCAGATGCGCGCGATCCGAAACGGCGATCTCACCCGGAAGTCCCTTTGACTTGACCATCGCGATCTCTTCGATGAGAGCATCAGGAGCGACAACAACACCATTCCCGATGACGTTGACGGTGCCTTCATAGCAGATTCCACAGGGGATGAGGTGGAATACGAGCTTTCCGTAGTCGTTTACGACGGTATGTCCGGCGTTATTCCCGCCGGAAAATCTAACGACCACGGACGCATCAGCGGCAAGGAAGTCGATTATCTTCCCTTTGCCTTCGTCGCCCCATAAACCACCGAGCACGGCGGTAGTCGGCATTCGAATTTCCCCTTCGCGCACGTATCCCAGATCGGCGGGACACCAGCACGCGCGTTTTGAGTGTGCTTAACAAACGAATTATATCGCGGTGGGGTGCGAGAACTGCGTGTTTTGCGTCTCAGGCCGCGACCAACGCGCGTATCAATGCGAATTTTTGAACGCAAGCAAGGATCGCAAACTCGTGCGATACCCTAAACGCAAACTAACGCACCAACCACAAACGAAGAGCTGTCTGAATTGACCATGTCGCAACACCCCAACGTTGTCAGCGTCGACATCGACCCAAGAGCCAACCGATATCTGTTCTGGACCGTGATGTGGATAACCGCGGTCACCGTCGTCGGGATACCGTTCATGCCGTTCATTGCGATCTTCTACTGGGCCTGGTACGCTCCACGATACCGTCAGTTTCACACTCTCGATCTCACCAAGACGGGCGTTGTATCTAAACGCGGTGTCGTATTCCGCAGCCAGACCAATGTCCCTCTAGACCGGGTCACCGACGTATCGGTCCACCAAGGTCCGCTGATGCGCGCATTCGACGTCCACAAGCTGACCGTCGAGAGCGCCGGACAGACGCAGGAACAAGGCGCGGTGAGCATCATCGGTGTCGTCGATCCATACGACTTCCGCGACGCCGTCTTGGCGAACGCCGAACTCCTCAAACAAGGCACCGCGCCAGAGTCATCAACTGCTCGATCGACGGCATCATTAAGTCCCGGAACCGACGCGCAGACGCAGCTTTTGACCGAGATTCGCGACCTTCTGGTTAAGATCGAATCCCGAGGCTCTTGATCGTCAATCGTCTTTTCGAGCTGCCGAACCCCGCTTGCTTCAACGGTCAAAGCCGCGGTCGTATAAACCTCGCGTAGAACTGATCCGCGACGTCGACCATTTCGCGCGGCATCAGCGATCGAGCGTGATCCTCGATCTCGCTGGGCACGCCGCCGTAAAACGCCTCGGCGACGGAACCAGTGATACACGCCAAAGTGTCTGCATCGCCACCCAAGGAGATCGCCAGACGGACGGAACTTTCGAAATCGTCCGAATCGAGAAACGCGATGATGGCTTCCGGAACTGTGCCTTGGCACGTCATGTCGAACCGATAATTCGGCCGGATCTCATCTATCGTGCGATGTAGATCGTATCCGTAATCCGTTTCAATCACACGGTGAATCTCACCTTTTCCATAGCCGCCGCGGGCCATATAGATAGCGTGTGCAACAGCCTGAGCGCCCTTGACACCCTCTCGATGGTTGTGGGACGGCGACGCAGAGAGCCGGGCCTGTTTCAATGTCTCTTCGAGAGAATCGAACGCCCATCCCACCGGGCTGACACGCATCGCATCGCCGTTTCCAAAGCTGTTGTAAGGCGTCGGCGTCTCGCTTTGGAGCCAACTCGAGAACTGAGCGCTATATCTGGACGGATAGCGCCGCCCCCAACTCAGATACTGCGTTCTATAGTCGGGGGCTGGCTCCGGTCCGATCCAATCCAGAATTGCCCGAGCCGTAGCGATCGTCAAAATGGTGTCGTCGGTGAATTGAGACCCGTCGGCAAATAGCGGTCCGAAAGCGGCGACCTTGGTCGGCGGGTCAGCGATTTCGTGAGTTGACCCTATGATGTCGCCAGCAATTGCTCCGAACATAGTCACTCGCCTGAGTTGGCACGATCTTCGAGGTGCGATTCTATTGAAGGTCGGGGCGAGATGGTTGACGGTATATGCCGTGTCAGATATACTTTGGGGTTACCCGCTGAGAGAATCACGTATTTTCGCTTGGTTCAAACTGGTGGGTGCACCTTTAAAGTTGAATATCGATTCCGCATTCTCCGAGAAACCGGAGCAGCCGATTCAAGAAGATGGATCAAGCTACTAAGGGCACACGGGGGATGCCTTGGCGCTAGAAGCCGAACAAGGGCGTAGTGAGACTGCGATAAGCCACGGTCAGCCGTCTGGCAGGCTAAGCCGTGGATTCCCGAGTGGGGAAACCCGATGCCGCGCGTTTACGCGCGGGGTCATCTCGTAAGAGAGGGTAAGCGGGGGAACTGAAACATCTAAGTACCCCGAGGAAAGTAAATCAACCGAGACTCCCTTAGTAGCGGCGAGCGAAAAGGGACGAGCCCAAACCGGGTGAGACCAAACGGCCCAGGAGCCTATGTCTCACGGGTGTTGTAGGGCTCGATGCGGGGGCTACCTGTGGGCTCCCGAGGAGTTACAAAGCGCGACGATAGCTGAGCAGGTCTGGAAAGCCTGGTCACAGAGGGTGATAGCCCCGTAGGCGAAATTGTCGTGCCTCCTTAATCGAGTACCTGAGTACGGCGGGACACGTGAAATCCTGTTGGAATCTGGGGGGACCACCCTCCAAGGCTAAGTACTTCTAGCGACCGATAGCGAACCAGTACCGTGAGGGAAAGGTGAAAAGCACCCCAAGCAGGGGAGTGAAAGAGAACTGAAACCGTGTGCCTACAAACCGTTGGAGTCTGCCTTCGGGCGGATGACAGCGTGCCTATTGAAGAATGAGCCAGCGAGTTACTTTGTGTGGCGAGGTTAAGGCGTTCCGCGCCGTAGCCGAAGCGAAAGCGAGTCTGAACAGGGCGTTCAGTCGCGCGGAGTAGACCCGAAACCGTGTGAGCTACCCATGGCCAGGCTGAAGCGAAAGTAACATTTCGTGGAGGGCCGAACCCGTTTACGTTGCAAAGTGATGGGATGAGCTGTGGGTAGGGGTAAAATGCCAATCGAACACGGAGATAGCTGGTTCTCCCCGAAATGCATTTAGGTGCAGCGTCAGGAATTACTTCGCGGAGGTAGGGCTCTGATTGGGCTAGGGGGTGAAGAACTTACCAAACCCTGTCAAACTTCGAATACCGCGAAGGGTACCCTGGCAGTGAGACAGTGAAGGATAAGCTCCATTGTCGAAAGGGAAACAGCCCAGATCGCAAGCTAAGGCCCCTAAGTGTGTGCTAAGTGTTAAACGAGGTGGGGGCGCCCAGACAGCCAGGAGGTTGGCTTAGAAGCAGCCACCCTTTAAAGAGTTCGTAACAGATCACTGGTCGAGGGCTCCCGCACGGAAAATAAACGGGGCTCAAGCACACCGCCGATGCTGCGAGAGGCGCGTCCGCGCGCCTCGGTAGGGGAGCGTTCCCAGCCGCGTTGAAGCGTCACCGTGAGGTTACGTCGAGTGCTGGGAAGTGAGAATGCTGGCATGAGTAGCGTCAATGCCGGTGAGAATCCGGCACGCCGAAAGTCCGAGGTTTCCTACGCAACGTTGATCGACGTAGGGTAAGGCGGCCCTAAGGTGTAGCCTAAAGGCGAAGCCGATGGACAGCTGGTTGAAATTCCAGCCCCGCCCCAGGACCGATTGAGACGCAGGAGGGACGCGGATTGGTAAGCGATGCATACCACTGGATATGGTGTGTCGCCACCCGTAGGCCAGCGCCACGAGCTAAAATGCGTGGCGCATCACGAGCAGAGGGGTGGTGGGACCTTAAGGTACGCCTCGAGGAACGTCGCTGATCCTATGCCGCCAAGAAAATCTCCGACGTCGAGGTTCTGCGGCGACCGTACCGCAAACCGACACTGGTGGACAGGGGTAAAAGCCCCTAGGCGTTCGAGAAAACCATCGTTAAGGAACTCGGCAAATTAACCCCGTAACTTCGGGATAAGGGGTGCCGATCACGTATACGCGCTTGCCGCGAAAGGCGTGGTCGGCCGCAGAGAACCGGCCCAAGCGACTGTTTACCAAAAACACAGGTCTGTGCCAAAGCGAAAGCTGATGTATACAGGCTGACGCCTGCCCAGTGCTGGTAGGTTAAGGAAGGGGGTGCAAGCCTCCGACCGAAGCCCCGGTAAACGGCGGCCGTAACTATAACGGTCCTAAGGTAGCGAAGTCCCTTGTCGGGTAAGTTCCGACCCGCACGAATGGCGTAACGACTTGGGCACTGTCTCAACGATGGACTCGGTGAAATTGCAGGACCCGTAAAGATGCGGGTTACGCGCGGCAGGACAAATAGACCCCGTGGAGCTTTACTGCAGCTTGACATTGGTTTGAGCTCAGGGATGTGTAGTAATAGGCGGGAGACTGTGAAGCGCAGGCGCCAGCCTGTGTGGAGTCAACCATGAAAGACCGCCCTTTTCTGCGTTTGAATCTAACCAAGAATGGGACAGTGTCTGGTAGGCAGTTTGACTGGGGCGGTCGCCTCCAAAAAGGTAACGGAGGCGCACAAAGGTCACCTCAGGCTGGATGGAAATCAGCCTTAGAGTGTATTGGCATAAGGTGGCTTGACTGCGAGACCAACAAGTCGAGCAGGGACGAAAGTCGGTCAAAGTGATCCTACGGTTCCGTGTGGAAGGGCCGTAGCTTAACGGATAAAAGCTACCCCGGGGATAACAGGCTAATCTCCCCCAAGAGATCGTATCGACGGGGAGCTTTGGCACCTCGATGTCGGCTCGTCGTATCCTGGGGCTGAAGAAGGTCCCAAGGGTCGGGCTGTCCGCCCGTTAAAACGGCACGCGAGCTGGGTTCAGAGCGTCGTGAGACAGCTCGGTCTCTATCCGCCGTGCGCGCAGGACATTTGAAGGGAGCTGACCCTAGTACGAGAGGACCGGGTTGGACGAACCTCTGGTGTGCCGGTTGTGGCGCCAGCCGCACCGCCGGGTAGCCACGTTCGGAAGGGATAAGCGCTGAAAGCATCTAAGCACGAAGCCCACCCTGAGATGAGATGTCCCATCCTTTTGGAGTAAGACCACCGGGAGACTACCGGGTAGATAGGCCGTAGGTGTAAGCGCAGCAATGCGCTCAGCTGAACGGTACTAATCGGTCGAGGGCTTGACCATCAAATATCTTCCTGAATCGGCTCGCTCCGATTTCGGAGAGAATGCGGAATCGAAATTCAATCGCAAATACGGTCGACGTATCTTGCAAAAAAGCCTCGGTGCGGGGTGGAGCAGTGGTAGCTCGTCGGGCTCATAACCCGAAGGTCGCAGGTTCGAATCCTGCCCCCGCTACCAAAAAACACGCAAAACGTCGAATCGCTAATTTCACAAAGCCCTTTGGTGATTAGAGCGCGATGGAACCACCCGTTCCCATCCCGAACACGGAAGTGAAACGTCGTAGCGCTGACGATACTGCACTGTGAGGTGTGGGAAAATAGGTCGTTGCCAAGGGGCTTTTTACAATTGTTCCCAAATCCGATCTGTCGCCGTGGAGAGGTGGCTGAGTGGTTGAAAGCGCCGGTTTCGAAAACCGGTATCTCGGGCAACCGGGATCGCGGGTTCGAATCCCGCCCTCTCCGCCACAACGAGCGGCGAAATCTCCCCTCAAACTCTTTACAGATCCGATCGAAAACCCGGAGAGGTGCCGGAGCGGCTTAACGGGCACGCCTGGAAAGCGTGTGTGGGCTTACACCCACCGCAGGTTCGAATCCTGTCCTCTCCGCCACACGCGAAATTCGATTTCCCGCGATCTCGCCATTTCAGTTTAGACACAGGCTGTGAGGTGTAGTACGCTGTGTCACGGCGTATGAAATTCTGATAATAGGTGGGTCTACGACGCTTTGACCGAGATGGTCAGATCGTGTCAGCCTTCACCAAACATGAATGGAAGCTATGAATGATTTGAAGTACTGGGTTGCTTTTCACGGGGTCAACGGCATGGGACCCAAGCGGTTCCATCGGATGGAATCCTACTTCGGCAATTTGGAGAATGCTTGGGGAGCGAAACGCGGCGAGTTGCGCGACGCAGGTATCAGTCCCGCAGTCGCCGAGGGTATCGACGCAAGAAGGAGCCGTATCGATCCAGACGAGGAGATGGAACGGCTGCTAAACCGGGGCATCCGGCCTATCCATCTCCGGTCTGACGACTATCCTGAACACCTCGCGCAGTCTCCGGACGCACCGGCGGTCATCTACGTCTGTGGGGATTTGGAACCCGTGGACAACAACAGCGTTGCGATAGTTGGCACTCGAAACGCGACCGAATATGGCGAGCACATGGCGTCTTTGCTCTCCAGCGAACTGGCCAGTTACGGCATCACGATTGTCAGCGGTCTCGCGATCGGCATCGACACAGCGGCTCACCGTGCCGCGCTCAGGGCCGGCGGCAGATCGATCGCAGTACTCGCCGGCGGACTCGATTCCGTATATCCACAACGGAATCGAGGATTGGCGCGCCAGATAGTTGAAGACGGATGCTTGGTAAGCGAGTACCAACTGGGTGTCAGATCCAAGCGTGAACACTTTCCTAGGCGAAACCGCATCATCAGCGGGTTGAGCCGAGGCGTGATCGTCGTTGAGGCGGCGAAGAAAAGCGGAGCCACGTGGACAGTGAAATGGGCGTTGGAGCAGAACCGAGAGGTTTTCGCCGTGCCCGGCAACGCGACATCCGATCAGAGCGAAGGCACCAACTGGTTGATTCAACAAGGTGCCAAACTCACGACGTGCGCAGATGACGTGCTGCAGGAACTCAGCGCGTTTTTCGGCCATCTTGAGCGAGACCCTAAAGTCCAGTACCGCAAAAACGCATCCAACATCAAAGCCACAGTCACCGCGCGCCGCGGGTCTAGCGAACCTCGAGTCGCTCGTAACACCAATCGTCGGAACGAAGAAATCGTTACGCTTAACGATCAAGAACACGCTGTCGCGAAAGTCCTTTCCGATTCCGACGGTCCGATGCACGTCGACGAAGTGGCACGTTCGCTCTCGACTTCCGTCACCGATGTGATGTCAACGCTTACTATGATGGAAGTGAGAGGCGTGGTGCAGTGCATCGAAGGCGCGTTGTACGATTTGTCGAACCGACGCGCCGTGTTGAGCGCGCCTCGATTGCTTGACGAAGGCAAACCTGCATAATTGCTAGTTCCCGCTATACGGGAATGTGTAGAACAGGAATTGAATTGGCAAGTCGACAAAAAGCTCCGTCCGAAAACTTGGTGATCGTGGAATCGGCCGCCAAGGCGCGGACCATCGAACGTTACCTTGGCAACGGATTCGCGGTCAAGGCATCAGTTGGTCACGTCCGCGACTTGCAGAAATCGCGGATGGGGGTCGATATCGAAAACGACTTCGAGCCCAAGTACAGCGTCGTTGCTGACCGCCGCAAGGTTGTCAACGAGCTGAAAGCCGCTGCGAAACGCGCATCTGACGTTTACCTCGCCACCGACCCCGATCGGGAGGGCGAAGCAATTTCATGGCACCTGAGTCAGCTGCTCGGCATTCCCGAAGATGGGGCGCGGCGAGTCGTTTTTCACGAGATAACCAAAGATGCCGTTGACGCGGCATTCAACGATCCACGACCGATCGACTACCAACTAGTCGAGGCGCAACAGGCTCGGCGTATATTGGACCGGCTCGTCGGATTCAAACTCAGCCCGTTCATTCGAAACAAAGTCGCCGGCGCGCAGTCGGCCGGACGTGTTCAATCGGTCGCCCTCAGATTGGTGGTCGATCGCGAGGACGAGATCAACTCGTTCGTGCCCAAAGAGTACTGGCTGATCTCGGTTGATCTAAAGAAGCAAAACGACGCGTTGCCGTTCAACGCCCGGCTTTATCGGGTCCACGGTGAAAAGCGAGACCCCAACAAACCCGAAAACGAAATCCTCGGCAACGAGGCTGCGGCATCAACGATCGCCGATGAGCTGAAATCGTCGACTTTCTCAATTGCCTCCATCAACAAACGCCAAGTAAAAGTGAGGCCGCGCCCTCCATTCATCACCAGCACATTGCAACAGCAGGCAGCCCGGAGCCTACGTTTCAGTGCTCAACGAACCATGAGCGCGGCGCAGAGTCTCTACGAGGGCGTGGTTCTCGGCGACGGGGAACCAGTCGGATTGATCACCTACATGAGGACCGATTCGACCAATTTGGCCACCTCGGCGCTTGAACAAGCCCAGTCGTTCATCCTTCGAGAATTTGGCGAGAAATACTCCGTCGGGCACCGTATCTATCGCACCAGAACCCGCAACGCACAGGAAGCTCACGAAGCCATCAGACCTACCGCTATAGCCAACACGCCTTCCCGCGTGAGTCGCTACCTCAGCGATGACCAGCGAAAACTCTACGAGCTGATTTGGCAACGAATGGTCGCGAGTCAGATGGCGGATGGCATCGACGAACGCACGCGCGCCGACATCGACGCGAGAACGACGAACGACAGAACGCACAAGATGCGCGCGACCGGATCGACGGTGATTTTCGATGGCTTCCGATCACTCTACACGGAAGCAAAGGACGAAGACTCAGATTCCGACGACGCCCGCCGTTTGCCTTCGCTAGTTGACGGTGAATCGCTCGACCTTTTGAACGTCAATAGCGATCAGAAGTTCACTCAACCGCCGCCGCGCTACACCGAAGCCAATCTGATCAGAACTTTAGAGGAACTTGGCATCGGAAGACCTAGCACCTACGCCACCATAGTCGGCAGAATTGTTGAGAGAAACTACGTAACCCGAGAAAGGAACCGGTTTCACCCGACCAAGAGCGGGGTAGCCGTGTGCGCGATGCTCAAGGAGTATTTCTCCAACATCGTGGACGTCGGATTTACCGCGGGTATGGAAACGCAGCTCGATGACATCGCCAATGGCGATTTAGAGCGCGTCGCCATGCTCAAAGAGTTTTATGCCCCATTCGACGAAGCGTTGGATCACGCGTTCAAAAACGCTCAACGCGTGCGCCGCGCCGAATTCGACGTCGCTAGCGGCATCAAATGCGAGGGTGGCACCGAACTCGTTATTCGAAATGGCAGGCGTGGAGATTTCTTGGCGTGCCCTGAATACCCGGCTTGCAGATTCGCGATGGATCTGCGACCCAGCGAAGATTCTGATGGCGAAAAGATCGAAGAGTGGCAAGGCGAGTTCACTCGCCGAATGGCGCAGTGTCACGTCACCCACCCTGATGGACCTGCCGAACTCGAACAGCGAGTCGAAGTTGGTTCGGGCGTCATCTGTGACGGCGGCATCGAACTCGTCATTCGAAATGGCAGACGCGGCGAATTCCTGGCGTGTACAGAATTCCCCAAATGCCGGGTCGCGCTTGACCTCAAACCGACTGACGAGGACGAAGTCGCTGAATGGGATGAGAAGCGCAAACAGCGCATGCAACGCTGTTTCAAAGAACACCCGGAAGCGGCTAAACGGCGCTCAACCCGATCAAGGTCGCGCTCAACTTCGAGACGCGCCCGCACGACGAGTTAACCAACTCGCATTCTCACCTGCCCCGAGCCCGTCGCTAAGACCCGGAGTCCTCTCATGACTTCGGGCGGCCAAAACACCGCTCGTGTCAACGTCCCTGGTTTGTGGCACGTTGTGTCGGGCACTGAGTGGGAAGCGCCTCTCTACGAGTACGAGCGTTACCTGACTGCCATCCGTCAACTCGCGCCGCCGACCGTGCGCAACTACATGAACGATCTTGCCGCGTTTATGAAGTTCCTGTCAGAGACGGAACGCATCGCCCGCCTATCATCACCGGACCGCCGCGAACTTCGCAGTTACCTGGCTTGGTTGGCCAATCACGGTTACGAAAAAGCCTCCATCGGCAGGCAATTGACTGCGCTCCGGATGTTTTTCGGATGGATGCAAGAGACCGGCAGGACCGCGACCAACGACACCGATATGGTTTCGGCACCCCGTCAACCCCGACGATTGCCGTACGTTGTTTCGCAGGCAGAAATCGAACGGCTCCTGCTCACGCCCAACACATCGACGACGCTGGGCCTGCGCGACCGAGCAATGCTGGAATCCCTGTACGCATCGGGAATCCGCGTCTCGGAGGCAACCTCCGTCGACGTCTCAGATCTGGATTTAGAGACCCGGGAGTGCACGGTATTCGGCAAAGGGTCCAAGCAACGCATCGTATTGCTAGGTTCGTCCGCGGCTCAATGGCTCCGCAAATACCTTACGGATTCTCGACCCAAACTCGTGACTCGCCGATCTGGCGACGCTCTGTTCCTAAACAAACAAGGCGGCAGATTAACCGAGCGCGGTATCCAAATGATCGTCAAAAAACATGCATTGAGCGCAGGTCTTGACGCCGAGTTCCATACCCATAACCTGCGCCACAGTTTCGCCACCCATCTGCTCGACGGCGGTGCGGACTTGCGCGTGGTGCAGGATTTGTTGGGCCACGAATCCCCGGCAACCACACAGATCTACACTCATGTGTCTGCAGAGCAAGCACGCAAGGTCTACCTCGGAGCGCATCCCGGAAACGCATTGCGCCGAACACGATCCAATTCCGGCGACTCCTGAACCGTTATAGCCTTAAAGGTTGGAAACACGCAAATTCGTCACTTAGGCGGATTAATGCGGGAACCACTCCAATCCGATGGATAGATTCTTGGTAATCAACGGTCCGAATCTGAACAATTTGGGCAAACGCGACGCTGACCTTTACGGTTCGATCACGCTTGGTGAAATCGAAGACCGAGTAGCAGATTCTGCGCGCGACTTGGGTGTGGACGTGGCATTCTTCCAGTCCAACCATGAGGGCGCGATCGTCGATTGGATCCAAGCTGAATCCGCTAACGCCTCTGGGATAATCATCAACGCCGGGGCTCTCACCCAAGTCGGCTATTCGATCCTCGACGCCCTCTTGGACACCAAGTTGCCGGTGGTCGAGGTCCACATATCGAACATCCACGGACGAGAAGAATTCCGCCGACACTCGGTGATCGCTCCCTTCGCTTTGGGGCAAATCGCGGGTCTCGGTTGGAGAGGATACACATACGCGTTGGAGAGCCTAGCAAGGCGCATTGAGGAACAACCCTGATGAGTGATAACGATTTCCGGCATCCCAATCGCATCGCCGGTCTGAGATCGGCAATCGGCGAAAGCGACATTGATGGGATGCTGGTTTCGGATCCTCACAACCGTCGATACCTCTCCGGATTTATCGGCTCCGCTGGCTATCTGGTCATAACCCAATCCGGCGCCGTATTGGCCACAGATTCGCGCTACACCGAACAAGCGGCCGATCAAGCCACTGGGTTTGAGCAATCCAAAATGCAAGGCAGATTGACCGAATGGTTTCCCAGCATATTGAGCGACCTGGGAATCAGAAAACTCGGTTTCGAAGCTGACAATCTCACTGTATCGGCGCTCAAGATGATTGAGGACGCGCTGGAAGAGAGCGGTGCGGAAGTCGCTTTGGAACCTAAATCCGGCTTCACGCCAAAGTTGCGTGCTCTGAAGGACGAAAACGAAGTCGCCCTTCTCCAAAAAGCCATCGACATCGGCGACGCGGCCTTTGAAGCAACCGCTGCCCTGATGACCCCTGGCATGACTGAGAAGGAAGCCGCTTGGGAATTCGAGAAGGCGATCCGGGAACGCGGTGCCGAATGTTTGTCATTCGATACGATCGTCGCAACCGGGCCAAACGCCGCTCGACCGCACCATCAGACCGGCGATACTCCCCTCAAAGAAGGCGAAACTATCGTGTTCGACTGTGGCGCGACCTACGAAGGTTACTGTTCAGACTTGACTCGCACCTTTGTGCTCGGCGAGGCCGACGAAAAAGTAGCGCGCATCTACAACATCGTTCTTGAAGCCCAAGAAACCGCCATCGAAAAAGTCACATCCGGCATCACCGGCGGAGAAGCCGACGCCATCGCTCGCAAGATCATTGACGACGCTGGTTACGCTGACTATTTCGGCCACAGCCTAGGTCACGGCCTCGGCTTGGAGGTGCACGAAGAACCAAACGTCGGCCCACGAGGTGCTACGCCCCTCGAAGACGGTATGCCGTTCACCATAGAACCCGGCATCTACTTGCCCGGCTGGGGTGGTGTCAGAATCGAGGATGTGGTCGTTTTGGAAAACGGCCGCGCTCGAGTGCTCAGCCACGCCGAAAAAGTGCGTTTCTAGTCTTACGTGCCGCAACCGCAGATCAACCTACTCAAAAAGGGTGCTTTAACATGACCATTTCCTCATCCGAGATACGCCGCAACATGACCATCCTCCTAGATGGCGAAATCTATCAAATCATGGAGTGGCAACATCGGCAAGCGCCAAAGGCTCCGCCCACGCTCACCTTGAAAGTCAGGCAGTTGAGCACCGGTAATGTGTTCGAGCGAAAGCTGGCAGGCAACCACAAGTTGACCGTCGCTCAGACCGAACGACGCAACGCGCAGTACCTTTACCGCGAAGGGGATTTCTACGTCTTCATGGACATGGAGACCTACGAGCAGCACCTCCTCGGCGACAACCTCCTAGGTGACGCCGTGTACTTCCTGCCCGAAGGCGGCGAGTTGATCCTGTTGATGCACGAGGAAAAACCCATCCTCGTCGAACTACCATCCGCCGTGAACCTCGCAATCGCCCACACGGAAATCGGATTGAAGGGCGACACGCAAAGCGGGGCGACGAAACCGGCGACAACTGACACCGGACTGACCCTCCAAGTCCCCCTTTTCGTCAACGAAGGCGACCGTATCAGCGTGAACACCACCACCAAGGAATACATCGGTCGCGCCGATTGAGATTCAACCGAGGTCGCGTGCGTCGCAGATAATGGGGCACAACGATGTACGATGCCGCGACTCCAACGACCGCACCGCCCGACAAACCGGGACCTAGCTCGGTATCCGAAGTTTCGCAGCTCATCCAAGGGTTGCTGAAGAGCGACCCCAAGCTCGCGAACGTAACGATTATCGGCGAAGTTTCGGGACATTCCCAACCTCCGTCCGGGCACAGCTATTTTTCACTGCGAGATCGCGAAGCATCGCTTCGATGTGTGATGTTCCGCTATGGGCGCGGTCACCAATTCTTGGAAGACGGCGCGCTCGTCGTTTGCGAAGGTAGCGCGGGCATTTATGCGCCTAGGGGCGATCTCCAGATTGTCGTCACTTCAGCGGAACCCGCAGGCGTCGGCGACCAACAAGCTCAGCTTGAAGAACTGCGTCGCAAACTCCGAGCCGAAGGATTATTCGATCCAACCCGTAAGAGACCCATACCTCAATTTCCCAAACGCATCGCCGTAGTCACATCTGAACAAGGCGCAGTCTGGCACGACATCGTCAACATCGTCCGCCGAAGGTATCCGCTGCTAGAACTGTTGCTCGTTCCATCCGCCGTCCAAGGTGAATTGGCACCTGTCAGCATCATTGAGGCCCTCGCAGACCTACATACCTATGCCGAAACGGAGCATGTAGACGCCGTGATCGTCGGTAGAGGCGGTGGCTCCGCCGAAGACCTCATGCCCTACAACGACGAAATGGTCGCACGCACCATCTTCGCCAGCCGCATCCCCGTTATCAGCGCGGTCGGCCACGAAACCGACTTCACCATCGCGGATAACGTTGCAGACATGCGCGCTCCCACTCCTTCCGCCGCCGCAGAGTTGGTATCACCGGATATCGCAGGACTGAAATATGAGACCGCAGACTTCGTTCAAAGGTTGATGCGCGGCTTGTCTGGACGTGTCACGCTCGCTCGACAACGGCTCGACCTAACCCAGGATCGCCTCGCCGACAGCACTCCAGACACAGATCGCTACCGCGAGCGTTTGGACGTATTGAGTGAAAGGGCGCGCGACGCATGGTCGCGATACGTAACGATGAAACGTGAGGCGATGAAACGAGTCGAGGCCGAACTGCGCGCTCTCGGGCCCTACAACATCCTCGAACGCGGCTACGTCATCGCTCGACGCGAAGATGGACGATTGGTGACACGTGCCGCAAACGTAAAACCAAAAGAAATCTTGGAACTCACCTTTGCCGATGGCAAAGTCGAGACCGAAACGCGTTCTGTTAACGCCGCATCCTAGTCAAAGGGCACCATTATGACCGACGCAGAGACAACCGATGCCGAAGAGCCAGTGTCCTTCGAAGACGCTTTCACCAGACTGGAATCGGTGGTTCGCCGGCTCGAGAGCGGTCAGATGTCGCTTGACCAATCGACCGAGCTGTTTGAAGAGGGAATGAAGTTGGCCAAGAGTTGCACCGAGATGCTCAACGGTGCCGAGTTGAAGATCAAACGATTGCAACAGGGCTTGGCAGAACAGCTCAACCTCGTATCGGAAGAATGACATCGGCCGATCATCCGACGCAACTTGACCGCAACCTAATCCGCATCGGCTGGTTCACGACCGCCAACGGACCTGGATCTCGCGGCATGTTCACCGCGGTGCTTGATGCGATCAAATCTGGAGCACTCGCGGCCAAATTCGAATTCGTATTCGTAAGCCGCGAACGCGGGCAGACCGACCCCACCGACGACTTCATGGACCTCGTCGAGTCGAACGACATCCCGTTGGTAACCCTTTCCTCACTGAAATTCAGACGCGCCAACGCCAACGTCCCATGGGACCAACTTCGAGATGCTTTCGACCGCGCAATCCTCGCCAAGATCGTCGACTTCGAACCCGACGTCTCCGTGATGGCAGGCTTCATGCTTTTCACTCCCGGAGTTAGCCGACAACTGCTATGCCTGAACCAACACCCGGCACTTCCCGGCGGTACGATCGGCAAATGGCAAGACGCAATATGGGACGTAATCGAGAGCGACGAAGATCAGCACGGCTCCATGGTGCACATCGCAACACCAGAACTCGACCGCGGGCCTGTGGCGACATATTGCCGCTTCCCGATTCGAGGGACCAGCTTCACGCCGAAATGGGAAGAAGCCAAGAATCAGCACATTCCTTCGCTGCGACGCGCCGGCGACGAAAACCTGCCGCTTTTCACCGCGATTCGCGAAGCCGGAATCAAACGCGAGCGCCCCTTGGTAGTGGAAACACTGAAGGCCGTGGCGAATCGCGAAGTCGACCTGAATGCAATCGCCGATGGTGCGATCGTCGCGCCCATCGACATGACCGACAGGGTTGAATCAGCACTGAGCAGCGCCGACGGAGTCGTCTAAAACCTCGCGCAATTCGCGTGCTGCAATACGCGGATCCGCCGCACCCAGTACCGAACGCACAACGGCAACCCCAGTCGCCCCAGCCTTCATCACCACCGCGGCGTTTTCGACATCAATGCCGCCGATACCGATCACTGGCAGCCCCGTTCCGGTGGAGACCACCCGGATGATGTCTGTGCCGTGCCATCGCCCTCCGGGATGGGATCCCGACGGGAAGATTGTGCCAAGAATCAAATAATCTGCATCCGCAGACCGCGCGGCTACTGCGCCTTCGATGCTGTGTACCGATCGCCCGACAAGCGATGTATCGCCGAAAATGTCTCGAACGCCCGACACCGTCATGGTCGCGTTTTCAGCCAGTTGAACGCCGTCGATGTCTTCGATCTGCGGGATTCGCCTTCGTGACGGATTAACGATGACTATCGCTCGATTGCCGACTGCAACAGCTATCTTACGCACCAAAAAGCCAAAATCCGCTTCACTCAACTTCGGATCACGGATCTGAACCATGTTGACGCCGCCATCAACCGCGCTCGAAACCGCATCCGTCAAACTCGATACATCGTGACCGAATAAGCCGAGGTCTGTGACGAGGCAAAGGGTCGGAATTGGGAGGCGAGCGGGCGCGTTGTCTGACATGCGCTTCGCTGAGACGACCTTACGCGGTGACGGCCAGCGACTCCTGTGGGCTGCTCGGCGAAGCTTCGGCGACTGGTATCCGACCAGCGATATACGCCTTCCGACCTGCTTCGACGCCAAGTTTGAACGCCTCGCCCATCAACGCCGGATTCTCAGCTTGGGCAATTGCAGTGTTAACCAAAACCGCATCTGCACCCATCTCGATAACTTTCGACGCGTCCGACGGCACACCGAGTCCAGCATCTACCACTACGGGCACGCTCGATTGCTCGATGATGATCGCAATTTCTTCTGCGGTATGAACACCCTGCCCCGAACCGATCGGGGAACCCAACGGCATGACCGTAGCGCAACCCAAGTCTTCGAGCTTCATTGCCAAAACCGGGTCGGCGTGTATGTAGGGCAACACTGTGAAGCCTTCATCGATCAACATCTTCGCCGCTTCGTACGAGCCGACCGGATCAGGTAGCAGATGCGCAGGTTCCGGGATCACTTCCAGCTTCACCCAGTCCGAACCCGTGACCTCACGCGCCAAACGGGCGATGCCGACCGCCTGTTCCGCCGTGCGAGCGCCCGCGGTGTTTGGCAGGATCTGGTACTTGCCCCAATCCAGCACATCGAGCAAGGTCTCTTCATTCGGATCATCAAGATTCAACCGCCCGATTGCCACTGTGATGATCTCGGTTCCCGATGCCTCGACGGAGTCCAGCAACTCCTGAGCGGAGCGATGTTTCCCCGTACCAGTCATCAGACGGGATGTGAAGGACTTGCCGGCAATTACGAGTTCGTCATTCATGTTGAGACTCTCGCGTTGAAAGGTTCAGGGGTAAATCTTCAGAACAGGTTGTGGGATTGCCCACCGTCGACGTTGATACACGCACCCGTGATGAGGTCCGCGTGTTTCGATGCCAAGAAAGCCACCGTCGCACCCACCGGCTCGGGCCAGCCGAACTTGCCCATCGGCAAGTTTCGTGCTACGAACTCATCGACGAATTCTTGGGTGTTGATTTCTTGGAACCGTTCCCAAGTTCCGCCCGGGAACAGAATCGATCCCGGGGCGACCGAGTTAACCGTCACGCCCGTAGGCGCGCTCGACAACGCCGCATGTTTCGACAGCGCAATCATCGCCGCTTTCGCAACCATGTACGGCGCCGTACCACCTGCTTCCCGTCCGTAGATGCTTGAAATGTTGATAATGCGTCCCCATCCGCGATCCTGCATCCCGGGAAGCGTCAGTTTGATCAATCGGATCGCTGACCACAGATTCAGGTCTATCACCACGCCGAAATCTTCCAGCGAAGAGTTCACAACGTCGCTCGTACCCATCGAACCACCCACGTTGTTGACAACGATGTCCGGTTCGCCGAGGTCGGAAGTCATCTGCTCCACAGCTTGGGCAGGTGCATCGGGATCACCCATATCGAGCGCGTATCCAACGGCATCGACTCCCGTTGCCGCGATCTCGCCCACGGTGATATCCACCCTCTCCTTGCCTCGCGCACAGATCGCAACATCCACACCCTCGTTGGCCAATGCCAACGCCGACTGCCGCCCCAGACCTCTGCTACCGCCTGTCACAAGCGCGCGCTTGCCCTTGATTCCTAGATCCATGCTTGTTATTCTCCAGTCTCCGTCGCAGCGGCTCGGTTGTCGCGGCCGCATCCGAAGATTCCGTCGCCTTCGTTCAAGAATCAAGAATATCGCAACCGAGCAGGCTGATATTCCGTAAATCTATCTTTGGAGGCCAGAAGAATCTGTAGCGGTGAAAACGCCGAAATCGTTAGAATCCACAAACAAATTCCTGCGGTTGTTGCTTCGTCTCGAAGCGTGTACGCTTTACATGTCCGAAACATCCAGAAAAATCAGGCGCTTATAATTAGGGCGTACAACCTAACCGGGTTGGACAGTCACACCCTTAAGGATTTCTAATTGACAACCACAGACACGGATCAAACGGCGACTCAAGGAATCGTCGCAACACCGCCGAGCGAATCTGAAGACGTCGACAATGGCGTCGTAGCGCAGATCGAATCTGCTAACGGTGACGGGGCAGTCGCAACTCCTGAAGAGATCGACCTCGTTTTCAAGTACCTGCCCAAAGAAGGGCTGAGACGCGGAGACATCATCGACGGAATAGTTCTAGATTCCGCACGCGACGGTCTTTTGGTTGACATCCAACAGAAATCCGAGGGATGGGTGCCGATAAGGGAAACCAGACTTCTAACGGAAGAAGAGGGCGAGGATGCGTTGCCGAAGATCGGTGACGAGGTCATCCTCTACGTCTCTCGGCCGGAAGGCCCCGAAGGTTATCCGTTGCTTTCGATCGACCGCGCGCGCGGCGAGCACGGCTGGCGCGATTTGGAGAAGGCGCGCGAAGCCGAAGAGACCGTCCGCGGACGCATCATCGGTTCGAACCGTGGCGGCGCAGTGATTCAAGTCAAAGGTGTCCAAGGATTCGTGCCATTGTCCCAACTTGTTGGGCCCGCACGTGATCTTTACGTGGGTGACGGCGCGCCGCCGAAACCCGGATTCATCGGCATGGAAGTCGATTGCAAAATCCTTGAACTCAACCGACGCCGTAACCGTGCCATATTCTCAGAGCGAGCTGCACTCGAGGCGATCAACCACATGCAAAAGATGAAATTGGTCCAAGAACTCGAGGAAGGCGATATTCGGCGCGGACGCGTCGCTGGGATATCAAGCTTTGGCGCTTTCATCGACCTCGGCGGTGCCGACGGCCTCGTACACATCTCGGAAATGTCGTGGTCGTCTGTAAACCGGCCCGACGATGTCGTGAAACTCGGCGAAGACCTCGATGTTTTGGTGCTGAAGGTCGACCGCGAGTCGCTGAAAATAGCGTTGAGCATGAAACGGCTCTTGCCCGAACCTTGGGAAAACATCGAAAACCAATTGAGCGTTGGCCAAGTTGTTGAAGGCAAAGTCACCAAGCTGGCGCATTTCGGTGCATTTGCAAGGGTCGGTGAGGGCATCGAAGGCTTGGTTCACATCTCCGAACTTACGCACAGGCACATAAAGAGTCCGTCAGAAGTTGTGAAAGAAGGCGACGTTCGCAACTTCCGTGTGATACGAATTGAACCAGAACGTCGGCGACTCGGTCTTAGCCTTAAACAGGTCGAGGAATCGCAAGGCCCTGCAGATGGGCACGAGGGAGCGGACGAACGCGGCGCCGATTTCGCAGACGGCGGTTTCGAAGACCTTTTCGACGATTGATATCCGCGGTCGTTTTGAACGTCCGTGGCGACCTGACTGAAGGGAGCGTACAGCAATGCCCGACAGCAGTGAACGTGGCTTCAACATGTTCTCGGCTCCCGCGAGGCGCGTATTCGAGACTGCGCAGGAGGAGGCGAAGCGATTCAACCAGCGGTACATCACCGCTGAACACCTCTTGCTGGCACTTCTCAGTGAGAAAGAGGGTATCGTTGCACAGGTTTTCACCAACCTAAAGATCGACGTGCGCGAGATGCGCACGGCTTTGGAATTTTCCATCAATCGAGAAGCAACACCGGCCGATCGGCCGCCCAGTCTCGGACCGCGAGCCAAGAAAGCGATCCGGCTCGCCGTCGATGAAGCCCGCCTTAGCGAACTCAGCAGAGTCGGAACCGAACACTTGCTCATCGGGCTTCTTCGAGACGGAGAAGGTGCCGCCGCAGAGCTACTCAATACGAATGAGGTGACGCTCGAACGCGTTCGCGACGAGACGCAGAAACTCGAAACTGGATCGAAACGCGGGCGCCGCAAAGGCTCTGCAGACGACAAAAAGAAACGCACCCCGATGCTCGACAGCATGGGCGTCGATCTAACTGAACTCGCATCCGACGGCAAACTCGACCCCGTGATCGGGCGCGATACCGAACTCGAACGAGTTATCCAGATCCTCAGCCGCCGGACCAAGAACAATCCGGTATTGGTCGGCGATCCGGGCGTCGGTAAAACCGCAATCGTCGAAAAGTTGGCAACGACAATCGTCGACGGTGCAGTGCCCGACATGCTCAAAGGACGCCGCGTTGTGGCGCTCGATATGGGATCGCTAATCGCCGGCACCAAATACCGCGGCGAATTCGAAGAGCGGATGACAAAGATCATCACCGAGTTGAAGACCAACCGCGAGTGCATACTCTTCATCGAAGAGATCCACACGCTTGTCGGCGCTGGTGCCGCCGAAGGCGCAGTGGATGCCGCAAACATCCTGAAACCAGCCTTGGTGCGTGGCGAACTGCAAGTCGTCGGCGCCACGACGCACGACGATTACCGCAAACACATCGAACGCGATGCCGCACTGGAGCGCCGCTTCCGGCCCGTGAAAGTTGAACCCCCGGATGTTGAAGAGACGGTGAAGATCCTCCAAGGCGTCAAGAAGCAGTACGAGGATCACCACCAACTCTCCATCGCAGACGAGGCGATTGAGATCGCTGCTCAACTAGCCGATCGATACATCGTGGACCGTCACCTGCCAGACAAGGCGATCGACCTCGTCGACGAAGCGGTTTCACGCGTGCGCGTCAAAAACACGATGCCGCCGCCTGAAGTCCGCGATGCCATACGAGAACTCAACGACATCCTTCGCCAAAAAAATGAAGCGGTAACACGTCAGGACTACGACTCCGCTTCGGAGCTTTTCGAACGGGAGACTAGCCAAAAGGCGATAATCGCGCGGGTCGAGAAGAAGTTCGCCGAAGCTAACAAAGGCAACATAAAGACCGAGGTGTCCGCTGACGACGTGACTGAAGTCGTTTCGATGTGGACCAGCATCCCTGTGACGCGGCTCGACGTTGTCGAAGTCGAGCGTCTGCGAAACATGGAATCTGAGCTGGACAAGCGTGTGCTCGGCCAACGCGAACCCATCGAGATCGTGTCCAAGGCGGTTCGCCGAGCCCGAGCAGGGTTCAAAGACCCCAAGCGACCGATCGGAGCATTCCTGTTCCTCGGTCCGACTGGTGTAGGAAAAACCCACCTTGTGAAGCAACTCGCCGAATATCTCTTTGGCGATGAGCGCCTTATGATCCGACTCGACATGTCTGAGTACATGGAGAAACACACCGTTTCTCGCTTGATCGGATCGCCGCCAGGATACGTGGGATACGGCGATGGTGGTCAGCTAACAGAGGAAGTTCGCAAACATCCCTACAGCGTCATCCTCTTGGACGAGATTGAAAAAGCCCACCCGGATGTCTTCAACATGCTTTTGCAGGTCTTTGAAGACGGTCACTTGACCGACGGGCAGGGCCGGAGGATCGATTTCAAGAACACGATTATCGTGATGACGTCGAACTTGGGCTCGAACCTCATATCGACCGGCAAGAGACTCGGATTTGGCACCGGTGAAGGCGCCGACGGTACGTCCGAAGACGACTACCTACGCATGAAAGATCGGGTCATGGAAGAGCTCAAGAACCCACGCAACGGGTTCAGGCCTGAGTTCTTGAACCGTATCGACGGCGTAGTGGTCTTCCGCGCTCTCACGAGGCAAGATGTCCTCGACATCGTTGACTTGATGATGAGCGAGGTACAAGATCGCGCTACAGAACACGAGATGGAGTTACGAATCACCGACGCCGCCAAGGAATACCTTGCAGAAGTCGGTTTCGACCCCAAGATGGGTGCTCGACCGTTGCGTCGCAAGATCCAAGATGAGGTCGAAGACGTCATCTCTGAGATGTACCTCACGAAAGAGATTTTCGAAGGAGACATCGTACAGATCGACGTAGCCGAAGATGACGACGACGAAAAGTCGATCGTCATCACGCCAGATGTTGAGCATCGTCGCATTCTAGAAGAGTCGGCATCGGCCGCCGAAGTCGATGATGAACCTGTCGCTCTTTCGACTGGATGATCTGAGGGGGAAACCTCGAGAAAAAGGGGGATTCGTGAACCACGAATCCCCCTTTTTTCTTAGCCCGGATGCCACTCAAATCACGGCTATGGACAACATCGACCATAAATCTCACCGTCTGCGACAAATCATCGCATCATTCGATTCGGCAATCGTCGCATATTCAGGCGGAGTCGATTCGGCGGTGGTCAGTCACTTCGTCCACGAAACGCTCGGTCCGACGAAATCGCTAATCATCACTGCGATATCTCCTAGCCTCGCCGAATACGAACTCGAGGGCGCACAACTGCTGGCCGAAGAACGCGGTTGGAACTACCGCACCATCTCAACGAACGAGATGAAGGATCAACGTTACCTAAGAAACGACGGCGCCCGATGCTTCTTCTGCAAGACTGAGTTATACGAACAGTTGAGACGCTTAGCAATCTCATCCGGTTTCAAGGTGATTGCAAACGGTGCGAATCGCGATGACCTCGGCGACTATCGACCTGGAATGAAGGCTGCGACCAACCACTCTGTCCGTTCACCACTCCTAGAGGTTGATCTGGGCAAAGACGATGTCCGGGCGCTGGCACTTGAAGCAGGTCTGCCCAACTGGGATAAACCCGCGCAACCGTGCCTTTCTTCTCGAATTCCTTACGGAACACACGTCACGGTCGAGGCTCTGGCGATGATCTCCAAAGCCGAAAAGCACCTACGCGACCTCGGCTTCACCGATTGCCGCGTACGCCACTACGGCGAAACCGCACGTGTTGAAATTCCGCTAGACATGATGGCGGATTATTCTCAAGATCACATGCGCGAAAAAGCGACCGAAGGAATTCTCGCCGCCGGTTACCGACAAGTCGAACTCGACCCTAACGGACTCCGATCTGGCAATCTCAACGACGCGCTAAAATCGAAACGGTAAACGGCCGCGCCGAACTTTGGGATTTAGTCAATCTGCCGTAACTGTAAGCGTTCGAGCCCGAGGAAATCCTCTGCGCTACAGCGAAACCGTTTAGTCGCGTCGGAATCGCACTTCAGATCGTCTCATGAAACGCATCGCATACCTCGACATCATCGGCGGTATCAGCGGCGACATGCTCATCGCAGCGATGCTCGATGCTGGGTTGCCCCCGGACCCGTTTCACCGCGAACTAAGGAAAATCGTTCCTAAAGGCTTCCAAATCCAGTTGAACAAAACCTCCCGCGGATCCATCAATGCCACTCACGCCAAATTCCCAACAGAAGACGGAACCGAACAACGCATGGGATGGCGCGATTTCGACGAATGTATCCGCAGCAGCCAGCTACCCGATGCAGACAACGAGAAAATCCGTGCAATCTTCGAGTGTTTGAAGCGCGCAGAAGCGGCATCACATGGAGATTCCCCAGGTACCACACACCTCCACGAACTTGGAACCCTAGACACCCTGATCGACATCGCAGGTGCAGTAGTTGGGCTCCGCATGCTTGACGTTGACACTCTCCACGCATCGCCCTTTCCAGCGTCAATCGGTATGTCGTCTAGTAGCCACGGAAAAGGTGCGTCATTTGCTCCTGCGACCATGGCGATCATCCAACAATCCAAGATTCCGGTTCGCGTTGCAGGAATGAATCCTCCAGTCGGTGAAAGTGTCACCCCGACCGGCGCCGCCATCGCCGCAACATTGGCGACCTTCCAAACTGCCACCATGCAAATCGAATCAGTTGGGTACGGGGCGGGCACACGAGATTCCGACACACCACCCAACGTAGTCGGTCTGCGGCTAGGGGAAGCGATGAACCAAGACCGCGACCTGGTTGAAACCGCCGACATGATTGGTGCCGAACTACAAACTGATACCGTCTTGATCGAGACTAACTTGGACGATATGACGGGCGAAGAACTCGGCTTCGCAACTCAAACACTCTTCGATCTCGGTGCACTGGACGTCTGGGTAACACCGATCCAAATGAAGAAGTCGAGACCCGGTAGCATGCTGTCAGTTATCTGCCGACGACGGGATCTCGAACAAATCACACGCGGATTCTTCACCCACACTACGACCCTCGGTGTGCGCGTCCGCCATCTGGATCGTCTGGTCGCACAAAGAGAAACCATCGAAGTCCAAACTCCCTACGGTCCGATCCGCGTCAAAACGAGGCTCATCGGTGGCATAGTCACCCGCGTCGCGCCCGAATACGATGATTGTGCCAAGATCGCGACGGAACAGGATGTCCCATTGGGAAGAGTGTTTGAAGCCGCGAAAATCGCCGCCTCCGAATTCATCGGAGATTTGGAATAGACGTTTGACAATCAAATCTGAACACGAATCAAAACCCTCTTTTACGTCCCGACTTGTACCCGATGCAGTCAAGCTAGGCCGCCGGATCTGCATCTACGGTCGCGGCGGTAAGACATCCCTCAGCCGCGCGCTGGGCGAACGTACCGGGTTGCCAGTGATCGAACTCGACGCGATTTTTTGGTTGCCCAATTGGAAGGAACGCGACCACGACGAAATGCTCCAGATCGTCAAAACCCGGATCGCTGAAGCCAACGATGGTTGGATCGTTGACGGCAACTACCGAAGGATCAGACCTCACGTGTTACCTCTAGCTGACACCGTTATCTGGATGAACCTCCCGCGTTGGAGCACCACAATACGCGTCGCCAAACGCACACTCTCAAACGCTCTCAAACGAACCCAGATATGTGGCGACAACTACGAGTCAATTCGATCCGCGCTGTCGCCCGATTCAGTGATCTGGTACAACGCGTTTTATGCCCAGAAATCGCAAACCCGTGTTGCTGAAGAATTGAATGACCAACAATTTAGCGCCTATGTTTACGAAATTCGGAGCTATCGGGAACTGCGGAAATTCTACGAACGTTGCGGCCTAGACCATCGCGCATACCGCACCTGACGATCCATCACCAAATCGCTGAACCCTGCGTGATTGAACACACCCCAAACCGAATTAACATCAAAGATAAGGGCGTTTCCGGCCCTCATTTACCAAAGCCCCAGTGGCGCAATGGCAGCGCAGCCGATTTGTAATTGGCAGGTTGGCGGGTTCGAATCCCCCCTGGGGCTCCAATTCCCATCCGTCAATGAGTTCGATCTCGTCCGTGTACGACGTTACGAATGTCGTAACGAGATTAATTCGAAATGTCCACTGTGTTAAGATGAAGGGTTGTGCAGGGATTGGGGAGCGGTCAAACCCAGCAGACTGTAAATCTGCCGCCTTGTGCTTCGTAGGTTCGAATCCTACTCCCTGCACCAGACAGGAGCAGGGACCAAATTCGAGCCGGAAAGCGCCGAGCCCACATAGCTCAGTGGTAGAGCACATTCTTGGTAAGAATGAGGTCCCGAGTTCAAGTCTCGGTGTGGGCTCCACAAATGCTGGAACCACGATCGAGACGATCCTGCAAAGCCGTTTTACGGCGAAAATAGTTACTAAACAGGACCCTTTAGGAAAGGGCAGGCGAAGAGGAAAATGGCGAAGCAAGTCTTTGACAGGACCAAGCCGCACGTTAACGTCGGCACTATCGGACACGTCGACCACGGCAAGACAACCTTGACCGCTGCGATCACACAAGTTCTGGCTAATAACCCAGAACTGAACGTGACGGCCAAGGCCTTCGATGACATCGACAACGCTCCTGAAGAGCGGGAACGCGGTGTGACCATCGCTACAACGCATACCGAGTACGAGACCGTCAATCGGCACTACGCACACGTTGACTGCCCCGGACACGCGGACTACATCAAAAACATGATCACTGGTGCCGCTCAGATGGACGGCGCCATCTTGGTGGTCTCCGCCGCCGACGGACCCATGCCGCAAACTCGCGAACACATCTTGCTCGCACGCCAGGTGAACGTTCCCGCACTCGTCGTCGCACTCAACAAATGCGACATGATGGACGACGACGAGCTGCTCGAACTCGTCGAGCTAGAAGTCCGCGAACTGCTCTCGTCTTACGACTTCCCGGGTGACGATATCCCGGTGGTTCAAGTCAGCGCACTCGAAGCACTCGAGAACTCTGACGACGGCGGCAACCGCTGGGTCCAGCAAATCTACGAGCTGATGGAAGCCGTCGACGACTACATCCCGATCCCGGATCGCCCCGTCGACCTGCCGTTCATCATGCCCATCGAAGATGTCTTCGGCATCAAGGGCCGTGGCACCGTAGTCACCGGACGAATCGAACGCGGCAAGGTCGAAACTGGCGAAACCGTCGAAATCGTCGGCTTCGGAAAAACCCAGTCCACAGTCGTCACCGGGGTTGAGATGTTCCAGAAGACCCTCAACGAAGGAATTACCGGCGACGCCGTCGGTTGCCTGCTCCGAGGTATCGACCGCGACGAGGTCTCGCGCGGAGCCGTGCTCGCCAAGCCAGGCACGATCACCCCGTTTACCAAAGGCAAGGCCCAGGTCTACGTGCTGACTGCCGAAGAGGGCGGCCGACGAACCCCCTTCTTCTCTGGCTACAAGCCGCAGTTCTACATTCGGACCACCGACGTCACCGGCGAAATCCAGTTGCCCGACGGCATCGAAATGGTTATGCCCGGCGACAACACGGAGATGGCGATCGAGCTGATCTACCCGGTCGCGCTCGAAGAGAACCTCCGGTTTGCCATCCGAGAAGGTGGACGAACCGTCGGCTCCGGCGTCTTCACCGACGTAAGCTAACCAAACCCAAAACGTTTTGCCTGAGATCCTGGCGACGAACGTCGCCGTGATCGCAGGCAATTCGGTTACTCATCGAGTAACCAACGCAAGGGTCACGCCGACCCCAAAGGCCGACAACAAAAACCGGCCACCACAGGAGGAGTTGAAATGGCGAGAAAAAACGCAGTCAGAACGCTGGTCCAACTCACCTGCGAATGCGGAACCCACACGTATCATACGGAGAAAAACCGCCGCAACACGCCCGACAGAATCACGTTGCGAAAATACTGCCCCGTGTGCCGCTCTCACAACCAGTACCGAGAACAACGGCGCTGAAATCGGTCGACTAAGGACACGAAATGGCCCAGAATCGAGCCAGACCCGAACTGCGCATCACGCCATCTAGGCGCTTTTCAATCTTCGGTTTCTTCGGAGACGTCTTCTCCGAACTCCGAAAAGTCACTTGGCCGACGCGCCAAGAAGCATCCAGACTGACATTGCTGGTCATCGCCCTAGCGGCCGTGATGGGCGTTTTCCTAGGAGCCTTTGACTGGCTCTTCGCCCGCATCTTTTCACTCCTAGCAGGAACCTAACCTTGACTACCGCATCAACACGCGCGATCCCCAGAGCCGCACGGTGGTACGTCGTCCATACCTACTCCGGACGCGAAGATCGCACCTGCCAGAACCTCAAACAACGCATCGTCACGATGGACTTCGAAGACCAGATCTTCGATGCCGTAGTGCCAAAGCAAACCGTCGTACAGATGACCGACGGCGAGACAAAGCAAGTACAGAAAACCATGTACCCCGGCTATCTGCTGGTGCACATGCTCATGAACGATGACAGCTGGTACGTCGTACGAAACACACCCGGCGTCACCAACTTCATCTCCGTCGAAGAAGGTGACGAGGGCAGGGCAAAGCCCACGCCTCTCACCGACGATGAAGCGCAAGGCATGATCCAAGGACCCTCCGGCGACAGCCCGCAGGTCAACTTCGGTTTTGAACGCGGCGACATCGTCACGATCAAAGACGGACCGTTCTCAGAATTCAGCGGCACCGTCGACGAAGTTATGGGGCAACGCGGCACCCTGCGCGTCACAGTTTCGTTCTTCGGCCAAGACACTCCGGTCGAACTACCGTTCCTGTCCGTCGAAAAGGCATAGCAAAGCCGTCTGTTTTGAAACCTCGATCCCCGTCACCAACCATCAGATTGGAAATAGATCGAATTGGCACGCAAAGTAGTAGCAAAAGTTAATCTCCAATTGGCCGCCGGTGAGGCATCGCCCGCTCCGCCCGTCGGACCCGCTCTCGGTCAACACGGCATTAACATCCCGCTCTTCATCAAAGAGTTCAATGAACGTTCTTCATCCCAACGTGGCATGATCGTCCGCGCCGCCATCGATGTCTACGCCGATCGATCTTTCTCGTTCGTCGTCAAATCGCCGCCTGCGTCCGCTCTCATCAAACAAGCCGCCGGCGTAGAAGCCGGTTCGGAGACCCCCGGAACCGCAATCGCCGGCTCTATCTCCCGCGACCAGTTGAAGCAGATCGCTGAGACCAAAATCGAAGAGTTAAACGCAAACGACATCGACGCCGCCATGAATGTCATTGAAGGCTCCGCCCGAAGCATGGGCATTTTAGTCGTCGATTAACCAACACCGCCAAATTTCATCCGATACACAGCGAACCCGATATGCCCAATCAGAACCACAGCAAGCGCTACCGCCAAATTCACGCAACCGTCCCCAGAGACCTGCTAGATGCTCCCGACGCGGTCAAACGCACACGCGAATCCGCAACCGCCAAGTTCGATGAGAGCATCGAGATTCACGTCGCAACACACGCCGACCCGCGCCACGCCGACCAGCAGCTGCGCGAAGTCGTTTCGTTGCCGCACTCTCTCGGAGACGTCGTACGAGTCCTCGTCTTCGCCGAAGGCGAGGCTGCACGCATCGCCTCCGACGCCGGTGCAGACTTCATCGTCGACGACGAGATGCTCGAACGTATTCAAGGCGGTTGGACCGATTGGGAAGTCTCCCTCGCAACACCTGACCAGATGCCAAAGGTCGGACGACTCGGACGCGTCCTCGGACCACGAGGTCTGATGCCCAACCCGCGCAACAACACCGTCGTGCAGCCCAACCAGATCGAATCGGCCATCAACGCCGCTCGACAAGGTCGACAGGAAATCCGCATGGACCGGCACGCCAACTTGCACGCGCGCATCGGACGACGATCCTTCACCGACGAGCAACTCCTGAACAACCTCGCAGCCGTCTACGACACCATCACCCGCGCGAAACCCGAAGGCGTCAAAGGCCCATTCATCAAGACAGCGACTCTTTGCTCTGCAATGGGTCCCGGTTTCAAGGTAAATCTACCCAGTTTGGACACTCTCGCTGTTTCAGATTAGAATTGAAATTGGTCGAATACGAAACACAACAACGACGGAGTCTAGACCGAACCCCAATACGATAACCGGAATACGAAATCGCTGGCTGCAGACAGCGGGAGCTCCACGATACACCTATCACGGAGACTAAAGACGAAAACGTCGCCCGCCGAGGCTCTTCAAAACTACGGCCAATCTTGAAACCGCGCCGTAGATGACCCCGAACCGCCTCGTGGCGCGCTGCAACCTTAACCCCGAAACGCAGCCAGCACGAGGCCTTTTGATTCCAGCCCCTTTCGAGAATCGAAGGGGGCGCGGGAGCGAAGCGACAGCGGGGGATGACCAAGGCCACACCCCAAGACGACGCCAACAAAGAAACCACCATCATGCCATCCGAACGAAACCAACAACTCCTCACTACTTTGCTCGACCGCATGAGGGACAAACCCCTCATCGTCACCGCGCGCTACTCGAACGTCAACGCATCGCAGATGAACGACCTACGGCGCGATATCACCAGCGGCGGCGGCAGGATGTTGATCGCCAAAAACAATATCGTCAAACTCGCCGCCGATGAACTCGGCATCTCTGGCATCGAATCCATCATCGACGGCCCGACAGCATACGTCATCGCAGACAACGACATCGCAGCCACTGTGAAAGCCCTGACCACCTCGATCAAAGATCAGAGCATCGAGATCGAAATCCTTGGCGGCGTCATGGAAAACGAACTCATCAACGCACAACGCGTCGCACAGATCGCCGACCTACCCTCCAAAGATCAACTCATCGCAATGCTGGCCTCATCCATGAACGGCCCGCTCATGTCACTCGCAAGAGTCCTCAACGCCCCCGTCCAAAACCTAGCCAGCGCACTTGAACAAATCGCAGAGCAACGCCGAACCGCAGAAGCCGAAGCAGCATAACGACCCCTTAGGGGCGCCCCTTGTGGTCGCCGCGCCAACCAACCAAAACCCCAGCCACAAACCCAAAAGGAGATACCAAATGGCTCTCACCAAAGAACAATTCATCGACGAGATCAAATCGATGTCCGTTCTCGACCTCGCAGACATCGTAAAGGCGATCGAGGAAGAGTTCGGCGTCAGCGCCGCCCCGATGCCCGTCGCCATGGCTCCCGGCGCAATGGCCGTCGCAGAAGCCGAAGAGGTCGAAGAGCAGACCGAGTTCGACGTCAAAATCACCGACATCGGCGCCAAGAAGATCAACGTCATCAAGGCCGTCCGAGAAGTCACACCGCTCGGACTCAAAGAAGCCAAAGACCTCGTCGAGTCCGCTCCCGTAAACGTCCTCGAGCAGATCGGCAAAGAGTCCGCCGACGAAGCCAAAGAGAAGCTCGAAGCCGCCGGAGCATCCGTCGAAATCAGTTAAAACCCAACGCGCAAAGCCAAATTCACGCTAACAGCAGGCTTCGCGTTACAATGGGGACAGCGTCGCCCCTCAGCCTCCTCCGGATCCTCGAGGGCGGCGCAACCACCAACGTCGGTTCTCATCAGTCGCGCTTGCCCGCAACTCCTATACACCTCCCAACGAACCGACCCTAGGCATCGACACCCGACACCGGCGCCGCAACACCATTCACATCCACTCGCAACAGGCGCAACCGCTATGACCACCAAGAAGGCATCCAGCCGCAAAAACGCCAAAAAACAAATCGAAGAAGAGCAGCAGGACGAGGTCGAAGAACTCACAAAATGCCAGCTCGAAGGCGGTAACTGCCACTGGAGAATCGAAGCTCCGAACGGTCCCGAATCCACTGGCACATGCCGGAAATGCGGCGCCAAAAAACAATTCCGAAACTCGTTTGAGTACTCATCTTGGTACGGCGCAAAAGCCGCCGGGGGGCGCGGACGCGGACGACCCCGCAAGACGACCAGATAGCACGCCCAGCAGACGGCTAACCCGAACCGAGTTCCCATACCGGCATTCAACGCGGCAGACACGCACGTCGCACCCACAATCCGTGCGACGGGTGCCCCTCGCCGCGTTCGTAGTCATCTGCTAGACATCCTCACAAACCCGTCCGTTCGCGCTCGCACCGGTCTACGCATTTGTGGATCCGAGCGCGCCATCTCACTCTGTGCGGCTCGCATTCATGACGAGCGTTTCCGGACATTGACGGCAATTCACCTCATCGCAGACGCCCCGCCGATTTCCCGTCGCCGCTTTCGCTGTCCCGACGACACCCCCATCATCCCGGCGCTACCTCCGTCATCCCGGTGAACGCCGGGATCCATTGCGATCAATGACCAACGCGTCTACCACCGACGCCGCGACAACCAGTACGTATATCGAGTTCGCAATCTTACAAGTAAGTGTAATATTAATGTGCAAAATAATAAATCGCTTAGCATTGCGATACCGCGGCATGCAGTGCCTCGTTTTGACCGTGGTATCGCTCATAAGAAGGTACCCACGCGGTGCCAAATCGCCGAATTACAATTCACGTTTTATGGTTTCTGGTCGTTTCCGTTGCGTCGTCCTTTCTTGCCGTAACGCTTCAGCAATCCATACGTTCATCGGCACCTGAGCCTTCAGATTTCGAAATCAACGTCACTGCTTCGCGTCACGATGTGGGCACGGACACGGGTTATTGGGATATCGAGATGACTAACCGCGGCGCAGTCCCGGGGGTTCTCGAAGTAACGGCTGAAACCAGTATCGGTACCGATATTACAGAGGATTCAGAGCTCTGCACCAAATCCGAAGATGGATGGAGTTGTGAAGTCCCCGCTAACGACACGTTGGAGATCACGCTCGCTACCTCCATCTCACACATATGCAACACCAACCGAGTACGCCTCACAGCCAGCGCAACTCTGGGTGGCACGGCAGTGTCCGCCGCGACATCGAGTCGTATTTTGAGGTACAGGCAATTGAACTGCCCCGATATCACTCTCTCAAGCGCGACCTACGATTCGGCAGCTTTCGAGGCCAAATGGAACGTGACGATCGAACGCCGGCTGATTTCGCCCGATCCAGGTATCAGCATCACTTTCGAAAGTGACTCCAATTTTTCAATGTTGCCACCCGGATGTCGGGCAGTTTCTGGCGTAGTAACGTGCAGTGTCTCGATGTTTGAAGAGAGGAACGAGACCTTCGTAGCGCATCGGAAAATCGGTATGACTTGCGAATCTCGCCAACTGATCGTCACCGCAAGCGCGAACTTCGTTGACGATAACGCCAACGTGCCGACGGATCCAAACAATGGGTTGAGGCTGACCATTCCGGCAATCGATCCGTGCATATCCAATATTGAACTCGAACCATCGAGCTTTTCGATCGAAAACGGCCGATCGCAATTGTTGGAGGTCAAGCTGTACAACGATTCTGGCGACGAATTGGATCAAATCCCGTCAACAGTCGAGAGCGCGTGGTCAGCGCGAGACGGCACGGTGATTGGACTCACGGCGACCGTCGCCATGTACATAGCGCCGATCGGCACGCAAAATCATTCGGATGAAATCGTCGTTGAATTGACGTACGCGGGATCGGTATTCTCAGCGATGGCAACCGTCACTTTGAACGAATCCGTCCCAGATCCCACTCCGACAGCCACACCTAGCGCCACGCCTACGGGCACTCCCACTGCGACCGCCACTGCATCCCCGACGCCGACGCCTACGGCCACTCCCACCGCGACCGCCACTGCATCCCCGACGCCGACGCCTACGGCCACTCCCACCGCGACCGCCACTGCAACCCCGACGCCGACGCCTACGGCCACTCCCACCGCGACCGCCACTGCATCCCCGACGCCGACGCCTACGGCCACTCCCACCGCGACCGCCACTGCAACCCCGACGCCATCTGCCACTCCAACTCCCACTTTTACACCAACGGCGACGCCGACACCGACGTTTACCGCAACTCCGACTCATACGCCAACCGCAACCCCGACGTTTACTGCTACTCCGACTCATACGCCAACCGCAACTCCGACGCCATCTGTAACGCCAACTCCCACTTTTACACCAACGGCGACGCCGACACCGACGTTTACCGCAACTCCGACTCATACGCCAACCGCAACCCCGACGTTTACTGCTACTCCGACTCATTCGTCAACCGCAACTCCGACGCCATCTGTAACGCCAACTCCAACGTACACACCGACACACACGCCAACATCAACTCCGACGTACACGCCCACGCCCACACCTAGCCCTACGCCAACACCCGTGCCTCCTGAGATACGTCTTCGTGGGTTGGAAAAAGTTGGCGAGAAAACGGGCGTCGTCATCGAATGGGAAGTGCAGGATAGTATCCCGAGACAAATCACCGGATTTGAACTTAGCTGGACGCCTTCTACAGACGATGAACCTGAGATGCCGATACTTTTACCGGAGGAAACTACGCATTACACGATCCTAGGCATCGAGATAGATCAGAACTACGAATTCCATCTTGCCGCAATTTACGGCGATGGACATCGGTCAACTGGACGGACCGCAATGAAGTTCGCAATCCCTCGCGCCCCAGTTCTGTCGTTAGAGGTGTTGTCCGCGACGAGCATCAAAGCAATGTGGGAACTGCCCGAGCCAGCGACCGGGGTGCTCAAGAGTCCTATTCTCAACTACCAACTTAGGTGGGAGCGTACCGATTCAGACGGCCAATCGAGGACGATGAGCCTTGGTCCAGACGTGAATCAACACGTTGTCGAAGACTTGCTGGAAGGAACTGGGTATACGTTCGCACTGAGGGCTAGAGGTTTGGACGACGGCGAATTTACGGTAGAAACCGCCGCAACGCTTGGCCCATCCCCAACTCCCACCCCAACACCGACGCCGTCTCCAACACCGACGTCGACGCCCACGCCAACACCATCTCCCACACCCACTCCAACCCCAGACACGCGTACCATCGCCGTCAATTTTGACGGTCTCGACGGAGAAAAAGCGATCATATCTTGGGATCTGCGCCGGATCAACCAATCCGACGTCGAGAGCATTGAAGTACGTTGGTTTCCAACTGAACGTGGCGAACCAGCGATGATGGAAACCCTTCCTGCCAGCACTCATGATTACTCAGTTGCGGGTTTAGCGCCAAAGACGATTTACTCCATCATCGTAGAGATAGTCTTGCGTAATGGAGTGCGCTACTCCAGTAGCAGAAACCTGCTACTAGATGTTCCGCGCAAGCCTAGAAACGTTAAACAGACTGAGTTGTCGGACACAAGCATCCGGATCACATGGGAGTATCACCAAAATCCACAAGACACTGCCCAGCGACCAGTTTCAAAGTACGAAATCATATGGCGATTAGCGGTCCCTGGGATTGCGCCTGAAATCGTAACGGTGGGCAGTGATGCCCGGAGCTTCGTCATAGAAGATTTGCTTCCTGGTGTCGCGTATGAAATCACGATTCATGCATTGAACACTTTTGGACGCGGCGAACCATCTATTCAGACCCTGGAAATCTCCACGCCGACGCTGATGCCGAATCCAACATCTTCCCCAACTCCGACCTTAACGTCCTCTCCAACTCCGACTCAGATTCCCGAACATACTCCAACACCTACGGTGACCGAGGTGGTCTCTTTGACACCGACGCCATCGAAACCACGAGTAACGTTCCGCCGCTCTCGTCTTACCGATCCTGAACCTCCTGAAGATTTCTACGCGGTCCAAGGGCGTAATGCGATTAGTTTGTATTGGGATGAACCGAGCTATGACGGCGGTACCGAACTGCTCGCCTACGCCGTCGACTGGATGCCGGAAGCGCCGCCTTACCCGATTTTCGTGCCACCTAACGATGAATCAGTGCGTGTTTATGGTCTCCGGCCGGACGTGAAATACCGAGCGCGAGTCAAGGCGTTTAATCGGATTGACGATAGCTTGGCCGCTACCCAAAAAGTTGACATCATCCATTCCCTAGTCCGTTTCCGCGATTACGACCCGTTTACCGGTTCGATCGCCAGTGGTCGAAATACGGTGCTTCGAAACGTCGACGACCTGTTCGGGTTCGAACTGTATGCAGATTCTGAATCTATGTTTTGGGGCGATCATATGACCGTCGAAGTACGCAGGATGACCAGTGACGCATCAACGGTGGCTGTTGAAGCTGGAACGCCGTCTGTGTTGGCGTCCGAGGTCTTCAGCGTGAAACCCAATTTCGGTTCTCGACGTCAAAGGTTCGACGAATCGGCGGCGAGGTATGAATTCGTGGAACCGCTACTCATGTGTGTCGCGATCGACGACACTCCTAGAGATCCCAGCGCAGTTTACTCGATAGCCCAATTCACGCAGGATGGCAACTTCTCGGCGTTTGACAGCTCCCTGAGGAGCGACGGAACCCATTTGAAGATCTGTGCCCCGTTACGAAAGATCGACCGCAACCGTGAAACGCGCTTCGCCGTCGTCGCTCTCAGTAATGGCGAAACTGGCCACCAAACCGATCAAGATCCATCCGTCAAACTTACCGCCGTGAACAATCCGATTGTGTTGCTCTTGCTGATTTTCGGTCACGCTTTGATCCTTTTTGGGATCCGATTGACCAAGCGAGACCGAATCGCCGATCTCTAATCAACCATCACCCGCGGTGGCGGGTTCAACACCGGGTGGATAGCCAACAATTTGCTCGGACCGTCGGACGGGTTGTTCGTCGCATGACGGATCGTCGGCTCGCACAGAAATACGTCGCCGGCGGGAAGGGGCACGCCCACCTCGTCGCCATACACCGCCGTCATCGAACCCTCGATGCAAAACATCGTCTCCTCATGCGCCGGATGGTAATGATTCGGCGTCAACGTGCCCGGAGAGAACGAAAGCTCGCTGAAATAAGAACTCGTCGCTCCTCTACTGTCATCCACCATGTCCACGCGCATGACGCCGGGAGCGAACTCAAAAGGCTCGTACTCGGCTCGGATAAGGACGTTCTCGCCGGGACTCCCATCCGATACCTCAGGCGCGCTAACCTCAACGCGCTCCGGCGAAGGATCAGGGGTCATCGTAACGATGCGCACCGGCTTTCCGCCGGTGTTCTCGACCGACATCCCCACACCCTTCGCCACGAGCGCACAATCCCCAGACGTCAGCGAATAACGCTTCGATCCCTCAGTGAACACCACATCACCCGAATAGATGAACCAAGACTCCTCATGCGAATTATTCGCCTGATAAGGCGTCGACCCGCCCGGCTGCAACGTCACCTCCAACACCGTCATCATCTTCGAACCCGTCGCCCCACCCGACATCACCCGAATCTCAACATCCGCACAAGGCGAACTAATCTCCTGATCCCCACGACGATTGATCCCCATCTGGTCCCGTCCTTTCAACCAAACCTCGTAAACAAACTGGCAACAATCTTAAATCCCAACCACCATCGCCATCCTCACAAACCACACCTCATCCCGGCACCCACACGTCATCCCGGCGGAAGCCGGTATCCAGAGGGGAAGGGCAGGGGAGAGTCGTCCCCTCTCCCTCGATGGGAGAGGGCTAGGGTGAGGGTGATCAGGGTGGCCAAGGGGCAGGGTTGCCCCGCTCGCGGGAGCAATGTCCGAGGGACAAAGGGGGCGCGAAGTGAGCGCGTTAATCCCCGCCCCTCTGGATGGACGTTCCGTCCCGCGAGCGGCCGGCTTTCGCCGGAATGACGGAGGGCAGACGCCGATCAGGCATACCCCGGTGATCGCTTTTCTGGCACCCCCTTTAATTCCCCTCGGAGAGCGCGAGCGGAAGTAGCGGAGCGAAAGCAAATGTTTTGTTGTCAAGATGTCTTGGGCGAACCTTCGTGGTCGCCCTGCCAACCAAAACCCAAACTTGTTGAGTCCCAGCAGCCACCAAATGCACTTCGCCCCACATCCTGCCAATCCTGTCCATCTATGCGAGTCCGAGTTCAAAATAGACAGTTAGCATTGCAATCTAGCAAAGCAAACGTCAGCGGAAGTTAACTCAAGGAGGCAACAACCATGGCAGGTTCGATGATCAAATTCCCTAGCAACGGCAGCGAGACCAAGGGATACCTCTCTCTGCCACCTTCAGGTTCGGGTCCCGGATTGTTGGTCATTCAAGAGTGGTGGGGATTGGTGCAACACATCAAGAACATGGCTGATCGTTACGCCGCGCGTGGGTTCGTGACGCTTGCGCCTGACCTCTATCATGGCGAAGCCGCCACCGAGCCCGACCACGCCATGACACTCATGCACGAGCTCGAGATTCCACAGGCCGCGAAAGATCTCATCGGTGCCGCCGACTATCTGCGCTCCCACGGCGCCAATTCCACGAGCAAGGTCGGTTGCCTTGGGTACTGCATGGGCGGTGGGATGACGTTGCTTTTAGCGTCCAAGGGTGCAATCCAAGCCGCCGCGCCGTTCTACGGTGTGTTGCCGAGCGGCCTGCCCGACCCCGATACCATTCAGTGTCCCGTTCAAGGTCATTTCGCAGAGAACGACGATGCGACTGACGCAGTCCCCGGGTTGCGTGATGGTTTAACGGCATCAGGCGTCGAAAACGAGTTCTTCATATACGACGGCACCGAGCACGCCTTCTGCAACGATGACCGGCTCGAGGTCTACGACGAGAACGCCGCGACGACTTCGATGGATCGGACGGTTGAATTCATGATGCGGCACCTGTCGTGAGCACCAGCTTGACCGACCCTCAAGAGCAGTTCAACCGTCAGGCGGCCAACTACGCGGTCAGCGTTCCGCACTCTACGGGTCAAAGCCTGAGCATACTTACCGAGTGGGCATCACTCGGCCGATACGAACTTGGCATCGATCTAGCCACCGGTCCCGGATTTACGGCGTTCGCGATTGCAGAGTTCTGCGAAACCGTCGTCGCATCTGACATCGCCGATGGCATGCTGGTTCAAGCGCGGGGTATCGCGGAAGAGCGCGGGATCGACAACGTTCGATTCGAAATCGTGGACGCCCAACGTATCCCGTATCCGGAAGCCTCGTTCGACATCGTCACCTGCCGTACCGCGCCTCACCACTTTCCCGACATCGGCGAGTTCCTCTCCGAGGTCCATCGTGTTCTCAAACCTTCGGGCGTCTTTCTGCTATGCGACACGACGACTTCCGAAACCCCCGACCTTGCAGACTGGCACCAACGCGTCGAAGCCGCCCGCGATCCTTCCCACGTTCTAGCGCCATCGCCTTCGGAATGGCGGAACTTGGTCGGTGAAGCTGGCTTCCAGATAACCCACGAACAAGCCACGCAAGTGAACATGACCTTCTGGGATTGGGTCAAACGTTCAGGGACACCGGATGATGTCGTAAACGAAATCCATACAGATTTCGCCTCCGCATCCCACGGCATCAAAGACGAGTACGGAATCAACCAATTGGACGCTAACGACTTCGCATTCCATTGGCCCGTCTTCACCTGTCGCGCGGTGAAAACGTGAAATACCACCGGTCCGATCCCGGCAAAGACCTGCGGACTTCTGCTATAAAAGGATTGTTGCTCTGAAAACAGAGCAGACGCCTCCATCGGTTTCGAGCAGGTGACCTAACGGAAATCGCTCGAACAAAGAGGGAAAGCGGTGAGAATCCGCTGCGGTGGCGCCACTGTGAATCGGTGAGCGATCCCGTCAATAGCCACTGGCACTGTTGAAAACGAACATGCCGGGAAGGCGACGGGCACGCACCCGCATCGAAGCGATGCGGTGATCCGTAAGCCAGGAGACCTGCCGAAGGAGGCCCAGAGTGAAAGCTCCGCGCCACACGGAGCGGCTCGGGGGCAGGTCGAAAGGATTGCGACGATGCCGCCCCAACTGGTGAAAACCCAACGGCATCGAACCCGCAAACTCCTTAACCAGCTTTAGCAGCCCTTCGTTGGCGAGGAAACCGACGGAGGGTTTTTATTTTGCGAGTGCGGCGACCACCGCAACTTGATCTCACAGTGCACGCATCGCGCGCGCTTCGTTTCTTCCCGCGCTCCGATTCCGCTGTAGTCCGTAAGGCCTTATTCGGCTCATTGATCCTCGGGGCACTCCTCGCCGCCGGCATCTTCGTAGCCGTCTCCACTGGCCCTGTCGAAATTCCTTTGCCTAACACGATCCGCGCCGTCCTCGCATCCATCAGCGGCGAAACCTCTACGAGCGTCACATCGACACAGCAGGCGGTTATCGAGAGGGTGCGGATGCCGAGGCTGATCATGGCCTTAAGCGTCGGCATGGCATTGGCGATGGCAGGCACCATCATGCAAGCGATCTTCCGGAATCCATTAGCCGATCCCGGAGTCATAGGGACATCCGGTGGAGGTGCTTTGGGCGCGGTCATCATGATCGCTTTAGGGTTTACCGGCTCCAACCTGCTCATCCCAGCGGCGTCGATAGCCGGATCGACATTGGCACTCCTTGCGGTCTTCGCCATCGCGTTCCTAGGTGGCAGAATGTCAGTAGCGGCGTTGCTACTAGCTGGTGTCGCGATGAGTTCGCTGCTCGGAGCCGCAGTTTCGGCGGCGATCTTGACCACGGACAACTTCACGGCGCAACGCGAGATGTTCTTCTGGCTAGCAGGGGGATTCGAAGGGACGACGTGGTATTCGGTCCGCATAATTGTGCCCTTCGTGCTGATCGGCGGGATCTTGGCGGTGATCAGCAGCCGCGACCTCAATCTGCTCCTGCTTGGCGACGACGAGGCACGGTCCCTCGGGATAAACGTCAGAGCCTTCCGCATCGGAATGGTCGTGCTTGCCGCTGTCCTGACCGGTGTCGCTGTCGCGTTCGCCGGCATCATCTCGTTCGTTGGATTGGTCGTGCCGCATGCCATCCGCTTGGTTGCCGGACCCGATCATCGCCACGTCGTACTTCTGAGCGCGCTGGGCGGAGCGCTCTTCGTACTCGCGGCCGACACCCTGGCCCGCACCATCATTTCACCCGCCGAATTACGGGTCGGCATCATCACCGCGATGATCGGCGGCCCGGCGTTCATCGCACTGTTGATGACCACACGTTCGAACAGGAGTTCGCTTTGATCAGTCGAACCAAAACCCTCTCTACGCGCGTGATGAGCGCGCTTTTGATTGCTGCGATTGCTGCGTCAATCGCGATCGGTTGTTCGTCGCCCCCACCGACAGTTACTCCGATACCACCGACATCAACACCAGTCCCTCCTACGGCGACGCCACTGCCGCCGACCGCGACAGCCGTACCGCCTACGGCAACACCGCGTCCTCCCACGCCTACTCCGATCCCGCCAACCGCAACACCAATCCCACCGACGCCAACCGTTGTACCACCCACCGCTACACCGGTGCCGGATTATGGCGCGTTCGCCGACGTCCCCGGCATCGTTGATCCATCCAACTTCGGATGGCCACGCGAAGTCGAGTCCTCTGAAGGCCTCATCTCTCTGTCGCAACCACCGGAGACTGCCCATTTCGCATCCCAAGGACACGCAGAGATCGCGATGGGATTGATCGACTCCTCAAGGTTCGCGGCTGTCTACTCATTCTTCGCAGACCCGGAGGGCTCGAACATTGCCGACGCGGTTGGTGATATCCCGATGATCGGGTTCGAACCGGAAGAGGTGGTTGCTCTGGAGCCGGAAGTAATCGTGGTCTCCAAGTTCACCAATCCTGATCTCGTTGGGGTGTTCAAAGATGCAGGCATTCCCGTGTTGAGGACAGCCTTGGAGGGCAGCAACGGGGATGTCCCGAACATCCTATTGATGGCATACATGTTGGGCGCGGAAGAGCAGGGATTGGAACTTGCTGGAGAGGTTGAGTCTCGGTTGGAATTCGTGCGAGATCGTGTGGCCGAAGCGGGTGTCTACGAAACTGACAAGACATCGGTGCTTACGGTTTCTGAACTCGGTGACATATGGGCAGCGGGTGTCGGCAGCAACGTCGACAACATCATCAAAGACGCCGGAGGTATCAACGCCGCCGCGGAGATCGACAACTTCCAGCAGATCAGCATGGAGAGCATCGCGGCGATGGACCCTGACATGATCATCATCACGCAACCGATGGAATCTGGTCTGGTGTTTGCTGACAAGCTGAAGAATTCCCCTGTGCTGCAAGACGTGGGTGCGATCCAAAACGACAACGTGCACGTCGTCAAGACCCGACACTTCACGACTCTTTCGCACTGGAACGTCCGCGGCGTCGAGACGCTGGCCAAGATGCTCTACCCTGATGAATTCGCGGGTGTGGTGTTCGAAGAATTCAAGCACTTCGGTTCGGAATGACTACGTTAATCGCAGAAAGATCGGCGGCCGACAGCCTCCTAGATGCTGGACGGGGAGACCACCCACATCCGTCAGCGGCAGAGGCGTTTTCCGCGAAAGACGTCAGTGTGCGCATCGCGGGCAACACCATCGTCGATGAAGTGTCTTTCGCCGGCAGACGCGGAGAGGTCATGGGAATCATCGGGCCCAACGGCGCTGGCAAAACCACGATATTGAAAGTTCTGGCCGGGTTGCACAGACCGAGCGAAGGGAGCGTGACGATTGGTGGCGCCCGGATCGACAGAATGCCGGCTTCGACTCGGTCACGGCGTATCGCCTACGTGCCGCAATCCACCGGAGCGCATCCTTTCACCGCATTGGAAATGGTGTTGATGGGTCGATACCCGCATCTGCGTCGATTCCAGATCGAAGCCGAAGACGACGCAGATATTGCGATCACGGCGATGAAACGCATGCAAGTCGAACAGTTCCAAGATCGCCGCGTTGATACACTCTCGGGCGGTGAACGTCAACGCGTTCTCCTGGCTCGTGCTTTGGCCCAACAGAGCGATGTTTTGTTCGTGGATGAACCGATTTCCTCGCTGGACATCAAGCACCAGCTGATGTCGCTGCAAGTCCTGAGAGACGAAGCCCAGAAACGCGATGTCGCGGTGTGCGCGGTGCTCCATGACCTAAATATGGCTGCTAGGTATTGCGATCAGCTTGTCATGATGTCGAATGGGCGGGTCGTCGCGGATGGAGAGCCGAAGAAGGTGATCACAGAAGAAAGTGTTCACAACGTGTTCGGCGTCCATGCTCGCGTTTACGTTGACTCGGCGACCGATACTCTGAAGGTCGAAGTGATCGAGCCGGCGTGAGGACTGCTGGTCGGACGCTTCAACCAACAGATGCGAGTTGCTCGGTTCCGCTACTGTCTTCTTTCGTGACCTTGCGTTTATACGTGGCTTTTGGCGAGTCAGTAGATGCGTGGATTTATACTTGTGTCTCGTGGGTCAGCTTAAGATCCAACTCGTCCGAAAGTACTAAGTCGATTTGCGTAACGTTTGAAGTGTCGGCACGTTCGAGCGTTCGGAAAACCTATCTCACCGCTTATTTTCTCAAGGAGCCCCAATGGAATCACAACCCATTATCGAAGCGCTCGGCGTTACCAAGATATACCGCACGCGCGACGTGGAGGTTCGAGCGCTGGACGGAGTGGACATCAGCGTCGACAAGGGTGAAATGGTTTCGGTGATGGGGCCCAGCGGGTCTGGCAAGACTACCTTGCTGAACTGCCTCTCAGGTCTCGACACAGTCGAAACGGGTGACATCAAGGTCGCTGGGAACGTGATCGCCGAGATGTCGGACAACGACCTTAGCGAATATCGAGCCAAGATGATGGGCTTCATTTTCCAGTCGTACAACCTCTTGCCAGTTCTGACGGCGCAGGAAAACGTTGAGTTGCCCCTCGTTCTTACGGGAGTCAAACAGTCGGAGGCTTCTAAACGGGCAATGGAGAAGCTCGATCTTGTCGGATTGGCGGACCGTGCAGATCACACACCATCCGAACTCTCAGGTGGACAGCAGCAGCGAGTGACGATTGCACGTGCGTTGGCGAACGATCCTGCGCTCGTTTGGGCGGACGAGCCAACGGGCAACTTGGACTCCTCGAACGAAGACGAAATCATGGAGCTTTTGAGGCGACTGAATCTGGAGCAAGGTCAGACTTTCGTCATCGTTACGCACTCGCAACACGTCGGACTGCTGACGGACCGAACGATCCGGATGTTCGACGGCAAGATAACCGATTACGGTCACGATGACGCGATCCGGCAATCGGAGATGCAGGAAAATGTCACCGCGGAAGTAACCGAGTAGCAGCTACGTTCATCTGAGTTCTGATTCAGAGATTTCGGGTTAAAGATGGAAACACTATTCGGACTTCAAATGCTCTATATCGCCGTGGGCCTGACGGCGACGCTTTTGATCCTGATCCTCGCAATCGCGATCATCGCGATTCGCAACCGCTTCCTCATCAAGCTTTCACTGCGCAACATCCCGCGTCGCCGCACGCAGAGCATTCTCATCATCGTAGGGCTGATGCTGTCGTCAACGATCGTCGCCGCGTCTCTGGCGATCGGCGACACGATTACTGCTAGCATCCGAAACGCCGTAGTGGATGGTATCGGTGACACCGACATCAGGATCAGCAAACCTTCGTTCGGCGTGTTGGACGATCCTACGATCACGTCCGAAGAGATCGAGGAGATCGCCGTCAAGCTCTACTCGGACCCGCGTGTTGACGGCATCATGCCGATCAGCACCGAGACCGCACCTGTTCTCAATCAACGCACCCGATTGACTGAGGCACGCGCCACCGTACGGGGTTACAACGTGGATGGTGCGTTAGGAAACTTCAAGCCCCAAGCCGAAGGTGGGCCGAGCACCGACAGCAGGCTTTCGCCGTTCGATCTCAAACCCACGGTCGAAGGCGAAAATGTCGATTTTGGATCGCTGGCCGACGACGAAGTTCTGATCAACGAACTACTGGGTAATCAACTGGAAGCGATGCCGGGTGACGTTTTGACTATTGTCACGCCGTCGGGTCGACAGGATTTCCGCCTTCGCGCCGTGATGCGAAAGGGAGGCATGGCAGCCAACGACTTGCGTGTCATGCTGCCACTGACGTCATTCGACCGAATCTACGAATACGAACCCGGCACAGCAGAGCTTGTCGATGTCTCGCTCGATCTCGATAACTATGATCTCGAAACCGAATCTGAAGATATTGTGGACTCTCTCACGCTGGAGTTCACCGACGTCGAGTTGGCAAACGAGATCCATGCTGGGATGGGACCGTTCATAGACACGATGGTTGCTGAGATACGCAGTTACATCGACGAGAAGAGCGGCACCAACGAACTCAGCGCCGGGCAAGAAGAGGACTTGAGAGAATTCATCGGTGAACTCGAACGCGCCGAACCGACCGAGAGATTCCGAGTCCTCCTAGGGCGAGATACGTTCGTCGGACTTTTGTTCGGAGTTTTGAGCAGTGCCGACCTAGGCATCGCGGGTGAAGGTCTGCCGCAACTGGGGTTAGCCATCGGTCAGCTGGAACGACTATCGGCGTCCGATTACAAGGTATTTCTAACGGGCATCGCGGAGCAGGTGGGCAACATCTTCTTCACCTTTTTCACCTTTTTCGGTTCGTTCTCGGTGATCGTGGGTCTGTTGCTGATATTCCTGATATTCGTCCTCCTCGCATCGGAGCGACAGCAAGAGATGGGGATCGCCCGAGCCGTCGGCACCAAGCGCGGACACCTTGTCCAGATGTTCACGTTCGAAGGGCTCGCGTACGCGATTGGCGCCGCCGCGGTGGGCACATTAATCGGGATCGCTGTGAGCCGAGTGTTGGTCGTGATCATGGCCAACGCGTTTGGTACTGCGGATGATGAGAGCTTTTCGATCGACTTCACGGTAACCGCTTACTCGGTGTTGACCGCGTTCTCGGTAGGCTTGATACTGACACTGGCAACCGTAATTTTCTCGGCGTACCGCGTGAGCAAACTCAACATCGTAGTCGCGATACGTAATCTGCCCGAAGAGTTCGTTGCTTCGACTACGAAACCGATACTGCGACGGATTTTGGAGTTCGTTTTCTGGGTCTTCGGACCTTTTTACGCCATCTTTGGCCTTGTCCGAGCGATACGCCGCCACGAGGACGTAGGTGTCGCGATCCTAAAGCTGGTCCTGACCCTGATGGTAGTCGGATGGGTGATCGGGTTGGCGGCCGCGTTTTTCCGTATCTTCGCGCCGTATTTCCAACAAGGATGGCCGTATGCCCTGATTGGCGCTGCGTTGACCGCGTTTGGTTTCTTAAACGAGAGTGCGTGGCAGGCGTACATCGGCGCGAGCCTCGCGGTATACGGCGTGGCGATGCTAGCTCTTGCCATCTCAGTCAGGGTCGGCGTCCGGGAGGCTCTAGCATCTCGGATCTGTTACACCGTAGCCGGCGCGCTGATATTGATTATGTGGGCCCTCCCGCAACGTTACACGGACTTCATCACGGAGAACTTGAACGCCAACGTGGAAATGTTCATCTTCGCCGGATTCTTCATGGTCGCATCGTCTGTATGGATCATCATGTACAACTCCGACATAATCGTGCGCGGTCTCCAAGCGACGCTCGGGCGTTTCACGGCAGCTCGTCCGATCATGAAACCAGCGGTCGCATACGCGGTGGCCAATCGATTCCGAACCGGGTTGACGGTTTCGATGTTCGCCCTTGTGATCTTCGTTTTGATGTCATTCTCGATCCTCAACCAAAGCTTCAGCGGCTTGTTGCAAACGCCTGAGAACGTCACCGGCGGTTTCGACGTACGGGCGGAAATCGACGACGATCTCCCGATCGAGGACATTGAGGCGGTTATTGATGCATCGCCAGACTTGAATTTGAACGATTTCGAGCTGATTGTGGGGCAGTCGTACATCGAATTGGCGGGGCGACAAGTAGATGGTGAGGAAGCGCGTTTCTTGGAACTGAAGGTGCGTGGTACCGAGCCTGAGTATTTCCGTGAGACCAAGTTGAAGATAACCGCAGCCGACGCCGCTTATCTGGCAGCCAATACGGACTTGTCCGACGAGGAAGAACGGGCTCGAGCAGTTTGGAACGCATTGGCTGAAGATCCAAACTTAGTCGCGATATCTAGCGACCATGCCGTCGATTTCGAAGTCATCGGCCCTGATCCCACTGAAGGATTGATGAAGCTGGAAGACGTCGACTACGGGGAGAGCGGTTACGAGTTCCAAGCGAAGGAGATCGAAATCGTCAGCGGGGCTGATGAAGATGCGTCGCGGACTGTGAAACGGACCGTGATTGCGGTGATTGACGACATCGCCGAAAGCATTGAGGGGGATTCTGATGGCGGTCCCGCCCCCGGGTTCGAAGGCATTTACACGGATCACCAAATCTTCTCGGAGTTGTCGGACGAACCCGTGCCGTTCACGATTTACCGTATGAACCTCGCAAATGGCGTCGATCCTGAACGAATGGCATCAACGCTTCAAACCGTCTTCTTGGACAACAGCATGCTGGCGGTCGGCACGGAAGACGAGCTAAATACCGCGGTCGCGCAGAACGAGCAGTTCAGCCTGCTGTTCCAGGGATTTATGGGACTTGGGCTAGTCGTGGGCGTTGCAGCGCTTGGCGTCCTGTCCTTGCGCGCGGTTAACGAACGCCGGATGCAGATCGCCATCATGCGTTGCATCGGCTACCGTGCTCGAATGATTCGGATCCAGTTCATCATGGAGTCGATATTCATCACCGTGATTGGAACTGGTCTGGGTATGGCGCTGGGCGCGTTGATCTCGTGGTCGTTCTTGGACGACATTTCAGGCAGCAACCAAGGACTCTCCTTCGACATACCGTGGGCGTCGATCCTCGTGGTCGTGGGCATCACGGTAATCGCTGCGCTAATCACGACCTACGTGCCCGCAAGACAAGCGTCGCAAGTGTATCCCGCCGAAGCGTTGCGTTACGAATAGGTTTCGGGCTGCTACGCTCGTTCTATTCGGATCTCGCCGCCGTATGGCGCATTCGCCAGTTGAGTAGCGTCGCCGTCGATCATCCCGCAAACGTTGACTGCGCTTGCAGGCCGGATCTCATCGCCTCGGCTCGCGGGAGTGGGACCCCAAAACAGGCACAATGCGTTGCCCGGCGGCCAATATGCCACCGCGCCTTTCTCAACCACATCGGCCGCAGATTCGTCGTTCGAAACCGAGACCGGAATTGGAAAGTAGATCTCATCGCCCCAAGTTTGAACCCGGCCAGTTATGGGCAGTGCATCGGCGATCAGTCCTGCTGTCGAGGAGTCGTTGAGGGTTGCGGTTAGGGAGACATCGCCGGAGGTGATGCGGATTTGGGTCATGACGATTGACGCGCCTTCCACTCTTGGTAGATGCGCTCGGTGTCTTCGTTGAATGGGTAGAAGTGTTTGGGTGAAACACCCTCTCGTTGCGTGTATTCCAACACTGCTTGTTCGATCTCGTCGTGGTGTTCGCATTCATCGACAATCTCGGCGGCCAATCCCGATGGTAGTACTACGATCCCGTCATCGTCGCCGAGGACAACGTCGCCTGGCCACACCAAGACACCACCGCATTGGATCGGTTCGTTGACTTGGTAGGGCAGTATGTTTGGCTCTCCTACGGTCGGGGTGCTGCCGCCGGCGAAAACTGGGTAACCGTATCTCACTACCTTGTGACCGTCGCGGACGGCCCCGTCGGTAACTAAACCCTCCGCGTCTTTTGTGAGGATCCTTGAGAACACGACGTCGCCGCCGGTGGAGGTTTTCGACATACCCATGGCGTCTGCTACGAGGACATCGCCTTTTCGGAGCGTTTCGAGCGCCTGCCAGCGTGGAGTTTCGTTGAAGCCTGATCCGTGTTGGCCGGTTGCGATGATCGATTGAAGGTCCGGTCGAGAAGGCAGGTATTGAAGAGTCACCGCCCTTCCCACCATCCTGCGACCTTTGGCGAGGCTTTCGACGCCGATCATGTAGACCTTATCGTAGCCGCGGCGGAGCAATTGCCCGAGCACGGTTGCGTTTGAGATGTCTCGGTAACGCGCCAGTAGTTCATCTGACACATTTGCTAAAGGTTCTGCCATGACTATCTGACCTCGGATTTTTCGCCCTGAAAACGAGCCGGTTGGGGGTCGCAAATCGCTATGGAAGTATAAACGAAGCGGGTTTTGATGCCGAAACGACTAGAATCACTTTAGTCCTATCACCCTCGCCCGCTTGTTGGAAATGTCAGCTTTGTTGAACATCGTTAAGCAGATCATCGGTTGGTTCAATCTTCGATTGATCAGGTTGGAACCTAAGGTCCGTGCGGCGGTTATGTTCCTTGCCGTGGTGTTGGTGCTGTATCCCTTCGTTGTTCAGGTCTACGGGTTGTTGTGGGCAATCGTCTGGTCGGTGTGGTTAGGGGCGTTTGCGTTGTACTTCGCGTTTAGGTCTGGTTATTTTTCGAAGCGTGTTTCGTTGCTTCTTCCTGGTAGCGATAAGCCTTATCCGGAGAAGATCAGATCGATCCAAGGTGGCGTCCGGTTCAAGGCTTGGGACGACGTCGCGTACTTGGATTCGGACGAGGCGGAGGAGCATGTTGCGCGGGACGATCGTGTTGTCGGATTGGAGATTGCGGGCGATGCCATAGCGTATCCGTTGTCCGCGATGGCTTTGCGGGAGGTCGCCAATGAGGAGTTCGGTGATCTGCCGGTGTCGGTCACTTGGTCGCCGATCACATACGCTGCCCGGGTTTTCGTGAGTCTAGGACCGGATGGCGAGGCTTTTACGTTGGCTCCGACCGACCAGTTGGTGCTTAACAGTCCTTTGTTGGAAGCGGAGAATGGCAGTTTGTACTTGCAGTTCACCGGCGAGGCGATCATGGGACCTGATGCTGGGCATCAGTTGCGTCGATTGCCCTGCTTGAACACGACTTGGGGTGCATGGTCGCGTGCGTGGCCGAACACGGAACTGCTTTCACCCGAAGAGACGCCTGATTCGGACGTTTTTGAGAGCTACTATGCATCGACGCGGGCCGGGTTGTTTACTCAGGGCACGAAGGATAAGCGTCTGCCTGACAAGGATGTGGTTCTCGGTGTTTCGGATCCAAACGCGCCTCCGGAGATCAAAGCGTTTTCGGCTCACATGATGCAGCAGACGCCACTTTTGAACACAAATGTGGGCGGTACTCCAACGCTCGTGTTGAATGAAAGATCGTCGGCGTCGTATGTTGCGTTTGAGCGTGTTGTCGATGGTTTGGAGCTGGAGTTCGTCGGGGAGTCGAAGAATGCGTTTAGGCCTAATCGGGTGGTCGAGAAGGGCCAGCGGAATGAGTTGGAAGATGAAGCGATGCCGCATTCGGAGTACGAGCCGTGGTTGGTTCGTGATGAGCAGACGAACAGTGTGTGGCACGCGGTCAAGGGCACGTGCGTGGAAGGCGAGCTTGAGGGTACGAGGTTGCGGGTTTTGGACGGTCGATTGGCGTTTTGGTTTGCTTGGTCGAAGTTCCACGGCGATGTGGAGTTGGTGCATTGATTTGAGCGGTCGATTCGCAAAACCGATCCTAAGTCCGGCCGTTTCGGATGTTTAACCCTGCATCTTTGACGGGCATAGTGCTTGCTGGAGGACGTTCGCAGCGGCTGGGGATGGCGTTGCCAAAGCCTCTGATCGCGCTTGGCGGCAAGCTGCTGTTGGCGCGGGTGTCAGACACGTTGAAGGCGCTATGCAAAGAGGCGATCGTCGTGGTGCGACCGGGTCAGGACGATGATGTTCCGGATCTTGGGATCGCGTTGGGGATGCATGTGGTGACGGATGTGGTGGATGCGGATGGTCCGTTGTCGGCGATATCAGCTGGGTTGGCGGCTGCGACGACGCCGTTGGCTTTCGTTGTCGGTGCAGACTATCCGTTCTTGTCGAGGGCGTTGATCATTGAGATGACGAGGATTTCGCAGATCGAGGGAGATGGTCGAAGTTCGGCGGTTTTTGTGCGACATTCGAACCGGATCAATCCGCTTCACGCGGTGTATCCGGTCGCACCATGGAGAGTGCTGACTGCGGAGGCGCTTAACCAGGGTATGCGTTCGCCCACCGGGTTGGTTTACCGGGTGTTGGAGGAGGGTATCCATCCGATTCAGATGTTGACGGAGGACGAGGTTGAGCGGGTCGACCCGCGATTGTTGAGTCTTTTCGACGTCGATACTCTTGATGATCTTGGGACGGCGAAGCGGATAATCGACACTCGGAATTATCATCGTGTGCGGCCTGATTTGAAGAAGGGTGGGATTTGATTTTGCCGAGGGATATTTCCTTGGTGCCCGCCTTTGGTTCCCAGCGTACGCCAGGATGACGAAAGAGATGCGATGAATACGAAGGATTTGCGATGAGCAAAATTGTGATGATTCGGCATGGCGAGACGGCATGGAATGCGGAGCGTCGGTCGCAGGGCTGGTTGGATCCGCCTTTGAACGATGTTGGTAAGCGACAGGCGGATCTGTTGGGGGAGCATGTACGGACGCATTACGAGTTCAATCGGGTGATTTCGAGCGATTCGGCGCGTTGCACGATGACAGCGGATGCTTTGGGAATCGATTACTCTACGGATCGGCGTTTGAGGGAAATCAACACGGGTTCGTTCGCGGGATTGCTGATTGCTGACATAAGGGATCGTTTTCCGGATGACGTCGAGCCGTGGGATCGTGGATACGGCCGGGCTCCGGAGGGCGAATCGTGGCTTGATCTTGTGGCACGAGCGGGAGACTTCTTGGTGAGATCAGGGGTTTTGGAGGTTGAGGGTGATGTCTGCCTTGTCTCGCATGGCGGGACGATACGGGCGTTGCTGTCGGTGTTTCTGAAGATTCATATCGATGCCACGCGGGTTTTCGCGCAGAGCAACACTGGTATAACGGTGGTTTCGCGTGAGACGGTTGGTGGGGAGCCGAGTTTCGGATTGGATTTGTTGAACAGCACTGAGCACTTGGGGGAGTGATGTCCCGCAAGTGCTCCGGGTGTTTTCTTCCTCCGCACTGCCCCTTGGCCGCCCCGATCACCGTCACCCTAGCCCTCTTCCATCGAGGGACCTGTGCATAACCCCGGTCATTCCGGCGAAAGCCGGCCGCTCGCGGGACGGAACGTCCATCCAAAGGGGCCGGGGCTTCGCGTCGCAGTTTGCGGAGTGTTCCCGATCCGCGTCTAAACCCCCTACAACTCCCCCGTGGGCATCAAGGGGCTGGGTATTGCAAATATCTCATCGAGGGAGAGGGAATGCAACGACGCCCCCTAATCTGCTGCGATCACCCTCACCCTGAACCACTCCCATCAAGTGAGAGGGGATAACCCATCGTTACCCAATCTCCAAGGGACGGTAGGGAGTAGAAATCCCCTCTCTCGAGGCTTCACAACCTCCTCCTTCAGGGAGAGATTGAGAGGTCGTCCAGAGTGGGGCGGAACGGGGCCAAGGGGAAGGGCGACTGCCGCGTCAAACACAGCATGTCGTCAGTAATGAAAACGTCCGCTATGTGCGGCGCGGCGGTGTTTCAAGTGGACGGGATGACCGTCGTTGATGGCGTATGGTTTGTTGGATGGAGAAGTTGCTTAGCGTTGCGATTGGGGGTGCTGCGGGCGCGTTGGCGCGGTATGGGACGGTTGTGGTCTACCAGCGATATGCATCGACGACATTTCCGTTGGCGATTTTGACGGTGAATGTGGTGGGCTCGTTGCTGTTTGGATTGCTATGGGCGTACGCGGAAGACAGGGAGTGGATATCGGAGAACATGCGGTTGTTAGTACTGACCGGTTTCTTGGGTTCGTTCACGACGTTTTCGACGTTTGCGTTCGACGAAGCGATGTTTATCCGCAGCAGCAGTTGGGCGATCTTCGTCGCGAATCTGCTGATCAGCAACGCGGCGGCGCTGGCGGCTGTATTCGTTGGGTTTCGGGTTGGCAAGTTGATTTAGGCAGGGACGGAAATCTAGGAATCCGGGAGTGCGCAATGAGTGGCAATATTTTTGACCTGCCTGATCCTCTGCCCGAAGATGAGGTTTTCACCGATCTGGTCCGCAGCGGCGGAGTGAGGATCGAACGCATCGTTTCGAATGGTCAGGTGACGCCAGCTGGTGAATGGTACGACCAATGCAGCGACGAGTGGGTGGTGTTGATTCAAGGCGAAGCGGTTTTGGAGTACGAAGTCGGTGAAAAGGTGCGGCTCTTTGCCGGCGATCATGTGTTGATACCGGCGCGGGCTCGGCACCGTGTGGTTTTCACAAGTGCAGAACCGCCATGCATCTGGTTAGCGGTTTTCGGCGAGTTGGCTTGAAGATTCGGACGTCAGAGAGACCTTGGCAAAACTCACGTCATTCCGGTGAAAGCCGGCCTTTAAGCGGACGGAACGCCCATCCAGAGGGGCATCGTAACCGGGAATGACCCTAACGCAATGCCACAACTTGGGCGTCGGGGTGTATGCTGTGGGCAGTTCTACCCACGTGGATCCTTCTCACCACGTCACATTAAGGGGGTTTAATCATGGGCACAATATCCGTGAACAGGTTGGCGGGGCTCTCCCTCATCTTCGGCCCGATCATCGCCTTCGTCTTCTTTCTCATCGAGCCGGGCGGAATGCTGATAGACAGAGCCGAAGTCTCAGACGCTGTCGGCTCTATATCGGCCAAGAGTTCCAACGCCACGCTGACCAACGTCACCAACATCGCGATAATCCTTGGCTTGGCCTTAATCCTCTCAGGTCTCTATGCGCTGATGCGTAACGTAACGTTGGAGGGCAACGGCAAAGCGTTTGTTCAGATGGGCTTCTTTATGATCTTCGTCGGACTGACCGGTTGGATTTTCGCCGGCGGCGTGGACTTCATACTGGCCGATGCAGAGACCAGCGAACAGATCACAGGAAGCGTTCCCGTCTACTACGCCGGCTCCGCTCTCTTCTACGCCGGTGGGATTACGCTCGGATTCGGCGGCTTCATTTTCGCCTTAGGCCTCTCCACTAGAGACGACTTCAACCGCACGATCTCCCTGTTGGCCGCCCTCGTGAGCCTGGCCGTGATGGTCTTCTTCGTGTTGGCAGTACTCGACAACGGCGGTCGCGACACCTTTATCAGCATAGCCCGCGGCTGCTACGTGCTGCTGGTTATCTGGTACGGATACTTGGGCTCAGGACTGATGAAACGCCCCGATCCCGATCTGTGGCAATAGACATAGCCTAGGACGTTCCCACGGCTCGACACCGAGCGTTCTCGAGCGACGCGGAACGCGCACCAGCCAGCGCAAACATCGGAAGTCACCTCCGCTGAGGTTGACTCGGCATATCCAACATCGCCGTCACCGCATTCTCCGAATCCAGCGGTTTCACCGTGCTGGTGACTAACGTCAAGATCGCAACGACTTGAAGTTAGAAGGCGCTGTTGGCGACTCAAAAGAGATAACTTAAGTGACAACCAAGTGACCAATCGCGAGATTCAACGCGAAAAATAAAGGTTGTGGCTCCCGAGACAGGATTCGAACCTGTGACCCGCTGATTAACAGTCAGCTGCTCTACCGCTGAGCTACTCGGGAACGAAGACGAGCCGGGCATGACACCCAAACCTTGATTCTAACGCACCTCGATTCTTGGTTCAACGATTTACTCCCACCGAGTGTACCGTTGTTGAACTGCTGAGGAACGTGGGGAAAGGTTGTTGGACCGTGACCCAAAGTTGTCTGGCTAGGAGGCAAAACAACGATTGGATGCAATAGTGTGCGAGGAACGGCGTCGCCACATCAAGGGTATCCGCGAAGTGGTTCGGTCGGCGTTCCGTCACGATGACGAGGCGAATCTCGTAGACCAGCTAAGAGATGCCGGTGCGCTGGCGGTTTCGATGGTGCTCGTGGCGGACGGCGACCTCGTGGCTCACGCCGCAGCTAGTCCGATGTCGTCGGTTGGAGTTACAGAGCGAATTGCGGTTTGGGCACTGGCGCCCGTGAGCGTAAAACCAGAGAAGCAGAGGCTCGGTTACGGGTCACTGGTGGTACGCGCAACGATCGACCAGTGCCGAGCGGCCGGCGCTGACGTGTTGACCGTACTCGGAAATCCGAGCTACTACGGTCGTTTCGGTTTCGTGCCCGCGTCTGAACACGGACTGGGTATCGACGAAGCAGACTTCGGCGACGCGTTCATGGTGATGGGACTGACAGAGGGCGCGCTCTCCAGAACAAAAGGTTCGTTGCGATGGCATCCGGCCTTTGACCAGTTGGGAGGCGGTTAGATTGAACACGAAGACATTCAAGTTGTGGGCGGCGAGTGATGCACACGTGGGGACGGATTTGGAACGTGGAAACCGGCGCAGTTTGGCGGAGGCGATCATGCAGTCAGAACGTGGTGGCGATGAAGGTGGTCCGCCGTTCGACTGGGACATCATGCTCCACGCCGGCGACTATTCAGGGACTCAGACGCCGCCGGACGATGACGAAGGGGTGGAAGTCGTTCGGCAGTATGGGGTGTCGACGAAACACGGACGCGAAGATTTTTACGACTTGGTCGGGAACCACGATGCGAGCGGTGTCGACGAGGAGACGCAGTGGTGGTTTCGGAAGTGGATCGACCCGATGGGGGAGAGCAGCGAGTATTCGGGCGTTCATGCGGATCGGAGACCATATCCGATCACTGGCACTTGGGAACGATATTCGTTCGAGGTCGGGAACATAGTGTTCTTAGTCATGGGCGATCGCAACGACGGTGGTCCGCCTGTGGGTCGCGGCGAATATGGCGGGTATCCGGCAGGGGCTGTCACGCAAGAGACTTTCGAGTGGTGGGTCGAAAACGTGGAGGCGAATCAAGACAAGATCATCATCTCGGCGCATCATCACATGTTGAAAGAGACCACGGTGGCGTCTGGTCCGTGGGAGGGAGTGGACGGTGGATACCACGGCAGGTTTGAAGATGGTGCTCCGATCGGCGCGTCGTATCTGTATTTCGTGGGCGGCGTGCCCGACGCTGGTTCGTTCGAGTCCTATCTTGCGAAGAATCCAGGTGCGATCGATATCTGGATCGGCGGACACACGCATACCAACCCGGACGACACCTACGGCGGGCGTTCGCACATCGAGCAGAAGTGGGGCGTGACGTTCGTCAACGTTGCGGCATTGTCCCGGTATCACGGTCACAAGAACATCGCAATGAGTCGGCTGTTCACGTTCACAGAGGGTGCCAGCGAGGCGAATGTGAAGTGCTACATGCACATGAGCGACTACGCGCCGCAGGGGTGGTACGACAGGGCGGAGAGGACGGTTAGGTTAAGGAGGGAGTTTAGATTCGACTAGCCGGTCAGTATTTCGATTCGGTCCTTGTAGCGTCGAAAATCGGCGATGTCGAAAGTCATTAAACGATGTTCGCCGTGTGCGAGCATAGTTGCGACGATGTTTGCGTCGTGGATCTGCCGGCCGCCGACCTTTACTTCCCTACAAATCTCCAACAGAATCGCGGTTACTCCCGAACCTCCTTCGAGTACTGTGAATCGTCTGGCCATCTCCGCGATATCGTCAAGAACGTCATCTCGTGAGACATCTGTGGCCAAGACATGTTGTCTGGTGAGAGTGGCGAGATATTCCCGCATTACCTGACGGCTGATGCAGATCGGCTCGTCGATCTTCGACGCGCGACTAAGCATTTCTCTCGCCAATTGGTTCTGAGGGGCCTCAGTGAGTCGCGCGTAAACGAATACGTTGGTATCGATGAACAAACCGCTGTTACGCCTGATCTCCGTAGATGAACTCTCTGTTGATCACTAGACCTTCGGGCCACGGTCCGCAGTCGTGTGTAGGCAAGATCTCGTCTAGATTGAAATCGGGTTTCGGTTTACGGTTGTTTCTAATAGGCTTTCGGCGACTGAATTCGATGGTTTCGCTTTCAAGGTCAACATTGAAAGTGAACCAGCCGGCGACGCTCCATGCGAGCGCTTGGGGAGTTGAAAGAGTTTCAAGCCGGTTGTACCACCACGCATCATCGGTACGGGCAACGGAAGGTAGTGAGAAGCTAAGAATGGCTTCGATCTCGTCGAACGTGGTATGCCACCGGTCAATTTCGAGGTTGCGCAGGTGGTTGTAGAGCGGAACGTACTCGCTCCGAATCACGATATCTTCGGTTTTGGAATCTGCGGTGTCGACCATGTTGCTTGAAATCTTATTCCTGATTTGTCAATCATATACCAAATTGGTAGTTGTCGTTAGTATCTGAGTTGTTAGTGGTTTCGACATGTTTCAAAACGAAATCAACTCCCTGATGATGACGACCAAGCTCGAAACCGCGACTACGGCTACGACGGTGGGGCGGAATACTCGTTCGTTCATGCGTCCGGTGAGTCGAATCGCGATCCAGTAACCGAGGGCGACAAGGGGTGCGGCGGTGGCTATCAAGACTAGACGCTCTGTTGTGAACAGCCCTTGGATTGCATATCCGATGGCGGCGGTGATGTACATGATTGTGAAGAAGAATGCCATGGATGCCCGCACGTTGTTCCGATCCATGCGACGGCCCAGAAAGAAAAGTACTAGGATGGGGCCTCCAATTGCCAAACCCGTGGTCGAGGCAGAGGAAATGAATCCGAGTATCGGACCGGAGATGCGCGGGTATGGGACTCTCCACTCGGCTTTGAAGACGACTAGCGCAGTCAGTACCAACACGAGAACGCCGATCGAGATTCGGAGAACCGATGCGTCAAGAGTGCTGAGAGCGAATACGCCGATCGGGGTACCGAGCACCGCTGCGACACCCATGCGACCAAGCTCGCGGTTCCGCAAGTGCTCACGAGTCTCGACGAGGACGAGGGCGAACGCAATGATGGCCGCGGTGTTGATGACGACCACGACGGTCTGCGGTTCGAGGATCAAAAGCAGCAGCGGCGAGGTTGTGAGACCGAAGCCAAAACCGATCGCCCCGATCACAAAGGCGGCGCCCATCAGCACCAACGAAGTGACGACGATATGGAGTAAGTCGGGCATGAAGAGTTTCGGCGAAAATCGCGAACGTGTTATAGCGTATCCAACGGCGGCGGAGTGAGTATGCATGAGTTTGACTTCGCGAGCTGGTTTGAAGCAGGAGACATTCGACGATGACCCGATACGAAGGATCGCCGATCGCGTACGACGTTGCGATCCGTAAGAACGTTATGATTCCTATGCGCGATGGCGTGAAACTCGCAGCGGACATTTACCTGCCAGCGGAGGGCGAGAGCATCGCTGAGGGACGATTCCCTGTCATTCTCGAGCGAACGCCGTACGACAAGACTGCGCCCCGTCAGGTAACGAACATGAAGTACTACGCTCGGCGCGGATACGTCGGGGTCATTCAGGACGTTCGCGGGCGTTTTAAGTCGGAAGGGGAGTGGTATGCATTCGCGAAAGAGGCGCCGGACGGCTACGACACGGTTCAATGGCTCGGAGTGCAGCCGTGGAGCGATGGACAGGTTGGCACGATGGGCGGCTCGTACGCTGGCAGCGATCAATCCGCCTTGGCAACCATGAACCCATCCCACCTTTCGACGATGATCGTGGCAGTCGGAGCGTCAAACTACTACCACGGCTCGATGCGCCAAAACGGTGCCTTGGAACAACGCTTCATGGTCTACGCGTTCCGCATGGCGATGACGAGCAAGGAAGCGATAGCGGATGGAGGTCTACAAGCGGAGATCAGAAAAGCCTTTATGGACGACATGCCGGACATTGTCCGTCACCTTCCGCTCAAGGAAGGCGCGACGGTGTTGCGCAGATTGCCTTACTACGAACGTTGGGCGATCGACATCCTGACGCATGGCGAGTTCGACGATTACTGGAAGCAACGCGGCTACGCGATCGACGAGTACTACGATGAGCACGCCGACGTGCCGTCGCTCTATCTCGGTGGTTGGTACGACTCATACGCGCGCAATACACCGCAGAGCTACATGAAACTGAGCGCGATCAAGAAATCGCAACAGGTTTTGCTGATGGGGCCATGGATACATGGCGCGTTTGAGGTGACCAATTCAGGCGATGTTGATTTTGGCACTGAAGCGCATATCAACGTGAACGACCTTCGATTGGCGTGGTTCGACCACTACATGAAAGGGATGCATACAGAGTTCGCCGATTGGTCGCCGGTGCGTATCTTCACGATGGGCACGGGCAGCCAGCGCATGAATAAGCACGATCATGATCGCTTTCTCGACCATGGCGGTTATTGGCGTTCCGAACCCGATTGGCCCTTGCCGGGCACGATCGAAACGCCGTTCTACCTGCGCGCTGGCGGCGAACTCTCAGAAGATGCGCCTAGCGAGAACGAGACGACTTCGACTGGATACTCCTTCGATCCCAACGATCCAGTGCCGACGATGGGCGGAGGTATCTCGGCAGCCGAATCGATTATCCGGGCGGGAGCATTCGACCAACGCGGGCGCCCCGATTTCTTCGGATGCGTCGATACCCAACCGTTGAACCTGCGCCACGACATCCTCACGTTCGAAACACCGGAACTCGAAGAGGATACCGAGGTGACTGGTCATATCGTGATGAACCTGTGGGCGTCGTCTTCGGCAGTTGATACAGATTTCACCGCGAAGCTGATCGATATGTATCCGCCGTCGGACGATTATCCGGATGGATTTGCAATGAACATCACCGACTCGATCATTAGAGCGCGGTACCGGAACAGTTGGTCCGAGCCCGAGATGATGGAGCCAGGCACGCCATATGAGTTCACTTTCCATCTCTATCCAACTTCGAACGTGTTCAGGAAGGGGCACAGGATTCGTCTGGACATCAGCAGCAGCAACTGGCCAAGGTTCGACGTCAATCCGAATACCGGTGGCCCGTTGGGACTCGAGCAGCGGCGCGAGATCGCTCACCAAACGATTTACCACAGTTCTGAACACCCTTCGCACGTAGTCTTGCCGTTGCAAAAGGAGGAGTAGGAGATGATCGCAGGCCTCACTGGCAAAAACGCGTTGGTAACTGGTGGTGGACAGGGCATAGGCCGCGGCATCGCTCTCAAACTTGCTGAGCAAGGAGCCGATGTGGCGATCGCTGACATCAACGATGATGGAGCCGTCTCGGTGTCCGATGAGATCAAGGGCATGGGGAGGAACAGCTTCACTGTCCACATCGACGTAACAGACAACGAATCTGTGAAGATGGCCATCGAACGGGTCATCGTCGGGTTCGGCCACTTAGACATATTGATTAACAATGCCGGGATTGGACGTGTGGAAGGTAAGGCAGGAGGAGGTTTGGACGAGGACTGGGAAGAGAATTGGAACACCGTCATGGATATCAACGTGCAGGGCGTCATGCGGTGCACGAAGGCGGTCGTCGGTCATTTCATGGAGCGAAAGTACGGCAAGATCATCAATACCGCTTCTGGCGCTGGCCGTGGCCCGATTTGGTGGGGTCCGCCTTCCGGTGCGCCCGGATATGCCAACGCTTACGGACCTTCCAAAGCGGCGGTCATCAACTACACCCAGTACTGCGCGTCGACCTTGGGTCCGCACAACATAAACGTCAATGCGATATGCCCGGGCAGAGTCTGGACCAAATTCCATGACGTAGCGATCACGGAACGCATGAGGAGCGATCCATCGCTGGCAGGATCGGATCCGGTCGATGTCTTCAACGAAGATGTTTCGAACCTAATCCCGCTTGCAAGATCGCAGACGCCTGAAGAAATCGGGATCCTAGTCGCGTTCCTCGTGTCAGACGACGCGAGTTCAATCACCGGGCAGTCGATACACATTGACGGCGGTCAAAGGATGGCATGAAATCGGCCCGCATAGGGAAGCCCGCCAAGATGAGACCGTTGCAAAACTCACGTCATTCCCGCGAAAGCCGGAATCCAGAGGTGCGGTGGGCAACGCGGCCATTATGCGCCCACCACCTCACTTGTGGTTTCCGGCCATCACCGGCATGACGATGGTTTTGCAACAGTCTCGAATCTAGGAGAAGATCATGAAGATTACTGACGTAACGCTGACGATGTTCAAATGGGAAGGGCTTCCGGCGGCTCTACCCAAGAAACACTCGGTGCAACCAGGCAGCTCGAGCCAAATCGGGTTACTGACGATCAGCACAAACGAAGGCGTGGACGGACACGCGTTCTTGGGTACGGCTAATCGCAGCGCGGAGCTCGATGCCCTGTCTCTGATGACCTACCTGAAACCGGTCGTCATGGGGCAGGACCCATTGGCGCGTGAACGGCTCCACGAGACGATGATTTTCCTGCAGAACAATACGACGATGCGGGCTATCGGTGCGGTCGACGTTGCGTTGTGGGACATCGGTGGAAAGGTCGCAGGACTGCCGCTCTACCAGATGCTCGGATCGTATCGCGAGAGCATCCCGGCGTACGTCAGTTCGCCGCGGCTGGCAACGGTCGAAGACTACGCCGCGGAGGCTGCGGAGATGCAGGCGGCAGGATGGGCCGCGTACAAGATCCACCCTCCAGCGGAAGACATTTATGAAGACATCGAGGTCTGCAAAGCTGTTCGAGCGGCGGTCGGCGACGATTACCAGCTGATGCTCGACTCGATCTGGGCCTACGATTATCCCGGTGCGTTGCGGGTCGGCCACGCCATTGAAGAACTCGGCTATCACTGGTACGAGGACCCGTTGGCAGGTGATGACATCTTCAACTACGTCAAGTTAAAGCAACAGTTGCACATCCCGATCATGGCTACGGAACACTCGCCCGGCGGCTTCACCGCATACGCGCCGTGGTTGGTCCATCAAGCCACCGATTACCTACGCGGAGACGTCGCCGTGAAAGGCGGCATAACCGCCGTGATGAAGACGGCGCATCTCGCCGAGGCTTTTCATGTGAATTACGAGATCCACCACGGCGGCAACTCGTTGAACAACGTCGCCAACCTGCACTGCGCGATGGCGATCAAAAACACCGAGATGTTCGAAGTGTTATTGCCTCACGACCTGCAGAAATTCGGGCTGGTCGAAGATATCGAGCATGACGAAAACGGCAATGTGCACGCGATCAAAGAACCGGGGCTTGGTGCTCAGATTGATTTTGATCTGATCGAAGCCAACAAAGTGGCTGTGTTGAGCTGACCGTGGTTGTCCCGGCGCGGGCGGTTCATTTTTTGTGGAAAACGTAATCGATACAGAAGTTCTGGTAGTCGGTGCGGGCAACGCTGCGATGGCGGCCGCGGTCGCTGCTCGGGAACAGGGCGCCGAAGTTTTGGTGCTGGAGAAAGCGCCCAAGTCTCAGCGGGGCGGAAACAGCGCGTTGACCGTTCACATGCGGTTTCCGTATAGAGGGATCGAGGACCTATTACCCCTGCTCTCGGGGGTCGGCGAAGAAGAAAAGCAGTCTTTAGCCGCCCGAGTTAGCGACTACACCTAGTCGGACTATTACGACGACATTATCGCGGTCACCGGTGGACAGAGCGCCCCCACATTGGCGCGAATGCTGGTCTCAAAGGCCTACGAAACTGTCCTCTGGATGCGGTCGTACGGACACGCCTGGATTCCCTCGCACGAAAGCCCGACATCGGCGAATGTCGTCTCGTTCGATGGCGGCGGATTCGCCATGCAGGAACGATGGTTCAAAGCTGCAGAGCAGTTGGGCGTGCCGGTGCATTACGACACTGAGGCTGTAGAACTGTTGCGGGATCGTTCCGGAGCGGTGACTGGTGTGATAGCTCGAACTGGTGAAAGAGATGTTCGTTACAACTCGCGATCTGTGATTCTGGCTTGCGGAAGCTTTGAGTCGAGCCCGGAAATGAGGGCACGGTATCTGGGCGACGGTTGGCACAAGGTGAAGCTCCGGGGCGTGCCGTTCAACACTGGCGACGGCCTCAACATGGCGCTGGAGTTGGGCGCTCAACGATACGGAAGTTGGTCAACGTGTCACGCGTCGCCGCAGGACGCGAATCGCCCCGCTTATGACCTTCCCGGCCCGGGGGTCAGCGGCGTTTACTGGAGCCGGTACTCTTATCCCTTCGGGATTACTGTAAACATCGACGGGCGCCGATTCGTAGACGAGGGCGAGACGTGGCGCGGGCTAACTTACGCAAAGACTGGGCGCGCCATTCTGTCACAGCCCGGAGGAATCGCATTTCAGGTGTTCGACGCTGAGCAGCGACGCAAGAGACTGATCAGGGGATACGAAGACGCAACAGTTTACAAGGCGAACACCTTGGAAGAACTTGCAAGAGATCTCGAGATTCGTGATGTGAAATCGTTCCTCGAAACGGTCCGACAGTTCAACGACTCCATTCAAGACAGGGAATTCCATCCGTTCAGTCTCGATGGCAAAGCTGCACAAGGGTTAACGCCGCCCAAGAGCAACTGGGCGCTACCCATAGCCACGCCGCCTTTCGAGGCGTATCCCACTATCTGCGGCATGACCTTCACGTACGGCGGTCTGAAAATCACCCCTTCTGCCGAAGTCTTGCACGAAAGCGATCGCGTCATCCCCGGCCTTTACGCCGCGGGCGAGATGGTAGGCGGGTTGTGGCACGACAACTATCCGTCCGGCGGAGGAATGATGGCCGGAGCCGTGTTCGGCCGCATCGCCGGAACCAAAGCGGCTCAAGAGGTGCTTTCGGTTGACACTCCCGTATAGGGGCACGTTTGAAATCCTCCCTAACGTCGCTGTGGCGACACCATCCGTCATTCCGGTAAAACCGAGACCTTTGTAAAACCTCCGTCATTCCGGCGAAAGCCGGCCGCTCGCGGGACGGAACGTCCATCAAGAGGGGCAGTGGGCGACGTTGTCCCATCGCGCCCCCTTCGTCCTTCGGACATTTCCCCCGTGATCGTGGGAAACCCGGTTCGTCTGGGCCGCCCGCCGAGGTTTTGCAAAGGTCTCGCAAAAGGCGGAATCGAGGGGGATTTCGGTCAGCATGAAACTTGCTAGTATTAGGGATATCGGAAGACGAAAAATAGTTATAATATCGCTATGACCACGATAGAGCAACGCGTCGCAGACCACGAGACGAGGATATCGAGCATCGAGTCTGACCGACAACATTTGGCTACTAAGGCAGACCTCGCGCAACTGGAGAGTCGTCTGTTGTGGCGTATTTTGGTTCCGGTGATGGTTGGAATCGTTGCCAGCATCGTGGTGCAAGTGTGGGCTAGTTGATAACACGGTGGTGGTGTCAGCGCCGCCCTTTGCCAACTTCCCTTGGTTTTCGGTGTAGGGGCAGGTTTCAAACCTGCCCCTACGTAATTCCAGCGATAGCATTCGTCATTCGGGACCAAACCCGCGCTTTAGCGAACAAAGGTGCGTGTCTACGCCCGCGCGTTCGCTAGCAGCTTCTCCAACGTGCCGCCCTGTATCATCTCGCGATCTTCGTCGGAGATGAAGGTCAGGTGCGAGCGGAAGGCTTCGAGAGATTGCAGATGCGTCATCGCCTTTTTTACGACTGGGAAGTCGGAACCCCAGCACAGGCGAGTGCCAAACGCCTTGTAGCACTCCTCGTAGACCCAGTGCGTTTCGTGGTACGGAAAGTCCCATGTTCGCTCTGGATTGCAAAGGTAGTGGAAGCCCGACAGTTTTAGATGGATGTTGGGGAGTTTTGCAGATTCGGTCACGTTTTTGACCATCGCCCAAGCGTCTTCGCCATAGGATTTGAGCGCGGACATGTGGTGGCACAGGAATGGGACTTCCGGGAACGCCTCTGCCACCTTGCGGATCTCGTTCTGGTGATGCGGCGCGATAGCCATTGATGCGATCAGTCCGACATCTCTTGCGACGGAGAAAAAGTCTTTGCCTTCTTGAGTGTTGAACCACCGTCCGTCGTCTTCACCCGCGACGTACTGCGTGAAAGCCTTCATGGGCCAGCGCTCCGCGGCCTGTTCCAAACGTTTCGCTGCACCAGGCATGTGGTAGGTATCCGACCAGAAAGAGTCGACATCGGCGAATTGATCCAAGCGATCAGGGTATTTCCGTACCGCCGCGGCCACATAGTCGTTGTTAATCGGATTGCGGTGGATTTGTGCGCACACGATGGTTGCGCGGTCGACACCGTTCACATCCATCTGGTCCAGCAGTGTTTCAACTGAACCGTGATGTTCCGGATCCGGGACTTCCGGCAGATACGGCCAGTGGTTCCAAGAGTGGCAGTGAGAGTCGATGATCGGCATTACGTGTTGGTCCTAATTTCCGATGGATGCATGGGATGTTCAATGGCTCGACTTGTGCGGGAGCCGCTGCCAAAAGCATTTTAACGCCAGCGAGAAATCGCACGGAATCTTCGTTCGGAGCGGATGTTTCGCAGATTAACGTCGGCGAAACAGTTGCGTAACATCCGCGAAACAAAACACGGGTAGTTTGCTAATTATTGCGGAAATACCGAATCGGGAGGATTACAGGTATGGATACTGGCTCGATAGCCTGGATGTTAACGGCTTCCATGTTGGTGCTGTTTATGACACCGGGCTTGGCATTCTTCTACGGAGGACTAGTGCGCGGCAGGAACGTCGTCAGCACGTTGATGTACTCCTTCATCGCGATGGGGGTCGCGAGCATCGTCTGGGTCCTCTGGGGCTACAGCCTCGCGTTCGACGCCGATAACAATTTCGGCTGGATGGGCGGCCTCGGATATATCGGTTTGAGCAACTTGGAAGCCTCCCCAACCGGGGAAGGCTCTCCCGACTTGCTCTTCGCGGTATTCCAGATGACCTTCGCGATCATCACACCGGCGCTCATCACAGGTGCGTTCGTGGAACGGTTCAAGTTCACGACGTATCTGCTCTTCCTCGTGTTGTGGTTGACATTCGTCTACTGCCCGATCTGTTTCTGGGTTTGGGGCGGCGGTTGGATCGGTGACACCGACGCGGCGGACTTTGCCGGCGGAACGGTTGTGCACATCAACGCCGGTATCGCAGCTGTGGCAGCGGCGTACCTAGTTGGCAAGCGACGCAGCCCCGGCCTCGAGCCTCACAACGTTCCGTTCGTCGTGCTCGGCGCGGCGATCCTCTGGATCGGTTGGTTTGGGTTCAACGCCGGTTCCCAATACGGTGCCGACGAAACCACTGTTACTGCATTCTTAGTGACCAACGCGGCCGCGGCGACCGCAGCAGTGACCTGGGCGATTCTCTCCTACATCCACACTGGCAGGATCAGTGCGGTTGGTGTGGCGACCGGAGCAGTCGCCGGACTAGTAGCCATCACTCCAGCATCGGGTTACGTCGGTGCGATGGGATCGCTGGCTGTTGGTCTCGGGGCTGGTATCCTCTGTCACTACGCGGTCCACTTCGAAATCTTGCGCAAAATCGGGATCGATGACTCGCTCGAGGTGTTCGGCGTCCACGGTATCGGGGGTATCTGGGGCGCGTTAGCTACCGGTATCTTCGCCATGTCCGGTGGACTGGTGACCGGCGAAGCCAACATCTTGGTCGCGAACATAGTCGCGGTCTTGGTGACCATCGTTTACTCCGGCGTCGTCTCGTTCGTAATCCTGTTCGTGCTGGACAAGATTCCAGGCCTCGGCCTGCGGATCTCGGAAGCCGACGAGGACATCGGCATAGACATCTCGGCGCACGGTGAACGCGGCTACGTAGCGGATGGTGCTGACTAAAGGCACGTGAACCAACGTTCGGCAGGGGGTGTAGCATGGCGCTACGCCCCCTGCCACAGAACCACGAAAGGAATTACCAATGCTAAAGATCGAAGCAGTGGTTCGCCCGGAAAGGACGTCCACGGTGCTCGAAGCCCTGACTGCGGCGGGAGTCAAAGGTTACTCGTACTGGAACATCACCGGTAAGGGCCAACAAGAAGGCGTCGAAGTCTTCACCGGTCGGGGAGGGCACCTTTCCCACCGAGCCGCATTGCCCAAGACGATGATCATGACTGTCGTACCTGAAGGCATGAAGGACGCGGTCGTGGGTGCAATCATCGACGCCGCACGGACCAGTGGCGAAGGCGCCATCGGCGACGGCAAGATCTTCATCACAACGGTTGAAGACGCTGTCCGAGTGCGAACGGGCGAAACCGGCGACAGCACGGTCACGTAGAGCATCGTCGATCGACGGTCATCTACAATTGGGACCCTACTGAATCACTTCGGCCAAATCCGAAAAGGCAGTCGGCATCGCGAGCAGATGCGAGACCCCCGCACCGGTCTCGTGGAGCGAGCGATGCCGACTGTTTTTGTTTTGACGGGTTGAGGCGACGGCGCACAGCCCACACTCAACCGAGTGTGATCGTTACACGACCCTACCTTTGATGCCGCGCACGATGCAGATCATTGTGTTGGAATCCGAACGGGTTGTGCTGCTCGGCTGGCAGTGCTCAACCGTGTCATTCTGAACGGAGCGCAGCGGAGTGAAGAATCTCATGTGGCGTTCCACGACGACGCGACGAGATTCCTCGCTTCGCTCGGAATGACAGTCTGCTTCGCCCGGAACGACAGTCTGCTTCGTTCGGAATGACAATCTGCTTCGTTCGGAACGACGTTTACCAGTTAGCATGTGTTCGCTTCATGCGATTGCCTCATAGGGAACTGAAGGGGTTTTACAAGACGATGAATGCCGCGTTCGGGCCCCCTTGGTTTCTGGTTTCAGCGAGACCTTTGCAAAACCCCCGCCTTTCCGGAACCACCCCCGTCATTCCGGCGAAAGCGAGACCTTTGCAAAACTCACGTCATTCCGGCGAAAGCCGGCGCTTCAGCGGACGGAACGTCCATCCAGAGGGGCCGGGAAAGGGCGGCGCGGTTCGCAGGCGTTACCCGATCGGCGTCTACCCCCCCCTTTAATTCCCCCTTAGGTATCAACGGGGAGGGTTTTGCAAAGGTCTCGTTTCAGCCGGAATGACGATGGTATTGAAAAGGTTTCATTCTGACAGATGATCTGCACCCCGCGTCAGAAGCGCACCCCAATTACATCGCAGTTGTAAAATCAATAAGACGGCACAGGAGCGTAGCTCAGTTGGCTAGAGCGTTGGTCTCCAAAACCAAAGGTCGCGGGTTCGAATCCTGCCGCTCCTGCCAAAACTCTCCTTGTAGAAGGACGAGTAAACCAGCTAGCTGGTCGGGCCGGGATGCTGAAATTGGTAGACAGGCTACGTTGAGGGCGTAGTGCTCGAAAGGGCGTGTGGGTTCGAGTCCCACTCTCGGCACCAACTCGGAACGCTAGAACGGCGATATACTCGTGAAACTCGGGGCGACGTAGCCAAGCGGCCTAAGGCGGGGGTTTGCAAAACCTCTATTCGGCGGTTCGAATCCGCCCGTCGCCTCCAATCCTCTACGCTCTCAGATAACAACGATCCCGGTTTCCCTGTTCACGAGACCATTGCAAAACTCACGTCATTCCGGCGAAAGCCGGCCGATTGCGGGACGAAACGTCCATCCAGAGGGGCCGGGGCAGCGCGGCGCAGTTTGCAGGGAGTGCCCGATCCGCTTCTAAACCCCCTTCAATTCCCCCTTGCGGATTTGGGCAAAGAGGGAGGGTTTTGCAACGGTCTCGTACACGGGGATAACGTGCCACGCAGAGTAGCTACGGCTACGACGTGACAGAAGGACGAAGGGGCGCGAAGGGACCGCGTCTCCCACCGCCCTCTGGATGGGCGTTCCGCCCGCTAAAGCGCCGGCTTTCGCCGGAATGACGGGGATGGTACCGGAATGGCGGGGGTTTTGCGAAGGCCTCGCTCTTGCCGGAATGACGTGGCGTGTAACTACTGGCTTGCGCCGGGAGGGTGTGGTTCTCCACCCGCGTCTGTCGTGGGTCAGATCTCGAACTTGACTCCCGTCAATTCCTCGGATCGTTCCCAAAGTTGGCGCGCGTTTTCCTCGTTGTGTGAATCAGGTGACGACGACACGACAATCGGGAACCCGCTTCGCTCGCGGGGCTTGTTGGGGCCGTAATATTGACCGCTTTGCGCGGTTGGGTCCGTCGCAGCTCTCAGAATCGGCAATGCCCCCATCTGGGCGCTCTGGACGAACAGAAAAGCTATCGGTTTGAGCAGCGTGCCGACGAAACCCATTCCCTGAGCGAGATTGGTGCGCGCTACTCCCGGATGGGCTGCCAGCGACGAGAGGTTTTCGATCTGCGCGCGATCCAAGCGTCGATGCATCTCATAGGTGAAAAGCAGATTGGCGAGCTTCGATCGGTAGTAGGCGCGCCACCGTTTGTAGTTTGAACGATCCAGAAGCAGAGTGTTAAATTCGATATCGCCGCTGCGATGTCCTACGCTACTCACGTTGACGATGCGAGCCGAAGGTGCCGACAAGATGGCTGGCATCAATTTGGCGGTGAGGGCGAAATGCCCAAGGTGGTTAGTGCCGAACTGCGATTCGAATCCGTCTTTGGTTGTGCGGTACGGGGTTGCCATGATGCCCGCGTTGTTGACCAGCAGATCGAGCGTTTCGTACTCCTTTGTGAAACTCTCCGCGAATGCGTCGATCGAGGCCAAATCTCCCAAGTCGAGAAGCATCAACCTGATTTGGGAAGATGGGGCAGAGTCTTTGATCTTTGTAACGGCAGCTTCGCCCCGTGAAGCTGAACGACAGGCGATGATAGTGGTTGCGCCGTGCCGTGCCAGTTCAAGCGCGGTTTCGAATCCCACACCGCTGTTGCCGCCCGTGATGATCGCGGTTTTGCCGGTTAAATCAGGGATTTCGGATGCGGTCCAGCGTTCTGCGTCTTGCAATGATTCCCTGTCCGTTTCTATTTTGGATTGATTGCGGTCGGCTAACCGCAACGATTCTAATCTGCCTCGGCAGCGAGACCATTGCAAAACTCACGTCATTCCGGGGTCACCCGGCCGCTCGCGGGACGGAACGTCCATCCAGAGGAGCCGGGGCAGCGCAGCGCAGTTTGCTGGCAGTACTCGACCCGCGTATAAACCCCCTTCAATTCCCCCTTGGAAAGGGGGAGGGTTTTGTGGCCCCCTTGGACATCAAAGGAGAGGGTTTTGCAACGGTCTCGGCAGGACCTCGTTCGTTGACTGACAGATCGCGTTAGTCCATGTAAACTTTGCGGGTACCGCATCGGAAGTGTAGCGAGTGGCGCATTATTGCGCTTGAATCGCATTCGAAATCGGTGCGAAAGACGAATCATACTCAGCCCTTGAGGTGTTGAAATGCGAAATTTGATAAGTAGGGTCTCGAAAGGGCGTCGACCGTGGATTGCACTTGCCTTGCCAGCAATGATTGCCGCGGTGGCTGCCTTCGTCGCCTGCGGAGGAACCGAGACTGTCATCCAGACCGTCGTGGTTGAAAAGTCCGTCCCAGAACCCGTCATTCAGACGGTGGTAGTGGAGAAAGAAGTCCAGGTAGCTGGTGAAACAGTCATTCAGACGGTGGTAGTGGAGAAAGAAGTCCAGGTGGCTGGTGAAACAGTCGTACAGACGGTGGTAGTGGAGAAAGAAGTCCAAGTAGCTGGTGAAACAGTCGTCCAGACCGTGATCGTGGAAAAGGAAGTTGAGATCGCGGGCGAGACCGTGGTCCAGACAGTGGTGGTGGAGAAGGAAGTTCAGGTTGAGGTTGAGGTTGAAGTTGAGGTTGAGAAAGAGGTCATCAAAGAGGTCGAGAAGCAAGTGGAGGTAGTCGTAACGGCTACGCCAGAACCGGCCATCATGATGGAGAAGCCGGCCTTCAAAGGCAACCTCAGGCTCGGAGAAATCCTCGTCGATCCGCCTGTATTCCTTCCGAGCAAGCAAGGTACAGGCAACATGCAGCTGCTCATCTTCTGGGGCTTCTTCGAACCTCTGATGTGGGCGCAGCACTCTGCACCGCCGAAGCTCAACCTTGATGCACCTACATATACGGAGGGTATCGCCGAGTCATGGGAGGTCGCGGATGACACGAGCGCGGTGACCTTCAAAATCCGCGACGGGATCAAATTCCACACGGACTGGAACGGTAACGACTGGGGCGAAGTCTCGGCACATGACGTTCAGTGGAGTTTCGACGACGCGTTGCGTGACGGAAGCATCAACCAGAGAGCGCAGGGCGTTCAAAGGTTTGTCAGCGGTTTCGAAGCGATTGATGACTCGACCGTGCGGATGAACATCAAGGACAACAGTCTCGATCCGCGCTGGTACCACATCATCTCCAACACCACATTGGGTGCGCCCGTAATCGTACCGAAGCGGTTGTACGACGAGATGGGTGAAGAGGCTGCCAACTTGACGCCAGTTGGAACCGGAACGTTCCGCATCACCGAGTGGGTCACTGACAGTAACGTCAGGGCAGAACCGGTTGAGGGACACTACCGCCAGCAACCCAGCGTAGCCTCCTACGAAGTCATACTGATGCCTGAACCTCTGGCGCGAATTGCTGCACTACAAACAGGATTGATACACGTCGCACGTGTACCGTTGAAGCTGATCAAGAACACCGTCAACAACATCGACGGCGCGAGGCCGCAGGTTGTCGGCCCACCGATCAACCAAGTCGTGATGATGGCGGGTAACTACTGGGCTCAAACAGACCAGAACGGTGAGAACATCTATCGCACTCGAGAAGGATTCTTGCCCGACGAGGATCACCCTTGGATCGGAGATCCTGACGATGCGGCATCCATGGAACGCGCGAACAAAGTACGACGGGCTCTCAGGCTAGGCATCGATCGCCAGACGATCGTCGACGAGATCCAATCGGGCGTGGGTAGTGCTTTGACGAACGCGATTAACGCATTCCCTGGAGACCCGCACTGGCGCGACGAATTTGACGTGCCATACGATCCAGATCAGGCAAAGGCATTGCTCGCAGAGGCCGGGTATCCCGACTGCTTCCCGTTCAAGTACCACGTTGCTCCAGGCAAGGAGTGGGATTCTGAAGTCGGTGGAGCAGTTGCCCAGTTCTGGCGCGAACTTGGTTGCGAGGTCACAGTTGACGCTACCGATTACGGTGCAGCTCGCCCCCGATTGGTCAATCGACAGAAGCAGATTCCTTGGATGATCCAGGCCGGAACGAACGCGCCGCCTGACGCATTCTTTGGTTCGGTCTATCGACCTTCTGGCGGATTCAACTACGGCATCGAGTTGCCGGATGACATCACCGCGATATCGGTTCGCAACCTTGACTTGGGATCAACCACGTTTGAGGAGCGCGTCGCGAACACTGTGGAGTGGTGGTCATACGTCAACGAATGGAACTTGGTGGCATCGGTCAGCACCCTACCGACATCGGTGGTGTTGCGACCCGAGATCACCTCATACGATCCGTACATGAACACCGGACCTGAATTCGTGGCACCCGAATCGGTTGTCATGAGCGGTGAGTGAAACCGTTAATCCCGGTTAGCGACGCGTAACCAGAGCGCGCGAGATGGCGGTGCCCGGAGTTGATCCGGGAGCGCCATCTCGCGTTTTGGTTATCCGTTCGCACAGACTGTCGAGTTCGTCAATTGAGAAAACTTATCGCGCGCAGACTCTTGGCAGCGGTAGTGGTTCTCCTGCTAGCCAGCGTCCTCGTATTCGCTTTGTCGCGGATGAGCGGCGATCCGAGACACCTCTTCTTGAGTGAATACACGACCGACGAACAGTGGGAACAGTGGGGACGAGATTTTGGGCTGGACAAACCGTACTACGAGCAGTACTTCCGGTGGTTGTCGGGTGCTGTCCTTTTGGACTTTGACATTTCGGTGAAGGAACAGATACCCGCGACGACGGTAGTCCTCCGCAAGATTCCGAACACGTTGCAGCTGGCCGTCGGAGCTTACGTATTTGCCATAGTGTTGGGGATCCCGCTGGGGATACTGTCAGCGATATTGCGGGGAACATTTCTCGACCTTTTCGCCCGTGGATTTGCTCTGTTGGGGCAGGCGATGCCGGGATTCTGGCTCGGGATTATGCTCATTCTCATATTCGCCGTCTGGCTCGAGTGGTTGCCTGCGGGCGAAAAAGGCGATCTACGCAGCCTTGTACTTCCATCGATCACGCTTGGCTGGTACGCCGCCGCGGCGTTTTTGAGGTTGACCCGATCTTCGATGCTCGAAATCCTAGACTCCGAATTTGTCAAACTCGCCAGAGCCAAAGGCGCGTCCCAAACCGCTGTGATATTGAAGCACGCGTTCCGCAACGCCATCATCGTCCCGCTGACATTCGCGGGAGTTTTTCTCACCGCATTAATCACAGGAGCCGTGGTGACTGAAACTGTGTTCGGCTGGCCCGGGTTGGGACGTCTTGCCGTGCAGTCCGTGTTCGGTACCGATTTCCCCGTCATCAGCGCGATTGTCATGTTCGCTACTGCCGGTTACCTCGGCATGAACCTCCTGGTCGACATCCTCTACGGTATTCTTGACCCGCGCATCAGGCAGAGCTGAGATGGCCACCAGAACTGACAGCTCAACAGAACCCGTGACCCGCCCTATGGTCGTGCGTGAACGGGGCAATCCGTTTCGAGTGGGGTGGCAAGTTTTGCGTCGATATCCGGTGTTGCCGGCAATAATCGTGGTACTGCTAGTCGTAGCCGCCGTGTTCGCCCCATGGCTGGCGCCCCATGATCCGCTCGTTGGAAAATTGAGGGATCAAGACCGACCTCCTATATGGCAAGAGTCATCACCCATAAGTGGCAAGGAGCCTTTATGGGACTATCCGTTAGGCACAGATCCGTTGGGGCGAGATATGTTGAGTCGCATCATCTGGGGAGCGCGGTATTCGATGCTCATCGCGTCAGTGGTTTTGATCAGCGGCGCCGTAGGCGGCACAATTCTCGGCCTGATTGCGGGTTATTTTGGAGGCATTTACGACGAAATATTGATGAGGATGGTGGACCTCACATTGGGGGTCCCGTTCATCCTCGTCGCGTTGGCAACGGTGGTCGTGTTCGGATCGAGCATGGTTCTGATAATCGCATTGTTGATCCTTTTCAGCTGGAGCGGATTCGCACGTCAAGTACGGGCGGAGACGTTGCGTTTGAAGGCTGCCGATTACGTTGCGCTCGCGGTTGTTGCCGGCGCATCTTCTAATCGCATCGTAACCAAGCACGTTTTGCCCGGCGTGACCAACACTGTTCTCGTCATCGCCAGCCTCGCGATTGGCCAACTGATACTGACCGAAGCCACCCTCAGCTTCCTTGGTGTTGGGATTCCGAAACCTCGCCCGGCATGGGGCTCGATGGTTGCTGAAGGGCGCGACTACATCAACACGTCGTATTGGATGGCACTATTCCCTGGACTGGCAATCTTCGCCGTCGTGTTTGCAATGAACTTCCTCGGCGATTGGATCCGAGATCGATTGGACCCTAGGCTGCGGCAGCTTTAACCCGTCCAGCCCTCGTTCTTGAGAACGCGACCCGCGACGGCATCTAATTTGCGAACCATCTGAGGATCGCGATACGCGGGCGCCGTGGCGATGGCATGTTCCAACGCGGTGTGGACTCCGGATGGGAATGGCGCTTGCAATTTGCCGATGATCGGGATCGCAGCGGCGACCAATTTCTTCGCGTTCGCGGAGTTTTGGCGCAAGAATTCAAGCACCATCGATGTCGTGACGTCGCCATGCTCCTCGACCCAGCAGTCGTAGTCGGTGACCATCGCCACCGTTGCGTACGCCATCTCCGCCTCGCGCGCCAGTTTGGCCTCCGGCATGTTGGTCATGCCGATCAGGTCGCCACCCCACTCGCGGTGCATGAACGATTCCGCTCTCGTAGAGAAGGGCAGGCCATTCATGACGATGTAAGTGCCGCCGCGGACGATATCTATCTCAGCGATCTTTGACGCCTCTTCGATCGCGTCGCACATTGTGGAGCAGACTGGATCAGCCATGCTCACATGAGCGACGAACCCGTTGCCGAAGAACGTACTTTCCCGTCCGCTCGTTTTGTCGATGTATTGATCCACGATTACGAACTTGCCCGGATCCAACTCTCTCTTCAGTGATCCCACTGCGCTGAACGATAGGATCCGATCGACGCCCGCACGTTTCAGAACGTCGATGTTCGCGCGGTAGTTGAGGTGCTGCGGCGAAACGCGATGACCGCGTCCATGACGAGGCAGAAAAGCGACGCGTTGACCTTTGAAATACCCGATCAAAAGATCGTCTGACGGTTCGCCAAAGGGCGATTGAATCGTTACCCATTGGGCATTTTCGAACCCGGCCAGATCGTACAAGCCGGTTCCGCCAATAATGCCTACAGTCGTGTGGTTCTCGTTTGCCAAAATCCGACTCCCTTGCGCAACCGCGATCAAGCGGGTTCACGCAGACGCTTTAGAGCGCGTGCGTGAAAACACGATAGTTAGAATCTTAAGCGTGGAGGATCGGGGCGGCGACGGGCATTGCCGAGATGGCGGAACGGTAGACGCAGCGGGCTTAAACCCCGCGGCCCGTAAAACGGCGTGTGGGTTCGAATCCCACTCTCGGCACCAACTCCCGTAAAGTCGAAACAGGTCTGGTGTTAAACTCGCTTTGAATTCAACGCTCACGTCCAACGAGAATAGCCCATGACCGAAGTCAACCAACGCCACGTATCCTATGCCGAAATCGTCCGCGACCTCCGTGAGAAAGCCGCCATTACGGCCGCAGATGACAAACCCCAAGAAGAGTTTTCTAACCATTTTGGCGCTGAATTCAAATCGAACCGGATCTTGATCCAAGACAGTCGAAACCGCGCCACGGTGATTACCTCACCGGGGGGAGCGCCCGGCGATCCGCACATCCATCCAGATTTCAACGAGTGGTTTATGGCGTTCGGCGGAGTCATGGGCTTCCTAGTTGGTGAATATACGCCGTTTCGAGCCACATTCGGGGATATCACCGTCGCACCATGCGGATACCGGCACACGCCGCTCCCGTGGTACGGCGACATGTGCATGAGGTTGGTCTGCACCAAACCCGGTTCCAACCACGACATCAAGGGGATCGAGCCATCGCGAACCGTAAGGTTGGATCCCGATTGGGAACCTCCCAACCGGATTCTGACGCCCTTGCCGTATATGATCGAGCGCCACGGCGTGGACACCAACTGGCAAGAATCGGTCCTGCTCGATCAACGGAACCGTGTCGAGATGTTCAATGTGATGCCCGGGTCCTCCGCCGAATCGGTTAACGGCGACACCGAGTCTTGGTGGGTCGTGTTGAAGGGCAACGTGAGGTTCGAAATCGCTGGAGATGTGGTCGATGCGAGCAAGGGCAGTGTCATCTACTCCAGCGACGGCGAATTCAGCGCCATCACCGCAACTGGACCGGGTTCGGGTATCTTCGTTGAAGTCGCAGATCCGGAGACCTGCTGACCCGTTGTTTGACTGCTACGAATGCAGATTTAATCTTGAGACCTGAACGCGAAAGCAAACAATCTAACGGAAGTTGAGATGTCTGAGATCAACGCTCGCCATGTGACGTACGAAGAGATCGTCGATACGCTTCGGCCTGACGCTCCCGATGTTGAGGGGCCGGTGCTGGACGAGATAGCGCGATCGGGTGGCGGATATGCGGCGGTTACGAAGTCGCGCGTGATGGTGATGGATTCTCGGAATCGGATGGCGGTCATCTCTTCGCCGGGCGGTTCCCCGGGAGATCCTCACCTTCATGACGACTTCAACGAGTGGTGGGTGGCTTATGGTGGCGAAATGCGGTACCGAGTCGGGGAGTATGAACCGTTTCTGGCACATTTCGGCGACATTATCGTCGCGCCAAGTGGTTATCGGCACGACCCGAGGGCTTGGAAGGGCGAGATGTGCATGAGGATGGTTACCGGGAAACCGGGGTCGAATCATGACTTAAAGGGGCTGGAACCAGCGCGAACGATTCCGTTGGAAGACCACTGGGAACCGCCGAATCGCATCTTTACGCCGCTCGAATACATGATCAATCGTCACGGATTGGACGAAGATTGGCGAGAGACAGTGATCCTCGACCAGCGGAACCGCGTCGATATGTGGCACGTGCTGCCGGGCGGCCCTATGGCATCAATGTCCGGCGAATCGGAAGCATGGTGGGTGGTTTTGCGCGGAAACGTGGGTTTCCACCTTGGTGGCGACGTCGTTAGTTCCGGGATGGGTGATGTCGTCTACTCGGGCGAGGGTGAAATGAGCAGCATCTCCGTTCTCGGAGAAGGATCAGCGATTTTCATCGAAGTGATGGCGCCTTAGCGGTTGAAGCGCTCGATCCATTTTCGCCACTTCGGTTTTGTGAAACGCATTACTGCTGTTACGTTGTAAATCGCCGTTCAACTAAACGGCTTGATAAACGACGTTACGTAAGGCAGAAAATTCATGACAATTGAGAGCGTCGCGTCTTCGCTCGAAGAACGCGGCATTGTTTGGCAAGGCGTCGGGTTCGCGATCATTGGCGCGATCTCGTTGGTGCTCGTATCGGTATACTCTGAAGCAAGCCATCGAAGCATCGAAGTTTACACTCTGGCGGTGACACAACTCAGTTGGGCGTTCGCGTTATCCATCGCCATAGTTATTGAAAGGACCAGAAGAATGTTTGAGACAACCACCGAAATCCGTCGGGCAGCACGGGCCAAAGCAATCGAAAAGGCTATAAAAAAGGATCGCGAGAAAGCGACTAAACGGCTTCGAAACGAGCTTGCAAGCCGAGGTATAGACGACGTAGACGAGGTTTTGGAGCGAATCTACGGATCTGACAACGGGCACGCGGGCAATGATTAACAATTGCGCCTTCGCGTGCTGGGAAACCCGCCATCAGTCGTTCGGTGCCCCTTAACGAATAACTGGAGCGTGATCCTTGCCTTCCACACAGATCATAGTCGGCGACTACGAAATCTCAGTCATCGACGACCACATCGGATTCAAGCGAAATCCAGCCGATGTGTTCGTGGATGTGGGCAGTGAAGAATGGGACCCGCATCGTCACTACGCCCTCACGCCCGATGGACATTGGGAGGCCCAATGGAGAGGTCACTTGATCCGTCGTGTTGATGGCAAGGGTGAAAACGTACTGGTCGACACAGGCGCGGGGCCAGGTCCGTACGAACACGGTCCACCTCAGGGCGATCTATTGACCAATTTGGCGGCTCTCGGCGTGGAACCGTCAGATGTCGATAACGTCGTCACCACACATGGCCACTGGGACCACATCGGCTGGAATTTACAGATCGACGGCGACTCCGCAACTACCACATTCCCGAACGCCACCTACCACGTCGCCCAAAACGACTGGGACTTCTACACCGATCCCGCCAACGCAAACGACGAATTCAATACCTACGTCGCCCCGCTCGGATCAACCGGCCAACTCAAACTCGTCCTCGGTGGTCTCCAACTGATGGAAGGAGTGAGTTTACTCCCGACCAATGGACACACCCCCGGCCACCAATGCGTCCTCGTCCAGTCAGGCGGCGAAACGGCCGTGTTGACCGGCGACCTATTCCACAACGTCGCCCAAATCCGTGAGCAACACTGGTGCCCCGTATTCGACTGGCGCCAAGACCTCTCAACCGCATCACGCCGATGGCTCCTATGGCGCGCGCTAGCAGAAAACTGGACTGTTGTGTCAGGACACCTACCCACCGGCATGAGCATGGGTAAAGTCGTCGAACTGGACAGCAAACCGACGTGGGTTCCCGTGTGAACGTCGGAGCATGATTCCTCTTACATGCATCAACATGGTGTCAGAGCAATCGGAATGAATACGACAATGGCAACAGCATCAGCGGAAGAGCGGTTGCGCCGATACGAAAGCGGTTACGAGCGCGCCTCGAACAAAGCCGATCTTTTTCAGCTGGAAAACCGGATCATATCGCGCATGAAGCAGCTGGAAAGCAGACTGATCCAGTGGATGAGATCTTTGATGGTGGGGATTGCAGTAGTGGCGCTTGCCGAATTTGGATTTTTGTTCAGGTGCTTTTGAACTGATGAGTCTAGGCGGCCTGAACAGTCGCGCTACGCTCAATCAGTGTTCCATCGCCCAATTCCTCGACGAATGGACTGAGGGGTTCGTCTTTTTCGTGAAGCAAGATCACCTTCTTCTGCGCCCTTGTGAACGCTACGTAGAACAGTCTGCGTTCGGCTTCTAATTCGCGCTGGTCTTTGACTTGACCTGGCCAATGATCGTTGTCAACATCCAGCAACACAACCGTGTCGAATTCTTTACCCTTTGATCGATGAGCAGTCATCAGGTGAAGTCGACGCTCCAGTACCCTTAGATCGGGATCTTTCTCGTTCTCTTCTTCGATTCTTTTGAATTCTTCTAGACTGTCTTTGACGTTCTCGATTCTTTCGATCAAGTCGAATGCGTCGAAATTTTGGCTTTCTGCTAGCTCAGCCAGCATTTCGAACGGCGGATTCGTGTACCAGATGTCATCTTCGGCACGTTCCGAGTCCCAACGAAGTCCATCGAATCCGTTCGCCATGCTCATAATAGCGTCGTGAACCGACCTAGCCTTCATAAACGCGTTGCCTGAAGCATGCAACTCCAAATGCGTCTTGCCGGACAAATCGATCCCGTCGTATGCGTCCAGGCTTGCCACACTTTCCGCGGTCGTTTTTGGTCGCACCGCTGTGAGATAAGCGCGAAGGTTACGTTGATCAGTCTGTTTGCGCAGCGGGGCTTGTTTGATTGCGTTGCAAATCGAGATCGTGTCGTTAACCACTTGTGGTAATCGGCGACGCGTATCGTGCCTATAATCCCAAACCTCCAACAGCGAGACCAATTTGTTAAACGCATCGCTCGAATAAACGTCTAGGTCAGACGCCGTCTTGAACGGAGCGCCGTCGACCGGGTCGTAGGCGTAGTAGATTTGAAATGGAATCAACTGCCGCCTCAATCTACCGATGACCGCGACTTTACCGGGATCGGCTTGATGGACGAGGTCATTCACCAACTTCAAACGGCCATCAATTTCGTCAATTTTCATGAGTTCGATTCGCGCATCACCAACAGTTGGCGCAGGAACCACTGTCTTGCGAACCCGGTTACGGTTGTTTTTGATTAGGTTCTGAGAATAATCGACGATTTGTTTGGGCGACCGATAATTGGTCCTGAGTTTTCTCGTAACGAAAGTCGATCCATCGAAGTATTCCTCTGGGTTCAAAATGAAATCAGGCGATGCGCCTCGCCATTCGTAAATCGCTTGATCGTCGTCGCCCACAATCACCAGGTTCGCTCGGTGATATGTGCGAATGGCGTTTATGAACGCCAAGTCCAACGGATTTATATCTTGGAATTCGTCGACAAGAATGTGGTCGTACCTTGTTATGCCTGTCGGCAATCGTCTTCGTCTCCCGTTGGCGTCAATTTGCCGCAACGTCTGGTACGCCCAGTATTTTTGATCTTCAAATGTATAGAACGACTGCTGTTCCAGATGTTCGGTGGCCCGGCGCCAAAACGTAAAAAAACGGTCATAAAATGCGCGTCGGCTGAAGTGTGAAGAGCTGCCGGGCGTTATTGACCGTTTAAAGACTCCTATGCGAGACAGTGTTGCGATTTGCTGCGCGACGCGCCAACCCAACATACGCCGTTCTAGGTCATCGAGCTTTCCGTAAACAGAATTTCGGTTGAGATCAGTTGTGTGGTCGAATCCCAACGACTTCAAATTGTCGATGACTTCAAGAAGTTCACGCCGCGCGTTGTAACCGCGATCGATTGCGCGTTTGATGTGTCGGTTGGCCTTCCAAACCGGCTGCAAGTGGTTGGTGACGGTTAATTGTCTCTCATAGGAGGTATTAATGAGTTTGGGAGCTGGCATCTTGTTCTTGATCGCCTCATTGCGGATGGTTCGCCAACCGAACGAGTTGAGCGTGCTGACGCTGATGCGGTCACGTACGTTTTGAAGACTTTCGTCTGAGCGGATGCGTTCCCTCAGTTCCTCCGCCGCAACTTTCGTAAAAGTGACGATCAAGAAACGGGGACGCCCTTTGGTTCTGGCAGCTAAATCTCTGCATCGATACAACAACGAGATTGTCTTGCCGCAACCGGCTGGGGCCAGCAGTCGGATGTTACGGCTGGTTGCCCGACAAAATGCTTGTTGAGATGCATCGAGTTGGATCATGCTTTTCGTCGCGGTGTTCAAGTTGTTTTGAGTGTCGGATTCACACTGATTTTACATTCGAGCAAATGGGTTGAAATACCACAGCAGTTGGTGTCGCTACCTCATACTCCAGAATGTGTCCGGAAATCATTCAATACGGCTTCACGTGGATGTTCGATGTCGACTTCGGCGTAAATTAGAAGCACGGGTACCGCGCTACACGTAGACTTCGCGCCCTACCTTGTATCGGATTTCTGGGCTGAGTTAGTCGCTACGGTCTTAGCTGGTTACTCAATCCGGTTGTCGCGTTAGCCGTTGCTGGTAGCATGTGGTTAATCATGTGATACGATCAGGTTAAATACGTCGTCGTCCGCCGACTTTCGGCGATCAGAATGGAGTCGCGATGGACACAGTGACACAAGCGGTCGGGCTCACCATTATGTGTGCGGGCTTGGTGGGGATCTTCGGGTCGTTGGTATGGCTTGCCAGGTGGTACAGTGGACCGCAAAAACGAGACTGAGATTAACGGACTTGATGAAGGTTTAAGGATTAGCGTCGCATGATAACGTCGGAACACATAGAGACTGCTCGCCAATCCCTTGTTGATGCGGATCGGGAGTTCGAGGAAGGGGACATTCTGCAAGCCTCTGAGAAGTTATGGGGCGCGGCTTCACATGCCGTGTTGGCAGAGATGCGACGGCGGGGCATCACCCCATCGGGTCACAAGGCGACGGTTGATGCGGTTGAACTGATCGGTGAGGATCACGAAGATCCGTCGTTACGTCCGTTGTTCACGTCGGCGGAGATGTTGCACGCAAACTTTTACCACGGTTTTCTGGATGTTGAGAGATTTCGAGAGCAGCGTCGTCTGACGCGCCAGTTTGTCGAGCGAGTGTTGGTATATACCGATTGAGGCGTTTGGGAACTGTGATTTTAAGGGGATGAGATATGCCTCTTTGTTCCGGGTATCGAAACCATTGCAAAACACCCGTCATTCCGGCGAAAGCCGGAATCCAGAGGGGCGGGGGTCAACGCGCTCACTTCGCTCCCCCATTGTCCTTCGGACATTTCCCTCGTGAACGGGGGAAACCCGGATCGTCTACGGCCGGCCGTCGAGGTTTTGCAAAGGTCTCGTAAAAATAGTATTGACGGGTTGCGGAGCCCCGTTGTTGTTTGAATTAGAAGGGCTAAGTTGCCCCGGAAGCTGATGTATCTCGATGAATCAGGCAACCATGATTTGAAGAAGATAGATCCGATCTACCCTTTGTTTGTACTGGGCGGTGTAATCGTTGATGAAAGTTATGCCACCACGGTGATGGAAGAAGAGGTCAATCAGTTCAAGATGTCTTGGTTCGGTAGCACGAGCCCGGTGTTGCACACGGCCGACATAACGCGCAACCGTTTTGAATTCGAGATCCTGAAAGATGGCGAGACAAGAAAGCGGTTTTTGGAGGATTTGAATGCGTTGATGCGTCGTCTTGAGTACACCGTGGTCTCGGCGGTGGTGCGAAAGCACCGTCTACGGGGGCGTTTTTATCGGAGGCTTGACCTTTACTCGCTAAGTTTCGAATTTCTACTTGAGGTTTTTCATGATGAGCTACATCGTGCGAGAGGACTTGGTTGGATCGTTGCGGAACGGCGCGAACCGGAATTTGACAATAGGCTCGACGACAACTGGGATTGGTATTTGAAGCGAGGGGCGGGAGAGGTATCGGGCCGCCAAATCAGGCAGAGAATCAAGGGGCTTGATCTAAGATCGAAATCCGAAAACGTCGCTGGGTTACAGATTGCAGACCTTGTTGTCACCCCGATTGGACGCCACGTAGCAGGAAAACCAGACAGGGAAGACTTCGAAATTGTAAGGAGCAAGTTTTTGAATGGTGGATCGGATGATGCGCGTGGATTGATAGTGTTGCCATAACAAAAGAAAATGGGCTAGCCGCCGCTACGCAGAAACTAGCCCCGGGAACCTATCGACTACATCCGCATCTTAATGCGACTTTTCTCGATCGGTTGAACCAGCCGCCGCTACGCAGAAGCTAGTTCCATTGCTTCAATGGTACATGAAAAAGAAGGCGGACATCAATGAGGGCATTTGACGAGGCTATACGTTTAGGAAGGTTCGGAAGTCGTTGAGGATTCCGTCGCGGGTTTGCGTTGTCGAAGCCTCCGCATAGATCCGAACCAACGGCTCCGTCCCCGACATCCTCACAACCGCCCAACTACCATCCCGCAGGTCCAACCTGACCCCGTCCTGTCGATCTTCCTGAATCACCTCGACGCCACCCAGCCTCGTCGGCGCATCCCCATTGACCGCTGTAGCGATCCGTTCGCGTTCGTCAGGAGTGAACGCGATATCGATCCTGCGGAAAGTGTGCGGTCCGGTGATCGCGTGTAGCTCGGCGAGGAGTTCGGACGGAGACTTACCCGACATCGCCATGCTCTCTAGGAAGAAAAGCGCACTGAGCGGGCCGTCGCGTTCCGGTACGTGTCCGGCAAAGGCGTATCCGCCGCTCTCTTCGCCGCCGAGAACGCAGGCGTTGTCGAACATTGCGGGCCCGACAAACTTGAAGCCGACGGGCGTCCGAAAGAGATCGACGCCGTGATGTTCGGCGAGGCGATCCATCATGCTGCTCATAGTGATCGTGCACGCTGCACCACCCGGGAGGTTACGGCGCGACTTCAGATGGTGGAAGAGCATCGAAAACACTTCCAGCGTGGTCAGATATTGTCCGTTCTCGGCCACCACTCCCAATCGGTCGGCATCGCCGTCGGTTGCCACACCGACATCGAAACCGGTGTTGTGGGCCTCGGAGATGAGTGGTCGAAGATTTTCTTCGACCGGTTCGGGCTGTTTCATGTCCGGGAATGCCGGATTGATCTCGCTTCGGAGTTCAGATACCTGCGTGGCCCCACCTTCCAACATGGCAGTGATGATCCCTGCACCGGAACCGTGCATGGAGTCGATCGCGACGCGGATGCCAGCGGATTTTATGCGGTCGATGTTGACTAGTCGGGAGAGTTGGTCTAGGTATGGGGAGACCATGTTGGTGGTTTGGATGTTTCCCTTCACCCTCACCCTCTCCCGCGGAGGGGAGAGGGGATTTACATCCGGCAAATGGGCTTCGATGCGTTCGACTTGCTCTGGCGGCGCGCTCCCGCCAGCTTCGGATTTGACTTTGAATCCGTTCCACTCAGGCGGATTGTGGCTCGCCGTGATCATCACTCCGCAGGCCGCTCCGTGCGTTGTTACGGCGTAACTCAGCGCGGGCGTCGGTAACGGTCGATCTGTCAAAAAGACGGGTATGCCGTGGCTCGCGATGACATCCGCGGCAGATTGTGCGAATTCTTTCGATTGGAACCGCGTGTCGTATCCGACGGCAACGCCTCGACTCGATTGGCCGATCGAATCGACATCCTTCGCCACGGCGGCCGCACATGCGGCCACATTGTCGAACGTGTAATCTTCACCGATGATGGCTCGCCAGCCATCGGTTCCGAATCGGATGTCAGGCTGCGTGCTCATCGGTTATCGAAAACAGCGGAATTCAAACGCCTGCTGCAGCGCGTAGAGCATCCGCTTTATCGGTTCGCTCCCAAGGCAGATCCAGATCCTGCCTGCCGAAGTGACCGAACGCGGCTACGGGTCGGTAGATGGGGCGCCGAAGCTTCAGCGTCTCGATGATGCCGCTGGGCCGAAGATCGAATGTTTCCTCGACGATCGCCGCGATCGCAGTGTTCGGCAGTTTGCCGGTGCCTCGCGTTTCGACCATGAGCGACACAGGTTCAGCTTTCCCGATGGCGTAGGCGATCTGCACTTCGGCGCGCTTCGCCAGCCCGGCGGCGACGATGTTCTTCGCCACGTATCGTGCTGCGTATGCTCCCGAGCGGTCTACTTTCGACGGATCTTTGCCTGAGAACGCGCCGCCGCCGTGTCGTGCGCTGCCACCGTAGGTATCGACGATGATTTTGCGACCCGTCAGACCAGCGTCCCCGTGGGGACCTCCGGTTACAAATCTGCCGGACGGATTGATGAGATATTGGGTGGTTTTGTCGAGCAGATCGTTGGGAACGAGCGGTTGGATCACCTGTTCAATCAGGTCGGCTTCGATTTGGGACTGCTTGACGTCGGGTGCGTGCCAAGATGATAGGACGATTGTGTCGATGCGGACAGGGTTGTGGTCATCGTCGTATTCGACGGTGACTTGGCTTTTGGCGTCGGGTCTAAGGTATGGGATAACGCCGTGGCGTCGCGCATCACTCATGCGCTTGGTGAGTCGGTGAGCCAACGAAATCGGCAGTGGCATCAACTCAGGAGTCTCATCGACTGCGTAACCGATCATCATGCCTTGATCGCCCGCGCCTTGCTGGACGTTTTCGGCTTGTGCGCCCCGGTCTTCAAGAGCGGTGCTAACTGCAGCGTTGATGTCGGGTGATTGGGCATGGAGGTAGACGTTTACGTCGCAGGTCTCGTGGTCGAACTGGTATTCGGGGTCGGTATAGCCGATGTCACGGATGACGCCGCGTGCGACCTTTTCGAAGTCGATTTCGGAAGAGGTCGTGATCTCGCCGAACATCCATAACCTGTTTGTGGTGCACGATGTCTCACACGCGACGCGTGACTGGGGATCGCCGGCCAAAGCGGCATCGAGAATGGCGTCGGATACCTGATCGCAGATTTTGTCGGGGTGTCCGTCGGATACGGATTCTGACGTGATCAAGTGTTTGAAACTGTTGTTTGTCATATCGTGCTTCCTATGTATGAGACCAATCTGAGCCCCCTTTGTCCTTCGGACATTTCCCCCGCCGAGCGGGGGAAACCTAATGGCATTATCAGGTGCCGGATTCCCACGAATTGAGGTATTTTTCTTGTTCCGCCGTCAACGTGTCGAATCCCATTTCCATCGATCGCAATTTCATTGCGGCGATTTCCGTGTCGATCTCGCGGGGTAGAACGTGTACGCCGGGCTCGAGCGATGCATGATTGGTAGCGATGTATTCGCTCGCCAGCGCTTGGTTCGCGAAGCTCATGTCCATCACGCTAGGCGGATGACCTTCGGCGGCGGCAAGGTTGACGAGGCGACCTTCGGCGAGGAGGTTGATCCTGCGTCCGTCCTCCAGCGTGTGTTCCTCGACGAACGGGCGGACATAGCGCCTAGTCTCCGACATCTCGCGTAACGCGTCGATGTTGATTTCGACGTTGAAGTGCCCGGAGTTAGCAACGACGGCGCCCGACTTCATGTTCTCGAAGTGATGCTTGTCGATGGCGTGGAGCCCACCAGTAACAGTCAGGAAGATGTCACCGATTTTCGATGCGTCATCCAACTCCATCACGCGGTGTCCATCCATCACCGCCTCCAATGCACGGACCGGGTCGACTTCGCAGACGATTGTATGAGCACCGAGTCCGCGTGCGCGGTCGGCGAATCCCCGTCCGCACCAGCCGTAACCGATCACCACAACTGACTTGCCGGTGATCAGCATGTTTGTCGCACGAATGATGCCGTCGAGAGTGCTCTGACCAGTGCCGTAACGGTTGTCGAACATGTGCTTAGTCATCGCGTCGTTGACTGCGATGATCGGATATGCCAATTTGCCCTCGGCGTGTAATGCCTTCAGGCGAATCACGCCGGTAGTGGTCTCTTCCATGCCGCCGAGGGTGCTGTCAAGCAACTCGCGGCGTTCGGAGTGGAGCATCGCCACCAGATCGGCTCCATCGTCGATGGTCAGATGGGGCTTAGTGTCTACCGCGTCTGAAATGTGCTGGTAGTAAGTGTCGGAATCCTCGCCGTTCCGAGCGAACACTGATATGCCTTCGTCGACGAGATGGGCGGCGATGTCGTCCTGTGTAGAAAGGGGATTGGACGCGCACAACGCCACTTCCGCGCCGCCAGCCACCAGTGTCTTTGCCAGATTGGATGTCTCGGACGTGACATGAAGGCACGCGGCGATGCGGATCCCTTCTAACGGACGGGTCTCCGCGAAGCGTTGTCGAATGCTCTGCAGCACCGGCATCTGCTGGTCCGCCCACTCAGATTTCAACCCGCCCCCTGCTGCGAGGCCGATGTCAGTAATGTCGTAGTTCATCAATACTCCGATTGGGTTGATTTCAGATCGCTGACTGAAGTTCCCTTAAGGGCAACCTTGAGTCTCTATCGAATGCAGTAAGTTCTGCGAACTCATCGTATCGGCGAGCGATTTCGTCGGTTGTCAAGTGAGCCAGCCGTTCCAGGCCAAACCCTTCGACTGTGAATGACGCAATCACAGACCCGGCGATCAATGCCTGCCTGTATACATCGGCATCGTGACTGCCCACGGCTCCAACGTAACCCATGAATCCGCCCGCGAAAGAGTCGCCCGCGCCGGTAGGATCAACGACGTTTTGCACCGGATATGCCGGAACGATGAAGCGTTGCCCCTCCCCGAAAAACGCAGCGCCATATTCGCCGCGTTTGATGATCACATTGCTTGGCCCAGCGGTCGATATACCTTCAGCAACGTCCACCAGATTCGTCTTTTCGGTGAACATCTTCGCTTCGCCTTCGTTGATGACCGAGACATCGAGTTGGGTCATCAATTTCTCGAGCGGTTCTCGCTTCTCGATGATCCAGTGGTTCATGGTGTCCCCGGCCACCATTTCAAGATCGTCTGACATCTGATTCAGAACTGACTGCTGAGTCTCAGGATCACAGTTGGCGAGGAACAAATACGGGGCGGACGCGTGTTCGTCGGAGACTATGGGATCGAAATCGGCGAATACGTTCAACTCAGCACCCACGGTCTCGGCATCATTAATGTCTTGCATGTAACTGCCAGCCCAACGGAACGTTTCGCCTGCGACGACATCTAGGCCGCTGATATCCACGCCGCGCGACAGGAGCAGTTGCCGGTCTTCTTCTCGAAAATCCTGACCGACGATGCCGATGATGGCGACATCAGTGAAGTAACTCGCTGCGACGGAGAAGTAACAGACAGAGCCGCCCAACTGCGATCGCCTGACGCCTGCCGGTGTCTCAACGTCGTCGTAACCGACCGAACCTACCACCAGCACTTTCACGATAGGCCTCTCAAGCGCGCGCCAAAGCACGGATTGTAGAGATAAACGATTTCGATCTTGCCTCCGAGGTTGCGAAGCAATGGCGCTACCCCGGAGCTATGCATGCCGTCGCTGGACACCATGCGACTCACGCGCCGGTCGCGTGTGGCAATCCGCCAGCGATCCATGCCGGCGTGCCGTCTTCAATGTTGTAGAGCCGTGAGGTTTCTGCACCCATCGCAGCCGCGTACTCCGCCGCCAATCCGCTGCGCGCACCAACTTCGCAGATGAACAAGAGGTTGCCCTGCTTAGGCAATTCGTCAAACCGGGGGATTATGTCGTCGACCGGCACCCAAATTGCACCGTCGACATGGCCGGCCTCCCATTCGTCGGGGTTTCGGACGTCCACGACCGTCGAATCGCCGTTCTGGACCATTTCGTAGGCTTCTTGGGATGTGATGCGGGCGTACGGTTCGCCGGGGACTTGCCTAGGCATGGGATTCCTGACTCTCGCTGTTTAAACCAAGTTCGATTGTACTTGATTCACCTGCCCGGCTTTGCGATTGAGGCTATGCTCAGAGCTTCTCGCCAGTCAGGAATGAGGCGACGGCAGTTGCAAGCGAAAAAGGTCCAAATGCGATTACGAACAGCGGGATCGAAGCTACACAACCCGCAACGACGTAAAGCACTATCGGTTTGGGCATTTCGTCCGTCAATGAAATCGCGAGCGACCGCCTTTGCGACCCTACGTAAATCAAAGACGTGATCGCAACGAATAGCAAGCCTCCCACAACGCCTGCATAGAGGACCTTGACCAAGAAGATGTACCCGTCCAAAAATGATCCGAGCAGAGTTTCGATGAATGCCGACAACCACAGCCCGGGTCGTAATCCTTCGACGAAATCGCCAAATATCAAAATCGTCAACGGAAGCAGGAAACCGATCAGCAATGGCGTGACTAAGGAGTACGCGACGCAGGCAATCAACCACCTGAACCAGCTCGAAGCTTCGCCCCTAGAGGTGAACAGCACGTACATCAAGGCACCGCCAACGGCGCCGCCTCCAATAAGATACGCCGTCACCACTCGCAAAAAGCCTTGCAAGAAATTCGGCCGATAGAACTCGAAACCGAACTCGCCGATCCCGCTGTCCACGATTGTCACCAGAGTAGCAAGATAGCCGACCAGCATACCCACCGAAGCTCCTGCTACGACTCCTAACCACATCAGACGTTTCTGAGTCGAACGCTCTACTCCCAGCCGCTCGTTCTCGGCGTCGCGGATTCGATTCAGAGCTTGGGTGCGGGATTCCGGTGATGAGGTTGCTTCAGAAGTTTCGTCGTTTACTGAAGAAGAAGAGTTTGAATCATCCATACCTTCAATTGTGCACAACAACAGGCTTTGCATTCGCTAAAGATGCCGTGTTAGCCGTAACTAACGACTTTCGATGCCAAACATGCGCGGGACTCACCAAAACCGTCGCATTTGGTAACCGATATTGCACTTACCGCCGACAAATCACCCGCGAAATTGACGAAGCCGCTTCATCGTGTTAGAGTTCGCGCACACTTGCCGTAATGTGCGGCTTCAAAAGCGCGGCCCGCGATATAGGGAGGTGACCCCAAAATGAGATACGTATTGATTATGGCGATCGCCGCAGTGACGGCATTCGCTTTCGCATGCGGCGGCACTGAGACCGTCGTCGAAACCGTCGTTGTGGAGCGCGTGATCACGCAGGCTCCCGAAAAGATCGTCGAGACCGTCGAGGTCGAGAGGGTCGTCGAGGTCGAAAAGGTCGTCGAAGTTGAGAAGGTGGTCGAAGTAGAGGTCACCGCGGCTGCTGACGGCGACGCGATGGACGATTCGATGATGATGGCAGATGGCGAGGTTCCGAGAGAACGTCAGTTCATCATGCTATGGGGCGGCTCCGGCGGTGTCGGATCTGCGGGACAGTACACGAACCACGACGTATGGAACGTCTATTCAGGCGTGAGTCACCAAGACGGCCCGCAGCTGATCTTTGAACCGCTTGCGTTCTATTCAGCCTTCAACGATACCGAATACCCTTGGCTCGCCGAGTCATGGGAGTACAGCGACGACTTCACCGAGTTGACGATCAACACCCGCCAAGGTGTCAACTGGAGTGACGGCGAGCCGTTCGGCGCACACGACGTCGCGTACACGCTTGAACACCTTCGCACAACGCCAGGCCTTCCGCACTCGGGTCAGATTCAAGCCGACGTCGAATCGGTTGAACAGATCGACGATCACACGGTATTGGTGAAATTCAAGGGTCCGCGACCGAAGTTCCTCTACTTCATGACCTACAAGTTTGACATCGGTGTGTACATCGTTCCCAAACACGTGTACGAGCAGCATGACTGGTTCGAATTCACGAACTACGACAAAGCCAAAGGCTGGCCCGTAACCACCGGTCCGTGGGAAGTTGTGCAAACCTCCACGCAGTCGAAGATTCTTAACCGCCGTGACTCTTGGTGGGCCGTCGAACAAGGTTTAGTCGACAAGATGCCGGAAGTGCTCCAGATCGTCTACATCCCGAACCCGGGTGAGACGCAGATGGCACAAGAGATGATTGCTAACCGCGCTGACGCTTCTTTGTCTTTGCAGACGGGGACCATGCGTGAAGTGTTGTCTCGCAACAGCGCAATCATCACGCACTCAGGCTTCAACCCGCCGTACGGTTACGTCGACTGGTGGCCGATCGGATTACTGTTCAACGCCAGCGAGCCGCCGTATGACGACAAGCGCGTTCGCTGGGCACTGTCCAACTACCTGAACCGCGAGCAGCTAATTGAGATCGGTTTCGGCGGCGCAGGAACGCTCTCGTACCTGCCCATACCGACCTACGCCCCATTGCAGCGTTACTTCGACGTGGTCGAAGACAAGCTGACTTCGACGCACGACACCACCGCTTACAACCCCGAGAGGGGAGACGAGTTGATGATGGAGGCGGGCTACTCCAAGAACGCCGATGGATACTGGGAACGCGACGGAAACGTTGTCGTCTGTGACATCCTAAGTTTCGGCATCTTCAACCACTACGGCCCGATCGTGGCGCGACAGCTGGACAACCACGGCATCAAGTCGTCCTACAGCACGCCGCCTGACGCATGGTCGAGGCAGTCGAACGGCGAGGCGTCATGTGGTCTCCGTGGTCACGGCGGATCCGTGCGCGACCCGTACTTCACGTTGCGGCTCTACACCGGTGGCGACCCCAAGACCTACGATCCCGATGCGGCGCCAGGTCCCGACAACCAGCCGCCGAACGCGTATCACTGGTACAACGAAGAGTTCAACGCCATCACCGATGAGGTCTTCGCGACCGCAATCGATGACATCGCGCGCCTCGAAGAACTTTGGTCCGATGCGATGGAGATCTGGTTGGACGAGCTTCCGGACGTTCAGGTCCTCGAGTTCTACCACCGCATCCCGATGAACACGACGTACTGGACAAACTGGCCGACGCACGACAACCCGTACGTCAACGGAGCGTTCTGGCACCTCACGTTCCAGTTGGTGCTCAACGAGCTAGAGCCGGTACAGTAAGGCCAGCGATTAAAGTTCGACGCCGACAATCGGCGTCGAAGGAGTGGGCTTCGTCGACTTACGTTGACGAGGCCCGCTCAAACGATTCTATGGCTACTAGAAACCAAGAAGGATAAGGTTCGTAACGCCGAATGCCTTGGCGATACATTTCCGGCAGATTAGTGATGTTCGTCATCACCATTTGGGTGGCGAGCACTATAGTCTTTTTCTTGCCGCGCGTATCCGGGCAGAACCCGCTGGCGGAGAAGATATACCAAGACGCGCAACGCGGCGGCTATCAAGATCCGGCCGTGCAAGAGCGGGTTAGGGTTTTCGAGGAGAAATACGGCTTCGACAAACCGCTTTGGCAACAGTACTTCAAGTTCGTTTACGACGTAGTTCAATTCGATCTCGGTAGGTCTATCTACCTCTGGCCCAAATCGGTCAACGAGATCTTGGCCGAAGGGATCATCTGGACGCTTTCTTTGGGTCTGTTGACGTTGCTTCTTGCGTTCTTGATCGGCTCGGGAATGGGCGCGATGCTCGAATGGAAGCGCCAAAACTGGGGGCTGATGGTCTCCATGGCCCCGATTCTTGCGCTTTCAGCCGTACCTTTCTTCATATTCGGGTTGGTGTTACAGCTCATCGTTTTCAATGTTGACCGCGAATATCCACTGGTCTATGGATACCAACAAGGCGTCCTAGGATGGCCCGACTGGTCAGACTGGAGCTTCATTCTGAGCGTGCTCAAACACGGTCTGCTACCCGCACTTTCGATCACGTTGGTCTCACTCGGCGGGTGGGCGATGGGCATGCGCGGCATGATGGTGACGACTAAGGGCGAGGACTACATGGTGCAAGCAGAAGCCAAAGGATTGCCCGAGCGCATCATGTTGACCAAATACGCAATCAGAAACTCATTGCTGCCGCAGGTGACCGGCTTGACGCTCGCACTTGGACTCATCGTGTCAGGCGTGGTGCTCGTCGAGATCGTCTTCGGATATCCGGGTGTTGGTGGCCAGCTGGTGCAAGCGGTGAGCCGCAACGACTATCCGACCGTTCAAGGAATCGTGTTCATTCTGGCTTTCGGCACCGCTGCCGCAACGCTAGTGTTGGACCTTACATATCCGCTCTTGGACCCTCGAATCAAATCCGTCGGCAACGCCTGACGCAACATCGATGCAAAACGTCCAGACAGAAGCGCCGGAAATGTCGTGGTGGGACTCCCTCACCGCACGTTCTGAGTTCACGCGCGATCGCGTAGTCCCGATACTGCGATACATGCGACGAAACCGCCTGATGATCATCGGGTTGGGAGCGTTCATAGCCCTGGCCCTGTTCGTTGGCCTCTCCTATCTGTTTTACGAACAAGAAGACTTGCTGCAAACGAAGCAAAGCGTGAATGGCCTAGTCAAAGCTGCTTCAGTTCAAGCAAACCAGAAACCGTCATGGAACCCGTGGAGCGGATACCCCCTTGGGACCGACGTCCAAGGTCGAGACATCTATGCAGCGGTGGTCGTCGGGATCCCCCTCTCGCTGAGGATCGGTCTGATCGCCGCCGCGATAGGAGTCGGAGTCGGCATGGTATTGGCATTCGTCGCCGCATACGTCGGCGGAGCTGTAGACGCCGTGATCCGCACCATTGTTGACAGCCTCATACCCATCCCCGGCCTGCTTGTTTTGGTACTCGTCGCAACCTCTCTGAACCCCGGACAAGGACTCACTGTCGATCAATTGGCATTCGTAATCGCCGTGCTGGCGTGGCCCGGCCCGGCACGAGTCATACGTTCACAGGTGTTGGTGATACGGGAGCGCGGATACGTTGAGATGGCGCGCATGTCTGGCACCAGCGCGCTGGGCATCATATTTAAAGAGATGATGCCCAACTTGGCACCCTACGCTTTGGCAAGCTTCGTGGCAGCAGTTTCGGGATCCATTCTTGCGTCGATCGGCCTCGAATCCCTCGGACTAGGCCCACTCGATTCGCCCACACTCGGCAGCATGATCTACTGGAACATCTTCACAAGCTCCGTCCTACTCGGACTGTGGTACTGGCTACTACCGCCAATCATCGTCCTCGTCGTCCTCTTCGTCGGCCTATTCATGATCTCCGCCGGCCTAGACGAAGTAGCAAACCCCCGCCTGCGCCGCCGGGTGTGAGCTGCTGTAATGCCAGTGACACGTTTAGATTGAACCGGATTTACTTGGTGAACTCAATTGCGTTTGAGACCACTAAATCGTGGTTCGATCATGGTTGACGCTGAGATCTAATCGGTACGACATACGTTTGACTTGACTTGGATACAGTGTTAGATTTCTTGCAGACTTTCGCCGCAATTTGGCGGCTGATTAACGTGTACCAATTCCAACAGGAGGTAGCGAATTATGAGATATAAATTGGCGGTCTTGGTCGTCGCGCTTTCGGCGATGGTGGCCACTGTTGCCGCATGTGGCGGCACTGAGACTGTAGTCGAAACCGTCGTTGTGGAGCGCGTGGTGACAGCCGCACCCGAACGGGTTGTCGAAACCGTTGAGGTTGAGAGAGTGGTCGAGGTCGAGAAGGTCGTCGAAGTCGAAAAGGTCGTCGAGGTCGAAGTTACCGCGGCAGCCGAAGACGATGCGATGATGATGGACGACGACCAGATTCCGAGAAACCGCCAATTGGTTCTGATGAACGGTGGTTCAGCCGGCGTCGGCTACACCGACCACGACGTTTGGAACATCTACATCACCGGTGACAACCTCGGACGGATGCTGATCAACGAGCCGCTAGCCTTTTACTCCGCGTTCAATGACACTGAGTATCCGTGGTTAGCAGAGTCTTGGGAGTACAACGACGACTTCACGCAGCTGACAATCCACACGCGTGATGGCATCACGTGGAGCGACGGCGTCCCGTTTAGTGCGGCAGACGTTCACTTCACGCTCGACCACCTACTCAACAACGACGGCATCCGTCGAAGCGCGCAGGTACAACGCGACGTTGAATCTGTTGAATTAGTTGATGACAACACGGTCGTAGTCAACTTCGTGGGCCCGCGCCCGCGCTTCATGTACTTCATGAGCTACAAGTTCGACATCGGCCTTTACATCGTTCCGAAACACATCTGGGAAGGCGAAGACTGGCTCGAATTCAAGTTCTTCGATCTTGATAAAGGATGGCCGGTGACAACCGGAGCGTACCGAGTCGTTCAGACCTCACCGCAACAGTTGATCCTTAACCGCGCCGACTCATGGTGGGCAGTGGACCAGGGGCTCGTCGAAGCTCTTCCAGAAGTCCTACAGATCGTGTATCTACCCAACCCGGGAGAGACGCAGCGGGCTCAAGCCTTGATCGCCAACCGAGCTGACTCCGGGCTAGACTTCAGGCCTCGCACAATGGCTGAGATACTGGAACGAAACCCCAATGTCATCACTCACAGCGGGTTCAACAAGCCGTATGGATACGTCGACTGGTGGCCCATCGGCATCTACTTCAACGCAAGCAGAGCACCGTACGACGATAAGCGAGTTCGCTGGGCGATTTCCTACTACATCGACCGCGATCAGTTGATCGAAGTCGCCTACATCGGCGCCGGTACGCCTTCGCAGCTACCGTTGCCTACCTACGCGCCGTTGCAACGCTACTTTGACGTCGTCGCCGAAAAACTCGAAGGCGATTACAACACGATCGAGTACAGCCCCGAAAAGGGCGATGCGTTGCTCACTGAAGCTGGTTTCGCGAAGAACTCAGACGGCCTCTGGGAACGTGATGGTCAGACCATCATCTGCGACTTGCTCGGCGTTTCCGACTTGTTCGACGACATCGGACCGATCTTGAAGCGGCAGCTTGAGAACCACGGCATCGACTCCAGTTACAGCAAGCCGCCGAATGCATGGGCAATGCAGACGGAGGGCGAGGCGACATGCGCGTTGCGAGGTCACGGTGGTTCAGTCCGAGACCCGTACTTCACGATGAACCTGTACTACGGCACCGACGCGGAAGAACTAGGCGAAGGTCACCAGATCAACGCTTTCCACTGGCGCAACGAGCGCTGGAACGAGCTGACCGACGAAGTCTCTCGAACCGGTATGCAGGACTACGCCAAGCTCGAAGAGCTCTGGGCGGAAGCCATGGACATCTGGCTCGATGAACTTCCCGACGTCCAAGTTGTGGAGTGGTACCACCGCATCGCGATGAACACCACCTACTGGACCAACTGGCCGACTCACGACAACCCGTACGTTAACGGTGCCTTCTGGCACGGAACCTTTGGATTGATCGTGCAAAACCTCAAGGCCACTCAACCATAAACACTGATTGACGCCTCGAGCGTTGGTCGGTAAAGATCGCGAAATCTGCGGGACTCGGCGCACACTGTCGCCGAGTCCCGCAGTCGTGACACAGGAACTTCGTACTAAACGTTGGGCGTGTAGGACGCCACGCGAAATCTATGCCTTGGGGATACATACTTGGACGCCTAGCGATGTTCGTCGTCACAATCTGGGTGGCGAGCACAATCGTATTTTTCTTGCCGCGCGTCTCTGGGCAAAATCCATTAGAAGAGAAGATTTACCAAGAGGCTGCAGAGGGCGGTTTCCAAGACCCAGACGTCGCTGAGAGAGTCCGGGTTTTTGAAGAAAAATACGGATTTGACAAACCTCTTTGGCAGCAGTACGTCAAGTACGTAACTGACATCGTCCGTTTCGATCTCGGGAGATCGATCCTCCGGTGGCCTAAGAGTGTTAATGAACTTCTCGCGGAGAGCCTGATTTGGACGGTCGCTCTCGGAGTCATCACACTCATACTTGCGTTCATAATCGGTTCATTCATGGGAGCCATCATGGAATGGCGACGACAAAACACGGCTTTGTTGCTGTCAATGGCGCCATTCTTAGCGCTGTCCGCAATTCCATTCTTCATTTTCGGCATCGCGATGCAAGCGTTGGTTTTTTCGATCGACAGAGATTTTCCGTTAACTCGGGGATACCAGCCCGGCATCGTTGGTTGGCCAGATTGGTCCGACATTGGTTTTCTGTTGAATGTCCTAAAACATGCGATGTTGCCTGCCCTTTCAGTCGTACTGGTTTCGCTAGGTGGTTGGGCGATGGGAATGAGGGGAATGATGGTCACCACGAAAGGCGAGGACTACATGTTGCAAGCCGAGGCTAAAGGCTTGCCTGACCAGGTAATGTTCTTCAAATACGCGATCCGCAATTCGCTCCTGCCACACTTGACCGGTCTCGCGTTGAGTTTAGGATTGATCGTCTCTGGGGTTTTGCTGCTTGAAGTGGTATTTGCGTATCCGGGTGTTGGCACCGCATTGTTGGACGCAGTCAACGGCAACGATTACCCGACCATCCAAGGGATCACATTCGTGCTCGCATTTGGAACCGCATGTGCGACTTTAATCATCGACTTGATTTACCCATTGATTGATCCGAGGATTAGAAACCTCGGTCGGTAGGCCGAACGCTTGACATGGCATCCGTTACACAGAACGCTGATAATGCGGCGAACGAAATCACGATGCGGTCATCCTGGTCAGAATTCGTTCAGGATCGGCTGATTCCGCTCTATCGCTACCTGCGCAGGAACAGACTGCTAGTTGTTGGCATTTTGGCGCTTCTGTTGCTGATATTCACAGTCGGTCTGACGTACATCTTCTACCAACAGGAAAACCTGAGTGCAGAATCCGTTGGCGTTTCCGAGATGTCAAAAGAACTGGCAGCTTTCCCGGAGATCAGACCTTCTTGGAACCCGTGGGGAGAATTCCCGTTAGGCACCGACCCGCAAGGGCGAGATATTTACGCAGGCTTGATCGTCGGCGCACCGTTGACGCTCAGAGTGGGACTAATCGCAGCGGCTATCGGAGTCGGAGTGGGATTGATACTCGCATTCGTCGCTGCGTACGCAGGAGGGTGGATCGACTCAGCGGTTCGGGTGATGGTGGATAGCTTGATCCCGGTGCCAGGTTTGTTGATCATCGTGCTTGTAGCGACCGCGGTGAATCCTGGCAAAGGTATATCAGTAGACCAGATGGCGTTTGTAATCTCGGTTCTTGCTTGGCCCGGCCCGGCCCGGGTCATTCGCTCGCAAGTCTTAGTCATGCGCGAGCGAGGTTATGTTGAAATGGCCAGGATGTCTGGAACCTCCGCATTAGGCATCATCTTCAAGGAAATGATGCCCAATCTAGCCCCCTACATCTTGGCGAGCTTCGTGGCATCAGTATCCGGAGCGATCCTCGGAACCGTTGGATTAGAAGCTCTCGGCCTCGGACCCGCCGACGACTCCACTCTCGGCCGCATGATTTACCTCAACATCTTCTACGGGACGGTGCTGCACGGGCTGTGGTGGTGGTTGATCGCACCCATCGTCGTACTCGTAATCCTCTTCGTCGGCCTATTTATGATCTCCGCCGGCCTTGACGAGGTCGCCAACCCTAGACTTCGACGGCGAGTGTAACCTGTCCGAAATCCCGTAGCATTATCGATTGATCGCCCATTGGAATCCAAATGACCACCGCAACCGCAACGCCCGAAACCACATCCGACCAATCAACTCCGGATGTGTTGCTCGAAGTCGAAAACCTCAAGGTCTACTACGATACAGACGCTGGTCAGGTAAAGGCCGTCGACGATGTTTCCTTCTCGCTTCGGCGTGGCGAGCGTATGGGACTTGTAGGCGAGTCTGGGTCCGGTAAAACCACGATGGCGATGGCGCTGATGCGCCTGCACAAACCACCTGCGATCATCGCCGGTGGTAACGTCCGCTTAGATGGCGTCAGCCTACTGGATCTCAATGAAGAGCAGATGCGACAGACCCGCCTCAGGGATTTGGCTTTGGTTCCGCAGGGTGCGATGAACTCGCTCAACCCCGTCTATCGCGTCCGCGATCAGATCGTAGACGGTATCAAGCATCACACACCGAAAGGTGAGATGCCGAACAAAGGCGTCGTTTCAGAGCGTGTGGTCGAGTTATTGAACAGCGTCGGCCTCGACGGCAGCGTCGCGGAGATGTACCCGCATGAGTTGAGCGGCGGCATGAAACAGCGCGTCGCACTCGCCATCGCGACTTCACTGCGACCGAAAATGATTCTAGCCGACGAACCCACCTCTGCGTTGGATGTAGTTGTGCAACGTCAAATCATGTTGACGCTTGAGCAGCTCCAGCAGGAGATGCAGGCATCGGTGCTTCTCGTAGGTCACGACATGGGGCTCATGGCCCAGTTCGCCGACGTGCTAGGTGTCATGTACGCAGGCCACCTGGTCGAGTTCGCACCCATCGGCGATATCTTCGAGAACCCCAAGCATCCTTACACGAAGAAGCTGATCAGCAGCCTCCCTGATATCCAAGTCAAAGGGCAGTTTACCGGCATCGAGGGCTTGCCTCCAACGCTCGTTGTCCCGCCACCCGGTTGCAGGTTCCATCCAAGGTGCCCGATCTACAACGATGACGAAGATTTCAGGGACGAGTTCACGGATCTTCGTGGCAGCTTGGACACTTCGTTGTGCACGACGGTCGACCCGCACCTGAACGAGATCGAGCCGCGCCGTTGGGTAGCTTGCCACCTGTATGAGGAGGGCAACTAAGTTGGCGACACAAACCGCAGAACGAACTTCCCAGACGACCTCGAATGGTTCAGACAACGTCCTAGAGCTCCAGAACGTCTCCAAAGTTTTCGGCGGCGGCCTGCTCCGGCGCAAACTCACCGTAGCGGTGGACGATGTCAGCCTGGGCATCCCTCACGATAATCCTGGAATAATCGCAGTAGCAGGAGAGAGCGGCAGCGGCAAGACGACGCTAGCCCGTTTGATGTTGGGCATCATCCCGCCGACTGAAGGCGCGATCTACTTCAACGGCCACGATATCGCTGCGTTGAATCGTGGGGATCGGCGCGAGTTCCGACGCGAAGTCCAACCGATCATGCAAGACCCGTTCGAGGTCTACAACCCCTTCTACAAAGTCGACCACGTCCTAATGTCGCCCGTCACCAACTTCGGGTTGGCGCAAAACAAACGCGAGGCACGCGACCTAGTCATCGAATCCTTAGAGACCGTCGGGTTGCGACACCAAGAAACTCTCGGACGCTTTCCGCACCAGTTGAGCGGCGGTCAACGGCAACGCATCATGGTCGCGCGCGCGCTGTTGCTCAAGCCCCGCATCATCGTCGCTGACGAACCTGTATCGATGGTCGACGCTTCACTGCGCGCCACGATACTGGGTAGCATCGATCTGTTGAACAAGGAACTTGGCATCGCCGTCATATACATCACGCACGACCTGACGACGGCATTCCAAATCAGCGACAACATCATCGTTATGTACCAAGGTTCGGTCGTAGAAACCGGTCGTGTCGAAGACGTAATCCAAACCCCCCAACACCCGTACACGCAGCTTCTCGTCGAATCGATACCCCGTCCGGATCCAAAGGAACGATGGGGCACCGAAATGGCGTCTCAGGAAACCGGCGGCGACACTGATAATCTCGGCTGTCGTTTCGCGCCTAGATGTCCGTACGTGATGGATGAGTGCACAGCGCAAATGCCTCCGCTATACCGAATCGGCGACACTCAAGCCGCATTATGCTACCTGCACCGCGATGTGGCCACCGGCAACGTGCAAAGCATATCGGACGTTTTCAAGACCTCGAACTAGGCGATCCTGCGTCTAGCGCACGATGTCGTACAAAAATTCGGCAGGGCCAAAAAGCGCGAAGATCGCTATCGGAAGACCCAGTCCGAAGGCCAGTATCCACGGACCCAGCAACGATACCGTTTCGGATTCCATCGCGTTCAAACGATCCATGAAGTATCCGATTAACGCGAACAATCCTCCCGACATCAACCCCGCGTAGACGTTCGGAGCTCCTTGGACAAACAGGTCGTAAGGGAATACGATCACCGCGTCTAACAGTAGCGAAGGCAACGAACCAACACCGTATGCGCCATCTGCGAGACCCGCGAAGGCGCCGGCGGTGCGAGTAAATCCGCCGGTCAATATGGGTGTCACGATCCCGAACGCGAATCCCATGAATATCCAAGTGATCGGCTTGGCCGGTATCTGGGCCATGTCTCGAACGTGATAGACGGCGATGGGCACGGCGATCAACGCTGCAACACCTGCCGAAATTGAAAAGATCACCGCGCCCCAACCGCTGATCCGCACAGCGGTCTCGAAGTACTCGAACCGACTCAGCACGGAGAGCTGGAACGCGGCAACCGAGAGCAACACGCCAAGCACAGAAATCGTCGCGGTTAAACGGCGTCGGCGATTCGAGTCAGGCACTAACGCCTGAAGGGTCGACAAACGACCAATGTCGATGGATCCGATGGTCTGGGAGTTCCGAAGAGGGCTAAAAGATCAGTGTGGGTTAGTTGGTCGTCAGATCGATTTCATCGGCGCGATGGCAACTGACGTAACGGCCGTCTTTAGATTTTACTAACGGCGGGACTTCGACCTTGCACTGATCGGTCGCAAAAGGACAACGTGGGTGGAAATAGCATCCAGTCGGAGGGCTAGCCGGGTTGGCCACCTCGCCCTCGAGAACGTAACGCTTCGTACGTTGGCTAGGATGCGGTTTGGGAACCGAGCTCATCAACGCCGCGGTGTATGGGTGTTTCGGAGATTCGAACAGTTCCTGCGGAGTGCCGATCTCGGCGATGCGCCCAACATACATCACGACGACTCGGTTGGAAATCTGTTTCACGACACTCAAATCGTGAGACACGAACAGGTAGGTCAACCCCAACTCGTCTTGCAGGTCCATCATCAAGTTGATGACCTGCGCCTGAACCGATACGTCGAGACCCGACACTGGTTCGTCGGCAAGTATCAATTGAGGATTGAGCGCCAAGGCTCGTGCGATTCCGATGCGCTGCCGTTGGCCACCGCTGAACGCGTGGGGATACCTGCGCATGTATTCGGGGCGAAGCCTTACGACACGTAGCAACTCCGCCACGCGGTCTTCCCGTTCTTCGCTACTCCCGATCCCATGGACTAGCAGCGGCTCACTGATGATCTCATATATGTTCATCCGCGGATTCAACGAAGCGAACGGGTCTTGGAAGATCATCTGCATCTGACGACGGATCGGACGCATCTCGATCATCGAGAGCTGCGCCAAGTCGACAGGCTCACCGTCTCCGGAGTCGAAGATGACTTCGCCAGCCGTGGGTTCGTAGGCCCGAATGATAGACCTCGCGGTCGTGCTCTTGCCACAGCCGCTTTCACCGACCAAGCTGAGTGTCTCGCCGGCCAAAATGTCGAAACTGATGTCGTCTACCGCTTTGACGGTACCAACCGTGCGCCGGAAAAAACCGCGTTTGATCGGAAAGTACTTGACGAGCCCGCGCACGTCCAAAAGACGCCGCTGTCCATTGCCGTTTTGCGTGGTTTCGGTCGTCATCTACTGATCCTCATACAAGAAACAGCTTACGTCCTGTTCGGGATTCACGCTTGCCAGTTCAGGTTCACGGACATCGCATACGCCATCGATGAACGATTGGCATCGCGGGTGGAACGAACATCCTGGGGGGCGATTCTGAGGGTGCGGTATCGATCCCGAAATGGACGGCAACCTCTCCCGCGATGTGGTGAACATACTTGGTATCGACGTAAGCAACGCTCTCGAGTACGGATGCTTCGGATCGTCGAAGAAGCTGTGAACCGGACCGGTTTCGACCACTTTACCTAGATACATCACGGTGACATCGTCAGCGATCTCGGCGATTACTCCGAGGTCGTGAGTAATGAAGAGGATAGCCATGTCGTTCTCTTCCTGCATTCGTTGCAGCAGGTCGAGGATTTGGGCTTGAGTCGTGACGTCCAACGCGGTTGTTGGCTCGTCCGCGATGAGAACGCGGGGGTTTGTGCACATCGCCATTGCAATCATGGCCCGTTGCAGCTGTCCTCCGCTGAAGCGGAACGGATATTCATGCATTCGCTGCGTAGGATTGGGGATGCCGACGCGCGCTAGCCAATCGACCGCAAGATCGAAACGTTCCTGCTTCGACAGGTTGGTGTGCAACCTCAACGTCTCGTCGATCTGGTTCCCGAACGTGTGCAACGAGCTGAACGAGGTCATCGGTTCTTGGAAAATCATCGAAATCTCACCGCCTCGGATCGAACGCATTTCGTTGCTGTTAGCGTCGTAGTTGAGGAGGTTCGTATCCGTGTCGGTTCCGGGTCTCGGGTTGTAGTTGATTTCGCCGTTCACTATGCGGCCGGGAGCCTCGACGATTTGGAGTATCGATTTCGCGGTGATGCTCTTGCCGCAACCGCTCTCCCCGACGATACCCATCGTAGTCCCTGCCTTGACGTCAAAATCAACGCCGTCGACAGCGCGAACCACCCCTTCATCGGTGTAGAAGTGCGTGACGAGATCGCGCACCGAAAGCAGGGCATCGTTCGATTGCGATCCAGTGGAACCGGGTGCTTTAGTTGCAGTTGTCATGTGTTGGCGTTGATGTCAACTTCCATATGGGTCAGCAGCGTCACGTATCCCGTCGCCCATGAAATTAAGACATAGTACGAGAATGACGACGACAATGCCCGGAATGAGCAGCCATGGCGCGAGCAATACTGATTGAATATTTTGCGCGGCGAACAACAAAACTCCCAACGATATCGCGGGTGCTTGAAGCCCAAGACCGAGGAAACTCAACGTCGTCTCGCTGATAACCATGAACGCGAGGCTGAGAGTGCTAGCAGCGATTATGTGACTGTAGAAGGATGGGAGCATGTGCCTGAAAATGATACGTCGTTGGCTCGCACCGGCCGTTATTGCGGCAGTCACGAAATCTTCTTGGCGCATCGCTAAGAAACGTCCACGAACAACACGCGCCAACTCTGTCCAAGCGAACAGCGACACGACGATAGTGATGGCGAAGAATCTTCGCTCCACTGACCAATCCGCCGGGAACGCGGCTGCCAGACCCAGATACAACGGTACCGTAGGGATGGATCGGATTATCTCGATACTACGCTGGATCAGGTTGTCGATAAAACCGCCATAGAACCCCGAAACCGCGCCCAGCACTACACCGACGGCTAAAGCAATGAATATTCCGGCCACCCCGATCAACAGCGATAACCGTGCGCCGTGCATCATGCGAGAGTACATATCACGACCTTGGACGTCCGTGCCCAATAGATAAATCCCGCCCACTTGGTCGGCGGGTTGCAAGGTCGAACCCATCTTAATGACGTACGGTTCCTCGACGGTGATGAGGTGGCGGTCTAATTCCACGCCGAAAAGCTTATACGTGTATCCCTTACCAAAAAATCTGACATCGACTTTAGTTTCGCAGTTCGGTTCATACTCGATCTTCAAAAATTCATTCTTGGTTCGGATCTGTTCGCAAACGTGTAGATCAGGTTTCCAACCGTCGAACAAGCGCAACCCTTGAGGGGGCATGTAACCTCGCCTGTCGTGGTGGTCGCGAGGGTTGTTGGATGAGTAAAAATCCGCGAACGGGACTGTCGTATAAAGCAAGGCAACGACGAAGGTGGCGAACATCGCGAGACGATGGCGTTTGAATCGGCGCCAGATGAGTTGGCGCTGCGACATAACCTCGATTGCATCTTCGCCCACTGCATCATCATCTGCAATCTCGCGAGCATCTGTGGGAGCTCGATCTTGTGTGCCGGCGACCATTTGCTTAGTCTTCCTCCAAACGGATCCGAGGATCGACCCAAGCAAGGAGAAGGTCGGATACGAAAGTGCCTAGGATCGTCAACCAACCTGAAGCGAGAATAACCGCACCAGAAAGATAGACGTCTTGTGCCAACAGGGCGCGCAAGAAATCTCGTCCGATCGTCGGCAGATCTAGCACCACGGACAGGATGACGCTCCCCGAGATAATGAACGGCAGGATATACGCGGTCATCGAAATCACAGGGTTCAAAGCGTAACGAACTGGATACTTTCGGATCACTTGCCACTCAGTCAGACCTTTAGCGCGGGCCGTCGTGACGTAGGGTTTCTTCAATTCGTCGAGCAAATTCGCACGCATGATGCGGATTAGAGTTGCTGTGCCAGCGGTGCCCAGGATGATGACCGGCAACAGTAGGTGCTTCACTAGGTCCCACGCCTTTGCCAAAGACCACGGGGCTGTTTGATACTCGACGGAATATAACCCCACTGCCAGGTATCCGGTCGTGGTCCAAATGAGCGATGCGGCCACGAGAGCGATCATGAAATCTGGTATAGCCAGACCTGCATACCCGAAGAACGTTGCGACGTAATCGCCCGGCGAGTATTGCTTGACGGCCGAATAGATTCCGATCGGAATGGCCATACACCAGACAAATACGACTGCGAACACCCCCAACACAAGCGTGTTCAGAAGGTTCATTTCAAGCACCGTTCTGACCGGTGCATTGAATTCGAATGAGAAACCAAGTTCGCCCTGAAGGATGCGCGTTATCCACTTGGAATATTGAACGTATACAGGATCGTTTAAACCGTAAAACTCGCGCAAACTCTCCGCTTCATCCTCCAACACGAGATTTCCGGTGGCGAGCTGCGTTGCGATGTACGTCGTCACGAAATCGCCAGCGGGGAGGTTGATTATTACGAACGAGATAATCGACACCGCCCACATAGCGATGACCGCGTAGATGAGTCTTCTGAGAATGAAGGCCAGCATATCCGTTTAGTCCCAGTGATTGGAACCTTGGAGACGTAGCAACGTCCGCCCCCGACCAAATCGGGGGCGGACATTTTTGGTTACACCAAACCTGGTGAAGGGTTGGCGAACGGGGCCGGACTACTCGCCTGCCATCGCGTTCTCGTCGTCGATCCACCACTGCTCAGGGAATGCGTTTCCTGAGGTCTGGTTGTGGTACGAGAACGGCAACGCGTTCGGGATGTTCATCACGTTGTTCTTGATGACCGCAACGTACGTCGGCTTGTTCATCACCGTCGTGATCGGGTTGACGTTCAAGCAGTTAAGCTCGACGACGCGTTGGAGGATCTCGTTGTACCGAGCCGGTCCAGCTGTGGACTGCGCCTCGTCGTAAAGAACCATCTGCTGTTTGATCAAGTCGTTGATGCCGGCCGGGTCGATACCGTTCTCACCACTCGACTGGTGCCAGTCACCGTAGAGGCGACCGGTGTTACCGCCGCCGCTCACCGGCAACAAGTGCTGCGGTGTGATCAGCGTGGTCGATCGTGGTGAAGACTCCCAGTTCGTCGTCATCAACTCATTGAGCAAACCGCGGTCGCCGTGTAGACCACGTTCCAGCGTCTGCACTTCGGCGCGGACACCGATGTTGACTTCCCACTGGCGCGAGATCATCTCGTTGATGCCGGGGTAGTCCTCGAACGCTGCAGCAACGGAGGGGAGCTGGATGACCAAACGCTCACCGCTCGGCATCAGGCGGAAACCATCTCCGTCTTTCTTGTCGAGACCGATGCTGTCCAAGATCTCGTTGGCCCTGTCTGGGTTGAACTGGACATCATCCTCGCCGATGTACTTGCCCGGGTTGTCAGGGTCGGGGTAACCCTGGCAAAGGCCTGAGGTCGCACCTATGCCGAGGAAGAAGACCTCGTTGATCTGATCCCGTTCGATACCCAAGGAGAGCGCCCGGCGGAACTCAACGTTTTGGATGAAACTCTGAATTTCCGCATTGCCATCCCAAGTTTCGTTGACGTAGATGTTCGCAATACCAGATTGCGGCTGGCGCCAGAACTGGATGCGGTAGCCAACAGATTCGGCGTTCTCAAGGAACAGCGGCAATTTAGCGATGTTGATGTGGCGGCCCATGACCGTGTAGTTACCCGCCAACGCACTGAGGTTCAAGACCTCAAGGTTCTGCGCGAGCGTGAGAACGACTCGGTCGATGTAAGGCAGCTGGTTGCCTTCGGTGTCAACCGCGTAGTAGTACGGGTTGCGCTCGAACGACCACTCGTTGGTGTTGATGCTGCCGGTGACGCGCCATGCCGTGAGCATCGGGGCGTCAGGGTTGGCGTTCGCGTGGTTGCGGTCGAGGAAGTACGTGTACCAGTTGTCGAAACCGGCTTCCGATGCCTTGCGCTCAGCCTCTTCCAATCCCACAAAGTCGGGGTGGAACTGCTCGAGGTAGTGCCTCGGCGCGTAGAGACCATCACCACCGTCGCCGCGGGTGTGCTGACCGGCAACGATGACTGATGCCACCAAAGTCACGAACGGAGCGTAAGGCTCGGGTGATGTGACCTTGAAGGTCTGCTCGTCGATCGCCTCAAACTTGAGGGTCTCGCCGCCCTTTTGCGTCCACGCAGGTTTCGCCGGGTTCAACTCTTCGTTGTGGAGCATGTGGTCGACCCAGAACATGATGTCTGCAGTCGTGAACGGCGCGCCGTCGGACCACTTGTGGCCCTTGCGGAGCGTGAAAGTGAACTCGGTCGCGTCTTCGTTCTGCGTCCAAGACTCGGCGATGTTAGGTTGCACCGTCAAACCAGAGACTTCGTAGAAGAGGAGGTGGTCCTTGAGCGGACGCTCCATGTTTTGGCCGTCTGCCGGGCCAGTGAAGCCGCGGTACCAGGTTCCGCCGTACTTGCCAATGCCGCGCGTGGGCTGCAAGACCAGTGGGTTCTCAGGCAAGCGCTCTTCAACTGGAGGTAGTTCGCCAGCTGCTACGCGGGCCGCGAGCAACGGAGCCTCTTTGAATGAAGACGGCTTCGCGAACAGGTTGCCGTTCTCGTCGTAAATTGTGGGCCACTCGTTGACATCAGGGTCAGACGTGATGTGCGGCGAGTCGATGCGGACCGGTTCGGGTGTCGGTATTACGATCTTCTCGACCTCGACGATCTTCTCGACCTCTTTCTCGACCTCGACGACTTCGATCTTGGTCTCGCCTGCGACTTCGACGACCTTCTCTACCTCGACGACCTCGACTACGGTCTCGCCCGCGACCTCGACGATCTTCTCGACCTCGACGACCTCGACCACGGTCTCGCCCGCGACCTCGACGATCTTCTCGACCTCGACGGTTTGGACGACTTCCTTCTCGACCTCGACGACCCTCTCGACCTCGACCTCTTTGACGACCTCTTTCTCAACCTCGACGACCCTTTCGACCTCGACGGTCTGGATCACCGTTTCACCGCCTCCACAGGCGATGGCGGTCGTCAATGCGGCGGCCAAGGCGGTCAACATGAAGGCCACGAGCGATCGCTTGGCAAGCAATCCCTTATGTTTCGTGCTTCGCATATCAACACCTTTCGTGTTTCAATTGCCGGTTCCCCGAACCGCAGGGATTGCGACTCGGTCCAATTTGCCGGGGCAGATTCGCAGGTTTAGCGCTTCGCATATAGACAACGCGAAACTACCGCAACCAAAACCTCGGCGCAACATGAAACTACATTAACCTAACCAAAATGTCAAACCGCGTATACTAGACGCACCACATCTGACGCAACGGTTTTCAAGACGTTTACGAACGAATCCGTTACGCAATCACGCGAATCAACCGGATTGAAGAACATCCATTGATGAACCGTGGATGTATCGCAATCGGAGGGCACGAACCCATGACTTTTAAGTCGAGAAGAATCCCAACATTGATACCGATGTTGCTGGCGCTAATCGCCGTCGCGATTTTCGCCGCCGCTTGTGGGGAGGAAGAACCTACCGCCACACCTGTTCCGGCGACTGCGACCCCTGTACCGGCACCGGCACCAACGGAGGCCCCCGCACCAACCGCGACACCGGAACCCGCCAAAGAGGCCATGGCACCGGCATCTGACGGCAAACGCGGCGGTTCGATCATCCGAGGCGTATCCGTCACTTTACGTGCTTGGGACTACAACACCGAACCGGTGTGGTTCGCTCCTCAAAGTCTGCAACGACACTACAGCAACCTAGTTAGGTTCGACCCTGCCGATGGATCGACCATATTGCCAGACCTGGCATCAGAGTGGAGCATCGGCGACGATGCCAAGAGCGTCACGTTCAATATCCGCGACGGTGTGAAGTGGCATGACGGTCAGGACCTAACGCTCGAAGACATCAAGTGGACGTTCGAGCGTGCCAAATCGCCACCGGAAGGCGAACGCTATCCACGTATTACCGCGCTGTTGACGATAACCGATATCACCATCGTCGATGACAACACCATCACGATCGCATACGAAAACACGAACGCCGATTTCATCCAGAACTTCGCCGCCGCGTGGGGCATCGTGCTCGCTCCCCACGTAATGGAGCAAGAAGGCGGAATGAACAGCGCAGAACGCGTCGTTGGTACCGGTCCATTCGTCCTCGAAGAAGCTGAGATGGAAGAGTTCGTGACTTCGCGCAGCAATCCCGACTACTTCCTGATGGCACCAGATGGCGACCCATACCCGTACCTCGATGAGATGACTTCAGTCGCTCTCTCAGACGTTGAAGCGCGTATCGCAGCGATACAGACCGGGAGAATCGACATTGCAAGCTTCGATCCCGCGGAATTCGCCCCCGCAGTCGGCGCGCTCGAATCGATGGGCGACGCTGTACGTATGGAGGTGTCGCCTCTCGCAGGTATCAACTACCTGAGTATGAACGCCCAGGCGCCGCCGTTCGACGATCTCAAAGCTAGAAGGGCCGCTTACTTGCTGTTCGACCGATTGCGCATGCAGCAGCTCGAAAGCCTGCCTACGGGAGAATTCGCATCGATACCCACCGGTTTCTTCGGAACCATCGACCCGTTCGTTGACGAAGTCCCCGACCTCTGGGAAGTCAGCAAAGCCACCAGAGATGATGCACTCGCGGAGGGTCAGTCTTTGGCCGAGGAAGTCGGTCTCGAAGGATTCACAATGATCGTAAACTCGCGATCGTTCTTCCAAGAGCTCGCGCAGTTGGCCGCCCAGGTCTACGCCGACGCCGGTTGGGAGATCACCCTCGAAGTAGGAGACGGACCCGCACTAGCGGAACGGAGAGAAAACGCAGACTACATGGTCTCGATGAGCACTCCCAACGTCGTACTTCCCAGCGTGAGTGCGTTCCTATTCGAGCAGTACCTGCCTGAAGGTCGCGAAGTAAACATCGCCGAACCGCCCGACGTGATCTACGAGTTGCTCGCCGAACTCCAAGCGGCTACTGATCCGGTGACCGCACACGCCGTCACGCGTCAAATACAAGAAGTCATGCGCGAAGACTGGGTGCCGGTGGTGCCGATGGGTAAGCAACGAGGCTCAGTCGAGCTGATCGCCAACCACGTGCAGGACAGACCCGGCGCGCTCGGACAGTGGTTCAACCTGCACACCTGGACAGATGTCTGGGTGGACGAAAATTCACCGCGCAAGTAGCGGACACGCTTGTCGGCAAAACTCAGGAGAAAAAGCATCGAAGAAACCGCGATGAACAGGTCGGAGTTATACCGCCTTATAAGGGGTTGAAACGTGCGGGACTACATCATTCGAAGAGTCCTGTTGCTAATTCCGAACCTGTTCATCTTGGCAACGCTCACTTTCTTCCTCGCCCGAGTTCTGCCCGGCGATGTGGCGCTCGGTTTGGCAACCGTCGATGGCAACATCATCGACCAAGAGACGGTCCAAACGATACGAGAACGCCTCGGCCTTAACGACCCAATGCCAGTGCAGTACGCGCGATGGATGCTGCAACTGTTACAGGGAGATCTAGGCCACTCCGACGTCAGCGACTTATCGGTCGCGACCGTCGTTAAAGAGACAGCGGAGGTCACGTTCCTGCTGGCGATCCTGTCTGTTTTCATCGGTACCGCGATCGCGTTGCCGTTCGGCATCTTGTCCGCGATGATGCGCGGTAGATGGCCGGATCAGGTCGTGCGTTCCTTGTCAGCGGTTCTGCTAGCGCTGCCGAACTTCTGGGTCGGAATCTTGCTGTTGCTCGCTCTCGTCACATGGTTCAGTTGGAGCCCGCCCATCTTCCAAGAGACATTTTTGGATGCCCCCGTCGAGCAGTTCCAACGACTGATTCTTCCTTCGGTGGCGATCGGGGCATCCTTCGCCGCTGTCGCGACACGCCTGACGCGTTCAACGATGTTGGAAGTCTTAAACCAGGATTACATCAGGACAGCGCGCGCGAAAGGCTTGTTTCCGAACCGCGTGATCGTCCGTCACGCGTTACCCAACGCCGTGCTTCCCGTAATCACCTTGTCTGCGTTGCTCTTCGCGGGCCTTTTGAACGGGGCGGTGGTACTCGAACGAATCTTCGCATTGCCCGGCATGGGCGTTGAAATCGTCACGGCGACATCCGAACGCGATTTCCAACTGTTGCAAGGATTGGTCCTCGTGCTCGGAGCATTCGTAATGGTCTGGATGTTGTTGATCGACCTTTTGTACGTCGCACTAGACAAGCGCATCCAGTTGGATTGATCTTGAGAAAATGAGCATCGGAACCGCAGTAAACCCCGACAAAAGGTCAGTTACCCGAGTCTGGCGCATCGCAAAGAAGCATCCGACGGGTGTGTTCGGGCTCTTGATACTCGTCCTCATAATCCTCTTTATCCTGAGCGCCGGATTACTGACGCCGCACAAGTACGATCGCACCTTGAGCACAAAAGCGGCATCCATGATGTCTCGAGGGTTCGAGGATGAACTGTTGGTGCTCGGCGGAGACGAGCTTGGACGGGATATCCTGACACGCCTCCAACACGCCGGGCGGACCTCGTTCGTAATCGGGCTCGCGGCTCCTATGCTCGGAGTGACGCTGGGCACAATCATCGGCATCGTAAGCGCGTACCGGGGCGGAATCGTGGATCTGCTAGTTCAACGCGTCGTCGACGTATTGATCTCATTGCCGGGCCTCGTCCTCGCCATGGCGGTCACTCTGGCACTAGGGTTCTCCGTTTGGGGTGTGATAATCGCACTGTCGTTGAACGTGGTCGGAGGATCATCCAGGGTCGTCCGTTCACATGCTCTGACGCAGTCGCAACTGGAATACGTGCAAGCCGCCCGCGCTCTAGGAGCTTCCGACCTCCGAATGATTTTCCGCCATCTCCTGCCCAATTCGATGGCCGTTTCACTCGTGCTCTTCACCGTCGGCGTCGGTGCCGCCATCACCGCAGAGGCAGGATTGAGTTTCCTAGGCCTCGGCGTGCAACCACCAACCCCAAGTTGGGGCAACATGCTCACCTTCGCTCAGCAGTACTTCCGCTTCGGCCCGCACATCGCAGTCATTCCGGGACTCACCATAGCGATCGTGGTTTTCGCCTTCAACTTGGTAGGCGATTCAATGCGCGATTTATTGGACCCGCACTTGCGGGGCAGAGGATGACTAGATCCGCAACTAGGAAGGTTCGAAATCAATCATGACCGACCCAACATCTGAGAAAACGCCGCTACCCAACGTCATATTCATCATCGCGGACCAGTTAAAAGCCACCGCGCTCCGGATGTACTCCGAAATCGGCATCGAAACGCCGTCCCTCGAGCGCATGGCACGAGAAGGAGTGACATACCGCCACGCCGTCACCCCTCACGCCCTCTGCGTGCCCGCACGCGTCTCCATGATGACTTCCCGCTACGCCCACTCCACAGGCAGCCGCCGCAACGAAACACTTATGCCGCCGGACCAACTCCACGCTTTCCGCATCTGGAAGGAACTCGGTTACACCACTGCCTTGATCGGCAAGAATCACTGCTTCATCAGAGAAGATGACCTCGACCTCTTTGATGTGCGATGCGAATTGACGCACGGAGGAATGCCGCGCTCGAACTATATGGGCGATATCCAAGGGAACAAGGGGATGGAATGGGTCGTCCCAGAGGACGTCATACTCGAGGCACACTCGACGCGCAACAACATGCCCGAACAAAGCCCGAGCTTCGGCTACGCCGTCACCGACCATCCGATCGAGGGCTACTCTAACTCCGCGTTGTCGATCCAGACAAAAGCCTTCATCGACCGATTCGGGAGCGATCCCGGCACAGGAGACCACAAGCCGTTCGCTCTCGTGCTCTCCTATCCCGATCCCCATCACCCTCTCGAAGCACCGCGCAAATACGCCGAGATGATCCCGCCCGAAAGCGTGGTCATGCCGCCGCAAAGATCGGACGAGTACACGGATGGAAAGATTCCGGTGAGGAATCGCCAACTCCATGACATGCTCGGAGTAAGCGAAGACGATCCCGACGACGTCCGCAACGCCATGGCCGTCTACTTGGCGATGACTCGTCACTTGGACGATGGCATCGGCGAAGTCCTCGACCATCTCGAAGCCACCGGACTCAGAGAAAACACCATCGTGGTCTTCACCGCAGATCACGGCGACTTCAACGGCGAACACGACATGTTGGGCAAAGGCGGCGTCTTTTGGGACGCTCTGGTACGCGTTCCAATGCTGGTTTCCTGGCCCGCCGGAGGCGTCCCGTGCGGCGAAGTCGACGACTCCATGGCCAATACCATCGATCTCCTGCCGACCATCCTTCAACTCTCAGGAGTTGCAGACTTCAACGCCGTCCCCGCAGGCGACGAAGGCGAAGAGTTGGAACGACCAGGACCGCTAATAAATCACGACATCTCGTCAGATTTGGTCACCTCCGAAACCCTCCGCCGAATTCAAGGCCGACCGCTCCCCACCGCGACCGACTCGGCGCCGCGGGCCGCCGCGTTCAGCGAATACGGCACCGGCGGCGCTCCGCTGACCGACGAAACGTTGCGCGACCTCATGGATCAAGGCTACGTCGGGCGAAATCTGCTGATGGAAACTCTCTGGATTCGCGAAGCCGAAGGCCGACGTCGCATGGTCCGGACCAAAGACTGGAAATACATCACAGACCCCGACGACAATCGCGGTGACGGGCCAAACGGCTCCGACGAGTTGTACGACCTCGTCGCCGACCCATGGGAACTGAACAACGTCGCTGGTGATCCAGCCAACCTGCCGATCATCTCCGAGATGCAATCTCTACTCTTAAGATGGGCCACCGACACCGAAGACTACGATCCGGTGCCTTTGCCAACGACCTTCGGCCGGCGCGAATACATCCCATCCGAAGGACGATGGGGAACACAACGCGGATAACTCGAATTGCCGCTACTCGAAGTTGAAAACCTCAAAACCTACTTCTACGGCGATGACACCATCGTCAAAGCCGTAGATGGCATCACGTACGACATCGAAGAAGGTGAAACCGTCGCGTTGGTAGGGGAGAGCGGTTGCGGCAAATCGGTCAGCTCGTTAAGCATCCTCGGCCTCATCCCTTCGCCGCCCGGCAGGATCGTCGAAGGCGAGGTCAGATTCAGAGGAACCGACCTGCTGCAACTCTCGGCATCAGAGATGCGGAGGTTTCGAAGCCGACGCATCGCCATGGTCTTTCAGGAACCGATGTCCTCCCTGAATCCCGTCATCAACATCGAGACGCAACTCGTCGAAGGCATGATGACGCAGCTATCGCTAACCAAAGGACAAGCTCGGACCAAGGCGCTAGACCTGCTAGACACCGTGGGTATCTCGGACCCCGAACGTCGGATGTCTCAATTCCCGCACGAGTTCAGCGGTGGGATGCGACAGCGAGTCATGATCGCCATCGCGCTGAGCTGCGATCCGGACATGATCATCGCGGACGAGCCCACAACATCGCTCGACGTAACCATCCAAGCCCAAATCCTCGACCTTATGCAGACCCTCACGCGCGAACGCGGCATGGCCCTGCTCCTCATCACCCACAACCTCGGCGTAGTCGCGCGTTACGTCGAGCGCATCAACATCATGTACGCCGGCCGCATCATCGAACACGGATCGGCAACCGACATCTTCGAAAAGCCATCGCACCCCTACACCGTAGGCCTCCTAAACTCAATCCCCCGCATCGACCGCGACACACGCGAAAGTCTCGACCCGATACCCGGCCAACCTCCTGATCTCTCCCGATTGCCGGCGGGGTGCCACTTCGCAGAACGATGCAGGAACGTGATCGAACGCTGCGAAAACGAGTACCCCAACACCGTAACCGTCGAACCACGTCACACCACAGCCTGTTGGGTCGCCGACCAAATCCACAGCAACTACACCCAACAAGCCCCTTTCGTGCAACGAAAGGGGCGCGAGCGTAGCGAGCGGGGTATGCCCGCGGCGGCAGGGTTTCCCCCGCTCGCGGGGGAAATGTGCCACGCAGAGTAACTACGGCTACGACGTGGCAGAAGGACAATGGGGGCGCGAAGCGTAACGCCCAACCAGAACCGACCGCAAACAGCAAACTCACGTGTAAACCCTATGACTGCCATCAATAACGGCAATTCCGATCCTTCAGTACTGATCGACATCCAAAACCTCAGCGTCGAATTCTCGGTCGGTTCCGGAACGCTATTCACGCGCAACCGTGCAACGCTTCACGCCGTAGATGATGTCTCGCTGACGATCCACAAAGGAGAATGTCTCGGTTTGGTCGGGGAGAGCGGCAGCGGCAAAACCACGCTAGGCCGAGCAATCCTTCAATTGCAGAAAGCCACTAGGGGAGAAGTGCTCTACGAAGGCGAGTCGATGTCCGACATGCGCGGCCGGGACTTGCGCACTCTGCGCAGAAAGATGCAGATCATCTTCCAAGACCCCTACAGCTCCTTGGATCCGCGGATGTCTGCAGGCGCCATCGTCGGAGAGGGCATCTCCATCCATAAGCTCGCACAGAACCGCGGCCACTATGCCAGACGAGTAGCAGAACTGCTCGAGATGGTGGGGTTAAACCCGGAAATGGCGCGACGCTTCCCGCATGAGTTCAGCGGAGGCCAGCGACAGCGCATCGGCATCGCACGAGCCCTCGCCGTAGAACCCGACTTCATCGTCTGCGACGAGCCGGTTTCCGCACTCGACGTCTCCATCCAAGCTCAGATCCTCTCACTGCTAACCAATCTCCAATCCGACTTGGGCCTCACCTACCTCTTCGTAGCGCACGATCTCTCCGTCGTACGACACATCAGCGACCGCGTCGCAGTCATGTACCTCGGCCGCATCGTAGAAGTCGCCACCAGTGCCGATCTCTACAGAAACCCCCTCCATCCATACACCTACGCACTCATCTCCGGCATCCCGATCCCCGACCCTCGCATCGAAGCGCAACGACAACGCGTCGTCCTAGGCGGCGAAGTCGCCAACCCTGCCGACCCACCAACCGGCTGCCACTTCCACCCCCGCTGCCCATTCGCCACCGAACAATGCGCCATCGAAAAACCCCAACTACGCCAAATCGACACCACCCGCCTAGTAAGCTGCCACCGCGCCGACGAACTCGCCCTAGAAGGCGTCTAATCGCCCAAGACCTCTAGACAACAAACACAGTTGCTTTCGCATTGCGATAGGGGCAAAAACACCACCAACCTGCCCCTTTCGCCCAGCGAAAGGGGCGCGAGCGCAGCGAGCGGGGTATGCACGGGGAAGTGGTGCCCCGTCATTCTGAACGTAGCGCAGCGGAGTGAAGAATCTCACGCGGCTTTCCACCACGACGCGACGCGAATCCCCTATTCGCTCGCCAATACAACCTGCCTCTAGCCCTAGAAGGCGTCTAATCCCCTCCCCCACGTAGGGAGCGATCCCTTGTGGTCGCCCGGGGCGGACGGGCGAGTACGACGCAGACCCGCAAGGGCAAACCCTACTGGTCGCCCGTCCCCTTCGCGCAGCGTAAGGGGACGCGGAGCGAAGCGAACGCAGGGGATGCCCCAGCCTCGTTTACAGCCTGTCGCCGCGCTTCATTCCGACAGCCCCCGTCATTCTGAACGCAGCGCAGCCCTCAACCCTGTCATTCTGAACGCAGCGCAGCCCTCAACCCTGTCATTCTGAACGCAGCGCAGCCTTCAACCCTATCATTCTGAACAGAGTGCAGCCTTCAACCCTGTCATTCTGAACGCAGCGCAGCCCTCAACCCTGTCATTCTGAACGCAGCGCAGCCTTCAACCCTATCATTCTGAACAGAGTGCAGCCTTCAACCCTGTCATTCTGAACGCAGCGCACCGCCATGTCATTCTGAACGCAGCGCAGCGGAGTGAAGAATCTCACGCGCCTTCCCACGATGCCCCCACGAAATTCCTCGCGTCACGAGGCGCCAACCACACTAAACACCAACTTCAAAAATCGTCCATTGGAATGATCCGAATTTTGCCATATGGTCGAGCATCTATTTGTATCGAGTAACCCATCAGTATCTGCATACCAAGGAGCGCATGTTGGAATCTCCGAAGTCCAGTATTGTGGCTTCTTCTTCTTGTTCGCCCATCTTCACTGTTGCCGAACACGATTCAACCCACTTTTCCGTACCATCGGCCAACGTCACTCTTTTCTTTTCGGATGACGTCGCGTCTAACTTCTTGAACTTGCTGTTCGGCAACGCGATATCACCATCAAACCCGGTATCTAATTTGGCATCGACACCAAAAGGAACGCCATCCGCACCATGAATTTCCAACCTCACCAAACACCGACAGTTCGGTTGAAACTCGCCTTCAATCAATACGATGGACCGGATCAGGCGTTAGTCGGCGTGCACTGCCGTTGACGGCGCGCTGTAACTGAAATCGTCCGACACAATGTGCTCGACGACAATTTCGGCATCTGGATGGCGCTTCAACAATCTCGCCCTCGCACGAAACCGGGGTTCGGTCATCCTCTGCACCTCGTAATCTTCATTACGTCCGTCGACCAGCACTACACATCCCTCGTAGTCATCGATCAATCGGTCACGCAATTCACGTTTGTAATACTCTTGGGCGTGGACCACGAACTTGGCTCGATCTTTCTTTCTGTTTCGTTCTTCAGTCATCCGACCTGCACCTCCCACGGTTGTGCCAGCGATCACGAAAGTCAACTCACCTTATCACAATAAGATACGAACTGGCGACATCTAAGATCGTTTAAATCCAAGAATTACACTCATTACAATCCGAGTAGATCAGATCGACCCCAATCGACGATCAGGTTCTCTCACCATAGACGCTTCCCCTCGTAGGGGCGAACCCTTGTGGTCGCCCTTGCACCCAAACAACCAATTCCCCCATCACCGCAACTCCACCAAACCAACCGTCCCCTTCGGGATATTTGCGCAACGCATGAAACGGACCGCTGCTAATGGTACTCGCGCGCCATTCTCCGTTGCCCCGCCCCTCTGGATTCCGGCTTTCGCCGGAATGACGTGGGTTGTGCAAACGTCCCCTTCGCGCAGCGTAAGGGGACGCGGAGCGAAGCGAACGCAGGGGATGCCCTCAACCCTGTCATTCTGAACGCAGCGCCGCCCTCAACCCTGTCATTCTGAACGGAGCGCAGCGCAGTGAAGAATCTCACACAGCCTCCCACGACGACACCACGATATCCCTCGCTACGCTCGAAATGACAATCTGCCTCTAACCCCCAGCACTACTAACCTACCGATACACAACCTTCGTATCGCAGATCAAATCATGCAGCCCGCGTTTATCTCGCCGGAAAGCGATCATCAGGAAACCGATTCCAAGAAGTCCCAAAGACAGCAGGTAACACAAGTTCCGAACAAGCGCTACCTGGAAGTCTGCCTTCGAACCATCAACCCAGACCACCGATATACCCAGCATGCGTTTACCCAATGTTCCTGAAAATGAACTTGTCGCCACTGTGTGATACAACATTCCAGTCAAAGCAAAAATCCAGAAATACACGGTAACTGCATCAACTGTATGAACGATTGCTACTTCAAACAGTGAGGCAAAGACTAACGCGACTATCGCAACCAAGACTGCATCTGTAAGATGAGCGAAAAACCGTACGCGCAATCCTGCTGGCTTGCCCGGAGCCGCGTCTGAAGAGTGCTCCGCTTGGTAACTCATCGAAGAGTGACTAGATCGCCCCTCACCAAACGCGTACCCACAAGAGTAGCAATACTCCGAACCCTCCTCATTCGTACTGTCGCACCGAGGGCACGAAATCACCGCCGGCGGCGGACTATACCATTCCCTGCCGGGCGACGAATCCGCACGAGGTCGTCGCCACGCCTGAGGCCCTGATGCTGAGCGAGTCTCCCCGCGGCGGGATCTGTCGAACTCCGCCCGCCTATCTGCATCCTTCAATATCGCCCACGCCGCGTTCACGCGCTGCATCATCCGCATCGCGTACTCGTCGTTGGGATTACGATCAGGATGCCAGCGCATCGCGTGCTGGCGATAGGCCGCTTGGATTTCGGCAGTCGTCGCGTCCGTCGCGACCCCCAGCACCTCGTACGGATTCAGCGAGAACGATTCAGGGCGCATTCAGAGCAGTTCTATGTGGGAGAGAACGCGTGATCAATACCGCGGAATCTCCACGCAACCATCAACGTAACCGAGTTTACCCCCTTCCAAAGAAACCGTGAATCCAGATTCCATCACCAACGGCATCCCGCCCCATCAACGCAACACAACAGCCCGTCAAATCTCACAACCGTGCTAATATCAATACATGCCCAAATCCAAACCTCACAGAACCCGAAAACTAACCCACGACCAGATCCGAAAAACCCGCATCGACCCGGTATGGTTCGCCAAAAACATCCTCGCCGCCAGACCGTGGAAAAAACAACGCGAAATCCTACACGCCCTTACAAAACACCGCAACATCGCGGTCCGATCATGTAACGGCTCCGGAAAATCACACGCCGCCGCCATCGCAACCTTATGGTGGCTCATGGCATACGAAGACGCAACCGTCATCACCACCGCGCCTTCCAAGCGACAGGTCAAACAAATCCTATGGCGAGAAATCAATTCCCTCTACCTGCGCAACAAAGACATCATCCAAGGCAAGATCACACAGACGCAACTCGATATCTCTCCTCGCCGATTCGCCATCGGATTCACCGCCAGCTCCGACGTCCTATTCCAAGGATTCCACAGCCCAAACCTGCTTGTCATCGTCGACGAAGCATCTCAGGTCAGAGAAACCATCTACGACGGGGTCCTGAGCTGTCTCACTTCACACAACTCGAAACTACTCCTCATCGGCAACCCCACAAGCCGCGCCGGTACCTTTTACGACGCATTCCACGACCACCGGCACTTCTGGCACAACATTCAAATCTCCGCACTCGATACTCCCGCTTTCCAGCAAAACTCAAAAGATCACGAATTTCTCAAAAACGCCAAATGGCATCCTTTAAGAGAAAATCCCGAAGAACCCAACGGCATCGCCACCCCTGAGTGGGCCCAAAACATCGCCAAACACCACGGAGAAGATTCCGACACCTACAAAATCCGAGTCCTCGGACAATTCCCCGAACCAACCAAACGACGCCAACGGAAAAACCACAGCCAATTCAACGCCTCCGTCCCCTTCGCGCAGCGTAAGAGGACGCGGAGCGAAGCGAACGCAGGGGATGCCCGCGACGGGGCAGGCTTTCCCCCGCTCGCGGAGGAAATGTCCGAAGGGCGAAGGGGCCCCGCCGCACAACCTGAGCCCGATCCCGAGCCAGAACCCGATATCATCCTGACGCACTCAAAAAGCAACCCCGCCTACAGCTCCAGATACTGGTACCACCGCTGATTTCGAAAAAAATCTCAGAAAATAGCACAAATGAGCCAAAATATGTGTACCATTAAAGGTGAAGACTTCAGGCAGCGCCGTGCTGACGAGTGCGGACACCAATCTAGCCGATGGACGAAAGGGATAAGCGTTAGATCGTGAGAGCGCTACACAACACAAGCGAGTACACGGGGTCCCGAGAGGGTAACCCGGATTCGCGTGTAGGTTCGAGCGATCTCTGGCGACGCCCCTCAACCGAGTTGGAGCCGGTTGCAACGTCCGGAGGTTCCGTTCGAAACGATCGAAGTAACAAGTCCCGGTCGCCGAGGGCTAATGCACCCGCGGCTGAACGAGCCAGCAGACATCACCTACCCGTCGCAATGCGCCGGGAACGCAACTCCTTCTCCTCCCTTTCCGAGGGACCGTTGCACTATCCCTGTGAATCCGGCGAAAGCCGGAATCCAGAGGTGCGCGGCAACAAGGTGCGCGACGCGAAACGAGTGGTTCCCAACCCATCCGACGTGTCGTGCATCCCTCCCTCCCAGGGGAGAATCAGAGGGAAACGCAACTCCTTCTCCTCCCCTTTCAAGGGGGAGATTCGGAGGGGGCGCGTAGCGGATGTCTCGCCAAGGGCCGGGTAAGCGGTCGTGAATTCGGCAGACGTCGGACCCTTGTCGCCGAGGGTCGCGGCTACGGCACCAGGATGTGCAAAACTACCCGATGGGATGCGACCGCGCTCAAACTCAAAGTCGCAACCCGGGCCCACGGTCTGGCAACGTGGGCAGTGACCGGATCAGGGAAGCTAGCAGTTCAACACCTCGCACAAAGCGGCGACGCCTGATGGATTGCGACCCCACGCGAAGGGTCGCAATCCACTTCAACGGCAAAAACAAAAACCAGCGGAAACCCCTCCGCCAATTCAACGCGCCCGCCGGTATCCCCTCTCCCCTCCGTTGGAGAGGGTTAGGCTGTTTATGTTCATAGAGCCGGTGCCAAAGCGATATCCCCTCTCCCCTCCGTGGGAGAGGGTTAGGGTGAGGGGGATCGGGGCCAAGGGGAGTGGCGGCTGACGCACCGAACAACAAGCGTCGAAAGTCATGCACCGTCCCCTTCGCGCAGCGTAAGGGGACGCGAAGGAGCGAAGCGAATTCGCAGGGGATGCCCGGGGTGCGGGGCCGACGGCAGCATCGCTCGCCTTCGAGCAGGGGAGATCGAGCTGAGGGGACCCCACTACCCCAACTGCCGCAACCGCGGATCCAACCGATCCCGCAACCAATCCCCAAAGAAATTCAGCGACATCACCGTCAGGAACAGGGCCGTCCCCGGAATCACCGATGTCCACCAAGCTGTTTGCAAGTAGTCGCGACCCTCAGCGACCATGTTGCCCCAAGACGGCGTCGGCGCCGGTATGCCCGCCCCCAAGAAACTCAACGTAGCTTCGTACAAGATGAGATTCCCGACGCTCAATGAAGCAATCACCGTAATCGTTCCGATCGTCCCTGGCAGTATGTGACGCACCAAGATCCGCGTCGTCGAAGCCCCCGAAATCTTCGCCAACGCCACATAACCACTCTCTTTAATCACCAACACATCAGCCCTCACGTTGCGGACGAACGATACCCAAGCCACCAAGATCATCAAAACCATGATGGTTTGGAAACTCGCCCCGACAATGATCGCAGCGACCAATGCGAGCAACAGGAATGGGAACCCCATCCAAATGTCCACGATCCGCGTGATTAATTCGTCCACTACACCGCCAGCGTAGCCGGCCAACAGCCCTAGACCTGTACCGATTAACATCCCCGCGGAGAGCGCCACACCCATCACTGACAGCGAAACTCTCGCTCCATGAATCACCCGACTTAGAACATCGCGACCAACATGGTCGCCCCCGAACAGATACGGGCTGTCATCCTGGTACAACGGTCGGGCGTTGCGATCGGGCAGCGATTGATCGATCGGATCGTTCGGAGCGATCCAATCCGCACCGACACCCATCGTCACCAGCAAAGCGAGCAAGGCCACCGGAAGGATCGGCCATCGCCTCACGATGTACCACAACGTCAAACGCTGTTGGGCTGCTGGTGAGGATCGCGCCGCGAGGCTGGCCGTTTGTTCGGCGGTCATCTAGTCGTACCTGATAACTGGATTCATGACCCCGTACAGAATGTCGGCCAAAAAGTTCATCGCAACGAAAACGGCCGTGAATACCAGCACCGTGCTGGTCAAAGTCGGGAAGTCATTGTTCCAGACCGCATCAGTCATCAGTTGCCCAATCCCAGGCCACGCGAATATGCGCTCGATGACCACAGCGCCGGTCACGAAGCTGGCCAACACGATTGCCGAAGTAGTCAGCGGCTGGAGAATGGCGTTCCGGAACGCGTGTTTCCACAGCACCGCGGAATAGTTCGCGCCTTTAGCGCGCGCCATCGTTACGTACTCCGAATCCAAAACCTCCAACATCGAAGAACGCGTTAAGCGCAGCAAAGCAGCCGCTGGACCCCAACCAAGCGCGAACGCCGGCATGATCAGATACTTGAACTTCGTCCAAGTCCAGAACGAGACATGGTCCGGGCCCGAAGTCCCCACCGGCAACCAATCAAGTGTCACGGCGAACAATAGGATCGCCATGATCGCGACCCAAAATATCGGCGCGGCTTGACCAATCAAAGCGAACGTTCGACTCGCATAGTCCGACAACGTACCCCGTTTGACGGCAGATACCACACCCAACGGGACGCCCATCAACACCGACAAAATGAACGACACGATCGCCAACTGCAACGTCGGCGCAGCACGTTCCCACATCAATTTGCCGACCGACGTTTCCGATACAATCGTCTCGCCAAAATCGCCCGTTAGAACACGTCCCAACCAGACTAAGTACTGCACCACCAGCGGTTTATCGAGCCCCAGTTTTTGGCTGAGTTGCTCGACCCGCTCCGGACTCATCCCGTAACCGCCAGGTTTTGCGAACAGCAACAAAGGGTCGCCCGCCAAACGCGACAAGCCGAACATGAACATCGTTGCGGCGAGCAGCGTGAGTGTGGCGAATATCAGCTTCCTGATGAGGTAGCGACGCATGTTGAAACCATTAACGCCTCAGACGGACGATCCCAGTCCAAGACCCTGCCTCCCACGGATCCACGAGCCGCAAACCCGCAGGAGGCGCAACACAAAGGTCTTACCTCAGGATGAGGTTCTCAGGCGAGTTGTAGCTGTTGCCGACATGCATCGGCCATTCCGCGATGTAGTTCGGGTTGGCGTAATACGCCTGAGGTACCGTTACGTAGCCGGGGAACAGCGCCCAGTTGTGCATGTACTCGAGGTACTCCTTGTTGATACGGATGCGTTCCTCGCGGTCCGGTTCCGATGCCGCGGCTTCGTACCACGCCAAGATTTCAGGAGATTCGAAACCGCAACTGAAGCCTCCGCGCGTCAAAGTCGTCTGGACCAATCCCTTGGGCCAGTCGAACGGGTACGATTCTTTACCGTCATCACACGAGGTCAACATGGGTACCACAGTCGAACGGCTCACCAAACCAGGGCGGAATACACCGTAGGCATACTTGAGCACTTCTACTCGAACACCTACATCCTCCCAGAAACCGGCAATGGCATCGCCGATCTCACCGGCAGGCCCCTCACCGCCGCCCAGTTCTGGACCGACGAACAGCGGTATCTGGAATCGTGTGCCGTTATCGTCAGCCGGATATCCAGCTTGATCGAGCATGCGACCCGCTTCAGCTGGATCGTATGGGTACTCGTACTGCGACTCCCAGTTAGGGTTGAACGTGCTGAAGTAGGTTACGTGCACTGGCTGACCGACACCGCCCAACACGTGCTCCACGATCGCCTCACGATCCACGGACCGGGCCAAAGCTTGTCGAACCAATCGTGCTTGCTCCATGTCATCGATGCCCGAAGGATTGTCCGCGTCTTCCGGTTTGTGGGGGTTGCCGACCCACGGGATCTCACGCACGAACACGCCGTGAGACGGGAAATCGATCGCCTCTCCTGTAAGCGCATTGGTCGTCTCCCAAAGGTTGCCTGGGAACATGACGCCTTCTTGGATACCTGCGCCAGCACCCACCTCCAAGAAACCTGACTGCTTCATGCGAGCCAAGTCTTTCGGATCGATGAAGGAAACGTCCGATTCGCCGTTCTGCAGCAACGCCACACGGGTGAACTCTTCGGGAACCGCCAATACTCTGATGGATTCAATCGACGCGTTCTTACGCCAGTGGTCGTACCCAACCTTTGTCATCGTCGCGCTCGTACCAGACTTGAAATCGGTTACCGCGAACGGACCAGTACCCACGAAGTTGTCCTTGAGCCAGTCACGTCCGTTCTCATCGAATGCACGTTTCGACGTCGCGATGGTCGTCAGACCACCTGAAGCCTCTTGGTTCAGGAAGTTGCTCGCCCAGCGGACATCGAAGTTGTTAAACTGCGCGGTTATCGTGTAGTCGTCAATCGCTTCTACCGGAACGTCGCCGAACAACGCCGTTAGGTTCGCTGCACTCGCCGCAATCGATTCGGGGTTGATCGCCGGGTTAGTGCGATTCATCACCCATGCCATGTCTTCGGCTTTCAACTCACCCCAATCGTTGTGGAACTGGACGCCTTGCCGGATCGTGATCGTCACGGAGCTCAGGTCACCCGCCAGGTCCCAAGACTCTGCCAGCATTGGGATGTCCCAGTCAGCGTCACCCGGAGTGAAAAGACTCTCTCCGGCACCCCAATTTCGTGCGCCACCCAAGGGCGCGTCAGGTAAGCTTCCACCGTTGCCGGTGATGGCTCCCAACGCCGATCCGACATCCGCGAAGATAACGTGGCCGGGTTGGCTCTTGGATTGCGGCAAGTCGATCAAGTCAACCGTCTCCTCCATCATCGCCTCCGGCGTCGCCGTCACAACGACTTCGACTTCCTTCTCAACCTCAACAACCTTAGCGACCTCTTTCTCGACCACCACTTCCTTCTCCACCACCACGGTCTCGACAACTCTTTCGCCAGGCACCTGTTCTTTAACGACGACGGTGTGGACGACTGTTTCAGTGCCTCCACAAGCGATCGCGAACACCGCGACCGCGGCCATTGCCGAAAGCAGAGCGGTAGCCACAGCCTTTCGTTCGAGTATCAATGTCAGGGTTTTCATTGGTCACGCTCCCGTGAACTCAAATTCCGTATACTCGCTGATCTCCCAACACGCCACGCGCGCACCATTCGCAAACGCGTGACATCGTTGGGTCAACGGATGAGGCTAGGTTACACCCAACCCACAGGTTTGCGCGATGCGAAACGCATGCAAATTCAATGCGTGTAAATCGCCGCGTAAACGGCGGATATCAGCGGAATATCGCGAATCTCTGACGGAGTCCCACGGCGGAACTTCCATTCAAAATCAGAGCTGCCGCAACGTCGGATCGACGCGATCGCGGAACCAGTCGCCGAGGAAGTTGCCGGACATCACCACCATCGCGATGACCAATCCCGGGAATAACGACGTCCACCACGCCGCATCTATGTACTGGCGCTCCTCGCTGACCATCCGTCCCCAAGATGGTTCGGGCGGTGGGATACCGGCACCTAAGTAGCTCAGAGACGCTTCGAGAAGGATGACGTTACCAGTTCCCAGCGTCGCAGTCACTATCACGATGTTCACGACACCAGGTAGTATGTGCCGGACCATGATCCGCGCATTCGAAGCACCTGCGACACGCGCAAGTGAAACATATTCACGGTTTTTAAGCGACAGAGTCTCAGCTCTCACCAACCGGACGGCGCCCGGCCACGAAACAATCGCTAAAACAATGATCAGAGTCTCAAGACTCTGTTCTAAAACCAAGACGACGACCAAGATGATCAACAACCCGGGAAGGATGTTCCATGCGTCCACAATCCGCATTACGATGTCATCGACGATCCCGCCGAAATACCCCGCCACAAGACCAATCGTCGTGCCGACGATGACTCCTGTTCCTACCGCCGCGACAACAACTAGAACGGTTATTCGCGCGCCGGCAATGATCTTGCTCAAAACGTCGCGCCCCAGCGCGTCGGTACCGAGGAAATAAGAAATGGAAGCATTTTCATCTTCCATCCAAAACGGAGGGGTATGACGAACTCTAAGGTCCGCTCTTTCGGGATTGTGCGGAAGAAGCCACGCCTCGGCGACCGCTGTGAAGAGCAGCAGCGCGACGATGAATGCAGGTATGACCGGATAACGGCGCAGGAACTCCCAAGGCGACATCCTTCGCCTTTCGACAGTTACTGTTGCATCCGCTTGACTGTCGGTTCCGCTATCTGTTGCGACGGTGGTGATTCTAGGCCCCTTAGTTGTATTTGATCCGAGGATCCAACAGAGCGTAAACGATATCCAGACTAAGAATCATGATTACTAGTGCAAATCCGTAGATGATCGTCAACCCTGCCAGCAGCGGGAAATCTGTTGCCCAAAGCGCGTCGATGGCTAGACGGCCTAAACCTGGCCACGCAAATACCGTCTCTATGATGATCGTGCCATTTAACAATCCGAACAACACGAAGACTGACAGAGTCAACGGAGGAATGATCGCGTTCCGGAAAGCATGTTTCCAACGGACCGGCGCCTGCGCAACACCCTTCGCACGCGCAAATTTGATGAACTCAGAATCCAAGATCTCCAGCATCGCCGTACGAGTGATCCGCAAATAAGAAGCCGCCGGGAACCACGCCAGCGCGATCGCAGGCATGACGAAGTTCCTTATCGCGAGACCCTCCCCCTTGGTGCCGCTAGGCAGCCATCCGAGATGCACCGCGAACACGAAGATCATCACCAAGGCCAACCAGAAAATCGGTACCGACTGCCCGAAAAGCGCGAAACCGCGAAACATGTAGTCTAAGAAATTTCCGCGATTCGCCGCAGAAAACACCCCGAGCGGCACGCCCACAAACGTCCCCATCAGCCATGCGACGATTCCCAGCTGAATCGTGTTGGGAGCTTTCTCCCGGATAGCCGACAGAACCGGACGTTGCAATGTCACGCTGTCGCCGAAATCGCCCGTCAGGATATCACCCATCCAGAGCGCGAACTGTATCGGGACCGGTTTGTCGAGATTCAACTTGCGGCCCCACTCTTCCCAAACAGCCGGGTCAATACCTAGCGAGTCTTCTCCGATGAAGAAATACCTCGGATCGCCCTTGAGTCGAGACAGCGAAAATACAATCAACATCGCGAGCAAGAGTGCGATGATCCCAAGAATCACTCGTCTGGCGACAAATTGTCCCATCGTTACGTGAAGCTACTCGTCTATCTCGACGTTTGCCACGAAAGAGCCTAACCCGCCATTTGGTGGGTTAGGCTCTTCCGATTTTGGGGCTACTGACCCTACTTGATGATTATGTCCTCAAGCGGGTAGATCATGTTGACCGGCGCGGTGTGCATCGCGGACTTCAACGGGTCCCAACTGATGAGGTTTCCGTTGTAGATCGTGTAGACGGGGAATTCTACCGTTGCCGGGTCCCAGTGCCAGAACGCTTCGTGGTTACCGAACTGGACAGCCATCTCGTTGCGCACCTGGATGTCCTCTTCACCAAGCATGTCGCCGTAGATTCGCTGATAGAACGGAATGCCGCCGCTCCACATGATGCCTCCGGCGAACCACGCTTGCGCTTCTCTACCCTTGGCGAAGTGGGCTGGCATTCCGCCCTGTTCGCCGTCGTGCACCAAGTGGATGAACGAACGGTCCACAAATGTCGGGTGCCAAGTAGTGAACGGACCGAGGTGGAATTCGACGTCTACGTTCAACGTGTCTTTCCACATCGAGGCTATCGCTTGATGAGCTTCGCTAGGCTCGTTGCCGGCCCACCAACCGATCGTGAAGCCGTCTACGCCAGCCTGCGCCATGAGATCCTGAGCGCCTGCAGGGTCGAACGGCACGCACCACGCATCGTCATGGAGCGGGTCGTTGGCCGAGATCGCCCAGTTGCAACCCTGCCAAGCAAGCCCATCGTAGATGCTGTCTGCCAACGCCTGTTTGTCGATCGCCATTGCCATCGCCAAACGGACTTTCCGTGCGTTCTCCATCTCAGGACAGATACCGGCCGGATCTGACGGAACCTCTTCTAGAAGAACGTTCCAGTCGCAGTCCGAACCTGGGAGGTCGTAAAAGCTGACCCAAGGGAACGCCTCAGGGTTCTTCTTCGCCTCATCGTAGCCCGGGTTTTCAAGCGGTTCGCCAGTCTTCGGGTTGGTGCGCTCCAAGAAGTTCGGGTTCATTCCTGCATGCAGGATCACCGTTTGGAGCAACCGTCGGACGCCGCCGGCTGCTTCCAGCCTGGCAGTGTTCGGGAGCGACACGTGAGTGATCATCGCTTCGCCGTTCTCGAACATCGCGATCCTGGAGGCTTCTTCCGGAACCTCTGTGATCACGGCCCGTGCGATGTGCGCGGCCTGGTTGTAGTGCTCGGGGAGGGCATCAAGGATGATCTTGTCGTTGTCGCGCCACTGAACGATCTCAAACGGACCGGTGCCGACGAAGACGTTGCGCATTCCTTCCTTGCCCAACTCGTCGTAGATGGTCTTGCTGCTGATGCCGTAGGCGTCTCGGAGGTTAGAGAACAGCCAACCTGGTGCTCGGCTGTCGTACTTGATGATCTCCGTTGTTGCGGTGTACTTGTCGATCGCGACTGTCTCGCCGTAACAGCAGACTAGGTCACCCGAAACGTCGTGCAACGTCTCAGGGTTAACGTTTGCGTTTACGGTGTTCGTGCTCCACGCAAAGTCTTCAGCCGTTACCTCGCCCCAATTCTTGTGGAATTGAATGCCCGGCCGGATGTTCCAGGTTAAGCTCGTGTAGTCGTCAGCAAGCTCCCACGACGCGGCGACTGCCGGGATTACCCTGCCGTCCGCCGACCATTGGACTGGGGTGTCCCAGACGCTGTAGTAGTACTGCTCGTTCGAACAGGTGGGTACGCAAAGCTCGGGAGTGCCGACGGGCAAACCGACGGTCTGCAACGCAGCACGGAACTCGCCGCTCTGCTCCTTCGGCATCATCATCGCGTCGCCAGCCATCGCGTCGGGTGTCGCAGTCACAACAACTTCGACTTCCTTCTCGACTTCCTTGACGACCTCGACTTCGACTTCGACCTCTTTGACGACCTCGACCTCGACCTCTTTGACGACTTCCTTCTCGACCTCAACCGCTACTTCCTTCTCGACCTCAACCACCACTTCCTTCTCGACAACGACGGTCTGGACGACGGTTTCGCCTGCTACCTCAACTTCCTTCTCGACGACGACAGTCTGGATAACGGTCTCACCTTCGACCTGTACTTCCTTCTCGACGACGACGGTCTGGACGACGGTTTCGCCAGCGACCTCCACTTGCTTCTCGACGACGACAGTCTGAATCACCGTCTCGCCTGGCACTTGCTTCTCGACGACGACGGTCACGACTTCCGGCTCAGACTCGGCACAGGCGGACGCAAAGACCGCGACCGCTGCGACGGCCAAAAGCAACAAGGTCGATGCCGCCTTGCGTTTGGATATGTCAGTCAGTAGTTTCATAAGCTACACTCCCGTGTGCTTGGTTTCTTTGTCTTTGCTGGACCTCGATAGCCCAACCGACGCGCGCCTTTCGCCAAAAGTCTTACCTCCCGACTACAGGGCGTGCACGTAGCATACACCGATTCCGCAGGTTTGCGCGACTTCAATACGCGTTTCGTCGAAAATCCGAAATCGGTCTGCGGACTACATTTGTCGCTCTCAGACAAATTTGCGGAACCGATTAATCGTCCTATTTGCATCCCTTCTGATCGATCCATTCGGCAATGCTGACAGACGGTGATCACTTTAAGCCACAGCCGGCATAAACGAGTAGCATTAGTGTCGTATTCAACGAATCACGGTTCCGAAGAGAGGCGTCATGCCCAAAGTACGTTTCGGCGCATTCCTAGCTCCGCATCACCCCATCGGCGAAAACCCGTTCCTTCAGTTCCAAAGCAATCTCGAGTTCGTAGAGATGCTGGATCGTTTGGGTTACGACGAATTCTGGTGCGGTGAGCATCACTCCACAGGGTGGGAGATGATCGCTTCGCCAGAACTATTCCTCGCCGCCGTTGCCGAACGTACCCACAGAATCATGTTAGGTACCGGTGTCGTATCTCTCCCCTACCACCACCCCTTCATGGTCGCCCAGCGAATTGTTCAACTCGACTGGCAATCCCAAGGTCGTGTCATTTTCGGTTCCGGACCCGGCGCGCTACCGTCCGATGCCCACGTACTCGGCATGGATCCAATGGTCCAAAGAGATCGCCAAGACGAGGCATTGGGTGTCATTCGTCAACTCTTCCAGGGTGAGGAGCGCATCACCTACGAGTCTGACTGGTTCCAACTAAGAGACGCAAAACTCCAACTCCGACCATTACAGGAAGACATGGAGTTCGCGGTCGCGTCGATGGTTAGTCCGTCTGGCATGACGTTAGCCGGCAAGCACCGTACAGGAGTCCTATCCATTGGATCGACGACTCAAGCAGGAATGCGATCGCTACCGACCCAATGGTCCTTCGCCGAGGAATCCGCCGCCAAACATGGCAACACGGTCGACCGCAAAAACTGGCGGATCGTCATCAGTTGGCACATCGCAGAGACTAGGGAAGACGCCAGGCAACAAGCCAAACTCGGACTTTTCCGTCACAACAACCTCTACACGGTAGGAACCTTGGCCGCCGGTGAAGGAACGATTTACAAAACACCCGACGAAGCGGTGGAGGATGTCGCGTTCTCCGAAGGCAGCACAGCCGTCATCGGAACGCCCGACGACCTCGTGGCAAAGATCCGCGAGTTGCTGGAACTCACAGGCGGTTTCGGATGCGTCATCGGATTCGTCCACGACTGGGCGAACCGCGAAAACACACTGCGAAGTTGGGACATGGTCGCCAGATACGTGGTTCCCGAAGTCAACGACCTGCTCAAAGACTACCGGGAATCCTACCGATGGGTCAACGAAAGTCGCGAAACATGGACCCGCGCGCAAGATGCCGTCCGCAGCAAGATCGACCAACACGAACGCGCCGCCGAAGTGATGCGCACCCAAGGTTACGCCGGCGAAAAACTAGGCGACGAGATCGCACCCGAACCGATAGCACCTCTCACCAGTAAACCCGATTCAGAATAGCGCAAAGCGTCCGAGAACCAGCCTCCTCGACGGCGGAACGCACCGGTTAACAGCGGTTGAGAACGTTTGGGAGTCTTGGCAAGGCGCGTGTGAGACTCAAGGCGACGATCACTGTTGTGAAGTTACCGTCCAACTCCCGTCGCCATTGGGCTGGAATTTAATCTCCGCCTCCAAAACGTCTATGACCTCGTACTTGTCAGCGCACGCACGATTCACACCAACCGGGAATCCCGACATCATTACCGTGCCCTTTCCACGACAGATCGAGCCATCGGCACCGACTGAGAAGACGACATCAGCGGGGCGACCCTCCAGCCCTGAAAACTGACAACCTTCGCCCGGTTGCATCGTCATCCCGTTTTCGCATTCCCCCAAAACCGTGGGCTCGCCCTGAACAATCTCCGCAGCCGCTGGCGCGGATGCCGAGTCGGATACAGGTTGCGGCGTAGGTGGTGTAGGCGTATCGGGTTCCTCGCTCCCTCCGCCGCAAGCCAACACCGACAGCGTCAGGACGAGAACCGACAGTAACAAGATGGTTTTCTCTGTTGAGAACATTTTTGCGCCCCACCGTCAACGTGTTAGAAGGTTTCCTAAACAATACACCGAATCTATCGACACTTCCGTTTCGGTGACGCTCTTCCTTGCGCGACGTCGACGAAGATCAAACATATCCACAGCGCATTCCACCGCACCAGAAGAGAGTCGCTAACGCACCGCGTCGCCGTACCAACCTCCCCAGAACCGCTTCCACCGACGGAACGCTGCGATGAACAAGGGATTGGTCCAGATCAATACCCGCCACAACGGCCACTTGTCGAACCGCCGACTCGAAGGCACCACCTTGGGCTCTCGTATCACCTTTACCAAACCGCCATTGCGTTTTGCGTGCCGTTTGATCGACCAATAAAAATCCACGTCCTCGCCAATCCAAGCACTCTCGTCATACCCACCGACATCCTCAAACACACTTCTCCGACAGAACTGCGTCGCACCCTGGACCATGTCACTTAAACGTCCCAACATCCTCCAAGTCCGAAGATATAAGCGCATCGCTGTCCGCTCAGGCTGGTAATCCACATCGACTCCGCCGCCAACACACCGAGCGTCGCTCATCACCGAGTAAATCTCAAATAGTGTCATCTTCGGCATTCTCACATCAGCATCCACGAACACCAAAACATCACCGCGCGACCTACGCGCACCAGAGTTTCTGGCGCGCGATATTCCTTGAACCTTTTCCTCGATCACGGTCGCGCCGCCGCGACGAGCAACCTCCGAAGTACCATCCACGCTGTTGTTGTCCACGACGATAATCTCAACATACGCGCCCGTTTTCTTGACCAGATACGCCGCCGCCGCCTGAATCGATTCCAACGTTGACGGAAGGTACGCCTCCTCGTTAAACGCGGGAATGATTATTGACAAATCCACCGGGGCACAGCGTCCAATCCAATTAACCTATTCAAAACGGTTCAACCGTCACAACTACAGTCGGAACACGTTCTGTACATAACTCTAAACAGACAGAGGCCAACCGATGAAAATCACCCAGATCGAAACCATCCGCATCGCCGAGCAACCTCACAACCTCTGGGTGCAAATCCACACCGATGAGGGTGTCGTCGGTCTCGGCGAAACCTTCTACGCCGCGCCCGTCGTCGAAGCGGCTGTACATGACCACTTCGGCCCACTGCTCATCGGCCGAGACCCGTTCCCGATCGAACGTCATTGGGAGGCGATGTTCCGACTCTCCGACCACGCCGGCTACGGCGGCGCAGAGATGCGAGCAATCTCGGCGCTAGACATCGCACTCTGGGACATCAAAGGTCAAGCCCTCGACGTCCCCGTTTACGAACTCCTCGGCGGGGCAGTGCGTACCAAGATCCGCGTCTACGCCACCTCATTGCAATTCCACGGTGCCGGTGAACAAGCCAAGGGACTCCTTGACGAAGGCATCACCGCCATGAAGGGCGGACCCACCATCGGACTCTCCCAAGCATCCGACGGTCAGTTCCTATCGCCTAAAGAACTCGACATGGCGCTCAAACCCATCCGCGACATCCGCGACGCCGTCGGGATGGACATGCATATAGCGAACGATGGCCACGGCAAATGGACATTACCCGTCGCCATCCGAATCGCTCAAGCCATGGAACCCTACGAAATGATGTGGCAAGAAGACCTCATGCCACTTTTGAATCCCGACGCGTTGGCCCGGCTCCAAGCCGCTACTAAGACACCGGTCTGCATCTCCGAACGCCTCCTCTCACGCTGGCAACTCCGCCAATTCATCGAAAACGGATCGGCCCGTATCGTGATGCCAGACCTCATCTGGACCGGCGGCGTGTCTGAAACGCACAAAGTCGCCATCCTTGCTTCAGCCCACCAAGTCCCATTCGCGCCGCACGACGCCACCGGCCCTGTCAACATCTTCGCCTGCTCCCAGATCTGCATGAGCTCGCCGAACGCCATGATTCAGGAGCACGTCCCCGCCTACCACAAAGGCTGGTACAACGATATCGTCGACCCCAACCTAGACATCCGCGACGGCTACCTCCACGCGCCCCAACGCTCCGGCATCGGCACCCGCCTAAAAGCAGGAGTCCGCGAACGCTCCGACGCCACCATTCGCATCAGCAACGAACCCGGCAAGAGTCTGATCGATAGCTGGGGGCCGCATCCGGCCCGCACGCCCGAGACCCAAGCAATCGTAGACGAACTCGAAATCGAGCGGGGGCCGCAGTAGTCGGATACCGTGATCGGTACCGGTTCATGCGCCTGTCGGCCGCTTCGCTCACCGACTTTTGTCTTTGGTGCTTCACAACACCTGTAAGTCGGATCGAGGACGCTAAGGCTCCAAAACTCGGCCTACGAACAGAAGTGCGCGCGTAACTCGGTCCAGAATCACAAACACGAAGGGCCGATCTATAGTCAATTCGATTGGCGGGGGCGGAATGCTAATCGAATCGGGAGCTGTTCCGAAGCTCACAGCTACTGCCTCTGTTCCAGACTCGTCGACAGAAACTAAGGCTTTTTGTGCGATTTTGGAAATCAGCAGGCATATCTCATTCTCCAAGCAAGACTCTCCGCCCATCCCTTGAAATTCTGCTCTCGTATCATCAAAGGCGTTTACCATCCCCATCTCTTTCAAGGTGCCGGTTAAGTCATAGCTGGTCTCCAGTTTGAATTTCGGCATGCCCAAAATAATCGGCGCTCCCCTCATGTCTTGCAAGACTCGACGGAGCAGCGGCAAGTCAAGCGTGCTCTCAAATTCTCGAAATCTGCCTTCATCGGGCAGCAGTACGAGCATAGATAGCTTGTCACCCTCGTACGGCAGCTCAACGGCTTGCAGCCCGTCTCCACTGAAGTAATTTATCCGGTCACCCTGGTGCATCATCGGCACAGAAACTGTCGCTCCGTCTAGCAGGTGGAATGGACGGTCGTATGTGTCATGCGTCTCAAACTCGTTCCACCACGTGCCCTTGAAATAGATAGCATTCGCCAAGACTAGCCGCGTCAAGGGTGTGATGTCATCTGCCGAGATTAGGTTGTTGATCCTGTTGTCGGTATTGTCGGCAGCCCAGCCGTTGATGCTCCTGACAGCGTCCTTCGGCATCCCTTGGAAATCGGCTTGTTTCAAGCCTTCGCTGTAATTGCGGGTGATTGTGTCGATATAGCTTGGCAGGAACATGTACCCCGTCTGTCCCCACACCGCGTTGGCTATGCTGAGTTCGGCCCCGCCATGGTTCATTTCTTGAGAAGTAAGCGAAAGAGCCAGATCGTTAAATGCCGGGTGCAACCGGTCTTGAGGGAGCCGAAAATCAAGAGTTGATGCCATCTGGCGTGCCGTTTCGCCGCGCGCACCCACATACATCATCGCCAATACTGTGGAAATGCTGTGAGGAGAGTAGAAAACGTTACTGTCTGAGTCTGCGAGAAGTCGGTACAAGTTAAGCGCAAATGCAGTATTTCCGTCCACAAGCGCGTCCAGTTCCTCCTCGGTTGCCACAGGAGTGCTCGACGGCGTAGCAAATACAACCACCTCGACGATGCGCGTCACCTCGACTTCCGGTAGAAATTCAGGCATAACCTCGACTATGCGCGTCGCCTCGATTTCCCTTGTCACCTCAATTTCGCGTACAACCTCGACTTCACGTACAACCTCGATTTCCTTAGGCACTACGAGGACCCGCGTTACCTCAACCGGGACTTCGACCTCCCTCGTCACTTCTATTTCACGAGTAACTTCAACCTCTCGCGTCTTTTCAACCGACACTTCGATTTCTCTAGTCACCACGATTTCCCGCGTCACCTCAACGGGCACTTCAACATTTCTGGTAACTTCAACCTCTCGCACCGCTTCGACTGGCACCTGAACCTCTTGCGTCACTACGATTTCATGCCGGATTTCAACCGGCACCTCTCGTGTGACCTCGATTTCAGAGGCAGAACACGCCGATACGCCCAACATCATGGTCGTCAAAACCGCCGCCGTCACCGCTGTTCGCACGTAGATTTTCATATCCTGAAACAACCCATTTAAGCAGTTGCTAGCACCGTCTCCAACCACACCTAGTTGTAGTAGACTAAGGGCGTGGAGCTACTCCCTCAAAGGAGGTCGATGCTCACGCGAGTGGCGAGGGCGTATCGTTAACCGCCTAGGCTAGATTCGGCCTAGATAGCCAAGACACTCTGGTCTCCAGAAGAGCGTCAACTCGCCACTCATCCTTATGATAGACAGAGGTTGTCTCGTAATTACGTTTGCGATAGATTTTAGGTGAATGTTTCCGGTAAAGTCGTTTACGGAATTTCGATAGTTGCCTACACATTTCCCTTTAAGGAGGTGCGTCGGTGATCGATATCTTGTGAGGCTTTACGCCTCGTTCGGCACCACAAACCACCCATCACCCCTCCGAACCGCATCCACAGCCTCCTGAAAAACCCATCCGTCCCTAAAAGTCTGATATCCGCAATATCCCTCACCCCGCACATCCGCCAACAACTCACCCATCAACACCGTCCAGTTGCGCTGCGTGTCGTCCTCGATGTCAGGCAACTCATCCGATATCTCAGACGGTACCGGGACCTCATCCCAATCCGTGCTGCGCGACTTTACATATAGCGGCCCTTGCGCATAAGCACCCGCGATGTAGATCGATGCTTCGTCGCCGTAGAAAGCGACGTAGTCGTCGCCGAACCGAGGCTGCATCCCGCCGTGCCTGAACACCGACGTTACGGGCTGGCGAACAGCACGCGCAGGTGAGACGTGTGCCATAACCGAATACGACCACTCCGAATCTACGTCACGCCATCCCAGTCCATCCAATTGCTCAGGGCCTGGTATGAAGTCAGCCCGTTCACGAAAATCGTGGATGCCTTCGACAACGGGCGCAATGTGCATGTCGTTCCGCGCTTCGCCGTTGATGTCGATCAGCGTTCCATCCAACGCGTGAAGCACGATCGATAGCTTGTGCGTGAAGTTGTTGCTCAGCCTACCGCCACCAAGGTCGATGCGGTGCGACCAACCCCATGGAATATGCGGATGCAATTCGTAGTGCGAAACGCACTCCGTCTCAAACGGCTCACCGATCACACCTTCCGCGATCAGCTTCTTCGCCAAAAGCGAGTGTGGCTGATACCTGAACGAAGCCGCGTAAGCCGTCTTCAATCCCTTATTCCGCGCGGAAACGTATAGCTCCTTCGAAGTAATGGCGCTCGTAGTCAGTGGCTTGTCGCAAAAGACGTGACAACCGCGTCCGATCGCCGCCAAGATCTGTTCGTGATGCGCGCCGCCCGGCGTGCCGATCGCGACGATATCCGGTTCCAGAGCATCCAGCGAGGCGTTCCAATCCGTCGAAGCGTACGGAATACCCATGTCCATCGCAACGCGCTGCACCACATCTTCGGTACGGCTGACCATGCCCACGACCTCAACGCCGCAATAGCGCATCGCCTCCGCGTGCCCTTGGCCAGCGAACCCGGACCCTAGAACCAAACCTTTTAACTTGTCACTCATCACTTTTGCTCGATTCAAGCGCCAAACTGGCGATTAGATTGCCTGAAAAACGCACACTTAGATAAACTGACCGTTCTAAACTTCATTGACAGTCGCGCCTATCTTTTCTCTCCGTAGTCGATATCCCGACTACCACCACAGAACAACCTACCACTGTTTCGGAAGCGGGTCGCGGGCTTTTGCCGAATCCCTTTGCGACCCACTACCGATCCCGGCATCACGGCAGGAGGCTGTAAAGCCGTGACGCCTTCAAAACTGTCTCAGACGGATTGTTGCTCTGGTGTATCTGGCGCTTCGCACCGTAGAATGCCACCGACAAGCCGAGCGTGAGAAGGCCGAAAAGCCTCAGCCAGTGTTCGTTTCGAGTGTCGAAGAACCGGATGGCGTTGGCAAAAAACCACGCCATGGACCATACAAGAATGAAATTGAATACAGTTACCTGTCTAAACGACGACGGATCGTCCACGAAAAGTTCGGCGGTCAGTATCGCCGCGGCTGCGAACCCGCCGGCGATGGTGAGCCATCTTGTGATCTTCGAGAACATAGTTTCAATGTCAATGGTTAACGGGTGATGCTGGCGCGACGAGCGCCGAGGGCATCGGCAACGCTGCGCAGTATCGCGAGTACTGCTGCGTCGCACCAGCTTTTTAGCAGCGCATCAGTTTTCATTGACACCTCCTTTGTCGCTAACTCCAAACTGTTTTCGCAGTCGAACATGCAACGAATCCGCCGTTGTTGTCCTCGTTCGTGAATATGAAGGATGCCCCGGCGAGTTCGATGCCCGCGAAATCTTCCCATCTGGATTTAGTCGCGGCCGCGTAACGAGAGTTCGAACTGGCGATTGGAACTTCCACTTCCTCTTGGATCGGGCCGTTGGGTACGATACTGACGTCGCCGATTAATCGGCCAACGGCGAACGCGCATCCGATAGCTGCGTCCTTTTCATCGATGGCCAGAGCGTCCACAGGATCGGCTGAAACCGAGCGGACGGTCCGAAGGGCGACATCCTCCACCACCGCCGTGACCATCGCTTTGAGAGCGACGGGTTTGATTTCGAACAACATGATGTTGCCCCTCTCTGCTCCACGCCGCCAATGCCCTTTGACCTGTACGTTAACACTCACCAATGTCGTCAAGGTTGTCATACGTGACATTATTGCGACTGTTTCAGAAAGCCATGCTGGATCCGTAATGCCGCGTGTCACTCTGAACGGAGCGCGACCACCACGCGTCATTCCGAACGTAGCGCGTCCACCACGCGTCATTCCGAACGTAGCGCGTCCATCACCTGTCATTCTGAACGGAGCGCAGCGGAGTGAAGAATCTTAAAACCACAGGCCCAACGCAACCAGTTGAGATTCCTCGCTGCGCTCGGAATGACAGGGTGGATTGGTGTCTTCAGCCGACGAGGAGTTGGACGAAGATGTTCGCTACAATTCCGATGACGACTACTCCAATGCCGCCTGCGATCCAACGGGTGAGGCGATTCTCGAGATTTGCGAGGTCTGAATCTATCTTGCCTTCCAGATGTACGAGGTCTGAATTCAACTGCGCAACGTCCGCCTTCGTCGCCACATGCTCGTACGCGCCTTTGAGTTGGTTGACATCTGCCTCCACGTCCATAAGGCGCTGTTCCTGTGTCACCAACCGTTCATTCAGCCTTTATTCAATCGAATCTATTCGCCATGCTATCAATATCCCGTAGGTGTCGGTGCAACCATTGCGTCGGGGAATTGCTACGCCGCTAAGAATCCCACGCGTTCGTAATCTTTGTCCATGACCTCCCGCGCATCGACCTCCAACCAATCCTCCATGATCTCGGTGTAAAGGCTCCTGAAGTCCAAATTGAACGCCAAGTCACCTTCCACAAGATCCTTCGCGTCCATCGACGGATACTCGCCGTACTGCCCACCGGCGACACCATCGCCGATCAGGAACGCTACACCACCCGAGCCATGGTCCGTGCCGTTTCCATTGTCTTTGACACGCCGGCCGAACTCCGAGAACGCCAAGATGAGGATGTCCTCGTTCTGGTTATGCTCCTTCATGTCCGAGTAGAAGTCGTGGATGCCTCCCGAGACGTCACGTAGCAACTTCTCTTGTAGGGCGATACCGTTCGTGTGCGCGTCGAAGCTGCCGTGCTGCGTGTAGCAGATGCGTGTGCCGATGTCCGCCTGCAAAACCTGCGCCGCGCTCTTCATCGACTTGGAGAACGCGTTTGGGTCATACTCGATGTCGGAGTCGTACGTCAGAGTGCATTGGCTCAACATGTCAGATCCGCGCAACGCATCCAGCCCTGTCTGGCTCATCAAGTCCATCGTCGGACCACTTCCTAGTCCCATCGAGTAGATCCATTTGAACATCTCCAGCACTTCGGACCTCTCGGTTTCAGCCCCCAAGTGCCCCATCAAGCCATATGTCTCAAGGTCCGTCACCGAGGCGACAGGTGCTCCCTTTGCAATCAGCGCTCTCGGCAACCCACCGCCGAAGTTGACCGCTGCGACAACGTTGTCGCCCTCGGGGTGCATCTGCCTGACGGCGTTACCCAACCAACCCTCATTCGTTATGTGCCTCGGTTCGGCGGTGTGCCAGATGTCCATGGAACGGAAATGCGAACGGTTCGGCTCCGGGTATCCCACGCCGTGGACCACCGCTACCTTGCCTTGGTCGAATAGCTCCTTGATCGGCTGCATCCCAGGATTGAACCCGTACTTCCCGTCCATCGGCAAAACGCGGTCTTCCGTGATCCGCACGTTCGGGCGGTTATCAACATATCGCGGGTCGTCGTAAGGTACAACGCAGTTCAGGTAGTCGTTGCCACCCGACATTTGGACGACCACTAGCTTGCGTTGCTTACCGTTATTGGCACTCATAGGAGTTACTCCGTTAGGGCGATTTCGAATTGGATCAGTTGACTCTTTCGTAAACCTGGAACCTGTGCCGGCCGGTCTCCAGCACATAAGATCGATCTTCTTTGTCTAAGGCGACCGTCACGGGATCCCAGAAATAGGGCTCGATCCGTGCTGCGATCTCGTTCTTGTCGTCGGTATCGACCTCAAAATATGGCTCGAAGGTCGACCGCGCTCGGAACTCGTCCTGCTGCGAATCCAGGTACTCCGTAGCCCACTCGCCGAGCGTCGCCTCGCCCTTCAATTTCACGAGCAAGTTGCCTTCTGAGTCGAGCACTTGGACACGCTGGTTCCCCCAGTCTGCGACATAGATGTTGCCATCTGAGTCGACACCGACGCTGCTCGGTCGATTGAACTCGCCGTCGCCATCCCCGCTGCTACCGTACGATGCCAGAAATTCTCCGTCCGGCGTCAATCGTTGAATTCGGTCGTTCCGCCAATCAGCAACGCAAACATTCCCATCCGGATCTAAAGCAATCCCCCAAGGCAAATTGAACTCACCATCGCCATCGCCGTACGACCCAAACTTGTCGATGAACTCACCGTCCTTCGTCAGCTTCTGTACACGGTGATTCTTGTGGTCGACCAGCAGCATGTTGTCCTCGGCGTCAAACACCATATCCGAAGGGCCGTCAAACTCACCGTCACCATCACCGACAGTCCCCCACATCGATCGAGGATCGCCGTCGCGGTTGTAGACCGTGATCCTCTGCAACACCTCGTCAGCCAAGTAGAGGTTGTCTTCAGCGTCCAGCGCTAGGGCAGTGGGACCGATCATGTCACCCATATCCTGCCCGTAACCGCCAATCTGTCCCAAAAACTCATGGTCCAGCCTAGACATCTGAATACCGACGATATTCAGCGCCACTGTGTTGCTTCGACTGACCACGAAGATGACGCCGTCATCCCGGATCACCATGTCTGTGGGCAGATGAAACCCACGCCCGCCCTGATCGGCGTTGAAGCCAATGGTGTCGAGATACCGTATTCCGAACTTAGTCTTCGTGACCATCAGCCCACCTAAACCGTTTGGTATTCCTGTGTCGCGACGATCAGTCCGACGACCGAGACTATCGCCTTCTCAGCGTTTTGGATCGATTCGCCGTCGCCGAAACTGATGTCTCCATGTTTTGCAGCGAAATTGATTAATCCCTGTCTCGTCGAATCCGACGTCTCCAACGGCCCCAGTATTTCCAAGAGACGATCGACCAGCTCCTCAGCCGTCAAATCGCCTCCGCCCACCGACGTCTTCACCCGGTCGATGATCCCTCTAACACCCGGTTTGCCAGGATCATCAAGTGTCGAGCTCGCGAAATTCACTCGCTGGAGGTAGGCCCCCGTGTTGATCCACTCCTCGCCGCCTTGCCAACCCTCGACGCTCGGCGGATTCAACAATGCCTGACCCATGTTGGCGCACGTAGCGGCCGCAGCGTACGCCTCCTGAGATGGCACCTCCAATCCACCGGCTAATCGCAATGTCCCAACAACCATCTCGGCAGGGCTCTTGATTCGCGCGTACCTAGCCGACTCATCTTTGAAGAAGTCGGAGGTGAACAAGGTTCGAAGCATTTCGGCAATGCTGTAGTCCGACTCGAAGTACGCATCGACCATCGCTTGAATCGCTTCAGGATCTCGCGGTTCGACGTGCGGCCACTGCGGAACTCCCGGCTCGTCTGCGACGAAGAAGTGGTACAAGTGCCGGGCGATGAACCGAGGCGTCGCTTCGTTGCGGCAGATGATGTCCACCGCGTCATCGCCGTTCCAATCACCCGTCTCGCCGAGAAGCGTCTTCTCGCCATGATCGTGGTCATCGTCGTCATACTCGAACTGCCACGAGATGTAGCCATACGGACGCGCCGTGTTGTTGCGCATCTTGATCGACATGTAGTCCGGATTGACAACCCGCCAGCCGGTGAACGCGCGCGCACACTCCTTGATGTCGTCTTCGGTGTAGTTGCCAACCCCCATCGCGAACAGTTCCAAGATCTCACGCCCATAGTTCTCGTTTATTGAGTGCGCGTGATTGTCCTGGTTATCGAGCCACATCAACATCGACGGATCTTTCGAAAGCTGCAACAACAACTCGTCGAACCGCCCCATCCCATACTTCCTGAACATGTCGATCTGGTTCAGCACCACCCGTCCCTGGATCAACTTTGATGCCCCGGTGGCAAACACTCGGTGCCAGAACAGGCACATCTTTTCGCGCAACGGCGTTCTGGTGTGCACCAACTGATACATCCAGTGTGCCGCACACGCTTGTTGGTTCCTCAAGTCCGATTGGTCGACGAAATAACGACGAATCAGGTCCAACGGCAACTCAACATCGCCATCTCCCACCGGATCTAACAACCCCTCCAGCGTCGCGTCGTAACCCATCTCAACCGCGGCATCCAACTCATCCGGCGTCGCCCCGAATCCCGCTCGCCTCAAAAGATGGGCGATCAAAGCCACATCTTGCTTAGATTTCGTAAGCGTCATGATCTCAGCCTCTCCTATGCATCACGAGACCATCCAAACTTAGGCATAAAGTTTAACCCCACCCAACGCTCCATGCACGGATCGGCAACCCCTCAATCCCCCAGCTGCCGAAGCCGCGGGTCCGTGTAGTCCCGTATCCAATCACCCATGAAATTGAGCGACATCACAACCAAGAAGATCGCCAACCCTGGAAAGAATGACGACCACCAAGCCGTAGTCAAATACTCTCGCCCCTCGGAAACCATCAGCCCCCATGATGGCGTCGGCGCAGGTATCCCAGCGCCTAAGAAACTCAAAGTCGCCTCCGTCAGTATCAACCCGCCAACTGCCAATGTTGCAATCACCATGATTGTCGGCACAACTCCCGGCAAAATATGCCGCACGATCACCCGTGCCGGCGAAGCCCCGCAAACCCGTGCCATCAAAACGTATTCCCGCTCCCGCAATGTCAAAACATCAGCCCGGACATTCCTCACGAACCCGGCCCAAGACACCATGGCTAATACCCCCATCAACACCGTCAAGCTCCCGCCAAACAACGTCACGACCACGATCGCAACCAACAAGAAGGGGAGGGCGTGCCAGATGTCCACAGCCCGCGCGATCACCTCATCAATCACGCCGCCGTACCAAGCCGCGACCAAACCCAACGTAACTCCGACAAGAAGACCGCTCAACAGCGCAACACCGGCAACCGCGAGCGAAATCCGCGCTCCGTGGATGATCCGACTCAAAACGTCCCGTCCTACCTGATCTGCACCTAGCAAATAGCTCTGCGTATATTCCCCGTCATCAGATATCCAAGCTGGAGGAGCATTCCTGTCCCGCAGAGCTTGAACGTTGGGCGCCTGCGGAGCGATCCAAGGCGCGAACAACGCCGACAACACTAACGCAGCCAGCACGATACCAGGCAAGATCGGCCAACGACGCAGAAACACGTACCCCTTACCAAACACCGTTCTAGGTCCCGTCGGCGAACCCGAAGTCGCCGAAACAACTCTTGTCGACACATTAGCCATCAATCCACACCTAGGTGTACCGGATCCGAGGATCGATCACGATGTATAGCAGGTCTGCAATCAGACTGAACACCACGTAGATGATCACGAAAACCAACACCCCACCCGTCAGGACGGGGAAATCATTGTTGTTCACCGCCTCAAGCATCGTCCGGCCCAAGCCAGGCCACGCAAATACGGCTTCAGCCACCAACGTACCGTTCAACAACCCCGCCAGCAACAAAGTCGACAACGTGATCGGTTGAATCAACGAGTTGCGGAGCGCATGTTTCCATATAACCGCCGTCGGCGTCGCTCCCTTGCCGCGTGCCAACCTGATGAACTCCGAATCCAAGATCTCCAGCATCGACGATCGCGTTATCCTCAGATACCCGGCCATCGAACTCGTCCCGACAACGATCGAGGGCATGATGAAGTACTTGATGTCGAAACCCTCGCCACGCAAACCGCTAGGCAACCACTCCTGCCACACTGAGAACAACAGAACCATCACGATACCCAACCAAAAATTCGGTATCGCCTGACCGAACAACGCCACGAACCGACCTACGTAGTCCCAAATCGTACCCCGATACACCGCCGAGATGATGCCGATCGGCACGCCGACAAACGTCGCTAACGCCCAACCAGCAATCGCCAATTGAGTGGTCGCACCAACCTTCTCCAGAATCACCTTCGAAACTTTACGTTCACCGGCCAAAGACTGTCCTAGGTCGCCCTGCAACATGTGCCCGACCCAAACCAGATACTGCACAATGAACGGCTTATCCAATCCAAGGTGCTTCTCGAGCGCCCGTATCTGTTCCGGCGTTCGACCGTAACCCTCAGGCTGCGCGTAGAGCAACAACGGGTCCCCCGCAACCCGAGACAACGCAAACACCACGAACGTCGCGCCGATTATCGTCACCACCGAGGCCAGCAACCGTCGTATCAGATACCTTCTCATCGGGCAATCTAGTCAATCCAAACCAATGGTTAAGCGCCTAAGGTAGACGCAATACGGCCCACCCCCACGTCTCCGATCAATGGACACGTGGGAGCAGACCGTAAACCCAACCTTGTGGCGGATGTCTACTGGGCGGGTTTGATCAGGTCCAAGGACACGATGTGCGTGCCCGCGGCGTTCGCCCGCATCTCCCAAGACTCAATCGAGTTCGGGTTCCAGACCAAAGGCTCAGGAATAGCCGCAATTCCTGAGTTCAACCGCCAGTGACGGTAGTACTCAAGCAACTCTGTGTTGTTGGCGATGCGCTGTGCTTTGTCCAACTCGCCCTGTGTCTTCAGGAGGTTCTCCAACACGAACGGAATCTCCATCGCACAGCTGAAACCACCTCGTGACAACGTCGTGAACACCACACCCTTCGGGAAGTCCCAAGGCACGGAGTCACGTGCGTCGGTTCCGCCGCATGCGCTCAGGAACGGCTGGTTCTGCGACCGGTCCACGACCGTAGGCCGCCAAACTGGATAGCCGTGCCTGACTAAGCTGGTACGAATACCCAACGCATCCCACATCGCGCCAACCGCCGCTTGAATCTCGCCAGCAGTACCTGTCGCACCGCCAACGTGCGGCGTCACGTACATGTCCACCTGGAAACGGATCCCGCGAGACGCCACTGGATAGCCAGCCTCGTCGAGCAACCGAGCCGCCTCCTCTGGGTCGTGCTCGATGTTCCACTTGTCGTCCCAGTGCGGCGATCTGATCGAGAATGCGTTCACATGCACCAACCAGCCGAGACCGTCGACGATCACATCATTGATCGTCTCCTTGTCTATTGCGATCGACATCGCCGTCCGGACCAAACGAGCACGCTCCATGCTCTCGTCATTGCCGTACTCGCCGATCCACGGGAACTGCTCCGTCGGCTGGTAGCCCGTGCGCTCGACCTCGACCTGTTGCGGTTCGCCGACCGTTATGTCGGGACAAGACACCGAGCTGTTGCCTTGCGAGCAGTTGTGGTCATACTGCTCCCAGTAGTTGCCAGCGAAGAAGATGCCTTCCTGCGCGGCCTTGCCGCTGTCCGACATCTTGAACCCTTCCTCCAGCAATCCACGAATCGCCTTCAGCGAAACGTCAGCAATATCCGCCTGACCATTTCGCAGCATCGCAATCCGGGTCGACTCTTCAGGCACCTCATTCACATTCAAGAACGGCATGTACGCCGGATGGATGTGGTGCTCTGGGTTTGATTCCAATCGAACGATGTTCTGCGGGATGAACTCCTTCAGCATGTACGGACCAGTGCCGATGATGTTCTCGTTCACCCACTCACGACCGTTCTCATCGAACGCCTTCTTGCTGAACGTTCCGTTCGTCCCCGCGAACGTGTTGAAATAAGCCTGGTTCCAAACCACATTCGGAGCCTTGAGCGGAACCACGACCGTGTAGTCGTCTACCTTTACCATTGGCTCGAATACCGCGGCATAGTCGCCCGACTGGTTATGCACGCTCTCCGGCGCGATCAGGTCGTTGAAGCTCCATACCAAGTCGTCCGCGGTCATTTCGCCCCAACCACGGTGGAACTGAACGCCTTCCTTAACCTTCACCGTTACCTGGCTCCAGTCTTCAGCGACGTCCCACGTCTCAGCCAAAACCGGATCGACGATGTTCGATCCCACTGGACCTCCAGGCTGGAAGAATCCTTCGGCGATGCTCCACGGTCCATCGGGAGCGCCCGTGCTGTTCAAACCCGTCATCGTCAGGCCAACCCGGTTCTGCACAGCCATCTCGGCCGTGTCTGCCGAACTCTGCGGTGCCGGGGCCTCCATCATCGCCATCGCAATCGGCGTCGCCGTCGCAATTACGATCTTCTCGACCTCCTTCTCAACTTCCTTGACAACCTCCTTCTCGACCTCCTTTACCACCTCAACTTCCTTCACCACCTCAACTTCCTTTTCAATCACAACGGTCTGCACCACGGTCTCGCCGGCAACCTGAACCTCCTTCTCCACGACCACCGTTTGCACCACGGTTTCGCCAGCGACCTGCACCTCTTTCTCCACGACCACCGTTTGGACGATGGTTTCGCCGGCGACCTGCACCTCTTTCTCAACGACCACAGTCTGGATCACTGTCTCACCGGGAACGGCCTTCTCGACAACCACCGTTTGAATCACAGGTGCGCCTTGTACTTGCACCTCTTTCTCAACGACGACCGTTTGAATCACGGTCTCGCCACCGCCACATGCGATCCCGATTACAGCGACCACCGCGACCAGCCCGATCGTAGCGGTTACCGCACGAGACCTCTTGATACGTTGGAATAGCCCTCTCATCTGACTACCTCCTGTCGATTTCTTGCCGTCAAATCCGATTCGAGTGCGTCACATCACGACGGTGACGAATCTCCAGCTGAACACCAAGAGCAATAGGTTACCGTCAATTAGCGCGCATCGTCGGCACGCACGCAGAAGTGTACACCGATTTCGGATAGCTGACCGATATACGTTCACGTATTTCGTCAAATTGAACGACCGTATCAACGACCAACCCGCCTGCGGAAGTCTAAGCCGCCTCCAAACCACAGCGCTCGGTCAAATCGACCAGATTCTCGCCATGCCGGTTCAACGAACCTGTGGGAATCTTGCACAGCCCCTCGACATGCCGTATACTAAGCGGTTACCGATAAATCAGATTCGGTTCGGGCTTCGCCGTCCAACCCTCAGATTTTCGGTAAGCATCTTGACAACTGAAGAGCGGAAAGAACAGACGTCAGTTCAAATAAGAGTTTGATCCTGGCTCAGGATGAACGCTGGCGGCGTGCCTAATGCATGCAAGTCGAACGAGGTCGCTCCTTCGGGGGCTAAACCTAGTGGCAGACGGCTGAGTAACGCGTGGGTGACCTGCCCCCGAGAACGGGATAACTGCGGGAAACTGCAGCTAATACCGTATACATTCCCGTGCTTCAATGCGCGGGAAGAAAGATTTATCGCTCGGGGATGGGCCCGCGTCCTATCAGGTAGTTGGTGCGGTAACGGCGCACCAAGCCGAAAACGGGTATCTGGTGTGAGAGCATGACCAGACAGAGGGGGACTGAGACACGGCCCCCACTCCTCCGGGAGGCAGCAGCAAGGGATCGTGCACAATGGGCGAAAGCCTGATGCCGCGACGCCGCGTGAGGGATGACGGCTTTCGAGTTGTAAACCTCTTTTCTCAGGGAAGAGAGAGGACGTCACCTGAGGAATAAGTCACGGCTAACTACGTGCCAGCAGCCGCGGTAATACGTAGGTGGCAAGCGTTGTCCGGAATTACTGGGCGTAAAGGGTCCGTAGGCGGTTTGGTAAGTCTTCTGTGAAAGCTCCAGGCTCAACTTGGAGTAGTCGGGGGAAACTGCTGAACTAGAGACTGTCAGAGGCAGGTGGAATTCCCGGTGTAGTGGTGAAATACGTAGATATCGGGAGGAACACCAGTGGCGAAAGCGGCCTGCTGGGGCAGTTCTGACGCTAAGGGACTAAAGCGTGGGGAGCGAACCGGATTAGATACCCGGGTAGTCCACGCCCTAAACGATGAATGCTAGGTCTTCGGGGTGTTAATTCCCTGTGGGCCGAAGGTAACCCATTAAGCATTTCGCCTGGGGACTACGGCCGCAAGGCTAAAACTCAAAGGAATTGACGGGTCCCCGCACAAGCAGCGGAGCGTGTGGTTTAATTCGATGGTAAGCGAAGAACCTTACCTAGGCTTGACATGTTTGGTGGTACCGAACCGAAAGGGGAGGGACCCTTCGGGGAGCCTTACACAGGTGTTGCATGGCCGTCGTCAGCTCGTGCCGTGAGGTGTTGGGTTAAGTCCCGCAACGAGCGCAACCCCTATCGTCTGTTACTCTCTCTGACGAGACAGTCCTTAAACGGAAGGAAGGTGGGGACGACGTCAGGTCATCATGACCCTTACGCCTAGGGCTACACACACGCTACAATGGCCGGTACAGACGGCTGCGATACCGTAAGGTTGAGCCAATCCGACAAAGCCGGTCTCAGTTGGGATTGAAGGCTGAAACTCGCCTTCATGAACGTGGAGTTGCTAGTAACCGCAGGTCAGCACACTGCGGTGAATACGTTCCCGGGGATTGTACACACTGCCCGTCAAGTCATGGAAGTTGGAGACACTTGAAGTCGCTGGGCCAACCCGCAAGGGAGGCAGGTGCCGAGGGTGGAGCCAATGACTGGGACTAAGTCGTAACAAGGTAGCTGTACCGGAAGGTGCGGCTGGATCACCTCCTTTCTAAGGAGTGCTAGCCCACTTTTCATTACGACAGGAAAGTGGCAACAGTACTACCCAAATTAACCGCACAACCGCATCCGAATCCAAGTTCCGGTTCGAGCGAGATTCCCAATCCCGATTCGCAGCATCCGACCTCGGTCCGATCCTGATCAAACGAAACGGGGGAGTGGCAAGGGGCTCATCGGTAACGATGACGATGCCTAGAAAAGGTTGCGCGTTCCTAAGGCCTTTACCGGATCAGGCCTCAAAAACAATCCGGAAACAAACACCGAACACACGACGCCTGTTCGATCCGCTCTTCAGATGTCAAGTCCCAAACGTGGGCCAATCGGCTCACGTTTTTTCGTAGTTCTTAACCCAACTACAATGACATCTATCGAGGGATCGATTATGAAATCCATAGATGCGGCAACGTTAGGTCAGCAACTGCAAGACCTTATCAACCAACTTGACACTGAAGATGTCCTGATTACGCATGACGGTGCACCAGTCGCCAAGTTGACTAAAATCCGAGGCAATGGCAATTCCGCCCACCTCATCGGGTCCTTGCAAGGAAAAATCGAGGTTTTCGGCGACATCTACAGCACTGGCGTCCATTATCCAGAGGACTGCCACAAGTACAACCGCGATAAGGATCGGCCATGAAACACATATCGACTAGCGAGGCCATGGAACAGTTTCTGGAGTTGATCGACCAACTTGACGATGAGGAATTCGTCATCACGAAAGACGGCGAACCCGTAGCCCGGTTGACGAAGTATCCGGGCAGATTCGCCAAGTACATCGGCAGCATGAAGGACGAGATCAAAGTACATGGCGACATCATCGACGTCGAGGACCGATGGGTAAAGGGAAGACAATGGTGAATCTTGATACGCACATCGTTGTGTTCGCGTTTAATGAAGCATTGAGTTCAGATGAACACACAGCTATGCAGGAACAGGACTGGGCGATATGCCCCATGGTGTTGCGAGAGCTGGCGTACCTAGTCGAAAATCAACGGCTAGAATTCCCGTTATACAGCCAAGTTTTTCAAAGATTCTTGCAAGAAGTTTCCGTTATGCCAATCGACATGAACGTAGCCCGAACTTCAGCCCGATTGGATTTCAACAGCGACCCCGCCGACGAACTAATCGCCGCAACCAGTATCGTCTACGGTATCCCGCTCGTTACTCGAGACCGACGCATCCGAAACTCCAAGATGGTACCCCTCGCAACTTGAAAAACGCAAATCAACAGTTGGTTATCAGGCTGTCAATAATCTTCACCGCGGTCGCAATCGCGCTGACGATCAGTTGCGGTGCGTCAAACCAAGTCGAACCAACCACCGGTGCCTCTATTGCCAGTGCCTCTATCGCCGATACAACAACCTACTCCGGCGAAGATTCATTCCAAAACCGCTGCGCCGTGTGCCATGGCCAAAACGCCGAAGGCACCGCTACCGGCCCACCCCTCGTCAACCGCCTCTACGAAATCGGACACCATCCCAACTTCTCATTCCACAACGCCGTAAACAAAGGCGTCACCGCGCACCACTGGAACTTCGGTGATATGCCGCCGATCCCAAACGTCCCGCCCGAAGAGATCGACGCCATAATCTGCCACGTCCGCGACCTTCAACGCGCCGAAGGCATCCAAGCCGGCGAACCGTGCTGAATTAAGTGGTTTCCGACTCCGCGACCATTGCCACGGTTTCAGCGTAGCGACCAGATTCTGATCCAGTCTCATCGGGTATGTCGATCGGGATCGAAACCAACATCTCCGTATACTCGCCTAGTTGAGAGTTCGGTTCTATCGAACCGCCATGTTCCCGGATGATGTCGTTTGCGATGCTGAGCCCTAGACCGGTGCCTTTGTCAGTCGGTTTGGTCGTGAAGAACGGGTTGAAGATTTTGGTGACGATTTCAGGATCGATTCCAGTGCCGTTGTCTCGGACCCGAATTTCGATGCCGTCGTCTTTGCGTTCGGTCTTGAGCCAGATTCTTGGCGAATAGGTTGCCGAATCGCCTCCGAGTGCTATTCGCTGCTCGTCGGTCGCATAGCAAGAGTTGTTGACGATGTTGAAAATAACCCTGCCCACATCTTCGGCAATTATTGTTACTTCGCCCATATCCGCGTCTAGATCTTCTTCGATTGTCAATTCCAGATCAGGATGCAAGGATTTCGACCCGTTATATGCGAGATCAGCCGAGTACCTGAGCAGGTCGTTAAGGTCTGTAGGCTGGAAGTTGCCGCCGTGTCCACCTAGATTGAGCATGTCATCGACTATCCGATCCGCTCGAGAGGCGTGTGTTTCGACGCGTTCGAGATTCTCTGCGATGTCATTGATGATCTCGGCAATCTCTGCGCGTTCCTCGTAATCGTGTTGCTCGATAGATTCCCTTAGCTCAGCTATCAAGTCGTCGGTGGCTTCCGCGAAGTTGCGGACGAAGTTCAGAGGATTTTTGATTTCGTGGGCGACGCCAGCCGCGAGTTCGCCTAGTTCGGATAGTTTCTGACGCGTCACGATCTGATCTTGGGCGCTACGAAGTTGACCAAGGACGTCTTCGAGCTCGGCGTTCTTCGATTCCAGATCCTGAGCGAGTTTTTCGACTAGGTTCAGGCGGACAACCCTGATCGAACGTTGCCTCAGTTCCTCCAGGGATTCGGCGATCGCTGTGATCTCGTCATTGCCCTCCAACTCAACCTTGTACTCGAGGTCGCCTTGCCCCATGCGTCGGATCCACACCTCCATCGCGACGACGCGGACACCTGTAGTCAGAGCCCTAACAATTGTGAGTATGCCGATTACAGTCGCGAGCGTACCGACCGCGAGGAGGACGTTTCGCCATACCGTCAGGCTGCTGTCATCGACATTAACGTTTTGAAACGCAAAGTAGACGAGAACGGTGAAGAGAATGGCGAGAAGGACGCCGGCCAACAGTCCAAGGTTCAACTGCACGCCCTGTCGGCGTAGGCTAAAGAGCCCCAACTTGAGAAAGTCGGACTCTAACTTCACATGCTTTTCCTCGCTGGCCACACCGCCATGACCCGGAACGACGAGCGTTCCCGATGTAGCCTGATCATTTCTCGTGGTGTTGAGAAGCATGGCCGCCCGTGGTGCCAAATATCCGATAGAACGCGAATGGGTTAGAACTGTCCCCTCAAACTATCCGAAACGTTGTATAAGAATCAACACCCCACGTTGCAGTCGAAGTACAGACGTTGAGCACCGATCAAAAGCCGCAAAGGTCATACGTCCGGCCGACCACGCCCAACGAATCGAGGCAGTTATCCGATATCGGTGGCAAATCAGGCCACCACGCCGTGATAGTTGGTCAAACGCGAGGTGCTGGTTACCTCGGCGACATGCAAGGATTCGCGCTGCCGTTCACCCTCCTGATGATCGCGGTATTCGTCAGCGTAATGCGGATCTGGATCGGCGCAGAATTCCCCATCGCGTTAGTCGTCATCGGCGGAATCTCTGCTCTAACAACCCTCGGCTTCGGCATCTTTCTCAGCTACCTATACGTCCGAAATGCCACCGAAGTTGACTACATCGATGCCACCAGAGTCAAACGCTTGTCCACATACCTCCACATCGCCGAGGCGTTGCTGATAATCGTATGGTTCAACTGGATCACAACCATGGTCGACCTCTCCGGAGCGATCTCCGGTCCATTATTCCTGATGCTCGCCCTAACAGTCATCACTCTCCGAGTGACCCGACGCCGCCAAACCCGCAGGCGTCACCTCTGGGAACGGTAGCGCATGATCCCCGCGCTGCCAAAGACGACGCGAACGTAGGGGCAACCCTTGTGGTTGCCCAATCGCAGTGGAAACCCGGCAGCCGACACCAAGCGCTTCCACTTCCCAAAACCCCGGTCATCACCGAACCTAGGCATTCCCGCGCGACCCCCGTCATTCCCGCGCGACCCCTCGTCATTCCCGCGCACGCGGGAGACCAGAGAAAGTCGCAGCGCGCAGCACACATCACTTCCCATCACTCCAATCCCATAAATCCCAGTTCAAACGCAGTTGTGACACCTCACCAAAGAACCGCGCATCGCCCATGTATTCTGTACAACTGTTCTGTATTAGCACATATCTATCACAACGCATATGGTCCACCACTTCCATGCACACAACCGACACTACGAGTGGGATCCCCACAAAGCCCGATCCAACCTCGAAAAACACGGCGTTGATTTCGCATCAGTCGCCCGTTTTGAATGGGACACCGCGGTGTTGCGCCGTAGCGACCGACACGGCGAAACGCGCTTTGCCGCCTATGGCTACATCGGATACCGTCTCCATACCCTGGCATTCACAACACGAAGGGATAAAATACGAATAATCAGTTTCCGCAAATCCGACGAGCGCGAGATGCGATACCATGCCCAAGCTAAAACCTGACACCATCTGGCCTACCCCTGAAGAAGACGCTGCGATCCGCGCCGCCATCGCCGAAGACCCCGATACTTTCGAACTCGACGCCGAGTGGTTCCGCGAGGCAAAGCCCCTCAAAGAGGTTCTGCCCGAGCTGTGGGAGCAGTGGTACGGCAACGGGCAGCAATCCGATGAATCGCCGCAAGCCTCCGAAAACGGCGCGCCGAGTTGAATATCGACTTCCTTAGGACCATGCCCAAGCTAAAACCTGACGATATCGCACCGACTCCCGAAGAAGACGCCGCCATCCGCGCCGCCATCGCCGAAGACCCCGACACATTCGAAGCCGATGAAGAATGGTTCCGAAAGGCCAGACCGTTCAAAGAGGTCTTCCCGGAGTTGTGGGAAGCTTGGTATGGGAATGGGCAAACTGATAACGGCGCGCCGCAGCACAACTCGGACTGAGCTTCTACCCCGCGAGCAACTACTCAACTATGTATAAGACGAAGCGCAAAGTTATATTGCCGACTGTTGAAGAGGATGCTGCGATCCGCGCCGCCATCGCCGAAGACCCCGACACTTTTGAACTCGACGCCGAGTGGTTCCGCGAAGCCAAACCCCTAAAAGAGGTTCTGCCCGAGCTGTGGGAGAAGTGGTACGGTAACGGGCAGCAATCCGATGAATCGCCGCAAGCCTCCGAAAACGGCGCGCCGCGTTGAATATCGACTTCCTTAGGACCATGCCCAAGCTAAAACCTGACACCATCTGGTCTACCCCTGAAGAAGACGCCGCCATTCGCGCCGCCATCGCCGAAGACCCTGACACTTTCGAACTCGACGCCGAGTGGTTCCGCGAAGCCAAGCGCCTCAAAGAGGTTCTGCCCGAGCTGTGGGAGCAGTGGTACGGCAACGGGCAGCAATCCGATGAATCGCCTCTATCCCCCGAAAACGGCATCGTTGAGAGGGGCTGAAAAGTGGCTCAGATGCAGGATGATCGTTGGGACCTATACATGAACGGCGTTTACCGTTCAGTAATGGAAGAGATCCTCGGTGTTCAAAAACATCTGCCTAACCAGATCTTCTACATGCAACCTCACGGTCCCGGCCAGATCACTAAATTGCGCGACGATCCGCCGACGGTCGACAAGCCCACCAAGATGTGGATTTCAACCGGCGATGACCTCCAGCACGTCAGCTATGTTGCTGAGATTGTCGGATGGGAAGACAAGACGGAGATGTCAGCCGATAGGCACCAACTAATCGATTCCCTCATCAAACTGCTACAGCCGGAAGAAACAGGCCTCTACAACATGGTCGACGACCCAGACGAGTCGAGCGTCAATCTACTACACGTGCGCCAGATGTTGAAAATCCCGAAGCCCATCCCCGTATCCAGATTGGTTAAGATCAGCGATGGGCAGCCACTGGCGATGAATCGGACGCGCGGTGGCGGTCATTCTTATGTGACGATTGGTCGAGGGTAACCTCAGTCGCCGCAACGATTATCCCACTCCTAAAGTAACTATCTCCGTCAAAAACCACTCAGCCAACCCGCCGGAACTTCGTGCCTCAAGCGTCGCGCCGACCTGCGAGTTGAGCGCCAACGGCAAATCGTCGATTAGCTCGCGATCAACGATCGCCGGATACGTGCTACGCGGTTCAGCGCCCGAATCAGCCAATGTGATTTGGACATAGCTTCCATTCGGCCGGTCAACGCCCAACGAGGCACGAGCGAACGGATTCCACCTCTCCAGTTCCTCGATTCGTCGCGTCCTCATCGGCATCTCTCGAATCGTCATCACCGCTGAAACCGTCTGTCCAGCAACACTCTCCGGCTCGATACTCACGAACTGCACGTTCTCCGGCCGAAGCCGATTCCGCAGCTGTGCGAACTCGCGTCTCAACCATTCAGACCGCTGGTCAGCCGCAACCGGCGGCGCGTCCCCCGGTTTCAGGTAACAAGCCAATCGGTGCTGCGGCCAGCCCCCGCCAAGCTCATCAAAAAGAACAACGCTCCCACAAGAACACTGATAAACGTAAATCTCGTCTCCGCAATATCGACAAGCCGTACGGAACGTCCTCGACGAACACAACGAACCATGCGAAGGAGTAGGCATCAAACTACGATTCTTCTACAGGATGTTCGGAAACCTCTACCCCTAAGGTATCGCATAACCGTTCCAACATTCGGTTGCGACGGGTGTCGTACCATTCGAGGAAACGGGTCATCTGGGGCGGTAAATCTCCTAGATCGTGTGCCCGGATCATTTGAACACGCGGAACATAATCTGCATAGAACCGTTCTATCCACTCCGACGGCATCAAATCGGATTTCTCTTGGTTCTCCATTTCGGTCAACAGCTGCAAGTTCGGAAGACAGTTGACACGAGCTGAGTACGCAGGAAATTCGTCGTTCGTTACCCCCGCGCGACGTAGTCGAGCCGATGTGAACCTGCTTTTGGGGAAAACATGGTCGATGTGGTACTTAGTGTTGGAGAAACGGCTGTCGGGATACAAAAGCGTCAGCAAGGGAAACGCGTCGCGAGGATTATCAATCGCGGCTTCTAACTCTTCGCGGCTGAACGTCAGCGACCGGCCGCGAGTCATCAACACAGTTTCTAGGGCGTTGCCCGGGAACCCGTCGCAACCGTTTGCACGGATTGCGTTCCTTAACGCGACCAACAACGAATCCACTCCCGACCCCCAAATGCCACGCTTGAGCAAACTGCGAGTTAGCCAGTTCCGGATCGTCGCACGATCATCCTTATGATGGACGCTGTTCACGATTTCGTGACCCAACTGACGGTTGTAAATGTAGTAAGCGATCGGCAACACGGCATTGTTCGACCGTAGATTCGCCCAAGAATACCCAAAACTTGATATGAGTTCGATCGCATACCGCAAAGACGATCCGATAAGTTGCCATTTTTCTTGAAGTACCAACATATTGCGACGATTGAAATTGGTCACCTTGAATTCAACAGAATTCACATCGCCTAACATCACCCCAGCTTTCAATACGAAATCTTTGTTGAAATTAAAACCATCACCGATTTCATTAAGTTCGTCAACGCGTGTGTGAATCTCCTCCCGAGCATCAAGTTCGTCCCACATCGCGGTGGCAATGCTCATCAAAAGGTCCGAATAAGATAAAACTGTGCCTCCACTATTAGTTCGGATAAATATATCGAGAACTTTATCTAGGTCCTGCTCTTTCTCTTCGTAGTACGAAATCACCGGTTCGCTGTGTATCACGCGATGCAATTTGGCGAGCATTCCATAGGCGAGATGTGATTGAGGCAAGTCACTGACGGCGTTGCCCAAGAATATGTCCTCGATTTCATGGATGTTTCTGATCGCGCCAACTCTATACCAATAATGTCTGTCGTCACGCTGACTTGATTGTTTGGTGTCCATGAAACGGAAATCGTATTCCATTCCTTGCTCGTTTTCACTGGCATAAGCAAGAAGATTGAGATATAGATGACGAAGTGGAAACGCAGCGGGATTGTTCCACCAAAGCCGTGGCAATTTCGCAGCGTGACTGCCAACGAATGCGATGTTCATTGCAGTCAATCGTTGTTGGCCGTCTAGGACGGCTGTCAATCCGGCGCCCGGGTTGACGGCATCAAACCTAGGGCAATGTGGACGGTCTTTGGCGTGGTAATCTCGCACGAATTCGTAGAACTGGTATTGCTTGACGCCTTCCGCATCAACGTTCCAAAACAAAAATGAACCGACAGGGTATCCGCGCATAAGACTGTCGAATAGGCGCGCAATTTGTCGCTGGCTCCAAACGAGCTCCCGTTGGATGGCAGGAAGCGCCCATTTGCGCTCTTCGATGTTCTTCAACGCTTCCTTAATTGTTATTGGTGTTTGGAATGCCATTGATCGCTCCTTCCATCAGATAGCGTTGAATGATCATACTTCACGAGAAATGTCGCTGCGACGCGGAATCCCGAAGTTCCTCCGATGGATTCGCACGCTTGAGAACAGTAGCCAGACCGCGTGGACTGCGTTTCCTCTGACGCCAAGGCACCGTGGCTTATTGAACTTCGTTAAAGAACAAACTTGCCGCGAACTTGCCGCGGAATCCGATCATCGGTGAGCAGTCCCTCAAACACCGAAAACAACCAATCAGGAACATCGATGTCGGATACAAGTCCGATGTACTCCCACAAATGTGAGCAAAAGATCAAATGACGACGTTCACGGTCCTGTGTACGCGGTAGAAACTGAAAATGGTCGTCGCCGACCACCACGCGAAACCTGCCGGAGGCGCGGCAAGATCGCGGCAAATTGCCGGAAACCTGCCGCAAGCGAATCTTGCCGTCCAAAGCGGAAAACCCTGAAACTGCCGCCAACTTGCCGCGAAACTTGCCGAATCTGCCGGTCCTGCCGCGAACTTGCCGGAAAAAACGGTGAAATCCAAGTGTTATTAGTACAAGGAATGTACGTTGATGCTCGTGGTAAACATCGTGAAACCGTCACAAACACTGGCAACACGTCGATGTACGCGGAAACTTGCACTTCTATGTTCGTGAAAATCAGAGATAGTCGTCGATAACTTGGACTGCGGCAAAAATCGGCAAGTTGCGGCAGGTTTTGAGGCGACTGTCGCGTTGATCGCGATGGTGTTGGGCCGGGTCTTAATCGAACATCGCGCGCCAAACGGAGTCGTCATGTTGGTGCTTGCTGGGATAGTCGAAGAAGTAGTACTGCTGGCGGGATGGCACCGTCGGATCCGGGGCGAAACGGTGCCGCCATTTGGGGAGTTCGTTTGCATATCGTTCCTCGGCGCGAGACATCGCGTCTTCGTCGATCTCCACGCCTAGACCAGGTCCGGATGGTGGTGTGAGCGCCCCGTCTTCGTAGGTGAACGGTTCGGTGATGATGTCTTCTGAGGGTGGAAGGAGCTTGGTGTACGCGGAGTCGACGGGCCAGATGAAGTTGGGTGTGGCGGTGACTAGGTGCAGTTGTCCGGCGGTGGCGATGCCGGTCTCGCCGGGCGAGGAGTGACACGAAACTTTGAGTCCGCCGGCTTCGGCGATGGCGGCGCAGCGTTGGGTCTCTAGGAATCCGCCATTGATGACGACATCGAGGTGAATGGCGTCACATGCGCGGTGCATGACGAGCTCGAGGATCTGTTCTTTGGTGGTTCGAGCAGGACCGTCGCAGAGAATGGGAATGTCGGTGTGACGGCTAACTTCGGCCAAGGCTCGTACGCTGGCGGAATCAACCGGCTCTTCGACGTGCGAAGGGTCGTAAGGCTCCATTTTCCGGAGCATACGGATCGCTTCAAGTTGCGAGTACGAACCGTTGCAGTCGTAGCCAAGTTCGATGCGCGGTCCCGCAGCTTCGCGAGCAGCGGCGGCACACTCTACGTCGAATTCTGGGTTCAATCCGATCTTGATCTTGAACGACTTGAAACCGGCGGCAACTGCACGCTTAACCTCATCCGCGCATTTTTCAGGCGGTTTAGCTCCCATCCAATACCGCGCTTCCACGCGATCGCGGTACTTGCCGCCGATTAGGTTGTAAATCGGTTGGTTGGCTGCCTTACCGACGATATCCCAGAGGGCTTGGTCGATCGATCCGGTGATGTTGAGGTTGGACGATGCGCTAGTGTCGAGCAAGTGTCCGAGCTTGGTCGTGACCTGACCAGTAAGGTTCATACCCCGCTCGATCGAGTTGATATCGTGCGGGTCCCGACCGATCAGTTTCGACTTGATCTGCTCGAATAGACGTTGATCGCCGCCAGCTCCAATGCTCGTCTCGCCCAGCCCGGTAATCCCCTCGTCCGTATCGATGAAGATGATCGTCTTGATCGCAGCGAAGCGAGAGCCGTACCACATAGTCACCGGCTCGTGCTTGCCCAGCGTCGATAGAGGGATGCAGATGTTGCGAGTTCGGATATCGGTGATCTTCATGGGGTGTAGTCCCGAGGATTCTACCCGCCTCCGACGTACCCGCCGCGTGGCGGCAGTTCCAGTTCGATTCCCCCGATAGGGTCAACAACGGCACGGATCTTCCTGACGAGTTCGCTCCGATATCTCGGTTCTGCCCCCAAAGCACGAATCAAGATCTCAAGAGTTTCCAGCTCAACCGTCCGTACGTTTGAAGATGCGCGATCCTTCAAGCGAATCGCTAACGCGTCGTCATCGGTGAAGGTTAGCGTGAAAGAAGTTAGATTTCTTTCGCTGGAGTGCCCCGATTGGACCTTTCTTGTGGAATAGTCCTCGTAACCTGGCGGAATTTCGAAATGGCGTTTCCTGTGGGTGGCGCGACCATCCTCAGCGACGTATTCAACGAAGGAACGCATTTTTCTGATGGCTTCGTTCGGATATGTCGGTTCAACGTCCAATGCTTCAACCAAGATTGCTAGGGCCTCGGTATCAACAGTGCGAGAGTTGGCGGCAGCGCGTTGGTCAAGGGCAATTCCAAGGTCGTCATCCTCGGCGAAAGAGAGTGTGATGGTAATGAAAATCGAACCTCCGTTTACCAGTTGCGAGTCGGCTAGTTGCATGTCCTTGATTTTAGCGGTGCGTGCCGCTTCCCCTCTGGATTCCGGCTTTCGCCGGAATGACGTTCAGCGGGAATTGAAATGCGGCATCACCCCTTCGGCGAAGCGGTGCATCTGCTCCAGCGTGGCGGATTCGGGCATGCCCATGCCCGTGATGCCGATGTTCACTTCTTCGAGGCCGGGGTAGCGTTCCTGGATAGCTAGGAGTTTCTCCGTTACTAAGTCAGCGGGTCCAGCGAAGAATCCTCCGCCTTCGACATCGCCGTCGATCGTCGGAAGGTTGGCGTTAAGGAGCTGTGACCGATCGTTGGAGTTGATCGCGGCTACCTGCTCGTCGGAAAGGCCGCGGACGAAGCCTAGTGGACCGAACATCTTGACGCGCTCCTCGGCCCAGAGTCGCGATTCTTCGATCGCTTGCTCCGGCGTGTCGGCGATGTAGACGGAGAAGGAGATTATGAGGTCGCCGCCAAGTTCGAGGTCGCGTCCGTGTTCGGATTGGACTTCTTGCCATTTGTGGACAACCACGTCTGAGGCTCCGCCGGGTGCTGCGCCGCCGCCGATCATGCCTTTGATTCCGTACTTGGCCATGAAGTTGAGGCCGCGTTCCGATGCCGAAACCACGGGTTGCCACCATTCGACTGGGTACTTAGGTCGTGGAACGAGGGTGATCTCTTCGAGTTCGTAGCCGCGATAGGGGACGGCTGGTGGGATGTCGTAGTGCTTGCCGTGGTGCGAGAAGGCAGGTTCGTTGAAGGCCTTCCACATCACCTCGACCTGCTCTTCGAAGAGTTCGCGGTTGGCGTCTTGGTCGATGATGGGGTTGCCGAAAACCTCTACTTCACGAGAGTGGTAGCCTCTGCCGATGCCGAAGCGAACGCGGCCGTCAGTGAGGATGTCGGCGGTGGCGTAGTCCTCGGCGAGCCGGACGGGGTGCCACATGGGATTGATGTTGAAACCACAGCCGAATCGCAGGTCTTTGGTTAGATGGGCCATGTGCACGAAAAGCATCAGCAGGTTCGGGATGCACTCGTAGCCTTCGCGCTGGAAGTGGTGTTCGGCGCCCCAAAAGGTGTCGAAACCCAGTTTATCCATCGTTTTTGCGAACGAAGCGGACTTGTCGAAGACGGTAGCGAGCTGTTCGTCGGGCAGCCATCGTTCGTTTGCGGGTGTGCCGGCGTAGCCGATGTCGTCCATGTCGACGCAGCCAGCGTATAGAACTCCGAATTTGTTGATCATGATGGATGGGATTATCGCATAGGGAAGTTGGTGATTCGCATGGATGGCCGAGATGGACGGGATGTATCGGTGGCCGATTCGGTTCGGCGGACGATGGGTTACAGTAGGTGCGACATGGCAAGCGGGAAACCTAAGAATTCGTCGAAGGATGTGAGCGCGCCGGAGCGCATCGATGCGAGGATTGCTGAATTGGGAGATTGGCGGGGCGAGAAGCTGGCCGAGTTGCGGAATCTGATTCACGACGCTGAACCGGATGTAGAGGAGGGGTGGAAATGGAAGGGCACCCCAGTATGGTCCTACAACGGGATTCTGCTGGTTGGCGACGGGTTCAAGGACAAGGTGAAGCTCACGTTTCACAGCGGGGCGGCGCTTCGCGACCCCAAGAAAGTGTTCAATGCGGGCTCAGATGGGAGCAAATGGCGGGCAATCGACATATTTGAGGGTGATGACGTAGACAAAACTGCGTTCAAGGCGTTGGTGCGTCAGGCTGTGTCTTACAACACGAAGCAGCGCCTCGCCAAAGCTAAAGGCGGCATGGTCGATGGCAGACCGGTGCTCCTGTCGGGCGGCAACCCGCAGGTACCGAAATCGGACGGCGATGCACCGATCCAGACCTACATCGACGCCATACCGGGATGGAAACGTGAAACTACGCGCCGAATCGACGAAATCATCGTAGAAAACGTGCCCGGCGTGCTGAAAGCCGTCAGATGGAACTCGCCATTCTACGGAATCGAGGGCCAAGGCTGGTTCGTCAGTTACCACATGTTCAGCCGATACATCAAAGTCACATTCCTAAACGGCACAACCCTCCAACCCGAACCACCCGGCTCCGGCAAAGATCCCGACGCTCGTTGGATCGACATCCAAGAAGGCCAACTTGACGCCGAGTTGTTGGCTGAGTGGATTCGGCAGTCGTCCGCGGTGCCGGGTTGGGACGGGTTTTGACCGTTTTGGCGGTCAAACTTGCCGCAAAGTTGCTGGAACTTGCCGCGCTCGAAGCAAGTGAGTGATTTAGGCTCAAAACCTTCGAAAATTTGGTGTATTTCGGGCCTGAATGCTATGTTTGCTGGCGACTGAGCACCTGGCACCAGCTTGCACCGGCATCCTGTGGTGCAAAATATGTACTAAAAACTCCTCAGAATCAGTCTGAAAAACGGCAGAATCGCGGCAAGTTCCGGCAGGAACGGCAGAAATCGCGGCGAGTGCGACGGTTTTCAGTTTGAGTGCGACATCGAATCTGCCGGAACTTGCCGGAACTTGCCGCGCCTCCGGCAGGTTTGACACGTTGATCTGCACGAGGGGTTTTACAGAATCGACGGTGGTTTTGAGGTCGTTTACGCTGTTGATGTGCGTTGTGCTGATGTCTGTGGACGTTACGCTGGTTTAGAGGCGACGACGTTCGTTGTGTTTCGGCGTTTTCAGGGTATGCGTAGGGGTTGGTTGAAGAGCGGAATCAGCGGCAAGTTCGCGGCAAGTGTTACTTTTGACGGAGTGCAAAACCTGGCGTTAGAGGACTCACATGGATGAACAGGATGGACAGGATGGATTTTGTGAGGGTTGGGGGTTTTGCGTGACTAGGAGACGCGATCTGGGAGTCGATGGTTGCGGGTCTAGGCGGATTGTGATGGTTGCGGGTCTAGGCGGATTGTAAGATCAACGCTTGAGATTCGGGTAATGGTTCAATGATGGAGGTTATTCATGGCTGATCGTCGGGAAGTGGATGTCAATCGTCCGGAGCATAGCTGGATTCCGTTTTATCGGGAGTTGGCGGGGAAGTTGGTTGAGGATGGTTGGCGGGATAGGCAGGGGGAGTTGGTGAGGTTGTTTAAGGGGATTCTAGGTCGGTTGCGGTCGGAAGGTGTGCTGACGCCAAGGGTCGAAATGTTTTTGAACAGATACATCGATCCATTCACTATCTTCGCAGTCATAGGACGGAATTTAACTCCCGCAAATTATGCGAAGACAGTTCGCGCATATAAAACTGCATTCCAACTCAAATCACGTCTACCCGAAAAACCTGAAATACCTTGGGTAGACAACAGACGAGTAGGATTTTTCGGCAGTCAATCAGATCTCCAAAAAGAAAGTGTCAAACTCTGGGACGCGTTTGAATTGGTTTATGGCATGGACCCGTCGGCCGATTCGGACAAGCGCTCCAACCTGATTGAATTGATTGACAGGTGTGTAGAGATCGACGAAGTTGCCTTACCTAAACTGACTGGTGGGTTTTATTGGATAAATCCTAGTGATTTCCTACGCAGCGACACAGTGGACGGCGTTGGTGGTCAGAGTTTAGGGATCAAGGCGGTTGACGGTGAGAGCTACCTGAAGTGTTTGCTGCGAACACACGAGTTGACTTCGCAGCCATTCCCCGAGGTCAACATAGCGGTTTGGGAAGGTAGGGAGATTAAGTTGGATCCGTCAACTGATGTAGCGGGTGGGCCGAATGTATGGATTGTGCGAGGAGGTTCGAGTGGCGCTCCCGTTGACAACCAGTTGGAGAATGGGATTGCGGGTGTCGGTTTTAGCCTTGAGGATATTGACTTATCACGCTTGCCTGACGGCGAGTCAGTGAGACAGGCGTATGCTGACCGAAACCCGGGTTCTAGTTCTGGTAGCGTTGCCATCAATTCTTCGTCGGTGGCGAACTTTTTGTTCGACTTGGCGATCGCAGATTATGTGTTAATGCCCGCGGGTGATTTCGTTCACTACGGCACCGTTTTGTCCAATCCGTATTACGTGTCAAAAGGCCCGTGGCGCAACCGACGAGATGTCCGTTGGATTGACAAGGTACCGACATCAGACCTGCCATCGTTGCCGGGCAGGACTCGCACTGTGGTCAAGGCTACAGACCGGCTCAAAGACGAATTTATTGCGCTAATTGAGGTCCCGGATCATGGATTTACGATGCCCGAAGACAGTTGGGTACCGTTTCATCTTGAGATGGGCAGGAAGTTGGTTGAGGGAGAGTGGTGGTTGGAAGAGAAACGGGAAGAGTTAGAGAACCGGATTGATGCGATCAGGTGGGCAGATCCGGAAGACGTCGGTGACGACTACCAATACGATCGTTGGACAGGAGACCCATTCTCGTTTTACCTATCTTTCAACATGAGGTCGATGGGATCGAAGCGCGTTCCCGGATACGCGAAGGTGAAGGAACTTTTCGATTTGGATTCGGAGCTACCGGACGTCGCGCATGAAGCGGCAGGGTATGGTGTCCATGGCGAATTCGGCAAACGATTGAGTTCAGCCGAGATTGAATCCTTTTGGGAGTTTTACAGGCTGGTCCAAGAAAACGATCCGCTAGACGACGCCGATGTGAGTAGTAAGTTCGTTGACCACTTCGACAACATAGTTGTCCCTGATCGGTTCGTCGGTTTGCGCAACCGGAAACTCTCGTATTGGCTGTACTGGGTCGACCCCCGCAGGTTCATTTACATCGAGCAACTTGCCAAATTAGGCATCCTCGACGAATTGGGTCTCCCCGCCGACTGCGGTGACGGTACGGGATACCTCAAGGCTCTGGCGGCTGCGCGAGAGTTGGCCGTGACAAACGGCTTAAACCTTGTTTCGTTGGGGCGTTGGGGTAAGACTCGCGAAGAGTTGGGGATTGAACCAACTCTCGATGGCGGGGTAGATCTGCCTCCATATGGTGTCACGGACATGCTCGAAGATGGGTTGTTCTTTGAGCCTGATGAGCTTCAGCGGATCATTGACCGCTTCGAAGACAAGAAAAACCTGATATTGCAGGGGCCTCCTGGGGTTGGGAAGACGTTCGTATCGAAGCGGTTGGCTTATGCGTTGATGGGGGAGCGGGCGGATGGTCGGATTCGGAATGTGCAGTTTCATCAGTCGTATTCATACGAGGAGTTTGTGCAGGGGTATCGGCCGGGAACGAACGATGATGACCAACTGATTTTCGAGTTGCGGGACGGGACGTTTTTGGAGTTGTGTAAGAACGCGCGGGACAATCCTGATGATCGGTTTGTGATGGTGATCGATGAGATCAACCGGGGGAATCTGAGTCGGGTGTTTGGTGAGTTGCTGTCGTTGATTGAGAAAGATAAGCGGGGTGATGGATTCACGGTACGGTTGGCCGGTGGGAATGAGTTTTCGGTTCCTGAGAATGTTTACATCTTGGGGACGATGAACTTGGCGGATCGGTCGTTGGCGGGGATGGACTATGCGATGCGCCGTAGGTTCGCGTTTGTGACGTTGGAGCCGCAATTTGGGTCATCGGTGTTCGGGGATTGGTTGAGGGAGAAGGGGGTGCCGGCGGAGATGATCACGCGGATCAATGATCGGATGTCGGCGTTGAATGAAGTGATTGCTGGCGACGCGTCGTTGGGTCGGAACTTCGCAGTGGGGCATTCGTACTTCTGCGACATACCTTCCCAGGTCGAAGATTGGCAAGACAGCGATTGGGATGGGTGGTACCGCGAAATCGTGAAGACCGAAATTCAGCCGCTGTTGGAGGAGTATTGGTTTGACGATCCCAAGAAAGCGGGTACGCAAGTGAAGGAGAATTTGCTGGATGGAATTCCTGAGAACGGCTGATGGTGAATCGCGATGACAGATTACGGCAGCGGATTCTGGACGGTCGCTCGGACGCGAATATTCGTTTTGATGCGCTTCGTCGGTATCTTCTGCGACTCGGTTTCGTCGAACGGGTGCGGGGGAGCCATCATGTGTTTCGCAAGACCGGAGTCCGAGAGTTGATCAACTTGCAACGTGACGGGAGTCACACCAAGCCGTACCAAGTGCGGCAGGTTCGGCGTGTATTACTGAGATACGATTTAGGAGAGGTTGAGTGATGCACAAGTACGAGATCATCATCTACTGGAGCAACGAGGACGAAGCGTTCGTGGGCGAGGTGCCTGAACTGCCGGGTTGCATGGCGCACGGCGATACGCAAGAGGCAACGCTGAAGGCGGTGGGTGAGGCTGTGAAGTTGTGGCTGGATACGGCGCGTGAGTTTGGCGATCCGATTCCCGAGCCTAAAGGCGAGCGGTTGATGCTGGCGTAGAGGCCGGAGTAGGTATGCCTGTGGGCGAAGATAGAAAGCGGATTAGTCTGCAATGTGTGTTGTACGATCCGTTTGAATCGACTGAGCCAGACAAGTACATGGCGGCGGTGCCGTCGTTCCCGAATTGCGTGGCTTGGGGAGATACTCCAGAAGAGACAATTTCGATCTTGGAGTCTGTAGTGGTGGAGATGATTCAGGTCTATCAAGAGCGTGGTTACCAATTGCCGTCTGGAGTGCCTCGAAATGCAAGCGAAGTACAGTTGTATTCGGAGCGCGGGGTGTTAGAGGGATCGGTTTGACCTACGGCGAACCGACGCGCAAACTTCGTCGATTGGGTTGCGTGTTCGTACGGCAAGGCCGGGGCAGTCACGAAATCTGGGCGAAAGACGCGACTGGTTCAGCATCTCCGTTACTACGCCACGGCAATCGGGACCTGAGGCCGGGTACGCTTCGGCAAATAATCAAGAATCTTGGCATTTCGAAAGAGGACTTGGATAACGCGTGCTTCGGGCATCCCCCGCTCGCATCACTGCGTTCGCTCGCGCCCCCTTCGCTACGCGAAAGGGGCGGTGGTTTGAGATGATTCCGGTTCGTAACTGGTGGCACATGCTGCTGTATGCGTGGGATTTGGTGGAGTTCAAGGATCGGTTTAAGACGGAGGTTAAGGATGCGCCGGATTTGCGGGCGTTGTTGACCAAGATTCTGGTTTTTCTGATGAAGCACCAGATCCGGCGTGGGTTGCGGGGTGATTATGTGGAGAGGTCGGAGGAGTTGCGAGGTGTGCGGGGGCGAATCGATTTCGTTGAGACTTTGCGTGGGTTGTCGATGTACCGAGGTCGTTTGCATTGCGAGTTTGAGGAGTTCACCCTAAATGTGCCTCGTAATCAGATCATCCGGTCGACGCTGAACGACTCGCTAAACCGCGGGTTCACTCGAGTCGAAGTGGAACGACCAAAACACGCGAGCTTGGTCTCCGATGTGGAGGCTTTGTTGCGGATGCTTTATGAGATTGACCGGGTGCGGGTGACTCGGAGGCTGATCGCGTCGGAGTTGCGGCTGTTGGGTCGTAATGAGCGCGAGTACAAGTTGATGTTGAAAATATGCGAGATGCTTCAGGACCCGTCGATGCCGCAGTCGGAATCAGTTTCGGATCTGGAGGTTGTGGACTGGTTGCGGAAGCAGGAGTACGAGATTTTTGAACGGTTCGTGGCGAATTTTTACAAGTTGCGGTTGGAGGGTTGGGATGTCCGAGCGCAACGGAAGTATGAGTGGAATGAGAGTGAGGAGGCGCGTTCTGGAGACATCCGATTGCCGAACATGTACCCGGATGTTGTGTTAACGCATGAAACGGGCAAAATCGTCGTGTTGGATACGAAGTGGTACAAGTCTCCGGTCGAGAGTGGCCGGGGAGACGATGCGGTTCACACCAGCAATCTGTACCAGATGTATGCGTATCTGGCGTCGCAAGACCACCGAGGTGGCGAGTATCCTACGGCGACGGGGATTTTGTTGTACGGGCAAACCGAAACTGGCCGTAGACGGTTGCGAACCAAGATTGATGGGCATCCGTTTTGGGTCGAGACGTTGGATTTGATGCAGGAGAGGTGGGAGGATATTGAGGATGATTTGGTGGAGTTGGTAGAGGGGGCGGTGGGTGATGAGTAGATCGGCACCGCCCATTTGTCCCCGGTTCCCCCTCACCCTGGCCCTCTCCCACGGAGGGGAGAGGGGATTGTTGGTAGTGGTTTGGTAGGTTTTTGAACTGGGATGGGCGGGATTGGAATGATGGACTGTGATGGGTAGTGGTGGTTTGGTGGTGTTGTGGGGGGTGGGTTTGTTGTTTGTTTGGTTGGTAGGCGCAGCCCTTTGGCCCCGGTCCCCCTCACCCTAGCCCTCTCCCACGGGGGGAGAGGGAACCTTTGCAAAACCTCCCCCTTGATGCCCAAGGGGGAATTGAAGGGGGTTTGGACGCTGATCGGGCATCCCCTGCGAACTGCGCTGCGCTGGTTCGCGTCCCCTTACGCTTCGCGAAGGGGACGGATCGGCAGGTTTTGCAAAGGTTTCGGGGAGAGGGGATTGTTGTTGGTTGTTTGATTGGTAGGGGCCGCCCTTTGGCCCCGGTCCCCCTCACCCTGGCCCTCTCCCACGGGGGGGAGGGGATTGTTGGTTGGTTGTTTGGTAGTTTTTTGAACCGGGATGGGCGGGATTGGAATGATGGACTGTGATGGGTAGTGGTGGTTTGGTGGTTTAGCCGGGGGTGGGTTTGTTGTTTGTTTGTTTGGTGGGGGCTGCCCTTTGGCCCCGGTCCCCCTCACCCTAGCCCTCTCCCACGGAGGGGAGAGGGAACCTTTGCAAAACCTCCCCCTTGATGCCCAAGGGGGAATTGAAGGGGGTTTAGACGCTGATCGGGCATCCCCTGCGAACTGCGCTGCGCTGGTTCGCGTCCCCTTACGCTTCGCGAAGGGGACGGATCGGCAGGTTTTGCAAAGGTTTCGGGGAGAGGGGATTGTTGGTTGGTTGTTTGGTTTTTGAACTGGGATGGGCGGGATTGGAATGATGGACTGTGATGGGTGGTTGTGGTTTGGTGGTGTTGTGGAGGGTGGGTTTGTTGTTTGTTTGGTGGGGGCCGCCCATTTGTCCCCGGTTCCCCCTCACCCTAGCCCTCTCCCACGGAGGGGAGAGGGAACCTTTGCAAAACCTCGCCCTTGATGCCCAAGGGGGAATTGAAGGGGGTTTAGACGCTGATCGGGCATCCCCTGCGAACTGCGCTGCGCTGGTTCGCGTCCCCTTACGCTTCGCGAAGGGGACGGATCGGCAGGTTTTGCAAAGGTTTCGGGGAGAGGGGATTGTTGTTGTTTGTTTGGTTGGTAGGGGCCGCCCTTTGGCCCCGGTCCCCCTCACCCTAGCCCTCTCCCACGGAGGGGAGAGGGGATTGTTGGTAGGGGCAGGTTTGAAACCTGCGCCTAGGTTCGCGCCGCCTTTGTCCTTCGGACGTTTCTCCCGCGGAGCGGGGGCAACCGGGATCGTGTGGGGCTGGCCGTCGAGGTTTTGCAATGGTCTGGTAGCGGGGGAAAGCCTGTCCCCTCCGCCGCCCGGGCATACCCCTGCGTTCGCTTCGCTCCCGCGTCCCCTTTCGCTGGGCGAAAGGGGACGCGAAGGGATTGCGTCGCCCCCCGCCCCTCTGGATGGACGTTCCGTCCCGTAAACGGCCGGCTTTCGCCGGAATGATGTTACCTGTGATCGGGGTTAGGTTTTGCTTTTGGGGGTATGGCGGGTTTTTGGGAGGGTTGTGATTATCAGGGTTGCTAGTGTGGTGAGTGTGATGAGGATGGTGAGGATTAGGGTTAAGGGGTGTGGGGGTTGGAGGCCGCCGGTTTCGGGGAGGGTTTCGGGGGGTGTTTGGAAGATTGGTGCGGGTGGTAGTTGCGGGGCGTGTTCGGCTGTGATTGCGATGGCGGCGTTTATTGGCAGGAGGCTTGTGGTGGCGCAGACTATAGGGCCGTCGATTGTGATGATCAGGTTGGATGTGAGGATGGTGAGGTTTCCGTCGCCCTGTTCGTCTTGGGCGATGCTGACGTTGGTGATTCGAGTTCTGAGTTCGTCAGGCAGCGGCAAGCATGTCTTGGCGGGTTTTTCTAGTCGGTATTCGCTGAGTGGCAATCCGGCACTGTCTGTTGCATCGACGCGGTGCCAGTGTCCGGCGAGTTTGTACTGATTTCGCTGGACCGTTTTGGTGTCGCCGGCGGGCTCGTCTTTAGTGATGTTGATGCCGATGATCTCTTTGTCGGGTACGGCGCTGGGCGGTACGGAAAAAGTGACGTTTTCGCGGATGTATGTTCCGCCCTCGACAGGAGTGAAGACTTTGTAGATTACGCCTTTTAAGTCAGTGATGGTTTCAGGAATTTTGCCGTCGGGATTGACGGGAGGTTTTTCAGGTTCTGGAGAATTTGGAGGTCGTCTAGCGATGATGTTGAACTTTGCTATGCACTGTTCTTCGTCGTCTCGGAATGCGTAGCAGTTTCGTTCAGGTTCAGGGAGCGATGCGGTGACGGTGTATCTACCGGGCTGTCGTGGCGTGTGGTACAGGGCGCTGAGGACCTTTGTTTTCTGGAACGTTCCAGTTGCGTCGTCGTCCCATTCGAGATTCAAGTCGTCGGCAAGGGAGTCGTCTCGTACGTTCTGGCGTCCGTATACGTGGACATCGAGAGCGACTTTTTCGCCGGCGTAGAGTGTGACGTTGCGAAATGCGGGTTCGACTCGGAGGATGAGTGGGTTGTTTGGTAGCCGAGCACTGGCTTTATCTAAGATGCGAATTGTGACGGTGTTGGAGGGTAAAGAGGGATTTGTGCTTGTGGCGTTGATGACGATGGTCTCTGTGGGCTCAGATCGCGTATCTTCGTTGAAGGTGATGGTTGTGGTGCCGGACGTGGTGTTCTCTGCGATTTCGATGGTGTTGGAGGCGATAGTGTAGTCGTTGTTATCGGCGGTGCTGGAGGATGTAACGACATTTAGGGTGATGGTTGTCCCGCCTGCGGGTGCACGTTCATCGAGGGTTGCGGTGATGGTAACGGCATTGCCTTCGGAGTGTTGCTGAGGGCCGACGGTCAGGTTGATGGCTGAGGGCGTGGATGTAGCCGCGCTGAAAACCTGGAGTAGCGTCGCGGCCTGTTGGATATAGCGGTTTATGTCGATGGAGTATCCCTTTACGGTGCTTCCATCCTCAGCGGTGACGACGACGAAGATGACGTTTGATCCGTTGGCGATGTCGATGGCGTTGCTGGGGGAGCCGCTGCTGACGGTATCGCCACTGACGGCGACGGTTGCGCCGGTGTGGGTAGTGGTGGGAGTGATGGTCACTTGGCTGACGTTCGCGTCGACGTTTGCGGAGTAGCTGGTAGTGTCGGCGTCGAAAGCGGGTGTCAATGGTATGTTGCTGCTGTCTGCGGCGTTGTTGAGTGCGAGCGCGGAGAGAGTTGCAACGTCGGATAGTGGTGTCTCATCGTTGTCGGCGATTATGAGAGTGGTGCCATTGGCAGTGAAACCGGTAGCGGTCGCTTTAAGGACGAGTATCTCGTGGTCGTCATCTACGGAGTCATCGGCGATAGAGATGGTGGCGGTGCCTGTGGTTGCATTCTCTTCGATAGTGATGGGAGAAGTAGGGAGAGTGTAGTCGTAGGAAGATGCGGTGCTTTGGTCGTCGGCGGATATGGTGACCTCGACACCGTCTTCGCCTGCGGGATGGGTCAAGGTAGCGGTGATGGTTACGGTGTCGCCTTCGTCGGGATTGTAGTCGTCAGCGGTGAGAGTGACGTAAGGAGGCTTGGTATTGGACGACGGATCACCGTCGTCGTCGATGATGATGAGTCGGAGCCGGGTTTGGGTTCGAATGGAGATTTCGGACGTTGGGAAAAATACGGATGCCGAGAGTTCGATGAACTCGTCATGTTCGTCGATTTCGTCTTGTTTGGCGATGATTCGAAATGTTGTGGTCTGCTCTCCTTTCATAAATTCTGCAGTCACGGTTCTGTAGTCTTCGTGGCTGTTTGTGGTGGGTTCGTTTTCGACGTCGTGATGTCCGATCTGAAGACCTACGATTTCAGGAGCTGGTTTGTCGAGGGTGGCGGTTATGGTAACGGATCCGCCGTCTTCATCGATGTACGGTGATCCCTTAGTGATGCTGAGGGTGATTACGCCCGTGGTCTGGGCCCGTGTCTGCGCGTCAGCCAGCAGGATTGCTGTTGCCGCGATGGTGGCGAGTACCGAGATGAAGAGTAGTCTGGCGGGTTGGTATTCGCCGATCATGCCAAACTATTTTGGAAACATTTGATTGACGAATGCAATACGTGTCGTTTCGTTAAAACAGGGATGTGAAAGATCGGGGAGGTTGGATAGTACGGTGTGAGGAATCGAACGGTATCCGCTGGTGGTTAAGGTGTGAATGGTATTTGCATGGATGGATAGGGTTGGTGGGATGGGGGTTTGTTTGGTTGGTGGGGGTAGGTTTGAAACGTGCGCCTACGTTCGCGCCCGCTTCGTCGTTCACCCTCACCCTAGCCCTCTCCCATCAAGGTAGAGGGGACACCGGCTCTGTTCACCCTCACCCTAGCCCTCTCCCATCAATGTAGAGGGGACACCGGCCCTGTTCACCCTCACCCTAGCCCTCTCCCATCAAGGTAGAGGGGACACCGGCTCTGTTCACCCTCACCCTAGCCCTCTCCCATCAATGTAGAGGGGACACCGGCCCTGTTCACCCTCACCCTAGCCCTCTCCCATCAAGGTAGAGGGGACACCGGCTCTGTTCACCCTCACCCTAGCCCTCTCCCATCAAGGTAGAGGGGACACCGGCTCTGTTCACCCTCGCCCTAGCCCTCTCCCATCAAGGTAGAGGGGACACCGGCTCTGTTCACCCTCGCCCTAGCCCTCTCCCATCAAGGTAGAGGGGACACCGGCTCTGTTCACCCTCGCCCTAGCCCTCTCCCATCAAGGTAGAGGGGACACCGGCTCTGTTCACCCTCACCCTAGCCCTCTCCCATCAAGGTAGAGGTGACACCGGCTCTGTTCACCCTCACCCTAGCCCTCTCCCATCAAGGTAGAGGTGACACCGGCTCTGTTCACCCTCACCCTAACCATCTCCCATCAAGGTAGAGGGGACACCGGCACGTTCCGACGCGCGAGCGGCCGTTTTTGCCGGGATGGCGTTTCGTTTAGGAGTTGAGGATTTCTAGGACTTGGTGGTGAAGATTGCCGTTGGTGGAGAGGGCGCTGCCGCCGTGGATCGTGGGGTTGCCTTGGGTGTCGGTGAAGGTGCCGCCGGCTTCTTGGATGATGGATTGGAGGGGGGCGTTGTCGTAAACCTCCATGACGGGATCGATCATGATTTCGCATCGGCCGGTTGCCACGAGGTAGTGTCCGTAGCAGTCTGGTAGGCCGCGAGTTGCGGCGGAAGTCTTGCTGAGCGTTCGATAGGCTTCGGCTTTGTCGACTTCCCAGAAGCTGCTCGATGAGGTAGTGGTGAAATAGGCGTGTGAGAGTCGGGATATGTTCGAGACACGGGCACGTTTCGGAGTCTCCGGGCCGAGTTGGTCTGACCACCACGCGCCGAGGTCTTTGGCGGCGTAGACGATTTCGTTCAAAGCTGGGAAGACTATGACGCCGGCAACGGCTTCGTCCTTGTATTCGAGCCCCATCATGGTTCCGTAGAGCGGTATGCCGCGGATGAATGATTTGGTGCCGTCGACGGGGTCCAGATACCATGTGTAGTCGGTTGAACCCGATTGCGTGCCGAATTCCTCGCCGACAATTGCGTCGTTCGGGAACTCCTGAGCGAGGTGGTTTCGGAGCGTTTCCTCGGCTTCTTTGTCGGCGCGGGTGACGGGGGTTTCGTCGGGTTTGGTTTCTATCGTCAGATCGGATGAGCGGAAGTATCGCAAGGTGTGTTGGCCGGCGTTTGTGGCGGCGCGGATGGCGAAATCGAGTCTGTCTTTGAGTTCGGTCATGGGGGTTCTCGGTTGCGGTGTTGGTCAGACTCTGATTCTGTAATGCGCGTGGGTTGTGGAGTTGCCTTGGCATGCGACGCGCCCCCTTCGTCCTTCGGACATTTCCCCCGCGCAGCGTGGGAAACCCGTACCGCTTCCTCTGGATTCCGGCTTTCGCCGGAATGACGGGGGTTTTGCAATGGTCTCGCGAGCGGGGGAAACCCTAGAGGATAGCCGAGATTGGTTTTGGTTTGCGCGGACCTATCGATAGGGTTTGTGAGGTGTGAATAGATCGTTTATGGGGACGTCAAGTGCGTCGGCGATCTTCAAGGTGGCGCCGATGGTTAGGTTTTGTTTGCCGTGTTCGACGAGGCTGATGTATGTGCGGTCGAGGCCGGCTGCATCTGCAAGGTCTTGTTGGGTCAGTTTTCGACGGTTGCGGGCGGCCCTAATCTGTTTTCCGACGATTACCAATTGTTGATCGAGCGACGGCCGGTTTTGGCGGTCGAGGACGAGGTCAAGTGCCTGTTGCGCCGCTGTGGCGATGTCATTCGCGACGCCGTCGACGCCGAGTTCATAAGGGTCGATGTCGGCGAGTCCGACAGCGGCGCCTCCGAGCATGATCTTCGGTCGTGGAGGTTCGATTCGGCGGATGGTTTCGACGGTCGCGGCGACGTTGGGCAGGCACTCGATCATGGTCGCAGATAGAGCGAGGAGGTCAACCCGGCGCATTTGCACGTACTCGGCGAGGTCCTTTAACGGCGTGGCATCCCAAAAGAAATCGACGTCCCAACCGTCCATGATGAGTAGGTCTGCGATCATTCTTGCGCCGACGAAGTGCTGGTCCTCTTCGACTGGAGTGACCAACGCTCTGAGTCCACGCGGTGTCCGTGGCATAGCGTTCTGGCGCTGCCGATCCATCATCTGCATGGTGATGGCGGTCGCTAGGTGTTCTTGGGCGATGTTGATTTCGCCTTTGTGCCAGAGTTCGCCAAGTATGACCTGAGCTGGTGCGAGAACGGACAGGTAGATCTCTGGTGGAGTTGCGCCGCGGCTTATGGCGTCGTCGATTATGGACTGTGCGACATTGGGTTCGCCGCGGGCTGCGGCGGCGGTGTAGCGTTCCCTGGTTTCGTCTAGAAGCTTCGTGTCCGGCATTGTGGGCCTCGGTGTGTTGAATAAATACAACGAAATAAATGGCTATGTTACTAATATACAACACATGAAGTCAGCTCTTAGGAAGGAGAAGATATGGGGATCATCCAAGTTGTGGCGATAGTCCTTGCGGTGGTTGGCGCCCTTAACTGGGGACTGGTGGGTCTGTTCAAATGGGATCTCGTGGCGTTCATCGGCGGTAAGTTGAAGTTCGGCGAGGTCAACGCGTTCACGCGGATCGTATACGTGCTGGTGGCGATTGCAGGTCTGATCAGTTTGACGGCGATAGGCGAACTTCTGTAGCGAGAATTCCCTGCGTCGTTGCCTAGATGGCTCCGCCTCCTTACAGCCCTCGTCCCCTTTTGGTCACCCTCACCCTGACCCTCTCCCATCGAGGGAGAGGGGATACGTGGGGGAGATCGAGAGGGGATTTTCTGGTTCATGCCATATAATCCCGAATGCAATGAGTTGGTGAGTATGTCAGAAAGGGTTAGGGGACGAGATGAACAAGGTACAAGCGGTGGTTTCGGCGGCAAACGGCGCGCCTGTGACGTTGGAGACGATCTTGGTGCCGGACCCGGGGCCGGGCGAAGCGTTGATCCAAATTCAGGCTTGCGGTGTCTGCCATACGGATCTGCACTATCGAGAGGGTGCGATTGGGGATGAGTTTCCTTATTTCTTGGGCCACGAGGCGGCTGGCATAGTGGAAAAGGTTGGTGATGATGTCGACAACGTGGCTCCGGGCGATTTTGTGATCGTCGCTTGGCGTGCGCCTTGTACGAACTGTCGCTCGTGTGAGCGTGGACGTCCGTGGTACTGCTTCGACAGTCGGAACGCTACGCAGCAAATGACGTTGGAGGATGGGACGCCTTTGTCGCCGGCTTTGGGTATCGGTGCGTTCGCGGAGTTGACGCTAGTGGCTGCTGGTCAGGCGGTTAAGGTTGACCCGAAGGCGGATGCGAAAGCGGCGGGTTTGATCGGGTGTGGGATTATGGCTGGTTTGGGTGCGGCGATCAATACCGGTGGCGTGTCAAGGGGCGATTCCGTGGCGGTTTTCGGTTGTGGGGGTGTCGGAGATGCCGCGATCGCGGGTTCGAAGCTGGCAGGTGCGCACACGATTATTGCGGTTGACATCGATGATCGGAAGCTGGAGTGGGCGAAGGGATTTGGTGCTACGCATACCGTGAACTCGCGTCGGACGGATGCGGTGGAGGCGATACAGGGGATCACCGGAGGCAATGGTGCGGATGTGTGTATCGAGGCGGTTGGATTGCCGCAGACTTATGAGCAGGCGTTCTTCGCACGCGACTTGGCGGGAACGGTGGTGTTGGTGGGTGTGCCGAGTCCGGAGATGAAGATCGAGCTGCCGATGATTGAGGTCTTCGGTCGCGGTGGAGCGTTGAAATCATCGTGGTACGGCGATTGTCTACCTACGCGCGACTTCCCGATGTACATCGATCTCTACATGCAGGGGCGGTTGGACCTAGACGGTTTCGTCAGCGAGTCGATAGGGATCGGGGATGTCGAAGAGGCGTTCCACAAGATGGAGCGCGGCGAGGTGCTTCGTTCGGTCGTGGTGATGTGAGTCGCGAGTGTAAGGAATTTGCATGGATGGACAGGATACACAGGATGGGTATCGGCCTTGTGTAATCACTAAGAGTGATGGGCTTGAGGTTGATGTTGCGAGTGGGGCGATGACGAGGCTGGCGGGGGTTTCGGAGGCGTTGTCGGGATCGACGGGGATACATCTGTCGATCGCGACAGTGCCGCCGGGGCGGTGTTCAACGGCTCACTATCACGTCAATTGCGAGTCGGCGATTTATGTGGTGAGTGGTGGAGGTTTGTTTTTGCACGGGGAGGATTTGGAGGTCGAGGAGGCGATCGGGCCGGGTGATTTCATCTATGTGCCGCCGGATTCGAATCATCAACCTGTGAATACTTCGGAGGAAGAGGATCTGGTTTTGATCGTGGCGCGGAATGCGCCGGTGGAGATAGTCGTTGATTTGGAGGGTGCGGGGCGGCAGGACTGTCGGTGATTTGAACTGGGATGGGCATGATTTTGAATGATGGGCTGTGATGGGAAATTGCATGGAAGAAGAGGATAAATGGGAGTATGGCTCGGTGGGGCGTCGGTTGATGGCGGGGCTCGCGGATTGGATGATTGCGATTGCTTGGGGAGCGTTGATAGGGCTGTTGGCGGCTATCGGATTTTATCTAATCTTCAATCCAACACATGGCCTCCAAATCGGGGCTGGATTGATCTATGCGTTTCCGCCGGTGGCGTTCCTGACCATTACATTGACGCACGTAACGGCCGCTTTCATGATTTCGTCGAAAGGCGCGTCGTTCAGTCATCGGTTGGTTCGGCTTCGAATCGTCGGCATTGACGCAAAGCCAATCACCCGACGTCGTGGACTGGTTAGACAGTTTGTGGGTAGTCCGTTGTTACTGCTTTACGCAACACCGATGTTTTTCTTGGTCACTGGTTCGCTCGTTTTGACATGGCTTTCCGCGCTGGATTACCCGGTAGGACGCGTTGCCAGCATACTTGGATCGATCGGGTTCAACTGGTTACGCTGGGGGTTTGCGGCATCCGTGATCCTAGTGGTGGCTAACCACGTCTCGATGATGCTTGACAGTCAAGGGCGAGGGTGGCACGACATCATCGCAGGAACCTACGTGGTGAGGGACCCTTCAGGGTAGATTGGGGTGATGGATGGATATGAATGCCGCTCTTAACGTCGGATTCGTGGCGGCGTTATTGGGGTGTGGTGTACTTTGGAGTTAGGGGCAGGATGATGATCGATTCGCTGACAGAGGGGACAGTTGATTCGTTGAAGGAGCGCCCGAACTTCGAAGTCGCTCCAGTTTGGATTCGGTTGCTGGCGGGTGTTGTTGATTGGTTGGTAGTTTTGGCTTGGGGTGCGGGATTGGGAATTGTCGCAGCGCTCTTTTTCGGACTACTGAATGTCTCATCCTTTGGATTGAATTTCATATTGGGTTCGATCTTCTTGGGATTTCCGATCATGTGTGTGGTTGTTGTGTGGAAACAGGTGGCGATAGCGTTCAGGATTTCGTCGACGGGGCAAACGCTGGGTCATCAGTTGCTGGGATTCCGGATAGCAACCAAAAACAAGGAGGTGATCGGTCGGCGTCGCGCTTTGGTCAGGCAGATTTTGGGTAGCCCTTTGTTGTTTGCGCATTTCCTGCCCATGATTCCGTTGATTCCCGTTGCAGTGTTCATCGATCTGATCGGCGGATTAGGAGATGCGATTGTAACGAATTGGTTGATTTGGGGACTGGGTGTTGCGGCGGTTCTGGCTATAGCGAACCATGTTTGGATGGCGATGGATGTTCGTGGTAGGGGGTGGCATGATAGGTTGACGGGCACTGTCGTGGTGAGAGACGGGTTGTGCGAAAAGAGCCGGATGCGATGACGACATTGGCGGCGGACCGAACGTGGGGTGATTTGGATTACCCAGCCGCGCATCGTGTGTTTTGAGGGGTAAAGGTCGTGGCTGGAGAATCTGATCGTCGACGGTTTTGGTCGGATGGGCATGGGATTTATCACATCGCGACTTTTGGGGAGAGGGCTTTTGCTGGTTTTGTAGATTGGGCTGTTGCACTGTTCGTCGGCGTAGCCGTTGGTGCAAGCGTGACCGTCTACTACGTGTACGCGACGGCAGAATCTTCGGTCGGCCTTGATGGACTACAAACGCTTGATCTCAATTGGTACGTTTTCGGCACGGCGGAAACGGGCGGGATACTGTTGTACGAGCCCGTGGTGTTCGTGGTGGCGACGATCGTTCATTTAGTGTCAGCGATCTTGCTTGCTCGAGGAGTTAACACACTCGGATACCGAGCGTTCAGGTTGAGGGTCAATAGGGATAACCTCGATTCACTCGGCGTGACGCGGTGTGTGCTGCACAGATTCGTTGGCAGTCCGGGATTGGTGTTGCCGTATGCGTTGATTGTGTTGCTGGGCGTGCTGTTTGGAATATTGAAGGGTTTCGATGTGCTATTCGCTCAGCGAATCGATCTGCTTGGGATTCTGAGCGACCCAGTGACGGGAATTTGGTCGGTGGGCGTCGATGTTTATTGGATACTGGCGCCTGTTTTGGTGGTGCTGAATCATGTCTGGATATTCAAAGGCGCCAAGGGCCGGGCTCCGCATGACATCATGTTGGACACCGTGTTTGTGCAGGATCGGATCTTGAGTACGAATCGGGCGGCGTTTCCTTCGAAGGGGCGGGCACCAGTCGAGCGATGGGATTAGGTCGGGGGCGATGTGCAAGGGTTGCGAAACGTTTGGTTGGTAGGGGCAGGTTTCAAACCTGCCCCTACGGGGCGTTTGTACAACCCCCTTCATTGCGGCGAAAGCCGGATCGTTTGGACATTTCCCCTGAGATCGGGGGAACCCGGCCCGGCGCCGCCCGGGCATACCCCGCTCGCTGCGCTCGCGCCCCTTTCGTTTTACGAAAGGGGCAAAGGTTCCCGCCCGCGAGCGAGACCTTTACCCCTCCCCCGAAATTGCGACGGAAGCGAGACCTTTGCAAAAACCTCCCCTTTGATGCTCAAGGGGGAATTGAAGGGGGTTTTAGACGCAGATCGGGCATCCCCTGCGAACTGCGCCGCGCTGCCCCCGCCCCTCTGGATGGACGTTCCGTCCGCTGAAGCGCCGGATTTCGCCGGAATGACGTGAGTTTTGCAATGGTCTCGTGATCGGGGGAACCCGGCCCGGCGCCACCCGGGCATACCCCGCTCGCTGCGCTCGCGCCCCTTTCGTTTTACGAAAGGGGCAAAGGTTCCCGCGTGGCGTGGCTTTGGGGTAATCTGTGCTCATGCTCGTGATGATCGCGTCGTTTGAGGTAAAGGGGATTTGGTGATGGTTGATTGGCTTGGGATAGGGCATCTGATTGAACTTTCGGGGATGCAGGCGGTTGCCGGTTTCTTCACGCCGTTGGCTGTCTTTGCGGTGTTCTTCGTGGCGCACATCGTGTTGCCGGCGATCCGGGTTCCCGGATATGTGACCAATCCTGAGACGGGTGAGCCTCGGAACTACCGGTTGAACGGGATTTTGGTTTATGTGATCGCGTTGGTGGTCTGGTGGTTCGAGCTCACGGGGATGCCGCGGGAGTGGTTTTACGAGTCGTCGCTCTACGCCGTAGCTGGTGGTACGGTGTTCACGTTGATTTTTGCGGTGTTGGCGGTGTTCAGGTATCCGGAGCGTGAGGGTAGGAACTGGTTCGTGGCGTTGTGGGATGGTCGGGTGCGGGAGATTTCGTTGTTCAACGAGCGGATCGATTTGAAGATGTGGTTCTACGTCGTGGGCGGGACGATGTTGTCGTTGAACGCGTTGTCGGGAGCTTGGTACAACTACGAGCGATTCGGAGACGCTTTCAATCCGGGCGTTTGGCTGTTCGCGATCTTCTTTACGGTGTACGTAGTGGACTACTACATCTTCGAGCGTGTGCAGCTTTACACGTACGACGTCATCCATGAGAATCTGGGTTTCAAGATGTTCTGGGGCGGCATCGTGGTTTTTGGTTGGCTCTTCATCATCCCGTTGTGGGGGATGGCGGCGCACCCGGCGCCCGACTTCTCGCCGTTCTGGTCGAACGTGTTGCTGATCGGAACAGCGGTGATGTACTTGGTGGGTTGGGTGATTTCGCGCGGCACCAACATGCAGAAGTACACGTTCAAACGGTGGCCTGATCGCAAGTTTCTGGGGATCATCGAACCGAAGTTCATTCAAGCTGGCGACCGGAAGATCCTATACAGCGGCATGTGGGGCCTTGCGCGCCACTTGAACTACTTGGGCGAGGGCTTTTACTCCTTGGCGATGGCGTTGGCATTTGGGTATTTCTTGAATCCCTGGGCTTGGCTCTACTTCATCTACGTGCTGGCGCTGTTTACGTGGCGACAGCGCGACGATGATCGGTTGTGTGCGGAGAAGTATGGTGCCGAGAAGTGGGCTGAGTATCAGCAGAGAGTGAAGTACCGAATCATTCCGGGGGTTTATTGAACTAGGATGGGCATGATGTGGAATGATTTGAAGGAAGGGTTTGTTGGCTCGGATGTCGAAGAAAGGGGCGTTTTGTCGTGATTGAATGGCTTGGTATTGGCCACCTTTTCGAGCTTTCAGGAATGGAAGCGATCGTGGGGTTTTTCACTCCGTTGGCGATCTTCGCTGTTTTCTTCATCGCGCAGTTGATCTTGCCCGCGAGACGCGTGCCCGGCTACGTGATAGATGCGCGGACGGGTGAGCCGAGGAGTTATCGGCTGAATGGGATATTGGTTTTCCTGATCGCGATTGCGGTGTGGTGGTTCGAAGTTGGCGGATTGGAACGCGATTGGTTCTACCGGGCGACGATTCCGTCCGTAATTGGTGGGACGGTTTTCTGTGCCATCATCGCGACGGTGGCGTTTCTGAGCCAACCTCAAGGCCACGAGAAGAACTGGTTCGTGGCATGGTGGCATGGAAGGGCGCTGGAGCATTCATTTTTCGGAAATCGCGTCGATCTGAAGATGTACCTTTACGTCGTTGGGGGCACGATGTTGGTCCTCAACGCTTTATCCGGAACGTACTACCACCACGAGCTCTTTGGCGACGACGCCAATCCGGGTGTTTATGTCTATGCCGCGTTCTTCACGTTTTACATCTTCGACTACTTCATCTTTGAGCGGGTGCAGCTCTACACCTACGATCTCATCCACGAGAACCTCGGTTTCAAGCTGATCTGGGGAGGTCTGATCATCTACGGGTGGCTTTACATCCTGCCGATGTGGGGGATGGCGGTCCATCCTGATCCCGGCTTCTCGCCGACGGTTACCAATATCTGGCTTGCGGCGATGGTCGTTCTGTTCTTGTTCGGTTGGGGGATTTCACGTGCTGGCAACCTGCAAAAGTACTGGTTCAAGCGATGGCCTGATCGAAAGTTCCTCGGGTTCGTGGAGCAGAGGTACATCGAAGCCGGTGACCGCAAGATCCTATACAGCGGTATATGGGGTGTCGCCCGACACTTCAACTACATGGGCGAAGGGTTCCTCGCGCTGTCGGTTGCACTGGTTTTCATGTCCCCGGCGAATCTGTGGGCGTGGACATACATGATCTTTATCGTTTCGCTGTTCACTTGGCGTCAATTTGACGACGACAAGGTTTGTGAGGAGAAGTACGGAGCAGAGAAGTGGGGCGAGTACAAGGCGCGGGTGAAGTACAGGCTTTTTCCGGGGGTGTTTTGAGGGGTTGCGGTGGTGGCCATCGCACCACGACCGTCGGGCATACCCCGCTCGCTGCGCTCGCGCCCCTTTCGCTGAGCGAAAGGGGCTAGATGGTGCCCCATCGTCTTTCGGACATTTCCCCCGCGGAGCGGAGGCAATCCGGATTGGCTGGGGCCGGTGGGCGAGGGTTCGGTCCTGCGGGTGTATTGGCGGCGCGTGGATTTCCGTCATCGTCCATGTCCCGGGCCCGGGCATACCCCGCTCGCTGCGCTCGCGCCCCTTTCGCTGAGCGAAAGGGGCTAGATGGTGCGCTCTTTGTCCTTCGGACATTTCCCCCACGGAGCGGGGGAAACCCGGATTGGCTGGGGCCGGTGGGCGAGGTGTTGCAATGGTCTCGCGAAAGCGGGAATCAATGGGAGGTGTTAACCAATTGAAGTGCGGGCTTCACGGAGAGTTATGCGCGTTAAGACGATATCGTTTTAGCGGTCGAGAATGAGGTTGACCGGTAGTTCCCCTAGCAAGGGATGATTACCCGCAGCCTCTAACTGCCGCATACGGGTACCCACCGGTCATTCGGCGTGTTTCCAGTGATCCTTGAGGACTACTTCGGGTTGCGCCACTTTCAGTATACCAACCTCGATAATCAGTTTTATTGGCCGCAACGCCTCACCGTAAACGGCCAGCTTCCATAGGAAAGGCGGAGGTTTTCGGGTTCGTGGAGCAGAGGGGTATCGAAGCTGGTGACCGCAAGATCCTATACAGCGGTGTATGGGGTGTCGCCCGACACTTCAACTACATGGGCGAAGGGTTCCTCGCGCTGTCGGTTGCACTGGTTTTCATGTCCCCTGCCAATCTGTGGGCATGGACATACATGATCTTCATCGTCTCGCTGTTCACATGGCGCCAGTTCGACGACGACAAGGTTTGTGAGGAGAAGTACGGAGCAGAGAAGTGGGGCGAGTACAAGGCGCGGGTGAAGTACCGGCTGTTTCCGGGGGTGTTTTGAGGGGTTGCGGTGGTTGCCATAGCACCACGACCCTCGGGCATACCCCGCTCGCTGCGCTCGCGCCCTTTTCGCTGAGCGAAAGGGGCTAGATGGCGCGCCCTTCGTCCTTCTGCCACGTCGTAGAGGTAGTTACTCTTCGCGCCCCTTTGTCCTTCGGACATTTCCCCCGCGGAGAGGGGGCAACCCGGATTGATTGCTGCCGGAATGACGCGGTTATTGGTCGGAATGACGTGGTTGTTGGCCGGAATGGCGTAACGAAACGCCTTCTATTTCATCTAGGTCGGATTCTTCGCGGGTTACGTTGACGCCGCGGAGGATTAGCAGTCCTAGGACTAGGAAGACTGCGAGGGTTGCGAGTGCGATGCGGTAGGCTAGCTCGCCGGTTTCGGAAAGGGCCCAGATGGTTAGTCCCCAGAGGGCAGGGCCGATGACGGCGGATAGACGTCCGGACATTTGGAAGAGCCCGAAGAACTCTCCGATTTGTCCATTTGGTGATAGGTAGGTGAGGAGTACGCGGTCGGAGATTTGTGGTGCCGCCCAGAAGAAACCCATGGTTACGGCGATGGCCCAGAAAGTCCATTTGGCATCAGCAGCGACGGCGGCGACGGCGATTGCGGTCCATGCGCTGAGGGCGATGATGAGTACGCGTTTTGGTCCGAATTTGGATACGAGGAATCCGGTGGCCCACGAAGCGAGGATGGCGATGACGACGACTCCGATGATCATGGTTTGCGCTTCGGTGTCTTCGAAGCCGCCGACATTGATGAGGTACAGGACGTAAAAAGTTGTGACGGTGTTGATGGCTTCCATATACATGAAGCGACCGATGAGGAATCGGAAGAGGTTGCTGTGCTGCCGGGCGCGTCGGAAGGTCTCGTAAAGCTGCTTGTAGGAGGTCTGGAATAGGGTTTTGTCGACTCGTCCTCTTTCGCCTGGGTCTCTGACGATAAGCAAGAGAGGGAGCGCGAAGAGGATGAAGAGGGCAGCGGTCGGTAAGAATGCGGCTTGGTTTCCTTGGGTGTCGACGATTGGCCGCATGATGAGGAACGCGGCGATGAGTCCGATGTATCCAGCGCCGACGCCAATGCCAGAGACGATGCCGCGTCCGCTTTCGGAACTGACATTAATGATGAGTGAGTTGTAGAAGATGAGTCCGGTCTGATACAGGAAGTTGGCGGCGATGAAGAACAGGAGTCCGGTTGTGAGACCTCCCACGGCACCGATGAGAGCGGTGAAGACGGCGCAGGAGACGACGCTCATCGCAAGAAGGGGAACGCGTCGGTTGAGTCGGTCTGAGAGAGTTCCGAGGAAGGGGCCGGTCAGCGCGACGATGAGCATCGAAGCGGAGAGTGCGAGGCCGAGGTGGGTGTCGGTGCCGCCTTTGTCTTCAGTGACCCAGAGCGGGAAGTAGAAGGTGAGGATCGATGCGGAGAAGATGGTGTCGGAGAAGTCGTAAAGTGCCCAGGAGCCGGTGGGAAGTAGGGCGCGTAGGTTGCGTGAAGGCATGAGGGATAGGTTATCGGTACGGACGCGGTCGAACCATAGATTAGAATTGAAAATCTGAACTGTTTACAGTTCGTACACCCCTTCACCGGGCCCGTAGCTCAGTCGGTTAGAGCGCTACTCTGATAAAGTAGAGGTCGATGGTTCGAATCCGTCCGGGCCCACCAGAAATCACCTCGGAAAGAGCTGGTCTCAGGATGGACACGTTTTCGGTGCCCGTCCCGATCCTCCCGGCTTCCTGCGGCAAGGGCAGATCATCGCAGCCGCCAGTCTCGAAGTCCGCAACGACGCGACAGTTGCTCTCATTCCGCCAGGCATCGTCGAATTGACGGTGCCCTATCATCTACGATGAGGTGCACTATGCTTTCACGAGCAATGAAGGTCGCCGTCTCGCTCGCTGTGCCTGTGCTCATGCTCGTATCTTGTGAGAGCGAGCCGCCGGACCGAGAGCCGCCGGCCGCACCCTCTCCGCCGGCCACATCGATCTCAAATCCGTCTCCAGTCTCCTCCCCGGATTCGAATCCCGCCCCGACGCCGACACCTCAGGAAATCTCCGCACGCGCTCCTACGACCGTCGCGTCCTCCGTATCCGCGGCGACGCCTTCTGCCGCGACCGTGTCCACTCCTATGCCGACACCTCAGGAAATCTCCACACGCGCTCCTACGACCGTCGCGCCCTCCATATCCGCGGCGACGCCTTCTGCCGCGACCTTGTCCGCCCCGATGCCGACGCCGGATCCGGCCTGTGGCCTCGCCGTGCTCGACCATGCCGACAATCCGGACCTAATGCGCGACTGCACCATCCTGCTTGCTGCCAAGGACGCCCTGAGGGGAGGTGCCACGCTGAACTGGAGTGTCGACGTTCCCATCGCCGACTGGGACGGTTTGTGGGTGCAGGGCACACCCGGCCGGGTCACCGGACTGGTCCTGACATCCCAAAACCTCACCGGCACGATACCGCCGATTCTCGGAAGCCTCGACGCCCTGGAGCATCTGCGGCTCGATGAGAATAGTCTGGCAGGTGAGTTGCCGGCGGAGTTGGGCAACCTTCGCGATCTGAGAAGCCTGCTCCCCGACGACAATCAGCTGACCGGTGAAGTGCCCGCGGAGTTCGCCGCTCTGGACAATCTTTGGCATTTGCAATTAGGCAACAACCAATTGACCGGTTGCGTCCCTCAAATTCTCCGGAAGGTCGATACCAACGATTTAGGACTTGATGCATGCGTCCTCTTCGACCAACAGCCGGCGGTCGCAAAACGTGTGCCCCGTAACACCAGCCACGAGTGTCTCGGCCGCTACGACATCAGGTACGTGGGTGGAGGTACCGTGTGGGTGAGCCCGGAACCAGAAATAGGGGAGGGTGTGCTGGAGCAGCGAGTGATGGATAACGATCTCGTCGTTGTCGGGCAAGTTCTGGGTATCAACCTTCAAGTGGCCACGGTCGACAATGTGAAATCCAAGCTTTTGATGCCTTCCATTTACGAAGGCTACGAGCGCACGCTGATCGTCGAGGTTCATATGTTGGTCAGCGAGTACCTGAAGGGGAGCGGCCCCGCCGAGATAACGGCTGTGGTTGAAGGTCAGAGCGTGTTCAACACCGAGGAAGAGGGAGTCTGTGCCATGGAGGCGTTCGAGCACCTAAACGGTCAGCTTTTCGAGTCGGAACAGGCGATCGCGCTGTTGACGCGAACGCGGGACCCGGATTCCCACAATCTCGGCTACGCAGACGAGATCTTCGTTGGCTCTCAATGGGATCACGGCTCTTGGCTGGTCGGCGAGCAAGGGATGTTCTACGACGCGAACCGGGACCAGTGGATCGGGCTAGACGAGGCTAGACAGAAGGTTGCCAGTGTCGTAGAGGAGTACAACCGTCGCGACGACCAGAGATGGCGAGACTGTGTCTACTACAAGTACCGCTACAAAGGCAGAGACCCTTGGGTCTATCGTGGTGGTCCGATAACGAACGAGTACAACCGTGACCACGACGTCATTTTCAACGGCGAGCGAGTGCCTGTGCTCGCAGGTGCAACGATCTGGAGCTACGCTGACTATTACGGGCTCACAAGCGAATCACGATTATGGTTAAGTGGCAAGGATGCCGGCCTGTTCGAGGTCAACTACCACTCGCAGTTCGAAAGGACCGTCAACGAATGGCGCGCCGCCAACGGAGGGAATTACCAGCGCCTGGCGATCTGGCACGCAGTTCCGGACGGAGCAGCGGAGAAATGGCGGGAGAAGGTTGCCGGATATGTCATCAAGGCGGTTGAAGACCTGCCAGAAGGGGAATACGAGTTCTACCTGCACGACGAGGTTCAGAGCGAGGACCACGTCGATTGCGGGCAGGCCCATCCCGAACCGAACAGGTTCAGGATATTCGTAGACGAAGCAAAGCCCACCGTGCCGCCCGCGCCGACAAACGTAAAGATTCGAGATGACGCACAAGGTTGGACGATCGTTTGGGATCGAGTGGACGGCGTCTCCGGTTACTGGGTTTATGTATATCGTCTGGAGGAAGACGGAGAGGATACAAGGGCGTATGTCGGGGAAGATACGCAAGACCCGGGATACCGCATCAGGTTCGACGAATTGAACGGATGTGATGATCTGATCTACGTCCGAATTACGCCGGAAGGCGACGGCGAAACCTATCTAAAGGACTTCGGCGCGCGCTCCGAACCGATCGAGTTAAGAACTAACCCGTGTAGCCCGTGACGGCTATCCGTGGCGGATTCCCATCGGCGAGGGGCGCTAGGGACCGGTCATCCGTGTATAGACGAGTAAAAACGGGATCGCGAATTCGACAGCGGTACTTCCCGACTTCAGCTTTGGCCCACCATCTTTTCGCTGTTCCTCCTTCGACACTGACACTTGCCGAAGGCGCGCGCCTACAATCCCTCCAGCGCGCATTGCCAAGCAACCAAAAGTCGGTGATTTCTGCGACGATGTTTTGCGTAAATTGAAGTTTGAAACGAAAATGGATAAAGGAATCAATCGACAGGTTGTAAAGAGGGCACAACATGGGCAAATATCTGTTTCAAGCTTCTTACACGTTGGACGGCGTAAATGGACTTCTGGCGTCCGGCGGTTCGGCTCGCAAAGAGGCGATTGGCGATCTCGTCGCCAGCGCTGGCGGAAACATGGAGGCGTTTTACTACGGCTTCGGTGATGATGATCTTTACGTGATCGCCGAGTTGCCCGACGATGCGGCGGCGACAGCGATTTCCCTAGGCGTAGCAGCGACCGGAGCCGGCACAATCAAGACCACCGTGTTACTGGATCCGTCGACGATCGACGAGGCTTCGAAGCGGGTGATCGACTACACACCGCCGGGCAGTTAACGCCGCGTTTCATCGATATGCCGCGCATTTGGTGGGGGGAGGTTTGAAACCTGCCCCTACATGATGTTTGCACAACGCCCGTCATACCGGCAAGCCCCCCTCATTCCGGCATCACCCACGACATTCCGGCGAAAGCCGGGATCTAGAGGGGCAGTGGGCGTTGCGGTCACTTCGCGCCCCCTTTGTCCTTCGGACATTTCCCCCGCGCAGCGGGGGAAACCCTGGAGTTTTGCAACGGTCTCGCGGAAACCGGAGTCTAGAGGGGTGGGGCAAGCTACGCCAAACTCGCGTTTTCGAGGAACGCGTGGAACATGTCTCTGGATTGCGCTTCATATACCGGCGAGTATGAGGTGAATTCGCGTATGTTGGTTTCTGCTTCGGATTTGGGATCGAACAGCGGACCCATGAGCTTGTAATCGTCGAACAGTTCCCGGTTCCAGACGCGAAGTTCATCGAGGGTTAACTGCGGCTCGAACTGGAACGCGTAAGAGTTGCCATATCTGAATGCCATGCTTTGACGACGGTACGTCCCGTCGCGGCAAAGCATGTAGCCGAAGGCGAGTTCGGACGCGCCATGCGGGACGGTGAAGTGTTCGCCGTGGAGAGTTGGGACTAGGGGAACGCGTAGTTTGCCGAACACAGGGTCGGTTGCTCCAGCTTCAGTAACCCAAATCTTGCGGAGCCCGAATTCATAGCCGCCGGTCGGTTCGACTGTCCCACCGAGAGCGCGTGCCATTATCTGCGCGCCGAGGCAGACGCCGAAGATCGGGGTATCTGAGGACATTGCAGCGGCGAAGAACCCGCGTTCCGCATGTATCGCCGGATAGTCGTCGTTTGCTGATAGCGCTCCGCCGAGCGCGATTATCAGGTCGAGACCTTCAAGCGGTGGAGCGTCGAAATCGGTGAAGTCGGGCGCAGTTTCGAACACGTTCAGCGGGATAAGTTCGAATCCACGATCGTGCAAGACCGAGGTGTAGTTTTCGCCCAGAGTTTCGTGCTCGTTGTGGCGGATTATCAGGGCGCGTTTGGGTATGGGCATAGTGAATAATCGAACGACGAAGGTCAGTGTGAAGGATTGTACGAATCAGTTGAGTGGGTCAAGAAACGCCCCAACCCCATGCCCATTCGAAGCGAGATCGAGATTCGGCCAGTATTCGAGTACGAGGATTTTGGAGATGGGATCACGCCCGAACAAATTGAACGGGAAGAGCAGGTGCGGGAGGAGATTGGGGGTAGGTGAACGGGCGGGTCAATCTCGCTTGCTATCCAGCATGTCGGCTACATTTTCGGCGGCGGTGACACCGCTGGCGAGTGCGCCATTCACAGAAGGCACACGCGTATAGTCTCCGGCCAAGAAGAGGTTGTTTATATCGCGTCCGATCTGACGTCGGGCTTCTTCGACCGCTTTGAACATTCCGGGCGGTGCCATGCAGACGGCTTCGTTCCAGCGGTGGACGCGAGTGAAGAGCCCTTCGTCGTCGCCGGGCAGATTTGAGCCGGGAGGAGGGTTTTTGCGGGCGTCGCGAAGCATTTGGCGTTTGATTTCGTCGTCGTCCAACAGGTTCAATTCTTTTGCCCGTTCGCGTCCCACCAACAGGTCCAGAGTGCTCTTTCCGGGCGGCGCGCAAGACGGCAAGTTGATGGAACGATCAAGAAGGAGCGGAGTGTCGTCCTCAGGATAAAGAGCGCCGTTCCACCCTTCGGGGAGAGGCGGGTGGTCGAGTCCGATCACTACCCTGCACCCGGACGAGTAAGTGATGTTGGCGAGGGTATGGCGTATGTTTTGCGGGAGTTGAGGGATGATTTCGAGTACCTTCGCTGGCGGAACAGCGCAAATCACGGCGTCTGCCTCGATAACACCGTCCTCGAGAGCCAAGCGAATTCTACTCCCTGGCTCGTCTTGAGTCGTCATTTTTTTGACAGGCGTGGCGAGGCGAATTGCATCCGCGACATTGTCGGCGAGTCTTTCGACCAGCGCACTTGCGCCTTTTTCGGGGACGTATAGCTGGTGCGCGTTCGCCAGCATCTCGGCGAGATATGTCCGCATGTAGGCTTGACCTGAGAATTCGACGTGCCCCATCGTCATCTCAAGAAAACCTCTAAACGTCGTCTGGAGGTCTTCGGATATGCCGATTCGGTTGAGATAGCCTTCAAAATTCTCGTCGCCGTCCAATTCTGCGATTCGGCTATCACTTGCGAAGGTCAAGAATTCCGATTGCTTGAAGATCTCGCTGAAGAGTTTGAATGCCGGGCGCATGACGCGTGGCGACAAGAATCCCAGAGTTTTGGCGGCGGGCAGATTTCTGATGAGGTTTAACGGGGATAGTCCCGGCGTTGATGTGACCCATCGGCCATGCCTGTACCAACCCATTTTCATCTCGGAACGAATCAAAGGCAGATCCAACTCTTCGCACAGCCGGAAAGTGACGTCGTATGACGAGCAGAAGAAATCGGCGCCCGTATCGATGGAAAAGCCGTCTATTTGGTCGCCTCTCATGCGTCCACCAGCGCGGTCGTCAGCTTCAAGCAGCAGGGGATCGAAGCCACGCTTCTTGAGCGTGTACGCGGCACTCAGCCCGGCGGCTCCACCGCCGATGATGACAATTTGGTTGTAATCCAAGCGAAACTCCTCACGCTACGGGCTATCTATGTCATTCCGAGCGGAGTGAGGAATCTAGCGATCGTACTTACGGTTTTCCCGTTAGATTCTTCACTCCGCTGCGCTCCGTTCAGAATGACGTGACTTGAGTTTGTCCTCCACGGTTTTCCCGTTAGATTCTTCACTCCGCTGCGCTCCGTTCAGAATGACGTGACTTGAGTTTGTCCTCCACGGTTTTCCCGTTAGATTCTTCACTCCGCTGCGCTCCGTTCAGAATGACATGGCTTGAGTTTGTCCTCCACGGTTTTCCCGTTAGATTCTTCACTCCGCTGCGCTCCGTTCAGAATGACATGGCTTGAGTTAGACCTCTACGGTTTGTTTGGCGACCAGTTGTAGATCTTCTGGAGGCTTCCGCCCATCAGCATCGCGCGTTCGGAGTCAGTCAATTGGTCGGTGACGCGGAACGCTTCCACGCCCTGTTCGTAAGTCAGGAGGTTGACAGCGCGGGTCCAGTCGGTGCCCCACATGCATCGGTAGAGACCGTATGCACGGAAGATTTGACCCAAGGGTTCCCAGATGTCCGAGTAGGGGTACGGCTCGTGCGAAAGCGTTCCAGCGCCTGAGATCTTGATGTTGACGTTGTCGAACTCGGCTAGTGCGACTACATCGGGGAGGTCCGCCCATGCATCTGGCGGCGCGGGTGGTTCGTATGGTTGCGCGAGTCCCAGATGGTCGATGATGAGCTGCGTGTTCGGATGGCTGCGCGCCATCTCTCGGAAGATCGACAGCTTGCCGGAACACATCACGTTGATGGGGACGTTGGCTTTGGCACCCGCTGCAAGGATGCGGTTGACGCCGGGGTTGTCGGCTTCAATCTCGATGCGCGCCAGCATGATGCGCGCGCCGACCACGCCTGGGTGCGATGTCCACTCCTCCATCTCCTGTTCGATCGTGTCAGAGTCGGGATCGAATGGGCGAACGAGGCCGAAGCTTCCGGGGTGTTGGTCGTACACCTCCAGCGCGTAGCTAGCGTCGTACTGGTACATCGAGAACGGCGAGACTAGGATGGCCCCGTCTACACCCACCGCGTCCATCGCCGCCACCATGTCGTCGCCTGTCACTTCCGGCGGACCTGCGAGGTCGCCGTGCCATGGGCGTTCGGGGCGGTCGCGTTCGTATGCGTGGACTTGGACGTCGATTACTGGAGTGGTCATGGTTGCGGTGCTTTATCTGAACTGTGATTTGATCTGATTTTAATGTTTGATGTGATTGTAATGACTGATGCCATTGTAATGTTCACCGTCAATCCGACGAAAGCCGGCGCTTCAGCGGACGGAACGTCCATCCAGAAGGGAAGGGTGCAGTGTGGCGGTAGGGGCAGGGTTCAAACCTGCCCCTACGTCTCGGTGTCGAGAGTGTTATGGTTTTTTGCGGGAGAAAAGCAATGTCAGATAAACGGCCAAACATCATCATGATCATGTCGGATGACCTCGGTTTCGAGTGCATCGGCGTCAACGGCGGAACGTCCTACGCTACGCCACGATTGGACGAGATGGCGGCGAACGGAATGCGGTTCGACGAGGGCCATGTTCTCCCGCTCTGCACGCCGACGCGCGTGGCGCTGATGACGGGCAAGCACAACTTCAGGAACTACATCGGCTTCGGACTGATCGCGCCGGATGAGGTGACGTTCGGCCATCTCTTCTCGGTTGCCGGCTACAACACCTGCATCTCTGGCAAGTGGCAGCTGTATTCGTACAACCCGCCCGACGAGATGCCCGAGATGCGGAACAAGGGACAGCAGATCGAAGACGCCGGCTTCGACGAGTTCTGCGTATGGCATGCGCACCAAACCGAGGACAAAGGTTCTCGGTACAAGGACCCGATCATCTACGAAAACGGGAAGTATCGAGAAGACACGGCAGGCAAGTACGGCGATGACATCTTCTGCGACTACATCACCGACTTCATAGGCCGCAACAAGGACGACGATAAGCCGTTCTTTGTCTACTGGCCGATGGCGTTGACGCACAAGCCGCACGAGCCGTCGCCCGACAGCCCGGAGTTCGCCGACTTCGAGCCGCCGCCGAACAAGACGCTCGGAGGCAGAACATGGGCAGAGTTGGAGAACGGCGCTTTCGAGGATGACCCGCGGTTCTACAAGGACATGGTGGAGTATCACGACAAGCTGATCGGTCGCCTGTTGGACTATCTCGAGGAGCAGGGCTTGAGCGAGGACACCTTGGTGATCTACACCGGCGACAACGGGTCGCCGCACGACGTCTGCTCGATGTATCACGAGCACAACGAGATCTGCGGCGGCAAGGGTAAGACCAACGATCGCGGAACGCATGTGCCGCTGATCGTGCAGCAACCCGGAACCGTCCCCGCAGGTTCGGTCAACAACGACTTGATCGACGTGACCGATTTCCTGCCGACGATGCTCGAAGCCGGTGGCGTCGAGACGCCCGACGGTTATGTGATCGACGGCACATCGTTCCACCCGCAACTCAAGGGCGAGACAGGCAACCCGAAAGACTCGATCTTCTTCCACTTCGAGCCGATGAGCGCACGGAACGCGGCTAGGTGCATCCGGTTTGTGCGTGACCGCAACTGGAAGCTGTACGAGACGGGTCAGCTCTACGACATGAACGCCGACCTGGACGAAGAAGTCCCCATATTCGAGTCGGACGACAGCCCCGAACAAGCATCAGCCAGAGCGAAGCTGCAGCCGATATTTGCGGAAATGGTGGCATAGAGCAACACCCCGCAAGTCCACACCCTCATGGTCGCCCATGGATCCACCCCGTAGGGGCGATCCCTTGTGGTCGCCCGGGGTGGCGGGGTTTTACAACGTCCGGCTTTCGCCGGAATGACGCAATTGTCGGACGAAATGACGATGATGGCGGATAGTTTGAGTTTAGGGCTCTTCGAGGAGGGTGGTGACTTCGGCTAGGAGGGTGGGGAGGTTGTTTTGGATGATGTTCCAGATTGTTTGGTTGGCGATGTTGTCGTATTCGTGGGCTATTCGGTTTCTTAGGCCGATGATGGTTTGGTAGCCGGTGATCTTTTCGGCGACGGATTGGTCGTCGTTGGCGAGTCTTCTGGTCGCTTCGCCGATGATCTCGAATTGGCGCTCAACTGCCGAGCGCAACATCTCGTTTTCTTCATATTGTTCGAAGGTGATTTCAGCGGCGTTGTCGACTATCAGGTTCGCTGCGTTTCGTATGTCCCAGAGATGGTTCCTGATTTCAATGTTCATAGATGGGTTCTCTGGTTTGATCGACCTCTTCTCGAAAGTAAGGGTTTTGGATGGCGGAGTCGTCGACTAGGTCTACGGATCGTCCGAATAGGGTTTTGAGTTCTTCGGTGAGTTGGAAGCGGGTTTCGAATCGCAGGGCTTCGGGCGAATCGTCGAACTGGACTAGGAAGTCGATGTCGCTCTCGTCGGGGTGGAAGTTGCCGGTGACGGCGGATCCGAAGACGTCGAGCCGTTTGACGTGGTGGCGTTGGCAGAGGGTTCTGATTTGTTGCTTTCGACTGGCTACTAGTGGGATGATTTTTCGTTGTTGGGGTTTTGCGCGGGCGGGTTGGTCGGCGCGCTCTTTTTTGAGGGCTGCCGTTGCGTCATTTAGCAGTGATTGCAGTTTGTTTTCGATGAAGTCCCAGATTTCGTCGTCTTCGACCTCGGGCCAACTGTGGTCGAGGGTGTTTCCGAATCCAAGGGCTCCAGCAGCACTGCCGATGCGCCGGGCATTCGGATCGTCGTTGACGATGAGCCTTGTCGCAGCTCCGCCAATCTTGTTGATTTGGCGTTCGATTGCGGAGCGCAGGATTAGGTTGGTGGCGTAGTCGTCAAAGGTCTTTCCGTGGGTGAACTGGAGGATTGCTTTAGCGGCTTGTTGGACCTCCCAGACGTGCATTTTGTAGTTGCGTGGCATGGTGGGTTTAAGGATAGTTTAGGGGTGATTCGGGCCCCCTTTGCTTTCGGCATTTACCTCACGACTGGCGGCAAGCCGTCCGCACCAGGCGACCACGAGGGTTCGCCGCTACGAGTGTTCTATGGTGTACCAAGCGGTGGAGCCTGATATGGTTTGTCAGCGGGAGAAGCGCCATGTCAGAAAAACGACCTAACATCATCATGATCATGTCCGATGACCTCGGCTACGAGTGCATCGGCGTCAATGGCGGAACCTCCTACGCGACACCGCGCCTCGATCAGATGGCGGCAGACGGCATGCGCTTCGAAGAGGGCCACGTTCTACCGCTGTGCACTCCGACCCGTGTGGCGCTGATGACCGGCAAACACAACTTCCGCAACTACCTCGGATTCGGCTTGATGAGACCTGACGAGGTGACGTTCGGGCACATCTTTTCCGATGCCGGGTACAACACTTGCATCTCCGGCAAGTGGCAACTCTACTCCTACAACCCGCCAGACGAGTCGCCGGAGTGGCGCAGCAAAGGACAGAAGATCGAAGATGCCGGTTTCGACGAGTTCTGCGTCTGGCATGCGCACCACACGGAGCACAAGGGGTCTCGCTACAAGGACCCTATCATCTACCAGAACGGTAGCTACCGAGACGACACCGAAGGCAAGTACGGCGACGACCTGTTTCTCGACTACATAACCGACTTCATCGACCGTAAGCAGGACGACGACGCCCCGTTCTTCGTTTACTGGCCGATGGCGCTGACGCACAGACCGTACGAACCGTCGCCTGACAGCCCCGAATTTGACGATTTCGAACCGCCCGCCAACAAAACGCTTGGCGGCAGGACGTGGGCCGAAATCGCCGAAGGCGATTGGGGAGACCCGCCACGCTTCTACAAGGACATGGTGGAGTACCACGACAAACTGATCGGCAAATTGTTGGACTACCTTAGCGACAAGGGGTTGAGCGAAGACACTCTGGTCGTCTACACGGGCGATAATGGATCGCCGGTCGACGTGTGCTCGATGTTTCATCGCCACAACGAGATTTGTGGAGGCAAAGGCAAGACCAACGACCGTGGCACCCACGTCCCGCTGATCGTCCAACAGCCCGGCACAGTCCCAGCAGGAGTTGTCAACTCGGATCTCGTAGACGTGACCGATTTCTTGCCCACGATGCTGGAAGCGTCGGGAGTATCTGCTCCAGACGGGTATCAAATCGACGGCACATCGTTCTATCCCCAATTGACCGGCGAAAAAGGCAACCCCAAGGACTGGCTCTTCTTCCACTTCGAGCCGACGAATGCGCGGCGCGCAGAATCTCCCCGCCACCGTTTCGTCCGAGACCGCAACTGGAAACTCTACGAAACCGGCGAACTCTACGACCTAACCACAGACCTAGACGAAGACATCCCGATCTACGAGTCTGACGACGGCGAAACCTCCGCCGCAGCGCGCGCAAAACTGAGACCCATCTTCGCCGAAATGGTCGCATAGGCCAACAGCCCGTAGGGGCGATCCCTTGTGGTCGCCCCACTGTCCCCTTTCGCTCAGCGAAAGGGGACGCGGAGCGAAGCGAACGCAGGGGTATGCCCGGGGACGCGGTGCGGCAGGGTTCCCCTGCGGGGCGGGGGAAATGTGCCACGTAGAGTAACTACGGCTACGACGTGGCAGAAGGACCAAGGGGCGCGAAGTGAGCGCGGTGCCCCCGGCCCCTCTAGATTCCGGTTTTCCCGAGACTTTTGCAAAACCTCCCCCTTGATGCCCAAGGGGGAATTGAAGGGGGTTTAGACGTCGTTCGGGCATCCCCTGCGAACTGCGCTGCGCTGGTTCGCGTCCCCTTACGCTTCGCGAAGGGGACGGATCGGCAGGTTTTGCAAAGGTTTCGCTTTCGCCGGAATGACGGGGATGATGCCCCCATGCCGGGGGTGATCCCGGAATGACGGGGAAGATGCCGGAATGACGTTGGTCGTGCAAACCTCCCTTAACGGTAGAGCCTGATATGGTTTGTCAGCGGGAGAAGCGCCATGTCAGAAAAACGACCTAACATCATCATGATCATGTCCGATGACCTCGGATACGAGTGCATCGGAGTTAACGGCGGAACGTCGTACGCGACGCCGCGTTTAGACGAGATGGCGGCGAACGGGATGCGGTTCGATGAGGGTCACGTCTTACCGCTGTGCACTCCGACGCGCGTCGCGTTGATGACTGGTAAGCACAATTTCCGAAACTACATCGGTTTCGGACTGATGCGTCCCGATGAGGTGACATTCGGCCATATCTTCTCCGACGCGGGTTATAACACCTGCATCTCTGGCAAGTGGCAGCTCTACTCTTACAATCCGCCGGAACAGTTCCCCGAGATGCGGAATAAAGGTCAGAAGATCGAGGACGCCGGTTTCGACGAGTACAACGTCTGGCACGCCCACCATACGGAGCACAAGGGGTCTCGCTACAAGGACCCGATCATCTACCGGAACGGCGAATACCGGGATGACACCAAGGACGAATATGGCGACGATCTGTTCCTCGACTACATCACCGACTTCATCGACCGCAAAAAGGACGACGATAACCCGTTCTTCGTCTACTGGCCGATGGCTCTGACTCACGGCCCGTTCGAACCTACGCCGGATAGCCCGGAATGGGACGATTTCGAGCCGAATTCGAACAAGACGCTCGGCGCGCCCACGTGGGCTGCCATGGACGATTCTGGCAGCGAAGCACATCCCCGCTACTACAAGGACATGGTGGAGTATCACGACAAGCTGATCGGTAGACTGTTGGACTACCTCGCCGATCAGGGTTTGAGCGAAGACACGCTCGTGATCTACACGGGCGACAACGGCTCGCCACAAGAGGTCTGCTCAGTTGTGCACCGCCACAACGAGATCTGCGGCGGCAAGGGCAAGACGAATGACCAAGGGACTCACGTGCCGCTGTTCGCCCAAATGCCCGGCACTATCCCAGCCGGCTCCGTGAACACGGATTTGGTCGACGTTACGGACTTCCTCCCAACGATGCTCGAGGCGGCAGGTGTAGACGCACCAGATGGTTACGAAATCGACGGGACATCGTTCTATCCGCAACTGCGCGGCGAGACCGGCGATCCGAAGGACTGGCTCTTTTTCCACTTCATGCCGATGTCACCGAACGTTCCGGTTGACACCGTCCGGTTCGTCCGAGACCGCAACTGGAAGCTGTACGAGACGGGCGAACTATACGACCTCAACTCAGATCTGGACGAAGAGCTACCGATATTCGAGTCGGAAGACGGGGAGGCATCAGCCGCAGCCCGCGCGAAGCTAAACCCGATATTCGCTGAGATGGTCTAGCGATGGGTCGCAACAACTTGGCACCGATCGCTATTCGTTGTCGTAAATCTCATCGTCGGAACGCAGGACCAAGACTGCGTAGATGATCGCGAGCGCTGGCACCACGGAAAACACCAGCGGCAACGCCCAGTCACCCTTGATCGATCCAGCGCCGATCAACGCGGCGACTACCACATCGGCAACGATATTGATCGCCAAGATCGCAACCGCGACGGACGCAATCCGCTTCGGCGGCAATCGCACGAAAGCCAGCACCAAAATCATGATCGCCGCGATCGGATGCAACAGCGTCAACAGCAACCGCGACCAAACATCACTCCCATCCGCGAAGGACCCTACGACCGCGGTCAGACCGACAAACAGGATGTGAACGACACCCAGAACCATCAGAACGATGCGGAGAGCTTTCATGAGGAGATTCTAAAGGGCAGTTCAGTGAGTGGCGTCGAGATATTGATGCGCGCCGATTGGTCGAAGCAAGGAAATCCGCAAAAACCGAGCCTTCGCCATGATCACCGGTCGAAGAGTACTTTTAGTACGCAAATTCAAATTAGAATCGGAAATGAAGGTCAAGGTTGGGAAACCCACATCGCGCCGACGTTCGGTTTAATAGGGTCACCATCAGGTTGAATTAGCCAAGTCGAATACGCTTGATGCTAGAGAATTCGACGTTGACCTTAAGAAACTGATTCGACTCACAGCCCGTTTCGATTCTGGTATCTTCAATTTAAGGCGATGTTTACCGAGTAAAGTTTCCGGCTTAGGAGTTCAAACTGACCACCGAGAGGATTGCGCAAGGATGGTATCGCACTGCCGACGTGTGCACGTTGACAGGAGCGAGTCGGCAGTTCGTATACGCAGTTATGGATCAGGTTTTGCCTCCGGTTTCTAGCGGAGCTGGACGCCAGTTGCAAGCCGGAGGGTTTTACAACTTGAATTTCGCTGATCTGCTCGAAATTCGGATCGTTCACGCGTTCAATGAAGCCGGAGTTCGTGTGAGAGTCCTCAAGGAGACTGCGAACTACGCACGCGAACGATTTGGCACTGAGTATCCGTTCTCGAATCGTCGGTTCATGACGGACGGCGCTGAGGTGTTTGCCGAGACCACTGTTGGTTTAGAAGACGTATCGGAACACAGCCAATTGGCGTTCGAAAAAATCGTGAGCCCTTCATTGTTCGAACCCGTGGACTACGAGGTTGACGATCCGATCAGATGGTATCCCGCCGATGAATGGAGTTTGGGCATCGGATCCAAAGTTGTGTGTCTGGATCCCGCATACGCGTTCGGTGCGCCGATTATGACTGAGTTTCGAGTACGGACCCAAACGTTAAAGGATGCGTACATCGCCGAAGGTCGCGACGTAGATGCGGCGGCCCGTGCCTACGACGTGTCGGTCGATGCGGTCGAAGACGCTCTTCTGTTTGAAGAAGAGAGAGAACGTCGGCATTCACTCGTCGTCGCATGAATTTCCTTTTCGACGAAAACCTGCCGCATAGTCTCGCGGCGGCAATCGACGCGTTGCACAGTCACGCCAATCGGGGCGGTCGCGTTTTAAGCGTCCGCGACCAGACTTGGGAGGGCTACGACGATCGCAATTGGATACGTCTCTTGTCGGAGAATCGCGAAAGTTGGACCGTAGTGACTCGCGACAAGATGCGAAACGAGATGGAGATCATACGTCAAAGCAATTTGACATGGGTGATTATGCACAGAGGATGGGCGAGGATTCCATATTGGGATGTCGCGTGGAAGCTGGTGAAGGCATGGCCTGAGATCGTCGACAAGACTGTGATAGGACCAGGCGAGACGTATCGACTACAGGTCAACGGACGGTTGACTCATGAAATCTAAAGTCATTTAGGTTGACGTATTTGGGGTGCCACATCAAACATAATCATCGACATGACCAGCGCAGCGCCCCACCATCCTGAACTACCGCCATTAGTACCCATCGACGGCGGTCACCACCGCTGCGTCGAATGCGACCGGATCATCTACTCCGACCCCAAAGTCGCAGTGGCGGCGATCATTCCGATGGACAATGGCATCGTGCTGCTCAAACGTGCGATTGAACCGCAGATAGGCAAATGGAGTTTCCCATCCGGGTACGTGGACCGAGGCGAAAAACTGGAACGGGCATTGGAGCGCGAGGTGCTGGAGGAGTGCGGATTGGAAGTGAGTGTGGATCGGTTAGTCGGCGTGTACAGCGAAGAGGGGCAGGCTGTGGTGTTGGTGGTGTACCACGCAGATGTGGTTTCGGGTGAGTTGGTGGCGGGCGATGAGACATCGGAGGCGCGGGTTTTTGCGATCGAAAAGATGCCAGAACTCGCGTTTGAGCACGATGATCGGATAGTGCGGGATTGGCGCGAAGGGGTAAGGGCGAGGGAGAGAGGATAATTCACTGGTGCTGATGCGACAACGTCGATATTTGATCGAAACGGCCAAGAAAACAAGCTGACAGGACAGAGGCAAGAATTGACCACGGTTTTCGGATTCGATGCAGATCGTTGGAATATGGCTCGGGATCAAGCGCGAGAAGCGTTGATACGTAGTGCAAGAACGGAACAACCCCTGTACTACTCGGATTTAGTCGCCAAGATCAACGCCATAAACCTCGATCTAGGAACGGAGAAGGACAGGGCAGCGTTGGGGCGGTTGCTCGGAGAAATATCGAAGGAAACCGATGAGGCAGGCAAAGGTATGTTGAGTGCGATGGCGGTTAGCAAGGATGCATTCAGGCCGACTTACGGATTTTTCAATCTCGCAACGGAGTTGGGTTACGAAGTGGGTGACAAAACAGAGTTCTGGATTGAGCAATACAAAAAGGTCATCGAGTCTTGGCGTACGTAGGTCGACGATCCTTGGACCGCAAGAGAATTCGAGACAACACAGGTCAAGAGTATTGACGGAGTTTGATGTAAAAGGGGTTCGGATGATCAAAATCGTGAGTTGGAATATAGCTAAGCGGTCGCAGCCGTGGCGGGATTTGTTGAAGATGAATGCGGATGTTGCGTTGTTGCAAGAATCCGGTGATCCGCCGTGGGATGTCCGGGATTCCGTCGAGGACGGTCCGTGGGAACATTACGATTCGCACACGCTGTATTCGAATTCTCATCGGCGCTATTGGTCGAATCTCTACGACCGGTGGTGCCGCGTCGTCAAGCTGTCAAACCGAGTCGACATCGAGTGGTTGACGCAAATCCCACCCGTCGCCGACGTGCCTGAGGGCACCATACCTGTGAGCGGAATCGGCACGATCGCTGCTGCAATTGTGAAACCCAAAGACAAAGATATTGAACCTTTCAATGTGGTTTCGATGTACGGACGCTGGATGGGTTCGCATCCGCCGCAAGGAAGGAAGCGCTGGACGCAAATGCCTGACACGTCGGTGCATCGGATCATTTCCGATCTTTCGCTTTTTCTAGGCGACGAGGATCCGTCGACGCACCGCGTGTTGGCAGCCGGCGATATCAATCTCGATTATGGATGGCGAGAAGACGAAGTCAGTTGGACTGGAAAACGGGCAAAGGTAGTCTGGGAGAGGTTTGACGTGCTGGGATTTGAGTATTTGGGCCCTCAGTTCCCAAACGGGCGGATGGCAACTCCGCGGCCGGAACATCTGCCGTCTGACACCAAAAACGTGCCGACCTTCAGATCCACTTCAATGTCGCCCGCCACCGCACAACTACAACTGGATCACGTTTTCGCGTCTCGGGGTTTTCACGAAAACATTTCGACGCGGGCATGGAATTGTGTCTGCCAATGGGGGTCGAGCGACCATTGCAGACTTGTGATCGAGGTAAACGGTTGATCGGCGCATCGGTGAGCGACCTATAGACGGAAGTTGCGCTGGAGTTTGGGGGTGCATTGGCGGCATAGAAATCGTCCTCGATGTCCTGATTCCGCGTGAGCGTTGTGACTCGCGTGCCAAGTTACAGCAAACGTCGTGCGATGTAACCGCCGGTGTAGCTAAACGCTCCAGTGACGACGGCCTCGTCAGGATGCGGCATCGATACTCGCGTTGAGTGTCTGATTTATTCTCGTCAAGCCATCTAAACGTCGATCGGCTTCCAAGAGTTTATTCTTCTTCGAAAATGCCGATGTGACGCGCACGGAACCAAAGCCCTGCGGCAAATGCGATCCCGAACAAGATTCCGAATAGCGTGACTTGGACTGCAAACGCTTCGAACATGTACGCACCTATCAGCAGAAACACCGCTGGCCATGCCAAAAGTGGTATCGGCAGAGCACGTTCGACCCTCTGCCTCGGTGTCGCGTATCGGTTGCGATTGGCTTCTTGGACGCCTTCATGTGCGTCGGTTGATCTCATCACCTCGTCGAAGTAGGTTTGCGGAATGGTTCGCGGAGGCGGTTGCTTGAATCCGCCAACCAAATCCCAGTAACGTTCGCGAAACTCATCGTCAGTGTGATTCCCCTTACGGATGTTGCATCTACGGCAAAGCGCCTGCAAGTTCTCATCATCGTTCGAACCGCCCCTAGACACTGGATCCATGTGGTCGATTTGCAGGTTGTCGGATGACAGTCTGACACCGCAATACATGCACCTGTATCTTTGGCTTCGGGCAATTGCCGCACGCTCAGCTTTCGAGAACGTAGCACGTATCGTCGGTCTTACGGCGCGCTGGTTTTCTGTGAAGCTGAGGATCAACCAAAGGCTGATATCCAGGACCTTCAGCGATGTCCACCGAACCGCGACCCATATCGATTGGACAACGATAAACACATATCCCAAGAAGCCATCCTTTGAGTTATCTTGACGCTTTTGGTCAAGTTCATCATCCAAAGGTTCAAGTTCTCGCTGATCCGTCTCTTTCACAATTTGCTCCGTTTATTCGCATCACAAATCCTAAGCGCATCGTACAAAACGTACTGGCTAAACGCGATCGGTGAGGTTGACACAGTTGAATTTCGTAGGATTTGTCACCCGAAGCCCGAAGTGTGTGTTTGGTCTAGGTAGTTTCTGGCTTCGGCTAGTAGGAAGCGGGATGCGCCGTAGGTACTTCCTCCGAACGCCGTCGAAATCTGGAGGATTTGAACGATTGAGTTCTCGGAGGATTTCACCCCAAGTGGGCGTGAGAACCAGTTATATCGGTCGAATCAGACGCGTATGAACTCGTGACATCTGGTACGGAAGCCGATGCTTGCCTGTATACATCTTCAACCGCCTCGTAGAGTGCCGCCAACTCGGCCACCCCAGCTTCACCTTCTTCGAAAGTTTCGACGAGCCGTTCGTTCTCTTGATCCTTGGTGGGCATAGGCACCTCCATGCCATTAAATGATACGACTCTTTTGAGTCTTGTTTGGCTCGATGAATCACAAATTAATTGGGTTAATAGAACGTTTTAACCGATACCCGATCCGTGCGTCTGGTCCAGGTAGCTCCTCGCTTCCGCTAGCAGGAAGCGGGATGCGCCGCTGACGATCCATTGGACGCCTCGTTCGTGCCAGAATTGTGCTTGCTCGACGGTTACTCCGAGGGTGCCGGAGATTTTGCCCGCGTCGTGAGTCTTTTTGACCAGTGTTTCGATTTCGCTGACGACTTCCGGGTGCGATATCTGTCCCGGGTAGCCCATGTTAAGGGAGAGGTCGCCGGGTCCCATGAAGATACAGTCGGCACCTTCCACGGCGATTATCTCGTCGGCGTTGACGATGCTTTCGGGTGTTTCGATCTGGAGACAGACGAACGTCTCTTCGTTCGCCTGTTTGACGTACTCGGCTTGGTCTTGGATGCCGAACATGGCGGAGCGACCGGAGAAGCCGCCTCGTTTGCCGACTGGCGGATATTTGACGGAATCGACGACGCGACGGCCTTGTTCACCATCGTTGATGAGCGGGATCATCACGCCCTGCGCGCCGCCTTCGAGGTAGCGCTGTATGTGCTGCTGGTCGTTCATACCGATGCGGACGATTGGCGTTGTGCCAGAGAGTTCGGCGGCGCGGATCATGTTCTCGGCGGTCTCGTAGTCCATGATCCCGTGTTCGCAGTCGATCACGACGAAGTCGAAACCTGCCCAGCCCATAAGTTCGACCAAAGCGGGTGCGGGCCATCCGACGAACGGGCCTAGGGTGGTGCCGCCGTCGAGCATCTTTCGCTTCATCGTGTTGGTTCGCATGGTGTCTGGTCTCCCGCCTTCAGGGTCGGCATAGGTCTATTCGCGATGCTTTAGGTTAATTCATCAAATCGAAGAATTCGGAAACGTGCTGCCAGACGTCTTCGGCAACCTCGCGAGGGTCTCTTGCAGCGTCGATCTCTACCCAGCGGTTGGGCTCTCGGGCGGCGAGTTCGCGGTATCCGCGTCTCACGCTCCTGTGGAAGCGTATGGGAAGTTCTTCGAAGCGGCGCCGGGTTTCGCCGTTCGATTGGTCCTCGGTGTCGCGTCGCTGCAAACCGGTTTCTGGAGGCACGTCAAGTAGGATCGTGAGATCGGGGCTCACCTCATTGGTTGCGAGCTCGTTGGCGTGTCTCAGGCGATCGAGGTTCAGATTGCCGCCGTAGCCTTGATAGGCCATGGTCGAGTCTGCGAACCGGTCGCAAATCACCGTTGTGCCTTTGGTGAGTTCGGGCACGATGATGTCGTTCATCAGCTGGGCGCGGGCTGCCATGAACAGCAGCGCGTCCGCGGCAGGGACATTGTCGCTCTGCGACTTGATGATCTCGCGAACCTGCTCGCCGAGACGGGTAGTCCCGGGCTCGCGGACGAGCAAAACTGGACGATTCAGGCGCGCCAATCGCTGACGCAACATCTCGGCTTGCGTGGTTTTTCCGGCACCTTCGCCGCCTTCAAAAGAGATGAAGGGCGCTTTGTGGACCGACTGGCGCGGCATGGTGGAGTGACCGTGACTATGCCGTGGATTCGGATGTCATCGACGTCGGCGTCGGATGATGACGTGTCGGTTAGGTTCGTGTCCGGTGCTCGCCGAGCCTACGTTGTAGCGGGCGGCAAGAGCGTGTTGCAATCGGCGAATGTGTGCGGACTGGGCGGATAGGTTCACCTTGCGGTCACCGCTGAGGACGCGTTCGACGGCGCGTTCGGCTTCTTCGAGCGCCTCTTCGACGATGAATTCGTCTTCGCCCGATTGGTTGGCAGAGCCGTTGGCCAAACCTGGGCGTTCAATTTCGAACCGGCTCAGGAATTGCTCGATCTGCTCTCGTGTGCCCCGGCGAAGCACATAGACGGGGACGCCGTCGCGTTCAGCGCGTTTGACCGCTGGAGGTCGCCTGCCGTAGTGGAGCTTCGTCGTGACCAGCACGTCGGCCTCTTGCGCAGAGTCCGACATCGCTACGGGTACACCCATCGCGCGGATCGCTGACCTCAGCGTCTCGCGTGGCACGCCAAACGGATGGACTTGAATAGGCGGTCGTTCGGGCATCCCTTCATCGTTGCCGTTACGCTCGGAGCGTGATGAGCGAGATCCGTTTCCATTGGAGTGACCGTTTTGAGAGTCGTAGGAGCGTCTAGGCGTACGGACAGAGTTGAGATCGAACGCGGCGGTTTCGAAGCCGTCTTCAGACTGCATCGCGTCTTCGACTTTCGAATCGACTGTTCCGTCGTCCTGCAACTTCCTCATCTCTAGCGGCACTTGCAGCCCGCGCAGCATCCTGTCGACGGCTCTGCCGACATCGTTGTGGACGCCAACGTAGTTGCGTTCGCGCATCTCGACTACCACGTCGAACGTAGGCGTGTGCTTTCGTTCGAGGACGGTTTTCTGGGTTCGCCGGCGTCGGGCTTCGATGTCGCCGAGGGTTACAGCTTGTGTTCCGCCGACCAAGTCGGAGAGCGTAGGGTTGCTGATGACATTGCCCAGGGTGTTGCCGTGGGCGGTCGCGACTAGTTGGACGCCACGTTCGGCGATGGTGCGTGCGGCGATGGCTTCCAGTTCGGTGCCGATCTCGTCGATGACCACAACTTCGGGCATGTGGTTCTCAACCGCCTCGATCATGATGCGGTGCTGAAGTTCGGTGTTTGGAACCTGCATGCGTCGGGCGCGTCCGATCGCGGGATGAGCGACAGCGCCGTCGCCGCCGATTTCGTTAGAGGTGTCTACGATCACGACGCGTCGCGACGCGTCGTCGGCCAACACTCGAGCCACTTCGCGGAGGATCGTGGTCTTGCCGACGCCGGGACGGCCTAGAATCAGGACGCTGCGGCCGGACTCGATCAGGTCTTGAATTAGGCGAACGCTGCCGAACACGGCGCGGCCGACGCGGCAGGTCAGGCCAACCGGCGTGCCTTCCCGATCGCGGATGACCGAGAAGCGGTGAAGTGTGCGCTCGATGCCTGCCCGGTTGTCGTCGCCGAAGCGACCTAGGCCGCCGATGACGGATTGGATGTCGTCACGCGTCACTTCGCCGTCGTTCAGGACGACGGAACCATCAACGAACCGGGCTTCAGGAACGCGACCGAGGTCGATGATGACTTCGAGCAATCCCGCTATATCGTGAGGTTCGCTCTGGGTCCCGTTCAATCCAGCGCGGAACGCTTCTGGCAATACGTTCAGGAACGCAGCCATGTCGTCGACCACGTGCTGCTGGTTCAATTGTGAGGGAGCGTTCAGGGTCCCGTTGGAGCTTTCTAGTTCGGTTGTTTCGTTGCTAGTGATGTGATTCATGATATGCGCGCATGCGCCGATCCGATAACTTGCGACGCGTGAGCGTCGGGTCAACGGTTCCAATTTGGGAAATCGTGCTTGATGATCCGTCGTCGGATCGGTTGCACTGATTGTGTGTTGTCGAACTCAAAGAGACGCCGCGATCAGGGCGGTGACATCGGCGGTTCTGCTGGAGTAGCCCCACTCGTTGTCGTACCATCCGACCACTTTGACGAAAGTTCCGGAATCAGTCCCGCTGTCCGAAACGACGGCGGTGGATAGCGCGTCGATGGTGCATGAGTGCGGGTCGCCGATGTAATCCGATGATACTAACGGTTCATCCGATACGTGGAGGACACCACTCAGATCACCGCCTTCGCTGGCACGGAACGCATCGTTCACCTCGTCTGCTGTGACGGATTTTGACAACCTAGCCGTCAAGTCTGTAACGGAACCTGTGATGACCGGGACGCGGTAGGCCATCCCATCGATCTTCCCTGTCAGTTCTGGAATGGCAAGCGTTACCGCCTTCGCCGCGCCGGTAGTGGTCGGGATGATGCTGTTGGCAGCCGCGCGGGCGCGCCTCAGATCGCTGTGCACCTGATCCAAGATGGCTTGGTCGTTGGTGTAGGCGTGGATCGTCGACATCAACGCGTGCTCGATGCCGAACGATTCGTTCAGAACTTTAGCCATCGGCGCTACACAGTTGGTGGTGCAGGAGGCGTTCGAGATGACGTTGTGTTTGGCAGGGTCGTACTCGCCTTCGTTGACGCCGAGAACGATCGTGATGTCCTCATTCGTTGCCGGTGCCGAGATTATGACCTTTTTGACGGTGTCGGAGAAGTGCGCCGATGCTTGCCTGGCGTCAGTGAAGAAACCGGTCGATTCGATAACGATCTCAACGCCGGCTTCGGACCAAGGAATCTTGCCGGGGCTTCGCTCTGAGAAGACGGTGATCGACTCTCCGTTAATGATGAGCGATCCGTCCGCGATTTCGACGTCTCCATCGTGTCTGCCGTAGGTGGAGTCGTACTTGAGAAGATGGGCTTGCTGTTCGGGACTCGCCAAGTCGTTTACGGCAACGACCTGCAATTTTTCGGGATGACGTTGGCTGATGGTGCGAAAGACCTGTCGTCCGATCCTTCCAAAGCCATTGATGCCGATCTTGGTTCTACTCATGCTGTTGGTCCTGGGCCCTCTTTCGGTTGCTGGATTAGGTCAAGAAGATGGGGTTAGAGATTTGGCTATTTGGGCTATTTGCAGATTACACCGCTCAGGGTGTTCGCGTTCCTTAAGTCTTGATTACGCTCATACCGGCGTATCGGCCTTTGTCTGCCGCCCAATCCTCGATGCGCAGCAGGCGGTTGTATTTGGCTACACGTTCGCTTCGTGCGGGAGCGCCGGCCTTGATCTGTCCGCATCCTGATCCCACCGCGATGTCGGCGATCGTGGTGTCCTCAGTTTCGCCGGAGCGATGGCTAACGACAACGCCAAAATCGGCTTTGCGCGCCCGACGGATGGTGTCGAGCGTTTCGGTTACGGTGCCGACTTGGTTTGGTTTGATCAAGATGGCGTTCCCTGCTTTCTCGTTGATGCCCCGTTCCAGAAACGCAGTCTGTGTCACGAAGAGGTCGTCACCGACGAGTTGAACGCGGTCGCCGATGGTCTCGGTCAGCACCTGCCAGCCATGCCAGTCGTTCTCGGCGAGGCCGTCTTCGATGCTGCATATCGGGTACTCGGCGCAGAACGAGTCGTACTCTTCGGCCATCATCTCGGCTGTCAAACGAAGACCTTCTCGCTTCATGCTGTAGCGCCGGACCTCTGGGACATAGAACTCGCTCGCCGCAGGATCGAGTGCGATGAAGATCTCCTCACCCGGCATGTATCCAGCCGCCTCGATGGCGTGAGTCACGTAGCCCAAGGCTTGCCTATTGGTGAGCCCGACAGGTGCGAATCCGCCTTCGAATCCGACGGATGTCGATAGTCCCTCGGATTGTAGGAGCTTTCCGAGCGCTTGATATATCTCGGAACCGGCCCGCAACGCTTCGGAGAGCGATTCGACACCGGCTGGCATGACCATGAACTCTTGGAACTCGGTCGAACCGGCGGCGTGCGCTCCGCCGTTGAAGATGTTCAATTGTGGAACCGGCAGGATGTACCTGTCATCGTTTCCGATGTGTTCGGCTACGAGGTCGTATAGCCACTCGCCTTGGCTACGGCAAGATGCGCGGAGCACAGCCATCGAGATGGCCAACAGCGCGTTGGCGCCGTACCGAGATTTGTTGCCGGTGCCGTCGGCATTGATCATCGCCTCGTCGACGGCGCGCTGGTTATTCGCATCAATGCCGGCCACCGCTTGGTTCAGCGGCCCGTTGATGTTGGCGATGGCCCCGAGGACGCCCATGCCGTTGAATCGCTTGGGGTCTCGGTCGCGTAGTTCCCAAGCTTCGTTCTCACCTGTGCTGGCACCTGAAGGGACTGACGCGCCGTTGAGCGTCCCATCTTCCAACAACACCTCGGCGTAGACAGTCGGATTGCCGCGCGAGTCGAGAATCTCTTTGCCGTGTACAGATTTGATTTTGCTCATTCCAACAAGTGTGCAATAGGAACGCGCGAATCTGTTAACGCGAAGAAAGCGTTGACGGCTTGGACGAATGTTTAGCCGAGCCTCCGTCGCGCAAATTCGATTGCCATCTTCACCGCTTCGGCGGCATCACGGGCGTACGGGACTTCGGAGAATTTCGATTTGCCGCCGTCGTCGCGGAGTTGGGATTCCCATCCTTCAATCGCCACAACCGGCACCCCAGCGATCATCGCGAAGCTCAATTCGTTCGATGTGCCCCACTTGCCAGGGAGAACGATCACAGCATCGCTGGCGTTGGCTACGAGAACGTTTCGGACGAATCCGAGAGGTGTCGGAATGGCGTAGTCGATGAATGGGTTGGCGGCGTTGCGATCGGTGGAGGATAGGATTCCGATGGTTGTACCGCCAGCGGATTTGGCACCTTTGGCAGCGCGTTCCATGGTTCCACCCATGCCGCCGTTAACTAGGATGCAGTCGGCTTCTGCGATGCGTAGTCCGACCTCTTCTGCGATGGCAAGACCTTCTTCGGTTGTGTGATCACGGTCGCCGCCGATTACTGAGATGTAGATGGGGTGGTGCGCGGTTCCGGTCATGGCGTCAATGTTAAGAATCCCGGATCAGATATGCGATGTACACGAGGGTTCGATCTGGCGCGCCGAGTTCATCGCTGTATCGTTCGACCTTGACGTGCCCAGGAAACATCGCTTCCAATTCGTCGATCATTTTCATGTAATCGCCGAACATGATGATAGCCGTGTTTCCTTGCACCATGTCGGCACTTATGGCACCTGGGCCGCCATGTTCAACGGCCGCTTCGATCGTCTCGAGACCTGGATATAAAAATTCGACACGCTCGTCGGTTATTCGCGTTCTTCCGTTGAGTGACACGACACGTAACCGATCACCGGAATTGTCGACGAGTTTCAGCGCATCGAAGAGTTCGCTTTCAAAGTACCAGAGAACTGGTCCAACGCTCCACTTTTGGAATTCATGCCGCTCAGTCAGGAAAACATGGGTACAGAATCCGACAACCAATACGGCGCCAACGGCGAAACCGAAATGCCGAAGGTTGCGATGGGACGGGAGTGTCTTGCGCAGCACCCAAGGCGAGTACTGGACGGCGAGTTGCGCAAACACGTTGAACCCGATAGCGACCGTGGTAATGACGAAGAAAATCGCGAAGAGATATCTCCGGCTTTCGGCGCCGTCGATCACGATCGCCGCTAAGGCGGCCACGAACCACCCCAGAAGTAGCAATTGGTATTCGCGCCGACGGATGTTCAACAAAACGACCGCCAATCCGATCCAAAAAACGGCTTGAATGACGGCGGTGTGTAAGATCGGATCCCCGCCCGTGCCGTCCCAAGTCCCAGATCCCATCGGACGGCTAACGAACAGCAACAATTCCAGAACCCGCGCCGGATAGCGCTGGAGATTCCAAAAATCAACGTTTCCGTAATAATCTTTCGTGAGTTCATCGCTGATGAAATCGGTAAAAAGGTAGACGTTCAGCAACGGGGCGGTTACGATCGCCGACGAAACTAGGAACAATGCGCTAGCGGCGTTCCTGTGTTTGGACGAAAGCAGCATCAGCAACGCGACCATTCCCCAAATCCCGACGAAAAAGGGAAGGAACGCCTTGAAGGAGTAGAGGCCGAGTCCGAGCACAATACCGCCAACCAATCCCCATGCGATCTGGCGCGTCTGCAACGTAACATGTGCCACCAACATTGAGGACAATCCCAAGAAAACGGTCAACATCATCTGCACGCCCATACGGCTAGGAATAATGAACCAGATTGAGACCGCTAGCATAGCTGTTGCTAGGGCCGCGACGCGATACGGGAAAACTCGCCTCAATAGGATGTATGCGACGGGTATCGTCGCAACGCCTGGGATGACTGAAGCCAGGCGGGCCCAGTAGATGCTCGGTTCACCGATCGCTAAAAACAGAGCCGTCCAGTACGTGAACCCAGTGGGTTGACCGCCGTGCACTGGAGTCCATGTACCGATCCACCAGTCGTCCAACACCCGCAGGGCATCTACCGACAGCCCGGACTCGTTGGGTTCAAAGCCTAGCGGCAGGACGTCTAAGTCGTAAATCCGCAGAGCGAGAGCGAGTAGTGTGAGGGCGGAAACAGTGATGATTTCTATAGCGACGCGTGACCGTGCGGATAACCGGTCGAACTCGTCGGATTCCGAGAGCGAGGTCTTTTTCTGGGCTTCGAGAATTAATCGGGCGGCGAAACCTTTCGCCGCGGACACCGAACCAAGAGAAGCACGTTCGGTGAGAGTTGAAGGTGAGAACCACTTGCCAAATCCGGGTCGTGGATTTTCATCGGTACCTGTGGCATCGAATGGTCGGTCTGGCTGCGAACGGCGTTCAATCGGTGAATCGGGCGCATCATGAGTATCGATATCTCTAGGCGTGCCGCATGCAAAGCAAAAGCGATGACTCGTCGCAAGTTCGGTTTGGCATGATCGGCAGCGAATGACGGCAACGAGCGTAGCACCGCAACTCGGACAGAATCGATGCGGTTCATCGGTCGAGTAATCGCAATCTGGGCAGTAGACGCTCATGATTTGCGGATTACGATCACACTCCATAATTGACGGTCGAATTCGTCCACAAACTGTACGAATTCTGCTTGCGGATATTTTTCTCGCAACTCGGGCCCGTACGAGACGTAACTCTCCAACATGGCCACAACGATGGGTCCATTCAGCGAATCTGGCAGGGCTAGGATACGTTTGCCGTCGACGTCCTCCTCGGCGCCGTCCACAATATTCAGATGCGGAGCAACCCAGTCGATTATCGTGTTTGGCACGCGACTACGGTCGGAGTAGAGATGGACGGTGTGGCTGTCGTCGAAGTCCTTGATGAAATTGGAGAGGTGAGCCAGATCGTAGTTGAATACCCATCTTGCGTCTTTGGATTTCCATTCGTCGAGCCGGTTGTATCCAGAGTATGCGGCAACGAGAACCAATACTGCCAGCGCGACGACGTAGACGGATCGCCGGATCAGATCGATGAGTTTGGAATTCGATAATCCGGTAATGATGCCGATGTTTGCTGATACGACTTGCATCACCACGGTGAAGCCCAATCCAACGAACGCCGACATGAAGAACATCCCAACCATGAACCTCCGTGCCTCCGAACCAGGTACTACGATGGCAGGCACCATGGCGACCAACAAACCGATCACCAGCATCTGATACCGGTAATCTTTGATCCTCAAAATCGCGGTCACGGTCCCAATAAGGAAGAGGATTTGGAAAATGCCGGTGAATATCGGTGCAGATGGTGCCGCGTCCGTGAAATCTGCGCTGATCGGTGATCGGAAGAACATAAAGACTTCGACCGCGCGTCGCGCGTATCGAACCGGATCGATCGAAGCCGGTACGCCGTAATGGTTTTCCAGATCCGATACGAAATCGAATTCGAAGAGCAGGAACCACGCCATATTGACGCCCGTGATCAAACAAGCCGCTGCGAAAATGTAGAGTTCGCGACGGTGTTTCAGCGCGGGATGTAACAATGCTGCGAGGATTGCTAGGCTGATCGAAGCAGCCCAGAAAGGCAAAAAGACTTGGTGTGTGTACATGCCCGCGCCGAGAATTACCCCTCCGATCAGTGCAAGCCGTGGATTGCGGTGTTGCACGCTGAAAACTAGGAGTGTCAACCCGGTGAAGAGCTCTAACACCGCCAACATCAGTGGCCATCCGATACGGCTTTCGAGCATAAAATAGACGGAGAATGCGGTCAACGCGGTTGTGACTATCACCACGGTGAAAGGGAAGAAACGACGCATAAACAAGTGCGCAATTGGGATTACGAATGTGCCCGCAACGGCGCTGACGATACGTATTGCAAAGAGTTCGGATTCGAACAACATGAAAAGGGGTGCGGTGACATAGAACTGCAGCGTCGGCACGCCTAGGCTGGCGCCGGAAAACTTGCCTATCCATTCACCTGAGACGATGCGATGGATTTCGGCGGCGTACGTGCTTTCGTCGATATTGATACCGGGCGACGGGGCTGCCAATCCTTCGATGCGCATCCATGCCGCGAGTGTCGTCAGGGCCACTACGATGGACACTTCCAATGCCAAGGCGATGCTGAAACTCATTTCACGCGACCGCAGTTTGACGTTGACGTCGCGGGTCAAAAAACTAGGCGTTTCGATGCTGGGAGGCCAGGTGAGCGGTCGATCGAAAAAAGAAGAGACTTTCGAGACGATTTTGCGGGTTAACGATGCAAGAGTATCGATCCGCGTATTTCGACTGGAGCTTGTAGTGAGCGAACGCCTGTCAGGAGAAATGAGCGTCGGATCGGCGTCTGCTTCCGTGTGGGGTTTGCGTTGAGTGACGGAAACTAGACTTTGTCCGCAATATGCGCAGTAGTTGTAAGTCGGTTGCACCGTTCTGCCGCAGTACGGGCAGAACCGCATTACGGGGTCTGTAGATCGATCGGACATCGGTGGCACGGATTTACTGTGGCGCGACCGATGCTCAATCAAGCGCTCGGAGTTGGGCCCTAGCCATCTTGCTGCATCCGATTCGACCGAGATCAAGCATGTGTGTCAGCTGGTCGAATGTGAATGGTGCAGCTTCAGCCGTGCCTTGAACTTCAACGTAGTCACCGGATCCGGTCATGACGATGTTCATGTCGACGTCTGCCCGCGAATCCTCTTGGTAAGGAAGGTCGAGTACACATTCACCGTCTACGATTCCGACGGAAATCGCGGCGACGCTGTCGCTGAGGATTTGGGGATCGGTTTCGGATTGGACCTCGGCCAACGCTTGGGCTAGAGCGACGTAGCCGCCAGTGATGGCTGCGGTACGCGTGCCACCGTCTGCTCGTAGGACGTCGCAGTCGATGGTGATGGAACGTTCGCCTAGAGCCGCCATATCGGTGATCGCACGAAGCGATCTGCCGATGAGACGTTCGATTTCGCGACTGCGGCCGCTAGTCGACGCGCGTCTTCGGTCTACGCGATCGCCTGTGGAGCGAGGCAACATCCCGTATTCAGCCGTGACCCAACCAGTGCCACGCCCGCGCATCCACCTAGGAACATCAGTTGACACCGTCGCTGTGCAGATGACGTGCGTATCGCCTAGCCTCACGAGAGCTGACCCTTCGGCATTGGGCATGAAACCCGGTTCAATCGTGATCGGTCGGCATTCATCAAACGTGCGACCGTCAAAACGTGTGTTATTTGTGTTCATATTCGGTGGTGTGCGCGATTGCGGATACGAGTTCGACGCATTTTCAGGGACGCGTCGGAGGTTGCGGTATTCAATTTTGGCATAATCGTGGCATCGCGATGCGTTGGCGATAGTTTGACTAGGAAAGGATGAGTCACATGAAGATAGCCGTCATGGGGGCTGGCGCGGTTGGTGCGTATTACGGGGGTGCGCTGGCGAATAGCGGAGCCGACGTGGTGCTCATCGCGCGCGGTGAACATGGTGAGGCGATGCGTGAGAGAGGTTTGCATGTGTCGTCTCATTGGGGTGATTACGTGGTTAATCCTCGTGTCGCGCTTACGCCTGAGGAGGCGGGATGCGCAGACCTGATTCTTCACTGCGTGAAGCTATACTCCAACGCGGATGCGATACCGACGATGGATCCGTTGGTCGGTGACGAAACCGTGATTGTGACGGTCCAGAACGGCATCACCGGAGGGGAGTCCCTCGCGGCGCGGTTCGGTTGGGATCGGGTTCTGGAAGGCGCGACGTACATCGAGACGTCGATCGCGTCGCCGGGACGCATCATTCAATCGGGTAGTTCGGCGCGGATCGAGTTTGGCGAGCGCGACGGATCGGTTTCCGAGCGGGTGGGTTTGGTGCGAGACGCGTTGTCGGTGGAGGGTATCCAAGTCGAAGTAAGCTCCGATATTCGCGCTTCGTTGTGGTCGAAGATGGTGGCGATCGGCGCGCTGGGAACGATCGTGACTGCGGCGCGCGCGTCGTTGCCGGAAGTTTTGGCGATGGATGAGGGTGAAAATACGATCCGGACCGTTATGGAAGAGATCGTGGCAAGCGGCAAGGCTCAGGGCATAAGGTTCCCGAGCCGCGTGGTAGATGCCAAGATGTCGGATGCGATCGCTGAAGCCGACGAGTTTCAGTCATCGCTTCAATCGGATTTCAACCGCGGTGGCATGTTGGAATTGGATGACATCCTCGGAGCAGCGGTCAAGTTGGGTCGATCTGCTGGTGTCCCGATGCCGGCTAGTGCGGCGCTGGTAATGACGTTGCAAAAATTCAAGAACGGCGTTGGCGATTAACAACCGTTTTTCGCCCTGTGATCAGCGAAAACTACTCTCGCATCGATCAGGGTAGGGCCTGTTGGCGTGAGATTTGCCATCTGGTTTATGATTGCCCATAAATTGCTGACGGGTGTTCACGAGCCGGGTAGTGTCGGGCTGTAATGAATTCGTGCAGTAGGCGCGGCGCAGCGTTGGCAGACGAAAACTCGGAATCGAACTTCCGAAGGAATTCGGAAGGATAGGAGCAAAGATACATGGCGGCATTGGCATCGTCTCGGATCAGAAACATCGTTTTGGCTGCGCACAGCGGGGCAGGTAAGACGACGCTCGCAGATGCCATGTACTACAAGACTGGCGTCGTCAATCGCCGAGGACGGGTCGACGATCAGACGAGTCTTTCCGATTACGAGCCTGAGGAGCAGGAGAGGGGATCGAGCGTGCAGATGGCGCTTCTTCCGTGTTCTTGGAAAGACCACAAAATCAACGTTCTCGATACCCCCGGTTACCCCGACTTCCGAGGTGACATGTTGTCCGCCATGCGTGTTGCGGACGCGGCGGTGATGTTGATTTCCGCGCCATCGGGCATTGAGGTGGGATCTATTCAGGCTTGGGCGGCGGCAGAAGAGGCAGGTTTGCCACGCGTAATCGTAGTCAACAAACTTGATCGGCCAGAAACGGATTTCGATGAGGTAGTAGCCATCATCCAGGCTGCCTGGGGCCGAAACTGCGTGCCGGTGCAGGCGCCCGAGGGCAGCGGTGAGGGCTTGACTGGCGTTAGGGACCTTCTTGAAGGTGATGTCGCTGACATGCCGGAGGAGATGGTCGAGTCGATCGCCGAGTCGGACGATGACTTGATGATGATGTACCTAGAGGGTGAGGATGTTTCGGCGGAAGACTTGCGTGAAGGGTTGAAATCTGCGATCCAAGCGGGTTCGGTAGTGCCTATTTTCGCAACGGCGGCGGATAAGGAGATCGGCGTCGAACAACTGATGGACGCGATCATCGATCTGTTCCCGGCTCCTGACGATGAATTGCCCGAGGGTGTGACTGAAGATACGCCAGCGAACTTGATTTTCAAGACCTCTGCGGACCCATTCGTCGGCAAGGTTTCGTACCTGAGGGTTTACGGTTCGCCGTTGTTGCCGAATTCACAATTGGTGACGGGTTCAAAAGGAGATAGTGAACGCATCGCGCAGGTCTACTCGCCGGCAGGCAAAGAACTAACGGTTGTGGATGAGGCGGTGCGAGGCGATATCGCTGCGGTGACCAAGTTGCAGGAGGCGTCGACTTACGACACGCTTTGTAATCGGGATCAAATGGTGGAACTGCCCGGAGCGGATTTGCCGGCGCCGATCTTCGCACTTGCGATCAGTCCCGAATCGCAGTCGGATCTAGACAAGATGGCTTCGTCGCTCACGCGGATCACGGAAGAAGATCCGACGCTCAGTTTGGAACGAAACGCCGAGACTAGCGAATTGGTGTTGCACGGGCTCGGGGATATCCACGTAGAGATGGCGATACAGCGAATTGCGAGGAAGTTCGAGGTCTCGCTAACGACCTCGCTGCCGAAGATAGCGTATCGTGAGACGATCGTGGCGAATGCTGATGTTGACTACAAGCACAAGAAGCAATCTGGCGGTAGCGGTCAGTACGGCCATGTATTGATGCGCGTGGCACCGGCGGGTTCCGATGCGGGAATCACTTTCTCGAGTTCGGTGGTAGGCGGCAACGTTCCGAGGGAATACATCCCGTCGGTCGAAAAGGGAGTCCGAAACGCGGCATCGCAGGGGGTGTTGGCCGGGTTCCCGGTAGTCGGGATCGATGTTGAGTTGTATGACGGAAGTTCGCACTCGGTCGACTCATCGGGCGTGGCGTTCGAGATCGCAGGCAGCATGGGTTTCCGACAAGCGATGCGAGATGCTCGACCTCAACTGCTCGAACCGGTGTTGAAAGTTGACGTTGTAGTGCCAGACGAGACCGCTGGCGACGTGATGGGTGATCTGAATCGCAAAAGGGCCCGGATTAGCGGCATGGAGCCGTTGGGCAACGGCTTCACGGTGGTCAAAGCGGAAGCCCCGACATCGACGATGCAACGATACGCGGCCGATCTCCGATCGTTAACACAGGCACGGGGTTCGTTTAGCGTAGTGGTTGACCATTACGAGGCGGTCCCGGCGCAGGACACGGATCGGGTGATCGCGCAGTACGCGGAAGACAATCGCCGCTAGTCCCGGCGCACTATCCACAGGCGTTTGCCGTCAGTTTCAAAGACGACCGTCCCCAATTGGTCGGTTCGAAAGACGCGATCTTCGCCGACGACCCGGTTTAACCGGGTTAACACGTCTTCATCAGGGTGCCCGTATCGATTCTCGGTGCCAGCTGCCACGATGGCGACTGCTGGATCAACCGCTTCAATGAAGTTCGAAGTCGATGATGTAGCGCTCCCATGATGAGGCGCTTTGAATACGGTTGAACGCAAATTGGCGACCGAAATTGCGAGTCGATTTTCGGCGGTGCGTTCGATGTCACCCGTCAAGAGAAACGAAACATCGCCGTGGATGAGCCTCGCCACAATCGACGCCTCGTTCGCATCGGCGCACGTCGTTGAACCATCCAAACACCCCGCGGAGACGATCTCCAAGAAAACATCGTGGTCGAGTCCGATGGTCATACCGGGCTTAACGACGACGACGTTGTCGTGATCTTCAATCGCGGTCGACCAATTTTCAAAGGCACCGCTTGAAGCTTGCAACCCGGTATGAATGACAGTTTCGACGTTGAATTCGCTCAATACGGCCGGCAGTCCACCAACGTGATCCGTATCAGGATGTGTGAGCATCACAATGTCGATCTCCCGGTCCCAAGGGAGCAACAGCGAGCCTAACGTATCAGTGACCTCCCTTTCATCTCCTCCTCCATCGATCAGCATTCGGTTGTCGTTCGGAGTGCGGACGAAGATTGACTCTCCATAGCTGGTCTGCAAAAACGTTACCGTGAGCCGCGGCTCGGTCTCTTCCTTCATGATCCAAGTAGCCCACATTCCGAAGCCGCCAACAAGCAGCACAACGGAAGCTGCGACCGCCATTACCTGCATATGAGATTGGTTGAATGCCTGCCCTAAACTCGTGAAGGAGCGAGATTGAACGAGTCTGGAGCCCACGCCCTTGACGTACGGCCAACCGACTATCGCCGCGGCGATCGCGACGTAAATACTTGCAAGCATCAAAGCTGACCACCCATCGAACGTAATCGGACCGGGTGGCAGGTTGGAGAAGAGATCGGCGCTCGCTTCGAGATATCGCGTTGCGGCTTGGACTGGGATCGATGCGATTACCGAAATCACCGGTAAAGGTCCAACAACCGCGAGAACCGCTGTGGAGAAGATGAGAACCGGCATTGCGGGCGTCGCTACGAGAGTCGCTATCGGCCCCCATAACGGAACTGCCTGAAAGTGCCAAGCCACCAATGGAAACGTAGCAACGCTAGCTGCGATCGAGACGATCAACGATCCAACGACGAAACGTTTTAAGCGTGACATCGCCTCGGAAGGCAAGCCCTGCGCCCGATCGACTCGAGCTACCTCCACGAATTCGTCGAGAACCGGGGCGACGAATGAGATTCCAAGCATGGCGGCGAAACTCAGTTGGAACGATAGCGAAGTTACGAGCGCCGGTTCCCAAGCGATCATCACCATCGCCGCAAGAGCCAACGCGGCCAAGGTATGCGATCCGCGTCCCAATAACCGCCCTAGAACGAAAACGCAGAACATGATCGCGGCACGAGTTACTGGAGGGGCGAATCCGGCAAGGGCAGCGTAGAGCAACACTAGGCAAACCGGAACAAGCAAGTAAACGGCGCGCCTCCTGCCGAAAATCAGCGCCAGCAACGCCATCGCGAATCCGCCGACGAGAGATACGTGCAACCCGCTGATAGCGAGCAGATGAGCTACGCCGGCGGCTCTGAAATCATTCGTGGTGCTAGCCCTCAGCAGCGAACGATCACCAGTCAGCAACGCCACAGGCAATCCAGATTCCGTTTCGGTGAGCGACTCCATTAAGCGATCCACTACCAACAATCTGGCTCGATCCAAAGGTCGATTCATTTGGTCTTGGGTAGGTTGACGAACGGTATACAGCGAATCGGATTGACCAGCAAAACGCGCGTTGTCGATAGCTACATCCCCGCCTCGCCAACAACCGAGCAGGAACACGAGGCATAGCAACGCATACGCTGCCCTCCGGCGACCCAGTACCAAAGCAACGGCCGATAGAGCGGTAGCCGTCAACAATAGCCAGAACACAACAACAGGGATGTTTTGACCGGGCGCGAAGCCAAAGGCTATGGCAGACGCGACTCCGACGGCAAAAGCCGTGGATGTCCAAACGATCCTCATCGGATGACCACGAGGGGTCGAATTGCTTCCAACGTCTGTGTTCCGATACCGCTGATTTCAAGCAACTGCTCGAGGGTTGACAATCCTCCGACCGATGTTCTGAAAGCGACGATCTGATTGGCTCGCGTGTCTCCGATTCCTGGCAACGATTTCAGCTGTTCAATGGATGCTGTGTTGAGGTCTAGTGGGTACTGGGGCGGTTGAGGTAACGACCTTTCTTCCGACGCCATTTGGGATGGGCTGTTCTCGATGGGCCCTTCGGTGGCAGAAGTTGTGCTTGACGTATCAGAAGCCGTCGGCGTTATCTCCGGGACGACGATGCGCGATCCGTCTTTGACCGTGGCGGCGAGGTTGACACTTTCGATTGCCGCGGATTCCGTCATCCCTCCGGCGGCTTCGATCGCGTCTAGCACGCGATTGTCGCTCTTCAACTCATAAACGCCAGGGGATCGTACGGCACCGACGATCTGAACTACCGCCGGCGCGGGTGTTGGGATGAGTATTTCGACTTCGGTGACACTGGCATTGCTGGCGCCCCAGAAGTATGCGCCAGTTATCGCGACGATCCCAGCGGTTGCAGTCAACAACCAGATGGCCACATGCCGGACCCCGAAGTTGGAGGATGAATGATCCGCGCTTCTGTAATGTGGAGGCTGTTGTTCAGGCATAAGTCGACGGAAAAGTTAAACCAAAGCGGAAGCGAGAAGCATCGTTAGCAAGGAATAATAACGCGTGTAAGCCAATTTTGGCACCTGTAACCGCGAATTTTGTGGATGATCTTTACTTTGTTGGACCTATCGTCGCAAACAGACGCTCGGATCTGGAATATCGTGAATACGAATTTGCGAAACTCTGATGCATTAAGATCATGTAGATGCGAAATACGCGCGCTTGATCTGAAACACAGATTTCGAAGCATCGGGATCCGGACTGGCGCATCGACAACGAATCTTGGAAAGACACGGAGACTAGATTGAACATCGGCCCAAACGACGCCCTCATAGTGGTGGACGTGCAGAACGATTTCTGCCCCGGCGGCACGGCGGCAGTTGAGGACGGCGACGCTGTTGCCCGAAAGATGTCTGATTTGGCGCTTAATTTCAGGTCGAAGGACGCTAGAGTCTTCGCGACCCAGGATTGGCACCCGACATCGCACAAAAGTTTCGCGGAGAATGGCGGCATCTGGCCATCGCATTGCGTTCGTGGAACAGAAGGCGCAGGTTTTCACCGAGACCTGAAATTACCTGTGGGTAGCAGCATTATTCGCAAAGGGCAGGAAGCGCAAACCGATGCCTATTCGGGGTTCGATGGCACGAGCCTTGACGCGCATCTAAAACGGCTCGATGTTAAACGCATCTTCGTCGGCGGGTTGTCGACCGAGTACGCGGTTCAACACACGGTCTACGACGCGTTGCAGAAGGGTTACAACGCGTTCGTGATCACGGATGCGATTTCGGCAGTCAACGCCAACCCAGATGATGACCAGCGCGCACTCGATTCGATGCTCAACAGCGGCGCAAAGTCGGTCACCACCACGGAACTCACCGCCTAAGAATCACGAACGGCGGACACATGCCCGCCGTTCGATCAAATTTCTGTCCCCTAGCTGATTGGTCGCGGCTTTGGACGGCGTCGCGCTCGACTAGATGAAGAGCGGGCCGAATATCAGGGACACGATCGCCATCAACTTCAACAGGATGTTGATTGCGGGTCCCGAGGTGTCTTTGAAGGGATCGCCTACGGTGTCGCCGGTCACGGCAGCGGCGTGAGGGTCTGAGCCCTTCCCGCCGAAATTGCCGAGTTCGATGTATTTCTTGGCGTTGTCCCATGCTCCACCTGCATTTGCCATGAAGATGGCCAGCAAGAAACCTGCGATGATGGAACCGGCCAGCATCCCGCCCAGTGCTTCTGGCCCAATGAAGAAACCGACTACTATCGGCGCCGCAATGGCGATGACGCCCGGCAATATCATGGCTTTCAGCGAACCTCGAGTGCTGATATCGACGGCTCGTGCCGCGTCCGGGCGAACTCCGGGTCGACCCTCGCGAAGGCCCGGTATTTCACGGAACTGTCTTCGCACCTCTTCGATCATGTGACCAGCAGCGATCCCGACTGCTTGCATCGTCAGCCCCGCAAACAGGAATGGCAGTAAAGCGCCGATGAGCGCACCGATCAACACTGTCGGTTGCAACAGGTCGAACTCTCGGTCTGCCTGCGGCAAGATCTGCCCGTAAGCCGCCATCAGCGCCATCGCGGTCAGCACCGCCGACCCGATTGCGAATCCTTTCCCGGTCGCGGCTGTAGTGTTGCCGAGAGCGTCAAGGGCATCGGTTCGCTCCCTGACTTGCGGGTCCAATCCGGCCTGTTCCGCGATACCGCCCGCGTTGTCGGCGACAGGACCGTACGCGTCGGTTGCCAATGTGATGCCGAGAGTGGAGAGCATACCGACTGCCGCGAGCCCGATGCCGTAAAGGCCAGCAAGTTCGAATGCGAGCCAGATTCCGGCGGCGATGGCGATCGTCGGGATGACGGTGCTATAGAGCCCAATCGCCACACCAGCGATGATGGTTGATGGATGACCGGTCTGCGATTGTTGCGCGATCCACTTGACAGGGGCGAATTCGTAAGACGTGAAGTACTCGGTTGCCGTGCCGATCACCTGTCCGACCACAAGTCCGATCAGAATCACCCAGAACAGTTCGAATCCGAGCGAATCAGTGACCGCGATGTAGATGCCGCTACCGATCAGCGCGAGAGCGCCAGCGCCGAAGATGCCATAGCGCAGGCTCCAGAGCAGACTGCCCATCGTCGCATCGTCCTTGGTTCGCACGATGGCGGTTCCGACAATTGACGAGACGATACCGATTCCCGCCAGCATAATCGGCAAAACGACCATGGGGGCGTCTAATTCTTGGAGATTGCCCACCGTCCAAGCTAGTGCGATCGTTGCGATGATTGAACCTGCGTAGGACTCGAAAAGGTCGGCACCCATTCCAGCCACGTCGCCAACGTTGTCGCCAACGTTGTCTGCGATCACTGCCGGGTTTCGCGGGTCGTCTTCCGGCAGTCCAGCTTCGACCTTGCCGACAAGGTCTGCACCGACGTCTGCCGCCTTGGTGTAAATGCCACCGCCGACGCGGGCGAACAGTGCGATCGACGATGCGCCGAAACCGAAACCGGCGATCACGTTCGGGTTGCCAAAGATCAGCCAGAGCGCTGTAACGCCTATGATTCCGATCCCTACGACTGTGAGGCCCATCACAGCGCCACTATTGAAAGCGACGCGGAGCGCCGGATTGAGGCCGGACTCGGCGGCGGTTGCGGTGCGCGTGTTGCCTCGGACCGCGATGTTCATGCCGATATACCCGGCAAGCGCGGAACCGATCGCTCCGGCGAGATAGGCTATCGCTGTCCACGGACCGGTGGCTGAGATATTGCCGCCGCTCACAAGATCGTCGATCGTCGAGTTCCCCGTGACGTTGAAGTCGATGAAGACCGTCAAGACGATGAAGATCAGGACGACGAAGGCGGCGAGAATGGTGTATTCCCTGCGCAAGAAAGCCATCGCGCCTTCTTGGATCAGGGTTCCGATCTCTTGGACGGCGTCGCCACCCGCAGCACGATTGGTCACCATTCTGAAGAGAACGGCGGCCACCACAAGGGCCAGCACACCAGCACCTATAGACACAATCAACTCGGTCATTTACTACGCGTCCTTACTAACGCCGCACGACGGAATCCGACAAAGGACGTCCGACCATCCGTCATCATTTCGCCGACACGCCCAAATCCCGATTCTAAGCGACCTATTGGCCGGGCGTACGATCGGCGGTCGCCCCAAATGCAGCTTGGTTAACTTGCACGCGTGACACAGTTTGCGGATGGATTCAATGATCGCTTCAGGCGCTAATGCGGTGTATCCGGAAATTAGGGAAGTGTTGCTGCCATGTCTGGATATTTAGAACCAGACAACCTTGCACCAACGCCTTCTGCCAGGACGCGGTGCTAGGGATTCCAGAAGGGAGTTTCTGATTCAACGCAATTGCCCGCGGTCCAAGAAGGCTGGCGTCTTGACCTTCCAATGTGACGAGCAGAAGATAGTAAATGGGTTTGTTCGCACGACCCGACGCCAATTCATACAGAAATGTGTCACGAAACTTGTAGATGAAATCACCGTCAAGTTGGCCGCTTTGGCAACGTCTCACGAATTCAGTGACATCACCCCTAAGCGCACTTGGATGCATCGGGTCCTTGAATTCGACAAACAGGAAACTGTCGGGAAGCTCAACGATAAAATCCACTGCTTTCATGGAAAACAAGAGACCATGGCGCCGTTCATCATCGAATTTGCGGGCATGATCCGCCCCCGCAAATGAAACTTCGAGGTCATCCTCTCGAAAGACGGTCACGAGTTCTGCCACATGCCTTTGATGGCCCTCTCGACATCGCGATCGTAAAGGTCTGAAAAAGTATCCACGATGGCGTTCGGGTGAACGTGATCTAAGCGATTGAACGTTCGACAGTCAATCTCGCCCGTCTCCTTATCCCTGAAGAGAGAGTGGAACGCTACTTCATCGTCGTCAGTCATCTGCAGGTCGAGTTCCTTGAGGATGACGTAATCATGCGTTGCGAAAAAGACCTGCACGCCGTTTCTCTGCAATATGAGAAGTGTTTCGATAACGGATCGGTAAAGCCTCGGGTTGAGGTTTGTTTCAGGTTCGTCCCAGAACAGAACGGAACTATCGCCCAGTGTTCCGTTCTGAATCAGAAGCCAGATGAGGCCCAGTTTCCGCAACCCTTCGGCGAGCAGAGTGAACTCAAGATCGCCGTACCGATTCCTCAAAACGAACTCTTCGTTCACGTAGACAATCCTGCCACCTACTATGCTGCGGATCTTCGAAAGCAGTTTTTTGCGTATGGCGTCTTCAGGGGCGCGAAGTGGAGGTCTGAACGCCCGCGTCAGAATATTGGCGTAGACTGCCTCGAAATGCAATTCCGAAGTCTCGTAAAGGGATCGAAAACCCGGTGCGTTCGCTAGCATGTCCTTCACCGGGATGAATGCGCTCCGTATCCGTCGTTCCTCCCAATCCTCGGCACCAGTCATCACAACGGAACTCGGCAATTTCACGTGAGTCGAAAATGACGCGCTGATACTCCGGTCGTGATCGTAGACGGACAAATGGCATTTGCCACCTCCTGGACGCTTCACCATTCGTCCTACCGCACGGCGACGCGGTAACATCGCGTTGACCAATGTTTCGGCGAATGTAGACCTGCTAGTGGTCACATCACAAGCGGCGTAGCACACCTTCATCAAATGCGTCTTGCCAGTCCCGTTCTCCCCTACAAACACGTTGATGCCCGGCGAGAACTCAACGTCCAAATCCTCGAAGGCGGTGAAGCGCTCTAATTTTGCTCGCGTAAGAACCAATGGTTGATGTCAACTCGAATCGCCAAGTAACTCTATGCTATCGAAATTAGATTGACGTTAAACGGCGTGCCGTTGCGATGTAAACGACGGTGGTCGAGTAACCAGACGCGCCGTGTCACCCTAAAGATTTTGCTGCCGCAAAGCGCGCCACGAGTTCCCGCGTCGCGTTGCCGGGGTCCGGTGCCATGGTGACCGCGGTGGCTACGCATATGCAGTCTGCGCCGGCTTCGGCGACGGCCGCGACGTTGTCGGGTTTAATGCCGCCGATCGCGACGATTGGAGCGGTTACGCGTTCCGATACTGCCCGGAGCGTGGCGAAGCCGGCAGGACGTGTATCGGATTTTGTGTCGGTCTCGTATATCGACCCTACTGCGATGTAATCCGCGCCTTCGTTGAATGAGGCTAGTGCTTCGTCTAGCAAGGCGTTGGATTTGCCGACGATTTGATCGTGTTGCAGAATCGCTCGACACTCGGCGATGGAAAGATCGCCCTGTCCCACGTGGACTCCGTCGGCTCCGACTTCCGCAGCGATGTCCGGGTAATCGTTGACGATGAAGACCGTCTCGTTTTCTCGGCAGATCTGGGCGATGGCCTGTGCCTCGGAGGTGACGATCGACTTCGAGGCGTTTTTGTGGCGGAGTTGGATGACGGCCGCGCCGGCGGATACGGTCGCCTCGGCTACCGTGAATATGTCACGGCCGCCACAGTGGTCCGGATCGATGATTACATATATGCCGCCGACGAACTTAGCGGCGGCGGGTCGAGGGTTCACGGTTAATCCGTTACGACGCCTCTGACGCCAACACGCCGGCCTCAGCCCAGTTCGACCTTGGCGTGTCATGGATCACCACTGTGGTCGCTTCGGCAGGGACTCCGGCCGCATCCGTCAAGACCTCCGTGACGCCCTTGGCGATCGCCGACTTCTGCTCGACGGTGCGCCCTTCGAACATGTGGATGTGAACAACTGGCATGACGGGATCAATCTCCTTCAGGTGTCGAATTTCGTCGCTGAATTATAAACGCGCAGGTCGCAACGCTAGTTGCATCAATGGCCTTCCGAAAGCCTGAAAGCCAAAGCCGCCGGGAGACCCGCATCGAGGATCAGATCCTGTGCCAAAGACACGTCGTACTCGACGCGATGGAACTCGATACGAACCGATTTTTGATCATCATCGACACGCAATAGGGCGTACGCCGCGCGCGGATCTCCGTCTCGCGGCTGTCCGACGCTGCCCGGATTGGCGAACCATCGAAGGTTCGCGAGAACGGCTTCGTCGCCGTCGGCAGCCTGCTTAACCCGCCACGCCCCAGAGGCGTCACGTCCGAATATCGATGGTATGTGGGTGTGTCCGTGAACACATCCGAGCGTCTGGAAATGCTCCAAGTTCAACTCCCCGATCCTCGACGTCAACATGTACTCCCAAATCGGGTTTCGAGGGGTGCCGTGACAGATCGTGGTGCCGATTCTTTCCACCACCAACGGCAATGCGACCAAGAACTCCTTGGTATCTGGGTCCAATTCACGCGCTGTCCAATCTGCCGCCGCCCCGGCGGTCGGATTGAAGTTAGCGGTCGAGATCTCGCCAGTAGCCGCTGCCTCGTGGTTGCCTTTGACTATCGTCGGGTTTGGCAGCGTGCGGAGGCGTTCAACGACCTCGTTTGGCTGAGCGCCATACCCGACGCTGTCACCCATGACCCAGACCTCCGAACTCGCCCCGCGCCTGTCCGCATCCTCCAGCACGGCATCGAGCGCGGGCAGGTTCCCGTGGATGTCAGAAAGGAGTAGAACGGAGGTCATTTCGAGGCCGATTCCCCGGCTAGGAGCGAAGGAATAGCCCAAATATAATCGGTGATATGCATTCCGACGAGCGTTCTGCCCATGCGCCGATCAGCGAATCGGATCTCGTGGAAATCATCAAGCAACGAGTGAACGGCGGCGGTGCGGTGCCCGACGGCGAGGTGGGCGTAGGCGATGACGCGGCGGTGTTGCGGTTCGACGCAGACCACATCGTTTTGACCGCCGACGCAATGGTGGATGGTGTCCATTTCCTTTCCGAGACCATGTCGTGGCATGACATCGGTTGGAAGTGCATCGTGTCGAACCAGAGCGACATCGCCGCAATGGGCGCACAACCAGAACACGCGGTTTTGACCTTGGCGATCCCCGCCACGACGCGTGTCGGCGAACTCGACGAAATCCTATCGGGTGTGATCAGTGCATTAGATCGGTACGGCGGAAGGCTAGTGGGAGGGGACACCGTTTCTTCCGACAGGATCATAATCAGCGTTTCGATGACCGGCCGTCTCACGAGTGAAACCCAACCGTTGAAACGCGACACGGCGCGCCCGGGTGACCTCGTCGCAGTTACGGGCCCCCTCGGCGGCTCCGCGGGTGGTCTGATGGCGATGACCGAGGCATCGAAGGGAATGGAACCCAAGAGTCGCGACGACGCATCGAAGTTGATGTCACTGCATTTCCGCCCGAGCCCGCGCGTAGACCTGGCAGCCGAGCTCGTATGCGCAGGTGCGAAATGCGCGATGGATGTGAGTGACGGATTGTTGCTGGATTTGGAGCGGATATGCGTCGCCAGCGAAGTTGACGCGGTCGTCGAGGCGGCACGAGTACCCGTCGAACCCGCATTGCGACGCACATACCCAGAAATCGCCACGGAGATGGCTCTAACCGGCGGCGAAGACTACGAGTTGGTTTACGCGGCAGACGCAGGAACGATTGCCCAGGTCAACGCGGCTCAACCGGACGCTGAACAATCCGATTTCGGGATTGTGGGCGAGATCGTCCCCCGACAAGGAATTGACGCAAAGGTCACCGTATTGGACGAAGCGGGTCATGAGATCCAATTCGATGCAAAGGGCTGGGATCATTTCGCGAGGTAGAACGAAGAGTTGATCCAAAGCGACACATACCAAGTGATCAGCGAATCTGAGACGCAAACCGAAGCCATCGGGCGATCCATAGGCGCGGTGATCCAAGCAGGCGACGCGTTGTTTTTGCACGGGGAGATGGGTGCTGGCAAAACCTGTCTGACACGCGGCATCGCATTGGGCGCCGAGTGCGAAGTCTCCGCTCGCAGTCCGACATTCATCATCTTGGCTGAATACCCCGGCAGGGTGCGAATCTTCCATTGCGATCTATATCGCATCACTGGTGCATCGGAGGTCTACGAACTCGCCTTGGATGAAACCTTGGATCGCGGCGCACTCGTGGTCGAATGGCCAGAAAACGCCGACGGCGAGCTACCCGAAGATGGACTCGAAATTCGATTTGCATCCGGATCCTCGGCAGAACATCGGGAGTTATCGATGTCGGCGAGCGGCCCGCGATCTGAAGAATTGCTCTGCCGGATTTCGAGCGCCTTGCAGGAAAACAAGCGACGATGAAAATACTGGGAATTGATACGTCCACCAGTTTCGCGAGCGTCGGACTGAGCGTCGATGGCGAGGTTTCTACCCATAGTTGGTGGTCGCGTCACAACCACGGACGCGAGGTGATGCCGGCGGTCATGCGCTTATTCGATGCCGCTGGTATCGAGGCCTGCGATCTGGATGCAGTCGCCGTCGCGCTAGGTCCGGGCGGCTTCAGCGCGGTTCGGGTCGGGATTGCCACCGGCCAAGGTTTGGTAGCGCCGAGAGGCAAGCCACTCATCGGTGTCCCCACCCACCTGATCCAGAGTTACACCCATCGAGACGAGATCGACAAACGAATCGTGTCATTGATCCCGATCGGACGCCGTCAGGTTTCATATGGGTCATATGCTAGTCCTGTTGCTGCGTTTGACGAACCAGTCGATTTCGGCATCTGCGAGTTCACCGAGGTTCATGATCGGTTCGACGACCGAGATACGATTCTGTGTGGCGAAGGGGCGGTCGAATCAACCTCAGAGGAAGCGGATACGCGTGCCGTACGCGATCCTCACCACTTGCTCGCAATTGCCTTGGCTCGTATCGAAAGCGGACATGGAGTTGGTGACGTTGTCGAACCTGTCTACTCGCGCCCGCCGACCATCACGGCACCCAAGCGAATGTAAACGGTGCCGCCAAGTGCGTTTTGCACAATAGAAGTTTGGCGCATCGAATACTTGAGACGATTTACTCGTCGAGGACACAAAAACATGGATCTAGAGCGAACGTTGGTCTTGGTTAAACCTGACGGTGTGCAGCGAGCCTTGGTCGGCACGATTGTGGGGCGGCTTGAAGCGACAGGGATGAAGATCGTCGGCATGAAGTTGATGCAGGTGAGCGATGCGTTGGCTCAACGCCACTACGCAGAGCACGAAGGCAAACCGTTTTACGAAGGTCTCGTGAATTACATCACGTCAGCGCCCGTCGTCGCACTGTGCTTGGAAGGCCCGGACGCGATCGCGATCACCCGAAAACTGATGGGCGCGACAAGCCCCAGCGACGCCGCGCCGGGCACGATCCGCGGTGACTTTGGCGTCGAGATCAGCCGCAACCTCGTGCATGGCTCGGCGAACGAAGACGACGCTGCGCGTGAAGTTGGACTGTTCTTCAGCGAAGCAGAGCTGATCGACTACGTTAGGGCGAATGACATCTGGATCGTCTCAGACGAAGACTGATCCGAACGTTTACTGAAGCCGGACTACCTCGGTAGCCTGGGACCAGAGTCCCTCGAGATCGTAGAACTCACGCGTCTCTCGGTTGAAGAGATGGACGATGAAGCCGGGGAAGTCGATCAACAGCCAACCACCCGCGCCAGATCCTTCTCGATGGTTGCGCCTGGTGCCGAACTCCCTGATCTTCTGTTCTATCCGGTCTGCCAGCATCTCGAGATGACGCTCAGTCTCACCGCTCGCAATCACGAAGTAGTCGGTGAAATCGCTCACGTTCCGGGTGTCCAGCAGAACTACATCGGACCCGAGATTGGCTGACGCCTCTTCAAGCGCGGCACGAGCAAGTTCCTCGATCGTAGTTATAGCGGTTGTATCGCTTGTGGTCGTTGCCATCTTATTTCGGATTATATCGGTATCGACCAACACTCAATTCCGAGAGTGCCGCGCAGGTTACGCATCGCGCTAGGTTTTATTCTGGAAAGGAGCGGTATCTTGCAAACGATGAACCGTTTGCGAGATTGAAAACCCACAAATCTGCGGAAACCAAATTCATCTGATGGCTAACAGCAAAAAGCGAGCCCTTGTGGCGATGAGCGGCGGGGTCGACTCCTCAGTCGCCGCGGCGTTGCTGGCGCGTGAGGGTTACGACGTCGTCGGCGTAACGATGCGTCTATTCCCCGCGCCATTCGAAGGTGCGGGCAAGCTGTCCAAGTCTTGCTGTTCCTTGGAAGACGTTGAAGACGCACGTGCCACCTGCCGGATCATCGGCGCACAGCACTACTACATGAACTTCGAAAAGGAATTCCAGCAGCACGTCATCGACTACTTTGTCGGCGAGTACCGGCAAGGCAGAACGCCGCACCCATGTCTGGCCTGCAACGACCGGTTGAAGTTCAGCTTTCTGATGGAACGCGCCGAGTTGATGGGTGCTGACATCGTTGCGACGGGGCACTACGCCAGGACCGCTCGCGACGCAAACGGGCACTACTCGCTGATGCGCGGAGCCGACGTATTGAAGGACCAAGGCTACGTGCTCTACAACCTCCGTCAAGACCAGTTGCGCAGGCTAAGGTTTCCTGTCGGCGGTTTCAGCAAAGACGAGATCCGCGACATCGCGCGGGACGAGGGATTGCCCGTCGCCGATAAGCCTGATTCGCAGGACATCTGCTTCATTCCCACCGGCACGTATCGCGAGTTCGTGGCCGAGCGTCTCGAAGAGCCGACCAAAGGCGTCGTCATCGATGTTGAAGGCAACGTGCTTGCCGAGCACGACGGAATTCATCAGTTCACCATCGGTCAACGCAAGGGATTACCGATCCTTGGCGGCAGGAAGCGTCCGATCTACGTGACCTCCATCAACTCGAAGTCAGGCACCGTTACGGTAGGTTCGGTGGAGGGGCTGCTACGCCAAGAGGTATTCGCTTCTGCTGTGAACTGGATCGATGGATATCCACCGACGGACGACGAGCTGACCGCGAAGATCCGTTACCGCAGTCCTGAAGAACCGGCTTCGATCGAGATGCTGACCCCGGAAATTGGGAAAGTCACATTCTCAAAGCCGATGCGCGCTTGCACGCCCGGACAAGCGATCGTCTTCTACTCAGGCGAAAAAGTCCTAGGTGGCGGCTTCATTGAACTCGAATCCCCTTTGGCGGACGCTACAATCGCGCCCGATTTAGCCGCGGCAGCTTAGCCAGTTCGCCAACCCAATCGAACCGCAAGCGAGTTTAGCGTATGCTGTTCGCGTCATGGCCCTGGCCAAAAAACGGGAAACAGGCCCGGATTTCGCGTTCGAATTGGATTGTCGCAATTCTGGCTATCGCGTCATCGCCGGTGTCGACGAAGCCGGAAGGGGCGCCCTTGCCGGACCAGTTGTCGCCGCTGCCGTGGTGCTGCCGCACGACCTGCCTGAAGAAAAAGCCGCTTTCATCGACGATTCCAAGAAACTGACTGCCGATCAAAGAGAGGCCGCCTTCGGGGAGATACGTACCGCCGCTAACTCGTATGGCGTCGGCGTCGTGCCGGCGGAGCGGATCGACGAACTGGGTATCGTCCCCGCGACCAAGCTGGCGATGCGCGACGCTATCCGCGGCGTTCGGTGGCGAGTTGACTTCCTGCTAATCGACGCTGTTACCAACATCGGAACGGCAACGCCCTCGAAGTCCATAATCCGCGGCGATTCGAAATCTCTCTCGATAGCCGCCGCATCGATCATGGCCAAGGTCACCCGCGACCGCATTATGGCCGACCAGTTCGAAGCGCAATATCCCGGCTACGGCTTTGCCCACCACAAGGGTTACGGCACAACTGCCCACATGGAAGCACTAGAAAAACTCGGCGCAAGCCCCGTCCATCGACAGACCTTCAAACCAGTCGCCAAAGTTGTCGCAGATAGGTCATGGGCGGCACTGGGGACGACCTCCCCATCAAACATCGCCGAACGCGGCGAGATGAACCTACCCAATGGGCTGGGCTCAAACGCCGAAGATGCCGCCGTTGGCCACCTGCGAGATCTCGGCTACCGCATCATCGACCGCAACTACAAGACCCGCTACGGTGAAGTCGACATCATCGCCCAAATCGGCTCCGAGTGGGTCTTCGTCGAAGTCAAGGCGCGCAACTCGAACGAGTTCGGAACGCCAGCCGAGTCGTTGACTCCCGCCAAACTTAACCGCATAGAAAATGCCGCGCTAGGATACCTCGCCTCCGAAGTGGGGTCCAAAGTCGTGGATTGGCGAATCGATTTCGTCGGTGTCACGCGATCGTCAGACGGCCGACACCTCGACTTCGATGTGATCCGCAACGCGCACTACTGATCGACGGCGTTGCCGATCAGAACACTGCTATCGGGTTGACCGGCGAACCTGTAACGGTCGGGAGTCTCAGCGGCAGGATGTTAATGAGGAACTCCCATCGACCGCGTTCTTGACACGCTACCGCGAGGTCATCTAGCCACGCGTTGTCGAGAATCCAAAGCCCCATGCCAACGATGCCAACTTGGTGGACCGGATTGCTGAATCGCTCGTAACCGGTCGGCTGCACATCGTTGCCCGTGTCGGAACCCATGACCGCGACGCCCCGTTCGTGCATGAATGGCAGGATTTCGGGTTTCGGACCCGACGACCCCGCAACGTAGGCATCCACCGGACCTAGATCTTCTCGCATACCGAGCTGTCCGGTTCGCAGTAGAAGGACGTCGCCTTGACGCACCTTGAAACCGCACCTCTCCTCGGCAGCGGCGATGTCGTCGATACCCACACCATCGCCACGTTCGATGTAACGGATATCGCGAAGCATCGGCGCATCGACCAACACGCCACGGGTGATAATGCCGCTTACCGCCGCAGTCACGTCGAGTTCGGTCGCACCGTCCGCAACTGTCACGACGGACGAGGACCTGCCGTTGTAGGCCTTGCCGTCCCAGAAGAAGTGGGCCAGCGAGTCCACGTGTGTGACGGTGTGACCGTGGAAGACCAATCCGAAGTAGTCGATTGCCACCTGACGATCAGGTCCTTCTCCGGGTCTGTAGACATCACCCGAGCCGATCATGTAGTGCTGTGGAGGACGCGGGACATCGACGGCTGCTTCAAATCCGACCGGGCGAGCACAAGAGACCGTCGCATGTTCCTCGACCAGGGACATGGCATCCTTCATCGTTTCGGCGCTGAGGTGATTGAGGGTGCCGCGTTCGTCGTCGTCTCCCCATCTGCCCCAGTTGTTCAGATCCTTGTGAAGCCAGCTGAGAAGTTCGTCTTGGGAGGGGGCATTGGTGGACATCGGTTAACGTTCTTGCATTACTAGGTGTCGCGATGCTTGACGCAACAGTCTCGACGCGATCTCTAGGTTATGATTCCTGCGGTTGCGAGACCAAACCCGCGTCTTAATCTTAGCCAAATAGGTTATGCCGGCGATAGACAAGGAAGCAGAAGAGAGAAGCGGTTCTCCTAGGGTTGCGAAGGCCAATGACAACAACAGCGAAAACAGCAACACGCTGAGTCCAATGCCCTGAGCGACCAATCGGATCGTCTGGCGACCTGCGATTACGTCGTCTTCGGTTTTGCGAGCTGCATCTCGAAGATCCGAGCCTCTATCTTTGACACGTTTGGCGGTGCCGGGCGTGACGCCATCGAGTTTGTCGAGCAGTTGTGGCGGCGGCAATGCGATTCGCGAGTAAGGCGCTTCGTTGACAATTTGGTCGATTCGCCTATCCGATCTCGTTTCATCCACGGCATTCCACATCGATTCGGCAGTTCCTGCGCTCTCCATCGTCGTACCGAACCGTTCCAGAACAGCAGACCTGACACGAGATTCGATTGATCCAGGATCAATGCCGGTCACGTTAAACATTTCCGCGAAACCTTCGATCATCGCCTCGGAATTCGTTCCGTGGAGATGACGAAAAATCGCTCCGTAACTGATTTCGGCGGTGTCGTCTACCGCGTCAGCGTATTCGTGTTCAGACATCGGTGAATTCGTGGCACGCCTTTGTAAGTGAGACCCTTGCAAAACTCCCGTCATTACGGCGAAAGCCGGCCGTTTACGGGACGGAACGTCCATCCAGAGGGGTGGTGTGCGATGTGGTCACTTCGCGCACCCTTCGTCCTTCTGCCACGTCGTAGCCGTAGTTACTCTGCGTGGCACATTTCCCCCGTGATCGAAGGAAACCCGGATCGTCTGGGCCGTCGGTATGACGTGTGTCTTGCAACGGTCTCGTAAGTCCGTCAATCAGGCATCGATTATAACGTGTGTTTAACAAAATAAAGTGTTTCGAGCCTGAATCGTGATCAAGAATCGACCTTGAAGCTACGAACCTGATCGCGGGTTAGAATCACAGGTGGCGCGCTAGCTCAATTGGCAGAGCAAGTGACTCTTAATCACTAGGTTCGGGGTTCGAGTCCCCGGCGCGTCACCAGTGTTATATTCGCGCGTCAAAAATGGTATACGAGCGCGAGCAATCAACAGACGAACTTATCGTCATAACTTGACTAGCCGAGTTTTTGCCTCTGCGCAGTAGCTCCGGTACGATGTGACCGGCTTTACGACCGGCGGGAATCGGACACGCACTCGCTCCGCGGTCGATGTGGCGCCCGTGGTCCCGAGATGGGGCGTAGTCCAAGGCGTGATGCGGGCCCGGTCGCCTTCGCTAATGTCGCGTCGCAGGAACGCAATATGTAAAATCGCGCGTCGACATGCCCAGATATAGCGACGACCTGCTGAACAGCATCTACTACGAGACGGACGGATACTTCGCCTACTGCAGGAAGAAGCTGGCGTTCGTGAATTACGGAATCCAAGGCGCCCGCGCCAACTGGGAGGTGGATCACGATATACCGATCAGTCGTGAGGGGTCGAACGATTTCAATAATCTGGTGGCGGCGTGTTTCAACTGCAATCGATCCCGGGGCGATCTGACCTGCAGAGAGTCTATGGACGGCGGGGGCTTTTGGCGATTCATGGAGCGTCTGGCGCGTCTTGGACGCTAAACCGGTTTGACCGCACCGCGATGGCTGCGGCATGAACCGCACGAGTTGGGTGGGAATCGAACCTTTGGCCCGTGAGTCTCAGCAACGTCGGATCCATCCAAGCATCCCCGCCGCGGCGCGGAAGCTGACCCGCAAAGTCTATGCCGATCGAAAAAGGGTTATGGGCGTGTTTGTTCCCGGCGGATGTTCCGAAGGAGAGCGCCTCGGAAATCGAAAATGCGACCGCCGGAATAGTCGAACCGGGTGTCCGAAGCCCGAGCGTGCCCATCTCCAGGCAGCTGCTTTCAACGTGCATCGCAAAACCGGAAATTCATGGCCTATCGACACGCTGAATCCGCGCACCGCCAGTTCAGCCGCTTCCGTTGATAGTCGCTTCAGCTAGTTCGATTTGTTCCAAGACCCATTCGAACGTCGGCGCATCTCCCAGGATCACGCCCTCCATCGCCCGATAGTCGCTTTCGATCGCCGTGCGAAACTCGGCCACGAACCTGATCGAGCCGGGGACGGCTTCTTCGAACCGTTTCCAAACCTGCCGGAAGGCGATGAGGTTGTGGCTCCGGACGGCGCGCAGCATGTCGATGTTCGACAAGGCAGACCTGCCGTTCTCGGCCCCCGCATCTTCAAAACGCCGAACATAAGCGCCGACATAAGCGCGACACCGACAGGCAGTCCGGCCAAATAGGGGACGCACCAGTCGTATTCGCCGTCCCAGCCTTGATCTCTGTGAACGGCGTAGACGATGTCCGCAGTGCCCCAGACAGCCGCCAGACCTGTGAACCTAGCGACGGCGATGACAGGGTTTTTAGATAGGAAGAAAGCTTCTATCTCGGATCTCACGGCTCAAAACTGTTGCACGCCGGGACGCCGCGCCTAGAAAGAAACGCATATCAGGCCGGCGAAAAGACTATTAAGGCGACAACGGCTATTCTGAGGCCCTGTCCATCGTGTTGCCTGCGTTCGCCAGCACCTTCCACATGAAAATCGCAAAGGGAACCGTGAAAGCCAGCGAAACAACCGTACAGACCCACCTTGGAGGGCATATCGCGCTTGAAGGGTTGTAATCATAGTCGGCGTACCACATTCCGAGCGACGTGCCAAGCATCACGATGGCAACGGCTACCGCGGCCGATCTCTTAGCCGCTCTTATCCCCCATATCCGCAGACCGCCGAACAGAAGCAGAGCCAGAGGCACAGCGATGCCCGCAAAAGCAACTAGATAGGGAACGCACCATTCGTCTTGTCAGCCCCGCTCTCTGTGGAGAACGCAACCGATGTCGAAAGCGCCCCACATGGCGGTCAGCCCCGTGATCCAGGCCACAGCCACAACTGGTTTTTTGGACGCGAAGAGAATGCCTCGAATTCCTTCATCATGGATTTCATGGCTAAGAAATTTAGCACGAATGTGCGCCGTGCCTACGAGGAAGCAAAGAGCTGGCGCGGCGTCCGTCGAACGTCAGGGCATCACTGTTCCTGATTCGTGGTCCAAATACCGCAGTTGAAGGTGAAGAAGACGTGGTGCGAGCCTTCAATCACCGTCATCTTCTTTGCCTCGTATCCGCCGATTTCGATCTCCCGGCTGGCGGACATTTGGTCAGGAAACGTTCGAAACGTCTGTTTCACTTTCCGATGAGCTGTGCATCGCTTGGCCGACGTTCATCAGTGCTTTCCAGACCAGAACCGCAAAGGGAACCGTGAAAACCAGCGATAGAGCCGACCAGATCCAGCCCGTAGGACCTATGGGATCGGGAGGATGGTGGTCATGGTCGGCGTAAAAGAACGCGAGCGACGTGCCGAGAATCACCACGGTGCCGACGGATGCCGCCAGTCTCATCGCCGTTCTCGGCCCCCGCATCTTCAAAACGCCGAACATAAGCGCCGACATAAGCGCGACACCGACAGGCAGTACGGCGAGATAGGGGACGAGCCAGTCGTATTCGCCGTCCCAGCCTTGATCTCTGTGAACGGCGTAGACGATGTCCGCAGTGCCCCAGACAGACGCCAGACCTGTGAACCAAGCGACTGCGATGACAGGGTTTTTGGACAGGAAGAAAGCTTCGATCTCGGATCTCACGGCTCAATACTATTGCACGCCGGGACGCCGCGCCTAGGAAGAAACGTGGAGCAGGCCGGCGAAAAGACCATTAAACGACGACGGCTATTCTGTGGACCTGTGCATCGTGTTGCCTGCGTTCACCAGCACCTTCCACATGAAAATCGCAAAGGGAACTGTGAAAGCCAGCGAAACAACCGCACAGACCCACCCTGGAGGGCCTATCGCGCCTGAAGGATTGTAATCATAGTGGGCGTAGTAGCCCGCGAACGATGTGCCGATGATCGCGAAAGCCGCGAGATATGCCGCCAGTCTCATCGCCGTTCTCGGCCCCCGCATCTTCAAAACGCCGAACATCAGCGACGACAACACAACGGCGACGATAGGCAGACCCACGGCGTAGGGGACGCGCCAGTCGTTCTCCTCGTCCCATTCCAGGTATAGGGCGAACACGACGTCCGCGCAGACCCACATGACGATCATTCCCGTGATCCAGGCCACAGCCACGGCTGGACTTTTGGACGTGAAGAACGCCTCGAACTCCTTCATCATGGATTTCATGGTTAAGTACCTCAGCACCAACTTAGACCACGCCGAACGTGAGACATCCAGCGCGCTCATCTCTGGTTCGCTCTATTCCTCCTGTCTTTCCCAAGCCCCGCAGTTGAAGGTGAAGAAAGCATGATCAGTGTCTTCGATCCCCACCGTCTTACCAGCCTCGTAACCGCCAACTTCGATCTCCTGGCCGTTGCTTCCGTCAAGATTGGCCAACCGGCCCCATTCGCAGACTTCGCCTTCGTCCTCGGTCCCGATGACGTAGGTTCCTGGCTGGACTTCGGACCCGACCCGGTAGATGCCGTCGCCGAACGACGATAGAGATTCTCTCGTGCTTCGGCAGATATCACCTGTGGCGCAATCCGTCATTAGAGTAACCGAGGTTCTCCCGCTCGTCTCGGTTCCGTCCGCGGACAACGTCCTCACGCTGAACCGATACGAGGCGCCGGGAATCAGGCTTCTCGCGGTGTACGACGATCCTGTGATGTTCGAAGCGTCACCGTCGAACGTCACCTGCGACCTCGTGTAGCCCGACGGCAGGGTCCACGAATAGTGGATCGTGGTCTGGCCTATCGTCCAGCGGAGATTCGAGACGTTGGGAGGATTGGGCGTCGAGACCGTCACCCTCACGCTGTCCAACTCGGGATTCCCCGTCGTTGACGCGCGCAGGTACACGGTCGACGTGCCTCTCCTGCATCCGTAGAGCGTCGTGCTGGTCGCGCCGACACCTGTGGACACGAGCTCCGCGTTCTGTTCTCCCTCTTCCTCCGACCTCGGACAACTGCTCGACGAGCTCAGCGCCCCCGCCGTGTACGAGATGTACGCCCTGCCGCCAGGAACGTTGTACGTTTCGACGACCGAGACCCTGTCGCCGACTTCGATTTCGGTGTCGTCCGCCGAGATCGAACCTGTCGCGACAGGCGTCGCAGGAAGGCTCACGGTGACGCTGACTCTCTGTATCACGGAGTTCTCGTGGGAATCTGTGAGATAGATGTAACCGGTTCCCGCGCTGCACGCGTAGAGCGTGTCCCGTATTGTGCCGCTTAAGCGCGGCTCGTCGTCTCGGGTTCCTGGGCTGGTGCATCCAGAGTTGTTGTCGAGTTCTTCGTCGAACGTGATCCGTCCGAATCCCGTGCCGTGGACGTCGTAGGTAGCCCTGACGCTTATCGAATCTCCGACCTCGACCGACGTGTCGCCGACTGTGAGTGTGCCTGTAGGAACACTGGTCAGCTCGGGTGCTGCCTCCACATCTACTGTGACAGTACCGATGACGACTCGGCTCGGAAGTTCGATCAGCTTGACGGTCGCTTCGCCCGCGGAGCATCCCCATAGGCTCTGCGACAACGTGCCGCTGTTCTTGGCGGAGGAAACATCGTCGTCGCTTCTGCCAGGACAGTTGGAACGCGTGCTGAGATGCGTTGTGTAAGTGATGGCCGCTCCCGTCGAGCTCGTAGGAACGGTATAGGACGCGTCGATGTCCGTGTGTTCCCCCACCGTTATCTCATCGGGGTCAGCCGTTATGGTTCCAGACGTTTCGACCGTCCATTCGACTTCGAGTTCGTCGGAGGTCGCCTCGTAGGACTTGGGCCCTAGTCCGGGCTGGCCGCTGTTCGCAGGCGAGAACGTGCAGACGAATCTGAACGTTCGCTTCCCTTCCGTGGTGTACGAAGGCGAGGCGTGATGGGTCCCCGTGACGCCGTCGGGTAGTTTGGTCCACGTGGAACCTGTCTTCACCTGCCATTCCCTCGTGTAGACCCCCGCTCCCGCGGCTGGAGATTTTTGGTACTCCACCATCAGGCTCGCGCTCTCGCCAACCTCCAACTCGTCATCGCTGTCGATGTAGACGTTGCTGATGAACAGCGTCGTGTCGTATTTCCCGATCAGCGAATCGGGAACAGGATAGGCACCGCCGCCGAACAGGTTTCCGTGCTCGATGTCCCGCGGAACGACCCGAACTTCAGAAAGTTGGACGGAACGCATCGACGGTCGGTGCGTCGCCGGCACAGACCATTCGTCGGAACGCGTGTTGCCAGATACGCCGTCGTCGTTTTCGGAGTGGAATTCGTCGTCGCCAAGACCTGTGACCACTTTCCATTTATATTCGTGTCTCGCGATCTCCACTCCGTCGACGCAACTCTCTTCGTTGTCCCATTCGACGGAGATGTTGAACGAGCCGTCTTGGGTGTGCGAGTAGACCATGTCTTTCGGCACGGGCGGTATGCACGGCACGAACTCGCGGTTGTTTTCGGCATGAGCCACCTCTTGCTTGGTGATCACCCATCCCTTGTGGTTGAATTTGTTGACCGACCAGTGGTAGATGAGCGCCACCAATCCTTCCGCCTGCAATCGGTTTAAGACGAGACAGACGAGAGCCCTGGGGTAGGAGAACTCGGTCGGGTGGACGGAGGAGTTTTCGAAACTTATGAAGTCGTTGAACAGCCACCAGCCCCTGTTCAGATCGAACTCGCATCCGTGCTCTTCCAAGTCTTCGAGAAACTCGAGGTCCGCAAGATACTTGTTGCGGGGATTCCACGCCTCGTCGAGATCATTGGAGTCGTCGGTCGATGGCACGAAACGCTGGAGACTCTCGTAGGCGAAGTCGTGACGGTAGCATGCGGGCGTGTTGATGTCGAACGACAGCGTGCATTCGTCCGCGTCCGCCCAGAGCCAACCTGCGCTCTCGTTCCGCATCCTGACGAAATTGTTCTCGGATTTCCAGAACCCGAAATCTAATTCTAGCGCGACGCAGGCCAGATCTGCCATCTTCCGTTCCAAATCCGCGGTCGCAGGGGATTCCGATTCGGGGATGCGGTCGAAGGTGCCCTGATCAGTCCTTGGCGACGCAGAACTTGACGGCTGGGCGAGACGGTCCGAACGAATGGATGCGAACAATCTCATGAATCTCGGGTCTCCCGCGTCTGGCACGAAACCACCGTCGTCGTCAAATATGGTGCCGTACTTGTTGCGCACGATCTGCATGGGGGTGAGCACGGACCTTGTGCCTGCACCGCGCGTCTCGACCGAAGTGTCGACCAACGCCGTGAGCTTGGCCGTCGCGACGTCGTTGAACGTCTGAAACATGTCGGACTCAGAATCGCATTCGTCCATCATCGTCTTCATCTCGCCCGTGTACATCCTCAGCGTTGCCTCGAACGAATCGGGCTGTCGTGCCCCTCATCCTCGATGCAGTCCAGATAAATTGCCGTTATCCGATGATCTGATTGACATTTCAATGAAGGGAGGCGTGATGGCGCGGGAAGGGGTCTTGGCTAATGAAGTCGACTATTATGGAGATGCAGCCCAGCTACTTCCGGGCGACGTTTCCGATTCACATGACGCGGCGAGTTCTCAAGCCGACGGCGCCGATAGGATCGACATGCGCGTCGAATCAGGCCTCATCGTCGGCGATGAAAACGATGCATTCCCCGTAGATCCAGGCTTTGAAAAGCAGGGACATTTGCGGATCTCAGACCGTCGCGACGCTTTGACTCAGTCCGACATTGCGACGCTGGATGCGATCCTCAGTCATGAGATCTCGGAGAACACGAAACGGAGCTACGAGACGCAGTGGCGCCGGTTCGTGAGCTGGTCGGAACGAAAAGGCGTCCGAGCGCTTCCCTCCGACCCGGTTCACGTCGCGTTGTATCTGGCAGAGCGCATGGAGGTGCACGGCCACAAACCGGCCACGTTACGGGCGGCCGCGGTCTCGTTTGCGCATCGGGCGGCGAGAGTCGATGACCCTTGCGCCACGCTCGCGGTAAAAAACGCGATCAGGAGCGCGACTCGCAAAGCCGGGCGCATTCAGCGACAAGCACAAGCGTTGACGGCAAACGGACTTCAGCGAATCCGAGATAAAGCTGGGCGGCAACGCGTCGGACGCAACGGCAAGTTGGAAAACCCGCAGAGCGCCAAGAGTGGGGGACGGCCGATGTAGCCATGATATCCCTGATGCGCGACGCGATGCTGCGGGTGTCGGAAGCAGCCTCGCTGAGGTGGGACGACCTTACGACCGAGCTAGACGGGACCGGACGACTCGTATTGAGAAGGTCCAAAACCGATGTCGAGGGCGAGACCACGGTGATGTTCGTTTCGAGACCGACGATGGTCGATCTCGAACGCGTGCGTGCGATCGCGTCTGATCGAGGCTCCATGTTCGGTCTCAGCGCTGACCAGATCTCACGGCGCATCAAAAACGCTGCTCTAGAGTCCGGGCTGGGAGAGGGATTCAGCGGCCATTCGCCTCGCGTGGGGATGGCGCAGGATTTGGCGCGGGCCGGCACCGAGTTGCCGAGGTTGATGACGGCGGGACGGTGGCGGTCGCCGAGGGTGCCGGCCCATTACATCCGGAACGAGACCGCGGCTAGAGGCGCTGTCGCGCAGTACTACGGTCACCCAGTCGGCGCACTACCGGGACTCACGGTGGCCCCGAACCGGACTGCTGCTGAGGCATCAGAGGTCGTAAGGCGACATTCTGCACCGGGCCATGCCGAAACGACCAGAACGACGGATGCTACGGAGGGGGGCGAAAGTGTGACGGGGCGAACGGTCTCGGAAAAGGGATCGTTACCCGCGGAAAATGCCATAGAATTCCCGATAACGGCAACTATCAGCGAAGGTTCATCCCATACTCAAATCGAAGCTGAAACGTATCGCGGAAACTTGAACCACAACGTAGGTTCGGTCCCGTTCCGCAAGGGACAAGAGCGTTCTGAAGAGAAACGAACTTTTTTCGAAGGTTCTGATCAAATCTTAGCACAGCGGCGAAACCGTCGGCTGTTGCCGTCCCTCCGCCCGATACGCGGCGATGTCTCGTCAATCCTTCAGAGCATCCGACGTTCGGAAACGCGCAGGTGGAGGCGCTTTTTGACCAACATCGCACGATCGTTGAATCTCGAATCGCAACAGCATCCGCGCACCGCCAACATCTCGGCTCGAAAGGCGGTCGACAGCGCATGGCAATCGCACCCAGCGACCAGCAGGACAGCGGCTCTTGGCTGGACCGGAATAAAAGGACAGCTTCGCCGACGCGAAATCCGAACCGAGCGATGGCTTACAATCCCGTCGCGCGGACATCCATTTGGCGACCACGAGAGCCTCAAACCCTCTCTTTGCAGCGAAGCTCCAGGGACCTTCACCGTCTCATGGGACGAAGTCGCCCCCAAACCGTCTGAATACCGCGTCAACTGGGCGAAGTCGGACGAACCGTTTCCGCGTTACAACCAGTCCCAGGGGAACGCCTATCCCGTGGAAAACGGCCTGACGGTGAAGGAGCTGGTGTCTGGGCGAGACATACAAGGTGCGCGTCCGCAAACGTTACATCAGACCGGACAGACAGAACGCGATCCGCGGCCCTTGGTTTGGAGCCGGGCAGATCGTTGTGACGGGCGGCAAGCAGACCGCCGTCAGATAAAACCGAGAGAGATGCGTTTGAACTTGAATTCGACAATCGATCAAGTCCAGCTACGTAATCTATCTGTTGCCACGTCATTCCCCTTTCTCTGACGGCAACTCTCGTTCCGCACGGGCGACCGCGGCTCGCAGTCGGTAGTTCTGGTACGCGGCCCACAGGACCATCGAAGGCGGCACAACGATCACAGCCGCCGCCGAGGCGTAGGCGATTGTGATCGCCGTGACTATGCCGAACTGCTGGAACGGCGTCAACGACGAAAATAGCAGCACACCGAATCCCAGTGCAGTTGTCAGGGCCGAACCGAGCAGGGCAGAACCGGTGGTTGCCAAAGTGCGGCGAACCGCCTCCTCCGGCTCGCGCAGCTGGTCGAACTCCTCTTCGTAGCGATGAATGATGTTTATCGTGTAGTCCACTCCTATTCCAATGGACAGCGCCGTGATCATCGCGGTAACGACGTTGTAGGGGATTCCCAGTAACGCCATGGTTCCCAGGACCCAGACTAGCACCAGCATGATCGGTGCCACCGCGATGAGACCAAGTGCGGGGCGGCCCTTGGTGATCCAGAAGAAGGTGACCAGCATTAACAGCGCGGCGAGAAAAGTGGTCGTGATGGACGCAGTTTGGCTGCTAGTCATTGCGTCGACCACCTCGAGGGCCACGACCTCGCCGGAAGTTGGGGTGAGCGCTTCATCGTCGCCGAACCAGAGCCCGTAAACGTCGTCGACCATGCGCCGCGTGCGGTTCAGGTCACCCGTGAGAGCGTGAAACTTGAACAGCAGGATGTCCTCACCTGCGGGGTTGCTCACCGCCACCTGAGCGAAGCCTTCCGGGTCGATGTGTTCCAGCCGATCGACAATGGACTGAATCCGAGCCGGGTCGAGTCTGAATTCGTCGGCGTTCAAGACCATTTCGTGCAGTTCCGGGTCGTAGTTGTCGTTTTCATCGCGGTCGTCTGTGATCCAGTCCGCTAGGAGCAGGCCGATGGATGACTCGATTTCGCCAACGACGCCATCGGGGCGGCGCAAGTCGTCGGAAAAGGCTTCAGTGAAGTCAATCATGTTGCGGATGATGCGGTCGTCGGTGAGCTCCGTTTCTATCAACACTTTCACCTCCTCAACAGAGCCGCCGAATGCCGTCTTGACAGTCTCGACATCGCGAATCGCTTCGCCGCTGGTGGGCAGAAAATCGTTGGCTTCGAAAACAGTGTCGATGTCCCGCGAAGCGATCCCGAAGACGATCGTGATGATCCCGACGGCTGCGAGAAACGGGGCAGGCCGCACGGCTGGCAGGCCAAACATAACGTTGAGGGCGCGGCCGATGGCAGGAATAGCGCTGGAGATCGGTCTGGGAGTTCGCAACGAGCCTCTCGACTCGCGCCAATGATCGATCAGCGCTTTGACCGAGGCCAACAAAGTCAGCATTACTACGAGTCCGAAGCCCACGCCGATGCCGGCCACTATGCCGAGGTCCCTGGTGGCAGGAATAGGCGAGGAGACGCTGCTGAAGAAAGACACCATCGTGGTTGCGGCGGCCAAGGTCAGTGGAATGATCGCTGACCGCAGACCGATGCGTACTGCTGCATGTGCTAACTGGCCCTTGTTCAGCTGCTCACGGTAAAGCGCAACAGACTGGATGGCATAATCCACCACGAGGCCGACGAGCATTATTGGCAGCATCACGGTCAGTGAGTTTGGCGCACCTATCAGCCCGGCACCGTTGGGACCGAGCCAACCCTGAACCCCGACCAACCAGACGACGGTAACGACTAACCCGACCATAGACAAAACGAGGTCCAAGAGTGACCGGGTAAACAACACTAGCAATGCCGCGATCACCAGTAGCGCGATGATCAACAGCAGCAACATTTGCACGCCTAGGGTTTCGGAAATCTCTTCAGAGACGATTGCGGCGGACAGACTGCTCCCGACCACGGGGTCGTCGACTGATTGCACGATTTCGCGAATGGCGAATTCGGCGGCTTCTGCGTTTCTTTCGGGTACGTCGACGCGCAACCGTGCGTGTGCCAACGCGACTTGTGTACCGTCATCGTCGAATCCGACCAGTCGATCGAAGGCGGGGTTGCCGACGACCGCCGCATCGATCTCATGTTGCGGCACGGAGGCGAAGTCACCGGTTCCAAGAGCCTCGGCGAGCGGAAGGATCGGAGAAACGACCGGGCCAGCCAGCAGCGGTACGACAAGGGCATGTGTCTCAACCGCGTCGACGGCGCGCTCAATCCGCACAAGACCCTCCGGCGTCATCGGACCGCCCCGAAAAAGCATGGTCACGGCAACGGTGGGCTCGGAGTCGCCGAACAGAGTGTCGATTTTGTGAACGGCAGCTGCGACGTCGCTGTCCTCGGGAAGAAACACGGAGGGCGGCGCCAGAGGTGCGAGCCGGAATATGCCGGAACCCAAGGCGATCGTAATCGCGAGCAACACCAAAATCGTCGCGATGGGTCGAACGGTGACCAACCAACTCAGCGCGTCAAGGATGTTCGGCATGTTCGCGTTTTCTTGTCAATCAGGGCATAGCGCATGTGCGCAATTTGACCGGATAGCAAAGTCAGCGGCAATCGTATCGAACATCGCACAGCGACGAAACTAAATCTACCCCCATTCGTTCGCGTTGCGCAGGAGAGATCGACGCAGACGGCAAACCATCCTGCGCCCGACGATCGCACCGATAATTCCGATCAGCAGTAGAGATACGAGCAAGTGGACCCCGAGTTGCGAACCGCCAGTATCGGGAAGCCCTTCAACGGCTTCGAGAGCTTCGTCAGGCAACTCTGGCGGTGACCCAGATTTGCCAACCGCTACTGTGGCCGGCAGAGAAGATAGTTTCCCGCAAACCGCTGGACCGTCTGACGTCAGCCGCACGCTCGTCCCTAAAACCGTCAACCCTCCCTCGCCGTGGGTGGATAGGAGTATCACATCAGAGATGTTGGCTCTTAACTCGGTGGGCAGCGGAACGCAGGCGGTTACAACATCGCGCAACGAGTAATCAGAAATAATCTCGCCAGCCGAGTTGACGACGCCGACCCAATACTTCAAACCGCCCAGCGTATACCGATGCCAAGTCTCACCCGCGTTGGTGGCCGGACCCACGGGCATCATCGCCACGCCGATTATCTCGTAGTTGGGAACGGCACCGGGACCCGCCGTGAGCGAATAACCGTCCCCTTGGTAGCTACCGCCATCCACTGGAGTGAAGACCGCGTATGCGACCCCATCCGAATCGGTCAGCGTCTCAGGTATCGTCCCCGGCGGGTTGACCGGTACCGTCTTAAATGGTTCAAACGCGGAGCGGTTTTTGACCGTGACGTTGATCTGCGCCGTGCACCGCGCCAGATGCTCTTCCGAACTCTCGTCTTCTTGCACCGGCAAGCAATGCGACGAGTCGACCAGACTCGCCTTGACGGTGAAACGACCTCCAACGATGGGAGCTATGAAAACAACATCACGGTCGTTCGCTTCGCGGTCGCTCCAATCCGATCTCAATTGACCCTCGCGGAAATTGCCCCCGCCGTCGGATGACCAAACGAACTCAGGCCTTCCATCCTCAGGATGCCTGTCCGCCAAATCGTTGTCATGCAATTCCTGACGACCCCAGACCTCCACCGAGAGCACTACTTCGTCCCCGGTGCTCAATGACACCGTTTCGATTGAAGGCTCGATTCGGAGTATGCGCGCGATCGAACCGCCGCCTCCAAATCCGGCTCGTATGCTCACGCCTTCCGGCGCTACCGGCGTGCTGAATATAGTCTGAGCCACCGAGGCCGTCTCGTCGTCGGTTGACGGCGGGGTTTGGCTAGCTCCCAGCCACGCCTGGACTTCGTATGCGTTACCCGGCACCAATCCGTATATGTCGAACGCGACTTGGGTTTCGCCCGCCTCCAAGTGCTTGCTCTGTGGTTCGCTCCAAACGCCTGGATTCAGGCTACGGTGTCGCAGATTTACCTGCGTTCCAAGCTTCGCATCCTCCACTTCCACGATCACCGGCGCGCTGTCCCACAATACGTTGCCGAATCTCACCGTTGCGATACAGGATGCAGCAGTCGGAGTCGAAGTTGTCTCTCGAGACCACAATGCATTCTGCTCGGCGTCGAACGCGACTACGCGGATCGTGTACTGCACGCCATTTTTCAACGAACCCAGAGTGTAACCGCTCGCCTCCGCCGTCGCTGTCACCCTTCGACTGCTGTCGTACTGCTGATCCGCCGTTCGCCACTCGATCCGGTACGACGCGATCGCCGCTTCGTTTGTCGTCGGCGAATTCCAGGTCAGGTTCACATCGCCGTCGCACGATGAACTCTGCAGGAACGAAGACGTGTCGGATCGCGCCGTACCGTCCTCCACGACATTCACACTCACCGAATCTATGTTCGTCAGATCCGCATACGTAATATCGCTCGATCCCGATGAAGAGTGACTGACTATCACCGACTCGTTGTCACCGTCCGAGTCCGACACTGCGGTTAACGTCACCTTCTGCTCTTCGTCCCAAGTGCTCGGAGTGAATGTCAGGCGACCGGGCGATGTCGATACCGCCCCGGTGTCCGAAGAACTCACCACGATGACGACATTCGACTGCGGTTGCGACTGCAGCACCACTCCGTACGTCGCCGTTCGTCCCTCGGTCATCGACAACATCGTCGGATCAATGCCGACCGCCGCGAGCGTCGTATCGTCTATCCTCACAGCCATCGTCACGTCTGGCGCCCTTCCGGCGAAATTCGCTCCGGTCGCGACGTGATTCAGCGCCCCCGTCTCGTCCAGCGCGTCCGGGTCGTTCAGGGCCAGCACCGTGACCGTCTGCGGCTGGTCCCAGGTCGTCGTCGCGAACTCTAGCGCCAACTCTTCCACATGATTGGTGTTGTCATTCGGATCCTGCAGCTTGATGTCTGAATTGCCTCCCACCGTGATGGTGATCGTCACGTCGCCGCCGACCGGGATCGTGTCGAGCACGACTGTGTAGCTCGAACTCAATGTCGGGGCTTCGTCCGACCTCTCCAACACCGTCAACGAATCCGCCGAGGTCGAGAAACTCGGCCCGTCGTCGTCGTTCACCGTCACCGTTACCGCTTCGGCCGTTACGCCACCATAGTCCGCACCGCTGATCGCGTGTGTCAATGTCGCAGTATCTTCCGCAGTGTCAGCATCATCGTGCCCCGCCAACACCGTCACTTCTTGGGGTTCATTCCAGTTATCCGCATTGAACTCCAGCGGCGTTGGGTCCACCGTTACGTCTGTGTTGTCCGAAGATATCGATATCGTCACCGTGCCGCCAACTGGTTCGGTACCCAGGACTACCTCGTAAGCGCCCGAGAACCCCTCGCCGATCGTCAACTCCGTCTGAACGCCTGCCCTCTCCGAGTCCGTATCCACCGTGACTGACTTGACGCTCAAGTCCCTCACGGTAACTTCGACGGAATCCACTGTCGGGTTCTCGGTTCCATAATCCGCGCCAGTCACGCCGTGTTCGATCGTGCCGGTATCGTCCGCGGCGTCGGCGTCCCTGTCGGCGCTGACCCTCACCGTCTGCGGAACATCCCAGTTGCCTGTCGTGAACTCTAGCGCCGTCTTGTCGACTCGAATTTCGTCGGTCGTATCGGTATCGTCCACGCTAACCGTCACGGTTCCCGTAGGCTCCGTGTCGAGCACCACGGTGTACGTCAGCGATCCGCCTTCATCGAAGGCGAAGGGATCAGCCGCAGTTATCGTCACGTCTTGCTCATCCGTGTCCGTAATGTTCACGGTCACGCCCACAATCGGAGTTCAAGGCCCGTAGTCGACACCGCTCTTGGTGTGAGTGATACTCGCCGTGTCATCCACTGCGTCGTCGTCATCCGCGACTCGGATCTCGACCTCTTTGCTCACCGTCTGCGTCCCCGCCGACTCCCAGTCGCTCAAGGCAAAGGTCAAAGACGGCGACCCGGTCGTGACGTCGGTGTTGTTCGCCACGGCGACCGTCACCGTCACGCTGCCTCCGATGGGTGCTGCGCTGAGGCTGACCTCGTAAGTCCCCGTGCCGACGCCTCCGTCGACTTCGGTTATGTCGACCGATGTCCGACTAATCGAGATGCTCTCGGTGTCGTCGTCAGTCACGGTGACGGGAGTGGCTGGATAGCTCACCGAGGCGTAACCGCCGCCCGATGCACTGTAGGTCAACGACGCGGTGTCGTTTCCAGCGTCGTAGTCCTCAGCACCGCAGACCGTCAAGCTCTGCGTGTCGCCCCAGTTCGTCGTCGTGAAGTTGAGAGTTCCTGTAGTGGTCAACGTCGTGCACGAATCGGTGGAGAATTTGACATCCGTATTGCCGGTCGCCGTCACCGTCAACATGACCGTCGCTGACGGTTGTTGCGTCAGCTTGATGTCGTACGAGCTGCTGCCGCCTTCTGCAACCGTCAATGCCGTCGTCGACCCTAGATCCAAGTTGGGACTGTCATTGTCCGTTCGGGTGACCCTCAGGCTCGTTCCTGTTGCGGAAGCGCGTATCCCGGTCACCGCGTGAGACACTGTGAACGTTTCGTTGACCAAGTTGTCGTCCGCGACGCCAGTTACCGTAACCTCCTGCGTCGTGTCCCAATCCGTCGAGTCGAACGTCAACGTCGTGGCGTTCAACGTGATCGCCTCGCCCGATCCAGTGACCGTCAGCGTGACAGTGAGTGTGTCGCCAGTGGCCGGCTGGTGCGACAGCGTTACGTCGTACGTCGCCGTCGACTCCTCCGTGACGGTCAGCGTTGTAACCTCGGAACCATCTACAGTTATCACCGCCTTAGATCGATCAGGGTCCGACACTTCCACCCCCACGTCCTTCACATCTATTCCTTCATATTCATCCGGTTCATCGGTCCCCGCCTGCGTCACCGTATGCGTGATCGTCGCCGCATCGTCGAAAGTGTCGTCATCCACCGCGGCCGACACCGTGACATCCTGCCACATGTTGTAATTCACTGACGTAAATGTCAACGTGGAAGGCTCTGCCGTAACGTCGGTGTTGTCTGTCGGGTCCACGATCGTCACCGTCACCTGGTCCGTCGGCTCGGTGGTCAACCGGATCCGATATTTGAACGTCCCGTCCTCGTCCACCTCGACCGAGTGTTCGCCCATATCTTCGGTGGTCTTGTCAAACTCCAAACCGGGCGTATCGTTGTCCGTCACGGTGACGGTCACATCCGGTATCGAGACGTTGTGGTAGTCCCCGTTCTCGCCGCCTGATGTTGATGTCGCTGTATGAGTCATCGTCGCCGTATCGTCTACACCATCTGCATCATTGTTCGCTGCGACCCTGACGAGCACACCGTCTTTCCAGTTGCTCTCGTTAAGCGTTACCCCTTCGGCATGCAATATGTCCGGGTTGTCAGACCTGACGCGCACAGAGACTGATCCCGGATTCCCATCGTTCGTAGAAGGTCTAGTGGACAGTTTGATCCTGTAGCTTCCACCCGCCGTGTCCTGCTCTTCAATCGTGATCGCTGCGGAAGCGGGCTCTATCGAAGCTCCAACCGCGTCCGTGTCCGTCACCGTGAGATCAAGGTCGGCTACCGTGCCGCCTCCGTAGCCCGTGACCGAAAAATCCAATTGATACTCGTCCGAGTACGAATCGTCATCTTTGGTGTGCGAAATCTCGAAACTCGACATCTGCGACGACGACCACCCGTTGGCGGTGAAAGTGCTTGGCGACGTAGTCGCTGAAAGGCCCGAACCAGTTGGGAAGCTCACCGATACCGTGACGTTGCCCCGCGGCCGATGGGACAAACGCACATCCAGATCCAGCGTCCCGCCGTCATCCATCTCCAAATCTGGCTCTTCTGCCCAGGTAGTTTCCGACGACTCCTTGAACTCGACAACCCCTGTTTCGGGATCAGATATGTTCACCGTCGTGCTGCTGATCAAATGACCGTTGTACTCCTTCAATCCTCCCGCCTGCGTAACCGTGTACGTAATCCTCGCGACATCGTTCTCGGCGTCATCGTCCGTCGAAAGCGTGATCGTTACGTCCTCACCCGTGTTCCAGTTGTTCGAATCCAATGTAACCGAGGTTGTGGTCGAGATGTCAGGATCCGTCCAAGACTGCATGTCAACCGGCGCAGGAGTCACTCCCTGGACCGCCGTCGATACCGTCACCGGCGAGGTCGGAGGCGCGCTCAACTTGAGCTTGAACTTGCTCGTGGTCGTGCCTGTGGCCGGCTCCGTCATCGACACCGCTGACGAAGCTCCCGTTACCGACGCCGTCTCGTCGTCATCGATGTTCACGGTGACAACCCCAACGGTAATTCCGTCGTACTCCTGAGTTGTTCCCCCCTGTGCGACGGTGGTCGAAATCGTCGCCGTTTCATTACCCGCGTCTGCGTCCGGCGCAATAGTGACCGTGACCGTCTGCGCGGTGTTCCAGTTCATCGGCGTGAACGTCAGCGTGTTCTGCGTCCCCGTCATCGTGTCGGTATCGATCGTCACATCGGTGTTCGACGGCTGCACCAAAGTTGCCGTCACGTTCGCCGTTGGTCGCGTTGCAAGCTTGACCGTGTACGTGGTGGTAACGTTGGCGTCCGCCTCGTCGGCGTCGATCGAAGTCTTGGAAAAAACCAGGTCCGGCGTATCGTCGTCATCAACCGTGACGTCGAGAGTCCGAGAAGTGTCGCCGTAGTTCGATCCGCTCGCTTCGTGCCTGACCGAAATGCCGGTGACGTCGATACTGTCGTCATCATCAGCCGCAACCAACGTGACCGTCTGGGCGTTGTTCCAGTTAGTTCCCGTAAAAGTCAACTCGACCGTCTTGGTGGCCGTCGTCTGACCGGTCTTCTTCAGAGTCAACGGTCCCGTCGGCGCCGTAACCTCGACCGTCACATTCTCATTCGTCGGAAACGGCTGCGATGCGAGCTCTACCGTGTATTCGTTGCTCGCCCCCGAATCGGTGTCCTCGTCAACCTCCATCTTGTAAACCTCGTCGGTAGTGTCGAATGTCGCCGATCCTCCGAACACCAGATCCACATCCTCATCGTCCGTCACCGTGGTCGAAAGCCGCGACGTGCCGGACAATCCTCCTCCGCTGACGGTATGCGTGATCGTGCCCGTATTGTCGAAACCATCATCATCATCGGTCGCCCTGACCGTTATTGTTTGCGCCGTGCTCCAGGTATCCGTCGTGAACGTCAGCGGTGTCGTCTGCACACCGTCTCTGGGATCGGTGTCCACCGTCAATCCGATCGCGCTGGAACTCGACACCGAAACCATGACGTTTGAAGTAGGACGCTGGGCCAGCGCCACTGTGTAGTCGACGCCTTCCCCTCCCTCTTCGACTGTCAACGACGACGTGCTCAATGTGATGATGTCGTTGTCGTTCACATTGACCGTCACCGAATCAACGTCCACGCCGTTGTATTCGGTAGTGTCGGTCTGCGTGGCGGCGTGCGCGATCGTCGCAGTGTCGTTGGTCTGATCGGCATCCTCTCCGGCGCTGACAGTCACGGTCTGCTCCTGGTCCCAGTTCGTCGGCGTAAATGTCAGCGTAGTTTCGTCAACGTCCGACGTGCTTGTGTCGGTGTCGGCGGTCACATCCGTGTTGGTGGGCTGCGTAAGCGTAACTGTCACGTCCGAGTTGGGCTTGAAGTCCAGCACTACGGTGTAAGTCGCCGTGCCGCCCTCGTTGATCGGCAGTGTCGTCGGATGCACCGTGATGTCGGGCTCGTCGTCGTCCGTCACGTTGACCCTGACAGGACCTCCAGAAGTCAAATCCCCGTATCCGCTTACCGCGTGCGTGATGTCCAATCCATTTGCATCGTTCAGGTCATCGTCGTCGGTGGCTGAGACAGTGAACGTCTGCGCTTCGTTCCAGTTCATCGTCGTGAACGTCAGGCTCTCAGGGCTGATGCTCAACCCATCCGGCACCGTCGGCGTCACCGTCACGTCGCCCGACGGTGCCGTGTCCAGAACGACCGTGTACTCATCCGTGCCCTCGCCCTCGGTCAGGCTCAACGGATCGAACTGCACATCAGCCGTGTCCGGATCCGTGTCCAACGTCACCCCTTTTGCTACAACCCGACCCGACAGTGCGATGAATATCGAAAAAGCATTGTCGGTTGTCGTTTCTGTTCCAGTATTGAATGTCGTTGATCCATTGGCAATCGACCAGCCAGGCTGCCCACCGGAGTCTTCGGCATTGGAGGACACTCCGTCAATCGTTACCTCTGTACCTCCGCCTGAGCGAGTGTTGCGTAGAAGCAACAAGTAGGTCGTGTTGGCTGCCAGTAACGCTTCGTTTGGTGCTTTTAAGACGTTGTTGCCGACGACGTAGCTCGAGTCGCGAGTTAGCTCGTAGAGTTGCTCGCCAGTGAAATGATCGTCTGTCGGCTCGGTGTTGATCGAAAACCTGTAGCGGTTGTGCGAGCTGCTTCCAAAGGCAGTTGAGAGGATGACGGTCACCTCTTCCAAGCGATAGCCGTCGGCGTTCGAACCCGTCGTGAATTCCTGCCCGAATTGGTTGGCAGTGTTGCCAATAATGTTGTAGACCGAACGCGGGCTCCCGGCTCCGGTGTTGGAGACAAACTCCACGGCCGCGCCTACCTCGGTGCCCGTGACCTTGATCTTGAACGGATGGTCCTGATCCGTCCAATTCCCGGTACCTTCTTTGCTCTTGCTGCCGTTGCCGATGCTCCACCCATCCTCTCCGTCGTCATCTTCATCCTCCTCCTCCGTGAGGACAACGAAATAGGCCTCATCGGTGTCAGCAACGTCTTCGAAGACGACCCAATAAGTCGTGTACGGGTCGAGAATCGAGCCGGCCGGAGCCGAGAAAACCCTATCCTGAGGATCCGGCCTATCCTCTGTTGGAAGGTCGGGGTTGGTCAGCTCGAACTTCGTTGCATCGGACGGAGATCCAGACGCATCGTCCCGGATCGTCACTTGGGGCACGTCATTGCCCGACGCGTTGGTACTGATCTCAACGCCGGACAACACGTACCCTTTGGGGTCACCGCCCGTCGTGAACGAAGTCGCTTTCCGGTAATGCGTAACTGGGGTGCCATGATCGCCGACCGCAAATTGGAGAGTGTTTGCAGGTGTCGCTGCGATTCCATCTTGTTCTAAGTTGCTGACGAACGTGAGATCGCTAGTCTGTGCCTCGGCCAATTGTTGCCACCCGATTGCCACGACGCCGACGAACATTACAAGCGCCATGAACAACGGGCGGTAGAGCCGGTTGACACCAGGTTTCAACGTGTCAGTGCTCCCGTGTTCTTCGACCACGGTGTTGGGTACCATGTGGGTTGCCTGCGACCGCACGAAAGTCATCCAAATCTTCGAGCGAATGCTCATCGGATATCGGACGTCGTCACGGGAATTGTCGCCAGATAGCGCCCTTTCAGAAGCCACCAACCGTGGCGAGCACCGCCAGCCATCAAAGACGCGGCAATCTCCCGAATCGTCATTGACCTCCGCGATCGCGCCTGCAAACACACATCGATTGCACCGACACCTGCACTCCGCGACGCACAGCTGCCATGTCTGTCAGCAATAGCCTCAAAGTGACACCCAGCGGTATCCGAGGCGCGCAATAAGCGGGCGACCTTGGAATTCGATCCTAGAGTCGGATCGCGCAGCTCTACTCTGAACGCGCTGAAACGTCGCTTAGAGCGAAACATTTCAAATCCTCTTTCTAATCTCAGCGATTATGGTCGGCTGTTCCCTTGTCGACGGAGGGTCGGCGGCAACGCGTCCCTTGACGCATAATTGCCTTTATCACGCACTTGTCCAACAGTTATGGGAAAGGGTTTTTGGAGCGATGACCGATGAATGTTTTGGCGCGCCGGTAGACGATCACCGTCGTGACCTGCAGAGATCATCAAGCGGCGGGACCGATCACGGAGCCGGAATTTCCCCGAGTGAAAACGGAGCAGACGACGCGGTAGAAGGTAGGGATTTAGCCGATTTCGAAGCCGTGACTAGAAGCGAAAGGAATCACGACTCGAATGAAACGCGAACTTCCGACCTCGGGTCAGCTGAGAACGCGCTAAAGCGATCTGACTTAGCGGTTTTGGACGCGATCCTTGGTCACGAGATCTCGAAGAACACCAAGCGGAGCTACGAGACGCAGTGGCGCCTTTTCGTGGACTGGGCACGATCGAAAGGCGTGCCAGCGCTTCCGGCCGATCCGGTGCACGTCGCGGTGTATCTGGCCGAGCGCATGGAGCTGCACGGTCACAAGCCTGCCACGCTCCGATCGGCAGCCTCCGCCGTGTCGTATGCCCACAAAACTGCGGATCTGAATGATCCATGCGCCTCGCAGGAGGTTAAGAACGCCCTCAAAAGCGCCGCGCGCAAGGCGGGGCGTGAGCAGCGCCAGGCGGAAGCTTTGACCGCGGAAGAGATGCAGAAGATAAGGGGGAGGGCCCGCCTGCCGCGTTACCGTAGAGGCGGCGGAATGGAGAACGTGGAAGCGGCGGAGCGACGAGGATTGGCTGACATCGCGATGATTTCGCTGATGCGCGACGCGATGCTGAGGGTTTCGGAGGCGGCGACGCTGCAGTGGGACGATCTTCGAACCGCTAGCGACGGCACCGGCAGGCTCTTGATAAAGCGGTCCAAGACCGACGCCGAAGGTGAGACCGCCTTGCTTTTCGTATCCCGACCGACGATGGCCGATCTGGAAGCGATGCGAGGGGCCGCGCCGGAGGGTGACAGCATGTTTGGGCTGAGCGCGAGTCAGATCAACAGGCGAATCAAGAGCGTCGCTCTCGCGGCAGGTCTGGGGGAGGGGTTCAGCGGCCATTCGCCGCGGGTTGGCATGGCGCAGGACCTCGCGAGATCGGGGACCGAGCTGCCGAGGTTGATGACCGCGGGACGCTGGCGGTCGCCGCGAATGCCGGCCCATTACATACGGAACGAGACCGCGGCGAGGGGTGCGGTAGCGCAGTACTACGGCGCCGCGCCAGACTTCGCCGCGGGCGAGTCACAGGAAAATGACCGCAACTCGTGTAACCGCGACGGAACGCGTCGGGATGGGTTGCAGCCGTCCGACGATTCGTTTAACATCGAACGCGGCGGAAACGCGGAAGACGGTGCGGAGATTGTCCGGAATCACGCGAATCGCTCGATAAAGGCAACTATCAGCGAATTTTCATCGAAATCTCAAAACGAAGCTGAAACGCACCGCGGAAACTCGAACCGCAACCCGAGTTTGGTCCCGTTCCGCAAGAAACAAGAGGGTTTTGAAAAGAATCGAACTTTTATTGAAGGTTCTGATCAAATCTTAGCACAGCGGCGAAAGCGTAGGCTGTTGCCATCCCTCCGCCTGATATGCGGCGATGTCTCATCACACCTCCGGAGCATCCGACCTTCTAAAACGCGCGGGTGGCGGCGCTTGTTGACCAACGCCGTACAAACGTTAAATCTCGAATTGCAACAGCATCGGCGCACCGATAATCTCCCAATTCGGTCGACGACCGTCACCTTCGGTCAGTCGTCTCCAGCGATCGGCGGGACGGCGACTCTCGGCTTGACCGGAATCACAGGACAGCGTCGCCGACGCGAAATCCGACCGGCGCGGCGGATGACGGTCGCGTCGCCCGGACGTCCGTTTGGCGACCACGAGCTCCTTGATCCGTCCCTTCGCAGCGAGGCCCCCGGAACCTTCACAGTCTCTTGGGACGAGGTCATTCCGAAACCGTCCGAATACCGCGTCAACTGGGCGAAGTCAAGAGAACCATTTCCGCACTTTACCCAGTCCGAGGGGAACGCCTACCCTGTGGAAAACGGCCTGACGGTGATGGGGCTGGTGCCCGGCGAGACATACAAGGTGCGCGTTCGCAAACGATACATCCGCCCGGCCGGGCAGAACGCGGTCCGCGGCCCATGGTCCGGAGCCGGGCAGGTGGTGGTCATGGGTGACAAGCAGACCGCAGTCAGATAAAACCGAGCGTGATGCGATCGCAGCTGAATTCAGCAGCCGATCAAGTCCGGCCGCCGATTCACAAACTGAGTTACGCGGCATAACCAATGGATCGCCGCGCGAATGCGATGACCTGATCTGCGTCCGAATTACGCCGCGGGGCGACGGCGAGACCCATATCAAATATCAAAGATTTCGGCGTGTCCTCCGAACCGATCGAGTTGCGTACGGTCCCGTTTGGGCATTGACGACTATCGTTGGTGGTGGCCGAACGGTGGGGATTGGATGGACTGGTCATTCGATAGGTGACGAACCATAGCGGGATCACCATTTCGAAAACGGTTCTACCAATCTTCAACTTGGGCCCACATGAGGAGATACGAAAACGCACAAAAATCGCGTCGGAACTTGCGGTTGGGACGAAAAAATTTCGTCGCTCTTTCAAAGAACGGCGCGCGTAGAACGGCGGCCAAAGCAAGGCAAACGACTGGCATCGCTCATTCAGGTCAATAATTCCCACATGATGCATACACATGGCCCGCGCATGGTGAATTCAAACGCGTGTTGCGAGCAAGATCGAAATCAACGATCGCGACGATAGTGTTTGCCGTTTTCCAAATTTGGAGACGCCGGGCTCTGGAGCGGGTTCCTGACGCGTAACTTCGGTAAGAGACTTTCCAACGGTCGCAAATCGCCAAATCTGTGACGCATCATCGACGGAAAACCGTTGATTTCTTCCGTCGCTTCACGTTGGTCGATGAACAGTTGATTTTCTGAAATGGCGAATGTGCCCGACGTTCGGCACGGGTAATGAATCGACAATCCGGACAGCACGTTCTACCATCGACTCGTACAACGGCGAAATACGACATGATGGTAGGGAAGGAACGGGATCATTCGTTTGGGAGTTGAATGTCGCGCATGCTCGTGCACGAAACGATCCAAAACCACACCGCAGACTTGAAGACTGGTTCATCGCCGGGCGACAGTCACCTACAATTCTTGCATCGCTATACACGGTTAACAAACGGGGTTCGCGTAGGCGAGGATTCGAGGATCTTGCCGCCTGGGAAGCGAGTTCAAGAAATCCCATCTTCAACAATGTAATCCGCTCCGCAGCCATGAAGGCAGGCGACGCTGACGTTTTGGCGGTTACTCGATTGCAGCAATCGAAGTCGGTCTCATGCCATGTGAGAGTCGGTAGAGGCGAGAGCGACTTACTACAACTCAATCACCGATTCGAAGACGGTTCCATGCAGCGTCAACCGTGGTTCACCAGTGTTGCATTTGCGCGCCATATTTGTTAAACAAGCGCTAACAATTGGCAGAATGTTAAATCTGAACTGTTGGCAAGTCTTCTCTTGACGGACTGTCGTTCGTACTGGTTCCCGTACTGACCGAACCAACCGCCCCCACGCCCTGATTTTGGTCTCAAGTTCATTCCCGGCGATGCTGCCCGCAAATTCCGCGACCACAGGATTTGCGTCCAAATGGCGGATCGGTGCGTCCAACTCAAAAACCTCAGTTACGATCTCGGCAGATATTACCTGAGTTAGCGAGACCATTGCAAAACCGTCATCAGGAGGCGGGACGTTGGAGTTTCCCCCGTTTACGGGGGAAATGTCCGAAGGACAAAGAGGGCGCGAGATCACCGTGCCGCCCGCCGCCCCTCTGGATTCCGGCTTTCGCCGGAATGACGATGGTATTGCAACGGTCTCGAATCAGCACGTCATCGGGTGCTGTCACGCCGCCAATCACCGCCACCACGCGATCCACATGGCAACCGGCAATGTTGTCTGTGGACGATATAGTCGTTCTAGAGCCTAACGACATCTCGTTGATACGAAATCGCAGACTCTCAGTATTCGCCGTATCCCGAAGCCCGGATGCAGGCAACTGAGCGATCCGGAGCCACGGTTCTTAATTCTGGAACAACAGCGGAGCAATCATCGACCGCGATTGGACATCGGGTATGAAATACGCATCCTGATGGGGGATTCAACGGGCTGGGCACCTCGCCAACCAGTGGCGAACGTTCTCGGGCGGCTTCAATGTCCGGGTCTGGCAACGGGACAGCCGAAATCAGCGCACGCGTGTAAGGGTGCGACGGTTGCCCGTAAAGGACCTCAGGAGTTGCGACCTCTACGATGTGTCCGAGGTACATCACCGCGATGCGATCAGAGATGTGCCTGACAACGGAAAGGTCGTGGGCTACAAAGAGGTAGGTCAGATTGAGTTCGTTCTGCAATGCCTCGAGCAGGTTGATGATCTGTGCCTGGATCGAGACGTCAAGTGCCGATACCGGTTCGTCGCAAACTATGAACTCCGGCGTCACCGCCAAAGCTCGAGCAATGCCTATTCTTTGACGCTGACCGCCGCTAAACTCATGCGGGAACCGGGATGAGGTAGCGGGATTGAGACCGACGAGATCGAAAAGCTCTGCGACACGAGCCCGATATTGGCGTCGGGTTTTGGTCAGGTTGTGAACGAGCAGGGGCTCGCCGACAATGTCTCCGACTTTTTGCCTGGGGTCCAGGGAGCTGTATGGATCCTGAAATATGATCTGTGCCCTTCGCCGGAAACCGCTTAAATCACGGCCCTTGGCGGCCGTGATATTGACTCCATCAAAGTAGACGTTTCCCGACGTCGGGTCCACGAGGCGAAGCAATGCTCTGCCAAACGTCGTCTTGCCGCACCCGCTTTCTCCGACCAGTCCAAGTGTTTCTCCGCGATTAATTTCCAGCGAGACTCCATCTACAGCTTTAACTGCGCCGGATTTGGCCCAAAACCCGAATCCTGAACTGACAGGGAAATGAATTTTCAATTCATTCACATCGATCAGCACGTCTGCGGCGGCGGGCTCCGACGTGCGAGAATTCGTAGAGGGCGGCGGCATCGTCACCGAACAACCCCTGCCGCCAACTCTTCGGCGACCCAACAGGCGGATCTATGCGTTCCATCCAGGTCCGCGAGTTGCGGGTAGTCATCGGTGCACCTGTCAACTGCGTATCGACACCTGGGATGGAAGTGGCATCCTGTAGGCAGGATTGCCAGATCAGGAGGTTGGCCAACGATGGGTTCGAGTTTCTCCGACCTCACTCCGTCTAGTCTTGGGATAGAGCGCAGAAGACCTAGGGTGTAGGGATGGCTCGGGTTTTTATAGATCTCTCTCGCCGTCCCCTGTTCTATGATCCTACCGGCGTACATGATGTTTATTCGGTCGGCGTATCTGGCCACGACTCCCAGATTGTGCGTGATGATCATCAGAGCGACGCCACTCGCTTGGCACAGATCTTTAAGTAGGTCCAGTATCTGTGCCTGGACAGTAACGTCCAGCGCGGTAGTAGGCTCGTCAGCGATGATGATCCTCGGCTCGCAGCTTATTGCCATCGCGATCATGAGACGTTGACGCATGCCACCGCTGAACAAATGCGGGTACCGGCCAAGCTGCTCTTCCGGATCCGGAATCCCAACCTTCTCCAGGAGTTCGACCGCCCTTTGCCGGGCTTGCCGAGCTGTCATGCCGAGATGTAGCCGCACCGCCTCAGTGATCTGGCGCTCGACGGACAACACAGGATTGAGGGACGTCATAGGCTCCTGGAAAACCATGGCGATCTTACCACCCCGGACCTGCTGGATTTCTTGCTCGCTGAGTTGAAGCAGATCGCGACCTTCGAAAATCACCTCTCCACTTTCGATCCAACCCGGCGGACTCGCTATGAGGCGCATGATCGACAGCGCCGAAACCGACTTCCCGCAACCGCTCTCACCAACGATGGCCAGCGTCTCACCTTCTTGGATCTCGTAAGTGATACCGTCCACAGCTTTAACAACGGAATCGTCGACTCGAAAGTAAGTGCGTAGGTCATTTAGCTGAAGAATCCCGGTCATCTGTGATGCCCACAACATTCAATCGGGCGGGTTTCGTATCAGTTACGTCCCCGGAGTCGCGGGTCCAAGGTGTCGCGCAGCGCGTCGCCAAACAAGTTAACGGCCAACACCGTGATGCCGATGGCAAATCCCGGGACCAAGACTATGTGGATACCGGTGCGAAAGAACTGCTGGGCGTTCGAAAGCATAGCACCCCACGTGGGACGCGGCGGTGAGACGCCAAGACCGAGGAAACTCAACGACGCCTCGGTGGTGATCGCGCCCCCGACACTCACCGCAAACAGGACCATTGCCGGGGCAAAGGAGTTCGGAACCAGGTGTTTGAGTATGATGCGCGTGTTTGAAGCGCCCATCGCCCTGAGGGCTTCGACATACTGACTCTCGCGCAGCACGAGGGCGTGTGACCTTATGACGCGCGACACGCCACCAACCATGTTTACGGCGATGGCAACAATCACAATCTCAACACGAAACCCCAACGAGAGGGTGATCACCATCGCGAGTACGAGCCCCGGTACTATAAGTAGGGCGTCGACAACGCGTTGCGTCATGAGATCGATTATTCCGCCAAAGTAGGCGCTTGCAATGCCCAGAAGCAGACCGACACCCACGCCGAGAAAAGGTGCGGCAAGCCCGACATAAAGGGACGTACGGCCCCCGTGCAGCGTCCGCGTGAACACATCGCGGCCGGACTCGTCGCCCCCGAGATACATCGCGTTGCCATCACGCGCCTCTGATCCGGGTGGAGAAAGCCTCGATCCCACAGACCTGTCATACCTGAACGGGGTGATCAAACTGGCAAATACGGCCGCGAGTGCCACAAAAATCAAGATTGCCCCACCGAAACCGCCTGCCGGGTTGGTCTTGGCGAATTTCCACGCCGTTTGGATTGCCCTAAACCCCATTGCGCGCGGCGACCAATCCCTTGATGGCATGCGGGTCAGAGCCGCCTCCTCGCGGGCGCTGCTGTCCAAAGGGCTATCTGGCAACGGCTCGGCCACTATGAGTACCTGATCCTAGGGTCGAGCCAGGCGTAAAGCAGATCAGTTACCAGGACCCACAGCATCATGAAAACGGCAATGACGAGAACGATTCCCTGAACTAGTTCATAGTCTCGGCGCGTGATGGCCTCCCGAATGGTCAGGCCCAACCCCGGAAGATTGAAGATGACTTCGATAATCACGGCACCGTCGACCAATCCCGCCAGCAACAGAGCCGCAAGTGTCAAGACTGGAAGAGACGCATTGGGAAGTGCATGTCTGACCGTTACGTGCCACCGACTGAGTCCCTTCGCGCGCGCCGTCCTGATGTAGTCCTGGCTAATAACTTCCAACATCATGGATCTCGTCATACGCGTGATAACCGCGGCGGATCTAAAACCTATAACGGCTGCCGGGATCAGGAGCATCTTCAAGTTCTCGATCGGGTCCTCTGTGAACCGGATGTACCGCACAGGCGGACTCCAGACAAAAAACGCAACCAGCAACAGGAGCACCATGATGGCTACCCAAAAGTTGGGCAGCGATATGCCCGCCGTGGTAACTATTCGTATCAGCTGATCGAGCCATGAACCTCTTTTGAGCGCGGCCACAATGCCTAGCGGCAGGGCCCATATGAGAGCGATTAATACCGCGAGAACTGCAAGTTCCAGAGTTATGGCCATCTTGGACCAAAGGATTGAAGTCACGGTTGCGTCGAACAATGGCGACTCGCCCAGGTCACCGCGCAGGACTTCGCCGACCCAGCGGAAGTACTGTTCCACAGGATGATCGTTTAGACCCAGGTACTCTCGCAGTTCTTCGATCTCCTCCGGTGTGGCAGACGCCTCCTCAGTGGTAAGAATCCCGACCGCAACGTCTCCGGGTATCACGCGCAACATGAAGAACAGCGCCGTCCCCAACAGAAATATGGTGGGGATCATCAAGAGCAATCGTCGGATGACGTAGGCTCTCATGGGGTGACTAGGCTCCCTTTACCGTGATTGGCAAGTCCCGTGCCGGGCGGGGTGCGATACTCCCCTGGCGCCCGGCACAGAGATCTTGGTTTCATCGGGTTGGGGTACGTTTACCGGCCAGTCGGGGCATCTTCTGTCATCCAGATGTCTTCGAGTTGGAAGCACTTGAACTTGCACCCGGGCAATGCGTCGAAGTTCATCACATAAGGCCTTGAAACCACGGATGAGCCGGTTACTCGCTCCAAGGGGACGGAAGGTATCCATTCCTCTCGCATAATTCGGTCCATCTCGGCGAAGATCTCGTTCAATTCGGGGCCCTGCAAGGTCCGCTTTGCTTCCTCGAACAGATCGAGCCAATTCTGAGGGGCCTCCCAGCCGTAGTTGCGACCGGCGCCCGGGGCCCAATCGGCAAGGATTTGCGACATTGGGCTGAGGTGAAGCACGCCGGTGCCGTACCGGCCCAGATCGAAGTCGCCCTCGGCGAACCTGGTGAACATCGCGCCGGTGTCGGTCACATCCAGCCCGACGTTTAGACCAAGAGACTCGTCAAGTAGCTGTTGGATGACTTCGGCCTGCGGGGTGCCTCCTTTGTTGACCAGGATATTCAACTGTCCGTCGAACTCCATCAATCCGGACTCCTCCGCGAGCTGCTTCGCCTTGGCGAGTGCTTCATCGCGAGTCGCCGGATCGTACCCGAACAGCATTGGCACGTCGTCCCAGGCCGGATCGGTCGACCCGAAGAAACTGGCAGGTTTGTTGGTCTGGGGCAGACCGGGCGTTTGAAGGATGTCGAGCAAAACAAGGCGGTCGATGGCGAGGTAGATCGCCTCCCGCGCCCGCACATCGTCAAACGGAGGCTTCTGATTGTTGAGCGCCAGGCGGGTCAAGCCGGGGTTGATCCACTGCTCGTATACCAGAGCGTCGCCTTGTTCCTTCTTGATATTGAATGTGCGCTCGACGTTCTGTTCGCTCAACAAGTCGATACGACCAGTCGTCAGAGCTGCAATAGCGCTCTCGGCCTCAGGAAATTGGATCGAAGTTATCGCGTCCAGATAAGGATATGGACTCCCGTCGGGCGCGATGCGGTGATAGTTCGGGTTGGGCACGGATGAGACGAAGTTGTCGCGCTCATAAGTGTCCACTACCCAAGGCCCGGTTCCAATGACCTTTTCGGCGGCGTCGATACCGTCCTCGGCTATGTGGCGCGGGACCATGATGTGCCACGGGTCTGCCAATTCAAGCAAGAATCCGACATTGGTCGCCTCGATGGTGATCTTCAGGGTTTCGGAATCTATCGCTGTGACATCGGTGATGCTGCGAAAACCGGCTACCCTAGGCAATTTGATCCCCTCCGGAGGGTCGGCCCATCGAGCGATCGACCAGACGATGTCGTCAACCGTCACGGCCGTGTCGTCATGCCATACGAGATCGGTAGGTATGGTCAACGTGAACTCCGTCGCATCTCCTTCGATTTCCCATTCTGTGGCTAGTGAAGGAATCACAGTGGAGCCGTCGCGCGGCGAGAACTGGAGAAGACCGTTGAAGTGCCGCGCAAGGTGCTGCGGAGACGAGAAGACGGAGTCCTGTGTCATGTCCCACTTCGGCGGGAAGTTCGCCCCAACCCCAAAGATGAAATGACCGCCCCTGTTGACTGAGTCGTCGGGGGGTACCTGGGTCGGAGTTGGTGCGGCAGTAGCGGTAGGTTGCGGTTGCGGCGTCGCGGTGGGAGCGGCAGTCGGCTCGGGGACGGCAGTAGGTTGCTGGATCGGCGGCGCGGTAGGCGCAGGTTCGTCCCCGCCACAGGCGGAAATCACCAGGGCCAAAACTACGATTATCGTAATTGGCACCACACGGATTGCGTTTTTCATAGAGTTCGTCCTGCGGATTGTTGTGTGATTCGTTGTCTGCGTATGTTACACGATTCGGACTGAGAGCTTAACGACGTCATTGCCCCGGCGCAGGCTGATCCCCGGCGAAGAACCCGGCCACCATGTCGCCTCCTTGGGTCCATACGCGGTCGCCAAAGCCGTTTGCGTCGGTACCTTTCTCCCACGCCGGGAGTTCGGCGGGCCGCTCGTAGACCGGCTCGACTTGTGTAAGAAAGTCACGCGGGACCTGGCCTTGTGCCTGTGCCGGGGGGTCGATCCCGAGCAAATGGCTCACGATGGAGACCACGTCCCTCTGGTGCATGAAGCCGAGTTCATCGACGGGCCGGATGTACCCTTGCTTGAGGCCGGGGCCTCTGCCGATGAAGATCGCCATGTTCGACGATATTTCGGTCCTAGCCGTTGGCAGGTACGGTCCGTGGTGGCCTCCGTAGGCGGCTGGCGCCCATACGTAAGGATCGGCGCTGGCTTCGGCTTCCGAACTCGGATAACCTCCGACGTATCCATCCTCCATCACGAACACGATGTCGCCGCACTGCTCGCCCCAGAACCCCAGTAGCGATGCGTGAACCTTGGGCAGGGCGACCGCGATCGGACTCTGGCCTCGTTCTTTGTCCACCCAACTCCTGAGCAGCGTCACCGTTTCCCGCTGGATCTGCTTGTACTCTGGGGACCCTTCAGGCGCGTTGATGAACAATTCGAAACTGCGAAGCGGCGTGAGGAAAATCTTTGTCCGTTCCATGTCGACCTGATCAAAGTCTTGGTTCGGATTGAATCGTTTCGAAAAACCTTCCTTGAACACCAGCAGCCCGTTGTCCTCCAAGAGCTTGAAGACGTCGGTCGCTCTGATCTGGGGATATACGGCATGGTCCGAGACGATGAGGATCGCAGTTTCTTCATCGGCGGCATCCAGCAACTTGGCAAACAGCCGGTCGCAAACCTTGTAAGCCTCGCGATAGGCTGACCATCCCACTTTCGCCTTCTCAGGATCGTATCCTGGTCCTTCCGGGTCCACGTCGGCTATGAAATGGTGGTTGAAGTAATCGAAAAGATGGATGTGCGTGTAAAAGAGGGAGAAATCCTTCTCATGCAGCAGATAGTTGGCCACGTCGCCGAACCACTCGCATTGGTACTCGATTTCATCCAAAGCCGTCTGCAGATCGGATAGTCCCCACGTGTAGGGCATATGAGAGGCGTGTTCGGGATAGGGCCCGAATTTCGATGTCAACTCCTCGGCCAGTTCTGCCGGTTCGGTAAATCCGGAGACGTACGTAACCTGTGAGCGGTAGAGCCGCAGCGTACTGCCGTCTGGGGACAGTTCCAAGGGTTTGTATCGGAATACCGCCGGCACCCGACCCTCGTCTGTCAAAGTGAAATCGCGCGTGATCCAATCGCTCCATTCTCCGACCTTGGCTCTTCCCAACTCGGTTGATGTATCCCGCTCTGAGAACAATGCGACCGTGTCGAGACCGTCCCCTTCCGAGTCGAACGCGAGGCCCACAAAGGTTTGGTTTTGCCCCTCTTTTTTGGTGATGATCGGAAGCGGAAACTCGAGTGCCGCTGAGCCGTTTGCGATAGGCTTCGACCACGACGCGCTTGGCTGGAGGTCTATTTTGTAGCTGTTCCTGATGCCATCGACTGTGGTGTATCCGTGAGCGGGCGTAATCTCGAATGGGCTCGTGCCGAAACCCGGGTGGCCGAAGCCGTCGACTTTGTATTCCAAATTTGTGCGGGCAGGCCCGGATGCGGGGTAGTGAATCGCGACGCTCTTTAGACCCGCCCTGGACGTAGCCTCGAATATCGTTTCGGCCTTTACCGCATTACCCATAAATGCCGACAACGTTGACTGCGTATCTCGAGGCGATGGCGAATTCAGGAACCATCGCGAGACCGTGTGAGTTCCAGTATTGGCGCCGGTCATCAACGTTGCCCAGTTGGTCGGCGTCCAAACAGGGATCGCGCAATATGACTCCGTTGCTACACCCTCATCGCCCATCCTCTTGAGGTTAGGCGTGATTCCTTCGTCGCAAAATTGTTGCCACATCGGAAACATCATGCCGTCCATGCCGATCACGAAGACTTTTTTTGCCTTAGCCACTTAGCGACCTCCTACGGGTTTACCCGGTTTTCGCGGTCGGTGGATCGTTGCCACTGCCGGGTGGGTGTTTTGCACATCATTTGGCTGACATCATTCTGTCATGGGATGAAATTAGCGTCAAATCGTGGTGTTTTCTTGGAATATTGGACGTAAATCGTCACATCCGACGTTGTTCGTGGGCTATCGTCCACAAATCCCACGAGATACAGGCCGATTCCAATTCAGAATCGGACAAAAGGCACGCAGAAACTGGTCGAGATGGTCTCTTCGTTGACCATCTCGACCTGCGGATCCCGCAGCAAAGCGGGATGGTACCAAAATACGGACCATCAGAGGTCAGTTACCGATCCGAGGAAAGATTGCAAGGCCCGCCGCGCCGAGCACCTAAACACGGCATCTGCTCAAAGCTTGATAACTGATTCGAAGACGGTTATTCCCTACAGTAAACCGTGGTTCACCAGCGCCCGTTCCCACGAGGCCCGCGCCGTTGCCAGCGGCGACTTCGCACTTCCGCTGCTTGCGGTCCGCCCGGATCTTCCTCGCGTTCGCCCCGGCATCTCGCGAAAGGCCAATTCCCGCTCATCCCAATTCGTTGGTGCTCGTCGAGCCTTCCCGATCTGAAGCCACGCTCAACACCTGCGGGTCCGAGGGAAGAATCTCGAATTTACGTTCGTAATGAGCGTGAGGGAACGCGTTTCGAGGGAGACGTCATCATCCCGAGGAAAATGCGAGTTTCGTCACTGGGGTGTAACATTTGGCTGGAATCCACATCCTGTTTCGGACCGAATGGTTGGTACCGTCCGGTTTGAGTGCGAAGGAAGCAGAGCCGAGTAATGATGAAAGCAATACGAATCGGAAAGTTCACTTCGATAGTGATCGCTCTAATCGCTGTGTTAACAACCGCAATCGCATGCGGCGGCGAGACCGTGGTGCAGACCGTGGTGGTAGAGAAAGAGGTGACTCGAGTCGAGAGAGTCGTAGAGACCGTCGTCGTCGAAAAACCGGTCACCCAAATCGAACGGGTCGTCGAGACCGTGGTGGTTGAGAGAGAGGTCGCGGGCGAGACGGTGAAAGTTGTAGAGACCGTGGTCGTCGAAAAACCGGTCACTCGTGTCGAAAAGGTCATTGAGACGGTTGAAGTCGAGGTCGAAAAGGTCGTTGAGGTCGAGAAGCAGGTTGTTGCGACCGTGGTGGTCGAGAGACAGGTAATTGCGACTGCAACTCCGCGTCCAGCAGGTGAAGAAGTGATGCCGGCCGCCGGCAAAGATCTCATCTTGGGCGTGAACCTGATCCCGCCACCGATATTCGTGCCGTCGTTCATGAACTTCCAGGTCGAGACCTTCCAGGCCATGGGCATGTTTGAAGGATTACTTCACGCGTCTCACGTCGATCCTCCTCTAGTTAATCGCGACTACAGCCTGTACAACGAAGGGATCGCCGAATCCTGGGATCTCGCAGAGGATTTGAGCTCGCTGACGTTCCACCTTCGAGATGACGTGATGTTCCATAAGGGTTGGGGACGCGTGACGGCTGAAGATGTCGTCTGGAGCTTCGAAAGCGTCATGAGCGAAGGTACGCGCTCTACCCGCGGCCCGCAGATTCGAGAATGGGTGGCTTGGAACTCGACCGAGGATTCAGGCTGGAACGTGGTCGATGATGAGACCGTTCGCCTTGACCTGCAAGACCTCCTGCCCACATGGGCCTCCGCATTGAGCAACGTCGGCGGCGGCACGCCGGTGATCGTGTCCAAGAAGCTGTATGACGAGCGAGGCGAGAACTCCGCGCTGACTACCTCGGTGGGTACCGGTCCGCTCGATGCCATCGAGTGGGTCTCGGACGACCACATCCTTGCAGTGCCATTCGAGGAGCACTATCGAATTGTGCCGACAGTAAACTCGGTTCGCTGGGTGTTGATGCCTGAACCGGCGACGCAGATCGCGGCGTTCAGGGTAGGCGAGATCCACATGGCACCTATGGCACCCCGATTCGCAGTGCCTGCACTGGAAGGCGTGGACGATTCATGGGCCAGGGAGGTTGGTGCTGGAAACCCCCAGACAGTACTTTTCGCTGGCAACTTCTGGTCCACCACACATCCGGCGACCGGAGAGACAGAAGATACTCACGGCGCGATCAATGCCCGAGAGGGATTCCTGCCTGACGACGATCACCCATGGATTGGCGACCCAAGCGACGAAGCCTCGATGGAGGAAGCGAGGAAGTACCGCTGGGCCCTTGCAATGGCGGTAGACCGCGAACAACTCTTGAAAGACGCGCAGGGCGGATTCGGTTGGGCGGCTTACACCCGCATAGATGTTCACCCCGGGAACGATCTGTGGAAAGACGACTGGTTTATTCCCTACGACCTCGAACTCGCCCAGCAATATATCGCCGAGTCTAGGACCGGCGAGTGCGGCAAATTCACAATGCACATCGCAAATGATCGTGCAATGAACTTCGACGTCGGTCAGGCGATCGGTCAGTTCTGGCGTGCCCTCGGCTGCGAGGTCGAGTTCGATCAGACCGGCTACCGAACCGCGCGCCCGAGGCTTGTAAACCGCCAGAAACAGATCCCTTGGATGCAAACCATCGGGCGTGGCTTCTTGCCTGACGCCAGGATTTGTTGCGGATGGCCATCTGCTGGCTATAACGAAGGTTTGGAATGGCCGGACGAGATCTACAAGAAGGCGCTTGAGAATCTGGACCTCAAGAACACGACGTACGAGCAGCGTGTGCAGACCAACATCGAGATCCAGGACTGGTTCACCCACTGGATGCTGGTGTCGCCGTACACCGTCCTCCCAACAATTGTGGTCATACGACCTGAAGTCGCGGCATGGACCCCGTACGGCACCAATGGACCGTTGGTGAACAACCTCGCCAGCGTAGTCATGCGATAGTTCCAAGCGAGACCGGACGTTACATTAAAGTGATCGATCGCCTGGTCCCATAACCCGGGGACCAGGCGGGTGCGGTCGTTCCGCGACGGGATTGGAGTACGGAGTACATAGTTGAAGCGGTTCCTCGCAAAGCGGCTGATCGCATCCATTGTCATCATGTGGTTCGCCACAGTGCTCGTGTTCAGTCTGTCCCGGGCCGCGGGGGATCCGACGTTCCTCTTCATCAGCGAATACACGACTGATGAGGTAATCGCCGAATGGCGAAAGGAATTCGGCCTCGATCGTCCCTATCCGATCCAGTACCTGACTTGGTTATGGACGGCCATTCGCGGCGATTTCGGTGCTTCATTGAACGAAGCGCGCCCGGCGATCGACGTGGTCGTGCAGAAGGTTCCGGCAACGCTCCAGTTGGCAGGTGTCTCTTTTGCTTTCGCCATTGCCGTCGGCATACCCATAGGTGCTCTTTCAGCCGTTCGCAGGGGATCGTGGTGGGACCTGATCGGGCGGATCATCGCCTTGATCGGTCAGGCGACGCCGAACTTCTGGATGGGTATCATGCTCGTCCTGCTGTTTTCCGTTCAATTCGAGTGGTTACCCACGTCTGGTCGCGGCGGTTTCGACCACTACATATTGCCGGCCATCACCCTTGGTTCCGGGTCCGCCGCCGGTTTGGTCAGACTGACACGCTCTGCGATGCTGGAAATGCTCGATTCGGAGTTCGTGAAGTTCGCCCGAGCCAAAGGGGTGTCAGGCGAATCAGTGGTGTGGAAGCATGCGTTCCGAAACTCGTTGATCGTGCCAATCACCTACGCGGGCCTAATCCTCGCCGGGTTTACGACCGGTACCGTGGTCGTAGAAACGGTGTTTGGCTGGCCCGGCCTGGGACGACTTGCCGTTACGGCCACCAACGACAACGACTTCCCGGTCATGAGCGCCACGGTGTTGCTGTTCACCCTGATGTACATCGTCGTCAACTTTGTCGTGGATGTGTCATATGCGATTATCGATCCCCGGATCAGGCGAGCGTAAGAACCTACGATGACCACCGTCAGCATCGAAACTGAACTTACGCGTTTCAACGGAAACGGCCGTGGCGTGCTTGGCCAGGCATGGTACGTATTCCGCCGATATCCCGTGCTGCCGGCCATCGTTTTGGTTGCAGTGGCATTCGCCGCCATATTCGGTCCATTTTTGACGCCGTACGATCCCCAGTTTGGGGACTTATCCGCCCAGGTGACACCACCATTTTGGAACGAAGGTGGTTCGACGGCGCACCTCCTTGGCACCGATGCGCTCGGCCGCGACATCGTGGCCAGATTGCTTTACGGAGCACGCCTATCCCTCACAATTGCCGGCATAGTGCTCATAACCGGCGGCGCCACCGGCACGCTTCTAGGGATGATCGCCGGATATTTCTCCGGATGGATCGATGAGGCGATCATGCGCTTCGTGGATCTGACGCTGGGTGTCCCATTTATCCTCGTGGCGCTGGTGGCAGTGATCGTGTTCGGAGCTAGTCTGGAATTGATCATCGTTCTGTTGGTCATATTCAGTTGGAGCGGGTTTGCTCGCCAGGTGCGAGCGGAAACCATCCAGTTAAAGGCGATGGACTACATCGCATACGCGAATCTATCTGGCGCATCGACGGTCAGGATTTTTGCCCGCCACATTTTGCCCGGAGTGTTCAACACCGTGCTGGTGATCGCGACATTGCAGGTCGGCAGCCTGATCATCGCGGAATCTTCGCTAAGCTTCTTGGGAGTAGGAATACCTGCCCCTAGACCGGCATGGGGCGTGATGGTGGCAGATGGGCGGAATTTCGTCAGCATCGCTTACTGGATCGCGTTGTTCCCAGGCCTCGCCATTTTCTTGCTGTCCTATGCCCTGAATTTCATCGGCGACTGGACCCGCGACCGTCTGGACCCGCGCCTGAGACAGATTTAGGAACGTTTACCATGCAACGCAACGAAGAGAGAAACAAACTTAGGACAGGTGGAAGCAAATGACGACCGCCACGACAACAAATATCGCGCTCGTGGGCCATCTGATGCGCAGGGCAGGTTTCGCCTTGCCGGCTTGCGAGTTGGAAAAACTCGCTGAGAAGAGTTACGAGGCGCTAGTGGATGATCTGGTCGATTTCGAAAAGTTCGACCCGGTCGAAACGCATTTCTTGGAACGCTACCACGCCGAGTATGCCGACAACGAAGGATGGACACCCCTGCTGATCATGTATCGCATGCTCAACTCGAATCGGCCGCTGCAGGAGAAAATGGCCCTCATGTGGCACGGCGTCTTCGCCACCGGCAGCGCCAAAGTTACCAACGGTCCCATGATGGCAAGGCACTACGAGACGCTCCGCGAGTTCGCCGTGGAAAACTTCGCCGAAATCCTCAAGCGACTCTCACGCGATCCCGCAATGCTATTCTGGCTCGACCAGCAAACCAACCACGCGACCGCGGTAAACGAAAATTGGGGACGCGAACTGCTCGAATTGTTCTCGATGGGTGTCGGCAACTACACCGAGGAAGACGTCAGAGATTGCGCAAGGGCGTATACGGGATGGACTATCGACCAGGTGATCCCTAGGTACCCGTTTGGCCAGCAAGGCGGTGCGTTCGTGTACCGAGACGACGACCACGATGGTAGTGAGAAGTCTTTCCTAGGGCACACCGGCAATTTGAACGGCGACGAAATCGTCGACATCATCGTCGATCATCCTGCCACCGCGCAATTCGTCGGCAGGGAGATCCACAATTTCTTCGTCTCAGATCAGCCGGTCCAACATGAAATCGACGCCATCGCTGAGGCATACACGGCAAACCATGGCGACATCCGCGAGGTGATGAGGGATTTGTTCAACTCCGACTTCTTTAAAGAAGCCAGATTCACCCGCGTGCGTAATCCGGCCGAATACATCGTCGGTACCGTTAACCTCACTGGCGAACTCCGAGACCCGTACGAGTTCGGACTTCACGAACTACCCCAAAAATCGACGCTCATGGGCCAACAGCTGCTGAATCCCCCCACCGTCGAGGGATGGCACACCGGGAAAGAATGGATAGATTCGGCGCTCCTGATGGAAAGGGTGAACTTCGCCGTCGAGCGAATTGGCAACCCTGACGCGTCGGGAGTCCAAAAGATGATCGAGCGCATCGCTGCCGGACGCGAATCGATCGAACCTGCAGAGCTCCTCGACGCCGCCCTCTACGAACTGGGAGCGATCGAGTTGGAACCAAAAACCCGTATGGCATTGCTAGACGAAGTAGCCATCAACGGATCGGTCCAATGCAACGGCGCCGACAGAGAGCAATTCGAAGCAGCAGTATTGGAGACCTTCGAGTTGATCACCGCATCCCGTGAATATCAGTTGGGGTAGCAACCCAGCCGAGAAAGCAGCACGAAAATCACCCAGTCAACGCATAAGCCATCACCAAAAAGGACACGGAACATGACGAGTACCAGCTCGACAACCAACGGAAACGGAAAACGGGGAGATCCCGTTCTGGTCGTGTTACAGCTTTCCGGCGGCAACGACATCTTGAACACCGTAGTTCCCTACGGCGACGGCCTGTACCACGACTTCAGGTCCACCACCGGAATCCCCGAGGATCACGTGATCCACATCGACGAACACTTCGGACTCCACCCCGAGATGGGACCGATCAAAGACCTCTGGGACCAAGGAGATGTCGCGATCGTGAACGGCATCGGATATCCCGAACCAGACAGATCGCACTTCCGCTCAATGGATATCTGGCACACCGCCGAACCCGCAAAGATCATCTCCGATGGGTGGCTCGGCAAGGTCATCAGGGAGCTCGACCCGCACAAACATAATGTCTGCACCGGCGTCAGCTTCGGAACCGGCATGCCGAGGGCGATGTACTTGTCAGGGACGCCCGCAATGTCCGTCGCGCAGCTCGAAGGATACGGTCTGCTGACATCGATGGCTGGCGAAAAGCAGAGGCGAGCGTTGAATGCCTTCACCCGGATGTACACCCCGGAAGAGATCGACGAGCAGAGCATGCTGATGGATCACATCGGTCAGACCGGACTCGACGCGATGACCGGAGCCGACATGCTTCGAGCCGCACCCGAGAACTATACCTCCACGATCGAATACGCCTCCGATCCGCTCTCCCAGAGCCTCCGCGGCATTGCACAAGTGCACCTTGCGGGCGTCGGAACTCGCGTCTTCTACGCGCAGATCGGTGGCTTCGACGTCCACGGCAACGAAGTCAACATGCAATCAGAACTGTGGGCCAACGTATCCCGTTCGGTGAATGACTTTTTTGCTGACCTGCGCGAGCACGGTGCCGCCGATGAGGTCATCATGCTCGTGTTCTCTGAGTTCGGACGAAGGATAAAGGACAACGGAAACGGGACCGACCACGGCTCCGGCGGCGGCGCCTTCCTGATCGGCTCACGCGTCAACGGCGGGTTCTACTCCGACTATCCGTCTCTCGCTCCGAGTCAACAGTTGAATGGTGACCTGCAATTCAACAACGACTTCAGGTCGCTCTACTCATCCGTGCTCGATCAGTGGTTGAACATCAACCCGTCGCCAATTGTGAACGGCACGTTCGACCAGTTCGAGGACATCGTCAGCCCGTTAACCAAGTGACCTCAGTTCAGACATGACGACAACAAAGCACTCGTTAACCAACCGGTCCGCCACCGAGAACCACGACTATCCGACGCTGCTGCGCATTGGTCACAAGTACGTAGTTACTTTGGGCCAGCGACTAGCGGTTGGCGGATTCAGAGGACCGCAGGACATCGCCATTGATCCTGATGGGTCCCTTTTCGTCCTCAACCGCGGCAGCGCGAATCTCCAGCAAGTTCCACGTACCCGATACATACGTGTAAACATCGATGACGAAGGCTACGAGAACGATATCGTGCCGGAAATCGACGGACGGGTCCTCTCCGAAGGCGACAACCGCCTCCCTTCCCCTGTGATGTGCGTGTTAGACAGCACGGGCACATTGTTCAACACCGATGAACGCGCAAACGTTGTCGTGGCAATCAAAACGACTGGCGAGACAGTGGGAATGTGGGGAGAGTCTGGCAGCGGTCCAGGCCATCTGAACGGTCCTTCCGGCATTGCATTGGATGCCGACGAAAACCTGTGGATCGTCAACTCACGCGACCACCGCATCCAACACTTCACGCGCGATGGGAAGTATCTCGGCGGATTTGGCGAGTTTGGCACCGCGCCGGGACAACTGAACTACCCCTGGGGCATTTCGGTCGACCCCGTTGACGGATCTTTGGTGGTGGCCGACTGGCATAACAGCCGCGTCCAAAGGTTTACCGCTGACGGGACCGTGATGCAGATCATCGGTAGCCCGGGTAGCGGCGTCGGTGAACTGGATCACCCAAGCGGCGTAATGGTCGACAAGTACGGAGACATCTATGTCGCCGACCGAAACAACCACCGCGTGCTGATGTTCAACTGGCGGGGCAACTTCATCGAATCCTTCCGAGGCGACGCCACCATCAACCCCCGTGGCATAAGCAGATTGATGGGCAACCCAGACATACTCCGCCAGCGCGACAACATCATAAATCTCGACCGCGAAAAGAGATTGAAATCCCCGACCTCCGTCCGAGTGGACAACGAAGGCCGCCTTTACATCACCGACACCGGCCGATACCGCGTTCAAATCTACGAAAAACTGTGCCGCGTCCTCCAACCCCACGAGGTCGAAGACGCAGCCCTTCACGTAGACCCCGGCCTGAACTGAATACAATCGCCTTTAGTCGGGCGGTTGAACCCGGTACCGGATCAGTTTCGACAACCGATCCGAACATCGTTCGCTGCAGAGTCAACCCGGGTACGCCATTCACCAATGCCAAGAGGCGATTTCTCCGCACGGGGAACGAGATTAACTTGCGGCCCAGCAATCCGTGGACGCTCGAAGACGACTTTTCTACCCGGAGTTTGGAATCGACGATCGCTTGGCGCACGGCTGAATTCGTAATCCGTTGCTTAGTAGTCAACTGATGTCGTAAGGTGACCTTGACGCATTGTCGAAATCACGATACACTTCGTGACATCGCTGACAGTGGCGGTTGTTCTGCCTGTGTTAGGAAACGGGCGCTGTCCCTATTGCACGGCAAATGCCACGGGGATACGAACGGGACGCGGACCAAAAAGGATGTGTCTGATGGTAATTCGGTGTCGTGGAAGAGCCCTGAAGCTCTTCAAGATTTCAATCTCAATGTTGATCGCAACGTTGATAGTCAGCTCGTTGGCGTGTGCCGGCGCTCAAGGTCCGCAAGGCCCTCCGGGTGCGCCAGGATTACCCGGTGAACCAGGTAACCCTGGATTGCCTGGTGAACCCGGACTACCGGGTGAGCCCGGGTCGCCTGGTGAGCCCGGAGCGCAAGGACCACCCGGACCGTCAGGACCCCAAGGGCCAAAAGGTGACCCAGGTGACCCGACAAATATTCCTACCACCGCCAGCATCATCTTGACCGATCCGGTCACGGGCCAGGTTGGCCGGGCCACGTTTAACCCTGAGGGAACCACGTTCAATGCGATTGGCGGCGGGTTCATAAACGGGTCTGCGATTCAATTCATCTGCTGCACGGGCAATAACGATACCGCAGGTAATCAATTGCTGTCTCTTGGGGGCAGGTTCTTCTCGACGGCCACTGGTGCTTGGCGGAAGGACGGCATCATGTTGCCCGACACGGTGAAGGCTGGCGACGTAATCACCATCATGGTACGCACACCGAGAGGAAACGTTGCGTACTCGCCCCTCCTAATTCTGGAGCCGTAAAGCCGAAAAGAGAGGATCATGCAGATATGACTCATTCACTCATCGATAGATATGGCGTACGGCTACTGCTGTCAGCATTGTGCGCCGCGGCATTCGTTGCACTGGCCGCCTGCGGCGCGGAAGAAACCGCGCCGGTAGCCACCGCAGCGGAGCCGCAAAAACCCGCAACCGCGATGCCGGCCGTGCCTGGTGCAACGGCGGCACCGGGTGCAGCCGCGGCGCCTGCAGCGACCGCGAGACCTGCCGAGGTTGTGTCAGCACCCGCACCTAGCGCATCTGACGGCGCCGGCGGCACGTTGACGGTGGTTCGGCAAAACGTAGGTGTGCCGGTAGGACTGCCGGCCCAGTGCCCGCCGGGTTGTGGTGTCGAGAAGTTCACGATGGGCGCCTACGAAATGCTGCTTCAGGCCACCGGGCTCGACTATACGCTTTCCGGCCTCGTCGCAGAAAGCTGGAGTGTCGCTGACGACGGATCAGCGTACATCTGGCGTATCCGGCCGGGGATCCAATTCCACGGCGGATGGGGCGAGATGACGGCGGAGGACGTGGCGTGGACGCACAACAACGCCAATGCCGCAACGAACACCGCCACGGCGCACGACAACGCCGGTGACCTCCGCGCTCACATCGGTCTTTCGAATTCGGTCGACAAATACACGGTAAACATGCCGATCACATCAGCGGATGCGAGGCAACCTACGCACCTTTTCACCAACGTGGTGCCAAGAGGTGTCGGCATTCACAGCAAGGCTGTATACGATGAGTTCGGGGAGACAGGTATGTTGACTCAGTTCGTCGGCAGCGGGCCGTTTGAGATTGAGGCTTGGCGTCAGGATGACCGCCTAGTTCTTAACCGGTTCGATGGCTATTGGGGCGAGAAGCCGCTGGTGGATCAGATAATGGTTCTCGCGGTGCCTGAACCTGCCATACGGGCAGCGATGTTCGAATCGGGTGAGGCACACATCGCCGACGTGGAGCCTAAAGACAGGCCACGACTGGTCGAAGACCACAATGGAGTGCTCGTCAACAACGGCGGATCGTTGACTGGGATCGTCCCGTGTTGCAACTATTTGGAACGCATCGGAGCCGCCACCGGCAATCCGTTGGAAAGTCCCGGTTATCACCCGGAACTTCCATGGGTTGCTGACATCGACGACCCGGCCTGCGACGAAGCACAGTTGTTGGAGCCAGTGCCAAGCGGCGCTATCTGTGACTCGTGGGAATCTGCTCGTTTGGTGCGTCGTGCCCTAGAGGTCAGCATCAACCGTGATCAGATAAACCAGCAGATTTACGCTGGCTTGGCGGTTCCTGCACACGGTCCTCCCGGACAAGCCTCGATAAGCCCGCTGTTCAAAGAGGAATGGATAGACGAATTCAGCATTGAACTGGCTCAGGAATTGCTGACTGAGGCGGGATACCCGGACGGGCTTGGCGAGACTGTAACCGTTCATGCCCAAGGACTCAGTGTCAGCCTGACGGAGCTTATGTGCGCGACTTGGCAGCCGTTAGGTCTCTCATGCGAGATCGACCAGAGAGTGTACGCGGTGAAACGGCCTTCTTACGTGGACCGTTCGAACGATGACTTCAACTACGCGTTCATACCCCGGTTCGACCCGGAAGACTGGCCGATCGACACCGAGGACCACAGTTGGAAAGAGGGTGGGACTCAGAAAATGGGCAACATCCCCTTCTCGGCACTCACCTTCGAGTTGATGCGCTCGGAGTCCGACCCACAACAACGCATTGAGCTCTACAAGGAATGGATTGAGCATTACCAATTCTGGGCATGGGCATTGCCAATCGCAGAAGTCTTCAACCAAACGCTCTACAACTCATCGACTATCGAGTTTGATCGAGACGTCTACCCGACATTCGGTTATGCGTACTCGTTGATGAACCCGGTAACGCGGATCTCGTTGAAATAGACAACGCTCGACTGATGACCCGGGTTCCGTCCGTCGGAGCCCGGGTTCCAATTTGTTGTGGTTGTATGCGAACATCGGTAGTGGAGTTGATCGGAAATGCTTGAAAAGACTGCACTTGGCAAGCGGCCGATCTTCGGTAGGGCGTTACTAGCAGTGCCGGTTGGTGCACCGGATGTCAAACCGCGCATGATTGCGCTCATCCTTCCCAACGATGCCCCCAACAATGCCCCCAACGATGCGATGAATGAGAGCGTCGCGATTCGGCAGCAAGGCGAGGCAATTTAGATGCGCCTGTTTCTTGCCAGACGCTTTGTCATGGGCATTGTCGCGATCTTGGGTGCAACTGTCATCGTGTTTGTGCTCAGCCGCGTCGGAGGCCAAGACCCGAGATTTTTCTATCTTGGGAATTCGCCCGGTTACGCCGTCACCCAAGAGCAGTGGGATGCATGGGGCGAGAAGCTGGGTCTGGATAAGCCGGTGTTGATCCAGTATTTCTTATGGGTAGGCGGCGTCGTTCAGGGTGACTTGGGCAACAGCACGCAGTCAGGCCGTACGGTATCGTCTCTGATTGCCGAGCGAGCTCCCGCCACCGGTCAATTGGCACTCGGCGGCTGGATTTTCGGTGCCTTAGTAGGCTTCCCGCTTGGAGTGTTTTCGGCTGTTCGGAGAGGGGGTTTGCTTGATTATCTGGCTCGAGGCTTCGCTCTGATAGGGCAGGCCACGCCAACTTTTTGGATATCAATCATGGCGATCTTGGTATTCTCTGTTTATCTGGGTTGGCTCCCCTCCGGCACGCGAGGCGACGGGTTTGCGATTCGTAATCTGATTCTTCCCTGCATCATGCTGGGCATCAATCCGGCCGCCGCCTATCTGCGCTTCACCCGATCATCGATGCTCGAAGTGCTCGATTCTGAGTACATCAAGTTGGCGCGTGCAAAGGGCATCGGTAATCAAAAGATCATCTGGAAACACGCGCTTAAGAACGCGTCGCTGGTCCCCCTGACAGTTTCAGCACTTGTCTTGGTTGGATTCATTACCGGGACCGTCGTCACGGAGACGGTATTTTCTTGGCCGGGTGTTGGAAGGATGGCGGTCGATGCGATCTGGAACACCGACTTCCCGGTACTCACCGGCCTTGTCCTCCTTTTCTCTGTTGCGTACGTGATCGTCGTGTTGTTCTTGGATCTCGTATATGCCTTGATTGATCCTCGTATTCGTTTTGGGGGGAGTGAGTGACGACCGTCGCTGGAAAATCATCTCCCTTGGGGCTGGTTACAGTGTCATTGGGGGTGTCGTGGCAGTTTCTCAGGCGTTGGCCGGTGATTCCGGGAATAGTCATCGTCATTTTGCTTTTTTCTGCCGTCTTTTCCCCCTGGATAAAGCCGTACGACCCTTTGGAAAGCCACGGTGTTTTCTCCCAGGGACCCGCGTGGACTGCGGAAGGGGGTAGGGAGTTTTTACTCGGCACGGACCACATCGGACGCGACATATTGAGCCGCATGATTGAAGCGAGCCGAATCACGGTAGTCGTGGTGCTGCTATCGGTGACCGTCGGAATGATTTCCGGGACGTTCTTGGGCCTGATCGCAGGTTATTTCGGCGGCACGATTGTCGACGAAGTAATTATGCGTATCGTCGATGTGTGGGCGGCGCTACCTCAATTGCTTGTCCTGCTGGCCATTGCGCTTGTATTCGGCTCGGGTTTATTTGTGCTGGTCGCCTCGCTCGCACTCATATCATGGCCCGGCGCGGTCCGCCTCGTGCGCGTTGAAGCATTGAGGTTGCGCAGCATGGATTACGTCGATTCGGCGAGGATTTCTGGCGCAACCAATCGACGAATCCTCGTCAGACACATTTTCCCAGGCGTGATAAACACCGTCCTCGTCGCAACTACGCTATCAACGGGCAGTCTCATTCTGACTGAGGCTACGCTGAGCTTCCTAGGGGCTGGGATTCCGCCGCCCAGCCCGTCGCTCGGTGGGATGATCTCTTCCGGTCGCGACTACCTGCGAGACGCCCCGCACATCGCGTCTTTCCCTGGCTTGGCACTCGCCGCCATTGTCATGGCAGGAAATTTCCTGGGCGACTGGATGCGGGATCGCTTCGATCCCCGGCTCCGCCAGATCAACTAAACCCCCGCGCCACCCGCGCGTATCACCGTCGTAGCGTGTTGGGCCCGAACCCAGAAGAAGATCCAAGTCACCGATGCGATCAACGCGGCGGTGATGATCCCGAGTAGCAGGGCGAGCATGTCTGTTCCGATCTCCACTGCCATAGGTGGTGCCAACGTGGAGGCGTCTTTACCGGCAAGATAGGGCAGAAGAACGGCGCTTAGCATCAACCCGATTCCGGCTCCGATCAATAGTGAGATCGATGCGATTACGATCTGTTCCAACCCGATCATGATCAGCATCTGCCGGTTCGTCAGCCCCATCGATTTGAGCACGGCGAGTTCGAGACGGCGGAGCCGATAGGTGGTCCAGCCAGTGACGATGAAGGCAAGGACGGACACGGTAGTCACCGCGATGAAACCGAACGCCAAGTAGCCGTTCCATCCGGCAGCGGTCAATGCATCGCTGCGCGAACGCGTCACTTCAGTACCTGCGTGTTGCATTACGCGGGGCGAAACGTTGTTCAACTTCATCAGTTCTTCGATCTTCTGAAGGTCTTCTGACTTCGCATCGGGTGCTGAAATCCAAAGTTCGTTGGTCGCATCTGCTCCACGGGTTTGGTCGACTGAGACGATGCGTTGGATTTCGCGGAGATCGGCGATTATGTAGGGCGAAGTGACGGAAGGGAAGGTAGGAAAATAGTCGGCGAACGAAACGAACTTGACGGGCGTGCTCCGGTTTGCCAAGAACAGACGTGTGGTGTCGCCGACCTTAAGATCGAGTTCGTCTTGGAACCATCTGCTGCCGATGACGTTGAGAGCCGTATCTGACGTGCCAATCCGAACGCCCTTCAACTGACCGAAACGAGGTTGAGACCATGTAAGGACCGCGCCGTCGCCTGGGGTTTCGGAATAAGGATCGATCCGCGCTCCTAGGTCGCCGAAACCCGCACCCGCCGTTCGGTGATTGATGATGTCGCGGAAATCGGTCAACAACGTCAGCTCGCCTTCAGATGTCGCGGTCGAGATGTCTTTTATACGAACCGATCCGTTCGTGGGCAACGGCGCTTGCTCGATCGGTCGTCTGGCAATGCCGATGAATTCGAGGAAAAGCGCATCGCCGTTAACCGTCGCCGCGCGTAGCGGCGCGAGTGGAATGCCTATCCGACACCAATCTGGGGGTTCGAAGCCTTCACCTTCCTCGAGCGGGACTGGTTCAGGACATGAGTACGGCGTGCCGACGGTGACGGAACGCGGCACGAGGTTGCCGATCGTCAGGGAGTGATAAAGGCCCGATTCATCGCGGATGCGCGCCACTAGCCCGGTGTCGTTGCGTACGGCGTCTGGTTTGACGAGCGCAGTTATCCAATCGGCGTCGGGCGGAATTTCGAACCCATCTGTGTCTCGTGACTTGATCAACGCTGACATCTCTTCGGGCGTTTTGACGGCAAGATCATCTCGCCACCATGCCGCGCCGGCGAACTCATCGGTGTCGATCCCTACTGCGGTGACAGGTTCATTGCCGGTGGGAGCCGAGACCGTTCCTGCGACCCGAGCAACTGGAGCGATTCCCGGGTAAGCTAGCTGTTCCTTCATCTGGTCGATGGAGCGATGCAGGCTGGTTCGGTTGCGGACGATCATGCTAGACAGGCGGATGTCGGAGCCGACACGGTATCTCGCATCGTCAATCGCGTAACGGTCGATCGAAGGGGAGAGGATCGAGAGCAAGACACCGATTGTTGCCGCGAGCATGATCAACAACATCAAACCCATGCTCGAACGCGGGTTTCGCGCTAGCGACCACAAACCCAACGGTATCGAAGGTGAGAGCTTGAATGCCGCGGGTAGCCGTGCCAACACTTCAGCGAGACCACCGAGTACAAACGGTAGGAAACGCAGCAACACAATCGCACCACCTGCGGCGGTGGCTGCCGGCATTGCCAGTGCCAGACGGTTGCTGAACCCTTCGCCGAGTGCACTGCTCGATATGTAGAGGTCTTCTTGCGACAGCTGCCAGAGCGCGGCGACACCGATGCATAGCAGCACGACATCGAGGTAGTAGCGCTGGGCGATATTGCGCTGCGGCGGTCGTGCGAGCCGACTCGTGAGTTCCTCCGAGGTGGACGTGTTGCGCCGGAATGAAGGCATCAGGAGGGCCAGCAGGCCGATCGTCGCAGCCGCGACTGCGGCTGATGCCGACTGAACGGACAAGCTGGCTGGCAGAAACTCCCCTCCGGTTAGATCGCTCAACACGGGAAGGCGTCCCGCAAAGGTGACGCCTATCAATGCGATGGCAAGACCTGCCGCCAAAGAGATCACGGCGATCAACACCGTCTCGCCGGTCATCAATGCAATTTCTTGCGACGTGGTCGCACCGCGTGCCCGAACCATCCCGCTTTCGCTGAACCGTATGTCTCTGGCTTGGCCTGCGACAAGAGCTGAAAACGCCAACGCCGAGAGCGCGATGACGGCTCCGATCGAGAGCATCAATCCTCTGGATATCTCGGATGTAGACAGGAAGGACTCCAACGCATTGTCCAAAGAGGAGATGCGTTGGTATCCCTGCAAATCCTGTTTGAGCAGGTTCTGTTGTGTTTCCAACCCCTCAACCAGCCGTTCGGCTTCACGGGAACCTATGGCGTTGACATCAGTTCGGAAGATCCAAAAATAGCGGATCTCGGTGTCTGGGATCTGTACCTTGACCGTTTCGATCAGTGCGTCATCAGCGACGAGCAATGGCGCGAATCGAAATGCATCGCTTGAGGCTCCTAGACCTTCGCCAATCGCCCGCATTTGCAGATCAGCCTCGGTCGTGGACTGGTATATGCCGGTGATCCTTGCGGTCAATTCGATGTCATCCGTCGTAGGTGACGTCAAGCGCAACGAATCACCCACTCCCAATCCCAGATAGGTCGAATCTCCAGCAGAGATTGCGGCCTCGATTTCGTCCGCATTCGTAGACGAATTGGGCCAACTGCCACCAAGCAAGGTCGACGTTTCCTGCACGCCGCCGACGTGCGCGAGGAATGTCCTCGCGGTTTTCCATGGAACAACATCCTCGTCGAACACCAATGTGACTGACTTGGCGGCGACGATAGGTTCATGCAACACCTTCGCGAGCTCACGAGATCGTGAAGAACGTACGATCTCGACCGTTCGTTGATGTGCCGCGTCGGAAATCGAATCGATGCGCGCTCTGATGGCGATGTCGAGGTCTTGTTGTCGGTGCCCCGATAAGGACTGAGACAGAGCGGATTGTCCGAGCGCGTCCAAATAGATGAAGACACCGGCAGAAACGGCGACCGCGATGGTCAACCCGATTACGCGCAGTCCGACGAACGCCTTTTCTGAAAAGGCCCGTTTCAGCACCAACCGGGGCAACCCGGCGAGCGCCGCACGACGTGATGATTCGAGAGAGTGTTTCACGCCTGAGAAGACGATCGAATCCGGACCGCCACCGTGTCTTTGGGTTTGATTCCGGAACGAACCACCGGAACGATCACTGCCAGTAACAGCAACGACGCCGCAGCGACGACCGGCAACCAATCAATTTGCAGCAACATCGGAGGCAGAGCCGCTTCGCCTGTTGCAGTGCGTGTCATGCGGTCGGCGACGAATCTCACGCCGACGATCCCGCCAAAGTAGCCGAGAGCCAACCCCATGCCGATGGAGAGGAATATCCGGATCGTAGCTTCTACCGCCAACCCGGCGCGGCTTCCGCCCAACGATTCGATGAGTGCCGCGTCCAAACGCGTTTGGTCCTGATTGTGGATCGCGATCGCCAAGGCAGTGATGACGGTCACTGCGATCGCAGAGATGGAGATTATGGCGCCGACGACGCGCCAACCAGCCGCGTCACCGAGGGTAGTCGAGGATTGCGCTTCGAGCGCCGCGCGATCCGACACACGCAGCGACGGCTCGATATCTTTTATCGCCGAAATTCGTCCCTCGTGGCCGACCGTGGCGTCGACTGAAACGTACAACTCTGCCGTGTCGGCAAGGAACGGTTCGCTGACAGGCGCGAGGTAGGACAACAGAGCTTCAACGTTTGTGACGGCGAACGGTTGGTCCATGTCCGTCATCGTGGGAAAGAGGTTGAACTCGCCACGGATTTCGTATGGAACGAATCGCCCGTAGGATTGACCTGCGAAGACGTCGCCTAAGCTCAAACCGGAAGCATCCATCAGCGCTTGGTTCACAAGCAACGGTACGGCGAGGGGGCCGTTTTCGGAGTAGTAGATCCCTCGGACACCGTCATCTGTGCCTCGACCCATGTCGATTTCGAGCGAACGGTCGTCGTTACTGTCTGTGCCTCCGTCTTCAATGACGGACAGCTCCACGTTGTCCGAGATGGAAGCGGCGAATGGATGCCATACCTTGGCATCGGCGAAATCGGAAACCAGTTGGAGCGCGCCATCTTGATCGATAGCGTAAAGCGAGTCTATTGTGAGTGTGGCGGCGCTCCCGATCGGTGATGTCGGCGGTTCGTAGATCTGAACGGCCAACAGTTCAATCGGGCGCGGAAGATCGGCCCGCACATCTCCATTGACGACGAACCAATTCTCACCAGATTGAGTCCCGTCGTCGCTGGTCAATCGGATCGTGTGCGTGGTTCCGTCCGCGTCTTGTAACCGCGCCCAGATGTCGATGCGGCCTTTTCCGCTGCGCTCTAGTTTCACGGCTGCTTGAATGGTAGCGATGCCGTCGGGTAATGGCAGCGAACCAGTGGGCGAAAAATCGTCGATTTTGGCCATCAGATCTTGCAAAGGCAGATCCGAATAATCAGGCCGGAAAGTGGAGAGTTCGGCAAATTCTCCTGGGCGGACAGACAACATCGTGAAGCTTGAAGAAGATTCGGCGATCCCCGTTGCTGCCTCGGTGCGAGCCGCCCAAGTGGAGTTGGAGACCCAATCCAGTTCGGAAATCTGATTGACGACGCGGTTGTTCGAGGTTTTGAACGAATCGATGCCAGAGATTCGCATGTCCGAGACGGTGGTGAAGTCGATGCGATCTCGGGTATTTTTGCCCAGCGTGCCTGACAATCCGCTGGCGTTGATCACGACCATCATGGTTCCGGCGGCCAGCATCATCAAAATGGCGTGGCGCATCGTGGACCTAGAAAAGATTTTGAGCGCCATCACGACCATGGAATGAAGGTTGATCCGTGCTAATCGTTCGAATACGACGCCAGTTAGCCGGAAAAATCTTAAAGCGACAAGCGATGCGGCAACTGCGGCGATTATCGGCAACGATGCCGCGAGAACGCTCAGATTGGAGACTCCTTCGTCGCGTTGGACGAAAAGTGAACCACGACCGTTAAGTTCGAAAATCACCGCGCTCGCGGCGATGACGATGCCGATGTCAAGGTTGGCCCGCCAAAACCATGGCGACTGAGTATCTCGTATGCGCGTCAGGTGACGCACTATCGGCCCGGGTCTGGCGAAGATAATCGGCGTGGCGAAGAGTGCGAGTAGCAGGGCCGCGATCGCACCTGACCACAGGAACTGTTCACCTAGAATCCTGTAAGGGAAGACTGAGCCGCCCGTGAGGTCGTGAAAAGAACCCATCAGACCCAACAGCAGAACAATCGCCGACGCGAGCAACGGTCCCGCAACGGCTGGCACGAGGAACAGCACGATGACATAGAAGCCGGCGGCTCGCAGCAACTGTTTTCTATCGGCGCCGCGCGTCTTCAACATCACTTCTTCCGCCAACCATCTTCGAGTGATGATGCTCGCGTTGAGCGCCAGTACGAAGATGGCGAATGCCGCAAACAACGCGCCGCTGATGATCGCAGTCGTGTTGGTGAAGGTCAGCTGCTTACGCAGCGTGAACAGCGCTGATTCGAGTCCGGAGAACGTCGTTGACGAAGGCAGTAACTTCGCCGACTCGGCTCGAAATTGGTCGATCGAATCGAGATACGCAACCGCTCCGATTCGTTTCAGTTCATCTTCGTCGACGTAGAACATCGTCCAGAGTTGGCCGACATCTGCGATGCCCCGATTGGCGACCCGGTTGATCATGCTGTTCGAAGTCAAAGCGATGATCGCGGGCCTGCCACCGGTTGGTCCCTGCTCAGGATCGATGAGCGTGGATGAGAGACCCAACCAAGACTCGTGATCCGGGTCATCGATACTGAAAATGCCTGAGACCTTGGGGGCGGTGTGGACTATGGATGTGGGTGGCACGCTCAATAGGAGCGAATCGCCAACGCTTATGCCGTACTCTGCGGCGACGGTGTCTAGGACGGCGATCTGGAGAGAATCGGTTGACGAATCGGAGGGGAACTCCCCGTCTATCAGTGAGATTGCTAGTTCGATTCCTTGAACGGACTGATAGACGAGAACCGAACCCGGAGGAGCGAAACGATCACCGATACGGTTCAGGGTAAGACCGCCTGAACGGATGAATGTTCCGCGATCTCGAAGCGTAGGTCCGAAATGGTCGCCGATTGCCTCCGCGGTGTTGACTGTTGATTTGACAGTTGCGGAGTTGAAGGTCATCCCGTCGACGTGTAACCACGATCCCATCTGCGCCGATTCGAATCTCTCGAGTGTGCGTCGCAAACCGAGTTGCTCGATGGAATCGAAATACAGCGGCGCGGCAGAGATTACGGTTACCGATAAGAGCGCGCTAAAAAAAGCGATGAGGAGGAAGAGCGATTCCCTGCGGCTCTTCCGAACAGAGATACCCTGAACATTCACAAAGGATTAGCGTACATCAGATACGTATAATTTCCGCTGATAACTAACCAACAACGCGCTGTGCGCTAATCGTCATCTGGCAAAAGCCGGAAACCAGCGGGGCAGGGCACGGGAAACTCACCTACCGAAATGAAGATCGAACAAATTGAAACCTTCATCGCCGTCAATTGGATGATGGTCCGAATCACAACCGACAACGGAATTCAAGGAGTCGGAGAATCGACCTTTTTCGGATGGCCCGGCGCGTCGCAAGACGTGGTGCTTTCATTCGAGCCGTACTTGATCGGGCAGGATCCGCTTCGGACCGAGCACCACTGGAATTTCATGTACCGAGCAAAATCGATGCGCGGCGGCGCGATCGGTGGCGGGATAAGCGCGATCGATCAAGCTCTGTGGGACATCAAGGGAAAGTACTTCGAGGCCCCAGTATGGCAACTGCTCGGCGGCAAAGCGCGCGATGCAGTGAGGGCGATGCTGGTGCTACCGACCGGAACGTTGGAAGAGGTGGCGAACGCCGCTGCCGCTGCCAAAGCCGACGGATTCACCGCGGTCAAATGTCTGCTTTACCAGCATGACCATGCTCCGATGCGGCACAGCGAGCGGATACAAGATTTGGTTGACCGCATGGCCGCCGTGCGCGACGCAGTGGGTTGGGACATGGATGTCGGCGTCGAAATTCATCGCAATATGATCCCTGGCGAAGCGATCGTCTTGGCTCAAGAAATAGAGAAGTTCCGGCCGTATTTCTTCGAGGACCCGGTCGCTCCTGACTCGATCCTCTCTTTCGGGGAGGTTTCGGAGAAGACCCGGATACCAATGGCCGCGGGCGAGCGGAACCTGACGATCTGGGAATTCCGCGAGTACATCGAATCGGCAGGCGTCCACCACGTTCGCCCCGACATCGGCGTCGCTGGCGGCTTCACCCACTGCAAGAAGATCTGCGCCATTGCCGAGTCTCACCATCAAGGCATAATCCCGCATGCCGTTCCGTCGGGTCCGGTTGCGACGGCTGCCCACGTCCAACTCGGTGCCTGCGTACCAAATTATGAAGTCCAAGAACATCTCTACGAGGAGAATCCACCGTACTCGGACGTGGTCAAAGAGATCATCACGCTCGACCACGGTTGGCTACAGATACCGGAGGTGCCCGGCATCGGTGTGGAACTCGACGAAGAGGGCATTGCCAAACATCCGCACGAGTACGGACCGATAGGTGGCGCACTGCGCGACGATGGTTCGGTGGCGCTCCGTTAGATGTCCGAACAACTGCCTATCGCGCAACTGAAAGGAAACAGGCATTGAGTCTCAATTTGGGATTGGTGGGATGTGGCGGCATGGGAATGCGCCACGCCCACGGTTACATCGAGCTGCGGAAGCACTTCGACTCCTTCACGCTCTCGGCCGTCTGCGACCGTCACGAAGCGGCGGCGAACGGCGTGGCGGACGCAGTCGAGGACGCAACCGGGCACCGGCCGCAAATCTTTACCGATTATGAAGCGATGCTGTCGTCCGGTGTTGACGCTGTGGATATCGTCACTGACACGCGGATGCATCACACATTCGCGTTGCAAGCGTTTGACGCTGATGTGCACATCCTGACCGAAAAACCCATGGCTTTGACGATGAAGGCATGCCGTCTGATGCGGGATGCCGCCGAGGCGAAAGGTTTGGTGCTCTCGATCGGTGAGCAGTATCGGCGAGACCCGATGAATCGTCTTGCCAAGGCTCTGCTTGATGCCGGTGCAATCGGCGAGCCCGGCTTCGCGATGAAGGTTTCACTAGGTGGCGGTTCTGCATTGATGCACGACACTGGATGGCGGGCACTGAAGTCCCGCGCTGGCAGCGTCATCATCGAACAAGGCGTTCACGAAGCAGACCTGCTCATCTACTTTCTGGGGGACATCGATTCTCTTGATGCGCGAACCGGACTCTTCGCTCCGGTCCGGGTCCGGGAGGGCATGAGTGGCCAGATCGCGCAGTTCTATTCGCATCGCGTCGAAGATGCGTTCGCCGATCAGGAAACGGTGGAGATCGATCAGGAAGATACCGCCATTAGTCTGCTCAAATTCGCATCAGGTGCCATTGGTCAACTCACCATTACCAACGCCTCGATAGGCTACGGCGCAGGCATCAACACGATTCACGGCAGCGCGGGAACGATGCAGATGCCGCCAACGCGGACCGGCATTCCCGCCACAATCCATCTGGAAGGCAGATCCGACCCGCTCAACCAACATGAGATGCTCGAACTTGTGCCCGATTGGCATCTCGACGAAACTACTGCGCCGTTCTTCGGCGGAGCTACGAGAATGGGTTCTTATGATGTCGGATTCGAAGCGATCGATCGTATCTTGGTGGCGATCGAGATGCAGGAGTTGGCAGCCGCAATAGAATCGGGTGATAGAAACGTCGAGGTCGATGCTGAAGTCGGGATGAAAGCCCTTGCGGTCTCTTACGGAATCTTAGAGTCCGGACATTCTGGGCAGCCGGTATCGCTCTCTGACATCATGGACGGTTCCGTTGCCGATTATCAAAACGAGATCGACCGCGACGCCGGGATCTAGCCCATCCCCGCGCCGTATTTTCGCGGCAATCTCTATCGCCGCAACTCTGGGTGTTTTGCTGACGTGGACCGTCGCTTGTGCCGCGTTCGCTGTCGAAGACAACACCGACTACGGAGTTAAGGTCTGCGACCGCGTCGATGCCATCAGCGACGGCATGCTCCGAGAAGAGCTGTCCGTCGAGCAGATCGAGGAACAGATCGCCATCCTCGAAACCGAACTCAAATCCGTTCGCGGCGAACTTGTCGACTCAACAGAACGCTTCATCCTAGCCCTACAAGACCTTCTCGCCGGCGGTTATTACGACTATCCGACGCTTCAAGTCCTCAACTACTTGGACACCTACGAGCACATGGAGCAACACGTCGAGAGTTATGAATCGCTCGAAAACGTCCGTTTCGAATGCTCCAACCTTGGCAAGGAGTGGGTCGGCGACGCCCCGGCGGTGCAGATACATTTCAGCCAATCAGGTATCGAAGCGGGCAAATACAGTCTAGAAGAGTTGATTGAGCACGGTGAGTTGCTGTTCACCGCCTCGTTCAATGCTCTCGACGGTGCTGGCCGACCAACGCGCACTGGAGTAGGTGAATTTAGGAATCGCCGAGAGGGTGTCGATAGCTTCAACCGCATATCAGGCCCAGATGCCAACGCCTGCAGCGGATGCCACAACCTGCCCGCCGCCGGAGGTGGCGGCGACAACATCGCCAACGTCTTCGTCCTCGGACAACGCTTCGAATTCGTCGATTTTGACGATCAGATGGAGTTTGACTTCCGAACCGAACTGGAAGACCGATTGCAGTACGAGCAGGAAGACGAGGAATCACTGACCTTGCGAAACGTCGGTAACGAGCGCAACACGGTGGGAATGTTTGGATCCGGGTTCGTCGAGCTGCTCGCCCGAGAGATGACCCGTGAGCTTCTCGCTCAAGAGCAGGCCGTTATAGAAGAGGCCAAAAAATCGGGTTGGCCCGTCCGCCGTGAAATAACCGCCAAAGGGGTCGATTTCGGTGCCATTACTGCCCACCCCAACGGGTTCGTGTACACGAGTGAGGTGGAAGGCGTAGACGGCGACCTCATCGTCAGACCCTTCAGTCAAAAGGGTGTATTTAGAAGCCTACGCGAATTCAACAACGATGCGATGCTGCACCACCACGGCATCGAGAACTACGAGCGCGTCGGATCTTTCATCGATCGCGACGGCGACGGAGTGGTCAACGAGATGACGCCGGGAGACGCCACCGCGCTAGTGGCCTTCCTAGTCTCCCTCCCCGCACCGATTCCAAACTTGCCCAAAGATCCCGAATTACGAGCGACGGTCGAGTTGGGCAAGGCGAAGTTTGAATCCATAGGTTGCGCCCTCTGCCACATTCCCGAACTTCCGCTCGAATCCCTGACCTTCACCGAACCCAACGAATTCAACGTAGGACTTGACCTTCGACCCGATGCCGTCGACGCGGTTCTGGCGATCGACCTCAGCCAGTTCGCAGATGACCTGAAACAAGACGAGAACGGCCACTACCTGATCCCAGTTTTCTCCGACCTTCGGAGACACGACATGGGCGAAGACGGCGTGCTAGACAACGAGCGGATCATTCAAGGAGGAGTTCCGACCGAGCAATGGATGACTCGCCGCTTATGGGGCTTTGCATCGGAACCGCCGTTCCTGCACCACGGCAGGGCGACTCTCATCTCCGAGGCCATTAAAGCCCATGGTGGATCGGCCAATGGCGCCCGTAACCGCTTCATCGGCCTCCCTCAAGAAGAACAGGACGCGTTAATCGCCTTCTTGAAGACGTTAACGATAACGACGGAGTAGCTGAGATTCGGCCATGGCCTTGCTCAGACTGTTTTCCGCCGTACCTCTAGCAGTGGTAATGCTGGGCTTGTCGATCGCTTGCGATGCAAGTTCGCCAGGCGACACGCAAGAGTCGTTGGAACCGACGGCGACTGTGGGCGTCTCGCCAGAGATCGCGGTTTTGGCACATCGGCTGGTTTTCGCTTACATGTCAGACAAGGCGTGGGGCTTTTTCGGCGCAACATGTGAGATGTGGATCGAGGACGATTATCGCTGGGACAAGTCAATGGGCGAGTTGCAGGCCGACGGGCGTATCAAAGTGACTTACGAGCGGCACGAAGATCGCATCTTGGGTCCCGAACAATTGGTGTTCTACGTCGACATCGATTCTCAGGAAGTCGAAGGCGACAACGAACCCGACATTGATACCGGCCGATTGGGCGTTGCGGAAGGCTGCGATCAATGGTGATTGATGCGCCTTCGATAAACTTGATTGGTGTCGATTCAACATGTGCGACCTAGCAGTTTCATCGGTCGTGCCCCGCAACTAAGCAGGATTTAACGAAATGCCCTTGCGACCGATCACCGACGTCGCTAACGACCTCGGATTTTCTCCGGCAGATATCGAAACCTACGGCAACGATAAGGCGAAGATCCCGCTTCAGGCGTTCCCGAAGCGCTCAACACCAGGCAAACTCGTCGTTGTCACCGCCATCACTCCCACTCCTGCGGGTGAAGGGAAATCAACGACCGCCGTCGGGCTGACCCAAGGACTCGCCAAGATCGGCAAGAACGTCGCCCTCACCATCCGGCAACCGTCGCTAGGACCTGTCTTCGGACACAAAGGCGGTGGCACGGGCGGCGGCAAATCCACTGTCCAACCCGCTAACGAGATCAACCTCCACTTCACCGGCGACTTCCATGCGATGGAATCGGCCCATAATCTCCTAGCGGCTATGACCGACAACGCCGTCTACCGAGGCGCGATCCCCGGACTCCAACCGGACGGCGTCACGTGGCGACGTGTGACTGATGCCGAAGACCGTGCCCTACGACAAGTGGTAACAGGCGTCGGCGGACGCCTAAACGCGCCGATGCGCGAAGCAGGTTTCGACATCAACGCCGCGTCCGAGATCATGGCGATCCTGGCTTTGACCAACGGATACGCTGACCTCCGCGACCGGATCGGCAACATCGTCGTCGGCTGGACAACCGACCGAAAGCCAGTCACCGCCCGTGAGATCGGCGGCATCGGCTCGATGATGGCATTGCTGCGAGACGCCGTCAAACCAAATCTGGCGCAGACACTCGAAGGACAACCCGCAATCGTGCACATGGGCCCGTTCGGCAACATCGCACACGGCTGTAGTTCAATCCTTGCCGACATCCTAGCCATCAATACCGCGGATATCACAGTAACCGAAGCCGGTTTCGGCGCAGACCTCGGATTCCAGAAATTCATGGATATCAAAGTACGACAGGGCGGACCTGAACCCTCAGCCGCAGTCGTCGTGGCAACGATACGCGGGCTGAAATGGCACGGCGGCGTCAAACGCGATGAATTGGAATCATCCAGGGTCGATGCCGTAAAGACTGGTGCAGAGAATCTGGCGAACGCAATCCGCATAGTCAAGATGTACGGACTGCCTCCGGTCGTCGCTATCAACAAATTCCCATCCGACACGGCAGAAGAGATCGCGGCAGCAAAATCCGCCGCGCTCGCAGCAGGGGCCGTTGGAGTTGCCGAAGCGCGCGGCTTCGCAGAGGGCGGCGATGGCATGACCGAGTTGGCGGAGGCGGTTTGGGACGCGGCACAATCCGGGGTTGCCGACGTGAATCTGCTCTACGAAGATGACCTCTCGACAATCGACAAAGTCGAACGCATCTCTGAGCAACTCTTCAATGCAGGTGGAGTGGAGTGGGGACCGTTGACAAAAACGACTGCGCGTAGATTCGAGTCCAACTGTTGGGACTTCCCGATCTGCATGGCCAAGACACACCTTTCAGTCTCCGCAAATCCGCGGCTACTCAACGTGCCGCGCGGCCACACGATTCCGATCCGCGAACTGCGCGTACTCGCCGGCGCGAAGCAGATTGTGACATTGGCGGGGAACATCATCACTCTCCCCGGCCTCCCATCAACTCCCAACGCTTGGGACATCGATTTAAACGACGAAACGGGGGAGATCACAGGCATATTGAGCACGTGAACCGGTGTCTGCCCTTTCGCTCCGCGAAGGGGGCGCGACCGAAGCGAGCGGGGGATGCCGTCACTACACCGTAGCCCAATGTCAATCTGAACACAGAGCAGCCGAGTGAAAACCTAACACGTGCCCCCCAAGTGCAAAACGCTTTAGATTCCTCGCTGCGCTCGGAATGACACTTCACTAAAATCAGCGTAATCAGTGGTTCAGACAACCGCAACCCCAGTAACGAGGAAACCCCATGTCCGACCCCAAAATCACCAAGATGGAAGTAATCGAGTTCGAATACTTCGTTGAAAACATGGAAGGTTCGGGCAGGATCCAACTACCCGGATACGCTCCCGGCACCAACATCAGAAACACCGCCCGCATGGTTGTAATCCACACCGACGCTGGTGTCACCGGTGAATACGTAGGCGGTTCCGCCACCGAGCACTCCGCCATCGGCCTCTTCGCTAACGCCGTCATCGGTGAAAGCGCCTTCGCCCGCGAGCGCATCTACAACGATGCCAAGCAGGCGACACGCCAACACGCGCGCATGGGAATGTCACAGGTCGACATGGCACTCTGGGACCTCGCTGGCAAACTCTTGGATCAACCGATATACCGACTTCTGGGCGAGCATCGTAAGTCATTCCCTGCCTACGCCTCCACCTATATCGGAGACAACTACCCCGGCGGCCTCAACAGCCCCGAAGCCTATGCCGATTTCGCTGAGCAGTGCTACGACATGGGCTATAAAGCCTTCAAGATCCACCCTTGGCAAGAGGCACCGGTTGAACAACACGTCCGACTCGTCGAGGTTGTCGGCGAACGCGTCGGCGACAAGATGGACCTGATGCTGGACCCGTTCTGCGCCATCCTGACCTTCGGGGACGCCCTCAAGATCGGCAGAGCCTGCGAAGCCTACAACTACTACTGGTGGGAAGACGTTTTCAAGGACGGAGGAGAATCGGCATTCGCCCACCGTAAGCTCCGCGAACTCATACGCGTGCCATTGTTGCAGCTCGAACACGTACGAGGATTAGAAAAGCATGTCGACTTCATCGTCGCCGATGGCACAGACTTCGTCCGTATCGACCATGATTACGACGGCGGCATAACCGGAGTGATGAAGATCGCCCATGCATCGGAAGGCTTCGGCCTCGATGTCGAACCGCATGGCCCCGGTCCGAGCCGCCGGCAGACCATGGCAGCGATGCGCAACTCAAACTACTACGAACTCGGACTCGTCCACCCCAAACTCCAACCGTCCTACCCGCCGGTCTACCTCGACGGATATTCCGATATGCTTGACGCCATCGACGAGAACGGTCACATCCACGTAACCGACCTACCCGGAATGGGCGTAACCCACGACTGGGACTTCATCAACAAGCACACCGTCGGAAAGACTGTTTACGACTAAAGAGGCTTTCCTCCCCATTGATGTCCAAAGGGGAATACAAGGAGGTTCAGAAAATGTCCGAATCCAACTGGTACAAAGGCAACATCCACACTCACACCACCGAATCAGACGGCGACGCCGATCCTGATTTCGTCACGCGTTGGTACCGCGATCACGGCTACGACTTTCTCGTCCTCAGCGACCACAACCATCGGACGATTCTCGAACACGAAATCGAGGGCGGCCCGTTGATGATACCGGGCGAAGAGGTTTCATCGCGCATCTTCGGTGGCACGATCCCGATCCATCTGAACGCGATCGGTATCCGCCACGTCGTCGAGCCCACAAATGTGGATGACATTGTCGCAACGCTGCAAGCGAACGTCAATGCCATCATCAATGCTGGTGGTATAGCCCAGCTCAACCACCCTAATTTCGAATGGGCCTTCAATCACGAACACATCAAGCAGGTCGAAGGCGCCAGCCTCATGGAGATCCACAACGCTCATCCTGCCGTGAACGGCTACGGCGCGCCCGGCAAACCTGGCGTGGAAGAGATGTGGGATCTGGTTCTATCAGCCGGGCGGGTCATATTCGGCACCGCCACCGATGATTCCCACAACTACCACGACTACACGCCCGACGCATCCAATCCGGGCAGGGGATGGGTCGTAGTCAACGCCCCGGAACTCTCAGTCGAAAACATCGTCGACGGACTGGCCACCGGCAACTTCTACTCCTCCAACGGCATCGAACTCGCTGACCTAACCATCACCGAAGATGCCATCGAACTCGAAATCGAACCAAACCGCTCAATGATCTACGTCACCGAGTTCTCAGGTCTCGAGGGCAAAACCCTCGCAGAGGTCGAAGGCGAAACCGCACGTTACGAATTCACTGGCGACGAAGGCTACGTCCGCGCCACAGTCAAATCATCCGGCGGCACCCGAGCTTGGACCCAACCGGTCTTTGTTGGTGGTTGAAACAGTGCACAGGATTAACAACGCGCTATAATGCCATGTAGATGACAAATTTTAGAGAGGCGTTAATGGCAACCGTTGAAGAAAGGCTGAGCCGCATAGAAGGCGGGTACGAGCATTTGGCGACGAAAGCAGATCTCTATCAGCTTGGGAATCGCATGTATCAACTCGAAAAACGCATGGTCCGATGGTTGATCGGGATGGTCATCGGCATGGCAATCTTGGCGGTTTCGGTCGCCGGGCTATTCGTACAGTCGCTCTTGAATTAAAGGTTATCCGACGTGTCGAAAATACATATTGACGCTACCACTAGCGAGAGCGGATACGAAAACCTGTTGACGACCGCAGATCTGGACATGTTTGAAAAGCGCATGGTCAGGTGGTTTCGAGCTCTCGCCCTATGCATCGCCACGATCGCCGCATTAAACGTCGGGCTAATCGTCATGTCACTCTGATCGACTACGGATCACTCTTTCAACACCTCAACCTGCTCGTCGAAGTAACCCGCCGCCGAGTAGTAAGTCTTCAACCCTTCCACCGGATGCGCGTCTAATATTGCCGTCACCTCGTCCCTCTCCTGAGCAGTCAACTGCCAATTCGAAGCCGCTGAGTTCTGCGCGATCTGTTCCGGCGAACTCGCGCCCGCTATCACCGTCCCTACTATCGGATCGGCCAGCAACCAAGCGAAGGCAAGATCAAGCAAAGTCTTCCCTCGTTCCATTGCCCAATCCTGCAATGCGGCTATCGCTCGCATATTGTCATCCGTAATCCACCGTTCCGACTGATTCGCATCCAACGCCAATCGCGTACCCTCCGGCGCAACTCCCGATACATCCACTTTGCCCGTGAGGAAACCCGCTGCCAACGGCAGATAGGGCATAACCCCGACGCCGTGCCGACGACACGCTGGCAGCATCTCCGCCTCGCTGCCCCGATGAAGCATCGAGTATTCGAACTGCGACGAGATGATCTGCGTCATCCCTTGGTGCTTGCTCGTCCAGACTGCGTCCACCATCCGCCAAGCCTCGAAGTTGCAGGCCCCGATATACAGCGCCTTCCCTTGACGCACGATGTCATCCATCGCCCTCAACGTCTCTTCCAAGGGCACCCGCGGATCCGGCCGGTGGATCATGTAGAGGTCGATATAGTCTGTCCGCAACCGCCGCAAACTGTCCTCAACCGCATCCATCACAAACTTCCGACCTCCGCCAAACAGGTTCGGTCCATGATTCCGCTTCGATCCGAACTTCGTGCCGATCAACATCTCATGCCGTCGGCCTTCCAACGCCCGGCCGATGTACTCCTCCGACACCCCCTGCGCATACACATTGGAAGTATCGATGAAGTTGATGCCGTGATCGATCGCCGCGTAGACGACCGCCTTCGATTCGGCATAGTCGCGACGACCCGGTTCCCCGAAACTGTTCGCACCAAGCCCCGTTTCGGAGACCTCTAAACCAGAATTTCCTAGATGTCGGTAACGCATGGGGATATCTTAACCGCTGTGATTTATCCTGAAAACCAACGGTTCGCGAGAGCCGCAATCTGTTATTGCGATCTTTAATACAAATCTTGGAGGATTTATTCGATGTCAAACGCCATGGAAAGCGAAACCACGGCCAAACTCCCGCCAATCCATCCCGGCGAGATTCTTGATGAAGAGTTCCTAAAGCCGATGGGAATCACGCAGTACCGTATCGCGAGGTCAATTGGAGTGGACGCAAATCGGATCCGATCCATCGAACACGGTGAACGGTTTATCACCGCTGAGACGGCCTTACTCTTTTCCCGATTCTTCGGTAACAGTACCGAGTTCTGGATGGGCTTGCAGGCGCAGTACGACCGCGAATGTGCCGAAGACGAGATGTCCGAGCGTCTGGCCGCGATAGTGCCTTGGAATACAGAGGCCTAGACCTAATCAACCCGGCAAATTCAAATCCGTCTTAGGCGTCTCCGTCCAGTCTTCCTTCGACCGTCCGTCGTAGTCGAACCTGATCTGACCGCCCTTGATCGTGACCTGATTGATCAACCTGCCCGGCGCCGGCATGATGCGGTATCCGGTCGGCCCGCTGTCGCTCAAGCCGCATGGACGCTCGACGTACTCCAAAACGGTCACATCACCCGTCGCACCGGGTGTTAGCGTGCCGAGTTCTGGATGCCCGATCTGCTTCGCAGGAGCCCAGGTCGACTTCTCAACGACGTCGTACATCGACATCCCGATCGCGAGGAATTTGCTCATCACCTCCGTCTGAGTGGCACGCGACGTGTGCAAGCTCATACGGTGCAGATCGGTCGATATGGTGTCGGGCGGGAAACCCTGCTCAATCGCAGGCACCGCCATCGAGAAGGAAAAACTGTTGTTGCCGTGCCCCACATCCATGATGATGCCTTTTTCACGCGCTTCCCAGTAGTGCGGCTTAACCTTGCCGTCGTTGCCTATCATCGGCTTGCCGTATCCGAAGCAGTGCGTGACACCATCACCCGGATTCATGTGCTCCAGCATCATCTCACCGAACGGTCGAGACGCCCGCGCGTTCTGGTCTACTAGACAGAACACACCCGCTTCAGCAGCAGCAGCAACTCCACGATCAACCGACTCCCAACCTACGCCACCGAAATGGGCGACCTTGACGCCGACGATAGTGTCAGAGCGTTGCCGGATCTTCGCCGCCGTCAGCTCCACATCCATATCATCGACGTCCTGCTCGCCATCACCGCACATGCCGTGACCAACGATATTCAACAGCGCGAAAACCCGCGGTCCAGCTCTTCGGATAACGGTCTCGTTGAAATGGTCGAACGTCCGCCAACCCGATCCACCACAGTCGACCATCGTCGTAACACCATAGGGGAAGCACAACTCGTCCGGGAACATGGCGCCCCCATACAAGTAGCAGTGGGCATGCAAATCGATCAGCCCGGGGGTGACATAGCAGTCCGAAGCATCTACCACCTTCCTGCCCTGCGCTTCCGGTATGTCCGCTTCCACCGCCGCAATTGACGACGCAGAAATCCCAACGTCCCGCTTTTCATCGATCCCGTTCTTGGGATCGATCACGTGCCCGCCCTTGATGAGAATGTCGTACATGGTTTGATCGCCTTTCAGACTCGTGCAAAGCAAACGTTGTTGCCGAGCGGGCGGGAGTGAGGCTTTCCCCCGCTCGGTGGGGGAAATGTCCGAAGGACAAAAGGGGCGCGCGACGGCTCTTTCCCCTCTCCCCTCTGTGGGAGAGGGTCAGGGTGAGGGGAATAAGTAATCATCTAATCTGCCGCAACCTCGGATCCGTCTTATCCCGCACCCAGTCGCCGATGAAGTTGAAAGACATCACGACCAAGAAGATGCAAAAGCCCGGTACGACCGACACCCACCACGCCGTGTCGAGGAATTCCCGACCATCGCTAATCATGTTGCCCCAAGACGGGTATCGCGAAGGCACACCGATGCCGAGATAGCTGAGCGATGCTTCGGCAAGAATAAGACCACCGATTCGGAGACTGGCGAGAACCATCAAAAGGTTGATCACACCGGGCAAGATGTGGCGATACATGATCCTGAAATCGCTGCCACCGGCAACACGTGCCGAGGCGACGTAGTCACGGGTCTTTAGCGTGAGAACTTCAGCGCGAATATTCCTCACCAACCCGACCCATGTCGCCATCACCAACAGACCGATCAACACCATCAAACCCGTGCCGATCGTAATCGATACCACTAGCGCGATCAGCAGGAAAGGCAACCCGTTCCAAACGTCGACGAAACGCGTCATGATCTCGTCGAACCAACCGGCGAACCAACCCGAAGCGATTCCGGCCCAAAGACCGAGCGTCATACCGATAACGGCGGCGGCGGCAGCGACCGTTATCGAGACGCGCGTGCCGTGCACCATTCGGGAGTAGATGTCGCGGCCGTGCTGGTCGGCGCCGAATATGTAACGCCTGTCGATGCGATCGTTGTTTTCGTAGTATTCGTCGTTCCACACCGGCGCTGCGAAACTGGCGCGCAGGTTCTGGTCGTTCGGATCGTCGGTGGCGAATTGCGTCGTAAATATCGTGGCCAGGCCAAAAAGGACGATTACAGTGCCGGGGATGACCGGCCACCGCCTGATGAATTCCCATGCGACCAAGGGAAAGCGGATAACGACCACCGCCATCGACGCCGGTTTTTCTTGAGCTTGTTCGGCGGTGGCCATCATTCAAGCCTTATCCGCGGGTCGATTACGACGTAAAGGAGGTCGGCCACGAAGCTCATCGCCAAATAGAGGATTGTGAAGAGGAACACGATGCCAGTTAACAACGTGAAGTCGTTATCGTTCACGGCGGCGACGGCTATCTGTCCGACACCGGGCCAGACGAAGACATTTTCCACGAGCACGGCACCGTCCATAAAGCCGGCGAGCAGCAGTGCGGAGACAGTGAGCGGCTGGATAAGCGCGTTGCGGAAGGCGTGCTTAGCAACTACGCGAGGGTAACCCATACCCTTCGCGCGGGCCAATTTGATGTACTCCGAATCCAACACTTCCAACATCGCCGAACGTGTGATGCGCAGATACCCTGCGATCGGGCCCCACGACAGAACCAAGACGGGCATTACGAAGTATTGGAACTGGCCAAAGAAACTTGCATCTGTTCTTCCATAGAACGTCGGCACAGGTAGCCATCCCAAATAGACCGCGAATACCCAGATTCCAACGATGCCGACCCAGAACGCGGGTACGGATTGCCCAGACAAAGCAAAAGCTCGAAGGAAATAATCAAGTATCGAAGCGCGACGCATAGCCGAAAGAATCCCGAGAGGTATCCCGACGAACGTGCCAACTATCCACGCCCCGACCGCCAATTGCATCGTTGCAGGCCATCTTTCCCATAAGATGTCCGTGACCTTCCGGTTGCTGCCGACACTCCGGCCTAGATCGGCGCGGGCGATATTGCCGAGCCATGTCAAATATTGAAGAACTATAGGTCTGTCGAGGCCCCATTTTGCCCGCAGAGCAGCGATCTGTTCGGGACCGATCGCATAACCTTCGGCGCGAATGAAGACGTTGATCGGGTCGTCTTTCGCGTGTGCCAAGCCGAATACGACGATAGTTGCACCGATGAGTGAAATCGCCATCGTGCCAACGCGTCTTAGGAGAAAACGAAACATCACAAGCCGGGTTCAGCGTCCAGTACGCGCGAACCTCGTCATCAAATCCCTTGGTCGCTAGAAAGGTTGCACATGCACGCGATAGTGGCGCGACCCGTCTGGGTCGCGCCACTGCGATCTGCTCGCTCGAGATTCTTCAGCACCTCGAGTGCTGAGTAATCACCGTACCGTGACGATGAACTCGGGATGGTGCAGAGCGGCTTCACGTACCGACAATGGCATGACCCAAGATTCGATCTTCTTGGGGTTGACCAACGCCACGTTCGGGCGGGCCACCGTGCCTATAGCCGGGCTCCACTCGTGGAGGAAGTCGGCCATCAGGTTTCGGATCTCGATGCGCTTGGCTTTATCCTGCTCCTGGTTCATCGCGGTTCCCCATTCGCAGAGCTCGCGGATCTCGATTCCGACGTTGAAGCCGTAGCGACCGCTGGAGCACTCGGAGTTACCGACCACTGGCCAGTCCCAAGGCTGCTGAGGTGCTTCAGCACCGGCAGAGTGGATCCAAGGCGCCGTCGCCGATCGACCAATCAAGCTGGGTCGGTAGGTCTGGTACTGCGCCTTCCAGTCCTGCATGTCGATGCCGATCTCGCGCCACATGCCTACGACTGCGGTTCCGATCTCCTCGTCACCACGTCCGATGCGGATGAAGAACGGCATGTCGAATCGGATGCCGTCCGATCCTCTCGGGTAGCCGGCCTGGTCCAGCAACGACTCTGCAAGTTCGGGGTCGTATTCAACCGTCCACTTGTCTTGCCAGTTGGGGTTGTTTATGTCGTGACCGTAGACGTAGTTGACCCATGCGGCGTTGGAGAAGAGGACTTCGGCGATCAATTCGCGGTCGATTGCGTGCGACAACGCTTTTCGAACCATAGCCGCCCGCTCCATGCTGGTGACTCCTTCCGGCGGGTCACCGATGCGACGGGTGGTTATGCTGAACTCCGGTCGCAACGGGTCGCCGATCCACGGTAGCGCGTGCACGTAAGTGTGGCGAGTCGTAATCGGCTTCTCTTCGTCATCGGGAATGGCGGTGTAGTAGGTGTCTTGCCAATAGTTGCCCGAGAACGAGATTGTATGGAACGAACCTGCGCCGGCACCGACGATGTTGAATCCTTCTTCGGTCAGTGTCGGGTAGTTGCGTAGGTCCACAACGGCTACGTCAATGCTTCCGTTTCGCAGTCCCGCTTCAGCGACAGCATCTTCGCCGATAGGCTCATAAATGAGCCTGCCGACGTTGGGAGTGATCCGGTGATGGTCCTGAACGGCCTTCAACTGCAGCGTAGCGTCGTATTCGTACTTGTCCACCATGTAAGGCCCAGTGCCGACAACGTGGTCGCGCACCCAGTCTTCGCCCATTTCGTCGAACGCCGCCTTACTGGTGATGCTCAATCCGAGGCCGGACTGCCCAAACATGAAGGTGTCCCAGCGCACATCGAATTCGTTAATCGGAACTCGGACGGTCTGGTCATCGATCTTGGTGAGAGGCTGGTTGCCGATGAGCACAACCCAGTTGGACCCACCGTCAGTGGCGGATTCGGGGTTGTACCCGGGGTTGCCCTTGTTGTACGCCCAGACGACATCGTCGGCGCCCAAGTTGCCAAAGTCGCCCCACTGGTTGTGGAACGGCACGTTCTCTTTCAGGGTGAAGATGAAAGCTTGCTTGCCGATTGCGTCAGCGTCATCAACCAGCTCCCAGCCAGTGATGATCTGGTTGACCGCGTTTCCACCCTCATCGGTGAGGAAGAACTTCTCGCTTACGCTGGATCCGTTGAACATTCCGCCAGACGGGTCGCCCGGAATACCGCTACCGCGGATTTCGAGACCGGTGCGAATGACGACCGTGTCGGCATCGGTGAGCGGTACAGGAGGTTCGCTGATGGTAGGTGCCGCAACAGGAATCGGAAGCCCGTAGAAAGTCTCGGGAGCTGGCGTCGCAGTAGCGACTACGACTACCTCTTTCTCGACTTCCTTCACAACCTCTTTGACTACCTCAACTTCCTTCTCGACCTCAACCTCTTTAACGACCTCAACCTCTTTAACGACCTCGACCTCAACCTCGACCGGGACCTCTTTTTCGACTTCCCTGACGACTTCGCGTTCGACGACGACGGTTTCGACGACCGTCTGTCCTTCGACTACGCGTTCGCGTTCAATGACGACTGTCTCGACGACTTTGACCTCGACCACCCGCTCGACTGGAACTTCAACCTCTTGGATGATCGTTTCACCAGCCACCTCAACCTGCTTCTCCACGACGACGGTCTCAACGACCACGACCTCGCGGTCGACAGGCACTTCAACGGTCTGAATTACCGTCTCAGTCGAAGCACAGGCATACATCGCTACCGACGCCAAAACGGCGATCAGCGGCACGAATGCCCACCTCAATTGCTTGGTTCGTAACATAGTTACCTCCCACATCTGTTTAGGCGTTCGATGCTCGTACATGGCGCAATACGCCGTTGTCGCGCAACATCGAACGCAAACGACGTTGGAAATCATAATTCATCAATCGCGTTCGCGGGGAATCATCAGCGATTTTTCCCACGACGAACGTCCGACCAGCCACAACCACGTAGGTTGAATCAGATTTCGCGCCGCTGAGCCAGCTTCGCGACGAAGATAAGCGAAGGCACGTTACACGCGAACACGGCACCGAAAAATCCCGCACCTGAGATATCGCGGTTCAAAACGTAGACATCGGAGTGTTCGAAGAACGCGCCACCGATCGTCAGCCCGATCCAAGAACCCGCAACGCCGGCCAATACCGATAGAACAAACAGCCTCAACGATTGCCCCAACGTTTCCGAGGTCCCAAACCACCCCACGCGGGAAGCCGCCGACGCAGTAACGGCTACAAACGACAAACGCGCAACACTCCGAATGACCTCCGAAGTCTCCGCCGACGAAACCACCATCGCAATCACCAGCGCCCCGAAAAACGCCCCAATCGCGGCGCAAGCCAAACCCGCCAGAAGGCGAACGGACACGTGGATGAATGCTTCGTTCATGCGAGATTACTCTCGCCAATTCTAAAAACGAACCGAACTTCGGCTGAGCGACTTCTGTGGCTAGAACCGGCTTAAGGCTCGGGAATCAGTGCGCCGCCTGATAGTGGGCGGCCAACAGGTCTTCTCCGAAGTCATGCGTGTAGTCGCGCAGGACTGAGTGGATGTGGTTGGCGCCGTTTTGGGTGTTGTCGTACTCGATGACGAATCGGTCGTGGCGGATGTTGTAGTAGTGGCCCTGCCAACGCTCCAACGGGCCCGCCCACGCGAAGTGCAGACTGTCCCAACCTTCACTCTCTAACTGGCTCCAATAGTTCTGCGCCATCTCGTCCGCGGCGCGGAACACATAGTGCCGGATCAACTTCACCAACGATCCGCGCTGACCGTCGTTCAAGTCTCCAATCGGAATACCTACCGGCGTCATATTCGGATTGACGGCGCGTACGACCGTCGTGAGAATATCTGCCGGCGCGACCGGATCGACTATCGCTGCTGACCGCTGCGAATCGGTCATCTCCGTCACAAGAGTCCTGGCCCAGTCCTCCTCCTCCGCCAAGGTCCTTTGACCTTCGTGTTCGCCGTGCTTAACCTCCGCAGGGTTCGATCCGAAGAAGAGCGGGTGGATCGAAACCTCGCTGTTGCCGACTACCGACGCCACGATGCCGATGTGATGACCACCGACGCGCCATCCCCACGGCTCGCTGCTGCCCGGCTCGCCAAACACGCTGAACCAGTACCGCTCCTCCAACCGGTCCCAACTCGACACATTGTTGGTCATAGACTCGTACTCGCCAAGGATCGTTTCGAGCCGAATGATCTGGCGCGCCATGGCGTAACCGCTCGCGCTGTAGCCCGTCTCCATCATCTTGTATGCCAGATCCGTCTGGTGCCCATTCATGTCTGAGATGAGGAGACCGTTGCGACCTACCGGCGTGTAGTGCCACTCGTAGCGCTCATCGCCCGCGAAAGGAAAGGTAGCTTTGACGAGTTCCTCTTTACCCAGCGACGCCAAGAACGCCGCCGCCGCATCCGCCATCCGTTTGATCGTGTCTGGTGCCTTTGACGGCACAGTCGCCGCATGACCGTTTGTGTGATGTGACATATTGGACGCTCCGTTCGCTACCTGCGTCAGTTCCATTTCCGATTGAACGCGATGATACCGCATTCCACCGCCCCCTTTAGCTTTGCGAAAGAGACCTTTGCCCGATGCCCGTCATTCCGGGGCCAAACATGAACTTGCCCCTTTCGCACGGCGCGAGGGGACAGCCACCCGGCAGCGCCACGTCACAGATGCGCGTAGGGGCAGGTTTGAAACCTGCCTCTACCAGCGAAACAACCACCCCCTCTAATCATTCCGGCGCCAAACATCAACTTGCCCCTTTCGCCCGGCGAAAGGGGCGCGAGCGCAGCGAGCGGGGTATGCCCGGGGTAGGGGAGGGGCGCCGTCCAGATAGTGCGCTGTCCTGCACCCAACCCCGCGCGCATACCCCGCTCACATCGCTTCGCTCGTGCGCGCCCCTTTCGCCCGGCGAAAGGGGCAGGAGACTCGCCCCTACGGGATGTTTGAGCCATCAAGTGGTAATCTTTCGCAAGTGAAAAAAACGCAACCGGTCATTCACGACGGAGAACGAAACCAAATGATCAAACTCAGCCTGCAATCTCTCTGCTACCGCGACACCTTCAACGCTGGCGACATCGACCTCTTTGGGATGATCGAAAAGGCGCGGGAGTACCGTCTCGACGGCATCGACATCCACTTCGCCCACTTCGCATCCACAGACCGTGACTACTTGGAAGATGTGCGGATGGCCTGCCTGAGGAACGGGCTGAACATGTGCTACATCGGCGTCTCCAACAACTTCGGCATGACGGGCGACGAGCAACGAGCTCAGATCGACGACATGAAGCACTGGATCGACGTCGCCGCCGTTATGGGCATCCAGATGGTCAGGACGTTCGGAGGTTGGGTGCCGGAAGGAGAAACCGAAGAAACCGTGTGGCCCAGGATCGTCTCAGCCACGAAAGAAGTGGCGGAATACGGCGCTTCGAAGGGCGTAAAGGTCGGCCTTCACAACCACAATCACGGCTGCGCACCCGCGACCGGGGAGCAGGTGTTGCGGATCCTCGATGAGGTCGACAACCCTTACTACACCCACATCCTCGACACCGGACAGTACCGCGGCTCCCCCGGCGCATCCCTAGGCGAGCGCGGCGTCGAAGGCGTCGAACACAACTTCTACGGTTCCATCGAAGCGTCCGCGCCTAAAGCGGTCCACATCCGGGCAAAGATCTACCGCATCGCATCCGGGTCAGAAGCATGGCTCGACTACGACCGCATCATGAAGATCGTGAAGTCTGTCGGCTTCAACGGATGGATGTCCGTAGTCTTCGAAGGTCAGGACGAACTCGACGAACCGACAGCGGTCCCTCTAGCTGCTGCGTTCCTCCGAAGGAAACTGAACGAATACGATCTGTGATCAGATCGTTGTTCGCCAATCTGCGTATTTCTATATAGCCGGTCATAAAATCAGTAGCCTCCAAATATACTCTGGGTTAATGACATTGACCCTACGAAGAATCGCTTCTCCGCTGTTGGTGGTACTTTTCGCCTCGACGCTCCTAACGACGTTGGCGAGTCTCAACTGCGCCAACGAGACTACGGTGGTGCACACCGTAGAAGTTCCCACGGAGCGGATCGTCGAGGTTCCGGTTCCTCAAACGATTGAGGTCCCTGTGCCCCAAACCGTGATCGTGGAAAAAGAGCTGATCGTCCAAGTTCCCGTACCTGAAACCGTAGTCGTCGAAAAAACGACTGTGATTGAAGTAGCGGTGCCGCAAACGGTCGAGGTCCCGGTCCCGCAAACCGTGATCGTGGAAAAAGAGCGGGTTGTCGAGGTTGCTGCACCAGAAACGGTAGTGGTCGAGAAACCGATCTTTGTAGAAGTACCCGTGCCCCGAACCGTTGTGGTTCCGGTACCCCAAACCGTGATCGTTGAGAAAGCCGTCGAAGTGGAAGTGCCGGTTGACAAAACCGTGATCGTAGAGAAGGAGATTATTGTCGAGGTGGAGGTCGTGCGGACAGTTCAAGTGTTTGAGGAAAAGGTAGTGGAAGTCGAGGTTGAGGTTCCCGTCGAAGGTGGCGCAACAAGCGATCAACCTCCCATGCGTTGGTGGGAACCCCGCATCGCATTCAACTCAGATCGCGACGGCGACCACGAAATCTACCTGATGAACCCAGAGTCTTCGCAATGGGTCCAACTAACCGACAACGCTGCGGCAGATCGCAACCCATCATGGGCCCCGGACGGCGACCGGATCGCATTCGAATCCGATGCCAACGGTTGCTTCGCCATATACGTCATGAATCTCGACGGGTCTGGCATCATCGCCCTGACTGACAGCACCACCGATGACTTCGATCCCCACTGGTCCCCAGACGGCGAGAAAATCGTCTTCAGGTCCAATCGCGACGGCGACGATGAGATCTACGTCATGAACTCCGACGGCTCGAACGTTGTCCGGTTGACGAACAACTCTGCCTCCGAATGGGATCCCAGATGGTCTCCCGATGGCAGCCGAATTGCTTTCACTTCCGATCAGGATGGATTGCAGAAACTCTACGTCATGAAACCCGACGGTTCCGGCGTTGTCAAGTTGACTGACGATAACGCATATATCCGCAACCCCGATTGGTCTCCAGATGGCACACAAATCGCCTTCGCTTCCGATCAGGACGGTGATTTCGAAATCTACGTGATGAACGCCGACGGGTCGCAAGTCAAACAACTGACACATAACGACACTCAAGACGGAAACTTCGAACTCGAATGGTCGCCAGACGGCCGTCGCATCGCTTTCGCCTCAGAAGAGGACGGCGACAACGACATATACGTGATGAACTCCGACGGGAGTCAGATTGCTCAAATCACCGATAACCCACATATCGATGGGTCCCCATCCTGGTCACCCTCCAGAGACCCTGCAAAACCGCAAGACCCATCCGCATACGCTCCCGTAGCCGCTACACCAACCCCTTAACCCCTAACCGATTTACAAGTCGGCAACTAAGAAACCCCTGCCACTCCAACGTCCAAATCCTCTCTACCTCCAGCTGCATCAAGAAACGCCGGGATTTAAGCGACCCGCACTAATCCAAAGGCGCGATCTTACCCGGGTTCTGCATGTTGCTTGCTGCATCCCAAGCCCGGTGCAATTCAGCCTGTCGCACCGTGGCCCATCGAATAACCATGCGTTCGATGCGGTTGGGTAGGTGCCCGTCGCTGACTCTCAGAGTGGCAATCTCGATCGAAGCCTCGTATTCACCGTACTCGGCGTGAAAGTACGGTGGTGGGTGTTCCCGAGAAAAAATACTGATCACGATGCCGTGAAATCGGCACAGTTCAGACACTTAAACGCTGGCGATTTGAAACTTCTCGATATTCATCTAAGGACAATCCAGTCAACTCCATATACAGCGCGTCCGGGCAAATTTCGAGCACATCGTCCCAAGCGATTGACCGATGATCTGAGATGTGGACGCCTTTGAAAAACTCACGGTCGTCCCAAGCCTTGAATACACCTTTTCCAGCTACATCCGAAAGCTCAATCTCACCTTCCACACCGTCCTCGAAACGGACCCAAATGCGGAAACCATCCCTAGCTTCGACTGCGACAGGTTTTAACATAACTTTCTTTCGTCCGCCATCTGCGATTAACCGTATTATACAACTTCAACAGGTCAGCGTCTGGCGGCGCTGATTTGCAATCGACAAAGGCCAATATCGCCGGTTGCACCCGAGGCCCATCCCGCTGTTAAGTTCATGTTCACGCACCATGGCCCACTCGACAACTAGCCGACGTATCGTCGTCGGCAACCGTCCCTTCGAAGGTCAGGCAATGATTTTAGTCGCTGAGAGTCCCGGCAAAACCTCTTCGGGCGTTTTGCCGGTCAACTGCATGTAAAGTGCGTCCGGGCAAAGGTCAATCTCATCTCCCCAAGCCACTTCGCCGTAAGAATTAATGTGTACGGATTCGAAAAACGAGCGATCATCCCAAGCCTTGAATACACCTTTGCCCGCGTGATGTGAAAGGTCGACTTCGCCTTCGTTTCCGTCACGAAACCGGATCCAGATTCGCAAGCCTTCGCGGGTTTCTACGACTTCAGGTTGAGTGGGATCAGCGCTCATGCTTTTATGTTAGTCCAACTCATCGTTTATCCAGCAACTTTCGGACCCGGTTCGAGCGATCCAACATCCTCCGATTCTGCACCCGCCACCAACTCGAACCCATCATCGAGCCATCCTGTCACGTCGATCCCCGCTTGGTGAGGGTCGTCAAACTTCGATCAAGCTGTACGCGATATTCCCGTTCGAGACCATGTCGATAGTGATACGGGCGTTACCGACAAGACCTGTCCCGACTAACGGCGTTGACCCGATCTGGACAACGAAGACGCGTTGCCATCTCTCCGCAAGGAAAACCTCACCGAGGTACAAAGGCGCGTGCACAGTCATGTTGTCCGCCAACGTCAAAACATCGTCATGCGAGAACGTGAGACCCAAGTCGTCGATTTCTGATCCCGGTAACGCGACCCAACCCGTGAAACCAGTATCTAAAGTCCCCGAAAAACTCTTTACCCTTCCATCAGAACCGACTATATCGAAACCCACATTCGGATACAGAAGCCCGTTTTGCACTTCAACTTCGCCGATTTTCATCACTCACTGACGCTCCCCGTTCCCCCACCTATCGCATGTACCCAAACCCGGGGATGAACAACAACCAACACTTCAGCATCGGGTAGTCGCGCCTTCAAACCTTCAACTACATCCCATTCGCTATCCCCAATCTCATACTCCCCGGTGCGTGAATCAATCGCGATGAAGCGCCCATCATCCTCGTCGTTCAGCAGAGGTTTGATGTGGTCGTGATAGAACGCCAATCCGCGGCGTGAACTCGCTTCAGTCTCTTCTTTCGTTCTGATCATGGTCAGGGTTCCTTTGACAAAATCGGTGATAAAGGTGTGATGTTCAATATCTTAAAGGCACTGCGTTGCTTGCAGTCATAGCTGGCAGAGCCACAATCACTTCCCCCGAAACACCAGCCGCTTCTTCGTTCAACCTCTCCGTATCAGCTTCGATTGACAACTGCCGATCTTCAACTGCCCGTCCCATCGATCTGACCGCCGCCAAATGAGTGCACCCAAATGCGCGGGTAAACCAGCATGAAGATGTCCGCATCGGGTGCACTCTCCTTGAGCACCAACCCCGCATCTTCGTTGTCGCCAATTTCATACTCACCAGTCTTGGCATCGATCGCGACAAAACGCCCTTCATCATCATCCGTCAGCAAAGGCTTGATGCGGCCCTCGTAAAACTCCATTCCGCGGCGCGAAGTTTCTTCAATCTGTTCGCGTGTCCGTATCGTGGTCATTCCGAAATCTCTTAACTGAACAAGTAATTTGTCTATTCGGTATGGTACCTCAGCGATTGACGCCCAACGTGCGGCGATAAAGGTGCCGCGATAAACCGAGCTCCAATCACTCGCCCCGAAACACCGGCCGCCTCTTCGCCTTGAACGCTTCGACACCCTCGCGAAAATCCGCCGAATCAAAAACCCTGAACTGCAAGTTGAACTCATCTTCGCTCAACTTCTCCGTATCGGGTTCGATCGACAACTGCCGGATCATGATCTTGTGGTCACGCGCCGAAAGTGGTGCGCCGCTCGCGATCTGACCAGCCAACTTATCAACCGCATCATCTACCTCGTCTTCCTCCACGACCACCGTCACCAACCCGAACCGCATCGCGTCTTCAATGTCAATGATCCTCCCCGACAGCACCAGATACTTCACCGCCGGCACTCCCGCAACCGCTATCATCCGCCGCAACTCATCCCATCCAGCCGTCAACCCCAACCGATTGACCGGCACACCGAACTTCGAGCCCTGCGTCGCGATCCGAATATCAGTCGCTGCCGCCAACTCCAATCCTCCACCCACACAGAATCCCTGAATCGCCGAGATAGTAGGGCAGCGCAGATTCTCGGTGAGTTCCAGCGCAGCCTCAAACGCCGAAGCGTACCGCGCCGCCGACCTCGCATCGTAGCGATGTTCGTCGAAATCCTTAATGTCGGCCCCTGCCGAGAACGCCTCTCCACCCGCGCCGCGAAACACGACGCAACGCGTCGAGAGATCCGACTCAAGCTCTTGCAAGATTTCACCCAGAGCCTGCCACATCTCATACGAAATCGCATTCCGCTGATCAGGACGGTTAAACGTGATCGTGGCAATCGAACCAGAGTTTTCGACAAGTATGTGATCGTTCATGGCGACGGGGTATGGATTGGGATCAAACGCGAATCGAGGGCGCTATCTCAACAAGATAACGCCCTCGACGTTCAGACGCCATGCCGAAGCTGAGACGCCTACGCTGTCAACTGCTCTACTGCGCCTTCGAGACGTTTAAGATCTCCAGCAGGAAGCCCGCCCACAGACTGTACGGTGCGACGTACGGGTTGCTGTTCGTCGCAAATCCGCGCCAGTAGGTGTTGTTGAACGTGACTACGTGACGCTCCTCGGCCAGCGTGATCTCGATCACGTCGTCGAGGAAGATGTCCAGCGCGCGGTTCGCGAGATCCATGTAGACCGGGTCCTCGGTCGAAGGCAGCACGCTATCCATCTCATCGATGATGGCGTCGAACTCTGGGTTGTTGTACTGGCTGTTCGCCCAGATGTAAGAGTTCTGTTCGCCTTGCGTCGGCGAGCTGAACTTGCTGTGGTAGTGCTGCATCGTCCCGTGAGGCTCACGTGAACTTCCGCAGTGCACCAAGATCCACATGTCGGCAAGACCCGTCCGGACCTCTGCCCACAACGGAGTCGTGTCTGGATCGTGCAAGACGAACGTCACGTCGAAACCGGCATCTTGAAGCTGCTTCTCAACCACCGGTCCCATCGGACGGAGCCAGCCCGGAACGTGGAGGTCCATGGCAATAGCCTCGCCACCCTTCTCCCAGTAACCGCTGCCGCCCATCGTGTAACCGGCTTCTGCCATATGCGATTCGACCTCAGCCTGACCTTGGCTTTCCCAGTCGTACTTGGCGATGATGTCAGCTTGAGCATCTTCGTAGGCCTTCAAACCGCCGTAGGTGGAGTAGGGCACCGCACGTGTGACGGTCGAGTCTTCATACGCAAGCGTCACCAGTTCTTCGCGGTCGATCGCAGCCTGCACCGCACGTCGAGCGTTGACGTCCGACATCGGGCCATACTGCGTGTTCACGCCTAGGGTGTACATGCAAGCGTCAGCCGCGCCGTACGACGGGCCGTCGGTGTCCCACGAGATGATGTTCTTGTTCCGGTTGTGAGCCGTGACGAACACGCCTGGCTGCATGATCGAGCCAGTGTCGAACTCGTTGTTGATCATCCGAGCAACCATCGTGTCGGCAGATCCCGGCGGGATGTAAGCCACTCGGAGGGGCTCAGGCAATTCTTTGAAGCCGACCTTCGCTGCCCACCAGTTGTCGTTGCGGTCGAAGATCTGACCCTGACCGTCCGCGCGAGTCGCGACGAACGGACCGGTCCCGACCGGCCAACCCTTGTCTAGATCGAAGTTCGGGAATTCGAGCGGGTCCTGACCCTCCCAAATGTGCTTGGGCAGGATCGGAAGGTGAATCTCCGAGTTCTCCTGGAAGTAGAAGTAGAAGAACCGAGCGTTCGGCTTGTTGTAGTTGATGCGGAAGTTGCGATCGTCGACTATCTCAACATCCTTGACCCATTCGATGATGTCGCCGGCGAAGACCATGTCAGGGTTGGCTTGCAATAGCTCAATAGTGAACTTGACGTCTTCGCTGGTGAAGGGCATTCCGTCGGACCACTCGATGCCGTCTCGCAACGTCACGCTGACGCCCATGAAATCGTCATCAACCGCGCTGCTCTCAGCGAGCCAAGGAATAACCTCGCCCTCGTTGTGGTTGTAAAGGTAGAGGAATTCGTAGATCGTCTTGTTCAGGATCCCACGAACTCGTCCCAAACCACCGAGCGAGTATGGGTTCATGTTGTCAGGGTCGCGCCATTCGGTCGCGCCCGGACCGAACCCGGTGATCACGAAGGTGTCTTCGCGTTCGATCGGTCCTCGAGGTGCCGCCGTCGCCGTTACCTCGACCTCGACTTCCTTCTCGACGACCTTTTCGACCTCAACCGTCTGCACTACGGTATCGCCTTTTACGACGACCTCTTTGACGGTCTCTACGGTGACCTGGACTTCGACTGGGACTTCCCTCTCGACGACGACCGTTTGAACGACCGTTTCACCACCGCAAGCGACCGCAGTCATGACCGCGGCGGCGACGGAACCCATCACCACCAGCCACAACGCAGAGCGCACGTTGCGTATTTTCTGCATCAGATTCTGCTCCTTAGAGCTGCAATGTTCAATGCGTTCGATTGCCCAGCGATCACTGATTTGTTCGCACCTTGACGATGAACGCGACTAAAGGTGCGGCTAAAACCGCACAACCGAACTAAATCTAAATCAATTCGTGTTGCGTGTCAATCACCGTTGAAAAGGTGTGCGCTCCGTTGGTCGGATGTGCCATCACGGTTGCAACCTGCTAGTTGCCTCAAGTGGCGATGCCGTCGAGTGTTCATGTAACATTTTTTGACGTTCAATCCGCACGCTTGAGCGGTGCATACCTGGAACAGCGAATTGCCGAGCCGTGATAAGACTTCAAATCGGGCGCTAGTCGAATGACTCTCGACTACGTCCTGAAACGGTTAGGCATGTTCGTGCTCATCATCTTCGTCGCGGGCACGCTCAACTTCGCCGTACCGCGCCTTCGCCCCACAAACCCAATCGAAGAGGCGATGAACCAGCTCCTCCAAAACGCTGGAGGCGTGAACATCTCCAACGTCGAGGAAATGATCGCCAGCTACGAAGAGCGGTTCGGACTCAACAACCCGCTTTGGAAACAATACGTCAACTACTGGGTCGCGCTGTCCCGGCTCGATTTCGGTCAGTCGATCAGGTACTTCCCGGCCAAAGTTACCGAGGAAATTCACCAATCCTTGCCTTGGACAATTGGCCTCGTCGGCGTCACTACGATCATGGCCGCACTGATCGGATCATTCTTCGGGGCATGGCTCGGTTGGACACGAACCCCTATCGCCATCGCTTTCGTCGTGCCTCTGTTGCTCATCGTTACAGCGGTCCCGTTCTATCTCTTGGGACTCTTGATGATGTGGGTATTCACCGTCTTCTGGCCGTTGCTACCGGGCGGCGGCGCGCACGACTTTGCGATTCCGCCTTCATTGACCTTGACGTCAATCATCGACATCGTCGAACACGCCATTCTTCCTGCCGCCGCAATCATCCTTTCCAGCATCGGATTCTGGGGACTCGGAATGCGCGGGATGATGGTCACCACCATGGGTGACGACTTCATCAAACTCGCAGAGTTCAAAGGCTTGAAGGAACGGAGAATCTTCCTACGCTACGCCGTACGCAACGCTTTGCTGCCCCAAGTCACCGGGCTTGCCATCAACCTCGGATTCGTCGTCTCCGGTTCCGTCCTCGTTGAAGTCCTATTCGCGTACCCGGGCATCGGAAACCTTCTCTACACGGCGATTACGAGCAACGACTTCTTCGTAATCCAAGGCGTTCTGATGTACGTCATATTCGCAATCGGATTGATGCTCTTCATTGTCGATATGATCTATCCGTTGATCGATCCTCGCATCCGGTATAGGGCCGCATAAACGCGATGGCAAACAACGCGACAGCACCTCTAGATCCCCAGGTTCAGAGCGGTTACGACGAAACCGTTTTTGAATCTGAGAGCATCGGCTCGCGTATCACGTACACCATGGGCCGAAACAAACTGCTCTTCGGCGGTTTGTTTCTAATCCTTTTCATCGTTCTTTTCGCCGTCATCGGCTCGATCGTCATCGATGAAGAACGCACCGAAGTTGGCTACACGATGGCGGAAAAGGAGACCGCCAGCGGAGAGGTCAAACTTAGGGCCGCACCACGCCTCCGACCGTCAACCAAGTACTGGTTCGGTTCCGACCAATTCGCCATCGACATATTCGCTTATGTCGCATACGGCACTCTAGGCACACTTTGGATGGGGCTCATCGCTGGCATCATCGGCATCGGCATCGGCACTTTGCTCGGTTTCCTAGCCGGATATTTCGGAGGTTGGATCGACGGCGTCGTCGTGGTTCTCAGCGATGCTCTGATCACCATTCCAGGTCTGATCCTGCTGATTACTATCAGCGCTTACTTGGATCAATTGACCGTCGAACAGCTTGGAATCCTCATTGGAGGCATTTCGTGGATGGGTACCGCGCGCGTCGTCCGCGCCCAGGTGCTCACTCTGAAGAATCGCGCATACGTCGAAGTATCCAAATTCAACGGTCAAGGCGACATGGAGATCGTCCTCACCGAGTTGATCCCCAACCTCGCACCCTTCATCGCCGCCGCATTCGTCGGTGCGGTTGCTGGAGCCATCCTCCTCTCCATCGGCCTATCCGCCCTCGGCCTCGGCCCCCAGAACGAGCCGAACCTCGGCCTCATGGCGTTCTGGTTCATCCGATTCGGCGCAGTTCCACAAGGAATGTGGTGGTGGTTTGGACCACCTATCTTGGTGATCGCCATATTCGTCGTAGGGCTCTTCATGGTCACCGCCGGACTCGACCAGATAGCCAACCCTAGGCTCCGCACATCCGTATGACCACTGCGACCGCAACAGATGCCCCATTGGTGGTGAAAGACCTAAAGGTCTACTACCACACGCGCCGAGGACCAGTAAAAGCCGTCGACGGCGTCTCCTTCCAACTCAAAAAAGGCGAACGACTGGGGCTCGTAGGCGAATCCGGATCCGGTAAATCCACCATCGCTCTAGCCTTGATGATGGCCCACAAGGAACCCGCTCGCATCGAGGGCGGGAGCATCCTATTGAACGGCTCAAACCTCCTCGACGACAACGACGAGCAGGTCCGCCTACGCCGACTCTCCGAAATCGCGATGGTTCCACAAGGCGCGCTCAACTCCCTCAACCCCGTCATGCGCATCCGAGATCAGGTCATCGACGGACTGAAAGACCACAAAGTGAGCATGAGCACCGGCGAGTTCAACGGACGCGTCGCCGAACTGCTCTCCAGCGTCGGATTGCATCCCGACGTCGCATCCCGATTCCCACACGAACTCAGCGGCGGAATGAAGCAACGCGTCTCCATAGCCATCGCCATATCTATGAACCCGTCGGTAATCGTCGCAGACGAACCCACCAGCGCTCTCGACGTCGTCGTCCAAAAACAGGTCGTACAAACCCTGCGCGAAGTCCAAGAACGCATCGGTGCCGCCGCCATCATGATCGGACACGATATGGGATTGATGGCCCAATTCGCCTCCCGAATCGGCATCATGTACGGCGGCAAAATCGTCGAAATCGGACCAGTGTCGAATATCTTCAAAGACCCGAAACACCCCTACACAAGACTCCTCATCTCCAGCCTCCCGGACACCCGCAGCAAACGGCAACTCGTCGGCATCCCCGGCCTTCCACCATCACTCCTCCGACCGCCGCCCGGTTGCGTCTTCCACACCCGATGCCCAGAAGCAATGGAGATATGTCAACAAGACATACCAGTAACCCGTGAGCTCGACCCAGGACGATTGGCCGCCTGCCACCTCTACGGCGGTGACGACGGCGAGGAGGTCGGTGTATGACGACGCAGACGGCCACCAACAACGGCTCCGAACCCATACTCCGAGCCGACGGCATCAGCAAGACATTCGTCTCCGGCACCTTTCGGAAGCACTACACCCGCGCTCTCGACACCGTGACCTTCAGTGTCCCAGAAGCGCCGCCCACCATCACCGCCATAGCAGGGGAGAGCGGCAGCGGAAAGACTACCCTTGCCCGGACTGTTCTCGGGCTAGTCGAACCCACCTCCGGCGAAGTCATCTACCGCGGCACCGACGTCGCGAAAATGAACCGCGCCCAATTCTCCGATTTCCGGCGCGAAGTCCAAGTCATCTTCCAAGACCCCTTCGAGTCCTACAACCCCTTCTACAAGGTCGACCACGTCCTCCGTACACCAATCCGACGCTACAAACTCGCCTCATCGAAATCCGAAGCCGACGATATCGTCATGGATGCCTTGAGGACGGTGGGCCTGCGACCCGAAGAAACGCTAGGTCGACACCCCCACCAGCTCAGCGGCGGGCAACGCCAGCGAGTGATGGTCGCCAGAGCCGTCATGCTCAAACCCAAAATCATCGTCGCAGACGAACCTGTTTCGATGGTCGACGCATCCCTCCGAGCCACCATTCTCGAGACCTTGTGCACGATGAACCAAGACCTAGGCATCTCGATCCTTTACATCACTCACGACCTCACAACCGCCTATCAGATCGCCGACAACATCATCGTCCTCTACAAAGGCCGCGTCGCCGAAGCCGGAAGCGTCGACTCCGTCATCAACGATCCCACGCATCCATACACCCAGCTCCTAGTCTCCTCCATCCCGCAACCGGACCCGGACACGCAATGGGGCAGGGAGCAGGAAACCCGAGACGAAGACGAAATCGAACTCACCGGCTGCAACTTCTACGACCGCTGCCCCCTCCGCGTGGACGAATGCACATCCGCCGACCCACCCCTCTACCGCACCGCCCAAAACCGCATCACACGCTGCTACCGCTACCCCCAATCCCCAGTCCATTTGGCGCCCGACCTCCGCTCCGTTTTCGCTAATGCCTCGTAGGGACGATCCCTTGTGGTCTCCCGGGGCGGCAGGGTTGCTCGCGGTGAATGTCCGAATGAGAAAGGGGGCGCGCCCCAGACCGGCTTTACGAAACCTCTTCTATCGAGTAGATAGCAGCTTCATAGACGTTTTCGTCCGGCAAGTAGCCCAATGAGTATGCGATACGGTAAGACCCATCGTTGAAGTAGTACAACACCACCGGCGGCATCAACCTAGCTAAAACGCACGGGTTGCTAGTCGTCGGATCATCCCGCAAGCTCTCTAAGCTCTCGTACAGCCGGCTCTGTCGGCCGATTGGAAACAGATCCTGTAGACGTTGCGAACTGTATCGAGACAACTTGAGGCGCACCGAACGGTTCTCCAAGGCTGCCCCCCTCTTCGTCGAATCTCATTGGCAACCACTCATCGGTAGCCCCTTGGTGCATCTGCGAAATGCGTAACGCTTCGTTCAGGAAACTTCTGTCGGCTTCATCCAACTCGGCTTCTCGCCGCGCTGACGCCATTGCCTTTTCGCGCATGACCTCCGCGATTTTGTCCGCCACGGCTTCATGCGATTCCCCAGACACAATCTCTTCTGGCATGTTCTCGCAGAACGCGTCAAACCGACCGTCTGGGCGGTGATTTACCTGTATCAAAAACTTGATAGGCTCCATGTTGCTCGGCCTCAACGGAAAAGCGCTTTCGTTGTACATTGATTAACATGCACTTATAAATATTTAACACGTACCGCAAAATATGTCAAGCTAAAAATCCGAGCGGTACCGCGGTTTCATGCCGCCGCACCATCGCAACCAGCCCTGAACGTTATCCCATCATGATAAACTGTGTTGACTTCATGCCGTAGTAATCCCTTAATCAACAATAGGCAGATAATCCTTTGACTACACGTGAACAGCGAAAGCGTTACATCAAACGCGCCAAGGAACTCTACGATCGCAAGTTGCGACACGAACTCATTGAAGACTATGAGGGATACATCATCAGGATCGACGGTCGCAGCGGAGAGTACGCCATCGGCATTAGTGCATCGCAGTCTCTCGCCGATCTGAAGAAACGTTGCGACAACCCGATCACCTATACCGCCAGGATCGGCTCGGATCATGTTTACGACCTTCCGTCGTCAACAGTCTTAGGACCTAGCGCTTCTTCATAGGGCATCGCGTGATTATCAACGGTCGCGTCAATCGCCTGATCCAGCTAGTGGTGAAGGCAAAAATGGGACTGCATAACGGAGTTATTGCGCCGTTCAATTCTCCCGCACTGTTCATCGGGTTGATGGCCAGTCATCACAGTTGACTCGGTTACTTGGGTATATGATTCCCAAACGAACGATCCTGATCTGAACCTTACCCTCACCCCATGCCCCCAACCCGCCCCAACCTCCTCTTCATATTCTCCGACCAGCAGCGCGCCGACACCATGGCCGCATACGGTAACGATTGGATCGAAACGGCAGGCATGGACAGCCTCGCCGATACCGGATCCGTCATCGAGAACTGCTACGTCTCCTCCCCCATCTGCACGCCGTCCCGATCCACAATCATGACTGGCACTTGGCCCCACACCAACGGCGCGTATAAGAACAACGTCCCGCTTCCAGACGAAGTCGACACCATCGTCGACCATCTCCCCGACGACTACCACAAGGCCTACTTCGGCAAGTGGCACCTCGGCGATGAGATCGGCAAACGCCGAGGCTTCGACGAGTGGCACCCCATCGAAGACCTATACCGCGTCTGGAGCGACAACCCCGACATAGAGAACGAGTTCAGCCCATACCACCACTACCTCATCTCGCAGGGCTATGAACCCAACACCGAGGTCGGCGGACTCCGCGTCTTCAGCCGCCCATTCGCCCACGATCTTCCCGAAGAGCACACCAAAGCTTCCTACCTCGGACGCGAAGTCAGCAAATTCCTCGAACGCAACCAAGACAATCCCTTCGCTCTATACGTCAACTTCCTCGAACCACACTTCCCATACACCGGTCCCCTCAACGACTACTACGATCCCGACTCGATCCCTAAATCGCCGATCTTCATGGAGGACCCGCCCGACACCGCATCGCTCATGCACCAACTCATGGCGCAGCTCTATAAGACGGGTGAAGACTGGGCCGCACCCACCGCCGCCAGAGAACTCCGTGGCGAACTAATTTCACCACCCGGACAAGAGGAAGCCGACCTCCGACAGATCCAAGCCCGATACGCCGGACTAGTAACCCTCCTCGACCGCGCCATCGAGAAGATTCTCAACAAACTCGACGAACTTGGCCTCGCCGAAAACACCATCGTCGTGTTCACATCCGAACACGGCGACCAACTCGGCGATCACTACATCCTCCACAAGATGGTCATGTACGAAGACACCGTACGCGTTCCCATGCTCATCCGCGTCCCATGGCTGGAAGGGCAGCGCATCCCCGGGCGCTACTCCCATATCGACACAGTCCCAACCCTCCTCGATCTGATGGGTTGCGAAATCCCCGACATGCTCCAAGGCGAATCCAAAGCTGATGTCATCGCCGGAAACTCCACCCTCGAAGGCAACGATGCAATAATCGCCTGGCACGGACGCGGCCTCGACGGACTCACACTCCCGATGTCGCCGCTGGAACTCCAACGCGACATCCCCCACCGCGTAATCATCACCTCCGACGGCTGGAAACTCAACCTAGCAGTAGGCGACTTCTGCGAACTCTACAACCTCAACGACGACCCATACGAGACCACAAACCTCTTCTACGACGAGCAACACGGCGAAATCGCAGTAGACCTAGCCCGCCGCATCCGAGCATGGCAAGACCAAAACAATGACCGCCTAGCCCTCCCCGACATCTACCCCGGCGTAGGCTACGTCGCCGGCATGCGTTAAATCCCAGCATTGTTCACGAATGTGATTGGTTCGACAATCATCCGCCTACGGTTGTTCGATGTAACAATGCCGTTCATGTTAACGAACTAATCATCGTGACTCATGTTGGTTGTATGGATCTCGAAAATGTGGGCCGGACAATCAGGGGCATTTTGACATTCTTAAATATTCTAGGCAAACATCTTCGGTATAATCATTGGACGAGATCGATTTGCGAAGCCGGAAACGAATTTAACGTAATACTCAGATTGTCCTACGCGAAATGGAACTGTTGGTTGTCATAGAACGAAAAGGTATCTCAGGATTGCGCGGATTGACGGTGCACCTGTTGCAAAATTTGAATTTTCGCTCGTTCCAAATCGATGATTCTACTAGATACGATATTTTCTTTGGTTACACGGGAAAGAGAACCTATCTTATTCATAATGCTGTGCCTAACACGGAAATTGAAAGATACCTACAGATGTTCTTTGGATTGAATATCCAACAATCCAAGGAAGCTCTCAATAACCTGATCCAACTCGGATTTCTGAGGGTCAGTTACACCAATACTCAATGGTCGCCGAGATGGGTTCATAACGAGCCTTTGAATCGACTAATAACTTCGAATTTGCGGCAATGATTGTTAAGGTTACAGCGGTTTAATTTATAGACGTAAGCGGTCCACGGATCATTGTTTGCGGTTGCCGCGCCTTTCATGTTCTGCTTGGCGTTAAAGGTGGTGTGTCCTACTTATCACGAATCACAACGCCAGTGGAACGGAAGTCAAGCCAACGGATTTAATTACAGCTTCGCCCCCTCCGCGCCTCAAACCTCGCCCTAACCCCTGGCCCCATCGGCCTCGTCGCAAACAACACCGTAACACTAGCCGCCACGCAGAAACCCGCCATCACGTAAAGCGACCAATCATACGTCTTCCACGCATCGTGCGACCAACCTACCAACACCGGCGTCAGCATCATCCCAATCGACATCGGAAAGCTCGATAGCGCGAAGATCGTCCCGAAATGCCGCCGTCCGAAGTACTCACCCCGCATCGCAAGCAGTATCGGCGTCCGAGCACCAAATCCGACACCCCAGATCACCGCGAACACAGACGCCATCACAAACGACTCCGCCAGCGCCAACACTATCAACGACACTCCCTGCAACAACGCGAAAAACGGCACTAACAATCGCTTGTCCCACATATCGCCAACGACCCCTCCAACAAGCTGCGACACGAACGCCGTCGCCACCAGTATCGGTACCACCGCTGACGCTGTCGAAACGTCCAAACCGACTCCGTTATCGTCGCTCAAATGCAAAAACAGGTGCGCCGAAATGCCGCCCGTGGAGATGTTCACTAGCATGTGAGTCATTGAGATCGACCAGAAGGCTCGCGTCCTCAACGCCTCGTTTACCGCGAAATCATGAGACGCCTCCCTAACTCGCCGACGCTTTCCCTCACCTGCCGGCACAATCTGCGTAGCCAATTGCTCCGGCGTCGGGCGCTTCCCCACGACCCAAGCGATCAACGGCCCCACCAAGATCGCCACGACACCCATCACCAACACCGTCGGCCGCCATCCGTACTCACCGATGCCCCAGACGACGAGGGGCACCATCAACCCACCGACACTCACGCCTCCCTCCACGATTGACATCCCTAACGCACGCCGTCTGATCATCCAAGCATTCGCAGCGGTCAACGACGGCACGAATCCACCCGAACTGAAACCCAGCGAAAGCAACAGGAAAGCACCGTACGTCTGAACGGGCCCGTTGACCTGCGAAAAGAAGATCAACCCCGCGCCCCCTAACGTGAAGCCGATCAACACCATGCGTCCCGAACCGAACGTATCGACTAGCCAACCCTCCAAAGGCCCCAGCAACGTAGCGCCCAACCGCCCAAACGTCGCCACTCCCGAAATCAGCGTCCGCGACCAACCAAACTCATCCTCAATAGCCTTGAAGAGCACACTCGTAGCCTGAAACGTCGGCCCCGCGCTGAAAACCATATTGAACGCACCAGCTACCGATACCCACCAACCGAAATAAACCCGTTTCGGGGATAGAGACCTAAAACCAGCCAAACCTAAAAACCTCATCGCCCAAATCTATCGTGAATCCCTCCCGCTAGACGTCCCTGCCCCTTTCGTGCAACGAAAGGGGCGCGCACGAGCGCAGCGAGTGAGCGGGGTATGCCCGTGGAGGCGGCAGGGCATCACACCCCATCATCCCATCACCCCAATCAGCGCTCCGCTCGCCGCTCCGCCCGGTCCCGCATCCGCCGTCGCACTCCCGGGGGTATCGGCCGCACGGCAAACAAGATCGTCACGCTCGCGATAACGCAAGTAACTGCGAGGCCGTAGAGGCTCCACTCATATGTGTGCTGGATGTCGTGGATCAAGCCCATGAGGAATGGTGCCAAGGTTATGCCTATGGACATTGGAAAGCTCGACAGCCCCAAGATCGTTCCGAAGTGCCGCCGACCGAAATACTCACCCCGCATCGCATGCAGCAGGGGAGTGCGCGCGCCGAATCCAACCCCCCACACAATCGCAAACGCGGCGGCCAAGAAGAACGTATCGGCGATCGCCAATATCACCAGTGCCGCCCCTTGGATCAACAGCAGGAACGGGACCAACACTCGTTTGCTGATCCGATCGCCCATTATCCCGCCGCCAAGTTGAAAAATGAACGTCGTGACAACGAGTATCGGAACCACACCCGACGCCGTAGCGTCGTCCAGATTGACGCCGTTGACATCGGTAAGGTGCAGAAACAGGTGTCCCGATATCGCTCCCGTCGAGAGGTTCACCAGCATGTGCGTCATTGAGATTGACCAGAACGCCGGCGTGCGCAACGCCTCCTTAGGCGTGAAGTCGTAGAGCCTCGTACGCTGCGAGCGACTTCCCGGCTCAGACGACTGCCGCGTCTGCTCCTCGATCTCCTCCGGTGTCGGACGCCTCCCCAGAAATCTCGCAACAACCGGCCCAAGCACGATCGCAATGACGCCGATCACAAAAACCGTCGGACGCCAACCGTACGCGGCGATACTCCAGACCATTGGAGGAACCAACAACCCTGCGACGCTGCTGCCACCAATCACGAACGACATCGCAGTCGCCCGGTTCCTAACCATCCAAGCATTCACCGCCGTTATCGATGGCACGAATCCACCGACGCTGAAGCCCAAAGAAAGCAGGAAAAACGCGAAATAGTACTGCAACGCCCCTTGAATGAAAGAGAAGAAAATCAGACCGATCCCACCCATCGTGAACCCGACCAACACCATCTTTCCCGAGCCGAATCGGTCCGTCAGCCAACCTTCTATTGGCCCCAGCATCGCACCACCGAACCGTCCGAACGAGGCCACGCCCGAAATCAGCGCCCGCGACCACCCGAACTCATCCTCAATCGCTTTAAAGAGCACACTCGAAGCCTGATACGTCGGACCCGAACTCAACACCATGTTGAACGCACCAGCCAGCGACACCCACCAACCGCGATACACACGCCCAACCGTCCGGGCACGAACCGCCGCAAAGCGCTCTTGAACCATCGACAAAATGAGGCCACCCAGCGACCGCCAATCAGGGAAGCCGCATACCCAAGCCATTCACCTTCAAATTATCCGAAAAACCCACCAGAAAAACCGCGCGGTTTCCCCCGTTCACGGGGGAATTGTCCTAAGGGCAAAGAACGAGCGCCCACGATGCACGCTGGCAACGGCAATGTTGACCCGAATGCCGACAAAAGTACCCGTGATTAAACATCAGTCGATGCGGTGGAACGGCCGGAGGTCGCCTAGCAAGGCACCGTCGCATCGTAGCCACTGAAAGCGAACCCACGATCTCCCTCCGGCCGTATGAAATCGCGCAATCGCGACCTCAGTTCGAAGTATATTCCGCGAGCCTTTTGCGAACTCGCATGACGCAAACCCCGAGTCATCATCCCCTGCAACCTCCACCGCCAAGTGTCCTCGAACGCGGTAATCTGCGCAGCCGATTCATCCCCGCTGCGCTCTCGAAACAGCACGTTGTACGTGGCGTTCGAGTTGAACGGCGGATCAAGGTAGATCAAATCCACACTCTCATCCGCGATGTTCTCTCTGAGTATCGGCAGATTGTCGCCGAAGTAGAGTTTGTTCAACATCCTCTCCAGTTCGTTTCACATCAAGCGGCAAGTAACACCATTATCAAAGGTTAGAATCAAAGTTTGCGTTCATCGATATTTTCTGTCATCAAACCATGTCCAACGCCATCGAAGTTCATAAAATCTCGAAATCCTACGGTAAGGTAGTCGCCCTCGAAGAAGTCGATCTCGAAGTTCGACGCGGCTCCGTCATGGGTCTACTCGGTCCCAACGGCGCTGGTAAAACCACGTTAGTGCGCATACTAACGACCCTCCTGCGTCCATCCTCCGGGCACGCGACGGTTTTGGGTTACGACGTCGTCCGACACGCACGACATCTCCGCTCATACATCGGTCTGGCAGGGCAGAGCGCAGCCGTCGACGACCTACTCACCGGCCGCGAAAACATCCACATGGCAGGTCGCCTCTACCACATGCCCAAACGCGATGTTCAAAAACGCGCCAACGAACTCTTAGAACAGTTCGACCTCGTTGAAGCCGCTGACCGATCCGTCAAAGGCTACTCCGGCGGTATGCGCCGACGCCTCGACCTAGCCGCAAGCCTCGTCGCAAATCCGCCCATGATCTTCCTCGACGAACCCACCACCGGACTCGACCCGCGATCCCGACTTGAACTCTGGGACGTCATCCGAACACTCGTCAGCGAGGGCACAACCGTCCTACTCACAACCCAATACCTCGAAGAAGCCGACCAACTTGCCGACGAAATCACAGTTATCGACCTCGGCAAAGTCATCGCCCAAGGCACCGCTTATGAGCTCAAACATCAAGCCGGATCCGAATTCATCGAAGTCACCGTCCGAGACGCCGACGACACAAAACGCGCAGCTGGTGTCTTGTCCAACTTCGCCCAAAACAACGACTGCGACATCAACGAAGAGGACAACATCGCATCAATCATGGTCGAAGACGGCGCACCCCTCATGGTCCAGATCGTCCGATCCCTCGACGCCGAAGACATCGCGGTAGCCAACATGGCAGTACGCCAACCCACCCTAGACGACGTCTTCCTAGCCCTAACAGGCCGCACCGCCGAAGAAGCTGCCACAGAATCCGAGCAGGACCAAGATTGAACCCGCAAAACAACCTAGCCCCTTTCGCCCAGCGAAAGGGGCGCGAGCGCGGCGAGCGGGGTATGCCCGGGGAAGGGTGGTGCCTCCTCTCCCCCGTCATTCCGGCGAAAGCCGGGACCCAGAGGTGCCGGGCAAGGGGCAAATCCCCTCTCCCTCGATGGGAGAGGGCTAGGGTGAGGGTGAACCCATGACCACCCAATCCCTCCAAACACCCGAATCCCCTCTGCGAGAGTCGGTCGCCTCGGTCCTCTACGAGTTCCGATGGATCACGGCAGACACCGCGATGATGGCGTGGCGCAACCTCATGCACTACCGCCGCAATCCCGAGACGCTCCTGTCGACGATTGCCGGACCGGTGATGTTCCTCTTCCTCTTCAACTACGTCTTCGGCGGCGCAATCGGCGCATCGACAGACGTCAACTACATCGACTACCTAGTGCCCGGCGTCCTGATTCAAAACAACCTCTTCACCGTCATGAACACCGGCATTGGCATCGCCCAAGACCTGCAAAAAGGCTTCGTCGACAGATACCGTTCACTCCCCATGGCGCGCTCAGCAGTACTCGGCGGCCGAGTCTGCGCCACATCGTTGGTGAGTTTCATCAGCGTCTACTGGACACTCGCCATCGCCATGCTATTAGGCATGAGATTCCACGGAGAACTCCTGCCAGTCTTGCTCATGCCCCTAGTCGTCGGTGCCTTCTGCTTCGGCGTCGCTTGGCTATCCGCACTCGTCGGCGTCACCGTCAGAAACGCCGAAACCGCAAGCGCAGCCACGTTCTTCATCACCATCCCGCTCACCTTCCTCAGCTCCACATTCGTCCCCGTCGAAACCATGCCCGGCTGGCTCCAAGCATTCGCCGAAATCAACCCAATCACCCACGTCGTAAACCTATGCCGCAACATGGCACAAGGCGGACCACTCGAATCCTACGCATGGATCACTGCCTTCTGGATCGTCCTACTAGTTATCGGCATCGGAACCGCAGCCACCTGGCGCTACAGGAGAATCGCATAACCAAACCGCCGCCAACAATCCCCTCTCCCCTCCGTGAGAGAGGACTAGGGTGATGGGGAACGGGCGCAAAGGGCGGGGCCCTACCAACCAAACAGTCACAACACCAAACAAAAACCCCAGCAAACCGCTACCAACAATCCCCGCTCCCCTCCGTGGGAGGGGGCTAGGGTGAGGGAGAACCGGCCAAGGGGCGGGGTCCTACCAACCAAACAACCACAACACCAATCAAAACAACCCCACCAAACTGCCGCCAACAACCAACACCAAATCCCAAAAATCCTCTAATCCCAAAAATCTCCCGTTCAAACAAATGAACCCCTCAACCCAAATCCAAGACCGCTCCCCACTCGGCGAAATCGCATCCGCCATCGCCGTCGAATCGCGCTGGGTGATCGCCGACACCGCCGTCATGACATGGCGGAACCTTATCCGCTACCGACGCTCACCCGAACTCTTCATTTTCTCCACCGCATCACCGGTGATGTTCATCTTCCTCTTCAACTACGTCTTCGGCGGCGCAATCCCCACCGGAGACCTCAACTACATCGACTTCCTAATGCCAGGCATCCTAGTCCAAACAACCCTCTTCAGCGCCACCCAGACCGGCGTCGGACTCGCCGAAGACCTTCAAAAAGGCATGGTCGACCGTTACCGATCCCTGCCCATGGCCCGATCCGCCGTCCTCGGAGGCCGCGTCGCCGCCGAAACACTCGTCAGCCTATTCGTCGCTTGCCTAATGCTTGCAGTCGGATACATCATAGGCATGCGCTTCCACGGAGGTTTCTGGCCCGGCTTCGCAGTCCCATTCATGGTCGCTGGCTTCGCCTTCGGCTTCTCATGGGTCGCCGCACTCATCGGAGCATCCGTCCGCAACGCCGAAGGCGCCGGATCGCTAATGTTCTTCGTCGTCTTCCCCTTCACATTCCTATCCTCCGCCTTCGTCCCCGTCGAAACAATGCCCAGCTGGCTCCAACCCTTCACATCCGTCAACCCCGTAACCTACGCCGTAGACCTAGGCAGAGCCCTCTCCCAAGGCGGCCCAATCATCGAAAACGCATGGCCCACCCTCCTCTGGACCGCCATCTTTACCCTAATAGTCGGCCCAGCAGCCGTCTGGCGCTATCGCAAGGTCTAACACCATCGTAGGGCGACACTAGTGGTCAACCTCCCCGGAAACCCGTAGGGGCGACCCTCGTGGTCGCCCGCCCCTTTCGCAAAGCGAAAGGGGCGCGAACGAGCGAAGCGATGTGAGCGGGGTATGCCCGGGGAAGGGCGGCAGGGTTGCCCCCGCTGTGCGGGGGAAATGTCCGAAGGACAAAGGGAAGGGGGCGCGTAACCATCCCGTCATGTCATTCCGAGCGCAGCGAGGAATCTCCGTGTCCCTCAATATAAGGACATCGTCGTCAATATAACGACCGCCGCGCACCACCCACCAAATTGATCCCCCTCCTCAACTCCAGTATCTGATGGCGACCACCAATATCGCGGTAGCAACGCCGATCGCGGTTATCGTCAATCCGCCCAACTGCCACTTCGCCTTCTCCAAATCCGCTTTCGTCGCTAGATGCTCATACGCGCCTTTAAGCTGATTGACATCTGATTCGACTTTCAGCACCCGTTGATCAATTGTTGCCATAATCTACTCCCTTGCGGAAGAATATAACACTTATTATCCGTGTGTCGCAAGCGCTTTGTTCATCTGGACCTGCCGTTCCAGCGACCGTTCGACGTGGAGTTGTTCTTCGGCAATTTGCCCGTGCGGTTGCGGTAGCCCCTGATCTTCTTGCCTTCAAGGGTCTGCGCACTCTTGCGGGTCATTTTGCTGGATTCGACTACCAGCTTTCCTCCCGGCGGCAACTTGCCCGACTTAGCATGTTCCGAAGCTCTACGCTTCGGATCGTTCGTCGTTCCGATATAGGTGCGTTTGTCATTGCGGTCGTAAATCGAGTAAGCCACCGTGTCTCTACGAGTTGAGCGTCGTCGTCTGGCCATTTTGACCTCCCAAAAAATGTGTTTCAAATGAAAGCCGCCGGGTCTGAGCGACCGCGGCGGCTCGTTTAGTAGCTACTTCTTCGGCGGGTTGTTGCCCCGGCCTTTGCCCGATGGCTTCCCCGTCTTGCTCGGAGCGTTAGGCGGCGAGCCCCGCTTGCTGCCTTTTGCCAAGACAGCCTCCTTTCCCATAGCACGAACACAATCGACAATCCGGCACCACTCGTGCTTTGCAGAGAACCGGACAATTTGATCCTACTGCAAGATCCCGAAACCAAGAACCTTCCCCCCGCAACGAGATCGGAAAATCGATCCCTCGTGGTCGCCTCCGTCCCCTTTCGCTCCGCGAAAGGGGACGCGGAGCGAAGCGAACGCAGGGGTATGCCCGGGGCGCACGGGCGGCAAGGTTGCCCCCGCTAACGGGGGAAATGTCCGAAGTACAAAGGGGGCGCGAGCAAGCTAAGCCCGAGGTACCGACGTTTGAACGAAGGATACGCAAGCGACGGGCGGACGCGATCCCGTCAAGCAACCATCCCAACCCAACAGCCGTAGGGGCGATCCCTCGTGGTCGCCCTCATCACAGCCCTTCATTCCAATGACAACAATCAGAAGTTCAAACATCATTCCCATATAAAATGCCAAGGGCAGGGCAAGTGCTGATACTTCCTAAACCTACAAAGGAGGCACCAAATGCCGCACTATATCGTTGTATCTACCCCTGTTGCCACCAGGTAGGTTGCAGGTGCGCCATCTTGACGGAGTGACGGTGGTGCTGGCTGTGCTCACGCTTATAGGAGACGTGAACGTCATTTACCAGATCCACGGGTTTCTCTGGGCTGCAGGGTCTGTAGTCCTGTTCCCCATCACGATGGTTGCCGCGCCAATAATGGCGCTTGACCCAGAAAACGCTGAAAAGATGACTGGCACAACAAGCGTTACGCCAGCGATCCTAACAGGTGTATTGATGTTGTGGTTGGTAGTTGTGGTTATAGTCAAAAGCAGGAAGTCGGAAACCGATATGGAGATGGAGAGGTTGCAAGCGGCAAGGACAGGTCGAGAGAGGGTAGCCAACATAGAAGGCCGGGTTAAAGAAAAAGTTGACACGCGTATGCGAGAAACAGAGCGATTGTATGCGTTGTCTCCTAATATGGAGGAGATGTTAAACATCATTGATGCATCGCATGTCGTTGGTGGCGAGTTGGAGATGGATTACGTTAGGTTCAATAAGCTCCTCGGTGAAACTAGACGAGAATTGAGATCGTTGCGCATCTACCTTCCCGACCTGAATGAGGGCGGGAACGGTGCCATCTTTCGCAGAACCTTAAAGGAGATAGCGGAGTGTGCTTGGGTTGCTGATGTCGAAGGCGCTAGGCGCGCGAGGGACCGATAGCCTCCCTGCAACAGATGAAGCACCCTGTTGACCCAAGGACAGTAGAGAAAAAACGTTTCATGAATCAAGACAACATCCCACCAGAGACAGATAACCACACCTATTTCGACCACCAGACTCTTGCGGTAGTTCATGTGTTGGCAGGAGCAGCAATAGCATCTGCCACACAACATCTCAACCTTGCGGATGGAGATGAGTTCTATCGCAAATTGTTTGAGGCTTTAGACCGATTTCAGTCGATTCCCTTAACGTTGTCGCTCCCTGTGGAGTTGACAGACGAGCAACGGATATCCGCATCAAACATTATCGGGATTCTTCATCAGGCATACGCGCCGGCGCCGCCTGAAGTGTTGGCAGAGTTTGGGTTGATGGATAGTGAGTAGTCATGACGCACAATCCTTCTTATCCCACGATGCTCACGCATGGCTAACACCGTACGTAGTTCCCAAATCCACCACACAAACCAATCCGAGTACAACCCCATGAAAATCACCGACGTAACTACAACCCTCATCCACAACCCTGATGCCGATGCCATACAGGACGCTACCATCCCGCCCCTTAAGCCCGGCACCCGCGGGCGAACCACTGTCTTCATACACATCCACACCGACGAGGGCACGCAGGGTTTCAGCTACCTAAACTCACCCGCCGCCATCCGATCCCTCATCAACGACAACCTCAAAGACATCCTTATCGGCAAGACCCCATTCGAGACCGAACGAATCTGGACCGAGATGTTTTGGCGGGTGCGCGGATACGGTCGAAAAGGCTTCGCATTCCAAGCCATCTCCGGACTCGACGTCGCACTGTGGGATCTCAAAGGTAAAGCCCTCGGCGTGCCCTTGTATAAGCTGCTCGGACAAGCTCACGAAACCGTCCCTTGCTACGGCAGCGGTGGTTGGACCAACTACACCGTAGACGAACTGGTCGCAGAGCAGACCGGATACGTCGACATGGGCTTTCCCCGCATCAAGATGAAGGTCGGCATGAACTTCGGCACCGACGAAAGAGCCGACCTCGAGCGCCTCGAAGCCGTCCGAAAAGCCGTCGGCGACGACGTCGAAATCTTGGTCGACGCCAACAACGGCTACTACGCCAAGCAAGCCATCCGCATGTCACGCAAGTTCGAAGACTACGACGTCGGATGGTTCGAGGAGCCGGTCCTTGCCGACGACATTCAAGGCCTCGCCGAGATCTCCAAAGCCACCAACATCCCCGTCGCCACCGGCGAACACGAATACACCAAATACGGCTTCAAAGAGCTCATCGCCAGAGGCGGCGCCGACATCGTCCAGCCCGACATCGGCAGGGTAGGGGGCGTCACCGAGTGGATGAAAGTAACCCACCTCGCCGACTCCTACAACCTCCCAATCGCACCGCACGCGTATTCCTTGTTGCATCTCCACTGCACTATGGCGACGCCCAACCTGAGAGTTGTAGAAGTCCTCGGCGGCGAAATGAATTCCTGGCCCATCCTCTTCACCGAAGTCCCCTGGCCCAAAGACGGCCAATGGAAAGCCTTCGAAGACCGCCCCGGCCTAGGCCTAGAACCAAACCCTGACACCATTAAAAACATGTCCGTAGACTCAGGCGGCCCGGCACCTGCTCAGAGGGGTTTCTAACACTCGAAGCGCGCTATTATAAGAGTCACAAAGGATTAGCAAAACAATGACAACCCTCGAAGAAAACGTGGCCGCATATGAAGAGATGCGGGAAGGGCTCGAAACGAATCACATGCATCATTGGGTCGTGATATACGATAAAGAACTCGTCGGCGCGTTTACCGACTTCCAAGAGGCGGCTCACAGCGCCGTCACTCAGTTCGGCCCGGGCCCCTATCACATCAAAAAAGTCGGCGAACTGCCTCTGCAACTCGCAGCATCGTGGAGATTTGTTCAAACCCGTGCGGCTGATTGAACTTCCTGGTGAGGTTCCGCCCAACTCGCCGGAAAAGCAGGGGCCATTGGCCAAACTAGACATCGCGCACGGCCCGCAAGCACAAGGACAATCGTTCCAATTCCATCACGGAGAATACACCGCACTAATTGATACCGGTGCCCGAATTAGTGGCATCGATTCTGCTCTCGCCGAAAGATTGAATCTCCCAATTATTGGACCACCGATCCATGGCATCGCGGCCAGCGGATCTTTCAAATCCGACCCGGTTCTCGGTCATATAAATCTGCCGGAACTTGAAACCTTGGCTTATGGACAGTTCTTAACTTTGCCCCTGGTTGAGCACGATCAACCGTGCCATGCAATGATCGGGCGAGACTTTTTGCGCCGCGGCAGATTCACCTACGACGGCGTAGCGGGAATCTGGTCAATGGAGTTCGACCCTCCTACCGTTACAATCACCCCTAGCCAACACGAATAAACCCAAACAGGTCCCAACAAACCATGTCCGATGGCAGACTCCAAAACAAAGTAGCAATCGTAACCGGCGGCGCATCCGGCATCGGTGAAGCATGCTCCCGCATCTTCGTCCGTGAAGGCGCTAAAGTCATCATCTCCGACATCGACGCGGTTAAGGGCGACGCCCTCGAGGCCGAACTCACCCCCGACGCCGTATTCTTCAACCACGACGTCACCCAAGAGGCCGCATGGGAGGAAGCCGTCGAAATCGCCGAGTCGAAATGGGGACGCCTCGACATCGTCGTCAATAACGCTGGCATGTCCGGTGCTAAGGGTAGGACAGTGGTCGAAGATGTCGTCCTCGACGACTGGAACGACGTCTTCGCCGTCAACTCCACTGCCATCATGCTCGGCACCCGCGCCGGCATTAAAGCCATGAAGAAAGTTGGCGGCGGATCCGTCATCAACGTCTCATCCATCTTCGGCATCGTCGGATCCAGAGCCGGCGCACCCTACCACGCATCCAAAGGCGCCGCCCTAGTCTTCTCCAAAGCCGCCGCCGTCCAATACGGACCCGACAACATACGCGTCAACGCCGTATGCCCCGGCTTCACCGACACCCCCATGACCACCGACATCCACGGCGTCAAAGAAATCCGCGACTACCGCGAAGGTATGACCCCCATGGGCCGCCTCGGACTCCCCGACGACATCGCCTACGGATGCCTCTACCTAGCCTCCGATGAGTCGTCGTGGGTGACGGGTACCGAACTAGTAATAGACGGCGGCGAAACCGCCTGGTAATAAACTGCCCCTTTCGCAAAGCGAAAGGGGCGCGAAAGAGCAAAGCGAATTTCGCGGGGTATGCCCGGGGAGGGGTGGCGCCCCCGTCATTCCGGCGCCCCCGAGACCGCTGCAAATCCCTCCCCCTTGTTGCTCAAGGGAGAATTAAAGGGCATCTAGTGGATTATCGATCTCCCAATGAATCGGTCCCCCAACCCCCCACGCTTCTCAGCCACAATCTCCGCGATCCTTCCTTCATCCGCGCCCATCAACCGCGCCAACGTGTGCGAAATGTCAAATAACCTGGCGATGAAATCATCCGTTTCATCACGAGGTGCTAACGAACCCGAGGCGGGAATCACAGTCGTCAGCACTGGATTGATGGTATGTGTCGGTGCATCATTCTCGATGTTGCCGTGATCCGAGGTCACCACCATCGAGTACCCGTTGCGCCGAGCCGCCACACTCAATCTCACCAGAGCGGCCACTGTGATCCGATACGCCTCGACCGCGGCCTCGAACCGCGTCGGCAGCAGATGACCGATCATGTCGGGCGCTGCTATGTTGCACATGATCAGACGCTCCCGACCTCCCTCCATCGCCTCCACGACACGCTCCGCAATCGCGTCGGTCTGCATCCCCGGATTGAGATAAAAATCCGAATCTGAATTTACGCCCTGCGCCACACCGTCCGACGGAACAATCTGCCGGTCCTCCGCCAGCGACCCCTGATACGCCTCGCGCCGACCTCGCACAAAATAACCCATGTGCAAGGCCTTCACGCTCTCGGCCACCAACAGGTAGTGGCTGTCAACAGGCATGATCGATTCCCAGTTGCTCAATAGGTTCAGCTCATGAGGTGAAATCGGGAACGCCACCTCCACGCCGTAATCCTGTTCGAACTCGGCATCGTACTCCGCCATCGTACAGATCCGAAGCTCAAGGTCGTCCCGCATCCAATCCAACTCCCATCTACGCCCACGCGCCAACGCTTCTCGTACCAGATACGGCCGCGCCGCACACAACGACGCCGTCTTAGAACGTTGACGATCCGATCTGAAGTTCAGGTTGATGAACGCATCGCCCGGCTCGATCTTCGCGACACCTTTGCCGCCGTGGTTGAGCGTGATCGCCGGCACGTCAGCATCCGTCAATTCTTCTTCATGCGTCGCCGTCGCAATCGCCTTGACATCTTCAAAACCGCCCGCGTACTCTCCAACTCCCTCCGTCAACAGCAAGTAGTCGCACTGCGCGTTCTCTTCCCGATAGTCGCGATCCATCGCCAAACCGCGTCCGATCACCCACGCCAGAGATTCGATTGCATCGTACCGCTCAAGCAGCCGTTGAAGTTCGCCTAGATACCCGCCTTCAACACCCTCAATCTCCATCGAACCACGAGCCGGCGCGTCCCGGCCATCCAATATCGCCTGCATCCGAACACGATCTGGCGGCATTCCGATCCGCTCAAAAACCAGCTCGCAAAAAGCCTCCAGATGATTCCACGCAGAATGCACTCGCCCATCCGACCCGCGAATCCCCGACAACAAGAAGCAGAAGTTCACATTTCTATCAGCATCCAACGCGCCGTTAATCGCGGCGAGAATGTGCGGGTTCTCGAAGAACGAGCCATCCTCGATCGACCGCGATATCTGCAACGGGATCTGCGGCGCCAACGCAAGATTGCCAATCTGCTGGTGTCCCGTCTCGGAATTCCCTTGAACCGGCGGGTCCACATCCTCATAACCAACCCACACGCCGGACGCCTCGGTTGGCACGGTCAGATTTGCTTCAACTATCTCAGACCACACAGGTTCATCCGCGATCCATGGAATATAACGACGCTCTAATGCCAACCGCCCTCTGATCTCATCGATCTCCGCCCGCACACCAGCTTCAATCAACCCTCGTTTCACCGTCGCAACCTTGCCCATAGTCTCCAGCGCCTTGCCCCAATCCAGCGCCGGACTCAAACCTTCCACCGCGATCGGCATCATCGACAGACGCGATATATCGAGCATGTCATAGCTGTCCGGCGCAACCTCCAGAGCCAGATCCAGCAAAGTTTGCCGCGCCTCCGGTCCCAAAGAACTGATCACACGGCGGGCCAAATCTCTCACAGTCGCCGGATCGTAACCAAGCCCATCAGTAACCACAAGCAACGCGCGCCCGTTCCGGTAGCCGCCGGGCAGTCCGTTTACCGAGTGACCGTTTACCAACTGACCTCAACTCCTTCGAGTTCGTTCAAGCTCCAACCATTGCTCTCCAGCCATCCCGCCGGAAGTTCCAACGCGTATCTCGCGTCGGCTTTTGAACCGTAGCTGCTCGAATCATCAGTGCATGCGCTCCGCCACGCACCGTCATCGGACCCATCCGGCCGAGGACAAGGTTCCATTCGCAACGCATTGACCACCCCGCGTTCGTCGTCAAGATACAGAATGTCGAGCGGTGCATACGTATTGAACATCCAAAACCTCAACGTCCGAGACTGCTCGAAGACGAACAACATCCCAGTTCCATCCGGCACAACTGCGCGGCACATCAATCCCTGCTGACGCTCACGTGCATCGTCCGCCACCTCTGCCAATACATCAATCGATGCCTCTTGCCGAGTCAGCGTCAAATCCACCGCGGGCAACAACCCTCGTTCGACGCTTCGACAATCATCGTTATCCACAAACTCGATCAACGCGATCGGGTCCGGAGTGGAAGTAGGTGTCGGCGAAGGCGTTATCGTCGGCGTGGAAGTCGGCACCGCGGTCGCCGATGGAGTCGCGGACGCCGTGGCGGTTGGCGTGTCCGTAGGTATCCACGTGGCAGTGATCGTCGGCGTGGTTGTAAGAGTCGCGGTCGGAGTCTTCGTCGGCGTCGAAACCACTACCTCCGTCGGTGACGACGTGGGAACCTCGGTCGCTGTTGGCTGCAATGTCGGTATCGGAGTTGCTGTGGCAGTCGTTGTGGATGTCGGGGTATGAGTTACGGTCGGGTAAATGACGATCTTGAACGGTGGATAATTTGGTGTCGGAGTTGCCGTCGGCGTCGCAGATGCGGTTGGAGTTGCAGTTGCCGTCGCCGTATCCGTAGGGATTTGTGTGGCAGTGATCGTCGGCGTCGGCGAAGGAATCGGACTCGGATTGACGTCACTGTTCGAGCAGGCTGACATCAACACACTGGCCGTCAAGCCTGACATCACGACGCCTACGCTCAGCAGCGCACTCGACTTCACTCCAGCATCGAACCGTCGTACGTATAACCAGCTTCTTTTGCGGTTTCACGCAGTTTCGACGGAAGCTTGAAGCTGATGCCTTCCTCGCCAGAACCGATATTGATCAAATCGTCATGCTCAATCGCGTCAATCACCGCTCGCACCATCTTCTCCGGCGTCGATGCGCCCGATGTCACACCGATCCGCTTCTTCCCTTCCAACCAACGCGGGTCCAACTCGTCCGGGCCATTGATCAAATGCGCCTCAACCCCGCGTTTCGTAACCACCTCTCGCAATCGATTGCAGTTCGAACTATTCTCCGCTCCAATCACCAGCACCAAATCGCACTGCTCCGCCAACTCGGTGGCCGAAGCCTGCCGATTAGTCGTCGCGTAGCAGATGTCGTTGCGAACCAACGTGTTGTCGAACTTCGACTGGATCTTATCCACCGCCTCCGCAGTATCCGCCACCGACAACGTCGTCTGAGTAAGCACCACCACTTCTTCGTCACTCTCCCACTCCGGTAAATCGTTATCCTCACGCTCGTCGTACAGCGCCATATCGGTTTGACCCGTAGTACCGATAACCTCCTGATGCCCCCGATGCCCAACCAAAATCACACGCTTACCCTCGCCCGCGTACTTCTTCGCTTCGTGATGCACCTTAGTGACCAGCGGACACGTCGCATCTAAAACCGTAAGATCGCGTTCTCTCGCCTTCTCATAGTCCGACGGCGGCGAGCCGTGCGCCGAAAAAACTACCACCGAACCTTCCGGCACCTCATCCACCTGCTCAACCGTCACCGCGCCAATCGCCTCCACATCCGCTACAACCTGCGGATTATGGACGATCTGATGCTTCACATAAACCGGCGAACCATACCGCTTAACCGCCAACTCAACGATCCCAATCGCCAAATCCACACCCGCACAGAACCCTCGCGGACTAGCCAGCACCACTGACCGACCATCCGAAACCAACGGCTTCCTATGAAATTCAACTGCCATCACTTCAAATGGTACAGGACACCACCACAAAACCACCACCGTCCCCTTTCGTAAAACGAAAGGGGACGCGGAGCGAAGCGAACGCAGGGATATGCCCGGGGCAGGGAGCCGGGTTTCCCCCGCTCCACGGGGAAATGTCCGAAGGACAAAGGGGGCGCGTGCAGGCAAAGCCCAACACCCCCAAACTCACCTATCCTCCCGTACCACCAGCCAAAACGTAATGCCCGAAAGCAAAAACGCCAGGCTCGTCGAACCCAGGACAATCACATACCCGAGAAATTCGATACCCAAGTCCAGTCCCCGTTCGTTAAGCCCGCCGATGAAGAATCCGCTAGACCGCCCGACAATCGCACCCAACAGCCCCGATATGCTCGTCAACCCCAGATCCCTCGCAGCTGTCGACCGGTTGACGAGGTCGTTCGCCACAGCCCAACCTACCGACAGATAAACGCCCAACGCGAAGCCGATCGCCATGACTCCGGGTATGACCTCGATCAACGAATGTGCGTTGAGCAGCAACATCGAAATAACGCCGCAAGCTCCAGTAATACCGGATATCAGCAGCAGCAACCCGCGACCGATCCGGTCGGAAAACTTGCCCGCCGGATAGACGACTATCGCCGCCGTGCCCACCAACGCCGCCAGAATGTAGTTGCCGCCTTGGGCAGGGTTTTCCAACCCGATGACATCTTGAACGAAAAAGAGGGCGTTGGTCTGCGTCGCCGACAGCGCCGCAATGATGAAGCCCATCGCCACCAGAATCAAGTAGTAACGCGTTCTTCGGTCGTCATCCGCGCTCTCATCGACTTCCGACGTGCTCTCGCTCAGGAGCGCTGCCTCTTCTACCCGATTGGCAGTGGGAAATTTCAACGCCAGCAGCGTGTATGTCGTCGTGCCCAGAAGCACAGCAACCATCACGATCACTGAGTACCACATCCATTGCGGCGCATCGTCCACATGATAGTTCGACATCAAGAACACCACGATCATCGCGACAAATCCCGATCCGGCGAGACGCATCAGATTGAGCACCCCGGAAGCCCGCCCACGCTCACTGTCTTCAACGTGGTCGATGATCAGCGCGTTGGCCGGCCCCTGAGCCGTATTACCGAAAATCTGCATCGCGATCGTAACCAACAGCAACGCGACGAATCCGCTTACGAAACCAAACATGATCGTCGAGACCGCCAGCCCTAGAAGACCGAAGATGATGAACGGGTAGCGCTTCAAAGCAAACGTCCTAAAGTTTCGATCGCTGAACATACCAGCCGCCGGTTGCACGATCGCGGCTATCGCAAGCCCTATCAACGAAATCAGAGCCGTGATACTGGTCTTATCCAACGTCCAACCCAGCAACAGCACCGGATTCGTCGCCGCGATCTCCGTCACCTTGAACTGAAGCAAAATACTCCCGTATCCAACCCAAACCCCAGACATCCCGAAACTGTAAACACTGATATTGAACAAACTCCCAGACCCACGCCGAAACCGCGCCACAGGATTGGCGATGCGACTCAACTCCATCGCAGTCGCGAATGTGAATCTGGCTGAGGTCATTGGTCTAGGTGCGGACATCTGAAACGATGCGCATAGAATATTCCTCGCTGGCACTGAATCGACAAGACGTTTCCCAACATCGAGAGTCTACGTCTTCAACTGCCTGCAGACTGTGAAATTAGCTACTCAATTGACCAACAAATGACTGAAGATCGCAAATTCTATACGTGGCGCAGCTGTACCACCTGCCGCAACGCCAAAAAAGCCCTCGATAACGGAGGCATCCAAGTCCAAGAACGCGACTTCTTCGCAAACCCCCTCTCCCGCGAAGAACTTGAACAACTGACCGACACCATCGGCATCGAAAACCTCTTCTCCTGGCGCAGCCCCAGCGCAAAACCATACCGCGACCGCAAAGACACCATCTCCCAAACCGAACTAATCGACGCCATGCTCGCGGAACCCCGCCTAATCCGTCGACCAATCCTCATCACCCCAAACACCAACCCCATCGTAGGCTTCAACAAAACTGCCTACGCCCAACTCTGATCCCGACTTCGCCAAGAAAGCGCGCAATGGTGACCTGCCCCTTTCGTGCAACGCAAGGGGCGGACAACAGCGAAGCGAGTGCGCGGGGTATGCCGGGGTGGCAGGGCGCGGACCACGCCAAAATCCCCCTACCCCCAATTCCCCCCAACCTCCGAATCAGTCCACCACGCGGTGCTAGAATCGAGTCTCGTCGTCGCGACCCTCTCCTAGCAAAACGGCTTCAATTTGTCCATGCAGCCCATCAATGGCGGACCAGTAGTTCTATCTGGAACGGCCCACCGAGGCCTATCCAAAAAGATCTGTAACTACCTCGGCATCGACATTGGAAAAGCCGACGTCTTCAAGTTCTCCAACGACAACACCTTCGTCCGCATCCTTGAGAACATCCGCGCCCGCGACGTATTCATTCTCCAGCCCACCGTCGAGCCCGTCAACGATCACATCATGCAGATGTTGATCATGATCGATGCCGCTCATCGCGCTTCCGCCGGCCGAATCACCGCCGTAGTCCCTTACTATAGCTACGCTCGCACCGACAAAAAAGACCAACCCCGCGTCCCCATCACCGGACGCCTGATCGCCGACCTACTAGAGACCGCCGGTGCCGACCGCTTTCTTACCGTCGACCTACATGCTGGCCAGGTGCAAGGATTCTTCAAGGTCCCCGTCGATGAACTCACGGCCATGCCGATGCTCTCGAAGTTCTTCAAAGAGAAAGAGCTTGAAGCACCAGTCGTCGTATCTCCCGACATCGGCAGCGTCAAACGCGCCCGCGACTTCGCACACTTCATGGAAGCACCTCTCGCAATCGTCGAGAAACGACGCACCGGAAACGACGACAGCGTCGAAACCCACAACGTGATCGGCGAAGTAAACGACCGAAACGCCATCCTCATCGACGACGAAATCGCCACCGGCGGTACCATGGCCGCTGCCGCGCAGGGCCTCAGAGAAAACGGCGCACGCGACGTATTTGTAGCCGCCGCCCACGGAGTATTCCCCGGCGACGCCGCCATCAACCTCGCAGAAATGCCCGAAATCTCCGAAATCGTCATCACCGACACCGTCCCACTCCCCAAACACAAACATCACGAAAAAATCCGAGTCCTCTCAATAGCCCCCCTAATCGGCGAAGCAATAACCCGCATCCACCAAGGCCGCTCAGTAGGCGCCCTCTTCCCCGACTAACACCCTCTTCCCCGACTAACACCGTCATCCCGGCGGAAGCCGGGATCCAGAGCGGTGGATGAGGTGACTGCCCCTTTCGCCCAGCGAAAGGGGCGCGCACAAGCGAAGCGAGTGCGCGGGGTATGCCCGGGGCAGGGCGGCGGCGCGCCCGACGTCATTCCGATGCCCACTCCGTCATTCCGGCGAAAGCCGGAAGCCAGAGGCACGGCCGGGTTGCCCCCGCTCGCGGGGGAAATGTCCGAAGGACAAAGGGGGCGCGAAACCACATCATTCCAACAACCCCAACCGCTACCTCACTTCAAACACCAAAAACACATCGTCCTCCGTCTGCAGATAAAGCCCGTCACCAAAAACGCCGAACTTCGTAACCCCCGCCAGCAGATCAAGATACAGGTCCTCCTGCTCCATCACCTCCTCGGCTTCACAAAGCACTTGCTGCCAGAAAAACGTGTCAGTATCGATCGTGATGGAACCGTCGCCGACCTTCGCTTCGGCGCCATAAGAGTTGCACCCCGCTGATCCCGAGATGCCGTAATCGTCGAATGAGAACGTCAACTCGGTTCCTTCGACCAGACGGGTTTGCCTTGTGGACCAAAACCCAGGATCGATTTCACGCATCTCCACAATCGCGTCCAAAACCCATTCCGTGTCAGCGACATCCTCAACCATTGGCGGCAGCGGCTCGAATGTCAGCGTCTTGCCTCGGACCGACCAGATTTGCAGACGCTTCGATCCTCCCTCCCTGTCAACCGCGTACTCCCGCGCCCAAGTCATGAAATCTCCGAACTCACCTTCTAACATTCGAGCCTCGTCCTCGCACGGCTCGTGCGACCGGATCATGGACTTAGACGGAAATCGCACACTCCCTTCGGACAGCCCATAGGTCGCAAAGAAACCACGGCAAGCGGTGCCACCGATAATCAGCCGGTCGTCGATGAAGGCCATCGTCGCCGGACGGAAATCACCTTCCGCTTCTCCCTCCATCAGGACACGCCACGCCGTACCCGCCAAATCGACGGGTTCGCCCGACAGTGGCATCTGCCTGACGAACACCAGCCTCGCCACGCCATCGCCGTCCAAAATCTCCAGCTGATCCCCATCAACTCGGAACCGCTGACTCTGCATCAGAGCGGACAAATAAGCGTCCCCCTGATCCACCACGCCCTCAGGCTCGATACAGCCCTTGGCGGTGCTTGCAAGAGGTGGGACCGAAATCCTTCCGTCGACATCAGCGACCGACATGCCGTCCTGCGATCTTCCCCCGTATGAGTTGCATCCGTCGAATCCACCAAGCGCGTCCCCATCGAACTTCAGCGTAACGAACGTCCCTTCAATGAGTGGCTCACCATCCAACAAATCGAGAATCCACGTGGCATCACCGGGCAACTCCACCTCCGTCGGAGCAGTTGCGACTATTTGCGTCGGTACCAGAACCGTCGGCTCGACCGTAGACGTTGCCACAACGGGTTCTGACGTAGAAGTCGGCGCAACGCCGCCGCATCCCACCCCGGCCACCATCAACACAACAATCACACCTATCCACAACTTCAAACCTGTTCGATTACCAACAATTCCCATCAGCATTATCCCACTGAATACTATCCAACTCCGAGGTGACATCCACCCCGCTAACCTTAAAGACGTAGCACCCCACACAAATGTTCCCTCCCTCAGCCCCTTTCGCCCAGCGAAAGGGGCGCGCACAAGCGAAGCGAGTGCGCGGGGTATGCCCGGGGAGGTGCGGCCGGGTTGCCCCTGCTCGCGGGGGAAATGTGCCACGCAGAGTAACCACGGCTACGACGTGGCAGAAGGACGAAGGGGGCACGTACCCACATCATTCCAACTACCACCCTCTGTCATTCTGAACGAAGCGAAGCGAAGTGAAGAATCTCACCCCAAACAACCTCCCAACAGCCCTACCCGCGATCCTCAACCCATCACATTAATCAACAAAGCAGCCGACCCAACCACCAACGCGCCCACCGCAATCCCAGTGCCCACTACCCACTTGATGATCTCGGTTTTGGCCTCCACGATCTTCGTTTCGAGCCTGTCGAACCCTTCGTTCACCTTCGGCATGTGATCGTCCACGCTGGTCGCGATAATCTACTCTGTCTTCGGGATGACCTAAGCGCGCTTAAGCATCAGCAAACTACCAAGCGCGATCGGTATCGCACCAAACACCACCCTGGTCCAACTGAAATCGCCTATCCACGCCGAACCGAACACCAGCCAACCGCCGAGAAAGACTGAAAGACCCATCCAGAGCGCTGCTTGACCTTGGCGCATAATCTCGCTCCTTATTCCAGATAATTCAGGATTCCGACAACCAGGCTGATGAGGGCGATCATGAAGGCCCCGAGCTGCCACTTCGCCCGTTCGATGTCTGTTTTGGTAGCCAAATGTTCATAGGCTCCCTCCAACTTTGACACCCACTCTTCTAACGTCATGACCATCAACTCCGCTGGCGACCAGCTCTCGCGATCTCGTTAACATCGAATTGGATTGCCGTTGATATGTACTGGTCGCTCATCGCCGCTTCAACTTGTTGTCGAAATCGATGAACTATATCTTACACGAAATCCATAAGCGCTAGTGCACAGGATACTAGCCATAATATACGACGTTTCCCAACGCACCAACCCCGAATCCTTACCCGCAAGCCATCCGTATTCGACCGAATCGACAGCGAATACCAAACCACGACACGCGTTTACGAACCGTAAACCCATCCCTAACCCTCCGTCGCGTCGTAAATCCCAACAATCCCGCAATCCCGCGATCGCCGTAATCCCCCATCCACACGAACGCGCGATAATAGAACACGACCATGATCGGAAAACTGCTTGCCATATTAGTAGGCGATCCGAACCAGAAGCAGCTCGACCAGCTGCAACCAATCGTCGAAGACATCAACTCGCACGAAGATTCGATGCGCGGGCTGATGGACGACGACCTCGCCGCATTGACCTACGAGTTCAAGGCGCGACTCAACAGCGGCGAATCACTCGACGACATCCTCCCCGAAGCATTCGCCGCGGTGCGCGAAGCATCGACACGCGTCTTGGGAATGAGACATTTCGATGTCCAGATGATCGGCGGAATCGTCCTACACCAAGGCAAGATTTCCGAGATGCGGACCGGCGAAGGCAAGACCCTCGTCGCTACCCTCGCCGCATACCTTAACGCCCTCAACGGCGAACCGGTCCACGTCGTCACCGTGAACGACTACCTCGCAATGCGCGATGCCGCATGGATGGGTCCCGTCTACCAATTCATGGGCCTTACCGTCGGTTGCCTACGCCAGAACAACGATTCTTATGTCTTCGACGAAAACTACGACCGAAACGAAGGGGAAGACGCTTCCGCCAAATTCGCCACCGCCGGAGGTGCTCAGCTCAGATCGGCAACCAAACGCGAAGCCTACGAGTGCGACATCCTCTATGCCACCAACAACGAACTCGGGTTTGATTACCTGCGCGATCACATGGTTGGAAATCCTGAGGACCGGGTTCAGAACGGGCTGCACTACGCCGTCGTCGACGAGGTAGACAACATCTTGATCGACGAAGCCCGGACGCCGCTCTTGATAAGCGGGCCGGGAATCGACACCGACCGCAACTACTCTCGCTTTTCATCGGTAGCAAAGCGCCTTAAACCCGAACTCGACTTCGAAGTCGACCTTAAACGACGCAATGTATCACTCACCGAGGTTGGTAGTGAAAAAGCGGAGTCATTGCTTGGTGTCCAGACGCTCTACAGCGAATCTGGCGAAGACAACGAACTCCCGCATCTGGTCGAAAACGCTATCCGTGCCGAACATATCTACCTTAAGGACCGCGAGTACGTCGTCAGAGACGGCGAAATCATACTCGTCGACGAGTTCACCGGCAGGTTAATGGAAGGGCGCAGATTCTCCGACGGGCTGCATCAAGCCCTAGAGGCGAAAGAACGCGTCCAAGTCCGCGCCGAGTCTGCTACCTACGCCACGATTACGCTCCAAAACTACTTCCGCATGTACGCCAAACTCAGCGGAATGACCGGTACCGCCACCACTGAGGCGGAAGAGTTCTCAAAGATCTACAACCTCGACGTTCTCGAAATCCCCACCAACCGAGAAGACAAACGCGTCGATCATCAAGACCTCATCTACATGACCGAAGACGCGAAGTGGAAGGCCGCTGCCGACCGAATCGCTGAACTCAGCAAAGCCGGGCGACCAGTCCTCGTCGGCACCACAACCATCGAGAAATCACAAAGGATCGCCGACCTGCTCAAACGGCGGAACATCACCCACCGAGTCCTCAACGCCAAAGAGCACGAATCGGAATCTCATGTCATCGCACAAGCCGGTGTCCCGGGTGGTGTGACGGTTGCAACCAACATGGCAGGTCGAGGTACCGACATCATATTGGGCGGAAACCCAGAGAGCGTTAGCGCAGACTCGTCGAGTCGGAGAAACGGCAAACGCAATGGCCACGAGCCGGAGAACCCGGTGGAAGTCTGGCAATCCCAACACGACGGCGTTGTCGACAAGGGCGGCCTCTTCGTCCTCGGTACGGAACGCCACGAATCGAGACGCATCGACAACCAGTTGCGCGGACGCTGCGCAAGACAAGGCGACCCCGGCGAAACCCAGTTCTTCCTCTCCGTCGAAGACGATCTCGTTAGACGCTTCGGCGGCGATCGTATCAAAGGGACGCTCGAAATGTTCAACTGGGAAGAGGACGTCCCGGTCGAGAACTCCGTTCTTGTGAAGTCGGTGGAGAACGCCCAGCAAAAGGTCGAAGGCATCAACTTCGAAATTCGTAAACAGCTAGTCGACTACGACGATGTCGCCAATACCCAGCGCGACGTCGTGTACCAGATGCGAGACCGCATCGTCGACGGCGGCGACTTCCGTGAAGAGATCGGCGGATACATCAAAACCGCCTTGAGCCGAGCCGTAGAGACTTATCTGGAAGGCGACGCCACCATCTGGGAGGTACGTGCTTTCCAACAAGAGATCCGGCGTTATTTCCCAATCCTCGAAATCTTCACGACCGACGACGACTTCGTAGGAAAAAACCAACCCGAAATTGAGAAAGAGCTCCACGACTACGTAGACACCGTCTACGCACAGCGCGAACTCCTCTTCACCGACGAGAACCTGCGCATGATCGAGCACAGCGTCCTACTGCGCGTCCTCGACAGATATTGGGTCGGCCACCTAACCCGCATGGAGAACATGCGACAGTCCATCGGACTCCAAGCCGTCGGACAACGCGATCCCCTCGTCCAATACCGCACCATGTCCTTCCAGATGTTCAACGAGATGAACGAAGAGATCCGCAACGAAGTCGCCCGCACCATCTTCCACCTCGCACCGAACCTACCCCAACCAACCTCGCAACTCTCCGGAGCGAGATCCACCCCGCTCAAAGCTGATGCATTGGCAGCGGCACAACGCATAGCCCTCGCACAAGCTGGTCAACAGACCATCATGTCCTCGGCGAACGCACCGCGACAGGGCACCAGCGGCCAGACCGTCGCCACCGTGAACGCTCCGACGCACGGTGCTGACGGACGTCGTCTATCCCGACGTGAACGTCGTGCCATCGAGCGCAAGAACAAGAAGAAGCAGCGCGCCAAGTCGGCTCGGTGAAAGAGATGACCGTAGCCGCTGAATCTCAAACCCACGAAACCGATGATGCTCCAACGAATCATCGGGCGCTGCTGGAAGATCTCGCACAGAACATCGAAGATCAACCGGCAGAGTGGCAAAAGGCCTTCATCGCCACCATCGCAGCGTGGCCCGTCGAGAATGAAGTCGTCTACGGCGAGACGTTCCACTACTTCATCGGTGGCGAAGCCTTCAACTGGAAACGCCTAGCCGAACGCATCGCAATCGAACTCGCCGCCGATGGCTTTCATAATCCCGAATCGCACGAGATATTCGACTGGATCGCCACCTCCGGAACATTCGGCGGATTATCCGAGCAAGAGTTCCGACGAATCCTCGGCGTCGACGGTTGGCGTGCACACCTCAACTACTTCTACGGCGTTCACATTGAACAGTGCCTACTCGCCGCCGTCCAATCCCGCATCCAAAAGCAACGATATTCCAGCGGCATGCCTCCGAGCGACGATGCCTCCGACCGCGCCTTCATGGGCCTGTACGAAGAATCAGAACAAGAACTCTGGCAGCTCTTCATGAGCGAAAACGCCGAACGATTGGCGCACCTGATCGACGAATCTGCTGACGACACCCGCAGCATCGCCCTCGACGAAGAATTCACCTACTGGCTCTTCAAGCGTCGAATCGAAAACACCAACGCGCCCCAAGTCGCCGCCGAAACCCAACGCGGGCTTGACATGATGGCCCGCATCGCCGACGCCGATGAACGAAGGGCAAGACTGCTGAAAGACCAAAACGGCGGTGCACTCCTCGAGTTTGGCCTCGTGAAACGGCGTAACGGAACGCCGATAACCCGGTGAAAAAGTCGCGGTTGAACCAAGAAGCCTTCGACGCTTGGTTGGACGAACAACCGGCGACACAACGCCAACTGATCCGCGACATCCGAGATGCCATCATTGCCTCCGGCCACAGTTTCATGGAAGGCATCAAATGGGGCACACCCGGCTACTGGCTACCCGAAATCTCACGCCGCAACATCGTCTACATCGCGCCGCACACGAACTACGTCCGCTTAGGTTTCTTCAACGGCGCAACCATCCCCGACCCAGAAAAACTCCTCGAAGGCACCGGCAAGAAACTCCGCCACATAAAGGTCTACGAAGTAAACACCGACAATCGGGAAGCACTCACGAAGTACGTACGAGCTTCCGCCGAACATGCCATCGCCGATCCAACATCGCTCTCAGGTTGAAAAGAACATTCTCACGAATAGTTGTATTCACGCAACAGTTGTGGTAACGTGCTATTTATCTGTAACGTCGTAACCACGCTTCGCAATCATTAGCGAATTACAATCAATTTAAGGAACCACTTCATGACCACGATCGAAGACCTCGAAAACCGCGTAGAAGCTCTGGAGACGGACTTACCGATGCGTAGAGTTTTCGTGAAACATCTCACCAACCTCGATCAGAAATTCCAACGCCTCGACGAAGGTCAGCAACGCCACGAGCAGCAACTTAGAGAACTTGACAATAAGTTCGACGCCCTTGACACTAAATTCGACCTCTTTGAGCGCAAGGTCGACGAGCGGTTCCTCCGCATTGACCAGAAACTCGACGCCCTCCTAGACCACTACAAAATCAACCTCGATTAGAATCATCTCTCAGAACAACCAAACAAAAAGCCCCGAAGGGGAGTAGTACCGGACCCCTGACGCTCACAAGAGATCCGACACCCGCTGAAACGTCGGAAGCGTCAACCCGAGAAGTCGCCCCAGAGCTGCTGCGCCGAAACCAACCAAACGGCAACTAAGCGCAGCCGGAAAACGCCCGTTACCAAGCGTCATCAAGAGGCCGCTGCAACACCCGCAACGGCAACAAAGGTGGTACCGCGAGGCACCTAAGCCCCGTCCTTTGATAGGACGGGGCTTTTTGCAACATCGAGATAAACGCGGCGTTTTGTCTCTCAACCACGCAACCATGCCCGATCCACACAACCTCATAGAAGGCACCGGCAAAAACTCCGCTACATCAAGGTCTTTGAGGTCGACGACGGTATTCGAAAGGTGCTTTCGGGCTACGTTCGTGTGTCAGCGGAACATGCCATCGAAAAACCTGAATCGCTCTCCAGCTAACACCAACGTGTGAATCGTTGCATCAGGAATCGCTCGTCGGCTTCAGAGTTGAGTCGTAGCATTTGCCGTCCGTCCGCGTTATTCACTGACCGTACGGCGCTCAACGCTTGGCGGTGGCGGATCATCGATTGTCGGGTCGCAGTCGAACAGCCGACGACAGCGCTCGATGAACGCCTGCCGTTGATCTGCGGACATCCTGCCGCGATACTTTCTATAGAAATACCTCAACCCCGATCCGTTCTTGTCCGATCCAGGAGTGGAGAGGCGAAGCCGGTCGCTGTCCGCGTAGTGATCCACCAGATGCTCCCGCAAGGCGCCGAACCTGACCGTGCCCAAGTCGGCGAGTCTGATGCAGACGTCCCGGTCAGTGGTGCTCTCCATTGCCTCGTCGAAACCGCCCGCCTCCAGTATTCTGCTCAGCCTGACAAACGTATTGGAACCCTGGATATGCGTGTTTCGCACCAGCAGTTCGGCTGAATCCAACTCCGCTGGCGGGTCCAGCAGCACTCCGTCAGAGTCTCCTGATGGGCGGTAGATCAATCCGGCGGCCACCATGTCCAAGTCCCGGTCCAACGCAGCCTTTTCGCACTTCCTCAGGTACGACGGGTCCCAAGCATCATCGTCGTCGAGAAAGGCGACGAAGGTCGCTGGGTAGTTAGCCTGCAGATAGGCTATTGCGGTGTTGGACGCGCCAGACACGCCGCGGGTACGGCAGTTCTCGATGTAACGAGTCGCCACACCGCCCACATCGAACTTGCTGACGATGCGAGCGTTGGTACGCCTTACGTCTTCATCCGAATCGTCCACCACAATCAGATGCTCCGGAGCCCTGCTCTGCGAGGCGACGGACGGCAAGGCTCGATTCGCCAGCAGTTCGGGGCGGTTATGCGTTGCGATTACGACGGCTAGCGAAAGCATGGCGCAATGGTTGTGCGTAATGGCGACACGTCTAAGGTGCTCGGGCCAACATTGTCACGGTTTTTGGGCGATCAGATCGCCCTGAGCGGATTGTACCGCCGGTGATAACAGCGCCTCGAATACAAGCTTGACGAAGGTCTAGGTCGCGTTGAGCAGAAAATCGACGCTCTACTCGCTCAATCTAAAATCAACCTCGATTAGAATCATCTCTCGGAACAACCAAACAAATAGCCCCGAAGGGGAGTAGTACCGAACCCCTGACGCTCACAAGAGATCCGACGACCGCTGAAACGTCGGAAGCGTCAACCCGAGAAGTCGCCCCAGAGCTGCTGCGCCCAAACCGACCAAACGGCAACTAAGCCCAGCCGGAAAACGCCCGTTACCAAGCGTCATCGAGAGGCCACCGCAACACAAGCGGCGGCAACAAAGGTGGTACCGCGAGGCACCCAAGCCCCGTCCTTTGATAGGACGGGGTTTTTTATATCCCGCAATCCGACCAAAGCCGTGCCAACCAACTTCACCCCAAGATCAAAAGTCGCAATCGTGGGCTTGTCCGCCCTATGCCCGTTGATTCTGTTGGCAATAATCGGTTGTAACCAGCCCTCGACCGAAACCGTCGAAACACCGACAATGGTTGTGCCAACGGAACCACCACCGAACACTCCCACGCCGACAATCGAAATCGAACCATCACCCCAATCGGATTCGCAACCCTCGCTCGATCCGATTTGCCCCGAAAAAGGGCACCTAGATCAGGAAAAGAACGCTCTGATAGCAATTTACGAATCGACCGATGGCGATAACTGGCATGAAAACCACAACTGGTTGACTGATGCGCCCCACGCCGAATGGCTCGGCGTGGAAACTGACGATTGCGGCAGCGTCGTTAGGCTCTATCTTTCCGGCAACAATCTCAACGGGCCCATCCCAACGCAGTTGACCGACCTTTCTAACCTAAGGGATTTGGCTCTCGGTGACAACAGCTTGACCGGACCGATACCAGATGAACTAGGGTCAATCGCTTCGCTTCAAGTGTTGGAACTCAGCTTTAACCAACTGACCGGACCGATACCGGCGACCCTCGGATCGCTCCCAAGTCTTCTATTCCTTAGCCTCTCGTCGAATTCATTGACCGGTTCGCTCCCAGACGCTTTACCGCGATCGGCTCCGATGGAAGAATATTTCGTCCCCGGCAACAATCTGGCTCTTTGCGATCCCAGCGATCCCAAAGCCGTAAGCTACAGCAGCGACGAACACAAAATCTACATGGTCTTATGCGACAGAACAGAATCCCCGGAAGCGGAGCGAGCGGCACTGATCGCGTTGTATAAGGCAACCGATGGGCCCAATTGGATAAACCAATCGGGTTGGAACTCCGACTCGCCAGTGCGAAGATGGCACGGCGTGTCGGTCGATAGTGAAGGACGAGTCACGGGGATATATCTTCCCGGTAACAATCTGAACGGCGAATTGCCACCCGATATAGCACAACTGTCTGAACTGACATCCCTCTATATGGAATGGAACCGACTCTCCGGACCGATACCCCAAGAGATCGGCAAACTCTCAAATCTGGAAACGATCAGACTGACCGGCAATCAATTAGACGGACCGATACCGGACGAACTCGGTGACCTCACTAATTTGAACCGATTGAATCTGAGGCGGAACCGTTTATCGGGACCCATTCCTTCAACCATCGGCAAACTTTCGTCGCTTGAGACCCTCAACCTGTCCGAGAACCAACTCGAAGCCGCTATCCCTTCTGAAATCGGCAATCTTGACAATCTTCGTTGGTTCAATTTGGCATACAACCGTTTAAGCGGAAATTTGCCTCCACAGATCGGTCAAATGAAGGCATTGAGCGGGATTTACCTGCAATCGAACGCGCTCGAAGGGCCGATCCCCGCCGAATTCGGCGACCTCGAAAATCTGCATCATTTGTCAATCGCCGACAACATGTTGGAGGGTTCGATACCGCCCGAACTCGGTAACCTCAAGGGATTGAACACCATCAAACTCTGGGGGAACAATCTGACTGGCAACTTCCCTGAAACCATCGGGACCAATCGTCACGCCAGCGACGGTTCGTATACCCCCGTAACAGAAATCTACCTCGGAGGTGGCAACAATTTTCAAGGCTGCGTCCCGAATGAACTTTTAGAAGTGACGCAATTGCACGATCTCGCATCCCTCGGATTGAAAACCTGCTCCGGTTCACAAATCGAAGACAGAAAAGAACGGTACCCACATGAACGGACAGCTTTAGAGGCGTTCTACCACGCCACCGACGGACCAAATTGGATCAACAACGCATTCTGGTTAACTGATGCCCCCATCGGGATGTGGTACGGAGTGTACTCTTCCGGTCAAGTCGAGACATTGACTTTGGATCAGAACGGCTTGAATGGATCCATACCACCTCAGATCGTCGATCTTACATATCTGCACGGGCTGTCGGTCAGGAAAAACGATCTCACGGGACTCGAACCGGACTATCTTTATCGATTGAAAGCCCTAAGAGATTTGCGGATCCGCGGCAACGAATCGATTATTCATGACAGCGATTGGCCAGACTGCATCCCCGATGAATGGAAGCGAATCGAATCAGATCACCCTTTCTTCGAATCACAGATCTGCATAGATCCATATTCCGCCGAAACCGACAAACAGGTGCTGATCGCACTATACGAAGCAACGGACGGAGAAAACTGGACAAACAACGACAACTGGCTCACCGACGCCCCGCTCGACGAATGGCACGGAATCACAACACGAGACGACGGCAGAGTCATCTTTATTCAGCTATACGGGAATGGCTTGACTGGATCGATACCTCATGAAATCGGCGATCTGTCGAAGCTGACCCAGTTGGTTATCACCAGTAGCAATTTGACTGGGGACATTCCGGCTGAAATCGGACGACTCGAGTTTTTGAAGCAGCTCCAGTTAGATGAAAACCAACTATCGGGCGAAATTCCACCAGAATTGGGTAATCTCCGGTTTCTGCGCAACTTGTACTTATATGGCAACAAATTGACAGGTGAAATCCCACCCGAGATGGGTGCACTGAGAAGCCTGAACGACATGTGGCTAAACCAGAACAATCTGACCGGATCAATTCCACCGGAGATGGGCAATCTGCAACAGTTGGGAAGGCTCTATCTCGCAGACAACCAGCTATCGGGGACAATCCCGACTGAACTGGGCGGTCTGCATCAATTGCGGGGACTCGATCTCGGAGACAACCAGCTATCTGGGACGATCCCGTCTGAATTAGGCGATATGCATCAGTTGAGGGTGCTCGATCTCGCAGACAACCAGTTAACCGGCTCGATCCCAACTGAACTGGCTCGACTGCAAAATCTGAATTGGCTGCATCTCGAACGCAACAAGCTCGATGGAGAAATCCCATCGGAATTAGGCGATCTGCAACAGTTGAGCACGCTCGGTCTTTCGAACAACCAGTTGACTGGATCAGTCCCATCCGAACTAAGCCGATTGCAAAATCTGAGTTGGCTGGGTCTCGAACACAACAAGCTCAATGGAGAAATCCCACCGGAACTGGGTGATCTGCCTCAATTATGGGTGCTCAATCTCTCAACCAACCAGTTGACCGGACCGATCCCTCATGAATTGAACAATCTATGTCCATCAACGTACGTAAATCTAACTTCTAACAATTTCGTACCAGCAATCACCAAGAGCAACTATTGCGATCAATGATCCAAACGGAGACCAGAAGATGACAACTACCAACACCAACAACAAAGTCCTCTCCATAAACCCCCGCGACCTCCCTCGCCGCTTCGACGTCAAAGAGCGCGAAGCATACTGGCGAACCCAGTGGGACGCACTCGAAATCTCCAAACACGACAAAACCGCCTCCCGCGATCAGAGCTTCGTCATCGACTCGCCACCTCCAACCGCCAGCGGATCCCTCCATCCCGGCCACGTCTTCTCATACACCCACCAAGACGTCATCGCACGATACCGCCGCATGACCGGATGGAACGTCGTCTACCCCATGGGATGGGACGACAACGGACTCCCTACCGAGCGCCGAGTCCAGAACTACTTCGGCGTCCGTGCCGAACCCAACGTCCCCTACATCGAAGACCTCAACGTCCGAAAACGCCGCAAAGAACTCGGCCTCGATAAAGACGAGCAACTCGTCGTCTCCCGCGAAAACTTCATCGAGCTTTGTCACATCGTCACCGCCGAAGACGAGAAGACCTACAAAGAGCTTTTCAACCGCCTCGGATTCTCCATCGACTGGACCGAGGAATACGCCACCATCGACGACCGCTGCCGCGCCATCGCTCAGCGATCATTCCTAGACCTCGACGAACGCGGACACGTCTACACTGCCGAACTTCCAACAATGTGGGACGTCGACTTCCAGACCGCCGTCGCACAAGCCGAAGTCGAAGACCGACCCACCCCCGGCGCATTCCACGACATCGAATTCGGTGTCTACGAATCCCTCATGGAAGGCGAGGAGGGCATACCCGAATCCTTCGTCATCTCCACCACGCGTCCCGAGATGATCCCCGCCTGCGTCGCCGTCACCGCACATCCAGACGACGAGCGCTTCAAATCCCTCTTCGGCAAACACGCAATCACCCCCGGATTCTTCGCCAAAGTCCCGATTTTCCCCAGCGAAAAAGCCGACCCCGAAAAGGGCACCGGCATCCTCATGCTCTGCACATTCGGTGACGACGCCGACGTCGAGTGGTGGCGCACCCACGACCTCGAACTCCGCCCCATGGTCGCCCGCAACGGTGAAGCCGCACCGCGGAATTTCGTCCCCTACGGCTCCGATGAACCCGGCTGGGGCTCACTCGATCCTCATCGCGCCCAATTCTTCTACGACCAGCTCCTAGGAATGCCCCTCGACGATGTCCGAACCAAGATCGTCGAACAGCTAAGCTGCCCCGGCACTTCCGCCATGACGATGCTCGGACCCGAAGACGAAGTCGAAACAACCAACCCGCTCCAGTCGCCGCCACGCCCCATCGAGCACGTCGTCCGCTACTACGAAAAGGGCAGCACACCCATCGAATACATCCCGTCTCGACAGTGGTTTGTCCGCCTCATGGACAAAAAGCCATATCTCCAAGAAGTAGGCGCACGCGTCGATTGGCTCCCCGGCTTCATGCAGAAACGATACGCCGACTGGACCGACGGACTCGGACACGACTGGGCGATCTCCCGACAGCGATACTTCGGCGTCGCAATACCCGTGTGGTACCCCATCGACGAAAACGGCGACATCCAGTACGACAACTACATCGTCGCCACCGACGACATGCTCCCCGTCGATCCCACGCTCACACCCGCACCCGGCTACGACGAATCTCAGCGCAACCAACCCAACGGCTTCATCGGCGAGCAAGACGTCTTCGACACCTGGTTCACCTCATCCATGACCCCCCAGATCCTTGCCCGCTGGGGAGAAGACGGCGACCGCATGTCCAACCTATACCCGGCCGACCTGCGACCCCAAGCCCACGACATCATTCGCACCTGGGCCTTCTACACCATCGTCAAGTCTGCCCTCCACAACGACGACATCCCGTGGCACAAAGCCATGATCTCCGGCTTCATCGTCGACCCCGACCGCAAGAAGATGTCCAAGTCCAGAGGCGCGCCCGTCACCCCCATGCCCCTCGTCAACCAATACGGCGCCGACGCCGTCCGATACTGGGCCTCCAACGGACGCCCCGGCATGGACATGGCATTCGACCCGACCGTCTTCACCATCGGCGGCAAACTCGTCACAAAGCTATACAACGCCGGCAAATTCGTCCTCATGCAGGAAGCACAACACGGCGACATCACCACCGAACTCGACCGTGCCTTCATCAACGACCTCCGCGACACCGTCCAGCGCGCCACCAACGCCCTCGAAAACTTCGAGTTCGCACACGCCCTCCAGATCACCGAAACCTTCTTCTGGGACGCATTCGCCGACAACTACATCGAGCTAGTGAAACGCCGAGCCCGCAGCGAAACCGACGAGCTGGGCAGAGCCTCAGCCGTAGCCACCCTCCGCCTAGCCCTAAACACCCTCCTCCGCCTATTCGCCCCCTTCGTCCCCACAATAACCGACGAAATCTGGTCCTGGACCTACGCCCAAGAAACCAGCCACAAATCCATTCACCAATCGCCGTGGCCCACAACCGTCATTCGCGCAGCCTCTTCCGTCATTCCCGCGAAAGCGGGAATCCAGAGGGACGGGGAAGGTGCCCCGCCCCCTTCGCTTCAGCGTAAGGGGGCGCGAGACGGCGCTCGCAACGCCGTCGAGCGGGGGATGCCCGAACGCTACCAACTAACCTCGGTACCCAAACCTGAATCCCCCACCTCCTTCCAAACCGCCTGCCGAGCCATAGCCGCCGTCCGAAAAGCCAAACACGAAGCAAGCATCGGACTAGGAAAACCCCTAGCAACCCTAACCATCACCGCCACCCAAGACCAGCTAAACGCCCTTCAACTCATCCAATCCGACGTAGCCGACGCCGGCGGAGCCCCCCAAATCACCCCCAACCCAACCGAGTCCGACAACGGCTACACCGCTAATGTAGAAGCACCAGCCAACTGAGGCGCGCCAACTAAGGCGATCCAATTCAGTCCTGAGACATCGGAGTTTGTTATGACGTTGAAAGAAGAACTAGTCGAATTTCTCGATCACCGTATCAAAGACAACTCGACCAAGGAGCGGAACATTGAGATCATTACGCACCATTATGGTTTGAGGGGCGTATCAAGACCTACATTGAATGAAACCTCACAGCAATTTGACGGCATCGCCACGCGCGAACGAATCCGCCAAATCCTGAATGAGTACTTCAGAGACATCGCTAAAGCCTCGGATTTGCCGACCTCTCTCAAGATACAAGACATCCTATACCAACGTTCCTTTTGGCGCACGAGAGAATTCGCATCTATTTTGATCGATACTGAGCTGATCAACAATCGCGCACAAATACAAGGAGTGTTTACACTCCTGCATGATTTGGGTGTTGCGGACACTTACAAGTTTTACACATCAGATTTGATGAAAGTGTCTAATCGTGTCAAACTCGATTCAATCGAATCCTTTATCATTGACGACGAAATCTATTCAACATTCAACACGTTTTACAAACGGACGAAACGGATTCCCGGAAAAATAGGTATCGCCGAATTAGATTACCTGCAGGATCCAATGATTGAAATGAGTTTTTATAAATCGGCGATCCAAACAATGTTAACAAATGCAAAATCATCATGGATTTATTTGGGAATTATAGGGCAAATTACCCAAAATCGGCTTGAAGCCGCTTTGGTGGCTAGGGGCGATCCGGGGCATGATATCGCTTGAGATAGGCCCACTCACCCTCTTTCCGTCTCGGAGAGGTCACGACCGCCTTCACCACGTTCTCAAAACTGTCGGGGATCGGGTCCGGCCAGACCTGCTCCCCCTTCTTCAGCCGCCTTCGCTTCGGAATATCCGATGTGGTCATGGTGTATTGGCTCCTCTATGCCCCTTGCAGTGTATCAATCTGCCGCTAGGACGGAAACTCATCCGCTCAGATCAGATGCCTCCGCATAGGCAATCACATCGGTGCAGTATTCGATGAGGTTGTCTTCGGCATCGAAGATGACGTTGTCCCAATCTGTCAATTCTGCCGAGACATCATCCGTCGCAATCTCGGCAAAAAAGAGGACTCGGAGCAATCGAAACAAATACACCGGCTGAATTTCATCGAAATCTTCAACGTTGCTCAAAGCAGCAAGGGATAGGCTGATATATCGATTTCGAACCTTGGATTCCTCGATGACCGATTGGCAGATATCGCGAGATACTTCGTTCATTCCCTCAAAGATCGTGATGAGCACATCCTTTCTTGCCGGATCTGGAGTAACTGTCACAGGCACCTCCACCGTCGCCGGAACTTCGACCTCTCGCGTGACCTCAACCGTCACAGGCACCTCAACTGTGGCCAATACCTCTCGATCTACCAGCACTGTCACGGGGACTTCACGGGTGACTTCAACAGGCACCTCAACCGTCGCAGGAACTTCAACGACTTCTGGCGGTTGAGTGCAACTTACAAAGACCAGGGCGGTTATCCCAGCCACGAACAGCGTCGATGCGAGCCGAACAAACATTGAGTGCCCTCCTTGGCAACTAGGCAACGCTTGTTCACACGGCGTTTCCGACATGCCGCCGAAGGAGGGCGCGTAAGCGCGCCTAAACCATGGCGGCAAGCGGCAGAAACCGCTCAGATATGTCGGACGAAACGCCTGAACGAGACGCATACGCCGTGTGAACGGCATAAACCCTATCAGATCAGGTGAAGCAACGGAGGCGCGGGGTAAAATGCTCCAACAACGAGGAACCGCTCCGTTGACGCGGAGCGGTTCGGAGCAGATGCTACTCGTTTTGCGAATGCCGAGATGCGGATGCTGCTTTTTTGATGCTAACACCTACGCCACAATCGAAGCTGGACGGAAGAATCGTGCATAACACATCGGAACTCGACCATGAACTGCAAGACCTGTTGCCAGCGCTGTCTTTAATCGTGGCATCTGCAGTAGTTCTGACGGATCGAGATGCCGGCCCCTCGGTGGGCGAGGAGTTCAAGGGGAATCTTCGCTTTGCCGCAGGTCGTTGGCTTGGGGAGCAGGGTCCGATAGACCCCAAATTGCGCGCGCCTCTACGTACAGCCGTTGCATCGCTTCTGGGGTCAATAGATCAGCTAGCATCTTTCGTCGCTGATCGGGATCTTGGGGATTTGCTGAAATAGGCGATTTGCTGTCGTTCATGCGGAAACTGTGGTTGAACCCGGATCTACTCCGACCCGATAAGGTCTTTATACCGCAGCCGCTTGCCGTTCATCATGTAGATGACCGCCGAGATGCGGTCGATTGTGTCGAGTCCGCGCAGGTTGAAACGGCCTGCGAATTCATTGACATACCTGCTCAGATGCTTCGGGGACATCTGATGGTAGGTGCCGTAGTATCCCCGTTTGAGCATCGCCCAGAAAGACTCAACGCCGTTGGTGTGCGCCTGGTTCCTCACGTATTCGCCGACCGAGTGATCCACGGCTTCATGTATGCGCGGCATTCCCTCGTAGGCTTTCGCTCCGTCGGTGTAGACAGTCGCGTCGACCTCGGAGTTGACATCCACGAATCCTTGCAGGGTGTGTTTGTCAGGTGTATCGTCGATGACCTCTGCTGCCACGTCCCCCGTCGCGCGGTCCTTCATTCCGACCACAGGAGTTTTGCCCTTCGGACCGCGTCCCTCTTGGATCTGCCATTCGTGACGGTTGCGATCAAGTCCTCCGAAATACGCTTCATCGACTTCAACGGGGCCGCTGAAAATCGATATCTCGTCGCTCCATGATTCGCGGATGCGATGGGATAGATGCCAAGCGGTCGAATACGACACTCCGAGATCGCTTCGCAGGTGATTCGAACTCTCGCCTTTAGGGTGGTTGGTCAGGATGTAGATTGCCAGCGCCCACACGCTCAGCGCCAGTTTCGAGCCGTGCATCACCGTGCCGGTTTTGACGCTGAAATCCTTCCGGCAACCTCTCGCCTTGCATCTGAACGGCTGAGGCTTGCGGGTAGGCCGTTCGGCGACCCTATCGGAATCGCAAAACGGGCATCGAACCCCATCTGGCCACCTCGATTTCACGAAGAATCGCTCGTTGCGTTCCTCGTCGCTGAACCGCCTCACGGCCTGTACGACGGACATTTTCCGGCGTGCGAATTGGGTGTTGCTCATAATTAAGTATGTTACCCAAAACGACGGGGATTATCAAGCGGATTTGGGTAATTTGCCCTATAATTCCCTATATCAATATCGCTCTATTCTCCGATCCGATTATGAACTCGTAAGTCTGGGCATGTGATTCATTGGGTTCAATGATTAATTCACCAACGTCCCAATGATTATCAATCTCTTCAAGAGTAGGCCACCAAATGCTCGTGTCATCATTGTCAATGGAAGCGTCGTTATAAAGCAGCTCGACATCGTCGTCAGTCAAAGGCGAAATCATCTGAGCACGAAACAGAGCACGTCGTAATTCTATGGCGACCTTCGAACTATTGTTTAGGGATGCCGTGACAGATACATGAACATATTTGCTACCAACTGATCGATGCGAAACACTTTGCGTGATCGTCAAATGTGGTTTCAAATCTCTGAACACACCTAACTTGAAAATCGCGTACGCCCCTCCCAGCAATATCGCCAGTATCGTAACGACCGATTCAATGCTTTTGATTATTTCCATAGTGAAATCAACCAATTAACGCAATCGGCACTTTATTCTTTTTCCAATCTTTTGCCCGTCAACTCCAAATAAAGCGCATCCACGCAAAGCCCCATATTCGTATCGTCATCGTCACCCCAAACCACAGCCTCGTACGGAATAACTCGAACACTCTCAAAAACACCGCGATCCTTCCACGGCTCAAACCACACCTGCTCAGCAAAACGCGACAGGTCGATCTCGCCGTTCACACTATCGTTGAACTCGATCCAAATCTTGAAACCATCAAGCGCCTTGACGGATACCGGTGTCAACTCCATGCCGACTCGAAGCTCATTCTGCAAAGAAACTCGTCTTCTCCACTTATAACATCCTCAAAGCGCGATACCTCTGGACGATTGTCCATCAAACGCGGCACTGCTCCATACACCACATACCCCACTGCCGCCCGCACCAAGAATCCCGACCGCGTATCTCCCTCCCGCTTCGCCGCCTCGTCCACAATAGCCAAGACCCGTTCCGGCAACGTGATATTCGCCCTCACATGCTTGCCCATCAACTTCGAACCACCAACCAAACCACCGCCTATCATCCTCCATCACGCCCATCCCAGTTCAAAATCCCCTAAAATCGAACGAACCGAATCCGACGATTTAACGACTGCCATGCCCTCCGATCTCACTGGAAAACGCATCCTCATCACCGGTGCCGCCACCGGCATCGGACGATCTACGGCCATCCTCGCCGCCCAGAGCGGCGCATCCGCCATCGCCGTCTTCGATGTGGAAGATGCCTCCGCCCAAGAGACCGTCAAAACCATCAACAGCCTCTCGCCCCCAACCGCAGCAAGGTATTGGCACGTCGATGTCGCAGATCGCGCGAGTGTCGAGGGCAGCGTCTCCGCCGCCGTCCACTGGATGGGCAGGGTAGACGTCCTGCTCCACTTCGCCGGCATCATGGACGGAGCATTCACCCCAATCGACTCCTTCGAGGAACCCACCTGGGATCGCGTCATCGACATCAACCTCAAAGGCACCTACCTAGTCGCCAAAGAGTGCGTCAACTACATGAATGACCAACCCGAGGGCGGAGTCATCATCAACACCGCATCCGGCGCCGGAGTAACGGGCGGCTCATCATCCTACGCCTACGGAGCATCCAAAGGCGCCGTCCACGGTTTCACAATGGTCATGCAACGCCACATCGACATGTCCAAAATCCGCGTCCAAGACATCCTCCCCGGACGAGTCCGAACCCCGTTGGTCGTCGAAAACCTGCACCAGCAATTCGAAAAAACCGGCGACCGAGGCCACTACGAATCAGAACTCGCCAGCTTAACCGATCCCGACGACGTAGCCAAAATCGCCGTCTTCATGGCCAGCGACGCCGCAAAAGTAATGCGGGGCCCCGTCATAACCAGGTGATCATCGTCATGCCCGCGAACACACCTTTAGGGGCAGGTTTCAAACCTGCCCCTACCAAAAACCCATCCAAAGGGGGGTCACATCAACCCAAATCCGCCTTATACGCCTCCCAATCCTCAACCGAAAATCCCGACTTCGAGAAATACGCGAAACCTGCACCCTCCCGCTCCCGAACCTCCGCACATTGCCTCAAAACATCCTCCGCAACATCCACCGGAACCCGAGAGACCCCATCGCCATCGCAGACCAAGATGTCGCCCGGCAGGATGCGCAGGCCAGCGGCAACCACCGGGATGCTGTGATCGATCATGGCGAAGTAGGCGTGTCCAGGGACTCTGCCCGTTGCCCAGAGCGACAGGCCCGCGCGATTGATGCCCGGAATGTCCCGAGCGTTGCCGTCTACTACGACACCGACTGCTCCGAGTGCCGCCATCTGGTGAGCCATCTCGTCGCCGAGGATCGCGGCGCGTCGGGACGGAGTATCGATGTCTTGCTGCACGACGATGGTCGGCGCGTCCAGTTGCGCGATGGCATCGTAGTATTCCCAGCGGCCGCTCGGTTCTTGCGACTGGCCATCGATGCCATTAATGGGCATCCAAGTAGAGGTCATCGCGTAGCCGACGACTGCTTTGCCGGATCCGTCCCGGTTCCAGAGATACGGCTTGAGGTCGGGTCCAGAGTAGTCGATGTGCTCGGAGATGTAGCCGCCGTAGACGATGGCGGCGGCGTTTTGGACCGTAGCCGAATCGTAATCGGCGAGTCCTTCGAGGATTTCCGGGTCGACAGTCTTCACGGGATGCCGTTTGCCTTGTAGCTCTCCCAGTCATCCAACGAGAAGCCGGGTTTGGAGAAGTAGGCGAATGTCTTTCCTTCGCGCTCGCGGACTTCGTGCGATTGTTTCAGGATGTCTTCTGCTTGATCGACGGGTACACGCGTGACGCCGTCGCCATCGCAGACTAGGATGTCGCCAGGTATGATGCGGAGTCCTGCGACCTCGACGGGGATGCCGTGGTCGATCATGTTGAAGGGGCCGTGTCCGGGAACTCGACCGGTCGCCCAGAGTGCTAGTCCGGCCTTCTTGATTCCTGGCACGTCGCGCGCGTTGCCGTCGGTGACTGCGCCTACCGCGCCAAGGGCAACCATCTGGTATGCCATGCCGTCGCCGATGATTGCGCCGCGACGGGGGGGCAGATCGATGTCTTGCTGCACCACGATCGTAGGAGCGTTGGCGTAGGCGATCGAGTCCATATAGTCGTGTCGACCCGACACCTCCGGCACCGGCTCGTGGAGCGGGGTCCAAGTCGAGGTCATGGCGTATCCGACGGTGGCTCTGCCGGATCCGTCGAGATCGTAGAGATAAGGGTTGAGGTCTGGGCCGGAGTAGTCGATGTGCTCGGAGATATAACCGCCATAGACGATCGCCGCTGCGTTTTGGACCGTCGCCGAATCGAACTCGGCAAGGCCATCGAGGATTTCAGGAGCGACGGTTTTCAGGGGCATTGGGGTCTCCGGCGTTGGGTGCGTGTTTCTAGGGGGTGAGTTTAGCAGGTGGGGGAACAGCCTGAACCGCTGATTGCGCTGGTGTTTGCGATGGGCGGGGATGCCTTGTACCGCTGGGCGAAGAATGCGCCCGGGTCATGGGACTGCTTGTGCAATGCGAATGTGTCGCGTAAACTGGAATTAATACGCTAAAGTTTGGAGAATAAGAAATGGTTCGTTCTAAGGAAGAGACAGAGGCTGTGGGGGAACGTGGGTTGGCGATCTACGAAAGGGACATCGCGCCGCAGCTGAGCGATCATGATCGCGGACGTTACGTGGCGATCGACGTTAACACTGGCGAGTGGGAGATTGATGATTCGCGTGATGCGACTGAAATCTTGCGTGCGCGCGTTCCCGACGCAGACATCTTTTTGCTCAGGCATATCGATATTGTGACAGGTTATTTCGGCGGTGCACCAAGGGGGTTGCTGAAGTAAAAAGGTTTTTTGGGTTGAGATTCGGGACGGTATTGGATTTTGGGAGGCTTTACCCGACGGCACAGTTAGAGATTGCTGGTGTTGGCAGTGTTTCATTGCCGTTGGCGGTTGTTGTCGACACCGGCTTTACCGAATGGCTGGCATTGCCTCCCTACATGGTTGACCAATTGGGGCTACGTTTTGTCGACAGAGAGCGCCTGAAGTTCGGCAACTCCGCTAGTGAAGATGTAGAAGTGTACGAAGCGCGCGTTAAGTGGTGTGAACAGTGGCAAACTGTCAGCGTGCATCAGGTGCAGGGCGATCCTACGATTGGGATGGAGTTGTTGCGTGGGCATCGGATCGAGTTCGTTGCTTTGAGGGGTGCTGAGATTGATGTTGAGGCGGTTGTGAAGGCGGGTCCTTAGTGAGGGTTGTCAGGGCTCGGAGAAGGGGTTTAGTTTGTTTTGGGTCGTGAAGTCAGGGCCGTTGAAGGCGGTGAAGAACATCGGTTTTCCGGAGAATGGCATGGTTGAATGTGTTAGTAATCTGTATTAATGCTCGATGGAAGACCGAGACATCGGCTACAATCGATGTTACGGGAGAATGCGGACGAGTCGGGGACCTTGTTATGACAGATGAGTCAAATGAAATCTTGTTCCGTAGCGGATTGAAGATCTACGAGCAACTTCGGCCTGAGTTGCTGGCGGAACACGAAGGCGATGCGATATTCATTGATTGCGTGAGCGGCCAGTATGTGGTCCAGGGCAAGAAGGAAACTCGCTTTGAGGCGGAGGCGCGATTGTTAGAGCGGTGTCCAGATGCAGAGATTTTCATGGACCACATCGTTTCAGACGAGTTCGCGTATGGTTTGCCTGCGATGGCATCTCGTTGAGGCGGGGAATTCGCGGGTATCCGATATTCGCGGATGCGAGTGAGGGTGGGGAGGTGATCATCGAGCGGTCATGTTGAGGCCGAATTGAATGAGCTGTGTTGACGAGGTGAAAGATTGGTTCGGTTTTGGCGGTGTTGGCCCGGGCGTTAATCAGGGTTCAGTGAAGGGTACTAGATTGTTTTGGGTTGTGAAATCGGCGCGGTTGAAAGTTGAGAAGAACATTGGCTTTCCGGAGAAAGGCATCGGTGATATGGGACCAATGGCCATAAATGGGAATTCCTTGAATCGCTCATCAATCGCAGATTGAGGGTCTCTGAAGCTGCGGTACAAGGTCATGGATTCGTCGTCACCACCCGCTAAGTCGCGCAGCCTTTGGAATTCAAGCCCGAACGCGAGGCCATGCCCAAGGAACATTGCACGTAGCTGCATCAGGATCTCCATATCCAACCCTTGCATGGTTTGGCTGATAAACATCCATCCGACTCCATACTTCCGGGTTTCTCGGACTGCTCGTTTCAACTCACTCCGCAACTCTCGCGCTTGTTCGTCGAGTTGGGTATCGCTGCCCGACGGAACGAATCTATGAGCTTCGTCAAGCACTACGAGTGTATTGGCAGTATTTTCGGGGTCACTTAAGGTAGTCGACGATTCTGCGATTATTGCGGCTGTCAAATGTGAAATGACTCGGTTCTGTAACGTTTCTGACCAATCTTGAATGCCGGATTGGTTAGACAGATCGACAACAACCAACGGTTTGTGCTGAGTTCTGTGATCGACAAGTCTTCGGACGATCTCATTGAAGCCTAATTTTTGGCTATCGCCGCTGAAAAGTTCTGCGATCGGTCGCCAAAGCCGATTGTAGAAATCCTTGAAACCGTCGCCGCTTAAAACATCGATATCGGCGCGCAGCCGCTGTTGGTATGCCGTCATACTGTAAACACGTTTCACATTTTGCCGCAAAATGTTCAGGGCATCGCGCGCTGTGTCTTCGTTCGCGAGCGATCCAATGCCATATTTGCCACGCAATCCCCTCATGAGTACATCTACAGCAGCGGAGCGCTGCGGTTCGTTTCTGACCTGAATTTCGTTGTCGAAGAACCTACTACTCACAAGCAGTTCTTGAAAAAGATTCCAACTCTGCAATCTGATCTTTGAAATTGGTAACTGAATAACACGTCGTTGCAATTGATTGAGTACGACATCGGCGAGATCTAGATCGTGTTTGTTCTGGCGATTGCCAGACATCTCGAGCGAAAATTCGCCTTGAGGGTCGATGACGAGAATACCCATGGACGGATGGCGGGCGTATGCCGTGAGGATTCGTTTAGCTAGGCCAGTTTTGCCTGATCCGGTTTTACCGAAAATACCGAGGTGATAGGCTTCTCCTACTCCGTGTTTGCCTGATCCGAAGTGTTTGAACCACATTGGGAAAGCCACATCATTGCCATACGCGCGACCTAACTTGAACAGATCGACTTTACAGAAATCCAACACTTCGTTCAAAAACTGGTCCCTGACCAACATCACTTCCGTGCCGGTGTCTGGCACACTTCCCATGTCGGCATGTGAGTATGAGCTTAGGCCTCGGTTCCGGACGAAGCATCCGCCGATTTTCATCTTGGCTACGCGCGTGTCCTGTGCTGGGGTGATTGACGGCAGTTTGTGTCGCGACTTGATTATGTTCTTGAATGTTTGGTCCTCGTGCCATCGATTTCGCATCTCTAACGACGTAATTTGGCCCAACACCGCCGTGGCGGAGGGTTCATCTTCGCTCGAAGGTTCGTTTTGGTCCCATTGAAAACCCACTAACGATCCCACTAACTTCGTGTCGGTCTGTGACTCGAGTACATCGAGAGTTAGTTCGGTGTTGGTTGATGGGCTGCCAACTACTGCTACTTGGATACCAGACTGTTGGTAATCTTCGGGTTCTTGCACAGGTTCTGTACTCATGGTGGTGTAACTTCACGTGGCGGATCGCTACGGTAAGGATTCATCATGTCTGCCGCGATTTCGGGTCGAGGCGAGGTAGCAATGACCTCGGAGCGAACCGCATCCAACAGCGCGGCTACTCCTTTGCCGAGGCTTTTGGCGAAACGATCAGCGACGAACAATGGATAAGGCTCCAACATCGCAGGGTTGACGGTTTGCATGCGCACAGTCTCAAGTGTGTCGTTTATCCGCTGGCGATCCTGTGCGATTGACGGAGGCAATTCGATGCGTAGCGCATGCGACCAATCATGTGGTTTGAAATAAACCACATGGATTTGAGAATACCGTTGGTTTAGTTCATTCAAGTATCCGCGTTGGAAGACTGTACGTTCCAAATAGAAACTGTGAGTTTCCAATCGGAAAGGGCCGGCAAATTCACCCGCCTCTAGAATCAGACTGGCGGTCGATTTGCCAGATGTATCCACCTCCTTACCGCCGAAAAGTCTAGATTGAGTAACGAATTCGTTGCTGTTGGTACGTTTCGGCAACGCGATGACGTTATCTGCTGCTAAGATTTGAGGCACAGCATCCATGGTTCGTTCTGTCCATCGGCATTTGAATTTTCGAGATAATTCGTCGTTCAAGTCGGAAGCTGAGCGTAACGCGAGTGAAATTGCGACCATTCCAGTCGAAAACGCGCCGTCTAACATTATTAGGTCGATTTCGGTGCGTGCCGCGACATCGTATTCCATGCAGAACATCCATCCGCGTGCAATTTCTTCGTCGTGTCTGATTAAATCAGTGAGAGCGGTATCAAACTCGTATGGTATGTCGGAACCTTCATTGAGCTTGCCGATCCCATGCACTGCCAGTGCAGCGCCTGATGTCAGTTCGAACGATGCCAATCGGTTCACAACGTATGCACCGTCGACCGCTGCGACTGATTTGGGCGGCATGACCGTCAAGTCGTCGATCTTTGAAATCAATCCTTGGTGTACAGCGCGTTCGCGTAGGATGTCTCTTTCGTCGATGCGGTCGCCTACGCTCTTACGTGCTCGTTCAGTCACATCCTCCGAGCGCGTGAGTAGTGCGTTGATCAGGGCGTCGGGTAGGTCGCCGAATATGTCTGTGGGTTGTGAGACCATTTGGGGTGTGGTTGTCTCGATATGATTTACGCCTTCGCGGGAATGACGTGTTTGGGCTTCGCGCCCCCTTCGTCCTTCGGACATTTCCCCCACGAGTGGGGGAAACCCTTCGTCTTGCGGGCATACCCCGCGCACTCGCTTCGCTTGTGCGCGCCCCTTTCGTCTTACGAAAGGGGCTTGGGCTGTGCTATCCCGTAACCGCCCCAGTACTCGCAGGTTGCACCAACTTTATGTATTTGGATAGGGAGCCGCGGGTGTAGGGTGGGGGTTTGGGTTGCCAGTGGGAGAGGCGGTCGCGCATCGCTTCTTCGGAGATTTTGAGGTTCAGTTCGAAGTCGTCGAGGTTGATTTCGATAGTGTCTCCGTCTTGGACGGCGGCTATGGGTCCGCCGACCGCGGCTTCGGGGCCGACGTGTCCGATCATCGAGCCGTGTGAAGCGCCTGAGAATCGTCCGTCGGTGATGAGGTATACCTTTTCGCCGAGGCCCTGTCCGACGAGCGCACCCGTCACCGCCAGCATCTCTCTCATGCCGGGTCCGCCTTTGGGTCCTTCGTAGCGGATGATTATGACATCGCCCTCTTTGATCTCTCGTCGCTGGAGAGCTGCCATGACCTCTTCTTCTTGGTCGTATACCTTTGCGGGGCCGGAGAATCGAGCGCCGAACTGGTGTCCTGCGACCTTGAGGACGCAGCCGTCAGGGGCTAGGTTTCCGTGAAGGACGACTAGTCCGCCGTTCTCGGAGAGCGGATCTTCTACAAGTCGGACGACATCGTTTTCGGATGGGTTGGGGTCGACATCGGCGAGGTTTTCGGCCATTGTGTGTCCGGTTACGGTCATGCAGTCTCCGTGGAGTATTCCGGCGTCGAGCATGCGCTTCATGACTAGGGGAATGCCGCCGACGCGGTCGAGGTCGAACATGACGTATTTTCCGCCGGGTTTCATGTCGGCGATGAGGGGAGTCCGCATCGATATGGCGTGGATGTCGTCGAGTGTGAGGTCGATACCTGCTTCGTGTGCGATGGCGGGCAAGTGGAGTGCGGTGTTGGTAGATCCGCCCATCGCGACGACTAGAGTGACGGCGTTTTCGAAGGCTTCGCGCGTCATGATGTGGCGCGGATAAATGCCTTTGCGAAGGAGGTTCATTACGGCGGCACCGGCTTCGCGAGAGGATGCTCGCTTGCGCTGGTCGACGTTGGGCTCGGATGCGGCGCCGGGGATGGAGAGTCCGAGGGCTTCACCGATGGAGGACATGGTGTTGGCCGTGAACATGCCGCCGCATGATCCGGGTCCGGGGCATGCGTTCGATTCGATGCCGTAGAGTTCGTCTTCGTCCATCTGTCCAGCCTGCAACTGTCCGACAGCTTCGAATACGGTCTGTATCTGGATGTCTTCGCCTTTCCAGTGGCCGGGGAGGATGGAGCCGCCGTATACGAAAACGGATGGGATGTCGAGTCGGGCCATTGCCATCATTGCGCCGGGGAGAGATTTGTCGCATCCGGCGGCAGCGACCAGTCCGTCGTATCGTTCGGCGAAGCAGACGGTCTCGATGGAGTCGGCGATGATTTCGCGGCTGATGAGTGATCCGCGCATACCTTCGGTGCCCATGGATATGGCGTCGGATACGGTGATGGTTCCGAACTCGAAGGGTGATCCGCCGGAAGCTCGGACGCCGACTTTTATCTCGTCGACGAGCGGCTTGATGCCGGAGTTGCAGGGGGTGACTTCGTTGTGGGTCGAGGCGACGCCGACAAATGGGGCGTCGATGTCGGCGTCGGACATGCCCATGGCGCGCATCATGGAGCGGTGAGGAGCTCGAATGGCGCCTTCGGTGGTTTCCCAAGATCGCCACTTTCCGGGTGCGCGTCCGTTGCGCTTGCTACCGGCTCGTTTGGTTGATTGCGTTGCCATTTGTGCCGCTCTCTCGATGAAGTACTGTTTGAATTGATTGTTCCATTTTAAGAGGGTAGATTTTGAACTATGATGTGCATGATTTGAAATGATGTGCATGATGGGTGAATGCTGTTTGGGTTCTCTCCTTGTGGTGGAGTGCGAGTCACGCCCTGCGAGGTTCGACTTGGAGGTAATGCAGGATGTCAGTGAGATACATAGTGCCTGCGGCGCGGGCGGTGATTTTCGATGATGCTGGTCGGATTTTGTTGATCCGACGGGGTGATAACCACTTGTGGGCGTTGCCGGCTGGCGGGATGGAGCCGGGAGAGTCGGTGACGGAGTGTATGGAGCGAGAGGTCTGGGAGGAGACAGGTCTGACAGTCGAGTCTTCGACGCCGTTCGCGGTCTATTCCGAGCCGCGATTCACCGCGCCAACGCGGCCTGAGGCGCAGTTGTTGACGATTGCCTATCGGGTAGATGAGTGGTCAGGGGAGTTGCAACGCGTTACCAACGAGACGGATGATGCCCGTTGGTTCACGGTGGAGGAGTTGCGTGGGTTGGAGGATTTGATGGAGAGCTACCGAGAGACGGTGGAAGATTGTTTGGGTGTGGGTGAAGGTGGTGGGTTTGTGGTGAAGTGAGGGGTGATCCTGAGTTACTAGGAGTGCGTTTTTCAGTTCCAGATTCGAACGACGAATGCGATGATGGTTGGTGCGACGCCGACGGAACCGGTGGACTCCGCGTATCGCTTCCAACTTAGGCTTCAGTACGCATCTAGCAAAAGGATTGTGTATACTGATAGCAAGTTGTGTATAGGGTCAGAAACGTCGACTGTCTATCAGGCTATTAACTAATGAGCATTCGAGATGCAAACCGTAGAGCGTGAAAGTGGAATAACTTGGGATACCGATGCGTTGCTGGAGCTTCCGGAGATGCGGAGGAAGTTGAAACAGCTTCGAGAGACAATGCAATCTATGCGGGCTGAGATGTGGATCACGATGATTGACGCGCCTGAGGACGAGTATCCAGAAGTAGCGGAGATAGACCGCAAGTACCGACCTGAGTTGAAGCGGTTGATCGGCGAAGTTCGAGAAATCGCGAAAGCTAATCGCTGATGGAGTTCGAATTGCAGGTCGTGCTATGGGTGGTCGGGTTGATGGTAGTGGTTGTAATCACTGGTGGATTTTGGCTGATCACGGCTACAACCAACAACCGAACGGAAATTGCGAGACTGGACGAGCGCGTGAAATTGCTCACGACGTTGTACTTGGCAACGGTCAACTCACCCGAAGATTTGACTGACGAATCGTTGCTGGAGTTCGCGCTCGATTCGGACCGACCCTAATCGCCTGAATCATCCGACGACAACACGACGGCAAGTTTGGGGCCGTTACGCTGAAATCGGAATGCGATTGCGAATCGTTGACAAGGTCGCAAGAAGAATGAAGTGATTAAGCGTTGGTCGCTATGGTGTTGGTTGCCGATGGGTCGTGGATGGTTATGGCTTCGAGGGCTAGTTTCAGCACGTCTTCAGGTGGCGGTTCGCTTTTTCCATCTGGGTTGGATACTGCGCGGCCGTTTGAGAGGTCGTCAGCGGTGAACCATCGCCAGCCTTTGGGTGCGGGCGGGCGGTTGCCGGCCAGTCGGCAAAAGTAGATCATGTCGATGTGTTGGTGTTTGCCGACTTTTTGGTCGTGGACGTCTTCGACAAGGATTGTGCGTGGGGGTGTGACTTGGTCTAAGTTGGAGATTTCGTGGATTGGTTGGGTTGGGATGATTTGGACATCGAAGCCAGTTTCTTCTTTTACTTCCCGGAGGGCGGCTTGGACTGGGTCTTCGTTCGGTTCTACGTGCCCGCCGGGTGGTAGCCATGCTTGTACGCGGTGGTGCCAGTGAAGGAGGGTTGCGTCGCCGTTAACGACGAAGCCGGTGGCGGTGAAGTGTCGGATCATAGTGTGAACGGGGGGATTACGGGGATATGGGGGTAGGCGTAAATTTATCTGGCGAATGGGAGAACCTCGCGCCCCCTTCGTCCTTCTGCCAAGTCGTAGCCGTAGTTGCTCTGCGTGGCACATTTCCCCCGCGAGTGGGGAAACCCTGCCGCACCCCTTAGGATGGACGTTCTGTCCGCTGAAACGCGGACTTTCGTCGGACTGGCCGGGCATACCCCGCGCACTTGCTTCGCTCGTGCGCGCCCCTTTCGTTGCACGAAAGGGGCAGATGGTTGCTACGCGGCGTATTTGGCTAGGGCGGCGTCGCTGATATCGATGCCTAGGCCGGGTTTGTCTGTGAGGGTGATGGTGCCGTTGTGGGGTATGACGTGTTCGCCGTAGAGTTCTGCGATCTCTTCGAGCGGGGGTGCGAACTCGATCGAGAACTCGTGCGGTCGGATGGCGTTCTTGATTGTGGAGTAACAGTGGATGGAGGCGATGCTGTTGATGCCGGCGCTGGGGGAGTGCGGCATGATGGGTTTGTTGTGGGTTGTGGCGAGCGTGTAGATCTTGAGGATCTCCGACGGACCTGACGCGCCTAGGATGTCGGGCTGGAGTATGTCGGGGTTGCCGAGTTGGATGACGTCTCGGAAGCGCCATCGGTCCCAGTCCTGTTCGCCGGTGGATACGGCGACGTCTAGTGCATCGGCTACTTGCCGGAGTCCGGGGAGGTCGTACTGGGGAAGCGGTTCCTCGAAGTGGTCGATGCGGCCGTAGTCTTCGAAGGCGCGTCCTTGCTGGATTGCGGTTGGGACCGAGTAGCCGTTGTTCGCGTCGAAGCCGAGGTAGATGTTGTTGGGCAGGAAGTCGCGTACCAGTTTGAACATCTGGAGGTCTTTGGCGGGGTTGGAGTCTTGGCGGTATGATCGCCAGTCCATGCGGATTTTGAAGGCTTTATAGCCAGCTTCCCAGCCGTCCATTACGTCGTCGAGCATCTGGTCGGGCGTCTTGATCCAACCGAGGCCGACGCTCCAGTAGAGCGGGATGTCGAGTCGGGCAGCGCCACCCATGAGGGCGTGGCATGGGAGTCCGGCGTCTTTGCCTAGGATGTCCCATAGAGCGATGTCGACGGCTCCGACTACGTGCGGCGGGAGCTTGGTGATGCGCTCTTCGTCGCCAAGGTAAAGGGTTTCCCAGTGGCGGTCGATCTTGCGGGGGTCTTCACCGGTGAGCAGGGGCTCGACGGTTGAATCGAGGTAGGCTTGGAAGGCGTCTGAGCGGCGGGAGACTTCGGCGTAACCGGTGATGTCGGCGCTGGTTCGGATCTGAAAGATGGCTCTGCCGTTTTTTAGCGGGGTTACTTCGAAACCGGTGATTTTCATGGGGTGCGCTTTCGTGGGTTGGGGATATGGGTTCGCAATTGCGATTTTAGCGCAACATAGGCTTTGGGGACGAAGGCTTAGAGCGGGTTGCTCAAGTGTTTGGTGAGTACGGGGTTGACTGCCGCGCATACAAATCAGGGACAGCTTTAACCGATCACAGTTACAACGGAGAGAGAATTCTCCCGTAGGATCACTCGGTGTGGGTACCCGCTTGCTTACTCAAGCGGTGATGGGAAGCAACTCGATTAGGTTTCTCTGGACTTTCAGCTCCAGATTCTGTCGGCCATGGTTATGATGGTGGTCGCGACACCGATGCTGCCGATCACCAATGCGGATAGTTGCCATTTGGCTTTTTCTAGGTCGGCTCTGGTGACGAAGTGGTTGCGTATCTCATCTCGGAGTGAGTGGACTTCCGTTTCGAGCGTCCCCATACGGTTTTCAAGTGTTCCCATGCGGGCTTCGACGGTTCCCACACGGTCTTCAAGTGATCCCATACGGACTTCGACGGTTCCCACACGGTCTTCGAGTGTCTCTATTCGATTTTCACATGGAGTCGCAACCATGATTTACGTATCCTATTACGTGAACCGTTATACACGGTTGGAAATGCGCTTGGTTCGGGCGGGAATGCCCGGCATCGCGGCTCTCGATGGATGTCCTGTCCGTTGGAGCACTGATTTTCGCGGGGATGACAAATCATACCCCGCGCACTTGCTTCGCTCGTGCGCGCCCCTTTCGTTTCACGAAAGGGGCTGTTTGTCTCTACGCGGCAAGTTTGGCTAGGGCGGCTTCGTTTAGGTCGATGCCTAGGCCGGGTTTGTCGGTTAGGGTGATGACGCCTTTGGTGGGGATTACGTGTTCGCCGTAGAGTTCGGCTACTTCGTCTAGGGGTGGGGCGAATTCGATGGAGAACTCGTGGGGGCGAGTGGCGTTTTTGATGGTGGAGTAGCAGTGGAGGGATGCCATGCTGTTGATGCCGGCGTTGGGGGAGTGCGGCATGATGGGTTTGTTGTGGGTTGTGGCGAGTTCGTAGATCTTGAGGATTTCAGATGGGCCGGCGGCGTTGAGGATGTCGGGCTGGAGGATGTCGGGGTTGCCGATCATGATGATGTCGCGGAAGCGCCATCGGTCCCAGTCTTGCTCGCCGGTTGAGATGGCTACGTCTAGGGCGTCGGCGACTTGGCGAAGTCCGGGGACGTCGTACTGGGGGAGGGGTTCCTCGAAGTGGTCGATGCGGCCGTAGTCTTCGAAGGCGCGACCTTGTTGGATTGCGGTGGGGACGGAGTAGCCGTTGTTGGCGTCGAAACCGAGGTAGATGTTGTTCGGCAGGAAATCGCGGACTAGCTTGAATATAGCGAGGTCGTTGGCGGGGTTGGCGTCTTGGCGATAGTTCTTCCAGTCCATGCGGATCTTGAAGGATTTGTAGCCCTCGTCCCATCCGTCCATGACGTCGTCGAGCATTTGATCGGGTGTCTTTTTCCAGCCTGAGCCGACGCTCCAGTAGAGGGGGATGTCGAGCCGGGCTGCGCCACCCATTAGGGCGTGGCAGGGTAGGCCGGCGTCTTTGCCGAGGATGTCCCACAGCGCGATGTCGATTGCGCCTACGATCTGGGGGCGGAGTTTGGATTCCCGGGGTATCTGCTTCTGTGATCCTAGGTAGAGAGTTTCCCAGTGTCGGTCGATTTGGCGCGGGTCTTCACCGAGAAGGAGGGGTTTGATGGTGGATTCGAGGACGGAGGGGAAGATCACGCCTTCGGCTTCAGCGACGCCGGTGATGTCTTTGTCGGTGCGGACTTGGAGGAGCAGGCGTCCGTTTGGGAGTCGGGTGGTGTCGAAACCGGTGATTTTCATGTCGGCCTTTGGGGAATCGGTAGTTGATGGCGCGAGTTAGAGTTTAGCGCGACGTTGAGGGTTGGTGGGCGTGTCCCGCGCCCTAGCCCCTCTGGATGGACGTTCCGTCCCGCAAGCGGCCGGCTTTCGCCGGAATGACGTGGGTCGATTGCTCGGAATGACGTGAGCGTAACCGTCTGGGATGTGGTGTTCAGACGTTTAGTTCGGCGCGGCGGTCTTGGAAGATGGAGGCTAGGTCGGAGTCTTCCATTTCGCTGGCTTCATCTTGATAGAGGTAGCACTGGGCTTGCCGGTGCTGTTCGAGCTGGAAGGCTGGCGGTTGGTCTTCGTTGCAGATGTCCATGACGTGTGGGCATCGGTCGGCAAATTTGCAACCGAACATGGTGTCGAAATCTTCGAAACGGGCGGTGGGCGGTTCGTCGCCCCACTTGTTGTCAGGGTCGGGCTGCGGGATGGATTCGATGAGCAGTTGCGTATACGGGTGCTTGGGTTCGAGGATGACGCGTTCGACTGCGCCGGATTCGACGACGGATCCCCGGTACATGACGAGGATGTTGTCGCTGATTTGGAGTGCGGTTGTGAGATCGTGCGTGATGTAGATGACGGAGATGCCGATTTCGCGGTTGAGGCGTCGGATGGAATCAAGGATCGTGGCTCTCAGGGACGCGTCGACCATTGATACGGGTTCGTCGGCAAGGATTAGGCGCGGCTTTATGAGAAGGGCGCGGGCGACCATGATTCGTTGTCGCTGACCACCGCTGAGTTGGTGAGGGAAGCGGCCTAATGTATCGCCGGGTTGGAGGCCGACCATTGCCAGAGCCTCTTCGATCATGGCCGTTTTGGCTTGTCTGGAGGTTGCGAGTTTGAAGCGGTTAATGGGCGTTTCGAGGACGTGGTCGACTTTGTAAAACGGGTTGTACGAGCCGAAGGGGTCTTGATAGATCGATTGGACTTCCTGTTTGAAGTTCCACGAATCTTGTCGAGACAGCTTGGAGAAGTCGTTGCCGCGGTAGTACATCGTGCCGAAAGTGGGTTTGATGGTTCCCATTAGCAACCGCGCCAATGTCGTCTTGCCGGAGCCGCTTTCACCTGCGATCGTGGTGATTTTGGGTTCGTCCTCGTTTATCGAGAGCGACACATCGTCGACCGCGACGATTGGCGGTTTGGTCGAAAAGGTTCCGCCGCCGAAAGTCCGAGTGACGTGGTCGAGTCGCATGAATTCGCTCAATTGGTAGCCTCCCCGTCATATAGGTGGCATGCGACACCACGGCCGTCGATAGGTAAGAATGCCGGTACTTCCCGGAAACACCGCTCATGGACGGATGGGCAACGCGGGTTAAACGAACAGCCCGGGGGCAGGTTCAGGAGGGCGGGTTGCATGCCAGGTATGCCGACGAACTGTCGACTGATGTCGAACGAGGGGAGACTCTCTATCAGGAGTTGAGTGTACGGATGTTTGGGGTCCTTGAACACGTCTGGGACGGATCCGACTTCGACGAGTTTTCCGGCGTACATGACGCCGATCGTATCGGCAAATTGCGCAACGAGGCCCATGTCATGTCCGACGAGTAGAACGGCGGCTTCGAGACCTTCTTGAAGGCGTCCGAGGGTCTGCATGATCTGACGCTGCACGACGACGTCTAGGGCGCTGGTGGGTTCGTCAGCGACGATGATGTTTGGATCTAGCGAGATCGCGATGGCCATGGCGACGCGTTGCTTCATTCCGCCGCTTAGCTCGTGGGGGTGGAGGCGCGCGACGTTTGGATCGAGTCCGACACGTATGAGCAGTTCGTGGATTCGTTCGTCCAGTTCGGATTTGTTGGGGGGACTCTCGCCTGGTGGCACGTGGTCCATAATCCCATCAATGATCTGATCGCCGACTCTCATGACCGGATTCAAGGAGTTCATTGCGCCTTGGGGTACGAGCGCCATTTCGCTGAGGCGGATAGAACGAATCTCTTTCTCTGGCATATCAACAACGTCGCGGCCGTTGAGGTAGATATGCCCTCCGGCGATGTGTCCAGGTTCGCGGGTCAAGCGCATGATTGCCATCGCAAGCGTGCTCTTGCCACTACCAGATTCGCCTACGAGCGCGAAGCGTTCGCCTTGTTTCAAGTCGAACGAGACGCCGTCGACCGCCTTTACGGTTCCGCGCGGCGTGCCGTAGTAAACCTTGAGGTCCTCGACGCGGAGGGCGAACTCTTCGTCCCCGGGCGCATTTGAGGAACGCGTCGCTTGTTCAGTCGTTACCATTCTGGAGTTTCATCGTTGGGTTTTTTTTGGGTTTTTGGGGTTATACCTGTCTGCGTAGTCTGGGGTTGGACCATTCGTCCAAACCGGCGGAGATGAGGAACAGGCTGACGAAGATGATAACGATGAAGGTCAATGGGAAGAGCCACCACCACCACATGCCAAGTGTGATGGCACCGAATTGGATCACCCAGTATACGGTCATTCCAAGCGACGGCGATGAAAAGTCGCCGAGACCCAGTGCTTCAAGACCGATGGATGCGAGTATGGAGCCGGCTACGGAGGCTACGAAGCTCGCTGTGATGTAAGGGATTAGGTTGGGCATCATTTCGCGGAAGATGATCGCTAGACCGGACATGCCTGACTGTCGTGCGATCTCGACATAAGGCTGCTCTCGCAAAACGAGAACTTGAGAGCGTACGGTTCTGGATGAGAATACCCATCCGACCGCCGCGAGCCCCGCACCCAGCTGCCACCAGGCCAGTTCAGTTCCGAGTTGAATTCTGATGATGATAAGAATCAATAGTCCTGGAATCGATATGCCGACGTCGGTCAGCAATCTGATGAGCACATCCGGCACGCCGCGATAATAAGCGGCGACGAAAGCCGTGACGGTACCAATGCCGACTGATAAGAGTCCGGCGATAAGTCCGGTGCCGAGTGTAAGGGGAATGCCTCTGAGGTTGGTTGCAAATAGATCGCGCGACTGGGTGTCGGTGCCCATGGGGTACTTGAAAAGTGAAGGTCTCTCATCTGGCTCACGGTCCGTAATGTCCTCGCACCACGTGCACCATGAAGGTGGCAGACGCTTGTCTTGAACTGGAGCGCCACTGCTTACGAAGGCATCCAGCCGCGACTTCTGTGCGCGGCCAGCCAGGTGAGGGTCCAGTTGTCCGTAGATCAGAATCCCGATGACAGTAAAAAACAACAGCGCACTCAACATCCCAAGCCCGACGATCAGCGACGGGTTACGCCGCCCGTACAAAAATATCGGCTCGATGCGCTCTTGGTAGAAGACTCCCCAACGTCGCCGGGCTAGGCGCGCGCGGGTCCCCATGGTGGGGTTTCTTGTACCGGTGGCTCTCGCCATATCAGCATCAGTTTTGCGTGTATTTGACTCGAGGATCGATCAACGGATAGACCAGGTCCACGACCATAGTGGCCATGGCGAGGGAGATGATGATTGTCATGACAATTCCCGTTATCTGGAAGAAGTCCGACACCCTTATGGCGTAGAAGAGAGTGTTTCCGAGGCCCGGATATTGGAATAGAACCTCAACCAGCACGGCGCCTGTGAGCAACGTGCCAAAGGAAATCGCCAAACCGGTGACCTGTGGCAAAAGCGCGTTGCGGATTGCATATCGGACAAAAATCCGTGCGCCGTTCAAGCCCTTGGCATCCGCTTGAACCATGAAATCTTCACCCTGAGTATTGATCATCATGCCTCTCATGCCGATGGCCCAAAAACCGACCGCTGAGAACAGGATCGCCAAGGCCGGCAATATCGCATGCTTCAACATGTCGAGAATGAAGGACAAGCTCCATTCTGGGAGGTTGCCCGGGCTATACGCGCCGAAGAACGGGAGCAAGTTCAGCATGATTGCGAATATGAACATCAACACCAATCCCAGCATGTACTGAGGAATGGCAGATAGCGTGAGCAAAGGCATAAACGCGTAGCTCAACCAACCGGGAGACCGCGACCAGCCGAGCAATGCTCCTGCGCCGGTACCAAGCACGAATGCCAGAGTGAGCGTTACTGTCATTAAACCAATCGACCAAATAATGGAGTCGGCGATGATTTCGTTAACCTTTCGTGGGAAATAAGCGATGGAATAGCCAAAATCCAAGCGAGCTAGATCACTCATGTAGTTGATGTACTGCTCGTGAATAGGCAAATCCAAACCCAGCCGCGCCGAGTATTCCTGTGCCATTTCGTTCATACCGGCTTGGACAGAGCCGCCACGTTGCGCCTCAAGTAGCAGTTTCTCTTTGACCGGATCTTGTCCGGTTAGACGCGGAAGGATGAAAATCACCGTCGCGGCGACCCAAACAGTAAGGAGGAAAAGCATGAACCTCTGAACGATGAAGTTGCCGAAAAACCCGGACAGGAACATCAAAACCGGGTTTTGACGTCCATCTAGTGCGGGATTTCGCCGTGAACTCGTCCGAGTTGCCAAAGAATCGTCGTCCAAAGTTAGTGAGGGTGGTTGAAATGCCGACGGCGACTCGTAGTGTGGACCCGCCAAACCAACGTCACAAGCGATTGTATCGAGTCGTAGCGATATGTGCAAGTTTCGGGGCGTTCTGAGGGGTGCGACTTGCTGAGCGCTTGTGCAGCCCCCGGCGTCTCCCTCGCTTCGCTTAGGGGACGTGTGCACAACGCGTCTAATGGGTTGGCTACAACTCGATTGGCGTAGCGCGCCCCGTTGCCCTGCGCCTCTGGATTCCGGCTTTCGCGAGACCTTTGCAAAACCTCGACGGCCGGCCCCAGACGATCTGGGTTTTTCCCGCACCGCGGGGAAATGTGCCACGCAGAGTAACTGCGGCTACGACGTGGCAGAAGGACGAAGGGGGCGCGTAATGGCCGCGTTGCCCACCGCACCTCTGGGTGGACGTTCCGTCCGCTGAAGCGCCGGCTTTCGCCGGGATGACGTGACTTTTGCGAAGGTCTCGCTTTCGCCGGAATGACGGAAGTCATGCAAACATCCCGAAGGGGAGGGTCAAATCGTTGCGATGGAAAAATCGACGGTTAAAGAAGGTTGACAATTTTTAGCCTAGAGTACAGAATTGGATGTTGATCGTTGTCAAGCGCTTCGGGTTTCTTCGCGCGGTTTGCTGTGCTTCTGAAAGACCGACACGATTTTCGCTTGACGTGCACGTTAAAGAGATGAGGAAGATAGAACAATGAATCTCCCCGTTAAATTCGGGCGGTATGGTTTGTTGGCAACCCTCGTGAGCGTGATGGCGCTTGGCGTCGTTATCGCTTGTGGTGAGGAAGAGCCTACAGCAACTCCCGTCCCGCCGACCGCGACTCCAGTTCCGGCCACCGCGACTGCAGTCCCGCCGACCGCGACACCGGAACCCCCGCCGCCATCTGAGGCCATGGGCATGGTCTTTGACCCGGGCGACGTTGCACCAGAAGACACTCTGACGCTGTTCCACGGCGGTTCAGAGGGACGCTTCATCGACCATGAACTCTGGAACCCATACGCCATCGGTGCGAACCACCAGCAGGGTCCAAACTTGATCTTCGAGCCGCTCGCGTTCTTCTCGGCGTTCGCCGATGAAGAGATCATGTGGCTTGCCGAGAGCTACAGCTACAACGACGACTTCACCGAGTTGACGATCAACTGCCGCGAAGGCATCACTTGGAGCGACGGCGAAGCCTTCGACTGCGAAGATGTTGTCTACACGTTGAACACGCTCAAGGAACTCAAAGAACAGGTTCGATGGGGCAAAGACATTGACGCGGCGATGGACAACGCCGAGCTGGTCGACACGTACACCGCGAAGGTGAACATGCTACGACCGGACCCGCGCTTCTTCTTCCTGTTGACTTACAAGTTCGACATCGGTGTCTACATCGTTCCTCAGCACCACTACGAGGGTCGCGACTGGACCACCTTTGGTGACTACAACCGTGAGAACGGTTGGCCGCTCTCTACCGGACCTTGGCAGGTTACGACCTCAACCGAGCAGAAGATCTTTGACCGCCGCGACTCGTGGTGGGGCGAAGACGTTGCCGACTTGGGCGTTTACGCCAAGCTACCGGAAGTCAAGCGCATCATCTACATCCCGGGTGTACCGCAGGAACAGCGCGCGCAGGCATTGATAGCCGACCAAGTTGATGGTGCCGCCATGACGACTCCGTCGCTCATCAAGGAAACCCTTGACCAGAACGAAGACTTGATTACTCACTCCGGTCGCGGCGAGCCGTATGGTTACGTCGACTGGTGGCCCGTGTCTATCGCTTTCAACACGAGCGGTAAGTTCGGCCCGTACGACAATCCTGACGTACGATGGGCGATCTCGTTCTATCTTGACCGCGAGGAACTTCGAGACCTAGCTTATGACGGCGCTGCGGCCTTCAACCCGTTGACTATGCCGCAGTATCCGCCACTCCAGCCGTACTTCGACATCGCGACTGAGGTGATGGACGAAATCGGTCGCTCTACGCTTGACTACGACCCAGACCGGGCCGACGGGTTGCTTGAAGCAGCCGGCTTCCAATTGCAAGACGGCATGTGGGAAGACAGCGATGGAAACACGATCAACTGCGAAATCGTCGGATTCGGTGCGTGGGCTGACCTTGGACCAGCCGTTGCACAGCAGTTGACCAACCACGGCATCAACGCGAGCTACGGTCAGCCGACCGACGCTTCCAGCCGAATGGCAGAGGGTAACTTCGAGTGCTTGATGTTCGGCCACGGTGGTTCCGTGCGAGACCCGTACTTCACAATGAAGCTCTACCAGTCATCGTCCGTGAACATTCCGGGCGGTCACCAGGTGAACTTCTACCACTGGGAAAACGAAGAGTGGGACGAGTTGACGGACGAGGTTGCCAAGACTTCGCCTGACAACACTGCGGAGATGTACGACCTCTGGCGCCAGGCTGCCAAGATTTGGCTGACCGAGTTGCCCGACGTACCGATCCTCGAGTTCTACCACCGCATCATCATGAATGAGGCGCGATGGACGAACTGGCCGCAGGGTGATGCCTCACAGGGCGCTCTCGACGTGACCGGTTACGTCAACGAGGCATGGTGGCACTTGACATGGTCACTGGTCATCCACCAGCTGGAGAAGTCCTAGGAAACTAACCGACACTCGTTGATCCAGTTGCCGCGGGGTTGATCTCTGCGTAGAGCATCTGGTTCAAAGAGCCAATTGAAGCGGTCGTGCTTGGTAACTCAAGCACGACCGCTTTGTCGTAACGAGGGGTGTCACGGCATCGGGAGGATCCTCCATCTGGGTGACGATCGATTCCGTTGAAGCCAATCCAACGATGTTGTTGAGCAAGAACAGGAGATTGACGCTGGCACTTGCTGCGTTAACGGCGGTGTTGGTGTTGTTGATTGCGTGCGGGAGCAGCGAAGAACAATCGCCTGACGATGGGGCAGTGGTTGAAGTGGACGAGCGCGCTGTTGTCACGATCGGTGACAGAGCTGAACTCCGTGGATTTACAAGGCCAAGCTCGACATACAGCGCAGACGACTTCGTGAATGCGGGTTGGAAGAAAAACAAAGAGTACGATTTGGACACGCTACCCGAAGCGGAAGCGGCGTTGTTCGGCTTCTATAACCGCAAAGATATCGAGCTTCGGTTCTACCCTTCGCACGACACCGCTATGTCAGTCGGCAAGGAATCTGCGGAACTGGCGATAGCTACCGAAAAGGTATCGGGACGCGGTGCCGGCTTTTCGAGTGTCACTCTGTATGGCGCGTATTTGATTGCGGGAAACGTTGTGATGTTGTGCGAGTTTTCGGTGCAGGATTGCACGGATCTTTTGGACGAGATTCCCGAGTGAGTTTGCGACGTTTCTCAATACGGTGCCGTTGGATTTGCTTCGGCGCATTGCTCGTCGCAATCGGACTTGTCTATGGCTGCGGGTCTGTAGATTCGGGAAGCGGAGCAGGTGATGAGGGTGGTGGTGAATCCGAAACGACGGTCAATGCGATTGGTGATCGGGTTGAGATCAGTGCTTGGACCAGACCGAACACTGAGTTTTCGTATGAGGATTTCATCGACGCCGGTTGGAAGCAGCGGCAGGTTTACGACGTTGAGACACTTCCTTCTGCGTTGGAGGCGCGTTACGGGTTCTTCAACCGGCGCGATGTCGAGATTCGACGCTACGCCACCCACGAAGATGCCATAGGTGTTGGTACCGAATCGGCGGAGGAAGCGATCGACCGGACAGTGCACGACGGATCCGGTTTCGCAAGCCGACGTGTCTACGGAGGCTATCTGGTGGCGGGCAATTTGGTGATGATGTGCGAGGTTTCGACGGATGATTGCTTGGGTTTGATTGAGGCGGTTGAGGCGTCCCAGACGGAATGATTGGTTCTGGCGGACATGGATCAGTCCGCCGAATTTCCTGAACGGTCCGTGAATCTCGACATCTCGAAGCCGTGTCAAAACGCGGTGATCGTGGCAAAATACCCGTTACGAGACGGTTGCGAATCGAGGTGCGTCTATGAATTTCTCCGGTAGATTGGTCATCATCACCGCATTGGCGGTGTCGGTATTGATCATCTCGAACATCATCGCCGTGAAGCCGGTTTCGCTGTTTGAGATGCCCTTCGAGTTTCTTGGAAGCAATCTCTACATTGTGTCGGCGTCAGTGATCTGTTTCCCGTTGGGCTACATCATCTCGGATGTGCTGACCGAGGTTTACGGTTTCCGTGTCGCCAGAGGCGTTATCTGGTTAGGTTTCGCTTGCAACTTGATGGTAGTGATCATCATCTGGCTCGTCGCTGAGATCCCCGGGGCGGTGTTCTGGGAAGATCAGGCGTCGTACGAGACGATCTTGGGTGCGACGACTTGGATATTGCTAGGTAGTTTCGTGGCGTATCTGGTGGGCGAATTTACGAACGCCATGGTGATGGTGGTGTTGAAGAACCGGACTGAGGGTCGAATGCTATGGTTGCGCACAATCTCATCGACGGTCGTGGGGCAAGGGATCGATTCGATCCTGTTCTACTCGATCGCGTTTGGTGTGTCAGGAATATGGGGTTGGGAAGGTGCGATCAACGGGGCGATTCTGGCTTGGATTGCTAAGACTCTGTACGAGATCGCGGCGACGCCGTTCACGTATTTGGTTGTCAACTGGTTGAAGCGTACGGAGCGTATGGACATCTACGATGCGCCGCGGTCGCTGAATCCCTTTGGCGTGTTCGGCAACAGCAATCAGGCGAGCTACAACGCGGCAAACGCATAAAGGCCGATCAAGGTTGGAACCTCATACGAGGTTTTACTGCAACTTTTCGAGGAGATTGTCGCAGTTGTCGATTGACTGTTCGCTTTCTAGGCCTTCGCACATCATGATCATGTTGCCGATTACGATGTAGTCCCAGTAGCGCGGGGAGTAAGAGCAGCCGGAGTGTGGGGTGTCCGCATCTCGGCTGCAGCGGCGTCGGTCTTTGGCGCCTTCTTCCCAGATGATGTCGTCTCCGATCACGATGGCGTCATCGCCAGTGACGTGTTCGGCATAGGGGATACCTTCATCTAGCAGGGTCTGGTGGTCGGGGTAGAAGCGGACTTCGTAGTCGAGGCGGTTGTAGATGATGCGCCACGCGGCGTCGGCGCCGGGCAGTTCTTCCACGTCGTACTCTTTGTTGGTCTTGACGCCGGCTGTTTTCAGGTCATCGATGGTGTAGGTGGCATCGGTGCTTCGGATGCGAGGGTCGCTCGCTGATCCGGGTTCGATCACCTCGGTTTCGCCGCTGCCGCCGCTATCGCCCGTGTCAGATCCGCAAGCCACCGAGACGACTAGGATCGACAACGCACTAAGAACGACGAGTGCGGAGAGGGCACGAATGGTCGGAAGTGAGAGTGATTTCCTGTTCATCTTGACCTCAATCTTGGTCTGAAAGCGTTTCATCGGAGGGTTGCGTACAACGCTTCGCAGTTGTCCAATGCCGAAGCGGAATCCCTGCCTTGGCATAGTAGCACCAAATTGCCTGCGATCACGTAATCGCCGTATTTGGCCAAGTCGCATCTACCTGAATGGTGCGATCCGCGGACGTTCGCGGCGCACGTCCGGCGTTGGCTCAGTCCTTCGTCCCACCTCTGCACGGAACTGGCTATGACGGCATCAGGCCCGGTCGCCTCATTTGCGAAATCTACGCCGTGAGTCAACGCGGTGTCGTGGTCGGGATAAAAGCGAGCTTCGTATTCTTGGCGATCATATGGGTCGGGTCCGAAGAAACCATAGATCGCCGCTTCAGCCCCGTCCAACCCTTCGACGTCGTAGGTTTTGCTCAGTTTGAAGTTCTGCAGGGTGTCGAAATCTTCTACTGAATGGACGCCGTCGGCGTTCAGAACGTGGACCTGACGCTCGGTTGCAGGTTCGTCGCTGCTCAGTGCTGCGATCGGCGTGGGTGTCGGCGTTGACGGAGCTTGGGTTCCTCCGACGACCTCGTATTGGCTGGTGTCGAACGCGTCGTCGTCACCGGCGTTGCCACATGCCAATGCGACCGCAAGCGCGAAGTAGAGCACCGAGATGGCGAATATGCCGGCGATTCTTGATATTTGCGATCGAAACGTCGAAAGTTTGATCATTGCGACTGCAAAGCGTCCATAAGGGCGTTGCAGTTAGCGAGGGAGGTCTCTGAGTCCTTGCCTTGGCAGAGGAGGACGAGGTTTCCGGCTACGACGTAGTCTCCGTATTTGGCGTTGTCGCACTTGCCGGAGTGGTGAGAACCGCGAACGTTGCCGGAACAGGCTCGGCGCTGGACAAGACCTTCGTCCCAACGTTGGATGTCTTTGGCGATTACAGCATCGGGTCCCGTGGCTTCGTCTGCGAAGTCGACGCCGGTCGTGATCGCGGTGTCGTGGTCAGGGTAGAAGCGGGCTTCGAACTCTTGTCGGTTATACGGGTCAGGACCGAAAAAGCCGTAAATTGCGGCGGTGGCATCGTCGAGGCCTTCGGTCTTGTATTCCTTGCTCTTCTTGAAGTGCTTGGTGTTTACAAGGTCGTCGACGGTGTAGACGGCATCGGTGCTGACGATTTCGACGCCTGCCGGGCCGCTGGCAGCTTCTTCGACGACGGCAGCGACTGCGCCGCCGGCACTGTCGCCGGTGTCGGTGGAGGTGGTTTCGTTGGATTCGGCGCTACCGCAGGCCAAGGCGAATGCTAGAACGGCTATCAATAGGCACAGGCCGTAGGAGCGCAATCCGAGCATGTTTACTCTTCGCAGGATCATCTCTTCGTACTCCTGAGTGTTGGGAGTTGCCGCGATTGGTATGGCGCGGCATTCTGACAGATTACCGATTATGTCTACATATCTTATCAACGTACGCAAGGGTGACCTTTGCAAGACGCCCGTCATTCCGGCGAAAGCCGGCGCTTCAGCGGATGGAACATCCATCCAGAAGGGTAGTGGGCGACGCGATCCCTTCGCGCCCCCTTAGTCCTTCGGACATTTCCCCCACGAGTGGGGGAAACCCGCCCCCCGGCATACCCCGCTCCTTGTGTCGGTCGTTTTGGGCTTCGCTCGTTCGCGCCCCTTTCGCTGTGCGAAAGAGGCTGTGGAGTGTCAGCGATTTTCTAGGGCTTCGATTAGGGCGGTGCAACGGTCCCAGGCCTCTTCGTCGCCGCGGCCTTCGCAGAGCAGGACCATGTTGGCGTAGATGGCGTAGGCGCCGTACTTGGGTTTGATGGTTCCGCGGAAGTCGAAGATGGAGCGACGGTCTTTGACGCCTTCCTTGTAGTCGGCTTTGTCGACGTCGAGGACGGCATCTTCGCCGCTGCCTTCTTCGGCGGGTGCAGTTCCGAGGTCGACGGCGTCGGCGTGGGATTCGTAGAACCGGGCTTCGTATTCGACCGGTGTGTTTAGGACGCGCCAGAAGAGGAGACGGGCTTCTACGCCGCCTAGGAGAGTTTCGACATCATATTTCTTGCTGGCTTTGAGGCCTAGTGCGACTAGGTCATCGCTTGAGAGGATGTCGGGCCGGTCGAAGACTCTAGTTTCAGATTCGGCTACGGGCGCAGAGGCGTCTTCGCCGTTTCCGGATGTGTTGCTGCCGCACGAGATCGTCAAGCAGAGGATGAGCGTCAGCGCGGCGACTGTAGCCGATGTTTTCACTGGTTGTCGAGGGCTTCGAAGAGGGCGGAGCAGCGATTCCATGCCTCGGCGTCGTCTTTGCCCTCACACAAGACGACCATGTTGCCGTAGATGCCGTACGCGCCGTATTTCGGTCTGATCGTCGAATTTGGGTAGTCGAACACCTTCCTGCGATCTCGGATGCCTTCCTTGTAGACCGCGACATCCACATCGATGATTGCGTCTTCGCCGCTGCCTTCTTCCGCCGGATCGGTGCCGAGTGATACGGCGTCATCGTGCGAGCCGTAGAACCGTGCTTCGTACTCTACGACGACGTTGTTTACGCGCCAGTAGAGCAATCCGGCTTCGACGCCACCCGGCAGGGTCGAGACATCGTACTCCTTGCCGGATTTGAAGCCGATATTGACGAGGTCGTCTGTGGATAGTAGTCCTTCTCTGAGTAGCACTCGACTATCAGTATCGGTGATTTCGACTTCGGCGATTTCGGCCGGTGCTGCTTGGTCGCCTGCGGGATCGTCAGAACCGCAACCGGCGATGAATATCGCCAAGATTAGGGTCAATAGCCAGATGTGTCGGATATTGGTCACTGCGCGGCAGCCTCTTGCAACGCGGTCGCTAGTTCTTCGCATCTGTCCAAGGCTTGTTCGCCTGCAGCGCCGCCGCATAGCATGGCGATGTTGCCATATATAGCGTAATCGCCGTAGCGCGGGCCAGTGCCGCTGCGCGCACCGCCACCGACGCCGGAGCCGACGATCATGCGTCGATCTTTGACGCCTTCCTTGTAAGTGGCTTCGTCTTCGGTGATGATGGCGTCGGCACCCGAACCCTCATCTGCGAGCGCGGTTCCGTGCTCGACGGCGGCGGAGTGGCTGTCGTAGAAGCGGAGCTCGTAATCGATGGGGTCTCCGGCGGCGATGCGCCAGAAGCCGAAGATTGCGGCGCTGGCACCGGGGAGGGTCGCGACGTCGTAGCTTCGAGACTGTTTGAAGCCGATCGATTTGAGATCGTCAGGTGTGAAGATGGTTTCGACTTCTGTGACTTGTTGGAATCCGACGGGTGCTGATTCGGATGAACCGCCGTCGTCAGAGCCGCAAGCTGTTAGCAGTGTCAACGCGAGGGCAGCGGCGGTGATCGACGCGATCGGGATGAGAGATTTCAGGCGGGAGTGCACAGGTATGTGACGTTCGTTGAATCTGAGTGAATGATAACGAATGTGGGGCGAGTGATGGTTTGTAGACTTGGAAAGAGTGGGGCTGTAGCTCAGTGGGAGAGCGCCTGCTTTGCAAGCAGGAAGTCACGGGTTCGAATCCCGTCAGCTCCACCATTATTGCCGCCCATCATCATAGTCTCCCTCATGATCAGAATTGGCGTTTTAGTTGGTAGCTTTCTGGTGGCAATTTTGCTTGCTGGTTGTGTCGCCGCTGTTGAGCAGGTATCAGTCGATCAGCCAGCGGTAGCGCCGTTATCGATCCCCCCGCTGTTAGAACCGACGATTGAGAACGGTGTTTCGCATTACGGGCTTACGATCGGTACTTCCAAGCACGACTACAAACAGGATGGGTTGACTGATACCTATTCCTACAACGGCATGTCTGTGCTCGGCCCGACCCTCCGCCTCAGGACTGGCGCATCGGTTGCGATCAGCGTAACCAACGCATTGGAGGAGGTCACGACAACCCATTGGCATGGTGGTGATGTGCCGGCCGACGACGACGGTGGACCGCACAGCGTTATTGAACCCGGCGCAACATGGATAGCGGATTTCGATGTTATTCAGCCGGCGGCTACTCTCTGGTATCACCCCCATGCCCACGGGACCACAGCCGAGCATGTCTACCGTGGCGCCGCGGGTATGATAATCATCGATGATGACAACCCAACCGGCGCGTTATTACCGGCGGCGTATGGGATCGACGATATTCCTGTCATCATCCAGGACCGGGATTTCACCGGCAATGGCCAACTCGACTTCGCGATCGACAACAGCGTAGAGGGCAATCATGACGGTGTGCTAACCGTAAATGGGACGATCAACCCGTATGTCGAGACCCCCGCAGGGCTTGTGCGGCTCCGGTTGCTGAATGGTAGCCAGGCCCGAATTTATCGACTGAGCGTCGAAGGTTCCGCTATGACGAAGATCGCCTCCGACGGTGGTTATCTAGCTAGTCCTGTCGTCCTTGAGCAGCTAGCGTTGGCTCCCGGAGACCGAGCCGAGATTATCGTCAACGTCGGGGAGAAATCCATCGCCTTGGTAGACAGCACGTTGGGTCGGGTGCTGGAGGTACGTCCGAACGGATCAGCTGTCGGGGAGGGTATTCTTCCGGACGAGCTCGCAACCATTGATCGGATATCGGAGTCGGAGATTACTGTAGATCGTAGCTTTGAGATGGGGGATGCACGGAATTTCTGGGAATTCGACGCGAGCTGGGCGATCAACGGCGAGCAGTTCGACATGAACAGGATCGACGAATCGGTGCAACTAGGAGATACTGAACGCTGGACACTCTCTAGCGATGACGGCGAGCATGTGTTCCATCCACACCAAACTCAGTTTCTGATTTTGTCGATCAACGGTGAACCCCCGCTACCAGAGGAATCTGGTTGGGAGGACTCTGTTTGGGTAAACGATGAGCGCGAGGTAGTAATCGCCGCCAGATTCAACACCTACGCCACGGAAGACGTTCCGTACATATACCACTGCCACATTCTCGATCACGAGGATCTGGGCATGATGGGGCAATTCAAAATCGTTGAGTAACCCGCGCGGATTGCGGACACCTTCATCGAGAATCGGGACGTTCATGTCACGGCGCGAGGGCAATGCGCGTTGCGTTGTCCAGTCGTATTGCCGTGATCCTGTTCGTCAGCCATCGTGGATGATCGCTGGATAAAGCAACAGCCCTTTACGTTGGCAATCGAGACAAGCGATTCCGTTCAGGTATTGCGGATAGATCGAGTTGTAGATTGGGATCGGGTGGGCTGTAGCTCAGTGGGAGAGCGCCTGCTTTGCAAGCAGGAAGTCACGGGTTCGAATCCCGTCAGCTCCACCATCCACGCCTGCCATGCCGACCGGTTAAACAGGCCGCTCTGCGTTCAGTCTCACACCACCGCCAAAAACCGACTTTAATCGCGCAGTCGGATATTGCGACCACTTCTACGTTCGTCTCCACGTCGAAGGATTGAAGTTTCATGTATATACTCTTCGCAACCAACGGTTCGCGTTGCGATATCCATATCCAAGTGGAGCAACCCATCGTTGTGATGAGATCGGCGCTTCGAACCGTCAGAGCCATCAGTCCGCACCGCATGTGACGCGGGATTTCGAGCAAACCACCCAAATGAAATCCAACTTTGTCGCATCGCCACGCACGCGGAACAAACGCGACCTGATCGCCCGGATCGCCGTGGTATGCACGGCTGTCTTGGCTACCTTATCGGCATGTTCCGATGACCCAGAAACCTCCCCCACGTCGCATCTCGCAACGACTCCCACCCCCTCGATTGCCGAAACTCCCACACCAGAACCCATAACCATACGCATACCCGATCCCACACCCGCCCCAACGGCCACTAACACTCCGACGGTGGCACCTACGGCTACACCGACACTCACCCCGGCCAACACACCGACGAACACGCCAACTCCGCCACCTTCGCCCACGTCAACAAGCGTTCCGACGTCAACCAGCACACCCGAAGCTACTCCGACGTCAGTCCCAACTCATACCCCGACAGCCTCTCCCGCTGCCACTTCGTCGCCCACGTCGACAAGCATTCCGACGCCGACCAGCACACCCGAAGCCACTCCAACGGCAACTCCGACCCGTACGCCGACAGTCGTACCGACTCCAACATCAACGCCTACGCCGACAGTCCGGGAGTCCGCTATCGCGTACTTCTCTATGGAACTTCCGTGGTTCGGTAACCCGCCGGGCAAGATTCATCCTCAATCCGCCAATTTGTTGATCGCGTTGTGGATGCGGGACGCTGATCTCGGCAAAACGGTTGCCCGCATTCCTTGGTTGAAGGAAGGTGTCACCAATGACGAGCACGTGGCCCTTTTGCAGCTGGATGCGCTCGCACGGGAAGATGTGGAAGCGGCGCGATTGACCGCCTCCGCCTTGGGGTTGCCGTGGCTCGCCGATTCAGCTTGGCTCACCGGCCAAAGTCCCGAATTGCATATAAAGAGGATCGCATTCGACGCGCTCAGAACCACATCCTGGACCGACCAACAGTCAACGGCCCTGCTCCTGAGCCTACCCTGGGTCTCTGAGGCCGACATCTCGGGCGACCAGATGTCGGCCATCACCGTCGTACTCGAATTGGCGCAGGCGTTTCCTGAAGTGGCCAAAGAGGTGCTCGGATTCCCGTGGGTGCGAGACGGCATGACTCGAGCAGAGTTCTACGCCCTCGCATCGATTCTCGAGATAGCCTGGAACGACTTGGATTTTGCCTGGCACGTCCTAAACTCGCCGTTCCTGGCTCCGCCGTTCCTGCAGCGGGACGAGCATGCCTTGGGGGCATTGGATTGGTTTTCAGTTTCCGGCCCGCCACGAAACGTAACCGTATCCAGCACCAGTGTGGATCTCGATACCGGCGTACGCTTGGAGATTTACGAAGGAGATCCGGAACTGCTGGCGCACATCACCGGCCAATCATGGTTCAGCGACGGTCTGGACGATGATGATGCGGCTCTCCTGCATGGCCTCTTCAGCGCCAGCGGTGACTTTCGGCAAGCCCTGATCGAGACCAATCATGTCGCGACGGCAATCGTCGACCTTCCCTTGACCGGCGAGCTTGGACTTGCCGTGGTAAGGCACACTCCCTTCCCGCCAGAAGACGAGACCCTCAAGATTTTGGAAGTAGGCGTGCGGATACTGGAGGACTTCATGGGCGTGCCTCTACCCGTTGGAGACGTCACGCTGCTCCTCGTCGAACCGGAGTTCTGGACGAGGGAGGGAGCAGCAGGAGAGCTGGTTCGATTTTCCCAAGGCGGCGGACCTTCGGAGCCGGCGTATGTTGGTGGCATCATTAGAGTACGCAACAGGGAAACTGGGCCTCCGACTCGGACCCTCTTTCACGAACTGGCCCACTACTATCTCCAAGGTGGACCGAGATGGCTCCGCGAGGGCATGGCCAATTTCTTAGAGGCCTACATCGTGGCTCGCCTCGGCGTACAGGGACTGGATGAACGGCTTGCGCAACTGGAGCTCTCTGAACGATGCGATGAGAACATCTGGGAACACGTCAACCCATACGAGGAAGGGCTGTGCGATTACGAACTCGGCGAGAAGTTCTTGCTGGGCATGGACGCCGCATTGGGACGGGAGGCAGTTTCAGCGGCGTTGAGGGAACTATATGCTCAAGCGCTGATGTTAGAGCGTCTGAATCACGACAGCATCTACCACGCGTTTCAATCGAACGTTCCTCTCGGGAAGGAGGAGTCGTTCCGGACAGCCTGGCTTCGATATCACGGCAGCCCCGTCATCGACCGGCCACATGCGGATCATCCGGATCGGCCCGCATTGGTTGCGCTCTACAACGCCACCGACGGGCAGAACTGGATAAACAATAGGAACTGGCTGAGCGACGCGCCTTTGGGGGCATGGTACGGCGTCTACACCAACTCTCAAGGTCAGGTTACAGGGCTGGACCTCGCCAAAAATGGCCTCTCCGGCGAGTTGCCCTCCGAGTTGGGGGCACTCGACAACCTGATATGGCTGATCGTGAGGGAAAACCCTATATCTGGAGAGATACTTCCAGAGCTTGGCGACCTCATTAATCTTGTTCATTTGGAGCTTGATTGGAACCAGCTGACCGGTGAGATACCACCGGAGCTTGGCAATCTCACCAACCTGTTGTGGCTGGGGTTAAATGGAAATCGATTGTCCGGAGAGATACCGCCGGAACTTGCAAATCTTACCAAGCTCCGCGGTCCGATGTGGCTCACTTTTAGTCAATTCACTGGTTGCATCGCTGCGGAACTGCCAGAGATATGGGTGGAGGCTAGCGGACTGAGCCGCTGCGAGCCGGCAGATTAGGGCGACCGATGACGCTGGGAGATCGATTGCCGATTTGTTCCCAGTTTCACACCCTTAGGCCCACCACCGCACGTCAGTTGCCCGGTTAATTCAGGCCATGCCTAGCAATCTGGGCGATGAGTGAGCCGATGTCTGATCAGTGGTGCTCTTCGCCATCCTTCAGTTCGATCGCTGCCGAATCAGCTCGCGCCCTCGCTCCTCGGACCGCTTTGTGTCGGCCTCCACGTAATGATCGCCTGACGCCGCATTTTCGCGCCCTTAACGGTCGTACCCTCGCTGGACTCTTCCAGCAGTTCATCTGCCGCCGCGAGCAGCCTCACGTCTGCATCGGTGCCTTCCTCCACAGCCAACATTCGCCGAAGTTTCTCCAGCGCTGAACTGAGGTCCGTGTCCAATATCGGAGTTTTAGGACCTAGCATCGTCACGTCGGGGAATATTTCCATCGCCCACAGGAGATTCAGCATTTCAGGGACGCCCGGCAGCGGCGTCAGCCGGGTGCCGTGCACACGCTCGAAGAACGGAGCTATCTGCGAACCGGGCGTCGCCATCATCTCCAAGATCACCACGCGGTCCCGGACGCGATCTTCCATCTTCCTTACAAATTCCGCAGCTTCCACCACGTGATGCAACGCCCAGGAGCACAGGGCCACGTCCGCCGAGGGAACTTCCGCATCCTCCCACCGCTCCTCGACGGCGGTCACGTTGGTAAATCCGAGTTCTGATACACGGCTCTTCAGCAAATCCAGAGACTCGGCAGAAGGATCTATCACGGTCACATGCTTGGCGCGTGTTGCCAGAGGCAGGGCGTAGCGGCCCGCGCCGCCGCCAACGTCCAAGACCTCGGCACCTTCGCCCACGACTTCATGGAGACCGTTGAGCGCCGGATCGTCGGTGCGGTACGGATCCAGTTGCCCGTCGGCAAACACATGACGGCTGCGACCGTGCTCATGTCCTTCCCCGCGTATTTCTTCCATATCCCGGTCAAATGCCAAGACCCGCTCGCGCCATGCTTCAATTGCTGAGTTCAATTTCGTCTTCTCCATGAGATCCGATTTGGTTGACAGGATGCCAGCATCCCAGTTTTTCAGGCGTCCACGATCTGGCCGATCCGCGACCTCGGCCACCGAATCTTACATCGTGTACGGCTGCATGGCGCCGGGAAACAAACTCTGGGCGTATCCGGAAGAAGCGGGAGGCAGAACCATCGCAATCTCGGACCTACGGGACAACCCGGCAAAGGTGCAGGAACCAACCGTCGGCATCCATGTCGTTTTAATGGAAACGGACGCCCTCGACATATGAGACGACACGCATTCGGCGGACGACAAGCGCAATTCCAGATGACGTGTCGGTGGCTTTGAGGGGCCTTGAACTGTATGACACCATGAAATCACAAAAAATCGATGTTTTATGGGGTTGTTGACATGGCAAACGAAAGTAATATGAAAAGCCGCAGTGCGAGCGCGGCGTAAGCGGCAGTCTCGTCTGTGCGAAAACCGGCGTCTCGCAAACGCGGACCGGCGCCGACGCAGAGAAGGAGACTAGCTGTTGCACTTACTTTCAGGTTTCGACGCGAACCGCGCGCCGCTGTCCGGCCGTGACGACGACACGCCGGCAGCGGAGGAGGCAGCCGATCCCGATGCGCGAAGCGCATATCCGGGATCCGCGACATCGTCGCGGCTTGTGTTATGCGCCCTCATCATTGCCACCGCGCTGATCCTCGCTACTTTTCCCGTTACGCCTGCAGCAGAGCGCATTTCGGCGCAAGACGGCGGGACGACCAACACGCCGACCACGGACCCCGACGACTCCAGCACCACTCCCGCGACCACCGGCGAACTAGTCGTCGTCCCCAGCGAGGTGCAGAAGGGCCAGACTACCCTCGCCGTAGGCTTCCACGTCGTTCCGTTCGAATTGGAGGTGAAAATCCAGTACAGCGAGCACTTCACGCCGGAGGGCGAATCCTGCGACAACGCCGGGACGGCCGGGTCCACTCAGGCCGCCGCCCCGCCCACGTGGATCACACTCAACGCCTGCACCGTCGGCGACGGATACGTGCGGATGGTCGAGGCTGCGACCGGAAACGTCATAAAGAATGTCAGCGTGACCGTCATCCAACCGGGAGTGACCGGACAGCAGGCGAGGACCACGGTGACCATCAGCGGTCTTGCTTCTACGGAACTGGAGCCGGGCGGTTCGGGCGACCGATTCTCAGTAAACGTCGCCGGGCTGGAAGGCCAAAAAGAATACAATTTGCACACGGTTGTGCTGAACAGCCTGAGCGCGGCGTTCAACCGAGGCTGCACCAGTTTCAAAGTATCCGATTCCATCGTCGGCCTGACCTCGACCACCGCGTCTCACACCGTGTACGGGTGCGTGGCCCCGGGAAACAGGCTCTGATCGTATATCGAAGAAGTGGGAGGCAGGACGATCGCCTCGTCCGGGATTACGGCCAACCCCGTAAACGTCAAGGATCCGACGAGGCGCTTCGGCTCAGCATCTTACACCGTCGACGAGGGGGCGACAATCAACGTCTCTGTAAAGCTTAACCATCCGAGCAGCCACCGCATCAGGACGGAGATCAAGGTGACCCCCGGCACCGACCAGAGTGTCACATTCGCCAACCGCTCCATCTCCGAGACGTTTCCATACACCGCGCCCGAAGACCCGGACTGTGACGACGAAACGGTGAAACTAAGTTTCGGCACTCTGCCTTCGAACGTGTCAACGGGAGGTTCTCCCGACGAAGCTACCATAACCATCAAGGACGACGAAGTCTGCGTGAGCTTCGGATCGTCGACCTACACGGTCGACGAGGGTGACAGCGTGAACGTCGCGGTCAAGCTGACCAAAGCGCCGGGCCGGAGCGTGACCATACCCGTCATCGTGTCTCCCGGACCCGATACGAGCGTCAGTTTTAGCCGTACCAGCATCACCGGCACTTTCCCGTACACCGCGCCCCAAGACCGGGACAGCGACGATGAGACGGTCAATCTGAGTTTCGGAACTCTGCCCGCCGGTGTGGTGAAGGGTACGCCATCCACGCCGACGATCAACATCCGAGACGACGATGAGCCGAATGTTCCACCCACCTTCGACGAGGGCATGGACACAACCCGATCAGTCGCCGAGAACACCGCGTCGAATACCAACATCGGTAACCCTGTGGGCGCTACGGATGTCGACAACGATACTCTGACTTATTCGCTCTCCGGCACCGACGCAGGTTCTTTCGGGTTCAATAGTTCCAGCGGTCAGATCCGGACTTCGACCTCTCTCGACTTCGAAACCAAAAGCAGCTACTCGGTCACCGTCAACGTCGATGACGGCAACGACGGCACGGACAGCATTCGTGTCACCATAAACGTCACAGATGTCAACGAACGCCCGGGCAAACCCGCGGCTCCAACCGTCACCGGCAACGGCGAAACGAGCCTAAACGTCGCCTGGTCGGCACCCACTAACACCGGGCCGCCGATCAACGACTATGACGTTCAGTACCGCGTCGGCAGCAGCGGACCATTCACAGATGCCGATTACGACGGCACTGATACTCATACGACCATCTCCAACCTCAATCCGGGCACCGCATACGAGGTGCAGGTCCGGGCCAAGAGCCCAGAGGGGACGAGCGCATGGTCGGATTCGGGAACCGAATCTACCGACACGCCGGCATTGCCCACGATAACGATAGCGCGCGATGACGCCTCCGTGACCGAAGGTGAAGATGTCGAATTCATCCTGACCGCGAGCCGCGCGTCTGCAGAGACGCTCACCGTAGAAGTGAGCGTCACCGAAACTGGCTCGTTCATCACTGGGACGACACCGACAGAGGTAGAGTTCGCGGGTGGCGAGACTACCGCGCAACTCACCGTCGAGACGGTGAACGACGACGTCGACGAAGCGAATGGAACCGTAAAGGCGACCATCGATTTAGACACGGGCTACACCGTCGGAAACCCCTCTTCCGCAACCGTGACCGTCGAAGACGATGACGAGCCTAATGTCCCACCCTCATTCGATGAGGGCATGGACACAACTCGATCGGTCGCCGAGAACACCGCGTCGAATACCAACATCGGTAACCCAGTTACAGCTACGGATGCGGATATGGATACACTGGCGTATTCGCTCTCCGGCACCGACGCCAGTTCCTTCACTATCGTCGGAACCAGCAGTCCGACCGAAACCGGCGGTCAGATACGGACTTCCGCCGCTCTGAACTTCGAGTCCAAAAACAGCTACTCGGTCACCGTCACAGCCGACGATGGCCAAGGCGGGTCCGCCACCATCGACGTCACCATAAACGTCACCGATGTCAACGAAGCGCCGGTCGGCAAAACAATCGCCGACAGAACGCTTGCGAGTGGCGTATTGAGCCGCGAGATCGATCTGTCATCCTACTTCAGCGACCCCGACACCAACGACACGTTGAGATATTCCGCGAGTTCATCAGACACCAACGTCGTGACAACGAGCTTAAGCGGCAGCATGCTGACGCTCCGACGGGCGTCCGCTGGTTCTGTGACGATCACAGCCACAGCCGCAGACAGGCCTCCGGGCGACGGGGGAAGATTGACGGTATCCCAAGAATTCACGGTAACAGTGGAGACCGCTGTCCCCGACAAACCGGCAAATCTGAAAGCGGAACCCATGATTGGTGGCAGGGGCGTTGAACTTAAATGGGATGCAGTCGATGGAGCGGCCGGATACGAGGTCGAAATCTCCCCCACCACAAGCACACACCAGATCGACGTTACCGGTTTGTCGGCCGAAATCACCGGATTGACGCCCCGCACGATCTACACCCTTAAGGTCATCGCCTGTGATCCGTGCGGCACATCTGGTCTGTTCTCTCTCCCGTCGGAACTGGTCGATTTCGAGGCTCCTGAACCCTCGAGTTTCGGACACCCCACCAGGCGCGGCCACCAATCCGATCACGCTGTCAAGTATGTGATAGGGAACATTGGAAACAGCGTCATATCAGATGCCATAATGCCCGCTGTAAGTGCATGGAACTTCGCTATATCGCGCCTAGGCAAAGGTTTGAATATCTGCGCCAACACTGACGCCAACTGTGTCAACCCGGATGGCTTCACGGTCACGATCAAGACGGTCATCAAAAACAACAGGGGCGTCGTCTTTCCCCTAAAAACCGACGAGGGGTGCGGCAAGAGCCGCGCCTGTGTCAAGGTTGTCAAGACTCCCGGCGGAGACCACATGGAGAGAATTCACATGATCTTCGAGGATCCTCCTTGGTTTGCCCAAAAGGACAAACACGGAAAATGGCAACATACCGAGTTCGTGTGGACCAAAGACAAACACAAGAACCTTGGAATCGTGCCATGCCCCTACGACCCAGCCTATTGCGGGACGATACCGACCCGGAAGTACGTATACGTGGATCGCATCATGCTCCACGAGTTCGGGCACACGCTCGGGTTACCTGACTTCTACAAGGATACAACCACTGGCCTTAACGGGTCCCTGAACGGCGTGTTGCTCCCCAACGCCGCCATCCTCAAAAGTGCCGTCATGGATACGGGCTTTGTGATAAACGGCGAGGATCTAGAGCAACTGCGTGCGATCTACCTCCTTCACAACCCTCATTAATTCACGCAAGGACTGAAGATGATACGCACCATACTGCTAATCCCCATACTCGCCGCCACGCTGGCCTGTGGTTTGTTTAATAGCGCCAGCGAACCGGCCAAACAAGTTGTCGAAACGGTCGAAACCCAGACTGTGCCTGCCGAAGAGCCAGCCGCGCCGATCGAAGGCCAAATCCTGGAGACGCCGAAAGCGCCGGAACGACGTTTACCGGTTCTTTCGGAAACGCTGGTTGTTGACGAAAACCCAGCGCCGAATGGCGCGGAACCCACGGCTACGCTGTCCGAAGCATCCGAACCCCGGATCGACGATCCGCTCGCTACGAACGCGGAGGAACCGGAAAAGGTCGTCGTAGTCCAAGGCGATATACCAGTGGAAGAGGTCGGCGAACCGATGGCTACGCCAGCCGAAGAGTCCGAACCCCGGATCGACGATTCGCTCGCTACGAACGCGGAGGAGCCGGAAAAGTTCGTTGAGGTATCAGGCGACTCACTAGTTGAGGTATCAGGCGACTCACTAGCCGGTAACTACGGAAACACCTTGATCGAGGAGAAGATATACCGCAGCAACCCGATCGTCAAGGCGACGATGACCTCGCTGTCGTCGGAGGTCGCTGTCGACGCTGACGGCAATCACCGTGTTGTGCTGAAGTTCAGCCTCGACGTGAGCGAGTATCTGAAAGGCACCGGCCCATCCAGCATCGTTGCGGTGTGGGTCGATGGTTGGCACTACGACACGGGCGAGGACGCCAACGCTGCCAAGGCGAACATCATCGCGAGGCGGGACGATCAATGGGATGACAGGGAGGCGATTATTTTCCTGTTCGACGAGGCCAACGGATTCGGCACGGCAATTGACGGGCAGCTTCAGCTCGCAGATCATTTCCTTCTCGCATTGGGGCATGAGTATTTGCCCGACGACCGCTACAGCTTGCACAGCGAGACGAACAAGGATTGGCTACCTGCCGCCACGAGCACTAGTTCGTCCAGCAACAGTCAGGAGTTCCTGCTGGACGTCCCGCCGGCCACCGGGACGGCTCCGATGATCACTTTCGGCGATGTGAAGACGCGGATTGCGGAGGTCGCTGCCGAGTTCGACGGGGGCGACGGATCGGATGCTTATGAGACATGCGTCGAGGAGAAGTACGAATTCGAACGAATCATTCGTCACTTTCGGGAAGAGGAAGACCGCGACGCGTACGACAAGAGTCCTACGGAAACCAGCCTCGCGTCCGGCCAACCCGCCGGCACCCAGCTGTACCAAAGGCAAAACGGAGGCATCTATCCGAACCAAAAAGGGAAGACTTGGCTCGAAGGCAGAGATGCGGACCTGTTCACAGTGGCGCAGGGCGAACCTACCGCCGTCGACGTCAACGAGGACGGGAAATTAACCGCCGAAGCGGACGGCATCGAATTCACCGAGACTTTCGCAACCACGCGACCCTTGCCAGCAGGCGACTTCAAGATCGATCGCAAGGAAGTGTGGGCCCGCTATTTGATTTGCAACTACGTCCTCAGCAACGAATGGACCATCACCATCACCGTCCCGGACGGCACCCTCCACGAAGCGTTCTTCGACCCCATCACCGACGGCACCGCAGTAGCCGCCGACGCCACCAATGGCGTCCTCAAACCCGCAACCTTCACCGACGCCGACAGCGCGTCGGCGACCCTGGAGCGAATCGAGTGGGAGTCCGGCACGGTAAAGTTCGAACTCTCTTCGGGTGCCGCGCTCGCGGGGCAAGTGGCGAACTTCATCGAGCTGGACGGCACCGTGTCGCTCTCCCTGAACGCGGACGATGCGACGGTCGACGCCGCGAACGACACGCTTAGCTGGCCCGTGGCGTCGCAGCCGTGGGAGGACGGCGACAAGCTGATGCTGCGAATACGCGAGGCGCGAGGCACCTGCTGGAACGGGACGGCGGTGACGAATCTCAGCGCCAACCCAGGGCTGGCGTCGGACTGCACGATCCTGCTGGCCGCCAAGGACACGCTGCGGGGCACTGCGACGCTGAACTGGAGCGCGGACACCGCGATCACAAGCTGGGACGGCGTGGTCTTGGATGGAAAGCCCAGCCGCGTCACCGAGATCCGCCTGCCGGAGAAGAACCTCGACGGTAGCTTGCCTGCCGAACTGGCGAACCTCACCGCTCTAACAGACCTTCGGCTCTACGACAACCAGTTAAGCGGCGGGATACCGCCGGAACTGGGCGGTCTGAGCAATCTGGTCATCCTGTATCTCGACGGCAACCAGCTGACGGGCGCGATACCGACGGAGCTTGGGAACCTGTCCAACCTGGTCGCCCTGCATCTCGACGGTAACCAGTTGACGGGCGGGATACCGACGGAGCTGGGTGGCCTGTCCAACCTCCGCGACCTCTTCCTCGGCAAAAACCAGCTCACCGGCGGCATCCCGACGCAGCTTGGCAACCTGTCCAGCCTCAGCTTCCTGAACCTCGACGGCAACCAGCTGACGGGCGGCATCCCCACGCAACTCGGCAGCCTCACGAACATGCAGGACCTCTCCCTCTCCAACAACCGTTTGACCGGCGGCATCCCGACGCAGCTCGGCGATCTGACCAAGCTGCGGGACCTCTTCCTCAACGGCAACCAGCTTACCGGCTCGATCCCGACGCAACTCGGGAAACTGGCCAACCTGCAAGTGCTCGACCTGCGAAGCAACCAGCTTACGGGCTCCATCCCGTCCGAACTGGGCAAGCTGTCCAAGCTGGAGACGCTCTACCTCCACAGCAACCAGCTGACGGGCGCCATCCCCGCCCAGCTAGGCAACCTCACCAACCTTGCAACCCTCTGGCTCTCCGGCAACACCCTAACCGGCTGCATCCCCGCCGCCCTCCGCAACATCGACCAAAACGACCTCTCAACCCTCCGCCTCCAATACTGCACCACCCCCTAACAGCCGCCCCACCGTCGTCCCCTTTCGCCGGGCGCTGTCCCCTTTCGCCCAGCGAAAGGGGACGCGGGAGCGAAGCGAACGCAGGGGTATGCCCTGGGGCGGAGAGGCGGCACCCCCAACAACCACACCGCCCCCGCTCCCAAACCAACGTATGGACGAACCCCCTTTGTCGCCCTACCAACCTAACAACCAACACCCTAACCGGCTGCATCCCCTCCGCACTCCGCAACATCGACGAAACCGACCTCACAACACTGCGCCTTCAATACTGCGCCACGGTGCCTAAACGCTACCATGTGTACGCACACCGTATCGCCGAACACGAGTTCGGGCACACGCTCTGGTTACCTGACTTCTACAGCGATAGAACCACTGGCCTTAACGGGTTCCTGAACGGCGTCTTGCTCCCCAACGCCGCCATCCTCCGAGGTGCCGTCATGCATACGGGCTTTGTGATAAACGGCGAGGATCTAGAGCAACTGCGTGCGATCTATCTCCTCCACGACTTGGCCGACCATGACCGTTGAGCGCAAGAGTCAACTGGTGAGCAGACTTCAACGCATAAGGACCGCGACGATGCGAACATCGACTTTCATAGTGTCATTGGGAATGGCTTTGCTGCTTGTCGGCTGCAACTTTCTCGATAGCGAACGACAGCCCGTCAATCCTCACAGCAAGGTTTCCGCTGCCCCCCAGACCGCACCCGACCCGCATCCCGTGCAGCCAAACGGCGAGATATCAGCGACCCCGACGGCGGTGCTTGAAACAGCTGCTGCCCAACCTAACGGCGAGGTTTCAACGGACCTGCCTGTAGTGTCCGATCCGCATCCTGCGGAGCCAGACGATAAGGTATCTGTATCCCCTACGACAGTGCTCCAAACGGCTCCAATTCAACCTAACCGCAGGGTTTCAGTCGCCCCGCTCCCATACGAAGGCCCGACTTCGCTCGAAGAGAGAACTCTCACGTCTCCGGTGATCGCCAGGGTAAGGCTCGACTCGGTTTCTACAAGTACCGAATCCGGTCAAACGTACATGGGGATGAAGTACAAAGCGCTTCTGGAGTTCAATTTCAGCGTTCTCGAGTACCTCAAAGGCAGCGGCGACGACGACATCGTGGCGTTGTGGCAAGCCGCTCCGTTTTTCGACACTAGTCAGGAGGCAGAGGAGGCGCTAACCACCATCGCCGCGGCTCGTGACGACCGGTGGGATGATCAAGAGGCGATCGTCTTCCTCCAGCTCTCCTCGGCGTCCCTCGCGAGCACACAGCGGGCGGGTCGGTACTTTTTGGCGTGGGGCGGCGGTTGGTCGCACTACGTTCCGGACGATGGATACAGCATAGCGAGTCGACATGACAGGCTGTGGCTGCCCGCCGACAAGCGGGTGCGCTGTCGCAGCCCAGCGGTGACCAGCAGCGCTTCCTCATGGACGTGCCACCGGCAACAGGGACAGCTTCGACGATCACGCTGGGCGAGTTGAAGACGCGGATCGCGGCGGTCGCCGCAAAGCTCAATGCCGGCGACGGCTCCGAGGAGTACAGGGAATGCGTGTATCGTACGTATGATCACGAACGTGTTAATCAATATCAAATCTCGGTCGGCGGCGAAGGATTCTTTTACAGAACCCCGGACCAAGAGTTCGCATCGGGCTTGCCCTCCTCAAGCGTTGTTTTGGATAAACCAGCCTATGGCCGTCTCCCGAACACCCGCGCTGAAGTTTGGCTCGAAGGGGAACACGCCGACCTTTTCAGCGTCGTGTACGGCGAATCGGTTCCCCACGACTCCTCCGGAGACGGCGTTATAGATTCGATTCGATACACTCGTCGCATCGAATCGGCACGTCCGCTACCCCAAGGGACGTACACGACCGACTACAACCGCAGAGACGCTCTTTTCGTTCGATGCGAGGGGTACTCGTTCAGCCACGACTGGACGATCACCGTCAACGCCCCCGACGGCACCCTCCACGAAGCTTTCTTCGACCCCATCACCGACGGCACCGCAGTAGCCGCCGACGCCACCAACGGCGTCCTCAAGCCCGCGACGTTTACCGACACCAACAGCGCGTCGGCCAACCTCGAACGGATCGCATGGGAGTCCGGCACGGTCAAGTTCGAACTCTCCTCGGACGACGCGCTCGCGGGGCAAGTTGTGAACTTCATCGAGCTCGACGGCACGGTGTCGCTCTCCCTGAACGCGGACGATGCGACGGTCGACGCAGCGAACGACACGCTGAGCTGGCCCGTGGCGTCGCAGCCGTGGGAGGACGGCGACAAGCTGATGCTGCGAATACGCGAAGCCCAATGAACCAACAACCGCAACGGCGATCCCTCGTGGTCGCCCGGGGCGGCCAGGCGAGTGCGCCGCAGACCCGTAGGGGCGATCCCTTGTGGTCGCCCCGTCCCCTTCGCTTCAGCGTAAGGGGACGCGGAGCGAAGCGAACGCAGGGGATGCCCGGGGCGGAGAGGCGGCACCCCCAACAACCACACCGCCCCCGCTCCCAAACCAACGTATGTACGAACCCCCTTTGTCGCCCTACCAACCTAACAACCAACACCCTCACTGGCTGCATCCCCTCCGCGCTCCGCAACATCGACGAAAACGACCTCTCAACCCTCCGCCTCCAATACTGCACCACCCCCTAACAGCCGCCCGACCGTCCCCTTTCGCAGCTACTTTCCCCTCCCCCTCCCTGAGGGGGAATTAAAGGGGGTGCCAGCGAAGCGAACGCAGGGGGCGCGACGTCGGCTTGCCTGCCTGCCGCCCCTCCCTTCCCCGGGCATACCCCGCTCGCTGCGCTCGCGCCCCTTTCGCTGGGCGAAAGGGGCAAAGGCCCCTCCCCATTACGCCTTCCCCCTTACCCTGGACTCCCTCTTAATCTCCCTCTTCAAGGAGGAGGGTTGAGGTGTCGGGGAGAGCGGATTGTTGTTGGTGGTTTGGTTGGTAGGGGCAGGTTTCAAACCTGCCCCTACGTGCATCTGCGACGAGGCGCTGCCGGGCGCTGTCCCCTTTCGCCCAGCTACTTTCCCCTCCCCCTCTCTGAGGGGGAATTAATGGGGGTGCCAGCGAAGCGAACGCAGGCGCGCATCGTCGGCTTGCCTGCCTGCCGCCCCTCCCTTCCCCGCGCATACCCCGCTCGCTGCGCTCGCGCCCCTTTCGCTGGGCGAAAGGGGCAAAGGCCCCTCCCTTTGATGCCGCGATGACGGGGTTTTGCAAAGGGGGCGCGTACCGACCGCTTCGCCATCGGTCACTGTTAGACTGGCGTCGGTCTGATTTGCACTTGTCGAGTAGGTAACAGATGCGTCTTATTTCATGGAACGTCAACGGCATCAGGGCGGCACACAGGAAGGGTTTCCTCGATTGGTTCGAGGCTGAAGGGCCCGACGTGCTCTGCGTTCAGGAGACCAAGGCCCACGAGGTGCAGCTTCCCAAAGCCTTGAAACAGGTCGAGGGCTACTCCTCTTGGTTCACCACCCCGGAACGCAAGGGATACAGCGGCGTCGGCCTTTACACCCGGGAATCCAACGCGCCCCGCAGCGTCACCTTTGGCCTCGGCGTAGAGCGCTTCGACAGTGAGGGGCGCACCATCGTTGCTGACTTCGACGATTTCGTGTTCCTCGGCATCTATTTCCCAAATGGCAAGCGCTCAGCCGAACGCCTCCGGTACAAGATGGAGTTCTACGACGCCTTTCTTGACTACGTCGACAAACTGCGTCAGCAAGGCCGCAACGTGGTGGTCTGCGGCGATGTCAACACCGCCCACAAAGAGATCGACTTGGCGCGCCCCAAGGAGAATGCGAAAATTTCCGGGTTCCGACCAGAGGAGCGTGCCTGGATGGACACTTTCTTCGAGCACGGATTTGTGGACACCTTCCGGCGGTTCAACCAAGAGCCGGAAAACTACACATGGTGGAACCAGATGACCCGCGCCCGTGACCGAAACGTAGGCTGGCGCATCGACTACTTCTTCACCGACACCGACTTCGCCTCCAATCTGACCGATGCCTTCATTCTGGCCGACGTGATGGGCTCCGACCATTGCCCCGTCGGCATCGAAATCGCCTGAAGCTCACCGAATCTCCTTCGTAGCAAACCTCTTCAATGCGAAGAGTAGGGCGGAGTGTCCCCTCTCAGATCGAGGGGTCTTTGCATAACCTCGCCCGCCGGCCGTAGACGATCCGGGTTTTCCCGTTCACTGGGAAATGTGCCACGCAGAGTAACTGCGGCTACGACGTGGCAAAAGGACGAATTGGGCGCGTCGTCGGCTTGCCTGCGTCTCCTCACCCTTCCCCGGGCATACCCCGCTCGCTGCGCTCGCGCCCCTTTCGCCGGGCGAAAGGGGCAAAGGCCCCTCCCCTTGACCCCTTTCCCCCTCACCCTGGCCCCCCTCTTAATCTCCCCCTTCAAGGAGGAGGGTTAAGTTGTCGGGGAGAGGGGATTGATGTTGGTTTGGTTGGTAGGGGCAGGTTTCAAACCTGCCCCTACGTGCATCTGTGACGAGGTGCTGCCGGGTGGCTGTCCCCTTTCGCCCAGCTACTTTCCCCTCCCCCTATCTGAGGGGGAATTAAAGGGGGTGCCAGCGGAGCGAACGCATGGTTGCCCCCGCCGCGGGTGGGAAATGTGACATGTTATTAACATCATATGTTTGTCGTCATGCATGGCAGAGACATCATAATCTGTGTGAGAATTGAATCTGACCTGATCAGAGACGGCAATACTGTGCCATCAATATAACAGAACACAGTATAGCCACTAAAATTACATGGGTGGGAAGTCCGCCTGTTGCGAGAACTCGGACGATTGGAAAACGTGCCAACGAAAGACATAGAACGAACCGCGTCGCACCCTGATGGCGGTTCGTTGAGGCCACGGTTCTCATGCAGCAACTGCAGGGGCGGTACCGACAAGAACACAGAGGCGGGCTAGAGCGTCGTATCAACCGCCGCGTGGGAGAAACCGGCGGGTAACGCGTAACGGCTAGGGATCGGATGAATCAATGAAACCAGCACGCATCTTCTGATGGGCTACCTCGTTAATCGTTGGCGCCGAATCGGCACGCGTCTCTACGTCGCACTCGGCTTCGCAGTGCTGTTGACGCTCGTTTCGAGCGGTGTCGGCGTCTTCTACTTTGAAAGGAGCGGCGACCATTCATTCGACATCCAGTCAAGATCGATCCCGGTTCTGGAAGCTGCTTGGTCTACGGAACGCGAAACGACGAACCTGCGCTCGTTAGGTCTGGAACTTTTGTCTACCGACGATGCGCAATTCGTCGGCGCGCCTACCGAGACTGTCGAGGCGATCCTCAGCCGCGTCGAATCTCCGCTGCAAGTGGTCGCGGGTGTCCCAGAGCTAGCGGCGGATGCCGATCAGGTCTTCGACGGCATTTACAACCTCGCCGACATCGTCGACGAAATCCGACTCAATCGAGAGACGCTCTCGCAAGTAAACGAATCAGCGGGTCAGCTGAGTGCCGAGTTGGATCGTATTTCGGCGATGAATGGTACTGAGGAACCGGCGGCGATCCTCCTTAAGCAATCACTCTCAGCGTCCGACCAGATGGAACTCGACTCGCTGTGGGACGAATTCGTGGCGGCCTCATCTGTTGGCGGGGATCAAGCTTTGGCCGACTTGGGCGGAGGGAACGATGGTATTTTCGCCGTGCGCGGCAGCCAGTTGTTGCTGCGATCTCAGATCGGAGAGATTTCGGCCAGATTCGACAGCGCGAGCCGGGATTTGGACGCGTCTGTCACCAATTTGGTAAGCGGCGCGAGCAGCCAGTCGAACGCGGCCTTGGAGTCGGCTGGCGCAACATTCGACTTTGGTCGTGTCCTTCTCGCGGTAATCAGCGTCGGGAGCGTGCTAGCGGCGATCATCGCCTCGTGGGTCTGGGTCGGCAATGGATTGATCCGACGTCTAGCGCGCCTGTCGGACCGTATGCGACTGATGGCCCGCGGCGACTTGGAGACGCCGATACCGGAGGTGGGTCCCGATGAGGTCGGCGAGTTAGCCGATGCGCTTGAGGTTTTCCGAAAGCAGGCATTGGAAGTGCAACGCCTGAACCTTGTGGAGCAACTGTACGGCGAGTTGCGCCAAGCCAACGAAGAAATGACGCGGATGCAAGCCCGTCTGGTCGCCAACGAGAAACTGGCTTCTTTGAGCGAACTGGTCGGTGGTATCGCTCATGAGATCAGCAACCCCCTCAACTTCGTCACGAACTTCTCCGAAGGTTCTTTGGAGCTGTTCGATGAACTAACCGAGATTTTGGATGGATACCGCGACGTGCTCTCTGTTGAAGATGCTCAAAACATGGACGAGGTCAGAGGTGAACTGGCCGAAAGTCTGAACCGGGTGCAAGACCATGGCGGGCGCGTTATGGGGATCGTCGAACGTATGCGAGCCCTCGGCGGCGTCGGCGGAAACCCGGTACTCACTGACGTCAACGAGGCCTTGATGGTCGGCGTCGAAGCCGAATGCACAAAGTTCGAGTCGCGTCAAGGCGGGATGCATGTTCAACCGACCTTCGATCTCGATGATTCGATCGGTGACGTGATGCTATCAACCCACGACTTTGCCGAGGCGGTCGGAAACATCGTGACGAATGCCTGTTTCGCAATGCGATCGAAAAAAGAGAGTCTCGGTGACGGGTATGAACCATCTCTTCTGATAACAAGCCGACGTAAGGGCGATGAAATCGAGGTCAGGATCCGCGACAACGGCCCTGGTATTCCCGAAGACAAGACCGACCGGGTATTTGATCTGTTCTACTCGACCCGCCAAGGCGCCTTGGGCGCGGGCCTCGGGTTGCCACTCGCCAGCGACGTAGCTCGACATGCGGGAGGCGATTTGACCGTCAACTCGGTTTATGGCGAATATGCCGAATTCGTCATGACATTCCAAGGGTGAAAAACGTTTGAAAGACGCGCAGCGGCTATTGAAAGCATCCGTGTTATTCGGTCAGGCGAGGTGGAGATCGGTGCAAACGTGATCCCTGTAGACGGCATTTACACGCGCAATTGATCGAACTCCGGAACAGATTAGCGAACCAATATCCAAGACCAAACCCACTCCAGAATACCCATTCGGAAATGTTAGATCAATCGATTCATATACAACACAAATACCCCAATAGGTTTATTGGCTATCTTTGCAAACGCGCCAATCGTGGTGATCGGCATTTTGACCGTATACACCCACAATTAGCGTCATTTCCAAGATTTGGTTACGTCTATTCCGTAAATCGGAATGGGTAGGGTTACGAGGTCGACGGGCTGAATGCGCTTTGAATTCATCCTCGGACCTGCCGCCCTGTTGCGGATCCTCATCGGCATCAGCATCCTAGGCTTTGCCGCGGTCGGAACCCTCGAATACCTAGACGCTCAAGCACTTCAGGCCCCCTCGCCTGCCGAGATGCACCAGATCCACAAGGGCTTATATCTGTTCTGGTACGCTCCGCAGGGCGGCACGACGCCCACGGGATACGAATTCCAGTACCGCACCGGCAGCAGAACAAACAATGTGTATACGTGGGGCAGTTGGAGCCAAAACATAGACGCCGGCACAGAGCAGCCCTACGTTTGGACAGGGTTGACGTCCGGCACCTATTACCAGTGGCGCATCAGGGGCACCACCAACATGGGAGCTACAAAAGGTCCGTGGTCGGAACCTCGAAACGACCTATTTTCTCACGTCGCGCTTGTGAGGGATTTAAAAGACAACCAACCCAACCCCCCTATCATGAAAAGTGCCACGCCTGGCCAAGCGCAGATCGAGGTCACATGGCTCGAAGGTACGCCTGTAAGGCCGGGAATCACCATCACGGCATATAGCGTGGAATGGCGTTGCTACGAAGATGACGATGTCGAACCCAAGTGCCTCGATGAAGACGATGACCCAATAATACGAAGTTCGGAACTCCTAGGCGTCAGCGCAAGGTCCTACACCATCACGACAAACATACGCGCGAACATCGATTACGTTATCTGGATCGCAGCATTTTCGAATGATGGCAAAAGTGATTCCAACGCAATCTCTTATGTGAGCCCGGACGCGCTTCCCACACCGACGCCTACAGCAACACCAACGTATACGCCAACAATCACGCCGACCCCAACCGCCACCTCAACGCCGACACCTACGCCAACAAACACACCCACGCCGACAAACACGCATACGCCGACAAACACGCCCACGCCGACAAACACACCCACACCGACAAACACGCATACGCCGACAAACACGCCCACACCGACAAACACGCCCACACCGACAAACACGCATACGCCGACAAACACGCCCACACCGACAAACACACCCACGCCGACGCATACGCCGACAAACACACCCACGCCGACAAACACACCCACGCCGACAAACACACCCACGCCGACAAACACGCCCACGCCGACGCATACGCCGACAAACACGCCCACGCCGACAAACACGCATACGCCGACAAACACACCCACGCCAACAAACACGCATACGCCGACAAACACACCCACGCCGACAAACACGCATACGCCTACGAACACTCCCACGCCGACAAACACGCATACGCCGACAAACACGCCCACGTCTACAAACACTCCCACGCCGACGCATACGCCGACAAACACGCCCACGTCTACAAACACTCCCACGCCGACGCATACGCCGACAAACACGCATACGCCGACAAACACACCCACGCCGACAAACACGCCCACGTCTACAAACACTCCCACGCCGACAAACACGCCTGTTCCGGCGACTGACACGCCGACGCCGACCAACACGCCTGTGCCGGCGGTCGACATCCCGGTTCCGGCGACCAATACGCCTACTCCGACCAACACGCCTGTTGCGGCGACCAACACTCCAACGGCGACCAACACGCCTGTTCAGGCGACCAACACTCCAACGGCGACTGCGACCAACACCCCGACTACGACTGCGACGGCTTCCCCTACACCTACACCCACTCCGACCGGCACTCTGTCTCCCACGGCCACGCCGACACCGACGCCTACCGGTACTCTGTCTCCCACGGCCACGCCGACGCCGACGCCTACCGGCACTCTGTCTCCCACGGCCACGCCGACGCCTACCGGCACTCTATCTCCCACGGCCACGCCGACACCGACGCCGACCGGCACTCTGTCTCCCACGGCCACGCCGACACCGACGCCGACCGGCACTCTGTCTCCCACGGCCACGCCGACCGGCACTCTGTCTCCGACGGCCACGCCGACGCCGACCGGCACTCTGTCTCCCACGGCCACGCCTACACCTACGTCCACGCAGATCGGCGGTCAGACTCCCACGCCAACAGCTACACCTGCGGCGACGACGATTGTGGGCCAGCCTCCAGGACCGACCACGTCTGATCGCGAATCCGATAGCGGTTCTGATAACGGTTCCAATGGGGGTTCTGATAGCGAATCTGATATCGATTCGCTGCCCGATACAGACTCAGAAGTTGTACCCGCCAGGGTGATTTCCACCGCGACTAGCACCCCAACTTCCACTGCGTCATCAACCCCCACCGAAGCGTCGACTCCATCCACGATATCTGCCAGCACATCAACGCCAACTGCTTCGGCAGCGCCGCCCGTTGCCCCAACGGACACCGCGGGTCTCACCGTCGGCGGACCGACCGAGTCGCCAACTCCCACAGTCGCGTCTAGAACGATTCCGCAACCGACCGTAATCGTCGTGCTGAGTCCTACGATCACAACTACGCTTACACCCAGCCCGCTTACCGTTGTTTCGGCCGCCGCAACGCCTACGCCCGCACCGGCAACGTTCGCTACACCGCCCCCAGGCTCCGAACCTTCACCATCCGCAGTTGCCACTACGGAAATTCAACCTCCAGCAATGGAAGCCCCCGAAATCCTTCGACCGCAAGATGTGGTTCCCAGGATCCGGGACGCCTTGATCGGCATCGCGACTGCCGGGCGTGCACGTCTGACGCTGATCATCGTATTGCTGATCGCCGGCATCGCAGCATTTGCGGTCTATGCCTGGCTTGTGCTGAGACGTCGACGATGAACAAGCCGCGTCCATCGTTGCGCTGACTAGATGGACGGTTACAATATCGCGACCATCGCCGAAACGCTACGTCGGAACGTATCCGGTTGATGCCGTAGATATGAAAACTGTTGACCAGCTGAACCAAGAAATCGAGAGTCTGCGCGAGCGGTTATCGATGTTCGCCGAAACCGGGGTCCGCATTAACGAGAGCCTCGAGTTCGATGCGGTTCTGCAAAGCGTTCTGGACTCCGCACGATCCCTAACATCAGCCCGTTACGGCGTGATGACGCTGCTCGACGACGAGGGACAGGTCCATGACTTCCTCGCCTCCGGGATGACCGCCGAAGAGGCTGAGCAGCTATGGCTCACACCTGACTCTTTGCAAATCTTCGAGTCCCTGACTAACATCACCGAACCTCTGCGCGTGCCGGACCTGGTCAAGCACGTCCATGCCTTGGGCTTCGCCGGGTTCAACATTCCTCTGCCGGTGGGGGTGTTCCGCTTCTTGGTGGTGCCCATGTTCCACCAGGATGCACGGGTGGGCCATGTCTTCGTGGGCGACAAGGAGAGCGGCGAGGAGTTCACACCCACCGACGAAGAGACCCTGGTCATGTTCGCCTCGCAGGCGTCGCTGGTCATCGCCAACGCTCGGACGCACCGGGAGGAGCGGCGCGCCAAGGCTGATCTGGAGACGCTGATTGAAACATCTCCGGTCGGCGTGGTGGTCTTCGATGCGAGTAGCGGGGCAATGGTCTCGGTCAACCGCGAGGCGAGGCGCATCGTAGAGGACCTGTGGTCGCCGGGCCAATCCGCAGAAGACGCGCTGCGCGCCGTCACGGCCGTGCGCGCGGACGGGCGCGAATTCTCGATGAACGAGATCCCGATATCTGATCTGTTGAAGGTGGCTGAGACCGTCCGAGTCGAGGAGGTCGTCCTCAATGCCCCGGACGGTCGCAGCGTGTCCACGCTCATCAACGCGACGCCGATCCGCGCCGAAGATGGAACGGTGGAGTCGTGCGTGGTGACGCTGCAGGATCTTACGCCGATCAAAAATCTTGAGCGGCTGCGCGCCGACTTCCTCGGTATCGTCAACCACGAGTTGAGGGCGCCCTTGACGTCGATAAAGGGTTCGGCGGCGACGTTGATGCAGGCCATCGAAGATCTTGAACCGGCGGAGATGCTCGATTTCTTCAGAATCATCGACGAGCAAACCGACCGCGCACGCGACATTGTCGGCGAACTGCTCCAAGTCGCGCGGATCGAAACCGGGACTTTGTCGGTGCGACCAGAACCAGTCGACCCGGCCGAAGTGATCGACGAGGCGAAGAACCGATTCGTAAACGCCGGAGGAAGGGACAACGTCTCGATCGATTTGGATCCTCGATTGCCCAGGGTCATGGCGGACAGACGGCGTATCGTCCAGGTGCTGGACAATCTGCTGTCCAACGCCGAGAAGTTCTCGCCCGGTTCTTCCCCAATTCGGATCTCCGCGGCTCGGAATGAACTTCTCGTCGAATTTTCGGTCGTGGACCGTGGGCGAGGCATTCCGGCGGGCGATCTGCCGCACCTGTTCTCAACAGTTTCGTATCGGACGGCTCACGCGACGGATGCCGATCCGGGCGGCTCGGGCCTCGGGCTACAGGTATGCAAAGGTATCGTGGAATCTCATGGCGGCAGAATCTGGGTCGAGAGTGAAGGACAGGGCAGAGGGGCTAGATTCACGTTCAGTCTGCCAGTGTTTCTGGGCGAATCTGCTGACGGAGCGTACGATCGCGCCGGATCTGCCCACGACGAGGCTGACGAGCGCAGGCGGGAGTACGCCGAGCGGATTCTTGTTGTGGTCGACGATCCGGAGGTATTGAGGTCGGTTCGGCAATCCCTCGAGCGCGCCGGGTACGCCGTGGTCGTCACCGGCGACCCTGAAGAAGTGTCGAATCTGATGCTCGAACACGGACCCAGGCTAGTTCTTCTGGACGTTCTGCTGCCGGGCTTGGACGGGATCAAATTGATGAAACAGATCTCGGCCATTGACGACGTGCCTGTGATCATGCTGTCCGCGTATCGCCAAGACGATGTCGTCGCCGAGGCGTTCGATCAAGGAGCGGCGGACTACATCGTGAGACCCTTCTCGCAGTCGGAACTCCTCGCCAGGATAAACGCCGCGCTCCGTCGGCGGATTTCGTGGCGAACGACGAATCCGCGGGCCCCATACGCCAGACTTGGTCTATCCATCGACTACGACGAGCGACGCGTGGACGTTCACGGTCAAACTGTCGACCTCACGCCCATGGAGTACAACCTGCTCTACGAACTTTCAGCGAACGCGCCTCGCGTAATCGGTTACGACGAGCTCTTGCAACGCATTTGGGGTTCACGAAGGGAACGCGGACGGGGTCTCGTCCGCACCGTCGTCAAGCGGCTCCGGCAGAAACTGAGCGACGATGCAGGTGAACCGCAGCACATCTTCACCGTGCCTAGAGTCGGGTACAGGATGATGAAAGCGGATTCCGACGAAGAATGACCGGATGAGTCGGATCATCGCTTGAATTCGGCGGTTGCACGAATCATGCGCTCCGCTGCAAAACCGCGCCCCTTGTCGGGCCGCTTTACCCATATCTCTAAAGCGGCCACACTCCGACTGCGCCTCCGCCTTAGACGTTTATCGCTTCAGAACGCGCGTCACGCAGACTCCTTGGAGGGTTACGGACGCATCAGTCGGCATCAGCAGCGACGATGGTTGCGATGTTGGCCATTAGCCATGCAGATGCGGCGGCCAACTGTAACCAATCACCGTTAGATCCGAGTCCGGAGGTCAACAAACTGGCAATCCAGCACAGGCTGGCTGCGGTTTGTCCGAGCCATTTGATGCTCCGCATCCTGGCGAGGCGGCTTCGCCCCGCGCTGGTCGCGATCTCACTTTCGTCCGTTCTCGTCAACATACGCATTCCTCTCCACAGTTAGAGAGGTCATCGAGGTACATCCCCCAACTGCGGTACGCTTCCAATGCTTCCGCCGGCAATCCTAACGAGGTCGCAATGGCTTTGGCGACCACGGCGAAACGTTGCCGATACTTAAAGATAAAGCAGAAGACGTGGTTGTCGTGGCGAACTGCGGGGCCGGAGAGGAAAATTCCGGGCACGATGGTCGATTCATCGTTTTCGCTAATCAAGAGAGAGCCATCATCGCGTTTTTCAAACAGATCTGCCACTAATTTTTGGCTGCCCTCAAATCCGCCTGCAAATAGTGGCGGAACGGGGGTTTGGAACCGATGCCCGCCCCGAGCCGTGACTTCATACGTCGTGCCGGCGCGAGCGACCGATTCGATCGGCATGTGCGGATACAGTTCCACTTGCTCATAAAACCGCTTTTCACGTATCCGTTCAAGCGAAAACGGAGAAAGCGCAACGCTGGGATCGGAGCTGTCGTCTACCCACGGTCGATTCTTGTCGAACACCCGCACTCGTTTGCCGCGATTAGCCAGGTGGTAAGCCACGTCGACGCCACTTTCGTAGCCACCCACAACGATGAAGTCGTCACCGTCAAGTTCTTGATAGCTGGCGATGGTCGCGGTGTGCCGACACATCTCGCTACCAGCAAACCCATTGGATAGCGGGTATTGGAACTCTCCGGCGGCCCAGATGACGTGCTTGGCTCGCAGGATTTCGTCAGGCGTAACGACGTGGAAGTCGTCGTCAACCTTTGCTACATGTAGCACGTCGGTATTTTGGCGAACCGGTAGTTTGAAGATTTTTGCGACTACACGCAGATACATCGCGTACTCTTCACCCGTCGGATGTTCGACCTCCAAACTGAACCCGGGAGAGGTTTTGATCGCGATCGCGTTCAGATCGAGCATGCCAATTGAATTGGTTGGGAAAGAGGGCGTGATGAAGCGGGTTTCGTCCGGCCAAAAGTCGAACGATGCGCCAATCTTGTGACGCTCGCAAACTACGAAGTTCTGGATGCCCGCATGCCTGAGAGCCACCGCAACACCGATGCCTGCGGCACCAGCGCCGACGACCACTACGTCGTAGATGGTTTCACTCTTATCGGTCAAGGTCATGCATACTCCTCAAATGAACGTTCAAATGAGCCATTTTTCGAACTCTTGCCGGATCCTATGATTATCAAGATTACGGCAGACACCTTGTTGAGACATAGTATCACTATAGGGGCCACCAACCCGGCGAATCGGGTCATAACTGTCATTATCGCAGGGGTGTTGTTGCCTCGTAAACGCCGTTGCCTGAGGTTGGCATGACGCGAGGCGGAAAGAAAGAGCATTCGTGCGCCGACCTGTTTCCGGGAGCACAACCCGCTACCTGAACGCGGATCTGGTGGACGGCTACATCATCGAGAGGGTGAGGCGGTATCTTGTAGTCTGTTCGCAAACAATCATCGCTTAATGACTTCTCGCGTTGAACGCGATTGGGCGATTGGTTGAAGATAGACAGCCATGAAAGCTGACGATTCCATCCGATTTGAGCCCGAGGAGGCTTGTCCACCCTCGATAGCTCTGCTGGTAGGGTCTCAGGGCGCGTTGCTCGTGCTCGCGCCGATGGTGTTAAACGTAGCGATTGCGATTCGCTCGTCGGGGCTTGGTGACAGCTATCTGACTTGGGGCGTTTTCGCGGCGATGCTGATATGCGCGTCGATTACGACGTTGCAGGCGTTGCGGCTTAAACGATTCGGTGCCGGTCATGTCGTGCTGAGTTGGCCTGCGGCGATGTTCATCGCGATCATGGCGTTGACGGTGACGACGGCTGGGATTGGGACGTTCGTGAGCCTGATGATCGTCTGCAGCTTTGTTCTAGTCGCGCTTGCTTGGTGGCTGCCGACTCTGCGGCGCATCGTGACGCCGGTCGTCTCGGGAACGGTGACGATGTTGATCGCCGTGAGCGTGTTGCCGATCGCGTTCGACAGCGTTGGAGACTTGCCGTCAGACGCTCCAACCGCGGCCGGTCCGGTGATCGCCGGCGTGACGCTGCTGGTTTCTGTAATCGTGGCGCTGAAGGCTAGTGGGCGATGGCGTTTGATCGCCCCGTTCATCAGCATCTCGGCAGGGTGCGCCGTTGCCGGTGTTTTCGGTGTGCTCGACGCGGATCGGATCGTAGATGCCAGTTGGTTTGGTATCCCCGAGGTGCCGGATCTGAGTCCAGATCTCACGCCCGGGAAGGAGTTCTGGGTGCTGTTGCCCTCGTTCGCGATTCTCACGCTGGTGCTCGGACTGAAAACGATTGGCGACGGTGTTGTGATCCAACAGGCTTCGCGCCGACGACCCCGGGCGATCGATTTCCGTCAGATCCAAGGCATGGTGAGTGCCAACGGGATAGGCATGTTGCTGGCGGGCATTGCCGGAACGTTGCCGCCGATGGCTAATTCCTCTTACAGTCAGTCGCTGATCAGCCTGACAGGAGTGGCCGCACGACGGGTTGGTATTGGAGTGGCCATCGTCATCGTGGTTCTGGCGCTCTTCTCCAAATTCGCAGCAGTGCTGTTGACGATTCCCGGCCCCGTCTTGGGCGCGTACCTGATGCTCGCAATGGGTATGCTGTTCGTCAGTGGTTGGCAGACGATCCTTCGCGATGGCCTCGACACCAAACGGGTGTTGGTGGTGGCTCTGGCCAGCGCGTTGGGCTTGGGTCTTCACGGTCACCCCGTCACCAAAGATATTTTTGGCGATGAGCTGGGCGCGCTGCTTGGCAATGGCGTAACGATAGGTGCGGTGGTGGCGATCGGTATGACGCTCTTGCTCGAAGCGACGAGTGCGCGACGCGAGCGTTTCGAGTTCACGTTGAACATGGCGTCGCTACCGGCGATCGACAAGTTTCTTGTGGATGTAGCGTCCAACATGGGTTGGGATGATGCTTCGACCTCGCGCCTTCGGTCGGCGGGAGAGGAGACGCTCGCCAGTCTGATTCCCCATCACGCAGGCTCTCTTTCAAAAAGGAAGGAGGGAACTGATGAAGCGGAGCGCGCCCGTTTAATCGTGGCTGCTCAAGCCCAGGGCGACATGGTCGAGCTCGAGTTCATCGCGACGACTCGTCAAGAAAACATCGAGGACCAGTTGGCGTTCATGACGGAGGAAGCCCCCGTGCCGACCGTCGATGATCTTTCGCTGCGTTTGTTGCAGCACCACGCAACTGCTATTCGTCATCAGAAGTTCCATGGCGTAGACATTGTTACCGTAAAAGTTGAAGGTAGCCGCTGATTGCGGATTCGCCACTCGGACAAAAAAGTACTCTCAAAGAGATAGGGTCGCAGACGATTGCGATTACGTCGTTTCAGAATCTCTGATCACGTAATCGCCCACGCATGGTTCTCGGCGAACGGGCGCTCTTTACCATTGCGCCCATCAACGGCTGTTGCATGATACGAGTAGCGCGACAGTTCGAACAATCCAGTGTTATTCGCATCTGACATCAGCAAGTCCTATACGGAGAGGACGTTGTTCAATGGGCTCACTCTGACGATCGAGCCCGGCGACCGAATCGCGCTAATTGGTGCAAACGGATCAGGCAAAACGACTCTCTTGGAGATCCTCGCGGGCAATGTTGAACCGGAGAGCGGCGATATCGCTAAGCAACGGGGCGTAACTGTTGGCTACCTGAGGCAGGAACCGGATACGTTCAACGATCGGTCTTTGTTGCAGGAAGTGTTGGACGCAGACGTCGAAGCGAACGCTTTGAAAACGGAGATTGACGATGTTTCGGACGAATTGACGTCCGAACCTGATCCGGACCGACAAGGCGAGTTGCTAGACCGACTTAGCGACCTCTATCAGTCGTTGGAAGCGGCAGGAGGGGAAGGCCGCGAGCACGAAGCGAAGTCGATACTCGCGGGTCTCGGATTCAAGCAAGATGAATTCGAACGTCCGATGGGCGAGTTCAGCGGCGGCTGGGTAATGCGTGCAGGACTGGCGAAAATCCTGTTCTCACATCCCAACTTGCTGCTACTCGACGAGCCGACCAACCACCTAGACCTTGAGGCGAATATCTGGTTCGAAAAGTATCTGGGTGGGTTCAAAGGAGCGATGGTCGTCACTTCTCACGACCGGACTTTCTTGAACCAAACTGCGAACAGGGTTGTTGCGATTGAACCGGATGAGGTAGTGCTGCACCGGGGCAACTACGACGACTATCTCGTTGCTCGCGAGTCTGCGCTTGAGATAAAACGATCGGCGGCTGCGAGGCAGGAGCGACAGATCGCGCAGCAGATGCGCTTCGTGGAGCGATTCCGTTACAAGGCCAGGAAAGCCAGCCAGGTGCAGAGTCGGTTGAAGCAGCTTGAGAAGATCGAGATTATCAAACTACCGCGGGCGACGAAGAAGGTGAGTTATTCGTTCCCTGAACCGCCGCGCAGCGGCACCGAAGTGATCTCGCTCAAGAACGTCAGCAAATCGTATGGAGACAACGTGGTTTATCGTGGGTTGAATCTCGCACTAGATCGAGGCGATCGTGCCGCGTTGGTGGGCCCAAACGGCGCCGGAAAGACGACGTTGTTAAAGATGCTGGCGGAGGTAATTCCATTCGACGAAGGGGAGCGGAAGACCGGTCACAATGTGATCACGAAGTATTACGCCCAACATGTGCTCGAACTGTTAAACCCGAGAAACACCCTCCTAAGCGAACTGCGTCAGGCGGCTCCGATGGAATCGGACCAGAACCTGCGGAACACTCTCGGTGGATTCCTTTTCAGCGGAGACGATGTGGACAAGCGGATTTCGGTTCTGTCCGGCGGCGAGAAGGCGCGGGTCGCGTTGGCGAAGCTGCTGCTTCAACCGAGCAATCTCTTGCTGATGGACGAGCCGACCAACCACCTTGACATCGCATCGCGGGAGATCCTCGCAGATGCGCTGGGCGACTATAAGGGAACAATCTGCTTCATCACTCACGACCGCACGCTCATCCAACAAGTTGCGAACAAGATCGTTGAAATAGACGGGGGCGTCCCGACTGTTTACCCGGGGGATTATGAGGGTTACCTCTATCGGAAGCAGATTGACGAAGAGACGAAACAGAAGGCGAATGCGACAACCCAAGATCGTCGTAAGCGAGTTACCGAGAAACCGCGACCGGATGGCCGCGGCCGCAGACGTATCGACGTTGCGGAGATGAAGCGTCGAACTCTAGCCAAGGAGGGTCGCAGACTCGGCGAGCTGATAGAGGACGTGACTGCTTCGTTAAATGAGCGGGAGGCAAGGATCGTCGAGTTGGAGGCCATGTTCGGTAATCCTGATCTTTACGACGAAGTAGGCCGGGTTGCAGGACTGAGTAAAGAATATGGAGATTTGAAAGCCGAGGTTGCAGAACTTTGGCGTGAGTGGGAGCGTTTGTCGCTGAAGGCCGAGGAGATCGATGGGGAATTGAATTTGCATGGATGGACAGGATAGGGGGATGTGACTAGATGCAGACCGTCATTCCGAGCGCAGCGAGGAATCTCGTCGAGTGGTCTAGCGAGATTGTCTGAGATTCTTCACTCCGCTGCGCTCCGTTCAGAATGACATGGCTGCTGCGTTCGGAATGGCACGGCCAAGGGTTCGGAATGGCACGTTCTTGGGTCCCATTCGGAATTGCGTAGTGGTATGGAGGTGTAATGATCGGTTGTTTGGTAAGGGCAGGTTTGAAACCTGCCGTTAATACCAGTGTTTGGTGAGATGTGCGGTTGGTTGGGTGCAGGTGTTCGGCGGCTCCGCGTCCGCCCACGGCATCCTCTGCGATCCCGCTCTGCTCGTTCGCGTCCCCGTAAGCTCTTTGCGAAGAGGACCGTTGGTGTTTGAGTTGATGGGCGGGATGGAGGTGGATTCGGTAATGGAATAGGGTTGCGGTTTGGGTTCGGCGATGTATAAATTAATCTCTGTGATAGTTCCTATCGCGAAATGACACATTTTGTGGTGACGACTTATGTCGAGGCCATTTACGGAGGGAGAAACTGAATTGATGCGAGTAGCGAATCGTGGATTGCGTTCTTTGGTGGTGGCGATGGCGGTTTTGGTGGCGGTGGGAGGTGTCTTGTTGTTGCAGGGAAATTTCCCAACTTCTGCGCAGGAAACGCCGGGTTGCGAGGTTACGGATTTGGGCACTTTGAGCAGCGACTCAGATGGTGGTCTGAGTGCCGAGGGTCGATGGAGCACGGAGGATTGCGACTCCAGTTTTCATAACGACAGCGACGCTCACAACTATCAGTTCGCGGTTGCCGAGGCTGGTCGTGTGCGGATCGATTTGAGTTCTTCGGACGCGGATGCGTATCTTTACTTGCTGGACGCTGACGGGAACAGGATCACCGATAACGATGATGGCGGCGGTAGTCTGGATGCTCGGATAGAACGCGATCTGGAGCCTGGGACGTACATGTTGGAGGCGACGACGGTTGGCGGTCGGAGACAGGGAGCGGCGGATTTCAGCTTGTCGATCAGCCGGGTCGAAGGATGCGATTCGGAGCATCTCGGCACGCTTGAACTGGGAACGGATCTGTCGGCGACTGGGACGTGGACGCTCGATACTTGTGGCTCACGATTCGTGGTGCAGCACCCGGCGTTCGGTTACACGTTTGAAATGGCGACCGGCGGGCGTGTGCGGATCGACCTGAGATCAGTGGAAGGGGATGCGGTTCTGTCGCTGATTTCAACGACAAGAGGATTGATATCCGCGAACGACGATGGCGGTGAGCGTCGGAACTCTCGCATCGAGCGTTACTTGGAGGCGGGGACTTACCTAATCGAGGCGACGACGTATTGGGAGCGTGACGCACAACTGGCGTCGGCAGACTTTGAGCTGGTGGTGCATCTGGTGGATGAAGAGGAGCGGCAGGAGAGCGGCTTCCAGATGAAGATCGAAGCCGGTGTCATTCCTGAGCAGGTCACCGTAGGTGTTCCATTCGAAGTTCACTACCGGATCGGCAATGTGGGTAATGGCACGATGACGGCAGAAGACGGTTCGATAAGGGTGTATGCGATAGCGCCGGACGATTGGGGCCGCACAGATCCGACGATCGATCCTGAAACTGGTTGGCCGGGCGGCGTTTCGTACCACACGGGTGATGCGACGGCTAACGCTACGAGCATGGAATCGGATGAGGTTTCCTCGTTCGAGATCACGATGGAGGATCCGGGCACGTCGTGGGTGTGGTTGGTCGTGGTTACGGACGATCCTGACGGAGAGGAGATCGGTTTCCATAGCCAGTGGCGTGAGCTTAAGGTCTTGAGCGGTATGGAGTTCGATGAGACGACGGTTTCGGTTGATGAGGTCGAGTACACAGTGTCATCTGAGACCGATGACGAGGGTGAAGTGACCGTTCTGGTGAGCGGCGTCGAAGATCCGGAAGCGGAGTTGGACCCGACGGTGCGAGCGAAGGCGATCTACACGGCTGGTTTTGCTTCCGAATACCTCGACGGTATCTTCGAACGTGAGGCGATAGCAGATCTGCCCGAATCCGACGAGATGGCGATGGTTAGCGTGTTCGATCCTTCGTCGCAGACGTTGTCAATCGAGTTTGCGAACCAGTTCAGTGAAGCGATCGCAGTTTCTGAACTTGACGAATGGTTCGCGAGTGGGATCGCTGCATCCCCGCAATCCGTTGAAGATCTGCTCCTGTCGAGCGCCGACCAGGCATCGGCGCAGTATGCGACGCTGGCTTCGTCTTGGAGGCGGATAACAGAAGGCGTTGCAAGTGGGAACTCGCTCTGGTATTCGGAGGCCAAGTCGGTCCATTCGCAGCTCGCGTACGCCGAGCGTGTGATCGCGCCGATGGTCACCGCAGGCCAGATCGTGAGCGCCGCACGGGAAGCCGAAGATGGATGGGACGACGAGGACGTTCAATCGATGGTGGACGAGTTTTCTGGTGATGCGTCTTGCCGCGGCACCAGTTCGGCACTACGTGACTCCTTCGAGTCGGCTGGCGTGTCGGATGTGGACGAGTTGATGAAGCTCGATACTGAGTTGCGAGCAGCATCGCGGATCTACGGCTTGGCGATCAATGCTGTCCTTTGTGCGACGTCAGGTGCGGATGCCGACAATAATCGCTTCTTGGCACTGCTTTCGCCCGCGGACAGCGAAGAGTTGGATGCGTTGCTGGAGCCGGTTTCAGAACCTGCATCGACGGCGCCGAGGTTGAGGATCATCGCACAGCTGGTTGACGATGGTCGCATCGAGCACGGCGTTGAGTTCGGCGGCGGCGAGCGGGTCATCCCTGACGTGCGTTACTTGCCCGCCGACGCGCCCGTTGGTGTTTGGCACACGAGCAGCGACGTCGAATTGGACGAGAGTCCGATAGGTAAGATCCGCACTCGACGATTGGCAGATGGCCGCGTGGAGCTGGGATTCGTCAACACGGGCGGCGAATTGATCTTGCCCGAGATCAGATATTTGCCGGCCGATTTGGCGGCGGGCGTCTGGATCCGGAGCAGCGAGATCGAGGTTCCGGCAGAGACGACGCTGAGCGAGTAGGAATATTCGGCCGCGTGGCGGCAGAGCCGGCTTAGACGTCGGCTTTGTGAGACGCGATCAGCGTCGCCACGCGGTCGTCGACTTCAGATTCGTATTCACGGCCGGCGTCGGACAGTGCGATGCCTAGATGCGCGTCGCGAAGTAGCTGATCGTAATCAGCGGTCCCGGCGTAGCGAGTGTCGAGTTCGTTGAAGAGGGCGTCTAGCGCGTCTTTTTGGAACATGGTTTGTGTGAGAGGGTGGTTATCGAGTTGGCGCGATTATGGTGGCAGTAGGGTGAGTTGCGGAGGTGGGATTATTAGCGCTTTCGCGCGCCCCCTTTGTCCTTCGGACATTTCCCCCGCGCAGCGGGGGAAACCCTTCCCCTTGGCCGCCCATTTCACCCTCACCCTAGCCCTCTCCCAGCAAGGGAGAGGGGACATTGGTGGGTTGGCAGATGTCACTCGTCGGTGCGGGAGACTCCGGCTTCTACTATCCGTTTGAGTTCGTTGGCGAACTCCAGGGCTTCTTCGGCATCGGGGGTACCGTTCTTTTCCACTTTTTCTTTGAATTGGTGGAAGAGGTTTTCCTCTTTGGTGCCGTGTGGGATTTCGAACTCTTCACGGGTGAAGTGGGGGAGTTTGCCGGGGCCGAAGTAGCCTTTGCCTCGGAGTTCGTAGCCTTCGAGGTTCGGGGTTCCTTTGCCAAGGATCTCGCCAGTCTCGACGTAGTGCTCCATGACGGGTTTCATGCCGTAGCGTTGGATGGGGCACACCTTCATGCAGACGGCGCAACCCTCGTACGTCACCATCACGGGTCGGCATCGGTCGTAGACGAGCTTGTTTTTCTTGACGCCTCGGTACCAGACCTTTTCACGCAGCAGGGCGCGGGCGGGACAGCGGACGACGCAGACTTGGCACGATTCGCAGAATTTGTTGATGCCGTAATCGACTGGTTCGTCGTATGAAACGATTGCGTCGGTGGTGATGAGCATCAGACGTGCGCGTGATCCGAAGTAGGGCGAGAGGAGTTGCCCGTTGGCTCCTAGCTGTCCAAGGCCGGCGTTTACGAATAGCGGGATGAAAACGCCGCTGTTGTCGTTCGGGCTGTGGACCTGAGCGTGGTATCCCAGCGATCGAATGTGTTCCGCAAGTGTGAGCGCTAGTTCTCCGGCGATCTCGTACGTGCCGAAGTGGGCGAACTCGGCTTCTAGGCTGGGTATGGTCTGCGTCTGATAGTAGTCCTGCTCGAGTGCGAGGCAGATGGCGTGGGTGTACTTAACCCAGCTTTTCTTGCTGGCGTAGGTGTATCGGCGGTCGTATCTTGTGAAACCGACCTCGCCGAATCCGAGTTCTCGCGCTTTTTCTCGGATTTCGTCGGTGACGTCCTTGCCGGGTACGGGTTCGGCGGTGGGTTCGATATCGCCTGACACAGCGGCGGCTTCGATGAGCGGTTCGCTGACTTCGTCGTGCTTCTTGCGGTAGTCGTAGACCTCTTCGATGTATTGGGTCCACCCCCACTCGCGGTCGGCGGATTTCTCGATGGTCTGCGACTCGACGGGGTATTCGCGGCTGTAGTAGCTAACATCGCCGTCGATGGTGGGCGAGCCAGGTACGGTGACCAGATCTTCAGGGACGGGGATGTCGTTTTCGGGATCGCCGTGTTTTCGTCCGGGCCTTGTTACGACGTGGTGTACTGGCTTGTTCAACTCTTGCCCTCCGCTCTTGGGCGCACTGATGAGGCGGATTATAACGCGTATCGGCGCATTGTGTACCGGATAGTCGTTGCTATTCGTTCATCAAAGCCGATCCGGACAGAGGAAAACGCAGATTCGACGGTCGGTTTTGATTTGTTTGCGCTTAAAGGCCAGCGAATGGTCGTCAATTGATTGATGAAATGGGATGGCGCGATACTGGATGTAATGATTTCGCTCGATTCCGTACGTCAAAACGAGGCGTCGCCCGTAATCGTCTTCGAATTCATCAGCAGGGGAGAATGATGCTATCATCCGGCAATCTCGTTACAGAGGAGTCGCTGCGCGGCGAAAACGGAGATCAAGATCGTCCGAAACTTGCGGTATGCGAACCGATTGCGATCGTGGGGATGGCGTGCCGTTTTCCGGGTGCCGATAGCGTGGAGGCGTTTTGGCGGTTGCTGATGGCGGGCGAGAATGCGGTGATGGAGGGCGTCCCCGGTTCGGGTGAAGGGCGTATCGGAGAGCTATTCCCGAATGCGGACATTCAAAACCAAGCCTGTCGCTTCGGCGGATATCTGGAAGATTTGGAGGAGTTCGACGCGGCGTTTTTCCGCATTTCTCCGGTTGAAGCGCAGTTGCTCGATCCGCAGCAGCGGTTGATGCTGGAGACGAGTTGGCAGGCGTTAGAGGATGCGGCGATCGATCCTGAGGGGTTGAAGGGTAGCCGCACAGGGGTTTACGGGGGTATCAGCAACAACGACTACCGCGGGTTGATTCTGAACTCTGAGGAGATCAATGAGGGCGCGGCGAGTCTGTATGCGGTCAGCGGGACTTCCTACAACACCGCGATCGGCCGGGTGGCATACGCGCTCGGCTTTCGGGGGCCGGCCGTGGCGATCGACACCGCGTGTTCGTCGTCGCTCGTGGCGATTCACCAAGCGGTTTCGGGTCTGCAGCTGGGCGAAGCAGACTTGGCTTTGGCCGGGGGTGTTCACACGATTCATTCCGGCCGATTGTTGGAGATGCGCGGCAACGCGGGTATGTTGTCGCCAGACGGCAGGTGTTTTACGTTTGACGCGTCGGCTAACGGCTACGTGCGAGGAGAGGGTTGCGGAATCCTGGTCCTTAAGCGGTTGAATGCGGCGGAACAGGACGGTGATCGGATTTGGGGCGTTATCCGTGGTTCCGCGTTGAATCAGGACGGTGCGAGCCAGGGTCTGACTGTGCCGAGTGCCGATGCTCAGCAAAGGGTGATCGCGGCTGCGTTGGATCGTGCCGGAGTGTCGGCGTCGGACGTGGATTATGTCGAGGCGCATGGTACGGGAACGCCGGTCGGCGACCCGATTGAGATGGAGGCTTTAGGCGCTGCGTTTGGTCCAAATCGAGATTCTGCTCGGCCTTTGCTGGTGGGTTCGGTAAAGACGAATTTCGGGCATCTGGAAGCCGCTGCTGGGGTTGCGGGAATGATGAAGGCGGTCTTGGCGCTGAAGCATGGGGTGATACCGAAGCATCGCAATTTCAGCGTTCCTAACCCGGATATAGATTGGGATCGATACCCGATCAAGGTCACATCGGAGGCGACCGACTGGCCGCAAGCAGTGGACAAGCCGCCGATTGCGGGGGTGAGCGGCTTTGGTTGGTCAGGCACTAACGCGCATGTCGTTTTGGAGGGTTACGGGGTAGGTGGTGATGACTCGGTCGGTTCGAATGGGTTGCATCCGAACGTCGGCGGGGAACGGGAAGTGGCCGCTTCGTTATCGAAAGAGTTCTTGGAAGAGATTCAAGCCCATGCCGACATCCAACCGCGTTCCAAGCGTGTACTTCCGTTGTCAGGTAAGACTCCGGCAAGTCTGCGTGGTCAGGCCGAGCGTTACTTGTCGTGGTTGGATCGGCGGTTGCCGACTGACGGCTCTGGCGATGTGGAAGAGTTCGGGGATGTCGCATGGACGGCTAGCGTAGGGCGGAGTCATTTCGAGTACCGGTCCGGGGTTAAGTTCAGTGATTTGGAGACGTTGAGAAATGGGTTGCAGGAGGTGGTTGAGAACGGTGATACCTCAGTTGCGGGTACTGCGTCGAAAGTTGCGTTTGTTTACACGGGTCAGGGTAGCCAATGGGTAGGTATGGGAGAGTCGTTGTATCGCGAGGAACCTGTGTTTCGGGCGGTGCTTGATCGTTGCGATGAGGTGATCCGAGAGGAGCGTGGCGAATCTCTGCTCGACGTCATGTTTGGGCGGTCTGGGTCAACGGGAGATTTATATGACACGGCATGGACTCAGCCGGCGGTGTATGCCTTGGAGTGTGGTTTGACGGCGATGTGGGCGTCGCTCGGTGTCACACCGAGTGTCGTTATCGGTCATAGTTTGGGTGAGTTCGCGGCTGCTCAGGCGGCTGGTGTATTCGGTTTGGAGGACGGGCTCAGATTCGTTGCCAAACGTGGTGAACTGCTAGGGTCGGTGCCGGAACTCGGTGGGATGGCTGCGATATTCGCGCCTAAAGGAGAGGTGGCAGCAGCAGTGGCGGAGCACAACTCGAACACGTCTGGTGCCAAGCTGTGTGTGGCAGTCGATAACGGGGTTCACCAGGTGGTGAGTGGTCCCGTTTCGGATATTGACGCTGTTTCAGAGAGATTCGAAGCGGAGGAGGTCCAAGTCAGACGGTTGAGGAACCAAGCGTTCCACAGTGCGTTGGTGGAACCCGCGCTGGATGAGTTGGAAGAGGCGTATCGAGGCGTAACGTTCTCGCCTCCGAAATTGGATTTGGTTAGCAATGTCACGGGGAGCGTAATTGGCGAAGGTGACGACATCGATGGGATGTATTGGCGGCGGCACGCTCGCAACTCTGTGGAGTTCCAGACGGGCATTGACACGATGGCGGACCTGGGTGTCGATCTTGTGATCGAGGTAGGCCCGAACGCGGTTCTGGGTCCATTGGTTTCGATGGCGTGGCCTTCGGTTACCGGTGATGGTCAGGTCGCCAAGGAACCTACGGTGTTGGCGAGTCTCTTGCGGAACTACGAAAAGTTGCCGTTGGATGAGTATGACGACGGTTTCGTGACGGGGGTAGCGGGTGCTTACGAGGCTGGGTTGGATTTGAAGTTCGAGGGGCTGTTCGCGGGAGAGACGCGTCGGCGGGTCTCGTTGCCTTCTTATGCGTTTCAACGTGAGCGGTTTTGGGTGGAAGCGCCGAGGCGCAAACGGGTCAGCATGGGGCACCCGCTGTTGGGCGAACGGCATGAATCGCCGCGCGGCGAGGTGCTGTTCGAGACGGAGATGTTCCCGAGCGATCCAGCGTGGTTGAACGACCATCGCGTATTCGGTCGAGTGATCATGCCGGGGGCACTGTATGGTGCGATGGCGGTTGCCGCGGCGCTTTCGGAAGGTGCAGATGTTGCCGAGGTAGAGGACTTGCAGCTGCACAGTCCGATGGTGTTCGCTCCGGATGATCCGGACGACACGGGTGAGGAAGCAGGACGTCGCATACAGCTTGTTTTGGACGAGACGGAAGACGGAGAGGCTAAGCGGCTTGAAATCTACAGCAAGGGTGAAGAGGACGAAGGTTGGACGCTCCACGCGGAAGGTAAGGCTTTGGATGGCGATGCGGCGAGCAAGCGCGCGGGAAGTCGATTTGACGTTTCGGCGGCGACGTCCCGTATGACGCAGACCGATACATCGGATTTCTATCAGCAGAAGTCGAGTATCGGGATCGAATTCGGGCCAGTGTTCCGTTCGGTGCAGACATTGTGGACGGGTGAAGGCGAGGCGATTGGCGAAGTTTCGTTGTCGGATTCGTTGCTTGATGGAGGGATCGAGGCGCACCCGGTGTTGATTGACGGGTGTTTCCAAGTTTTGTCTGCCGCGCGCAGTGACGACAGTGCGGGCGATGGGACGACTTACCTGCCGTTTGGTTGGGAGCGAATGTGGTTGACGGATGATCTGCCGGATCGGTTGGTTTGTCACGCTCGGATGCGTGAACGTGCTGGCGCGGATGAGAGTGATGAAGTGGGTGGTGCGATTCCGGAGACTTTCACTGGAGACTTGCGACTGTACACGGTTGGCGGAGATGAGATTGGTGGTTTCGACGGGTATACCGTCAAACGGGCGACGCGCGCTACTTTGTTGGCGGGATCGGAGGATGTTGAGGATCTGTTGTACGAGGTGGTTTGGCGAGACAAACCGCTCGCGACAGCGACAATACCGGCGGATTTCCTGCCGAAACCGGCAGATGTATTCGCTGCGTCGGGGCCCTTCACGGAATATATGGCGGATTTGGGAGTGGACGCGGCGAGTCGATCAGATCTGTTGACTGACCTCGAACGGTTGTCGTGGTCTTACGCGCTGGTCAGGCTTCAGGAGCTGGGTTGGGAATGGAAGAAGGGCGAGACGATCGATACTGAAGAGTTGCGTCAGCAGTTCGATGTGTTGCCCGAACATTCGCGCCTTTTCCGACGCGTGTTCGAGTTGTTGGGTCGAGCGGGAATTGTAGAGGAGTCGGATGGTGATTTTGTTGTGGTAGTTGGTCCTGACGACCCGTTGCCAGATGCGGTGCCGACAGATCCTCATGAGTTTGCATCGGAGATGTTGGCTCGGTATGACCACGGACAGACGGAAGTCGGTTTGTTCGTGCGGTGTGTCGGTGAATTGATCGATGTGCTGAAGGGGAATGCAGACCCTCTGACGGTGCTGTTCGGTAGCGGTTCTCCGAGTGCTGCTGACCTATACATAAGTGCGCCGGCAGCGGCAGCGGCTAACCGAATGCTGAGCGAAGCTGTCACGGCGATGGTGGAGGATTTGCCAGACGGTCGTCGATTGCGGATCTTAGAGGTGGGCGCGGGCACAGGTTCGGCCACGGCGTCAGTATTGCCGGTTTTGCCTGAAGGACGTTTCGACTACGTCTACACGGACATATCGGCGGGATTTTTCGCCGAGGCGGAGGGGCGTTTCGGTGGTGCGGAGGCTTCGATCGAGTACCGTGTGCTCGACATCGAGAGGAGTCCATCGTCCCAAGGTTTCGAGACGCACAGTTTCGACATCGTGATCGCTTCGAATGTGTTGCACGCGACGCGATTTCTAGGCGAAACGTTGGCAAACTGCTTGGAGACTCTCGCACCTTCCGGTATGTTGGTGGCGCTTGAGAACATGCGTCCTCAGGGCTGGATGGATCTCACGTTCGGATCTTTGGACGGGTGGTGGAGATTCGCCGACGAGTATCGGCCGCTCTCTGCCCTGTCGACTCCGGACATTTGGGAACGCGGATTGACCGAGGGTGGATTCGAGGATTTCGAGTTCCTTGGCGTTGCCGGTGGGGACGAAAGGCCTGATCGCGGGGTGATCGTCGCACAGGGTCCGCAAGATGTGAGTGAGCCGCCCGGCGTTTGGGTTTTGATGGGCGACCATACCTGGGTCGCGACGGATTTGGCGGCGCAGCTCAGGCAACGAGATCAGACCGTGGTCGTGGCGAAACACTCGACGGGTTCTGATGGTTCGGCTGCCGACGATGTTGGCGTTGTATCCGATGACCGTGAATCTTGGCGAAATCTGTTCGAAAACCTGCCGGCGGAAGTGCCGGTCAAGGGGATAGTCCATTTGGCTGGACTTGATGGATCTGGTGTTGATGCGGACAACATCGAGTTTGCCAGCGACGCCAAGCGCATCGGCAGCAGCGGATTGGCGATGATCCAAGGGATTGCCGACGCAGATGTGATTCCGGCGAACGGCGTTTGGTTCGTCACTTGCGGCGCGCAGGTGTTGGCGCGGGAGCGATCTGGAGAGGTCGTAGGTGCGATTCTGTGGGGGTTGGGCAAGGTCGTAGACCGAGAGGCTTCGCATCTGAACCCGCGCATGATCGATTTGGATCCTGCTGGCACGAACTCCGTTTCCGATCTTGTAGATGAGTTGCTGCATCCTGACACTGAGAACCACATCGCGTATCGCTACGGACTGCGATTGGCGTCGCGGCTCAACAGATTCGGAGAAGCGACCGAAAGAGTGTCTTTGCCCAGCGACTCTCCTTGGGTTTTGAAGCCTGACGAAGAAGGCGTGCCGGGCAGTCTGAAGGCTGAAGTCCTGTCAGTCGGAACGTTGGGTTCGGATGAGGTCCGCGTGGCTGTCGAAGCGGTGGGCGTGAATTTCCGAGATGCGATGGTTGCGATGGGGATGCTGGATGATGACGTTTTGGGCGGTGAGGTTGTCGGGCGAGTGGTTGAGCTTGGTGCCGACGTTTCTAATTTTTCGGTGGGCGATCGCGTCGTTGGTCTGTGTTTCCGATCGTTCGCCAGTGAGGTTGTGACGCATGCGGAGTTGCTGGCACATGCGCCTTCCGAGTACTCTTCGGCTGAGCTAGCCACGATGCCATTGACGTTCACGACTGCGGCGCTGTCATTCGAGATGGCGAAGCTGAAGACTGGCGACAATGTGCTGATTCACTCTGGAGCGGGCGGCGTCGGACTGTCGGCGATCCAGATGGCGCAAGCGGCAGGGGCAGAGGTTTTCGCCACGGCGAGCTCGGGGAAACACGACTATCTGCGTTCGCTGGGTGTCGAGCACGTCTTCGACAGCAGACGGACCGAGTATGGCGAGGAGATCCTTGAAGCTACGGACGGCAGGGGCATTGACGTCCTGTTGAATTCCTTCGTGGGGGAGGATTTCCTGAATGCGAATGTGGCTTGTCTGGCGAAGGGTGGTCGTTGGATTGAGTTGGCGGCGGTGGGTATCTTCACAGGAGCGGAAATGGCTGCGGTGCGGCCCGATGTTGAATACGCGATATTGCAGTTGGACGAGTTGAAGACGCATGATCCTGAGTTGCCTGGCACCGCATTGCGTCAATTGATGGAACGGGTATCAGCGGGTGAATTGCGACCGATCGCGCTTAGCAGATGGCCGATGGCCGAGGCTGCTTCAGCGGTCGATCACATGCGTTCAGCACGGCACATCGGGAAACTCGTTCTTTCGAATTCGCCGATGGTAACGAATCGATTGCGCGCTGATCGGACCTACCTTGTGACTGGCGGACTCGGCGGCATCGGGAGCGCTTTGGCTGGCTGGTTGGCTGATCGCGGTGCGGGCGCCATCGTGCTTAACGGGCGCCGTGACCCTGATCCGGAGGTCGTAGACGCGATCAACGCGTTGCGACAGCGCGGTGTGACTATCGAAGTAGCGATTGCAGACGTGACAGACGAGGCGGCGGTTGAAGAGATGTTGGACGGGATCGATGATGGCGATATGCCTCTCGGTGGCGTCATCCATAGCGTGGGTGTTCTTTCGGATGCGGCATTGACGAACCAGAACTGGGAGAGTTTCGAGCGGGTGTTGTGGCCGAAAGTGCTTGGCGCGTGGCACCTCCATCGGGCAACCTTGGACCGAGATTTGGATTTATTCGTCCTGTTTTCGAGCGTCGCCGGCGTGTTGGGGAATTCTGGTCAGGCTAACCACTCGGCGGCGAATGCGTTCCTCGATCAACTTGCAGGGCACAGGCGGTCGTTAGGTCTTCCGGGCCAATCGATCGCATGGGGCGCGTGGTCTGGACTGGGTGAAGCCGAGGAGCATCGCGAACGAATCGCTGGACAACTGGAGGCGGTTGGAACCGGTTGGATGACGCCGGAGCAAGGCTTCGATGCGTTCGAGGCTCTTGTCCAACGGGACATGACGAATGCGTTGGCGGCTGTGGTGGACTGGCCGACGTTCGCCGAGGGGCACGAAGGATCTCGTGAGTTCCTCGAGGATTTGATCTCTGAGGGTGACGACGAGGCACGTCAAACCAACGGACCGACCGAGGACCTGCTGACGCGGTTGAAAGCTGCTGAACAAGCCGACCGCGAGGCGATTCTTACCGACTATCTTCTGGAAGAACTGCGCGCTGTGATGCGATTGCAGTCGTCGCCGTCACCAACAGTGGGGTTCTTCGATCTAGGTATGGATTCTCTGATGGCTGTGGAGTTCAGGAATCGTTTGAACCGGTCATTGGCTGGGGAGTACGTGGCGTCAAACACCATAGTGTTCGATTTTCCCAACGTTGCGGATCTTGCCCAGCATTTGGCTGGCGAGTTAGATCACCTGGGCGAGGACGCGGAGCCTCAAGTTTTCGCCTTGCCCGCTGCATCGGTGGTCGTCACCGAGACGATTGAAGAAAGCCGACCGACCGATGTCGAGGGGATCGCAATCGTCGGGATGGCTTGTCGCTTCCCGGGTGCTCGAAACCTTGACGAGTTTTGGAGATTGCTGGAAACGGGCGGTGATGCGATCACGGATGGTAGAGCAGACAACGGTGCGCTGAATGGAGTTTTCGGGAGTCCGTACCTCGAAAGCGACGTGTTGAGGAAGGGCGGTTTCATCGACGAGATCGACCATTTCGATTCTCGATTTTTCAGGATTTCACCGCTTGAAGCTCGATCGATGGATCCGCAACAGCGGATGATGTTGGAGACGGCTTGGCATGCGTTAGAGGATGCGGGTATCGATCCCGACACTCTGAGAGGTAGTCGAACTGGGGTGTACGTGGGTGTCGGAACCAGCGAGTACAGGGACGTGATTGCCGCGAGCGGTTTCCCCGATAACTATCTAGGCACGACCGCGAGCATGGTGGTCGGGCGAGTAGCCTACGTTTTGGGCTTGGAAGGTCCGGCGATACCGGTGGATCTGGTCTGCGCGTCATCGCATGCGTCGATACACCAAGCAGTTCAGGCCGTGAGCAGCGGCGAAGTCGAGATGGCGTTGGCAGGCGGTGTGAACGCGGCACTTTCAGTTCCGATCACGGAGTTCATGGCGGACCTTGGGATGTTGTCATCAACGGGTGAAAGCAAGCCGTTCGACGCCGACGCTGATGGGTTCGTGCGCGGCGAGGGTTGCGGGATGCTGGTGTTGAAACGGTTGCGGGATGCGGAGGCTGATGGAGATCGGATTTGGGGAGTGATCCTTGGTTCAGCGGTTAACCAGAACGGGGCGAGCGCTGGGTTGACGGTGCCGAATGGATCGGCACAGCAGCGTGTGATGCGGGACGCGGTGGCGGATGCCGGGATCGATCCGAGTGATGTTGATTACTACGAGGCGCACGGCGGTGCATCGCAGTTGGGCGATCCGATCGAGTTGCACGCAGCCGGCGCGGTCTATGGCGATGGCCGCGACGCAGATCATCCGCTGTTGGTCGGTTCAGTGAAGGCGAATCTGGGCCATTTGGAGCGGGCGGCAGGTGTGGCCAGCGTAATCAAGGTTGCGTTGGCGATGAAGTACGGTGTGATGCCGAAGCAGTTGAACTTCGATGAGCCAAACCCGCACATCGACTGGGATCGTTTGCCCATGGAGGTTCCAACCGAGAATACTGGTTGGAACGGTACCTCTCAACGCGCGCCGTTGGCGGCGATCAGCGGTTTTGGCATGTCGGGCGCCAACGCGCACTTGGTGATGGCGGGTCACGGTGGTCGGAACGGCGCAGAGGGGCCGAACAATGGTTTAGGAACCGCGGTAGTCGGAGATGGTCGATTGGTTGAACCTACGTTGTCGGACCTTGACGGCGAAATCGGTTCTCCACCGGCAACGAGAGCGCGAGTATTGCCTCTTTCGGCGAGATCAGAACCTGCGCTGAGAGATTTGGCTAAGAGTTACTCGGAGTGGGTTGAGGACCAAGGTGGTGAAGACAATGGGATCGACTGCGATGTGCTAGCGGACTTGGCTTGGACCTCTGGGTTGGGACGAAGCCACATGGGTCATCGGGCGGGAGTGGTGTTTGATGATGCCGATAGCCTTCGAGAAGGGCTGCGCGCCGTAGCGTCGAAACAGGCGGACTCTGAGAAGGCAGCGCCCGAAGCGCCAAGACGCGTGGCGTTCGCATTCTCCGGTGGAATAGAGCGGTGGGGTGCGTCGATTGGATCGTGGTATCAGAACGAATCGGTCGTTCGTGCCGTTTTGGACCGATGCAACGGAATGTTCGAAACGGAGACGGGATCGCAGTTGTGGGATGGACAGGCGGACTTGGGCGAAGTCATTGCCAGCAATAGCGACCCGGTACAGGCAAATGCCTTGACCTACGCCATCGAGGTCGCAATGGCGGCGCTCTGGGAAAGCGTGGGCGTCAAGCCCAACGTCGTGTCGGGAACGGGTGTCGGAGAGATTGCCGCTGCGCAGGTTGCTGGTGCATTCAGCATCGAGGACGGTTTGAAGTTGGCGGCGCGTTACGGCGAGTTAGAGCAACGCGAAGGATCTGAAATCGGGTCAGAGGGATTTGAGTCTGTATTGGCCGACGTCGCGATTTCCGAACCGGCTATCGCCTTGGTTAGCGGTGCGACGGGCGAGCGAGTAGGGCTTTCGGAACTGACTACCGGCGACCACTGGTGTCGAAGTCATCCCGCGAGGGATTCGTTGGAGCGATGCTCTGGTACGTTCGACTCGCTCGGAGTGGATGCGGTCATCTGTATCGGATTGGAAGCGGACGCAATCTCGGCGGTCGGTGGCAAACGTCCTTCAACCTTGCTTTTCCCTGACGCTGGAGCGGGTGATCTTGGCTTCGCTTCGCTCGTGGCTCGTGCGTATGAAATGGGACTGGCGATTTCGTTTGCTGGTCTTTTCGTAGGCGAGACGCGGCGTCGGATTGGGTTGCCGCAGTATCCGTTCCAGCGACGGCGGCATTGGGTTTAAACGTCCCTGCAACGGGTGGAGAAAATGCCCGAAACGGTAGGTGAAAAAACGCTGATGTTGGTTGATGTTGACTTTGCAAAAAGGCGACATGATAACGTTGTTGGGTTGACACGCGTATATGCGTCTTAGAGCGAAAACCTAGAAAGGGAGTTGCACATGGCATCAACGGCAGATCGGATCAAAGCGTTGGTATCCGAGAATTTGGAAGTTGACGGGCAATCAGTAGGTCCGGTCAACGATCTGAACACGAGTCTCAGTGATCTGGGAGTATCGTCCGTGGACATCGTCGCATTTGGGCGAGTGGTCGTCAGTGAATTCGGCATTTCGATGTCGGCCGAAGATTGCGGGAACATTCCCACGTTGGCCGCGTTGGTCGACTTTGTAGACGCCCAATCCAGTTAATCGAACCGATCAACGATTTTCGCGTCCCGCCGCGGTCAACCGCGCGGCGGGACGCGATTGCTTTGTTGTGCTTCGCCAATTTTCAATTGTTAACCCTGTGACCGATGATCTGCGGGTATCAAACCGATGTATGGTGGCGTCCGTACAGGCGGATTGACGAGATTGATGTTTTTTATGTCGATCTTGCGCCGAACGATCGCTTCGAGGCCGCCGCGTTTGGCCTGTTGAATGCCGCTGAGAGGGCTCGATGGCGGAAGTTCATGTTTCCGGGCCCTAAGCGGCGGTTCGCGCTGTGCCGCGGGGCGTTGCGAAGGCACATCAGTGATCTGGTCGGTTGCACAAACGATCAACTGACGTTCGGGGAAAACGAGCACGGCAAGCCGTACGCGTTGGTGTGTGGTCGGCGCGTCCCGATCAGTTTCAATGTGACGCACAGCGGAAGACACGGTCTCCTGGCATTTGGTTCATCGGCACGTTTGGGAGTGGACATCGAAGAACGGGTTTCGAATCGTCACATCGACTTGCTGAGCGAAACGGTTTTCGGTCCGAATGAAAGGTTTGAAATCAAATCAGTCGAGGGCCAGCGGAAGATTGCGATGTTCTTCAAGTTGTGGACGGTGAAAGAGGCGCTGGTGAAGGCTTTGGGTGTCGGCATGTCGTTAGACACCTCGGAGTTTGAAGTGCCAGAAAAGATGCGACGTGGCGACAAGCGCAGCGTATTCGTGTTTCCGCACCTTCCGAAGATCAGGTGGCAGTTGGAAGACATAAGCGATCGCAGATTTGCGGCGGCGATCGCGTACGAGATTTGATCGTTGACGATCAGTTAGCCATGCCTAACCATCAGCCACAAAACGCGGAGCGCCGATTCAGTTGATAATGGGTTCTGGTGCCGTCCGCTTCGTGAGATCGCAGCGGATGAGTGATTTTCAAAAAGCCGCAATCAGCCGTGTCAACATCAGGAACAAAATGGGATTTGCCTGATCCGATCGAGGTTGTGGATGTCCGTGTAGATCAGGAAACGTCGATCAAGTTGCGGCGACACGGCAACACATCAGGACCTCGGCTCGTGTTGAGCCATGGAAATGGCCTAGCGATCGATCTTTACTATCCGTTTTGGTCGTTGTTGATGGAAGACTTCGATCTCGCGATTTACGATGTCAGGAATCACGGTTGGAACGATGTGGGTCGGATCGAAGACCACACGATTCCAACGTTGGTTCGTGACCACGATGTGGTGATGAACGCGATCGACGAACACTTTGAACCTAAGCCTAAAGTGGGCGTTTTTCATTCGGTGTCCGGATTGACGACGCTATTGTCACCCACCAAAGGAAGTCCTTTCGCGGCGCGAGTATTGTTTGACCCACCGTTATGCAAACCTGGTCGAAGTTATGCGGATTTCGAGGCCGCTGCAGTTGATACGTCCAAGTTGATTAGACAACGTGCTCACATATTTAGCACACGGGAACAATTGTCTGACATATTGCCATTTACGCCTAGCTTTCAGAGAGTGATGGCGGGTGTGGCTGATCTATTCGCGATGACTACGCTTAGAGAGCGTGATGGCGGGGAGGGTTTTGAACTCAGGTGTCCCCGCGAATATGAAGCACAGATAGTCGAGTATGCGGGGATCTATGCAGTTCTGGTCGACTTCGGAACGTATGTGTGTCCGACCAAGGTGATCGGTGCGGATCCGCTGTTGCCTTACTCGTATCTGCCGACTCTGGAGTTAAGCGATACGTTGCACGTGGACTACGATTTTTTGCCGGAGGCTTCACACTTTTTGCAGTTGGAGCAGCCCGAAGAGTGCGTAGACGCGATGCGCGAATTCATCGATCCGATCTTGCGAGGATAAAGCACTAAAGTGCAACGCGTAATGTGGCGCGCGGTTGAATTTTGTTTAGGCCGAACCTGTCACTGTGAGCGTCAATACGTCGACGCCGTGGTATTTCTGGTGCTTGACAGACGAGGCGTAGTGACGTAACAGGCGCAAGGATACGTCAGTTTCGTCGAAAGTCTCGGCATCCTCGTCCAAAAAGGCGATCCGGTCTTCAATGTTGGTCTCATCGGACACCGTCACGATCTCGAGTTCGACGCTGTCGGGCTCGGTGCGAACTGACACGATCAGACGTGGCGGGTCTTCTGTGGCCGAATCTGCGTACGTGCCGGTCAAGAGATCCAATGATTCCTCGCCGGCAGCTCGCAGGTTTTCGGTTGATGCACTATCCCAACCGATCTCACTTGCTATTCGTTGAAGGAATTCGTCGATGCGTGGCAAACTGTTGGCGTTTAACTCGGTTTCTAAGCGGCGCGACCGAGGGCTTGACAGGTTGAGGAATAAGGTGAACAATACCGCCGTCGCGGTTCCGATCGTAATGCCGTTGCCGAGCAACGTGCCCCACGGATGAGGCAAAAAATCGGCCATGAGGTTGTAATGTTGCATGCCCAGACCGACTCCGAAAGCAAGCCCGGCAACCATGGCGTTCTGAACATTGAGCCCGGCCCGGAACATGGTTTGCATGCCTTCAATGAACACGAGTCCCAAAGCGAAGATCAAGAAACCGCCGAGAACAGGGTTTGGGATCGTGAGCAAAGCGCCGTTGATTTTCGGCAGGAACGCCACCGCCAACAGGATCACAGCCATTGCGTAGCCCACGGTCCTCGAAGCGACTCCGGTCACGCTGACTAGTGGGACGGTCATGGAAGGATAGGTCGAGGTAGGGGGCGTACCGGCTATCCCGGACATCAAAATGCCGGTGCCGTTCGCGTAGATGGAGCCTTGGATCAAACGAAAATCCGTCGCACGCGTTTTCCTACGTGAGATGCGTTGAACGATCATGCCATCGCTAATGTTTTTGATCGCTTGGATGAGCGTAACGATGAGGAATAAGGGCAGCAACGCCCAGAAACTTATATTCGGAATCAAATTGAAGCCCGGAAATTGGATGTCGGGGATTCCAACATATGGCGCGGAGAGAAATTCTGCTGGATCGTAAATTCCGAGCAATGCGGCCGCTATGCAACCTGCGATTATTCCTAGCGATATCGACCAAGGTCGCCAAAGGCTCGGCGCACGGAGAACCAACGCGGCTGAGAGCAACGCGGTGATTGCGCCCACTGTCGTGCCGGCGTATGATGGTGCATTTTCGGGGACCGCCCGCATCAAGTCGACTGCAAAAGGGAGTGTGATAGCCGCGATCAGCATCAACACTGTACCGGCAACTGTTGGCGTGACGACTCTCCGCAGCAACGGAAGCCAAGTTGCCACTGCGCAATAGAAGATTGCGGAAATAGCGATCAAACTGGCCACCATCGCGGGCCCACCTTCGGCGAGCGCAATGATGGAAACCGCGATGTAATTGGTGGTGACGCCGCAGATGATTAGATGCCCACCTCCGAAACGGCCGATTTTCGAAGCTTGCAACGCCATCATCAACCCCACGATGATCAATGTGGCAAATGCCGCCCAGTTGAGGAAATCGGTGTCTTGACCCGCCGATCGAACGGTGATGGCCACGACGAGGATGGTAGGTGCCAATACGAGCGTCACGCCTTGAATCGCGGTGGTGACTGCCGACCATGGTGGACATGGCTCGTCTGGTTCGTAGCGAACCTCGGAACTGTAGGGGTTACTGGCCACGAAAGATCCGTGAATTATTGGGACATCGGGATCACAAAATGGTTTGAGTGAATGTACCAACCGGCTTCTCAAAAGCGGACCCAATGAGTTTTTGGCTTTAAGCAGTCTATAATGGCGTTGATTCTCTCACACGCTGCGTGACCGGCGGAATTTACATTTGTCGGAAGCCGAATCGAAGGCAAAGGAATAGGTGATGCTCAGATTTGCGGAGGAAATCATCCTCTTGATGTTGAACGATGATGACGGTCGTTTCGCGCGAGTACCGAACGTTTCTTTGGACTATGCGCTCGCTGGTGGGATTTTGATGGATTTGGCGTTGGAGAATCGGATCGACACCGATCTTGACAATTTGATATTGATCGACGCGACGCCGACGGGTGACGAATTGCTCGACCCCACGTTGGCGGAGATCGCCGAGGAAGGTGGGCATGATGCGCGGTTTTGGGTCGAGCGTGCCGCGACTCGTTCGGAAGCGATCCGTGAACAGGTGCTTCGAAGGCTCGTCGAGAACGGGATATTGGAGCGCCAAGATGATCGTTTTCTTTGGGTCTTCAAGTCTCGACGCTATCCAGCGATCGATGGTGAAGCACAGCGTGAAGTGAAGCTTCGGATCATGGGTGTCCTGTTCAGCGATGAGATCCCCGATCCTCGGGATATCGTGATCATCTGTTTGGCAGATGCATGTGGGATTTTCAAAAGCATATTCACTAGCAGTGAATTGGATGCCGTCGCGCCGCGGATCGAGCAAGTGCGCAGGTTGGACCTCATCGGACAGGCGATGACGCAGGCGATTCAGGATATCGAGATGACCCTGGTCGCCTCGTTGCAACCGCACATGTACTGAGTCGTTCACGACGAATCTACAGTCAGGACGTCGACTCCCGAGCGTCCGAAAACTCTCTAAATCGGCCGAGCGGGCTTGCAACGCTTGTCGATTCACGTGCGGGAGATCGTAGCCTGCCGACAACCGCCGCGCCGGTTCACGGCGTGGTTGATTCGTGTAGTCCGAAAATTTCGCCATTTCGAGGTTGCATTGCTGACGATCTTGGTACATCATTGAAATTACAACGGATGTATCAATAAAACCGTTGGTTAACAACGGTATAAGGCACAGGAGGATGTTGTGCGGAAGAACAGCGTATGTGCTGGTCGCGGCGTAGGCGATGCGTCGTGGCTAGGTGACGGAGGTGGGGTTGTCGTCAAGTGGTTCGACGCCGGTGTAGGCATCACCGGTGATCGAGAGGCACCCACTGATGACGGCGTCGGCGTCAAAAGTGAAGAAGGGTCAGCGGAACGGGCGGTCGACATCGACGCGCCTCACCTCCTGACCATCAAGGCAGCAGTTGGGACTGAGGATCGAAAAGGCGACGTGATCGATCCGGATGGTTGGGAGTTGAGCGGCTACCGACGCAACCCGGTTTTCCTCTGGGCTCATGATCGATCCATTCCACCGATAGGTCAGGCCAAGAGGCTCTGGTTCGATGACGGAGCGTTACACGCGGTGGTCGAATTCGCTCCTACGGACTTTGCTCGTGAGGTGGCCGGACTCTATGTCCGCGGCTTCATGCGCGGCCGCGGCGTCTCGGTGGGCTTTCTACCGCTGGAGGTCGAGATGCGCGAAGGATCTGGCGGTCGGCGTGGTTACCACTATCGACGACAAGAGTTATTGGAGATCAGCGCAGTTCCGGTGCCGATGCATACCGATGCGTTGGCGATGAGGTCGCAAGCGCCGATCCCCCGCAATGGCGAGGCGAATGAGATGCGCCGCGATGTGCGGGAGCTATGGCGAGCGGTGGTTGCACTCACAGCGTGACGCACCGCGATGTTGATGGGCTTTCATGCCCAGAAAAATTCAGACAAGAAAAAGGAGAAGGCAAAGATGCCTGAGACAACAATGGAGATGGAGACGGTGAAGAAGGAACTCGCTGAAGTTTCGACTTTCGTCAAGGAGCATTTGGAGCCGGTGCACGACGAACGAGTTCGTTTGCGGAAGGCGATCGAAGCGTTGACTACAGAACATCGGGATTCCCGGCGCGCATCGGTGATAGAGCACGCATCGGGATCCGGAGATTCACGAGTAGTGAAGTCCGGCCCGTACGCCGGATGCGACGAGTTGGATCTGGCGATTTTGCGGAGCGTTCAGCGAGCCGCTGAGTCGCAGAGCGGGCCCGAATCGGTCCGTGACTGGGACGTCAGATTGAAGGCGGCGATGGACAGCGTGACCGCCGGCAAAGGTGATGAGTTGGTGCCGACCGGCATGGCGGCCCGACTTTGGAACGATCTGCATCTAGAGATGCGTGTGGCGAATCTGTTCAACCGGATCGAGATGCCGACGAACCCGTTCGATATTCCGCTCCAGCTTGGAGACGTGAATTGGTATCCGGGTGCGGAGAACGCGGCTGTCACGGAGAGCACCCTTAAGACGGCGAATCAGACGCTCACGTCGTATGAACTGGTCGCGGAGGTTCCGTGGTCATTGACGCTGGACGAGGATGCGGTCTTCGCCATGTTGCCGGAAGTTCGGCGGACGTTGGTCCGCAACGCCGCCGAGGTGATCGATGATGTGTTGCTGAACGCTGACCAGACTGGCACGGACAGCATCAACGCAGATGGTGCGACGATTACGACATCCACCGCTGGCAAGGCGCAGTATCTGATCGGTTTCGATTGATTGCTGCATCTGCCGTTGGTCGACAATCCTTCGCAGGCGATCGCCCACGGAGACGAGATCAGGATGGCGGCATACCTCGACCTGTTGAAGAAGTTGGGCAAGTACGGCGTCAGGTCATCGGACATGGTGTACGTGACGGATGTGGCGACGTTCGTAAGCAGCCTCGGCTTGGATTCGGTCGAGACCGTGGACAAACTCGGTCCCAAGGCGACGCTACTCACGGGCCAGTTGGCGACGGTCTACGGCCACCCGATGGTCGTGAGTGGTCAGATGCGGTTGGCCGATGCTGATGGCAAGGTGAGCGGTGGCGGCAACAACGTTGACCGCGGTCGGTTGCTTGCGGTCAACACGAGTCAGTGGCGAGTCGGGTTCCGTCGGGACTTGATGATCGAGACGCAGCGCGACATCCAAAAGCGACAAAACGTGATGGTTGTGAGCATGCGTTTGGCATTTGCCGAACGTTCCGGCGATCGTGCGAACGCCGAGCACACGGCGCTGGCTTACAACATCGAGGTTTAGGTTCCCGAAGCGTGGGGCGTCGACGGTTCAGTTGGCGCCCAGCGCGCGTAGGGGCGAACCCTCGTGGTCGCCCAGCACCAGACAATCCGGGTTTCCCCCGCTGTGCGGGGGAAATGTGCCACGCAGAGTAACTACGGCTACGACGTGGCAGAAGGACGAAGGGGGCGCGAGGTAACCGCGTTTCCCACCGCCCCTCTGGATGGACGTTCCGTCCCGCGAGCGGCCGGCTTTCGCCGGAATGACGTGGGGTGTGCAAAGGTCCCTGTAGGGCGACCACAAGGGTTCGCCCCTACGGAGAGGGATAGGGCGGACTACAAGGGTCGCTCCTACGGAAAAGGAGATTTTTTGAGATCACAGTTGCTAAAGCACCGTTGGGGATAACGAATGTATACGCCACGCCGACGAGTTTGAAGCGGCGTCTCGGGATTACGGACACGACGCATGACGCGACTTTATGGCACCTGTTGCACGTTGCGAGCCGCATCGTGGACGGTTTCTGCAGTAGGCATTTCTATGTGAGCACCGAATCGAAACGGTTCGATGTACGTGACCGCAACGGGGTACACGTCGACGACTTGATCGAAGTTGCGCAGATCGTTGAGGATTGGGACGGCGACGGTGTTTTCGAAAGGGTCAGGCACCGAAGCGAGTACATCCTGTACCCGCTGGACGCGCATCCCACTTCGGCACATGGGTTACCGTTTCACGCGGTTCGCACAAGCGGTCGATCGTCAGCGAGGTGTTTCCCATCTGGCCGCGCGGCGGTGCAGATCACCGGTCGTTGGGGATACCGATCACACAGTGTCCCGCTGGGTGCATACGTAAGCAACTCAGGAACGCAGGTCAGCGCTCATGCGCGATCGATCTTGGTTGACGACGATTCTGGATTGGCGGCTGGGAACACGATCCTGATCGACAACGAGCAGATGTTCGTTACTCAGATCGGCGCATCGCTGATCAATGTGATCCGGGCAATGAACGGCACGTCGTCCGCCGAGCACCGAGACGCCTCGGAGATCAAGGTTCTGCAGTTTCCCGCTGAGGTGGTTGAGGCAACGTTGCTGACCGCGGTAGACCGATGGCGCCGGCGCGATGGCATCGTTTCGCGGGCGAATGGTGTCGAGGGATCGTCGCATCTGTTGTACGACCCATCTGACGATGTCAAACGCTTGCTCGGACCGTACCGGCGGTTGTCGTTCTGAGATCGCGACTTCGGCACCTATGCTGACCCTTTCCCGGCGAGCGGGAACCGAGGCGACTAAACGTATGTCCGGATGGTGTTGGCGTTGCCGGAGATTTGGCGATCAAACACTCACAAATGGAAATGGAGGTTGGGTTTGAATGGACCCTCGAGAGGTTTTATTGAATATCGACATCGACGAATTGATCGGTGCCGAAAGAACGGCGAAGAAGAAGAGATCGACCGACAACAGAAAGATGGTTGGCGAATCGGATTTGCTGCATCAAGTTAAGCGGTTGCGAAGGACCGTTGAGCAAGATCACGATCAGCGGCTGAAAGGCATCGAGATCAATATCCGATGGCTGATGGTGTTGGTCGGCGGCGAAGTGCTGGCGATCGTGGGTTATGCGATCAGCTCGATAGCTGGCGGATGAAAACAGAGGGAGTTTGACGATGAATATCGCAGTTAATCAGACTGGTGATGGAATGATTCGGAAGGTTGGTAGAGCGTTTGCCAAGCCGTTTGGTGTCGGGCGCGGTGAAAATCGATCCGATGGAATTGAAGAGCGAGCGATGTCGCGGAGACGGGTCGTGGACCGTATCGCCATACCGCTCGTCAAGGGAGAGTTTGTAGATTGGTCGTCGGCGCGAAATGGAGAGTACTATGCGCGATCGACGGCGGTTCACGCTGCGGTGCGAGTTCTCGCCGAGGCCGTAAGCAGACCTCCTCTTGAGGTGTGGCAGCGGTCGACGCCAGGGAGCGAGTTAGATCTGGCCGGCCCGAATCACCCGTTGCAGCGACTCTTGGATCGTCCGAACGACGTATGGGACGGCGGGCAGTTGCTGCGAGCGGTCGAGAGTAGGATGGCCCTTTGGGGCGCATCTTTCGTCGCGATGGCGCGGGATCGAGACGGAGTACCCTATGAGATGTGGCCGTTGCGACCTGAAAAGGTAAACGTGGTTGCCGACGCTACCGACCGGTCGGTTCGAGGTTTCATCCACGAGACCGCCGATGGGCGCGTGGCTTATCTCCCAGAGGAGATGCTCTGGTTCAGGCGGTTCAACCCGTCTCGGCCGTTAGCGGGTTTCTCATCGATCGCTCCCGCACGCGAAGCTGTAGACATGAGTTCAGAGGCGCTTCGTTTCAACCGTCGTTTCTACGTTCATTCAGCGATGCCGTCGGACTTGGTGATAACGACTGACAATAATCCGAGCCAGGATCAGATCGATCGGTTGATGGAGACTTGGCGAGAGCGATTGATTGATCCGGATAAGGCTCATGAGCCGATCCTGTTGAGTCGTGGCATCGACATGAAACGGTTGGGATCGAACCATTCGGAGATGGAATTCATAGCGGCGTTGCAGTGGACGGTCGAAGAAGTGTCACGGGCATTCGGCGTGCCCAAAGTGTTCCTGAGCGAGTTCGAGGATGCGACACTGGCGAACGTGCGCACGATGGAGCAGTTCCTATGGCGCAACACGATCATCCCGGAACTCAAAATGCTCGAAGGTGGGATCAATCACCGATTGGCGCCGCACTTCGCGCAGTTTCCGAACGAGTTGGTGGTACGTTTCAATCTCTCGGAAGTGGAAGCGGTTCAGGAATCGCAGTCTGATAGGGCGGATCGGCTGGCAACGCTAGTCAGTTCGGGAATAATGAGCGTTGCGGAGGCGCGGCGGGAGTTGGGGGTTTGAGGGATCTCGAAGTTCACAGTATCTGAACATTCGGAAGTAAACTGGGCATCGCCAACTCGAGTTGAATCCCGGCTCCCAAAAGCACCGTGCCTCGTTCCAACCACATACGTCTGACCGGCTTTGCCTTAGCCGTAGCGGTGGTCTTGTTCTCGCTAGGGTTGGCTTGCAGTGTTGGTGATGTTGATGTCGAGTCGGGTGCAGGGAATGAAGGAGGCGATGGTGTCGAAACTCCGTCACGTTCCTCTCTGATGGAGGGTGTGGAGGTTGTAAAGACGGTGCCGCCGACAGTGGAGGGTGAAACGATTGTCGAGCCGCTCAATCCGACTGGGCCTAGGCGCGGCGGTGTGTTTCGGACTCCCTCGGGTAATCTGCTGATCCCGGATCCAGCTCTGTTCTCTCCGTCGAGCAGGATAGAACAGTTGTTCGGCGAGATCTACTCTGGGCTCATGCGGTTGACCGATGATCCTAACGATGCGTTGAGAACAGATTTGGCAGAGCGTTATACGGTGCTCGATGGTGTGAAGTATGAGTTCGTGTTGAAACGAGACTTGAAGTTCAGTGATGGCTCTCCGGTCACGGCTTCGGACTTCAAGTGGAGCTGGGAACGGGCGTTGAAGCCGTCTAGCGGCTCCCGACATGCGGAGGAAGTGTTTGGATTAATCGTCGGATCATCCGCGGTTCTGGCTGGTGAGACCGAAGACCTCACCGGCGTAAAGGCGGTAGACGATCGGACTCTTTTGGTGACGTTGTCCGAGCCGTCGGCGGTATTTCCATTTTTGATGGCGGACCCGGTGGCGGCGGTATTGAAGCGTGAGAATGTCCAGAACTGGGGCATCGATTTTGCGGATCAGTTTCGCCTGCGCGCCGCTTCCGAGCCAGTTGCGACAGAATTTGAGGAATTGCCGGCTGGAACCGGTCCGTTCAAGATGGTCCTATTCGATTTTGAACGAGCGAAATTGGTGTTGGCCCGCAACGATCTCTACCACGAAGGCGCTCCTTATCTCGACGGGATTGAGTTCGTGACTGACCTCTTTGAAGAACGAGATGGTCGGATGGTGGCGAACTTTGATCGGCCTTTTCAGGAAGGTGCGATAGATTGGACCTTCGGTAGCACGAATACCGAGAAGAATGATCTTGGCGGAGATATTGTCACTAGATTGTCTGGTAACAGGTCGGATTTTCTCATATTCAATAGCGGGTTGGCACCGTACGACGATATGTTCTTTCGTCGCGCGCTGATCGGCTCCGTAGAAGTGCAATCGCATCACGGCGATGAGAGAGGGCACGAGATACCGGGTTCACTGATACCTCCACTTTTGACCGGGCACGATCCCGATCTTTCAGGCATCCAGTACGATCTCGATGAGGCGGTCGACAATGTTGAGAAGTCGAAATATGCCGATGGGCTTTCGACGATTAGGCCGACTTTCCACACTGATATTGACGGTCATTTCGAGGACGAATTCAGTTTCCTATCGCAAGCGTGGAAGGACGGCCTCGGCTTGGGCGAGGGTAGATATCAGTACGCGCATTCCGATCGCTATGACGAGTTGTTGGCAACGGGAAAGTTGGAGATGGCGTTCAAGGATGTGAACGCAAGGTTCCCCGATGGCATGGCAGTATTGGCGGGGTTGTTTGAAGCGTTTGGAGTTGGCAATTCCTCGCCTGAGCAGGCCGAACTGGACGGCATGATCCAGGCCGCAAAGGGTGAAGCGGATGCTGTCGCGAGGTTGGATATGTATGAGGACATCCAAGAGTATGTTTTGAACCACGCATTGGCGATGCCATTCGAGTGGCCGTCGAGTGTTGGATCAGGCATCAGTCTTCAGCCTTGGGTGCACGGATATCGCGAACCGGCATTTTATGGCTCAAGGTTCAAGGACGTGTGGTTCGACGATACCGCGCCGAAGAGGGAGTTGCCCGCGCCTTGAGGATGTAGTTGGATGTTGGGGCGAAGAGTGAATTGTGGGGGGTGATATTGGCGTGAACGCTTCAGTCTGATTGTTGCCGTGCGGTCTTCACATGGTCATGATTAGGACGATGATGGAGATGATGGTGCCGAGCAGGCTGAGTCCGGCGGTTCCTAAGATTCCGAACATCCACTTGACGAGACGATTCTCCAGTCCAGCGAGATCGGCTTTGGTAGCGTAGTGCCGGACGAACTCACCTCTCAGGTCTGCAAGCTCCTCTCGCAGTTCAGACCTTGTGATGGGGTGTTGTTGAGTGGTCACGGTTGTCTTTGCAACGCTAGTGATTTGTAACTATCATGTTATGCTACAGCGCGTTCGCAATGTCCGAACACGTCAATTTTGACGATACTGCACTTAAGCGCGAATTACCCTCACTTTGAATGATGGAGAATATGCAATGCTAGGCCAAGTACACGATCACATCGTCAGAGAACTCGGTGAGAGCAGTCGGACGGATACAATCTTCGTCCTGACGGCGATTGTGTTCAATCTGATTGTGCTTGCGGTGAATTCGGGCTTGGCGTCCGAAGCTGTGACGAGGGGTGGTTCTGCGACGTACGACATCGTATTAGTGGTGTTCATTGTGATGACGGTGCTGCTGAATGTGGTGGCGTTGGTGGCTCTGATTTTGGGTCGCCGGACGCGTCGGATGCTGCTTGACGGGCTGGTGGCGATGTATCGGGACAACGAGGTTGCGAAGTATTACGACCCGTCCTTGATGTCGAACTACGGCATCCGGTATCAGCTATTCGCGGCGGTGATCGGGATGCTTGCGCTGACGGCGATTGTGGTGCCGTTGATCATTCGGTTTACGAATTAGTCGCGGGTTGCTCGCGTCCCCTTGTCCTTCGGATATTTCCCCTGCGAGCGAGACCATTGCAAAACCTCGAAGGCCGGCCCCACACGATCCGGGTTTCCCCCGCTGCGCGAGACCATTGCAAAACCCTCCCCGTTGGCGATCAAGGGGAATTGAAAGGGGTTTGGCCGCCAATCGGGCAGCGCCTGCGAACTGCGCCACACTGCCCCAGCCCCTCTGGATTCCGGCTTTCGCCGGAATGACGTGAGTTTTTCAATGGTCTCGCTGCGCGGGGGAAATGTCCGAAGGACAAAGGGGGCGCGAAGGGATTGCGTCACCCACCGCACCTCTGGATGGACGTCCCGTCCGCTGAAGCGCCGGCTTTCGCCGGAATGACGTGAGTTTTGCAATGGTCTCACAAAGGGCAGAGGGGATATGAGGTTAGCCGACTGATCGGAAGCCATCGGTTTCGAAGTCGGAGTCGTAGGTGAAAGCGGTGTCGCATCCGTACATCTCCATGACAACGAAGCTCATGCAGTCGACGAGATTTAGGCGACGGGTATTGCGTTGTCGCCAACGCTCAACCGCAAGATGATGATCCGCTTCGGTGATCCAATGAATCAGCAATGAAGACTGTGTAGTACGTTGAAACTCTACGGCAGCGGCGAGTCCCAACCTGCTTTGAAGCAGGGTCACCGTTTCCAATATCACGTAATTGTGTGTGAGAAGCGTCTCGTCATCGGCGAGAACGTTGTCAAAAGCAGATATCGACGCGACGTGAAAATCATCTTTGGGGTCTGCAAGCGCGATTGCCGCCGAGGTGTCGAAAAAGATCAATCCCGCCAGTCCTCTTCCCATGCTGCTTCATCGTGGTAGACCGAAAGTGGCAGAGGCCCGTCGTAGTTTGGATCTAGACGCCCTTTTCCGATGAAGGTGAAGTCGTCCAGCGTCAACTTTCGTTTCGGTTTCTCGGGCGCTTCAAGGTATGCATCTACCGCGTCGCGGATGACAGCCGCCATCGACCTGTTTTCCGAATGGGCTTTGCGTTTGACCATTTCGTATTTGGCACGATCAAGTTGTATCTGGGTGCGGACCATGGCGATGCCTTTGCCAAGTGATGTAATGATGTCATGATAACAAGATCACTCCCACTTAGGCTGTTTGGCGAGGAAGAGGGTGATCATGCCGAGGATGAAGATGCCGACGATGGTGGCGAAGGCGATGTCGAAGGAGTTGGTTTCGTCGTGGACTCGGCCCGCGAGCACGGGTCCGCCGGCGATCGAGATGATCTGGGCGAACTGGTAGAGGCCCATGAGACTGGCGTATTCGCGGAGTCCGAAGGTCTGTTGGACGACGAGGACGATCAGTGCTCCGAGACCGCCGAATCCCAGGCTGTAGACGAAGATTCCGGCGATGATGAGCGGGATACCGCCGAAGGGGAGGATCATGAGCGTGACACCGACGGCTTGGAAAGCGGTGCTGAGGACGGTCATGCGTCGGGCGCTGAAGCGCTCTGAGGCGCGTCCGAATGCGATCTTGGACGCGATGCCCATCGTGGCGATGAACGTGACGGCGGATGTCGCGGCAGCGGGCGCGAAGCCGTTTTCGCCGAAATGTTGTCGTAGCTGGGTAAGGACGCCCTGGTAGGTAAATGTCGCCGCGACTAGACCTATCAACGTGAGCCAGAACGCCCAGGTTTTGATGGCGCGTTTGACCGACATACCGGCTCGGGCTGCTGCTGCGCTCGCGGCCGGTCTAGGGCGCCGAGTTCGTCGCATCTCGACTTCGACGTCGTGCGGCTTTTCGCGGAGGAACAGCATGACGGCTGTGGCGAGTCCGACCATGATGATGGCGAAGGTGATGTATGCCCACTCCCAGTTGATGAGGGCGATGATGGTGGCGGCGAGCGGCGGCATGGTCATACCGCCAAAGTTGTTGCCGGAAACGACGATGCCGGTCATGCGTCCCATCGAGTTCGGGAACCAGAGCCCGACCATCTTGCCCGCTGGCAGTACGGTGGCACCGGGGAAACCGGCGTAGACGATGGCGGATAGCGTGTACCAGTGCCAAAGCTCGGTGATGAGTGGGCGGAGGACAAAGCCGATGGCGATCAGCGCGATCGAAACTGCCATCACAGGCCGCACGCCGAAGCGGTCGGTCCAGTATCCGATGACTGGTGCGAGAATGCCGGAAATGAAGGCAAAGGTTAGCGAGAGGTTGAGTTCAGTCTGGTTCCATCCGTATCGTTCCTGGAGAGGCCCGGCGAACTCTCCAAACGAGTACTGGGTCATACCGATGGAGAGCCCGGTGGAGAGAAATACCAGGAGGGCCGCGACATAGCCGCGGTAGATGCGCAGAGTGGCGCGGATGGGCCTCGCGGCGAGTGGCGGAAGATTCAACGCGTGGACAGGTAGGCGGAGAAGAAAGAGTGTGAGATAAGGATATGTGATGGGAGGTTGAGCAGAGGTGGATCAGGGAGGGGCGAAGGCAACAAATTCACCTCAGCGATTGCCACTCGCTGAAGCGAGTGGCAATCGCCGGATACCGAAGCATTCGTGAACACGGCATAGCGGCTGGGTTCGCGTGCTTACTCGTATCCGTATTGGTCGAATAGGTCATCGGAAGGCCAATGGGCAACTTCACTAACGCCTTGCCACATCAAATCGTCGAATTCAAATGTGAACTCCAGCCAATTTCTAGGCCTCGAATTGAAAAGCACTGCCCATGCCATACCGTGGTGCGTTCTGACCAGTATGGAACTAGTTCCGGCCAGGCTGCCGTCGTGCCACCAATTCGCGTCGTCTCCCACAGGCCGGACCAGCCAACCCATCCCGTAGTGCCAATCCTCCATCCCGTAGTGAGGCGCTGAAACCATCAGGTCCACAGTTTCGGGTTTAAGCGGCGACGGGGGTTTGGTTCCGTCGACCGATGTGGCGAACCGCACCAGGTCAATGGCCGAGGCTATCCAGCCACCGTGCGAATCCATGGTATCGAGATGAAAACCTCCATATTGCCATGGAACGAGGACAGGCGAACCGGGAAGAACCGAATCTGCTAGCGAATCGCCTCGGAACCCGTAGTAGGTTACCTCTCCGTCTGATGCATCCTTGGCCAATGTGCCCCCGATACGCATCCGAGTTATTCCTGCCGGTTCCAACACTTGGCTTTTCACGTAATCCTCGTACGGCATCTCCGTTATCTTTTCGATGATGCGACCCAGAATGCAGTATCCGAAGTTAGAGTAGGCGTATCGAGCGCCGGGGTCAAAATCAAGGCGCCGTCTCAACATGAACCGGATCGTGTCCTCGCAGGTAACGGGCTTCGAGACCCTCAGTCGGTTCTCAATCCATCCGGCGGCGAACATCGGGTCGAACGTCCTGTTGCTGTCCCATCCTCCAGAATGTTGCAACAAGTGTCGTACCGTGATGTCGTAGATCCTTTCGTCGACAACAGGTCTTGAAGTGTTCTCAAATTCGTCCAATATTCGAAAGACACGGTCGTCCAGTCCCAACTGTCCGCTTTCAACCAAAGTGAGCACAGCGACAGCGGTAATTGGTTTCGAGATGCTAGCTATGCGAAATAGGGAATCAGGTTGAACTTCGTCTTCGTTACCAACGTCAGCGTAGCCATAGCCTTTGGCCAGCACCAGCCTACCGTCTTTAACGATGGCAATGGCGCCACCCGGTATATTCCACTTCTCCATCAGATCAGGGATACGCCTGTCGAACACCTTCTCGGCTTCAATCCGCACCGCTGCGGTATCTGGTGAAGGAGTAGGTGTCGGGGTATGCGTTGCCGTGCGTGTAGCCGTTGGCGTTTCGGTTGGGGTATGAGTGGGCGTCGGCGTTGGTGGCTCAGTGGAAGTAGGCGTCGGTGTCCGTGTGTTGGTCGGCGTTGCGGTTGGCGTTGGTGCTATTGTGGGTGTGACTGTGGGAGTGGGAGTAGACGTATTCGTCGGGGTCGGAGTGTTGGTATGAGTTGGAGTAGCGGTGTTGGTCGGCGTTGGCGTAAAGGTAGGCGTTGATGTTTCGGTCGCTGTAGGTGTTGGCGTGTGAGTGAGCGTGGGTGTCGGAGTAGAAGTAGCAGTGGATGTTGCGGTAGGCGTGTATGTAGGAGTTGGAGTTGATGTACGAGTGGGCGTTGGCGTCGGTGAGTTGGTGGGCGTCGATGTCGGTGCCTCAGTGGGAGTCGGAGTGTAAGTAGGCGTCGGTGGAGCCGTAGCAGTCGGAACCGGCGCCGAAGTCGGTCGTGGTTCGATCGTAGGGGAAGGTGTGGGTTGTGGCGCGGATGTACAGGCGGCGATAAACGCAGCCGCAATTGCAATTGCGGTGATCGCCCGTCTCAAAACGGGACGACTTTTGGGATTTCGGCACATCTGGTCAGTACCCGGTTCTTCGCATTGATTTCGACGGAGACGGTGTGGCGAGTTGGCAGGAGTTCGGGAATCAAAGAGGCAGCGGATGCCCAGGAAACGCTTCATGTCCCTGACTTGCCGGGCGGTTTAAGAGATGTCTAGTTGTACATGGTTGCCCGGTACACCACAGGACGCTTCTACGTTGGTGGCCTAATCCGTCATCTCGGCGGTGGACAGCGGAGGGTTTTGGTGAATTCGGCGTGTTCGGTTTGGCCGTCCCAGTAGGCGAGGTTGAGTTCGACGAGGGTGAGCCACGCGTAGTTGGTGCACTCTTCGCCGACCATTTCGATGATGAAGATGCCGTTGTTGCCGACCACGCTGATAACGCCGAAGGGGTTGGGGCGCAATTGGTGACCGGTTGCGGTGAGGATTCCGGTGTGCCCCCGGTTGGGGAGTTCCGCGATACCTTGGCTGTTGGTTGTCACGGTGAATTCAACAGTGTCGTCGACGAACGGCAGCCAACGATCGCCGAACTGCTTTTCGACTGATTGGTAGAAGCGTAGCTCCACATTGCTGATTGGTTCGCCGTTTTTGTCGACGATTTCGAGGTTAACATTTGCAGGCGTATCGAAGAGGTATTCGCCATAGAACCCGCGACGATGACCGGAATTGACGCGGAGCGCGCCGGCAGTGTGGACTCCGATGTAAGGGATGTAATGGTCGACCATGATGTCGTGGATGTCGGTTGGGAATGAGAAACAATCGGTATCGAGGTTCCAGTAGTCCAATCCGCAACCAGCGAGTTCGCCGCGTCGATTGGCGTCTGGAAGTTGGACTTGATCGTCCCACAGCGTCATCTGATAGATGTCGATCACTCCTAGCTGATGGAATATTTCGTGGAGTAAACTGCCTTCGATCTCCATTCGGCCCCGATAGCGGTCCAGCGAGTAGGCGGGCTCGTCGTGCCAGATGCCCCACCATCCGTCCAACAACCACTTAAGTTCGTGTTTTTTGTCGAGAGTTCGTTCTGACGCGACGTAGAACAGCTCGGTCCGTACGCGGTCCTCGACGCCGGCCTCGATCAACAGTTGGTTGAGACGATCTAGGTTGTTGCGGAACCAGTGTTCGGGAGATTGGAATTCTCCTGCCACTTCGGCGGACAACTTCAGGCTCTCGTAGGCTTCTTCACTGAAGTAGATGCCGAGGGTGTGTCCTCTTATCCAATCGTGAACTGCGTTGTTGACCTCGAAGACTTCGTCGATCTGATTTTCAGTGTCGACTTCGAAGGTTACGACGGGGTTTTCGTCTTCGTCGGGCCACACATAATCGATGATGAATTCAGCACTACCGCCTGAGACCAGCATCTCTTGTGTACCGGTTTCGAGAACATCGTCTTCAATGCGCCAGGCGTAATCGAATTGCCCGACGTCCGTATCGCCGAAGTTGCGGACATGGGCGATTAGCTGGACGGTTTCTCCCGGTTCCGGGTTTCTCTTAACGCCTTCATTGTCTGGGCATACGACCGGGCCCATTGGTTGGTCGTGCGGGTAGGGGCATCGCCATGTTTCCGCGAAATACGAGACCTTGTATCTCGGATAACGGGGCTGGCGCTCGATGTAAGTGACGGCTAAGTCGATGCCGCCGTCAAAGACAGATTCGGGTGGCCAAGCGATCGGCGGATCGTCGCAATACAACAGTGTATCGACACCGTGGGCGATTTCCCTGAGTGTTTCTGGGATGCAACCATCGAAGTAGTTGCCCCAGAGCCAGAACCACCAAGCATTAGTGAGGTTGCCCAATTCTGGAGGGATGTCACCTGAAAACTGGTTTTCGCTGAGGACGAAGATGGTAAGGCCGGTTAATTGACCCAATTCGGGTGGAATTGCGCCGCTCAACCTGTTGTCGAATAGGCGAAGATCGGTCAGGTTGGAAAGATTGCCTATCTCGGACGGGATGTTTCCTGTAAGTTGGTTTTCGCTCAATACGAGCAATTGCAGATTGCGCAGTTGCATCAACTCAATCGGCAGATCGCCGCTCAATTGAGCCTGATACAACCAAAGTTCTTCGAGATCTGACAGATTACCGATTTCGCTAGGAATGGGTCCTTGCAGCGGGTTGTCCCCAAGATCCAACGCCCTGAGTTTGGTCAAGGCGCCAATTTGGGGCGGGATACCGCCTGTCAGTTCATTGGCGTTAAGCCGTAGCTCGGTGAGGTTGGTGAGATTCGATATCTCCGGCGGAATGTCGCCCGAGAATTGGCTGTGAGCCAAGTTCAGCGTTTCCAACAGACCCAATTGCGTTAGTTCAACCGGAATCGATCCCGACAACTGGGTCGCTTGGAGATTCAAATGTACGAGCATACGGAGATTTGCGATTTCGGGCGCGAGGTCTCCGGTCAAGTCGTTCTCGCCAAGCCATAACCCTTCCAAAGCGTTCAATTTCCAAAGACCAGTCGGTATTTCGCCACTCAATTCGTTCACGTTGAGTCTCAACGCCGCTAGGTTGCTGAGGCTTTTCAACTCCTCAGGAATTTCGCCGGACAATTGGTTGTGGCTTAGATCCAAAACGCGCAAGTCGATCAGTTCACCAATTTCGGGCGGAATCGTGCCCGTTAAGCCGCGGCGATGAAGCAACAAGAAATCGAGTTTGTTGCCGGTGCGATTAAGCTGAACTCCGTGCCAAAATTTCATCGGGATTTCGTCACTCCAGTTGAGTTTGGCGTCTCCGGCTAGTGTGCGTTTGATACTCAGGAGCGTTTCGCACTGTTCGACTAGGTCGAGATTTGACCGGGGGTTTGGTACGACGGTGCCATTCGCGCAATTAGCGGGTTTTGATGCAATCGGACTGTCGGCTGGGTAATGCTTGACAATTTCGATCTTGTGGATGACATCGCCCTGTTGGACGGCGCTCCAATGTGGATCTTCGGTGAAGGCATTGACCAGATGCATTCCTTTGACAACTTTTCCGAATACGGAGTGGCAGGGGACATCATCGCGTTCGCAGTCTTTGGGAGAACCGTCAGTGTTCAGGCCGTCGCGTTCCGGCAGTGGCGCGAGCGCGATGTAGAACTGGCTACCGTTGGATTCTCCCGGCGGGGCACCCGAGTTCGACATGGCGATGACACCGGCGGAGTCGTGTTTGAGATCGGCGTGGAACTCGTGCTGGATGGTATAGCCGGGCCCACCTTCTCCGGTGCCTGAAGGGTCGCCAGTCTGAACTAGTTGACCTGGCACGACGTGATGGAACGTGAGGCCGTCGTAGAAGCCTCCTCTAACCAGTTTGATGAAGTTGTTGACGGTTAAGGGTGCTTTGTCGGCGAAGAGTTGGATTTCGATTTCCGGATATGGTTCCTTTTCGAGGTAGACGAGGGCGTAGAATTCGGCCCCTCCGTTGATGGCCAATGATGATGTCAAAGGAGTTGGCGTCGGCGTTGGTGTGTTCGTCGAAGTCGGGGTTGGTTTTGGTGTTTCAGTGGGCGCTGGTGTGACTGTGGGAGTATTAGTGGGAGTGCGCGTCGGCGTATTCGTCGGCGTATTCGTCGGGGTCGGAGTGTTGGTATGAGTTGGAGTAGCGGTGTTCGACGGCGTTGGCGTTGGAGTAAAGGTAGGCGTTGATGTTTCGGTTGCTGTGGGTGTTGGCGTGTGAGTGAGCGTGGGTGTCGGAGTAGAAGTAGCTGTGGATGTTGCGGTAGGCGTGTCTGTAGGAGTTGGGGTTGATGTACGAGTGGGAGTTGGCGTCGGCGAGTTGGTGGGCGTCGATGTCGGGACCTCAGTGGGAGTCGGAGTGTGAGTAGGCGTCGGTGGAGCCGTAGGCGTCGGTTGAGCCGTAGCCATCGGGACCGGCGTCGAAGTCGGTCGTGGTTCGATCGTTGGGTTAGGTGTGGGTTGTGGCGCGGATGTACAGGCGGCGATAAACGCAGCCGCAATTGCAATTGCGGTGATCGCCCGTCTCAAAACGGAACGCGTTGCGGTTGGGGTTCGAAAGGCGCGATGTAAACTTTGGTAACTCACGAAGGACTACTAACAGAAAAACGGGGTCAATGGACTATGCGCACGAGCAAGATACGAGCGGCGATTAACTCAGGCACTAAGGTCAATGCAATTACGTTTACGTTTCCTTCGCCTGCATTGGCTGAGATGGCGGGTCATGCAGGATTTGACGTGCTGCATCTGGATATGGAGCACGGGGTTTTCGATTGGAACGATGTTGAGGACATGTGTCGTGCTGGTGAGATATTCGGGATGACGTGCACTGCACGGATTCCGAATACTGAGACCGATACCATTTTACGGGCATTCGACCGTGGCTTGATGGGAATTCTTTGCCCGCATGTTGACAATGCGAATCAGGCGGATCAGATTGCGAAGGCGTCGCGGTTCGGGCCGATCGGAGAGCGGAGTTTCGGGACTTCCCGGGGCAGGCAGTACGGGATGGCTGGCGACTCTTCGCCGGACTATATGGCGGGATTCAACGAGCAGGTGACCGTAGCAGCACAGATCGAGACGGCTAATGGGGTCGCTTCGATCGACGAGATCCTAGAGGTCGAAGGCATTGACTTGATCGCTTTCGGATCAAATGATTTGGCGCAGTCAATGGGGATCGTAGGTGACCCGAATCATCCCGATGTGAGGGCGGCAGAGCAAAGTGTTCGGGATGCGGTGCACGCAAAGGGGCGGTTGTTGACAGAGGACGTTGAACGCGGCATCAACATGGTGCAGTGGTTGCCCGATCAGTGGGCGGCGTGGCTTAACTCGGCATAGGGGCGTGCCCGACTAAGGGTTGCGGATGAACTTCCAGTTCAACGCAGCCAATTGATGTGTAATAACCTTACACATACACACCTTTGATGAGGCATCAGCTATGGCAAGAGTACAACTGGTAATCCCCGACGCGGAAAAGCACCGTTTCGTGCATCAAGCGCGGCGTGAAGGGATGTCTTTCAGTGCTTGGCTGAGGGCGGCTGCCCGCGATCGTTTCCAAAAAAACCAAAACTACGAAAAGCTTGAGACAGCCGAAGAAATGCGCGCATTTTGGGAACGGTGCGACGAACGTGTCGGACCCGGTCGTGAACCGGATTGGGATGAGCATTTGCGAGTAATCAACGAATCGCGTTCGAGAGGATTTACGGACACATGATCTTCGTCGACGCGAACGTGTTCATGTATGCCGTAGGGCGCGAACACCAATTCAAGCAAATTTCGAGAGAGTTTTTCGATACTTCAGCATTGAACGGCACGCCTATGGCTACGTCTGCAGAGGTTCTGCAGGAGTTGCTTCACGCCTATTTGCCTGTCTATCGATGGAGTGAATTGGATTCCGCAATGTCGGTGGTTTCTCGATACGGTATCGAGGTTTGGCCATTGGAACGAGATGATGTGACGTTGGCTTGGCAGTTGCGTGTAGAACATCCGTCTTTGAGCGCGCGAGACCTTTGTCACTTGGCATCGTGCCGCCGTCGTGACGTTAGCGACATGATGACGTTTGATCAGGCGCTGCGCGCAGCGTTCGGGACCTTGGCATGACTCGACGTTCGAATTAATACTCCGCGGTGATGCCGTATCCTATTGAGCATTCCGTAGAAGTGGTGGAATAGAAGGAGATCGTAATCGTCATGGCATCGTCAACATCAATCTGCAACCCCGATGGACTGAAGTGGGAGCCGGTCGCCGGGTGGCCCAATCTTCCCATGGGGACCTCGTTCTACGGCGACGCCACCTCGGTAGCCGTCGACTCACAGGACAATGTCTACGTCTTCAATCGAGGCACTGACCCGATCTGCGTGTTCAACCCTGAAGGCGATCTGATCCGAACAATGCTCCACGGTACCGTGACGCGTCCGCACGGCATCGAGATCGACCGCGACGACAACATTTTCGTGGTGGATGATGACGGGCACTACGTGAGGAAGTTCGACCAGGAAGGCGTCGAGCAGATGACCATCGGTGTGCAAGGCGAGCCGTGCGAATGGCAGGGCGGCGGATATTTCAACCGTCCGACCGACATCGCTATCCACCCGGATACCGGCGAACTGTTCGTATCGGACGGTTACGGAAATTCCCGCGTCCATCGCTTTGATCCCGATGGCAAGCTCATGCAGTCGTGGGGCCAGCCCGGAACTGGCGATGGAGATTTTAGCCTGCCACACAACATCTCGATGCTGGGCGATGACAAGGTGATCGTAGCTGATCGGGAGAACTTCCGGGTACAGATCTTCACGCTGGACGGCGAATACGTCGATCAGTGGCACATCCACCACCCGATGTCGGTTACGCAAGGCAAAGGCGCGGACGACAAGATCTACATCGGTGAGATGATTCAACCGGCGGTGCAGCGCGGCGTGCCCAACCTTGGCGCGAGAGTTGCCGTTCTTTCGGAGGACGGGCAGTTGATCGAGCGCTTGGGCAACGAGCAGCCGGGAATGGGTGTGGACCAGTTCACGGCGCCGCATGGCGTAAGCACCGACTCGCAAGGGAACGTGTATGTGGCCGAGGTCGCCTACACGAACTTCTACTCCAGCCCGGAGAACTGCGGCATGGACGAACCACCGCTGGGAGAGATCGTGAGCCTGCGGAAATGGGCGCCGGTGAACGGTTCCTGAATTCTCGCCAGCCGCCTCGAAAAATACAACTGATGTTGTAATATGTGCGCGTCGGGTCGAGAAGATCGACCTCGAACAGACAGCACAAGCATTTCGAGACGGTTGGTTACATGAGCGCATCAGATTGGCTGGCGGCAGCAGGGATAGGTGTATCCGCGGGTACGCTGGTCACCGTCGGTTTCGGCGCGGTTTGGTCGCAGCATTACCTCGAAGACCTCTGGTTGAAACGCGAAGTTTTCAGGAGAGTAGTCGGCAATGTGCACGGAATCTTGTATGACTGCCAAGAGTTCCAACAATCCCACTCTTTTAACGAAGCGGGAATCATCGCGATCAACGAAGTTCGTGCCACTTTCAATGAAAAAGCCGTACATGAAGCTTGGCTCAAATGGAACAACAATCGTGCCATAGACGACTTTGTAGAACTGATACAAGCGATGAGTGCAGCCTGTAAACTAAGGCACTACCAGAGGATGGATAAGGACCGGGTTGGAGAATCCTTCGCTTGCAGCTGCATACCGGAGGCGTAAAAGGAGAACGCCACAATGGGGGAAAAGAAAACGGAAAAAATGCCCTTGACAAACGCTCGCCCGCACAACTGGTACAGAGCCTTCAAGAAGAGGGAAAAAGAGGCGAAGGAAAAAGCTGACGCTAAGCAGCCCACGGTTACAGATTAAGCCGACGGTAGCCAATCAACCCCTATCGTAGGAAAGAACCAGGAGCTGCAAGTCCGTCGACCTACCTTTAGTTCAAGCACCTCGATCAAGAAACGGGAGATTCACATCCATGCCATACGAACCTGTTCCATATTGGGCGAAACTGCCACATCCGATGTCGTTCAAGGAGGCTACTTCGGTCGCGGTCGATTCTCAGGACCGTGTCTACGTCTTCAACCGCGGCAATTGGCCGATGATGATCTTCGATGCCGAGGGCAATTTCCTCGAGACGTGGGGAGCGGGCGAGTTCGACCGACCCCACGGCATATTCATTGACGCTGAGGACAACCTGTTCATGGCTGACGACGAAGGCCACTTCGTCGACATAAGGCGCAAGTCCGGCGAATTGATCTCACGCTTCGGGGAACGAGGTAAACCTGCCGCATGGCAGGAAGGCGATCCCTTCAACCGTCCCACCGACATCGTTGTCCACGAACCTACAGGCACTATCTTCATCACTGATGGCTACGGAAACTCCCGCGTCCACAAGTTCGACTACGACGGCAACCACATAACATCATGGGGCGAGCCGGGTTGGATGGATGGCCAGTTCAGCCTGCCGCACAACATCTGTCTGCTGGGTGGCGACAAGATTGTGGTGGCGGACCGAGAGAATTTCAGGATCCAGATCTTTGGTCTCGACGGAGAGTACCTGGGTCAGAAGCACATGCATCGTCCTATCGCATGTTCCAACGGCCGGGCTGGCGACGACCGCATCTATGTAGCAGAAGCGGGTGCACCCGAAGTGCAGAGCGGTGTTCCAAACCTTGGTCAACGCGTCGCTGTCCTCGACACCGACCTAAACGAAGTCGACTCCTTCGGCGCAGGGCTTGCGGGAGAAGGCCACGACCAATTCATCGCTTCACACGGCATCGCAACCGATTCAACCGGCTCAGTCTACGTCGCAGAAGTGTCCTACACCAATACCGGGTCGAAGCTCAATCCACCGCGGGAAGTTACGAGCCTGCGGAAGTGGGTACCGGTTTAAGCAAAGAAAAACGCGTTTTCGAAGCGGGCAGATCTGTGAACGAGATACCCAGATTTGATGAGTTGTTTAACGCCGTCCTTGACGCGATCCGGTCTCTCGGCGGTAGTGCTCAAAACAACGAAATCACTCAACACGTCATTGACAAGTTGATATTGTCCGATCAAGCAGCCGAGCAGCGCCACAAAGATAGCACTATGACCGAGCTCGAGTACCGATTAACTTGGTCTCGAACCTACTTGAAACAATATGGAGTTATCTAGAATTCCTCTAGAGGTGTGTGGTCTTTGACCGCCAAGGGGCATGTCACCAAGGTAGTTGTGCCGGACGAAGTTGTCGACAGCTACAGGCGCAATAAGAAAAAATCTGCACCCAAAGCGGAGGAGATTGAGGAAACTAAGACGGTCTCAACTGAAGACATTGAGGATGAGACGTTGGATTGGAAGTCGGAATTGTCTAGCGTGTTGGCAAGGATGGAACCAGACGGTTTTGAACGACTTTGCCAACGTCTTCTGCGGGAATCAGGATTCATAGAAGTTGAAGTAACCGGTAAGTCTGGTGATGGAGGCATTGACGGGCATGGTTTGATTCGCTTGGCTGGATTAATCAGCTTTCCGGTCATGTTTCAGTGCAAACGGTATCAAGGCAATGTATCAACGGGCGCCGTGAGAGATTTCCGTGGGGCGATGCAGGGGCGTGCAGAGAAGGGACTCATTCTAACGACTGGTAGTTTTACGCCTAGTGCTCGAGCGGAGGCGACTCGTGATGGAGCGCCTCCAATAGATCTGATTGACGGCGATACTCTCGTCGATTTGCTAAAGGGTTTGGGATTGGGCGTGACGGTTACGGAACGCAAAGTCGAAGAAATCACAATCGCACAGGGATTTTTCGATTCGGTCTGAATTTCGGCGCTATTCACTTACGTTGTTTGCGCCAAGCGCCGATTTGCGCGGCGTGTTCTTCGTAGTGTAGGAACGCCCATTCGTCGATCAATCGCCGGCGAGGGTGATCCAAGTCGAAGTAGTTCGATGGAGTCTCGGCGAGTGCGTCCCGCAGTTTCCGGTGGGTTGATTCCAACCGTTCGATGACTTGGCGCGGCTGCGCGTTGATCATCCCATCAATGGCGTCCGAGTTGAATTCGTCGGGATCTGGCTCGGGGTAGTCGTAGCCGTCGTCTGGAGTTTCGAGCGCTTCCATCAACAGCGATTCCCATGCGCTGATGTGCCAGAGGACCTGATTGACTGACCACTCGCCGCAAGCGCCCGGTTCTACGACGTCCTCGCTGCGAAGTTCGTTGAACGAAGCGCGGAATCGGCGCCAAGCATCATCGATGGCCAGGATGACGAGGCGTTTGGTCGCGTCTAGATCGTGTTCAGGCATTTTTGAGCGGGTCCGTGACGTATGCAGATGGTAACCTAGACGCAAATTGGATTTACGTTGCGAAATTGTCACGGAGAGATGCAGTGTTTCGATCAGACCTGAATCGGCGTGATGTGAAATCGATAGCGACTCCCGTTGTATCGTTAGCGCTTCTCGGCGCACTTGTCGTGGGCGCGGTTTTGTTCGGCAACTTTTTGGTTGAACCCGCGGATGGGTGCAGACCGTTTGGAACCTCCGCGGAAAATAATGGTCCAGCGTTGATTGTTGTTTCCGATGATGATGACGCGTTTAAGTTGTGTGATGTCCCTCAGGAAACAGTGGAGTACGTACCGCCTCAACGTGAACGCTCTGCGATTCGCGCGGGAGATTCAACTTACGTGCTCCAACTGACTTACGACGACTGGACACACGATCAGATGTCAGATGAGATCGAGGGCAACGATCTAACAAAAGACCAGGGTTGGTACCCGCCAGAGGGTAATTTCTTGTGGGAAAGCAACATAAGCAGAACTCCTGTATACGTGAAGGGCGAGTACGGCAGTCTTGAGGATTGCGGATTCGATGGTCTATATGCGAGTGAATACAAGAGTGACGATTTTGATGGATTCGACGGTTCAGACATGTTCCATCCGGACCGGGTTCAGTCGTGTTGGATCGAGGTTGACTACTACTCGTCGAACGGCGGTTGATGATTGGGGTGCTCAATCTGCTAGCTTGATGTTTTGTGTCCCGGTTTTGGGCGATGGGGAGGGCGTGTGTTCAGGGTTGTCGCGAGAGATTCTTCACTCCGCTGCGCTACGTTGAGAATTACATGGATTGGGGCTGAGTTACGGTGAGCGGGACGGATGACAGTGGTTACGCGGACGCCTCTCATGCCGTAACATGCATGGCAAGCAATTGGCACTTTACGCCTTCGGGCGAGGAGAGATGACATGACAATCGTCGGCGATGGAGATTACAAATATGAGTTGTTGCCCGGATGGCCGAAGAAGATGCCGGAGAGTTGGAAGTTCGGGATGGCCTCGGATGTGGCGGTCGACTCGAAGGACAGGGTGTGGGTATTCGCACGAGAGCAACATCCAGTTACTTGGTGGACGACTGACGGCGAGTTGGTGGGCAGCTGGGGCTACGGTCTGACGCTGGGCATCGCCCCGGATTTCTTCTTCCGTGAGCCACACGGCATCTTTATCGACTCGGACGATAACATTTGGCTATCGGAGAAGCAGCGCCACATCGTGACGAAGCACAACCAGTCGGGCGAGATTCTGATGGAGTTGGGCAACCGCGACTGGGCGGCGGTTACCAACACGTTCGATGGACGGCACGGCGAACCGTTCAACTCGCCAACAGGCATCGCTATCGGTCCGAACGGCAAGATCTACGTGTCGGATGGTTACGGCAACCGGCGGATCCACCGATTCTCGGCCGACGGTGAGTTTGAGATGAATTGGGGCGTTCCGGGTGATGGACCAGGCGAATTCGCGCTGGTGCACAACGTCGGTGTGGATGACGAAGGCCGCGTCTATGGCTGCGACCGCGAAAACAGCCGCATTCAGGTCTTCGATGGCGACGGCAATTACATCACCGAATGGACCGACATGTCGGCACCGGGTGATATCCACTTCCGCGACAATCTGGCATACGTGGCGGAGCAGGGAGATGGATGCGCGGTTTCGATTTGGACGTTGGACGGCGAGTTGGTGACGAGTTGGCGCGGAGATGACGAGGCGAAGATACTCGGTGCCGCCCACGGCATCTGGACCGACTCCGAAGGCAGCATCTACGTGGCTGAGATCGGCACGCCGGAGCGCGGGCAGCGCGTGAGGAAGTTCCAGAAGTTGTAGAGATCTGTGACAATGAAAGTTGACGAATTAAGCGAGTGTCATAGTCTTGATGTAGAACATTAACAATACATCAAGGCGCATGCTAATTGGCTACTATGGAAGAACGTATGTCGACTGTCGAACAAGAAGTGAGTTCGATCAAAGCGACTTTGGAGCATCTGGCGACTAAGGCGGACATCGCCAGGTTGGATTCGAAGCTTGAGAAATCTGTCTCAGATCTGACATGGCGAATGTTCGGGATGCTAATCGGTTTGTTGGCGGCGTTCGGTACGCTTTTGGTTGCGACGCAAACGATTTTCGATTAGCCGCCGCCGCTTTGATGCTGCGTTTCGACAGCAGGTCATTTTGCAAGCGTCGTCGATGATTTACTAGCTCATTTCGAGGAGATTTTGAGATGGCAAGGATGGAAGAGCGGTTAACCCGCGTCGAACAGGAAGTCAGCTATATCAAGGAAGCGCTAGAACACCTCCCAACAAAGTCAGACATCGCTAACCTAAAGTCGGAATTGATGTGGTGGATGTTCTGGTTGGTGATCGGAACAACGTTCGCGCTTTCATTCGTTCTACTTGCGGTTTTTCTCGTAACCGAGAACTTGGCAGATTGACCGCATCGTCGCCTTACGGGCTATTGTGCCGCCCGTTTACTTCAGCGACGCTTCCACCAACTCCCGTAGGACGTTGGCTAGGAGGAAGACGATGAGGCCGAGGGCGAGAATGGCGTTGTATCCGAGCAGTTTGGATGCGATGCCTTCGTCGATCATTTGGCTTGCCGTCATTCGACGCCGTCGCCAGACGATGTAGAACATCCACATCGCGAGTGCGATCTTGATGCCTAGCACGATGGCCCATGACACCGTCGCCTCGTTTCCTTGGATGCGCGAGAACATCAGTATCAGCCCGGACACGATGAGGGTGACGACCGCGATGTCGATAATTTCGCGGTATGCTGGTGCGATCACGGACATCGCGGATTTCATCCTGTAGGGTTCCGCAACGGTCAATGGTCGCAGAATCAGGGCGTGGAATATGCTCCCGCCGACCCACGCGATGGCGGCGACTCCGTGCGCGTAACGCACGAGTACCATTACCCAATCGCCGATCCCAATATCTGAAAACATGACCGCTAACAGCATACAAGCCACTGACGAAAAGACGACTCTGCTGCTGGGTGCCATCAACATGGACCTGATCGTGGAGACCGAGCGTTTGGCGCGGGCGGGAGAGACATTCGTATGCGACCGCCTCTACACGTCAGGCGGCGGTAAAGCTGGCAATCAATCGGTCGCGGCAGCGCGTTTCGCCGGAGACACTGGCGGCGCGGTGAAGATGATTGGCAGGATTGGTGATGATGGGTTTGGAAACGAGTTGCGGCAATTCATGACGGAGCAGGGCGTCGATATGGGGTCCGTGACGACGGACCTCGATATTGAGACCGGAGTGGCGATAATCTTCATCGATCCGACCGGCGAGAATTTCGTTCACGCGATATACGGCGGCAACGGAAAGTGTAGTGAGGTTGAGTCGGAAGTCGCGATTGATGCTTTGGACGGAGCGGGTGTATTGCTGGTTCAACAGGAGATTCCGCTGGATTGCAGTTTTGCGGCGATGAAAGCTGCGCGCGGTAGTGGAGTGCCAGTAGTTCTAGATCCTGCGCCTGCGATCCCCGTCGAGGACGTACCAGAAGGTTTTTACGGTGCAGCAGATATCCTGACGCCGAACGCGTGGGAAGCCGAAGCGTTGTCTGGGATTGAGGTCAGAGATGTCGAGACGGCGGAAAATGCCGCACGTCGCATACGCGAGACCTACGCGTGCAGTTGCGTGATCGTCACGATGGCGGAGCAGGGCGTGTTCGTAAACTCTGACGAACTGACTGGCCACTTAGCCCCATTCAAAGTCGATGCCGTGGCGACGGTCGCCGCAGGCGATGCGTTTGCCGGCGTATTGGGGCGAGCGCTGTGCGAGGGAAATGAACTTGAGCGCGCAATCAGGCTTGCTATGGCGGCCGGAGCGCTTTGTGTTTCGCGACCAGGTACCCAATCCGCGATGCCGTACCGACAAGAAGTCTTGGCTTTGGCCAACCGCTGACGCAAAACCCCGGCCTCTAATATGGTGGCGGCCCGGAGATGTCTCCTACGGATTTGATTCCCACCGTGTCCATGAGTTCCAAAATTCCGTTGTTCAATTTCGCGGGTAAAGCGGGACCTTCGTAAACCATCGAGGTGTATAGCTGGACTCCAGATGCACCCGCGGCGATCATTCTCCATACGTGCTCAGGTTTCGATATCCCACCGCAGGAAACGACGCTCGCGTTTTTCCCCACGAGCGCGGCGATTTCGGCGGTCATGCGTTCGGTATTGTCCAACAACGGTGCACCGCTGAGTCCGCCCTTGCCAACCGAGAGCCGGCCATCTTCGACCGGTACAGTGTTGGCGATGACGAGTCCGTTTGCACCTGCGCTGATCGCGGTTTCGGCGAGTGCTAGCGCGCCGCGCCGTTCGTCCGGTTCGGTGGTCCATGGCGGTAGTTTCACCAGCAAAGGCTTTGAATTCGGACGCGACTCCAGTAGCAACTCCACCAGCATCCGCAAACGTGCCGGGTCGTGAAAGACGCGGAGACCTACAGTGTTGGGACTTGAGATGTTTAGTTCAATCCCTGCGACTAGGGGAGCGACTCTGCGGAAACACTCAGCTATCTCGTCCTCAATCGATCCCGAGATACTTACCAATACCCTCGAACGTTGGTTGCCCAAGCGCTCCAAACGAGGACGGACCCGTGCGAGACCGTCGCCGGGGAAACCCAACGAGTTTAGCAACGCTTCAGATGCCGGTAAACGCACCATGCGCCTGGGAGGATTTCCGGTCCGTTCTGCTAGGGTGACAGTCCCACCGGTTACAAAACCAAATCCAAGATCTATTAAAGACTTGAGAACGCGACAGTTCTTGTCGTATCCCGCGGCCAACCCCACAGGAGACGGCACGTCTAAGCCCGCGATCGTAGTCGAAAGCGCCGGATCACCAACCCTCGATGTCGCGCCCAATCCTTTCCAGATATACGGAACGCGCAACGCATACTCGGATATCGAATGACTCTGCTCTTCATCCATGGAAAAGAGCAGCGGACGGAGCAATCGTTTGTACACGTGGCTGCCTTGCTAAGTCGGAACGGGGCTGACAGCGAAGAATCTAATCGCCTTACAGCGGTTATCATTTTCTCATATATGTGCCGTTAGGCAATGCAGACCGCTTCCAATCAGAGCGCACACGCCAGTAGTGCGAACAAAACCACCCTATCGATGCAACTCGAATTCGAAAGAGGAGACGCTGAGAATCCCTGCGGACATGCGCTCGTCTACTTCCGCGACTCGAACGATCATGCTTCGATCGGTGTCACCTACATCGTCATACTGCCGGTGCCGTTGGACATCGGCAAATACATGCCTCCATTCCTCGCCGGCCAAGTCGCTGAGATGTCGGCGAACGTGATTTCGTCGTTCGCCTTCCCTCCGGCGCCGGAACCGTTCGACAGCGTGGATGAAGCTCAACGTATCGCGAGGATACGTGGCGACGATCTGGTCTATGCGGGGACGATTGCGTTTAGCGATGCGTTCGAGATGATGGAGCGCGTGAATGAAGCGAGCGGGGAGTACGGCAGACTGTACTCTGAAGCGCATCCCGAGGATGTTCAGCACGCCGAAGATGAGCTTGTGTTCGAAGGGGTCGATGAGTTCGATGGCGAGGTCTACGACCTCATGTATGGCGGGATGGATGAAGCGGACCTGTTGACCGAGCTCTCGCAGCAGTTGGGCAGGATGCGTTACTCGGTCGAAGGCGGCGATCGCTCAACGGCGTTGGAGACGGAAGCCAAGATTCGGGCGATCGGACGTTACTTGCCCGCCAATCGCGAGGTCTCCAAGATCGTGGCGGCGGCAACATCGACCGCGCCAAGAGCATCAGAGTTGGCTCAACTATACGTCGAGCGGGCTTACTGCCTCTACCGCGAAGACTACTTGCGGCTCAAGAAGATCGACGAGGATATTGCGGGGATCGGCGGCTCGGGTTAGGTGCCTTTGCACCTCATCGTCTTTGATGCCCAACGAGTGCAAAGAATTTCCTCCCCTTGATGCTCAATGGGGAATTGAAGGGGGGGTAGACGGGTCCACGACTACCGCCTGACATCCAGCGCCGGGCGCGAATGCGATTGCAGAGACTGGTGGCAGCAACAGAGCCCTCTCAGACCTGCGTGTACCACCGTCGCACCGACTCGAAGCGCTGCGCGGTAACCGCGCCGGTCAGCACAGCATACGAATCAACGTCCAGTGGCGAGTATGTTTCATTTGGACAGATGAAGGCGCGATGGAGATCTAAATCGTCGACTATCACTAGAGGAATACTCCAATGACCTATCCTGAACCCATTCACCCTGGCGAGCATCTGGCGGAAATCATGGAGGAGCTCGGCGTAACTCAGTACCGACTTGCAAAGACGATAGGAGTGCCGCCAGTGCGTGTGCACGACATCGTAAATCGGCGTCGGTCGATCACCGCGGACAGCGCGCTGCGCATCGGACGCGCTCTTGGAACCAATCCAGAATTCTGGCTCAAGCTACAGCGGATGTATGACCTCGACCTCGCACGTTCCACAACCGACATCAGCGACATCGAACCACTGGTGGATACGGCCGCTAAAAACTGATTCAGTTTCTGATTTGGGGTTGAGGGAGACGAGTCGCCAAGCGTCTCCAATCGGATCCTAAACCTCGAACCTAGTCGCGCTCGATCAAAGCGAGTGTTGAACCTCCGCGTTGCCGCCATTCTCCTTTACTCTTACTAGGGTTGGGGGAGATTGAGAGGGGCTCGCGTAGGTGCAAAACTTCGAACCTGCCCAACTACTTGGAGTGCCCGTTGGGGTTGAAGAGGGCGTCTTCGTCCTCTTTGGTGAGTTTGAAGCCGCGCTTGAGCATTTCAGACCTGACACGCGCCAAGGCCTCGCGTTCGCCTTCTTCGCGCCCTTTGACCAGACCTTTTTCCATTGCTTTGGCGTCGGCTTTCGCGGCGTATCTACGGCGAATTTCGGTCGCTTTCTCGAACACTATTCTGACTCCTTCGATCGATAGGGCGATGATCCCGAAGTACGCCCAGTTGATCTGCGTCGCGGCTAACTGGTACGTCCCGACGATCCAGTGGTCTGAATCCGAGTATACCGACAACGCTGCCACCGACGCAGTGCCGACGACTGCGAATCCGGCCGCCTGCCAGATGGCGCCGCGTTGCTTGAGGCTAGACGTGATTTCTTCGACTCGCATATTCGAATGTCCTTAATTAGAACGTTCTTACTGACAATGGGTCGCGTCAGCAAAGAGTAACATATCAGAGAATCGGCTTTATATGAAAACTTTGTGGCAGAGAATATTGAACTGGAGTTTTCAGACATCCACTAAAACTCGCTTACAACGCGCAGACACGATCTCGAACACTTCGGTTTTTTGTCTATCGGTCGGTCTATTGACGCATTTCTCACCCCAGAGCTTGTTTGCGGCTAGCGCGAGGCCGGCGACAGACGACACAGTTAATGGCGCTAAGCTGATGCTGAAATGAACCGTCGCAGGTGTGGCAGTAAACCACTCCTGAATTTTGGCTCAACCCACAGCGGATGTAAGACCTCGACTTCGCACGTTCCACAGCCGACGTCAGCGACACAAAACCGCTGTTGGCGACGGCCGCGGCAACTTGATATATTCACACTGCCAAAACAGTTTTCAGCTGCTCTACTGTGATGTTTGCGCCGCTGGCTATTAGGACTACTCGTTTGCCTTTGATGCGGTGGCAGATCTTTTCGGCGGCTGCTAGCGGAGTGGCTCCGGCGTGTTCGACGAGGGATCGGGTGGCGGCGATCATGTCGACGATTGCCTGTTGGATGTCTTCTTCCGATACGAGGATGAAGTCGTGGAGGTATTTTCTCAACATGCCGACGGGGTAGTCGTAGGATGATCCGGTGGCGAGACCTTCGGCGGCGGTTTGCATCTTGGCGTCGACGGTTGGGCCTTCTTTCTTCTCCCACGACAGATAGACCGATGGTGCCGCTTCGGACTGAACGCCGATGACTTTGGTTTTCGGAGAGAGTGAACGCGAAACGACGCTTGCGCCGCATGCTCCGCTGCCCGCGCCTACGGGAACGATGATGTAGTCGATGTCGTCGAGGTCTTCGTGGATTTCGAGGCTGTAGGTACCGACGCCGGCGACTAGGTAAGGTTCGTTGGCGGCGTGGATGTAGCGCATACCTTCTTCGCGGGCGTAGATCTCGGAGTAGATGCGGGCATCGTCGAAGATCGGCCCGTGTTCCACGACGTTAGCGCCCATGCTGCGCATCGATGCAACTTTGGCGGGGTTTGCTCCGACGGGCACGAAGACTGTGCATTTCGCCCCGAATTGCTGGGCGGCGTAGGCGATTGATTGTCCGTGATTGCCGGAGCTGGCGGTGACGAACCCGAGGGCGCGTTCTTCTGGAGTAGTTCGGGAGACGAGGTTGATGCCTCCTCGGACTTTGAACGCTCCGAGCAGCTGCATGTTCTCGTGTTTGACCCAGACATCGGCGTCGAGCATGTCGCAGAGGATCGGGACGCGACGTAACGGGGTGCGGTGGACGTAGCCGGATATCTTGCGCCTTGCGTCATAGACGTCAGCGATTGTCGGTTCCGGCAACGGGCTTAGAGACATTGTTGCTCCCTGTCGAATTGCAAAGATTCATGCATCGATTCTAAAGCGCGGTGAAATATACTGTTTCACATCTGCTTCAACCCATATCTCGGCATTTAAACCAAAGCAAAACTCACTTGGCTACCACGGATACTCCCGACGGTACGACTAGGCTATCGCCTTCCAGCGCCGAGACGATCACCCAGCCGGCACCCGCCGATCACACCACACCTACCCCCGCAACGCCTTCAGTGGCGAAAACGGGGTGGCTTTCTCGCACGTTCGAGTCGCTCGGGCACCGAGATTATCGGATGATGTGGATCAGCATGTTCCTGTCGATGGGCGGTTTCAACATGTTGATGCTGGCACGGGGCATTCTGATCTACGACCTGACAGGCGACGCTCAGAAGACTGCGTTGGTCTCGATCGGTTGGGCACCAGGGCTGTTGATCATGTCGTTGTTCGGCGGCGTTCTGGGCGACCGTATGGAACGCAGGAGGTTGATCCAGCTCTCCCAGTTCGCCAACGCCTGTTTCGCCGTGACAGTAGGTTTCCTGATTTTGACCAACGTCATCGAGTGGTGGCATTTGATGATCGTATCGACGTTGCAGGGATGCGTGTTCGCGTTGCAGATTCCGGCACGGACGGCTGCGATGTCACAACTGGTGCCGAAGCAACTGATCGGGAACGCGATGGCGCTCAACGCGACCGCCATGACGATGATGAGCATTGCCGCACCTGCTGTGGGCGGGGTGCTCTACGAGATGATCCAGCCCGAAGGTGTCTACTTCGTGGTCACGGTGATGATGTTCTTGGCGATGGGTTTCACGACACTGTTGCCGAAGATGTACCCGGATGAGCGCCAGACGAAGGAGAAGGAATCACCGCTTCTCAATATCAAGCGAGGGATCATCTACGCGGCTCGCAACCGGCTTGTGCGGGTGCTTCTCATCCAGTCGGTGATCATTGCGATGCTGTCGATGCCGTTCAGGATGCTGGTGCCGGTTTTTGCGAAGGACCTTTACGGCTCCGAACCGAGCGAGGTCGGATGGATAGCGACGATGGCAGGTTTCGGTGGGATTGCGGCTTCGATGGGGGTCGCGAGCCTCCGCGCCGGTCAACATCGCGGATGGGTCATCTTGTTGTCGCCTGTCATTTCGGCGATATCGATCTTCGTCATCGGCGCCTTGCCGTGGTACTGGATCGGCATGATCTTCTTCATAGGAGTCGGTTTTGGCGAATCGATCCGTTGGGCGTTGGGTCAGGCATTGGTTGTTGAACACGCCAACCCGAGATACCGCGCGCGGATGACGAGCCTGACGATGATGACCTACGGGCTGATACCGATCGCTGCGGTACCAGTGGGTTGGTTGGTCAATAATGTAGGCGTTCAAGAGACGGTAATTGGCATGGCCATCGCCTTGTTGGTAGCAGGGATATTCTTCATCGCGGTCAGCAAATCGGTGAGGAATTTGAATTAGGGACGCTCCGCGCATCCCTGGGCATACCCCGCTTACATCGCTTCGCTCGTTCGCGCGCCTTTCGCAGGGCGAAAGGGGCTGGTCATGGCGGTGGTGTAAACTTCGCTAGATGTTCGGCGAAGTTTTGCATGGCATTAAAAGCGCATAAGCCTACAGTTCGTCATCTCAGACCCCACGCTGTTTCGACCCGCATGAGATTGCGCGGGCGTAGCGTCGCGCGTAGAACATTCCAATCTCTCAGCAACCCTGAGTACCGTCGTTTCTGGGTCAGCTTGATCGTCTTGATGGCTGGCGTGAACATGCAGATGATGGCGCGTGCGCAGGTTGCTTGGGACCTGACGAGCGATACGTTCATGCTGGCTCTGGTGGGTTCGGCGTTCGCTCCTCCGATCTTGATCTTTTCGGTGTTCGGCGGCACGTTTGCCGACCGCTGGAACCGGAAGAAGATGATCCAGTACAGCCAGTTGGCGATTATGTGCATCGCCGGTTTGGTGGGTATCGCCATCCACACCGGGGTGATTTCGATCTGGATCCTGATGCTTGCGGGGTTCGCCCAAGGGATGGGGTGGTCGTTCTTGATGCCGGCGCGACAGGCTGTCATTCCGCAGCTGGTCAGCAAGAACGAGATCACGAACGCGATCGCTTTGAGTGCTTCAGGAATGGCGTTGATGACGTTGTCGGGACCCGGCTTGGGAGGTCTGGCGTACGGTTGGCTCGGAGCTGCCAACACCTATTTCATCATCACCGGCTTGATGCTGGTTGCGTTCCTGATGATGACCAGCGTCAAGGTGACGAGTGAGGCTGGTCCGAGCAAGCATCGCGAGAAGGTCTTGAATGATGTGTGGGACGGATTGAAATACTCCGCTCGCAACAGGACGATCTTGATCCTCTTCCTGCTTCTGCTAGCCACGACAATGACGTCGATGTCGTTCCGCTCTTTGATGCCGGCGCAGGTCGACTTGATTTTTGGAGGCGGTCCGAGGCAGTTGGGCATATTGATGAGCATGATCGGCGTCGGTGCGTTGCTGGGATCGCTCTTTATCGCCGGGCTCACCGAGAATGTCAGACGCGGCGTCGTGTTGCTGGCGTGCACAGGGTTGTCCGCGGCGGCGATTTTGGTATCTACGTTCGTGGCGTTTTTCGTCATCGCAATGTTCGCCATGGCCGTGTTGGGATTGGGCGATGCTGGCCGTCGTTCGTTGAATGCGTCGATGTTGATGGAGCAGGCGGATGAGGAGCACCGCGGGCGCGTGATGGGCATCTACATGCTGAACTTTGGGTTGACGCCGATCGGGGCGATACCTTTAGGCATATTGGCCGAACAGACGGATATCCGTGTGGCGTTTGCGGTAGCTGGGGTCATCCTCGCGGTTGCCGTGTTGCTGACTTGGGTTTTGACGCCGCGGATCAGAAACCTATAAATTGAGGTCGCCGGTCACCAGTGCGAGGTTGAGTGGTCGCAGATACACTCGCCGCACATTTCAGTCACTGTCAAACCCGGAGTTTCGCCGTTTCTGGTTCAGCCTGATATTCCTCATGGCTGGCATCAACATGCAGATGCTGGCACGGGGTCAGTTGGCGTGGGAATTGACGGGCGACGTGTTCTTGGTGGCGCTGGTTAGTTCGGGATTCGCGCCGCCGATCTTGTTGTTCTCGCTTTTCGGTGGTACGCTCGCCGATCGCTGGAACCGACGACGAATGATCCAATATTCGCAACTCGTAGTCAGCTTGGTCGCGGGGATCGTCGGCATTTCGATAGTCACGGAAATGGTGAATATTTGGATTCTGTTCGGTGCAGCACTGACTCAAGGCTTTTGCTGGTCGTTCTTGATGCCGGCGCGTCAGGCGATTATTCCTCAACTGGTCGGAGAGCGGGATATCACAAACGCAATCGCGCTTAACGCTTCTGGGATGGCGTTGATGACTCTCTCTGGACCTGGGCTCGGCGGCTTGGCATATTCGGCATTCGGCCCTGCGACTACGTATTTCGTGATGGCAGCCTTAATGTTTGTGGCGTTCCTGCTGATGACAACCGTCAAGGTGGAGGGCGTACCGGTTGATAGGCGCAAGCGAGAAAATATGTTCAGTTCCATTTGGGACGGGCTCAAATACTCGTATGGCAATCCAACTATTTTTGTGTTGTTACTGCTGACGTTGGCGACGACCATGACGTCGCAATCGTTCCGACAGTTGATGCCGGCTCAAGTTGATCTGATATTCGGGGGTGGCCCGACTCAATTGGGCATATTGATGAGCATGATCGGCGTCGGCGCGCTGCTCGGTTCGTTGTTCATGGCCGGAATGACCGAGAACATGAAACGCGGAGTGGTCCTGTTGGTTGCGAGTGGATTGTCGGCGGTTGCGATTCTCGTCTCGACGTACGTCACAGTCTTTTTGATAGCGATTTTCGCCATGCTGGTGCTTGGGATCGGAGATTCGGGACGGCGGGCGTTGAACTCAGGGTTACTGTTGGAACAAACGGATGCGGAGCATAGAGGAAGGGTTATGGGTATCTACATGCTGAACTTCGGATTGCGTCCGATAGGCGCGATACCGCTGGGCATCTTGGCTGAGCGGACGAGCATTCAAGTGGCATTCGCAATTGCGGGGATTGTGTTGGCGGTGAGCGTTATCGCGACGTGGGTTTTCGCACCGTTCATCCGACGCCTGTGACATTAGGTTCGATTGTTCCGCACATTAACCTAAAAGTGTTGGATGAAGCCGCGTACGAATGACCGCTAGAAAAATCTAATGCCTATCAAAGTGATGCCAGACGCTCTAGCGTCGCGAGTCGCGGCTGGCGAGGTGGTTGAGCGGCCGGCTTCGGTTGTGAAGGAGTTGATCGAGAATTCTCTGGATGCTGGCGCGAGTAGGATCGATGTCGAACTTCAGGGCGGCGGGAGGAGTTTGATACGTGTTGTGGATGATGGGCACGGGATACGCGCAGACGAGTTGGGGCTTGCTTTCGAGCGGTTCGCCACTAGCAAGGTGGATGAATCGAGCGACTTGGTGGCTATTCCTACGCTGGGTTTTAGGGGGGAAGCGTTGCCGTCGATAGCTGCGGTGGCTGATGTGACGGCGGTTTCGAGGCATGTCGAGTCGGATAGCGGTGCTGAGTGCAATGTCACTTTCGGTTCTGAGGCGCAAGTTCTCGCCGCTGGTGCACCGGTTGGAACCTCGGTGACCGTGCGGCAACTGTTTCGGAATGTGCCGGCTCGGTTGAAATTCCTTAGCAGCCCGTCAGCTGAAGCAGCTCGCGTTGCGACGCTTGTCGGTCAGATGGCGTTGATCCGCAGCGATGTGAAGTTTCGACTGACCGTCGACGGTGCCGTTCGAGTGAACACGCCGGGAGATTTCGACGATGCAGCGGCCCTAGCAGCGGTTTACCGCGTCAAGGATTTGGCGAACCTAGTCAATCTTCAACCCGATCCCGGCGCGGCGTTCAGCGCGGGGGGGGCAATCGGGTTGCCGGTGTTGAATTACGGAAGACGATCGCACATCACGGTAGCCGTCAATGGCAGGTTGGTTAACTCGTATCGATTGACCTATGCGATTGAGCGAGGCTACCACGGTTTCCTGCCGGACAAGAGATTCCCGATGGCGTTGATCAAAGCTACCGCGCCACTCGAGGATGTCGATGTAAACGTGCATCCTCAGAAGACGGAGGTAAGGTTCCGGCGCGAAGGGTTGATGTTCTCAGTTATCGAGACGGCGGTTAAAGAAACGCTCGGTACGCGTGCACCTGTGCGGCAATTCTCGGATTCTCGGATCGCGTCCTCATTGACGACTTCACTAGAAGGCGCGTTTGCGATGCGGAGGAGTGCTGACTCGCCCGCGCCGGTTGAGAATCTGCGCAGAGATTCGTCGGCAAGCTCAGACGAATCGGCGGCATCTCAGGGAAAGACTGGCAGGCCCGCTCCAGGTACTGTCGAAAGGTCTGGTCAACGTGCGACCCGGGACGGCGACCCGGATGGGCGATCGAATAGCGTGTCATCTCGGCGTCACCGCGATGTATTGCCCGGACTGCGGGTACTGGGTCAGGCGCAATTGACGTATATCGTCGCCGAGGACGCGAGCGGAGTCTTCCTGATCGACCAGCACGCTGCCCACGAGCGAGTCAAGTTTGAGGCGATCAAGGCACGGCATGTTGCGCAGTCAGTTGATTCGCAGTTGCTCCTGGCTCCGCAAACGGTCGAATTGTCGCCTCAACGGCAGGTGATCTACAGCGAAGGTGCCAATTGGTTCGCCGATGCGGGTTGGGACATTGAGCCATTCGGAGGTGACTCAATTCTGATTCGCGCCATCCCTCAGATCTTGGTGGAACGTGCCGCCGGAGATGCGAATGGTGCCGAAAAAGCGTTCCTGAGGGTATTGGACGAAGTAAATCAACCGGTAGGCGGTGGCAGCAACGGTGCTTCGATGCCTTGGTCGGAGCGGTTGTTGGCTACCATGGCGTGTCACGCCGCGGTTAGGGCTGGCGATGCCCTGACGCAGGAGAGCTGCGAGGAGATCGTCCGGTTACTTCAGGAATGTGAGCATCCGCAGTCGTGTCCACATGGAAGGCCGACAATGTTGCTGCTGACCGGGGAGGCGTTGGAGCGTGAGTTTGGACGGCGCAAATGAGTGCTGGATGATGGATTTCCCAGTCCTCGAGACCGGGCTGAAGACAACTAGTTCTGGTTAGACGCCCATGGCGGTGGAGGCGGATCTTCGCCTCGCGCTTCACAAGTGGCGACCAATTTGCCGTATTCGATGGCCTCGGCACGCACTTTTTCTTCTCGCGCTAGCCGTTTCTGCTCAAGGGCGCGCTGTTCCTCTTCCCAAGCGCGCCATTTGGCTTCCCGTTTCTTTCGTTTTTCGATCAACCAGTCTTCAATAGCGTTTGACAGCATCGTGATGCTCCTCATTAAATCGATTATCAACATCGATGTTACCACCGAACCTGCGATCGACTCGACGTAGACGACGATGAAACTGCGGTAGTTAAGTCCATTCGGGTGGATTGCAACAATTGTCTCATAAGTTCCCCATGCGGTTGTGCCGATCACCAAGCCGTAGAAGATGACGAAGAACCGGACTCGCCAATGTCGAGGGAAAGTCCATATCGATTCTCGACCGTTTCTGTCTTTTTCGTACTCGGTGCTTCGGGAAAGTGATGTCAATTCCATCGCCTCAAAACTTGAATCGCTCGGATACTTATCAACAACCGATAATACTACATATGTGTTTAATATGTGTTGGAGATGTCACAAGGTGTCGCCGACCTCGGAGTTCGTGATGTCCAGCCGTTAGAATCGGTGGCAAGCCCAGCCGCACACCCTTAACGTCAGGCATTCGTTGAGCATCGACGCCAATCGCGGCGGCGGTTCTGATGCGGGATTGAACCCGCTCCGTCGTCTCCAGATATTCCTCGAAACGATCAAGTTCGAACACTCTGTTTTTGCGCTTCCGTTTGCGATCGCTGCTGCGTTCATGGTCGCCGGGGGTTGGCCGGATTGGATCGCATTCGGATGGGTGATCGTGGCGATGGTGACATTGCGGACGTTTGCGATGGCGGCGAACCGGGTCTTGGACGCGGAGATTGATCGTCGCAATCCGCGCACGGCGGATCGCGCGTTGGCCCGCGGCATTATCGGCAAGCCGGAAGTGATCGGCTACATGATCGTTTCCGCGATTGTGTTCGTCGTCGCGGCGTGGCAGTTGGACCCGCTGGCACTGCTGCTGTCGCCGATACCGATCGTCGTGGCTTTCACGTACCCGTATCTGAAGCGATTCACGTGGTTGGCTCATTTCGGAATCGGAACGGTTTATGTGATCGTTCCGCCAGCCGTTTCGATTGCTATGACCGGGACGATGCCGATTGAATTCGTGCTGCTGGGCATCGCCGCTCTGATGTGGGTTTCTGGTTTCGACGTGTTGTACGCGATTGCGGATATCGAATTCGACCGCGCCAACGGGCTCCACTCGATCCCGGCGCGATTCGGGGTCAAGAGGTCTTTGAATATCGCCAAGGCGTTGCATTTAATAACCCTCATGTTCCTAGTCTTTACGGTCTTGGTTGGAGGAGGTGGAATCTTGGCGGCGTTAGGGATCTTAGGTGTGGGAATACTGTTCGCTTACGAACATTCGATCGTGAAGGAGGACGACCTTTCGAAGCTGAACATGGCGTTCTTCACGATGAACGGCATCATTGCTGTGGTGTTCGCATTGTTCGTCGTACTCGACGAGTTGCTGATCGGTTAACCAGATGGCGCGTTACATCGTAGGCATTTCGGGCGCGAGCGGCGCTCCGTATGTAAAGCGAGTGTTGCAGGTGCTCGTCAACAGCGGCCATGAGGTGGATTTGGTGGTGACTCAGTCTGGCGCGAAAGTTCTGGAGGTGGAAGAGGGGGTCAAACTCATGGGAGAAGGTGGTGCCGATTTCGGCGAACTCTCTCGGTGGCTGGATTACGACATGGCGAATCGTGACGGCTTCCAATGGCATCATGCGGCGAATGTTGCGGCTGACATCGCCAGCGGTTCGTGCCATGTCGACGGAATGCTCGTTGCGCCGTGCAGCGGCGGCACGTTGGCGCGCATCGCAAACGGGATGTCGCAGAGCCTTTTGGAGCGCGCCGCGGATGTGACGTTGAAGGAACGTCGGCGGTTGGTTTTGATGACGCGGGAGACGCCGTTGAGTTTGATCCACCTCCGCAACATGGTCGCCGTGACGGAAGCGGGAGCGATCGTGTTGCCAGCGTCCCCGGGTTTCTATCACAACCCTGAGACGATCCAGGACTTGATCGATATGATCGCTGGTCGCATCCTTTATCACTTGGGTTTGGAGAGTGATCTGCTCCAGGTCTGGGGCGGAAGATAGGGGCTGGCGGCTTGGCTTTCACCGACATGCAGTCATTCATGCGCGTTCTCGAAGCGCGCGGTCTGCTGAAACGGGTGTCAGTTCCAGTCGATGCCGAGTTGGAGGTCACCGAGATTGCCACGCGTCTGGTTCGAGAGGGTGGTCCGGGAGTCTTGTTCGAGAACGTCGCGGGTGCTACTTACCCCTTGGTGGTGAATCTGCTCGGCACCATGGAACGGATCGAGATCGGACTGGGGAGGCATCCTGAAGAGATCGGTGAGAGCCTCATCAACTTTTTGGAAGATGTGAACCCGCCATCTCTATCCTCGATATGGAGAAACCGGGGTTCAGCGCTCAATCTGCTAAATGTTCGTCCCGGACGCTCGTTGAGTGTGAGGGCACAGCAGGTTGTCGAGACATCGCCCGATCTGTCGCAGATGCCGATCCTGAAGTGCTGGCCGGAGGATGGTGGTCGCTTCATCACGTTGCCTTTGGTCAGGACTCGGGATCCGGCAACGGGAGCACACAACATGGGTATGTATCGGATGCAGGTGTACGACAAGTCGACGACCGGTATGCACATGCAGATACAGAAGGGCGGCGCGTTCCATCACGTAGATGCCGAACGGGAGTCGCAGCCGCTGGACATTGCGGTGGCGCTTGGTGGAGACCCGGCGTTGATGCTCTCGGCGATCATTCCGCTGCCTGAAGGTATCGACGAAGCCGGTTTTGCGGGGGTGATGCGCGGCCGTACCACGCCGATGACTAAGGCGAAGACGGTAGATGTCCGAGTTCCGTCTCACGCCGAGTTCGTGATTGAAGGGCGGCTTCAACCGGGCGAGAGGCGTTTGGAAGGTCCATTCGGGGATCACTTCGGACACTATTCCGGCGCCGCGGATTTTCCTGTCTTCCGAGTGAAGGCGATCACTCGGAAGCGCAATCCGGTTTATCCCGCCACGGTTGTCGGTAAACCACCGCAGGAGGACCGCGCTTTAGGAGACGCCGCTCAGCTTGCGACTAAGCCGTTGATCCGGTTGATGCGCAAGGAAGTGCGCGACATGTGGTCATACTACGAATCGGGTTTCCACAACCTGCTCGTGGTGTCGGTCGATAGTCGCTACTCCCGGGAGCAGATGAAGACGGCGTTCGGCATTTTGGGCGAGGGACAGCTGTCGCTCACGAAGGTAATGGTCTTAGTCGACGCACAGACCGATCCGTCAGACATCACATCCGTCGCGCGGGCGATATCGCGCAACTTCCGAGTTGAGACTGATTTTCGATTGCTAGCGCGAACGGCGCAGGACACGTTGGACTTCACGGGTGACGCGTTCCAGCACGGTTCGAAGATGGTGCTGGACGCAACTGGCTACGGTCACGAACCGGAACGCATCGACGGCTCTCAACTGCGCTTCGACCCGACGACCCTATCGTCGGCGATTTCTAAACATCGGTTTATCTGCGACAACATCTTGGTGGCACAGGTGAAGAGCGGCTACTCGGAGCAACGGGCACTGTTGGAACGCGCTGTGAACGATCCGCGTGCGAAGTCGCTGAAAGCGATAGTGCTGGTTTCGGACGATGTCGATATCGAGGACGATGTTGAGTTGATCTGGGGCATCTTCACACGTTTCGATTGCGCGCTGGACGTCGTTTTCACCGAGCAGCGCTTCGTCGGAATAACGCCCGTTTACAGCGGGGTGATGGGGATCGATGCGACTTGGAAGCCGGGGTATCAGAAGCCGTTGGAGATGGATCCGGATATTGTGCGGCTAGTGGATCGGCGGTGGGGGGAGTATTGGGATTGAAGGTGGTTGGTTAATTCCGACATTGGCGTGAGCCTTACTGACGGTCGATGCAACTGGCGGTAGCGCCATCTGCAGATGGCACGGAACGCAGTATAGATATGTTACGGTGTAAGTTGAAGTTTAAAGACGTGTTATCAGACTGGAACGGCCATGGCGACATTCAGCGACGTAGATAGTCGGACGACAATCTTCGAGATGGAAATCCACACACAACTCAAGCAGTTGGCGACTAAGGGTGACCTTGAACGCTTGGCGTTTCAGATACTGCTAATCAACATCACCGTTGTCGGAATCGCTACCGGTATCATCGTGGCGGCGGTACGTTTCTGGCAATAGTGAATGGCGTCCCTTGATTGGGTGTGCCAAGCGAGTGGTCTCCGCTATCGGGCTGACGTTTTGACCAGCTGATCCTTGACTAGCTGGCGCGCTTTGTCTTGGTTGTCGGTGCTGAGGGAAACTGTGGTGTGGCCGTGGGCTCGGTTTATGATGTGGAGGCTTTGGATGTTGATGTCATGGTCTCGGAATCTCTCGGCAACTTTGGCTAGGGCTCCCGGCTCGTCGGGCATCGTTATCACCAGCGTCTCGTCGGTCATCGCTTTGTAACCGGCATCCGCCAACCACCAAAGCGCCTTGTCGTGATCTTCATCCTCAGTGGTGACGAATATCACGCCTGAGTCTTCCATCACTTCCGTGCTGAGACTTAGGATGTTGATGCCGTTTTTGGATAGGACGCTTGTTACGCCGGCGATGACGCCGACTTCGTTTTCTACGTTGATTGTGATTTGCTTCACGAGGTAGCTGGTCTCCTTGTGTCAGTCTGTGGTGCGGGGGTTCGCGACGCAGTCCGCAACCGCAGCGTCAATCTTTTCGCGGGTTGCATTGGGCACAGTGATGATGTGGGCGACGTTCTCGTAGGGCGCCATCTGCCACTTGTTAACGACCGTGTCGGCAGGACGTGGGAAGACGACGGTGATGGAGTTTTTGTTGCGCCAAGCGGGGATGCCGTGTTCGTTGAACCTGTCAACGGCGTACTGCGCGACTTCCAGTGCTTCGTGGACGATTCCGCGGAAGCCCTCCAGACCGTGTTGCTCAAATGCGTACCAGAGCATCAAGGGCGTCATCGCGCTGCGAGATCCTGAAAGCGTGGTGTCCATCGCGCCGACATACTCGATAGATCTGGCCACTCTCCCCACGTAGTCGCTCTTGGTGAGAACGACGCCGCTCGGAAGGGGCGATCCGATCATCTTGTGTCCGCTGATGGCGATCGAATCTATGCCAGCGTCGAATCCATAGGGTTGCGGGTCATCGACGAAGGGCAGGATCATGCCGCTGAGGGCCGCGTCGGCGTGGATGTAGCTACTGGAGATGGCGAGGTCGTCGAAGATCTCGCGGATTTTGTCGAGATCGTCTACCGCGCCTTTCATCGTCGTTCCGATGTTGGCCATCACAACTACCGGGAGGTGGCGGTTGATGCGGATCGTCTCGCGCAGATCATCGTAATCAATCTCGCCGTTATCCAGGCTTCGGATCATGATGTTGCGGTAGTTGAGCACTCGCAGGTTCTTGCGGACGCTGTAGTGGGTGTCCTGCGAGAAGTAGACGACGGCTTCGGGGAACATCTCACGGGCGATATAGAGCCCGTACATGTTTCCCTCGGTGCCGCCAGAAGTGACGTAGCCCCACGTCTCGTCTGGCGAGTGCCTCATCAGGTTCGCGAAGGTCGTGACGACTTCCTTCTCGAATTCGTGTGTGTTGACACGGTAGAGGCTGTCGTGGAACGGGTCGCCAACGTTGTTTGCGCTGTGGAGGAGGAGGGGATACAGCGGCGAGTAATCGAAACACTGGTTGGTCGGGTATCCGATTTGATGCCATGACAATTCGTTCAATCGATCGAACAGATCGTCGATGCGCTTCTGTGTTTGTGGTGTTTCAGGCATTCGCCGAAATCCTCGGAGATGTGCGTCGGCCAACGAGGCGTCTGATTCTGATGGTAACGAACGTAACGCGTGCTGATCGAGGCGTTTGGCGGATGCGAATTCGAGAGCCTTGGAGCGCGGCATCGAAACTGCGCGTTTTGGGCATTGGCGCGATGATAGAGAATAGAAGCTGCGAGAGTTCGCATTCACCGTCATTCAAGAAAGCGGTCCGCATATGGCGTTGGCAACGACAGTCGCAAACGGCAAGGCGACATCAACACCACGAGATACCGGCGGCAACGGCCAGATCGATGCCCCCGACATCTTGATATCCGATCCTGAACTCGAATCGATTTGGGAGAAGGTGAAACACGGCCAACGCCTTACAGCCGACGATGGTGTCAAAATCCTCGAAACGGATGATTTCTCCGCTGTAGGCCTCATGGCAGATTTTGCCAAACGCAGGGTTTCTAGCGAAAAGGTCTACTTCGTGCTGAACCGGCACCTCAACCCGACCAATATTTGCGTCCTTTCGTGCAAATTCTGCGACTACGCCAAGAAGCCGGGCGCGGATGGTGCATACGAGATGACGATGGAGCAGATGCTCGATCACCTCGACGACGATATCCGCGAGTTGCACGTCGTGGGCGGGCATCATCCGACGTGGCCGTTCGAGTTTTATGTGGAGATGATCCGCGAACTTCACAACGCGCGGCCTGATGTGCAGATAAAGGCATTCACGGCTTCGGAGATCGATTACTTCTGGCGCCGGTGGAAGGTTCCGCCGGAAGAATCGCTAGCCATATTCAAGGAAGCGGGGCTATCGTCGATGCCCGGAGGCGGCGCGGAGGTGTTCTCGGACCGTATCCACAAACTATTGTTGCCGGGGAAGGCGAAGGCGGACAGGTGGTTGGAGATACACCGTATAGCGCATGGAATGGGGATCAAGAGCAATTGCACGATCCTCTACGGGCATGTTGAGACTTTCAGGGAGAGGATTGATCATCTGATCCTCCTGCGTGAACTACAGGACGAAACAGATGGTTTCTTGGCTTTGATACCGCTCGAGTACCAAGTCGGCTACACCAAGTTGCGGCCGAGGCATACGCCTCCGATGGATGATCTGAAGATGATCGCAGCATCAAGATTGATTCTTGATAACGTGATGGCGATCAAGGCCTATTGGGTGATGCTGGGCGAAGCGACCGCGGGTATCGGCCTGAATTTCGGTGCAAACGATCTGGACGGGACGATCGGCAAGGAACGGATAGCCCACGCTGCTCTCGCCGATTCGCCGGCCGGCGTGGCGCGGCGCAGTATGGTCGCATCGATTAAGGATGCTGGCCGGGTGCCGGTTGAGCGCGATGCACTTTACAACGAAATCACGGTCTACGACTGAGTCCGGCACCGACGTAGATGCCGGAAAATCTCGATAATCGTTGGCGCATCGGCTACATGCCGTATCTCAATTCCGCCGTTTTTTATGCCCGGTTGGAAGGTGACTGGTTCGATTTGGTGGAATTGCCCCCTAGGAACATGGCCGCCGAGATGCAGCAGGGGAGGCTGGACGCCGGGCCATTGCCTATCGCCGAGGTGATGAGGATGAAATCGACGGTCGTACAAGAGTCTCTGGGCGTGGCGGTCGATGGACATGCGAAGAGCGTGCTGTTGTTTAGCTCAGTTCCTGTCGAAGAGTTGTCAGGTAAATCCGTTGCGGTAACTGGGCACACGTCGACATCGGTGCAGTTGCTACGGATTCTGTTGTCGGATCATTGGGGCGTTGAGAACGTGGGATTGCGCGGTCCAGGAGAAGCGTGCGATGCTGAGCTGTTGATCGGGGATGCGGCGCTAAAGAAGGTATATGGGACTGGCGAAACCCCGTTCACCTACGATTTATCATGGGAGTGGAAGAAATTCACGGGTTTGCCGTTCGTTTTCGCAAGATGGGTTGCGAGAGGCAACGCGACGAAACCCGAACTTGGTAGGTTTGCCGAATCGTTGCATCGATCTTTTTCGTACGGTATGTCTCACCGGCAGGACATTGCGAACCAGAGATCGATACCCGGGATGTCACCCGAAGACGCTGCGGCGTACGTCGGAAACTTCACATACGAGTTGGGAGAGACTGAGATCGCCGCTATAGACGAATTCGAGTCGAGACTGAGCACGTTGCCCGAATGGCGGCCGAACGTGATCCCATATCCGGTGGACGCATAGACACGCGGGAGAGCACGCGGATGATCAACGAGATACGCGCCAAGGTCTTAAGCAACGACCGTATCGACTTCGACGAAGGCCTATACCTTCTGCGCGACGCATACCTTTTGGATCTCGCCCCTCTCGCGACCCATGTGAAGAATCTCCATAACGTGCCTGATCGTGTCACGTACGTCATTGACACGAACCTCAACTACACGAATCTATGCGACGCGTATTGCTCGTTCTGCGCTTTCTACAGGACCGATCCGTCAGATCCATCGGCGTACACCTATTCGGTGGAACAGATCATGGACAAAGTGGGCAGGGCTGCCGAGAAAGGCGTCACCACGGTATTGATGCAGGGCGGGTTGAACGATGCGTTGCCGTACGAGTACTACATGGACATGGTTCGCGAGACGGTTCGACTTTACCCTCAGGTGATGCCGCACTATTGGTCGGCGCCTGAAATCTGGCAGATGTGCGATGTCTCGGGCAAGTCGCCGCGTGAGGTCATGCAGGACCTCTGGGACGCGGGGCAGCGGACGATGCCCGGCGGCGGCTCGGAGATTCTCAACAACCGCGTCAAACAGATCGTCTCGCAGTTCGCGCCGAAAGACACCTGGGAGCAGTGGAACGAGGTCCATGAGGCGGCTCATGAAGTCGGGTTCAAAACTACAGCGACGATGATGTACGGGCATGTTGAGACCGATGAAGAGATCGTAGAAACGTTGCAGCATATCCGGGACGTGCAAGATCTTGCGGATGCCAATCCTTCGAACGATGGCGGTTTCACAGCATTCATTCCATGGTCGTACAAGCGTGAAAACACAGCTCTGGGCAAACAGGTAGAAACCGAGGCTGGCGCGAATCAATATCTGCGGATAATTGCGTTGAGCCGCATCTTCTTGGACAACGTTCCGCATATTCAAGCGTCTTGGTTCTCGGAAGGTCGCAAGACGGGTCAGGTCGCGTTGCACTTTGGAGCCGATGATTTCGGCGGGACACTGTTTGACGAGAACGTGATGCTCGCGGCGGGTTTCTACAACCGCACTACAGAAGATGAGGTCCGAGAGTTGATTTCGGACGCCGGTTTCCGTCCAGCTCAAAGATTGACGAATTATGAGACGGTTCGGGAATTCGATCGAGAAGTATCCGTGCCGGCGGCGGCTACGGCGTGATTCGTGCCGGTACAAAAGCGATTTCCAAACTGGTCGACAAGTTAGCGTTTGGACAAGCATTATCTGGTGATGTTTCGCACCTGCTGGATGTTCGACCGCTCCGCCGTTTCGAAATCGAGACCGTTGCCGCAAAGCTGAACCCAGCACGAAACGCGGCTACCCACCGCGCAAGGTTGAATTTGCAGGACGACGGTATCTTGGTGTATCTGATCGCTTGGATCGAAGATACGCCCGTCGGGCACGGAATGCTGCTGTGGAACGGTCCAACCGGAAGCCCGAAGCAACACATTAATCGGCCCTGTCCATATGTTGAAGATTTATGGGTTCGCAACGATTTGCGTTCGCGCGGCATCGGAGCGCGGATACTGGCCGAGATGACCATGATGGCGATTGCGCACGGATCCAGTGCTGTGGCGCTTTCCGTCGGGGTCGACAACGGACGCGCGATCAACCTCTACAAGCGGATGGGCTTTGCAACGACGCAGACTCCGACGTTCACACTCTCGGGGATGGTTACGGCGTCCGACGGCGAAACCCATTTTTGGACCGAGAGGTGCCAATACATGTTGAAGTCGTTGAACTATCGCGAAGATCGAGGTATTGAAGTTGCCTGCTAAAGAGACAATCGTTTTTGGACACAGCCCGGATGCCGATGACGCGTTCATGTTCTACGGTTTGGCGAAGGGATTTGTCGAAATCGAAGGGTACGATGTGGGTCACCACATGGCGGACATTCAGTCGCTGAACGTACTGGCTGAATCCGGAGACCTGCCGGTTACAGCGATCTCAGCAGCGCACTATCCCAAAATAGCTGAAAAATACCGGATCATGTCGTGTGGAGCTTCTGTGGGTAGGAATTACGGACCGGTATTGGTCACGGTGCGCGACGACTTGGAACTTTCGAGATTGGGCGGATGCACGATTGCGGTACCCGGCGAATTCACCACGTCTTGGATGTTGTTCCAGATATTCGTTCGTGATGAGATTGAGCCGTTGTTTTTGGATTTCGATGAAGTTGAGGGTGCGGTAAAGTCTGGTCGCGCGGATGCTGGGATCTTGTTGCACGAAGGTCAAATACTTTTCGAATCTAGGGGTTTTCGGTCATTGCTCGACCTGGGTAAAACTTGGTTTTCGGAAACCGGACTTCCGATACCGCTCGGATTGGACGTGGTCAATCGATCGTTGGGTGAAGGATTGTGCCAAAGAGTCGCAGGCGCGTTGAAATCATCAATCGAATACGCCCGGGCAAACGAGGATGATGCTTTGGACTATGCATTGGATTTTGGGCGCGGCATCGACAAGGAAGATGGCAGAAAGTTCGTGAGAATGTACGTCAACGCCGACACCGTGGACATGGGCGACGACGGAAGGTCGGCATTAGAAACCCTCTTCGATTTGGCCGCGGAACGCGGAATAATCCAAGAATCGCCGCTTTTGGACGTGCTGCAAGCCAACTGACGCGGAGCGGGTGCTCCGCGCCGGTTGGTTGGAGCTACCGAACTAACCTCGGTAGGAGAATCTACTTCGGTCGATGTGTTCGAATTCCGGCATGTTGCGCATGACAGCGCTTACCGCGGTCGTGGGTCTGGGCAAGTCAAGTTGGTTACCCGTGTCGCGCAGATAGTCGACGACTTGCTGGGCGCTGATTTGCGGGTGTTCTCTGCCGACGGCCATCGCCGCTTCGCGGATCTTGTCTCGTCGATCTTGCTGGGCGGCCTGTTCCTCGGGTGTCCGAGAGGACGTCACAATCGACGATGCAGAATCTGATGAAGCTTGGCTCGGTTTGAGGGTGAACATTACACGTCCGGCTACGCGATCAACCACAATTTGAAGATCCATGTTCGCGCGTGTTGCACATTGAGTGATCATGTTGCGAATATGGGAAATCTCTTCTCCGGGCTCCGCGATTACGGCTTTAGCTTCGCCTGGTTTCAGGGAAAACATCGCTTCGTAGAGAGCCCGAACCTGCGGACTCTTGGCACGGCTCAAAAGCGCCGTGCGTCTCATTTCATCTAGATCTACTTCGACTATCTCTATTGGCATTGGTATGCCTCCATCAACCTAATTCGTGTCGTGGGCCTTTGACGTATGTCGAGAGCCGTTGAAATTACACGCAAATAAGTTCACTCCTACTGTCGGCTTTATTAGAGTGCTTACTTTAATCTTACAACTTGCGAGGAGTCCAACTATCTTTGCAAGTCAGTCACTTCCTATGTTTTTCAAACGTGATCGGTAATCGCACATCACCAGTTTGTCAATCTTCGTTTAGACGATGCGAGTTTTCAACTTTTCTAGAATCGTAGACGATAGAATCTTAGCGGCCTCTTGTGCCTAACGTCGCATGAAACATCTGTAAAGTCCGTACACTCGAAGTCTGATGATAGGTCAAGAACAGAGACGTTCGCAAGTATCTAACTTCATTTCCAACGTTCTCCGTACTAGCCCGGTGACGACGCTGATAGTTGCGGTGAACGTGGGGATGTTCGTGTTGCTGTTGATCAGTGGCGGTGCGCAAGATGTGACGAATCTATACCGATGGGGCGCAAAATACGGGCCCGCCATCCAGAACGGTGACTGGTATCGATTGATATTGCCGGTCATCTTGCACGCGGGATGGCTGCATCTCGCTGCCAACACCTTTGCTCTGGTGATATTCGGACCAAGGTTGGAAAGCGAGTTCGGGCGGTACGCGTTTCTCAGCGTCTACGTCGTTTCAGGCGTGTGCGGTGTTGCCGCGAGTTATTTGGTTTCGCCGGTTCTGAGCGTCGGCGCAAGCGGAGCGGTTTTCGGCATCGTAGGCGCTTACGGAATCTACCTTGTACGAAACCGCCGGGAGTTCGGAAGCGCCGTCAATCCTGTGATCATGAACCTGCTGATCGTGCTGGGAATCAACATAGCGTTCGGACTGTTCTGGAGCGGCGTTGATCAGGGCGCTCACGTTGGCGGATTGATTGCGGGAGCCGCCATGGGGTTGGTTGTAAGCCCGCGTCATGTCGTCGACATCGAAGATGATTTCTACATATTTGGTGCGCCGATTGTGAGGACGCGGATCGAGAAAGCGAGTGTCAACCGGATACTCGCGGCGGCCTGTGCGGGCTTGGTCATCGCCCTCGCAATCGCGTGGTGGGTTTCTGCGAACGTTGAATACGACCAACGCACCATGCAGGCGTACGGCTATTTTGAACTGGTCACCAGTTGAGAGGCCGAGTCGACGATCGCGTCACATCTGAACTGGATTGGCGCAATTTCGGGGCCAGAATTTCATTTGGTGGCCTTGATCGAATAGAGAAATGGGATCGTGCCATGGCCGTCGTCCAAGCGCCACCAACCATCGTCGTGGCGGCTCATTTGAGGGAAGGCCCGATAGCCTGAGACCGCAAATTCGTTGAGCCATTCAATCTTCAATCCGGCTTCCAAGATGGCGTTGACGATGTCGGACATGCTGTGTTGCCACTCGTAGCTCGGAGATTCGATGGTCTCCGAGCCGGTGTAGGTGTGGCCACCGCCGTCGTAGAAGATCCCGTCTGGGTTCGAGAAGTAAGAATGGACTGGTTTCAGGGTGTGACCGCCGTCGGAGTTATGTATGGGCTCGAATATGTGCGATGTGGGATGTCCGTCGAATATGTACAACATTCCGCCGCGTTTCATATGGTTGGCGGCGATGTGCGCCCAAGCGTAGAGATCTGGCAACCAGCACAACGCGCCGATCGCGGTGTAGACGATGTCGAAAGTTTCGTGCAGGACCTTGGGAAGGTCGTAGACGTTCGAGCGTAAAAATCGGGTACCGAGGCCCAACTCTCGATTCAGTTCGCGTGCCAATTCAATCGCGGTGTCCGAGATATCGATCCCTGTCGCCGCCGCGCCCAATCTCGCCCAAGACATCGTATCCATGCCGAAATGGCATTGAAGGTGCAGAAGTGATTTCCCGGCGACCGAACCCATTTCGTCGATCTCGATGTCGGTCAAGGTGATCCTGCCAGCCTTGAAGCTCGCGACGTCGTAAAACTCGGATGCCGCGTGGATGGGCGTCCGTTCGTTCCAGTTGCGTCGGATGGTCTCGAACTTTGTTTGCAGCGACGGATCCAAGTTACAAAGTCGCCTTGATTGACAGCATGAACGGTATGTTGCCGTCATATTTCGGAAGTCGCCACCATCCGTCACGTCGTTCCATCTGAGGAAACACCTTGAAGAACGAGAACGGGAATTCGTGCATGTACTCGATTTTCAGTCCGGCGCCAATCAATCCATTGACGATTTCAGACAAACTGTGTTGCCATTCGTAGACAGGACTCGAGATCGTTCCGGAGCCGATGTACGTATCTCGCTCACCTTCGTCGAGCATCCCCTTTGGGTCAGGGAAATATGAATTCCGGTTTGTCAGGTCGAAATTGCCGTCATCGCCCTGCGTCGCGCCGAAAATGCGCCCTGCGGGGTGTTCGTCGAGCATGTAAAACGTACCGCCCGGCTTGAGATATCGAGCAATTATCTGTCCCCACCTATCCATGTCTGGCAACCAACACAAGGCACCCAACGCGGTGTAGACAATGTCGAACTTTTCATCCAATTCATCGGGCAGATCGTAGACGTTGGACCGTATGAATCGCGTGCTCAACCCTAGTTCCGCGTTCAGTTCTTGCGCCAACGCTATCGACGCGTCAGACAGATCGATTCCTGTTGCGTTGGCCCCAAGCCGTGCCCATGACATCGTATCCATGCCGAAATGGCACTGGAGATGAAGCAAAGATTTGCCCGAGACGTCGCCCACCTCATCGATCTCGATGTCCGTCAAGGTGATACGACCTGCCTTGAATCCCTCGACATCGTAGCCGCCTTCAGATGCGTGAATCGGCGTCCGCTCGTTCCAGTTGCGACGATTTATTTCGATACGTTCATCCATGGGTTGCTCTCAAATCGGACTTGACAAACAGAGTCAGGGCGCTCGTTGGATGGGAAGACGTGAGTCTAATACATCGATTTCAAAGCGAGATATACTGTTTAGGTGTAAGGGGACGAGTGGATTCGACAGGGAGCGTACCTCAAGGCTGCGTGTCGTGGCGCCTGACCACGCTAAAACGGGCAAAAACACAACTGGCGAACGAGAAGTCGCCCTCGCAGCTGCTTAAACAGCCGCGACGTCCGGTAGGAGTCGTCCTCAGCGGCACTTATCGGGCGCCGAACTCCTGAGGTGCGGATGTGCAACACCGGTAGCACGTCCAAAGGTAACCGGTAACCGCAACCAGAGACGGACGCCGTTGGCATCGTCCGGAAGCGGTATATGCAACCAACGGCTACACACGTAGAAGCTTTGAAGGGAAACTTTCTGGACGGGGAGTTCGACCCTCCCCCGTCTCCACCAGAAAATGCCGCCCGCGACGGAAACGTCGCGGGCGCTTCTTGTATGTGTGAAAGCGGCCAATTTTCGATGCCGATATCACGCACGCGTTCGCGGCAAGTGTCGTCGGTCGAACGCAAAATCCGCATCGGAGAAGAGACTATCTCGTACGCGCTTCATCGCAGCAAGCGCCGCCGCCGGACCATTCAACTCCAGACCGATCCGGAATCCGGGTTCAAATTGATGGTGCCGCACACGATGTCGGATTTGGAGATCGAAGATTTCCTTATGAAACGGTCGGAGTGGATACTCAAACATCGCGTCGACCAAGAAGAGGTCCAAAACGCCTTCGATTGGTCAACTGGCGGTACCGTTACGTATCGCGGCAAGAAAGTCGAGTTGATCGTCGAGGAGCGTGATGTCGGTGATCCGGGCAAGGATCTGCCGCCCACGGTCGTTAGATCGCTCGAAGGTGATCAGGTTGCGGTAGTCGTCCCACCGAATTTGGATGACGAGCGCAAATCTGTTGTGGTTCGCGAGTTGCTGACTAGCTGGTACCGACAAGAAGCGTGGGACCATCTGACGACGAGAATTGTGGAGTTCGGGAATTTGATGGGCGTGAAGCCTCGTCAGCTCAAACTGAGTGATGCCAAACGACGCTGGGGTAGTTGCAGCGCCAAACAGTCGATCAACCTCAATTGGAGGTTGATCATGCTTGATGACAGCTTGATCGACTACGTCGTGGTCCATGAACTCTCCCATCTCGTGGAATTGAACCACTCATCGGATTTTTGGCGCGTGGTGGAGGGGGTGATACCCGATCACCGGGATCGTCGAAAACGGTTGCGCGAGCATTCGCCTTCAGTGCTCGGTTAGCGTCACGGGGCAAGAGCGATCGTCGCTCCGCCGCTGGCTATGCAGATCGCACCTACGGCCCGGGCGGGTGTGACGCGTTCTCGCAACACGATCGCGCCGTATCCGACGGCGATCAAAATCGAGATCTCCCTCAGTGGACCGACATAGCTGACGGGTGAAAACGTCAATGCGGTCAGGACGAGGGTGTACGCGGCGAACTGCAGCAAGCCACCGAATATCAAGATCTTCCAATGTCGTCTCGCCTCGTCGACGAAGGCCTCTTTAGTCTCCAGTCTGGATTGGATGGCAATCATCCCCAACCCGCCTCCCAGTTGGAGGAAGAACATGTAGAGCGCGGGTTGAACATGTTTCACACCTTGGGCATCGACGACCGAATAGACACCGATGCACACGCCCGTCAATATCGCCAACAGCCACGCGGGACGTATCAACTGCCGAAATCGTTTGATGATCCTCCAGTTCTTCAGGAACAGCAGCCACGAACGCCCGGTTCGTTTCAGGGTGGCGGTTTCAATGTCGGAGATCGAAATCCAAGCGATGCCGGTCACGATCATCACCGCACCGATTGCAGCGATCCAAGACATCGATTCCCCAATGACGAATACGCCGAGGATCGGGATGATCGCCAAACCAAGCCCGCGGGCTACTGGGTAGACGATCGACAGCTCGCCCGTGTTGTACGCGTATCCCAATGTGGCGAAGTACCAAATGTGTAAAACGATCGTGGCACCGATGAAACCCCAACCGACCGTTCCCGGCATATCGACGATCAACAGGTAAACCGCCAACGGCAGCACCAAAACCGCCGACGTCACAGCCATCAGCGCTGTCGTCACCGACGGTCGCGTGGCTCTGCGCACCATCAAGTTCCAAGATGAGTGCGCGAACGCGGACGATACGACGAGGAGGATGGCTAATGGTTCCAAGCGAAGTCCCTTGAAAGGATGTGCAGTGATGCAGTTTCGGTTGGCGATAGGCTACAATGCGCGACCTTTGCCACACTCATATCATCCCAAACGCGGTCCAGATCCCATCTCATTCCGAACGCGGTCTATCTCCCATGTCATTCTGAACGCGGTCCATCTCCCATGTCATTCCGAACGCGGTACAGCCCCCATGTCATTCTGAACGGAGCGTAGCGGAGTGAAGAATCTAAAACACCAGCCCAGTGCGAGGCGATGAGATTCCTCGCTGCGCTCGGAATGACATATTGTCAACGCGGCTCGCAATGACATAATGTCAACACGAACTAATCCTCGGAGCCAAGACTGATGCACTATCAAGACGAACGAACTGACGGTTGCAGGATATCTGACGCTTGGACCTATCGTGGCCTCAAAACGGTGGTGATGGAGAACGAGCTATTGCGGCTGAGCATCATCGCGGACAAAGGCGCGGACATTTTCGAGATGGTCCACAAGCCTAGCGACACCGATTTCATGTGGAGAACACCGTGGAGCGTTCGCAACCAGTCGCTATGGGTACCGTCGACCGGATGGGGCGAAGGCATATTCCACGACTTGTACATCGGCGGTTGGAACACGATCGCACCCACTGGCGGCTTCGAGCAAGACTACATGGGCGCCGAGATCGGTCAGCACAACGAGACGAACATGATGCCATGGGATGCTCAGATTCTCGAGGATTCTCCGGAACGGGTTTCGGCCAAATTCTCGGTTCGCGCTGTGAGGACGCCGTTCTGGATCGACAAGGTGGTAACACTTGAGGCCGGCTCACCTGTTGTGACGGTGACAGACACGCTGGTCAATGAGGCTGAGGAACCCGCGCCAGCCCAGTGGGGGCAACACGTCGCGCTTGGCGATCCGTTTTTGACTCCAAATTGCATATTGGACTTTGCGGGCGGAGACTTCATCGTGCCGGAATCACCAGACGGGGACGTGCCGGCCGGGTCGCGGCTGATGCCGAACCGTTCGGGATCATGGCCAACGGCAGAAGCACCTGACGGTTCGAGTGTTGACCTCACCGTGTTTCCGCCAAAATCTGACCGATTGGTCGATTATTTGTCGTTCAACAATTTGGTAGACGGCTGGTACGCGGTAACGAATCCCGATCGAGGTGTAGGTTTCGGATTGCGATGGGACAACGAGGTGTTCAAGTACCTCTGGTACTGGCAGGTCTTCGGTGGTCACAGTGGATACCCCTGGTACAAGCGGACGTACAACGTTGGTCTTGAGCCGTTTACGAGTCTGCCGAGCGGTATGGCTGAGCCGGGCAGCGATGAATCTACATCGTTGATGTTCGAACCGGGCGAGGCGCGGAGTTCGACGGTTCGGGCTGTGGTTTATGAGGGTACGACTGGGGTTACGGGGATTGGAGAGGATGGGGACGTGACGTTGCGGGGTTGAGATTCCTCACTTCGTTCGGAATGACAGGACTCGGACGGAATGACATGCTTCGCTCGGATTCACATGCTTCGTTCGGAATGACGTGCTTCGTTCGGGATGAAACAGGTTGCCATTCACGGGCGCCAGATCCGGTTCCAGTAAGACTTGAGGAACTGGCCGTAGGTCATGTCAACGCGGTACCGGCTCAAGTATCTGCGATAGTCGATTACGGTCCAGATTAAGGCGACGAGCAGAATGACCCCTATCAAGATCATCGGCTATTGCACCATGCTTCCATGCTGCCTTAGCGTGAGCGACAAATGTGTTTGTCCGCTATTTCAAACTTCCGCAATTTGTCCGCTATTTCAAACTTCACGCGCGAACCGGTTTTGTGGGCGTTGATCCAGTCCCAATCCAGGGGGACGCCGATGCCGTGTCCGGTGGGGGCGTAGACGCAGCCGTTTTCGTCGACCGAGTCCAAATTGTCGGAGTAGTTGACCCAGATCGGCGGTTTGTTGGTTTTGATGTTGGGATGTACTAAACCCATTTCGTAGTAGTTCGTGTTTCGGACGGCCGACATTATGTGACGGTGTGCAGGATCGGGTCCGTGCGTCTCGACGTCGAGCCCGACGCTTTCACACGCGTGGAATATCTTCATCGCGCCGGTGATGCCACCGTCTTCGTGCGCGCCGACGCGCACATAGTCTGTACCGTCGGCCAATATGAAGTTCATGTGTTGTTCGGGCAGGCGGATGTGCTCAGTCTGCAAAAGCGGCGTCTTGACGAGTTCCCGCAGTTTTCGGTGCGCAAAGGTGGACACACCGCCATCCATGTAAACGTCTTCCCACCAGAAGAAGTTGGCTTCATCGCAAGCTTTGCCGAGTTTGAGGGCGTCGCCGAAGTTTTTGACTTCGTTCGCAGGATCGATCATGAGGTCCATGTCGGGTCCGACGGCGTCTCGCACCGCTAACACGTTATCTACTTCGCGTTTGATGTTTTCGCCGGCAAGGCCCCATCCGTGGATCTTGAATGCCGGGTAGCCGATCTCTTTACAGGTGACTGCAAAATCAGCGAAGTCTTGAGGCGTGGTCAAACCGCCGTTTTCGTCGCCGTGGAGCGTGGATGCGTAGGCGGGTAGCGGCTTGCGCTGTCCGCCGAGAAGTTGGAACAGAGGCTCCTCGTAAACCTTGCCTGCGATGTCCCAGAGGCAGATGTCAACGACGCCGAGGCCGAGAGCGGCAGTGTGACGCAACCCGCGCTTCATGGCGTTGTAGTGCACCTCGCGTTGCATGGCATCTTTGCCGATGAGATACGGTGCGACGGTTTCGATGTCAGCGAGCGCGTTACCGCCTGCGCCGGGGTATTCGCCGACAATTCCCTGATCGGTGTAGATCGAGAGTATCCCGCCTCCCATCGTGAGCTTTGCGCCGGCTTCGTACACCATGTTGAACGAGTTGTAGTCCTTGCTCAGGTTCTCCATCTCGTGCGAAAAAGTCGTGACTTCGATTCGGGTGATCTTTGCGGCAGGTCTCACGGCCCCGGGCTCCTTTACGGCATCAGCAGTTTCAACGGGTAATTCTACGTGCATGTTTCGATCTGGTGGCACAGATGGGACCCTGATCCCGGCTGAAATGGCTTGCGACATACCTGCGAATCGTGCAACGCGAAGAAAGTCTGGATCGTGCACCAATGATTAAATGTGCGGGTCAATTGGCAGATAAATTCGCCCCACACATTCGGCGATTTCGATGAGTGAGAGAAATCAAGTTGGCGGGGTCATCTCGTATTTCCTCAAAAAGAGCGAAATTACACGAATTGCGTAAATCGAAATACGAATTCATTGTTGGCGATTTGCACGAGATATAGGACGCCACATTTAGTAAGTGACACCGAACTGCGTGTGACCTCACGAACAACGCGCCTGCGGTTAAGGAGTGTCAACAGGGCGTTTCGCGGCTCAAATCGCCGTTTCGGCCTGAACGATCGACGGTAGTCGACGACGTTTCGTACCCAACGGTCGCCGGTTGCCGCACGCGACTCGGTGTGCGACAATTTCGGCATCATGAAAGCCCTCAGAATTCACGGCAACAAAGACATCCGTCTCGAAGATATACCCGCTCCGATCCCAGATGAGGGAGAAGCGAGGCTGAGGATAACCAACACCTCGATTTGCGCAACGGACATTGAGGAGTGGCAGTACGGTCCTCTCTGGACTCAGCATGACGGTCCGAATCCGATCAGCGGACAAGAGATGCCCTTGGTCTTGGGTCACGAGATTTCTGGGCACGTCGAATCTCTCGGTGATGACGCGGCGGGATTAGAGGTCGGGGATCGGGTTGTGGTTAACAACGTCCGAACGTGTGGGGATTGCTTCTGGTGCCTCCGTGGCTCGCAGGCCACTTGCAACAGCATGTGCGTGGCGGGGCTGTCGGCTGACGGTGGTTTGGCGGAATTCTTCACATGGCCTGCGGACCATCTGATCAAGTTACCCGACAACATTTCGGATCGTGAGGCACCGCTAATCGAACCGGCGACGGTTGCCGTGCACGCAGTTCGGCGATCGGGAGTCAAGGTTGGCGACAATGTCGCCGTGATCGGTTGCGGCACGGTGGGGTTATTGACCGTGCAAGCGTTCCGAGCGGCCGGCGCTCGCGTAATCGCTGTAGACGTTAGGGAAGACAGCATCGCGTTGGCGAAGACCCTCGGCGCGGATGACACCATAAATTCCGCTGACAGCAGAGCGATGGAGAACTTGCTTGACCTTACCGACGGGATCGGGTCCGATATCGCGGCTGAGACCGCCGGTGCCGAAATGACCCCTCAACTGGCGATCGATTACACTCGGAAAGCCGGAACGACAGTCCTGGTCGGTATCTATTCGGCCACGCCGATCTTCAACTTCAACGACATCGTCGGCACCGAAAAGACGGTCATCGGCTCCGTTGCCGCATCGCCGGGCGATATGGCGGCCACTGTTCGATTGATCGCGGAAGGCAAGATCTCGGTCAAGGAACTGATATCTGTCGTCGTTCCGCTTGATCGGGCGATCGATGACGGATTCGAACGCATGATTCGTCCTGAGAAGGACGTGTTCAGGATCTTGATCTCGCCAAACGGTTAGCCGTGATCGTGCGAATGGCCGTGGTCGTGCATGCGTTGGTGAACTGCGTCTTGCGCCTCTAGGAATGGGCGTTTCAGGTATCCGATGTGGTCGTCCTCACCGTGATGGTGGGTGACGTATCCGTGCGAGTGCTGGCGGGAACTGTTGTCGATGTATTCCAGAGAGCCGTGGATCAGGGTGAGCATGTAGTTGGCTGTGGCAACATCGAACATGCTCCACGGACCACCAACCGACACGTATATCGGCGACGTGTGGGAGAAGATGCCCCGCTCCCAGACATCGTAGTACTGGTAGCCCTCGTAATATCCGGGTCCGCCTGCCCGGGCGGCGAGCCATGAGTTGCCGTCAACTTTGATCGCTTCGTTCAGTGCCAGCTTGCGGGTTGGCGTATCCGATTCGGTTGAAGCGACGACTCTGCCTTCTTGGACGATCTCCAAACGGGACATCGGCACGACGGACTCTGCCCATGCGGAGACCTCGACCGTTCCTGGTCCTGAAAGTTCAACGGTGTCGCCAATCTCGCGTCCGTCGACGGTGAAGTGAATTATTGGACCGCCGCTCAGGACGGTTCGGCCTTTCGCAACGTTGCGACACCAGCTTTCGTATGTGAACTCTTCGTCGTCGGGAATGCGGACGTAGGTGCGGTACATCCCGACTGGCACGTCGCTCGACATCTTGTCGGTGCCGCCAACTAGGGGCAGGCGATAACCGCAGTTGAGATATCGGTACCACTCGTTGTGCATGATCTCGCGCTGCTGGATCATCTCGATGGCGTCGAGGCGTCCAGTGGCGACCAGGGCGGCCGGTTGGCCGTTGGGGAAGGGGAAGTGCGGGTTGACGACGTATGCGCCTTGTTCGTGTGCTTCGTCGGCCCAGTGAGCCAACGTTGTTTGCATGGCACCGCCGATTTCCGCCTCACCGGGTCCGTCGGAACAGAACGGCATCACTGGCTGTTTGAGTCCCCACAGGATCATGTGGCCCATGAAGTGTTGCCGGTTTTCTTGAGACGTGTAAACGATGTTGTCGCCTTGCCGCGTGACGCTAGGCTCTCCGGTGAAGTCTTCAACGTTGGTGAAGAGGCTTCCCCATTGGGATTGGAGCAGGTTGACGACGTTTAGGTCTTCGGCCTGCGATTCGAAGTGGCTGCCTTGAGTTGATAGGAAGTGGACGTGCGAGTCACCGGAGTACCATCCTCGGTCGTTCATGTTGATCCAACGCTTCAGTCGCATTTCCAGATCTTGCTGTCCCGGAGCGATGTTCACTTTGGCTCGTAACGGTTCGTATTCGTAACCCCGTGCGACATCGACGATCACTTCACCTCTTGGAAGCCAGCCTTGCGCGGTGCCGTCGATGTAGGCGTAGCTGATCTGGCCTAGACGCAGGTCGCCACCAACGTCGATGTGCCATGTGTCCAGGTTGGAGTTGACTTGATTGTGATGGCCGTGCGGTTGGTAGGGAACACCCTCGGGAGATCTGAAGTGGACGCGGCACGGCAGGATTTGACCAGTCTCATCGTCGACAACTTTGACTCGTACCCAGTTCTTGCCCGGTTCGATCAGCGATATGTGGATCTTCTCGGTCTCGACTTGACCTCGATTTTCCACGTCACCCCATTTGACCGAATCGATCCTTTCGCCTGCTTGAGACACTTCGACAGTTGCTGATGGAGTACCCGAGAGTTCAACGTATACCGGGCTGGATTTTGGGTTTTGCGCCTCGCCGAAACCCCGTTGGGGGTCGGTCAGGAAATCGTCGGTCGATTGCTCTGGCAGGGGATGGGTGTAGGTGCGCTCGCCTCGGTCGATTGTGACATCTAGATCGAACGGCTTTTCGGCTTGGTCGGAGTCTTTGAGATCGATGCGCACGGGTCGGCGCGCCTTGCGTGAGAACGGGTGTTCGTCAACGTGTCCGATGGTTAACCCCGCGACGATGAAACGTGGTCCGCGAGGGACGATCTCGATCGATTCGATGACGCGATCAGGGTTCGGGTTTCGCCATGCGAACAGCCAGTACCACTCCGGTTGCGCCTGAACGACCTCTGTTTGCCGTCTGCCGGTCTCTTCCCAACGCCCCTCGTGGCGCGGTGTTAGGGCATCGCCTTGATCGGTCACCGCAAGATATGGGTGTCCCACGCCGTAGCGTGAGATTCCTTGGCGTTCGCCGACTGGGCTGATCTCGTAACGCTCACGAATCGGGACGGTTTCGGTTTCACCGCCCTCAAACCGGATCACGTAGTCGGCGACGTGGACGCCGATCGGCCCCATCGCGTCCTGTTTGGTTTCCATCTGCCGGTGGGCGAAGATCACGTTGTGGGCTGGTTTGCCGACGGGAAGGGTTACCGAGGCGTCGCCGTCTGCCAACGAGACGTAGCAATTTTCGGCCGAATTACCTTCGGGCGAGCCGACGATGAAGGGGAGTCCTCGCATCGCTTGCTCCCCGAGTGCGGGGTCTTCACCGGGTAGGCACTCGATGCCAGCGTTGCAAGAATTGGAAATGTCGATGATTTCATAGTCCACGATGTGAGCCACCTCAACTTAGCGGTCAAAGTACTATGCATGGTATCGAAATCCATTCGAGTACGCGCGCGGAAGAGGTTGCGAAATGAAGGCACTAAGGTACTACGGTCGCCAAGATATGAGGTTGGAGGACGTTCCGATCCCTGAGCCGGCAGATGATGAAGCGCGTTTGAGCATCATGTACGCTTCGATCTGCCAAACCGACGTTGAGAGGTGGTGGCACGGGCCGACTATGCGCAGATGGCAGACGCCGCCAAGGACGGTTGGACATGAAACGGCGGGCCGGGTGGATGCCGTTGGTGCCGATGTGCACGGTTTGTCCGTCGGCGACCGCGTGATGGTGAACAATATCCGGCCTTGCACGGAGTGCTACTGGTGCATCCGGGGTTTGCAGTCGAGTTGCGCGGATGTGAGCAGCGCCGGGTTTGCGCTGGACGGTGGTTTGGCGGAGTACATGGTCTGGCCGGAAAGTCATCTGATCAAATTGCCCGACAGCATCCCCGACGTACAAACCCCTTTGATTGAACCGACATCTGTGGCAGTGCATGGGACGCGGAGATCGGGTGTCAAGGCGGGTGACACCGTTGCGGTGATCGGTTGTGGGACGGTTGGAATGTTGACGATGCAGGTTATGCGCGCCGCGGGTGCGCGAGTTATCGCCGGTGATCTTCGGGCGCAATCACTCGAACTAGCTTTGAAGCTAGGCATGGACGCCGCGGTTAACACCGGAGCCGAAGATGCGCTTGAGCAACTGCTGGACTTGACGGACGGGGTCGGCGCGGACATTGTCGTCGAGACGGCCGGGGCGGTAGTGACGCCGCGCATCGCGATCAATTGGACTCGACCGGGCGGTACAACCGTGTTGGTCGGGATCCACGCTGAAGGATCTGAGTTTGATTTCAACGAGATCGTCGGGACCGAGAGGACCGTTATAGGTTCGGTCGCCGCGTCACCGGGCGATATGGAGAAGGGGATCCAACTCATTGCTGACGGGAAGATCGTCCTTGATGACCTAGTCTCGGCTGTGATCCCGTTAGAGCGTGTAATGGAGGACGGTTTCGAGCGGATGAGACGCCCTGAAAAGGACGTTTTCCGGATCATGGTCTCGCCCAATTGACGTCCGGGTTGAGCCCTTTACGGCGCGGGCGGGAAAGGATCGTTTTCGCTCACCATCGCTTGAGCGTCGCGCTTGGTGGTGCCATGGATAGCTTGATCTCCCCATAGGCTCTTCACGTATTCCAACACGTCGAGTATCTCTGCGTGCGTCAGCAGCTCGCCAAATGCGGGCATTGCTGATTTGAAGCCTGCCAAGCCTTGCTGTTCCAGATAGGCACCGCCAAGGGAGACTTGCTTATAGAGCGTGCCGTCTCCGTGGTGCCAGCTGTGTGCAGAGCCGTTGAGGGGAGGAGCTGGCAGCGTGCCGTCAGGGTTCGTAGCCTGCCAGTTTGGCTGTCCCTCGCCGTTCGGTCCGTGACAGGTAGCACATCTTTCGATGTAGATGCGTTGACCGCGCTCGACGGGGTCGGATGACGTGGCGACTTGCTCGGAACTTGAATCGCCTCCGCAGGCGAACGCGAGCAATGAAGCGAGGATGCAGGGCAGGATCACAGTGACCGCGCGTCGTAACATGACTCCGAGTAATCCAATCAACCGGTGTTCGGTTCCCGAAGAATATATATTGCAGATTGGTTTGGACTACTGAACGCTCAATTCCTTCGACAAAACAACGGGTGGGGTGACAAACATGCACTACGGCGATGAACGAACGCACGGATGCCGGGTATCGGATGCTTGGACGTATCGTGGGTTGAAAACGGTGGTGATGGAGAACTCGGAGATTCGAGTTTTGATATTGGCCGACAAGGGTGCCGACATCTACTCGTTCGTGCACAAACCAACCGATACCGAGTTCATGTGGCGGTCACCGTGGGGCGTTCGAGACCCGCGACCATTCGTTCCCTCAACTGGATCGACGCAGGGCATGTGGCTCGACTATTACGAGGGTGGTTGGCAGACTGCGTTGCCGCACGGCGGATACCCGGATGAGGTTTACGGGGCGGAATTTGGTTTGCACGCCGAGTTGAACAACCTACCGTGGGATGCGACGATTGTGGAGGACTCGACTGAACGTGTTGCAGTCAATTTCAAGACGAGGGGTGTCCGTATGCCGGTGGCGGCGGACATGACGCTGTCGTTGGAAGAAGGGTCGTCGACGCTCAGGTTGTCGAAGACGGCGATCAACGAGGGGGAGGAAGACGTAGAGATCGTGTGGCTGGAGCATATCGCGATTGGTCCGCCGTTCCTGTCCGACAAGTGCCGGCTGTATGTGCCCGACTGCAAGGTATTGACGCACCCAGAGGAGTTCGTAGACACACAGAAGTTGGTGCTTGGATGGGAAGGGGATTGGCCGATGGTTCCGTCGGTGGACGGAGGTGAGATCGATTTCCGCGTCATGCCGCCCAAAGAGGATCGTTCCCTTGATATGGCGTACATGACGGGTATGTCCGAAGGTTGGTACGCGGTTCACAACAAGGAGACCGAAGTCGGTTTCGCGGTGACGTTCCCGTCCGACGTGTTCCAATATCTCTGGTACTGGCGCAACCTCGGAGGCGGATGGGGCTATCCGTGGTACGGACGTTGCTACAACGTCGGATTGGAGCCGTGCACGAGTTGGGACAACCGTGGGCTGAAACACTCGATGGAGAATGGTTCGGCGCGACCTTTGGCGGCGGGCGAGCGGTTGAGTGTTGAGATTACAGCGTCGGCTTTTGTTGGCGAAGGGGATGTGTCCGGCGTAGCATCAGATGGCGGAGTTGTGTTGAGCTGATAGCGGAAATCGACGGTAGCGGAACAATTGCAATGCTTGATTGTTTACTCGCTATCGGATCCGTTTTCTCCGTGCGGCGGCGATTTTTTGCCTTGTGCTTCTAGCAATCCTGCTTTGCGGCCTTCGTTGAATCCTTCCGATCTGATTTCATCAAGAACCTCCGCGAACACTTCAGACAGTGCTTCTACCCGCACCTCTTTGCGCATCTCGGTCAGCGCCTCAGCTTTGATTTGTTCTCGAGCGTCCGAGAGAGCTTTTTCAAAAGCCTCTCGGTTCAGACGTTCCATTGCTTGACGGTGCTGCTCGCGTTCTCGGCGTCTGCGCTCTCGGCTTCGCTCGAGGTTTTCGTTGAGTTTCTTTTCTAGCCAGACGGATGGTAACATGATCGCCCTCCCAATCTCGGTTATGAACAACGATAGCAGGCCCGATGCGGTGCCGGTTCCAATGACGACTTGCGTAAGAGCAGTGAACGGCGCCGCCGCCCATCGACCGCGGTCGTCGTGTTCGATCGCTGCCAATGCACCGAATGCGACACACAAGACGATGAAAACGGCGACGTAGATCGTTCGCCAGGCGCCTGGTACGCTCTCTAAAGCTCCTCGCCCTAGATCGGATTTGATTTGGTTGCTCGACATCGAGTTGCGTGTGGGCTTGACAGTCTCGGCTCGAAGGACCTCGCTTCGCTTGCCTTAATATACTACGTATGTTTCAAATGCTAATGATGGATGGCAAGACTTCGAACGGTTTCTGCTCTTCAGTTCTTTTGGTGAGCTGAAGCACTATCATTAGAGCGCGAACTTAACATTCAGTCAGCAAGAACGCGAGGCAAGCATGCGACGGCGAACGTTTGGAGACTCAGGACTGGCATCATCTGTCATCGGCTATGGCGGTTGGCCGATGGGTAGAGGGCAGTATGGCGATTTCGACGACGATGAGGCGATTGGCGCGGCTCATAAGTCATACGATTCGGGTATCACTCTGTTCGACACGGCGGCGGTTTACGGCTGGGGTTACGGCGAGAAGTTGATGGGTAAGGCTGTTGCGCCGTTTCGGAACGACATCGTGCTGGTGACGAAAGGCGGGCGCGAGTGGGTGCGAGACAATGCTGACCGGACCGCTGCGACGGTATCGATCAGCGACCGCGACACGCTGCTTCGGAGCATCGACGAAAGTCTTGAGCGTTTGAACACCGACTACATCGATCTTTTCCTGATCCACTGGCCAGATCACACGCGGTCGTTTGAAGAACCGATGCGAGCGTTGGAAGACGCCAAGTCCGCCGGCAAGTTGCTGCACACTGGGGTTTCGAACTTCAGCCCGGAGATGATGGCGCAGTGTCGAGAGCACAGTCCGATCGTTACCAACCAGATCGGGTATCACATCTTTGACCGCAGGCCGGAATCTGGCGTGATGCCGTTCGTGGAGTCGAACGGGATGGGCGTGATGGCATACGGGACTTTGGCTCACGGATTGTTGACAGGTGCGTGGTCTTCGGATCATGCATTCGGGGACAACGACTGGCGAGCGAACGGGGCCAACTTTGGTCTGGCTTCATTCGGCCCTGAGAACCTGGCCAAGAACGTGGCGGTCGTCGAGAAGTTGAAGGGCATTGCTGCCGATCACGGTAAGACGGTCGCGCAGTTGGCGATCGCTTGGGTGCTGGCAAACCTCACGGTTACGGTCGCGCTCTGCGGGATGGTCAAAGACTCCGAGGTAGACGACAACGTAGGCGGCGATTGGGAGATGCCGGCAGAGGTCAAGCAGCAGATTGACGACTTGGTGATGTCAGACGGCGCAGGCGTGGGAACTCCAGAGATGGAGATTGCGACGTAGGCGCTTGGATTATCGACGTTGGCTAGTTTCGGGAAGTCTCTAGATGCCTTCCGACGTGTCCAATTAACCACCTTCTTTCTGATTTGTCCCAGGTCAAGTGGATGCGTAGTTGCTTGCCTCCGATGCGAATGTGCTCTGACATGTACCTCCGCCTCCGCTTTTCTCGGTCGTAAAAATAACGAGTGTCGGCGAGCTTTTTTGACGTACTTTCGCTTTCGTCGTGGACATAGTCGATCCCTACGTGTTTGAAAAGATCGGTCAAACTGGTCCCGAACTCGTCGTTGTGTTGGACTCGAAGTTCGGCAGCTTCGTCTAAGTGTTTGAACGTCTGGTACACCTTGGAAGCCGGTTTGTATTGAGATTTGCGGGCTTCTTTGATAGCGGAAGGGAGGAATCTCAACCCCTCTAATTCTCGTTGAGCAAGTTCCACCGCATCGCGCACAGAATCGATAATCGGTTCGACTATTTCAACCTCGACGATCTCTTCGCCGTCAAAATCCGATTCGGGGTGTGAAATGCGGTTGTTGGGATAATGGGGTAGCGTGGTGTCTTCGCCGATTGGCGATACAGTTTCTCGGTAAAATTGGCTCTGCTCATCTTTCAGTGCTTCAGCCTGTTTGATGCCTAGTTCGGCGAGCATCTGGAAGATTGTGAATTCCTCTTCCTTCTGCTCGAGTTCGTCGTAAAGATCACAGTTCTCCGTCTTGGTGATTTCGAGTTGATCTAACGCGTTCAGCTTTTCTTGTTCCGCAACTTTCAACTGCTCTTCAAGCTGGGATATCTTGCTATCCGCCAATTCGAGCTTTTCGTTGATGGTCTGATTCGCGGCTTCCTGGGCATTCAACTGATGCCGAACGTTCCGAATCTCCCGGTTTCGAGTCTCAAGCTCAGCCATCGCGGACTGGAGTTCACGAGACCGAACGCGTGATTTCTCTCGAGTATCTTGACCGGATTCGATTCCGCGTTGAGATTGTGAACGACGCTCTTGAGCTTCTTCGAACTGCGCCTTCAATTCTTCGTATCGGGCGTTTCGAACGGCTTTGTGCACACGGTCGTACAAGTCCCCACCCAACTCGGGTTTAAGCCAAATGCGACAACTGCTCAGCACGTCGCGCCAAATGCCATTGCTCACACGATCTGGCATCCACACCCGATGATCCCGTGACGGCGCGTTAGGACTGCAATTGGGTTTGTACAAACGAACCGCGCCACCGTAACATGCTAGTCTGCGGCATCTCTTGTCAGACATGGAGATCAGTAAGGTGTTGGCGGTCACCGCGTCGGTGTCGAATACGCGAGCAACACCGATCAATCTACGTTGTGTCTCGTCAGGATCGACCGCGAATTGCTTTCCAATTGACTTTGATATGACGACTATTGGGAGTTTTCTGTCACCGAAAAGATCTTCATCAATAAACCGTTCGATGTCGGGTTTCGTTAGCTTGGTGGAGCAGGGGCCGACACCTTCGCCGTCAATGTCGCAATCGAAATGTGTGGTTACGATTTGGACGATGCGCGGCGCCGGCCTACTGAATGATCTTCGAGCGATATCCTTGGGGTTACCGAGTTGCTGGATCTCGACAACATTCTCTACCGCATCCCCGGTCGTGGCGAGCTGGTAACGCAGACGAAGTTCGCTCCGCAATGTGGAACTCATGACAAAGTACGAGGAATCGCCTGATTCGCCGCGCTCAATCGTCAGTTGTTCGTCACCCTGTGACCATTCACCCGAATCGCTTAGCCGCGCGTCAAATCGCGCCTGTGCGGATTGGCGTAAATGTGCCTCGATTCGCGCAAGCAGTGTACTCCCGGCGATTTCTTCGGCACGGGCGTTGAAACGCGTTTTGTATAGAACGTCCATCCATTTTTTGGTTGTTTCAGGGCAAGTAAATCTTACCAAGCCGACGTTGGGTTTTTGGTATCTTGAATTCGCAGGATAATTTCTAATGGGGGCAACGCTATGTTGATCATCGATACGCACACTCACGCTGGAAATAATTGGTTCGAGCCGATTGAGGTGCTTGAGTTTCAGATGGATCGGAACGGTGTGGACAAGGCGCTGCTGGTTCAGCATGGTGGGACGTTTGACAACGGATACCTGTTTGAAGAGGCGGCGAAGCGCGGGGACCGGTTCAAGGTGGCGGTGTTGGTAGATCCGGAGTCGGCGGACCCGTTGGGCGATCTGGAGCGGTTGGCTGAGCAGGGGGCGGCGGGCATTCGGATCGCGCCGGATGGCGAGTTTGTGAATGCCGGGCCGTATGACATGTGGAAGAAGACGGGAGAGTTGGGACTGGTAGTGACGTGTCAGGGGGATCCGGCGCGGTTCGCATCGGAAGCGTTCGCTCGGGTGTTGGATGCGTGCGGGGATACGCAGGTTGTGATCGAGCATCTGGCAGGAATCGCAGCTGCCGATTCGCCGTGGGAAGAGGACTATGAAAGGGCTCTGGAACTCGCTGAACGGGACAACACGACGATCAAGGTGCCGGGTTTAGGTGAGGTGTGTAAGCGACCAGCGAGGTTGCAGCCGGAGTTGGAGTGGGACTATGTGCCGCCGGTTTTCGAGATGGCGAAGGAGGCGTTTGGTGTTGAGCGGATGATGTGGGGCAGCGATTTTCCTCCGGCGGCCGGGCGCGAGGGATATGGGAATGCGTTAAGAGGAGTGATGGAGCATCCGGCGTTTGCGGGAGATGGTGAGTTGGCGTGGGTGATGGGGAAGTGTGCGGCGCGGGTTTGGGGGTGGTGATAGTGGTTGGCAATTTGCCATTTTCCGTAATTAGCTGTTCGGAACGAAGCTGATATCCAGTTCATCCGCAATCGACGCCATTCGTTTGTCGCGGGTCCACAGTTGCGTCGTGTCGTGCAATACGCTGGCGGTGAGTAGATGTGCGTCGATATACCCGATGCCGGTGCCCATGAGTTGGTGGTGTTCGATGAAAAACAGCACTTCCGCGTGCGTCGCCACGGAAATTTCCGGTAGCTTTGCAAGATCCTTGAGAGTTCGCTGCCTGTTTGCCAAATTGCCCATCGCCAACTCACCAATTACCATCGGATGCATCAATACCTGTTCGTTTTCCAATAACAGCGACAGATGCTCGTCGTTGCTGTGGAGATGATCAATCCACACCACGGTATCGATCAGCACCATCACTCACCGTCTTTAAGCCATGGACGCCGGCGTGGAGGCACTTCAAGGTCGGGCATGGTGCCGCCGAGTTTAACTAACCGTCTCGCCGCTTCACGCTGAACGAGGGCGGTGAGACCGGCGGTCATCAGTGCCGAGATTCCCTCGATCCCGGTGTACCGACGCGCTTCTTCGATCAATTCTTGATTGACGTTTACTGTTGTCCTCAAGGCGGTAACCTCCTTCGTGCCGCATCAATATACGCATCATTGTATGTCATTGTTGACGCGCGGCGGTGCGGGCCTCCCCCTAACCCCCTCCTGAAAGAGGGGGAATACGCACCTAAGACCAATTCGTCTCCTGTAACGAGGGGATGGTGCCGTCGGGGGCTCGCCAGGGGGCGGCGTCTTTGCGCCAGGGGTTGGCTTTGAGCCAGTCTTCGTTCATGGCTACGCCTAGGCCGGGTTCGGTTGGGAGTGGGAGGTAGCCGTCTTTTTGGGTTGGGAAGTCGCCGATGGTGGCGTCTTGGAACCAGGGGTGGATGCCGCCTTCTTGGATCATGAAGTTCGGGGTGCAGGCATCGACGTGGATGGATGCGATGGTGCAGAAGGGGCCGTATGGGTTGTGGGGCTGGAAGCCGACGTAGTGTGCCTCGGCCATCGCGGCGATCTTCTTGAGTTCGAGGATGCCGCCGGCTTGGACGATATCGGGCTGGATCATCTTCACGATTTGACGGGCTAGGAGGTCGGTGTAGTCCCACTTGGTGAGGTGTCGTTCGCCGGTGGCGAGTGGGATGTTGACCTGCTCGGAGACGCGGGCTAGGGCGTCGAGGTTCTGGGGCGGTACCGGTTCTTCGTAGACGAAGGGGCGGTAGGGTTCCATTGCGTTGCCGATGCGGATGGCGTCGGCGGGTGCGAGGCGTCCGTGGACTTCGACGAGGAGTTCGACGTCGTCGCCGACGGCTTCACGCACCGCTTCGAGTTTCTTGATGGCGATGCGTTCGGCTTCGATCGGGATGAAGAGTCCTCGGTGGTCGAAAGGGTCGCCTTTGAGTGCGGTGAGGCCCTGTTCGGTGTGTCGGAGGGCGTTTTCGACGGCGAGTTCGGGGGTCAGGCCGTCCCAGCGTCCGTAGCACCAGATCTTCTCTCGCATTTTGCCGCCGAGGAGTTCGTATACGGGGACGCCGAGGGCTTGGCCTTTGATGTCCCAGAGTGCGATCTCGATGCCTGAGATTGCGGAGAGTTGGACTACGCCGCCTCGGACGTGGAAGTGGTGGTATAGGGTCTGCCAGTGCTGCTCGATGCGGTGCGGGTCTTTGCCGATGAGGAGTTCGCCGAATTCATCGACCATGGTGGCGACGGCGAGCGGTCCAGCGGTGGCTTCGCCCCATCCGGTGATGCCTTCGTCGGTTTCGACCTTGACGAAGATGTAGTTGCGGGCTTGGCCTCGGGGTGATGATGAGGCGGGGATGGCGGTGACGTTGGTGATTTTCATGTCTGAATTGGGATTCTTGGGATTTTGTTGGGGATTGTTGGGATTTCGGGTTGGTGTGGTGTCATTCCGAACGGAGAGAGGAATCTTGGTGGGGTGGTTGAGATTCTTCACTTCGCTTCGCTGCGTTCAGAATGACATGGTGTGGGGGCGCTGCGTTGGTTGTTTGGTTGGTAGGGCGACCACAAGGGTTCGCCCCTACGGGTGAGGGTTAGATCCCGACACGGCTATTGCCCAATACGGCGGGGTTGATTAGGTTTTGGGGGGTGTTGCCGTTTAGGACGCGGAGGGCTTCTTGGGCGGTTCGGCGTTCTAGTTCGATGGTGGAGGCTTGGGAGAAGAAGGCGGTGTGGGGGGTGATGATGATGTTGGGTGCGCCGAGGAGGGGGTGGTCGTTTGGTGGCGGGGCGGGTTCTACTACGTCGATGCCTGCGCCTGCTAGGTGCCCGTTGTGGAGGGCGTCGGCTAGGGCTTGTTCTTGGATGATTCCGCCGCGGGCGCAGTTGACGATTATCGAGCCTGCCATCATCATGGCGAGTTGGTCAGGGCCGATCATGCCTTCGGTTTCTGGTGTGAGTGGGGTGTGGACGGTGATGAAGTGTGAGCGTTTCAGGACGTCTTCGAAGGTTGTGATCTCGGTGCCGTCGATGTCTTGTCCGGGTTCGATGAGCGGGTCGTAGGCGATGAGGTGCATTCCGAAGCTGGCGGCTTTTTCGGCGATGGAGCGTCCGATGCGGCCGTATCCGAGGATGCCGAGGGTGGCGCCGCGCGTGCGGTGCATGGGCTGGTCGAGGGTCACGTTTGCCCAGCCTCCGGCTTTGACTTGGGCGTCGTGCTGTCCGAGGCGACGGTTGAGGGCGAGGATCATGCCGATTGCGTGGTCGGTGACTTCGTCCATGCAGTAGTCGGGGACGTTTGTGACGACGATGCCGAGTTCGGTGGCAGTTGGGATGTCGATATTGTCGACTCCGATGCCGTATCGGGATGCGACCATGCACTGGGTGGCGGATTTGAGGACGTTGCCGGTGACTTGGGCGAAGCAGAACATGATGATGTCGGCGTCGATTGCGAGTTCGGCGAGAGTTGCTTCCGCGGTGTCAGGGGCGACGACGGGTTCGACGCCGCCAGCTCTGAGGACTTCGGATTCGACGTCGATGTTGGGCCAGACGTAGTCGGTGATGAGGGCTTTTTTCATGGGTGGGTGTGGGGTGGTGGGTTTCGTTGGTTTTGATTAGGGTAGCAGTTTGAACTGGGATGGGCGGGATTGGAATGATGGACTTTGATTTGAGGCGTGTTTGATTGGCCTGCGGCGGGGTTGGCAGGTTTTGGTTGTTTGGTTGGTGGGGCATACCCCTGCGATCTCGCTTCGCTCCGCGTCCCCTTTCGCCGAGCGAAAGGGGACGGTGGTGGACGCGTTTAATTCTCCCTTTGGGGGAGGATTCTGTTCAATCGATTTGTTTTTCGAATCATCGCCGCGTCGTTTGGGTTGCGCGCGATAGTTTGGTTTGAATTTCACTTAGATTCCAGCACCGCCGACGTCGCCAGACCGTCGGCCCTCCGGGAGGCAGCTGATCTATCCGCCCCCGTCATCGCTCGATTGTTCCTCTCGCTAGTCCTGTAGCCTCTTCCGCCCAGCGAAGCGGAAAGGCGTATGCCGGATAGAAGGGCTCGTTCGCTCGGACCTTGAACGGACATCCCCCGCGCCCCCCTGTGGATTCCGGCTTTCGCCGGAATGACGTGGTTCGGCGCGCCCCCTTTGTCCTTCGGACATTTCCCCCGTGAACGGGGCAAACCCTGCGGGGGTGCGGGATGGCCGTCTGGCTCGCTATGATTGTCGGAGTCAGCACTACCCCTCCGCATCCGAGCACTACAGCTACAACCGCCTTCGTAACCGGGTTGTTGGCAGCGTTTCGCCCGTCTTCTCAGACGTCGTTCAGTTGCTTGTGGCGGGACACCGCCGGCGGGTCGTGTGTTGGCGACCCCGTGCTACCCCGCTCGCTGCCGTACTTCATTATTCAGTTGTTTTTGCTACGTCTTCGAAAGGTGTGCGCACGACCCGTCTCGACGCGGCGATGGTTCTTGTTGGGCGCCTTTGCCGGTGGTCAATAATGCCGGTTTCGGGGCGCTTGTTGTTGATATTAATACATATGTAGCAATCGTGTCAAGTCTGAACTGGGATGGGCGGGATTGGAATGATGGACTGTGATGGGGTGCTCTTCGTCTGAACTGTGATTTTTGTGATTGGAGTGATGGGCTGTGATGGGGTGTTGGTTGTTTGGTGGTGTAGCCGGGGGTGGGGGTGATGGAGGTTTGGTTGGTTTTTGAACTGTGATGGGCGGGATTTTGAATGATGGACTGTGATGGGTGTTGGTTGATTGGTGGTGTTGCCGGGGTTGGGGTGATGGAGGTTTGGTTGGTGGCCCGCGTCCGCCCCGGGCATACCCCTGCGTTCGCTTCGCTCCGCGTCCCCTTTCGCTGTGCGAAAGGGGATGGTTGGTGGTTGTGCCAGAGGTTGTGAATGTTGTTGGAAGGCCAAGTTAACCTAGCAGTATGGTTGCCAAGACTGCAAAGGCCGGGGCGTGCAATGTTCCCAATCGGACGATTTTCGAGGGGGACAATCTGGATGTGATGCGGGGGATGAATGACGGGTGCGTGGATTTGATCTATCTCGATCCGCCGTTCAACTCGAAAGCTGAGTATGCAGCGCCGGTTGGATCCAAAGCAGCAGGGGCCGCGTTCAAAGACACTTGGACTTGGGATGACGTGAAGGCGGAGGAACACGGTCTGATCGCGGATGTCATGCCGGGTCTCTACAAAGTGATCGATGCAGCTGGAGCGGCGCATGGCAGGGGAATGATGGCGTACCTCATCATGATGTCGTCTCGGATGATCGAGATGAGGCGGGTGTTGAAGGAATCGGGTACCGTCTACTTGCACTGCGACGACACCGCGGACGCTTACCTGCGACTGATGATGGACAGCATTTTTGGGAGCGATTTGTTCCGCGCTTCGATTCAATGGAAGCGGACGAGCGCTCACAACGACAAGATTTTTGGGAGAGTGACTGACACGATTCTGGTCTACGGTGCGCCACCCGCAAACGCCGTCACGCAAGACCTTGATCCAAATTACGTCGCGTCAAACTATCGACATTCCGACAAACACGGGAAGTACCGGAACGGAGACCTTACTGGGCCTGGCGTTCGCCGGGGCGAGGGAGGCAAACCGTGGCGCGGTTACAGTCCGACCCTCGTCGGTAGGAATTGGGCGGTCCCTAGAACGCACAAGTACGCGAAGTACATCGAATCTAAATTCATACCGGGTTACACAGGTATCGAGAGCATTCACGAAAGGTTGGAGGCCTTGGATGCGGCCGGGTTGGTGATTTGGTCACGTAACAACGTGCCCGGCCTGAAACGGTATTTGACCGAAGACCAAGCTCAAGTTGCAACAAACTTGTGGACCGACATCAAGAACGCACCCAGAAGCGAACGAACGGGGTATCCGACGCAGAAACCTTTAGCCCTGTTAGAGAGGATCATCAAGGCGAGCTCGAACGAGGGCGATATCGTGTTGGACCCGTTCTGCGGATGCGCAACGACCTGCATCGCCGCGGAACGGCTGGAGCGTCAGTGGATCGGCATCGACCTCTCACCGTTGGCGGTTCGGCTCGTTGAACAGCGAGCTCGGGAGCAGTTGGGGTTGATGGGTGGCGTGCAAAGCACTCATCGGACGGACATTCCGAAGCGAACTGACTTGGGCGTTTTACCGCATTACAGCACGCACAGGCACACGCTTTACGGATTGCAAGAGGGTGTTTGCAACGGGTGCCAAGTTCACTTCCCGTTCCGCAATTTCACGGTTGATCATGTCGTTCCGGAGAGTAGGGGTGGAACGGATCATATCGAGAACTTGCAACTGCTATGCGCGGCTTGCAACTCTGAGAAGGGTGACAGGCCGATGTCGGTGTTGTTGGAGCGGCTTCGGGTTAAGGGGATATTGGATTGAAACTGCGAAGAACTACACGAGATACATCGACTGTGAATCGGATTTAAGGAGCCGTAGCTGTGTTTTTATTGATGCACATAAAATAGCACAACAACGTTCATGAAACTGGCACTCGATGATTTGAATTCCAATATGTATTGGTTACCATCTTCAGTGCGAGCCACCAAGCATAGACTGCATCAATCGAGTGGCATTGTTGGTCATCTAGCAAACCATGCGAAATGTTGTTACGCAGATTCGGACCGATTTGGTCGCAATAGAGTGCCTTGATTTCGTACGACAAGTCTTCGCCAAAGATGTCTACAATCTCGGGATGATCCATTAACGAACTCAATCCGGTTTCAGTTTCAATACCGTTTTCGTCGAAATGAGTTGTACTCACGCCAAAAGATTTCAAATGAATACGCATCGTGTGTTCAATCTGAGGTGACAACAAATGAATCGATGTCACGAAATCTAAATTGAATCCTTGGTATAACGCTTTGCCGAAGAGTATCTCCCTTCCTATCGGTACGATTGGTGATCGCCTGGCGATGTTGATGAGGTCCGCTTGTCTCACATGATGTTCTAAGTTCAATACATGCAGTGCGGGTAGGATCAATCCTTGCACAACCATTGAGACCAACGGTTGGTAGTGGAAGCGATTCATCTGAGAGCGGATTTCAAGTTCGTCTTCTTCCGAGGCCGAAGACCCACGCACACCCGGTGTCCTCGCAATGACCCTTCCGTCATGGCTCGTTACTACCTTCGGGATATGTGCCAGGAACGATCCATTGGACAGGCTTTCCACCGCAGCATCGCGCAATTCCTTGGCGTTTACATTGTGCAGGTTGGCAAATGCCAAAAGCGCTTCGAGAAAGGGTTTACCGCTAACTGCCAGTTGAGCTTGCTCAATTTCCTGACTGAGATTAATCGTGGAACCGTTAATGGTCATCATATTTTCAAGAGCTCGTTGACCAAATTTATTGATACGCAACTCCAACGCGTTGATTTTCTCATCAACATTGTTGCGACTCCGGTTCGCTCTGGGAATGCTCCGATAGACTTGCAAGGCATCTTCCAAGAAACCGGCAGCTACCCCGTAGTTTGGATTGTCGGTTTTTAACTTGGCATCGGCTTCGTTCTCGAATGATGCCGCTTGCGCGGCCGTCATGTCGACAGATTGTTCGTCATCTTCGCAGATGTTGAACCACTTTGCGGCAGCGTGGTAGTAAATCTCGCTCGTGAGGAAATTATGTTCAATATCAAAATCACGAGCCAACGACTTTAATTTTTCAGCCACGATAACAGGGTGGTTTTCAACTAACTTGCTGGTCAATAGAATATGGGCAAGGTTGTGACCAAAAATCCCGTTTTTCACCGTTGCCGAGTTAAGCGCATCAATGATTGAAGTTTCAATTCGTTCGGTGCGATCCCCTGCTGCCTTACCGATCATACGGCTCAAATCGATAGCCCGTTGCCAGCACCGCTCACCTTCTCGGCGCCAAGTGGCAGGGTCTAACGGGATTTCCATGTAACTGTCAATAGCTGACAAAGCATACTTAATCCCACGCTTTCTGTCAGTCGTCCAGATCAAGTCTGAGAGCCTAGCTTTGAGCGAGACATGGTCAACAAAATTTACGACGTTTGCAAAGAAATCGATGTCGTCTTCAGTGAAGTCATCTGGGACGGCAGAGCGTTCTCCTGGAACTTCAAAACAAGGACCGAACGGCTCGCTGGATTTGTCGGGTGACAGCGTCATAGAACACGCGTAACCCAGTAGTCTTAGTGCCTTACCTTTGCTCAAATCACCATCGTCTTTGGCTTCCGACGCGGCCACGTGCAAGGCTTCCGATATTGCGGTGTAACTTTGGGCGTTTGCGTTGTCTAAGATTGCCTTCAAATCGCAGACTGTGAAGCCGTCGGATATCTCGTTGGAATCTTCCACGCTTGTTGAATGTTGGTTGGTGCTCACGCTCTACTCCTGTATTGGTTGCGAATTCAGTTTTTTTGGAAAACCTAATTGTATTTTGAGCAAAACGGGCACTCGTCCGCCCCTTTGGATTCCGGCTTTAGCCGGAATGACGTGAGGCTACGCGGGAATGAAAGCGGGGCTACGCTCGGAATGACAGCTGGCTAGAATCGAAATGTGGTGGAGGTTCGCCTTGGAAAAGCGATGAAAATGACTGCGCATCACTCTACGAAATCGATAGATGCGTTGTCATCCTCCACGACGTGACGGCGATATTCTCCGATTGCTCGATGGTGATCGCCATGTCCTGAATATACCACATGTGGGGTATGAACACCATGGTCTCATCGTGGACGGACGAATTCTCCCGACATCTCAGTACGGTGACGATCGGGTACGTCGATCACTGGGTATACACCACGTTGGATCCCCAGAACACCATCGCCTCTTATCTCGGAACGATCTGGCTGCTGGGGAAGAATGGATCACTCAATGAACGCATATGAGACACGTGACGTTGAGCACTGCGGCGGCCAAGGCGGCCGACGGGTATGTCAACCAATGCGGGCGTCTGCTCAACATCTCGCCGCCTGCCCACACCCAGGCAACGCAGAAGCCGATATACGAGAAGAGCTGGAACCCTCCGACGAAGAACATCCCAGACAGCGCCGCTGCGACGATCGCTGCAAAGTACAAAGACACCGTCCCCAACACCATGCCCACTCCGAATATCCCGACCGATCCCCCGATGCCCGCGTCCTCCGGTGCGGAGTCGGTGCGGATCGTGGGCCTCGGATCCAGATCCCCGGCAAATTCCTCGGGGTAGTTCCGCCGCCGCTCGTCGTCAATGCGGCTGCGTGAATGTTCAGGATCATCCGGCATCGCACTAGCGATGGTACACCATGACCACCGATGATAGACCGCTGGCTTGTTGGAGTGGTGGGCTTTGGTTTTTTTGGGCTACGGGATGAAGTTTTGGCCGGGAGAGTTTGCGGCGATGAAAAGAAAAATCCCCCAAATCGGTGACTTGGAGGATTTCTTGGTTTAAGGCCCCAGGTTTCGAGGATCCCACCCTTGCGGGCTGCCGCTCTTCACGAGCGACCTCTATGTTTCCTGCGCTTGCCTTGAGGGATAGTATATTTGAACATTCGTTGTTGTGTCAAGGGGGGTGGGAATGACGGGCGTCCAGTGCCGGCTCCCGTCCCCGGGCATCCCCTGCGAGCGTCGCTGCGCAGGCACCCCCTTCAATTCCCCCTCAGAGAGGGGGAGGAAAAGGATTACGCTTTGCGAAGGGGACGGGCGACCCGGCCACCCATGCGCCCCGTTCACCCTCACCCTGGGACCCCCTCTTAATCTCCCCCTGAGAGGGGGAGGGAAGGACGTGAGGGAGAGGGGACACGACCGCCGCTCCGGACACCATCCGCCCCTCTGGATTCCGGCTTTCGCCGGAATGACGTTTATGTGTGGCCGGGATGACGGGGGTGCGGGGATGACGGAATTACTTCTTGAATTGGCAGCCTTCTACGAAGTGGTCGAAGAAGTTGGGGTTGGTTTCTAGTTCTATGTGGGTGATGGTGGTGGCTAGGGTTTCGATGGTGGCGCGTTTTGTGGCGTTGGTGAGCATGATGGTTGCGCCTTGGAGGGAGGCGTTGCCGATTTTGGTTATGCGGTCGGGTGGGATGTTGGGGATGAAGCCGATGTCGATGGCGTTTTGGATGTCGATGTAGTTGGCGAAGCCGCCGGCTAGGTAGAGGCGGGTGTAGTCGTCGGGGGTTGTTTTGGTGGTTTCGAGGACGATGTTTTGTCCGCAGTAGTTGGCGGCTTTGGCTTGGGCTAGTGCGGAGATGTCGGCTCGGGATAGGGTGAGTCGGTTTTCGTGGTGGAAGGTGAATTCGTCGGATCCGTCGTTGAAGTTTCCGAGTTCGTTCATGATGTCGTGTCGTCGGAGTTCGGCTAGAAGGTCTATGAGGCCGGAGCCGCAGATGCCGATGGGTGGGGTGTTGTTGATGGTGGAGAGGAGGGGCATCCCCTGCGTGATGTTGGTTTTTTGGGCTTCGCTCGCCGCGCCCCCTTTGTCCTTCGGACATTTCCCCCGCGCAGCGGGGCAAACCCGACCGCCCAGCCCCTCCGGGCATACCCCGCTCGCTTCGCTCGCGCCCCTTTCGCGTTGCGAAAGGGGCGTTTCCGCCGCGCCGCCCGGCCCCGGGCGACCACGAGGGTCGCCCCTACGGGGGGCGTCAGGGATGGTGACGCGTTCTACTGCGCCGTTGTAGCCGGGCATGGCGTAGGTTACTTGGCCGCCTTCGAAGGCTGGGCCGGCGGGGCAGGAGGCGGCGTGGAGTTGGTGCCGGTTGCCGGCGATGATTTCGGTGTTGGTGCCGATGTCGATGAGGATGATGGGTTCTTGTTGTTGGTCTATGGCGATTGTGAGGAGGTCGGCGGCGATGTCGGAGCCGATGTGGGATGAGATCAGGGGGCCGCTGTAGATGTTGGCGTTGGGGTTTATGCGGATGCCGAGTTCGTGGGCTAGGGCGTTGATGGCGGTGGTGTCGCGTTTGCCGTCGGTGAAGTCGGTCTCGATGTGGGACTTGTAGGGTTTTTGGCCGACGGGTTCGACGTCGATGCCGAATAGGATGTCGCGCATAGTGGTGTTTCCGACGGCGACGAATTCGACGATGTGGCGACGTCGGATCTTTAGGGCGCGGACCATCTCTCCGATCTCGTAGTTGATGGATGAGATGAGGACGGCTTGGAGCTCGCCGCGGTAGGCTCCGGTGTCGTATGAGATGCGGTTCATGACGTCGGAGCCGCCGAAGCGCTGTGGGTTCTCGAAGGATGCGGTATATAGGATGTCGCCGGTCTCGAGGTCGACGAGGTTCATGGCGACGGTGGTGGTTCCGATGTCGGCGGCGATGCCTAGGATGCGGCCGCGGTAGCGGTCGACTACCCTCGGCCCCTGCCGGGCATCCCCCGCGAAAATCGCTTCGCTCTTTCGCGCCCCCTTCGTTTCACGAAAGGGGCTTGGTGCATCCCCCGCTCGCATCGCTGCGCTCGCTCGCGCCCCCTTACGCTTCGCGAAGGGGGCGGAACTGTTCGCGAAGGGGGCTGGTTCGCCTTTGAAGATGATGTTGTTGCCTTCGCGGACGGTTAGGGGGTCTAGTTCGATGTTTTCGCTTCCGATTTCTTTGGGTGCGATGGACTCGGTTAGGATGCGTGGTTGGCGTCGGAGGATGTTGAATTCGATGTCGGCTTCGATGTTGACGACTGTTGCTTGGCAGGCTAGTCGGTAGTTGTCGCGGAGGAAGTTTTCGGCGTCGGTGAGTGGGGATAGGGCGTCTGTGCCTTGGCGGACTTCGACGATGCATTCGTGGCACTCGCCGGTGCGGTTGCAGGATGTGGGTACGCGGACGGCGAGGTCGTCGGCGTAGTCGAAGAGGGATTTGCCGGGTTGGAGGGGGAGCGTGGTTTGGTTGTGGATTAGGGGTGACATTTGAACTGTGATTTGTGTGATTTAAATGATGGACTGTGATTGCCCCTCCGCGCCCCGTTCACCCTCACCCTAGCCCTCTCCCATCGAGGGAGAGGGGACAGCGGTTTGATTTTAACGAGGTTATGGGCTGCGATTGTGGCGCCCCCTTGGTCGCCCCGTTTGCCCTCACCCTAGCCCTCTCCCATCGAGCGAGAGGGGATATGTGCGTTGATTTGGTTGATGGATTGTGATTGCCCCTCCGCGCCCCGTTCACCCTCACCCTAACCCTCTCCCATCGAGGGAGAGGGGACAGCGGTTTGATTTTAACGAGGTTAGGCGTTGCGAACGCCCCGATCCTCCCCGGGCATACCCCGCTCGCATCGCTGCGCTCGCTCGCGCCCCTTTCGCTAGGCGAAAGGGGCGGGTTAGATTTGCCATGCGGAGCGGTAGTTTAGGTCGCCGTCGCGGGCGGTGCAGATTGGTGGGTTTAGGGGGTGTTTGGTGAAGTGTTGGTTGTCGCAGCCGAACTTGGCGGTGCAGTGGGATTTTGCGTTTTTGTAGGGGCAGCGTCCTTGGGTTGATTCTTCGGCGTGTTTGGCGATGTCGGCGAAGATGTTTGCCATGCGTTTCATGCTGGCGCGTGCGGCGTCGACGTCGAGGTTGGGGGGATCACCCTCGCCCTGGCCCTCTCCCATCGAGGGAGAGGGGAGATTGGAGTTTTCCATCGAGGGAGAGGGGAGATTGGTGTCTTCCATTGAGGAAGGGGGGAATGGCTTGTTGCCGCCTTGGGCATCCCCTGCGAATGTCGCTTCGCTCCATTCGCGTCCCCTTACGCTTCGCGAAGGGGACGGCGAGGTTGATTTGCCGCCGCTGGACATGGCTGTGTCTCGGGTTTAGGCGAGTTGTTTTTGGAGTTCTAGGAGGTCGCTGGCGGTTTCGACGCATTCTACGGCGTTTTCGCCGTAGCCGTCGGCTCCCATTTCGTCTGCGAATTCGCGGGTTACGGGTGCGCCGCCGACCATCATGCGGACTTCGTCGCGCAGACCGATGTCTTCGAAGTATGAGATGGTGCGTCCCATGTTGGGCATGGTGGTGGTTAGTAGGGCGGACATGCCGACGATTTGGGCTTCGAACTCCATGACGGCGTCGGCGAACTCTTCCGGTGAAGTGTCGACGCCGAGGTCGTGGACGGTCCAACCGGCGCCTCGGAGCATCATGATGCAGAGGTTCTTGCCGATGTCGTGGAGGTCGCCTTTTACGGTGCCCATGATTACGGTGCCGATGGGCTCGATGCCGGAGGCGGAGAGAATGGGTTCGATGTGTGCCATCCCGGCTTTCATGGCTCGTGCGGCGACGAGGACTTCGGGGACGAAGATGACGTTGTCGCGGAACTTGACGCCGACGATTGCCATGCCGTTGAGGAGGCCGTTGTCGAGGATGTGGTTAGCGGTATAGCCGTTGTCTAGGCAGTGCTTGGTGAGGCGGTCGACTTCGAGGTTCTTGCCGATGATGAGCTGGTATGCGATCTCTTGCATCAACTCGTCAGCAAGGTCGAGCGCTTCGCCGATGTGTTTCTGCTCGCCGGGCCGTGTGACCCATTCGAACTCACGTTGTAGGCCGTCGTTGACGATTGGCATGGGGTTTAGGGAAAGGTTGTCGGGCGCGACTATTGGCGCGCGCGAAGGTTTGCGGCGGATTGTTTGATTTTACATGGTGGCATTTGCTCAGATGTTGCCACTGCGAGGTCATCGGCGGCGTCGGGTGCGGGTTGTCAACCAAATGATGCCAACTGCGAATAGGAGGGGTGTCGTGTCAAATGAGAGGCGCGCATTAGGCACAAGTGGGGCGCATCCACCGGTGGCGGGATTTGCTTCAGGCTTCGGAGGTTCAGCGGTTGGATCGGGCATGGGTGTAGGACATTGCTCGTCCAAGGTTTCAGGAGTGGGCTGTGTGGCGTCGCTTGATCCGGATTCGGGGGTCCAGCCTTCGTCCAGAAATTCGAGGTCTTCCTGGGCGTCGGGTGCTGGCCCAGTCCGCGAGCACAGCGAGACACTTAGTTCTCCATCCCGTTCGTAGGCGTAGACGATGTACTTCTCACCGATTTTGAACGGGTATCCGCATGTTTCTTCGTGGTAATTCGTGGTGACGTACGTGGTTTCGTTTATTTCGCCTTTCCATACAGTATCGACCTTGAATTCGACGACTGATTCACGAAAGAAAGCCCTCGATGGGTCACACTGGGCGTGGCGTCCACTTTTACTGATGACCTCACCGCGAAAAACGGCATCGTGGTACTCAAACTGTGCGGCAGGTGTGTAATCGAATTCACACGAACAGGCGTAAATGGTCTCCTCGTTAACAAAGAGAGTGATGATGGCGATTAACGATACGGCGACTATGAATTTCCATTGTTTGGACAATCGCCAGCACATTGCCAAAAACTTGGGCGTCTGCGAGCGTCTCTACTGTCGGTCTTTTGGGCTTCGCTAATGGGACGCCCTAGTGTCCGATGCTCGCGAGTTCGCAGTTAGTTCTCCGAGTAGTCCCAGTGTTCGGCGGCCCAGTCTTCTACGGCTCTTGGGATTTCGAGGAGGTTTTCGAGTTTGGTTTTGAGGGGGATGGCGCACTCGGGGGCGATTAGTTGTACGCCTGCGTCTAGGCATTTGAAGACTTCGGCTCGGACTTCTTCGGGGCCTTTGGAGTAGAGGGTTACGGGGTTGTTCAGGTTGCCTACTAGGTTGATGCCGCTGTCTACTGCGTCCATGGCTTCTTGGGGGTCGTTCTTGGAGTCGAAGTGGAACGCTGCCATACCGGTGGTGGCGATGTAGGGCATGCGGTCGGTGGTTGCGCCGCAGATGTGGAGCATGATCGGGACGGGGAGGTCTTCGACGAATTCGTGGTGGAGGTCCATGAGGAAGCGTCGGTAGTATTCGCCGCTCACGAGATCGCCCGTGGCGTGGTCGGGGAGGGTTAGGACGTCGGCGCCAGCCTCGATCTGGGCGAGTCCGAACTCGATGGTGAATTGCTTGAGGCGGTGAAGCATGTCCATGACCATCGGCGGGTCGTCGACGGTGGCGAGTAGGAACGGCTCGACTCCGAAGACGTGGTAGGCGAGTGTCCACGGGCCCATGGTCTTGCCGACGATTGCGACTTCGTCGCCGAATTCTTGTTTGAGGATGCGTATCGACTCGATGATGGTCCAGTTGTCGGGGTGCTCTAGGAAACCGTCGGGCATCTTGATGTCGTCAACCGTTTTCCAGATGGGTCTGGTCATGCGGACTGTCGGCCAGTTGTCCTTGCCTTCCCACTGCATCTCGCATCCGAGGGCCGACGACTCTTGGATGATGGAGAAGTAGGGCGCTATGGCGTCGAAGCCGAGTTGCGTGTAGCCGGTCGCCGCGAGACGTGCGTTCATCTCGGGGTCGCGGTTGGCGGTAGGGAAGGGTGCATCGACGAGGTCCATCAATTCGACGGTGGCGACATTGGTGGGGTTTGTGACGGGCGGGCGGTCGACTGGTTCACCGCGGAGGGCGCGGAGTGTTCTCTCTTTGGCTGTGAGGGTGCCTTGGAATTTCGTGGATGGCATGTTGTCCCTCCTTTTGCCTGAGCGACGAAGACAGCGTAGTCAAGAAGTCCGAGGACTTGCTTACGATGTTAAGTGATGCGTCGCAGATGCGGTGTGCAGGGTAGACGCACCAATGAACTGATCCGCGGGTGAAGGGTTCGACGATTAAGTTTCGTCGTCTTGATGAGATGCCGATGCTGAGGCAGTAGGAGTGAAACCCAGACCTCTGGGAGCGCTGCGGTGAATGTAGTCGCGAATCTCAAAGATGACATCCTCGATTCGGGCTACTCTGCTTTCAATCTGATCGAACCGGCGTTCCATCTGATCGAACCGGCGATCAATCCGCTCTTCCGTTCGGTCGAGTTTCTCTTCCATGCGAAGGATGGCGTTGAAGCGTCGGATCTGATTGTTGATGTCGGTCGATGTTGTCAAAGCTTAAATCTCCGAATTTACTTTGCTCGTCGAATCTGATGTATTGAAGATAGGTTTCGCATATCACACTCGTTTAATTGCTGGCGAAGCCTAGGGTCTGCGTGGTCATCTGGCCGGCGAGGTCGGCTTGTTCGAGCATGTTGTCGACGGCGCTGACGTTGCGGGCGTAGGGGAGTAGGAGGCGGGCGAAGCGATCTAGGCGTTCTCCGTGTTGGAATCGGAATCGGTCGCGGTCTTCTCCGACGCGTTCGCAATCGCCGTATCGCATGTAGCCGCCAACGACGGCCATGATGCGCATCTGCGGTCGTGCGAAATCGCCTTCGGCGGAAACGTGGTAGGTCCATCCGTCTTCGTCGTTGTGTTCCGGTGTGACGGTGAAGGTGAGTTTCGATTTTGTGTCGTTGGAAGTGATTGGTCCGGTGGGAATCGGGTTGGTTTTTTCGACGGCCTCTGTGAACGCGAAGCGGAGCGGTCGGCTGTACATCTCTTTGGAAACGAGCGAGGCTTGGTTATGAGTTCCGGGGATGGGTTCGACATCGGCGAGTGCGCATAGTCGTTCGCGAATCTTTGCGATGCGCTTGTCGGAGCCTTCGACTTGAGCGAAGGTGTGGATGGTCAATGTTCGGTCGCGGAGGTAGATTCCCACCGTGATGTCGTGGAAATGAGGATCGACCGCGGCTAGTTCGATGCAATTGCCGAGGTTTCGGAGCGGTGCTGCGATGACGTTTTCGCGGGTTATGCCTTTTGAGTAAGTTACGACTGGTTCTCCTGAGCTTGGGTCACTTGACTGCTTGCACTAGAGCACTGATGTGGTCCGGCGTAGTGCCGCAGCATCCGCCGAGTATCTGAACGGGGAGTTCGGCTAGCTGCTCGTAGCGCTCGGCCATGTACTCGGGGGATTCCGGGTAGATGATCTCTCCGCCTTTATATGCAGGTATGCCGGCGTTGGATTGGATGACGATCGGGCAGTCGACGACCGGTCGCATCTGTTGTGCGATCTCGATCATCTTGTCGATGCCGTTTCCGCAGTTGGATCCGACGATGTCTGCGCCAGCTTCGCGGAGTCCTTTAGCGGCGTCTTGCGGCGAAGTGCCCCACATAGTGAAGAAGCCGCGAGGTCCTTTGTCGAAGACCATGGTGGCCATGACGACGAGATCGGTGTTGTCGAGGGTCGCTTGGATGGCTATCTGTGCTTCGTCGAGGACCATCTGCGTCTCGATAATCACAGCGTCTGCGCCACCTTGTTCGAGGGCCGTGATCTGCTCGGCGAAGGCGTCGTACATCTCGTCTTCGCTGACCATTCCGAGGGGTTCGATGAACTCGCCGGTCGGGCCGACGGAACCGGCTACGTACTGGCCGGGTCCGGCTTGTGATTTGGCGTGTTCGGCGGCGAGGGCGTTGAGTTCGGAGACGCGGTCTTGGGCGTCGTAATGTTGGAGCCTGAACTTGGTTCCGCCGAAGGAGTTGGTGAGGACGAAGTCGGCCCCGGCGTCAAAATAGTCGCGGGCCATATGACGAACGGTGTCGGGTGCATCGGAATTCATCAACTCGGGGCAGCCGCCGGATTCGAGGCCGTGCTGCTGGAGGTAGGTGCCTGTCGCGCCGTCGAAAACGAGGATCTCGTTGTCGAGTCGATGGATGATTTCGTGAGCTGAAGAGGTCTGGGTCGTCATGCGTCTATTCTACCCAGTGGTCGATTGCGCCCGGTTTTTCGACGCGTTTGCCAGCGTCGTGTAGATCTCGAATTCGGGCGACGAAGTCCTCAGGCATGCCGTCATTTATGCGGGCGGCAAGTTGGTCGGCCGCGGTTTGGGGATCGAGATGGGACTGTGTCGGCTCTCCCCATTGCCAAGCGTCGAGATAGGCATCGCTGCCGTATGATCCGTCCATCATCGCGACGGCGTCTGCGGCTTCCTGAAACCGGTGGTTTAGGGGCAACGACACGGCGGTTTCGTCGTTCTCGGCTTTGACCTGAATAGGGATCTCTTTCCAGTAGAGGATGCTGGTTTGGCTCGGCATATCGTTGATCGTGAAATGTCAGTCGGTATCAGGATTCTATCGTCGTCGGAACTTTGTTCGGGTGGCTACGACTCAAAGCGAAAATCGGATTTTGACATTGCATTGTTTTCTTTTAGACTTATCCGTTTAGTTGTGTTGGTTCGCCGACACTGTCGCTTCGCGTCGCGTTTTCAAGCGGCGACACAAGAAGCAGCAGAAGCATATACATGGAGGTCATGTATTGAAGATGAATACAAGCAGAAAGATCCTGCTAGTGGGTGCGGTAGCGATTGCCGCGCTTGCGGCTTGGGCCTGTGGCGAGACCGTGATTCAGACGGTCGTCGTTGAGAAAGAGGTTCAGGTCCAGGGCGAGACGGTAATCCAGACCGTTGTCGTCGAAAAGCAGGTCCAAGGAGAGACTGTTGTCCAGACAGTCGTCGTTGAGAAGGAAGTCGAAGTAGCGGGCGAGACTGTTGTCCAGACCGTTGTTGTCGAGAAGGAAATTCTTCGAGAAGTTGTCAAAGAGGTCGAGAAGATCGTCGAGATTGAGGCAGTAGAGCCGACGGCGACTCCGAGCTTAGTGGGCACGATCGGCGCTCCCGACCCCAAGACCGAGGGCGGCGCGGCCGTTATCGGTTTCGCGGGCATTGGCCAACAGGTCGGAAGGAATGCCAACCAGGCATCTGACGCACTCAAGAACTGGGGCGTTGCCGAGACACTGTTCCGCCGAGGTCCTAGTGACGAGACCCTTCCGTGGGTCGCCACCGAATGGACCATCAGCGATGATCTGACGACCGGTAGCGTGACGATCCAAGATGGAATCACGTTCCGAACCAAAGACAAGGACTACGGTCCGTTGACGGCTGAGGACGTTGCGTGGAGCATGAACGACGCTAACAACGCGACGAACACCACTTCGATCCACGGCCAGGCTGGTGACTTCGCCGGTCTCTGGGGCGAGTGGCGCGTGGTTGACGAGAACACTGTCGAGTGGAACTTCGCGACGAAGGCAGACGGCAGCCCGGCGTTTGACGGCACTTGGAAAGACGACTACGTCAACCAGTCCGGCCAGGCATTCCCGGTTCTTTCGAAGAACGCTTTCGACACCGAAGGCGAAGACTTCGTTCGAGACACCATCGTAGCGTCTGGTCCATACCTGATAGACACGTGGATTGCGGATGACCGCATCGTCCTAGCTGCGGACTCGGATCACTGGAAGTTCAGCCCGAAGACCAGCACCATCATCTTGGTGCAGGCTGGCGACCCGACCAACCGTGCAACACTGTTGCGCACCGGTCAGATCGACACCGCTCAGCTTGAGCCTAAAGACGCCGCGAACCTGATCGTCGACTCCTCGAACTGGGGTCAATCTGGTACAGGTGGCGCAGTCCAGCTCGGCATCTTCTTCTCGGGCAACCTCTGGGAAGACACTGATGCCAAGTCAGGTGAGCCGCTTCCGCCCAAGGGCCCGTTCGTTCACAACCACGCTTGGATCGGTAACTACACCGGTTCGCACGGCGATGGTGACATGGAACAGGCACGACAGATTCGCTACGCCATGGCGATCGCAGTTGACCGCGACGCGGTGAACGAGTCCCTGCTCGCAGGCCTCGGTAATGTCGTCCAGGTCGAGTACTTTGCTTGGGGTCACCCGAACTACGCAGGAGTGCAGTGCACGCAGGAACCTGGCGGAGTTTACACGGATGAGGCGCCGGCCGGATCTGGACCTTGCACGTATGAGTATGACCCGATCGAGGCAGTGCAGATCATCAAATCGCAGGATGCCAAGTGGATCAAGTCATCCAACCAGTCCGACATTCTGGGTAGCGACACCTTCGAGGTCTCTGTTTATGCAGGTCCTGAGCTCGGTGGTGGCGCATCGGTCACCGGTGAAGTCGCCGACGCAGTTGCCGGTTACTGGTCCGACATCGGACTTTCGACCTTCTCGTTGAAGTTCACGTACGTGACCTTCCGCCCGACGGTCGTGAACCGTGCAAACGTGCACCCGTGGATCACCTCTTGCGACAAGGGCCGCGAGTCGAACCCGTGGCACTTCCCCAAGGGCTTGGTGCAGACCAGCCTGACCCGAGGTGGTTTCGGATGCGGCTTTGAGTCGCCGAAGATTCTTGAACTCTACGAAGGCATGGCGGCCGCCAGCGACACAGCTGAGGCCACTGACTTTGCGAACCGCTACCTGCAGTACGTCTACTACTGGAACCTGCAGCCAGGCGTTGTCGCAGTCCCGCAAGACTGGTTCTGGAACCGCAACAAGTTCGCAGCTTGGCCACAGGACCGAGCCGCGGCCAGCGGTATCAACAACCTCTGGGACATCGAGCTCGCTCAATAAAGCGGCTCAGACTGAGTCCTTTGTCATTGGGCACCCCGGTTAATTCCGCGGTGCCCAATGGCGCGACTTAAGGTTCTCACCTAACACCTCGCAAACTCTGCCGCAGTTTCAGAGTTGCGAGTAATTCAACTGAGAAGAGGCACTAAGTCTTGAGTCGATTGCGCTAAGATCGCCAATTGACCAAGGGCATGGGTTAACATCTTTTTCCATCATGCGTCGATTCTTGATAAGAAGATTCCTCTTCATGATCCTGAGCACGATCGCCGCGACGGCGAGCGTGTTTGCGCTATCAAGAGCGGTCGGCGATCCCTTACTGCTGTTTGCGACATCCGGTTACGGAATATCGGAGGAAGCGGTCGCTGAGATTCGGAAGGAGCTCGCGCTAGACAGGTCTTACCCGGAGCAGTACCTGCTTTGGTTGAGCCGTGTTTTGAGGGGTGATTTGGGGCAGAACCTGGCGTTCAAACTGCCTGTCACGCGCATCATTACGGAGAAGATCCCGCACAGCCTTCAGTTGGGCACGTTCGCTTGGTTCTTCTCCGGCACACTTGGCGTAAGCCTTGGAGTGTTATCTGCAGTAAGGCGCGGGACGATCGCGGACTATGGTGGTAGATTCGTCGCGCTTATCGGCCAATCTATTCCGGTGTTTTGGTTCGCAATAATTCTCATTCAGGTGTTTGCCGTGTGGTTGGACTGGTTACCAGCGGGTTTAGCTGGGGACTCAACGCAAGAACCATCGATCTGGCAGTTGGAATATCTAGTGTTGCCCGTGGTAGCGATGTCGTTGGGTGGTCTCGCAGGCTACTTGCGTCTCACACGTTCGTCGATGCTCGAAGTACTCGACTCGGAGTATGTGAAACTGGCGCGGGCCAAAGGCGTTGGAACCACGTTCGTGGTATGGAAACATGCCTTTAGGAACGCGCTGATTCAGCCGTTGACAGCGTCGACATTGGCGTTCGCAGGGTTTATCGAAGGCGCGTTGGTGGTGGAGACGATCTTCTCGCGTCCGGGCATCGGGTTGATGGCGGTTCAGGCCGTTCACGGTAACGACTTCCCGATACTTCAGGGCGCGGTGCTGATGTTCATACTTGTCTACGTGTTGGCGACGTTCTTGACAGACATCATCTACGCGTTGATCGATCCTCGGATCCGATACGATTGATGAGCGGTCCTGAACCCCTGAGAAACTAACGATGGCAGTCGATCCAACCCCCACAAGAATGCCCGTGGTCGAACCGAGTCGCGAGGGAACAGGTCGCGCGCTCGATGCTCAAACGACTGGCTTGATGCGGGAGAGGCGGTCGATTCCTTCACAGATCTGGTATGTTCTGCGGCGTTGGCCGATCATTCCGATCATCATCTTGATCTCGATCACGTTGATTTCGATCTCCGCCGAGTGGATTGCGCCTGCTGATCCGAATGTCCAGAAACTGAATTTCAATCTGATGGCGCCTACTTGGGGTCAACCGAATGATGCGAACGACCTTGCGGCGAACGAAGCCGATTTCGATCTGACGACAGACGAAGGTCAAATCGGATACATGATCGCCTCTAAAAAGGGGTTCACGAGGGAAGAGTTCATCTTGGGAAGTGACGGCTTAGGACGCGATGTGCTATCGCGCATCATTCACGGAGCCGGTGTTTCGTTGAAGGTTTCGGGTTATGCGCTCTTATCGGGCGTCATCATCGGGACCGCGATGGGCGTCATTGGCGGGTACTACGGAGGCTGGCTAGACGAAGTCCTGATGCGTTTCGTCGATATCTGGAACGCTTTGCCGTTCCTGTTGATCGCCATCATGGTTGGGGCGACGATAGGAGCGACTGAAACGTCGGTCATCATAATCATCGCGATGATCGCGTGGCCGCCGTTCGTGCGGAACGTTCGAGCAGATGTTTTGACGATCAGATCTCTCGACTATGTCAACGCGGCGCGCATCATGGGCGCCAGCAACCTCAGGTTGATGATGAAGCACATCTTGCCAGGGACGGTGAGCACAGTGCTTGTGATCGCTACGCTACGCGTCGGCGGTCTGATTCTCACGGAGTCGGTGCTGTCGTTCTTGGGCGTAGGTATTCCGGATCCGACGCCGACATGGGGCAAGATGGTTGACGAGGGTTACCAGTACCTGATCAACGGTGTGTGGTGGTCGTCGTTCTTCCCGGGATTGGCGATCTTCCTGCTGGTGATGTCGATGAACTTCTTCGGGGACTGGCTACGTGACCGGCTCGATCCGAAGCTGCGGCAACTCGACTAGGGTGTGTGAATACTGAATGTTGGTTTGGTGAACTCGCGTTCGTGGGATGGGGGTGTACAATAACGTGTGCGCGGTTCACACAAGCGAATAGCTTTGTATTGGCGGAGGGTGGCGGAATCGAACCGCGATGCTAGGTTCTAGCTAGCAACCCCGGGAGTTGCAGTCCCGTTCGTCGCCTTGACGGCACCCTCCGTTAGCAAATGAAGCGCCCTGTTCACGCAGGGCGCTATCTATTTCTACCACTGTCGCAAGCGCTGATAAGTCGCGGTTGGCGAAGGTATCGACTGAGGTGATTCTGTCGTGCTTAGCGCAGGCGAAACATATTTCTGCGAGGCGTGTGTGCGCGACGGCGCACTAGCGTGATAGGTTCCTCGGCTTCGCTCGGAATGACGATCCGTCTGGACCTGATCAGGGAGTGAGGGTGGTACCGCGGCTCGCTTATATACTTGCGGCGTCTATCCAAAGCAGAAGAGTGCCTCATTTCGTGATGCACAGTTGACAATCGGCGTGACAGCGTCGCAGCAATGATTTAAGGAGCAACCAAGTATGTCAGTGGGTTTCATCGGACTGGGTTACATGGGTCAGGGGATGGCAGATAATCTTCTGGCCAAAGGCGCGAATCCTGTCGTCTATACACGGACGCAATCGAAGATCGAAGCGATGATCGATCGGGGCGCTCAAGGTGCGAGCTCGTCTGCAGATTTAGTGTCGAAGGTCGATGTGGTTCTCGCGTGCTTGCCGAGTGTGAAGACATCGTTGGACGTGATAGTCGGTGAGGTTGTACCGGCTTGTGAGCCGGGTCAGATAATCGTGGATCACAGCACGGTCGACATCGGGACGTCTCGAGCGTGTGCGGAGGCGGCAGAGGCGCAAGGTGCGATGTTCATCGATGCGCCGATCAGCGGCGGGCCGACTGGTGCCGCGGCGGGCACGTTGGCGATAATGTGCGGCGGCTCGGAGGAGGCGTTCAACAAGGCGTTGCCGTATTTCGAGTTGATGGGTGCGAACGTTCGGCACATGGGGCCGAACGGCGCGGGGACGGCGATGAAGCTCATCAACCAGCTGCTGGTCGGGGTGCACACGGTTGCAGCGGCGGAGGCCTTCGCACTGGCGAATTCGGCAGGTGTCGATATTGAGGTTGCCGCTGACCTCTTGAGCGTGGCGTGGGGTGCTAGCGCCATGGTTGATCGGAGCGCGCCGATTACCGCGGCTCGTGATTTCGAGGATTCCGCAGCGCCGGTGCGCAACCTCGACAAAGACTTGGGCATCATCAAAGACTTGGCTGGTTCCGAAGGTCTTTCGTTGGAACTTGCGATTAAATCTGAAGAGCTGTTCCACACGATGATGGAGAACGGTTGGGACGAGAACGATATCGCGGGGGTGTTGGAAGTGATTGAGGCGCGGTCGGATTGAGGTCGGGGATTGACGGTCAGCTATTGTCGGTTCTGGATTCCCGCGTGCGCGGGAATGACGTTGCGGGAGCGCTCTGAAATTGGGTAAGCACAGCATAGCGGTAATCAAGGGTGACGGTATCGGCGTGGATGTTGTCGACGAGGCGTTGAAGGTACTGCACGCGCTCGGTGGCAAGCATGGCATCGATTGGGACTTCGTCGAGTTTCCTTGGAGTTCGGAGTACTACTTCGAACACGGGGAGATGATGCCATCGGATGGCGTGGAGCAGTTGAGGAGCTTCGACGCGATATTCCTGGGCGCTGTGGGGCATCCGGAGGTTCAAGACCACATCACGCTGAACGGCTTGCTGCTGCCGATTCGGCGCGCGTTCGATCAATACGCGTGTGTTCGTCCGTCGGTTCTTCTGCCGGGGGTGGATTCGCCGTTGAAGAATGTGAAACCCTACGACATCGATCTGATCGTCGTGAGGGAGAACACCGAGGGCGAATACGCCAACGTGGGTGGTTTCCAGTACCGAGATTTTCCGGGTGAGGTCGCGGTGCAGTCGTCGGTTTTCACGCGGAAGGGGTGCGAAAGGGTTATCCGTTACGCGTTTGAACTGGCGCGCGAACGCAACAAGAAGATGCACGTCACTTCGATCACGAAATCGAACGCGCAGGGCTATGGCATGGTGTTGTGGGACCGGACGTTCGATGCGGTCAAGGAAGATTACCCGGATATATCGACGGATTCGCTGCTGATCGATGCGGCTTGCATGGACTTCATCCGTCGACCAGAGAATTTCGATGTCGTAGTGGCGTCGAATTTGTTCGGGGACATTCTGACCGACATCGGAGCGATCATCACCGGGTCGATGGGGTTGGCGTCGAGTGCTAATCTTGATCCAACACGAACTAGCCCGTCGATGTTCGAGCCGACTCACGGGAGCGCTCCAGACATAGCTGGCATGGGTATCGCCAACCCGATGGCGCAGATTCTGACCGCGGCGCTGATGCTCGATCACCTCGGTGAAGACGGAGCGGCGGCGGACGTCAGATCAGCCGTCGAGAATCTGTTAGATGAAGGCGAAACGCTGACCCCGGATTTGGGCGGTTCGTCGTCGTCGACGGCGGTCGGCGATGCGATTGCCGCTTTAGTGTCCTGAAAACGAAACATCGCGGAGGAGAGATTTGGATCCGCTAGAAAAGGTAGCAATCGGAAATCAAGGTGTAGAGGTCACGCGTCTCGGATTGGGTGGCGCACCGCTGAGCGGCATGGTTCTAGGCGACGGTCTTTACGGGGGCACGCCCAGCGCTGAGGCGAGCAGAATAGTGCGTCGCGCCTTGGAGCTAGGGATCAACTATTTGGACACGGCGCCTTTGTACGGTATGGGAATTAGCGAGGTCCGTTATGGAGCGGCCCTCAAAGGTGTCGATCGCGAAAGCTACGTGATATCGACGAAGGTGGGACGGGTGCTTGAACCGGTTGAAGGTGGCATGACGGCCGAGGAATCTCCGGACAATTTCGCTGAGCATTACAGCGTTGACACGTGGACGCGTGACAACGTGTTGAGGTCGATCGAGCAGAGTCTGGAACGGTTGCAGACCGATCATGTCGAGATTGTGTTGATTCACGATCCCGATAGGGCAGAACACGGAGAAGCCGAAGCGATCGCGGAAGGGTTCCCGACGTTGATCGAACTACGTGAGCAGGGCGTGGTGAAAGCTATCGGGTGCGGCATGAACGAGTGGGAGATGCCTACTGGATTTATCAATCGGTTCGATATCGACGCGGTTCTGTTGGCTGGCCGGTACACATTGTTGGACCACGTGGCTTACCCAACGTTCCTGCCGCTGTGTTTAGAGCGAGATGTGAAGATCATCGTAGGCGGTCCGTACAACAGCGGGATACTGGCGCGGGATCTTGATGGGACAGTTACGTTCGACTACGAGATAGCTCCGGAGCATCTGGTTGAGAAGGCTCGGAGGTTGGACGCGGTGTGCAGGCGGCATGGTGTGGATTTGAAGGCCGCCGCGTTGCAGTTCGTGCTGGCGCATCCGGCGGTTGCGTCCGCAATACCGGGCGCGCAGTCGGTGGCGGAGGTGGAGCAGAACTTCGGACTGGTGAGTGCGGAGATACCCGGAGACGTGTGGTCGGAGATGAAGGCTGAGGGGTTGATACCGGGGGATGCGCCGACGCCGTAAGAGGTGTTCAGTGATGTGTGGAGTGTAGTTCGCCAGTCATTCGTGATGTAGCCGGATGGGCATCGTATGGTGCCCTATCACGGCGGATACATCCGTTGAAATCCTAGCCCGTTTGATTTTCGAAGGGACTCACGTGACACACGAACTCATCTATGACGGCAACGCTCAGGTTGGAGTGCGGATATTCGACAAGGCGGCGGAGGTCGATCCGTTTCTCCGATCCTTGGAGAGCGATCCTATTTCGCAGATGGTGTCCGGTTGATAGCTATATCAGTCGGTGCTGATACCTCGGGAGTTTGGAACTGGCGATCAGTCGGCGCCGACGACACAGACGTTTACATCTATTGGGATGCGGATGCGTGATACATTGGTTGGTACGAACAGATTTACTAAAGAAGGATTTCATTGAACGAACAAGATGAAATGATTGTCGGTCCGGTCGATATCGATGTAGTCGAGGTGAGGCCGCTTGAGAGTTTTCGTATTTGGGTGCGTTTCAACGACGGTGAGCAGGGTGAGATCGATCTCGCGGAGTACGCCGAAAAGTCTTGGTTCCAACCATGGCAGGAACGAACAGTTTTTGAAAGTGTGCATATCTCTTCTTATGACGCGTTAATCTGGGGCGATGATCCAGATGAGAGCGACATGGCAGTTTGCATCCTTTCTCTGTATATGGAATTGACGGGTAAATCTTGGGAAGACTTGGATCGGCGAACCAGCTTGCAATCTGTCAATGCCTGAAATCTGCCGTTTCGACGGAATACGGGTTTTTATGTATTTCGGCGACCACCCGGAACCGCATTTCCACGTTCGATACTCAGGCATCAGAGCGGTCGTCGACATACGCCAGGCTCAACTGACCTCTGGGCACTTGCCACCGAACGCGAGAAGGCGCTTATTAGCCTGGACTCGAGAGCGACAAGTAGAACTGCTGGATGCGTGGGATGCCGTAATGGCCGAACGCACTCCCGACAGGATCGCCCCGCCTGCAAGGTGATCCAAGCTTAGCCGGCTTCAGTGCGTTTCCATCTCGACATGTGTCGCCACGGGTGTTCTACCCACAGCGAAGTCGAAGTCGCAGCCGTGTTGGGCTTGCATGACGTGGCGGTTGTACATGTGGATGTAGCCGCGTTGGGGTTGGATGTGAGTTACGGCTTCGGGCGCGTAGAGATCATCTCGACGTCGGGCTATTTCGGCGTCGTCCACCAGCAGGTCCAGGCGACCATTGTTGGCGTCTAGCGATATCGTGTCGCCGTTCTGGACGAGTGCTAAGGGTCCCCCTACGGCCGATTCGGGGGAGACGTGTAGGACGACGGTCCCGAATGCGGTGCCGCTCATGCGGGCGTCGGAGATGCGGACCATGTCGCGTATGCCTTGGGCGAGAATCTTGCGGGGCAGTGGCATGAAGCCAGCTTCGGGCATTCCGGGGCCGCCGATGGGCCCGGCGTTTTGCATCACTATGATGTCGTCTTCGGTTACATCGAGGTCCGGATCGTCGATTCGTCTGCTCAGATCTGCAGGGCTGGTGAAGACTACGGCGCGACCGGTGTGTCGCATCAATTTGGGCGATGCAGCGGAACGTTTAATGACGGCGCCGTCGGGTGCGAGTGAACCGCGAAGGATCGAGATGCCGCCATCGGGATAGAGGGGGTAATCGGTGTCCAGAATGACTTCGTGGTTGTGGCAATCGACATCGGCGACGTTTTCGGCGAGGGTTTTGCCGTTGACGTTTACGCAGTCGGCGTTAAGTTTGCCGAGGATCTTTTTGAAGAAAGCCGGTGCGCCTCCGGCGTAGTAGAAGTCTTCCATCAGGAATTTGCCGGATGGTTTGAGGTTGGCGATGACGGGCACTCTGGCCGATAGTTCATCCCACTTGGAAAGTGGGAAGTCGATTCCGGCGCGGCCGGCGATGGCTGTCAGGTGGATGATGGCGTTGGTGGAGCCGCCGAGGGCCAAAAGGGATAGGGCGGCGTTTTCGAACGCGGCTTCGGTGAGGATTTCAGAGGGTCTGGTGTTGTTTGCGACGAGATCGACGGCGGTCGCTCCCGCGCGTTCGGCAAACACTCGACGACGAGAATCGGCCCCTGGTATGGCTGCACCGCCCGGGAGCGTCATGCCGAGCGCTTCACAGATGACCGACATCGTGCTGGCGGTGCCCATGACCATGCAGTGGCCGGGAGAGCGGTAAATCGCCTCCTCCATTGAGTCGTATTCGGCTTGGGTTATCGTTCCGGCTCGCAGTTCCGACCAGTATCGCCGGCAGTCAGTGCATGATCCGAGTTCCTCGCCTCGCCAGTTGCCTTTCAGTTGCGGCCCGCCGGTGACGATGATGGCAGGGAGGTCGGCGGATGCTGCGCCCATGAGCATCGCCGGGGTGGTCTTGTCGCAGTTTGATAGGAGCACAACGCCGTCTATCGGCAATCCGCGGATCATCTCCTCGACGTCCATTGCCATGAGGTTTCGATAGAGCATCGAAGTCGGCGCGAGGAAGAACTCGCCTAGAGATATCGTTGGGAACTCGAGGGGGAATCCGCCGGCGGCGATGACGCCGCGTTTTACGTGTTCTGCGATGACCCTAAGATGGGCGTTGCAGTGAGTCGCTTCGCTCCACGAGTTGGCGATTCCGATGACGGGTTTGCCGGCGAAAGAATCTTCGTCCCAGCCTTGGTTCTTTAGCCCGGATCGGTGGAGAAAACCTTCGAGGTCTCGGGGTCCGAACCATGCTTCGCTGCGTAGCACTTTGCCGTTGGCGTTCGTCATCGATGTCACCTACCTTTGCGCAGCAAAATTGTACAGGGCAGGTTGTCCTGCGGAATGCCGTAGAAGCGGCGTGGCGGTTGGATTCCGGCTTTCGCGAGACCATTGCAAAACCCCGTCATTCCGTCATCAACCCCGTCATTCCGGCGAAAGCCGGCGCTTCAGCGGACGGAACGTCCATCCAGAGGTACTGTGGGCAACGCGGCCATTACGCGCCCCCTTCGTCCTTCTGCCACGTCGTAGCCGTAGTTACTCTGCGTGGCACATTTCCCCGCGCAGCGGGGGAAACCCGGATCGTCTGGGGCCTGCCGTCGAGGTTTTGCAATGGTCTCGCTTTCGCCGGAATGACGAAAGGTTGAAATGGTTCGATTAATATCGAGCGAGTGAGCGCCAAGCTTTACATATTGTTGGGAGGGATCGTAGGAGCCTGCGTGGCGATCGGGTTTGCCGTGGTGCTGTTGTTTCAGTTCGAGGCTGCTGGAACGGAAGTGGTCATTGTCGCGTCGCTGCCGATCTGCGTAGCGATGGGCGCGGGAATGGGTTGGGCTTGGTGGCGAATTCTCGGTCGCTAGCGATTCTCGCCAGTCGGTTCAGCGACCGCGAAACAGACGCTTGAACCAAGAGGTGATCATGTCGATGAAGGAGCCGCGTCCAGCGTTTGCGGATCTACGAGACCGTCTGCGTCCACCCTTCTTGCTGTCTTCCACGCACTCTACACACGTGCAGTAAGCCGGATGCTCGTCGCGTGCGTATTGCCAGCGGTCCATGGTCGAAAGTGTCCTTCTGCTTACCAGTCTATTTGACGTTTGAGCTCTTCCAAACGGGACTTTTCTTCGTCGGTGGCGTTCTCGAAGAAACCTTCAAGCCCTGTGTACTCTCCGGTGTAAACAGGTTCGCGACGTTCGAGAAATGAGGTGCGGCCTTCTTCGGCATCTTGGGATGTGTGCAGGAGCAGGAAGTTCATCATCGCCTGTACGTTCCACGCCTGTTCGACGGGCAGCTCAGAAAACCGGTGAACGAACTCTTTCATCTTCATGGTAGCCAGAGGAGGTTTTTCGGCGATCTGGTGCGCGATTTCCAATGCTCTGGGCATCAACTGCTCGGCTGGTACGGATTCGTTGACTAGGCCGATCCTGACGGCTTCCTTGGCGGCGATCGTGTTGTCGGCCAAGAGCATATTCATTGCATCGACGTATCGGAGTTGCTTCAGGAGCAGAGTGGCACCTGGTCCGGCACCGACCCAACCGCGCGATATGAGGCCGAACTTGAAATTAGCGTTACCTTCGGCGGCGATACGGATGTCGGTGGAAGCGAGCAGCAGGTAGAGCCCGGCGCCGACTGCCCATCCATTCACCGCGGCTACCACCGGTTTGTGAATGCGCGGGAAATGATCAGCCATCCCACCGTCGACGCCGGTTTGGAAGCCGTTGGTGTAGCCGACGGGTGGGCGGAAGATGCGTTCGAGAGCAAGGAAATCGTGTTCCTTTTCGGTTACGTCGTCGCGGACTGATAAGTCGTGCCCACCGCAGAAGTGACGATCACCGTCGCCAGTAATGATTATCGAACGTACGTTCCGATCTGACCACGCTGCGCCAAAAGCTTCTCCCAGCTCGACTGCGTGAGATTTGTCTAGAGTGTTGGCACGGCGCGAGTTTGAGATCGTGATGATCGCGACGTGGTCGTCAGTTTTGTAGCAGATGCTCATGTCAGGTCAGTGTTTCGAGTCGTCGGTGGTTTCTTGATGCCTGTCAACAAAATCTAGGAAGTTTGACAAAATTTCTTGCGATTAATTAGAACATCAGTATAATAATGCTTCGTGTATGAGGGGTAAGTCTACGGGTAACTATAAACAAGGGAACTAATCGAATGTTAGCGAAGACCATCACATGTGCCGTAAGCGGAGTGGACGGTCAGTTGGTAGAGGTAGAGGTCGACATATCACCGGGAGTGCCGAAATTCAACATCGTGGGTTTGCCGGACTCGTCGGTTCAAGAATCGCGTGAACGGGTGCGCGCGGCGATCCGTAATTCGGGGAACGAGTTCCCATTGCGACGAATCACGGTTTCGTTGGCTCCAGCCGACATCAAGAAGAGCGGGCCTTCATACGATCTGCCGATAGCGATCGGAATTCTGGTTTGCAGCGGTCAGGTGCCGGATGCGGTTAACAGGTCGTTGTTTCTCGGCGAACTCTCGTTGGACGGGAAGTTGCGGTCAACTCATGGGATGTTGCCGATGTTGCGTGCCGGCAAGGACCGAGGTTACGATACTGCGTTCGTACCACGAGTCAACGCCAAGGAGGCGTCGTTGGTGCCAGGGATCGAGATACGCCCGGCCGAGACGCTGAAGCAGTTGGTCGACCATCTGCGGGACGGCAAGGATATGCCGAAGGTCCAAGGCGACGGCATGCCCAACGTGAACAACGGGTCGCCGGTCCGCACAGGTTATGACTTCCGTGATGTGAGAGGGCAGGAGCAGGCCAAGCGCGCGTTGGAGATATCGGCGGCAGGGCACCACAATATTGTTTTGATGGGTGCGCCAGGTTGCGGCAAGACGTTGCTGGCGCGATGTTTGCCTTCTGTCATGCCGCCAATGACACCTGAAGAGGCGCTAGAGGTTACAACAATCTATTCGGTAACCGGATTGCTACCGTCTGGAAGCCCGTTGATCACGCATCGGCCATTCCGTGCTCCGCACTACACGATCTCAAACGCCGGGCTTATAGGGGGTGGCACGATACCGAGGCCCGGCGAGGTGACGCTGAGCCATCGAGGCGTGTTGTTTCTGGATGAGTTGCCAGAGTTCGGCAATTCGACGTTAGAAACATTGCGGCAGCCGTTGGAGGACCGAGCCGTCACGATTAGCCGGGCTCGGGCGAGCACGACGTATCCTGCGAGTTTCATGCTGGTGGGAGCGATGAATCCCTGTCCATGCGGCTATCACGGTGATAAGCAACAACCGTGCACATGTGGCGAACCCACAGTGGCGCGTTATCAGCGAAGGATTTCCGGGCCGTTGATAGATCGCATCGACATGTTCGTGGATGTGCCTCGAGTCGATTACGACAAGTTGATCAAACCCCCGGCCGAAGAGGGTTCATCAGCGGCGCGAGAAAGGATTCTCATAGCCGTCGAGTCGCAGCACGAACGCTTTGAGGGTTCGAACGTGAAATCCAATGCCTTGATGGGTCCGGTCGAGGTGTGGGACTCCTGCAAGATGTCCGACGATGCGAAATCGCTGCTTCAAAGTGCGATGAAACACCTGCGTATGTCTGCGAGATCCTGCCATCGTGTCTTGAAGGTCGCGCGCACGATCGCCGACTTGGAGCAGACGGCTTTGATCGAGAACCACCACCTCGCCGAAGCGTTGCAGTACCGTCACAAATCAGCGGTATGAACGAGGGACGACGTCGCGATTTGAATGGCGATTATCGGATGACGATCGAGGGATTGAATTCGGCGCTCGAAGAACGGGGCGTCGTATGGCAGGGGAGCGGCTTCGCGCTCGTCGGAGCCGTGTCGCTCTCCTTGCTGTGGGTATACTCTGAAGCAGACCACTGGAGCATAGGGATCTATCGGTTCGCCGTAACTGAACTCAACTGGGCATTCGTGATCGCGTTAGCCCTTGTTATTGAAGGCATCAGGAAAATGTTTGAGACACGAACCGCAATTCGTAGAGCGGCTAGGGAAAGAGCCATAGCTAAAGCGTTCGCACAAGGCGCTAAACATGGCGAACAACGAGCGACGGAGCGCTTCAAGGCGGCCCTTCACGAACCAGGAGTCGAACTCCCGCCAGAGTTGAAACAGAAACTTCTGGAGAACGCCGGAGGTCGCAAATGGTGGCACCGATTTCGCTTCTTCCGATCTGAGTAACCTAGATCAACTGGCGGCCATCTTCCCGATTCCCATTGCCTTGGATATCAGCGCCGGGTTGATGTGGACATCAGCTCTCAATACGCCGAGATCTGTTGCCAGGGCCAGTAGAGCATCCAAACCTTGCCGACTATGTCTTCGGTGGGGACGTATCCCCAATTACGGGAATCGTTAGATTGGCTTCGGTTATCGCCAAGCACGAAATAGTTGTCTGGGGGAACTACCACAGGATAGCCAAGGTGAGATTTGGGATCAGTGAAGTCACCGGAATAGTCGGTGGCGATTTCGTTGACTTCGACCACGCCGTTGACGATGTCGACTTTGTCGCCCGGCAGTCCGACGACGCGTTTTACTATCTTTTCAATGCCGGGTTGTTGCGGTTCGAAGACGATGATGTCGCCGCGCTCGGGTCCTTCGAAGAGAAAATCGGGTTGCCCGTAGAGTGATATTCCCCAGAAACGGATCGCGCCGAATCGGTTGACGAGCACGCGGTGATCTTCTTGGAATGTCGGCTCCATGCTAGGGCCGTTTACAGTGTAGGTAATGGCCACATTGCGCACGAAAACCACGACAAGAGCGGTGATGACGATCATTTCCGCGATGTCGCGTGCCTGTTTCCAAAGCTGGTTCGTCATATCGTAAGCAATTGTATTGCGGAGACCTTTTCGGCCGTTCATACCGCTTTTTGATGCAGTCCGACGAACATCTGTTACTTGCCATGGCGCGCGGCGGCGATGTCGATGCGTTCAATCGCTTGGTGGCGATCCATCAGGATGCGGTCTACGGCTTTGGCATGAGCCTGACGCGGCAACACTCGTTGGCGGACGACGTCACGCAAGAGACGTTCATCTCGGCATTTCGGAGCATCTCGAAGATGAGGGGTGACAACGTTAGAGGTTGGTTGTTGCGGATTGCGCGAAACAAGGCGTACGACTACTTTAGACGTCAAAACCGACGGCGGGAGTCTTCAGTCGACGCTGAAGATGATTTGTTTGCAGAACGGCTGACGAGTGACGGTCCGTCGCCATCGGACGTTGCGATGAATACAGAGTTGCGAGATGCAATCGAACATTGCGTCGGTGCACTCAGCCACGAACACCGCGAGGTGATCGTATTGATCGACGTTCAGGGCACGAGTTACGACGACGCATCCGAAGTTTGTGGGGTAAACGTGGGGACGATCAAGTCTCGGCTAAATCGGGCCCGACGCCGGGTGCGCGACTGTTTACGCGGTTTTCCAGGACTGTTGCCGGCAAGAATGGCAGGGCAGACCTCGTGAGATTGCTGGAAATGGAACGAATCGACGCATTGCAACGTCGTTTAGATATGGCAGTGATGTCAACATTCGAGAGCGCGTATGGATCGCCTTCGGTGCCCGTTAGGAGCCCAACGCGTTGATCGAGCGGTTGAAAAGACTGTTTGGTCGACCGGATCCCGCCGAGGATCTGATATCTGCGTACGTCGATTCGACCGATGAGTCAGATCCTGATCGTATCGAGGAGATGTTGCGGTCATCGGGTGTCGACGTGGAGGATGCGAGGTCGGTGCGCGAGACGTCGCAGATCCTGCGTTCACTCGATACGATCGAAGCTCCGAGATCGTACGCGCTAACGCCCGATACCCTTGCTGAAAGCGGATATTCAGAGCGCGAGATCGAGAAGATACTCGACCCGCGTTCAAGCGGAAGTGGATTCAGGTTGCGGAACGCCACCGTTTACGTTCCGTTGGCGATCGCTGCCGTCGCGTTGGTGGGAGTGGCGCTGTTGACGATCGGCGATTTATCGGAGTATGTCACGGATCGTTTTGACGGTTCGTCGGAGGCGGCACCCGGGACGTTCGAATCGTTGAACGTGGTGGGTGAAACGGTCGTGCAAACCGTAGTGGTCGAAAAAGAGGTCGTTGTAGAGGCTGAAAGCATGGCCATGGAAGCTCCAGCGGCTGAGGGGGCGCCTGGCGAACCAGGTTTGCCGGGTGAACCTGGTGCACCCGGTGAACCGGGGTTGCCTAGTCCACAGGGCATTCCCGGCGTTGCCGCTCCACCGGGTCCGGTTCAAACGGTGTTAGTTGAAAAAGAGGTTGTCGTAACAGTGGTGGTCGAGAAGGAAGTGGAGGTGGCGGGTGAGACAGTCGTGCAGACGGTCGTGATTGAACGCGATGTCTTCGTGGAGAAGGAAGTGGAGGTCACCGTGGTCGTGGAAAAGGTTGTCGAGGTTGAAAGGGAGGTTGAAGTCATCAAAGAAGTAGAAGTCGTCAAGGAAGTGGAGGCGGAAAGAGTAGTTGAGGTCGAGAAAGAGGTCATGGTGGAAGCAGAATCGGTGCCGACCCCATCGCCAGCCGCAATGGCTAAAGCTGCAGCGGCTTCAGAAGCACCAGACGCGGCTGAAGATTCGGCAGAACCTCCGCAGGAATCCCCGTGTGCGATCATACCAACGCCGGTGGTGAAGGCTTCGGCATCTCCCGAAGCCGCGACGACACCGGAACCGACTCCGACGATGTTGCCCATTCCGACGTGCACGCCGACACCCACACCCACTTCAACCGCGACGCCCACCCCTTCACCAACGCCAACCCCGTGATTTGCCACAATCTTCCAACATTCGTGGAACAACGGCGAGATGCCGTTCGTCTGTGTCTATAGAGGCCAATCGAATTGGCAGCGAATACAAGCAATCAACAAAAGAGGAACAAAACCATGATCAAAACTAAGTACGTTGGAATCGCCATTGTCGCCGTGTTGGCGGTCGTCGGATCAACTGTTTCGGTGCTCACGTTGAGCGCACAGGACCCTCCGACACCCACACCGCAACCACTCACCTCGGCAATCGCAACCGCCAATGCCGAACAAGATGCCAAAGTGACCTACTGCGATCACCGCAGCGACGGTATCAGCGTCCAAGGCGCAGGCGTTGTAACTATCCCGGCAAGCATCGGCGTTGTCGAATTGGGAGTTGATGTTACCGCTGATCCGCTCGTCGACGCACGAAGCACGGCGGCAGAATCGATGCAAAACGTCATCGACGCGGTGAAAGAACAGGGCGTAACCGACGACCAGATCACGACAACGCGACTGAGCATCAGGCCGGAGAGGACGTGGATCGAAGAAGAGTTCACTCTGGAAGACGGGAGCACTGGGAGGCGGAGCCGTGATGTGATCATCGGGTACCGTGTATCCAATCGGGTGAGGATCGCGATCGATATTACCGACGCCTCGGAAGATGCGAATGATGACATACTCAGCAACGTGATAGATGCAGCAGCGACCGCCGGAGGAGACGACGTTCGGATCGATTCGATCTATTTCACGGCTATCCAGTCAACCGAAACAGTGGATGAGGCTCGCAAGATAGCGGTTGAGGATGCGCTGCATCGCGCGAACCTCTATGCTGCGGCATTCGGAGTTGAAGTTGGCACTTTGTTGAGCGCAAGCGAAGTAGTCGCCTCGACGCCTGTGTATGACGTAGTTGTCAGAGAATCGGCTGCCTTAGACGGCCCGAGTACACCTGTCAGCGCGGGCGATGTTGAGATCAGGGCGAGCATAAACGCCAAGTTCGCGATCTCTCAACCCGGTTGTGTGGACAAAGCGGCGACTGCCAAGAGCAAAGTGGCCGAGTAAACCCGAAGCGTTACTTAGACGTTGATAGAATCCGAAATCGCACGCTCCACAGCGAGGGCTGTGGGGCGTGCTTCGGTTAGAAGCATGGTACTGAGCGACAAGAGCATCCGGGAAGAGATCGCGTCTGGGCGAATCGGTATCGACCCGTTCAGCGCCAACGACGTCCAACCCGCATCGGTCGACCTGCATTTGGATGACAAGGTGCTCGTTTTCAGGAACTCGACCGCTCCGTATATTGATCTTCGCAAGGATGTGCCGGAATTGAACGAGATGGTGGTTATCGAAGATGATCAGCCGTTCATTCTTCATCCTGGCGAGTTCGTCTTGGGGAACACGCTGGAACGCATCAGTTTGAGCGACTCGGTTGTGGCGCGTCTCGAAGGGAAGAGTTCGCTAGGTCGGATCGGACTGCTCATCCACTCAACGGCAGGATTCGTGGACCCGGGATGGGATGGGCATCTGACGTTGGAGCTGTCGAATGTGTCGAGGTTGCCGTTGACGCTCTACAAGGGGATGCCGATAGGGCAGATCTCTTTTCAGTATCTCTCGACCCCGGCGGAAAATCCGTACGGCTCTGAGGCGCTCAGAAGTCGGTATCAGGGACAGACGGAGCCTACCGCGTCGAGGATGCACGTTGGATTTGATGAGAATCGGCGGGGGTAAGATTCAATGCGCTGGCTGTGTGATAAGCTGAAATAGGAATTATTCGTTCTTACAGCGTTACAATACACACATTAATAAACGCGGGAGACTCACGATGACGACGACCCAACGCGACGCCCGAGGTGTCGACGTGACTGGCGAAGTTGCCGAAATCGAAAGGCTGCACAAGGCCCATGAATTGTTGTCGATTCCGGAAATTGACGGTGCACTTGACGAACTGATTGAGGTACGAACCGAATATTGGAATGCCTTGTTCTCTGCTCTGATCGTGTCTGACGACCAAGACCGCTCCGAATTCGAAACCGTCAACAGCGACTATTTCCCGAAACTGAAGCGAATATCCGATCAAGTGGCGGCATTGGTGAGAAAGCACGCCCAATGAACGAATTCAATGAATGGTGGGTTGTCGGACCTGCGATCGGAGTAATTGGCGTGATTCTTGCTGCGATGCTAGGTTGGAATGTCTCCTTGCAAAGAACGCAAAGTGAGCATCAAAAAGAGATCGACAATCTGAGCAAACTGTGTGCATCGATTGGAAAATCAGCGCCTGACAACGCCAAATCCGAGGTTTTGAGCACGTACCTCGATACCTTTCTCAATCGTTAAGCGAGACCATTGCAAAACTCACGTCATTCCGGCGAAAGCCGGAATCTAGAGGGGCAGTGGGCGACGCGGCCATTACGCGCCCCCTTTGTCCTTCGGACATTTCCCCCGCGCAGCGGGGGAAACCCGGATCCTCTGGGACCGGCCGTCGAGGTTTTGCAATGGTCTCGCTAAGCGGCGCACACCGAATGTTGTCATGACCTAGCGCCTGCGGGGATGGCGATTAGAGTCGATTCGGAACCGCCCGTCTAAATCGGAAACGTCAAGACCAATTGAAATCGGTCTCGAACTCAGGCTTGCCTTGGATTTTGTCTTGGCGGACGCGATATAGCTGGCCGCCGCGGTTGGAGATGGAGTGGTAGGCGGGTGGATCGGCGTCGGTGATTGGATCGTCGCTGCCGAACGTGGCGGTCGTTACGTAGATGTCTGTGAAGTCGTCGCCGCCGAAGTTGACTGCGGAAGTCTGGACGGCGGGGAACTTGATCCGGCTCATCTCAGCACCATCCGGATCGAACTGGATGAGTTGCGCGCCTCCCCAGCACGCCGACCAGATGTTTCCCTCAGCGTCAACTGTCATGCCGTCGGGGATGCCTTCGTCGGGATCGAGCTTCACGATGATGCGGCAGTTTGAGAGCGAATGATCTGAGGCGTGGTAGTCGTAGGCGTATATCTCTCCCGCGAGCGAATCGGTGTGGTAGAAGACGGTGAGGTCGGGCGAGAAGCCCATGCCGTTGCTGATGCCTAGGCCATCGGCGATGATTTCGTGTGAACCGTCTGGCTTGAAGCGCATGAGTTCGCCACGTGGGGCGTCTTCGAAGTAGCTGCCGGCGTAGAAGCTGCCGTCGGGCCCGGCGGTGACATCGTTGAACTGCATCTGGGCGCGCATCTCCGGTTCGTGGTGGAGCCACTGCCAGTCGGAATCGGAGCGCCAAAGCATGACGCCTTCCCAAGTGCCGAAAGTGAGGCCGCCGTTCTTGTTGACCGCCGCGCCTCCGACGAAGATGCCGTTGTGGATCGTCTCGTTGACGCCGGTTGCAGGATCGAATTTGAAGTAGCGACCGCCCCGGATGTCGGTCCAGTAGAGGACGCTCGTTTTGGGATCCCAGACAGGACCCTCGCCGACTAGGGCATGTTCTTCGGCCAACGTCTCGATCTGCATGTCTGACATCGTGGTCTCCTACGTGGGAATTAGGGCGGTTCCGAATGGCTCAATGTGGATATTATCGTTGTTGCACGTCGAACCGAAAAGCCACCGTCAATAACCACTTCCACCGCAGCCAATCCCTACTTCCACCTCCAACTGTCCCTTCTCCCCTCCGTGGGAAAGGGTTAGGAACAGTCCCCTCTTCCCTGCGTGGGAGAGGAGTCCCCTCTCTCCTCCGTGGGAAAGGGTTAGGAACAATCCCCTCTCTCCTCCGTGGGAAAGGGTTAGGAACAATCCCCTCTCCCCTCCGTGGGAGAGGGTTAGGGTGAGGGGGACCGGACGGACGAATGGGTGCAATACCACCGTAAATCCCGCGGACACGGGAATCCAGAGGGGAATAGATTCATGACCGAGACCAGCTACAAGTCGCTAGCGCCGCACTACACGTGGGCGGAGACGTTGGAGGAGCAGGAGGCGCAGCTAAGGGAGAATCCGCTGTTGCAGCGGATGATTGCTTCGCGGGAGGCTAAGTCGGGCGATCCGCATCGGCCGATCTACCACTACGTCAACCCTGAGAACAATCTGAACGATCCTAACGGGTTGTGTTTCTGGCAGGGCAGATGGCACCTGTTTTACCAGGGTTATCCGCCGGAGGACCCGCGGGTGCACTGGGGACATGCGATCAGCGATGATCTGATCCACTGGCGGGACTTGCCGTACGCTATATACCCCGATCCTGAGGAGTGTTGTTTTTCTGGCTCGACGCTGGTAGAAGACGACCGTGTGATTGCCATGTATCACGGGACGCAGGTGGGGAATATGGCGGCGGTTTCTAGCGATCCGTTGCTGCTGAACTGGGAAAAGGTGACGGGCAACGCCGTGATACCCACGCCCCCGCAGGACGGCGAGCCGCAGGAGTATACGGTGTTCGATCCTTGCATCTGGAAGAAAGGCGACTACTACTACTCGCTTTCTGCCGGGATGTTGCCGGAAGGTCCGGGAGGCAAGCGGGTCGCTGCCGACTTCCTGTTCCGGTCAAAGTACCTCGCGACGTGGGAGTATCTGCATCCCTTCACCGAGAACGATCGATTCACGCTGGTCGGCGACGATGGGGCGTGTCCGTATTTCTGGCCGATAGGGGACAAGTGGATACTGCCGTTCTTCAGTCACATGAGCGGCGGACAGTACCTGCTCGGCGACTACGACGTGGAGCGCGACAAGTTTGTGGTGACATCGGCTGGTCTGTTCAACTTTGGCCCGTCGACGCCGTCGGGCGTCCACGCACCGTCGGCGACGCCGGATGGCGAGGGTGGCGTGATCATCATCCACAACATGAATCCGGGTTACCCGTCGGAGGGCTGGAACCAGATCATGTCGCTGCCGCGCCGCTTGACGCTGGGAGAGCGCGAGGATGAGTTGAACATCGAACCGGCCGGCGACATCGAATCCCTACGAGGCGACCACACGCGCATCGGCGAGACGGTGCTGCCCCCAAACCAAGAGGTGGTCTTGGAGAGCGTCCAAGGCAACGCTATGGAGTTGAACGTGGAGCTGGACGCCCAAGAGTCGCCGATGGTGGAGATAAACGTTCTGAGATCGCCCAACCGCGAGGAGTTCACCCGCATCGCCTTCTTCAAGGAGCGCGGCTTCCGGATACACCGAGACTTGCCGAAGGAAGGCGCGTTGCTGGCGAGCGGAGCGCCCGCGGTTCCCAAGTTCGGAGCACCTCGCAAAGTCCCAGCGATGCAGAGCTTGCTCACGTTGGAGACCTCCTACTCTTCGACGCTCCCCGGCGCGCTGTCACGCGCCCCCGAAACCGGCCCGATCATCTTGGAAGACGGCGAGACGCTGCGCCTCCGCATATTCATCGACCGCAGCATCGTCGAGATATTCGCCAACGACAGACTCTGCATCGCCGCCCGCGTCTATCCCAGCAGGGACGAAAGCATAGGCGTGTCGATGCGGGCGCAGGGATCAGATGCGGTGTTGAAGTCGCTGGACGCATGGCAGATGTCGAACATCACATAACCCTCCCCCTTGATGCCCAAGGGGGAATTGAAGGGGGTTTAGACGCCAACCTGACATCTACTGCAAACTGTGCGTAACCACCGTCACTCCGGCAAGAGCCCGTCATTCCGGCCAAAGCCAGAAGCCAGAGGGGTAAGGGGCGGCAAGTACCATTTAATTATCGGGGGAGTGGCGGAATGGTAGACGCGCATGCCTTAGGAGCATGTGGCTTCGGCCGTGCGGGTTCGAATCCCGCCTCCCCCACCAATTTCTGTAGATCGAGCGGCTGCTCGCGTCATGATGTTCGAGCGCGTGGGTTGTGAAACGATAGGATTGTGATGGGATGAGTGCGATGCAAAACCAGACAAATGGAAACGATTCAGGTTTTCGTTTGAGGAGGATCTGGGCTCGAAACTTCAAGAGCATTCGCAACCTAGACCTTGAACTTGGTCCATTGACGGTGCTTGTTGGACCGAACGCGTCTGGCAAGAGCAACGTTCTTGACGTAATTCGTTTCATCAAAGACGCACTTGACACCAACCTCGATTCGGCTGTGACTTCTCGGCATGGTATCGAGGCGGTTACGAGGACGAATCCAGAAGGGGAATCTGGAGAAGTCGAGGTCGGTTTCGAAGTTAGGCATGGTGGTTTTTCCATGCGGTACGACTTCGTGCTGGGGAATCGCGAAGGCATCTATCGCGTCAATAGTGAAACTGCGACAGTGACACCTGGCGACGAAGGTTTGAAACCAATAGAGTTCGAGTTACGGGATGGGTACGTGGTCAAGCCAAAAGGCTTCGATGATGATGAATTCGACGATTCTCAACTTGCGCTTCCATTTTTGACGCACATCCTCTTCCGGACCCGAGCACGAAGCACAAAATCCCGCTATAGATCAAGATACGCAACGGTACGTCAAGTAGACGAAACCATTAAATTCGTTAAGAGGATGCAGTTCTACCGTCTGTTTCCCGACGCGATGCGTGAACCGCGCAGGTTAATGAACCCGCATCTATTGGCTGAAGACGGTCAGAATCTGGCATCAGTCTTACGAGAGATGATCAAGTCGGATTCGCCATACCTTGGAGAGATAAAAACCAGTATGGCGCAAGTTGTTCCGGGATTGAATGACTTGCTTGTGGATCAATCGGGTGGTTACCTAGTCGCCAAGCTGCTTCACGGTTCCAGTGATAACGGCGGACCGGGATCATGGTTCGACTTATCGCAGGAATCGGATGGCACTGTCCGTCTCTTGGGGTTGCTGACGGCGTTTTACCAAGATATGCCCAATTCGCTGATTGGTGTGGAGGAGCCGGAGTTGACGATACATCCGGGGGCACTCGCGGTGCTTGCCGATGTAATGGTTGAGGCGTCAAGCCGGACACAGGTAGTCGCTACGACGCACAGTCCTGATCTCATCGAACGATTGCCGATTGAGTCTTTGAGGGCTGTAGAGATGCGTGACGGATGCACAGAGGTTGGACATGTTTCGGCGACGCAATCGAAAGCGGTGATTAACGGTCTCTTCACTAGTGGCGAATTGCACAGTATGGAAGGGTTGGTACCGCGTAGTTGACATCTTCGACGCGGTTTATCGTGCCGATTGTGGAGGGGCGAGGCGAAATGGAGGCGGCTCCAGTTCTATTGCGGCGGATTCTCTACGAACGACGCGATCACTACGACGTCAATGTGTTACCTCCCAAAAACGCTAACGGCAAAGGTAGACTCGTCAGGCGATTTGAAGATTTCCTTAGGTATGCTGCTAGCGAGGACGGTTGCGCGGCAATCCTTGTGCTGCTAGATGCGGACGAAGATTGCCCAGTGGAACTTGGGACTGAATTGGCGAGTCGTGCAAGTTCTATTAACCTGTATGTCCCAACCGTTGTAGTGTGTGCCAAACGCGAATACGAGAATTGGTTTCTGGCATCAGACGCGGGATTTCATGGCGACCCTGAGGAGTACGACGATGCAAAGCAATGGCTTGATCGTAAGGTCGCATCGGGGTTGAAGTACAAACCAACCAAAGACCAAGTAGGGTTTTCGGCGAAGATGGACATCGAGGCGGCGTTTGAGGCTTCACGTTCTTTTCGTCGGCTGTGCAACGCTGTCGACGAGCTCGTCCAATTTGTCGACACTGGTGTAGTAAACATCACTCCCGCAATGTAAAGCGCATCAACTCGAACATCTACGAGTAGATGTACCACCCCGTCACTCCGGCGAAAGCCGGAGTCCAGAGGGGTGAGGGGGCAAGTACCATTTATTTTGCGGGGAATGGCGGAATGGTAGACGCGCATGCCTTAGGAGCATGTGGCTTCGGCCGTGCGGGTTCGAATCCCGCCTCGCCCGACCATCTACAATCCTGTTGTAGCGCTACGCGAACTTGTGTATTTCGCGACGATGTCAACTTGCGAGTCGACGACAGCCTAGTAGCCAGAATGTGAAACAGGACCGCGGTTAGGACTTCGATAAGGCGATAGGCTTGTTGTCGGATTTTTACGAAATCTTACTTGACGAAATCCCGTCGGTTTGGTGTTGGTTAAAATCTCTGGTTTCACTGAACTCCGTAATCTGGTTTGGATTGGGGTTGCTGACGTTACCGATCATCGGTTTTTGCCGGATCCGTTTTGCGCGCTGGAGGACCCGGTCACGATTGAATCAAAAAGTTCAACGACGGTCGCACCACTTAGTTCCTCCCGTGTTCAGATTGTTTTCTGACGTATACCCGAAGGCTTCAATTGGGCTGCGCGATGAAGAAACCGACAACATTCTGGAAGTTCTCCGCCACGTTATCGAGACCGCAATCGAAAACCCGAAAAATGATTGGCCAAAGCTGTGGTCTGAAGTTGATCCTGTTTGGCGTGAACGATTCTTTTCAAACTGCCGGATCATTCGCGAGCGACAATTGCAGAAAGCTTTTGCAAAGGCCATGGTATTTGAATCGGCGAATCCTGGACGCTTTGATCACCGGGACATCGCGTTCCTTGCGAAAATCGATGTTCGACAGTGGGAAACGTTCACAACGGTTTGCAGATTCGCTTGTTGGATTAACGGGAGGGTGACTCCCGTCGTCTTCAATTTCGAGGATGACCTGTATCGTAACGCGGGCTTAGTAGAGGAGGAGTTAGATACTCTAATTGCGACCGGCTTGGTCACCAAAGGTGGATTCGGTGATGCCTACACGTTGAAAATCCCTGATAAAGGCCTCACAGTGAGGTATCTAGATTCGACGGAGATTTACGTGCGACCACTACCTAGTCCGATCCCCAGAGACCGTTTTGGAAGAAAAGTTGTTGAGCCACACCCACTGGACACGCGCCTCACTGTGGGAGTTATCGATTTTACGGAGTTAGGACGAGTACTTGGTTTTCTGACGCTTTGTACCAACGTGGAAGGATTCACAGATTACCTCAGGCTGAACTGGAGTCATTATATCCGTGATGAGACAAGAGATGGATGATCCGACCTCCGTAAATGTTTGGCGACGCAAGTCGTCTAGATGACGATGAGTGTTCGTCCTGATCTAGCTCGACGAGTATCGCCCGACGTCGATGTCGTACATTCGCTAGAGGTTTAGCCAGTGGTTGGGGGTGGTGCCTAGGGCGCGGCCACTCATATTCTGTGTTCGGGCGATGTGCTTCAGGACGGCTCGAATCACAGCCCCGTTTCCAAGGTCCTCATCCGCAGCCGCTTGGAGAAGCTCTCGAACATCCGCATCAGTCTTGACGTACTCTTTCGCGTTGAACTCTTGGTACTTCTGAGACATTAGTTTCGCCGTCAGTCACCCGTCCAAAATCACGGGAGCGCTGCCACGTACCATAATAGAAGGTTCGAACGAAAATGAATGATTCATTACCAGTTGACGGTCACAACCCGTACGGTGGGAACTACCTCGCGGCGCGCGCCGGCGCGCTGCGGCGGTCCAAAAACATCTGCCAGTTCTGTGGCCAAGCCGCAGCTACCGACGCCCACCACTGGGCTACCCGATACCCGTCCGGGGCCGACGTCAAATCGGACGACCTGACGGGGCTGTGCAACTTCTGCCACCAGATGGCGACCACGGTACGGCGACACCTGCGCACGGGTGGTGGTCGATGGGTCTTGATGGCGGAATTCAAGAAGGCGGTATCGCAATGCGCTACAGGATTGAAATCAGAGGACTCAGTCCGCTTATCCAGCACGACGGACAGGCCGGACTCGACACGCGGTCGCCAGCGAAGCTGGAAATCGCGGAGATCACGCGAAAGACTGGCAGCAACAGAACCGCGGCCGACGACGAACGGCTGGCCGCGCTCGAAACCATCATCTCAATCTACTGGAACGACGAAGGGTTACCGACGATCCCGGAAGCAGCGCTACGCGCGGCGATAGAGGGCGCGGCCCGCAAACTACGGCAGGGTCCCCAGGTCCGCGAAGGCCTGGTCGTCGAAGCGGTCGAAAAGTTCGAATACCCCGCAGAGATGGGGTCGACACGCGAACAACTGTCGAAGTCGGCGCGGTTCACAGTACCGGTCGTGGTGCAGCGGAACCGGATTCTGCGGACCAGAGCGCTGTTCCCGGACTGGTCCTGCGTCTTCGTCGTCGACGCAGACGACGAGCTGGTTGACCGGCAGCAGCTGGAAGCCTGGCTGGACATCGCTGGACGACGGATCGGTATCGGCGACTGGCGGCCGCAGCGCAGTGGCCATTACGGCCGGTTCGAAACCGCTAGTATCGACCCGATAGAGTAGACTCGGCGCGACCGGGCCGGCATGGCTTGGACAACGCGGCAAGCTTCGGCGGGGCCGGGCTAGGCTGGGCATGGCAATGTAAGGCATGGCACGGTTCGGCGGGGCGCGGCAGGGCATGGAATTCGAGGCATGGCTGGGTTCGGCAAGGTCTGGCTGGGCGCGGTTAGTCTTGGTTGGGCATGGCTCGTTTCGGCATGGCATGGCACGGTTACCCCGGCACAGGCGGGTTTGGCATTGCGTGGAGGGCAGCACGAGGCGTGGATTGGCATCGACCTCAGTCCGTGAATCGGATCGACCGGGGTACGGTAGCAACTCGTTCTAGTCGCGTGCTGGCCTAATCTCCACCCCCGCCGCTTCATCCTGCAACCGATATATCACTTGCGTTTCCATGTCTCTCCAGCCGTGATTGCCGCATAGAAGGCGCGCTACGGGGCATTGACGACTTCATGGGGCTGAATGCTTTCGATTTGCTCCGACTCGGCGCGTCTGGCGTGGTAGAGGTCCCAGCGCAGTTGCAGATTGATCCAAAAATCAGGTGATGTCCCAAAGAATTTTGAGAGCCGCAGCGCCGTGCTCGGAGTAACGCCGCGCCTGCCTCGGACGACCTCGTTAACGCGCTGAAAAGGCACCTGGATAGCTGTCGCCAATTCGCTCTGCGTCATGCCGAGGGGGAGAAGAAACTCTTGCAAGAGCATCTCGCCTGGGTGTGTGGGCTCACGGTCGGAGGGGATGCGAACCATGTCTGATCTCCTGAGTGTTCAGTGGTAGTCGGTGATCTCTACTTCGTCTGGGCCTGCATCGGTCCAAACGAAGCAGATGCGATACTGCTAGCGGCGCTCGCGTCCTGTTTCGTGCCGAGTCATCAAATGCCACCTGTAATCCATTGACTAACGCGTGATGAGTCGGTGAGACTATTTGTATGACTAAACGTTTACAGGTTATTTTGGATGATGAAGAGTACTCGGAGCTCCAAGGGATTGCGCGTCGGCAGAGATTAACCCTTGCTGAGTGGGTCAGGCGGGCGCTCCGCAGGGCTAGGGATGACGCCTCTGGGAGTGTGGATTCAAAACTGCGCGTTATCGACGAGGCGTCTCGTCACTCGTTTCCGACGGCTGACATAGAGGTCATGCTACGGGAGATCGCGCCCGGGCATACCCCTGCTCGCTGCGCTCGCGTCCCCTTTCGTCTCGACGAAAGGGGACAGTGATGCCTCCCATTCACGGTGTTCTCGATTTTTCATTCTTCCGCATGCACTAACCCGACCTAATCTCCACCCCCGCCGCGTCCTCTTGGCGGCGATATATGACATGGGTGTCCATGTCTCCCCAGCCGCGGTTGCCGCACTCTATGGAGATCTGTTCCACTAGGTTGGCTACGGGCATTGGGACGTTTAGTTCGCGGGCTAGTTCGGTTGCGAGGGAGATGTCTTTTCGGGCTAATGCTTGGCGGAATGATGGCGGATGGTATTTCCCTTGGAATACGGTGCGCTCCAAGCCTTCCCTTTGGGTGCCCAGTATGTTTCGGCTTCCGGCCTCCATCAGGGCGTCGAGGTCGAGGCCCGCCTTCATGCCTAGGGTGAGGCCCTCGGCTACGACCTGTCTGACTGCCAGCGTGATCATGTTGTTGACGAGTTTGCAGGTGCTTCCCATGCCTAGGTCGCCTTGGTAGACGATCTTGTCGGCGAAGGATTCGAAGACTGGGATGAGCTGTTCGTAGATGTCCCTGTCGCCGCTGGGCATTACGATTACGTGACGATCGGCCGCGTCGGTGGGGCTTGCGAGCACCGGGGCGTCTAGTACGTGTGCGCCTTTTTCTTTGAACGCTCTGCCTATCTTGCGGATCAGGGAGGGGCGGCTCGTGGAGAGGTCGATGTAGACGTCGCCCGGATTGATTCCGTCGAGGATTCCGTCGCGACCGAGGGCGATTTCCTCCACTTCGGCGGGTCCTGGGACGGAGGTCAAGATCACGTCGGAGACGGCGGCAAGTTCGGCTGGGGATGTTGACAGTCGGGCACCGCCTTCGAGAAGGGGGCGGGTTGCGCCTTCCCTTGCATCGTAGACATTCATGGGAAACCCGGCGCGTTGGATATTGAGCGCGATTGGTGTGCCTAGGTTGCCGAGTCCGATGAAGCCTATGGTTTGCATGGTTGATTCCTTGCGTGAATGGGATATGTATTTGGGGTTTGAGTGGCTAAGATCGAAGACCATTACGACGTGTAGGAGACCGTTGCTAAACCATCTTCATCCCGGCGAAAGCCGGGGTCCAAAATGACGGTGGGCAGCGCGGTCGTCTCGCGCCCCCTTCGTCCTTCTGCCACGCCGTAGCCGTAGTTACTTTCCGTGGCACATTTCACCGCCGAGTGGGGGAAACCCAGCCCCTCTGGATTCCGGCTTTCGCCGGAATGACGGGAGTTTTGCGAAAGTCTCGCGTGGGATCGTATCTAAGGCGCGTACATATGCGCGCGCAATTTGTCAACAGTCATGCTAAATTTAAAGTCGAAGCAGTTGCTATCTGTTACTGCTGGGCGACACGTACCTGCGAGGCCTTCGATGACTACCGCTACCGCTGTTAGCAGAGATACCGACACCGCCCTGATGGCGCACCTATTGCGCAGGGCAGGATTTGGAGCGACGCGGGATCAGATTGACCACTACGTCGCCAAGGGCTACGACGAAACCGTTGAAGAGCTTCTTCATCCCGAATTCTCGTACCCTGAAGACCAAGACTTGCTCGACCGCTACTTCATCGCTTCTGTAGAGGCGAGGTCGGTAGGTCACGCCGATCCGCAGTGGGCGTGGCGCATGGCTACGAGCACAAAGCATCTCGAAGAGAAGATCGCACTCTTCTGGCATGGCCTGTTGGCGGTCGGCGGCATCAAGCTGGACCATGGGCTTGAGATGCTGACGGAGATCGACCTGTTCCGGCGCTACGGACTCGGCAAGTTCAGCGATCTGCTGCTGGAGATTTCCCGCAATCCGGGAATGATGTATTGGCTCGACAACCAGAACAGCCATAAGGACGCCCCGAACGAAAACTACGGGCGCGAACTGCTCGAACTGTTCTCGATGGGCATCGACGAGATGGGGGAGGGCGCGTACACCGAAGACGATGTCAAGGCCGCTGCCCGAGCCTTCACCGGTTGGGCCTCCAAGCCGACGATGCCGCCATTCTTCCTCGGACCGTTCCCGATGGAGTTCCGGTTCGACCCGGAGGATCACGATAACGGCGAAAAGGAATTCTTAGGTGAGGTGGGCAACTGGAACGGCGAGGACATCGTAGAGATCACCGTCCGACAACGGGCGACCGCGGAGTTCGTCGCCAGAAGGCTTTACCAGTTCTTCGTCGCCGACAATGCGGACGAGGATGAAGTCCAACGACTGGCCGATGTGTTTGAGGAGAATGACGGCGAGATACGCGCCGTACTACGGGCGATCTTCAAGTCTGACCACTTCAAATCGGAAGCGGTCCGATACCGCAAGGTGAAGAGCCCTGCCGAGTTGGTTTTCGGCGTAGCGCGCTTGACCGATCGATTTGATCTACCGGACTTGGAAGCGTCGCAGTTGGCGTCACACGCCATGTTCATGGGACAGTTTCTGCTCAATCCGCCGAGCGTTGAAGGTTGGCACGAGGGCGAAGAGTGGATCGACAGCGGCGCATTGGTCGAGCGAATCAACTACGCCTCAACCGAACTGGAACGCAGAGACGCGCCCGGCATTCAACAGATGGTGGAGCGTGTGCGCGAGTCTGGCGGCTTGAGTTCATCGGAGTATGTGACTGCATGCCTCGACGCGATGGGTTGCTTAGACATCTCGGAGCGAACGTTCGGAATAATTGCGGAACACGCATCAAGTCAGTTGGATCCGACGAACGAGGACGAGGAAACGGACCGCGCCATCGAGATATTCCAGTTGATCGCTTCAACACCCGATTACCAGTACTGCTGATACGGCAAACAGCACACAGATACACAGGAGAAATCAAATGATGAAGAATGGCCGCAATGGGAATGGCCACAACGGGAACGGCAGAGCCAAGAATCTGGTTGTCATCCAGCTCTCTGGCGGCAACGACTATCTGAACACAGTCGTGCCTTACGAGGACGGTCTCTACTACGACTATCGTCCGACGATGGGATTGAGCGGAGAGAAAGTGATACCGGTGGACGACCGGATCGCATTCAACTCGCATATGGGTCCGTTCAAAGATCTGTACGACACAGGCAAGATGGCCGTTTTGATGGGGATCGGATACCCGGAGCCTAACCGTTCTCACTTCCGCTCGATGGACATTTGGCACACCGCGGAGCCTGCGGTGGCGTCCTCCGAGGGTTGGCTTGGGAAGACCACGAAAGCGATCGACCCTGAGGGCAAAAACGCTGTGACTGCCGTCAACTTCGGGCGCGGCTTGCCGAGGGCACTCGCGTTCCCGGACGTTTCTGTCGCATCGGTGGGAGCACTCGAATCATACGGACTGTACACGGGTCTGGCGGGGGCTTCGAACCGCGACGCTTTGCTCGACACGGTCAGTCGCATCTACCAACCGATGTCGGACGACGGACTCCCGTCATTGCGCTTGCTCCAGACCGGGCGCGGCATGCTCGACGGCGCGGACACTCTACGATCAGCTCCTGAAAAGTATTCATCCACGGTCGAGTACAACGCGGAGAATCCGATCGCGCAGAGCCTCAAGGGCGTTGCTCAGGTGATGGCAGCCGACCTCGGCACACGCATCTTCTACACCCAGCACGGCAGCTTCGACACGCACACCAACGAGTTGGTGAACCACGCAAAGCTGTGGGATGAGGTTTCTGAGGCGGTGGAGTGCTTCTGGGCGGACCTGAACGAGCTAGGCCAAGCAGATGACACCGTGATTTGGATGTTCTCCGAATTTGGCAGGCGGATCGAGGACAACGGCGCTGGTACCGACCACGGTTCTGGTGGCGTGGCGTTTATGATCGGCAACCCGGTCAACGGTGGTCTCTACGGCGATTATCCGAGCCTGAAGCCAGCCGATCAGTTGGAAGGCGATGTCCACTACAACACGGACTACCGAAACGTCTACGCGACCATCCTCGATGACTTCATGCATGTCGAATCCGAGTGGGTGCTGAACAGGAAGTTCAACCGGATGCCCGAATTGGTAGCGAACTAGCCCGTGTCATTCCGAGCGAAGCCGAGGAATCCCCACTTCAGATGCTTCGACGTTGCTCAGCATGACATACTCCGCTGCTCAGCATGACATACTCCGCCGCTCAGCATGACACCGTCCGACCGCGAGATGCTTCGACGCTGCTCAGCATGACATACTCCGCTGCTCAGCATGACACACCCTACCAACCCACAGGAAAAAAGATGAGCGATTATTCGTATAGCCACACTCTGGGGATCGCCTCGTTTGAAGGACGAGGCTTCATGAATCCCGTCGACGTCCGCTTTTCTGAGGACGGTTATCTGTACGTCTTGAGCCGGTCGAACGCCTCCAATCGCAACGTGAGGGTGAGCGCGGTAACTCTAGAATCCGAGTTCCTGTTCGAGTTTGCTAACTGGGGCACTGAACCGGGTCTGTCGACCCAACCTACCGCTATCGCCGTAGGCCCGGACGAGAATGTCTACCTGACCGACGAATACACCCAGCTTTTGTCAGTGTTCGAAAAGGATGGGACCTTTTCGCACCGGTGGGGCGAGGTTGGTTCTTCGGATGGACAATGGAACCGTCCGTCGGGCTTGGCGTTCGATTCGGAAGGCTACTTGCACGTTGTGGACCACCTCAACGCCCGTGTCCAGAAGTACACCGTAGACGGGGAATACATCTCCTCGTTCGGCTCTTTCGGAACCGGACCGGGTGAATTCAATTACCCCTGGGGCATCTCGATCGACGCCGAAGATTGCATCTGGATTGTCGATTGGCGCAACGACCGCGTGCAGCGTTTCACGCCGGACGGCGAGTTTATCTTCGCTTTCGGCTCGAGCGGCGCAGGTGATGGGGAGTTCGACCGACCCTCTAGCGTTCACGTCAGCGCCGACGGCACCGTGTATGTGTCTGACTGGCGAAACGATCGCGTTCAGGTGTTCGATATGGATGGCGGGCATCGCGAGACGCTTGTCGGTCATGCCACGTTGTCAAAGTGGTGCCAGGAATTTCTGGACGTGAATCCCGAACAGGCCGGTTGGCGCGAGAACTCGGGCATGGAAGAGCAGGAGAAGCTGTTCTGGCGGCCCGCAGGGATTGACACGAACTCCGATGGACTGGTCTGCATAACCGACAGTTGTCGTCACCGGGTTCAGATCTACAGCCGCGTCAGGGAACCAGCGCTGGTGTGACCCACTCTTGGTTGGCACGACCGGTGTAGGCGGCAATCCAAGCGGTGAACCAGTTCAAATCTCAACGGGTCCACGTGAGCTGCGCTCTCACCCGGGCCAAGTCGATCACCTACGGCTCCAGTTTTAGAGAGGTACCGTTTTGACTAGGTATACCGATCTTTCTCACCAACTGGGCGTGACGCCCTCTGCCGGGTTGGAGACGCTTCGCCGCTTCGGCCTTAATACTGAGGCGTCGATGTCCGACGACATCAACAGCATGGGCGAGTTTTCCGACATTCTCGTCAGCGCCCACGCGCCGGCTGTGATCGGCGACTTACGCCTCAACATCGCCTCGACCGATGCCGACTTCCGGGCGACGTCGGTACAAGTAATTGCCGACTACATTCGCCTAGCGGCCCGGTACCCCAACGTGAGGCAGATCAATTTGCACTTCGCCCCCAAGCGTTGGCACGACGACGCGCAGAAGGTGGGGCGAGACGGGGAGTATGACCTGTTTATCCATGGCGTCCGTGAAATCGCCGCCTTCTGCGAGCGGCACGACCTCGAGCTGGTCCTCGAAAACAACAACTGCTACTGGACTGACGACATCAAGGAAGCACCTCACGAAGAGGTCGACTGGTCACAGCGCAACGAATGCTTCGGCATGGCGCCGGAGGACTGGCATCAGGCCGCCATCGATGTCGATCGCCACAACGTGGGTCTCTGTCTCGACTCCAGCCACGTCGTGACCTACGCTCATCGCTTCCCGGTAGACCAAAGGGAGGAGCGCGTGCTCGCGTTCCTCTCTCGGCCCGACCTCATCCGCCACGTCCACTGGAACGACAACTTCCTGTACGACTACCGCGGCCGCCAGGACTCCCACGCCGCCCTCGACCACGGCACTCTACCCACGGAGATGCACCGCCGCATCAAGTACCTGGACGCGACTCTTCTCATGGAGCATTTCCACGGCGTCGACATCCTTGAAGGCGAGCTCGCATTTATCGACAGCCTCTAGCTTCCGGTGCCGAGGATGGATTCCCAGCCTAGCTTATGAGCCTAACCGCTCGTGCGGATGTCGGCGTCATCGATCGGGGTGGCTGCCTCGGCGGAGTAAGAGTGCAGGCGTGCGTACAGTCCTCCGGCTGCTAGCAGGTCGTGGTGTCTTCCAACTTCTTCTACGCGTCCTTCATCCAGAACCACGATCTGGTCGGCGTTCCTTATCGTGGAGAGGCGGTGGGCGATGACTATGGCAGTGCGGTCTTTGAGCAGTTCGTCGAGGGCCTTCTGGATCAGCATCTCGGTGTGGGTGTCCACGTTGGCCGTAGCTTCGTCGAGTAGCAGGACTCGGGAATCGGCGACCAATGCTCTGGCGAAGCTGATGAGCTGGCGCTGTCCGACACTGAGGTTTCCGCCCCGCTCCTGTAGGGGAGTGTCGTAGCCCTGCTCCAGTTTTTCGATGAATTCGTGGGCTCCCACGGCTGCTGCCGCTTGGACCACCTCATCGTTAGTCGCATCTACGCGGTTGTAACGGATGTTCTCGCGAATGGTTCCGGAGAACAAATAAGGCTCTTGTGGGACGATCGAGATCTGCTTGGCGAGGGAGTCGAGGGTCATGTCCCGTATGTCGACGCCGTCGAGCAGGACGCGACCGCCGGTTACGTCGTAGAAGCGCATCAGTAGAGATAGGATTGTCGTCTTGCCTGCGCCGGTTGGCCCCACGAGTGCGATAGTTTGGCCGGCCGGAACATCGAAACTGACGTTTTGGAGAATGGGCTCGCCTTCCGAATAGTGGAAGAAGACGTGCTCGAAGCGTACGTCGCCTTTGGCGGATTCGAGCGTTTGACTGCCCGGTCTATCGACAACTTCAGGCTCCACGCCCATCAGCTCAAAGATGCGTGTCCCCGATGCCATGGCTCGCTGCATAGAGCCGTACTGCATGGTGAGATTCATCACAGGTTCGAAGAACCGCTGGATGTAGAGGGCGAACGCGACCAGCACGCCCACTTCCAGGGCGTTGTCCAAAACGAGGGATCCGCCGAAGAATATGACGAGAGCGAGGGCAAGGGCGGAAAGGAACTCGACAGCCGGGAAGAGGACGGCCTGCATCCTGCCTGCTTCAAGATTGGCGCCAAGGTTCTCCGAGTTGGCCCGACCGAAGGATCGAATGTTCGCGTTCTCACGGTTCATGCTCTGGACGGCTCGTACGCCGGAGATATTTTCCTGAAGTCCAGAGTTAACCGCGGCGATCGCGTAACGCGCTCTCATGAAAGCCCGGCGCGCAAACCGTTGCCAGACCACCATCATCACGACGAGCAGTGGGATAACCAGCAGCGTTATCGCCGCTAGTTGAGCGTCTAGGATGAACATCGCGGTGATGATTCCGGTGAGGCTGAGAACGTCAGCGAACGTGACGATCAAGATGGTTAGAAACTCTTGAAGTTGCTGCACATCGTTCTGGACAACGGACATCACTCTCCCGACTTCGTTTCTGTTGTGGTACTTCATGGACAGGCCTTGGAGGTGGCGAAAGAGTCCGACTCGCAAGGTGTAGAGGACTTTCTGTCCGACGAGAGCCATCGTGCTGAGATGGACGAACTGGGCGCCGTACTGCAGAAGCGCGATGCTAAGAAAAATCGGGACGACGATGTTCAGTCCAGACAGGTCGCCGGTGCGCACGTAACTGTCGATAATCAAGGCGACCATCCACGGCAGTGCGACCACGGCTCCTGTGTAGACGATCACTGCTGCGAGCGTGATGAGCAGTTTGGGCCAGTAGGGCAGGAGGTACCGTAAGAGGCGCGTCACCACGGTGTGGTCGTAAATCTGGCCTCCTTCGTCCTCGTCTTGTTCCGCGCCGAATCGGCTCGACATCCCGCGCCGGAAGGTACCCCTCCCGCCGCGGGTCATAAAACCTCCGCCGCCCATCATCATCGGGTGTCACCTACGAGAGGCGCTGGCAAGCCGTTGAGATCATCCTCGAATGGCCGCAGTTGCAGGTCGTAAATTCTTCGGTAGAATCCGTTGCGTTCGAGTAACTGGTCGTGTGGGCCGCGCTCGACGATTTGGCCGTTTTCCAGAGCCAAGATCAGGTCGGCACTTCGGATGGTGGAGAGCCGGTGCGCGATCACGAAGGTAGTGCGGCCTTTGATCACATGATCCAATGCTTGCTGAAGCCTGTGCTCGGTCGCCATGTCCACGCTCGACGTAGAGTCGTCGAGGATGAGGACGGGAGGGTCTAGCAGAATTGTTCTGGCGATGGCGAGCCGTTGACGCTGGCCTCCGGAGAGGGTTATGCCACGTTCGCCAACCCAAGTGGAGTAGCCGTCGGGCAGGGTTTCGATGAAGTCGTGAAGTTGGGCGATCTTCGCTGCTTCGACGACGCGATCCATGTCAACATCGTCGACGCCGTAGGCTATGTTGTCCCTAATGCTGGCGGCGAAGACGAATGCGTCCTGCATGACGATTCCGACGTTGCGTCTTAGTGAAGAGAGGGTGACGTCCCTGACGTCGTAGCCGTCGATGGTGATGCGGCCCTCGGAGACGTCGTAGAACCGTGGAATGACGTGGGCTATCGTGCTCTTGCCGGAGCCGGGGCCTCCAAGAAGCGCGACGACCTGTCCGGGTTCGACTTCGAAATCGACGTTTCGGACTGCGCTTCCGGATTCGTTGTAGCTGACTGAGACGTTCTCGAACGATACACGCCCGGTTGCTCGGGGCAGTGGCGCGGCGTCTGGTTTTTCGGTGACCGGAGACTCGGCATCTAGCACATCGTATAGACGTTGCCCGGCCGAGGAGGCGCGAGAGAAAGTGTTGACCATCCAGCCGCTCATTCTGATGGGCATTCCGAGTAGGCCCATGTAGAGGATGAAGGATGCCAAACCTCCCGGTGTGATCCTGTCGACGGCGACCTCACGTCCGCCGAACCAGAGGATTGCACCGGTTGCCGCGGTGAAGATGAAGGTCATCAGCGAGCCTTGGGACGCAAAAACGCGGGTTGCCGCGTAGGTGAGATTCGCGACGGCGTCGGATCTAGCGTTGAACTTGGCTTGCTCGAAGCCCTGAGCGCCGAATGCTTTCACCACTTTCACGCCCGACAGGTTTTCTTGGAGGACGGTGGTCATTGCGCCCATTTCCTCTTGCACTTTCATCCAAGTCGGGCGGAGGACGTTGGACATGGCGAGTGCCCTCCACAGGATCAAGGGCACGAAGGCCATGCTGACAATAGCAAGTCGCCAATTGGTCGTAGCCATGAGGACTGAGACAGCGCCTACCATCACGAATATCGAAAGTCCGCGCACCATGCCCATGCTGATGAACATGCGGACGGCCTCGACGTCCTGTGTGGCTTTGGACATGAGATCGCCCGTCTGTTCCTTGTCAAAGAAACCGAAGCTCATGCCCTGAAGCTTTTTGAAGAAATCTTCCCGGAGGTCGAAAGCGCTCCTCTGGGAAAGGGATTCGGAGAGGTATCGCTGGCTAAACGAAAAAAGTCCTCTCAGCAGACTGAACAGCACTATCACGCCGGCGAGCAGGAGAAGTCGGCTCTGGAGTCCGCTGGCTAGAGCCTCATCAATGGCGTCGCCCAGAATTCTCGGTATGACCATCGCTGACAGGGTGGACGCCACCATCGCCGCGTATGCGCCGACGAGGTACCACTTATGCCTGAAGGCATACTTCGTAAGTCGAAACACCACCCTCATACGCGAGTTTCCTTGGTTTGCTCTTCGCGATTCGACTCTTCGGGCGCGCCGTTCGCATGTCGGTGATTCGGCCTGCGGGTAGCATCCGACAAGATCTTCAATGCGGGGACCACGGTTTCAAGCTCTTCGTCACTCAAGTTGGCGGCAAGTGATTCGATCTTTGCTGCTCGTAGCGACCAGAATCCCTCGACTGCTTCCATGCCCGCGGTGGTGATAGAGCAAACCACGGCTCGACGATCCTTTGGGTCCTGCTTGCGTTCCGCCAATCCTTTTTTGACGAGTCGGTCGATCATGGTCGTGGCTGATGGCATCTCGACGTTGAGCCTTTTGGCGATGCCACTCATGCGGCGTGGCCCGTCGGCCAAGAGAAAGAGCGTCTTGGCCTGCGGCATCGTCAGGTTCAGGCCAAACCATGGTGACGTCTGACCTGACCGCAAATGGCTCTGCACGCGCTCCAAGTGCTTGGCGAGTTTATTGATCAGCTTCCCACGGGACTGCATAGAGACATCCTAATAGTTAGTGGGTTGCTAAACGATACCAGTTGCCGCTCTTGATGTCAATGCCAAGGGTGCAGCGTGGATGGGCGGGATATTGAACTGGGATGGGCGGGATTGGAATGATGGGCTTTGATGGGTGGTGGTGGTTTGGTTGGTAGGGGCAGGTTTGAAACCTGCCCCTAAGTGCGTCTGTGGGGGGTTGGTTGGTGGCCCGCGTCGGCGCGGGCATCCCCTGCGAGCGTCGCTGCGCTTGCTCGCGTCCCCTTACGCTGAAGCGAAGGGGACGGTGGTTGTTGCGCTCCGAGTCTGCGTTGGGTGGCCGCGAGGGGCGGCGCTACGGATGTTGGTTGTTTGGTTCGTAGGGGCAGGTTTGAAACCTGCACCTACGCGCGTCTGTGGGGGCTGGTTGGTTGGTGGCGCGCGTCGCCGCGGGCATCCCCTGCGTTCGCTTCGCTCCGCGTCCCCTTACGCTGAAGCGAAGGGGACGGTGGTTGTTGCGCTCCGAGTCTGCGTTGGGTGGCCGCGAGGGGGCGGCGCTACGGATGTTGGTTGGTTGGTAGGGGCAGGTTTGAAACCTGCCCCTACGTGGGTTTGTGAGGGGCTGGTTGGTTGGTGGTCCGCGTCGGCGCGGGCATACCCCTGCGTTCGCTTCGCTCCGCGTCCCCTTTCGCTCCGCGAAATGGGACGGTGGTGGTTGCGCCCCTCCTGCCCGGGCATCCCCTGCGAGCGTCGCTATGCTTGCTCGCGTCCCCTTGCGCTGAAGCGAAGGGGACCAACGGTACCGTCTGCGCGCGTTGCGACGGTCTCGTCCAGGTGTGAGTGAGGTTTAAGTCCGCGACAATACTGCCTGACCGAATGGGGTGTCGGCCAAGCGCCATTGGCCGGAGAGTTTGCCGCCGTCGATGATGAGCTCGGTTCCGGTCATGTAGCTCGATTCGTCGGAAGCTAGGAAGAGGACGCCGTAGCCGATCTCGTCCGGGGTGCCCATACGTCCCATGGGCCTGTCGGCTGCTTCGGAGTCGCCTATCTGTTGGGATCCGGCGTGGAGCATTTGGGTGTCAATTGCGCCCGGGTGGACCGAGTTGGCCCTGATGCCGTCTCGGGCGTACTGTATCGCCGTGCATTTGGCGAGTAGGTGAACGGCCGCCTTGGAGGCGTTGTACGCGGCGGACCACGCCTGTCCGACTAGTCCAGCACCGGACGATATGTTGATGATCGACCCGCCGCCGGCTCGTCTCATGTGAGGTATGACTTCCCTTGTGCCGAGGAACGTGCCCTTGCCGTTCACCGCCATCACGTGGTCCCAGTCTTCGACGGTCGTCTCTTCCACCTTTGCGTAGTGCGCCGCGGCGGCGTTGTTGACGAGCACGTTGATCTTCCCGTAGCGGGCAACGACTTCGTTGACGCCTTCGGCCCAGTCGTCCTCGCTGGTGATGTCGAGCTTTTTGAAGAACGCATCACCGCCAGACTCGGTGATATCGGCTGCGACTTGCCGGCCCTTTTCTTCGTCGATATCAGCGATGCAGACCTTGGCACCTTCGCCAGCGAAGAGTCGGGCGGAGGCGGCGCCGATCCCGCTCGCGCTGCCGGTGATGATGGCGACCTTGCCTTCGAGTCTCATGGGGTGTGTTTGTCCTTCGTTTGGGTTGGCATACGCACAGTAGACTAGCCGATTGACGACGAAGTTGCACTGAGTTGACTGAGGGGGCTGAGGTTGCGCCATGGACGGAGTGGATGCAGCAATTGACGGGGTTTTGAGGGCGGCTTGGTTGTTCGTCATGTCGTGTGGCGCATCGACCGCCGGTTTCGCACTGGCCGCCAGGCCTGATCGCCCCTATGCCGACGGCCCGTCGCAACCACGTTGCCACATAGTGGACCAAAAATCAAAGTACCGATCGTTTCTTGACTCTTCATGAATTAAAATCGTCGTATGTAACTGGCTACCAAATGTGAGGATTCCAAGTACCAGCACTAAATTCCAAAAACGGTGCCTTATTTGACTCTGGGAGACACGAATGCAAGCAATCAACAACAAATTTGCCGCTTTTGCACAAGGAAATAAACAATTTATCATACCGGTTTTTCAACGCGATTACAGTTGGACAACTGAACAGTGCCAACAGTTGTGGGATGATGTGTTACGTGCTGGTCAAGGGGATGGACAAGGCCATTTCATCGGATCTTTCGTGTACGCCGAAGAAAACACAAGCGCAGCCTTTAACACGTGGTTGGTGATTGACGGTCAACAACGTTTGGCGACGTTGACCTTGATGTTGACGGCGTTACGAGACTATATCGAAGAAATTGAATGGGAAGCCGACGAGCCAACATCTGCGAAAATCGACGCCTATTTCCTGAAGAACACGTTGGAGCCAGGTAGACGTGCATACCGTTTGGCGCTACGGCGTCACGATGACGCGACATTGCGAGGGTTGCTGGACAGAAAAGACCTAACGGACGTGTCTGATAGATCAGATTTTGTCATTGACGCCTATGAACACTTCAAGACACTATTTGAACTCGATCCCGAGGCGATCACCGCTATTTACCGAGGGATCTCTACGTTAAATATTGTTGATGTCAAACTGCACCACCACATCGACGATCCACAATTAGTATTCGAGAGCTTGAATTCGACCGGTATAGATCTGACGCAAAGTGATTTGATTCGCAACTTTTTGCTGATGGGTTTACCTGAACCTACTCAAACGCGTTTATATGAAGAATATTGGTCTAAATTGGAGGCGATTTTTCGCGCTGCGGGAAGTAGTCCAGACACTTATCTACGCGATTATATCGCATTCAAAACGAATGTCACGAGCCAACCGCGAGCCGATCTCACATATTCGGAATTTAAAGAATTCTGGAGGGATTTGGATCCGGCTTCGATAGAGGATAATATCGCGGATATTCTCCAATCAGGTAAGCGATACGCCCAGTTTTTGAAACCCAGTTTGATTTCCTCGGTTCACATTGAACAAGCGATCCGAAACGTAAGAAAATTAGGAACTTTTCACGCCACATTAGTTACACGGCTTTATGAATGTTATGAAAACAATACGTTAACTGACGACGAATTTGTGAAGGCACTCAATCTCATAGAAAGTTATCTCGTGCGTCGATCTGTGATGAGGTGGCAGATACGGAATTATTGGTCGGTTTTCGCCCGTCTGGCTCATGCCGTGGACGATAATCGTCCGTTTGATACATTCCAGATAGCACTGGCCAGGGAAAACTACCGTATGCCGACAGATGAGGAATTTAAGTCTGCGCTTGAAAAGGGTGACTTATACGGCCTGAGAGTTTGCGCTCATGTGTTGTCGCAGCTTGAAAACTCAGGTTACGCCGAACCGAGCCCAACGAATGATTATTCAATCGAGCACATTATGCCTCAAAAAATCGACGAAAATCCTGGTTGGATAAGCATGCTCGGGGAAGGCTGGGAAGATACGCACCGGACGTGGTTGCATCGTTTGGGCAACTTGACGCTTACGGCTTACAACAGCACATATTCCAACAGGCCATTCGAAGAAAAAGTCAAAATCGAGGGCGGCTTTAAAGAAAGCGCCGTTCGATTGAATACGGACGTCAGAAGCCAATCGATATGGACCGAGAAAGAGATGCGCGCCCGGGGGAAACGCCTAGCGAAACGCGCACTAGCAATTTGGCCTAATCACGGAGCGGACGAAAAGTCGATAGCTGAAGACAAATACAGAGAGTTACGGGAACTTGCCAACCGGGTGGCATTTTCTGATGAAGGCATGAGGCCCGAAGTGCAAAAGTTGATCAAAGGGCTTCGAAAAGAGCTGCTTTCCATCGGCGAATGTGTTGCTGTGGTTGAAAAGAAATCTTTGTGCTACTACGATCGGAATGCGAATTTCTATGCCGAGATTTTACCAATGTCCAGATACGTCCGACTACTGATTCCGTTGGAATTTCACGAAGTCGATGATCCGAGTGGTATTGCCAGCGATACCACGCAATGGAAGGTCCTCCCTAACGTCGTCCATCGCGACTGTGGCGTATGCATCGATGTACGGAACGAAGAAAACATCTCCGATGCAGTAGCGTTGGTACGGCAAGCACAGCAAGTGGTTGCTACTTGACGTAATTTGTTGAGAAAGCAGTGCCGCGTACGTGGGTACTTCGGCGCCAACGAACAATCTAGATGCGATATCGGTCGACGCGACCGTTACTGAGATGGAGCGAGTGTCGAGATGCAATCGAAGTTCGATCGTCTGGCCGGGGAATGGAAGCGGGATACGGCGCATCTTTCGTCACCGACGATGATCGCGTAACATCGGGCATATCGGGAGGTCGTGGGGATGGGACCGCCAGCGATTCCTTTGATACTTCGAGACCTGCAAAAAGCGCCGGCGATGTGGTTTGTAGCTCTTCGGGAGATCACTGGCGAGTTGCCGATACGCGAGCAAGATCGTGGGGATGTCGAAGCGATGCGGGCGGCTTGGATTGACTGGGGTGAACGTAACGACTACATCTAGTTTCTGTATTTTTGTGAGGGTTTTTTGACGGCTCAACTTCGGGAGTTGTTCCCGTCTTTGTCAGATTTCAGTGAGACCATTGCAAAACTCACGTCATTCCGGCGAAAGCCGGAATCCAGAGGGGCGGGGGCAGCGTGGCGCAGTTTGCAGGGAGTGCCCGATCCGCGTCTAAACCCCCTTCAATTCCCCCTTGCCGATTCGGGCAAAGGGGGAGGGTTTTGCAACGGTTTCATTTCAGTGTGACGAGTCCACAAGATGTGGGCCATAACTGTGTCGCTTGGGCAACAGGATCGGTAGAAGGTTCGTGGTGTCGGTTTCAGCACTCACTCAGTGGGTACCGAAAGCAACTGGTGACGTGGTCATTCACCATTCCGGCGGATTGCATGAAGGCGTAGCAGATGGTGGGGCCAACGAAGTTGAAGCCGTAGGTGCGGAGGGCTTTGCTCATGGCGCGGGATTCGTCGGTTTGGGCGGGTATGTCGGTGTGGTTTTCGAACGCGTTGATGCGAGGTTCGCCGCCAACGAAGCTCCAAAGGAAGGTGTCTAGGGAGCCGTGGTCGGCTTGGACTTTACCCGTTGCTAGGGCGTTTTTGATGGCGGAATCGATCTTCGCGCGATTGCGAATGATGCGGGCATCGTTGCGCAGGCGTTCGCGGTCGGCGTCGGTGTACGCGGCGACGGTTGCGATGTCGAAACCGTCGAACGCGGCCCGATAGCCTTCGCGGCGGTGGAGGATGGTGCGCCAGGATAGTCCGGCTTGAGCGCCTTCGAGGACCAACAGCTCGAACAGGGCGCGGTCGCCGTGCAGCGGGACGCCCCAGTCTTCATCGTGGTACTTCTGCATGAGCGGGTCGTCGCCTGCCCATTCGCATCGGTTCACGGTTTGCGGAGTCATGAAATGGAAGCGTACCACGGCGGGATGTGGGTAACATGCTCGTTGAAGTGGATCGACGCGAGGCTTGGTATCCGCGTTGGTGTAAGATATGTGTATGTCACGCACCAATATAGACATTGATGATCGAGCTTGTGCCGAAGTGATGCGGCGGTACGGGTTCACGACTAAACGTGAAGCGGTCAACTATGCTTTGCGAGCGCTAGCCCCCAAAAAGGCGACGCTAGAAGAGGCACGCGCAATGCGCGGGATTGGATGGGAAGGTGACCTTGCGGCGATGCGTTCGACCCGTTACCCGTGATCCTCATCGACACTTCGGCATGGATTGAGTTTCTGAGGGATACTGGATCACCAACTTGCGATTTGGTTGATGGACTTTTGTCTGAGAACATCGCAATTTGCGGCCCAGTGTCGATGGAGGTGTTGTCCGGCGCACGGGATGAATCGCACTTGCGAAGTCTTCGTGAGCTGACGGCGAAGGCCGATACGCTGATGGTCCGTCAGTCTGACTACGAGGATGCCGCAGCGCTGTACCGCCTTTGCCGTCAAGAAGGGCGAACCGTTAGGAATCAGATCGACTGTTTGATTGCCGCCGTCGCGATACGCAACGACGTGCCAGTCTTGCACGCGGATGCCGACTTTGATGTGATGGCTCGACACACCGCGTTAAGGACTTACGATGCAACCAATGGCTATTGATCCGCAACGTATCCAATGAACTGGAAGCAACATGAATCAGAAGATGTGATGGTGCATCCGGCGCTGCACGAGGGTGATGGCGCGATCACGCGGCGGCGGTTTTTCAGTGACGCTACGAAGTTGCCGGTGAAGATCGAGGTTTGGGAGTTGGAACCGGGAGCGAGCGAGGGCAGGCACGTCCACGAGGGAGAGGATACGCTCGAAGAGTTCTATTACTTCATTGCAGGCGAGGGCGTGATGTGGATGGACGACAAGGAGTTTCCAGTATCAACGGGTGACGCTGTGATGGCTCCTCCGGGTGTCGACCACGGCTTTAGGTGCGTGGGAGATGCCACGTTAAAGCTTGTTATCGCATGGGGCAAGCCGAGACAATAAGTTTCGCGAGAGGCTTGCTTGCCGGATATCAACGGAATTATTCGAATGGCCTCAGCGTTGACGCCGCCATGGACCTTCTGCAGCCGGTAGCCCTCTTCGTCGCAAGGTGAAGGCGGAGCGGACGTCTCCGACGAGGCGTCGGTGTGCGGATCATCCGCATGAAAAAGCGCAATGATTTACGTATTTCTGTGTTTGCGGTAGAATGATGTGTAGCAGATATTGGGAGGAATGACGCAATGCAGGCCAAGAAGAAAAGACTTACGTTGGATATGGATCCCGCTTTTCAGCGCAGGTTGAAAGCGACGGCGGCGTTGAAGGGGATCAGTATGCGCCAGTATTGTTTGAAAGCGATCGGCAATGAGTTGGTTAAGGATGAAAGTGAAGTCCCGACCGAACCCGACATCCCGGATTCGGTGAGGTTCAAACAGATACGGGATGAGATATTCGGCGGTCGTAAGCTACCGGGGAACTCAGCTGATTTGATCCGGGAGGCGCGAGAGATTCGTGATTCGGAAATCGAGGGTTGGGCATGAGCGATCGTGTGGTGGTTGACGCCAGCCTCGCTATCAAGTGGTTGGTTCAGGAAGAAGATTCCGAACTTGCCCACGCTCTGCTAAGTTCTTGGATTCAAAACGAGACGGCGAGGTTCGCGCCCACACTATTGCGGTACGAAGTGGTAAACGCGTTGCACCGTCGCGTCATTCGTGATGAACTGACTCTTGATGCTGCAACGGCGTTTGCCGATCGTCTCCAATTGTCGCAGATCGAGTTTTTCCATCCACCCGAATTGCATCGATTGGCGTTGCGCGTGGCAACCCAAGCAGGTCAGGGCGCGGTCTACGACTCCCATTATCTCGCGTTAGCCCAACATCTTGACTGCGAGTTGTGGACCGCGGATGCGAGGTTCGCACGCGCTGCCGGTACTGCCAACTATCGAGTGCGCCTACTCCGCGAGTGGTCCACAACCGAACATTGACGATCTCCGTCGAGCAAAACGAATGTCATTCGATCTTCAGCCGTTTGATAGAAATCGAATCAACTTTGATCCGCTTGGAAATCGAAAATACCCATGTTCTCGACGACTATGCACGCGTAACGATCGCGTTCATCGTTGAATCGAAAATGATCGCCGTGCCAATTGGCACGGGAATGATCGAATGGAAACTGATTGAGGTACCGATTGAACCGTCGTGGGTTAAGGACTACGACGGAGGCGAACCTCCGACGCTTCGGCGGCATTGGGATACTTCGAATTGGCGAATCGTATCTGCCTTCGTTGGGGATGAGCGCGTCGGCGGCGCGATAGTCGCGTGCCGTACGCCAGGATCAGATTTTCTGGAGGGCCGCCACGACCTCGCGGCGCTCTGGGACATTCGCGTCGCACCGGAATGGCGCGGCAAGGGCATCGGGACCAGATTGTTTGAGCGCGTGGTGCGCTACGCTCAAAGTATCGGTTGCGTAGAACTCAAGATCGAGACGCAGGATGTGAACGTCGGCGCGTGCAGGTTCTATGCGAAACAGGGTTGCAGGTTGACTGACGTAATTCCTGAAGCCTACCCAGATTGGCCCGGCGAAACCGAATTCATCTGGCGTATGGAGCTTTGAACGCCGCGAACGAAAGAGTTTTGCTGCTCTTTTTTGCATCGATGAAATTCCGTTGCATCAAACGTACGCGAGTTTGAACGCGTCGAAGATGTAAGATGCTTTAAGACGCGTGACTCATGCGCGAGGGATTCCCGTTTGACCCAATTGCTAGCACGTATCAGCGCCCGGCGACCGTTAGTGACGGTCGGCGCTTGGGTTCTTTTGGTCGTGGTTGCTTTGGGTATAGTCGGGCAGTTGCTTGGTTCCGCGACGACTACGGAGCTTCGGCTCAGCGGATCGTTTGAATCTGAAAAAGCGACTGCCGCTGTCGAGCGATTGAGTGGCGGTCCGGAGCCGGTAACTGAGATCGTAATCGTTCAATCTGACACGTTGACGGTCGACGATGCGGAATTTGCCGCCAAGGTTGGGACGGTTTTTAACGAAATCACGGCGCTCGGTGATGACATCGTTGGTCAAGGTGCCCAGAACTACTACATCGTCAATGCGCTTGCTCCCGATTTGGCGAGGAACATGGTTTCTATGGATCGGCGGACGACGATCTTGACCATACCGATGGCCGGCGATTTCGACGAAGCGTCGGTCAACGTTGAAAAGCTTATTGAGCTGGTAGAGGAAGCGGACGCCGCGGACGATTTCAGGGTATTGATAAGTGGCGCCGCGAGCGTATCTTACGAGACTAACGAGTTTTCGACGCACGACTTGGAGCAGGGCGAACGGGTAGGGATACCCGTAGCGTTGCTGATACTGCTTGCGTTGTTCGGAGCTGTTGTTGCCGCTCTGATTCCGATCGGATTGGCGATCGTGGCGATCGTGATCGCGCTAGGAATCGTCGCGGTGATCGGACAGTTCTTCGATCTCGTGTTCTTCGTGACGTTGATGATCACGATGATCGGATTGGCGGTGGGGATCGATTACTCGTTATTCATAATCTCGCGTTTCCGGGAGGAGTTGGACCGTGGATTGGATGTGAAAGATGCGGTGGCTAGGGCTGGCGAAACCGCGGGGCGTACCGTGTTGTTCAGCGGTTTGACGGTGGTGATCGCACTGTGCGGCATGTTCATCATTCCGATGGGCTTCTTCCAGTCACTCGGACTCGGCGCGATTCTGGTCGTAATCGTTGAAATGGTTGCGACACTGACGTTGCTGCCCGCGGTACTGGCATTGCTCGGGCGCAAGATTGATTTTCTATCGATACCGTTTTTCCGGCGGACGAGCGGCGGAGATTCCGGAGAGCATCAGGAACATGGTTTCTGGGAACGCACTACGCGTGTCGTCACCAAGGTGCCATGGTTGAGCTTCATTGTCGTCGCCGCCCCGATGGTGGTCGCGATCGTGTACTACTTCGAGATCGAGACCGGTTTGAACGGGGTTGAGGCATTACCGGACGGTTCTGTGACGAAAGAAGCGTACTTGGTTTTGGAGGAAGAGTTCGCGTTCGGACTCGCTAGTCCGTCTGAAATCGTGATAGAGGGCGACATCTCAGCCCATGAGATTCAAGGTGCGATCCAGAGATTGACTGGGCTTCTGGTTGAAGATCCGAGGTTTCCGATACCGCCGATACCTGGCCCGGTCGCGTCGGACGAGATTGCTGTGTTGAAACTCGCTCTGCCCGGCCACCCGACCGGCGATGATGCCGTCGCGTTGATGTCGGTCTTGAGAGACGAACACATCCCAGCGGCTTTCGCAGGCGTGAACGCCGAGGTCAATGTTGGAGGGCAGAGCGCGGCGACGGCCGAAATCTTCGACGTGGTGGATCAGTACACGCCGATCGTCTTCACGTTCGTGCTCGGTTTTAGCTTCATCGTGCTTTTGCTCGTGTTCCGATCGATCGTCATACCGATAAAGGCCGTAATCATGAATCTGCTGTCCGTAGGCACTGCGTACGGATTGCTGGTGCTGGTGTTCCAGAAAGGATTTGCGGCTGATCTATTCGGATTCCAGCGCGCCGACGTCATCGATGCGTGGATACCGTTGTTCCTATTCACAATCCTGTTCGGGCTGTCGATGGATTACCACGTATTCTTATTGAGTCGGGTTCGCGAACGATTTGACCAGACGGGCGACAACGCGGAAGCGGTGAGTTACGGCCTGCGTTCGACGGCTAACTTGATAACTGGAGCGGCGCTGATAATGGTCGCCGTGTTTGGTGCGTTCGCGTCTGGGAAAACGATAATTAACCAACAGGTCGGTTTTGGCCTTGCGGTGGCGATACTGCTGGACGCTACATTGGTCCGATCAGTCTTGGTACCCGCCAGCATGGAGATGCTAGGACGCGGGAATTGGTACTTACCATCGTGGTTGAGTTGGTTGCCGGACCTAAGAGTCGAAGCAGAGGAATGATTCCACCCAGGTGATTTTGTCCAACTGACAGATGATGATGTCTAATTGAATTGTGGCAAGCGGCCGCAAATCGAGCTTTTGTGAAGATTCCAACTGACAATGCGCCTGGTTACGAGAAGGCGCGCGCGATTGACCCTCGGGTGGCGACGAACTACATCGCGCACCTGTCGATCGCCGATCCGCTGGCAGATGAACTGATGGCGGAACTCAATGACTTCGATCGAGGAGTCATGGCGGATCTTCTTCAGGCGGGGTTCGACCACGACGATGCTGGCTTGAAAGACGCGCCGGTTGCGTTGCGAGAGTTCTTCAGGGAGGTTTCGGTGCCGCCGGAATGGTTGGGCGAGACTGATTTTGCACCTGGGATCCGGATGTTTCATCGGAATTCCAAAGTTATTCTTGCGTCGTTTGTAGCGGGGGTGCTGATCGAAGGGTTCATGACGAACATTGCCAAGTCGTTCTTCATCACGGGACGGGTGCGTGATCAAGGCGTTAGACGATTGCAGCAGAACAACCGCCACTTGGTGGAGTCGTTTATTCCCGGCGGTTTGGATCGCGAGGGCGATGGTTGGAAATTGTCGGTTCGACTTCGGATCATCCACGCGCAGGTGAGACGCTTGATGAGCGAATCGGATGAATGGGATGCGGAAGCTTGGGGAGAGCCGATCAGCGCGGGGCATCTAGGCTTCGCGCTCACGGCGTTTTCGGCGAGGTTGTTGACTCATATGAAGCGTTTGGGTGCGAGCTACTCGAAGGAGGAAAGCGTCAGCTTCATGCACGTGTGGCGGTATGTGGGTTATCTGATGGGTATACCGGAGTCGATTCTTTTCCGCGATGAGGCGGAAGCGAACCGGCTATTCGAAATTGGCGGCATGTGTGAGCCAGAACCTGGCGTTGAATCGATCTCGATGGCAAATTCTCTCGTCAACTCGGCACCGTTGCTTGCGGAGATGAACGATCCTGAGGTGCGTCGGAAATTCGCGAAGTACATCTACGGGGTTTCAAGGGCGGTTATCGGCAACAAGTTGGCCGATCAGTTGAAATATCCGCACACGTCAACGATCGGAGTGTTGGCTTGGTTTCGTATCCAGCAAAGGTACGAGGCGATGATGCGCAATCCGACTTTGCGGAAGATACCGTTTCTGTCACGCATCGATCGCACTGCGTACGATCAGTTCAGCGGTCTTTTGGTGGTATCAGCGTTTGACGAGGCTGGGATATCGTACGCGCTGCCGGATCACGTCTACAACGAGCAATCGAGCAAGTGGTAGGGGTTGGACGGATTTCAGGCGTTTTCGAACGGGTTGTAGATCGTTACGTTGAATTGTTCGAAATCGCGTACGTTGCGAGTAACGACGGTAAGCCCGTTGACGATAGCGGTTGCGGCGATCATGGCGTCAAAAAATAAGTTCTGATTTTTCCTGTGTTTGAGCCTCGCCCACTCTCTGAAAATCGGCGTATCGATTGGCACCACGACGAAGGTATCGAGAATGCCTCTTAACCAGGCTTCGATTTCTTCTGCTTTTGGCGCATCCCTATCTCGAGTGATCTCTATACCGGTCTGTATCTCACCAAACGTAACCGCGGATACGAAGATCTGGCGAGACGGGGTTACCTTGAACCAATTCTCTACGGCACCGTGAGGACGCGCGCGTCGGAGTTCCGATACAACATTGGTATCGAGGAGGTACATGGCGCTACTCGTCGTCCTTGGACGCTGAGCCGAAGTAATAGCTTCTAGGGGGCACAAGATTTTCGGTGCGTGCTTCGGGCGCAAGAAGCCATTCTTTGATATCCCGATACTTCTTACCCTCGGTTTTCGGGGAAGGGTTTAGAGGCATGAGGACTGCGGTTGCTACGCCGTTTTCGGTGACGTACTGCGCGCCCTCTTTCTGGGCGGCTGCGAGAAACTCTTCGGGATGTTTCGTGATTTCTTCGATTTGCCAGTGCTTGTTCATAAGTTACTACCTTCGGATAAATCTGCATGTTATGAAACCTAGTATACGACAGTTGAGTTGCCGTTTTCGGTTGTCTCTTGATCTGTGAGGGCGATCATGCAGACCAAATCCATCGCTACGTGTTTCAATGGGATTGAGTGGCAATAAACGGAGTTCCAGAGCGATGATTCGATGAATGCAGCACCCCCAATCGTATCGACAGACCATTTGTTTGAGAACTACGATGCGATCGCGTTCGATTCCTACGGTGTTTTGGTTGACGGCATCGATCCGTTGCCGGGTGCGATTGAGTTTACTGAACGGTTAACCGCCGTTGCTAAGCCATGGGTGCTGGCTACGAACGATGCTTCGAGGCTGACGCCGAGTCGCTTGGCGGTGATGCAAGGACAAGGATTCGGCATCGAGGAAGATCAGGTCATTTCTGCCGGGTCGTTGCTGCGTCGGTTTTTCGAAGATCGGTGTATTGCAGGCACGCAATGCATCGCCACCGGGCATGGGGATGCCGTTGAGTTCGTGCGATTGGCTGGCTGTGAGCCGGTGAGTTTGACGCCAGACGATGACGAGTCGGCTTCTTTGGCTATAGCGGGTATCACGGGTTACGACTGGTTCGAGGCGACGAGCAATATGCTGTCACTGATTATTCGGAGGATGGATGCGGGCAATCCGCTCCACCTGGTGGTGCCGAACCCGGACGTGTTGTACCCGGATGGCGTGAATCGCTTTTCGATCGGGCCTGGCGGATTGGCTGAGATGATTGAGACGGCAGTGTCTCGATGTTTCGGCGATGATGACGCGGTGAAATTCACTAAGCTGGGTAAGCCGTATGCGCCGATGTTCGATGCCATCAAGGAACGGCTTAACGGATACGAGAAAGTCGCTTTCGTCGGCGATCAGCTGCACACCGATATAGCAGGTGCGAATCGTGCCGGGCTCGACTCGGTGCTGGTCGGCACTGGCATCACCCGTTGGAATGATGCACGCGATCTCAAGGATGTGCCGCCGGCGATGATGCCGAATTTGCTGTTGCAGTCGATGAAATGAGCGGTCTATGCGGGTGTTCATTTGGGTGGATGTTCGTATAATCCACTAAACCTGCATACGCTTCGATTCGGTTAGTTGGGCGCCATCGGATGAGCCTGAAAAATCGCGTCGTTGATTGAAGTAACAGCTTGGGAGCGAAGATCGTGGCAAAGTTATCGGGCGGCGAAGCACTAGCGAAATCGTTGGTTAGAGAGGGCATCGACACCATTTTCGGATTGCCGGGCGTCCAGATGTACGGACTCATCACGGGGATTCGAGATGAACCGGGCCTGCGCATGATTACCGCACGGCATGAGTTTTCAACGACTCACATGGCTGACGGCTACGCCCGAGCGACGGGTCGGCCAGCGGTCGCCGTAGTGGTGCCCGGAGTGGGGCTATACAACGCCGGATCAGGCATTGCTACTGCCTACGCACGCTCCTCACCCGTTTTGCTGCTTGCTGGCGAGGTGCCTAGAGGTCAAATCGGCAAGGGACTCGACGGCCTGCACGAGATCGTGGATCAAGCAGATCTGATGAAGCCGATTACGAAATATCGCAAATCGATCATGCGACCTCACGAAGCGCCCGGTGCGGTTAACGAGGCATTTCGACACATGAGGTCCGGCCGACCACGTCCGACTTTCATCGATATGCCGCCTGAAGGGATGGTTGAGAGGGAAGAGGTCGAACTGCTCGAAAGTGCGCCTGGGGAACGTGAAACATCTGGAGACTCGTTGATCGAAGATGCGGCGAACGACATCTTGAATGCAAAATCCGCGGTCATCTTCGCCGGCGGCGGCATCGCTCGTTCCGACGCATTCGACGAGTTACGAGAACTCGCGGAGATGACCGGGATTCCCGTCGTTAACTCCGCAGGCGGTAAGGGCGTAATCCCGTATTCACACCCCAACAGCATAGGCACTTGGGTCGGCGCGGTAGGTCCGATCAAAGACATGATCGATGGGGCAGAGGTGATAGTCGCCATCGGTACGCGATTCACGCCACGCAATCCGGCGGGCACCGGGTCCAAGGTGATCCACATAGATCCGGACGAATCGATACTCGGGCGCCCTCACCCGAACAAGCTGAAGCTCAAGGGCGACGCCAAAGCGACGTTGGCGAAATTGATCAAAACGCTTGAATCTGAGGGTTGCGACTCTGAGATGATGGCCAAGCGGCATTCATTTGATAAATCTGCGCTCGAAGCCCATCGAGAGCAAGACCGCAGCGAGGATGCGGCGTATCCGTGGCTCGTGGCGATTCAGGATGCATATCCCGATGAAGCCACCGGGATATGGGGCATGACGCAGCTCGGATACTACTCGAGGCAGCATTTCGAGGTGGATCGACCATGGTCGTACATCGACTCTGGTTACATGGGAACGCTCGGCTACGCCTATCCGACGGCGATCGGTGCCAAAGTCGGAGTGCCGGATCGACCCGTCATCTGCATCGTCGGCGACGGCGGCTTCATGTACGCCTCTGGCGAACTCTCCACCGCGGTCAAATACGGCATCAACGTCGTCGCTGTGGTATTCAACGATGGTGCATACGGCAACGTTGCCCGTGATCTCGATCAAGACTTCGGCGGCTCGTATGAAGCCGACTTTGTGAACCCTGATTTCGTAGCGATGGCGAAAGCGTACGGCGGTGAAGGATTCTTGGCAACAAATCCTTCGGAATTGACCACGTCGATCCGCGAGGCTATCGAAGCAGACGCTCCGAGCATCGTCGAAGTCCAACTCGGCCGTTTGCCACGTCCGAAAGCGTGGACGGCGAGGGCACCTTGGACGAAGCCGCAGAGTGGTCTGCTCGACTAACTCGTCGTTGCATAACTCGTAATCAAACGCGCTGGGAAACGCGTTTCACCCCGTTGAAACGCGTACATCCGATTCCTTAGCATTCGACGCATCGCGAATTACGATCATCGATTCCGCTAAAGGAGTGGGCCGATGTTGATGTCGAAAAACGAATGCATGAAGTGCAACCGGGGGATGATGAGGTTACAGTCGGATGCGTACAGCACCTATTTCACGTGCATTACGTGCGGAGCGACGATGGTTACGCGGTGCCCCCACTGCGAAACACCTAGCATCGCGATCGACTTGAGCAATCAAACTCCGGTCATCCATTGCCGATCTTGCGAATGTGCCAACGGCGAGTTAGCGCTCGAGGAATGCAGCAACTCGCGGGTGCCAGTCGCGATTTGATCTAGCCGTTCGTCAGGTGATCTTTGCCAGATGGTCGCTGTGCCACCCTTGCCACTCTGACCATCCGCGGTCCTGCTTTGTGCTCACAATCGTGTACGAGCAGTTAGGCATCCGAGGTCGCCTGCGATAGTTGAAATCGCGTCCGGCGATGTGGTCCAGAATCGCCCCGATCGTTCCGCCGTGCAAAAATCCCACCACTCGGTCCGCTCTCTTCGAATCTGCGTCTTCGAGTAGCTTTGCGAATCCCTCGACGATTCGTGTATAGAACTCATCCGAGGTTTCTCCACCGAACTCGGAGAAATCCAAAGATACTTGGTGATTGACCACTCGATTCTTGAACTCGGCGGGAGCTTCTTCGATCCGGCCTACCTCGATCTCGTTGAGTTCTTCAATCTGCGTGAATCTGCTGTCAGTCAAATCCGCGAAGACTTGAGCGGTTTGCACGGCTCTTGGCAATGCGCTCGAGTAGCAGACATCGAACCAGGTTTTCGATAGGACATTCGCCACCGATCTAGCTTGTTCGAAGCCCAATTGAGTCAAACCGTTGTGAGGCAGGTAGAGACCATCATCTTCGACGATCGTTTCGCCATGTCGTACTAACCAAAGTTCCATGCGGGGGTTTCAGGCGCTATGAGTCGGTCGGGTCGAGGGGGGTATTGGCTTACAATTAGCCGCCAAAGGTCTATTTTGCAACACGCGAATGTTGACGCGGTTTAACCCGTGATCGATAACGTCGTAAGGGGTGAGTGTGATGAAACCTGACGGAACCGTACAGATCGGCTTTATCGGCGCTGGTTGGTGGGCGACTGCCAATCACATGCCGGTGTTCGCAGAACGCGAAGATGTGGAAATGACGGCGGTATGCAGACTCGGTGCCGACGAGCTGCAAATGGTCAAAGATACGTTCGGATTTGTGCATGCCACCGAGAACTACGAAGAGCTTCTTGAGATCGAAGGCTTGGATGGTGTCGTGGTCGCCACGCCGCACTCGCTGCACTTTGAGCACGCGATGGCGGCCTTGAAACGGGGTCTGCACGTGATGTGCGAGAAACCCCTTACTACAAACGCGGCAGACGCTAGAGCGCTCGTTGCGGAGGCCGATAAACAAGGCGTTCAGATCGTGATCCCGCATGGCTGGCACTACGCGCCGTATATCCAACGCGCCAAGCAGATTATGGACGCGCAACCCGTGGGAAACATCGAATACGTGATGTGCCACATGGCATCTCCGGTGCGGAGCTTGCTGGAGGGCAAACGGTTCCTCGCCACCGGCGGTGGTGCAGGCGAAAACATGTTCGAACCGGGTGCCGATACGTGGGCAGATCCAGTAGTCGCCGGCGGTGGATATGCTCTGGCACAAATGACGCACTCTGCGGGCATGGCGTACTGGTTGACCGGTTTGAAGCCGGAAACCGTCTACGCCATGAACTCGGCGCCCACCGCGAAAGTCGAGCTTTACAACGCTTTCACAGTCGGTTTCGAGGGAGGTGCCATAGGCACATTCTCAGGTGCCGGGGCGTTGCCACAGGACCAGACTTTCCAGCTCGACATCCGGGTCTTCGGCGACGAAGGTGCTTTCGTGCTCGACATCGATCGGGCGAGACTCGAAGTGCAACGGCATGATGGTGATCACATGATCGTTGACGTTGACGCAGATGCAGGTGAGTACTACGGCGGTGGGCCGGCAGACAACTTCACGGACATCGTCGCTGGCAAAGACGTAACCAACTACGCTCCCGGTTGGGCGGGCATGCGCGCGATTGAGATGATCGATGCTGCCTACAGATCGGCAAAATCCGGAGTTATCGAAAAGGTTTAGTGAACGGGACTAGTACGTGAAGTCAACGCAAACCTCTCGAAAAACTATCTTGGTGGTCGAGGACGATCCGGCCTTACTCGCCACCTTGGAGTTCAATCTCGAGACGGCGGGGTACCGGGCGTTGACGGCCTCCGACGGGGCGACTGCACTCGATATCCGAAGATCAAACGACGTCGATTTGATCGTTTTGGACTTGTCATTGCCGGTGATGGGAGGGATGCAGGTCTGCAAAGCGTTGCGTGACGCTGGGGATATCGTGCCCATCATCATGTTGACGGCGTGGCAGGAGGAGATGCAGCGGGTTGACGGATTGCGTAGCGGTGCAGACGACTATGTCACCAAACCGTTTAGTGTCCGTGAATTGATAGCCAGGGTCGAATCGCAGTTGCGCCGCGCCTCGATGTTGACGGGCGCGTCGAGGCAACGCAACGGCAAAAATGATCACGTCATCGAAATTGGTGACCTTGAGATCGACCTCGTGCGCAGGTCGGCGGTTTTGGACGGTTTCGATCTCGACCTGAGGACGAAAGAGTTCGATCTGCTCGTGCATCTCGTATCGCAGCCGGGTAGAGTGTTTTCGCGTGCTCAACTGTTAGACGGTGTATGGGGAGACGAACATCCTGGCGGATCCAGGACGATCGACGTGCACGTTTCGCTGCTGCGCCGCAAGTTGGAAGATGATCCTGCCAATCCAGAGCGGTTGATCACGGTTCGAGGCGTCGGATATCGCTTCGTCGTATGAAACATGCTGGATCTATGCAGGATCCTAGATCCCGTCCCGCTTAAGTGGCGATTCACGACGGCTACCGCAGTTCCGCTTATCGCCGGGTTGGTTCTATTCCCCGTTTTCGGGTTTTGGTCCCCGGCTATCGGCTCGTTGGTAGCAGTCGCGATGGTGTGGATGCTGGGCCGGCGTCAGACGCGCTATTTTTTGCGGACTGCCGTGGGCATCTTGAGGACCCGAGCAATCGATCGGCGGCACCGGCTTCCAATTGAGGGTCCGCGTGAACAGCAACGCATCGCGCACGCTGTTAATCGATTGGCGGATAACGTTGAGCAGACGCTTACGGAATCCCGTCAGAACCGGCGGTACCACGAGACGATTTTGAGCGGTTTGACCGCTGGGATATTAGTGGTTGACGCTGATGGGATGTTGCAGTACGCGAATTCGGCGGCGCGGGAGATGTTGGGTTTCGAACTCGACGATGCCGAGTACAGATTGACGCCGTTAGCGTCAAAGGTAGGAATCTTTGAGATCAACGAAGCGGTGACGATCAGTGCGTCCACTGGTGAAACGGTACGAAAAATCGTCGAGATTTTCGATCAGCATCGTCATTTCGAGGTAGTAGCTCGCGGGTTGCCGCCGGAGGATTCGGGGCTAGGACGATCAGTTGCCATCATCACGGAACGTACCGAAGAGATTCGACAAGGTGTTGTGATGCGGGAGTTCGTGGCCAACGCATCACACGAGTTGAGGACACCCATTGCATCCATTCAAGCGTCGGTGGAGACCCTGAAACTTGGGAAACAGCTACCTCCCGAAACCCAAGAGCAGTTTCTGGATCGAATCGACGATGGTGCGCGTCGCATGGCAGATCTGGTTACCGAGTTGATGGACCTGACTCTGCTCGAGACAGGGCGCATGGCGTTGCAAAAATCGGAGGTAGCGCCGGATGATCTCATCAACGCAGTGCTCACGAGTCATGGGCCTGTGGGTGATCGACCAGATCACGAAATCGTGATCGACGTATGTCGCGATTTACCAGACTTCCTGGTCGACATCCCGAAGATCGAACGCGCATTGGGAAACGTTTTGGTCAACGCTCAAAAATTTACGCCTGCAGGAGGATCAGTAAAGCTCTCTTGTCGACTCGATGACGGATCCGTGGTGTTCGATGTTGAGGACACCGGCGAAGGGATCGACCCAGAGGAACTGCCGCATATTTTCGAGCGTTTTTACAAATCGCCTCGGTCAACAGGCGACCGAACCGGTTTCGGATTGGGACTTGCGATTACGAAAAACATCGTCGAGTTGCATGGCGGCAGCGTTGAAGCGGCAAGTTCACTGGGTGAAGGTTCACGTTTTTCGATCCGATTGCCGATTTCGTAAACCAACCTGTATCAGCGGCCATTTGTTAATAGAACTTGACGGTGATGTTGCATCGTGATTCTTCGGAGGGGATCGAATCTTCCCCTCTCGTTGAAGAAAAAACGACATCAGGAGATCTGAGACCCGATGCAACAGCCATTTGCTAGGCGACTGTTTAGCGCCAAGAGCTTGCTGATTATTGGACTGCTCGCGACATTGATATTTTGGGCGTGCAGCAGTGAAGAACCGACACCGACCGCGACAACGGCATCCTCGGTGAACGATCTTGAGCCTACCACCGCAGCTGCCGGAAAGGCGGCTGTGAGCGAAGTTGAATCGCTGGAAGGTGAGATTCTGATCGACGGCTCATCCACGGTTTACCCAGTAACCGTTGCCGCTGCCGAGGATTTCCGTAAGGAACACCCCCAAGTTCAGATCCCGGTAGGCATCTCCGGCACGGGCGGTGGGTTCAAGAAGTTCGCAAAGGGCGAGACGGTCATTTCCGACGCGTCGCGACCGATAAAGGATTCCGAACGCGAACTCGCCGCAGAGCATGGCATAACGTTCATCGAGCTGACGGTTGCATACGACGGACTCTCCGTTTTGGTCAACCCGGACAACGACTGGGCCACTTGCATGACGACCGACCAGTTGAACGCAATTTGGAAACCCGACAGCGAAATATCTAACTGGAACCAGGTCGATCCGAGTTTCCCAGACCGAGACATCGTCCTCTACGGTCCGGACGCCGACTCCGGCACGTTCGACTACTTCACCGAAGAGATCAACGGCGACACGGGCGTAATCCGCGACGACTTCTTCCCGGCGGTTGACGACAACGTTCTGGTCCAAGGCATTGCTGGCGACAAGGGCGCACTTGGTTACTTCGGATATGCCTACTACATCGCCAACTCAGACAAACTCAAGTTAGTCGGCGTCGACGCAGGTGAAGGATGCATCGAACCTAACGAGGAGACGATCAACAGCGGATCCTACAACCCACTCAGCCGTCCGCTCTACATCTACGTCAGCATCCCGGCTCTCAGTCGGCCGGAAGTTCGTGCTTTCATTGACTTCTACCTCGCGAACGCCGCTGACCTCGCAGCCAGCGTCGGTTACGTCGGTTTGCCGCAACCGCTGTACGACCAGATGGAAGCTAAAGTCGCCAACCCGGTACCCGATGTGAAAATCGTCGTTCCGGAAGAGCCGCAAATATCGAGCGCTCTGGGTGGAGAGATTTTGATCGACGGTTCTTCGACCGTTTACCCGGTGACAGTCGCGGCAGCGGAGGATTTCCGCAAGGAACACCCTAGCGTGCAGATACCGGTAGGAATCTCCGGCACGGGTGGCGGTTTTAAGAAATTCTCGGTTGGTGAGACCGTTATCTCGGACGCTTCCCGGCCTATCAAAGACTCCGAACGCGAAAACGCCGCCGCGAACGGAGTCGACTTCATCGAACTCACGGTTGCTTACGACGGATTGTCAGTCCTCGTGAACCCGGACAACAGCTGGGCCACCTGCTTGACGACCGATGAACTGCACGAAATCTGGAAGCCTGACAGCGAGATCTCGAACTGGAACCAGATTCGATCTGATTTCCCAAACCAGGAGATCGTGCTTTACGGCCCCGACGCGGACTCCGGCACGTTCGACTACTTCACGGAAGAGATCAACGGAGACACCGGCATCATCCGTGACGACTTCTTCCCGGCGGTGGATGACAACGTTCTGGTGCAGGGCATCGCTGGCGACCGGGGCGCACTTGGTTACTTCGGTTACGCCTACTACATCGCCAACGCAGACAAGTTGAAGCTCGTCGGCGTCGACTCAGGCGAAGGCTGCATCGAACCCAGTGAAGAGACGATCAACAACGGCGACTACAGCCCTTTGAGCCGACCTTTGTTCATCTACGTAAGTATCGAATCCCTCCAAAGGGAAGAGGTCAAAGCATTCGTCGACTTTTACCTGCGAAACGCCGCTGATCTGGCCGCAAGCGTAGGCTATGTCGGCTTGCCGCAGCCGCTATACGACGCTGGGCTGGCGTTGCTCAACGCCCCGGTTCCGGATGTCAAAGAGGCGGTGATGATGGAAGACAAGATGATGGCACCAGGGCCGTTCGTGCCTTCGGGACCGCTGTCAGGTGAAATCGTCATCGATGGTTCGTCGACGGTATACCCGGTTTCGGTCGCCGCAGCCGAGGACTTCCGCAAGGAGCACCCGGACGTTCAGATCCCAGTCGGGATCTCCGGCACGGGCGGTGGATTCAAGAAGTTCGCGTCTGGCGAAACTGTGATTTCGGACGCGTCTCGGCCTATCAAGGACTCCGAGCGCGAGACCGCTGCCGAAAACGGCGTTGAATTCATCGAACTGACGGTCGCTTTCGACGGACTGTCTGTCCTCGTCAACCCCGGCAACGATTGGACCACGTGTCTCTCGACCGAACAGTTGAACGCGATCTGGAAGCCGGAAAGCAAAATCACTAACTGGAACCAGGTCGATTCGAGTTTCCCGAACCAAGAAATCGTTTTGTACGGACCGGATGCCGACTCGGGTACGTTCGACTACTTCACCGAGGAGATAAACGGCGACACCGGTGTTATCCGCCATGATTTCTTCCCGGCGGTGGACGACAACGTGCTGGTGCAGGGGATCGCGGGTGATCGAGGTGCACTTGGTTATTTCGGCTATGCCTACTACATCTCGAATGCAGACAAGTTGAAACTCGTCGGCGTCGACGGTGGTGCTGGCTGTATCGAACCGAATGAGACAACGATCAACGATGGAAGTTACTCGCCGCTCAGCCGACCACTTTACATCTACGTGAATGTCGATGCGCTGGTGCGTGAAGAAGTACAGGCATTCGTTGACTTCTACCTGCGGAATGCCGCGGATTTGGCCGCGAGTGTCGGCTACGTCGGTCTGCCGCAGCATTTGTACGACGAAGGTTTGGCGCTGGTTGCAAAATCGGCGGAGCACGCAAAGGTAAGCCGCTGAGGCTGATCAATAGAAGGGGTGGCGATCCGATTGCCACCCCTTCCGTTTGAGACTAGAATCTGAGATGACTTCGACTCGTGACGTTGGCGCATCCCGGTTGCCGGGGTCTCTTCGCGTCGAATTGAACTGTGATCTCGGATCGACAAGTGAAACGCTTCCTAAACGTGCCAAATGACGGCAGAGCGTCACTTTGTTGGTCTAGGTTCTGATGCACTGGTGACACCGGAAGGCACAGGCATAAACGCGCGCCCATCAACTTCGTCTTTGCGCAAGGACGAAGACCTCCTAGCCAAACATCGGGCGCGGCGGCATTTCGAACAAGCGGCCGTGGCGTGGGTTCTCAGGGCGGCGGCTCTGATTTCGATACTGACGACGATCGGTATCGTGGCAGTTCTCGTTTCACAAAGCATCGGGTTTTTCCAAGAAGAGGTTTGCGTACTCAACGAAGGCGAGCCGATCAAACCTTGTGAACCCGGCGTCAACGGCACGTTGACACACGTTGGCATCGTCGATTTCTTGACCGGAACCAACTGGTCACCGCTATTCAAGCCATATCGAGACCTCGGCAGATCGTTTGGTGTTCTGCCATTAGTCGCCGGTACTTTTCTCGTTGCTGCCGTAGCCGGCATCGTCTCGCTCGGACTTGGGATCGGTGCCGCCATCTTCCTATCTGAATACGCACCTGAGAACGTTAGGAGGGTGATTAAACCCATTCTCGAGGTCTTGGCCGGCATCCCTACAGTCGTTTACGGCTATTTCGCGCTGTTGACGATAGGTCCGGTGTTGAAGGCGGTCATCGGCGACGATCACATCGGTACGTTCAGCGCGCTGAGTGCAGGCCTTGTTATGGGCATCATGATTATGCCGATGGTCACGACTCTGAGCGAAGACGCCATGATTTCAGTGCCCCGATCTCTGCGCGACGCCGCGTATGCCTTGGGTGCCACGCGCTTCGAAGTTGCGACCAAGGTAGTCGTTCCGGCTGCGCTATCCGGCATCGTTTCGTCGTTCATCCTCGCGGTGTCGAGAGCTGTAGGCGAGACGATGATCGTCTACCTCGCAGCAGGCGGACGACCGAATTTGACGTCCAACCCCCTCGAAGCGGTTCAAGCGATGACAGCATTCATCGTCAACGTGGCATTGGGAGACACACCGCACGGCGAGATCGAGTATTACACGATATTCGTTGTTGGTCTACTGCTGTTCCTGATCACGCTGGTGATGAACATCATGGGCCGATGGGTAGTGCAACGCTTCCGGCAGCAGTACGAGTGAGGCGTCAATTTTCAAATGCTAAGAACGTGTGATTGACAATGGCCCTGCAAACCCAGAGCAACAAACGCAAGACCTACCGGCGAGCACGCGACAACGTATTCGCCGGCATATTTTTGAGTTCGGTGGTGGTCGGTGTTCTAGTCCTTGCGTGGCTGTTGATAGAGGTATTCGTTGACAGTTTCGGCTGGCTGGACTGGCAATTCTTGTCTAGTTACTCGTCGCGTCACCCGGTCGAGGCAGGGGTATTGGCACCGATAGCCGGAACGTTCTGGGTCATAATCTTGACCGCGGTCATGACTGTGCCGGTCGGGATCGCCACTGCTGTCTACCTCGAAGAATTCGCACCGAACAACCGCATCACGAGGTTAATCCAGCTCAACATTTCCAACTTGGCCGGCGTGCCGTCTGTCGTATACGGCCTGCTCGGATTGGCGATATTCGTCCAATACCTTTTTGATGGCCAACGCAGCCTTTTGGCAGGCGCGTTAACGCTTTCGCTTTTGGTAATGCCGATCGTGATCATCGCGTCGCAAGAGGCGATCCGCGCCGTTCCTCCCAGTTACCGGGATGCTGCATACGCTATGGGCGCAACTCGTTGGCAAGTTGTGAAGATGGTGGTGCTGCCTCAGGCGATACCCAGCATGATGTCGGGGATCATTCTCGCGATGTCACGAGCAATTGGTGAGACTGCCCCGATCTTGGTAGTGAGTTCGCTAGTGTTCATCACTTACGTTCCGACGTCGCCGACCGACCGCTTCACGGTACTGCCGTTGCAGATCGTTACGTGGGTATCGCAGCCTCAGGACGACTTCAGACACATCGCAGCCGCAGCGATCGTAATTCTGCTGGTGATGCTGCTCTCGATGAACGCGGTGGCGATCTACATCCGAGCGAAGTTTCAGCGTCGCGCCGAGAACTAGGCCTAAAGCGTTAGATCGTGGATGATCTCGGCGTTGGGAATCTTTGCGAAGACGCTGGGATCCGCTTTGATCTTGGTCGATCGACTGCCACCGCCGAGGATCACATAAGGTTGCTCGAGCAGTGAAGCGTCGATGTAAACCGGGATCTCGGACGGCAGAGCGAGGCAGGTGACGCCGCCGATCATCATGCCGGTCAGTTCCACCGTCTCCTCGGCCTTCGCGAACGAAGCGCGCTTAATGCCCATCAACTCGCACACCTTGTGATTGACGTCGAGACGTTTGTCTGCTCTCACGACGGCGGCGCAATGCTTCTTGGCTCCACGTTTGCTAGCCACTACGATCGTGTTGCCGGATGTTTTGATCGGGAAACCGTATTTTTCGCAGAAGTTCATCGTGTCCGCGAAATCGGGATCGATGTTGACGACGCTATAGTCTGCGCCTATTTCATCAAGGAACGACGTGACCCGGGTTTCAATTTCTCGACTTGGATCGCTCAACATTCACCTCTGTGTACCAATTTGGAAATGTCCGTTGATATCTAGCGTATTATCCTGAGTCAGACATGACCTGCTGGCTGATCAACATTACCCGTGAGAACTACGCCATCACAACTGAGCGCGGGTTCGATTTGTTAGGAGTCGATTCTGGCAATTCTCGAAAAGCAACCCAGATGGCGCCCGACGACAGGCTAGCGTTTTACGTTCGAGACGACCGCAGCTTCGTGGCCACTGCGACCGTTACGAGTCGCAGTTTTCAAGAAAACACACGGATTTGGAAATCGAACGCCAAACGGGAGCGCTTTCGAAACCGAGTCAACATCGAACCGGACATCATTGGTGATGAGGGGGAATGGGTTGACGGTTTGCAAGTGGGTCCGACCATGGAGTACGTCAAGCGTTGGCCTCCTGAGATGTGGGATTTGGCTTTATTTGGAATGGTGCACATCATCTCGAAACGGGATTTCGACTTAATTGAAGGTGAGTTGGCCCGTTTTTTGGAAGATGCTGAACCCGACGAATCGGAATCCCGTTCAACCGAACCGGTAGGAGCTGCAAGCTCCGGAACTGACGATGATTGAAGTTTCGACTATGCTGCCAGAGGTTCGGCTTCGGTAACGCCGTCCATTAAAACGAAACCGGTCTTCGAGACGCTAGATTTCATTCGCGCTGGAGCCTCGTCTATTTCGAAATTGGATGTGTAAAGCCTGTCCAGCTCCGCGATATCGCTCTCCGATAGGGGTTCGCTCTCCGATGCGGCAACATATTCATCCAACATCTCTGAACTCGTAATTGTCGGCGTGCACGAAGCGACCACTCCGGGGTTCAAACAAAAGCGAATAGCTAGCTGACCAATTGTGGCGTCGTAGTTTTGCAGCAGGAAATCGATGTTGGCAAGTTTTCGGATGGTCGATCTCATCCACATCAATCTTCGATAAGAACGGTGGTCGGAGCTATTGAACGGCATATCTTCAAGCACCGTGTCCTTCGTGTAGGTGCCGTCTAACATCCCGGATGCGTGCGGGACTCTGGTGAATACACCCACATCGTATTCTTGCGCGGCGTCGATGATGACACGCGCCGGGTCCTGCTCCAAAATCGAGTAGATGATCTGCGCAGGTACTCGTCGCTCCGAGACAGCCGCAACTCCTTCGTCCTGCCAACCTAGATCAGGCCCTATCGCTGCAGCGTAGTGGCGAATCTTGCCTTCAGATTTCAAACCTTCCAGTGCTTCGAATGTATCGTCACGCCGTATCGCGTCTAGTCGAGGATTGTGCATCTGATAGAGGTCTATGCAATCCACATTGAGGCGTGCCAGTGACTCCTCGCATGCTTTCGCAATCCCGGACGGCGACCAATCGTGAGGACGCTCCCGGTGGCCTTGGCGGGGAGCGTTGAGGTCATAACCGAACTTCGTCCCGATGACGAGTTCGCTCAATTCTTTAGGGGTAAAGGCTTCCGCCAATACCGTCTCACCATAGCCGTCACCGTAAGCCGGGGCGGTATCGAAGAAAGTGATGCCGCGATCGCGCGCCTCTCGCAACAGCTTCACTCCGAATTCTCGATCGGTCACTCCCCACCACGTGGTCGCGACGCTCCAGACGCCGAAGCCTACCTCGGAGAGCATCAAATCGGTGGACTTGAGAAGTCGAGAATTCATTGAGCTGGAACCATTTCCTGAATCAAGCCTTTTATTTCACCGACTCGCCCGTTCCATTCTGATTCGTTGTGTACGGGCATAGAACCACGAATGTCAATGCCCGGTTCGATATCGACCCAGGACTTGCAACCTTTGTGATGCGGTTCAACCTGAACCGAGATCGCATCTGACAACACGTGAGTCCTCAAAAGTATCAAACTCGCGGCGTGTCGTGGCTTCCACGCAATGCGTTTGGCAACGAATTCCTCGGTCCAAACGTGTGAGTCGAAAAGCAGATCAAGATGTTCAACGCGATCGATGCTCAATACATTGACGACTTCGGCCCATGCTCTGAATGTCAAGGATTCTTTGGAGCCGTCACTCTCCGCTCCGATCAAATGCTGGAACTCCGGTTTCAGCAGAGTGTGGGCCTCGTCGAAATGGGTGGGGTAGAGCAGGAAACGGCGATTCGCAAGTTCGAAATGGCGGTTAGTTTCGCGGATACCACCTTTTCGCAAGAGGAACAGCTGGTCGCCAGACGCGAGGGCGTCAATCGTTGCCGACCACTCTTTGAGGGCGATGTTCAGATGCATCGGCGTGTGTGGGAGCTTCTACGAATGACCGTCATCTAGGCGGAATCGCCGTTTCGAATTGAGCGCAGTTCGCGGAACTGTGCTTCTAGCTGACGCACTCGTTCTTCGGCGGCGCGGCGAGCAGACGCCTCTTCGTCTGTCCTCGTCCTCTCGCGGTCTATGAGCGCAGCTTGGTCTTCAATGATTCCGGTTTGCTCGTAGTATTCGGCGAGTTTTTCAACGGTTGTATGGGAGTATTCACCTGATTCGGGATCGTAGATGCGAAAGACGCCTTCGACCCATGCCAACGTCAATCCTAAGACGGGGCTGTAGCCTTTGGGATGGCCATCTGGATCCTCGGATATCGGAAGGGGGACGTAAGAGCCGTCAACCAGTTGCTCTCCCACCAATGGGTCACCGTAGAAATCCCCTCCGGTGGCATCGAATCGCCAGTATTCCGGGATCTCCATCATGGCGTAGATATCGCGTTTACGAGTCAGGTCGTTTCGGGCGGTGCTCACCGAAGCCAATTCGAGAACGAAGTCGGGTTGCTTGCCCACTTCCCAAGGGAGATACCCGGCGTCTCGATCGCGAATCGCCGGTTCTTCTACACCGAACGCTACGTATAGGTCCGGTTGCAGGCGACGATTGAGATTCGTCGGGTCGTAGCACAGAAAAGTGCTGGAGCTTATGAATACCGTTCGACTGGGTTCTCTTCTAGTCAGAGCATCTCGGATTGTCGCGACCAAATCTGTCAAAGGTAATTCTTGCTGCATAGCGTCAGGTTGAGGAACCATGTCCCAATCCAACGCCGCGATTTGCGCGTCGAAAGCGGATTGGCGGTTGTAGGGGATAAAAGTCTCGGTTAACGTCATTTTTGCCACCCGTCGACTGAGATTCGGTACGGAGTGTTGGTTTTCGATGTTAGCACGCAGCGAAATCGCAGTATCCGCACGGTTGCAACCCGATCACACCATCAGATCGTGCAGCGTTTCGAGTTCAACTCCCCTCAACTCCGCCAGATATTCCGCCACCAATCGCACGTCTTTGGGCTCGGTCCATTTGGCGCGGTTCTTTTTGAACGGTTGAGGATAGGCGTCAGTTTCTAAGACGATGCTCTCTAACGGAATGCGGCGTGCGACATCTTGCAACTCTCGCATCCGCAGCAAAGGTTTGGCAAACGAGATTTTGAGCCCCAGATCCAAGACTTTACAGGCGTAGTCGTAGTCGCCTTGGAAGTAGTGTGCTGCACCTCCCAGTTGCCCCGCATCATGCTCATCGAGGATTGATAGGGCAGTTCCTCGGGCATCGAAACGGGTGAGATCATCTAGGTGTTCCCGAACGTGGAAGACGACGGGTAGATTTTGCCGTTTGGCGATTTCGATCTGCGCCGCAAACGCCTCCTCTTGCCATTCGTGCTTCGGGCTGTTTGGCATGTGATCGATACCGATCTCGCTCATCACGGTCACACGTTCATGAGACGCCAGTTTTTCGAGCGCGGCGACATCGTCCGCGGTGATTGGCGCCGGAAGATCGGATGGATGTATGCCGACACCGGCGAAGACGCTGGAATAGGTTTCTGCAAGCGCGATCGCTCGTTCCGAGTCTTCGATGGTTGTCCCCGCAGCGATGATCGTTGACACGCCGGCGTCAGCGGCGCGTTGCAACATTCCGTCGACTTCGGATGGAACATGCTGTTGGATATGCGTATGGATATCGATCAGCATGAAGACGGCTCAAGTTCGTCGGCAGTCTCGCGATCCAGAACCGACAGCATGGTATGCGCCGTTTCGTCAGCCCACTGCTCGATCCGTTGCCAGTCGCGATGGTCTCCTCGGGGCGTGACGCGCAATATCCCTTCGACAATCCTCATCCACCACGGAAGGTTTCGGGGCGAATAGGAACCGTCGAACAGACCTGTCGCGATGACGTTCAACTCGATCCCTTCGTTGACGAACGCTTTTGCGACCCACGCGTCGTGTTCCTCTCGGAGTTTGCCCGGATGCTTCACGTCGATCATTCCTACGCTAAATAACGCAACTGGCAGTTCGGAAACGCGTTCCTTGTTGACAACCAGCAACAAACTAGGATCGGGCAGCCAAGTGCCAGCGTACATAGGTGAACCGACCACGAGCCCGTCGTATTTGGTGACATCGATTCCGAAGTTGGCGTGCAGGACATCGGTGTCGAAACCGGCTTCGGTGAATCGCTGGCCAACGCGCGTCGCTATATCGGCGGTTGAGCCGTACTTCGTGCCGTAGGTTATCAAGATGCGTGCCAATTGGGTGCTCAGTGCAACTCGCTGATCGATGATTCTAATGATCAATTGCAACAGGGCTTTCAACGCGTATAGAGTTCAATCAGTCACTATTTCGACCCGACGCGACACCACAGGAGCACGACCGATGCGCCCAGGTTTTGGACAGTTCAATTCCCCGACCCCTGAGTTCCTGAGGTTTGCCGCGCAATATGGGGTCAAAGACGTGTTATTGGCCCAACCGCAGATCCCGGATGCTGGCGGCAAATGGGCCGTGAGTGATCTCGTGAAGATGCGGATTCAGGTCGAGAACGAGGGTTTGCGTTTGATGGCGATCGAGAACGTGCCGCTCACCTTTTACCAAGAGATCATTGTGGGCGGACCCAACCGCGAGCGACAGATCGCAAACATGGTAGAGACGATCCGCAACATCGGGGCCGCCGGTATACCGATTTTCGGTTACCACTGGATGCCTTCGCACGTATGGAGGACGCAACCGGCGATAATCCGCGGCGGCGCATTGGCGACGGCCTTCGACAACCATGATGCGCAGAAGATGCCAAACACCCACGGTCGGGAGCACACCGAGGAAGAGATGTGGGAACGGTTGGAGGAATGGATCCGGATCATTACGCCAATCGCAGAGGAGGCGGGCGTTCGTTGCGGCATCCACCCGTGCGATCCTCCTGTAGAAAAGCTGGGCGGCATTCCAATGCTGTTCCGGTCATTCGATGCATACAAGCGGCTGATCGAGATTGTCGACTCCCCGAGCAACGGAATCGAATTCTGCCAAGGCACGTTCTCGGAGATGGAGGACGCCATGGATGGCGGCATCTACGACATGATCCGTTACTTTGGTGAGCGCAAGAAAATCTTGTATGTGCATTTCCGAAACGTGTCGGGGTCAGTGCCGAAGTTCCACGAAGAGTTCATCAACACCGGGCATGTCGACATGTACAAAGCGATGCAGATTTATCACGAAGTAGGTTTCGACTCCTTCTTCATCGACGACCACGTTCCGCAGACATTCGAAGATACGCCTTGGGGTCATCGCGGCAGGGCGTTCGCCAACGGCTACATCCAAGCGATGATCGAAGCAGTCACAAAGCAGTCTGCCGCGTGAGCCCGAGACCACCACAATCCCGTCATTCCGGCGAACACATACGTCATTCCGACGAACACATACGTCATTCCGGCGAAAGCCGGAACCCAGATGAGTCGGGTGGATAGGAGACAAACGATGCCAGATTTCAAGGACGCAGTCCGCAGCGGATTGATCGAATACATGGAAGAGCTCGAAAAAGCTCTGGACGGCCTCACGCAAGACGAGTTGCGATATCAACCCGCCCTCCACGCGAACTTCATCGAGTGGATCGTCTGGCACATGGCAAGGGCAGAGGACAGGTGGGTGAACCTTGCCTTGAGGGAGGATGTCGACATCTGGGTTAAGGACGGGTGGTACAAGCGGTTTGGAATAGAACCAGACAACTATGGGCGGGAGGACACCGCGGAGATGATGCGCGCGATGCCGAAGACGGATGTTAACGAAATGATGGATTACTACCGATCAGTTCGGGAGGCGACTTTGGCGCACCTGGAGGCTATGCCTGCTGAGGATTTAGAAAAGGAGTATTACCATCCTCGCCGCAAGACCGCAGTAAGCGGCGCTTGGGTTTGGGGGCACATCCTAGTCGAAGAGGCTCAGCATCTGGGACAGATCGCCTACCTGCGCGGCATGATGCGCGGGTTGGACGGTTGAGCAGAGCACGCGATATGCAACCGTTTTTGGTCGCCATTGATTCGGGCCTTAAAGAAGCGTTCGACAAGCTCAACCGCGCTCTAGATGGGCTGTCAGAAGACGAATTGCGATGGCGACCAACGTTGCACGCCAACTCCATCGATTGGATGGTCTGGCACATGGCGCGGGTTGAGGACAACTTGGTCAATGTTGTACTTCAAAATTACGATCCAATCTGGGAACTCGACGGCTGGGGTGAGCGTCTGGGCATCTCTTACGCCGGCGCCGGCGCAGGGATGACGATGAATGAGATACGCGACTTGGGTCACATCGATATCGCTGAGGTGATGGAGTACTACGGGTCGATCCGAACAGAGACATCGGACTATTTCGAGCACGTAATGCGCGCAGATGATCTTGCAAGAGTCATCGAACACACCAACTTTCGTGGCTGGACCGGCGCTCAAATCTTGGGACGCCTGCTATGCGAAGAAGCAGAACACCTCGGTCAGATCGAGTACCTCCGAGGCATGATGAGAGGAATGAACAAATGATGCAACCATTCTTAGTAGCAATCGACTCAGGTCTGAACGAGGCCTTCGACAAGTTGAAAAGGGCCCTCGACGGCCTCTCCGAGGATGAACTCCACTGGCGTCCCGCCTTGGAGTCGAACACCATCGATTGGATGGTCTGGCACATGGCGCGCGTGGAGGATAACTGGATCAACGTCAGGCTCCGAAATTCTGATTCGATCTGGGATCGCGACGGATGGGCAGCGCGTTGCGGCGTTGAGGAACCAAGCAACGGATATGGTCTGACCGCAGAGGACATCCGAGCGATGCCCGCATTCGATGTCCCTAAGATCATGGACTACTACCAAGCCGTCCGCGACGGCACCACCGAGTACTTTGCAAACGAGATGCAGGAATCGGACCTAACGATCGAGCTAACGCACCCCCGCTACGATCCGATTACCTACGCGTGGGTCCTCGGCCACCTGCTCTGCGAGGAAGCGGAGCATCTTGGGCAGATTGAGTATCTACGTGGGATGATGCGGGGGTTGAATAAGTGACACAATAGTGGAGAGATTGTGCTAAGATGAAGTTAACTCCCCCTGATCCTCGGTGATGGGGTTGCGACCGCCGCGAAAGTGGCGGTCGCTCATTTTGTTGTGAGGTTCCATGTCGACTAACGTGTACATAGATGGTTTGAATCTTTATTACGGCTCTTTGAAAGGTTCGAGTTACAAGTGGTTAGATGTCCGACGGTTGGCTGACGTGCTTCTCCCTAGGGACTGCATCGGCGACGTGTACTACTTCACGGCTAGAGTGATGGTGTCAGGGGGCAGCGGCAGCAGGCGACAACGCCAAGATACCTACATCCGGGCTTTGTCGTCGCTACCGGGATTGAAGGTGGTCTACGGAACTCATCGTCTACGTGGCAATTCGTGGGAAGAAAAGAAAACGGATGTCAACATCGCCACGCACATGATATTCGACGCATTTTTGGGGAAGTTCAATAGTGCGTTGTTGGTGTCGAACGATTCCGATCTTTTCTTGCCCGTTCAACGAATCCGCGATGAACTGAAGTTGACAACAGTTGTGGCGAATCCGGTGTTGCGGCAAAGGGCGCATCAGGAACTCCGCCAAGGTGCTACGCGTGTGGTGGAGATCGAACCAAAACACTTGGTAGCGAGCCAACTTCCAACGCGGATGCGAGATGCTGCGGGAAGAACGATCACAAAACCGTCAAATTGGTGAAACCCATCGATGGCATGGTGCGATGTGAACGCCTTTCGTCGATAACACTCATTGCACGGATGCCGCTACGTGTGAAAGAGACGTTGATATGACCTCACCCCGACTCGCCCAACTCCAAGGCAACCCCATCTGGTTCGACCTAGCAACGCCTGATCCGCAAGGAGCCAAAGAATTCTACACCGGCTTATTCGGCTGGGAGTGGGCGGATGTTCCTATGTCAGGCGGCAACACATACCACATGGCGATCAGGGGAGATGCCAACATCGCAGGCATGTCCGCCAACGATGACGCCAACGGTGTTGCCGGGACGTGGATCAACAGCGTCTATGTCGAAGATGCCGAAGAGACAGCCAAACGAATAGCGGCGAACGGCGGCAGCATCCTATCCAAACCCCACAACGCCGACGGATGGGGCGTCACCGCTAGAGTCTCGACGCCAGAGGGCGCTGTGTTCGGCCTATGGCAAAGCCTGAAAGGCTATGGCGCAGATGTCTTCGCGGTGCCCGGTGCGGTGTGCTGGATCGAGTACCACACGCATGACTTGGAGTCGGCGACGGAGTTTTACACAGCAGTTTTTGGTGCCAGCTTCGAGGAGTTCAAGATGCCGATGGACGATGGATCTGGCGAAGACTTCAGTATGACGATGCTTAATCTTGGCGGCGACGTGGCGAGTTGCGCGTTCGTTCAGCTACCGGACGCATCATCGCCCACGAGTTGGGCAACGTACTTCATGGTTGAAGATATTCACGCTTCAGTGGCCAAGGCACAATCCCTTGGTGCCGAGTTGAAGCTTGGCGTCGTGGACGTGCCTCCCGGATCGTTCGCCGTGATGGTCGATCCGCAGGGCGTGCGGTTCAGCTTGTGGCAACCGACGGGTTAGCTCGGAATCAGAGTTTTCGCCATTCTGATTTTGAGTTTAGCGATAAACGATAGATAATCATCAAAGTTTAGTCTTCTGGTTTATTCAGCGCGTGTAAGTCGTCTCACACGTGAAGTAAGGAGAATCAAGTGAGTAGTTCATCGAAGCACGTACAAGGAACGCCCGTCTGGTGGGACCTCGCGTCAAGAAACGTCGACGCGACAAAGGCGTTTTATTCAGGGCTGTTGGGATGGGAGTGGCACGATCTGATGTCGAGTCCGCAAGGGGTGTTCTCTCAGGCTCAGTTGGGCGACAAGGTAGTCGGTGGCGTCTACACCTACAGCGAGGGAATGCCTCTACCGCCGGAACCGTTTAACTGGGTAAACGCCTTTTGGGTCGACGATGCGGAAGCCGCGATGAATCGCGCCGTTGAAAAGGGCGGTTCAGTCATCATCCCTACGTGCGACGATCCCGCCAATGGTGGCAAGAAATCGCTCTTGATGACACCCGAAGGTGCTCCGTTCGTGGTTTGGAGCGGGGACAAAGGTGTAGAAAACGAGGCGTTTTGGGAGACGGGAGGCGTTTGTTGGGTCGAATACTACACCCGCGACGTAGCAGGACTCAACGACTTTATCGGCCACGTGTTTGGGTCAAGGTACCAACGCGTCGACCTGACACGCCCGCCGACTGACCATGAGGATGCCGAAGGCGAAATCGAATACGAGTACCACTGGCTCAAGGTGCCAGGGCTAGAACCCGATCGCGGCGGCATGATGGAGATGGACGAGAGTTGGGGCGACATGCCGTCGCACTTCATGACGTATTTCCGTGTTGAAGACTGCGACGCGTCGGCCGCGAAAGCGGCCGAACTCGGCGGCGAAGTCTGCGTACCGCCGACCGAAATCCCACCCGGCAAGTTCTCAGTCATCAACGATCCCCAAGGCGCAACATTCAGCATCATGTCGTTGCGACCAATGGAGTAACCACAATCTGCCGATGGCACGCGCCGAACGTCATATCGACGCGTCCAAAACGAAGACAAAACAAGCCGAGAAAGGCCAAAACCAAATGCCCAAAGTTGAAAGTTACGCTCAGGGAACCCCTTCGTGGGTCGATCTATCCACCTCCGACCAATCAGCCGCCAAGGATTTCTACTCCACGCTGTTCGGATGGGATTATGAAGACAACGATATGGGTAACGGACAGTTCTATTCCATGGCACAAATCAGCGGGTCGCCCGCCGGAGCCATCGCAACTCAGCAGCCAGAAGAAGCCCAGCAGGGCGTACCGCCGCACTGGAACGTCTACATCACAGTAGATGACGTGGATGCCGTAGCCGAACGAGTGCCCGAGTTGGGCGGTAACGTGATCATGGCTCCCATGGATGTGTTCGAAGCCGGACGCATGATCGTTGCGCAAGACTCAGTTGGCGCAGTCGTCATGTTCTGGCAACCAAACCAACACATCGGCGCGGAGGTTCGCGACGAGCACGGCGCGCTGACGTGGACGCTAGTGATGACTACCGACAAGGATGCGACGGCTTCGTTCTACTCCGAGTTGCTCGGTATCGAAGTTGCCAAAGACTCGATGTCATCTCCCGACGGCGGAACCGTTCACCAGTTGATTGTCAATGGCCAACCCGTGGCAAGCATCATGAACATGCCGCAGCAACTGGTCGATATGGGCGTTCCGTCTCACTGGGAGGTCTACTTCAGAGTCGACGACGCACAGGCAGTCTGCGACGCCGCGACGGCGAACGGCGGACAGATCTTCATGGGACCAGCAGATTTGGGCCCGATAGGAACGATCGGCTACATGCAAGACCCGCAAGGCGCGCAGTTCGGAGTGCAATCGCCTCCAGCCGGATAGTCAAACCGCGAAAGGAAACAGGATGAAGATCGAAAGTTACAAGCAGGGTACACCGTGTTGGACCGATCTATCGACAACCGATCAGGACGGTGCCAAGGCGTTTTACTCGAAGATATTCGGTTGGGAATATCAAGACATCCCCATGGGCGAAGGCCAAACCTACTCGATGGCGCAGGTAGACGGCTCCACTGCGGCTGCGATCTACACCCGAGTGGAACAAGAAGCGGAAGCTGACGTACCGCCGCACTGGAACGTTTACCTCGCGGTCGATGACATTGATGCGATCGCTCCCAAAGTGTCTGATCTTGGCGGAATGGTGATCGCTGATGAGTTCGATGAGGACGAGTCCGGACGGATGACGTTGGCGCAAGATCCGTATGGCGCGATGGTCTGGTTATGGCAGGCCAAAGAGAACATCGGCGCTGAGGTCAGAGATGAGCACGGCGCGTTGACATGGGTCGAATTGCTGACCTCGGACCAAGAAGGCGCAGGCAAGTTTTACACCGAACTATTCGGCATCGATCTCGACAAGGAAACGATGCCCACTCCTGAAGGCGGCGACTACCACATGTTGACCGTCGACGGCGTCCCGGTGGCGGGCGTCATGACATCGCCCGACCATCTCGTTGAAATGGGAGTCCCTCCGCACTGGGAGGTCTATTTCCGAGTCGACGACGCTGACGCGACAGTCGAGGCGGCGAAGTCGATGGGCGCTAAAGTATTGTTCGGTCCAGAGGTGTTGCCGATGGTCGGCACCTTCGCGGCCGTACAAGATCCTCAAGGCGCTGTGTTCGGTATCCAACAAGCCCCGACCATGTGATCTGGCATCGAGTGGACCGATGCCGTTGCTTGAAACATACCGCCACGGAACTCCGTGTTGGGTTGACCTCGCGACCTCAGACCTTGATGCCGCCAAGGAGTTCTATGCAGGGCTGTTCGGGTGGAGCTACGCTGACGAGCAGATGGGCGAAATGGGCATCGGAACCTATTCGATGGCAATGGTGAACGACGTGGCGACGGCGGCGATCTACGAGCTTGGCCCAGACCAGATTCGCGCTCCCGCCAATCCGAGTTGGAACGCCTACGTCTCAGTCGATGACATCGAATTGACTCTCAACAACGTCCGGCAACGAGACGACGCCATCCTAACCGACACAACAGATGTCGATAGAGCCGGGCGCGTCGCTGTCATCGAAGACCCCACCGGCTGCCAAACCACGATTTGGCAACTAGGTGAATTTCGAGGGGGTCTAATCAGAGAAGAACCGGGCGCGTTGACCTGGTCCGAACACGTGAGCACCGACCTCAAAGAATCCGTACGCTTCTACGAAGATGTGATCGGAGTTGAGACTGTAACCACTCCGCAAAGCAATCTGGACGAATACGCGATGTGGATCGTGGATGACATCCCGGTAGCCGGCATGTTTCAGTGGCCCGATGAGATGATCACCGATGGCGTACCGTCGATGTGGTTCGTCTACTTTCAGGTGGCCGATCTCGACGCAGCAGTGGGATACGTGGAAACAAACGGCGGCATGGCAATGGCCAACGAACCCGCAGTCAACGCGGTCGGCCGCTTCATCGTGCTACTCGATCCTCAAGGCGCTGACTTCTGTGCAATCGAGCCGCACCACGCAGGGGGATAATCGACACAACGATGCCGCGATACACCAATCTCAACCAAGGAACGCCGTTCTGGGTGGATTTAGCTTCGCCTGATATGGCGGCGTCGATGTCGTATTACGCGAATCTGTTCGGATGGAGCTACGAGGAAGCACCACCAGACGACGTCGGAGGGAGACGTTACGCCTGGGCGAAAAACTCGTCCGGGTATCCCGCCGGAATCGCTTCACTGGACGACGAGCAGATCGCATCTGGTGCTAAGCCGGGATGGGGCGTGCAACTATTGGTGGATGACATCGACGAAGTCACTGAGCGAGTCGCAGATTTCGGCGGTTCTGTAGTAGCGGATCCGGCAAGAGTAGGGGAGTACGGGATCGGTGCGGAGATCGCAGATCCGACAGGCGGGAGAGTGAACATCTGGCAGGCTTTTCAGTCAGGCCCCACCATCAAACATGAGCATGGTGCAATGCAGTGGTGCGAATTGATGACACCCGACCCCGAAACTGCCGCGGAGTTCTATCGAGATTTGTTGAAGGTCAAGACGGATCCGATGGAGATGCCCGACGGCTCGGTCAACTCGATCGTGAGCACTGCGGATGGCCCCGTAATGGGCATCAGCTCCCTCGGAGGGCTATCGGATGAGTTGATCGATCGCCTAGGCGGTCCCACATGGATCGTCTATTTCAACGTCGATGATGTTGATGCGGCAGCCGAGCGAGCCCTTCAACGCGGCGCCGAACTACCCGACCCGCCTTGGGATGTCCCCGGCATCGGCCGAATGGCTTGGATATTCGATCCGCACGGAGCGCTGGTCGCGTTGATCACTCCCGCCAGCGGTTGACACCTCAATCGCAATAAAGCCGTGTACCATTTCATGCGGAATTGACGACACAAGGAACACGGCAAATGTCAACGGCGAACTTCGGAAAGAGACTTGAGGGCAAAGTAGCCATCGTTACTGGTGGCGGAGGCGCGATGGGCGGCGCGCAGTGCCGATTATTCGCAGAACACGGCGCAGCGGTGTGCGTTGCGGACTTCCGCATCGAGGCTGCCGAAGCGGTGGCGACAGAAATCGCCGAGAACGGCGGCAACGCAATCGCCTATGAGTTGGATGTACGAGACGAGACCGGTTGGGCGGACTGCGTCAGCGCGACGGAAGAGGCGTTCGGAGCCGTGAGCATCTTGTGTAACAACGCCGGAGCGAATTTCAGGGTCAGCTTCGACGATCAAACGCTGGATATGTGGAACATCATCATGGATTCCGGCTTGACCGGAGCATTTCTGGGCATCAAAGCCGTCGTCCCTTCGATGCGTCGAGCGGGGAGCGGAGCAATCCTAAACATCGGATCACTCGCGTCCATACGTCCCGGAGGCGGATCGCCAGGATATGCGGCACAGAAGATGGGCATGGTCGGCTTGAACCGAGCCGCCGCGGCGAGTTACGCGAAAGAGAATATTCGCTCGGTCATCATTTCTCCCGGCCACGTCGACACGCCGTTCATCCGCGGCAACAACGCTTACAGCCCAAACGATGCCTCAACCAGCATCGACAACCCCGAAAACTACGAAGGCAGGCGTTCCAACACACCGATGGGCCGATTGATGATGCCCGAAGATCTCGCCAACGCCTTCCTGTTCGCAGCCTCCGATGAAGCCAGCGGCGTAACAGGCTCGATGATCACGGTAGACGGCGGCGCGGCTCTATGAAACCTTGCGATACCACGATGTAATCCCCTCTCCCTCGATGGGAGAGGGCTAGGGTGAGGGTGACGGAGTGGATGCGGAGCCGGACGATGACTCCTGACCAAGTTTTTCAATCGTCTCGTTATGATTGAACTATGAGAGCTCTCATTTCTGGTGCTAGCGGTTACATCGGGCAGGCGTTGACTAAAAGGTTGCTCGAGTGTGGTGACGAGGTGGTGCATCTCGTACGGCGCGAACCCAATTCGGAAGGTCCAGTTGAAGAGCTTCGGTGGGATTCGACCGATCCCGATTCGGTCGATGCTGAAGTTCTTGGCGAAATCGACTCAGTCTTCAACTTCTCAGGTGCGACCGTCGCCAAACGCTGGACGAAGCAATATCTCGACATCATCGCGTCCAGCCGCATCGTTTCGACCGAAACTCTCGTTGAGATATGTCGCCGGTTGGAGTCTCCGCCTCAGACGCTCATCACCGCATCTGGCGTAGCTGTCTACGGAGACCGTGGAGATGAGCAACTCACGGAATCTAGCGAGCCCGGCGAAGGCATCCTAGCCGAGATCGCCACCCCTTGGGAAGCCGCCACGACAGCCGCATCAGAGTTCGGTGTCCGTACCGCCACTGCACGTTTCGGTATCGTGATGAGCGCAGATGGAGGCCCTTTGCCAACGTTGGCTAGACCCTTCAGATCCGGATTCGGCGGACGGCTCGGAAACGGTCGGCAGTGGACACCGTGGATCCATATCGATGACGCCGTTTCCGCGCTGATATTCATCGCCGAAACAGATTCACTCGAAGGCCCTGTCAACGTCGTGTCACCCGGCGTCGCACGAAACTCCGAGCTGAGTCAAGCCATCGCCGACGCTTTGAAAAAGCCGAATTTTGGTTGGATGCCGGCAGTCGTGGCGAAGATAGTGATCGGCAACTACGTGCAAGAGTTGGCGCTAAACAGCGCCCTCGTGATACCCGAAAAGCTGCTGGATGCCGGGTTTGAGTTCGAACACCGGGACTTGGGCAAGTGTCTCCAAGAAGAGCTTGGCTGACGTGAACCCGATGCGGATGGGAATTCCAAGTTGACTCAATGAGTGTTGCCGGAGCGTTTCGCCTCAAACTCCCGACGACAATCGGATCATTCGCCGACAATTGACTCGGATGGTGGCCACAGAGCAACTAGAGAAGGTCAATGAACTCGTCTCTAGTCACTCCCGCATCCTTCAGCAAACTCGTCAATAACCCTCTGCTGATGCGCTCCGATACCAACAGGTTGTTCCTGCTTCGGTGACGCAATACGATGGGGTTGCCTTCCTAAAGCGTCGCAGGAACGTTCGCGAACTAGCTGTCCGCAACGCGAGAATCACCCGTTTCGTCGTCGTTCAGCACCTCGATGAACAACGCAATACCTTCTTGAACGTTTGCCAACGCTTCCCCGATAGTGTCACCTTGGGTGTGGCACCCGGGAAGCGACGGGCATGAAGCTAGGAAAACACAGTCTTCGTCTTGCGTGATGACAACCTGAAATAGTTTCACCTGATTGATTCGAACGAGCGAATCGTGCGTAAGCGTCATGATTAATCTTCCTGTTTGCCGCGGAATCCGTAACTTTTTGGCGAAAACCACTACTTACACCGAATCTGACACGTTAATCCGAGTTCAATTCGGAACTTCCGTGAACGCTTGCGGCGCGCATTACGCGACGAGCACTACACCGTGTTCTGTTGGATCATCTGCCGCAGCACGTAGGGCAGAAGTCCACCGTGCTCGTAGTATTCGGCCTCGATCGCAGTATCCACTCGGCACAGCACATCGAAACTCTTGGTAGATCCACTGTCGTCGGTTACCGTCACTGTCAGCCGTGACCCTGGCTCCACGCTGCCCCCGATCCCGCTGATCGAATACTGCTCTTTACCAGTCAAACCGAGGGAAAGCGATGATTGTCCGTCAACGAATTGAAGCGGGACAACACCCATTCCGATCAGATTGGCGCGGTGAATCCGCTCGAAACTCTCCGCAATAACGGCACGGACGCCCAAAAGCATCGGACCTTTTGCTGCCCAGTCGCGCGAACTACCCGTCCCGTACTCCTTACCGGCAATCACGATCAACGGCACACCTTCCGAACGGTAGCGCTCGGCAGCGTTGTAAATCCGCATCGTCTCGCCAGTGGGGTAGTGGACGGTCCAATCGCCTTCGTGATCCGGTGTCAGATTATTCCGCAGCCGGATGTTGCCAAACGTGCCGCGCATCATCACGTTGTGGTTGCCGCGGCGCGAACCGTAGGAGTTGAAGGCTCGTCGCGGAACATCGTTCGAAATCAAGTGCTGACCAGACGGCGCGCTTGGCGGGATGCTGCCCGCGGGTGAGATGTGGTCCGTAGTTACCGAGTCGCCCACGCTGACCAAAACCCGGGCGTCGGATACACCCGTCCGCGCCTGAGGTTCCAGTTCGAACCCCTCGAAGTACGGCGGTGACTGAATGTAGGTGCTGCCAGGATCCCACTGGAAAAGCTGACCGGTTGCTGCTTCAAGCTCCTGCCACTGGTCGGGCCCTTCGTAGACGGCACCGTAGCGATCATTGAACTGGTCCACTCCGACTGCGCTAGCAACTGTCTGAGCGATCTCACTCTGGCTCGGCCAAATGTCAGATAGGAAGATGTCATTCCCATCGTCATCGACGCCCAAAGCATCGGACGTAAGATCGACGTCGATGCGTCCTGCCAAGGCATAGGCAACTACGAGCATCGGCGATGCCAGATAGTTCGCCTTAACTTGCGGATGCACGCGTCCTTCGAAGTTGCGGTTGCCACTGAGGACCGCGACCGCCGCGAGGTCGTGATCAGTCACAGCGTCGGCAACCTCTTGCGGCAAGGGGCCGGAATTGCCGATGCAGGTTGTGCAGCCGTACCCAACTGTCTGGAAACCCAACGATTCCAGCGGGTCTGTCAAGCCGGCGCGGTCGAGATAATCTGAAACCACTTTCGAACCCGGTGCAAGGCTGCTCTTGACCCACCATTTCCGTTCCAGACCGCGTTCAACGGCGTTTCGAGCCAGAAGTCCAGCACCAACCATTACGGAAGGGTTGGATGTGTTCGTGCAGCTGGTTATGGCTGCGATGACGACAGAACCATCGGTCACGTCCGAGCCGTTCACAGAAGCGTCAGGAAACGCATCACGGAAATTGCCAGACACGTCGCTCAGAAGCACACGGTCTTGCGGGCGTTTCGGCCCGGCCATGCTCGGCTCAACATCACCCAAGTCGAACTCCAAGGCGACGGTGTATTGAGGATCGTCGTTTTCTGTCGGGGTTAGATAGTTCGCTTGCGAGTACGCCTCAGCCAGAGCGACCGTCTCATCGGATCGACCGGTACGGCGTAGGTAGTCAAGCGTCTGTTCATCAACTGGGAAGAAGCCGCATGTCGCGCCGTATTCCGGCGCCATGTTGCCGATTGTGGCACGGTCTGCGACGGGTAGTGACGCGAGTCCCGGCCCATAGAACTCCACAAAACGTTCCACGACACCGACACCGCGGAGCATCTCTGTAATTGCGAGTACAAGATCGGTCGCCGTCGCGCCTTCAGCGAGCCTGCCCGAAAGCTTGACGCCCACCACTTCGGGCACGAGCATGTAGTAAGGCTGGCCAAGCATCACAGCCTCGGCTTCGATTCCGCCGACACCCCAACCGAGGACGCCAAGACCGTTGATCATCGTTGTGTGCGAATCGGTGCCTACACACGTGTCCGGATATGCGATGGTTTCGCCGTCAACTTCAGTAGTCAGGACTGCGGATGCCAAAAACTCCAAGTTGACCTGATGAACAATACCCGTGCCTGGGGGAATCACGAGCATGTTGTTGAACGCGGTTTGCGACCACTTCAGCAGTTTGTAGCGTTCTACATTGCGCTCGAACTCGAGATCGATGTTGCGGGCGAGCGCGCCTTCCGAAGCGAAATAGTCGACCTGGACCGAGTGGTCGATAACGAGGTCGGAGTGAACAACCGGATTGATGACGCCTGGGTCTCCGCCTTTATCCGCCACTGCGTCCCGCATCGCGGCGAGGTCCACGACCACCGGAACGCCGGTGAAGTCCTGCAACGTAACCCGGCCCGGCATGTAAGGAAACTCTGTCGCCGGTGTCTGTTCCGGCGTCCACGAAGCCACTAGCCTTACGTCATCCTCACTCGCTGGCCCAACGTGCGCGTTGCGCAAAGCATTTTCGAGCAGGACGCGGATCGAAAACGGCAATCTAGAGATATCGCACAACCCCGCCTGTTCGAGAGCGCCTAAGTCGTAGTAGGAGAATTCACGCCCGAGTACTGCGAGACTTCTGACGGAGTTGAATGGAGCAGGTCGCATAAGCTATTTCTGTGCGGTTTGGAACGGTGGCTGAGCGTCGATTCGCCTGAATCCTAATGTATCAGCACGACTTTAGCGAAGATGTGGAATATCATTTTCAGCGCAGAACATACATACGCCGCAAACGCTAACAGAAAGGCGGACCGCCAGCATGGGACACCCCAAAGACCAGTTAATCTTCGTCGGAACCTACACGAACCTAGGTGCCAAGGGCATCTACACCTGCCACCTCAACGGCGCAACCGGGCAACTTACTGAATTGTCAGTCGCAACCGACAGCGGCCCTAACCCATCATTCGTGACAATCCATCCGAACGGAAAATGGCTCTATTCGGTATCTGAGATCAACGATTTTGACGGCGATGATGCTGGCGGCGTGAATGCTTACAGCATCGGCGAAAACGGAGAGCTGTCGCTGATCAACAAGCAGTCGACACAGGGGACAGGTCCCTGCCACTTGGTTGTGGAGCAGAACGGCAAGTACCTATTCGTGGCGAACTACGCCGGCGGTTCGGTGGCAATGTTCGAGGTAAACGGCGATGGAAGCATCAACGAGGCCTGCGACTTCCATCAGCACGAAGGCGGCAGCATGGTGGAGCCTTCGCGGCAAAACGAGCCGCACGCCCATTCGGTCACCGTCTCGCCCGGCAACAACCAGCTAATCGTTTGCGACCTCGGTTTGGACAAGGTGCTGGTTTACGACATCGATCACGACGGCGGCAAGCTGGTGCTCAACGAAGATGCATCGGTTGATTCGCCTCCCGGCGGTGGTCCTCGACACTTCGCGTTCCACACGAACGGCGAAAACGCGTTCGCCATCAACGAGATCGGACTGACCATCAGCTGCTACGACGTCGATCAGGATACGGGCGGATTGACGGAGACGCACTGGGTCGGGACAGTTGGTCCCGACGTGAAGTACGAAGACGGGAACAGCACGGCGGACATCCACGTTTCACCCGATGGCAAACACATCTACGGGTCGAACCGTGGACACGACACTTTGGCTATCTACGGATGGGATGAATACGCCCGGATGCTCTACTACATCGGCAACGAGTCGACCCGCGGCAACACACCTCGAAACTTCGCCATCGACCCAACAGGTACGTGGGTGCTCGCCGAAAACCAAGATTCAGGCACGATCCACACCTTCCGCCGAGACTCTGACACCGGTAAGCTGCACCACACCGGGCACATGATCTCGATACCGGGTCCCGTCTGCATCCAGATGATGGATGCCTAATCTCGCGTCTGTCACCAGCGAAAGGTTCCACAGTTGACTGCCCACGATTCCCGGCGACGGCCGGCAGTAGAAGCGCGCTCCGTTGAGCTGCTATACGATGACGGCCTTCCGTTCAAAGACCTGAACCAGAACGGTCGAATAGACATCTACGAAGACTGGCGTCAGCCCGTCGAAGCGCGGGTTGCAGACTTGGTTTCTCAGATGACCCAAGCCGAAAAAGCTGGGATGCTGATGATCGATCAACTTAACGCCGATCACGGAGGTCAAGTTCCCGAACTCGCCGGTCGTATGGTCAACTCCGGGATGATGCGTCGGTTCATCTTCCGCAACACGGTGACGAACTCGCCGGCACCAGACGCGGGTAATCCATTCTTCGGAGCGCAGATCACGCCGTATGAAACTGCGCAGTTCACAAACGCTGTCCAAGAGATGTGCGAATCGTCGAGGCTCGGCATTCCAGCACTGTTCAAGTCGAACCCCCGCAATCACTTCGAAGAGGGTTGGATGGGTGGCTTGGACGCCACCGTCGGCGCATTTTCAGCATGGCCGAAAGAGGCTGGTTTGGCCGCGACGCGCGACTTGGATCTGATAGCCGAGTTCGCCACAGCCGTCGCGAGGGAGTCGGTCGCTGTGGGCATCCGCGGCATGTATGGTTACTGCCTCGATCTTTCGACTGAGCCGAGGTGGTTCCGCATCACCGAGACCTTCACGCAAGACGCCGACTACGCGAGTGAAATCGCCAAGGTGTTGGTCGAAAACATACAAGGTCCGACCCTTAACCATCGAAGCGTCGCGCTAACGATGAAGCACTTTCCCGGCGGCGGGCCACAAGAGGGCGGGGCAGACCCGCACTTCCCATTCGGCAAGTTCCAGACATACCCTTCCGACAACTTCGACTACCACCTCAAACCGTTCGTCGCTGCCATCGAAGCCGGGGTCTCGTCGATCATGCCGTACTACGGTGTCCCGGTCGCTCAGCGTTATCTGCCTAACGATGTCGGTATGTCATTTTCCAAAGGCATCGTCACCGATCTGTTGCGCAACGAACTCGGTTTCGAAGGCAACGTCAACTCAGATACCGGGATCGCCACGATGATGCCGTGGGGCGTTGAGGACAAGAGCGTCGGCGAACGCGTCGCAATGGCGATCAACGCTGGTGTAGATGTGCTGTCAGGATTCAGCGACCACGCTCAGATGATGCAGCTATTGGACAGCGGATTGATCTCTGAATCACGCGCCGACGAAGCGGTGACGCTCTTGTTGACCGAGCAGTTCAATCTCGGATTGTTCGAGAATCCATTCGTCGATCCGAACCGAGCGGCATACGTTCTCGGCGATCGAACAGTCCAGTCACGAGCCGCATCGGCCCAGAGAAAAGCCATCGTCCTGCTTCAAAATAGGGACGGATTGCTGCCGATGGAGATGCCGACACCAAAACCGCGTCCCAATCCCTTCGCAGCACTAGGGTTGCACGCCGACGGGCCGGAGGAGCCCGAACGCGAAAGGACCTGCAAGCAGATCTACGTAATGGGTATGGATGCCGAGATGGTTGGCGGCCCCGAATGGAACGATTTCGATGTGGTGTCCGGCGATTACGATCCTGAAAGCGGCGGATCGCGTCCAGCGGTTCCGGACGGAACCGACTACGCGATCATCCGCGTCGTAGTCGGTAACAGCAGCAAGATTGGTGGCGGTTTCTTGCCAGTCCCGGATCCGGAAGAGCTGGACCTGATCGCATTTTCGGACATGGCTAAATCGAATTCTTGGGTAATCCGCCCGTCGTTGGAAGACATCAATGGCGTGATCAGCGAGCTCGGGCGCGACAAGACGGTGCTAGTCGTCCGCTTCCGCCAACCATTCGTGCTCGATACAGAGAGTGGTCTGCAAGAAACGGGCGCAGTATTGGCGACTTTCGGAGCCAGCGACGCGGCCGTGATGGACGTGCTCACCGGCAAACACGCACCAGCCGCTAAGCTGCCGTTCGCGCTCGCAGAAAGCGCGGAGTCGATACTGAGCCAAGATTCAGACGCACCAGGGTACGCGGAAGAGGACACACTGTTCCCGTTTGGGCATGGGTTGGCGTACTGAATCTAGCAGTGACGACGCCAATGAATATGGAGATGGTCATTAATCATTCATGACAAATTCATGAACGAATCATGATAATATCTTCCTTATGGCTACCTTACAAGTCAAAAATCTGCCGGACGAAACGTACGAGCGGTTGCGCGTGTTGGCGAAGCAACGAAACACGACCATCAGTGCCACTGTGCGTCGCGCGGTAGATCGTGAACTTGCGACCGCAGCATGGTGGGATGAGTGGGACAAGTTGCCTCGTTACGATCTCAAAGTCAATTCAGCGGAGTTGCTCCGTGAAGCACGCGAACTGCGCGACGCGGGACTGGAATGACCAGTTACGTGATCGACGCTTCGGCTCTCTTCGAGGTGGTTTCGAGCACAACGCTCGGCGAAATTGTCGCGACGACAGTTCGCGACCACACTCTAGTCGCGCCGGAACTGATCGATGCCGAGGTGTTGTCCACCATTCGCAGAGGCGTATTGACACAAGCGGTGCCGGAGTCGATCGCAGAGGACGCGATCCAACGACTGATCAATATGCCGATTACTCGCCATTCTCATGTCGGTCTGGTGGCCGAAGCTTGGCGATACCGGCACAACGTAAGCGCGTACGACGCGTTTTATCTGGCAGTCGCGCGCAAGAACGATATCCCGCTGGTCACCGTAGATGCTCGACTGAGCCGAGCTCCGGTCTCAGACGTCGCAATCATCAGCTTGCGATGACCCCCACTTGCGAAGTCGATAGCGACTTCAGCATCAGTTTTTCCGAGCGGCGAATCCGTTAGCAACTCGACAAATCTGCGTCGCAGGCTAGCGTCAGCGTCTTTGCCTGACTGGTCGTGCGGTGCGGCTGCACAGCGTCTGACGTTCGTCGGATTTCGGCTGACGGTGTGCGAGTGGGCGATTAAGTGCTGATCCGCGCCTATGCATGTCGTGCTAATTGTGGCGTTAAACGTATAGATTGGAGCACCGCGAATTTCGTAGATTTTCCATATGGGAGTCTTTCCTAGTCACGACTCTGGCGAAATATCGATATTGATCGGTCATCTGGTCGTCTAACGCGAAGCGTTTTTGCGTACCGCGGCTCGCATCAATCAGAGAAATCCGCAGGTAATGGGCAGCATTTATCGCAACTCAGAGTTATGGCGGAATCCGATCGCGCGCATTTTTCTGCTTGCATTGGTAGCAATCACCGCCATCACATCCGCGTCGCTGCTACGCTCAGACACCCAGGCACAACCACAAACCCAGAGCACAATCATTCTCAACGTCGCGAGCGGTTCCCACTGCATCCCGGAAACCGGCGGCACTGTATCCATCACCGCAAATATCGTGCCACCCGCCCTCGAATCTGCGACGTTCGGTTTGGGCCACGATGGTAGAGCCAACAATTTCGACGACTACAAAGCCTCACTTCCAATTTTCACAAAAGATGCGACGACCACTACTTTCAGGGTCAGCGCCAAAGGCGACGGAGCTGACGAACCGCACGAAGATTTCGAAATTTCAGTCAATGGCACTTTCCCTGCTACTGGAAGATCCGCTGAAAGCTACGCGCCGATAAAACTCGTCATCATCGACGATGACACTTCGATTCAACAGCGACCGACGTGCGTCACCCTGACCGCATCCAACTACACGCCCGGCGAAGGCGACACCGTAACCATAACGGCTACCCTCGACGAAGCGGCAGGATCAGGCGGTGCACAGATCCCGTTGGCCGCCGACAGCCAAAGCTCAGCAACAAGTGACGATTTCAGTCTGGCCACTCCTTCCATCTCAATTGCTGAGGGGGAAACGACCGGAACCACAACTCTCACCATCACCGACGACTCCGAGGACGACGACGATGAAGTGCTCGTCATCCGCACAACCGCGGCCAGCATCGAAGGCAACGCCGTCAGTTTCCTCATCGTCGACGACGATGGTCCATCGCCCATCAGCACACCTACTGCGACGCCGACGCGCACGCCCACCAGCCCACCGACAGCGACGCCGACGAGCACACCCACCAGCACGCCGACTGCGACGCCGACACTCACACCCACCAGCACGCCGACTGCGACGCCGACGAGCACACCCACCAGCACGCCGACTGCGACGCCGACGAGCACACCCACCAGCACGCCGACTGCGACGCCGACGAGCACACCCACCAGCACGCCGACTGCGACGCCGACGCGCCGCCCGCCCACCAATACGCTTGCGGCGACGCACACCCCCACTAAAACGCCGACCGCAGTGACCATACGTCCACCCAGGCCCGCATCTACCAGCACGCCTACTGCCACGGCGACACGTCAGACATTCGATGCGCCGCCTAGACCGACATCGAATCGTACGGTTCCTCAGCCTCGGATATCGACATCAACAACCACCCCGACGGCGACCAATACTCCGACGGCGACCAATACCCCTACGGCCACTTCGACACCGACTAGCAGTCCCGTTGCAACTTTCACTCCGACAACGCCCGAGCAATCGAACAACACTCCGAAACCGAAGATCAAACCTACTGCAACTGCGACGTCGTTGGCTCTCCAGATGTCTTTATCTACAAAAACACCCACTCCGACACCTACGGCGATCGGCACCCCAACCCCCACCGCGACCTCGACGCCGATGCCAGTGCTGATCTACACGCCAACGAGTACCCCGACTCCCAGTCTCATTCCTGCAGCAACGATCCAACCTGCTGCTGATCCGTTCGCGACCTCGACACCGACACCAACGCCGGTGCTGATCTATATGGCCACGAATACACCCACTCCTATTCTGGCCGCCGAACCAAGACTGGCCGCCGAATCAACGCTGGACGCCGGACCAACACCGACAGTCACCGCGAATTCGACTCCTACTGCCACTGCTACGCCAATCGCCGTTGTATCTCTTGCATCCATCGCTACCGCCACACCGGAACCGAATGTTGCTCCGGCGTCGGCACCTACCGATGTTCCTTCTCCAATCGCGACTTCAGCACCAGCTTCTTCGAGTGTTGAAGACGATAAGGACTCGACAAACTGGTGGTGGCTTATCATCCTCCTGCTCCTATTGGCGCTAGCCATTGCGTGGATCGTTTATAGATCTCGGAGAAAATCTCGCGATTCGGACACCGACGGAACTTCCGATCCGCTGACAACAGATGACGGTGAAACCGAAACGCAGTCCCAAGACGACGATCCCGGGAAATGGGATACGTTAGTCTACGACGTTTCAAAGACATGATGACGATGGGAGCCGCTCGCGTGTCCGCGTCATTCCGGCTTTCGCGAGACGTTTGATAACCTCGATGGCCGGCATCACCCACGTCATTCCGGCGAAATCCGGACGTTTACGGGACGGAACGTCCATCCAGAGGGGCGAGGGCAGCGCGGCTCAGTTTGCAGGGAGTGCCCGATCCGCGTCTACACCCCCTTCATTTCCCCCTTGCCGATTTGGGCAAAGGGGGAGGGTTTTGCAATGGTCTCCGATCACGGGGAAATGTGCCGCGCAGAGTGACTACGGCTGCGACGTGGCAGAAGGACGAAGGGCGCGCGAACCGACCACGAGCGCACCGCCCCTCGGCTCCGACCAATGACGGAGACGCGAGAACCGGAGACTAAAGATGCGGCGGCGCGCTACGACACAACCCGCACCGGGCTACTGCAACGGCAACCAGGGCTGAAACCAAGCCGGCGAGTCGGTCAGCCGTATCTCGTCCACCCACTTCACCCAGTCGTATCCGCGTCTTCCCGGAGCCACCAATCGCATGGGAGCCCCGTGCCCATGCCACAGCGGTTCGCCTCCGACGCGAGTGGCGAGCATCAACTTGCCAAACTCGTCTGATGAATACCGACGCGTGTAGCCAGTGACAGAATGCACTACGCAGCTGCGAGCGTCGGGGCTGGCTCCAACTTGGTTGATCACATCAGACAACATCACACCACTCCAGATCTGATCCGAATACCATCCGCTAGTGCAATCGAGAGTCGTGTCTATATCCATGTAATCGGTGCCGAGACGACCATTTTCGATGTCCAATAGAGACAAATCGGTCGAATTGCCGTCGATGTCCACAACCTTCAGACGCCATTCAGCGATGTCGATCTCGGCGGGTTTGTCATTCAGCCACGAGGTGGTGGGAAAGCGATTTCCCTCGTACGACCGCCGCTCGTGAGATCCGGTGAAACGTCGAGTCGAACCTGCGGTCGGGATCGCTCGAATGATGTTTTCGCTGACAAACCAAGCGGCGGTCCCGACCGCCAAAACCGAACCGAACCTCAAAGCTTCGCGCCTCTCAGCGCTGTACCCGACTCTGAACCGCGCCGTGTATGCCCAAGCGTGCCACGCGATGAACGGAAGGATCGCAGCGCCAGCATAGATGTGCAGACTCATACCAGTCACGCCTTCAACAGCCCAAAAACCACCGACACTCCAAACGACACCGATGCTCAGTGCGATGAGTATGAGCGCCGATAGCAAAACCGCGATGTTTCGTGGTCGCCCGCGGGGAGGACGTTTGAGTGATCGAACGGCCAGTGCGACCTTCCATGCCAGCACAGCGATGATGCTGTATCCCAGAACGCTGTGCGCCTGCAGAACGATTTCATTCTGCATATTGCCGCTCATCAAGCCGATCGCGCCGGTCACTAGCTCGCCTAAAACGAGCGTGAGAAGTATGAGGTTGACCCACTTATGGCGCAATGCCTGCCTCCAAGTGGGAGATATTTCGGAAGATCGGGTCGGTTAAACGTCTTCCATCTTCCCGGGCGTCATCAGTTCCCAAAACTCGATGCACTGGCTCTCGATGTGCTCTCGTACCTGACCGCCGACTTGCAATGCCTCTCTGGGTATGCTGCCACCTGATTCGTAAGGCGAACCTAGCGTGTCCTGCGTCCACTCGAGCACGACTTGGTCAGGCTCTCCGGGCACCGTCCCTGCATTGAAGTAGACCGTGCCTTTGGAACGACCGGCAGACTCGTATATGTCTTGTTGTTTACGAACCAACGACGCCACGAGTTTCCCTTGGCGGTGCTTGGCTTGATAGACCCTTCGGAGCATGTACATTCGGATGGTGAACCTTTCGGTGGTCGCTGCATCAGAGCAGCCGGTTTGCCAATCAAAAACGCTAGTTACACGTTGCGATTACCATAATATTTGGAATTCGATTACTCATCCATCCACTCCCTTGTTCATCGGCATCAATCGAGAGAACGCGGCTGGTGAAAACCGCGTAGCCGCATCCCCTGATCTCGTTTCAAAACTCGCATCCGCCGGTCACAGTGTATCCGTGCAAAATGGTGCAGGCGTGGCGGCAGGATTTCCGGACAGCGCGTACGTCGAATCTGGAGCGTCACTGACTGCAACGGATCTTGAAACCGCCGGTGCAGCCGACATGGTTTTGCACGTCGGCAAACCGGGCGAAGGCGAAATCGCCGCAATGAGGAAGGGCGCAGTACTGGCCGCGACGCTTGATGCCCGCAGGGACACGAAACTTGTTGAATCTCTGGCGAATGCCGGGATCACCAGCTTAGCGATGGAACTCGTCCCAAGGATCGCCCGCGCGCAGAGCATGGACGTGCTCTCGTCTCAGGCATCGATCGCCGGTTACAAATCAGCAATCATGGCTGCTGACGCGATGAGCCGTTTCTTCCCAATGATGATGACCGCTGCGGGCACTATCCCTCCAGCACGCGTGTTGGTCCTCGGTGCAGGTGTCGCCGGGCTGCAAGCTATCGCCACAGCGAAACGCCTGGGTGCAGACGTCTACGGTTTCGATGTTCGAGCGGCAGCCGGAGAGCAAGTCGAGAGCTTGGGCGCGAAGTTCATCGCACCGCCAGAGGCAGACGACGCCGAGACCGCCGGCGGATATGCTCGCGCACAGACCGAAGACGAAAACGCTCGACAGCGCCAATTCTTAGCGGAGCACATCATTCGCGCCGACGCGGTGATCACCACCGCGGCAATACCAGGTCGTCGAGCACCGTTATTGATTGAAACTGAAACGGTAACGATGATGAGGCCCGGCAGCGTGGTGATCGATCTAGCGGCAGAAACTGGTGGAAACGTCGAAGCGACCATCGCCGGACAAGACGTGATGGTGAACGGCTCTATCGTCAAAGGCCCGATCAATGTGCCGTCGTCGATGCCGTACCACGCCTCCGTAACTTACTCGCGCAACTTGGAATCGCTACTGCAATTGATCATCGGGGATGATCTGGAACTGTCCCTCGATTTCGAAGACGAAGTCATCGACGCGATGTGCGTCACGCACGACGGCGAGATCAGAGGGCACACGATCGGCCGATGACGGAAGGAACGCGACATGTCGATTGAAGATCTGCTGATATCTCTCGCGGTCTTCGTCCTGGCGATTTTCGTCGGATACCTGACCATTACCCGAGTTCCGCCAACCCTTCACACTCCGTTGATGTCAGGCTCTAACGCCATCTCAGGTATCGTCATCGTCGGTGCCATCATCGTCGCCGGATCGATTGGGGGATTGCTCGGCGCGATCCTCGGCGTAGTAGCCGTCACGCTGGCGACGATCAACGTCGTCGGCGGATACTTGGTGACCGATCGGATGTTGCGGATGTTCCACCGCAGCGACGAAGACCGACGTTAGCCCGATCTGATGGAAATCTCGTCACAAGCCCTCGATAACCTCACGCTCGCCGCGTACATCACGGCGGCAGTGATGTTCATTATCGGGCTCCTCTGGCTGCGATCGCCAGAAACGGCCCGCGCGGGCAACCGACTTTCGGCGTTGGGAATGTTGATCGCAATTGTGTTCACACTGATAGATCGGGACATCGTCAGCTACGAGTGGATCATCGCCGGCGTCATCGTCGGAGCACTGATCGGCGGGATAGCGGCACGTCAAGTTCAACTGACCGCGATGCCGCAGATGGTAGCGATATTCAACGGTTTTGGTGGCGCCGCGTCGGCCTTGGTGGCAGCGGCTCAGATCCTGAGCCAGAACGACACTGGCGATGTCGATACGGTCGTCAGCATCACGGTCGCATTGTCGGTTCTCATCGGTTCGCTGACATTCACCGGCAGTCTGATCGCATTCGGCAAGTTGCAGGGCATAGTCGCAACGCAACCTGTTTTGATCCCTCTGCGTCATGCTGTGACGGCGGTTTTAGGCATCGGTGCCATCGCCATGGCGGTGATCATGGTCATCGACCCTGGCCTCGAATGGGCGTTGATCGCAATGGCCGTGATCGCCCTTTTGGTAGGCGTTCTGATCGTCATACCGATCGGCGGCGCAGACATGCCGGTCGTAATCGCGCTGTTGAACTCGTACTCGGGCCTAGCCGCCGCCGCGACCGGTTTCGTCATCGATAATCCGATGCTCATCATCGCCGGTTCACTAGTTGGAGCATCCGGGCTGATTCTGACCCGCATCATGACCCGCGCTATGAACCGGTCTCTCGGCAATGTCATGTTCGGCGGTTTCGGCGTCGCTGACTCAACAGGGGCAGGAGCACCGGGAGCGACCGCTGCCGACCGCCCGGTGCGATCGGTCAACGCGCCAGAAGCGGCGATTGTACTCGGCTACGCCAACTCGGTGATCTTCGTACCCGGTTACGGCCTCGCAGTGGCTCAGGCACAACACCAAGTCCGGGATTTGGCCGATATGTTGAAAGAGCGAGGGGCAGAGGTCAGATACGCCATTCACCCAGTGGCTGGCAGGATGCCGGGTCACATGAACGTGCTACTGGCTGAGGCCGACGTGCCCTACGATGAGTTGAAAGACTTGGATGAGATCAACGACGACTTCAGACGCGCTGATGTCGCTGTCGTGGTCGGAGCGAACGACGTGACGAACCCGGCCGCCCGAACTGACACGAGCAGCCCGATTTACGGAATGCCGATCCTCAACGTGGACGAAGCCCGATCAGCAATCGTGCTGAAACGATCGATGGCATCGGGTTTCGCGGGCGTCGAGAACGAGTTGTTCCACATGGAGAACACTATGATGCTCTTCGGCGATGCGCGTGCGTCAGTAGAGGACTTGATAGCCGAGATGAAAGAGCTTTAGGTTCCGCAGTTGAAGCGAGGATTGTTATGAAGGTGCACGGCGTCGGCCAAATATCGATACCAGTTTCCAAAATCGACAGGGCAGTTGCGTTCTATCGCGACGTGCTGGAGATCCCATTCCTGTTCCAAGTGCCCGGAAGTCCCGCAATGGCCTTTTTCGACTGTGGCGGCGTCCGGTTGTACGTCGTGGAGCCCGAAAATCCTGACAATGCAGGTTCGTCGGTGGTCTATTTCAAAGTGGATTCAGCCCAAGACGCCGCCGAAGAGCTCAAATCTAAAGGCGTTCAACTCGAATCCGAGCCCCACATCATCCACCAGACCGACAACTACACGTTGTGGATGGCCCTCTTCAACGATCCGGACGGCAACTTGATGGCCGTGATGAGCGAAGAAGGCGACTTGATGGGTTGAACTCATCGCCCGTCGAGTTTTCTGCAGAACGCTATCGCCGGTTGCTCAGCAACAACCGCAGACCCAGCGCTACTAGAACGACCGCTAACGGTATCCAGATATACCTCGGGTCCAGCGAGATGATGTCGAAGATCCACAACAGCAACCAAACACCGATCACGACGAAGATCAGGCCGCAACCGATACGGAATGTTTGGTTGTCTTTACTCACACCGAACTCGAAATGGGAAAAGTGAACGCGTGGGCTACCATCAGGTCGATCACGAAAACTGGGACTGTTTTCGGACTCCCGCGACCCTGGTTCAATGTTCAACAGACTCCTCAGACGATTGCTTCTGAGCCTCTTCGTGTGCGTCGAGCTCGGGTATCGTAAGCCCACGACCTTCCTTCTTGGCCCTCAGCCAGCGTTGGAATGAGCGTTCGCTCTCGCCGGAAGGTCTTCCTTTGACGAATCCGTCGACGCTTAGGTCCTCATCGAGATCCGGCCAATGAAATCCCTCTCCGTTGAGCACGGTCTCCCAATTTTCCCGCTCTTTTTGCGTCGCATGGACGAGGCGAGGATACCAATTCAACGGCACAATGACCGTACGTCCGTCTGCGAGGTCCACGATCAGGGATTCGTCCGTGAAGTGCAAACCTGTAGCCAGCACTTCGCCTCGTTTATCGATTGAGATGCTCATTCCATCTTTCTAGCATCGCAGTTTCGTTGTTCTCTATTATGCGTTCGACGCGATTCAGTTCAGTTTGACTGAAGCCAACATTTTTGGCCAATACTACTGGCTGCAACCAGAATTTCGCTTGATTTCGATCTCTGCGAACGTGATGTGAGGCGGCTCGTTGCCTTCATCCGAATAGAACGAAAACCTGTACGGTCCTTCTCGATGGATTACCGGCATACTATGATCGAAATCTGATACAAACCGGCAGCTTCTATCGTGTGATCAGGACCGATCTACCACCCTCCATATTGATGATCAGGCGGCGTCAACGGCTCCTTGTTCCAAAGCGTCTCTAGCAGGTAGCGCGGCTTCCAGCCAAGGATGCGTTGCGTCTTTTCGCTGTTGAACTTGTGATGCGGTGTCTCCGGGAACGTGAAGAAATTCTCACAACGAGAGGGCAGACGTTCCAGCGGGACTTCCAAGGCGGCTTGGATCGCCGTGCCGCAATCAGTCCATGCGGTGGTGAACGGCGTCATGTCTTCGTGATAAACAGCTTCGGGAACCCCTCTGCCCATGCCCCAGTTCCAGGTGTGGCGCATGTTGTAGAAGAGCATCGTGATGACGTAGATGCCGTACTGCTCGCTGAAGACCCGGCAGATCTCTTGACCAAGACCTTTACTGTGGGCATAAAGGCGCGTGCCGAACTGAGGCGGCATATCAGGGTTGAGATCAAAATCCCAGTTTTCGTAGGTCTCGCCCACGAGCTGGAAATGCGGCCCCGTATTGATGACCCGCTCAATGCCGTGTTCCACCGCCGCCGCCATCATGTTGTAGTTGCCGCGCGTGCTGACATCGAAAGCTAACTTGCGATCTTCACGCAACACCGAAAGATTGATGATGGCGTCACAACCCTCAGCAGTTGCGACGACTGCGTCCAGATCGTCGGCGCTAACCGGCCGGAAATCGCCTTCGAAATCGTCGCCCGGCGGATTGATGTCGGTCAGGATTATTTCGTGCCGATGCTTGAGTGACTTGACGACCCAAGGTCCCAACATGCCGCAGCCTCCGAGAATGAGAACTTTCATATCGTGTTTGCCTCCAAATCGGACAGCTGGGGTCTAGTAGCCGAGAACTTCTGTAGCTTTGGCAGTGGTGAAGCGTTGATCGTCCACCGCCGATTGAATGTGGATGTCTTGCCACTGCTCAACATCTGCGTCCAATGCCGCCCGCACCGCGCGACCAAGATCTTCTGAGCATAGAGCCGACATTGCGGGATCGCAGCCCAGTTCGCCGGGTCCACCTTCGACCAATGGCCAACCCAATCGAAGGTTCACGACCTCGAACATGCGGTCTCGCGCAAACTCCTTGCAGATGATCTCGACGAGGTGGGCGCACAGCAGATTGATGTCGCTCGCCATCGGCTTGCTACGCCACAGCTCCGTGACTACCAAGTTCTCCTCGTACTCCTCCATCAAACGTAGCGTGCTCAGGTTGACGACCCGTTTTACGCCCGCATTCGAAGCTGCCCAAAGCAGGTTGTATGTTCGTCGCGCGTAGTAGTCGAGATGGAACGTCGCGCCCATATCCACCTCGTCTTGGTAGCCCACATTGATGATGGCGTCGATATCTTCGACCAGCTTGTCAGTCGCTTCGTCGTGCTCCAATGCGCAGACCACGACGTCTTGGTGTTCATATGGCGCCAACGATGTTAGGCGCAGGTTGTGGCCAGAGTCGGCGAGTTCGGCGACTACGGCCCGTCCGATGGCAGTTGGCGATCCGTTGATGAGTACGTTCATGAGCGATTGGTGCAGTGCAGGGTTTCACGTTCTCGGATGATGATATCGCGTGGTCCCAACGGATGCTGCGCTGTTACCCTGAACGGAAGTCGAGACTTGCTAGCGGATCAATCGTGGGTTAACAACAATGTGCGGACGCTTCGGGCTGTTCACAGACCTCGCTGAACTGGTGGAACTCCTAGGTTTCGAACTCGCAATGCCGGCAGACGCCTACACGCCGCGTTGGAACATCGCTCCCACCACCCAAGTGTTGGCAATCACCGAATCAAGTGGAGACCGCACGGGATCACTGATGCGTTGGGGGCTGATACCGCGCTGGGCCAAACCGGAAACGGCATTCAAGCGCCCGATGTTCAATGCTCGATCCGAAACCGTCGCTGAACGTCCAACGTTTCGCGACTCGTTCAAGAGCCGGCGTTGCCTCGTCCCGGCGAACGGTTTCTTCGAATGGCGACGAGAAGACTCGCGCACGAAGACCCCGATGTGGATACACGACGCTGCATCGCCGATTGTTACCTTTGCAGGAATCTGGAGCGTGTGGAGCGGCCCGGACGGCGTGGTTGAATCGTGTGCCATCATGACATCCTCGCCGAACGCTTTGATGGAGCCGATACATAACCGCATGCCAGTGATACTCGACGACGAATGGGCTGCGATTTGGCTCGATGATGCCGCAGATCAGACGGTATTGCTAGAAGCGCTGAAACCTCGCGAATGGGAGACCATGCAGGCTCAAGAAGCCAATCCGGATGTAGGTTCATCTAGGAACGATGGCGCGTATCTTTTGGATCGGCAGTCGACTCTGTTCGGGTAGGACTACCTGTTAGAACGCCTTCGTCCGTCGCCTAATCGCCGTGTTGGATTGAACGCTCACTCGCGATTTTCATGAAAATCGCGAGTGTAACTTCCGAATTACATGAAAATCGGAAGTGCCACTTCCGAATTACATGTAATTCGGGAGTAGCACTTCGGAAATACATGATATTATGAAGTAGCACTTCCGAATTTCATCTCAGGAACCATCATGATTAAGCGCCGCCTAAAGTTGCCGCACTCGGGAAAAGAGTCGTTTTTCCTGTGGGGACCACGACAAACCGGCAAGACCACGCTACTGCGCGATCGATATCCGGATTGCAGATGGTTGGACCTGCTGAAGAGCGAAGAGTACGTCCATTACTCCACGCGCCCCGAGCGCCTCAGGCAGGAGATCGAAAGTGAAGGACGCGATCCTAGCAAACAGATCGTAATCGATGAGGTGCAACGGGTTCCCAACCTACTCAACGAAGTGCATTGGCTAATCGAGAACTATGGGCTCAGATTCGCCCTATGCGGTTCGAGTGCCAGAAAAGTGCGCCGGGGAGGGGCGAATCTGCTCGGCGGCAGAGCTTTTCGATACGTCTTGCACGGACTGACCGCGGGAGAGTTGCAAAATGACTTCGATCTTGTTCGGTTCGTAAACCATGGATACTTGCCGAGAGCATACGAGGCCGAGGAGCCGACACGCGTTCTCGACGCGTACATCGCTGATTACTTACAGCAAGAGATAGCCGCCGAGGGACTGGTCCGCAATCTTCCAGTGTTCGCAAATTTCCTCGACGCTGCGGCGCTAAGCGACGGCGACGTCGTTAATTTCGCCCGAATCGCTTCCGATTGCAGCGTCTCGGCCAAAACCGTCAAGAGCTATTTCGAAATTCTGGAGGACACATTGATCGGAACATGGCTACCGGCCTATCGACGGCGCGCCAAACGCCGCGCCGTCAAATCCCCGAAGTTCTACTTCGCAGATGTCGGCATCGTCAACCGATTGGCGCGACGCGGCACGGTGATCGCTGGTTCGGAACAATTCGGCAAAGCGTTCGAAAACTGGGTCCACCACGAACTAACCGCATATATCGATTACCGGAACGTCGACTCGAAATTGACTTACTGGGCACTGACTAAACAGACAGAGGTCGATTTTCTGTTCGACGATCTGTCCATCGCCATCGAAGCAAAGTCGAGTTCGAACGTCAACCGGCAACACCTCAAAGGTCTGAGGTCAATCGCCGTAGAGTACCCGGAGATCAAGCAACGGGTTGTAGTTTGCCGCGAGCGACGCCCGAGGTTAACCGAAGACGGCATTCTTGTATTGCCAGTCGAACATTTCGTCGAACGGCTGTGGAGCGGTGATTTGATCCGTTGATCATGAATATCGACGGTAACCGCGTCTCAGCCGATCACGTGGGCAGGATTGTTAACCGTTGATTCGTAGAGCGTCGCAGGCGGCACGCTTCAGGGTGGTAGAGTTCGGTTCACGCCTGTCACGATTCGATATGAATTTGTTAGGAGGGGCGCAAATGTCGATGATCACTACACCAAGAGTGGGAGGTTCGGCTCTGATAATCGGCGCCGCGCTGTTCATAATCGCCACGTTAATCACTCCAGGGCATTTTATCGGCGCGACCATGGCGGGAGATCTCGGTTCATCGGTCGACGCTGTCGCCGATAATCCTTTGTTGACAGCCTTCGCTGCGATGCTGGGGAGCGTTGCGCTGATGTCTCTGATTTGGGGTTTGACGGTGATGTGGCAGACTGCGCAAAACGAATGCGCTTTAGACGCGTTCGTGAAATTCGGGTTGGTTGGCGTGATGTTGGCACTCGTATCCTTCCTGATCGCTCAATGCCTCAACTACACCACTTCTCACGTGGTCGACCATGGCATCGGGGCGGGTACGGATCAGACCGAAGCGATCAGGTCGATTGCTATACAAATGCAATCCATCGGGGGTGCTGCTAAATTGCTCGGAGCACTCTCGGGGTTGACGGGACACGTCGTTTTGGGGTTTGCGTATGCCCGAAAGTTCCGCCCGGGCGTCAACAGAATTCTTGCTCGCATTGTCGGAATCGTCGCCATCGTTGCCTTGATCAGTGTGGTGTTGACAGAACCCTTCTACGAACTAATCGACGTCCTGACTCCGCTGTTCACGCTGTTATCGATCCTCTACCTCGTCTGGTGGATCATAATTGGAGTAGGCGTGTATCGGGAACATTTCGGTCTACGGATTGGCACGACGCCAGAGCACTGATCCTTCGACAGCGGCCCTGTGGATGGCCGTTGGTTGACTCGTACAGGCAGCATTCTTCGAGGCGCAATCGCCTTAGCCCCTCAATCAAACTTCTACCGTTGCTGCTCGGCCTGCGTGAATTAATCTTTTGGCAGACTAAGTTGGGTCAAACGTCACGATTGGAGAGAAACCATGGGCACCGCGCCGACAATCACGCGTGTCGAACTTTCAAGGTACAGAATCCCGACGTATGATCTGGCGACGGACGTCGGATTCGCGATGGGGCAGTTCTATCAACCCGGCGCGCACGGCTCGCGATCAAGAGTCGGAATCAAGATTCACACCGATCAAGGCGTGACCGGCGAATACATGAGCGGAGCGCCTGCAGCTTACGACCAGATGCTGATGTGGGTCAACTTCGTAATTGGCAAGAGCGCGTTAGAACGCGAACGGTTCTACAACCAAGCCAAGTCGATACTCAGAAAAAACGACCGGATGGGTGTTGGGCCAATCGACATAACACTCTGGGACCTCGCCGGGAAATACCACGATGCTCCGGTCTATCAGCTTTTGGGCGGCCACCGGAAACAACTGCCGTGTTACGCCAGCACCTACCATGCGGACCGAGAACCCGACGGACTCAGCAGCCCGGAAGCATACGCCGACTTCGCCCAGATGTGCTTGGAGATGGGGTACCCTGCCTTCAAGATCCACTCCTGGGGCGAAGTGGACATCGAACGCGAGATCGCGACGGTGCGGGCTGTGGGGGAGCGCGTAGGCGGAAAGATGGCGATGATGACCGACCCGTGTTGCGTTTACGACACCTTCGCCGATACTCTGGCGGTCGGCAGGGCTTGCGACGAATACAACTATTTCTGGTACGAGGACCCGATGCGCGACGGCGGCGTGTCACTCTGGGCGCACAAGCAACTGAAAAAGATGATTAAGACGCCGCTGCTCCAAGGCGAACACCTCCATATGGTCGAGGCTCACACCGACATGGCGATCGCGGAAGCCACCGACTTCTGGCGTGCCGACGTGGAGTACGACGGCGGAATTACCGGAGTGATGAAGATTGCGCACGCCGCTGAGGGATTCGGCCAAGATCTCGAACTCCACATCTCGAACCCACCGCACAGACACTGCATGGCCGCTATCCGAAACTCGAACTTCAACGAGATGGGTTTGGTGCATCCCAAAATAGTTGAACCGGGGCCACGCCTTTACAAGTGCGACTACGCAGACCAGATCGATTCGATTGACAAGGACGGCAACGTGTCGGTTCCGGAAGGCCCGGGATTAGGTGTCGAATACGACTGGGACGGACTCGACCAGTACCGCTTGGACACGGTAATCATCGACTGACACGCCATCAATGCACGCTACGTCCGTACGGAACCGTCGGCAGTATCGATTTCATCTTCCGCAGCAACGTTCGTCTCCTTAGGCATCCGATCCCACTCATCGGCCACGTATCGAACCACGTCCCGGCCGAATGAGACTAGCGGCGCACCGAAAATGACGCCCCAAATACCGAAAAAGTGACCGCCGACGATGATCACCAAAATCACCACGATCGGGTGAATGTTCAGCGTGCTTGCCTGGACTCGCGGCGCTAGGAGCGTGTTTTCAGCTATCTGCACAACTACGTAAAGCGCCAAAACCCATAGCAACTTCTCTGGAGCGGTCGCCAAAGTGACTAGCAATGCCACCGCGCCGCCGATGAACGGTCCGACGATCGGGATAAATGCGGTGACACCCGCGACTACGCCGAGCAAGAACGCGAATGGAACGTCCATCGCGACAAGGCCGATGGTGACGAGGATGCCGATCGTCGAAGCCAATATCAGTTGGCCTCGAAGATAACCTCCCAATGTCCGATCGGCAATCTTGGTGAGATCGATCAAGTACGGCCTCAACGCCTTCGGGAACGGAGCCAGCAAAGCCGAGCCAATTTCACCCGAATCTTTCACCATGTAGAAAATCAACATCGGCATCGTAGCAAGGCCGATAACTAGCGCGAAGGTTCCAGACACGATTCCGAACGCATTCGGCAACACGTCCCATGCAGCGCTGACAACCACACCTCCCATATTTGCGAGGTTCTCTTCAACCTGCGCTCGGACGTCGTCGGGCACCAAATCCGTGTAGTCGCCCAACCATCCTTCGATCGTGCTCCGAGCCGCGTTGAAAAACGTTGGCAAGTCTTCGATGAATTCTTCGCTCTGTTCGATCGTCGGCGGTATCACCAGCGCCATGGATCCCGCGAAAATCCCTATCGCCACCAAGAATATGAACCCAACCGCGATGCTCCTGCTCAAGTCGGGTCGGCTTTCCCGCCAGGGCATCGGACGCGTGATCACATTAGCTAGAGGCAAAAGCGCATACGCGATCAATGCGCTGAACAACACCGTGATCAAGACGGAGCCCAACAGATACAGCAACACAACCGCCGCGCCGAACAGAGACGCAGCGGACAGCATCAAGAATCGTTTCCCTTTGATTTTCCGATCGGTCAATTGGCGCAGTGGTGTTTCGATTCACATCACGAACGATGCCGAACGGTCTAAGCGGCTGGTGGGATGGCCAAAGCGGGTAGGGGATTTGGTGGACGTTGATCCCGTGCAACGTCGTCCTGCTCCACCACAGACAGACCAGCGAAACGATTGGCAGCGTCCAAAACCTTCGGCAACAGATTCACATCGCCGCAACTTGGCGCAGTGTGCATCGGTTGAGATAAAACCCACCAAAGCGACCGGTCGATGTCCTCTTGCTCTCGATGCGGGTCGTACCAAGTGTTCGTCTGCTTCTCGCCGTCGCCCCAACCTCCTCGCGCAATCATCTTGATCGTCTGAACACCGATGTTCCGAGCTTCGCATTCGGCGAGCAGAGCCTCCGAGTCCCGTCGGTAGTCTGGATCTCGCGATGCGGCGGGGTTCAGCGGAAACATGACCGTGTCGAAATCGAATCTCTTCAACGACTCGAGTATGGTCGCGGGAACCTCCGGACCGTGTCCCGTTATCCCAAGCCACTTCGTCAGACCCTGCTCTCGCATCTCGACGAGGGTTTCAAGCGAACCACCCGGTTTCGTCGCAAGTTCGAGTTGATGCATGTCGCCGACGGAGTGGAGTTGGAACAGATCGAAATCATCCACGTTCATGCGTCGCATGATGCTCTCGACATCGCGCCAAGCGCCATCTCGGTCTCGTACGGCGGTCTTCGCTCCGACAAAAATGCGGTCCCGCAGCTCGGGCATCCAAGGTGCGACGCGCTCCATCGCCTCACCGTACGTCGGCGCGATATCGAAATGGTTCACGCCGTGATCTAGCACGAGTTGGATAGCACGATCGGCCTCATCCTGGCTGAGCCAACCAACCGCGTAAGTGCCGAACGAAACCACGGTGCTATCGTGTCCGGTTCTGCCTAATGTTCGTTTCTGCATCGCAGGTTCCATCTGATCGCTATGTAGCCTCTAACAATGTAGCGCCGTCTAGTCTCGCGAATTTGCGATCGAACGTGAGCAACGGTACGGCTCGTTGGCGCTTGGCGGCTTCGAGAATCATCAGATCGCCAAAATCGGTCCCGCCTCGCATGTATCGATAAAGGCAACGCGTAACGTCTTCATGGTTTTCGATCTCCAAATCAGCAGAGGCGATTAGTTCAAGAACCGTTTCAGCGATTTCGGACCTCGGAAAGTCATAAACTCGCTCGAGAACCCAAATGAGTTCCATAATGGCTTCCCGGCAGATGAAACCCCGATTATCCGGTGTCAAACCCGAAATCAGCCGCTCAGCCGCTTCAGCCTGAGGGAGGTCATCGCGGACCAACAACCTCATCACAACATTTGTGTCTAAGGCGATCACTGTTCCGTAACAGCTTCGCCCAACGCGCGGTCGATCTCATCTAAAGATTTGGGCGGACCGTTGTATTGCAACCGGCCGTAGAGTCTGGCTGCTGGGAGCGCTGGAAGCATCATTACCCTCCCATCCAATATGGCGTATCTGATCCGATCGCCCGGCCTAACGCCAAGAGCTTCCCTGACGGCTTTGGGAATCGTCGTTTGTCCTTTAGATGTGATTCCAGATTCGATCATGACTTTTGTCCCTTATTCATTACTCATCATCATATCTCATTACATTGCTCGATTAGAAAGGATACCGTTAGTGTTTCAATGCCTCTGTCGCCGGCGGCCCTGTGCTGGACTGACCATCGACTCCTTCTCCTGGCCGCACTCGACGACCATTAAGCATCGTTCCGATAAACGTGTAGCGCACTGCAAGATGGTAAACGACGAGAAGGATCGCGGTGACCGCTACGATCATCAGCGCTACCTCCAAGTGCACATTCCAAGCCAGATTGGCCGCGAGTGCCTGTGCCGGAAAAATCAAAGCGAGATGCCACAGATAAATCCAATACGACGCGTCTGACATGTAGCGTACCCAAGATCGATTTTCAGAAGCGACGATTTTGAACAGTCCCATCAATCCGAAACACATCGCCCACGCGTAGACCACCTGAAGCGTCGATGAGGCGAAATGGGCCCAACGTTCGTAGACGCCAAACTCGAAGAACAGTCCGACGTAGAAGATGGGAATAATCGGTATCAGCGCGAAAGCCCATCTCTTGTCAATCGCCAGCTTCGTCTGATACATGAACGCGCCGAAAAGGAAAAAGCACAGATAGTAAACCAGCACGACTGGATTGACGATCAGGTGGGAAGCCGTTTCTGGACCCCAGTTAGGCTCGACCATCAACACCTGAGGCACCAAAACCATCGGCAACAGAAGCCACCAAACGCGAAGGTGAGAGAACGAGACCCCCAACGCGACCAACCCGAGGAAGATCGCGACCAAGAGAAGCAACATCCATAGGAACCAAAGGTGTTGGAGACCCGTTATCCATCCCAAAAAGAAAACCCAGACACCTGTTCCGAACACGAATTCTCTGCCGGACAGCAATATCGACCATGTGATGTGGATCGGAACGATCGTGAACATGCCGATCAACAAAGGCAGACCGACGCGCTTGAGCCGGTGATTCACCAACATCTTTCTCCCACGCCGCTGCCACAGCAACGCGGTGAAGAAACCGCTCAGCAGAAAGAAGATCGGCATCCTAAACCCGTGGATGGCGAAAACAATGTCGTCGTACGGCAACTCGGGAGATATCTCGTCGGCGACCACCGGCCACTCTTTCCACACCAGATACATCGATGCGTGCAGAACCACGCCCAAAAGCATCGCAAAAGCGCGCAACGCGTCGAGTTCGTGGAACCTAGTCATATCGGTAACATCAGCGATTCGTAGAATCCAATTTTCGGGTAACGCGAATGCGCAACATAGCAATCACTCTCATCGCCGCCTCCGTGTTTGCGAGTTTCGCATGCGATGCGGTCCTCAACCATGGATGCCCGGACGGAACTGAACGTTGGATCGAGCATCAACTCTACATGGGCAGAGGAGGACCCGACGGCACAGTCGTTGACGATTCGGCATGGGAAACATTCCTGGCAGACGTCGTGACTCCCAGATTTCCAGATGGGTTGACGGTGATCGACGGCAAAGGTCAATGGCGCGGTTCAGAAGATTTGATCCAACAGGAATCAACGAAAGTACTGGTCATCTTCGTGCCGAACGACCACGAAGACGCAGAAGATCTAATCGAAGAGGTTTCAGACGAATACAAGAACCGCTTCGACCAAGAATCGGTTCTCAAAACCGTCACCAAGACCTGTTTGGCGTTTTGACAACCGACGCCGTAGTTCGACGGTCGCCGGGAAATAGACAGTGATTTTCAAGGTCGAAACCGGCAAAGCGTCCAAAACATGGTGGGCCCGGTGGGATTCGAACCCACGACCTTCGGATTAAAAGTCCGCTGCTCTGCCGAACTGAGCTACAGGCCCCTGTATGATGACGATTCTAATCCTGCGCGGCGCCATCACTCGCCGAACCGTTCGCCCTCGTCCGCCAATACCGATGTCGTAGCCCCGGCCCAATTGTCTGATTGAGCGTCGTCAATCACCGTCGCGCGCAACCGAATTCCAAGTGCCTTTAGTACTCGCAAAACTGTCGAGAACTCCGGATTTCCCTTTTCCGACAATGATTTGTAGAGGCTCTCGCGCCCCAGTCCTGCTTCCCGGGCGACATGCGTCATGCCTTTGGCCCGCGCGATGTCTCCCAACACCGCGGCAAGCACGCGATGGTCGCCATCTTCTAGAGCCGCTTCGATGTACGCTGCAACATCAGCATCGTCACGGATATGCTGAGCTGGGTTCCATCGTTTTGTTGCGATCTTTGCCATTGCATCAGTTCCTCATCGTGGGTTTAAACATGTCTAGCCAGTTCTTGGGCGGTTCTGATGTCTCGAGATTGCGAGCTTTTGTCCCCGCCTGCGAGTAGGATCACGACATTACGCCCGCGTTTGCAAAAGTAGACACGGTACCCGGGTCCGTATCGTATCCGTATCTCTGAGACTCCTTTGCCAACCGATTTCGCGTCGCCATAGTTACCGAACGAAAGCCGGTAGATCCTAACGTCGATGCGGGATCGAGCGTTACGATCCCGCAACTTCTCGAACCATCTCGTGAATTCTTGTGTTTCTCTTATCTCGATCATAACACAATTCGTATCCCATAGGATACAATCTCGACTGTTTCCGCGAATCGGCTCGAACCGATGCACTTAAAATTGATAACTTGAGAACCTCAATTCTGCCCGATACCGCAAACGCGATGCCTGAACAAACCTTCACCGCCGACGAAATACGTGAGAAATTCCTCAAATTCTTCGAGGAACGAGAGCATCTGAGGCTGCCATCGGCGTCGTTGATACCCGCCGGCGATCCCACATTGCTCCTGACCACGGCAGGCATGGTGCCATTCAAGGCCTATTTCTCTGGTGAGTTGACACCACCCTCGCCGCGCATCACCACCGCCCAGAAAAGCTTCCGCACAACCGACATCGAAGAAGTCGGAGATGTCTCCCACCTCACGCTCTTCGAGATGCTCGGGAACTTCTCGTTCGGAGACTACTTCAAAGCCGAGTCGTGCAAATGGGCTTTGGATCTCTGTCTCGGTGTTTACGGCATGGAGTTCGACCGCATATATCCCACGATCTATCTCAACGACGATGAAGCCTACGAGATCTGGAGGGACCTTGGCGTGCCTGCCGATCGCATATCGCGTCTCGGAGACGAAGACAACTGGTGGGGACCGGCAGGCGATGAGGGAGCCTGCGGACCATGCAGCGAGCTCAACTACTACCTCGGCGACTTCGATGATCTGCCGCCGATCGACTCGCCTGTCAGAGGAACCACATGGGGCCCGGGAATCTCCGACGACTTCTTGGAGTTCTACAACCTCGTCTTCACCCAGTACTATCGTGACCGCGACGGCAACGACGAGCTCCTTCCCAAGAAGAACATCGACACGGGAATGGGCTTCGAACGCACATGCCAAATACTCCAAGGCAAGAGCAACGTCTACGAAACTGACGTGTTCACGCCCGTGATCGAACTGGTGGCCAACCGTGCCGGACGACGATACGGGGATCGCGAAGATACGGACCGCGCAATCCGCGTAGTTGCCGAACACGGCCGTTCGGCATCGTTTCTCATTTCTGACGGCGTCGTTCCCGGAAACACGGGCAGGGGATACGTCTTGAGACGGGTAATCCGGAGAGGGATGTTGTTCGGTCGCGAGCTTGGACTTTCCGGCCCGATTCTGCCCCAGATCGCGGAGGCCACATCCTCGCAGATGTCACACGTCTATCCAGAATTGGCAAACAACCTCTCGTTCGTGCAGCATGTGTTGCAACGCGAGGAGGAGTCTTTCGAATCCACATTGGACCAAGGTTCGCGCATCTTGGAAGAGGTGATCGCAGACTCCGAGTCGTCCGGTGATGCGAACGTTCCCAGCGCCTCGGTTGTACGGCTCTACGACACCTACGGCTTCCCGATAGAAATGACCGCCGAGGTCTCGTCCGAGCATGGCTTGGTAGTCGATCTAGAAGCGGTCGAAGCCGAGATGGAGCACCTCCGCGAGCTTTCGCGGAAATCTACCAGCATGTTTGACTCGGGTGCCGACGCCGACTCCCTCTACCGCTCATTCGGCATCGAAGAGGTCCCGTTCCTCGGTTACCGAACCTTGACGGCCGACGTAGAAGTCATCGGCATTGTCAAAGAAGGCAACTTGGTGAACGAGGCTTCGAAAGATGATCAAGTCGAGATTCTGCTGGCGGAGACTCCTTTCTACGCCGCACGCGGTGGGCAGATAGGCGACACCGGTTGGATGCGAAATGGTCAAACGACGATTCGTGTCGACGACTGTCAAGCTCCGTACGGACACCTCAATGTCCACTCATGCGAGATCGAAAACGGCAGCGTTTCTATTGGACATGTTTTCACCGTCGAAGTTGACCGCCTCAGGCGCGAAAAAATCCGACGCAACCACACGGCGACGCATCTCGTGCACGCCGCACTCCGGGAGGTGCTCGGAACTCACGTCCGGCAGTCAGGTTCGTTGGTAGCACCGGACTACCTGCGATTCGACTTCACTCACATGGACGCTCTCACCACAGACGAGATACGAGCGGTCCAAGACCGTGTAAACTTGGCGATCCGCGAAAACCTCCCCGTCGAGGTCCACTGGACGACGTACGGCAAAGCGGTCGAAGAGGGCGCACTGGCGTTCTTCGGCGAAACCTACGAACACGATGTCCGCACAATCAAGATCGATGCGCCGTGGAGCTACGAGCTGTGCGGCGGCACTCACATGGATTCAACAGGCGGCATCGGGATCTTTGTCATCGTGTCTCAGACCGGCATCGGGTCGGGCATCCGACGTATCGAAGCGCTCACCGGCGTCGGTGCGGAACAAGAGGTTCAAAGACGCTTCGGCATCGTCGACAACATCGCGTCGACCCTCCGAGTCGACGACGACAGACTGATAGATCGCACCGAAAATCTCTTGTCTGAACTGGACAGCGCTCGTCGACGCGCCGTTCAACTCGAAGAGCAGTTGCTGCGCCGTTCCGTCGACGGAGATGCGTCGACAACTGAAGTGCTGGACTTCAATCTTCAGATCGAAGACCATGACATTCCGGTTCAGGTTCGCAACATCCCCGCGTCGAGCGTCGACGCGATGCGTCGCACCGGAGACCACATGCGCGACAGACTCGGCACTGGAGTCGTCGTTTTGGGCAGCGTCGTAGACGAGCGCCCTGTGATCATAGTCATGGCGACATCCGACATCGCCGGAACGGCGATTCACGCCGGAAACATCGCCAAAGGCATCAGCGCAACCATCGGCGGCGGTGGCGGCGGCAGACCCGATTCCGCGCAAGCCGGCGCACGAGATCCGGCTCGCATTGACGAAGCCCTGCGAAATGCTCAGTCTGTAATCGAATCGCTGACCGGCGCCGCGGTGAATGTCGCCCGATGAGCAAGAATATCCACAGGCGCAAACGCCCCGGCAGGTGTATGGGGATCGACTACGGCTTGGCACGTGTAGGGCTAGCCATGTCCGATCCATCCCGCACAATCGCATCCCCACTCGAAACCGTAGCCGCCGAGGACGCACTTCATCGTGTCAAATCACTGGTCGAAGGCGAGGGCGTGACCGAGATTGTTGTAGGCGTCCCGCTACATATGGACGGCAGCATGTCCGACATGGGCCGAGAGGCGATTGCGTTTGTGGCTCAACTCAGAGCTACCGTAGAAGTGCCCGTCGTAACCCGCGACGAGAGGTTGAGCACGGTCGAGGCTGAACGAGCACTAAACGCAGTAGATTCACCCGCACGCAGACGCCAACGGGCTAAGGGCCGGGTCGACTCAGCCGCCGCGGCGATCATCCTCCAGTCGTACCTCGACAGGGTTTGACCAAATCCAGCCGGTTTAACTCTGGTGGTTGACCGGCTCAGGGCGTTTAGGCGTTTTGGGCATCGGGATGTGCGCGACTCGTGGTGGATATGGCGTAGGAGCAGAGGTGACCCATAGCCTATTCACCGAATTCTTCTTGGTAGGCACGATCCGTCTCCCCTTGCGTCTTCGCAGATAACCGATCATCGATATCCAATTCCACATCGGTAGCGATCCCCAACTCATGTTCCAAAAATTTGATCCGTTCAAGCGTCGTATCCGTGTCGTTATCGTACCAGATGTGCCGAAACTCAATCGTAATCTGACGACATCTCCGACTAACGTATCTGGCGATCGTTGCTCGTTTGGAGTAGTCAGAGTAAGAATTCCAAACGACCAGTATTGAAACTGCGAAAAACAGCGACGCTGACAAGATGACGGGCATCTCAGCGAGCGAAACCGCCGCCGCTAGCAACGATATCCCGGCAATCACCACGTTAGTCGCAAAATAACGTCGGCGAAACCGGCTGGCCAAACGGTCATAGTAGCGCGACAACCGCGCGGCGTCCAACATGTCATGCCAAATCCTGTCCGTCATTTCAGTCCTCAAGCCCGATTCACGAGCCTATGTTGTGCAACATATGTATCTCCAATTGAGACTTTACACGGCCGTCGCGTCTTGACCAAACAAACTTGTCACATTCCGCAATCAAACCCTCGCGCCTGAGAAAAGACGGTGATTCCCTCCGATATAGCATTTACCTAGACGCATCCAACTTCGGGACACGAAACATCGCAAATGACCACCAGCAACTTCGGCATCATCGGCTATCCGTTAGGGCACACGCTATCGCCCGTTTTCCAAAACGCCGCGCTGCAACACCACGGCATCGACGAGGTATTCGAAGCATGGCCGACGCATCCTGACGACCTCGCCGCTAAAGTCGATTCGTTCCGCGCCGACGGTTTCCTCGCCAGCTGCGTCACATTGCCGCACAAACAAGCGGTTATCCCGATGATCGACGAGTTGGCAGACACTGCGGTTGCGGTCGGAGCCGTCAACTGGATCATCAACGATAACGGACATCTAACTGGCCACAACACCGATTCGCCCGGATTTCTGAGGGCCCTCACCGAACTCGGCGGCTGCGATCCAGCAGGAAAATCGTCCGTAGTATTCGGCGCAGGTGGAGCGGCACGAGCCATCGTTCATGCGTTGAAAACCGCCGGCGTCGCGTCGATGACGATCGCAAACCGTACCCTTTCAAGGGCCGACGAACTCGCCGCGGACTTCTCCAGCGATAGCTTCAAGATCGATACCTGCGGATTGGACGACCCCGGTCTGCCAAATATCGCAAAATCAGCGGACCTTCTTGTAAACACCTCGTCCATGGGCATGGACGGAGGACCCGCACCGGATGCCACTCCGGTTACCGCTGAGGCGATATCACCTAACGCCGTCGCATACGACGCTGTCTACGCCCCGCCGATGACACCATTCCTCAATGAAGTCGAAAAAGCCGGCGCACAATCCCTGCGCGGCTTCACGATGCTCTTGCTCCAAGGAGCTGTCGGTTTCGAGTTGGCAACAGGTAAACCGGCCCCGGTCGATGAAATGTTCGAAGCTGTTAGACGAGCCACCTCCTGATGACTCACTTTCGATACCTCACCGCGGGCGAATCTCACGGACCGGGATTGACCGTCATCGTTGAAGGCGTGCCGGCCGGACTCCCGATCGACGAGGACTACGTCGAGGAGCAGATGGCGCGGCGCCAAAAAGGCTACGGCTCTGGCGGTCGCATGAAGATCGAAAAGGATCGCGCAGTGATCCGCGGGGGAGTGCGCCACGGCGAAGCTTTGGGTTCACCCATCGCCATGTGGATCGAGAACAAAGACTTCGCCAACTGGACCGACGCGATGTCCGTGGCGGCTGTCGGTGACGATGTTGACAAAAAGACTCACACACGCATCGTCCCCGGCCATGCCGATTTCCCCGGCGCTCTCAAATATCTGCACCACGACGTCCGAAACGTGCTCGAGCGCGCATCGGCGCGCGAAACGGCAGCCCGAGTAGCCGCTTCCACGGTTGCGCGCCGCATTCTCGAGCAGTTCGACATCGAGATTAAATCGCATGTGATCAGCTGCGGAGCCGAAAAAGCATCTGTCATTGAACCCGATGACATCGATTGGGACGCGGTCGAAGCATCCGAAGTCCGCACTTGGGACACCGACGCGGACGAGAGATTCCGCGCCGCGATCGACCACGCAAAAAGAGAGCGTACGACCATTGGCGGCGTCATGGAGATAATCGCATTCGGCGTGCCCGTCGGACTCGGGAGCCACGTCATGTGGGATCGTAAACTCGACGGCCGCTTGGCCCAAGCGATGGTCAGCATCAACGCCGTCAAGGGCGTCGAAGTCGGGTTCGGATTCGACAACACCGCGCGCTGGGGGCGCGATGTTCACGACGTGATTGTTCCGGATCCCAGCGATCCGCGCCGTTTCAAGCAGCTGACCAACCACGCAGGCGGTATCGAAGGCGGTATGTCGAACGGAAATCCCGTCGTCGTCCACGTCGCTGTCAAGCCGATCGCAACTATGACACGGCCACTGCCAAGCATCGACATCAATACCGGCGAAGTCATCGAGGCGGCATACAACCGCTCGGATATCTGCCAAATCGCCCGCGCATGCCCGATCGGCGAAGCGATGATGGCCCTCGTCTTAGCCGATGCCTTCCTGGAAAAGTTCGGCGGCGACTCGATAACGGAGACGCGTCGCAACTACGATGCGTACATCGCTTCGCACCAAGAATTCGGCGTCGGAACCGATCCCTCAGGGTGAACCCGAAGGGCAATATCTACTTGATCGGTTTTTCAGGCACGGGCAAGTCGCTTAGCGGAATTCGTGCTGCCGAACTGCTAAGGCTCCCTTTCGTAGATATGGACGATCTGATCGAGTACCGAACGGAGAAGTCTATTCCCGAGATCTTCGAGCAGAACGGCGAAGAAGAGTTCAGAAAGATTGAAACCGGAATTCTGCGTGAACTCTCTGAAAAAACCAGCAGGGTTGTCTCCACTGGCGGCGGAGTGCCGGTAATGGAGGTCAATCGGGAGATAATGCATGCCAGCGGAATGATCATCCTCCTGACAGCCACGCCTCAAACCATCCACAAAAGATTGACGACGCGGCAGAGCCGAAACAGGACCCTGCGCCCACTCCTCGGTGACAACGCCCCCGAACAACGCGTGGCCGACTTGCTCGCCGAACGAAGCGACGCCTACTCCTGCGCCGACACCACAATAGATACCGAAGGCCTTTCGCACAGACAGGTCGCCGAAGCAATTCAGAAGGCGTGGAGCGAACTGAACCCCGACGCTCTGCAAACCGATTCCAACCCCGATGCTTAATTCGATCCGCACAACCTCCGAACCTGCGGCGACAGTGAGAACTTCACAAGGCGATTACCGCATCATGGTTTCACGCGGCGCCGTTGAGGGAATCGGGCCTGAAATGCGCAACGCAGGTCTAACCGGCCGCGCGTTCTTGATCGCCGACTATCCGATGTTCCCGCTCCTCGTTAGACGACTGCACGAGGCTCTGGAACGGGGCGGCTTCGAAACTCATGCGTTGATCCTCGAACTTGGTGAAGCAGCTAAAAACATCGAAACCGCTTCCAAGGTCTGGGAATGGCTCGGCGAACAACGCGCCGAACGCATCGACTGCCTAGTTGCCATGGGCGGTGGAGTGACTACCGATTTAGTCGGGTTCGTGGCCGGCACATGGCTCCGAGGCGTGCCAGTCGTCCACGTCCCGACATCTCTGGCCGCTATGGTCGACGCTTCAATCGGCGGCAAAGCCGCGGTAAACCTGCCGATTGGGAAAAACTTGGTCGGAGCCTTCAAACAACCTCGCCTGGTGGTTCACGACATCGATTTCCTTGACTCCTTGCCGCGCCGGGAGTTAGCGGCTGGATGGGCCGAGGCCATCAAGCAAGCCTTGATCCTTGACGTCGACCTGTTAGACACTTTCGAAGCCAACGCAGAAGACTTGGCGGCATTGTCCGGCGATCTCGTCGAGCCCGTCATCCGCCGCTCCGCCGAAATCAAAGCCGAGATCGTTTCCGCCGACGAATTCGAAACCGGCAACGACCGAGTGTTGCTGAACTACGGCCACACATTCGGCCACGCCATCGAGGCGGTCACTGAATACGGGACGTACTTGCACGGCGAAGCGGTAAGCATCGGCATGATGATCGCCGCCGAAATCTCACGCCGAATGGGCCTGATCTCGGAAGAATTGGTCGACCGCCAACGTGCGCTGTTGCAAAGATTTGAACTACCCGTCACGCTGAGCGGCGTGGATCCCGAGACTTTGATTAAAGCAACCGCATCAGACAAAAAATCGCGCGGCGGCAAAATCCGATGGGTCCTGCTCAGGGGAGCAGGGCGATCCACCACGAGCCGCGACGTGCCTTCAAAAACGGTGCGCGCCGCATTGAACGACGTATTGTCTTCCCCTTCTTGATGGGGGAGAGCCAATGTGGGAAGGCGACTACCCTCCGGCGACCGCCGGAACGATACTGACCTCATCGCCGTTCGATAGGGCAGTTGCGGTTCCATCCATGTACCTGATGTCTTCGCCGTTGACATAGATATTGACGAAGTGACGGAGTTCACCGTCGTCGTCGCACAACCTGGCCTTGATGCCGGGAAAAGACCCATCCAACGAATCGATCATCGCCGCCACATCGCCCCCGTCGGCGCTCACCGTCGACTGCTGCTCTGTCAACCGCCGCAACGGCGTCGGAATCTTAACTGAAACTGCCATTCTCTCTGTTACTCCGTCAACGGCCGTCGCATGCGCGGCTCTTGAGATCGATCATCGTGCTGAAAGACGATTCTAGATGATGCAATACGGAGGCCAAGAATCAAACACCGTACTGCCTTCCGGAGCCATCTTGATAGTTTCGCGTTACGCAACGTACAATGGATGCAATGACATCTGTCGTCTTAAGGAGATGACATTATGGTTCAAATTCAAAGTACTAACGAAGAAATCTCTGACCGTGCTAAAGAGCTGTACGAAAACGTCATCAAACACCAACTGACCGACGATCAATTGGGCTTGCATCTGTCGATTGACGTTGATTCAGGAGATTTCGAAATTGGCGAAAAGCCCCTTGAAACGGCTAAATCGTTGATTGCACGCCGTCCAGACGCGACGATTTTCTCGATGCTGCACGGCTCTTACACATCTGTGTACATGGGTTTCGCACCGCTGGAACCCGGATCAATAGTTCTCGATCGGCGGGGCGTCGGCTTTTTCGAAAATCATGTCAAGCACAAGCTCTCTGATGATGAGTTGAAAATGGTTGTAGCCTACGACATCGATACTGGGGAGTACGAAGTAGGCGAAACGATGGTGGACGCCGGCAATCGGCTAAAGGCTCGATTGCCTTCTTCCAGCATTTTTTTCCATGCTGCGAAAGTTAGTCGAGATTAACTACGCGCGCCGTCATCCTACACATTGGTTCAACCTCAAATGGTTGCTGGTCAGGTAGTTCGATTGGGTGAATCCCTGCGCGCAACGGTGCTCGTGGACATTCTCGGTGAAAATGATGAAATGATGCGCGCAAGTGTCACAGTTGATACAGGATTCACCGATGAACTGACGCTTCCTGCAAACGCGATCAGGGACTTGGATTTGAAACAAGTTGGCACCGTCGATGTCGAACTTGGTGATGGTGACCTGAGTGTCTTTAAAACTTACGAAGCGACAATCGTTTGGCAAGATCAATTCCGTGCAGTGCGCGTGCAAGAATCCGAAGGCTTGCCGTTGATTGGCATGGGACTGCTTCAAGACCACGACATCCACATCCGCGCGATACACGGCGGCCACGTCTCAATCTCGCCGGTAGCCTGACGACCGTCCACCCAGAGCACGCTTCAGCTTCAATCTAAAATTCTGGCTGAAAAGCCTTGATATAGAACAAATATTCTATAATAGGCGCAGGTGGAACCATGTCTATCGCCTGCGTCAAAATTCCGCACCTGCCACTTCAGTGTGAACTGGCTCGATCGCCTGAGCTCAGATCAAAGCTCGTCATCATCTACCACGGCGAGGAGTCACGTCCCGTCGTACTCGACGCCACTCCAGAAGCACGTCTACGCCGCGGGACCTCTATTGTCCGCGCGATGTCGCAACACCCTGAAGCGCGCACCGTAAGAGCCGATGAAACCTTCTACGACGCGCGATGGCGGAAAGTCATCGAAAACCTCCTAAGCGTCAGCGACCGGGTCGAGAACGCCGCGCGGGGCAACGCCTTCATCGCCATCGACGGACTTTCCAAGCTTTACGGCGGTGAAGACAAGATCGTAGATCTGATATTGGAAGCGACATCTAAGCACGGCTTCGCATCGCTTATCGGCGTCGCCTCCGGACGCTTCCACTCATACTGCGCTGCTATCAGAGCCAAGCCGTCGCAACCTCTTCGATTGCCAAACAACCGTGCCGCGGTGAAAAAGTTCATCGCACCCATGCCCGTAGATATATTGCCCCTCGAAGCTCGCGCCATCGATCTGATGCATGACTTCGCAATCAGCACAATGGGTGAGTTGGCGGCGCAGTCGGTGTCGGCGTTGCAGGCCCAACTCGGACCCGACGGACGACGCGCATGGGAACTGGTCAACGGCATCGATCGCACCAGATTGAACACCATCGAACGATCCCAAACCATCGTCGACAATCTACAGTTCCCTTGGCCTGTCGCCAGCATGGACGCACTATCGTTCGGCATCCGAACGCTGCTGGATCGAGTCTTCGCCTCTGTGCAACGCATCGGCAAGGCTGCCGGACGCATGGAACTACGGTGCGAGATGTCGAATTCCGAGCGCTGGAGCTACTCACACGTCTTCAAAGAGCCCACCGACTCCGCCACGCTCGCACACAGCGTGGTTATGACTTGCATCGAAACGATTGTCCAGAGCGAAGCCTCCCCGATACGCAGCCCGGTCGAAATCATCAGCGTCGAACTGTCACGACTCGGAGCCGCACGATCTGAACAGTCAGGCCTTTGGGAAGAACACGAAAAAGGAGACCTCGATACCGCCTTGAGACAGCTGAGCGCACAGTTCAGTACGAAGATGAACTCGTCGCCCATCAAAACAGTAGTGGATGTGGAACCATGGTCACGAATCCCAGAAAGACGACAAGCGCTAGCGGAAGTTACCAGCCGCTAAACATGCCCATAGCCGTGCAGGTGATCAGCAACCCCGATGGATACCCAGTGAGCGTATCCGAAACGCGAAATGATCACGCCGCATCGTCAAGGGTCGAACACGTCATCGACGTCTGGGAACTCGACGACGAATGGTGGCGCTCGAAACCTGTACGCCGTCGATACTTCCGATTGCTAATGGAAACCGGACGCGTACTGACAGTGTTCAGAGACCTCACCGGCGACGAGTGGTTCCGACAGGAATACTGAACCGTGTCGAAATACGTCGAACTGCGAGCCATGAGCTGGTACTCGTTCATGGAGGGAGCATCGTCCACCGATGAGATGCTTGTACGCGCTCACGAACTTGGTTACGACGCATTTGCACTCGTCGATCGCAACAACATCACCGGGGCGCTCGAGTTCTCAGAAGCCGCTGAAGAGTTAGCCATCAAGCCCATCACCGGCGTAACACTGATGCTCAGCGATGATGACGAATCTCCTCCATCTCCCATCACACTGCTGGCACGGAACCGCCAAGGCTACGCCAACATGTGCAATCTCATCACCTTCGCACACATCGCAGCCGGCCGCACCGACCCCGTCCTGTATACGCGTTACCTACCCGGCCGCACCGATGGTCTCATCGCGCTCATTGGTGAACCAGGTAGTCACATTGCCACCGCCGCTTCTGAAGGCGCAATCACTCGCGCCGATGCTATGGTCGAACGCTTCATCGGATGGTTCGGCGCAGAAAACGTCTTCATCGAGCTACAGCGCCACTTCATTCATGGAGACCTCGAGCGCAACCACGCACTGGTCGCCCTTGCCGAACGCAATGGCATCGAAGTAGTGGCCACCGGTGGCGTCTGCTACCACGAACGCGCGCGAAGCAGGCTGCACGATGTTCTGACCGCGATACGCCACAACCTCACTCTGGAAGCGTCGCACCGCCAGCGCAAGGCCAACTCGCATTACGAACTGAAGTCGCCTGAGCGGATGAAGCAACTCTTTCAGGAGTGGCCACAAGCGATCGAAAACACACGCCGCATCGCCGATCGATGCGAATCGTTCAACGCCAAACAGATCAACTACCGCTTCCCGCGAGAGACGGTCCCCGATGAGTATTCCGATGAACAGGAGTTTCTAGAACACGTCTGCAACGAAGCCGCAAAACGGCGCTACGGACACATAACCGAGAAAATCCGTAATCGTCTCGATCGCGAATTCAGCCTCATCAAACGCCACGGGCTTGCCGGATTCTTCCTGCTGTATCGACGCGTGATATCGCTGGCGCAAGACGTCGCAATTGAACTCGGACACTCATCCGCCGAAGTGCCGATAGAGGAGAAGCCTCCCGGACGTGGACGCGGATCGTCCGTCGCTATGCTAGTCGGAACCCTGATCGGCCTCTCCCACATCGATCCACTGGAGTACGACCTCCCGCTGGAGCGATTCATCTCCGACGACGAGTTGGTAAACGCTCCAGATATCGACTTGGATTTTCCGCGCGATATCCGTGAAGAACTCATATTGCGCGTCTTCGAGGAGTTCGGATGGGACCACGCGGCGCTTACCGCGATGCTTCCCACCTACAAGCTCAAGGGAGTCGTACGGGATGCGGGTAAGGCGTTAGGACTCCCCCCGCTCGAGCTTGATGTGCTGGCCAAGCGAGCCGAATCACACAACGCCCGCAACCTCGCAGCCGAGATGGAACGCATCGACGAACTGCAAGACAAGATCGATCTTCCGGGATGGCGCGACCTCATAGAGATCGGAGCACAACTACAAGGCTTCCCCAAAGGTTTGGCCCAACATCCCGGCGGAATGATCATCAGCTCCACGCCGCTCATCGACATCACTCCGGTGCAGCCCAGCGCCATCGATGGTCGATACATATGCCAGTGGGACAAGCACGGCGCCGACAGCGCTGGATTCCTAAAGATCGACTTCCTAGCCCTGGGCGCGCTCTCGCAGATGCAGGAGTGCCTGCAACTCATCGAGAAACGCATCGGATCTCATATCGACCTCAGCCGCATCGACTTCAACGACGATACCGTCTACGACGACCTCGGACGCGGCGACACGGTCGGAGTATTCCAAGTCGAATCCGCCGCTCAGATGCAGACCATCACCCGCATGAAGCCACGAAACCTCTACGACCTCGCACTCGAAGTTGCCGCAGTGCGTCCCGGCGTCGGAGCCAACGACGGCGTTTCAGAGTTCATCCGAAGGCGCAACGGCAGCGAATGGGACTACGACCATCCCTTGGAAAGACGAGCGCTGGAGAAATCGCTAGGCATCATACTCTTCCAAGACCAGGTAGTAACACTCGGCATCGATGTCGGAGGCATGACCGCGTCGGAATCCGATCAGATGCGACGCGCCTTCCAGAGACGCAACAACGAGGCCCTGATCAAACGCTACTGGGAGAGATTCCGCGACGGCGCCGCAGAACGCGGAGTGTCGGAGAAGATAGCCGAGAAGATATTCCTCAAGTTCAACCCCCACTACATGTTCCCAGAGGGACACGCACTCGCATTCGGCGTCACCGCGTACCACATGGCATGGCTAAGACGCCACTATCCCACCGAGTTCTACACCTCCATCTTCAACGCCCAGCCAATGGGCTTCTGGCCACTCGAAACCCTCAAACAAGACGCCAAACGCATGGGCGTAACCATACACGGCCCCGACGTCAACCTAAGCCAAGCCAAATGCATCCCCGTCCCCTTTCGGGACGAAAGGGGACGCGAGCGAGCGAAGCGAGATCGCAGGGGTATGCAGGCGGGGACGTGGGGGCAGATGGACTCAACGGATCGACCCGGTTTCCCCCGCTCCGCGGGGGAAATGTCCGCAGGACAAAGGGGGCGCGAAGGGATTGCGTCGCCCACTGCCCCTCTGGATTCCGGCTTTCGCCGGAATGACGTGAGTTTTGCAATGGTCTCGCTCTCGGGAAAAACGTCCGCAGTACAAAGCGGGCGCGCGCACTCAGGTTTTCCCCCGCCCGCGGAGACCATTGCAAAACCTCGACGGCCGGCCCCAGACGCTTCGGGTTTCCCCCGCTCCGCGGGGGAAATGTCCGAAGGACAAAGGGGGCGCGCCGAAACGGGTTTTGGGATGGTCCCAGAAGCCCACAACACCTTACACTTATCCACCTCCCACTTTCCCCCATCTCCCCAGTGGGGTAGGGAAGAGCAAAATCCTCATTCTCCCCCATGGGAGAATGAGCCTGAAAATCCCATCTACTCGCCGTTGGGTAGTGAAATTCATCCCCTCTCCCCCCAGTGGGATAGGGGTCTCAAAAATCCCCTCTCCCCTCCGTGGGAGAGGGTTAGGGTGAGGGGGAACCCAAAACCCCACAACGCCTTCCGCCTCGGACTAACATTCGTCCGCGGCATCAACTCCGACACCGCAAACACAATCATCGAAAACCGACAGTGGAACGGCCCCTATCGATCCCTCTCAGACCTCGTATCCCGCTCAGGAGTGCAGCGCGCCGCACTCGAAAACCTCGTCAAAGCAGGAGCATGCGACGAACTGCCCGGAGTCACTGATCGCCGACAAGCCCTATGGGAAGTTGGACTACGCTACCAAGCCAGCGGTGCACAAGGACGACTCCAACTCGAAGTCATGCAAGATATGGCCACGCTCAGACCCGCCCTCGAACGCGACCGCATGACATACGAGTACGAGACGTTGAGCCTATGGACCGACGGACACGTAATGTCCACCATGCGAGAACTGCTGACCGAGCACCACATACTCAACAGCACACAGTTGGACGACAAGCCAGACGAAGAACGCGTCATCGTAGCCGGCAAAGTCCTCAGACGTCAACGCCCCCTCGGAAAGATGGTATTCATGACCCTCGAAGACGAGTTCGGAATGATACCTCTGGCAATCCCACCAGACACCTGGAAAAACTACCGAGACGAACTCCGAATGCCCGTAATCATCGCCGAAGGCCAAATATCACGAAAAAACGACACCATGAACATCATGGTCCACCAAGCCTGGCCCCTAATCCCAACCTACACCCCCAGAGCCAACATCCCAGACACCAGCCACAACTTCAGATGAGCACCACCGCGCTGGCGCACAACCACCGTCATTCCGGCGAACGCCGGAATCCAGAGGGGTGGTGCGTCCATCTAGAAACTTCAGATGACGAGACTTCGTTGAAATAGTAATTATGTAGTAATACAATCAGCCCAAAGGAAGCGTTCACGATGGTTCAAAAGAAAAAAACCGACACCTTCGAGCAAGCAAAAGAACTCTACGAAAACGTGATCAAACACGAACTGACTGACGACCAGTTAGGTATGTACTTGGTCATTGATGTCGAGACTGGCGATTACGAAATCGGCCCGGATGGGTTTGACACTGTAACCGCTTTGCAAAAACGAAAACCATCAGGTCGACTATTTCGCATGCGTCACGGATCCTACACCACCGGTTCAGTCGGTTTCATGCCGCCAAAAACCGGATTACGGATACTGATCGAACGGACATAAGCGATGCAGTCCTGAGACCGCCTCGGAGATCGTTGAATAATCCGATAATTGCCGCCAAAACTGCCTGCTCAGCGGCAATCCGTTAGATAAACATCGGAGAGCGACGGCGACGCGATCATTCCCGTAGGCGTGATCCTTGTGGTCGCCCTATACCCAGATCATCCTAGGGTTCCGAATCGATCCGCGTCGGTACGGGAGAGCAGAGCCCTAGGAGACGTCCTCAGAAGTCGTCCACTCCACAAACAGCCAGATAAGGCCCGCAATAAAGAAAGCGACCACAATCGCTATCAGCACTGGGATCATGTTGTTGCCTTAACTCCTCGAAGATGCTCGATCGCCGTGCCAGAACCAGCATCCGCTTCCCAATCCGAAGCCGATTACGCCCGTTCAAGACGCGTACAAATCTACCACACCGCTAAACCACGCTCAAGCCGCCGCGCCCATCATGACATCAAACGAAACGCGACCGTCTCCTCTGCAAAACTTCATGGTTTCAAACCATAGCTTCTGCTGGTCGGAGAGTGACCTCGACTTCGACCATCTGGAACGTAGTTGACAACGCAGATTCATCGTTTCCAAAATCGGCCAAAGTCTCCTTGGATTCCCTAAGATTCTGGCAGTGTTGCGCCATTGCTTCTTCCAACGACATCTGCGGTTTGAGCAACGGCTCGCCGTCTTCCAACATGGATTCGAGATGGAGCCGGATGGATTCACGAATCATCTCATGGATGTGGCTCCAAGTCTTGCCCGTGCTGATGCAACCCGGCAAGTCTGGTGGATTGGCAGAATAATTGTTGGGAGTCTGCTCAAAGACAACCGCGTACTTTAACTTCATCTGTTCGTGTCCCGTAGTCCTGATGACCTGCGATCACAACGGCACCGTTCTTTTCCGGATGTTTGTATATCCGGTTACGTCCGCGAGTCCGCGACAACCACCATCAATCATGTTCGACGATGCGAATCGCCTCTCGGACCTTGGGCAAAGCTTAACCGCTTCAAATCGCCAGATTGCCGGTAGTCAAGCCACCGCCCCCATCATCATCTCGTCAAACGACCTCACATCGGCGTCAATTGTCGTAACCCGGATCGAATCCTCCACGGCATCCATCGTCTTCAACCCGCTCCCCGTAATCAATGCCACCGTCTCCTCGTCACGAGCAATCGCACCGCTCTCCGACAGCTGCTTCAACGCCGATATCACAACGCCTCCAGCCGTCTCAGCGAAAATCCCTTCAGTCTCCGCTAGCAAACGAATACCGGCCGCAACATCCTCCTCTGGCACAACGCAACCCTTGCCGCCAGACTCCGCGGTTATTTTGGCCGAGTAGTAGCCATCCGCCGGACTGCCGATCGCCAACGACTTCGCAACCGTGTTCGGCACAACCGGTCGAGGATGCGACTCGCCATCCCGCACGGCCTGAGCAACAGGGGAGCAGCCCTCAGCCTGCGCCACGTGCATAGAAGTCTCAGCGTCCTCGATTAACCCAAGATCCGTGAACTCCCGCAAACCCTTCCAAACCTTGGTCAGCAACGATCCAGAAGCGACTGGCACAACAATATGCCTCGGTGCCCGCCATCCAAGCTGTTCCGCCACTTCGAAACCAAGCGACTTGCTGCCTTCGGAATAGTAGGGGCGCATGTTTACATTGACGAACGCCCAACGACGCTCATCAGCCAGTTCGCTGCACAGCCGGTTCACATCGTCGTAGTTGCCCCGAACCAAGATCACAGACCCGAAAATCGCAGCCATGTTGATCTTCGCTCGCTCCAAATCGTGCGGAACGAAAACCATCGTGTTGAGCTTCGCCTTGCGACCGTGCGCTGCCGTAGCACCAGCCAGATTGCCCGTCGACGGACACGCCAGCGTATCGAAACCAAACTCCACCGTCTTGGTCGCCGCCACAGAAACCACCCGGTCCTTGAAAGAGTGCGTAGGGTTAGCAGTGTCGTTCTTGATCCAAAGATTGTCCAACCCAAGCACTTCACCGAGGTTGTCAGCCTTGATCATCGGCGTCAAACCAGCGCCGATATCCACCGCGTTCGAGGCATCGGCAGGGAGAAGGTCCGCATACCGCCAAAGTGTCGCCGGGCCGCGCTCGATAGATTCTCGACTGATCGATCGCCTAACCGCATCGTAGTCATAAGTGACTTCCAGCGGGCCGAAGCAGAAATCGCAGACGTAGAGCGGCTCAATCGGGTAATCGGTACCGCATTCCTTGCAGCATAGACCTTTTACGTGAGGCACGGGTTGCAGTTCCTTGACTTTGCGCTGGATGCCGACACACCTGCGCATGGGAACCTGGGAGGGTAGACCCGTGCCGGGAGTGACAGCAGCAGCTTTGTGATCCTAAGCTCGCTGATTCACCGACTGTTCTGAGTGCCACTTGGGACCGGCACACCAAAACAAGGTATCGACTCGATGTTAAATCTCTGAAACCGAAATTGTCAATTAAACATACGGGTTGCGATTCGTGACCTGTTTCAACGCTTCCGGCGGGCGCCCGTCACCATTGCTCTCAGCCTTCACGGCTGTTTCCCCGCGCGGAGCTTCGCGCTGTAACCTTCGACCTATCGCGATCCCTTCCAATCTCCCTTTCGCGATGCCTTCTTCCAATCCAGCCTGAAAATTCTCTTCCGCTCGCTTCTGACGCCACCATTCGAACCATGCTGAGAGTGTCAAAGCGACCTCCAATACAATCATGCTCACGATCCCGGCAACAACCAACAGCGGTGCCGCAACCAGAGCTATAGACATTACTGTATCAACGACGTGCGAATCGGTGACGTGAACCGTTGTGCGCCAAGCCTGTGTCCCAACCAATAACGCTCCTTGTGCCACCAGCAAAACGAAAAATGCTCCAGCCCAACGCGCTGGAACGCTCCAAAGCGACATCCTCGGTTCCGAAACTCGGCGCGATCGTGTCTCCCGCGGCGCAACATCGCGCTCAGACCCAACAATTTCTGAAGCCATAGAAACTCATCATACTACAAATGTATCAATAACTAAAAGCGCGACTGGCGAAAACCACAACAGTCCCTGAAATCGACGCCGACTACCGTATGCGTGTGGTCAGGCCCGATCCCCCACACTAATCCACATCCGGAAAAAACTCAGCCTTCTCACCCAATGTCGGATGATTCCGCTTCGGCACCAACAATTTCCTCCGAACCGACAACACCCGCTCATTCCGTTGGTTATAGCCGAAGCAATCAACCTGAACCACGCCACGATCGCCTTTCGACGACTCCCATTTGTCAACGATCCGCGCCTCTGAGTAGATCGTGTCCCCGTGGAACGTCGGAGCCTCGTGAACGATCTTCTCGTATTCCAATGCAACCCCACCACGTCCCGAAATGCTCGGCACGCACTGACCAATCACAATCGCAAAAACCAATATCCCGTTAACCAGACATTGCTGGTGCACGGTGTGATTCTCGGCATAGTTCGCATCGATGTGAACCGGATTCTGGTTCTGCGTCAACAACGAAAACCAAGTGTCGTCAGCCTCCGAGATCGTTCTGCCCGGCCAGTTCCGATACACATCGCCGACCTCGAAATCCTCGAAAAACCGGCCGAAAGTTTCCACTCCGTTGTCACTCATGCTCATTCTCCTGCGTGTCCTCTGTGCCGAAATCAAACATCAAATCTCGCTCATGATACCCGCTTGGGACAATACATTTCTGGCCCGCGCCACTACCGGCGCGTCCACCATCTCGCCGTCCAAAGATAGGCTGCCCCGACCCTCTAACTCCGCGACCCGTGCCGCTTCGAGAACCCGCTTGGCCCGGTCAATCTCCTGCTCAGAAGGGGAGAACACCGCATCGATCACCCCGATCTGAGCTGGATGAATTGCAAACTTGCCACGGTAACCCAACCTCTTTGCCAGACCAGCCTCCCTACGCAACCCTCCCGGATCCCGAAACTTAACATACGGCGTATCCAGAGCTTCAACTCCCGCCGCACGCGCTGCCACCGCCACCGCCGACCGAGCATAAAGGAGTGATGCCTCTCCGTATTCCTCAACGCTTCCAATCTCATCGTCATCAACATCGACCTCTCGCACGATACCCATATCCGCGCTGAAGTCCTCAGCTCCGAAAGCTACCCAACGAACCCGTTGAGAAGCGCAACAGATCTCGAAAGCATGAACAATCGCGCTCGCAGTCTCCAACCAAGGCAGGATCCCGATCCTCCCTCGTTCGAGACCGCGATCCCTCTCCAATTCCGACATCATCTCATCGACCAAACTGATGTCTTCCACCGACCCGATCTTGCCGATACTGATAGCAACAATGTGAGGTCCAACCACGGCACGAAGATCGTCCTCGGCAAGCCCCGTAGGCAACGAGTTGACACGCGGCACTACAGGTTTCCCCAGATCAAAGATTTCCGGCAGTGCGTCAGACGTTACTCTCCGAGCTTCTGCCTTGTTCGCCAACGGTACCGAATCCTCCAAATCCGGTACGTATGCGGACGGCGAATACCGCCCCGCTTTTGCGAGCATATCCGCTCGATTCCCCGGCATGAACAACGAGCATCTCAGATTAATGTGCGACAATTGAACCGCTACCAACTCCAGTTTTCTCAAACGTTAGTTTAGAACGCGAAAATGAACCACCAACGCAAGGTTTATGTGGCGCTGCCGCAACGTCCGGCGATCCGCAACGCGCTCCAAAACGCCCTGCAACTCGCCAGCAAACTTGAACTCAGCCGTTACGCCATAACCAACGACGTCAACGAAGCGGAAGTCGTAATCACAGACAGCGAGACCCAGGCAAAGGAATTCACGCGAACGCCTGCCTCCGTCAAATACCTCCAGCTCGTCGATTGCGGATCCGGCGCACCGCACATCTCCGACGAAAATCTCACGGTGGCCAATGCCACGTCGTTGTTGGTCGATGATCCGGCAGACTGGGCAATCGACCAGTGGAGGTTCATAAGACGTCGCAAAGGTAAACAAGTGGCCGGGATCATTGGTTTCGGCTCATTGGGTTTCGAACTCGGCAGACGGTTAAACGCATCAGGCTCGACCATTTGGGTCAACGACATTCGCACACCGAGGCAACAATCGTTCCAGAGCGTGGGCGCGCGCCGGTCCTCGCTCGACATGCTCTTATCGCGAAGCGACGTCGTATTCATCGCCGTACATCACGGCCCCACCTCTGACCCTCTGCTGTCCTACCGTGAACTCCGGCTGCTCAATGTCGGTGCCACCGTGATCAACATGTCGAGCGAAAAGGTAGTAGACCGTGAGGCGGTCGAATCCCTCAACAGCGATGAAAACCGTCAGATCGACTACCGCGCAATGCCACATGTCCTCGCCAGCGCATCCGCGTCCCGGCGTCCCCGAGCAACGACGCACTACATCCTCGACAATCTAGGCGAATGGGCAGAAGGCCGACAACCACGCTGCATCGTCGAAGCCGTAACCCACCCCAACGCCGGCGACCCAGCATTCTGGGCATCGAGAATGACCCCCCGCCAAACGCCTGTTTAGTGAGATTTCCACCGTAAAAAGGAATGGGGAACCTACGGCGCGACACCGATGAGCATGATCGGCACCATGGGTGCTGCGCGGTTCTGACGGAGGAGGTTGAGCATGTCGCGCTCGAAATATGGAACACCGGACGACATCTGACGTTCGAGTTCCTTCATCGGTAAGATCTCGATTCCTAGGTCGATCACCTCGGACGTATAAAAACTCATGTGTTTGACAAAGATATCGTGGGCTACGAAAGCGTACTTCCCGAACTGCACTTCGATAGCAACCCGATCTTTTACATAATCGGTTTGGTTGTAGGTACTGATCGGGGTCAATCCCCGTTCCTCGATCTTCCTTTTCTGCTCGTCGGGTGGTAGCCTCCAAATCCTCTGCATCAGAGCTTTATCGTTAGCCACCCAAAACGAAACCCTCTGTTCATCCCAACCGCGGCTGTTCAATTCAGCCTTGAACGCTAAGTTCATATCTCTTGGTGAATAGAGCATTGAGCCCGTCCGATTCCGTTCCCTAGACACTTTGGTTCTGCAAGATTCAGCGTCTACTCGTACGACTGCGTCGCTTATCTCTTGCCACAACTCAGGCTGATGAAAGTGGAGTATCTCTTCAGCACCTTGGTGCGAGTACGTCTCAACGATACGCATCAATGCCCGCCGTTACGCTTAGTCGGATCGTAAACCGGCTTGCCCATCGGACGGGTTCGAAGCGTACCATCCTGCAACGCGCGAACCCGATCCCACGCGATATCAACGTACTCCTCAACAACATCACATCCGTATCCATGCCGACCATGTTTGAGCGCCGCGACTACTGCGGATCCGACACCCATATAGGGATCAAAAACGTTGTCGCCTTCATCAGTCATCGACAATACAAGCCGTTCAACGAGCTCAACAGGGAATTGGCACGGATGAATCGTTTTCTCGACGTGATTGTGTTTCACATTTGGGAAAACCCAGACATCGCCCGGATTCTTCCCTTTCGGATTGCCGCTCAACTTTCCGACGTTCGGCCCCTTGAAGTAACGCTTGTTCGGGTACTTCGACGGGACACGAATAGGATCGACGTCGAATCCATAGTCGTCGGACTTAGTCCACCAATTGATCGTCTCGTACCGGCCCGACAATCGCTTAGAGCAGTGAAGTCCGTGTTCGAAATGCCAGACGATCCGGTTACGCAACTTCAACCCGAATTCCTTGAAGATGGGATATAAAACAGCGTCCAACGGAACCACCTCGCCGTTGTCTACGAAGTTGCCTACCTGCCAGCAGATTGAACCTCTTGGATCGAGCAGGCGAACACATTCCGCGATCACTCTGGTTTGTGAATCAAGGTAGTTATGGAGTGAAGTTTTGTGTTCGTATTCCTTACCAACGTTGTATGGCGGCGAAGTGACGATCAGCTTCATCGACTCGTCTGGCAATCGGGACATGAACCGAAGATTGTCCTCACAGTTCATCATCGGGGTGGATTGCGAAGGAGAGGATTGACCGTCAGAGGGGACGTTATACGACGGCTCTCGATCTGGCGCCTCCACGGTCATCAGGAGGGGAGTGGATTCTTCGATGTGCGTCCTCTGAGATGCCATAACAGAAATGAACCGATCCGCCCGCATCGGTTTCCGATCAGCGTCCGAGGCGAATCCTAGACTTCAAAACCAGTTTACACGAAAAATGTGACAAAAACGCACAAATGTATAAAATATCATGTGTGTTGGTTCCCATTCCGCCCACTCACCGGCATCAACTCCGTCGGCTGCTTAACCTCACCAGCTAGCCGTATCCGACGCTGCGCTACACGATACTCCTCGTCTTGATACTCCGACTTCGAGATCTTCACCGCGCACACCTTGAACTCCGGCGTCTCCGTAATGAAGTCGTACGCGTCCGAAGTAACATCGTTCGTCCGAGTTATCTCCGGAAACGCGAATGACATAAACACCAATCCACGAGGCGACCGCTCCGTGACCCGCGCTGACACAGTCACCTTGCCGCGGCGTGAAGCCACGTCCAACAGATCGCCGTCCACAAACCCCATCTCCTCAGCGTCGATCGGGTTCATCTCCAGCATCTCGTGCGGCACCAGCAGTTGAAATCCGCTCGCTTGTCCAGTCTGAGTGCCAGTGTGATACGTCGAACGCCGCCGACCTGTCGTCAATAGCCACGGGTACTCATCATCCGGCTCCTCTGCAGGCGGAATGTGGTCCACCGGCGCGAAAAAGCCCGGGAAACCCGACGAGAACTCGTCGCCGTGCAGATACTCCGTGCCCGGATCATCCTCGTCGCCGCAAGGCCATTGAATTCCCCCCTCGCGATCCAGCCTCTCATGCGACAAACCACCGTAAATCGGCGTCACCTTCCGCATGTCGTTGAAAACGTCCTTCGCCGTCTCCATATCCTGCGGCTTGCCCATGCGTTCGAACAGCGAAAGCAGTATCTCCACGTCGGTCCTCGCCTCGCCCGGAGGCGCCACGGCAGGGCGTACCCGCTGAACTCTGCGCTCGCTATTGGCGAACGTCCCCTCAGATTCGGCGAATGCCGCCGCCGGTAGCACTACGTCAGCGAGTTGCGCCGTCTCGGTCAGGAAAATGTCTTGGACAACAAGGAAATCAACCGACTTGAGGGCGTGTTCCGCATGATTCGCGTGCGGGTCCGACACGACTGTATTCTCACCCATCACGTAGACCGCCTTGACCCGGCCCATGATCATCTGCTCCATCGCAGTGATCTTAGTGATGCCACGACGTTTCGGTAGGGGGGTGTCCCACGCCTCTTCGAACATGGCGCGAATGCCCGGACGCTCAATCTTCTGATACCCGGGAAGATCGGTCGGGATGCAACCGGCATCGCCTGCGCCTTGAACATTGTTCTGACCGCGCAGCGGGTTCACACCACCGTTCGGCACGCCCAACGTCCCGCAAAGAAGCCCCAGATTCCCAAGCGACTGCACGTTGTGCGAACCGCATGAATGTTCTGTGATGCCGAGCGTGTAACAGATCGCCGCCTTGGGCGCGGCCGCAGCGAACTCGCGCGCCGTATCGATTATCTCCTGAGCCGTCACACCGCAGATCTTCGCCGAATATTCCGGCGTGTACAACTGCACATGGCGCGCAAATGCCTCAAACCCTTCCGTGCGATGCGAAATGAACTCGTCGTCGTGCAATCCCTCATTGATGATCACGTTGGCAACCGCGTTGAAGAACGGAATGTCCGTGCCAACCTTGATCTGAACATGCCGCGTCGCCCAATTCGTCAGCTCTATCTTCCGAGGATCGACCACAACCAATTTCGCGCCATTCTTGACCGCACGCTTCATCCGCAACGAGATCACCGGATGAGCTTCAGTCGTGTTCGAGCCCGTAACAAGAAGGAAGTCACTACCCGCGAGTTCCTCGATCGAGTTCGACATCGCTCCTCTTCCCACCATGACCGCCAGACCGGCGACCGACGGAGCGTGTCAAGTACGGGAACAGTTGTCGATATTATTCGTGCCGATCGCAGTCCTTGCGAACTTCTGCATCAGATAGTTTGCTTCGGTCACTACCCGCGCCGATGCCCAGCACACAATCGAGTCCGGACCTTCATCGGCGATCGCGCCTATGAACTTGGTGGCAACTAAGTCCAACGCTTCATCCCATGAAGCGCGGCGGAACGTGCCATCGGGCTGTTTGATCAGAGGATGGCGCAGTCTATCCTCGCTGCGAACAAACTCCCAAGACGCAAACTGACCCTTCACGCAAAGCGAGCCTCGACTTGGTGCCGTGAAATCTGGCTCCGCACCGATGATCTCGCCGCCGTGGGTCAACAATTCGATCCCGCAACCCACTCCGCAATACGGACATACCGTCTGAGTTCGGTCAACCTCATCCGCAGCGATGTCTTGTGAAACCACCTTGCGGTCCGTCAACGCACCAGTCGGGCATGTATTGATGCACTGCCCGCAAAAAGTGCACGGGGAGTCGATCAGCTCGTTGCCGAAGAACGTGAAAATGCTCGAATCTTGACCCCGCCCATCAACCGTGATCGCCGCCGCCTGTTCCCAGTCGTTGCAAATGTTCGTGCATCGGTAGCACGCGATGCAGTAGTCGTAATCCCGTTGGATAAACGGGTTTTCATCGTGGGTCGCCTTTTCACGCGGGCGCAGTCTAGGAAACGCATCCCATCGGGCATCATATTCTTCGACCGCTTCGTCAAACTCGGTCGGACCCACCTTGTTCGAATACGGGTTCGCGTTCGGCGACGCCATCTCCGACAAAAGCATCTCCAACAGCGTCTTCCGATAGTCACGAATCTCATCGGTGTGGGTCGCAACGCCCATCCCATCTTCCGCAAACGCAGTGCAAGACGCAACCTGCTCCTTACGACCGTTCACCTCTACCTCCACCAGACACATCCGACACGTCCCCTGCGCACCCAACCGCTCATCAAAACACAACGTCGGGACATCGAATCCAGCCTCACCAACCGCGTCGAGCACCCTCGAACCATCCTCACACCTAACCGCAACACCATTAACCCGCACGTCAAGCCAACGCGTACGGCCATTCGATTTGGAATCACTGAATACTAACGTCAAGGTACACCAACGCTGTTCGATGGTAACCCAATTCTAACGAAACCTGTGCAAACGTCCCCTTTCGTAAAACGAAAGGGGACGCGGAGCGAAGCGAACGCAGGGGTATGCCCGGGGCGGGCAGGGGGCGTTTCCACCGCTCACCGAGGAAATAACCGAAGGACCACGTGTGCGCGGCAGAGGACATCCGCGCTTGCACCTCGAACCCGTAGGAGCAGGTTTCAAACCTGCCCCTACCAACCAAACCACTACCAACAATCCCCTCTCCCCACCGTGGGAGAGGGCCAGGGTGAGGGGGACCGGGGCCCGCCAACCAAACAACCACACCCCCCAACCCCCGGCAACACCACCAAACAACCATCACAGTCCATCATTCCAATCCCGCCCATCCCAGTTCAAAATCCCCGTCAATCCTCCCTATCCTGCCCATCCATGCCATCCTCCGCACGTATCTCACGAATCCGGTGCACCAGGAACCAGACCATCAACGCGCAACCGATGACAACAATCGGCAGCGTAAACGAACGCGTATAGTCGCGCACTGCGTCGTAGTTGTCGCCAAGCAGGTAGCCCGTCCAAGCTAGGAATAGGCACCAGGGCAGGGCGCCGATGAACGTGTAAACGCTGAACTTAATCACGTTCATCCTAGCTATGCCCGCTGGTATCGAGATGAAATGCCTGACCACCGGCACCAACCGTCCAACCAGTATCGTGATCTCGCCCCGATTGGTAAACCAGTAGTCGGCACGTTCGAGGTCCTTCCGAGTTATCAACAGATACTTGCCGTACCGCTCGATCAACGGACGTCCCCCAGCGCGCGAGATGTAATACTCCGCGAGCGATCCAATTACGCTTCCAACGGCTCCCCAGAATCCCGCTAGAAACACCCACTCCACTCCAAGACCTTTGTCAAGTATCAACCTCCACCCGGCAAACGGCATCACGATCTCGCTCGGTAGGGGAAAGGCGGTGCTCTCCAACGCCATCAACGCAACCACGCCGCCCCAGCCCATCAGCTCGTAAACCTCGGTGCTGAAATCCAGCAACCAGTGCTCAACCGACTCGATCAGATCAATGATGAAACCCAAATCTCAATTCCTTATCGAGAAACACTCTAGGAGGGCAGGGCAGTAGCGCCAAACCTGCAAATCGCCATAGCCCGTCGATTCTAACCCCACAGGTACCAAAACCCATCTCGACCCTCTCTGCCCCGCTTATTTCGATCCACACTCTCGCGCAACACACAAACACCTTCCGATCAAAAATCATCTCCCACCAAAACCATCATCCTGACCGTCCCTCCGAATCGATCCCATCCTGGTGCGATATTTCATGCCGAAATCTGCCGTAAGCTCGGAAACGCTCGTTTTCATACTTGTTCAAACAAAGTGCCAAGCTCTCAAAACACTCAACACCAGCCATTCCAAAGCAAGCAACAACACATTATCGACACTTCGTCAAAATACTGCCGAACGAAGTCGAGTCTATGTTTATACTTATTCAAAAGAAATCTCAGAAGAATCGTCGGTGTCGCGAAATCCATTGAAATCAGCATCGAACATGCTCTAAACTAGTTCAAACGAAATGCGATCAATCGCCAACCTTCTAGGCCTTCTGGCCACGGCCATCGCATCGAGGTGACAACCAACCATGACTACTGTCAACTTCCTTAGATCGACTCCAGCGGTCGAACGCGCCGAAGGAATACTCGGCGGACCGTTGCGCGAAGTCTTGCGCCAGCAACTCAACGAACCCGGAATCACCGTTAGCAGCATCGCAAGCGAAATCGGCGTCCAAAAAGCAACCGTCAACTACTGGATGGCAAAACTGAGCATCAACTACGGCAGGGTGGCGCATTACTTCGACGAGGAGGTTCGGATCCTTTCCCAAGACGACGCGAGGCTTCTCGACGCCGTTTTAGAGGCGGAAATCTCCGCCGATGACATCGAACAACTAAACCCCGAAGACGGCAAAATACTCCGGCGGCTAGAAGAGTTGGGCATTCCCGCCTCCGACCTCGCAGAACTCAGCGCTTCCCAAATCGTCGCTCTTCGCAGGTTGGCACGACTCGGCCTGACCGACGAACAGATCGACTTGATCAACTCCGAAACCCTAGATTCGATCGCAAAACTTACACGCGAAGGCGTCTCAAACGCCGAAATAGCCGCGCTCACCAAACAGGAAACCGACTTCATCGCCAAAGCGCGCAGCTCAGGCGCCGACCTTGATGAACTCACCGATATCAGCACCGAATGGTTCGAATTCATCAGACAAGCCAAACGCCGAAACATGAACCCTGAATCCATCGCGGCCGTCGACACCCAAGCCGTCGAAGTCATCAACCGCGCCAAACAGCGAGGCATCGACCCCGACGAATTCGACACCATGACCCCTGAAGAAATCGACCTCCTATCCCAAATCCGCCAAAAACGCCAACAAAACTCAGCAGGCGTCGACCAACTCCTAGCAATGCTCAACGTGCTATAAAACCCTCCCTCGCTTGCAAAAAAAGACGCAGAGCGAAGCGAACGACAGGGGCTGAGAGGGCGACAGGGTTACCCCCGCTCAGCTAGGGAAATGTCCGAAGGACAAAGGGGGCGCGAACAGCAACTACGACGCGGCAGAAGCACGAAACAGAACGCGAAGCAACCGCGCCGCCCACCACGCCTCTGGATTCCCACGTTCGCCGGAATGACGGAGGCCTTCACCGCAATGACGGAGGCTTTCGCCGGAATGACGGGTATTGTGCAAATGTCCCCTTTCGCTCAGCGAAAGGGGACGCGGAGCGAAGCGAACGCAGGGGTATGCCCGGGGCGGCCGCCGTCCAGGTTGCCCCCTCTCCGCGGGGGAAATGTCCGAAGGACAAAGGGGGCGCGGCAGATGATATCCTCGCTGCGCCTCGAACCCGTAGGGCCAGGTTTCAAACCTGCCCCTACCAACCAAACCACCACCACCTTCAATCCCAGCCACAAAACCAAACCACCACCCCCATCAAAGCCCATCATTCCAATCCTGCCCATCCCAGTTCATAATCCCTAACGCAAACCTATCGTAGAATTGGTTGAGTCGGTAGAGCATACCTCAGGAGAACTCGGCATTGCGTATCGCTGATCATTCGTTTGAGCGCGTAAAAAATCGTCTTAACCGCCCAGCGGTTCTAACTTTCACCCTCCTGATACTCGCATCCGTTCTGCTAATCGGTTGCACCGAGGTCGCACAGCCAACCGCCACCGCGGTCGTGTTCGACCCCACTCCGGCTCCTCCCGGCACCCGCGAACTCGTACTCGCTGGCGGCTCTGGCGTTGACCTTGCCGCACTCGCAAAACCAGTCGAACTTCCCGAAGGCGACGCCACAAGCGGCGAAGCGCTACACACCTCGTTAGGATGCGCCGCATGCCACTCCACAGCCGACGACGTCATCGTCGGCCCCGGCTGGCAAGGACTATACGCCCGAGCCGGTGACCGCACCGACCTAGAAGCCGACGACTACCTGGTCCAATCCATCACCAAACCATCAACGTTCATCGTTGAAGGATTCACCAACGTAATGCCGGCATTCGACTACCTCTCCGACCAAGAACTCGCCGACCTAATAGCCTTCGTCAAAGCCAATCAGTGAAGCTGTTGTCCCCTTTCGCTCAGCGAAAGGGGACGCGGAGCGAAGCGAACGCAGGGGTATGCCCGGGGCGGAAGGGCGGCAGAGTTGCCCCCGCTCCGCGAGACAATTGCAAAACTCACGTCATTCCGGCGAAAGCCGGAATCCAGAGGGGCAGGAGGCGCGAAAACCTGCATCCAATAGGGCAGGGCTACGGTGCGGACGAAGCTACCCGCGCAATCAGCGCCGCCTGATAACCCGCTGAAAAACCACCGTCGATATTAACCACCGAAACCCCGGCCGCACACGAATTCAGCATCGTGAGCATCGCCGCATAGCCATCCGCCCCCGTCCCGAACCCGTTGCTCGTCGGCACCGCTATCACCGGCGCTTTCACAAGTCCCGCGACCACGCTCGGCAGGGCCCCGTCCATTCCCGCAACCACCACGATCACCCGAGCACGCCGCAAAGCTTCCTCATGCGCCAACAGTCGGTGAATCCCCGCTACACCGACATCGTTGATCCGTTTCACGTCGCACAGCATCAGCTTCGCGACAATCTCCGCTTCGTCAGCCACCGACATATCCGCCGTCCCTGCCGACACCACAAGAACACCACCAAATTCGGTTTCCAAGCCCCGATCATCAGCCCAGATCGCACCACACGATGCTAAATATCGGGCCGATGGCACTAGCTTCCCAACCGCTTCGAAAGCGTTCAGGTTCGAACGCGTTACCAACACCACCCGAGACGCGTCGTGGATGCGTTTGGCGATGCGGGCAACCTGCTCCACGGATTTGCCCTCGCCCATCACAACCTCTGGAAATCCCGTCCTACGCTCACGATCCAGATCCAACGTCGCAAAACCCATATCCGCACTCGGCACAGGTTCAACCGACGAAGATTGGGAAATTTCGCGTCTATCGCGTCGCATTATCGGCCAATCACGTTTGAACTGCGCATGAACTCAAGATAAACCCAACCACGCTGTATCATTACACCGAAGATTTAGCGGATCGCGCCAGTTGGTTCCACTTGAGCGAATCGACGTGATTCTAGAATGTGCGAGTCTCTACAAGACTCAGTTGGAAGATGAACAGATTTCGGGACTGATCGGAATGAAAATCACTTGCATACAAGATAACTTGGCTCGCGGTTTACGAGTTGTGCGTAGGGCAGTGCCCACACGCGCCACACTCCCCATAACTCAAAACATCTTGGTTGAAACCGAAGACGCTCGAGTTAAGCTCTCTGCGACGGACCTCGAGCTCTCAATTACAACCTGGGTCAGCGCACAAATCGAAAAAACCGGCGCCATAACCCTCCCCGCAAGACCTCTGCTCGATACCATCAGCAGCTTCGACACCGGACGCGTCGAGATCGAAATCACCGACGAACCTTACGGAGCCAACATCCAGACCACATCCCAACGCGGCGATGGCCCCGCAACCATAGACACCAGTCTCCGCGGCGCACCCAAAGACGATTTCCCACCTTTCCCAGAAGTCTCACCCAAACACCGAGTCAGAGTCGATTCCGGAATCCTGCGAAACGCTCTCGACCGCACCGTATTCTCCGCCGCATCCGACGACGCAAGACCAGTCCTAACGGGCGTCAAGATGGAGGTCGAAGGCGACAAAGCAACTTTCGCCGCCGCCGACGGCTTCCGACTCTCTATCGAAACCGCGCAACTCATGGAAGCCGCCGAGGAAGGCTTCGAAGCCCTCATCCCGGCAAGAGCACTCTCCGAGTTGACCGCACTCATGGCCGGAACTGCGTCAACCGTCGAAATCATGGTCTCCGAAACCGGCGGCGAAGCCATGTTCCGCATCGGCGACGAGATCGAGATGATCACCCAGCTCATCGCCGGCACATACCCCGACTACAAGAGCCTCGTCCCCGAAAACACCGACACCACGATGACCATCTCCCTCGAAGGCATCGCACACTTGGCAAGATCCACTCAAGTCATCGCCAGAGAAGGCAGCGCCATCGTACGCATGGTCGCCACCGACATCGAGGGCCAAGGCCGCCTAACCCTCTCCGCCAACGCAGAAGACCTTGGCAACAGCGAAGGAACTCTCGACATCGACCTCGAAGGCGAAGAAGGCAAGATCGCCTTCAACGTCAGATTCCTTAACGAACTCGTAGGCCACTCGCAAGGCGGAACCTCGAACCCCACCGAGACCGAAGGATCAGACGACGCCCCCACCGGGTCCGAAAAAATGATCCTCTCAATAACAACCCCCTCCAGCCCAGCAGTCTTCCGCCTCTCCAGCCACCCAGGCTTCACCCACGTAGTCATGCCCATGTACGTCCAGTGGTAGCGAAAATCCCCTCTCCCTCGATGGGACAGGGTTAGGGTGAGGGTGAACGGGGCGGAAGGGCGGCGTATCGCACCAACCCGGTATGGAAGTCGTCAGTGAAAACGTCACCAATAACGGCTTCTCTCGCGGTCATACTCCTCGCCGCAACACTCCTCATCGCCTGCACCACAGCCGCTCCTTCAGCCGCACCTACAGCAACATTCGCGCCCTTTCAAAGGTCAATCCCGACACGCACCCCCACGCCAGAACCCACCGACGCGCTCGATCGCTACGACTTCCAATTCATCGAAGCCTTCGGCGGCTATGAATGGGACCGCCCAACCGACATCGCATTCCTTCCCGACGGCGAATCCGCACTAATCGCTGAACAAATCGGACAGGTTCATCGCGCATTCTTCGACGCCCGACGAGACCCGATCCTCGTCTTCTCCATCAAAGAACGCGTCAGCCGTGCATCCAACGAAGAAGGACTCCTGTCCCTAGCCCTAGACCCCAACTACGACACCAACGGCCGCGTCTGGATGTACTACTCCGTCCAACAAGGCTTCCGCAGCACGCGCCTCTCCTGGTTCACCGTCGACGAATACATCGTCGACTGGAGCAGCGAGCACATCATCTACGAACTCACCCAGCCGTTTCCCAACCACAACGGCGGCAAAATCATCTTCGACAACCAAGGCTACCTATACCTCGGCTTCGGCGACGGCGGGTCGGCCGCAGACCCTCAAGGCAACGGACAAGACCTCACCAACGTCCTCGGCACCATCATCCGACTAGACATCTCACAATCGTCCGAAGCCGAACCCTACCGAATCCCGCCCGACAACCCCTTCATCGACGACCCAGATATCCCCGACGAAATATGGGCATACGGACTCCGAAACCCCTGGCGCATGTCGTTCGATCCCGAAACCGACAACTTATGGATCGGCGATGTAGGGCAGAGCCACCGCGAAGAGATCAACGTCGTCAACACCCTCACCGATGCCGGAACCAACTTCGGATGGAACCGCACGGAAGGCAACGCCTGCTTCAAACCCCGCAAAGACTGCGACATGACAGGCATAACGATGCCCATCGAAGACTACCCGCCCCGATCCGGCAACTGCTCAGTAGTCAGCGGATACGTATACCGCGGCTACGAAATCCCGACACTGTCCGGCTACTATACATACACCGATTTCTGCAAAGGCGACTTCCGAGTCATCGACGCCGAAAACTGGACCCAAGGCACCACATCCATAAAACCCATAGCCCCCGAAAACCACGAATACGACAACCCCCAAATCGCATCAATCGGAACCGACAACAACCGCGAACTCTACTTCCTCCGCTTCAAAGGCCCAATCCTCAAACTCGTTCCCCGCTAACCAATCGCCACCATCCCACCAAAAGCCAGCCCTTCAGCAGCCGGAACGTCCACAGTCCCCTTCGCGCAGCGTAAGGGGACGCGGAGCGAAGCGAACGCAGGGGATGCCCGGGGCGGTGCGGGGCGTACCACCCAAACTGCGATCTACACCGTCGTACCGGCGAAAGCCGGGACCCAGAGGGAAGGCGCGTGGCCAACACCCACCCCTCAACCCCGCGGCTGCCGCTGCGGACGATACCGATAGTTCCGTATCCCCGGAACCAAACGCCATATCGCAAACACAACGATGACCGAGACGAATCCACCCACGATAATCACATTCCCAGCACCAATAATCCCGCCAACGAACGAAACCTCCATCTGACCAAGATGGTTCGCACCCATCGCCGAGAACGAATGAGCGCTGCTTGCCCGGCCCAACATATTGTCCGGCGCAGTCAACTGCACTAACGCCTGACGCATCGTCATGCCAACCGCGTCAGTCCCCCCAAGCAACGCCACCAAACCGAGCCCGATCGCAAAGATGTAGTTGAACGTCCAAGACAGGTCGAACAGACCCAACGTCAAGTTCGGGTTATCCACAAGATCGACACGGTTGAATCCCCAAGCGAACAACAGCAACGCATATATTAACGTCGCCACCAGAACAATCATCCCCTTGCGCCGCCAGCGTTCCGTGATAAACACCACCATGCTCCCGCACACACCTCCCAGCGCGTTCGCCGACGTCAACATCGCCGTGCCCTGCGCGCCCATACCGTAAAGCTCGTGCGAGAAGAACGGGAAAAGCATCCGGTAGAAACTCACAATCGTCACGCCGATGTCGAGCAAATAGAGCCCCGGCAAGATCGGGTGCGTCCGCACGAAATGGAAGCCCTCGATGATCGTCTTCAGCTTGACGCCGCCTGCGCTGCCACTCTCAGGCGCACCCGACGCCCGGATCAACAGCGGCGAAATCACACTCGCACCCGCGATCACCGTCGTCACCAGCAGGGTAGGGGCGATACCGAAATTGATGTACAGCGGACCAAACAGGAACGGAACCGTAATCGCCGCAACCTGCATCGTAGACGTCGAGATCGTCACCGCGTTCGTCAGATGCGACCGAGGCACACACCGCGGCAACATCGCCGGACGCGCCGAACTACCAAGCATGTTCACCATACCCGTCACACCCGTCACCACCCAGATATGCCAAGGCGCCAATATCTCGCTAAAAGCCAGCAACGTCAGAACCAAAAGCGAGATGAACGAAACCGACTGCGTCATCGCCATCAACACCTTGCGGTTCATCACATCCGCAAGCGCACCGCCGTAAATCACCACCGGCATCTGCAACAGCTGCACCGCACCCAGTATCCCCAACTGCGCCGCCGATCCCGTCTCATCGTAGATCCACTGACTCGTCGACAACAACCGCAACGTCATCGCCATCGTCATCGTGACCTGCGCAGCCCACATGACGGAGAAGTTGTAGTGCTTAAACGAAGACCAAGGTTTGATTCGCTCAGTCCGAGAATGCGCTGTGCGAGTGGTCAAAGGCTATTTCGCAGAAGTGCGAGAAACGACAGCGGCCAGAAATCAACCGCCAGGAGATCGCTAGAGTTCATTGCATGATACACCCGTCACACCCAGCACACCCAATCCTCAACCACCCACCGTCCCCTTTAAGAGCGCCATTCCCCCCCCTCAACGGAGAGGAACCCGACCATCAAAGCCCATCATTCCAATCCCGCCCATCCCGGTTCAACCCACCAACCAATACAACAACACCAAACCACTACCAACAATCCCCTCTCCCTCGAACCTTAACCCTCCCCCTTTCAGGGGGAGATTAAGAGGGGGTCCCGGGTGAGGGTGAATGGGCGGCAAGGGGCCCATCAAAGTCCATCATTCCAATCCCGCCCATCCCGGTTCAAACCACCGACCAATACAACAACACCAAACCACCACCAACAATCCCCTCTCCCCTCCGTGGGAGAGGGCTAGGGTGAGGGGCAACGGGGCCCAAAGGGAGGGGCCCACCAACCGACCATCAAAGCCCATCACTCCAATCCCGCCCATCCCAGTTCAAACCAGCACCCAACCATCAAAGTCCATCATTCCAATCCCGCCCATCCCGGTTCAAACCACCACCCGACCATCAAAGTCCATCATTCCAATCCTGCCCATCCCGGTTCAAACCACCACCCAACCCCATCAAAGTCCATCACTCCAATCCCGCCCATCCCAGTTCAAACCACCACCCGACCATCAAAGTCCATCATTCCAATCCTGCCCATCCCGGTTCAAAACACCGCCCATCCCGGTTCAAACACCCGAACCCAAAAACTTGCAACTATCCGTCACATCATTCAAAATCATGCCCATCCTAGTTCAAACCCAAAAACGGAGATACAACAGTGGGCGAATACGACGGCAAATCAGTGATCGTTACCGGCGGAGCACTCGGCATCGGAGGCGGCGTCTCAAGAGGCTTCGCAGCAGCCGGAGCTTCCGTCACCATCATGGACATCGACGACGAAGCCGGCGAAGCTCTCGAATCGGAGCTGACAGGGCAGGGCGCTACCGCACAATACGTCTCAGCCGACGCCGGAACGATCGAAGGATGCCGCGAAACCGTCGACGCCGCGATCGATGCATACGGAGGCGTCGACATCGTCATCAACAACGTCGGCATTCAACCCCCATCCTCATACGTCGACGCCGTCGACCTCCCCGAAGACGCTTGGGAACGCATCATCAACATCAACCTACGAAGCCGCTTCCTCATGGCAAAATACTCCGTACCATCCATGCGAGAGCGCGGGGGAGGCGTCATCATCTCAGTCGCCAGCGTGCAGGGCCTACTCTCCATGCCATTCGTCTCAGCATACGCAGCCAGCAAAGGCGGCGACCTCTCACTCACCCGGCAGATGTCCATCGACTTCGCAAAAGACAACATCCGAGTCCTCTCCGTAAACCCCGGCACCATCAACACCCCCATGGTCTGGAAAGCCCTAGAAGGAACCGGCGACGACCTCGAGCAAGGCCTCATCGACTCCGCAAAAACCCACCCCATCGGACGCATCGGCGAACCCGAAGACATCGCAAACGTCATGCTGTTCCTAGCCTCCGACAAAGCCTCATTCATGACCGGATCGTATGTAAACGTAGACGGCGGAATGATGGCAGTAGGAGCCTGGGCCGGCACAGTAGGCGCCGCCGGCAGCGACTAACCCGAAAGTCTCCGCGTGTAACATGAAACTCAAATGATCATTAAGACAGTTTCAACTACGAACGATTGGCGAGAGATGGAACATCGCGCAGGCGCGCTTGTACCCACCGATATCTCTGATCAAATTCCGATGCGCATTACGGATGGCGGTCGCGCAGTTAGGTTTCGCAACTCGAACATCAACCTAGCGTCATTCATCGCCTCGCTTCGTGACTCAGAAAGCACAGACGATCTAGCCACGTCATTCCCATCATTGAACAGGGACGATATGCGAGCAGTGGTTGATTACTACCACAGTCGCGCAGGAAGTTGGGTCGATGAGTACGTTGATTTGATCGCCACTGCCGCACCTCTATGGCATGAAGAGTTCAAGCGGCGTTACGATGCGGGTGAGTACGGATCGCACAGCTCCATTGATGAGGACAGCGGCGGATCAAGCGAGTGATCAGGTTCATCGCCGACGAAAACTTCGATGGAAAGATCATCAATGGTTTACGTGCCAAACACCCGCACGTTGACCTGATCACGGCACAAGAAGCTGGACTGGCAGCAACTCCTGATCCGGAGATTTTGGAGTGGGCAGTTCAAGCCGATCGCGTGGTCTTGTCACGCGATACATCCACTATGAAAGGTTATGCAGAAGCCAGGGTGCGTGTAAGGCTGCCACTAACTGGTCTATTGCTGACCAACGACCGCATGTCCCGCGGCTCTGTAATCGACCAAATCGAGCAGTGGAGTCGCAAAACTCCTGATCGAGCCTTCGCCTACCCCGTACAATACATCACACCCAATTAACCCCCATGAACACCACACCCTTCGCGTACCTCAAGCGGCCGGGTTTCGCCAGAATGACGAGCATTATGCAAATGTCCCCTTTCGCTCAGCGAAAGGGGACGCGGAGCGAAGCGAACGCAGGGGTATGCCCGGGCCGGCCGGGTTCCCCCGCTCCGCGGGGGAAATGTCCGAAGGACAAAGGGGGGGCGCAGAATAACCACGGCCACGACCCGGCAGACGGACAAACGGAGCGCAACAGACGACACCCACGCTTGCACCTAGAACCGTAGGCGCAGGTTTCAAACCTGCCCCCACCAACCAACCCACCACACCCCTTATCAATACAACAACACCAAACCACTACCAACAATCCCCTCTCCCCTCCGTGGGAGAGGGCTAGGGTGAGGGGGAACGGGGCCCAAAGGGAGGGGCCCACCAACCAAACCACCACACACAACCCGCGGCAACCCCACCCACCAACCCCATCAAAGTCCATCATTCCAATCCCGCCCATCCCGGTTCAAACCCACCCACCAACCAAACCACCACACCCCTTATCAATACAACAACACCAAACCATTACCAACAATCCCCTCTCCCCTCCGTGGGAGAGGGTTAGGGTGAGGGAGAATGGGGCCCAAAGGGAGGGGCCTACCAACCAAACCACCACACACACAACCCGCGGCAACCCACCCACCAACCCCCATCAAAGCCCATCATCCCAAACCCGCCCATCCCGGTTCAAACCCACCAACCAAACCCATCAAAGCCCATCATTCCAATCCCGCCCATCCCGGTTCAAACCCACCCACCAACACCCAATCAAAGCCCATCATTGAAATCACACGAATCACAGTTCAGACATCTACGCATCGCCATCTGGCTCCTGCTGATCCTAGTCGGCCTCTACACACTCCTCGGACCAGCCCAACCCTCCCAAGCCCAACTTTCCGTCGCCAGCGGCGTCTACATCATCCAACTCGATCGCGCCATCGATCCCGTATCCGAACGCTACCTAGTCCGAGAACTCCGGCAAGCGCAGGGCAGATACACGCTCGTCGTCATCGTCCTTGACACTCCCGGAGGACTACTCGACAGCACCCGCGGCATGGTCAACGCAATGCTCGAGTCGCGCGTCCCGATCGCCGTCTACGTTTCACCCTCCGGCTCCCACGCCGCCAGCGCCGGAACATTCATCGGTGCCGCCGCAAACATCCTCGCCATGGCTCCCGTTACCGAGATCGGCGCAGCCGCCGTAGTAGGAGGGCAGGGCGAAGATCTTGGCGAAACTCTGCAAGTCAAGGCAAATGAAGACGCCGCGGCTCTACTGCGAGGCATCGCCGAAAAGCGAGGACGCAATGTAGAAGCCTTGGAAGCTACTGTCTTCGAAGCCAAAGCATACTCCGCCGAAGAAGCCGTCGAAATCGGCATCGCCGACGTCGTAGCCAATAATCTCGACGAGCTACTACATTGGGCCGAAGGCAGAACCGTCGAAACCGCCGCCGGACCGATCGAGTTACAAGCCCTCCTCGAATCAACCATCCAAAACAGCCAATACAGCGTCTGGGAACGATTCCTCAGCACCATCGCAAACCCGAACCTCGCATTCCTACTAATCTCTCTCGGCAGTCTGGCACTCATCGTCGAACTATGGAACTTCGGAACGTTTATCCCCGGAACCATCGGGATCGTCCTGCTCGTCCTCGGATTCGCCGGCGTCGGACAGTTGCCATTCCAATGGGCCGGAGTCGTCCTCATCATCCTCGCCGTAGCACTGATCGCCGCCGAGATATTCGTTACACCAGGGTTCGGATTCTTCGGCATCGCAGGCGCAATCGCCCTCGTATTGGGTGGACTCTTCCTATTCCCGTTTCCATCCATCGAAGCACCCGAACTTCCCGGAGGTCAGATCCAAGTCAGCAGATGGTTGCTAGCAGGCATCGGCGTCGCCGTACTCGCATTCGTCATCTGGATGATCTACGAACTGCGCAGAGTCTCCGGATCAGAGTCGTACATCCCAACAGGCTCATCCCAACTACTAATCGGCCAAACCGCGCTCGTAACGAAAACGCTCGACCCCGAAGGCGAAATCTACGCAGCAGGAGAGCACTGGACAGCCCACACCTCCGATCGAACCCCCATCCCCGAAGGCGAAACCGTAAAAGTAACCCAAATCGAAGGCGTAACCCTAGTCGTAGAACAACAACGACAAGACCAAACAGCCGAACCATAAACTCGTTTTCCCACAACTTCGGCGGAAACTCCGAACGATCCGGGTTTCCCCTGCTCACGAAGGAAATGTCCGCACGATCCGGGTTCCCCCCGCTCGCGGAGGAAATGTTCGCACGATTCGGTTTTCCCCCGCTGCGCGGGGGAAATGTCCGAAGGACAAAGGGGACGCGGAGCGAAGCGAACGCAGGGGTATGCCCGGGGCGGCGCGGCCGGGTTCCCCCCGCTCTGCGGGGGAAATGTCCGAAGGACAAAGGGGGCGCGACAGACGACACCCACGCTGCACCCCGAACCCGCACCGGCAGGTTTCAAACCTGCACCACCAACCAAACCACCAACCAAACCACCAACCAACCCCATCAAAGCCCATCATCCCAATCCCGCCCATCCCAGTTCAAACCCACCAACCAAACCACCACCACCAATCCCAGCCGAAAAACCCACCAACCAACCCCATCAAAGCCCATCATTCCAATCCCGCCCATCCCAGTTCAAAACCCACCAACCAAACAACCACCACCTCCAATCCCAACCACAAAACCCACCAACCAACCCCATCAAAACCCATCATTCCAATCCCGCCCATCCCAGTTCAAACCCACCAACTAAACAACCACACCCCCTATCAATACAACAACACCAAACCACTACCAACAATCCCCTCTCCCCTCCGTGGGAGAGGGCTAGGGCGAGGGGGAATGGGGCCCAAAGGGAGGGGCCCACCAACCAAACAACCACCACCAACCCAACCCCATCAAAGCCCATCATTCCAATCCCGCCCATCCCAGTTCAAAATCCGCGATAACCTAAGACACAAGCAAGGAGAAAAACATGGGAATCATCAACTTCATCCGAGACTACGAAAGGGTAGCGCGTTTCCGACTGGGCAAGTTCGAAGGAATGATGGGACCTGGCATCGTATTCTCAATTCCCATCATCCACCAGACACAAAAGGTCGACACCCGAACCGCAGTCCTCGAGATCCCGCGACAGACCAACATCACCAAAGACAACGCTCCCATCGACATCGACTTCCTCGTCTACATGCGAGTCGACATCAACCAAGCCGAAAGGGCAGTGCTGGAAGTCGAACACTACACCTCCGCCGTCGTAGGACTAGCAACCACCACACTCCGAGCCGTCGTCGGCGACATCAGCCTCGACGAAGTTCTTTCCCAACGCGAACGAATCAACGAACTCATCCGAACCCGGCTCGATCAAGAAACCGGTCGATGGGGCATAAAGGTCACAAACGTCGAAATCCGAGAGATCGAACCGCCGACCGACATCCAAGCCGCAATGACACGGCAGATGTCCGCCGAGCGAATGCGACGCTCAATGGTCCTCGAAGCCGACGGCCAGAAACAAGCCGACATCACCGTCGCAGAAGGGCATAAGCAGTCCGAAATCCTTCGAGCCGAAGGCGACAAACAAGCCGAGATCCTAAAAGCCGAGGGCGACCAGCAAGCCGCCGTTCTCCGAGCCAACGGCTTCGCCGACGCACTGCAACGAATCCAAGACACCGCCACCGGCCTCGGCGGCAACACCATGACACTCCAATACATGGACGCCCTCAAAGAGATGGCAGCCGGCGAATCCACCAAATTCGTCCTACCAATGGAGATGACCAAACTAATGTCCGGCATCGGCAACGTCATGGGCGGCGCCAGCACCAACGAAGACCAAAACTAAACCCTCAATCTCCCTCATCGCCAACCGCAGACCATCCGGTTTGCCCGCCCGCGGAGGAAATGTGCAAATGTCCCCTTTCGCTCAGCGAAAGGGGACGCGGAGCGAAGCGAACGCAGGGGTATGCCCGAGGGCAGCCGGACAGTAGGCTTCCCCCACCCGCTGTGTAAATCTCCGAACGATCCGGGTTTCCCCCGCTCCGCGGGGGAAATGTCCGAAGGACAAAGGGGGCGCGGCAGAAGACACCCACGCTGCACCCCGAACCCGCACCGACAGGTTTCAAACCTGCCCCTACCAACCAAACAACCACCACTCCAATCCCAGCCAAAAAACCCACCAACCAACCCCATCAAAGCCCATCATTCCTATCCTGCCCATCCCGGTTCAAAATCCACCCACCAAAACACCGCCGTTTTTTACGTTCAAATTCGCCTCTAGTCACCTTTGCTTCCTGTTTGACGCCAATCGACAAAAGTCAAATCTTAGTTTTACGTAAAAAAACACCGATTCACGTCCATGATCCCTCGCAGATACGCAACAACACCAACCATTTCCCATCAAAAATGGCCCTCAACGTCGGCCGCTGCGACCGACATTTTACGCGGGAAACACAACCATCGATCCGCACCTAGTCGAAACGACTACCCAACCGATACCCGACCAATAACCAAACAATACCCAACCAATTCCTAACCGATTCGCTCCGACGGCATCCTCGCTATTGACGCGGACTCGTCGACGAATTTCAACACCCTCGAATCACCCCCGACCATCCCCTCAACGTCACACTCTCGACCTCCCCGCGCCAAGGCCAACGTTCGATGGTCACGACAGGTCGAGAGGGCACGCCGGTAACGCGTAACGTCGACGAATCCCGCGACACAGACCACCGGCGTCACACGCGACGCGAATGCGATCTCGAGTGCCGGCCACGCAATCGATTCGCCGCTCCCGTCACCACGGCGAAGCTCCCATGACCACCGATTTCACCCGCGAACACGCGATCAAAAAGCATTAAACTTCGTCAAAAACAAAACTTGCCGCGAAACTGCCGCAAACGCGGCAAGTTCGCGGCTAGAAGCGCCAAACCTGCCGGAACTTGCCGTAAAATGCTGGAAACCTGCCGCTGCAACAAGCAAGTTATGGCAAAACTCGGACAACGCGAATTCCCCGAAATACCTCTCGACGAATCTGTGGACCTCGCCCGGCGCATCCACGAACATCTCGGCGGCGAAGTCCGCAGAGACGGCCTCGCCATCGTTTTGGGCATGTCACCTACCGGAGGTGCTTTCGGTGCCCGAGTCAGCGCATTGAGGATGTGGGGACTAGCCACAGGCCGCAGCCTAATCTCACTAACGGATCAAGGCGCTCAGATCGCAAATTGCGACGATATCCACCGCGAAATCGAACTCATGCGCAGCCTAGCCGCCTCCGTTCCCCTCTTCAACGAAATTCACGAAAAGATCGGCGATTCAAGCGTTGATCAGAACGTATTGGCAGTCACCCTGCAAGAAATCACCGGCGCCGAAATGGACGATGTGACGCGCCGAGTGGCAATGGTTGAGCGTATATTCGGAGGCATTAGGGGATTTCTCGACCCAGAATCAGATCCCAATGGCGATGGACCGCTTCAATTCCAATCCGCCGCCGACATCCGAAATGCCGCCGCTCTACCTCCCGGCTGGGTCGAATTCCGCTACGACGACGGCGCACTCCGAATGCGCGAAACCGTAGAAAATCTCGACGTCCTAATCGGTACCCTCGAGACGCGCCGCAACCGCCTGATCGACGAAACAATCACAGATAATCCTTGACCTTCTCAGCCAGACGCTGCGTCATACCCGGCGTCGAAGCCAGATCTAACTCCGAAGCCTCCCGAATAGCCTTCACACTCCCGAAACGCCGCATCAAAGCACGCTTCCGAGACGGCCCAATACCAGGCACAAGGTCTAACGCCGACTTCAACGAGGTCCGCCCCCGGGTCTTCCGGTGATAAGTAATCGCGAACCGATGCGCCTCATCCCGAACCTGCTGCAACACAAACAACGAAGGCGCATTCCGCGGCAAACGTATCGGCTCCGAACTGTCCGGCGTGTAGAGTTCCTCTTCCTTCTTCGCTATAGAAGCCAGCGGAATGTCCGCTACCCCAAGGTGCAGCATCGTCGCCAAAGCCGACGAAAGCTGGCCCTTCCCACCGTCTATCAGCACCAAATCCGGCGTAATCCCAAAAGAATCACCCGGTTTCGTAGGGTCCGAATCTTTCGCAGCCCTTTCACGAGCCGAGTTCAAACGCTTGAATCGCCGCGTCAAAACCTCACGCATCGATGCAAAATCGTCGTTTCCGTCAACCGTGTTGATCTTGAAACGCCGATATTGCGAAGTCGCAGGCGCACCGTTCTCGAACACTGACATCGCCGCCACAGACGATGTCCCTTGGATGTGCGAGATGTCGTAACACTCGATACGGAAAGGACGGGCAGGAAGGCTCAGCGCTTCCTGCAAATCGTCCAAAGCACGCCCCATCAGGTCCGAGTTGGACTGCCACTTCAATTTCAGCTGCGCAAGCCCCTGTACGGCGTTCTCACGAGCCATATCCACCAGCTTCCGTTTCGCACCGCGCTGCGGGATGTTGATCTCCATCTTCGCACCCCGGTTTTCGGTCAGAAGCTCTTGAAGTATCTGCGCGTCCTCAGGTTCCGCGTGAGTCAGGATACGGCGCGGCATGTGCGGGTTGCCGGCGATATAGAACTGTTCGATGAACTTGGTGATGACATGGGAATCGCTATCGTCGTAAGTGCCAGCCATGATGAAGTTGTCACGCCCGACCATGCTGCCACGCCGAATGAAGAAGACATCGATCCACGCCTCGTCGCTGCCTTTTTCACACGCGATCACATCCATGTCCTCCTGACCGATGCCCACAACCTTTTGGTCCTCGTACACGATCTTCATCGCATTCAAACGGTCGCGAAGTGCAGCAGCACGTTCAAACTCGAGGTTCTCAGCCGCCTCAGACATCGCCTCTTGGAGTTCGACGACGACCTTGTTGGTGTCGCCTTGTAAGAATGTGATGACCTGTTCGATGACCTTGTCGTACTCCTGCTTGTCCGCGTATCCGGTGCAGGGCGCGACGCATCGCTTGATGTGGTACTCCAAACACGGCCGCTCCTCCTCGCCCGTGATCTTCATCGTGCAAGACCGGTAGGGGAACAGTTTTTTGAGCAGATCGAGTGTGGTTCGCACCGAGTACGCAGAGGCATACGGCCCGAAATACCTAGCACCATCCCGCTTCGAGCGCCGTCGAGTGAAATAAACACGAGGGAACTCGTCCTCAAGATCCACCTTGATATACGGATACGTCTTGTCGTCCTTCAGCCGAGCGTTGAAGCGAGGTTTGTGCTGCTTGATCAACGAATTTTCGAGCAGCAGTGCCTCACGCTCAGACTCCGCGACGATGTAGTCGAAGTCGCGAACCTGCTCGACGAGCCGCTTGGTCTTACCGCGCAGTTTGGTTTCGTTGGAGAAGTAAGAACGGAGACGGTTTCTGAGGCTGACAGACTTGCCGACATAGAGTATCTGTCCGCTTTTCCCGCGCATCGTGTAGACGCCGGGCTCGCGGGGAACAGCGGCGAGGCGTTCAGCGAAGAGGTCGGCGCGGGTAGGGGAGTCGGTTGTTGGCGCATTGGACATGGGAATAAGTTGATTTTACGGGGATGATGTGGCCATCAAGGACAGCTTGCCCAGGATCCAGTTTTGGCTCGACTAAAGTAGTAAACCCAGATCGCTTCGCCGATTCTGACCGGGTCGTCGGGCCGCAGGACGATGGAGCGTTGGTTTTGGGCGTCCCAGCGATACGCGGGGTCGGAGGCGTAGATGCCGAGGAAACGATGTGCCGTGACCGCGTCGCCTTCTTCACTTAATTCTTGACCGAAATGATCCTCAATCTGGTCGTCGTCCCAGTCAACGACGCTCCGGAAGACCCAGCCTCGAGGGAATCCCGTGCCGACACAATTATCAGAAACAGCAGAAAGACGTACGGGTTGTGAGACCGCATCTTCGGAATAGACCCACAACCCGAATAGCAAATCTACTCCACTCTCGTAGTGCTCGTAGTCGTCGCGCATGAGAGTTTTCCATTCGCCTTGCAGACGTACTGACCAGAGCCATGGTCCGTGTCCGTCGTCTCCAACGAACGGGAGCCATCGCACGACAAATCGGATCGCCGGGTCGGTGAAAATCGCTTCGATCTCATTGTCCACCGGGCGTGCCGGGAACGAGATCGCATTCCATCCGGGTTGTAGTCGAAGGATGAAGGGTGGTCTGAGAGCCGACTCGAATCGTGTTTCGAACGTGACCGTGTTGCCCGCTGCATCCAAAGCGGACACCTCAACCACGTGAGCTCCAATGTTTAGATTGGGAGACCAAAAACTGAATGCGTTCGAGTACCAATATCCTTCGATGAGTTGGATTTCGTCAAGCCGACTAACGCCGTCGACCCGAAACGATTGCAGAGTCACGGCAGTCGGTTCAGTGAATTTGACCGTTACTCCAAGGTGTGGTTCGAGAGTTTTTGAACCATTAGCCGGGTAAAAATAACCGCCACCGGGTTCCAACGGCGATTTGAATGTGGTGTCAAGAGTGAAGTTCGCGGTTGCAGTGTTCCACTTTCCGACTTGCGATCTGTCGTGGTTTGGGTATTGAGGCTGGTCGCGGGCGTGTGCGACGGCGGTTAGGAGGCCGTCGTTGAGTTTGTGGGGTGCTTCGGTTGAGTTGCGCCACTGGTATGTCCATGACATGGTGCCAGTGGCGGTCATTGCGTGTGTTTCTAGGGTGATGTCGTTCTCGTGTTCGCCGCAACGATAGTTAAAGTTAGCGGATTGGACTTCGTTGAGTTGGCCGGATCGATTGGCGATGAAGTCATCGATGTTGCGTTCAACAATTTCGCCGCCAACAGTTTCAATCCATCGAATGTCGTTGCAGACGACGGAAATACTCGGCGGTTCCTGCAATGGTTCGTCGGAGGTTACGGTGATTTCGATCTTGTCTCTAGTGAGGCGGTCTGGGCCTTCGTCGCCAGTGCCTGTACCGGAACCGCCGCTGAGCGTCATGGTGAGAATTGGCGAGATTTCGACGGTTTGGGCACGTGATTGCTCCGGGGCTATGAAAAACGTTCCAGTGAGAGCAATCAGCGCCGCGATTGCGAGCGCGGCAAGGGGCATAACTGGTTCGTAAGGGTTGGAGATCGAGTGAATTGTAGCGGGTTGAAATTCGTAAGGATGCGGCCCGTATACGGTCCCAACAGACACTAATTGGAAATAGTGAGATTGCAAGAGATGCTTCGGGCAACTCCTGCGAGCGTCGTTTCGTTTGCTCGCGTCCCTTTTCGCACGGCGAAAGGGGCGGCGTTGGCTACAAAACGATGGTGAAGACGGTTAGCGCGACTACGATGCCGGCGGCTAGGATGCCCATTTTCCTGATTTCGCGCGGAAACGTTCGAGCGTAGACTTCCGAACGGGTTCGTTGAGTGCGTCGGGCACCAGCGGGGCGTTGCCTGTCGACCACTGCACTGGTAGCAGCTAGCACCGGAGAGGGTTCAACCACTGCTTGGGTTTCATCCTCGTCCTCGGATTCACGACGCCCGGACGGACGCTCCGTCTGAACGAACACATTGGGGCGGCGTCCGCTTCGTCGTCGATTTCGGTTGCGTTGTGGCATGGGATGTGACGTTCTGGGATGAATTCGTTGTGTGTGTTGATTCTAGACGATGATGTGCTTTGAGCCGGTAAATTACCCCCGGGCATCCCCTGCGACCATCGCTTTGCTCGTTCGCGTCCCCTCACTCTTCGCGATGGGGACGATGGTTAGAGTACGCCATCGTCATCTAGCGAACTAGCGGCGATGACGGTTGCTCGTGCTGCGTATTCGATTGTGACGTCGGACGTGTTGAACATGAAGTGGTAGAGGAAGGGGTCGATAGGGCTTGAACCGAAGGCTTTTTCGAAGTAACGGTGTTGCGCGGTGTCGGAATGAGTGATGAATTCTCGTGCTTCGTCCATGGAGATATTTTCGCGTTCCGCTACTCTGGACGCCCGATCTTCCATACGTCCGACGACGCCGACGCGGAGAACGTCGGTCCGATCCCGCAGTATCGCTGCGCCGCCACGGGACAGGATCACGATGTTGCCTTGTTCGGCGACGTCTTCAATGACTTCGCGAGTCGTCGCAATGAAACGTTCGTCATCGACCTCTTCGGCGGTGGTGTGGGGTTCCTCCTCGTATTCGCTGTATTGACGCGAAATGAGGTCTTCGACGCCCGGCCCGAAGTACGGGTCGCCTCCCATGCCAGCGACCGCGGAGCGTTCGAGGACGCGTTGGACGCGTAGCGCCATTCGGTTCACCAATGAAGGCACACGACGCTCTTGGTCTACAAGGGCCCGCATCGTGGCGTTGACCCGGCGAGCGATCTGGGCAAGCAGCAAACGGTCGACAAAGTCGATTTCCAGCTCACGTGCCACAAGCCGCCCGAGATCGGGTGCGCCTGCTCCTACTCGGCCTTCGACGGTGATTATTGGCATATCCGCTCCTTATTGGTTTCCCTTGTATGCTCGCGGGAACTTGATTTGCATCATCGTGTTTCCAACGGTAGCTAATCTCCATTATCGCTTGATGCGCAAATCGCGTCAGAGTCGCATGTCTAGCGTATTACTATCAACAAGGTTGACCTGATCTGACGGTCACCACATACGCCGAAAACCGATATTTGAGGGCAAAACACGTCGGATGCCAGCCGGTATGCTAACTTCGCAGCGCTGGCGCGAGAGAGCGCCAGTAGCGTTTACCCCTGAGAATCGGCCCGTCGTGGGATACGACGGTGTCGTGACATCTACGCACGCGCTCGGATCTGCTGCGGGCGCCGAAATCATGACCGCCGGTGGCAATGCAATCGATGCCGCGGTGGCGACGATGTTCGCGTTGTCTGTCGTTGAACCGATGAAGATGGGCATCTACGGCGCCGGGTTCATGAATATCCGACTCGCCGACGGGAGGCGGATCGCTATCGACAACTACTCGCAAGCTCCGGCCGCTGCGACTATCGACATGTTCACACCGGTTTCCGACCAGTGGCCAAACTATATGAGGGCGCGCGGCGACCTCAATCAGACCGGGGTATTGGCTTCAGGAGTGCCCGGCGCGTTGAAAGCGTGGTGCGAGTTACAGGCCGAATTTGGAAATCTCTCGCTACCAGAAGTCATGGCGCCGGCGATTAGTCACGCCGAATTCGGGTTCCGAGCCAGCGAACACTACTGCAAATTCGTTGAAGACAACTCTGACGCACTAAGGCGTTTCAGTGCCAGCGCAAGTATCTTCATGCCGCAAGGCCGGGTACCGAGTCCTGGCGACCTGGTTGTCCAGCGAGACCTCGCCAGCACCTTGAAACGGATCGCATTAGATGGGCCGGGTTATCTCTACGGTGGCGAACTCGGTCATGAGATTGTTCGCTATTCGCGATCCAATGGCGGCATCATCACGATGGCGGACCTAACCGGATACAGAGTCCGTCGGGCCGACCCGGTCGTTGGCTCGTATCGCGGATACACAGTGACGGGTCCGACGCCTTCCTCGGCCGGCGGTTTGCACCTGATCGAGTTCTTAAATGTGATGCAGCTCCGGGATATCGGTGGAATGGGCTTTGGTCGTAGCGCGACCATTCATTTGATGGCGGAGGCGATGCAGTTGGTCTTCGCTGATCGAAATCGTTACCTGACTGATCCTGAATTCGCAGAGATTCCCTATGATCGTTTGCTGTCCGATTTCCACGCCCGGGAGTTGATGAGCCAGATTTTGCCGAACACCGTCATGCCTGAGTTGCCGACCCCCAAACTGGCTGAATCGGACAACACATCGCACGTCACAACTGCGGACCGAGAAGGCAATGTAGTCGCGGCCACGCAGACCATCAATCACATCTTTGGCTCGAAGGTGGTCGTCCCAGGAACCGGCGTGTTGCTCGACAACACGATGGCGAATTTCGATCCCCATCCTTACCAGGCCAACTCTGTAGAACCAATGAAACGCGTAGCGAGCAGCATGGCGCCCGTAATCGCGTACAAAGGATCAAGACCCGCGTTCGCCTTGGGACTGCCCGGTGGAATTCGCATATGGACTTCGGTAGCGCAGGCGATTGTGAACATCATCGATCACGGTATGACCGCGCAAGAAGCCGTAGAGGCCCCCCGGATGTTTACCCAAGGTCAAGAAGTAGAGTTGGAGCAGGAGTTCAGTTCAGAAACCGCCGATTCGCTCCGGAACATCGGACACGATGTGACGATTGTGAACAACGTCGCAGGTGGCATGAACATCATCGAGTTTGGCGACGATTCATCTCTCGCCGGATCATCATGTTGGCGCTCGGACGGTGGTGCTGTGGCGGTCAGCCGGGGAAATGCTCGAGATGGCGTCGGATTGACCGTTTTTGAACCGAGTAACGGTTCCGACGTTTCAGACTAGACCTGCCTGAGGGAGAATGTTGGCCGATGTAATCAAGGCTCGTTCGGATCGGTTCGAACTGGTCTGCGCCAAGTCTGGAGCCGTCGCGGACAGTCCGTCGGTTAGGCAGGTGTACAGCGAATTCGGCGGAATCTACGATATCCGGTATTTCAACGCTTCTGACGCGGTAGGTGGATTACCGCTAGCATCGAATGCGTTATCTGCAGACCTCGGACAAGGCAACACGCCTTTGGTGTTGTTGGATGGTTTGGCGAAAAGCATCGGCGTTTCCAAATTAGCTGCCAAGTTGGAGTTCTGTTCGCCTACAGGATCGTTCAAAGATCGAGGCAGCGCAGTTTTGATTTCGGCCGCGGCAGAGGAGGGCATAGGTGAGTTTGTAGAAGACTCCTCTGGCAACGCCGGGGCTTCTATGTCTGCGTACGCCGCGCGCGCCGGAATCAAAGCCCATATTTTTGCGCCATCGACAGCGGCGGCTGGCAAGTTGGACCAGATACGGATATTCGGTGCAGAGTTGCACTTGATCGATGGCCCAAGGCAGGCGGCCACCGATGCGGCTGCAGAATTCGCCGAAGAGCATGGCACCCCGTATCTGTCGCACGCATTGAGCCCGTGGTTCGCAGAAGGCGTCAAATCGATGGTGTCGGAGATTCAACTAGCCGGATTCGACGCGACAGACATCGTGGCGCCCGCGGGCAACGGCGCGCTATTGATCGGAAGCTATGCCGGCTACCACGACGCTGATCGACCGCGCATCCACTGTGTGCAATCGGAAGCGGTTCAGCCTCTAATTCGGACGATCCAAGGCAACCGATGGGACGCTGACGAAGCGGGTCCGACTGTGGCGTCTGGTATCTCCGTGAGCATGCCTCCGCGTGTTGTGCAAGCGGCGCGTGCGGTGGTTGCTTCCGGCGGCTCCGCGGTTGCGGTTACAGACGCGTCGATGTTGAAGTGGCAAAGGCGCTTAGCCGAAGAAGCCGGCGTTTTTTGCGAGGTCACGTCGGCAGCCGCGTTTGCGGGACTCGAACAGCTGGTTCGCAACGGTTGCATCGGCCACGACGCTAGAGTCGTCGTACCTGTCACCGGTTCGGGATTGAAAGAGCCGCTGAACTGGCTGTAGGCCGTCGCCTATCCGGCTGCCGATTGGAACTATCCCTCCAGAATCTCGGGGATGTCGAGGTGCGTCGCGTCGGGCAGGTCACCGCACGTCGCGACTTGGGAGAACGTACCTCCCGGTATCGAAACCGCAATCGAGTGGTTGCCGTCAAGGATGGTACTGATGTGACGGTTAGACATTACGGTCTCCGAAACGCCTCCGATGGCCGGATCGAGGGTTGCGACCCAACTGAATTGGCTTAGATCTTGCCAATTTTCGCAATTGCCCGCGCGGATGCTCACCTGTTGGATCGTACCGGGCGCCGGCAAAACGGTTAGTTTTACGCTCATCCCTCGTTCAGTTTGCGTGAGAACTCCGGCTCCCTGCTGTCCAAATCCTTGCAATCCGATGTGGAATCCGACTTGAACCTGACCGTCGTCTTCGTCCTGGACGATCGTAGGAGTCGGCGTGATCGACATCGCTCCTGGTGTGGCGGTGGGTAACACGATCGCCGTGGGCTCTGCGTCGTTGCTGCACGCAAACGCGAACACCCCGAACGCCGCGCCGAGCATCGATAGAAACACGGTTCGGGTGAAAGTGGCAAGGTTAGTCTTAAGCATGGGAACTGATTCTATTTCTAGGCGCTGGATTCATCGAAAGCTTCAGAGAATCCGTCGAGCGAACCGTGAAGAACCGCATCATCCACGCAGTATGACGCTCGGAAGTATCCTCCCATGCCGAATCCGATGCCCGGAACCACCAAAACTAGCTTGGATTTCAACAATTCGACGAACGCGACATCGTCGGTCATCGGGGACTTCGGGAAGAGGTAGAACCCGCCGTCAGGGCGATTTGTTTGATAACCAATTTTCGTCAAGCCAGAGTAGATTATGTCGCGTTTGCGACGATATTCGGATATGTCCACGGTCGAACGTTGGAGGTTGGCTACGACACGTTGCATGATCGCGGGCGCGTTCACGAACCCCAACGTCCGGAGCATAAACACGCAAGCATCCATCAAGTCGACGCGTCCAGGGTCGGCGGGGTTTAACGCCAGATACCCGATCCGTTCGCCCGCCAATCCGAGGTCTTTCGAGTGCGACGTCGCAACGATCGTACGCGGATGGTGTTCGAATACGAACGGATATTGAGCATCTGTGTAGATGAGTTTGCGATACGGCTCATCCGTGATGATGTAGATCTCGGTTCCGAACCGCGCTTCAGCGGCTTGGAGCACCCGCCCCATCTCCGCAATCACCGATTCTGGATAGATCACTCCGGAAGGGTTGTTCGGCGAGTTGATGATGATAGCCCGGGTGCGTTCGTTGATCTGTGAAGAGAGTGACTCGAAGTCGGGCATGAAATCCGGTGCCGACTGCGCCTCACGATAAACGCCGTTCGCATGCTGAACGTAGAAGATGTACTCGGCGAAATACGGCGCAATGATGATCACCTCGTCGCCCGGATCTAACAGCGCGCGAAGTGCAACATTGATCGCTCCCGCGGCTCCCACGGTCATCAATATGTCAGTGGCTTGAAACTCGGTGCCGGACTCTTCAGTTAGCGCCTCGGCTACGGCAGCACGGGATTCAATGAAGCCCGGATTTGGCATGTACCGGTGCAGACCCATGCCGGGTTCATTGGCGATATCTGCGAGTGCTTGTTTGAACTCCGGCGGTGGCTCCAACAGCGGGTTTCCCAATGAAAGGTCGAACACGTTTTCTGGGCCGTGGATTGTTTTGAGTTCCATCCCTTCCTCAAACATGCGACGAATCCACGAACTCTCTTGCATCTGTTGTCGTGCCAGTTTTGAGATTGCCATGCCGATCACTTTCTCCGCTGCGGGAAAGGCGGGTTTCAGCCGCGCCTGCGATTGCTGCGTCGTTTGCGGCGGACTGTTGGTCGACCTACGCGCCGCCGTCGTTGCTCATCAGATTTTCCTTCGTCATCTCGTGGTGCAAACATTCGTGCCAAGAACCCGGGACCACCGCTGTTGGGTATGACGACCACGTATGTCCCTGCCATCTTGTCGTGCCATCCTTGATGGTTTTTGTCGAACGCGACCCATATGATGCCGATGCCAAAAGTGATCGTAGCGACGAATCTTCCAACTACCTCGCGCGGTATCGCAACTGCTACGCCGGGTTTGTTTCCTTCTTCATCAACAACCGAGATGCCGGCTACCCACTTGCCGATAGTCCGCCCAAAAATCCCTGTTGGGACGATGAAGTAGGCGAGAAATATGAAAACGTCGATGATGCCGGTCTGAATGTTCGAAATGTTGAAGATGCCCTCACTGGTACCAAAGATCGGCCCGACGACGAAGATCGCCATCAGCAGGATTCCAACGTCAATGGCGAAGGCATAGAGACGGCGTAGAGGGCCCGCGAACTGGACATCCGAGTTTTCGATGGATCTGGATTCGTCCGGACGGTCAGACGGTGTCGGCTGTTCTGATCGAACAGGATCACTAACAATTTGAGGATCGTCGGTCTGATCTGGACGTGATCGGTGTCTGCGTCGAGAAGTGGTCATCGCAAGCGTAAGAGATTGTATCGCCTGCACAATGCAGAGTTCGGATAACCGCGTTTATTCGGTCGCGCTGACTCTGTACAAGTCACCTCGCCATTCGAGGATGTGTCGGTCAGCGGTTACGAGCTGATTATCTTCCTGTGCGGTGGCGACAATGATTCTGTCTGCTGGGTCGCCATGCATGCCTTGCAATGTGGCGGCGCGTTCGGCTATGTCCGCGGTTACGGAGACCTCAATTAATCCTTGGTCCCTGAGAATTGATCTCCATACGATCAAGTCAAGATCCAATCGGACCCTACCTTTGGAAATCAGCATTCCGATTTCCCATATGGATATCGTTGAAATTGCGACCTCGCCCAACCGCAATCCCTCGTCGATCAGATTACGCGTTCTGGGGCCTAACCTTTCATCGCCGCGGTCGAACCAGAGCAACGCGTGAGTATCGAGAAGGATCAATACAGATCCTCATCCTCGTTGTCCTTCCCGTACCAGTCAACTGGCATTGGTGAGACGATGTCGCCGAGTATGTGGATCTGATCTCGGTGTTGGCCAAAGACCATGGTTTGTTTAGGTGGGTGGGCCACTGAGCGATATTTTGTGAGACGCGATATTGGAGTTCCGTTTTCAGTGATAACGAGATCCTCACCTTCAACCACAACCTTGTGCATAGTCTCCGCGAATCGAGTTTCGAACTCCGAAACCTCAATACGTGAGATGGCTGAGTTCGTATTTTCGTCTACTGTAGTCACGACTCTGCTCTTACGCTACCCGTATAGACTGATGCTAGCAAACATAGGTCCGATAGTTAGCCACGAACTGGCAGCAACAACCAGACTCAAAATTGCTGACGCTGATCGAAAATCGACGAACGGAGCGAAAATGGGCAGGCTCGAAGGAAGGACGGCATTGATCACGGGCGCAGGCTCGGGTATCGGTGCGGCGTGCGCGGAACTATTCAGTGCCGAAGGCGCTAACGTTTTCTGTGCAGATCTCGAATTGGAGGCGGCGCAGGCGGTTTCCGAACGCATCAACCAACGCGGCGGAGCCGCCGACGCTGGCAAAGTAGATGTGACCAGCAAACTCGAGTGCAATCTGTTGGTCGGAGAAGTACTCCATCGTTTCGAAGGGTTGGACGTCTTGGTGAACAGCGCCGGAGTCACCCCGCGTAAAGCGCCACTCGATTGGGATTTCGAAAAGAGGTGGGACTGGGTAATCGACGTGAATTTGAAAGGTACGATGCTGATGTCGCATGCGGCATTAAAGTTCATGCTCGAAAACCAGTACGGCTCGATCGTGAATTTGGCTTCTATCATCGGATTGGTTGGCTATTCCGAGGGCATGAGCGATGGGTTCAACCCGTATCCGCACTCCAAGGGTGGCGTGGTCCAGATGACCCGCGACATGGGCGTCGCTTTCGCCAAACAGGGAGTACGTGTAAACGCCCTTTGTCCTGGGTTTACCTACACGGCTCTGACGAAGTCGCTGACCGACGATGACGATACGCGGTTGCGTCTTGAATCGCTGCACCCTATGGGGAGGCTCGGCGAACCGATTGAGATCGCATATGCCGCCCTTTACTTGGCTTCGGACGAGTCATCGTTCGTCACCGCGTCGATGCTGCCCGTAGACGGGGGTTACACCGCAGGTTAGTCGACAGACCTACCTAACGATTTCGGATCGAGAAACGACGGAGGCAATTGCATTGGGTCGATTAGATGGAAAGGTAGCGCTGATAACTGGAGGCGGAAACGGCATCGGTGAAGCGGGGGCGAGGTTATTCGTCGATGAAGGTGCAGAGGTTGCGATAGCCGACTTGAACGCCGACGGTGCCGAACGAGTCGCGGCTGAGATCAACGAAACCGGGGGAACTGCGACCGCGATCCAAGTGGATGTGACCGATGACGACAGCTGCGCAGCCGCTGTCGATGCTGCAGTTGACCGATTTGGCAGCGTTGACATATTGGTGAATAGCGCGGGTGTGGGATCGCGGAGCGCGATGGACATGACCTACGAGGAACGTTGGCAATTCGTCATTGACGTGAACCTCAAAGGCACGGTTTTGATGACCCGTCACGCGGTAGAACAGATGAAAGAGCAGGGTGGAGGCGCCGTTGTCAACATTGCGTCGATCCGCGGTCTCATCGGCTATCCGGCATTCATAACCGACGGTTTCAATCCGTATCCGCATTCCAAAGGCGGAGTGGTGAACGCCACTCGAGATATGGCTATCGGACTTGCCAAGTCGAACATCCGAGTTAACGCGGTATGTCCGGCGTTCACAAACACAGACATGACGCGCGCAACAAGGGAAAATCCGGAGATCTACGATCAGATCGTTGCGATGCATCCGATCGGTCGATTTGCGCAACCAATCGAGATCGCGAGGGGAATTCTATTTTTGGCGTCGGACGAGGCTTCCTTCATCACCGGCACGTGCCTTGTGATCGACGGCGGTTTCACTGCCCAGTAGACAGCGGGGCATAGAACCTGTTGGCTATTGCGGCAACTCGATTTTTGTGTGAAGTTGCCGAGAAGGTGCTCAGGTTGTAGCCTCGGCCAGTTCTTTGGTCACCGCGGCACCGTTACCGAGCGACGCCATGCTGGGCTTTCCTTTCACGTCGAACACTTCATCGGCGCTCGCAATGATCCAAGGATCCGCCTCGTAGACCACGTTGCGGTCCTTGCCGTGATAAGGCAGCACGTCGAGGACGTGACGGATCGAGTTGATCCTCGCCCGCATCTTGTCGTCCGATTTGATGACGTACCAAGGCGCGAAATCCGTGTGCGTGTGGTAGAACATCGCAAGTTTCGCCTCGGTGTAATCGTCCCACCGATGGTACGAAGCGAGGTCGACGGGGCTCAACTTCCACTGCTTGAGAGGGTCCCTCTGGCGGCGCTTGAATCGACGTTCCTGTTCAATTCGACTCACGGAAAAGTAGAGTTTGATGATGCGGATTCCCGAATTGGCCCACATCCCTTCCACCAACGGCGTAACTCGCAGGAATTCGTCGTACTCTTCTTGTTCGCAGAAGCCCATGACCCTTTCGACGCCGGCCCGGTTGTACCAGGACCTGTCAAAAAGTGAGATCTCACCGGCAGTAGGCAAATGCCGGACATATCGCTGGAAATACCACTGTCCCGCCTCTTCGACGGTCGGTTTTTCCAGAGCGACGACCTTTGCCCCACGCGGATTTAGATGTTCCATGAAGCGACGAATCGTACCGCCTTTACCCGCAGCGTCGCGACCTTCGAAGATGATCACGACCTTTTCGCCTGTGTCGCGAACCCAGTTCTGCATCTTGACCAGTTCGATCTGAAGCGGGAACTTATGTTCGTAATATGCGTCCAAGCTGATCTTGCGCTGGTAGGGATACGCGCCCTCTCGGAAAAACTCGCACCGTTCTTCAGAACTCAGATTGTCCGGATCAACTGGCGCACGGTAGTTCCGGAGTTTGCCGCGCGTCATATCGTCTTCAAACGCATCGCCGTACTTCGTTGTGTAGAAACCGTGGGCGCGCTCGCTCTTTGAACTCTTGTAGTTGGTTGGGCGTTCGTGTGTCATGGGAAACGCTCTCGATTTTTGGCAGACTGTCCCTTAAGTGGTTACCAATATATCAGCGTTCATATTGAAAACGTTTGACCCAAATGCTCACCAACGAACGCCGGTTAATTCAGGTCATGCGGGAGTTACACGGCACCGAAGCGATCCGGCGAGACGATCGGGGGAACGTCGTCACCGTCGACAATGTTCGAACCCAACCAATCTGCCATCAATGGGGAGATCAGTATGCCTTTCTTGCCAGCGCCGTTAGCGTAATACAGACCACCGATGATGCTAGACGGTCCAACGATTGGGAAACCATCGGAGGCAACGGGGCGAAGGCAGGCGGTTGAATTGACTACGCAGGAATCCGAGAGGGTCGGGAGGTAGGCGGTGACACCATCCCAAATGTGTTGTCGACCTTCTTCAGTGACGTTGCGATTAAACCCGCGGTCCCACTCATATGTGCCCGCCCAAACTGTGCCATCAGGTTTGCGGCCAACGTTGAATCCGTTGAATCCCACGCGATTTCGTAAGTCGTCGCCTTCGAGCTTTAATCGGAGTATTTCTCCTTTGATCGGCTTGATCGGTAATGTCGGGATGCCCTCGATGTTGGCAACCCAAGGGCCCGTTGCCGCAATCACAATTGGTGCATCGATGCGAGCACCGTCTTCGAGCGTCACGCCTTGGATCGCACCCCCAACGGTTACGACCGAGGCGACCTTGCCGACGGAGAACAGTGCGCCTCCTCGTTTCGCTTCCTCCGCCAACGAAACGGTGTATGTGAGACTGTCCAATTCCCAACCTGCGTTTACTATCGAAGCCGCCACCATGCCTTGGCGTATCGCCGGCTCCAAGCTGTAAATCTCGTCTGGACTGATGATCTCCGCGGCGAAACCTTCGGATTGCATCCATTCGACGTCCACGGTTAACTGATCCGCAGATTCCTGGTTATCGGCCAACGAAAGAGACGTGACACGTTGCAGCTGCCAATCTTCACGCCCTTGAGGCTTCAACTCTTCGTAGAGGTCGATATGTTTTGATATGGCGGTCCGGTAATGATCGGTCATTGGGCCCGGCACACCGCTACCGAAATGGGCAGATAGGCCGCCCCATGCGTATGCAGATGCGTTGAACGCGATACCGTCACGTTCGATCACCAGCGGTCTTAAGCCCCGTTTGGCTAGTTCTAGAGCCGTTGCACAGCCGACAGCACCCGCGCCGATGACAATGGCATCGGCAGTCTGGATTGAGTTCAATTCACGATCCCGGTTGAGATTCAGAGTTCAATTCTCGTGAACTGAATCATATCTTGATGATTTTTAAACCTCGCCGTTTGCAGGTCCGCATTCAGGCAGTGCAACGACGAACGTCGCACCATTGCCGATGTCGCTGATCACCGAGATTTGACCGCCATGCGCTTCGACGAGCCGCTTAACGATTGTCAACCCTAAACCGGCACCGCCCGTCGTCCGGGTCCGAGAAGTGTCTACGCGATAGAACTGATCGAAAATCAGCGCGATATCCGCTTCCGGGATTCCGTCTCCTTGATCGCTGACACTGATCTGCACAGGGCGGACTCCTTCCACCCGATCCACGCGCACGGTGACTAGGGAATTGGGTGGTGAATGTTGGATGGCGTTTTCGATCAAGTTCTGGATGACCTGAATCATTCTGGTTCGGTCGATTTTGACGAGCGGTAAACTGTCAACGATTTCGGACACCACTTCGACTCCAACATCCATTGCGCGAGGCTTGGATGCTTGCACCATATTTTCGACGATCGTTTCGATTCGATCCGGGAACATTTCGAGTTTCAATGCGCCCGCATCCGCGACCGCTAAAATCTGGAGGTCTTCAACTAGCGTCGACAGGTGAAGCGTCTCTCTGTGGAGGGTGTCGATCGTGTCGCCATCTGGCTCAACGACACCGTCCTTGACGGCCTCCAGATAACCGCGAATGTTCGTCAACGGGGTGCGAAGTTCGTGGGCGATGTCGGCGGTCAGACGTCTACGCCGTGTCTCAGCCGATTCGAGTTCCGACGCCATCGCGTTGAATGCAGATGCCAGCTGACCGATCTCGCCCCGGTGATTTCGCCGGACCCGTTGATCAAGTTCGCCTTTTCCGAGCCGCTCCGCCGTCTCGGTCAACTCTCGCATAGGTGCAAATGCGCGCCGCGTAAAGAAGGCGATGATCAAAATCCCTGCGATGCCACCGGCAATGCCGCTAACCATCAGTGATCTCTGGAACTCGTCTTGCAACGCACTTAGTTGTGGTTCTACGGAGAGTTCGTTCACTGCTTCATCCAACAACGCCAACGATTTCTCGGCACCCTCTTCTGCATTTCGGACGACGATCTCCACATCAGGCACAGGTTCATCGACAACTGCGACCTTAGGCTCGCGCGTCACCCTTGCGTGTGGTCCGTGATCTAACTCACTTAGGTTTTCGAACGTTATCGAGCCCTCGTCAAAGTCCAACCAAACTTCAAGAGCAGAGCGCTTCTCTATGCTCGGTTTAGTGAAGACCACCTTTCCGCTGATTTGCCGCCCCAACTTTAGCGGAACCGCTCTGAGACCCGACTGCATTTTGAAACGATCTGATTCTTTTTGGAATCTACCTTCGGAATCAGTTGGATAGACGTGCGAATCCGCAACGACGAAGCCCTTGTCGTCAACTACTGCCACCCGTTGCGAGAAGAGATGGGCGACCTGCTGTACCGAATCCTGTAGATGGGACAGATCTTGGTCATAGTCGTAGACATCTTGGAGCAGGGCTCTGGCTCGTTCTTCTTGAAACCGATCGACTAGCTCCCCATATCGCTCTATCGCGACGCGCGTGTTGACGGTCGCCCAGACACTGACTGCGAAGAGACAGACCGCGAGGGACGCGGCGAAACCCAGAACCAATCGGAACTGTAGCGTATGTGTCCACTCACGCAGCTTCAAAGCGGTATCCAACTCCGTAAACCGTCTTCAGGTGACGTTCGCCGTTCGCAACCTTTTCGAGTTTTCTGCGCAGGTTTGATATGTGGGTGTCTACGGTTCGATCAAAGCCATCAAACTCGTAGCCAATGGCATTCTCGATGATTTGGTCGCGGCTCACGGTGCGTCGATTCGCATTCATGAAATACACGAGCAGCCGATACTCCGTCGGCGTCAACGTAAGTTCTGTTCCGTTGACATGGACGGTCCTAGATTCGAGATCTACGCGATACTCTCCAATCGAAATCTCGCCTTGATGCTGCTCTTTGACGTTCTGTTCGCGGTCGGACCTGCGCAGTACGGCTCGTATCCGCGCCATCAATTCCCGCGGACTGAAGGGCTTGGTGACGTAGTCATCGGCGCCAAGATCGAGACCTGCGAGCCGATCATCCTCGTCGACCCGGGCGGTCACCATGATGATCGGCACATCGGAATCGACGCGCAAGGATCGACAGATATCGCTACCGTCGATGCCGGGGAGGTTCAGATCGAGGAGGATCAGAGACGGATTTTCGGTTCCGGCCAGATTCAAACCTGCGACACCGTCTTGTGCCGTAACAGCCCGAAAACCCTCGTGGGCCAAATAGAGGCGAATCAGTTGAGACACCGATTCATCGTCCTCGATGACGAGGATCGTTTTTTCCCATTGGTGAGCAAGCGTAGTCATGTGGAGTCCGAACGGTGCAAACATCAGTGTTTGCCGGTTAACAACTGATTACAATTTTCGCCTCGCAAGGTTGAGAAAATGACAAGATCGCGGCTTGTCTGACGAACGCATTCGTCAACCTATACGAAATTCAACTGGCGTTTAGTTTGAAGATTAGAATCTTGTTAGAAAAGTCAATGCGCCTTGCCGCTTCGAACTTGGGTCGCGGAAAACAACCGTTCTTAACTGGCTCGATGCGTTACGGCTAATTTGAAACTGGACACATTATGGGTCGCAACGGCAAAATCAGGCGCGCACCGGGATTCGCTGATCGGGCTGGTCGAGATTTCGAAAGCCTTGATTCGGCAGTGCGGACCGCCCGTGATGTGCTTTACGCCCGCGGCTATCAACCCATTGAGACCCCGCTCATCGAACAAACGGAGTTGTTCCTACGCCGATCAGGCGGATTGCTGTCTAGTCAGATGTTCGACTTCGCCGCGCCAGACGGCAGCAACATCAGCTTGCGGCCCGAATTAACCGCACCCGTGATCCGCTTCGCGTTGGAACAGCAAGGCGAGCCGCTGCCTTTGCGTTACCAATACGCCTCGCCGATCTTCCGCTACACGGAAAGACCCTATGACGCTCCGCCGAACTCGGTTCCCAGCAAGCGTCAATACGTGCAGGCCGGTGCTGAGTTGATCGGGGCACCGCAACCCGCCGCGGACGGCGAGATCATCGCGACGGCATATGAGATGGCGCACAGACTGGGAGTTGATGAAGTCGTGGTAAGGGTAGGGCACGTCGGGTTGATCTGGGAGATCCTTGAAAGCTTTAATCTGTCCGAACGAGCGAAGCTATTTCTCGCAAATAACGTGTCGGAATTCGCGAAGCTCGACAATGCCGGCGCGTCGGTTGAAGCTGAGGCTGTCCGACTGGGACTGATGCCATCGCGGGCGCAGCAAAACGTGGAAACGCAAGCGTCGGCCGCCGAACTGTTGACGCGTCTCGCTTCAGGTTCGGTGCAATTGCCTAGCGCGTCGGAACAATCTGCTAGAACCGCTGAGGACGTGGTCGGAGGATTGCGCCGCAAACTAGAGAGCGACGTAAGCAACGGCGACTTTCCGAAAGCTATGGAGTTGATGCGCGAATTAGCAAAACTCCGAAGCGGGTACGTCAATCCAGCCGCAAATCGCAACAGGGAATCTGGCGCGACAAGCGGCAATCAACACCGCGATGTCATCAATCGGGCAACGAAACTGATTAATGATTCCGGGCTTGACGAGCCGGACAGCTCGCGCAATCTGACAAAGGTAGTCAACGCGGTCGAAAATGCCGGCGTCAACTCTAGCGATATTTCTGTCGATCTTGGATTGGCGACCTCAATTGCGTACTATTCTGGGACGATATTTGAGATCGGCACCGTCGTCGAGGATGAATTAGTCCCGATCGGTGGCGGCGGAAGATACGACGGTCTCGCTTCATCTCTAGGTTCCGATGAAGAACTCCCGGCGCTGGGATTTGCCCTCGACTTGGACACGATTCTCGATCTTGTCAAAGGAATTGAATCACGAGATGATGATCGCCGGTACATCGTTTTAGTGCCTGCGGACGAAAGCGCAGAGAATTCGGTGTTGCAAGCGGCGTCCGATCTTAGAGCACAAGGTCGCTCCGTCATCTCGCTATTCGATCCGAACGCTGATGCGAAACGAGTCGCACGATCTTTGGGTGAAGCCGATGTGGCGCGCGTTAACTCCAAAGTCGACGACAAAAGTTACGATTTGGCGTTTGAATGATGGACACTTTGCGACTCGCGATCCCTTCGACGGGCGCCTTGGAGAAGGGCGCCGCGCAGCTCTTAGCAGAATCCGACGCCGCAGTAAGCCGAGTCAACTCGCGCCGTTACACAGCCGAGATTCCTTCAATCCCGGGGGTGGAGGTAATTTACCAAAGGCAATCGGACATCACGACGATTGTCGATTCCGGAAACGCAGACCTCGGGATAGTCGGTCTCGATCGATACCTCGAATCGAGGCTCGAAGACGGCGACACTTTGGTTGTTGCACCTGATTTGGAATACGGCCATTCTCGGTTGGTGATCGCAGTACCGGATTCTTGGCTCGACATAACTTCGATGTACGACCTTTCCGATTTGAGTCTCGAGTTTCACGAACGCGGAGGGGACTTGCGAGTTGCCACGAAGTACCCTCGGTTGGTCAAACGTTTCTTCAACCGCAGGGGCATCAACTACTTTTCGATGGTTGCTATCAATGGTGCTCTCGAAGCTGCCCCGCGTATCGGCTACGCGGACATCATCGCCGACATCTCAGACACCGGTAACACGCTCCGTGAAAACAACCTTCGGACGCTAGTCGACGGCGTAGCCATGAACTCGCAAGCCGTCATGATAGGTAATGCTGCGCTGCTCACTGAATCAGATGACAAACTGTCTTTGACACGCCGGTTGTTGGAACGCATAGAAGCCCGGTTGCGATCTAGGTCGTATCGTCGTGTCACGGCGAACGTGAAGGGCGATTCCGAAGGTGATATCGCAGAGATGATCCTCGCATCGCCCGATCTAGCCGGAATGACGGGGCCTACTGTGTCACGCGTGTACACGAGTGATGGGGATCGATGGTTCGCAGTACAGATCGTGACCCGTAAACAGGACGTTTTGAGGGTCGTCGATCACTTGCGGCATCTCGGTGGAACGGGGACCGCCGTGTCTGACCTACAGTTTCTTTACCAGAGCGAGTGCAGCTTGTACAAAAAGTTGGTCGAGAATCTGGGCCAGGTCAACGAGGCCATCGACCGGTGCTGAGACGCATCTACGGTTTAGAAGCCGCGATCGCTGCCTTCAAAGGTCGACGCGACGTCGAACACGATGAAAAGTTGTTGTCGGATGGGAACGGACTTTACTCGATCGCGTTTTCGCCTGAGGCATTTGCTGACCGTGTAATCGCCGATGTGAGAGAACACGGTGACGATTTCTTGAGGCGAATCAACAAGGCCCTCGACGGCGTCGACTCCGATCAGTTCGAGGTGCCGTCGAACGAGATCAAATCTTCGAAGAATAAGTTGGAACCGAACGAGGTCGAGGCTTTGGAGTTGGCCGCCGACCGAGTGAGAAAATTCCAACGTCGCACACTTCCAAAGGCTTGGCGCGACGGCTCCGCTGGCTACGGCGAAGTAGTGCAACCGGTCAAATCGGTCGGGTGTTGCATCCCGGGCGGTACCGCGCCTTTGGCATCGACCGTGATCATGACTGCGGTCCCTGCCAAGGTCGCGGGGGTACCGTACGTCTGCGTCGTAACGCCGGCAGGCGAAGACGGTTCACCGCACCCGGCCGTTTTAGCGGCATGTGATATCGCTGGTGTTGACGCAGTCTTTGCCGTCGGAGGAGCACAAGCCGTCGCTGCATTGGCAGTCGGTACGGAGTCGATTCCCAAAGTCGATGTGATCTGCGGTCCCGGAAGCGTATGGGTGACGGCGGCGAAGAAGCGCGTGTACGGAATGGTCGGTGTAGATGGCGTATACGGTCCCACCGAGACGATGATCGTTATCGACGACGATTCGGACCCGGCCGTTACCGCAGCTGACATGCTCGCCCAAGCTGAACACGACGTACTAGCGGCTCCTGTGCTCGTTGCGCTCTCGGAAGCCGCTGTGATTGCAGTCGAGGCGGAGTTGGCGAACCAATTGGAGATGTTGCCGCGTGCCAGCATAGCGAATTCGGCATTGGAAGGCAGGGGAGCGGCAGTGGTTATCGACTCGGTCGAAGAAGCGCTCGAGGTTGCGGAAGCGTACGCGCCCGAGCATCTCTGTCTCGGGTTCGCAGGCGCAGAGAGCTATCTCGAACAAGCTGTTCACGCGGGCGGTATCTTCGTAGGCGAACGTTCGGGTGAAGTAATGGCGGACTACGTAGCCGGGCCTAGCCACGTGATGCCTACAGGCGGATCAGCGCGGTTCTCGTCAGCATTGTCAGCGCGCGATTTCGTACGGGTCACGCCGTTCCTCGATATGGATGAGGAGACGTTCGACTCAATTTCCAGCGCGGCGTCAGATCTAGCTCGGCTTGAAGCATTAGAAGGGCACGCAAGGGCCTCGGACATCCGGCGTCGCATGTAGGATTGCGATACCCGTTCATTAACTTGGGATACTAAAAATGCGCGATTTGCGGGACATGATGCGACCTCACCTCTATAACCCCCAGGGGTATGTAGGCGCTCAACATTCAGATCATCTCGCGACTTCGGCTGGGATCGATCCGGCAGACGTCATCCGCCTCAACGCTAACGAGAATCCCTATGATCCCTTGCCCGAAATTACCGACGCGTTGATCGGATTACCGATCCACGAATATCCGGACCAAGATCTGGTTCGGATGAGGTCAGCGCTGAGCGATTACACTGGCCGTCCTCCGGAGCAGGTGATCGCGGGATCCGGAGGCGACGAGATCATCGAGTTGTTAACGAAACTGTTCGTTGCACCAGGCGATTCGATGATCGATTGTCCACCGACATTCGGGATGTACGAGTTCTGCGCGAGGATCTCTGAGGCGAAATTGATACCAGTCGAGCGCCGTGACGATTGGGAGCTCGACATCGACGCAACGACCACCGAAATTGAGCGGACCAGTGCAAAGATCCTCTTCATCGCATCGCCCAACAACCCAACTGGGAACTTGCTGCCTGAGAAAGACGCCCGGGCGATCCTAGATACCGGAATTGTTCTGGTTGTCGATGAAACGTACTACGAATTTTGTGGCGAAACAACCGCCGGTCTTCTAGATGAGTACGAAAATCTAGTTGTGCTGCGTTCGTTCAGCAAATGGGCGGGCATCGCGGGTTTGAGAGTCGGCTACGCGATCGGTTCCGAGTTGATTGTCGACCACCTGATGACCATCAAGCAACCTTACAACCTCAACATAGCGGCAGAATCCGCAGCGTTGGCGGCTTTGAAGCACAAGGAGAAGCTGCTTGCCCGCATCGACACTCTGACAGCCGAACGCATGCGTGTTGAGGCCGTCATTGATGAGTTGGACGGCATCAGTTATTCGCCATCGTCGGCGAACTACTTGCTGATGAAATTCGCTCGATTTACTGGCGACGAGGCATACGACGTATTCGCTCGTCGAGGTATCTTCGCTCGCAAGTTCAGTGGGCGTCGGTTGGAGAACTCGATCCGCGTCAGCGTTGGAACACCACCGCAGAACGATGTGGTCATCGACGCTCTACACGATCTCATTTGACGTTCTAGGTGCAAGCAAAAACGGAGTTTGCGGCCCTCGTGCATTCGATAATTGAGGGTTGAGGTGCACAAATGAGCGATCGAACCGCAGAGATATCGCGCGTTACCGGTGAAACGAATATCCGCGTTCGCATCGACATCGACGGTCAGGGGAGGGCGGACATCGACACCCCGATCGGCTTCATGAACCACATGTTGCATGCGCTTGCTAAACACTCGATGATGGATCTTTCGGTAAACGCGACTGGCGATATCGAGACTGGTTCACATCACACCATCGAAGACACAGCGATCGTAATCGGTCGATGCCTGGCTCAGGCGCTCGGTGACAGCGCGGGCATCGTGAGGATGTCGAGCAAACACGTTCCGTTAGACGAGGCGTTGTCGCACGCGGCACTTGATCTCAGTGGCCGAGGTTACCCGGTCATCGACATGGGATCGACATCGAACGCGGGTGACTTTTCACCTGACATGGCGCGACATTTCTTCGAGTCGATGGCTGCAGAAGGGCGTTTCAACCTTCATCTGACGGTTCTGCGTGGCACGAATGAGCACCACATGATCGAATCTGCGTTCAAAGCTTTCGCTCGAGCTTTGCGAGAAGCCGCGGCGGTTGACCCGCGAGCGGGTGGTGCGATACCGAGTACCAAGGGAACCTTGTCGAGCTGACGTCTGCGATCGCGCGAACGTCAGTTACACAACCCGTTTTGACCTCGGAAGAGGGATTTTGCGCGACTGACTGACGTGGATCTACTGGAGGGCGACGATGACGGATCAAATGAACCGACGCACGGTCATCTTCGAATGGCTGGCGTTGTTGGCGATCGTGACTTTGGTGAGTGTGACCACGTTCGATACTGACATTCCGCATCTTTGGGAAGCGACTTGGGGACCAGAAAATGGGTGGATCGACGACGTCGCCTACGTCGCGGTGATTTTCTTCGCATTCGAATACGTGATTAGGGTTTGGACCGCGTCTGACAAACGCAAGTACATTTTTTCGTTTTTTGGCATCATCGATCTCTTGGCGGTGGTGATAGGGATCGCAGCCTTGCCGCAGTTCACATCGCTGAGGTTGTTCAGGCTGCTGCAACTCGTGCGATTGTTGAGGCTAGCCCATTTCAGCGAGACTTTGGCGGATTTGGGAAGGGCTTTTTCGTTGATGAGGGAAGAGATCGTTCTGTTCTTCAGTTTGACCGGTTTGGTGTTGTTTTTGGCCGCATTCGGCGCCTACCACTTCGAACACGAAACTCAACCGGAGCAGTTCAGCCACATGGGCGACGCGCTATGGTGGGCGGTTGCGACTTTGACCACCGTGGGATACGGCGACATCTACCCGGTGACGATTGGCGGGAAGATCATGACCGCCGTGGTTGTGATGTGCGGGTTGGGTATTGTTGCAGCACCGGCAGGAATTGTGGCTCAGGCGATGGCGACCGCGTTACGGGAAAAACGCGAACGGCAGGCGGTGGAGAATCCTGATCATTGAAAGGTTGCAGGCGCGCCGTCGCAGGCCAACACCTTCAACTGTCGCTAATTGGCGATTTCGATCGAGTAAGTTTCGATAACCGGGTTGGCCAGTAGCGTTTCGCACATTTTTCGGGCGATCTGATCCGCCTCATCAGAATCGCCAGCTTCGACTCTCACGTCGAAAAACTTACCCGCGCTGAGCGATGCGATCTGATCGAAACCGAGCCGATTGAGCGCTCTGTTGATCGTTTCGGATTCCGGATCGTGGACGCCCGGTTTGAAGTAGACGCGGATGTGAGCTAGGTAGGTGCCACTCATTGGGTGCCCGCGTCGATCAATTGACGGGTGTCATCCCGGCTACTTGCGGTTCAAACCCGCGGTCGAAATAGGCGTCGATGAACTCAAGGATGCGCGGTTCATCTAAGTCATCCAATCGGAGATGGTGACGCCACGCCGTGAGTGTGATCAGCGTATCCGTGAAGGGGTAAGGCGAGATGACGAATCCGGTGTAAGAGTCGTCGTCGTTCCAATCCTTCGCAATGCGTTTCAACTCTTCGGCGATTTGAGTGCATTCGGCTGTGTCGCACTTCGTCGTGTCGTAGTGCAAGCCGATGCCGCCGTGTTCGAGGTTGTGTATTAACGCCTGGTCGGGAATCACGCGCTCGTAAGGTCCCCATCCTGCTGGAGCACGCTCGAAATTGTTCGATTGAGACCCTAGGGTGTTCCAATGCGGTCCAGAAGTCGGCGGGTAAATGCTGTAACGAGTTTCCGGCACGATCGAGTCAGGCACGTGAGCACGCCCGTCATCGGGGTCTTCCGGCACTGGTCCGCCACTGTTGTAAGGGCCGCGATCTCCGCCTAGCTGCTGGTCTCTGGATACGAATCCCTGCTGGAACACCAGCGCGAAGATGATAAACACGGCAAAAACGGAACCCAGCGCGATCAAAACCGTTCGCTTGCGCTGTTTCCGTCGGTTGCTACGCGCCCTTCTCTCTTCCCGAACTTGTGAACGCGTCATGCCCCGGCGATGTTCCGGGCGGGTTGTTGCGATTCTATTTCTCGACTGTGCCATGAACAGAAGATTCTATTTCACACCTTGATTCAGTTGAAGCTAAGGAACATTGATTGGTTATCGGTGCTACTCTCAACCGTCGAATGTCAATCCGGTAACTCGTTCGTAGGCCGATATGTAGCGTTGTCGGGTCATCTCCATGACATCATTTGGCACTTTTGGAGGTGGCGGCTCGCGGTCCCACCCGCTGTCAATGAGCCACTCTCGGAGGTGTTGTTTGTCGTAAGCAGGCGGGAAGGAACCCGGTTCCCAGTCTTCGATGTCCCAAAAACGACTTGAATCGGGTGTGAGCACCTCATCGATCAAAGTTAGCTTGCCGTTTACGAAACCGAACTCGAACTTCGTGTCAACAAGTATCATCCCCCGCTCAATCGCGTGTTGACGAGCGCGTTCGTAGATTTCGATGCTCACACGCTTCAGGCGCTCGTGAAGTTCCTCACCCACCAATTCGATCGCTTCAGCTTCGGTCAGCGGAAGGTCGTGACCCTCTTCCGGTTTGGTCGACGGGGTGAACAACGGTTCCTCAAATCGCTCCGCAGGTTTTAGGCCAGACGGCATTTCGGCACCGTTCAACGTTCCATGAGCCTCGTATTCAGCCCAACCTGATCCGGCTAGGTACCCGCGAACCACACACTCCATGTCAATGCGGTCCGCTTCGTGAATGATCATGGCCCTATTGCACCAAGCGTCAGGCAAATGAGCAAACGCACCATCACGACCCATCGGTCCGCAAATGGATTCGTCTCCAGCCATCCCGATCATGTGGTTGTCCACAATATCGTCGATCACATCGCGGAACCAGAATGCCGACATCTGCGCCAGCAACACCCCTTTGTTCGGCACCGGATCATCCATGATCACGTCGAATGCGGAAATACGGTCAGTCGCGATCATCATCAACACCCCATCGGCGACACGATAGGTGTCACGCACCTTTCCACGGTGGACCAAACCGGGCAGGTCAGTAAACAATACCGGTTCTCGAGTGCTCAATTCTTAACCTCCATGCCGAGTCGATCGAATATGGAGTCGACTTGCTCGATGAAATATCCGTAGTCGAACAGCGCAGACAACGCCGAATCGTTTAGATATTGCTTCACGACTCTTTCGTTGGCGATGAGCTGTTGGAACCCGACGCCTTGGTCAAGGGCTCGCATCGACGCATTTTGGACCGTGTCATACGCCTGACCTCGTTCTAATCCTGCTTCGACCAAAGCAAGCATCACTCTCGGTGAAAAGACCAGACCGTGCGTCATCTCGATGTTTTTCCGCATCCGATCCGGTTTCACGGTCATATGGGTGATGATGCCGGTCATGAGATCGAGGATGTAATCCAGCGCCAACGAGGAATCGGCCAACACGACACGCTCCGCCGAGGAGTGAGAAATGTCGCGCTCGTGCCACAGAGCCACGTTCTCAAGCCCGACGATGGAATTTGAACGGATCACCCTCGCCAAACCGCAAATACGCTCCGAAAGTTCAGGGTTGCGCTTGTGCGGCATCGACGATGAACCTTTGCTTACGTAACCGGGACGGCCAAACGGCTCTTCAACCTCGCCCACCTCGGTGCGCTGAAGGGAACGGATTTCAGTCGCCATTTTGTCGAGCGTCGAGGCTACCAATGCGAGCACCTGCAAGAACTCAGCATGACGGTCCCTCTGGATCACCTGATTTGAGACTTCAGCCGGTTTAAGTCCGAGTTGAGCGCATACGTCCTCTTCGATGTCCATCGGAATCCCGGCGAAGGTACCGACTGGCCCCGATAGCATACCGACGGCAATGCGTTTTCGCATCCCGGAGACTCGTTCTCGATTGCGGCGCATTTCAGACCACCAAAGCGCCAATTTAAGGCCGAATGACATCGGCTCTGCGTGGATCCCGTGCGATCTACCCATCGCGAGAGTGTGTTTGAACTCGATCGCTCGTGTGGCCAGTGCGACCAGAAGTTCGTCAATGCCGGCGATTAGCAAATCGGTTGCGTCTGACATCTGCATCGCGAGCGCAGTGTCTTTGACGTCGTTGGAAGTTAATCCGTGGTGTATCCACCTTCCTTCGTCGCCGAGGCTGCTGGCAACAGCGCGCGTAAACGAAACGAGGTCATGACGAGTTTCCTCGAAGTTGCGGTCGTACTCAACCCGCGAAAACGCGGCACCTCGAATTTTCGACATATCCGCGGCGTTGATCACGCCCAGTTTCGACCATGCCTCGCACGCCGCGATCTCAACTCGCAACCACAAGTCGAACTGGTGGTCTTCCGACCAGATCCGACTCATCTCAGGTCTTGAGTATCGTGGGATCACGTTGTTCTGTCTCTTGGCTTACAGGTGCGGTGTGTGGAGAGAAAAACTGAATGTTAAATCAGCAGGCGCTTCAAACCGCGTCCAAAGCTATGTCTGACCGGTACCGAGAACCGGTGAACGACACGCCAGATGCAAGTGAGTACGCCAACGTTCGAGCACCTTGTACTGACACGGGTGAAGACGCCGTCGCGACCATCACTCGACCTCCGCTGGTAATCAATCTGCCACTCTCATCGTTCGCAGTTCCGGCATGGAAAGCTACGCGGTCGTCCTCGACAGGTAGTTCCCCTTCAATTAGGAATCCAGTTTCGTAATCGGCCGGATAGTTGCTGGAAACTATGACTACGCCAACGGCGCAGTTGTCGTTCCACACTACAGGGACTTCCTCCAACCTTCCTTCTGCGACCGCGGCACAAATTTCAGCCAAATCCGAATCCAAGCGAAGCATTAGGGGCTCACATTCAGGATCACCAAAACGGCAATTGAACTCGATGACCTGAGGCCCTTCCTCAGTAAGCATCAGTCCCGCATACAAAACCCCTTGATACGGGCATCCTTCGGCGACCATGGCACGTGCGATAGGTCCGAGCACCGTTGCCCGTATGCGATCCATTTCGTCCGTGGGGCAGAGGTCTGGCGACGTGAATGCGCCCATCCCGCCACTGTTGGCGCCTGCATCACCGTCGTACGCGCGCTTGTAGTCACGCGCAGCGACTGGAATCGAAACCGTTTCCCTGTCAACGAAGGCGAAAACGCTGAGTTCCGGTCCGGTCAACCGTTCTTCGATCACAATCGTGGACCCGGCATCGCCGAACGCGCGTCGATCTAAAGCATCTGTGATCGCTGTCACGGCTTCGGCTTGGCTGTCCGGCACCGTTACGCCTTTTCCACCCGCCAGACCATCTGCTTTAACGACGATCGCTCCTTCTGGTTGTGATTCCACGTACTGGATCGCTTGCGACGCGTCATCAAATGTTTGACTCTGAGGGCACGGCACGCCGTACCTGGCCATAAGATCATTGGCCCACGACTTGGAGCCTTCGATCCGCGCAGCCGCTGACGTTGGACCGAATGTGGGAACTCCTTTCGACCTGAGTTCGTCAGCCAACCCTAGTACCAGCGGCGCTTCGGGCCCAACTACGACAAGGTCGGGATCGGTCTGGCCGACTATATTCACGATCCCGTCGACGTCTTCAGCGATAACCGTCGACAACTCGGCATAGCGTGCGATTCCCGGATTTCCGGGCGTGCACAAAAGTTCGCCGACGGATTCAGATTTCGCCAGTTTCCAAGCGAGCGCATGTTCTCTGCCGCCGGAGCCGATTAGGAGGACTTTCATTTCTCAACCTACGGCAAGAGGATCAGGCGAAGGATGTGCCGCGCGCGATTATTCCCATTCGATCGTGCCCGGCGGCTTGCTCGTGACATCTAGGACCACTCGATTGATTTCTGGGACTTCGTTGACGATGCGATTGGACATGCGGGCGATCGTGTCGTACGGCAATCGCGCCCAATCCGCAGTCATGGCATCGGTGCTGACGACCGCACGAATTGCCACAACGTATTGGTAGGTTCGGGCGTCGCCCATGACGCCGACACTCTGAGTGTTGGTCAGAACGGCGAAACTCTGCCAAAGCTGCTCGTACAACCCCGTCTCTTTGATTTCGTCGACAACGATCCAATCGGCGGCACGCAGAATTTCGAGTTTTTCGTAAGTGACTTCGCCCATTATTCGGATCGCTAAACCAGGTCCGGGAAACGGTTGCCGATTTACCGACTGCGGAGATAAACCGAGCTCTCGGCCGGCATCTCGAACTTCATCTTTGAACATGTGACGCAGCGGCTCAACGAGTTTCAGATCCATCTTTTCTGGTAATCCACCGACGTTGTGGTGAGTCTTGATCTTGTGTGCGGCGGTGCTTTCAGGAGATACAGATTCGATGACGTCTGGATACAGTGTCCCTTGAGCGAGAAAATCAACCTCGCCGATGTCTCGCGCCTCTTCCTCAAAGATCCTGATGAACTCTTCGCCGATCCTTCGGCGTTTCTCCTCTGGGTCTACGACCCCTTTCAACGCAGCGACAAATCGCTCCGAACCGTCCACAAACCTCAGGTTCACGCCCAACTGGCTCGCGAAAACCGTTCGCACGCGTTCCGCCTCACCAAATCGCATCAGACCGTTGTCCACAAATATGCAGGTCAGACGATCGCCGATCGCGCGGTGGATCAAAGCTGCGGCGACGGACGAGTCGACACCACCAGAAAGGGCACACACGACTTTGCCGCCGCCAACCTGCTGGCGAATGCGGAAAATCGAGTCGCGCACAAAGTTGCGGGGCGTCCAAGATCCTGTCGCGCCGCATATCCCGTGCACGAAGTTACGGATGATCTGGTCGCCCTGTTGGGTGTGTGTCACTTCGGGATGGAACTGAATGCCAAACGCTTTCATTCCTTCGTTTCCCATCACCGCACATGGAGAGTTTTCTGAGAATGCGAGAGACGTAAAACCTGGCGGCATTTCAGCGATACGGTCGCCGTGACTCATCCAAACGGGCACCGAGGTGTCGAGACCGGCGAAAAGAGGATGATTTGCACCGTTCAGGTGTAGCTGGGCATGACCGTACTCACGCTCAATGCCAGCGATCACCGATCCGCCCAATTGGTGTGCTAACGCTTGCATCCCGTAACAGATACCCAGCACGGGCACACCAGCTTCGAATACCCATGAAGGAATCAGTGGCGCTCCGTTTTCATAGACGCTGTTGGGTCCGCCGCTGAGAATGATTCCCTTCACGTCTTGCAAGTGGAGAACGTCGGCTCCGGCATCGAATGGGACTATTTCGCAGTAAACATTCGCCTCCCGGACGCGCCGCGCGATAAGACGGCTGTATTGCGAACCAAAATCGAGAATCACAATCGATTCGGTCCGCACCGGAATTGATGGCGATTCCCCGCCCAGTCGTTCGCCTTCGGCGATTTCGAGGTACGTGTTTAGTTCGATGTCGTCGGAGGTTGCGACGCGATGTGAACTGGTCTCGGTGTTGACGTCGGACATATTGAAGGTGCTACACGTATGGATTCTAATCTTTGGTTGTTGGTGTCTGAGCAACGGCGAAGATGTTGGTCAGACTAGGTATACGATAGTGGTTGACGGCCCTAGATATCGCAATTCGGCCGCGAAATCGTCCATGGAGAAGATCGACCTGAGTGAAGCCGTTGATGCGGTCAAATCTGGGGGTGTGATCGCGTTTCCCACCGATACGTTCTACGCCCTTGGCGTTGACGCGTCGAACGAATCTGCGATCCGAAGAGCGTTCGAAGTCAAACGTAGACCCGCGGATACGCCGATGCCAGTCCTTATATCGGACCCGTCGCAAGCCAGCCAATTTACCGAATGTTTCGGTGGCGCTGCGCATGCTCTGGCCAACCGGTTTTGGCCGGGCGCCTTGACCATCGTTGTCGAGGCCAAAAAATCGGTGCCGGATGTGTTGATGGGAGGGTTTGGTACCGTCGGGCTACGGATGCCAGATCACGATCTGGCGCGTCGTTTGATCGCTGAAGCGGGGTGTGGGGTCACAGGGACGAGTGCGAACATCTCGGGTCAACCCCCCTCCAAGGATTGGCAGTCAATCCAAGAGGTGATCGGCGACGATCTGGATGCGATCGTGATCGGTGATTGTGGAACGGCGTCATCAGCCTCCACGGTCGTGCGGATCGTCGACGGAGGCGTTCAGGTACTGCGTGAAGGGCCGATCTCGATTAGTGCGATTGACATGGCTTTGAGCGAGGCGCAGCGATGACATCCGAACCCGGCATTAAATCGATGCTCCCTGCCGACGCAGAGGATCGTTTGGAGGACGAAATCCGGAGTTTCTTCGAAGGACGCGACCTCGAAATCTACAAGATGATGGCATGGCAACTCGGTCACGCTAGCGACGCGGGTGCCGAAACTCACATACCTAGCGACAGGCGCCTACACGGTACTTTGCTACTTGCGGTTGCACAAGCAATGCACGGCGACTACGAATTGGCTCTGAAATACGCTGTGGCTGTGGAGCTGATGCACAACTTCGCCCTGATCCACGGAGATGTGCAGGATGGCAATACCGAGCGGTTGGGCAGGGCGTCTGTGTGGTGGAAATGGGGACCTTCGCAGGCAATCAACACCGGCGATGGAATGCATGCCATGGCCCGCATGTCGCTGTTTCGGTTATGTGACCTGGGGGAACCACTTGAGAGGGTTAGCATTGCTCTTGAGATCGTTGACGACGCGACGTTGCAGCGTTGCGAGGGCGAATATCTCGACGTCGCGTTTCAGGAACGGACTTCAGTCGCAGTAGACGAATACATCGACATGATTTCGAAACGCGTCGGATCGCTCTATGGAGCCGCGGCCGAATTGCCGGCGATACTCAGCGACGAGACGTCGAATGACACGCGCATCGCGCTGAGAAGTTTCGGCGTGAATTTAGGTGTGGTCAAGCAACTAGTCGCCGATTATCAATCGGTTTTCGGTTCAAACGAACGTGACCCGGTTCAGCAAGGACGGATCATATCCAAGAAAAAGAACCTCGCCACGGCGCACCTGTTCGATACCGTCAAAGATCCGTCTTTGTTGAGGCGTGCAGGGGAGATGTACATGCAACGGGTAATAGATCCGTCCCGCATTGCTGAGCTAACACAGATGGCAATCGACGCAGGGGGGCAGGCGTTCAACTTGAATCAGATCCAGAAACATCTGGACATCGCCAGGTCTGCGCTCTCCGACGCCGAGATCGGGCCTGATCGCGCCGAAGAGTTGATGTCGCTCGCTCACGACATTGGTGACGTGGATCAGATACAAGGCGCTGCGCCTGCTGCACAATCCACTTGAGACTGCGAAATTGGTGGATCAACTCCCTAGGATCGAAGATGTTGACCTGCGTGGGCGACGCGTGTTGCTTCGTGCCGATCTAAACGTGACGTTTGAGCCGGGAACAACCAACATCGCGGACGACAGCCGAATTCATGCAACGATGCCGACTATCGAGCTTCTCCGACGAAAAGGAGCAGCAATAATCGCGTGTTCCCATGTGGGGCGGCCTAGAGGCAGGGTAGTGCCAGAAATGCGTATCGAACCCGTTCGCCAGCGCGCATCAGAAATTCTCGGTGTTGACATCATTAGCGCGGGCGGTCCCACTGGATCTGACGCAGAACGCAATGTGGAGCGGCTGAATTCCGGTGATGTAGCGATGCTAGAAAATTTGCGATTCGACGTTGGGGAAGAGGCTAACGACGCGACATTTTCTCGTGATCTGGCATCGCTGGCCGATGTTTTCGTAAACGACGCTTTCGGCGCTTCTCATCGCCGACACGCTTCGATCGTAGGCGTAGCGCAGATATTGCCGGCGTTCGCCGGGCTTTTGATGAGGGCGGAGATTGACGCTTTGAATCGTGCGTTGACGTCAGATGACAGTCCCGCAATCGCAATCTTGGGCGGTGCGAAGGTTGCGGATAAATTAGGCATCGTGAGCAGTCTCGCCCCGAATGTCGATGCGATCCTGATCGGAGGAGGGATGATCGCAGCGTTTATTGCTGCGCAAGGTAATGCTGTTGGTTTTGGGATGCCCGATGAAGATGAGATTGTGGCGGCGAAGGCTCTTCTTGACGATCACGAGGTGTCCGCCAAATTGAGGTTGCCAGACGATGTCGTTGTCGCCACGGAATTCACCCGCGAATCAGCCCACAAACAATACACATTAGGTGACCTAGCAGGCCAAGGCCACATCTTAGACATCGGTTCCAAAACGATCGAAAAATACACCGATGCAATCAAAACTGCAAACAAAATCGTTTGGAATGGTCCCATGGGTCTGTTCGAATGGCCGTACTTCGCGAACGGAACGCGTGCGATAGCCCAAGCGGTCGCCTGCAACGAGGATGCGTTCAAGCTGGCGGGAGGCGGGTCCACGGTAGAAGCGATCAACGTTTTCGGCATTGCGGACCGGCTTTCACACATATCAACAGGAGGTGGGGCCTCGCTTGAGTTCCTTGAAGGTAAAGTGCTACCCGGCATCGCGGCATTGCGACGAAGCTAGGCACCCAGTCAAACGCGACATTTGAGAGTGCGACGAATCCTGCGCCTTAACGGCGTTCTGGGCCGGTTGACACTTTCGCGTCGTGGGAGTATGGTTAACTTGCGCGGTGGAAATTGCGAAAACGATACATTCATCCCGAAATTTGATAGGGCATCGAGCGAAATTTGACGATTCGCAAACCGTTAATCGCAGGTAATTGGAAGATGAATACCACGCCTCAAGAAGGCGTGGCGCTATCACAATCGATTTGCCGAACCGTCGGCGATTCGGAAGCAATCGATGTTGTACTCTGCCCACCATTCACATCGCTGATCGCCGTATACGGCGTCGTGCATCAAACTCCCGTGATGCTCGGAGCACAGAACGTCAACCAACATCCCAGTGGGGCGTACACAGGTGAAGTATCCGCGGAAATGTTGCGCGGTCTCGCTAGCCATGTCATCGTTGGCCATTCGGAACGACGGCAGCATTTTGGCGAAACCGATCAAATCGTCGCCGCTAAGGTTGCCGCGGTCACCGATGCCGGCATGACCGCGATTATGTGCGTCGGCGAAGACGACGTAGAACGGCAACGGAGGCGAGCTGAGCGATTCGTGCGCCGCCAAGTGCGATTGGGTCTCGCAAATGCCCGTAACCCGACGAATGTGGTTATCGCATACGAACCCATTTGGGCGATCGGTAGCGGCACAGCGGCAACGATCGGTCAGATCGAGTACATGGCAGCATCGATTCGCGAAGAGTTGAGCGAGGTCTTCGGCGAGGAAATAGCCAGAACCGTTCGCGTCCTCTACGGCGGTAGCACAAACGCCGGCAACATCGGACAGGTCGTCGGCAGCCCTATCGTCGACGGGGCGCTCGTCGGCGGGTCTAGCTTGGACGATTCAGAGTTTTCGTCGATGATCTCCATCATGGCCAGTTCAGCGATCGCGGCGTCAAGCGACTGAGGCGTGAAGGGCGACAACTCAGTCTGTGACCGCGTTCCGGTTATCGCGGTTATCGGTGCCACATCGACTGGCAAAACTTCCCTCGGCATTGAACTAGCAACCCGGTTCGATGGCGAGGTAGTCAATGCCGATTCCCGCCTGTTTTACCGCGGCATGGATATCGGAACTGCCAAACCACAACTGAGCGAACGGCGCGGGGTCCCACATCACTTGATCGACATATTGGAACCGAAAGCTTCATACAGTTTGAGCGATTTTCTACGAGAAGCCAAAAAAGCGATTGCCGACATCGGCCTGCGCGGCAAAACCTCGGTGGTCGTCGGCGGGTCGGGCCAATACATTTGGGGACTGCTCGAGGGTTGGCAAGTTCCGAAAATACCGCCCAATCCTACTCTCAGAGAAGAGTTGGAAAACCAACTTGAGACTGAAGGAATCGCATCCCTTCAGGAACGATTGCGAAAAACCGGAGCAAAAAGAATCGATCAAGTCGAGACGTTGAATCCGCGACGATTGATCCGGGCTATCGAACGCGCGATCGCGACCGGTGATGCAATGGGCGGTGCCGCCAAAAGCGTCACACCGCCGTACGACTCACTCGTGATCGGTTTGACGGCTTCGAGAGACGTGTTGCACTCCCGTGTCGAGGACCGCATCGACCAGATGTTGGATGCCAATTGGTTGGACGAAGTCAAGAAACTGCGATGCAATGGAGTCAAGAGGGACACACCGTCGATGTCTGCAATTGGATACCGAGAACTCTTCGATTACATCGACGGCCGCGAGAGTTGGGAAACGGTACGCGAAGCGATCTTGGTAGGCAATCGCCGCTTGATCGGTGCTCAAAACAATTGGTTCAAAGCGCGCGATGAAAGGATCTCATGGTTCGATATCGCGGCTGACGATTTCGCTGGTGATGTTATCCGAACCGTCAACCAGTGGTTGAGAAATCGCGGTGGCTCGTTTGCCGAGCGTTAGAATCGCGGTTTGAACGAAGAAACCTAACGAGGTGTCTTGATTGTCAATTGAATTCTCCAAACTCCACGGTTGTGGCAACGACTACATAGCGGTCGACGGACGCTCAATCGAACGAGACTGGAGCAAGTTAACGGCCGAAATGAGCCGACCAGCATTTGGAGTCGGATCGGACGGTATCGTTTTGCTACAAGATTCCGACGTCGCGCAAGTCCGCATGCGGGTGTTCAATCCCGACGGGTCCGAAGCCGAGATGAGCGGCAACGGCATACGATTGTTCGCGAAATTCGTGTTGGACCGGGGCATCGCCGAACCTTCCGATGATGGCCTTTCTGTCGAGACGTTGGGTGGAGTGCGAACCGTATGGCCTGACATGGAAAACGGCAAGATGAAGTCGGCGCGTGTGGCGATGGGCCCGGCCACCTTCACAGCAGAGGAAGTCCCGGTTGACACGGCTAGTTTGGGCGGGATCGAAGAAGTTATCTCCCGGACCATATCGATAGGTGGCGCTGACCTATCGATCACCTGTTTGGGAATCGGCAATCCACATGCCGTAGCCATCATGGATCAACCGGTCGAAGGTTTCCCTCTAACTGAGGTTGGTCCATTGGTTGAAAACCATGAGATGTTCCCCCAAAGAATCAACTTCGAAATCGTGAACGTACGCAGTCGCGATCAAATTCGGGCGCGGATATTCGAGCGCGGAGCAGGGGAAACCCTATCGTCAGGCACAGGCAGCACCGCCTCTGCCTTCGCATGCCGAAAACTTGGCCTCGTCGATGACGCGGTCGACGTCGTGGTTGACGGAGGCGTTCTCCGTATCTCTTGGGACGAACGTGACGAAGCCTATCTTGAAGGCCCGGCGGTCGAGGTATTCACGGGCGTCTGGAACGAATAGTCGAATTTTCGAACGACATCTTGAGGAATCAGATCGGAGTGAAATGGCACAACTCGCGAAACGCGTACAGCAACTTCCGCCTTACCTATTCGTAAACATCTCGAGAGCCATCGCGGCCAAGAAGGCTCAAGGCATCGACGTGGTGTCGTTCGGCATCGGCGATCCCGACATCCCGACGCCGGACGTCGTGCTCGACGCGCTTGATCGGGGTGCCCGGAAAGCTCCGAATCACAGGTACCCGGAAAGCGAAGGCCTGCCCGAATTCCGACAGGCGGTCTGCGATTTCTACTCCCGACGATTCGGCGTAGATCTGGATCCTGCCACCGAAGCCATCAACTTGATCGGTGCCAAAGAAGGTATCGCCCACGCGGCGTTGTGTTTCATCGATCCGGGCGACATCTCGATCTCCCCAGACCCGGCGTATCCGGTTTACGAGATCGGCACCATGTTCGCTGGCGGCGAAACTCATTTCGTGCCTATCCGAGAAGACAACGGATACCTTCTTGACTTCTCGGAAATCCCCACGGACATCGCCCGTAAAGCCAAAACCTTGTGGCTCAACTACCCCAACAACCCGACCGGCGCGGTGGCGGAGCTTGCGTATTTCGAAGAAGCGGTTCGTTACGCGAAAGAGTTCGATCTCTATCTGCTCCACGATGCTTGCTACACAGAAGTAACGTTTGACGGATACGTCGCCCCGAGCATCTTACAGGTTCCCGGGGCCAAAGATGTGGCGATGGAGTTCCACTCGCTCTCCAAGACCGCGAACATGACCGGATGGCGGGTCGGTGCAGCCGTAGGGAACTCCGAAATGGTCGATGCATTAATGCGGGTCAAATCGAACATCGACTCGGGGCTATCTCAAGCGATTCAGGAGATGGGCATTGCCGCTCTGAACCTGCCTCAAGAGTGGATCGACGCCAACAACGAGATCTATCTCAATCGCAGAGATCGAGTGGTTGCAGCCCTGAATGAAATCGGTCTGAAGGCGATTGAGCCGAAAGCCACGCTTTACATCTGGACACGCGTACCGGACGGTTACACATCCGCTGACTTCGCACAGAAGATGCTAGAGGAACGAGATGTGGTCGTTACACCCGGTGCATCATACGGACCATCGGGAGAAGGCTACATTCGGTTGTCGCTCACCATCCCTGACGATCAAATCGACGAGGGTATCCGTCGTATATCTGGTTGGAGCGTCTAGACCAGCCGATTACGGAGAAGGTTTGTCAAAACGCAATCGATTACATTGGACTGCGGCTCGCCGCGAACGAGCGTGTTTAGTAGGCGTCCGTGTACGACGTCGGAGCAATGGTTGGGCGTTACGAGATTCGGTGGCCGAATTAGACGCGTTGGCGAAGGCCGCCGGCGCAAACCCCGTTGCCACGGTGACACAGACACTCAACGCGCCGTCGCCAACCTACGTTGGATCAGGAAAGCTCGAAGAACTCGAAGACACCGTCGCAGAGTTGTACGTTGAAACCGTCATCTGCGACGACGAGTTAACTCCAGCACAGCAGCGGGTGTTGGAAGACCGACTCAAGGTGAAGGTCATCGACCGGACGGCACTGATTCTCGATATATTCGCTGGCCGAGCGCGCACGCGTGAAGGCAAATTGCAGGTCGAATTGGCTCAGGTGGAGTACCTCATGCCGCGACTCGCGGGGCAATGGTCACACTTGGAACGTCTGGGCGGCGGAATCGGCACTCGAGGGCCGGGAGAGTCGCAGATAGAGACGGACCGACGATTGATGCGTGTCAAGGCGAGGGACCTCCGAAGAGCGATTTCGGATGTTCGAGACCAACGAGGCGCTCAGAGGCGCCGTCGCGTTCGAGGTGATGTGCGAACGGTTTCGCTCGTTGGGTACACGAACGCGGGCAAATCTGCGCTGTTCAACGCGTTGACCGGGTCCGATATCCGCTCCGTGGACAGGCCGTTCGAGACTTTGGACACCACGACACGCCGTTTGTATCTGCCGTCAGGCACGCAAGCCACCCTTAGCGACACCGTTGGGTTCATCAACAAGCTGCCTCCGATTTTGATCGATGCGTTCAATGCGACGCTCGAAGAGGCGATGTTCGCCGATCTGCTGATTCACGTGACTGATGTTTCCAATCCGCTTGCCGCTGAAGAAGCTGAGGTCGTCGACGCGGTGCTTGCGGACTTGGGTCTAGGCGAAACGCCTCGGGTGTTGGTTTTGAACAAACTCGACCTTGTTGCGGACGAACCGGAACTTGCCGACGACTCATCCAAAGACGGCGCGGTGATGACGTCTGCGATCAAGCGGTGGGGCATCGACTCATTGCGGGAGGCTATCGATGTCGCACTCGGGAACGAGCGCGACGATTCTGTTGAACGAAGGGTCGTCACAGGTTCAACGGTCTGACGGCTCAGGTTGGACACCGTGCAGCGATTAGTGCAGACCTGACAACGGGCGAAACGTTGCTTCGCACTAGACATGTTATGTAAAGCCGGAAGTGGTCTTTGCGTTTGCGAAGGCCGTTAAGCAATCGTCCAACCAATCGCTTCGGGTATCGCCTTCGTATACTTTCATATCGATCCGTGTTTGAAGGCGATGTCGTCGTCGCTGGAGTTCTGATGATCAAAAAGAACATTCTTGACCGCTTCTACTTTGTTCTGTTGCCAGCGTTGTCGTTGGTGATGATGTTGTCGCTGGCTTGCAGCTCGGGAGATGAGCCGGTAACCAAAGTCGTCGACGAGGATGTCGTTGTTGCTACTTCGGTGATGGAACCTACCGTATCCGATGATCCTCCTGCTGAGGCCGAGGTTGAGGAGCCGGTCGTTGACGAGGAACCGCCCGTCGAGGTTGAGGTCGCGGTGGAACAAGAGCCGGTCGAGGAAGTGTCTGGATCGGCGAACGTGTTCGAGCAGGACCCGGTCCCGAACATCGTTGAGCGTGCCAAGACGCGGCAGCTTCCGGATGCGGTGCCCGACGATGTTGCGGTGATTTGGGAAGCCTTCCAGTTCATCAACGACGAGTATGTGGACTACAGCCTCATCGATCACGGAGAGATGTCGGAAGAGGCGATTTTGGGCTTTATCGAGGCGCTTGGCGATCCGCACATGACGTACATCACGCCGGATCAGATGCGGATGAGCCGAGACGACCTCGCGGGTGCGTTTTTTGGCATCGGTGCTACCGTAGCTCAGGCACCGGATGGCAAGGGTGTGATCATTCAGGCACCGATGGAAGGGTCGCCGGCGATGCGGGCCGGCATCAAGCCTGGTGACCGGATTTTGGCAGTTGACGGAGTCGATGCCACCAGTTGGTCGGTCAGCGAGGCGGTATTGGTGATTCGTGGTGAGGAAGGTGTGCCTGTAGTTCTTACGATCTTGCACGTGGGTGATGATGATCCAGTGGAAATCGAGATTATTCGCGGTCGTGTGAAGCTGGAGTCGGTGAAGACGCGGATGATCCCGGATACGCCGTTTGCGGAGATGGATATCCGGCAGTTCACGGATGAGACGCCGGGAGAGATCCGCGAGCATATGAATGCGATGTTGGCTGAAGGTGCTCAAGGTGTTGTGATCGATCTGAGGAACAATCCGGGTGGGTTGTTGCACGCTACGTTGGATTCGGCGAGCGAGTTTATCCAGCGGGGTTTGTTGGCGTACGAGCAGGATCGGAATGGTGCACGTCGGGATTTCTACGCCAGCGAGACTGGGAATTTCTTCAATGTGCCGGTTGTTGTGCTGGTGAATGAGTGGTCTGGTAGCGGTGCGGAGTTGTTTGCGGGTGCCATGCAGGACCATGGTCGTGCGGTTTTGATCGGTGTCAAGACGTTTGGGAAAGGGAGTGTGAACATTACTCGGACGCTGTCGAATGGTGCGGGGTTGAACATCACGATTCGACGGTGGTACACGCCGGATGGCAATGTGATCGAGGGTGTTGGACTGACGCCGGACGTGGTTGTTGAAACGGAGCCGGTTCCGGGCCAACGGGATGTCGAGTGGGTAGAGCCGCAAATGGATGCTGCTGTTAAGCAGTTGACTTATCAGACGCAGGTTACGACTGCGGTCGGGCCTTAACCAGCGCGCCCCCTTTGCCTTCGGCATTTCCCCCGAATCGGGGGAAACCCTAGGATCCTTGTTATGGCTCGTAAGAAGCGTAAGAAGAAGGTTGATGGGGGTGGTGGCGCGTCTTCGGGGACGAAGGCTACGAATCGGCGGGTTCGGTTCGACTATCACTTGTTGGATGATTTCGAGGCTGGGATTGTGCTCAAAGGTTCCGAGATCAAGTCGATTCGGGATGCGAAGGTTGATATTTCGAATGCCTACGTCCGGATTTCGGATGATGAGGCTTGGTTGATGAATGCGTATATTGCTCCGTATGAGGCGGCAGGGGTTTGGACGCAACACGAGCCGTTGCGGGAGCGGAAATTGCTGTTGCGTCGGAAGGAGATCGAGTTTTTGCGGGGGCGGGTTGAGCAGCAGGGATTGACGATTGTGGTTCAGCGTGTGTATATCGTTCGGGGTGTGGCTAAGGTCGCGATTTCGTTGGCTCGAGGTAAGACGCATGGTGATCGTCGGGAGTCGATTCGTCGTAGGGACCAGGAGCGGGATATGGCTCGGGCTATGCGGAGGTAGGTTGTCTGAACGGGGATTCTTGGGATTTTCGTGTGGATTTTTGGGATTTCGTGTTGGTTGATTGGCTTTTCGGTGGTGATTTGGCCCGTTGGGCGCGTGACGTGGCAGGGCAACCACAAGGATCGTCCTTACGACTGTTTGTGGGGTTGCGGCGGTTCATTTGAATGTTGGTGAGGGGGTGTAGCGGACGGGGGTTTTTGTTGAGCCGGGGTGGCCGGGTGTGTTGTAGAGTGCGCAGCCGTCGCATGATGATTGGATGCCGCATGGCGTTGGCGTGAAGGTGTTCCGTGTGCCGAAGGGTTCTCCAGCGTCAGATAATGTTGAGCCGTTGGTTAGGGATTCGATTGGGTCTGCGAGGATGGAGGCTTCGATTTGGCGGTTGGCCTCTGCCCTGTTTTTGGTTAGGTGTTCGGTGCCGCCGTCGGATCGGGATTTGCGTTCTTGGTTTAGGACGGTGTCGAGACGGAGTTGTTTGGCCGGTTTGGGTTTGTGTCCGGGGAATGTGATGAATGGCCAGGCGCGTTTTCTGACTGCTCCCATGGTGGTGAGTTGTTGCCAGGTGTTGATCTTGGCTTTGCGGCGGTTTTGCAGGATGCGCTGGACGCTGATCGGTCCGAAGCCGGGTGTGCGCATAAGCTGGTCGCGATTTGCAGTGTTGATGTCTACCGGGAATGCGTCGAGGTTTTCTAGCGCGATGGTCTGTTTGGGATCTAGTTCCAGGGGTAGAAATCCTCCTTGATCGAGTGCTAGCTTGACTTCGTCGTCGGAGTAGCGGTAGATGCGTTTGAGCCAGTCGATCTGGTAGAGACGGTTGGATCGCTGCATCGGAGTTGCGGGATGCTCTTCGAGCGGTGTGTGACGGACCGGTCGGAATGGTGCGTAGTAGACGCGTTTGAGTTCCCAATCGGCGTAGAGCTGCGAGATGCGGTTTAGGATGTCGAGGTCGGTTTCGTCAGCAGCGCCGACTACAAACTGAGTTGCCTGCCCTACTGCCCCGCGAGTCGGACCTCTTTTGAGTTCGTCGATCCACTGCATGGGGGCAAGAATGTCGCGCTCGTAGTGCTTCATCTTGCTGAGCTTGTTCATGTGCTCGAGGGTTGTGGTCTCGAGGTTTACGGAGAGTCGGGTTCCGAGTTCGTGTGCGGCTTCGACGATGTGGCGCTCGGCGCCGGGCATGACTTTGAGGTGTATGTAGCCGTTGTAACGGTATTTGTTGCGGATGATGTCGACGACTTGGACCATGCGCTCAGTGGTCTTGGTGCCGGTGCCTGCGACGCCGGAGCTTAGGAAGAGTCCGTCGACGGTGTGACGTTCGGCGAGTTCGATGAAGGTCTTGGCGAGTTCGTCGACCTTGAAGGCGTAACGTTTGCGTGGGACCCAGTGTGAGTTCGGGCAGAAATGGCAGTCCATCTTGCAGAAGTCGGTGAACATGACCTGCATTAGGTTTGTGAATTTGCCGTTAGGGAGTCGGGAGCGGTAGACGCCGGGGATCGGGTTGTTGCGCGGGCTGTTGTACGGGGCGCGTTCTTTGACGGGAGTTGGGGAATGGCCTGCTGATGCTGAAGGCAAGATGATGTCGTCGGTGGCCATCTTTCCGAGTTGTGACATCTTGGTCCAGCGATCGGGGCGTTTTTGAACTGAGATTGGCATGATGGGAGTGATGGACTGTGATTTGAGGCTGATGGCTGTGTTGGTCGCTCCGCTTCCGCCCCGGGCATACCCCTGCGGACCCCCTCTTAATCTCCCCCTGGAAAGGGGAGGGTGAAAAGGGCTCGCGTCCCCTTTCGTTCCGAAAGGGGAAAGGGTGTGTTTTTATGGCCTGCGGGGGGTGTGCAGGTTTTGGTTGTTTTGGTTGGGCGACCTTGAGGGTCGCGACCACAGGGTCGCCCGTATGGTTTCGTATCGCCGCGTTGCGGGGGTCTTGGACGGGATCCATCCCGATGTTCAGGTTCTGCCCACGTTGCCAGACCGTGGGCCCGGTTGACGGCCAGGGCACCCCCTGCGAGCGGTCGCTTCGCTTGCTCGCGTCCCCCTCGCTTCGCGAAGGGGACAGGAATGCTCAAAGTGGTTTGTCGTCTACCATCGATCGGATTTTGCCGATCTGGAGCTGTAGCCTCTCCTCGTGGCGCGTGAGGTTAGACGTCTTCCGGATTCACGAACGTTCGTCCAGACCTTGGGCGGGCATCCCCTGCGATTTGGTCGGCCTTTTGGGCTTCGCTTGCTCGCGTCCCCTTACGCTTCGCGAAGGGGACGGGTGGCTCGTTAGCTCATCTGCGTCCCGTTTCACGAAAGGGACGGGTGGCTCGTTAGCTCATCTGCGTCCCGTTTCGCGAAGGGGACGGGTGGCTCGGCGGCTCATCTGCGTCGCGTTTCACGAAAGGGACGGGTGGCTCGTTGGCTCATCTGCGTCCCGTTTCACGAAGGGGACGGTGGCTCGGCGGCTCATTCGTGTCCCTGTGTGAGAACGAAGGGTTGGTTTTGCCTGCTGGCTCGTGTTGCGGCGCCTGCTTTGTGCGACGCGACTGGACCTTGTAGCAGCGTTCGTTTCTAACGGACCCGGCCGTTCGGTCATCTGTCCTTCTCTCAGATGCGGGGCGTCGCCACTTTGTTGCGCTGATCCCGGGTTTCGGCTGGGTTGGGATTGTGGGTGTCCGCACCCGTCGGCGCGGCGATGTTTCTTGTTAACAGTTTCTATATTAGCACGGATGTGCTGGTTGTCAAGAGAAATTTGGATGGATGGACAGTATGGACGGGATGTTGGGGTTGGTTGGCGGGCTAGGTTTGGAGGGTTTTCCAGTGGGGTTTGTGTTTGTTTAGGGCGTTGTGGAGGGTTCCTTGGGGTTTTGCGGGGTTTCCTAGGATTAGGAGTTTGGCGTTTTTGGAGGTTAGGCAAGCGAAGATTGCGTCGAAGATTTTTTCTCGGATGTCGGCGGCTTCGTCGGCAACGACCAAGATGTTTTCGGCGTGGAAACCTTGGAAGCGTAGGTCGGAGTTCGTCGCGAAACCCAAAGCGAAGTGTCGTTCGCCGAATTCGAGTTTGGTGTTGGAGATTGCGCCGCCGATCAGCTGGTTCTTGCGCAGGTGTATGGCTCGGATTTCGCGCCAGATCTGGTTTCGGACCTGTCGTTCTGTGGGTGCGGTAGTGATAGCGATGGCTTCGTCGTGCGCCATCAGCCACCATATGACGGCGAGAGCGGCGGCGTAGGTCTTGCCGGATCCGTTGGGCGCCGAGACGGCGACTAGTTCGTTTTTGCTTAGGGCTTTGAGGATCTGTTTCTGTTGTTGTCGGAGTGTCGCCCCGAGACGATGGGTGACGAACCAGTCGGGTTGATGTCGCCATTTGGCGCGCTCCCGTGGGGTGGGGTTATGCATGGATTTGTGGGTGGATTTCGGACGAGGATCGTGTTGGGCGCCGTTGCCGTGGTTAGGGCCAGTTTGGGTACCCATGGATTGTTTTTACAACAAGTGTTGTGAGTAGGGCAAGTCTGAACTGTAATGAGCATGATTGGAATGATGGGCTTTGATTGTGATTGGTTGTTAGGTGGTGTTGCGGTGATGAGCGTAGGGGTATTGGGGTGGTTGGCGGATGTGTCGCAGCAGCTTCGCCATTTTGGTTTAACGAGATGATCGAAGGGACATAGAATCGCAGATCACGATGCTTGACGTGTCGGGAATATTTGTGGATCGTTATGAAGAACAGGAAGATGCAAATTGAGCGTATCTAGTCGCGGCGCGCGTGAAACCAATCGCGAGGAGGCGGTGAATGTTCACCTTGCGGAGGCGTTGAAGTCGCTTGGCATCGCGGCGCGTGCCGAGCGCCGCAGCCGCGAAGGTATCCCAGATGTACGCGTTGATCTAATTGGCGGTTACGAGATTATCTTGGAGTGCAAGTACGAAGGTTCTACGAGTCTTTTGGAATCACAACTTGCGACGCGCTTGGCTAGCTTTCCGAATGCTGCTGGGATCGTGGGGATGGTCTATCCGAGTTGGATGCGAGAAGAGCGAGATATTCCGGACGCGCTCGTTTCTGCGACGGATTTTGAATGGTGGTTGTATGGCTCACGAGGTGTAGTCGAACCGACTCGCCGCGTGCGTGGCGGGAACGTCGAAGACTTGGCCGACTACTTGCGGGTTTTGCCTTTGGAACTAGAGGCGGTGGACCGAGTTTACGCGGCGGCGGGTGTTGTTGGTCACGCGCTTGAAGAAGCGGCAAAGGTGATTTCGGGACATGCGCGAATCGCAAAGTTGGCAGCCGACATCATCGCCGAGTCTGATCAGGAACGAGATCGATGGGCGGCGTTGCGTATCAGTTGTCTGGTGCTTTTCAACGCGCTCGCATTTCAAGACCGGCTAGTTTCAGTGGATCAGAGCGTGCCTACATTGAACGAGGCGTTGGAAGATGGCCTCGAAGGAGTACGCGATGCTTGGCAGTACATTTGCGATGAGATCGACTATGTACCGGTGTTCGAGTTGGCCAGGAACATCGTCAAAGTACTGATGTACGGTCCGCCTTATGTGCAGGTTCCGGTCGTAGAACCGCTGGTCAAGGCTGTAAAAGAGACTCGAGTGTTGGAAGGGCACGACCTCTCGGGCCGGCTATTCCACACGTTATTGACCGACGCTAAGTTTTCAGGCACGTACTACACATCCGTTCCTGCTGCGACTATGCTAGCGCGGTTGGTGTTTCACGAATGGCCGACTGGAGTTGATTGGTCGGAACACGAGTTCCCGAGCTCGTTGGATGTCGCTGATCTGGCTTGCGGCACCGGAACATTGCTGATGGCAGTCGCTTCCGAAGTAGAGCGTAAACATCTTCTCGCGGGCGGAACGGAAGGGGCGTTGCTACATAAGGCGATGGTTGAACAAGCCTTGCACGGATACGACGTGCAGCTCTCGGCGGTGCATTTTGCAGCTACGAGTCTGGCGATGTTGAACCCGTCGATTCAGTTTGACCGGATGAATTTATACGTGATGCCACTAGGCGTGAACGGAGATCAATCGCTCCTCGGTTCTTTGGAGTTCCTGAACACCGATGAGGCGGCGGTCCAATTCGCGTTGTCAGATCCAGATTTCGGCACGACGTTGCGAGATTCGGGTCAAGTGTTCGGCGGCGGAACAAGAGGCACGGAATCCGGCGTGACCGCCACATTACCCTCTCTGGACTTAGCGATAATGAATCCGCCGTTCACGCGTTCGGTAGGTGGCAATCTTCTGTTCGGTAGCATGCCACAGGATGAGCGCCGGCAACTTCAGGGCGAGTTGTCGCGGCGTCTTCGTTCCATGAATGCGTCGTCGACAGCGGGTCTTGGCGCCGCATTCGTAGCGGCTGCATCGCCCAAGTTACGGCCCGGCGAAGGGCGTTTGGCGTTGGTGTTGCCAGTGACTGTATGCACCGGTCCTTCTTGGTCGCAGACGCGTGGGTTGATTGAAAACAACTATGTGTTGGACGTAGTAGTCGCATCGCACGATCCTGAGCGTTGGAACTTTTCGGACAGCACAGATCTGTCTGAAGCGCTGTTGATTGCGACGCGTCGACCTGAAAATGGGAACGGCGAAGATCATCGAACTACTTTTGTAAGGGGAGTATCCCTCTGTGACTCCAATTGGCGTTATCGTCCATAAATTGCCTCATGCACGTCTTCATCGCGCTTTCCCGTCTCAAAATTCTTGAGACATCCAGGGTTTGTGCACACCGACATACCGAAAAGGCGTGCAGCGGGGCACCAATCGCAATCAGGAATTTCATCTGTTGGTTTCGGAGTCACAGGGGTATACTACCCTTTTGTAAACCTTTGGCAGAATCCGAAAGGCGTGTTGGACGCGCATCTTGTGGCGGATGCAGTCAACCTGACGCAACCGGCGCGGATCGAGGATACGGGCACTGCCCTGCTCGAAGTTGATGGCGAACATGTGGGCGAAGTGTTTTCGATTCCGGAATCGAAATTGAATGGTAGGCAGTGGGTTGGTGTGCAGTTTGCCCGCGCTGATGTGGTCAGAAGTGCGTTGAGGTTATTGGAAGATGGTGAGGTTTGGGTCCCGGGTGAAGCTACCGTTGGAAGTGTTCCGATGTGCCGGTTGGATGAGGTTGGGGAGATAGGGCCGGATAGGCGAAGACTCGTCGATGGGTTTGAACGAACTTCCTCGCTGACTGCTTATCCGATGGTCGCGGGCCACGATACGCAAGAGCGGAAATCCATGGCTTGTCAAGCCGATTTATATCTTTCGCCGTTAGCACAACCGAAGGGCGGACAACGCCCTGGGTATGGCCAACATCTTTGGCAACAATCCAGTCGTTTCCTCATCAGCGAGCGCTTGTGGCTAGAAACCACGCGCGTGGTTGCCATGCGCTCGGCTGAAAAGGTGTTGTCCAACGTATGGTGGCCGATAAGTTTCGAAGATGGGTCAACCGAAAAGGCTTTAGCTGTCTGGTTGAACTCGAGTATGGGAATTCTCGCGATGCTCGCACAACGGACGAGTACCCGGGGCGGTTGGGTAGGTCTGAAAAAAGCCGATCTGCGTTTCCTGCCGATCCTCGATCCACGTCAACTTTCGCTGTCACAGCTTCAGGCGTTGTCAGATCTTTTCGATGATTTGGCGGATGCGGAGTTTGAGCGGTTGCCGGGGATGGCGGATTGTCCGGCGCGGTCGGCGTTGGATGATGGGTTGTCGGAGATTCTGGGATTGCCGGATTTGCGGGGGTTGAGGTTGTTATTGGCTTCGGAGCCGGTGGTTTGCGGTGTGGGGTTGTGAGGGGATTGTCTTTTAGATGGAAGAGGAATGGAGAGTCAACTGACATGTGGAGTGTTGGGCGACGATGATGTTTCGGAAGGAGCAATGGCCATGCTGGTAGCAAGCATTTTTAAAGGTGACGAAGATATGGAAGTAGCTTGGCTTCAGCACGGTGTTTACTACGAAGCTTGGGATTTGATCCAACGGAAATGTCAAGCGTTGGCACGTTTTGCGCACTCTTATTCAGGTGGTGATCCAGAAGAATGTGAATACGTTACAGAATTTGATCATCGCACGCTGCAGCATGCGCACGACATAATTGCCGCCGTTTGGCGTTCCGAGCGTTTGCCGTCGGTGAAGCAGCTCAAGATGCATACGGGAGGCCATAATGCGACAGATCCTGATTTTGTCGGTGACTGGTTGAATTGGCTTGAATCGGAAGTGGAATCGTGGATTGAAAGTCCGACTTTGGTTCGTTTGGTAATCCAGATTTTGAGGAATCAAAATACCCATGTTGGCTATAAGGCGGAACGCGAGTTAGAGCGAACGTTGTTCTGGCGATTCAGTAATGTGCCGTGGCGCCCGAACCTGATCGATAAGGCAAAAGCTGACGAGTGACAGTCAGTTTTGGCGTCATTGGGGACGATGGGTACTTTTGATGAATCTAGGGAATGACGATTTAACTGCTGTCAATCTCGGCTAGACGGTCGATCAGTTGGGCTACTTGATCGGATAGTTCGAGTATCTGCTGTTGATCCATCCAGTGTTCGTAGAAGTTTGCATGGAGTGAATCGGCGGATTGGAAGAGTGTGCGGATTTGTCGGTCGCCAGTCTCGTCGGCGAGTTGTCGGATGATGCGGTAGAAGTTGGCGTGCGACTTGTGTTCCGACTTTCGGGCTTCAAAGGCTCGGACTCGCATTGGCGGAGGTTGGTTAAAGTTAGATTCAAGTGCGGGTGCGGTGCTCGCTGATCTTTTCGTCACAGGAGATCGCTAAGATGGCTGATTGGACAAAATGTTCTGCTGTTGAGAGTGTGCCGGGCAGGTTGAGCGGTGCTTGGGTTTTTACGGGGACGAGGGTCCCGGTTTCAGCGTTGTTCGGCAATCTTGCGGAAGGTGCTACGGTGAATGACTTTCTCGATTGGTTCCCCGGCGTTGAGGAATGGCAGGTTAGGGAGGTGCTGGAGCACGAGGTGAAGAGCTTGGACGCCAAAGTCAGGCATGCGAATCCTGTTTGACCATTCAACGCCTCGGCCTCTGCGTGGCTACCTCGCAGGACACGATGTAGATACGGCAGCCGAACAAGGTTGGGCGGAGTTGAGCAACGGAGAGTTGCTGGACAGTGCGGAAGATGCTGGTTACGATTTGCTGATAACCCCCGACCAAAGCATACCGGATCAGCAGAATCTTGAAAGTAGAAGGTTATCTATTCTCGTGCTGGGTTCGAACAGGTGGCCGATCGTTCGCCCCAAAGTTGCGGATATCCGTTCTGCCATTGAAGGGATCGGAATAAGCGAATTGATCGAAGTGGAGATGTGACGGATTGCGAGAGGTCAAGTGTCGACGGACACGAGTGAACGAGCTGGCAGTGCACGTTTGAAACCTGCACCTTCGGTCGCTTCCGTCTGCCTTCGGCATTTCTTCCGCGAGCGCGGGATATCCGGGTCCATGGCCGCCCCGTTCACCCTCACCCTAGCCCTCTCCCATCGAGGGAGAGGGAATTACACCGCCTTGCCCCTCTGGATTCCGGGTTTCGCCGGAATGACGTGGAGATGCGTGGAAATGACGGTGGGTCGGCGGGAATTATAGGCGCTCGGGCATCCCCCTGCAAGAACCCCTCTCAATCTCCCCTTGGAAAGGGGAGGGATAGGGGGATGCGTCCCCCTTCGCTTCGCGAAAGGGGAGTTAGAGAATCTGATCCAAGAACAGTTGCGTCCTGTCCTCGGTGGGGTTGGTGAAGATGTGGTCGGGGGTGTTGATTTCTACTAGTTGTCCTTCGTCGAACATGGCCATGCGGTCGGCCACTTCTCTTGCGAATCCCATTTCGTGGGTTACGCAGAGCATTGTCATGCCGGTGTCGGCGAGTTCTCGCATGACGTCGAGGACTTCCTTGATCATCTCGGGGTCGAGCGCGGATGTTGGCTCGTCGAAGAGCATGATTTCGGGCTGCATGGCGAGAGCGCGGGCGATGGCGACGCGCTGCTGCTGTCCGCCTGACAACTCCGCCGGGTATTTCTCGGCCTGCTCGGGTATGCCGACGCGTTCGAGGAGGGACATCGCTAAATCGTCGGCCTCGGCTTTGGGCAGGTGACGGACGCGCTGGGGTGCGAGTGTGATGTTGCCCATGACGGAGAGGTGCGGGAAGAGGTTGAACTGCTGGAATACCATGCCGACTTCGGAGCGGATTGCGTCGAGGTTTCGGAGGTCGTTTGTCATCTCGATGCCGTCGACGACGATCTTGCCCTGCTGGTGCTCTTCGAGTCGGTTGATCATGCGTATGAAGGTGGACTTGCCGGAGCCGGAGGGTCCGAAGATGACAACCACCTCTCCCCTCTTGACGGACATGGAGACGTCGTTTACGGCGCAGAAGTTGCCGAACCATTTGAATACGTTTTCGCAGACGATGATGTCGTCACGGTCTTCTAGGGGGACGTTGCGGACTTCGGGATTGGTGGTCATGGCTGGCCTTTGAACTGGGATGGGGGACGATGGGGATGATGGGCTTTGATGTGAGGTTGTTTGGTGTTTTGGTGGTTATGGGGTTGGTTTTTGAACTGGGATGGGCGGGATGGGGAATGATGGGCTTTGATGTGAGGTTGTTTGGTGTTTTGGTGGATATGGGGTTGGTTGATAGGGCCCCTTTGCCCTTCGGGCATTTCCCCCGCACAGCGGGGGAAACCCGATATTATCTGCGGCCTACTCCTAGGGCGGTTTCTATTTTTCTGGAGATGTAGGACATTGAGAAGGTGAAGATCCAGAAGACGGCGGCGATGAAGATGTAGACTTCGTGTCCGTCGTCGACGAATTCGAGGTTTCCTTGGATGGTTACTCGGCCCATCTCGACGAGGTCGAGCATGCCGATGATGAAGACGAGTGAGGTGTCTTTGAAGAGTGAGATGGCCTGCCCTACTATGGCCGGGATGATGTTGCGGAGTCCTTGCGGCAGGGTGATGAGCATGGTTGTCTGCCAGGCTCGGAGTCCGAGTGCGGATGCGGCTTCGGTTTGTCCGGTGGCGACGGCTGCCATTCCTCCGCGTACGTTTTCGGCCATGTAGGCGGAACTGAATAGCGTGATGGTGATCATCGCGAGGTATAGCTCGTCGATCGAGACGGTTTCGGGGAATGTGAGCGGGAGCATGTGCCTCGACATGAATAGGAGCGTGATGAGCGGCACGCCGCGGATGATTTCGATGAAGCCGACGCAGAAGTATTTGAGGACGGGTAGCTGGCTGCGGCGTCCGAGTGCGAGTGCGATGCCGATGGGTATGGAGCAGACGATGCCGATGGCGGCTAGGAGAAGGTTGAGGGTAAGTCCGCCGAGGTCTTGCGTGGGTACTGGGTCCAAGCCTGGGATGTAGGATGTGCCGATGACGAGTATGGCGGAGATGATGAAGAATGCGATCGCAGCGAGCAGGAAGTTGCGTAGCGTCCCGACACCTCGAATTGTTGCTATGCCGTATCCGATGGCGACGGCGACGAAGTTGATGATGAACAGGAGGTTTACGAGGAGGTCTGGCGGGTCGGCGATGCTGTAAGAGAGGACGTATGCGTTATTGGCGGTCTGTTGGGAATCGACGCGGACGTAGTAGGTGCCGGCATCGATCGTGGCGGCGATGGAGTCGTCGGTAGTGCCGGAGTTTTCGCTGGATTGGATGGTCGCGCCGTTTGCGTCTTCGAGGAAGAGGTTTGCGTCGGCGTCTTGATGGGCGAGGATGGTTTTGAACTTCATCGCATCGTTGATGGTGAAGCTGTAGTAGTCGGATCGATCTTCGTCGCCATCGAGTGTGCCGGCGAGGTATGTGGTGCCAGAGAGGGTTGAGATGTCTCTTTGATCGATGGCGTTGGCGCGATCGGCATCGGAGATGTCGCGGTTCTTCTCTCTCGGAGAGACGGCCGGCGGGTCTGGCGATACGGTGGAGTCGTATCGGGGCGCCCCGAGGTCAACGCCGAGGTATGGGAGGGTTCCGGCGAGAAGGGTGACGATGATGAGTGCGATGGCGAAGCCGCGGGCGAGTCCGCCCCACATTCGCCAGGCTGCGCCGAGGAGTACGGAGATAAGAAGGAGCGCAGTCTCGGGTCGCCAGTAGAACTCTTGGGGGTAGCGTCCGATGACGTATAGGGGGACGCGGGAGGTCACGGCTTCCCATGATGCGGTGAAGAATACCCAGTTGATGGACTGGAAGATTGCGAGTGCCACGATGACGCCAAGGACGATGGTGATTATTCCGTCGGTGGGCGAGCTGAAGAGGTTGGCACGAATCCAGCCGGGAACGCCGACGGTCATTGCCGGTGGCGCTGGGTTTGGTCTTGTGGAGGGCGTGTTCATCTCAACTTCGTCAACCGACTCCTGCGTATCTGGTCATTCGGTTGTAGATGTTGCCGACGAGTGAGTAGAAGAGGCTCATGGCGAGGTATGTGACCATGACCATGCCGATGAGGGATATGGCAGGTGCGATCTGCGTCATGGTGGTGGATACGCTGACGAGATCGGGGTATCCGATGGCGGCGGCGAGGCTGGAGTTCTTAGTGAGGTTCAGGTACTGGCTGATCATCGGCGGGATGATGACGCGCAGGGCTTGTGGGAATATGACGTAGCGGAGTGATGAGTTGGTGTGGAGTCCGAGGGCCCGGGCGGCTTCGGTCTGCCCTCTGTTGACCGCTTGGATTCCGGCGCGGACGATTTCGGCGATGAATGCGGAGGTGTAGATTACGAGTCCGATGAGGAGTGCGAAGAATGATCCGGTGAGTCTGGCTCCGCCCTGCAGTCTTCCGAAGGGGCCTTCTTGGCGTTCAGGGGATATGATTTCGAGCGGTGTGAAGATGATGAGCCCGATGATGGTTGCGGCGATGACGATGATGAAGCCGACGACGACGGGATAACTAGGTTTGCCGGTCTCGATCTCTCGGCGGTTTAGGAAGTTGAAGGCTGCGATTGCGCCAATGATGCCGGCGAGGGTGAGGATCGCCCAGGGCCAGAAGCCGGAGAGTGGCGATGCCCATGGTAGGTAGAAGCCGCTGTTGTTGAGATAAAAGGAGTCGAAGAAGACGTAGCCTTCGCGCACGTTCGGCAGTTCGAGGATGATGAGGAACCAGAAGAGGAGCTGGATCAGGAGCGGGATGTTGCGGAAGGTCTCGATGTAGACGAGAGCGAGTCGGCTTAGGAGCCAGTTGGAGGAAAGTCGGGAGACGCCGATGACGATTCCGAGAAGTGTGGCGATGATGACGCCGAGGACGGATGCTTTGACGGTGTTGAGTGCGGCGACTGCGAATCCGTAGAGGTAGGTCTGGGATGGGTCGTATTCGATTACGGATTCGCCGATGGGAATCTGTGCGGCCTCGTCGAGGAAGCTGAATCCGAATGGGATTTCGCGGTCTCGGATCTCGTTGGCGACGTTGAAGATGAATCCGGAGACGATTGCGATGACGATGATGGCGGAGACGATCTGGACGACCCACTGGATGAAGACGACGTTCCGCCATAAGGGGATGCCGCCGGGGTATAGGATGCTCTGCACTGCTGGGGTCTCGTTAACGCTTCATGCCGTAGACGGCTTTGGTGTAGTTTAACGCGTTGACGAGAGGCAGGGGTACGCGGGAAGACGCAGAAAAAGAAAGGGGGATGCGTTTGCATCCCCCTTCTTGGGTTGGTCGTTTTGACCGGGTTCTAGCGCAGGGGTGCTGCGTAGATTTGGCCACCTTTCGGGCAGTCGCCGCATGGGGCGTCTGACCAGAGGGCGTTTCGGCCGCCTTCTCGTGGAAGGTCGATGCCGTCGGGACCGAGGTTGCGGTCGTAGATCTCGCCGTAGTTGCCGACGGCGTTGATCACGTCTTGCATGAAGGTCTCGGAGAGTCCGAGGGACTCTTGACCGATGGTGCCTTCTGTTCCGAGCAGCCTCTTGGCCTTGACGTCGTCACCGCCGGCTTTGGCGGAGACGTTTCCGCTGTTGATGCCGTAGGCTTCGGCGTAGATCAATCCAGACATGACTGTCTTGATGATGTCGAACCACTGGTCGTCGCCGTGTGGCACAACCGGGCCGAGCGGCTCTTCGGAGATGGTCTCCGGGAGGATCACGTGATCGGCAGGGTTCTGCAGCGACGTGCGAAGCGCGGCTAGCTGCGAACGGTCGTTGGTGAATACGTCGCATGCGCCGGACTCGTAGGACGATAGAACGACGTCGGTGTCTTCGAAGACTTGCGGGTTGTATTCAAGGTTGTTCTGTCGGAAGAAGTCCGCCATGTTGAGCTCGGTGGTGGTACCGCTGGTCACACACACGGCTGCACCGGAGAGGTCGTAGGCAGATTCGACACCGAGAGATGCCGGAACCATGAAGCCCTGACCGTCGTAGAACATGGTCTGGGCGTAGTTGCCCCACTGTGCGTCTCGGCTCGTGGTCCAAGTAACAGTTCGGACGAGGAGGTCGACTTCACCGGACTGGATGGTCGGGCCACGCTCAGCGGCGGTGATGTACTGGATCTCGATGGCTTCGGGGTCGTTGAGGACGGCAGTAGCGACGGCGCGGCAGAGGTCGATGTCGAAACCGACGTTTCGGCCGGCGTCATCGAGTGCGCCGTATCCGGGGACATCGTTTCTGCTTGCGCAGATAACGTGACCGCGGTCTTGGACTTGAGCGAGACGTCCGCCGGTTTCTTCCATCGACTTCATCGCTTCGTCCGCCTTCATCATCGCATCTTCAGCGGACTGCTCTGCGGCATCGGCGCGGGCTTCTGCGGCATCTGCTCTAGCGTTTGCATCGCCCAGCGCGGATTGCGCGGCGGACGCTGTGGCTTGGGCGTTAGCCAAGTCTTCGTCAGTCGCGCCGTCTTCGCTGGTGCAGGCGCTAAGGGCGATCGCCATGACAGACACCATAGCGAGCGCCGACATCAGAAGTTTGATTTTCATGTTTTCGGTTCCTCCCGGTGTTGTTTGGGTATTGGATGCAACGAGGTTGGGTAATCCTTGATTTGTGGCATCGAATCCAGTTTACGTCATTTGGAATCAATAAATCGTAGAGATTCGCAGTTAGCGCGGTACTTCACGTTAACTTAATGATTCGTGGCACCAGAATTCGACGCGGATATTGGGCGATCACCGGGCGATAACTGGATTAGCGGGATGGGTTCACCTTAATGGAGCGGCGTAAATTTGCCCGCCATTGGTCCAGAGGTCGTTGCGACCCTTGCGGGGTAGCCCGATGCCTTGCGTGCCGATGTTGCGTTCGTAAATTTCCCCATAATTTCCCACTTGTGCGATGGCATCTTGCATAAAGGTCTTTTTGATGCCGAGCGCTTCTTGCCCAAAGTCACCTTCGGACCCGAGCAGTCGTTTGGCTTTGACGTTGTCACCGGCGGCCATGGAATCCACGTTAGTGCTGTCGATGCCGTATGCCTCCGCGTAGATCAGACCGGCCATTACGATCTTCACGATGTCGAACCAGACTTCGTCGCCGTGTGGCACTACAGGGGTAAGTGGTTCTTCCGAGACGATCTCAGGGAGGATCACGTGATCTTCGGGGTTTGGCGCTTGAGTGAGGAGGGAAGCGAGGCCGGAGCGGTCGGTTGTGAAGGCGTCGCACTGCCTTGCCAAGTAGGCGTCGAACGCTACATCTGATTGTTCAAAAACGGTAGGAGTGAAGTCGAGGTCGTTCTGTCGGAAGTAGTCAGCCAAGTTGAGTTCGGTTGTAGTCCCCGAAGTTACGCAGATGGCGGCACCCTCCAGTTCGAGCGCGGATTCGACGCCGGTGTCCTTGTAAGTCATGAATCCTTGCCCGTCATAGAACATGACAGGTGCGAAGTTGCCCCAGTTGATGTCGCGGTTGGAAGTCCAGGTCGTGGTTAGGTTCATCAAATCGATCTCGCCCGATTGAAGCGCTGGACCGCGTTCGGCGAGGTCGGTAAAACGATAGTCGACGGCATCGGCATCGCCAAGCACCGCTGCGGCGACTGCGCGACATAGGTCGACATCAAAACCGACGCTCTGCCCTGATTCGTCCAGAGAGTGGAAACCGGGCGTATCGTTTCCAGTTGCGCAAACGACGGCACCGCGATCTTTGATGGCCGCGAGGCGGTTCGCGGACTTTTCAACTTGCTCAGCGCGTTGGATGGCGGCGTCGCGTTCTGAAATGGCTTCGGTGCGATCGGCGACTGCGGCCTGAGCAGTGGCCTGTGCGCGTTCGACGGCGACCTCGTTGGCGCCGCTGTTAGAGGTGCAGGCGGCAATGAGGAGGGTTGTCGAAAGGATGAGGATTGTTGCTAGGAGTCTCATGGTGTTGTGGCTCGCTGGCAATTGTTCGAGCGCCGGGTTCAGATTTCGAGCAGTATTGCGATGTTTTCAATGACATCATCGACCAAATCTGGAGGTGCGGTTCCGATGTGTCGGGCGTATCGGGCACGCCAATCAAAGCTTTTGACTTGATCAGCTAGTACCACTCCTGAGATACCGGATTCCGATTGCAATGCAACCTCAAAATCGTAGCCGCCGACACGGCTAGTTATCGGACATAGGAGCACGAGCCCCCGATGTAAGTTGTATGACTTCGGGCTTAACACAAGCGCTGGACGACGTCCTGACTGTTCATGGCCGGCTTGGGGCATAAACTCGATCCATAGCAGGTCGCCACGATCGGGTACGAATTCACTGTTCACCAGATCTCATTGCCTCGTGGCCCGTCGGTTTCGACTTCGGGATGAAGATGGTCGGCGTTTTTCAAAGATTCGATCATTTCTTCGAGTGTTTTCCTGCGTTTTTTGAGGACCAGTCCTTTACCGTCGCGGGTCAACTCGATCTGAGTGCCCTCTTGGACGCCCCACTCTTCCGCGATGGCTTTGGGGATGCGTACTGCGAGGCTTGATCCCCACTTGGACACGCGGGTTTTCAGTGCCATGTCGGTTCTCCTAATATATCCGTTGATATATCCTGCTGTATATCGTCAGACAATCAACTGTACCAGATTCGCTGTCTACCAAACCTCCTTACCTCTAGGTTCATCATCCCAGAGGTAAGGAGGCAAGTTATCCGGGTCTATAGATGCGATCATCTCATCCAGGTCGTATTTGCGTTTTCTGAGATTGACACCGTTGCCGTCGCGCGTCAACTCGATCTGCGTGCCTTCTTTGACGCCCCACTCCTCGGCGATAGCTTTGGGGATGCGCACGGCGAGGCTCGATCCCCATTTGGAGACGCGGGTTTTCAGCGCCATGTCGGGTCTCCTAATGTATCTTGTGATATATCTTCTGGTATATCACCGTTCGTGATGTTCGTGGGAACCGACCACTCCGAGAATTCTTTGGTGCAGAGAATCTACGGATTTGGATAATCGTCTGTGACGTCGATCCAGTAGAGCGTGCAATCGTCGTAGCTGGTTCTACGCACTTCGTCATGCACCCTGATTTCACCGGTGTATCTCCTGTAGGGGCGATTGTCTTCAGTGTCCTGAGAGTCGTATGGAACCATATAGATTCGACAACCTGAGTCAAGACCGGTGAGATTCCGAATCCCGTCGGGGGACGCATCGTCGAATGTGATGGTGATGAGGTCAGAACTGTCGAGAATCTCGGCTGCACTCTCCTCGTCCACGGTGATTCTGAAGACGTACTCTTCGGTTTCTTCGCGAGGGTTGGCGCTCGCAGTGAATTCGTCGTCGATGATGTCATCGGTCTGAGGATCGATAACTAGGACGGTTTCGACAGCCTTCGTTTCGTCCTGTTCGAGATTGCTGACGTATTGACTGGTGTTGCCAGTTGGACTCGTGGTGATCGATGAAGAGAGGTACGCGGGTGCAAGCGCAATTATTGGCATTGCCAATAGTGTGGCTAGGGCTGCGATCAAGCGACGGGTCATGGGAAGTTACAGATTAGCGATGGTCATGTAGGGGCAGGTTTCAAACCTGCCCCTACCGTTTGGCGTTTGCGACCGCGTTAGACCGGCATCGTGCGCCCTGTTTTGGCGCGGCCGTAGTCGGCTACGTCTTTGGTCAGGGCGCCGATCATCTTGCAACCGAGTCCATCGATGAGTTGGTCGACTTGCTGCTCGTTGTTCATCTCTTCGTCTTGCCATGCGGCGTAGAAGGCGATGTTGTTGTTTTCCAGTGCCGTCTTGACGATGTTGAGGGCGTTGTCCATGAAGTCGGGGTAAGGCGGGTCGTGAGCGTCGGGGTCTCCGAACGACATTCCCATGTCTCCGGGTCCCCACTCAGCGAAGGCGATGCCGGGTACTGCCGCGGTCTGCTCGGCGAATGGGAGGCAGTGGCGGTCTTCGATTTTTAGGCCGAGCATGAGTTCGCCATTCGGGTTCAGCGGCCACGGGTCGGCGATTTGGACGTATTCCTTGGGACTGATGCCCCAAATTCCTGCCGGTTGGAGTTGGCCTCCCCCGCCGCGGATGCCCTCGGGAATTATGTCGCTACCGATGGTCTGGAACGGGTAGCGGCAAGCGGCCACGAACCATTTGGTCGCTTCAGGACTTTGCACGTGCGTGTGGAGTAGGCCGTGGATGCCGGTGGTCAACGCATGTCGCATCTGCCAGGCGTTGTACCGCACCTCTTCGGGCGAGTAGGCACTATGCGGCAGAGAAGTCACGACCGCGGGCGTGGGATGACCGCTAGGAGTGGGACCGCCATCTTTGAGTCCTCTCATGAACTGGTAGAGGCCGCCGATGTCGAAGTGATGGTGTTCGAAATCGATGAGGACCATGTCGGCCCACGTCTGGGCCATCTCGCGGCCGGCGTCATAAGAGAGTTCGGGAGTGGGAGTGTGGTAGAAAGGCTGCCCTTCCTTGAGGAGGTCGATGCATTTGTTGATGCCCATGGGTTTGGTTCCTTAGATTCGGATCTAGCGACGCCGTACATTGCGTGTGTTCATACTTTATCGCCAAAAGTTGGGTGCGCGTCAGGGCGCGCTGAACCTAATTGAAGACGATACCGAACGTCAACAGGCGACGGTTTAGGTTGCCTTCACGCTGTTTCAGATCAGACAAGCATCGTTCGCTCTGTTAGTCGCGCCTTATTCGCAGGAAATTCGCTACCCCTGCCCGAAGATCACTAACACCGTACTAGCAAAACTACCGCGATCGCCATGCGCAAAAATTGGGTAGTGAGTTCCTGCGTGATAATCAGCGGCATCCAAGGCCAACGTGATTTGGAACTCTCCGTCGGCATTCGAAACCGCACTCCCTATCACCACGCTGTACGCATCGCCTGGGACTGTAAGTGATATTGCCTCGTTAGCTTCGAAACCTGAACCGTAGACATTAAAATCAATGCCATCTGCGGACCAAACTGCTCCGGAGGTAATGGCAAACGTCGCGTCTTCTAACGCGATCCATAGAGGCTTGTTGGCATTACGAAAGACGTAAGAGTTCCAAAATCCGGTAGGGCCAGGATCAGACAGGTATATTTCGAGGTCTTCAAGTGTGTCTTCAACTGCCGAGAGTTTGGCTCGCACTTCTGCCAACTCTTGTTCGACGGAATCATCTTCGCGAGTGCAGGTAGCAGAAAACAACATGCTTGTAAACAGAACTAGTGTTAGTGCTACAGATTTCATGTAACCGGGTTTCGTAACAAGCAGACGACCCGATTTCAGGCGTCACACCGGCATCGTACGGCCCGTTTTGGCTCGACCGTAGTTTGACCCAAACGGCGCAATCGGTTAACTGCGAGTTGCGCTTGTTGTTTAGTTAGACGAGAAAGGTCCTTTTCTGCAGTGGGCGTCAACTCGACGCGGTAATTCACGAAGACAGACCCAGTTGTTGCGCGACCTCATCAAGGCTCCGCGTAGCCCCACCGTTCTCAACTTCGTTAACGGATGCGCTCAATTCCGCAGAAACAGTCTCTCGTAACTCCAAATCTGACCCAGCATTGTCAGAGTGCTCAATCCTGACTTTGCTTGCACCATCAACTTTGTCCACGATAACTCTCCTTCTCACAAAGCCCAGTTCGTGTATGGGTTTGATTGCGTCATAGCGACGCGGGACAATTCGAAAGAACTATGATATCGCCTTTTGGCCATTATACGAACCTTGGATCGTCACATGCCTGCGTTCGGGGCTCGATAACCCCATGCGTCCGTTGCACACCCGCCCCTCTTGATATCAACCAAGAAGGGCGGGAGGCTCCGCGAATGGCCAACTAGACTGGCATCGTCCGTCCGGTCTTTGCTCGGCCGTAGTCGGCCCATTCTTTGTTGGGTGCGCCCATCATCTTTACGCCGACGTTGTCGATGAGGTGGTCGATGCGCTCTTCCTGCGTCATGTTGTCGTCGGCCCAGCTGGAGTAGAAGCCGACGCCAGACTTGTCGAGGGCGTCTTTGATGGTGTCGCGGGCGTGGTCCATGTAGTCGGGGTACGGCGGGTCGTGAGCGTCGGGGTTGCCGTGAGACATTCCCATGTCTCCTGGTCCCCATTCTGCAAAGCCGATACCGGGAACTGCTGCGATCTCGTCGGCGTTGGGGAGGCTGTGGCGGTCTTCGATCTTCAGGCCGAGAAGCAGCTCGCCGTTGGGGTTGAGCGGCCACGGGTCTGCGATTTCGACGTATTCGCGTGGGGAAAGTCCCCAGATCTCGGCAGGTATGCCCTGCCCTCCGCCTCCTCGTAGTCCTTCGGGAATGACGTCGCGGGCGAGTGTCTGGAATGGGTATCGGCATGCGGCGACGAACCACTTTACGGCTTCGGGGTCGCGTGCGTGGGTGTGAAGAAGGCCGTGGACGCCCGTGGTGAGGGCGTGCCGCATCTGCCAAGCGTTCGCTCGGACTTCCTCGACTGAGATCGCGTTGTGCGGAAGGGTTGTGACTACGGTTGGGGTGAGGTGTCCGCTCGGGGTTGGACCTCCGGCTCTGAGGCCTTTCATGAACTCGCCGAGACCACCGACGTCGAAGTGACGATGCTCGAAATCGATGAGGATCATGTCGGCCCATGTTTGAGCCAACTCGACTCCTGCGTCGTAGGAGAGATCGGGTGTGTGAGTTGCGTAGAAGGGCTGTCCTTCTTTAAGCAGGTCGATACATTTGTTGATGCCCATTTGGGTGTTTCCTTTCGGGTGATTCATGGATGAGGGTTGTAGCGATGGTTGGGTTGGCGGAATAGGGAGAGGTACCCCTTTGTCCGCCCGTTCCCCCTCACCCTAATCCTCTCCCACGGAGGGGAGAGGGGATTTTGCTTCGTTCGGAAAATTTCGCTTTACGTCAGCCTCCAGGGGATTTCGAGTTCGGCGGTGATGCTTCGGAACCAGTCGATTACTTCTGGGTGGTATGGGATGCCGTGTTCTTGGCGTTCGATCTCTTCCTCGTGCTCCGGCAGGCCGGCGTAGACGACGCGGTCTTGGCCGGGCGCGGGTTTGCTGTTCGCGAGCGCCCGCATGTACTCGTCCATGTCGGTCTTGAAGTCTTCGATGTCGGTGAAGGCTTCGAGGTTGTACGCGATGAAGTGGTGCGAAGCGCCGCGCCTACGGTTGGGACCGCCGCCGTTTCCGCCGAGGATGCCGGCAAGGATCTCGATCATGACGGCCATCGAGTAGCCCTTGTGAGCGCCGAGTTCGCGGGTTGCTCCTGCTGGCAGCATGATGAAGTCTTCCGGGACCTCTGACTCCTCCATTACGGGAGTGCCGTCGGATTTTGCGACCCAACCGGGCATCACTGGGACGCCGATGCGTCTGGCAAGCACGATTTTGTTGCCGGCGACGCTGCTCATCGAAGCGTCGAAGATGAACGGAGGTTCATCTCGCGTAGGTGCAGCGATGCCGAGAGGGTTAAGTCCGACCAGACGTTCTGCGCCGTGTACCGGTGCGACGTTGACGCCGCCGGTAGTCATCGCCAAGCCGATCATGTCGCGTTCGAGTGCCATTGCAGCGTGGTAGGCGCATGCGCCGAAGTGACGCCCGTTGATGGCGGTTATGGTCCCGATGCCGTAGACCTCTGCCCTGTCCATCGCCATCCGCATGGCCATTGGGCCGACGGCCAGACCGTGTCCGCCATCGCAATCGATAGTCGCCGCGGCGGGTAGTTCGCGGATGATCTTGGGTTCGGGAGTCGGGTTGATGCCGCCCTCGCCGAATGAGGCGACGTAGGAGCGGAGCATGTTTGATACGCCGTGGGACTCGATGCCCCGTGCGTCGGCGTAAACGAGGACGTCGGCAGATTGAACCGCATCGTCCTCAGGCATGCCCATCTTTCGGAAGATGTCTTCGACGGTGGCGCGCATGTCCTCGATTTGGACATGGACGGCGATGTCGTGTGGGACGTGGAATCGTTCGAGCAATCGGAGCTGCCTTTCGCTTATGACGTTTTGTTCAAGATGCTATTGGGGGCACCCGCGACGACGATCTGGCGATCGGTATGAGTCTCGTTGCGCCGGACGTCAATTAATCGAGTCGAAAGTATACAAGCGCGGTATCCAAAAACGAACTTGATGCGTTATATTCGCGTGCAACACGCGGGGAGTTTCAAAACGCTGCCGCGAACATCGAGAAGAGGTTAGATATGCCTATCGGAAAAGTTGCCGTATTCACCGCTTCGGGGGTGCCGTTCGAGATTGAAGAGTTGCCGACGCCTGAGGTTGAACCCGGCGGCATACTCGTCAAAAACACGCACGCGGTCATTTGCGGCTCCGATTTGCACGGTTGGAGGGGCGATGGCGACGTGAAACCGCCGCCCAAACGTCGGTTGACTGGGCACGAGTTCACTGGCGTAGTCCACTCGCTGAGCAAAGGTGTCGATACGGACTCGTTACGGAGGCCCTTGAAGGAAGGCGACCGGATAGCTTTCCCGTTTTTCAACCCGTGCAACCGATGCTACTGGTGCATCCGAGGCGAGCATCACGCTTGTCCTCATCGTGGCCGAGCGAATCATCAGGGGTTGGATGCCTATCCGTACTGCGATGGCGGGATGGCGGACTACTACTATCTGCCTCCTGGTCACTACGCATTCAAGGTACCGGACGAGTTGCCGACCGATGCGGTGCCGCCGGTGAACTGTGCATTGTCGCAAGTCTTGTTCGGGTTGGAACGGGCGAAGATGGACTTCGGAGACACCGTGGTTATTCAAGGCGCTGGTGGACTGGGGATTTTCGCGACCGCGATCGCGGCTGAGAAGGGTGCGTCGAAGGTGATCGTGATCGATGGTCAGCAGCCGCGTTTGGACTTGGCGATGAAGTGCGGCGCGACGCACACCGTTTCCATGGTGGACTACCCCACCGCGGATTCGAGGGTTGAGCGGGTTCGAGAGCTGACGCACGGCGTTGGTGCCGATATCGTGGTTGAGGTTGTGGGCATTGCTGCTGCGACGTTGGAGGGTCTGGACATGGTGCGGTTCAACGGGAAGTACGTAGACATCGGCAACATCAGCGGTGGCAGCATCGAGTTCGCTGCTCGCAAAATCATCAACAACCAGACGCAATGGCAGGGTTTGATGCACTACAACCCGTGGATCGTCGAGGCTGCCTTGCAGTTCTTGGTGCGCGTGAAAGACCGGATGCCGATAGCGAACGTGATTTCGCATAAGTTCCCATTGGAAGAGGTAAACGACGCGTTCGAGTTTGCCGAGTGGCAAGGGCGTGAGGGCGGATCGACTGCGAATCGCGTCGCTTTGACTATGTGATCTGCCCTGCCCTGAGTTCGGAAATGACGCGAGAAAGGGTTGACCGATGCCTAGAGGGAGAGTCGCCCTATACACCGCGGCAGGCGTGCCGTTCGAGATCATGGAGTTGCCGACGCCCGAGATCGAACCGGGTGGCGTTTTAATCAAGAACACGCACGCGGTGATCTGCGGCTCCGACCTGCATGGTTGGAGGGGCGACGATGATAATCCGCCGCCTCCGGTCAAGCGGCTCACGGGTCACGAGTTCACAGGCGTCGTTCATTCACTTGGCAAGGGTGTCGTGACGGATTCTTTGCGTCGTCCTTTGAGTGAGGGCGATCGCGTGGCGTTCCCGTTCTTCCATCCGTGCAACCGTTGCTATTGGTGCATTCGCAGTGAACACCACGCTTGTCCGCACCGAGGACGTTGGTACACGTTGGAGGAGCATCCGTATTGCAACGCGGGCATGGGAGACTACTACTATCTGCCGCCGGGACATTACGTCTTCAAGGTGCCGGACGAGTTGCCGACGGATGTGGTTCCGCCTGTCAACTGTGCGTTGTCGCAGGTGTTGTTCGGGTTGGAACGGGCAAAGATGGACTTCGGCGATGTAGTGGTGATTCAAGGAGCGGGCGGATTAGGGGTCTTTGCTACTGCGATCGCTTCTGAGAAAGGTGCATCGCAGGTTATCGTGATTGACGGTCAGCAGCCGCGGTTGGATTTGGCGGTTCAATGTGGCGCGACGGATACGATCTCGTTGATTGACTATCCGACGGCTGAATCTCGTGTCGAGCGCGTCATGGAGTTGACGCATGGCGTGGGTGCGGACGTGGTGGTGGAAGTTGTGGGGATCGCGGCGGCGGCTTTGGAAGGGTTGGACATGGTGCGGTTCAATGGCAAGTACATCGACATCGGGAATATCGCGGGCGGTCGCATCGAGATTCCGGCGGTGAAGGTGATCTCAAACCAGACGCAATGGCTCGGTACTGTGCACTACAATCCTTGGATCATCGAAGCGGCTTTGCAATTTTTGGTACGAGTGCAGGATCGGATGCCTGTTGGCAATGTGGTGTCGCACAAGTTCCCGTTGGAACAGATCAATGAGGCGTTCGATTTCGCGGAGTGGCACGGTCGTGAAGGCGGGACTGCTGCGAGCCGCGTGGCGTTAACTATGTAATCAAAGAACGGAATTTTGGACCGAATTCGAGAAAGAGGCGATACATGCCAATCGGAAAAGTCACCATATTCGACTCACCAGGAGTGCCGTTCGAGATCGGAGAGTACCCGACACCTGAAGTGGAACCGGGCGGGATGCTCATAAAGAACACGCATGGTGTCATCTGTGGTTCCGACCTGCATATCTGGCGCGGAGACATGTCAACGCATTCGAACCGCATCGTCGGCCACGAGTTCACCGGTGTGGTTCACTCGCTAGGCGATGGAGTAGAAACCGACTCGCTAAGGCGACCGTTGAAGGAAGGAGATCGTGTCGCGTTTCCGTTCTTCAACCCTTGCAATCGTTGTTACTGGTGCATTCGGGGTGAACATCACTCCTGCCCGCATCGTTCTAGGCAGAAGGATCTCGATTCCTATCCCTATTGCGACGGCGGTTACGCGGACTACTACTATCTGCCTCAGGGACACTACGCGTTCAAGGTGCCGGACGAGTTGCCGAGTGACGCGGTTCCGCCTGTAAACTGCGCTCTGTCACAGGTTCTTTTCGGATTGGAACGGGCGCAAATGGATTTCGGCGACAAGGTCGTGATTCAAGGCGCCGGCGGATTGGGTATCTACGCGACGGCGGTAGCGGCGGAGAAGGGTGCGTCGAAGGTGATCGTAATCGATGGGCAACAGCCGCGGCTCGATTTGGCCATGCAGTGTGGCGCGACGGAAACCGTGTCGATTGTCGAGTATCCGACTGCTGAAGCGCGGGTCGAACGTGTGAGAGAGCTGACTGACGGAGTGGGTGCCGATGTCGTTGTCGAGGTGGTTGGCATCACTTCGGCGACGCTCGAAGGGCTTGACATGGTGCGGGTGAACGGCAAGTTCATCGATATCGGCAACATCGGCGAAGGCAACATCGAATTTCCGGCATCAAAAATCATCGGCAACCAGACGCAGTGGTTGGGCACGGTGCACTACGATCCTTGGATCATCGAAGCGGCGTTGCAGTTCTTGGTGCGGGCCCAAGACCGGATGCCTGTCGCCGACGTCATCTCGCACAAATTCCCGTTGGAGAAGATCAACGAGGCGTTCGATTTCGCCGAGTGGCAGGGGCGCGAAGGTGGGACGACGGCGAATCGTGTTGCGCTGACGATGTAACCGCGTCGTGTCCTAGACCATACCGGTGCGGGTGATGGGCAAACATGCGTCGATAATCGCCGTTGTTGTCGGCGCGCTGTGTGTGTTTGCTTGCACTACCGCCGATGATGCGCCCACTGCGCCACCGATCCGAGAGGCGACATCTGCTGTGGAACGCACGATCAAGCCGACGGTCACTTCCACACCGCAGCCAACACCCACGTCTGAAGCACGAGCTGTGTTGCTTTTTCCTACTGCTACACCTGCCCCCTCGCCTACTGCCACCGCCACTGTGACGCCCAGTGTTGATGGCGAATATGCCGTGGATATTGCGAGGGTTTTGGATGGTGACACGGTTGAGGTTGAGATTGATGAAATACAGGTGGAGGGTTTGAAGAGGCAGACGATTCGAATCGAAGGCGTTGATACGCCGGAGACGCGGTCGAGTGACGAATTCGAGAAGGCTTGCGGGAATTGGTCAAAGGATCGGGTAATCGAGTTTCTGTCGGAGGATGGTCAGTACGTGTTGATGACTGAGTTCGAGGATGGCGGATTTGGGCGGAAATTGGGAGATATACGATCGCCATCGGGACGATTGTTGACGGAATTCCTTTTGGACGAGGGTTTGGCAGTTGAGTATGATGCTTCGATGCCGCGCGATTTCGAGGACCATCGGGAGAACTGCGAAGCTTTGGTGGAGACCGGGGACATCGCGCCACCGAGTACTGATGCTGAACCAACGCCGGCCGAAGAGTTAACCGCAACTGCGACGCCGAACGATGAAGCCATTCCGACTGCGACCACCGCACCGGCCATCGACCATTCGCCAACTGCGACTTCGGTGGTCACGGCAACCATCGAAACCGGCGAAATCTACAAAACGTGCGAAGAGGCCGAAGCGGCTGGATTGGAACGTGTCAAAGGTTCCAAGGGCGATGGACGCGGGTTTCCGGCGGCGATGATGGATGGTCCGCGCGATGGAGACGGCGACGGGGTCGTTTGCGAGAGGTAGACCGTTGGCTACCGCGCGAATCCGATTCCGTTGAGGTGGCTGGTGTCGTTGAAGGTTTTCATGCGCCAGCCGTTAGGTGTGTAGAGGTGTTCGTCTAGGATCGTGACGCCTGTGTTGGTGAAGACGAAGTCCCACTGGTCTCTGATGCGGAGGTTCAACAACTGGCCCAAGAGAGCTTGCAACGAGCCTCCGTGTCCGACTACCAGTATGGTTTCGTTGCCTCGACGGTGCTTTTCGAGCATCTCGTATGCGAAATCGCCTACTCTTTGCCACGCCTTACCCATCGATTCGCCGCCAGGAAATTCGAGCGCCGCCCTTGTATCGAGGTTTTTCCATCGCTGATAAACCGCGGGTATGGCACCTGCGATGTCTTCCCACAAAAAGTCTTCGAAATCGCCGAAATGGTATTCACGCAGTTGCGGACGGGGTTGAATCTTGAGATCGGGGTTGTTGGCGATGATGGTTTTCGCTGTGTCCATGGCTCGCCGTAGGTCGCTTGAGTAGACGGCGTCGAACTTGATATCGGCCAGTCGGTTCGCCACCGCTTGGGCTTGCAGACGCCCTCGTTCGGTGAGTTGCGCGTCGAAGTGGCCTTGGGCTTTGTCGTCCAAGTTTCCCTCGGTTTCGCCGTGGCGAACCATGATGATGGTCCGAGGAGAAGGGTTGAAGATGTGGGGTGATGTGCTCAAGTTTGGGTCATCCATGCGAGTTGAAGCCTTTGAGGTGGCTGGTGTCGTTGAACAACTTGGCTTGCCAGACGCGTGGCGCCATAGGGTGCTCTTTGATGATCGAGATACCCGTGTTGTCGAATGAAAAACGCCATTGGTCTGTGATGCGAAGTGCCAAAAAGTGAGCCAAGAGAGCTTGGAGCGAACCGCCGTGGGCGACGATCAAGATGGTTGATTTCTCAGGGTGGTTGGCGAGGAGTTCATGCGCGAAATCACCGACTCTCTGCCACAAATCCGCTGCTGATTCGCCGCACGGATATTTGGCTCTTGGCCTCGTTTCCCATTCGATCCGCAGCTTGAAAAACGTCGGATCCTCACCGCCATGGTCTGACCAAGGGGTATTCTCGTAAGTGCCGTAGTTGAGTTCGCGCAGTTCTGTGCGACGTTGCACTTGGATGTCGGATCGGTTGTTGAGTATCGCTTCGGCGGTGTGCACGGCCCTTTGGAGGTCGCTAGAGTAGACGGCGCTGAACTCTGTGTCGGCGAGTCGCTGTGCAAGTGCTTGGGTTTGCAGCACACCTTTATCTGTCAACGGAGCATCGAAGTGGCCTTGGGCTTTACCCTCTATGTTTCCCTGAGTCTCGCCATGGCGAACCAAGATGATGGTGCGCCGGTTCGGGTTTGGGCCAGTCCCGAGGACGTTTGATCGAGACAGTGCGCTCATGTGATTTTCAACTGGGCGAGAGAGAGGTGGAGCGTGTCGTTCCAGGTTTCGATTTGCCAGCCGTCGTCGCGCCATGTGGGTTCGGAAATGATCGAGCTGATGCTGGCGTTGTCGGTTTTCAGCCGCCACTTGTCCTCGAGGCGAAAGTTGCACATGTAGGCTGCTGCTGCTTTGATCGAACCGCCGTGGCTGAAGACGAGGATTTCGGCAACTTCGTCGTGGTTGTCGGCGATTCGCTGAGTGAACTTCGCGACGCGTTTCATGTGTTCACGGTCGGTTTCACCGCCTGGGAACCGGACATCGGATCCGATTGCGGGGTCTAGGATGCGGGCGAACACGTCGGGGTACTCGTCGCGCAGTTGCTGCCACGAGTAGCCTTCGCAGTCGCCGTAATTCTTCTCGCGCAGTTCCGAGGTGGTCTCGACCGAATAATCAGATCTGAGTTTCAGGAGTGGTTCTACGGTCTGAAGTGCTCGGATCGAGTCGCTTGAGTAGATGGCGTCGAAGTGGTGGTTTTTGAGCCGTTCGCAGAGCAAATTGGCCTGTGCCCTGCCCGTCTCGTTGAGGGGTACGTCGGAGTAGCCTTGGGCGAGGCCAGCGGCGTTGCCTTCGGTCTGGCCGTGGCGAACGAGGTAGATTGTTGTCAACGCAAAGAGTCTCGGGTGTGACGGGTGACCCTAGGACTCAATGGTAAGTACGGAGTGTGAGGTGGGGTTGACGCAGATCTAGTGGTGGGACCTTGCGCATAGGAAGTGCTTTGATCAAAGAACGGTCAAAGAAAAAACTTCGGTCATCGAACTTGGAATGACGTTGAGCCCCCGAGAGATGGCTGTTTTTCGCAAAGAACAAGCAAAGAAATCTTTGGCTCTATTGAACTTGGATTCAGGTCGAGAGTCTCGTGAGCCGTGTGTTTCTGCAAAGAACAAGCAAAGAAAACTCCGGGTTCATTGACCTTGGATTCGGGTCGAGAGTCTCGTGAGCCGTGTGTTTCTGCAAAGAACATGCAAAGAAAACTCCGGGTTCATTGACCTTGGATTCGGGTCGAGAGTCTCGTGAGCCGTGTGTTTCTGCAAAGAACAAGCAAAGAAAACTTGAGGTGTTCCGAACTTGGGATCACATCGAGAGCCTTGTGAAGCGCGTGTTTTTGCAAAGAACAAGCAAAGAAAACTTGGGTTTTTTCGAACTTGGAATCATGTTGAGACCCTTGGGAGACGGGTGTTTTCGCAAAGAACAAGCAAAGAAATCTCAGTTGTCCTCAGATGATGAGGCCCAATTCGGCAGATATGCTCGGCTCCTGTTACCTGCTTCAGGGTCTCTGATAACGAGTCTTCCCGCATCGACAGCTTCCTTCAAAATCCTCGATGCGTGGTCAGATCTCGAAATTCCGAACCGTTCACGGATGGATTTATTGTTGGTCGGTTGACCAGTCAGATATCGAAGGCAAGCGTGCCAATAACAGGCTAGAACGCGATCTTCGCGGCCCATCTCTGCGAGTTTCTTGTGTGCAAACAGCACGCACCTCGTGGAATTTTCGACAGCTTCGAACAGAGGCGCGGGCAATTGATGGACCTCGATCATGTCAACCACCTTGTCGATGCCACTGCCCCGTTCCTCACATATTCCGAACCGACGCATGAGCGAAGCGATTGACTCGTTTCGGGATTTCGGCGGCGCGTCTAGGAACCTTAGAGTTTCTACCAAGGGGCGACCTGGATTTGCAACTTCGATTCGATCATCAAAGATCTCTACCATCGGGCCGGTGCCGGTTGCGTAAAAATCTTGATGTATCAGCGCGTTAGCCACGAGTTCCCGTACCGCGATCTCTGGAAACATCGGTGTATCGACGTTCAATGCTCGTTCGAATATTTCGTTTGAGGGCACTAGAGTCATGATGTGCTCGATGACGCGTTGAAACGATGAGGCGTAACCGGGATCAAACTCTCTTTCTCTAGCATTGTTGAACCGCGCCACGCCATCGTATTTGACTACTCGGAGGCGTTTGCGGTTCAGAGATTCAAAGTCTGCCAAGTCGCGTGCGAGCAGAACGCCGGCCAAATTGGTGATGTTCCATCCACCGGCGTCGGATCGAGTGATTAACCGGTCTTGACGCATCGCCTCAAGGATGTTCGCATTACCGTCTGGTAAAGGTCGTCCTGACAGATGGAAATAGGACGGATAATCGATCAGTTCAAGGATTTTGTCTGCAGCGAGATTATTTTCAACGATCCCGTCTTCGAAACTCAGGCGATCAAGTAGACGCCACAAACGACGTTCGATCATCGGTTCGTTGGAGAGGGGTTTGGTAGCAGGACCCACGCGGACAAACGCGGTGTCTTTGAATCGCGCCGGGAATTGAGTCGTTGGCGCAATCTCAAGGATCACGAGGTTGCGTCCGTCAACTTCAACGGAACGAAAACCGAAGTCGGTATTGTCACTGATCGAACGCCTTAGCCACGACATTAACGGTTCATTGCCCTTTTTGGCGCTGTTGGGCTCGAATTTCGTTCCGACGACTCGATGTGTGCCGTCCTCGATGCCCCAAACGATGTACGCCGCTTCTCGGTTGTTCATCGCGGCCGAGTTCGCGAGGGCTGACAGGTTGCGGCCGATTGTTTCGGGGTTGGAATTGTCAACTTTGAACTCGACCCACTCCGTCTCGGATGGCAACGCGCACAAGCCGCTAACCAGATCGCGAAGGTATTCTGGGTCGCGGTGTTCCATAGCGCGTTATGTTAACGCGCCTTCGGTTGAGATTTATGGCCTTGAAGAGCCTCCAACTATTCGCAGGGAAACTCTTCGCGGATTTCGGCGAAGAGGTTGGCCAATGGGCCGCATCCGATGGCGAGCGGGCTCGAGATGTTCATCATCGTGTAGCCTTCGGCGATCCAGCGCCGGGCGACGTCGGGATCTTGGAAGGTGGTGGCGAGGAACTTGCCGGTGCCTTTGACTCTTTGGGCGACGTCGGACATGATCTGCTCGACTTTGTCGTGGTGGATCTGACCTGGAATGCCGAGAGTCGCGGAGAGATCGGTCGGACCTACGAGAAGAACCTCGAAGCCTTCTAAGGCGAGAGTGTCATCTACTTTTTCGTAGGCTTCGGTGCTCTCCATCTGGATGATCAACAGAGTTTCGTCGTTGGCATGTTTGAGAACGTCGTCTTGCGTGATGTCAAGCAACGATGCGAACCAAGGCGCGATGCCGCGTTCTCCCATCGGCGGATACTTGGCGTAGCGGATCGCATCAGCGGCTTCTTCAGGGTTATCGACTTGGGGAACCATTACGCCAACCGCGCCCACGTCGTAGGCTTTCTTGATGTCACCCGGGTCGTTCCACGGTACGCGGATTACCGGCGCGCAACCGAGATTGCGGCCCTGCACACAGATCGTGCCGATGCTCTCAGTGCCCCATGGGCTGTGCTCTTGGTCGATCCACACCCAGTCGGGTTTGATGCTGCTGTAGATGGTGTGCGCTACATGGGGTTCGCGCGAAAACATGCTGCTGCTCAGAACAGCGCCGCCAGTGGCTAGTTTGGATCTGATTGTGCTCGGGTACATGGTTCTCCAGTTCTTTAGATCGATGTGCGTGTGGCACAGACGGTTGGTCTCAACCCGATAACAGGATATATACAGCAAGGGTGATTTCGTCGGTTGGTCGTCAACGAGGTGATAACTTTGTATCGAGCGTCGATGTGGACGAACGCCAACTCAAATGAGGTTCATGAAATGATCGTTGTAACTACAGAGCAAGTCGAAGGTCGCGAGGTTGCCGAGGTGTTGGGCATGGTTCGTGGGAACGCGGTTCGTGCTCGCGGTATCGGATACGATTTCATGGCCGGTATCAAAAACATCACAGGAGGCGCGGTCTCCGAGTATTCGAGTCTGCTCAAAGACACGCGTGAAGAAGCGACCCTTCAGATGATCGCCGAGGCGGAAGGTTTCGGTGCCGATGCCATCGTGGCGACGCGGTACAACACGTCATCCGTAGGTCAAGGATTCTCAGAGATTTTCGCGTACGGGACCGCAGTAAAACTCAAGTAATCGTCAACGCCGACCGGAACGGGAGGATCTGAGAATTGACTTGGGGCAGAGACGCATCCGTGATACTGACTACGACAAATTTCATACCGGGTCGAGAGATCGATAGCATACTCGGATTAGTGTCCGGCGCGGAGAAGTTAGGTCGTGGCGGCACGAACAACGTTGAGGAGAAGACTGCCGAAGCGATCAGTCGATTGACCGCTGCGGCTCAAAACATCCAAGCCGACGCGGTGATTGATTTAAGGATCAATCCTGTTCAACCGGCCGGGCAGCACGGTTCGGACCAAAACTATAGCGTTTTCTGTTACGGGACTGCGGTTACGTTGAAGTGACGTTGACCGGTATGTTACGACGGTAATCTATCGAATCTGCAACACACAATGGAGGCAAACTGACATGATGGTTCGCGAAAACCGCGTTCTTAAGGCGATCAATGAGGGTCGAAAAGCGATTGGCTACCAGATGACGTTCCCGTCGGTTTGGGACGTCGAGATTCTGGGGCGTTTGGATTTCGACTATGTGTGGTTAGACGGCGAACACGGCCCGTTTGGCTACACGGAGTTGGAAGAGATGGTCCGCGCCGTTGAGGCTGCTGGTGCGACAGCCGTGGCGCGAGTGGAGAATGTCGAAGCGTCGCATATATTGCAGTACGTCGACCGCGGCATCCAGGGCATCATGGGGCCGCACATCGCGAGCGGTGAAGATGCAGAAAAGCTAGTGGATGCGTGCTATTTCGGGCCGATCGGTCATCGTTCGTTCGGCGGCAATCGTGGCACGAACTACTCGTTCACACCGGACGCATGGGGTGACAAACGAGACTTTTACAAGCAGGCCAACGACAACATGCTCGTCGGTGCGCTGCTGGAAGATCAAGGTTCGATCGACAACATCGACGACATCCTGGCCGTCGACGGCATCCATTACTTCGGGATTGGCATGAACGATTTTGCCCAGGGCATAGGCTACCCCGGTGAACCGGAACACCCAGACGTCGTTAAGGCGGCAGACGAGCTTTCGGCGTACATCCAGAGTAAAGGCCGATACATGAGCGGCGACATCATGGCCTCAGCTTGGATACACGATTTGCTCCTTGATAGTGCAAACAAATTCATGGATGACAACGCGTCCTAGCGACCACACCGCAGCATGTCGAAGATCGACGAGACCCTGATTCAACGCCTCCGTGGCATCGTCGGCGACGATTACGTCATTTGGGGATCAGATGACCTGATCCTGTACGAATACGACGGTTCGATTGATCGTTCGTCGCCGGGTGCTGTGGTTCTGCCCGGCAACGCCGACGACCTAGCCGAATGTGTTCGTGCGGCGTACGAACACGATGCGAAGATCGTGCCTCGTGGTGCTGGTACGGGGTTGAGCGGTGGTGCCGTTCCCCTCCACGACTCGGTTGTCCTGCCCGTCACACGGTTAAACAAAGTTCTCGAAGTAGATGTAGAGAACCGCGTCGCAATCGTCGAGCCGGGATTGGTCAATATCGAGCTCTCGAACGCGGTGGCGCAGCATGGCCTCTACTATGCGCCTGATCCTTCGTCGCAAGGAGCTTGCACGATTGGCGGGAACGTAGCGGAGAATGCCGGCGGGCCGCACTGCTTGGCCTTGGGGGTGACGACGAACCATGTGTTGGGCATCGAGGTGGTACTCGCAAACGGCGACAAGATGTGGCTTGGAGGCACGTCGCGAGAGACGTTTGGTTACGACCTTCGCGGGGCGTTCATAGGGTCGGAAGGGACACTCGGCATCGTAAGTAAGGTGGCGGTCAGACTGATGCGCAAACCGGAGGCGGTGCTGACGATGCTGGCGGCTTTCCGTTCGCTGGACGACGCTTCGCAAGCTGTATCTGACATCATCGGCGCCGGTATGGTGCCCTCAGCGATCGAGATGATGGACCGTGTGACCATTGAGGCATGTGAACCGGTTTACCACCCCGGATATCCAGAAGATGCAGAAGCCGTGTTAATCGTGGAACTTGACGGATTGCGCGAAACCGTTGATGAACACGGTCAGAGGGTGCGGGATATCTGCTACTCCAACAACACTTCGGAGATCCGAGAAGCTGAGGATGATGCGAAACGGGCTGAGCTATGGGCGACCCGTAAAGGCGCGATCGGCGCGTTTGGGACCATCGCACCCAATTACTACCTTGTAGATGGCGTCGTACCGAGGACAAAGCTACGAGACATCATGCGGCAAGTGCGTGCGATCGGCGAAGAGTTGGATCTGACTATCGGCAACGTGTTCCATGCGGGGGATGGAAACCTTCACCCGTGCATCTTGTTCGATGGCCGCGACCGGGCGCAAGTCCGCCGCGTAATTGAATGCGGAGAACGCATCTTGGAGGCCTGCATAGAAGCAGGCGGAGCGTTGAGCGGCGAGCATGGCATCGGCATCGAAAAACAGGCCTACATGCCGCTGGTGTTCACCGAGGACGACATGGCGACGATGGGGAAGCTGCGCCCTGCTTTCGGTGCTGGAGACCGATTCAACCCCGGCAAGGTATTCCCAGGCGGAGCGGTTCACGGCAGCGCGTATGGGATTTCGGAGGAGGCATTCAGGGCTACCGGACCGGGCGGCTTGCAGGCGGTGTAAGACGGATTAGTCCGGTCATCTTTGGGCCATCGTTGCCGCGAACGTTGCGACGACGGTTGACGATAATACCATGACAAAAATCCATCGGAGTAACCGGCTCTCAATTCTTCTAAGTGCAGTATCCAGACGGCATTCAATGCGATTTTCGAATCTTGCTATGTCGACACTCAGTTCAGCGATTTCCGCCTTCGTCGCCAACTCGTCGTGTCCCTTGTCGTTTGCATTCTCGGGGTGCATAGGAAAATGACATTGATGGGGCTGGGTACCGATCAGTTGAGTAATCCTTGGACGAGCGTCGCGATCGAAACGGCTACGGCGGTGGATGTCAACATCATGCCAATCATCCATCGCAATAGACGGGCTTCCATGTGTGCGATGTCTGATTTCAGGTCCGATTTCAGATCTGCGACGTCGGCTTTGGTGGCGAGATGTTCGTAGCCGCCCTCGAGTCGGCTGACGCGTTCTTCCAATGTAGTCATTAATGCTCTCTTATGTGTGTAAATGCAATCTTCGAAGATCGGATTACGCTTCAGTGTATCATGCGGTTGTTTGAAATAGCAACTTCCAAATTATGGCTTCGTGCATACTGATTAAGGAAGCATGATTTTCGGGAGATGCAAGTTTATGGACGACCAGAAACTCAGAATTGGCATTGTTGGTGCCGGCGGATTTGCCGTTGACCACATGACGGCGTTCGCCGATGTTCCTGGTGCGGAAGTTGTGGCGTTCATGCGACGGTCTGAAGGTCCGTTGCGGGAGATGCAGGAACGGTACGGCGTTGGGAAGGGTTATACAGACCACAAAGAGATGCTTGATGATCCGGACATCGACGCAATCGACATCATCACGCCAACTGATTCACACAAGCAGTTCGCTTTGGATGCCATTGCGAGCGGACGTCCTGTGTTGTGCGAAAAGCCGTTGGCGCTAAATGCTGGCGATTGTCAAGCGATGTTGGATGCTGCACAGGACGCCGATGTGGTCCACGCAGTGAATTTCAACCAGCGAGGTCGGACGCCGGTCGGCAAGATGAAGCGCTACATCGACGCGGGCTACGTGGGAGATGTCTATCACATCAACATCTCGTGGGGTTTCTCATCTCAGCAAGATGCTCGACCAGATGTGCCCTCTTGGCGGTTCCTTCCCAAGCATGGTGGCGGGACGGTCTATGAGTTGATACATGTATTTGATATGGCTCGATTGTTGAACGGCGAAGTCGCTCGCGTGTCGGCCGTATTGAACACGGCGGAAAAGCACCGAGAGTTCATTGATGCGCCAGATGGATTTGACGTCAGGGTTCCAGACTCGTCGGCCTTCCTGCTTGAGTACGTCAATGGCGCTTATGCGGTGATACATACCAGCTTCGTCCAGCGCGGCGTGCCCTTGCGTCGTGGGCTTACGGTCGACGTTTCAGGATCGACGGGTAGGATCGTCTCAAACGGTCTGTTCGGTCTTCTCGGAACCTCTGGCGAGAACGCGGTTTTGTCAGAGATCGACCCGGGGCCGCCCTATCCGATGCCATACGAGCAGTTCGTCGCCGGGGCTTTGGCTAATGACCAATCGCTGATCGAAACCGGATTTGAAGCGGGCCTACAGGCGGCGCGGGTTGTCGATGCGGTGCATCGCTCGTGGGAGGAGCGAAGATGGGTGGATGTTGCGCGGTGATTACACCGTTTTTTCTCAAACGTCTATTATTCGTAAGTGGCGTCGAATAACACGGAGGTCCAGTCATCCCACTCGAGTATGTGAAATTAGGTCGAACCGGTGTCAAGGTTTCGAACCTTTGTCTAGGTTCGGACAACTTTGGCAATCCGTACGGCTGCGACCAAGCGACTTCGCATCAAATCATGGCGAAGGCTTTCGACGCGGGCATCAACTTCTTGGATACCTCCGATTCTTATTCGATTGGCGACTCGGAACGGGTAATCGGCAACTTTTTCCGTTCATCGAGTTGGCGCGATCAGATCGTTTTGGCGACCAAGTATCGTTCGCAGGTCGGCGATGGTGTCAACGACATCGGGGCTTCGAGGTATCACATCGTGCGGACGGTTGAAGCGTCGTTGAAGCGGTTGAAGACGGATCGCATCGATCTGCTCTACTGCCACTCGTGGGATTCGGAAACGCCAATCGAGGAAACGCTTCGGGCGGTCGACGACTTAATCCACCAAGGCAAAGTAGTTTATGCCGGGGCATCGAATTTCCCGACATGGGTGTTGACTTCGGCGCTGTGGACCTCCGATGTCCGCAATCTTTATCGATTCGAGGCGATCCAGAGCGTTTTCAACATCCTGCAGCCAGGGTTGGCGATCGAGATGATTCCGCTGGCTCGGAAGCACGGCATCGCTGTTGTGCCTTACAGTCCTTTGGCGAGCGGTTTTCTGACGGGCAAACATCTAGGTGCGTACGCATCGGACTCGAAGTTCGGCGTGCGCGACGACGCGCGGGGAGGAGTTTTGAAGCGACGATACGGCGATGATCTGCGGCATGAGACGGTTGCGAAGCTAGTATCGGTTGGTGAGCGGTACGGCGAGCCGGTTATCCGGTTGGCGATGCAGTGGGTTGCTGAGCACGATGGCGTGACGGCGCCGATTTTCGGAGCGCGTAATTTGGACCAGTTGAATGGCACATTAGAGGCTTGGAGTCAATTGGCCAGCGAGGATGCGATGGCTGAAGTCAGGGCCGTTGCCGATGAGTTCCAGGCGGTTGAACCAATGAACTATCCTCCGCAATCCGGGCAAGCGGGCGTGACTCTTACGAGGGCGGCGTGAACGAACTATCCAACGCGCTTCTGTTGGCGTTACTGCGGATCGGACTCCTATTGCAGGTGGGTTTCTATCGGTCGGCATCAGCCGTGATCAGGTTCATCAGCGCACACAAATCGTTGGTATTCGTCACTTGGTTCGTCATCCGTTTAGGACCGGCGATCTTGCTCGGGGTTTTGCTTGGCCTGATCGTCCGGGAGTTGGCGAGATGGTGGTTTGGATTGTGACGCAGCGGAAAAAGGACATCGAACGCTTCTATGGATTGCTGAAGAGGCTGGAGGTTCGAGTTGGTGGGTCGCATCTAATCAAGGATTTCCCGTCAGTTGTGCCGCCAACCGCAAAAGGTGTTTACTTCATCTTTGAGTCGGGAGAGGTCAGGAGTCAACAACCGGATCAGCCGAGAGTGGTTCGCGTCGGTACCCACGGATTAACCGCGCGTTCACGCAGCACGATTTGGACACGATTGTTTGAACATTTGATGGCGAATGGTAGGTCGGTTTTCAGGAACGACATCAATCATGCGTTACGAAAGCGCGGTGGGCACGATGACGGTCTCAACCGTTCGGCGCGTATCACGCGCTATATCGGCCGGATGCCCTTCTTATGGGTGGATGTCGACGGTGAGCATGGTCACAAGAAACGCAATTACATTGAGAGGAACGCAATTTCGCTACTGAGTGCTCGACACAAAGACGCGCTGGACAAACCATCCGATTGTTGGCTTGGGAAGGATTCAGATAGACCCGCAGTGCGAAAGTCCGGGCTATGGAATGTGAATCACACTAAACCGGATTCCCAATATTGCCACGCGTTCCTAACGGAACTCGAGCGTTGCATCGAAAAAACCTACTCATTCGACAATCTAGGAAGCGATTTGGGTGATGCCGCTTGCCCAAAGCGGTGACCTCACGATCCGACGCTAACCATGAACTACGTAAGACTAGGAAGAACCGGGTTGAAGGTGTCGGAGTACTGCATGGGTGGTGATAACTTCGGTGGGCAGATGGATGAGGCGGAGTCGCTCAATGTGATGAGTGCCGCGTTCGATGGTGGTGTGAATTTCATCGACACCGCGAACGTTTATGAAGAGGGGCGTTCGGAAACCTACATCGGCAAATTCTTGCAGGGTCGCCGATACGATGTCATATTGGCGTCGAAAGGCAACGGTCGTCTCAGCTGGGGGCCGAACGGTCGCCAAGTCAGCCGCAAGTATGCGATGGATGCCATCGATGACTCGTTGCGACGCTTGAATACCGACTACATCGACCTGTACCAGATCCACGACTTCCCACTCGATGTGCCGATCGACGAGTTCGTCCTCGCATACAGCGACATCGTCCAATCCGGCAAGGCGCGCTATATCGGTGTGTGTAACTTCGCGGCATTTCAAGTTGTCGAGGCGCTTTGGCAGGCGGACAAGTTGGGGGCACGCCTTTTCAACTGTTATCAAGGCCGGTACAACTTGCTGTCTCGAGATCCCGAGCGGGAGATTTTTCCGGTCTGCGAAGAGTACGGCTTGGGCATGATGGCATTCTCGCCGAGGGCGGGAGGATTATTGCTCGGGCAAGACCTGCACTTCGAGGCCGAGATGGGTAGCCGCTTTTCGCCCGCGTTCAGACATTTCGAGTCGTTTCGCCGAACGTATTGGACGGAAGCCAATTTTGACGTTGTCGAGCAGGTCATCGCCGTCGCAAAGAAATACGGCGTTTCGATGAACGCCTTGACATCACGCTGGGTAATCAGCAACCCGGCTGTGACGGCGTGCATCATGGGTGCTCACACCGTAGAGCACGTGCGGTCAAATCTTGAAGCATGGCACGAGGATGTTCCTCAAGAGGCGATTGATGAGGCAACCGCCGCGAGCGAAGCACTCAGGACGCCGTATGCCGATGTGACGGGTACTTACAATCAGGATCAAATCAGCGCTATGCGCTAGATCGCTGAGGAGTCGATTTTGAGTCTTACAATTTACCTCCATTTCAACGGAAACTGCCGCGAAGTCTTTGAGTACTACCGCACGATCTTCGGCGGGGAGTTTGCGATTTTCGAAACGTTCCGCGGTGGTCCTGACATGGGCATGCCGGAAAACGAGTTGGACCAAGTCATGCATGTCACCTATCCGATCGGATCATCAGTTCTGATGGGTTCAGATGTACCCTCGCAGTTCGGCCCTCCGCCGGTCCAAGGCACTAACTTTTCGATGTCATACCAGCCCGCGAGCAAAGAGGCGGCAGACGAGTTGTTCGCCAAGCTGTCGGACGGAGGTCAGGTCACGATGCCAATGGAGGACCAGTTCTGGGGCGCGTATTTCGGCTCATGCATCGACAAGTACGGGATAAGTTGGCAACTCAACACCGAGCACTAGTAGCCGCGGAGTAGATTGCCACGCTACCATCTCGGTTTATAGAGGATGAGGCATGAACATCTATCTGTTTTTCAACGGAAACTGCCGCGAGGTTTTTGAGTTCTACCGATCTGTTTTCGGCGGTGACTTTGCGTTTGTCACGACGTTCAGGGAAGGGCCGGACGGGATGGATGTGCCAGAGGCGGAGTTGGATAACGTGATGCACATATCATTCCCCATCGGATCAGGTTTCTTGATGGGTAGCGACGTCCCTGCATCATTCAGGCCGCCACCGACTGTTGGCGACAATTTCTCGATTTCGATCGAACCGTCGAGTATTGAGGAGACTGAAGATCAGTTCGCCAAGTTGTCGGAAGGTGGCAGCGTGACGACGCCGTTGGAGAAGATGTTCTGGGGCGCGTATCACGGCTCGTGCACCGACAAGTTCGGCATCAACTGGCAGTTCAACTACTCATTGCAGGAGTAGATTACCGGAGATGAGTTTCGAAGTCGATGGGCTTCTGCCCCGCGACGTTGTTCGCCCTAGTGACGCGGCGGAAGTTGCGTCTTTGATGGGTGAACTGCATGCCGATAAGAGCGCGGTCATTCCCTGGGGTGGGGGCACAAGAATGCGCGTGGGAAATTCGCCGAGACGGTACGACATCGCCTTGGATTTGACAGGGATGTCGGAAAACGTCGAGCATGTCGCAGGCGATATGACGGTTATCTGCGACGCCGGCGTACGAATCGCAGACATCGTTGACCTGTTGGCCGAAAACAATCAGCGACTTCCCTTCACGGTGCCACAGCCGCTCGATGCAACGATTGGCGGTTCTGTGGCTTCTAACGCGCCGAGTTTGTTGCGTCCGAGGTTCGGCGGCATTCGAGATTGGATCATTGGCCTCCACGCCGTACTCGCCGATGGGACGCCGACCAAATCAGGTGGGAGGGTGGTGAAAAATGTGCAAGGTTACGATCTTCATCGACTCCACACCGGTGCTTTCGGTACGTTAGGTGTGATCACGAGCGTTGCTTTGAAGCTGGTGCCTTTGCCAGAGCGCACGCGGACGGTAGCTATGTGGTTCGACCGCTACGGAGCGGTCGCGGATGCAGCAGCCGAGATCGCTGAGATGGAATTGATGGTCGAGTCGGCGAGGATCTACTCAGGCGCGCGATCCGCCGGAGCCATCAGGGAATTGGCCACGGGTAGGCACATGGACGCGGATGTCGGCATCGATGCTGCGACTCATCTGATGTTGATCAAGGTTTCAGGATCCATCGCGGCATTGAATCGACAAGTGGACGATCTGGTTGGGCTTGCGGGAACCGTGCCTGCCACTGGGTATGAATCATTGGATGGCAGGTCAGAGGCCGATTTGTGGGAGTACTTTGAAGGGCCAATTGATGACACCAAACTGAGCTTGCGAATAGCAACGAAGGCTTTGGACTGTTTCCGTCTTTTGGGTGGGTTGCTAAGGTGGCTGAAGCGGCAACATGAGTCAGCGACGGCATCGTCCGTGGTCGACGTTGGTTACGGTTCTTTGACGTTAAATGTTGACGGATTGGATGACGAAGGTTGCTCGGCATTCATCAGCGAAGCTACGGCGCGCGTCAGGGATGTCGGAGGTTCGGTCTTGATCGAACGTTGCCCGATTGCGATCAAGAGGAGTGTGGACGTTTTCGGAATTGACGCGTCTGCGGCTCAAATCATGAAGAATATGAAAAACCAGTTCGATCCAGATCATGTATTGAATCCGGGTCGCTTCGCGTTTCGCATCTGAGGACGAAGTAATCGCATTGAAATCGACGCCAAACACAACGGACCGTGGATTCATCACCGCGGTCGGTCCTGCGGAAGAGGATCTCTACAAGTGCGTCCAATGTGGTTTTTGCTTGAGCGCCTGTCCCACGTATTTGGAAACCGGGCTCGAAGCTGAATCACCTCGAGGTCGATTGACGTTGATGAAGGCGGTGAACGAACGCCGGATCGAGATCACGCCACAAGTCACGCGGCATTGGGATCTGTGTTTGGAGTGTCGGGCCTGCGAGGTCGCATGTCCATCGGGTGTACCTTATGGCCGGATCATGATGGCGACGCGTGCCGAGATGAAGGAGCGCGTGAAACGGCCGTTCCGTGAGAGGTTCGCACGTGAAGTCGGTTTCAATCGTCTGCTTGCGCGACCGAAACTAATGCGGGCGTTCGGGAGGATGACGCAGTTCTACCAAAGCTCTGGAATGCGGACGTTGACCCAACGCATCGGCGTGATGAAGGTTCTTCCGAAACGATACCGGTATCTCGACGAGGCAATGCCGCCTCTAGAATCATCGTTTTTCGTTCCTGATGGACGTGTCGTCAAACCCATGGGGCAAATCAAAGCGCGTGTCGCGCTGCTCGGTGGATGCGCGATGTCGATGATGCACTCATCTACGATGGATGCGACGGTACGAGTTCTGGTGCACAATGGATTCGAGGTCCAGGTGCCTGCTGGCCAAGGATGTTGTGGCTCGATGAACATGTATGCCGGTGAACGTCCGACGGGGCTAGAAATGGCGGCCAACAACGTTGAGGCGCTGTTGGCGGTAGATCCGGATGTCGTTGTCACGTCCTCTGCTGGATGCGGCTCGACGATGAAGGAGTACCGGGAATTACTGCCTGACAACGACGACGCCGAGGAGCTGGCCGACAAGACGCGAGATGTTCACGAACTTTTGGACGAATATGGGTTCGCTGTCCCGACCGGACATCTCGATCTCAAGGTCGTGTTCCAAGATCCGTGCCATCTGTTATCGACGCAACGAATCAGCGATGCGCCGCGGCGAGTGATTGAGGCTATTCCTGGCGTTGAGCTGGTGGCGATGCAAGAACCTTCGGTGTGTTGCGGTTCGGCAGGATCGTATGCGATATCGCAACGTGAAATGTCGATGAGGCTGGGTGATCGGAAAGCCCGGAATGTAGTGGCAAGCGGTGCGTCGGTGATGGCGACGGGGAATCCCGGTTGTGCGCTGCAACTGACGAATGCGCTTGAACGCGCGGGTGCGGAGGTTCGAGTGAGTTATGTCGTGGATCTTTTGGACGAAGCGTATCGAGCGGGCGGGGACTATGTGTGATCAGTATTCAGGAACGCGTCTGTCAGCGTTGCCGTGTATCCGAGATCATAGTTGACGAGAATCGAATAGATGCTAGACGAAAGAATCCCAACCGAAGAAGAGTTAAGGGCGATGGGTAGCCCTGCCATCGATTTCTACCTAGACCACATCGCGGATAGCCTCACCGATGCCGACAAAGGTCGTTATATCGCGATCGACATGAACACCGGCGAATGGGAGATTGATGACACCGAAGATGTATCCGAGCATCTTCGTGCTCGCAATCCGGAAGCGCGGATTCATGTCATCAGACACATTTTGATTGTTTCAGAGCACCTATTGACGCCGTACCCAGAGGTTTCGGCGGAAAAGTTGGATCTAGCATCTCGCCAACTCGCGGATGACGGCGAAGAGTTCGGTCAATGATGGAAGCGCACGTTCGAGAGTCGGATGATCGGTTATTTCTTGTGCAACCGATCTTCATCGCGGATTCAACCGGAATCAGTTTCCCGTACGACGGGATTGTCGATACTGGATTCACCGGACAACTAGCTCTTCCCGCGGCTGTATGCGTCGAGTTGGGACTCGAGTTTTTGCGGAATTCCTACGCGATGTTTGGGAATGCATCGTTTGAGCAGGTCGAGGTGTACCAAGCAAACGTATTCTGGGACGGGTCGTGGCAAACCGTGTCAGTCTTCGCCACTGGATCTGATGTATTGATTGGAATGAACTTGCTTCGCGGAAGTTCGGTTTGTTTTGACGCGGTTGATATGGGGGAGATTGAGATCAAACCCTTGCCGTTAACCGACGGATAGATACACCGAACTTTCGACTGAGCGTTGTCGTCGCTCAAATCGTCGCAACCGGCGATGGATCTGCTGCCAAGGTTCGAGACGCGGCGGCAACGGCGTCTCCCCTTGGCACTTCGTAACCGAGCCGCGGCAGTATGTGCTCCAACGCGCTAAGCAAACCGAACACGTTCGACGGCACGCAAGACTCCCCCATCAGTCCGACGCGGATGACTTTGCCCGCGAACTGCCCTAGTCCGCGCCCTACCTCTATCGAGTATTCGTTCAACAGAGCTGAACGCAATTCGCCGTCATCGACGCCTTCAGGTAGGGATACGACGGTCAACTGGTTGAGCAAGTGGTCAGAATCGACTGGAGATCCGAGGCCTAACGCTTCGAGGCCGGCTCGCAGGGCTTGCGCAACTTTTTCGTGTCGCAACCAACGCGTCTCCAAGCCTTCTTCGTGCACCAAGGCAAGGGCTTCACGGAGTCCATAGATCATGCTCACGGGGCTAGTGTGGTGGTGCGTGTGGTTCGGCCCCCAATACTCAGCGATCAGCGACAAGTCGAGGTACCAGGAACTCGGCAACGTCTTGCGGTTTTTGATGTCATCCAGCGCACGGTCGGAGATGGCTACCGGGCTGATGCCGGGAGGCGCTGCGAAACACTTCTGAGAACCGCCGTACGCGTAGTCGACTTCCCAAGCATCGAACTCGACCGGAGTTCCGGCCAATGAGGTAACCACGTCGGTCATGAACAGCGCATCGTGATCATGTGCCAATGCCGACAAAACACCTATGTCTTGTAGCGTTCCCGCGGAAGTCTCAGCGTGGATTGCCGACACCAGCTTTGTGTCTGGGTTGGCTCGTAGCGCGTCTTCGAGAGATTGTGGGTCTACGGCGGTACCGTATGGCGTTTCAACCCGGACTACTTCGACCCCTAGGCGTTCGCACATTAGGATCTGGCGTTCGCAGAAGAATCCGTTCACGCAGATAATCGCCTTGTCTCCGCGTTCGAGAAGGCTGGACAGACCCGCTTCCATACCTGCGGACCCCGCTCCCGCAACCGTCATCGTCGTCTGATTCGTGATGAATACCCGTGCGAGCATCGCGGAAACCTCGTCCAAGATATCGAAGTAAGCAGGGTCAAGGTACCCGATGATGGGCTGCGACATCGCCCTGAGCACGCGCGGGCTTGCGGAGCTGGGTCCAGGACCTAAGATCACTCGCCGCGGGATTGGTTGTGACCCAAGCCTCGAGAAGTTTGAGTCGGCAAGTTCCCCGTTAGATGATTGGTTGCTCGTCAATTGGTTCGACCTCGTCGTCGCTTTTTGTAATGCTGAGATTTCACGATAATGTATAACGGCTACTTGGGCAAATGGAATCCTCCGCGATGCAATCCGACGAGACATCGATTGGAGAAAGGAAACGTTGTTATGGATCTTGGTTTAGCTGGAAAAGTCGCACTCGTGACGGGTGCCAGCGATGGAATCGGAAAAGCTGCCGCTATGCGATTCGCGGCAGAGGGAGCGAGCGTGGCCATCCTCGCACGCACCATGTCCGATCTAGAAGCGGTCGCGACGGAGATCAACAGTGCGACCGGAAGTAAAGTGATCCCTGTGTCGGCCGACGTGTCCGACGAACAAGCTGTGAAGACTGCGGTTGGCAAGGTAGCCGACGAACTCGGTGGCATTGACATTCTGGTCAACAACGCGGGTCAAGGGAACGCCAATCGCTTTGAAGATATGACCAACGAGCTTGTCGATTCCGACTTTGGGGTCAAGGTAAAAGGCGCCATCTTCATGACGCGTTACGCCCTGCCCTATCTGAAAAAGTCCGACAGCGGCGCGATCTGCAATATAACTACCGCGGCAGGTAAAGCTTCGCCAGGCGGTGCGCAACCGACATCCCTCTCTCGCGCTGCCGGTATCTCGCTCACGAAGGCGTGGTCGAAAGAGTTCGGGGAGCACGGCATTCGCGTCAACACGGTCTGCATAGGATCCATTAAGAGCCGTCAGAATCGTCGACACTGGGAGGTCGCTCACGCGAAGGACCCGTCATTCACACTGGAAGACCACTGGGCATCGTATGGTCCGGGTATACCGCTTGGTCGTGTCGGCGAGTCGGAAGAAGCCGGAGATGTGATCGCTTTCCTGTGCTCATCTGCCGCGAGTTACGTGTCGGGGACGGCGGTGAACATAGATGGCGGCGCGGCGCCCGTATATTGAGCCGCGAGAAAAGCGATACTTACTAATTGGGCGTCAGGACTTGCTCAACGCAAGCATCAGTAGCCCGACATCGAGAAAGGAAACTCACTACATGGACCTCGGATTAGCAGGAAAGAAGGCTATCGTTACTGGTGCGAGCGACGGGATCGGCAAAGCTGCCGCGTATCGGATGGCGGCGGAAGGCGCTAGCGTCGCACTCGTTTCACGTACCGCATCGGATTTGGAAGCGGTAGCTGCTGAGATCAGCGGCGAGACTGGAAGCACCGTCATATCTGCACCCGCGGATGTTTCGGACGAAGCCGCTGTGAAGGGCGCGGTCGAGATGGTCGCAAGCGAATTCGGTGGTCTCGACATCCTAGTCAACAACGCCGGAACGTCGTCGGCTTCGACTTTCGAAGAAATGACTAACGAGCAACTCGATATCGACTTCTCTCTAAAGGTCAAGGGCGCGATCTATATGGCGCGGTACGCCCTGCCACATCTGAAGGAATCGGACTCCGGAGCGATCTGCAACACAACGACCCCGGGCGGCAAGGCGGCGGCCGGCGGAAGCCAACCGACATCGCTCTCCCGAGCCGCGGGGATCTCGCTAACGAAAGCGTGGTCGAAAGAGTTTGGTGAGCATGGCATCCGAGTCAACACCGTGTGCGTTGGCGTCCTTAAGAGCCGTCAGCACCGCATTCGCTGGGAAGCCGCCAACGCCGAAGACCCGTCTTACACGCTTGAGGATCACTGGGCGACATTTGGGCCCGGCGTGCCGCTTGGCCGCATCGGCGAGGCTCAAGAGGCCGGCGACGTTATCGCGTTCCTATGCTCACCAGCCGCGAGTTACGTATCAGGCGCAGCAGTGAACGTAGATGGCGGAGCGGCGCCAGTTTACTGAGCCAATCCCGCCGCCGATTACCGACGTGCGGGAAAAACACGGATCAACGCAACGGCGGGATTTTTCCGGGATTCACGCCACGATTGACAAGGTTCCAAGCTTCCATCAATTCATCTTCGTATAACATAACCCATTCCCGAATGGTGCGCCTGATGCGCGGAGGAAAACGGTTTGAGCTGAAATCGCATCCCCGGATGTCAACCGACGCTTCTTCGCCTGAATATCTGACGTGGATGTGTGGCGGTGGGTGGTCAGGATGGATGCGGAATGAGATGCCGTTGAACCGGCAGAGTTCACCCAATAGTTTGTACCTCGCCGGCGCCGGCCTTTAACTCTTCCCAAGATTTGCCGGTCAACTCCATGTAAAAGGTGTCGGTACAAAGTTCCAATTCGTCCGAATCTCCCCACACAATCGCGGCGTATGGAAAATCGATCCTTACCGTTTCGAACATTTTGCGGTCGTCCCAAGCCCTGAAAATGCCTTTTCCAGCTAAGCGGCTCAGGTCGGCTTCGCCTTTCACGCCATCTTCAAACTCGATCCAGATCTTGTATCCATCGAGGGGTGCAACTTTTGTTGGTTTGATCATCGTGGTATGTCTTCCGGTCAATCCTTATAGCACACACTTTAATTCATTGAGAACTATACCCGTGACTACACAACGAGACCGCGTTGGTAGAATCTAGTGAGAGGGTAGATCAGTCACGACAAGCAGCGTGAAGAACGCTGGCTCTCGGACTGAAGCTACGCTCTTTTCATGAGGTCTAGCGCAGTGCAGAAGAACAGAACTTAGACCGCACCTATATTCAGCCCTTGATCTTTGAGCTTTTTCTCAAGTCGGTTGATTATGTGCCGCGCTGACTTGAAATCGTCGAGTTGACAGGCGAAATCTTGCAATGCTTCGCGACTCACGTATCCCTGTTTGTACCTGATCGCGTCTGGCGTGATTTCAATCTCGTTTAACTGAACATCGAATGCCATATTGCCTGCTGGTGAGAACACGTTTTCAACGTGTTTCACGAATTCTCGCAGCGTTCTCGCGCTAGTTTTGATCTGATCATCGAGATGCTTTTCAGCAGTTCGAGCCTTGCTCAGTTCTCGAACCATATTGCTGAGTTCTGTGTCGTCAGTGGCCATATTGCTCTCTCGTGCTCGGATTACCATAGAGAAAGGCGCAGCGTGTTGTGAACCCATAGCAGGCGGGAACAATACAGCTGCGCCTCGTTGACTCTGATTATAGATCGTCAATTCCTGACAAGAATTGATGTCATCTATCGTGAACACTGCGCTTCGATCTCGTCGAGCGTCGCGTGAGTTTCTTGAATGAAGTTGTGAATGTAGCGAGCGTCGTAGTGATCCATCACGCCATCTGCCATGTCGTCTGAGATGTCGAGCATGACGTTCCCGCCGACGGTGAAGTATATCGCGTAGTAGTCGACGATTTCGAGTTCGCCGAGAGTCACGCATCGCTCCATGATAGGTGTGAGCGCTTCGATGCGCCACGGGATCGTGTTCAGATCGTTGAGTAATCTGCTCGATAGATCAGACACGAGAAGCTGTGTCGGCTTTTGCGTCGGTGAGTTCTTCGACTTCGAGCCCGTGCTGAAGCGCGGTGTCGGAGACAGCAGCGCTTTCGCTTCCGCAGTTGCTGTCATCCGCTCATTCATCATCTCGCGTCGCTCAAGCTCGGCTTGCTTGACTGCAGTTGCTGTTCGTTCATATACGCAGCGCGTGTCTGTTCTGTCGAAGGACTCTGCGTGTACACGATGTTCTGCCCGATCTCGCTATTGCAGTGTGCTATCTGAGCAAGCACAGCGTCGAGCAGAGCGAGCATAACAGCGACGATGATGAATTCAGTCATCCCCCACTTAATCCTGGTACCCCCTCGCGGCAAAGGAAAGAGTCGTTTGCTGTTCAACCGCCGTCCGTACGCGCCGACGAATGGGGCGCGTGAACGCCCTGTCGATCACCTTGATCGACGCGTCGAATTCGACGATTGAACAGCACTTCCAACTTTAATGCTTGCGAAAGGTTCGCGAACGTCTCAGCTTGGGAAACTTCGCGCAGTCAGACGCAGCCCCAAAGCAGACGCTCTCGTAAAACGGAGCGATTGTTACCCTCGGAGACGCGCAGTTGACTCGACTGCGCTGAGAAAAGAGAAGCCCGGCGCTGACATACCGGGCTAAGTAAGAGCGCCAAGTTGAAAGGAACGCTCTTGATAAAGAAGCATATATCTGACGAGAACGCTGTTCAACTCGTCTTGACCTTCGATGACGACGAATCTCTGCTACAGTGCACGCAAACAGCGCAATCTAGCGAGATCCAAGTCATGAGCAGAAAGGAAACGACGTTATTCGAAGCTATGCAGCTTTTCAGCGACGAAAGACGTGCAGAAGAGTGGGTGATAAAGCAGAGATGGCGAAACGGTGTCGAGTGCCCGAGATGCAGCAGCAGCGAAGTGTCTGTTCGCAAGAACAGAAAGCCGATGCCGTTTCATTGTCGCAAGTGTCGACGATACTTCTCAGCGCGCACTGGAACTGTGCTAGAACGCTCGAAAGTACCGTTCAGAAAGTGGGCGATAGCGATGTTCATGATGTCGAATCACCCGAAGGGCGTCACATCTCTTCAGCTACATCGCGATCTCAATACGACTCAGTCGACAGCTGGGTTTCTCGCTCATCGCATCCGCAAGATGATGTCGACGCAGAATCGCGCAGTTAGACTAGCAGGTCCGGTCGAAGTCGACAAGACTTACATCGGCGGGAAATTTCGCAATCGCGAGCTTCACAGGCGCTACTACAAAGGACGTGGCGCAGTCGACAAGTTCCCGGTCGTCGGGATGCACGATTCAGCGACGACACGACGAAGACTGAGCTTCAGCGCTTCGTGCTAGACAACACGAGCATCACGACTGTCGTCTACACGGACGAGCATCGCTCGTACGCGGGAATGATGAGGTTGCATCAGACGATCAAGCACTCAGCTCGCAAATACGTCGACGGGTCTGTCACGACGAATCGCATCGAGAGCTTCTGGGCGTTGATGAAGCGCGCTTACAAGGGGCGCGTATCACTACTGGAGCAAGAAGCATCTTCAGAGGTACGTCCACGAGTTCGTCTCTCGACACAATCTCAGATCGTTCGACTCGCTCAGTCAGATGTCGAAGATGCTCAAAGCTTCAGAGAGCGCGAGACTGACTCACGAAACCCTAACTTTGTGAACATCGCAGTTCATCGAAGCCGGCGTTTGAGCCGCTCGATTTCGCGCTTAGCTTCAGCCTCGTATTGTCGTTGAAGTCGTCGCGCTTCAGCTTCAGCTTGTCGTTGAAGGCGCCGCATTTCAGCGTTGACCTTGTTGCGAATTGAACTTGGTAGTCTATAATTGCTCATCGAGATTCTCCTTTCACAGTTAGGATCTCGTATCGAGGCCCTCGTTCCGTTAGCGCAGTCCGAGGGCTTCTACTCGTTAGACACCTCGATTTTACCACTGAATCTTGATGATCAGCGTCTTGTTTTTGGTTGTTCAGCGCACATCAGTTGAGGTGCATGCGACTAATCGAAATTCATCGAATCTGCTAACATCGTTGAACTATGACTGAGCGCAAGCGACGCGAGCTAGAGATGCCCGAGTCCATAGACGCGTCTCCCGAAGAGATCGCCCATACGATTCTCAACGCGGGCATCCCTGACGACTGGGAAGAGTTCGAAGAAGAGCTAGAGCGCAGACACGAAGAAGCTGATGAGTAGGCGACGAGGGAGCAAGTCTAGCTTCGGAGAGAACTTCAAAGCTAGCGCTGGGCAAGCTTGCGGCGCGATGTTCGCGCGACTGATCGTTATCGTGGTCTTAGCGCTCTTATTCTTACTCGGGATAGCTTGGCTTCTTGCTGATGCGTTCGGAAGTTAAGTGTGTAGCTAAAAGGGTATAGTTCCCAATTCATTCGAACACCATTTTTAGATAGGCATCGCCTCGATGTCGAGTGCGGCTCTGATGAATATCTCCGTGCCGATCGGCAAACACGCTTCGTCGAAGTCGAACTTGGCGTTGTGATGTCCTTCGGTGCCCTCTTTGGCCGCGCCGAGGATGAAGTAGGTGCCGGGGATGCGGTCCAAGAACTCGGCCATGTCGTCGCCGACGGAGATTGGTTCAAGCTCCCCGACCAACCCTTCGCCGATGGTCTGCATGGCCACGCTTGTAACCCAGTTGGCGACATCGGGATTGTTGATGACCGGCGGTGTTCCAGCTAGACGAGTGTAATCCGCCGTGGCCCGCAGCGATTCGGCTACGTTGGCAGTGATCCGACGTACGGCATCGGCGATGGTCTTGTGGGTCTCGGCGTTGTACGACCGGATCGTCCCGTTCAAACGCACCTCGTCTGCGATGACGTTTCCGGCAGTGCCGCCTTGGATGCTACCGAAGGTAACTACACCCATCTCTTGCGGTGAAATCTCGCGCGCTACGACCGTCTGGCAGGCGTTGACTATGTTTGCTGCTGCCACGACGGGATCGACCGTCAAATGCGGCATCGCCCCGTGTCCACCGTGCCCAGTTACCGCAATCTCGAAGAGGTCCGCACCCGCAAACACGGTTGACTGGTTCACGCCCACATAACCGGTCGGAGCCTGGTTCCATAGATGCGTTCCGATAATGACGTCGGCATCGATAAGGTCCAACACGCCTTCGTCGATCATCGCGATCGCGCCGTTGCAGAGCTCCTCTGACGGTTGAAATACAAACACGACATCGCCGGCAATCTGATCTTGGAACCCTGCGATAATCTCTGCCGCGGTCAACGCCATCGTGATGTGACCGTCGTGTCCGCAGGCGTGCATTCGACCGTTTCTAGATGCGAACTCGAGCCCCGTCAACTCCTCTACCGGAAGACCATCGATATCGGCGCGAATCGCCAGCGTACGCCCGGATTTACCACCTTTCAATCGTGCGACGATGCCCGTCTCCGCAATCCCCTCGATCGCGTCGTATCCGGCACTTCTGAGTCGTCCTGCGATATAAGCAGCAGTTTCGTTTTCCTCAAAACCGGTTTCAGGCCGAGCGTGAAGGTAGCGGCGCGTTGCGATGATGTCCGCCGAACGCGCGGCGACGAGGCGGGAAATTTCGTCCGGCATTTTCAGACGTAGTTGCCTTCGCGCGCGGCGGCAGTGGCGATCGAACGCTCGATGAAAGCCATTTGTGCAGCCGGAACGTTTTCGGGGTCGCCGCTCCAAGTCTTAAGTGGCGTGGCCTGCAAACCCCGACCGTATGAGAACGTCAGCTCCCACGGTGCGCCTTCCGACTGGGCTAGTTTGTTGATGGCGTCTAGGTTTACGGTCGCCTCTTCATCGTCCTGCCCTCCAGACAGGAACGCGATTCCGGGAACCGCGGCCGGGATGGTTCGCTTAAAGGTTCCCACGGTCGCCCGCGCTACCTCGTCAGCATCCGCACGATCTTCCGCGTCGGTACCGCTCAGAACCATGTTCGGCTTCAAGACCATACCTTCAAGGTCCACTCGCTGCGTTCTCAATTCCTCGAACGTCGCATTAAGAGTTTTTTCAGTCGCCCACTCGCACATGTCGATCGAATGATCGCCATCCATCAAAACCTCTGGTTCGACGATCGGCACCAATCCTGCCTCCTGCGACAATGCGGCAAATCGACCTAGCGCGTGAGCGTTGACGTTGATGCAATATTCCGACGGTATGTGATCGCCGATTGTGATAACCGCTCGCCATTTGGTGAACCGGGCGCCGAGTTCGTAGTACTCATTCAGACGATCGCGTAGGCCGTCGAGTCCGTCAGTCGTCAACTCGCCGGGCGCACCTGCGAGCGGATTCGTCGACTTGTCCACCTTGATGCCTGGGATAACACCCTCGTTTTGCAGCAGTTCCACGAACGGGATCTCTTGATCCGACGACTGTCGCAAAGTCTCGTCGTAGAGAATGACTCCGCTGATGTACTGACCATACCCCTCGGTTGTGAACAGCAATTGCCGCCACGCTCGGCGATTAGGTTCCTCGTTGGCGACATTAATGGACGCCAATCGGCGCCCAATTGTCCCTGTAGATTCGTCAGCGGCGAGGATTCCCTTGCCCCGCGCGACCATTGCTTTCGCTATGGAATGAAGCTCGTTACCCATCTTGGTACATCCTCCGATCCTTGGTTTCTCGACTCGTCATATCTAGGTTGATTACGATTGAATTTGTCACTATTTCGGCTTGTTGGCAATGATACGGCATGAAGCCGAATCCGACCGCGACCGGTGGACGTAGGTTTCGGTTTGCGCGGCATATAATGCAGGCACGAAAGACCCTTAGATACGCACGGAATCAAGGTTGGCGAACCATGGCAGTCTCACCTCCGAATCTATTTCAATTCGCGATGGATCACTCCAACGACGAGTTCGCCGATCCTTCGGATTTGGCAATACTGCTCAACGCCATCGGCTCCGCTGGCAAGTTCATCTCTTCCGAGATCAACCGGGCGGCTTTGCGAGACATCTTCGGCTCCGTAGGCGCGGCAAATGTGACCGGTGACGATCAACAGAAATTGGACGTGATTGGAGATGACGTCGTGGCTGAAGCGTTGCTCGGTACAGGATTAGTCTGCGCGATGAGCTCGGAAGAGAACGCGGGCCTCATCGATTGTGGCGATGCTGCGGTTTCAGGAGAGTATGTCGTGGTTTACGACCCGGTCGACGGGTCGAGCAACATCGATGTTGCGGCGCCGATCGGCACGATCTTCGGCATCTACAGGCGTTTGAGCGAAGGAATTGCCGCGGGCGAAGTTGACATATTGAGACCAGGCTCGGAGATGTTGGCAGCGGGTTACGTTCTTTACGGCTCATCCACGATATATGCGTACACGTCAGGCGATGGCGTGCACTTCTTCACATTGGACCCGTCACTCGGCGACTACCTTCTTACAGAAGAAAAAGTCACGAAACATGGCTCGTCGCATGTCTATTCGGCGAATGAAGGCAACTCGGGCAAATGGAACGACCCTGACCTCAACTGGGTCGGGCACGTCAAGTCCGAAGGATATTCAGGCCGCTACATCGGAGCGTTGGTCGCTGACTTCCATCGCAATCTGATGAAAGGCGGCATCTACGCCTATCCGGGCGACAAGGGCAGTCCGAGTGGAAAGCTGCGATTGTTGTTCGAGTGCGCGCCACTGGCGTTTGTGGCAGAACAAGCGGGCGGCGCGGCGAGCGATGGGACGACGCGGATACGAGAAATCGATCCAAGCCAGTTACACCATCGGACGCCGATGTACATCGGCAATGCCGATGAGGTGGCGCTCGTAAAAGGTTTTCACGCTGGTGATTGAGGTGGGCCGCAACGATGCTCGCTGGGATTCCATGGGAAGGCAGAGGGCAAGAAGTACTGATTCTCACCAGCGAAGTCACACACTACACCGCTCCATCGCAATCCACCTGCCCAAATCCCCCACCCCAGTTCCGAGATCTTTGCGCAAACGGTTAGCTTGTCTAATCGGTAGCGGGTTCCACCATTTCAGGGTCAATCTCGCGCGCAGAGCGGGCTTTTGCGAACCACTTGTCATCCAACTCGGAGGTGTCAGGGTCGGTAGCTATGCCAGCGTTGATGGCGGCTTCTTCGCCAAACCGCTCTCGGATCTCCGCGAAGGTCAACTCACTTGTTTGTTCGGGTTTCAGCATACCGCCGCTCCTCACGTCGATTGGCTTTCCTAAAACTAATGATACGGCGGTAAGTGCCCCTTCTGCTGTACACAACGACATGTAGCCGGCCGTCGAGAAAACCCGATGCGACGAAGCGTTGTTCGTTGTGCCTCACTTCAGGCATGATTAGTGCGCCACCCCAATCGAATCGCTCAATGTCTCGGAAATCGACACCGTGTTTGCCAAGATTGATCGCCCTTTTCGCATTGTCCCATTCGTAACGCATCTGCGATCATTGCAGGTGTTGTTTGGTTTGCCTCTCACCACCCCGCGCATACACTGCATCTTTGGCGCGTTCCTTTAGCCCCGTGTGAAAAGGATGGTCGATCCTCACACGCTGTTGGATTCCAGGCTTCGCTGGAATGACGAAGGTTCTAGCTACATCAACCCGCGTTTCTTGAAGAGGCTGGCCAGCTTGGCGATGCCGTCGTAGCACTTCTCGGGCGTTTCGAACGCGAAGCACAACCGGGCGCAGTTCTGGCCGTCGCCGTTGGGTGCGAATCCTACGCCTCCGTTGTAACCGACGCCGGCGGCAAAGATTTCGTCGCGCGGCGCGGTAATGTCGGTGCCTTCTGGCATGGTCAACCAGGTGTAGCAGCCGCCTTGAGGTTTCGACCAACTCGCTCCGATGTCGGAGAAGTTGTCGTTGAGCGATTCATCCATCGCGTCGCGCTTCTGCTTGAGCAGCGGGTTGAAGCGTGCGCGGTGCTCGTCAAGGCTGTTCCTCAAAAATCCTTCGATCGCGTAGCTCGCGAACTGGTTAGGACCGGATCCGACTTTGCAACTCATCGCCCGGCGCAGTACTTCAGGCGCGGCCGTGATGTATCCCATACGGAGTCCGGGAGCGAGCAACTTGGAGAACGACGCTACGTGGATCACGATGCCGGAGTCATCCAGCGTCCTAAACGCAGGTTGCATCTCCCCTTCGAAGCGTAGGTCAACGTAGCACTCGTCTTCAAGGATGGGCACTCCGTGCCGATGCGCGATCTCAAGAATCGCCTCCCGCCGTTCCAACGGGAGTGTCGGCCCCATCGGGTTTTGATGCTCTGCGATGGTGTAGATCATCTTCGGTTTCTTGCCCTTGGCGGACAGATCGGTGATCATTTCGTCGAGCGCGTCGGGCACGAGACCATCGTCATCGGTCTCGGCACCGTAGACGGTGTTGCCGAAACGTTGCAGCTGGCCGAGCGTGCCGCTGTAGACAAAGTGTTCGGTAATCGCGGTGTCGCCGGGATTGGTCAGAGCTTGAATCGCAAGCCCGATCGCCTCACCGGAACCGGCCGTCAGCAAGATGTCTTCGATCCCGACCTTGAATCCACGGTCGTAGTCGAGTTTCCAAGCGGCGTATTCGCGCAGTTCGGGCGATCCGGCCGGTTGCGGGTAGTAGGCCATGTGACGAGCGATTTCGTCGCCACGGGAGTCCATCGCTGTCTGCAACGCGTTTACCAGTCCATCCATTGGAGAGGTTTCAGGCGCTGGGTAAGCCACCGCAAAGTCATATTCGGCGTGAGGAACCGTATTGATTGGAGTGTCTTCCGACCTGTCCGAGAATAGACCGTCGTAACTGAAACGCGTGCTGGTTGCTGTCATGTGCGAATGTCTCCGATCTGCTACGTCAACTCAACGCATTGTATTTGCTAACGCGTGCCAAGTGTAATTTGCACGATAGACTTCACGCATCGACACCCTATTCGATGGTGATGTCGATGATCTCAATCGAAGTTCGGCACGGGGAGGCGCAAATGCGTGGCATCAGGTTTTTGGGCGACAAGCAATGTGAAGTGATCGATTATCCGGACGTAGCTCCGGAACCCGGATACGTGGTTCTCAAGATGCGTTCATCTGGGATGTGTGGCTCGGATCTACACAGATACCGCGTTCCCCTGCCGCCGGAAGAGGCTGAACGCGATCCTGTGCGGCCTGGGCATGAGCCATGCGGCGAAGTCGCTGAGATCGGAGAAGGCGTTGAGGGTTTGCAGATCGGTGACCGGATAATGCAGCACCACTACGAAGGGTGCAAGGCGTGTCGGTTATGCAAGGAGGGTTGGTCCCAACTCTGTTCGGGTACTGGACGATTGACTCACGGCTACCAAATCCACGGCGGTCATGGCGATTACATGATCGCCCACGCCTCAACTTGCCTGCCGCTTCCAGATGAGTTGAGCTACGAAGAGGGCGCGTATCTTGCCTGCGGCGCGAGCACCGCGTTCCACGGACTGAAAAAGCTGAATCTCTCGGGTTTGGACACGATAGCTATTTTTGGTGCCGGACCAGTCGGGTTGGCCGGCGTGATGTTCGCAGCCGAGATGGGCGCAAGAGTAATCGCGGTCGACATTTCAGGCGAGCGATTGGAGATGGCGAAATCGGCCGGAGCATGGGCCGTCGTAGATAACAGTGACGGTTCTGCGGTGGAACAGATCCTAGATTTGACTCACGGCGAAGGTGCCGATGCCACTCTAGAAGCGATCGGAATTCATGCAACGCGACTCGCGGCGGTTCAATCGACGCGGATTTTCGGTCGGTGCTGCTTCGTCGGAGAAGGCGGAGATTTCCACGTTGAGCCGAGCCCAGACATCATCCACCGCCATCTCACACTGGTGGGTTCGTGGACTTTCAGCACACATGGCCTCGAAGAAGCGGCAAGGTTTACGGCGCGCCGCAATGTGCCGTTGGGTTCGCTGATAACCGGTAGGTGCGGGATCGAAGACGTACCTAGAGCATACGAAGACTTCGAAGCTGGCGCGCCGGGCAAGTTTGTGATCAATTGGGACTGAACACCGGGCTGCAGCGCTCCCCGTGACAAAATGGCGCTCGCGGACTAACAATTGGTCTCTGATACGGCGAAATTCGCCGTGCAATTGATCCGTAATGGAAGTGACCTATCTTGGCAGCGCGCGAAATCACACAAATCGGTACAACATGCTAAACTGAGAACTTCCGCGCTCGTTAAGTTTCGACGTATCACGTGCGCGGGTAAATTTCCGAACTTGAAACGAAACTTCGCGAGAACACGCGTCGTAACTCCTAGAAGAGGGTACCTGTAAACCTAGAAAATGGTCGAAGTGCGTACTTCACGGATCCGGCCACGTACCCGCCATGGCGTCAAGAAACTAGCCGCGGAGCCGCCTTTAATTTGACCGCCCGCCGCGTTTCACCGAATAATAGTTGATCCCCCTAGGATTGGCAACCGCAAAACCGCATCAAAAACGTATTTAGCTAACAAAGCAGAAAACTCGAATAGCGAGTGAACGAAAGGGACCCTGACAATTGGTGACGATTCGCAACACCCAAGTTGACGACGCATCCGACGAGGATGCGGAGTTGACCACAAACGAAACCGGTTCCGCCGTTATGTCCGAAAGTGGCGACGGTCGGACGTTCAACTTCGCTGATCTCTCGTCGGATGATGCCGATGATGGTTCCCCTTCCATGAAGGCCGCAACTGGTTCGACCGAGTTGGAAGTTTGGGAAGCCGCCCGAGAAGAAGGGCCGGAAATCAACCCGGCCGCCGGCACAGACGATTCTGCGACCGATGACAACGTGCGCATGTATCTCCGCGAGATCGGAGACGTGCAGCTTCTCAGCAAGGCCGACGAAGCCATGCTCTCGCAGCGAGTCGAGTCTGCCAACTGGCTCGAGCGGATCGAATGGGACATCCGCGGCACCCTGTTGACGGTTTACGGGTTCAAAGAGTACCCCCGCAACCGCGACCAATTGCCTGACAACCCTTCCATCGTTGATGCGGTAGATGTTGTCGCGGTCGTGTTGCGCCGCTTGAGCAGGCTTGCACCGATCGCGGATCAGATCGCAACATACATGGCGAAGCCTAAGCCCGTCACGCTTGAGCAGTTACTCACTGATTTCGAATACCGCGCCATGATCAACGCCGCGCGGGACACGCAGGTCAAGGACCTTAGCAAGCTCCCGCCCTACGAGTTGCTGTTGCGCTACCTCACCGACACTCTCGAGATCTACGAGAACACCAACCTGATGGACCGGTTCGGTGTATTCGACGAGACCGCCCAGAAGGGGCGTGGCAAAAAGGCTCAGAAGCTCAACACCAAAGACGCACGCGCCAAGCGCCGTCTGGACAAAGCCAGTCTGCTCGTGCGCGAACTCGCGATCCTTTCGAGCCTGTTGCCGCACGACTTGGGTTTGGTGATGCCGCCTGAGCTTAAGCTTGAAGACTTGACCGTTGAAGAAGGCATTGAGCCTTGGCACGAGTCCTACCTGGCCGAAGCCCGTTCGATCCTCGAATCGCATCTTGGATCCATCCGCAACGACGGTGACCGCTCACGCGACCACCTGGGTAAAGCCAACTTGCGTCTAGTGGTGAGTGTCGCGAAGAAGTACACCAACCGTGGTTTGACCTTCGAGGACTTGATCCAGGAAGGCAACATCGGCCTGATGCGAGCCATCGACAAGTTCGATTACCGCAAAGGCTTCAAGTTCAGCACCTACGCCACTTGGTGGATTCGCCAAGGTGTGACGCGTGCGATCGCGGACCAGTCTCGCACAGTTCGCATCCCAGTCCACATGTACGAAGCGCTGAACAAGGTCCGCCGCGCATCTCGTGAACTTGCACAGGAGTACGACCGCAAGCCGACCATCGAGGAGATCGCCGAGCGCGTAGAGATGACGGTTGAGAAGGTTACCGACGTTCTCAAGAACGGTCAGGAGCCGATGTCGCTCGAAACCCCCGTCGGTGAAGACGGTGACAACGAGCTTGGTGACCTGCTGCCCGACCGCGACGCTCTAGCACCTCCGGAAGAGACTGCGCAACGGCTCTTGAGCAACGACATCTCGAACATCCTCAGCGAACTCGAGGAGCGGGACCGCGAGGTCTTGATCCTGCGCTTCGGACTAAAAGACGGCAAAGAGTACACGCTCGAGGAGATCGGTTGCCGCATGGACCTGACTCGGGAGCGCATTCGTCAGATTGAGCGCACCGCACTCAAGACGCTGCAACGCAGTCGAGCAGTCTGGGAGATGAAAGAGCATCTGAACTAAGGCGCTCGCTCATTACGAATCAATATGGCCCCACGCCGTTGCTGCGTGGGGCCATATTTTCTTGTTTGTCGGCTTGGTTGTGATCGGTTTCAACTAGGACGAATCAGGGTTGTCAATTGGCCACGTTGTAAGATGTTGATTCGCTTGAAACACGACACCAAAATCAATCGTTTGGTCTAACGAGGGGAACATGGCAGACGCAGACAGGGTTCAATTCAACGCAGATGGTGAATGGGACGACATACTCACAAACGACGTGAAGGGGCTAGTCGCTTCACTCCAAGACGAGTTCGGAGAACGGATCGCGGGATTGCGGGAAGCGCGAATCGACATGATCGACGCGGCCGTGAAACGCGGCATACAACCCGGACATCTCGCTCCGAGCTCGGCCACTACGACGGATTGGTCCGTCCCGGATATGCCTGATGAGCTTTGGAATCCCGGCATCGAAATCTCGGGTCCCGCCCACATGACTTCGATGTTCATAAACGCGCTGAATCCGGGACCTGAGGGCGAACGGGCCGAGGGCGACCTCGACGATGACGAAGATTCGGCGAGCCACATCTTGACGGACACGCTGTTAGCCGCGCGCAATCGCAAAGGAGCTGTTGATCGATCCCTAACTTTCTACAACGAAGCACGCGATCGACACTACTCGATTCAAGATGGCGACATCCCCTTCTTCATGCACCGCGAACGCGGCCTGCATCTGGACGACCCAGATCTGACAGTCGATGGTTCACCAGTCTCGGCGAGCATTCTAGGCACCGCCTTGACGCTTTACCATGCGGGACAAGAACAGACCGAGCGCGGCCAAGGTGTCTATTTCTATATACCCAAGACCGAGTCCCCTGAAGAGGCCGCACTGTACCGAGATTTGTTCGCTTCGATCCAGAACCGCGTGTCCGGGTTAAAGGACGCGACGATACGCGGCATCCTACTTGTCGAGTCTCTGCCGCTCGTATGGACGATGGAAGAGAGTCTGCACGCACTCGGCCCCTATGCCGCCGGATTGAACGCGGCCCGATGGGACCTCAAGGCGTCGTTGCTCGAATATGTGATGGCCGACCGCGACAGTCTTTGGCCTGACAGATTCGGCGTCGCAGTTCCGAGCACGCCGTTCATTGCCAACATATTCCGACGCCTCGTCGCAGTCTGCATGAAGCACGATGCTGTACCGATCGGCGGTATGGCCACCGCTCTGCCCCACCGTGATCAAGAAGTCAACGAAGAAGCTGCGGCAACTGTGCGCGGCGACAAGACATGGGAGGCCGAACAGGGCTTCCTGCGTGGTTGGGTCGCTCACATCTACCACATGAAATCCGCCGGCGACCCGTTCAAGGAACTTCGCGACACCGGATGGGAACCGTCACCAGACATGGCGAACCCAGACAACTTTCCGGTGAAAATCGCCACACCCGAAGGTCCTGTCACGCAGGAAGGGACACGACAGAACGCGAGAACTTTGATCGAGTATGTCGAAGGTTGGCTCAGTGGTCGCGGTGCCAAAGGTATCGACCGCCTCGCCGGACGACCAGGACGTCGACCAGCATTGATGGAAGACCTCGCCACCGCGCGAATATCCGTCGCTCAAATGGCACAACGCGTCATCCACGAAGCCCAAGCCGAGGACACCGGTGTGAACCATGACCTCGCCCTCCTCAAGTCGATCATCACCGATGAAGGTGAAGACATAATCAGCTTGATGGGCCCCAACGCGCCGGTTGCATCAGTCCAACGCTACCGCGCCGCCGTCAAGATCTCAATGCAATGGCTCAAGAACTACACCGAGTTCAATTTCCGATCGCTAGGTTCCTACAGCAGAACCGATTTGGCGGCGATTGCGGCCGCTGAGGATGTGATTTAGGCCCAAGTCGGCCGAAGTCCGGTCATCAACCTCTAACGAGGCTGTTAGGGTAGAAACATCTATCGAATGTCTACCCTGAAACACACTTATGGCTCTGAACATCACGAACCAAGAGACCTGCAAACTTGCCCGCGAACTCGCGGACCTCACCGACGATACCATCTCGGGCGGGATAACCATCGCAGTTACGGAACGTCTGGGGCGGGTGAAGCGCGAACGAGATCGCGAGGTTGTCCGTCGGGACCTTCGCGCCATCCGCGATCGTTGCGCTGCGAAAATCGGTTCCGGCCCATCGCAAGAGGAAATCGTCGAATCGATGTACGGCGAATTTGGCGAACCAGTGTGATAATCGATCAGCCTGCGATTGCGCCGATGATAAGGTAGAAAAAAGTCAAATCGTCTACCTCTCCCCGAACCTATGGCTTTAAACATCAAGAACAAAGAAACATGCGACCTCGCCCGCGAAGTTGCCGAGATGACTGACGACACCATGACCGGTGCCATCACCACCGCACTCAAAAAACGTCGCGATCAATTGAAGCGTGAGCGCGACCGGGGAGCTTTACTCCGCGAAATTCGAGCTATCGCCGATCGGTGCTCGAAGTTGGTTGAACCAGGTTTCACTTCTGCAAATATTGACGATCTTTTGTACGACGAACATGGATTGCCCAAGTGATCGTCGATTCGTCAGCTATCGTCGCCGTTCTGTTACACGAAGCAGACGCTGACGACCTCGCCAACAAATTGACCACACATCTTCCGCTCCGCATGTCAGCGGCCACATATTTGGAAGTGTCTATCGTGATCGAAAACAAAGGTGGTCCAAGGGCAGGCTATGAGCTTGATGACTTCATCTCCAAAACCGAGATCGAAATCATACCCTTCTCGACAGAACATGCAGAAGCCGCACGCATTGCATGGCGCCGCTTCGGCAAGGGAAACCACCCTGCCCGTCTTAACTTCGGCGATTGTTTCTCCTACGCACTCGCCAAAACTACCGGCGAACCACTGCTCTTCAAAGGCAACGACTTCTCGCAGACTGATATCGAAGCCGCCTAATCGCCCAACGCCACATTCACCCGCGGCATCAACTCATTAGCAAATAGCTCAGTGCTGCTGATCCACGCATCCTTATCGTCCCAGTCGTAACCCATCATTACTAGAGTGCCGAATTTACCGGTCTCCTCAGTCATCTCAAGGATGCGTTCCAGAGCGTAATCCGGATCGCCGGCGATGATGTGTTCCCGCATCCAGTAGTCCACATCAACTTCGCTGTCAGGGGTATCTTGGTCACGCTTGAAGACGCCACGGCCGCGGTTTGCACGGTCCATCAGATCGCAGATGTATTGGAAGCCGCCAGCAACCGAGTTATTGCGCGCCAGCTTTTGAGCATCTTTCTTGGAATCGGCTAGGAAAACCGCGCGGGCAATCTTGAATTCCGATCGATCAGCATCGTTCCCTGCCTCTACTGCCGCGTTCTCATACGTTTCCCAGATGTTTGCGACGACGTTGTTGGCGATCAAACTGTGAGCAAACGGCTGAAATCCCATCCGTCCTGCTGCTTTCGCAGTACCTGAGTTCATCGAGGTGACCGGCATCGCAATCGGCGGATGCGGCTTCTGATACGGCTTGTGCACAAAACCTAGCCCAACAGCCTCGTCGATGTGTTCCTCCAACGAGATGTTCCAGTATTTGCCTTCGATATTCACCGGCCCATCCGACGCCCAAAGCTCCATCACCATCCGAACCGCCTCCCCGACCATCATCGGTGCGTCGTCGCGCGGAATACCTAGGATCTCCAAGTCTGTCGCTACACCACCCAACCCGAAACAGAGATTCAAGCGACCCTTGCAGAGATGGTCCAACATCGCCAACCGCGTCGCCACATGGACAGGATGGTGCAGTTGGATGCAAACGGGTGCCGGCCCCATACGTATGTTTGCCGTCTCCCGCATCGCCGCGGCGATGAACATCTCCGGCATCGGAATCGTTTCGTATGCCATCGTGTGATGTTCGCCGATCCAGAACTCGTCGAACCCCAACTCGTCGGCACGGATAATCAGCTCCATGTCCTCGTCATACGTCTGCGCGAGGGGTTTCTCAGGAGGGTGGAACGGCATTATGAAGATGCCAGATTTGATCTTGGACATGAGATTCAGCGGTGTTCGAAGAGGGTGGCGAATCGTTCCGTCAAGTATATGGGCAGCGCGAGTGGCGCAGTTGTTAGCGTCCCACTATCCTTACTTTGCATTAAAATGTAAGTTATTAACTCCACGAGTTGTTGGAACGATTAGGTGTCGCGCTCTAAAGAAGAACTTAGATCCGTCGCCGATCGCGCCAAGGCGTACTACTTCGGTGGCATCAAAGATCAACTGTCCGATTCCGACAAAGGCAGATTCGTGACCATTGACGCCAACTCTGGCGAATGGGAGTTGCACGATGACATGCTCCAGGGCATACTGCGTTTGCGCGACCGAGTCCCAAACGCAGAGCCGTTCACACTTCGGCACATCACGATCGTAACGACGAGATCCACATCCTTCCGAGTGCGTCATCGACGATGACCGTCGGGCATGTTGAAGAGCAGGGTGACGGACTATATGCCTACGTCGACGTAGTTGTTCGTGGACCTACAGGTCGCGAAGTACTCGTATCCGCGTTAGTCGATACTGGTTTCAACGCATACATTTCTCTTCCCCGTAGCGTTGTTATCTACTTAGGTCTTTTGCGTCTCGGTACCGACGATGTCATATTGGCAAACGCCGACATAGGCGCTGCGGAGTTGTACCTTGGAGAGGTTCACTGGCGACAATCAAGACGTAATTTACCCGTACATCAAATCGGCGACGAACCCACAATCGGGACAGCGCTACTAAGGTCTTACAACCTCAGCGTCGACTTTGTACCCGATGGCGATGTGCAAGTCCATCCAATCGACTGATCGTGGCTAGATAGGGAAGCGTATCAAACCGGCTACTCTGCATAGTCCGTCCACACACAACTCCGTCAACGAACCCCGGCGAGTCGGAATTGCGCGATCACATGTCGGAAGACATCTTCGACACGACTCAATCCTCCGCTGTTAACAACCTCAAGGGGTTCGGATATTGAACCTACAACCGCAACTGTACCCCTAACGCCTAAAAATTCCGATCCGGAAGAACGCACCGGTCGAACGCGCCGTGCGCCTGTCCGTCGGGGGTGGACGCCTCATAAGCGCTGAGGCGGCAAACAATAAACCCAGCAACAGTGACGCGGCAATGACTATCGGGAGGCTTGTGAGTAGTGACTCGAAGAAGCCTAGCCCAGGGTTCCCTGACTTCAGAATCAGATATGCGACAGGTGCGGCGACCAAAAACGAAAAGGCAGACAACCCTATGAAAACCAATATCGCGTTTTTGGTCTGGCGCCTGAACGTTGCTTGGTTATGTTTATCGATGATTTCTTGCGTCGTCATCCTCCGTTTGTCCGGGCCCGACGAGGCCCCCGCAGTCGAATCCTCGATCCGATAGCGATAGCTCTCCACTTGGTCTTGTGAATTTCGATTCGTCACACCTTAACCTCCTCCTGAATCCGCCAACAACTTCCTCAAATCCGAAATCTGATCCCTCAACTGCGCCGCCGTCTCGAATTCCAACTCTCGCGCCGCCCTCTTCATCTGACGCTCTAGATCCTTCACGATCCGCGTTAACTCGTCCTTCGGTAGCCCCATCTCTGCGCCAAACGGCTCGCCCTCGTCGGCTAGGATTGTCGGCTCGGATTTCCTGACACGCTCCGTGATGTCACGGATGTCCTTGACGATGCTGTAAGGCTTGATGTCGTGCGCTTCGTTGTGTCGTGTTTGCAACTCTCGACGTCGGTTGGTTTCCGAAATGGCGAAGGTCATTGACTCCGTGTAGCGATCGGCGTACATCACCACCTTGCCCTCGATGTGCCGCGCTGCCCTGCCAATCGTCTGGATCAACGATGTGCCGGACCTAAGGTAGCCTTCCTTGTCCGCGTCGAGGATGGCCACGAACGACACTTCGGGCAAGTCAAGTCCTTCTCTCAGCAGGTTGATACCCACAACCACGTCGTAAACACCCAACCGCAGATCCCTCAGAATCTCAGTGCGCTCTAACGTGTCGATTTCCGAATGCAAGTAGTGGACACGGATCCCGAGTTCGCGCAAGTAGTCTGCGAGGTCCTCCGCCATGCGCTTGGTCAGCGTTGTGACTAGAACTCGTTGACCCTTGGCAGTCGTCTTGCGAATTCGGTCGATAAGATCGTCGATCTGATTCTCGGTTGGCAACACCGTGATTTCCGGATCGATGAGACCTGTCGGGCGAATGATTTGCTCTACCCGCTGCTCCTCGTGAGCCTTCTCATACGGGCCGGGCGTTGCCGAGACATAAACGACTTGGTTCACGCGATCCTCAAACTCCTCAAAGGTCAGAGGTCGGTTGTCGATCGCTGACGGCAATCGGAAACCGTAGTCGACCAGCGTCGTCTTGCGCGCGTAATCCCCGTGATACATACCTCTGACCTGCGACAGCGTCATGTGCGACTCGTCGACAAACAACAGGTAATCTTCCGGGAAGTAGTCAAGCAACGTCCAAGGCGCAGATCCAGCGGGTCGCCTTCCCAATGGCCGCGAATAGTTCTCGATGCCTGGACACGTCCCCGTCTCGTGCATCATTTCTAGGTCGAACAGCGTTCGTTGTTCTAGACGCTCCGCTTCCAGCAACTTCCCTTCACCGCGAAACAGCTCCAACTGCGTCTCCAACTCGGTTCTGATGTCCTTGAGCGCGTCCGCGAACTCTTCTTCCGGCGTGATGAAGTGTTTGCCCGGATATATGTCGAACTCGTCGACCTCTTTGAGGATTTCGCCGGTGAGCGGGTCGATCATGGTTATACGCTCGATCTCGTCGCCGAAAAACTCGATCCGCACCGCCAATTCCTCGTCCGCCGGCATGATCTCCAACGAGTCGCCCCTAACGCGGAACGTGCCACGCCGCAGGTCCATCAAGTTGCGGTCGTAATACATGCCCACGAGTCGCCGCGTTATCCTCGTCAACCCCGGTTCATCGCCGACTCGCAAACGCAATGTGATCTGGTTGTACTCCTGAGGCGATCCCAGTCCATAGATGCAAGAGACGCTGGCTACTATCAACGTGTCGCGACGCGTCATCAACGAGCGCGTCGCCGCGTGCCGCAGACGGTCGATCTCCTCGTTGATGTCGGTTTCTTTCTCGATGTAGGTGTCCGAACGTGGGATGTATGCTTCCGGCTGGTAGTAGTCGTAGTACGACACGAAATACTGAACGGAGTTGTTGGGAAAGTAAGTCTGAAACTCGGTCGCAAGCTGCGCGGCGAGTGTCTTGTTGTGCGCGATGACGAGCGTGGGACGTTGCACCTTTTCGACGATGCTCGCCATCGTGAACGTCTTGCCCGAACCCGTGACGCCTAGGAGCGTTTGGTGTTTCAACCCGCGAAGGTCAACGCCTTCGACGATCTGGTCGATTGCTTGAGGTTGGTCACCCCTCGGCGAGAACTCGTGTTCGATCTTGAATTCGCCGGTCGTGGGGGCGGTCAACGGCACCGCCTCCGGGGGATTCGCAGTCGTGGTCACATCCCGATTTTACCTAGGTTTCAGAACGCCTCGTGGAATTTAGAATTCCAACTGTGGATACCTTATCGATGTCCACAACGTGGGTAGCTCAAGAGTTCGAGAACACCAGGGTCAGGCAATGGCCAATGTTTCCCTCGTCAGGAACTGCATCGTTGAGTTCCGTGATCCGTTAGGCGGATCGCCCCGCCATCGTACGCGGTCGCATCCTATCTGCAACACATCCTGCCCCGAACCGGTTGCTCACCACTGCGATTCGCAGTCGTACCTGTATCGGAGAGCCCGACCCAGTTGAACATACGACCTCTCCGTCGTGATCAAAGACGTGGACGCGGGCTCACTGTGCGTAAAGCACAGGTACCGCGGCGTGCCCGATTGGGCAACCCGCTTTCACGCTTCAAGCTCCTGCTGAACGCGGACTACGTGCGGCTGTGGAGCATCGGTGTAGCTCTCAATATCGTCTTCTGGCTCGAAACTGTCGCGCTTGGCATATACGTCTACGATCTTTCGGAATCGGCCTTCGCGGTCGGATTCATCGGTTTCTTACGGTTGGCTCCGCTTCTGTTGCTGGGAGCTTTCATCGGCTCGATCGCTGACCGCGTCAATCGACGAGCGATGCTGGCGGCAACCAACACCACCCTAGCGATCGTCTATCTAATCCTTGGCGTGTTGGTTGTCACGGATCGCATCGAGTTGTGGCACGTTTCGGCAGGGGCATTCCTCGGTGGAGTCTTGTGGGCGACCGATTTCCCGGTACGGAGGGCGATGATCGGAGATAGTTTGCCACCCGATCGATTGTCCGCGGCTTTCGGCGTCGATATGGCGTCCGGCAATTTCGCCCGAGTTTTTGGACCATTGGTGGGCGGAGTATTCATCCAACAAATAGGGATGCAAGGGGTGTACTTCCTCGGCTCGGCAATGTTCGGCATGGCGTCCCTGATTGCGATGTCGATGCTACTCACTAGGAACGGTCGCAACGCCACCAGCCATGCAAGCGGAATTGCGAGCAACCGCTCCTACGACCTGCGGAGCGGTCTGCGCTACGTCCGGACCGACACCGTTCTTTTCGTGACGATCATCGTGACCATCGTGATGAACGTTTTCGCGTTTCCATATCATCTCATGATCCCAGTGATCGGCTCCGACAAGCTGCAAGTCGACCCGGTATTGGTCGGGCTATTGTTCAGCGTCGAAGGTGTAGGCGCGACATTTGGCGCACTAATAGTCGCAGCAATGGCGCAGCCCAGACACTTCACCCGCGTCTATACATATTCATCCGTTGGCCTATTGGCGACTCTGATGGCATTTGCATTCGCACCGTGGTACTGGCTCGTGCTACCTCTCCTATTCGTTTCAGGCTTTGCGATGTCAGGATTCGCCACGATGCAATCGGTAATCGTCGTGATTTCGACCAATCCGGTGATTCGCGGCAGAGTACTAGGTGTACTCACTGTAGCGATTGGCTCCGGCCCCATCGGTGCGCTGTTCATCGGAATCATGGGCGCACAGATCGGCGCTGACAAAGCAGTATTCACGATCGCAGCAATCGGATTGGCATTGACCATAGCTACGGTTCTGTTCAGCCAGCGCTATCTGCGCAGCATCCCTCGCCCGAGGCGATCAAACAATCCAACCTAATCATCAGCTATGCGGACATGTTCGTTTCAGTTGCGATTGACCGTATTTTCTCCGAAGGCTCAAACAGAATAGAGTTGCGATTGTTGGTAACCGTCAACCAACAGCACAGCTATCGAAGATGACCAACCGCGAACAAGGACCAGACCACGACGATGATGCGCGTCGTAAACAAGACGACGAGATCGATCTGCGCTACCGCGCGTACCGAGCGGACGAAGATCTAGAAGAAGACTACGAGCCCTACGAGCAACCAGCGGCCGATGGATGGGCCACCGAGCCAAAATCCGAAACGGCATGGTGGGCCAAAGCGGGCATCGCAGTCGTATCCATTCTCATCGTCCTCGGCTTAGTTGCGGGGCTTGCAGGTCCGTTTCTCGGCGACTTCGGATCGAACGATCCACCTCAGATCGAATATGTGCCTGCAACTGTCGTCGAAATCATCGACATGCGCACGATCCTCGTCGATATCGAAGGCGAGAACGCCACCGTTCGTTACATCGGCGTCGATCCCCTGCCCCTAAACAGCGCATGGTACGACGTCGCACAGTTGGCCAACCAGCAACTCGTCGCGAATCGTGAGGTGCTGCTGGAAGCTGACGAGATTGACAAAGACGACTTCGGCCGGCTCCTTCGCTACGTCTACGTCGACCGAAACATGGTTAACGGCCTGCTAGTGCGAAACGGCATTGCTCTACCCGGCGAGGCAATCGATGGCCTGAACCGTCATTTCACCAACCTTCAGGCGTGGGGCGACGCCGCCAAGATCGAAAAGCTCGGACATTGGAGCGGCGGTCCGCCGCAACTCTCCGGAAGAGGAGCAGAGAGCTGAAGCTCCCGTCGCTATCCCTTAACGGCGCACGCGGCGAACGGCGACAAAAGCGCCGCGTTGCCACGCGGCGCCGACCCGCGTTGGAAAACCCCATAAGTCGCTTCAGTGTCGTCCTCGATCGCGACTACGCCCGGCTGTGGGGGATCGGAGTCGCCACCTCCGTCATGCGATGGCTCGAAACCGTCGCACTCGGGGTCTTCGTCTACGAACTCACCGAGGATGCGTTCCTAGTCGGCTTCGTCGGCTTCATGCGCATGGCACCGATGCTGTTTCTGGGAGCCTTCATCGGCGCACTCTCAGACCGCGTCAACCGGCGCGTCGTTCTGGGCACCGCAAACAGCCTTCTCGCAGCGGTTTATCTCGCCCTCGGTCTGCTCATCCTCACCGACCGCATCGAGTTCTGGCACGTTTCCGCCGGCGCGCTCGTCTCTGGCGTCGTCTGGGCGACCGACTTCCCCGTCAGACGCGCCATGATCGCCGACATCGTGCCCGCCGACCGCGTCTCATCCGCTTTCGGCGTAGACATGGCGTCCAGCAACTTCTCGCGTGTCATCGGCCCCATAGTCGGCGGGGTATTCCTCCAAACCATCGGCATGCAGGCCGTCTACTTCCTTGGCACTACCCTCTTTGTCGTCGCGTCGGCTCTCGCCTTCTCGATGCTGTTCGTCCACAGACCACTCACCAGCGCGACGCGGACACCGGCCAGCAGTAGCAGTTTTGACTTGAAGAGCGGCGTAAAACACATCATCGGCGACTCAGTCCTTCTCGTCACCATCATCATCACGATCACAATGAACCTCTTCGCCTTCCCTTACCAGCAGATGGTTCCCGTCCTCGGCGCTGAGAAACTCATGATCGATCCCGTCCTGGTCGGCGCACTCATCAGCGTCGAAGGCCTCGGAGCCACCCTGGGAGCCCTCACCATCGCCGCCGCCGCGCAACCTCGTCACTTCACCCGCATCTACACCTACGCCTCACTCAGCTTCCTGATCGTCATCGGCGCGTTCGCCCTTGTCCCTTATTATTGGCTCGCCATCCCGCTGCTATTCATCGGCGGTTTCGGCATGTCCGGCTTCGGCACCATGCAGTCCATCATCGTCGTCTCTTCCACAAGACCCGAAATGCGAGGCCGCGTCCTCGGCGTCCTAGCCGTCGCCATCGGCTCCGGTCCGATCGGCGCACTCCACATCGGCTGGCTAGCCACCCAAATCGGAACCGACACCGCCGTCCTAGCCATCGCCATCACCGGCCTAGTCCTCACAACCATCCCCCTCCTAATTTGGCGGAAATACCTGCGGAGTATCCCGCGCTACCGACGTTGAAAATCCGCCCCTTTCGTGGAGCGCAGCGGAACGAAGGGGGCGCGAGCGCAGCGAGCGGGGGATTCCCGCCGAGGTCGGAAACCAAAGACAACAACCGCGCAAACCACAGTCCACCTTTATCCAGCCCGGCACTCGTCATTCCGGCGAAAGCGAGACCATTGCAAAACCTCGACGGCAGGCCCCAGACGATTCGGGTTTCCCCCGATCACGGGGGAAATGTCCGAAGGAAAAAGGGGCGTGAAGTGACCGCGTTACCCACCACCGCGTAAATCGAACACCTCGAACTAAAGTAAAGCCCATGACAATCCCCCTCTCACCATTCACCACCAACCGCAACCCAGACGGCACCTATTCGCTGACACTAGTCCAACTAACCAGCGTCTTCATCGCCGAAATCGAACGGCAACTCGGACCCCGCGATCCCAACTTCACATACGTCGGCCTTGAGTTCGACACAACCCCCGACGCCAAGCCCCAAATCTCCTTCCTCAACACCGGATACCCGGGCCACGAAACCGAAAACGGATCCAACCACATCGTCATCCGCCTAACCGCCGACGCCCAATCCGACGCCAATCTAGCCATCTGGCAACTCGCCCGCCAATGCGTCCACCTAATCGACCCATGGAACATCGAAACCGAAGGCCAACCCACCAACTACCTCGAAGAAGGCCTAGCAACCTGGTACCAGAACACCAACATCCAAAACATCCCCACCGACAATCCCGAACACGCCAAAGCCAAAGCCCTAGTCGAACCCCACATGCCCGACCTAGCCGCCAGCATCAAACACCTCCGCACCAACCACAACCTCCGCATCAGTGCTATCGACGATCCCGAACTCCTGTTGAGGCACTGTCCGGATATGGACAGTAATACAGCAAAAAATCTGATCGGAAAATTCGAACCTAGATTGCAGTCATAGTCATCACAGTTAAACGTGCAATTGCTTAGGGCGACGCGTTTCATGGTTTAGGGCATTCACCAAAACGTTTTAAAGTTCTGGCGGTGATCTAGCGGCGAATCGTTTGCGTTTTTCGAGTTTCCCGATCGTTAGGATGATTCAGTGTCGAATCTGTGATCTAATTGTTCGTTGGCAAGTATCGGATTATCCATTTTGTGCCAAGGAACATTCACATGACAGAAACCACCGAAGATGTGCGATGGCATTTTCGCAAAATGTCTCCTTCGGAGATAAACCAAGATCCGGTCGAGCGCGAATTCTTTGGAGACGAACCAATCAACGTCCGCTTGGCTCGTGAAGTGATACAAAACTCACTCGACGCCAGCATCGCCAAGAAACTGAATGGCGAAAGAACATCAGGTCCACCTGTCAAAGTACGTTTTTCTCTAGCAGGATTGACTAACCCTCTAGCTGCGGAAAAAGCTGGGACCTACTTCCGCGGTTTGTCCAAGCACCTAGCTGTAATCGACGACCTAGATGATGAGATTCAAGACGCCGCGGCAGAAGGGTCCCTCTTTGAAGCCGACGTACCGTACGTCGTTATCGAAGACGCAGGCACATCGGGACTGTGTGGCGACACCACACAATTCGACGACTCTGATGACCATCCAGCACTGGCCAACGACTTCTACTGGTTTTTCAGGAACGTTGGACGCTCCGGAAAAGGTGCCACTGACAACGGATCATGGGGTCTAGGCAAGTGGGTAATGCCCGACGTTTCGGAGGCTAGCACTTATATCGCATTGACCAAAACCGACAAAGATCTTCTGATGATGGGTCAGTCGATACTGAAGAAACACACTATTGGCGGTGAGCGATATGCGTCGTACGGCTACCTATCGGTTTTGGATGAAAACGGACTTTCTCTACCTTTGGCAATGAGCGAACCGGCCCACCGCAAGACGATACAACGATTCATCTCTGACTTCAACATCAGCTTACGTCACGAACGCGGACTATCGGTTGTAATCCCATTTCCGAGAATTGTTAAAGACGACGACGAAGGCGACGGGACAAACGCCGAAGAGCTGATTGCTGCTGTGATTCACAACTACTTCTACCCGATAGTCAACGGTTGGTTGGAAGTGACCGTAGAACCCGAGGATGGAAAACCAACGGTAACGATCAGCGCCAACACCATCGACGAAGTGGTTAAGCGGATGAAAACCGATGCCGAGGGTGAGTGGTCCCAAAGCAGCTACAGCCGACTTTTCGCGATGGTGCGACAGACGCAATGGTATGGCAACGATGAATACCTCCAACTATCCTCACCACCGCAAATAGGCGAAAACTACAAGCACGCAAAAGACCTACGTGCATTGCGCTCGAGTTACGAGTCAAACGAACTGATACCGATTCGCATCGCAACACGAATCACTTCGAAAAAAGGCGAAAGGTCGAACACCTCGTTCAACGTGTATCTTCAGCGATTAGACAATGTAAACATCGGACATGACTATTACATTCGCGGAACTTTATCCATTCCTGAGATGGATTTTATCCAAAGATACCGTGCGCTAGCTCTCGTGGTCGTCGACGAGAAGCAACCACTGGCTGCAATGCTTCGTGACTCGGAGGCCCCGGCGCACACAGTATGGCGACTCAACACTGATCGCGTCAACAAAAGATGGCGGTCAGGTCAACGCCATATCAGTTCGGTTCGTAACTCTGTAAAAAACATCCTCGCAGTCCTAGAAGCGCAAGAATCAGGGTTGCAGAAAGACGCATTCGCAGATCTTTTCACGTTCGATTCTCGGTCTGCATCAGAAGAAGGCAAGAGCCGCGAGCGTAAACAAACCAGGGTTTCTAACGTGCCAAGATTACCGCGTCCAAACTTCGGAGTTTCGGACATCAATGGAGGCTTTCACATCCGGTTCAATCGCGGTACAAAACTGAAGTCTCGGCGAGCTTTGCTCCAAGCTGCATACGAGATGCTGAGAGGCAATCCACTCAAGAATTACAACCCATTGGACTTTAGGTTGCACGGTGATCGCGCCCTCGCAGTCGAATACTCAGGATGCGATTTGGAACCGGGAGAAGAACCGAATCAATTACGGGTCAGCATCGTAAACGAGGATGAGTTCTCGATCGCTATCAGAGGTTTCGATGAAAATCGCGACCTTTATGTCCGATTAGATGAGATCGAACCGAAGACCGATGAAACAGGAGGCGATGATGATTCATCGAGTTAAACCTACAAAACGACAACGCATCGAAGATTCACATTTCGCGATCTCGTTAACCGAACTTGATCGTAACGGGGTTGCCTCGTTCAAAGCGGAATTCAATTTCGATAACTTGGACGTGGATCCCGATTCAAGTTTTGTCGTTGAAGCCTATCGGGTCCGTAGGTCGATGCGCTTCACGTGGGGAACCATATCGCAGTTGCAACCACCTTCGGACAGGCGATTAACAGAAATCCCCGGCAACCCGCTCTTTCGGCTGAAAGTGCTGTCCCCAGATGGAACGGGACGGATTCTCGCTTCCAGAGATCGTATCAAACCCAACACGCCGGAAGGTGCGCCTTCGCTTCTGTGGCTTGAAGAAACGTCAGGATTAGGCAATGAAGTGTGGAAAATAGACTTCGACCATGAGGTGCCAACCATATTGGTAAACAGTGATATCGATGGCATCAGTGCCGATGTTCGTCAAAATGGTAGATTCCGCGCATTAGTCTTGCCACATGTAGTACGTACGATTTTGCGTCGAGCTTTGATCGACGATGGCCACGCAGCTGACGATCATGAGGGACAATGGGCCGAGTGGATCACTTTCATTCGCAATTTCCATAATTCGGATTTTCCTGGATACACTGGCGACGAATCGTATGACCGAGATGAGAAAGCGAAATGGATTGAGACAGCGGTGCGAAACTTCACAGCATCGCATTTCAATGCAACTCAGAGCTACCTAGCAGAGGGCAGACGGCAATGAAGGATCTTCGGCTATGCGAGATGACGGATGCTGGTATCAAGTCAAGCAGAGAGTTTTTCACAGGATTGCGGGACGGCCAACAGCCCGAGTTCCCGGAATATGTCTTGACTGATCCACAGTTCGCCAAACCATTGGAACCTGAAACTCGATTAAAACAAAATAAGTTTGGCAACAAACGCGTCGCTGGAGCGTATTTGGAACACCGTTTGCAGCATCTAGATTATCGGCAGGTAATTGGCAATTACCCGTTGTGGTCTTGGATTGGAATGTTCTATATCGAGACGCTAAGCGAACGCAACTCAGACGGCACCATTTTGATGCAGCGCCGTCCCGACTATGCACACGTAATTGACCGGAACGAAGTTTCGCAGACAAGGGACGCACACGCACACCGCTTAATGCACTCCTACGAACTCTACACAACCCACGGAGAAAAAGCATGGTGGATGCTCGATCAGCCCGTTTATGCCTATCCTGGTTTCATTCAGCGCGTGATCAGGAGCCCGGAACGGTTTAGATCGCCAGGTGTCATTGATCTTGTACACATGCTCTACGTCAATCCTCTAACTAAAGAAGTGAGCCGCCGAGCCAGTGAACAAAACAGCGGTGATTTGCCGGGCGGTCTGTTGAGACTCAACGTGATTCTCGACCAGTTGAGCGTCAATTACGACATCTACGGGATGGACGCCGACAGAATTATGGAGCTCCTGCCTGCCGAATTCGTTCCATTCGACGGAAGCAACGCCGAAGCCGCGTAATTCATTGAACCTTGCTGCCGGAATGGGCCGCTACCGAATTCCAGTCAGTTCCCTATGCCAAAATTGAATCCCACACGCGCAAAAAAAAAGTGCCACACCCACCACCGAAAGGCCCACACCACCCCATGCACAACTACGAAGAACTCCTAGCCAAATCCAAAGAGTGGCGCGACTGGTACTACGACGGCGCGCCAAAGCCAAACCCCGTAACCGAAGGCGTTACCGACGATGCCTTCGACCTCATCAACGCAACCCTCTTCGGACACATCTACCAGCGCGAGGCGTTGCCAACAAACATCCGAAGCATCTGCACCGTCGCCGCTCTCATCGTTCTTGACAAACCCAACCAGCTGCCCGGACACATCACCGGCGCTCTCAACTACGGCTGGACCAAAGAGCAGATCGTCGAACTCATCACCCAGATGCTCTTCTACGGCGGATTCCCCGCAGCCGTCAACGCTCTGAACGCCGCCGAGCAAGCCTTCAAAGACTACGACCAACGCCACGCCAACGAATAATGGGATTTGCACGTGACGCCAGCCCACTCCCCCTTCGCGAAGCGTAAGGGGGACGCTGAGCGAAGCGAACGCAGGGGGATGCCCGGACAGTGAAAGACCACGGAGTTGCAATAATAGCATTTATGTAGCATAATTGCGCTATCAACCAACTGGAGAATTCCGATGACAACAAAATTCGGTATTCCAACCGAAGAATACGACCGCCTTATCCGACGCGCCGAACGCTTCTACAAGGACGAGCTGGAACCCCGGCTAGCCGACGAATACAAGGGTTACATCGTTGAGATTGACGGACGTTCCCTCCAGTACGCGATGGGTTTATACCGTCATGCTGACATCCACCGCGAGTTGGTGAAGAAATGTGATGAAGATCCGGTGGTGTTCACTGCCCGGGTGGGTTCGGACACCGTTTACGAGGTCACCGGAGCGACTGTATTACCCCTCGACGTCAAATGATCCGCCGCGTAGTTGACGGATTGTTGCGACCTAAGGTCGAGATCCCGATTCGCGGAACCGAAGGCGAACTCGTCCCGGTCGAAGTGAAATTCGATACTGGGTTCAACGGCGAACTCGGTCTTGACTCGGAAATCCTCAAGCGGCTGCAGAAATCTTTCGTCGCCGAAAGATCGACCGCGTTCGGCAACGGGCAAATCGAAAATCTTGTTGAATACCAAGTTGAGTGCCTGATCGACGGCGAAACTGAAATGCTAACCGCATTAGATCTCGGCCAATTCGGCGGTCAACTATTGGGTATGAAGGCGTTACCTCTATGGAAAGGCTGCGTCGAGTTTAAAGTCAACGGCGAAGTCACCATCCAGAAACCGGATTAAACCATCTCAGACACGACAAGGCATCTAGCAAACCCCATGCCCGCAACCACCCCCTTCCGCTCCGAACAAGACTCCATGGGCGTCCTAGACGTCCCCGCAAACGCCTACTACGGTGCCAACACGAGTTGATAAATTAGCAATAATGTGACAAAATAGCGTAAACCACCGCTTTACCGATCCGCTTACATCGCAACTGGAGTAACAACTGATGCCTACCCAGCAAGGATTGCCAGTAGAAGAAGAAAAACGCCTCGTCGAGCGCGCTAGGAAGTTCTACGAAGACGAACTCCTCGACCAACTCATCGATGAGCACAAGGGGGACATGGTAGTCATCGACGGCCGCACGTTGCAATACGAAGTCGCGATGAACGAAAGCGGCGCGCGTCAAAACCTGAAACGAAAATGCCGTGAACCAGTGATTTACCTCGCTCGCATCGGCTTCGATTATCACTACGATGTCCCGTTGCCCTCAACGGTGTTGTCAGGTAGCGTCGAATGATCCGCGGGCGAGTAAACGCGGAGTTCAAACCCATCGTCAGGATCCAGCTGCGCCGTGAAAATGGAGAGTTCAATCCATTCGAGGTGACATTCGACACAGGATTCAACGGCGAACTCGGTCTTCCCACAGCCGTCATTGAACTACTAAAGAGATCTCCCGCAGAATCTCGTGTCGTCACGTTCGGAAACGGTGAAGTCGCAACTGTCAAAGCGTACGACGTCGATGTACTGATCGGTGACGAAACCCGCCATCTTACTGCTATGGATTTCGGCTCCGGCAGTCTACTTCTCGGTATGAAAGCCCTGCCAACTTGGACTGGCTGCGTCGAATTCAGAGTCAACGGCGAAGTCACCATCCAGAAACCGGATTAAACCATCTCAGACACGACAAGGCATCTAGCAAACCCCATGCCCGCAACCACCCCCTTCCGCTCCGAACAAGACTCCATGGGCGTCCTAGACGTCCCCGCAAACGCCTACTACGGTGCCAACACGAGTTGATAATTTAGCAATAATGTGACAAAATGACGTAAACCACCGCTTTACCGATCCGCTTACATCGAAACTGGAGAACTAACTAATGCCTACCCAGCAAGGATTGCCAGTAGAAGAAGAAAAACGCCTCGTCGAGCGCGTTAGGAAGTTCTACGAAGACGAACTCCTAGACCAACTCATCGACGAACACAAAGGCAGAATCGTCGTAATCGACGGTTATACCTTGCAGCATGCAATTGGGATGAACGAAAGCCTAGCGCGAGAAAAACTACTCAAACACAACCCCAATCCGGTAACGTACACTGCTCGCGTCGGGTCCGACTACGTTTACTACGTCCCCCTGCTATCAACCGTGCTCTACGGTGATGCCGAATGATCCACGGCAAAGTAGACGACAATTTGCAACCGATGATCGGAATTCAATTGCGCGATCACTCGGGCCAATACAGAGTTTTCCAGGTCAAGTTGGACACCGGATTCAACGGAGAGTTAGGGCTTCCTGCTTCAGTTTTGAACCTCCTCGAAAAAACGCATTTCGAAACTCGAGCTATTCGATTTGCGGATGATCGATCCGACATCGTGAACGCGTATTACGTAAATGCACTGATCGATGGTGAATCACGACGTATGGTCGCCATGGACTTCGGCACTGGGAGCCGACTCCTCGGCATGGACGCTTTGCCATCTTGGACCGGCTGCGTCGAATTCAACGTCAACGGCACCATTCAGAAACCGGATTAAACCATCTCAGACACGACAAGGCATCTAGCAAACCCCATGACAACCACCACCTTCCGCTCCGAACAAGACTCCATGGGCGTCCTAGACGTCCCGGCTAACGCCTACTACGGCGCGAACACCCGACGCGCCGAGCTCAACTTCCCCATTAGCGACCTCCGTTTCAGTCGCTCATTTATCCGAGCCATCGCCCAAGTCAAGCAATGCGCCGCCGAGGTCAATCTCGATCTCGAAGCTCTCGACGCTGATCGATCAGAAGCCATCGTCGCCGCCGCACAGCGCGTCATCGACGGCGAGTTCGATGATGCGTTCGTGGTCGACATATTCCAGACCGGCTCCGGCACGTCCACCAACATGAACGCTAACGAGGTCATCTCAAACGTCGCCATCGAAGCCCTCGGCGGTGACCTCGGTTCTCGCGATCCAATTCACCCAAACGACCACGTCAACAAGGGTCAATCCTCTAACGACGTCATCCCAACATCGATCCAAGTCGCCGCAGCCGTCGCCATCGCAGACACTCTCCTGCCTGCGATGCAAGAACTCGAAGACGGTCTACGCGCCAAAAGCTACGAGTTTTGGAACGTCGTCAAGACTGGCCGCACTCATCTCCAAGATGCCACGCCGATCCGCCTCGGCCAAGAGTTCTTAGGCTATGCCGGGCAACTCCAGTACGGACGCCAGCGCGTACAACGCGCCCTTGACGAACTCGCTGTCCTGCCTCTAGGCGGCACCGCTGTCGGCACGGGCATCGGAATGCACCCCGAATTCGCCGAACGAGTCATCGCAAAACTCGCCGAACGAACCGGCATCCCCTTCTCCGAGACCAACAATCACTTCCAGTCCCAAAGCACCATCGACCCCGTAGTCAGCGCATCCGGCGCACTCAAGACCGTCGCTGTCAGCCTCATGAAGATCTGCAACGACCTCCGATGGCTAGGATCCGGCCCTCGCGCCGGCATAGGCGAGATCGCACTGCCCGAGGTCCAACCCGGCTCATCCATCATGCCCGGCAAAGTCAACCCCGTCATCGCCGAGTCCGCCACGATGGTCTGCGCGCAGGTCATCGGCAACGACACCACCATCGCCATCGCCGGACAGTCTGGCAACTTCGAACTCAACGTCATGATGCCTGTGGCCGCCCACAACCTCCTCGAGTCGATCGACCTCCTAGCCGCATCCTGCGTCAACCTGCAACGCCAATGCGTATCAGGAATCGAAGCCACCGATCAAGGCCCTTCCATGGTCGCCCAAGGCCTTGCCATCTGCACCGCCCTAGCCCCCATCATCGGCTACGACGCCGCAGCCGCAATCGCCCACGAAGCATCCGAAACCGGCGAAACCATCCGCCAAGTAGCCCTCCGCCGCACCAACCTGGACGAAGAAGCACTTGACAAAGCCCTAGACCCCTTCAGCATGACCGAACCCAACCCCAACATCAGCGCCAGCGGTTAACGCCCGTCATTCCGGCGAAAGCCGGAATCCAGAGGGGTGGGGCAACGGGGAGCGACTCCGAGAATCAGCGTTCGCAGTTACTTGCTGAAGTTATGCAAACGTCCCCTTCGCGAAGCGTAAGGGGACGCGGGCAAGCGAAGCGCTGCTCGCAGGGGATGCCCCGAGCGGCACCATCAACCCAACATAATCCCCTCATTCCCCAAACCACCGCTCCACACAACAATGTATTAGAATGCATGTATGAATAACATCGGAACACACCCAAATCCCACGACCACGCAACCAAACATCGCAGTCCTCATCGACGCCGAGAACATCAATAACGTCTCATCAATCAAGTATGTCATCCATCAACTGGAACAAGACGGCGAAATAGTCCTCAAACGCGCAATCGGCGACTGGAATCGAAACATCCAAACCGTAAAAACGGGAATGCAACAAATAGGCATCGAAATCGTCCAACAAACCAACCTCGCATCCGGACACAACTCCGCCGACATTCGCCTCGTCATCGAAGCCATCGACATCCTTCACAACCCCGATTTCAACATCGACACATTCGCAATCTTCTCATCCGACCAAGACTTCCTAGCCCTTTATCAACGACTGCGCGAACTCGGCAAAACCGTCATCGTCGCCGCAAATTCATCACCCAAACGCTCACGATTCGAACGCCACTCCGACCGCTTCATCCCGATCAATAAAACACTCGAAGCCAAAGTCGAGGTGGCGTACAACCGCACTCTAAGAACCGAGAATGGCGGCATCCGAGTCGCACGCAGAAAGATGAACAAGAAAAAACGTTCCGACACCAGACGGCTCATCCTCCGCGCCATGAAAGCATCCGTCAACGATCAAGGCGTTGTACCGGCAAAAATGTTATACAACACCATCCGACAACTGAACCCCAATTTCAGCGTTAAGAAACTCGGATACAGCACCTTCGCAAAGCTTGTCCGAAGCTATCCCGACATCGTGAGGGTACGAGGAAGACGCGCCCCTGATGCATCCATAAAGCTGCTCAGGCCCAAACGATCTCCATATCCAAGATGATCCGCCGATTCAAACAACTCGCCCTCATTCCCGCAACCTTGACCATCATAGTGGCAGTTTCAGCATGTGAAGACTTGGAAGTCGCGGATTACAACTCCGAATTCCGACCTGTTCCTACCATCGAGCGAGCCCCCACCGTCGAAGTCGCACCTACTGTTTCGGTGGCACCCACGGTCGCCAAGTTTGAGGGCTTCAATCAAGCACCCACCCCCGAGAAGTTCGAGGGATTCAAACAAGCTCCGACCGTCACGCAGGCTGAGGGTTTCAAACAGGCACCGACGGCCGTCAAGTTCGAGGGTTTCAACGAAGGCAACCCGTGCGAAACATTCTTGGAGAACCCGACGCCTGGAAATGCACAAGACGCCGCGGAATGGGCAATGGGCTTCCTAGACGGCGCAGGCGGACAAATCGACCCCGAAGATCCCCTACGCGTCACCGCCGCCTGTCAAGCCGCCCTAAACAGATAAAACCAAATCCCCTGCAATCTACGTTTCAGACGCTTGTAAATTACTACACTTGTAGTATTATAGGAGTCAAGCGCCGATCCGACCTTCGGAAAAGCGCCACGAAAACGAAGAATCGCCGCGTCGAGACGGGTCGTGCGCAAACCTTTCAAAGACGCAGCAAAAGAACAATTTAATGAAGTACGGCAGCGAGCGGGGTAGCACGGGGTCGCCAACACACGACCCGCCGGCGGTGTCCCGCCGCAAGCTTCTGAAAGAACTTAGGTGAAACGCTGCCACAAACCGGTTACGAAGGCAGTTGTAGCTGTAGTGCTCGGATGCGGAGGGGTAGTGCTGACTCCGACAATCATAGCGAGCCAGACGGTCGTCCTACGCGAGACGTACGGGCAGGTTGCAAACCTGCCCGCCACGCCACAAGGGGATGTCCGTTCAAGGTCCGAGCGAACGAGCCCTTCTACCCGGCACACGTCTTTCCGCATCGCTGGGCGGAAGAGGCTACAGGACTAGCGAGAGGAACAATCGAGCGATGACGGGGGCAGATCAGATGCTTCCCGGAGGGCCGACGGTCTGGCGACGTCGGCGGTCCTGGACTACAAATGAACTTTCCACCAACTATCGCGCGCAATCCAACCGACGCGGCGATGATTCGAAAACACCGGTAGCGGCAGGTTTCAAACCTGCCCCTACCAACCAAACAACCAAAACCTGCAACGCCACTGCAGGGCCTAAAAACGCGCCGAACATCCTTCGGATCTTTCCGCATCCCTTCACATCCGAGTTCAAAACACCCCAACACCCCCTCCATACCCACCCATCCATGCAACTCCCACCCTGCGCTAACATTGAGTCGCTGATTACGCATTCGCCAACATCGTTAGATTGGAGCCCACACCTTGTCTGCTGACGCACGCATCGAAGAACTCGGAATCGACCTGAGCCAGCCTTCCGCACCCATCGCCAACTACGTCCCTTGCGTGCGAGTTGGTAACCTCCTCTTTCTTTCCGGCAATGGACCGAGGCGTGCCGGTTCAAACGAGATGGTCACCGGCAAACTTGGTCGAGACCTTTCCGTCGAAGAAGGTTACGACGCCGCCAGACTCGTCGGCATCCAGCTCCTCGCAGCAATAAAGAACGAACTCGGCACTTTGGACTCCGTCGAGCGATGCGTCAAAGCACTCGGCATGGTCAATGGCACGCCTGAGTTCGTCCAGCAACCCGCCGTTGTCAACGGCTTCTCCGACCTCATGGTGGAGGTCTTCGGCGAGAACGGAAAACACGCCCGATCCGCCGTTGGAATGGGCAGCCTCCCGAACGGCATCGCAGTCGAAATCGAATTAATAGTCCAAATCAAGGACGGTGCCTAAATGGGCAGTTTCAGAATCGAAAAAATCAACCACGTCGGCCTCCCGACCGACGATCGCGCGGCTTCGATCGGGTTCTTTAGAGATTTGATCGGCCTGCAAGTCATCCCCCACGAGATTGAAGGAAACCCGCTGGTCTGGACGCGGACTGAAGATGGCGGCATGTTGCACCTGATCGAGCCCAGAGATGGGACCCCCGCCGGTTGGCACGTCGCGCTCCAAGTCGATGATCTGGATGCCGCTCTCGAAGCTGTCAAAGACGCCGGTATCGAGATAACGTCCGGCCCCGGCGACCGCGCCAACGGTCAACGCTACTTCTTCATCGACGATCCCGACGGCAACCGCATCGAACTCGCAACCGCCGGCTACACCATAGACTCCCAAAGAACCGTCGACGAACTAGGCTTCACCTACGACAAAGACGGCAACAAGCTCTAACCAACCTCCCCCCTTTCGCGAAGCGAAGTGGGACGCGGCAAGCGAAGCGAGACGCAGGGGGATGCCTGTCCCCTTCGCGAAGCGTAAGGGGACGCGGAGCGAAGCAAGCGCAGGGAGATGTCTGTCCCCTTCGCGGAGCGTAAGGGGACGCGGCAAGCGAAGCGGGACGCAGGGAGATGTCTGTCCCCTTCGCGAAGCGTAAGGGGACGCGGAGCGAAGCGAGACGCAGGGAGATGCCTGTCCCCTTCGCGGAGCGTAAGGGGACGCGGAGCGAAGCAAGCACAGGGAGATGTCTGTCCCCTTTCGCGAAGCGAAGAGGGACGCGGCAAGCGAAGCGAGACGCAGGGGGATGCCGTCCCCTTCGCGGAGCGTAAGGGACGCGGAGCGAAGCGAGACGCAGGGAGATGTCTGTCCCCTTCGCGAAGCGTAAGGGGACGCGGAGCGAAGCAAACGCAGGGGATGCCCTCCCATTGAAATAGATCCCAGCTCCACCCCGATTGGCTTAAACCCTCAACCGCTGGTCGAGTGCTTCTCCACATTCTTAAAGAAAACGCCCATCAACTGCTTCGAGACTCCTGGAAGCATCCGCTGCCCCACCCGAGCAATCATGCCTCCGACCTGCACTTCGCCCACCGCTTTCACTAACGTCGATTCGTCCGAGATTTCTTCAAGCTCAACGTCACCGGAACCCTTCATCCACCCGTGTCGCGAATTGCCCTCCACGTTTAGCTTGTAGCGGCTAGGTTCCGTACGCTCGGCAATCTTCACCTTCCCTGAAAAACTCGTCTTAATCGGACCGATACCGATGTCCATCGTAGCCGTATATTCATCAGGTCCGACCTCTTTGAGACCCTTGGCACCAGGGATCATCGAACCCAACGCCTCCACATCGTTAAGTGTTTCCCAAACCCGTTGTCTGGGTGCGTTTACGGTGTATTCGCCACTTATTTTCACGTTCGATCCCTCAAAAAACGGCGTTTTGGCATCAACACGGCGGAGTTTTCGGATAAACTTGCTTCAGTTTCACAGTTCATCATAACGTGAGGAGCGGGCTCATGAATGTAGAAGTGACGATAACCATAAATGGGGCGGAGCACACCGTACAGGTGCCCCCCAGAACTCTGCTCTCGCAGCTGTTGCGAGACGAGTTGGACATGACCGGCACACATGTCGGTTGTGATACCAGCAGTTGCGGAGCATGCACCGTCTTGGTTAACGGCAACGCCACCAAGTCGTGCACGATGTTCGCTGTGCAGGCCGATGGTGCCGATGTCACAACCGTCGAAGGTCTGGCATCAAACGGCGAACTGCACCCGATCCAGACGGCTTTCCGCGAGAAACACGGCCTGCAGTGCGGCTTCTGCACTCCCGGCATGATGGTCACCGCGGTCCAGATCCTCGAACGCAACCCATCGCCGTCCGAATCTGAGATTCGCAGCGGATTGCGAGGAAACCTCTGCCGTTGCACCGGATACCACAACATCGTCGCGGCCGTTCAATATGCCGCCGAGATTTCGGGGGGTGAATAGATATGACCACTGGAACCCTGATTGGCCAAGAGGTCAAGCGCGTTGAAGACCAGGCGCTGATCACTGGTAGAGGCCAATACGTAGACGATCTTCGACTACCCGGGCTACTCCATCTAGCGATAGTCCGAAGTCCATACGGCCACGCCAAAATCAACAACATCGACGTATCTGCCGCGGCAAACGCGCCCGGCGTCGTCTCTGTGTTCACCGGTGCCGACCTCGCAGAACAGCTTGGCAGCCTCCCTGCCGGCTGGGTCCTCGACGAAGAGTCGACCGGCATGAAAACACCGGAACACCCTCCCCTAGCCATCGAAAAGGTTCGCTATGTTGGCGACGCAGTAGCCGCTGTAGTCGCGAGTTCGCCCGCCGCTGCATCCGACGCAGTAGCGTTGGTCGACGTTGACTACGAACCATTGGACGCCGTCACCGACGCTGAACAAGCGACCGCTGATGGAGCACCTCAAGTCCACGACGATGCACCCGGAAACCTAGCATTCGACTGGTCAGTTGGTGCAGGTGACTACGACGCAGCGGCCGCCGAAGCCGATGTCGTCGTCTCTGAACGCATCGTCAACCAAAGATTGATTCCGAACCCGATGGAAGCGCGCGGCATCATGGCGGACTACAACGCCGGTACCGAGCAGCTCACCATCTGGACATCCACCCAGATTCCTCACTTGGTGCGACTCCTGTTCTCCCTCGTCACTGGTCACCCGGAACACAAAGTTCGGGTTGTCGCGCCTGACGTCGGCGGCGGATTCGGCTGCAAGCTCTACCTCTATGCCGAGGAAGTGATCTGCGGCATCGTCGCCAAGCAACTAGAGCGCCCCGTCAAGTGGATCGAGGGACGCACCGAGAACTACGTCGCAACCACGCACGGCCGCGACCACATCGCCGACGCCGAAATCTGCGGAACTAGCGATGGTATCGTAACCGGCCTCAAGGTCCACGTCTACGCCAACTTGGGCGGCTACCTTTCGACCTTCGCACCTGCAATCCCGACAATCCTCTTCGGATTGATGCTCGGCGGTTGCTACAAGTTCGAGAACCTGTCCTGCCAAGTCAAAGGTGTGTTTACAAACACCACGCCTGTAGATGCCTATCGCGGTGCCGGCCGACCCGAAGCAACATACGTCGTCGAACGAATGATGGAGCGTTACGCCCACGAGATCGGTCGCGATGTGCTCGGCGTTCGCCGCCGCAACTTTGTCCGCCCCTTCAAGCGCGGACACGACATGCCCATCGGCGTCACCTACGACTCCGGCAACTACCAAGGCGCACTTGCCGCCGCTCTCGACAGGTTCGACTACCAAGCGTTCCGTCAAGAGCAACGCGCCGCAAGAAGCGAAGGCAAACTGCTAGGCGTTGGTTTCTCGACCTACATCGAGATCTGTGGAATGGCACCATCTGCCGTTGCTGGCGCACTCGGCGCTGGCGCTGGCCTCTGGGAATCGAGCACGGTCCGGGTCCACCCGACCGGCACGGTGACCGTATTCACCGGCACCTCGCCGCACGGACAGGGTCACGAGACCACGTTGGCTCAGATCACATCGTCACGCCTCGGCGTTCCGATGGAGAACGTCGAAGTCGTGCACGGCGACACTGAACGCCACCAGTTCGGCACCGGCACGTTCGGCAGCCGCTCGCTGGCCGTCGGTGGTCAAGCCCTGATGATGAGCCTCGACAAAGTTATCGAGAAAGCCAAGGTCATCGCCGCCCACGAGATGGGCGTCGACGCCAAACAGGTCGTTTTCGAAAACGGCACGTTCTACGTCGAAGACATCCAGGAACGTGAGATACCTTGGGGCGACGTCGCTTTGGGCGCATACTGGGCCAAAAACCTGCCGCCCGGCATCGAGCCCGGCCTAGAAGCAGTCAGCTTCTTCGACCCTGAGAACTTCACTTGGCCGTTCGGGACTCACATCGCAGTTATCGAAATCGATGAAGAAACCGGCGAAACCAAACTTGCCCGATACGTCGCCATTGACGACGTCGGCAACGTCATCAACCCGATGATCGTCGACGGCATGGTCCACGGCGGAATCGCTCAGGGCGTCGGGCAGGCACTGCAAGAGTGCGCGGTCTACTCGGATGACGGTCAGCTCCTGACCGGCAGCATGATGGACTACGCGGTCCCAACAGCCGAAGACTTCCCGAGTTTCGAAGTAGGCCGCACCGTCACACCGACGACGGTCAACGCTCTCGGAGCCAAAGGCGCGGGTGAGACCGGCACGATCGCCGCATCACCGGCAGTCGTGAACGCCGCCGTTGACGCTCTAAAACACTTGGGAGTCAAACACCTGAACATGCCGCTCAGCGCGGAGAGGATGTGGCGAACCATTCAGGACGCCAAAGAAGAGCGACGGGCGCGTCGTTCAGCAGCAGCGAGAAGGGATAACTGAACATGACAACCGGAGTAACAGATCCTTTCGCGTACCACGCACCCGAGACGGTGCGGGAAGCATCGCAAGCGCTATCTAGGTATCGCGGCGATGCCAAACTGCTGGCAGGCGGTCACTCGCTCATACCGATGATGAAACTGCGGATCGCCTCGCCACAAGCGATCGTCGACCTGCGTAACATCGCCGACCTCAAAGGCATCAGCGAAACCGACGATGGCGGACTGTCAATCGGTTCCATGACGACGTATCAGGAATTGATTTCGTCCGACTTGGTGAATTCGAAAGCACAAGCCATCGCCGAAGCTGCTTCTGAAGTTGCAGACACTCAGGTACGCAACTGGGGCACCATCGGTGGTTCACTGGCGCACGCCGACCCCGCAGGCGATTTGCCGGCAGTTGCTGTGGCGCTTGGATTCGACATCCACGCCGCCTCTGCCCGTTCGCAACGGACCATCTCGTGTGACCGCTTCTTCCGCGGCTACCTCGAGACGGCCCTGCGCGCCAACGAAATCTTGACCGGCGTCTCGTGCGCGGCAATTGGTTCCGGCAGCGGCTCAGCTTACGTCAAGCTAGCCAACAAGGCGTCTCATTACGCGGTCGTCGGAGTTGCAGCTGCGATTTCGATCGGCGGCGACGGCGTCTGCACCGCGGCGCGCATCGGTATCACCGGTTCGGGCCCACACGCGGTCAGGTCACGCCGAGCCGAACGGATTCTCATAGGCAAAGAGTTGACCTCGAACATCATCGACCGCGCTGCCCAGCGCGGCGGAGCGGAACTCGCAGGGCTGTTCAACGACGACGTACACGCCTCTGCTGAATACCGCGAAGCAATGACCAAGGTCTACACCGGCCGTGCCGTCTCACTCGCGGCAGAGCGCGCCGCTGGCTGAGAACGACTAGCCCATGGGTTCAAAACAAGGAAAGGGCCGGTACATTGCCGGTCTGATACTGATCGCATTGGGAGGATTGTTCCTCCTCGATACGCTGGACGTTATCGACTTCGGAAACATCGTCGGATGGGCCGTGTCCATCGCGTTCATCGCGTTCGGCCTCGGGATCTTGGTAACCCGCAAGTCCCGCCAGGTGATCTTCCCGATCATTCTGATCTTGGTCGGCGTATTCCTGCTTCTCGGCAACCTTGACGTCGACGCCTACCAATATTGGCCCGTAATTCTGATAATCATCGGTGGCGCAATCATTTTCGGTGGAATGCGCCGCCAGTCGAGCAGGCGCAAGTCAAGCGAGAGGAAATCCGAGGTTGTCGAAGGCTCCTCGGCCACGACCACCAGCGACAACGAGATAAACATCTCCTGCACGTTCAGCGAGACCAATGAACGCGTCGACACAGGTGATTTCCGAGGCGGGTCCGTCAATGTGACGATGGGCAACGTCAAACTTGATCTTAGGGACGCCGAAGTTGTCAATCGCCCTGCCAACTTAGAGGTCTCTCTAACCATGGGCGGTTTGCACCTCCGCGTCCCATCAGACTGGGGTGTAGCGATCGATAACTCGGTCACCTTGGGAGAAGTTGACGACAAAAGGTCGCGCTCCGGTCCGGCGTCTGAAACGCCGGATTTGAAGATCACCGGAAACATCACCATGGGCAACATAGAGATCGACGACTAACCGTCGACATCGTTTGCCACGCATATCTGTCGTTCCCAACAGATAAGGTTCGTAGATATGCCGTCCATCTCTGAAGAAACAAGGTCGCAGATCGTCGACCTCGTCCGCGAGTTTGTTCGCCGAGATGTCGAACCGGTCGCTTCCAAGTACGACCATGAGGACATCTACCCTGCTGAACTCGTCGCCACCATGCGGGAGATGGGCCTATTCGGTATCACTATCCCCGAAAAGTACGGCGGTCTTGGGCTCGATCACGTAACACTTGCCATCGTCTTTGAAGAACTCAGCAAAGGATGGATGAGTGTCTGCGGTCCCATCGGAACCCACCTCCTGATGTCGGCGATCATCGCGGATCACGGAACCGAAGACCAGAAGCGACGCATCTTGCCCGGCATGGCAACGGGAGAGATTCGCGGTGGACTAGGTTTGACCGAACCGGAAGCAGGCAGCGACGTTCAAGGTATTCGAACCACCGCGACCAGAGATGGCGAGGAGTATGTCATCAACGGCCGCAAAATGTTCATCACCAACGCCGAGAACGGCAACGCTTACGCAGTGCTAGCCAAGACTGATACCGATGCAAAACCCGCGTACCGCGGCATGAGCTGCTTCATCGTGCAAAAACCAAACCCCGGGCTCTCCGTCGGCCAACACATCGACAAACTCGGTTACCGAGGAGTCGACACTGGCGAGTTGCTTTTCGAGGACTGTCGCGTTGGCGAAGAAGACTTGATCGGCGGACAAGAGGGACGCGGGTTTCACCAAGTGATGAGCGGACTGGAATCGGGTCGCATCAACGTCGCCGCGCGCGCAGTCGGCGTCGCAACCGCCGCGTTTGAGGCGGCAATCTCCTACGCGCAACGTCGCAAGGCTTTCGGCGCCCCCATCGCACAGCACCAAGCCATCCAACTGAAACTCGCCGAGATGGGCACAAAGATCGAAGCCGCCCGTCTGCTGACCATGAGCGCGGCCGAGAAAAAGGATGCTGGCGAGCGTGTCGACCTATCCGCCGGGATGGCGAAACTCTTCGCCAGTGAGATCTGCGGCGAGGTGGCGATGGAGGCCATGCGTATCCACGGCGGCGCAGGTTTCACCACTGATTTCCCCGTAGAGCGCTACTACCGCGATGCCCCGCTAATGATCATCGGCGAAGGCACCAACGAGATGCAAAAACTAGTAATCGCCCGAAGATTGCTCGAACAGTACCGGGAATAAATCCCCACAACCTTCGCCATTATTACATTGCGATTCGTGGCGGATGGGCGACAATGGTCTAGTGGACTGAATCCTTCGCCCTGCACTTCCTTTTCGCATGCTAGACCTCCTCAAACGTTTCTTCGGCTACGACCGTTTCCGCCCTCTTCAAGAGGAGATCATCTCAAACGTATTAGTTGGCAGCGATTCGTTGGTTATCATGCCGACGGGTGGTGGAAAGTCTCTCTGCTACCAACTTCCTGCCTTGCGATTAGACGGCATCACCCTCGTCGTCTCGCCTCTGATCGCGTTGATGAAGGACCAAGTCGACGGACTGAAGGCAAACGGCATCAAGGCGGAGTTCATCAACAGCACGCTCCAGTACGAGGAGATGGTTCGAATTCGCGGCGAGGCGTTACGAGGCGAGATCAAGATCCTCTACGTCTCTCCCGAGAGATTGGCGCTCGAGGGATTCCGTTCGCTGCTCAATAGCTTGAATGTCAGCTTGGTGGCTGTCGATGAGGCGCACTGCATTTCCGAGTGGGGTCACGACTTCCGTCCCGACTATCGCGGACTTGGTGCGCTGCGACGTAGCATGCCGGACGTCCCTTTCATCGCCTTGACCGCCACCGCGACGCATCGTGTTCGAGACGACATCGTAACGCAACTCGGTTTGAAAGACCCGAAGCGATTTGTTGCGAGTTTTAATCGTGCAAACCTCAATTACGAAGTTCGCCCCAAGCGCGACTCCTTTGGACAACTCGCCGAGTTGCTCGAAAGCCGCAAAAACCAATCGGCTATCATCTACTGCTACTCTCGCAAAGAGACCGAAGAGCTTTCGGTCGATCTCCAAGGTCTCGGATTGAACGCGAAGCCTTACCATGCAGGCATGGACGCCGGGGCGCGTCGCATAACTCAGGAAGAGTTCATCGCAGGCGAGTTTCCGATCGTCGTTGCGACGATCGCCTTCGGCATGGGCATCGACAAACCAGACGTCAGATTGGTCGTCCACAACTCCATTCCGAAATCGCTGGAGGGGTACTACCAAGAAACGGGTCGCGCGGGCCGGGATGGTCTGCCGAGCGATTGCGTGCTGTTCTATTCCTACAGTGACAAATCGAAGCAAGAGTTCTTCATCAACCAAATCGAGGACGATCTTGAACGTCAAAACGCCAGCGACAAACTGGCTCAAGTCATCGACTACTGCCAGTTGCAGACCTGCCGGAGGCGCTACCTGCTGGATTACTTCGGCGACGAAACGGTATCCAACGGTGCGTCGACAGACAACTGCCAAGGCTGCGATATCTGCCTCACGCCACGCGAAGAGTTTGACGCCACCATCATCGCCCAGAAGATACTCTCCGCAATAATCAAGACCAACCAAAGATTCGGGATCGCGCACGTTGGCGCAGTTTTGTTGGGTAGCAAACGCAAAAAAGTTCTCGAATTGGGTCACAACTCGCTCAGCGTCTACGGCATCGTCGATGATTTCGACAGAAACGAAATCAGAGAAATCGCTGACCAGCTCATGACCGAAGGACTGGTCTACAAGAATAGCCAAGAGTACCCGACGTTGGGAGTGACGGATAAAGGGAGGAAGTTCCTGAATCGACGCGAGCGTCTCACACTTTCCAAGCCCAAGCGTGTCGAACGTCAGCGTCGCCAAAGATCTGCAAGTGTCCAATCATCTAATGACGAACTCTATGAGCGCTTGCGACGACTTCGCATCAGCGTTGCGCGCGAGCTTGAAGTTCCTGCGTTCGTTATCTTCAACGATGCTGCTCTCAGAGACATGGCCCAACGCGTCCCGCGCAACCGTGAAGAATTCAGCCGTATGTCAGGCGTCGGCACCGTGAAGCTACGACAGTTCGGCGATCGATTCTTGGCTGAGATACAGCAATACCTTCAAGAAAGCCCCGAAACGAATTCCGTTGAAACATCGTCCTATCCTTATCGGCCCCGAGCCAGCGAAAGACGGGCCGTCAATCGCAAAGGTTCAACCTACTCACAAACGCGAGACCTGTTGAACCAAGGCATGTCGATCAGCCAAGCGGCCCATAGCCGCGGACTTGCGGTCGGCACCATCGTAAGCCACGTCGAGATGATGGTCGCCAACGGGATGGATGTCGATCTGCAACCGTCCTTGCCGCGAACGGATCGTATGGTGGTCATCGAGGCAGCACTAGAGCAAGCCGGTGGCCCGGAAGCAAAACTCGCAACGGTGTACGAGAATGTCGCAGATGACATCACATACGACGAAATACGGATCGTCAGAGCGCATTTAGCACAGTCAAAACTCTGAAAATCTCGCAAACAGGAGGTTCCAATGTGTCGCAGCATCAAAGTGTTACGAGAACGAGACGTGCCAGCGACAGATGATGAGATCGCCGCCGCCGCTTTGCAGTACGTTCGAAAGATCAGCGGCTACAGAGCTCCCTCGAAAGCAAACGAGGCGGTTTTCGAATCTGCCGTCGATGAAATCGCCGTAGCTTCGAAACGATTACTCACCTCGCTACGATACGGTGCCAGAGTGTGAAAGTTGACCACGATGTCCGATAACGCGCGACTCAAAATGGGCGACACCTTACTAATCGTTGGCACGCGCAAAGGCGCCTTCATCTTCTTGAGCGACGAGAACCGCAAGAAGTGGGACATCTCCGGCCCGCACTGGGCAGGATCAGACGTGTTCCACGCAATGTACGATCCGCGTGGCAAGGGCAGATTGTGGGTGGTCAGGAACGATCCGGTGTTCGGGTCGGAAGTCCACAGCAGTGAAGACATGGGCGCGACTTGGAAAAGTTCCAAGGTAGGCCCGCACATCGCATCTGATCCCAACATCAAAGTGAACAAACTTTGGCATGTAACGCCGGATCCAAAAGATCTCGATGTAGTTTATCTGGGTGCAGAACCCGCGTCGCTCTTCAAAAGCCTCGATGCAGGTGAGATCTGGATTGAAATAGACGGAATTACAAAGCACCCCTCCCGAGTAGGTTGGATGGAGGGGTTTGGTGGCATGTGCTTGCACAGCATCATCCCGGACGCAGAATCGCCGGACCGAATGTTGGTAGGCATATCCGCCGCAGGCGTATTCAGCACGGAGGATGGCGGTGCAACATGGTCGCCGCTGAATCGCGGAGTTCGAGCCGACTTCATGGGGGAACCATTTCCGGAAGTTGGGCAATGTCCACACAGGTTGGTCGCGCATCCAGCGGACCCGAGCAGGCTCTACCAACAGAACCACTGCGGCGTATACCGTAGCGACGATGGTGGGCAAGAGTGGATCGACATCAGCGACGGTCTGGCCTCGAGATTCGGATTGCCATTGACAGTTCATCCATCTGATCCCGACACGGTTTATGTGTTGCCGGAAGATAAAGCAATAGGCGACGATTTGGGCGGCGGCATGCGTTACGTGACAGACGCCAAATTCAGAGTTTTCAGGTCGCGCAACGCCGGGCGCGATTGGGAGGCACTGACCAACGGGCTACCGCAGAAGCACGCATACCTGCACTCCATGCGAGACGGAATGGCGACTGATACTCTCGACCCTTGCGGCGTTTACGCCGGAACGAGCACAGGTCAACTCTTCTTCAGTCGAGATGAAGGCGACAACTGGGAACTGCTGGCCGATTACCTGCCGCCAATCAACTCAGTTGAAGCCGCTGTCACTAGCAGAACCTAAGCTCGCGTTCGAATCTATGGAAATTACGTACGAACGTAGCAGCTAAGGTTCGTTTCGACACTCACCCGCATGTGTGCAAATGCACTTTTCGGGCGACGGTGAATCATGGCTAGAATGACGGTGGCCGGAGCATCGCCTTTGGAAAGCGATGAAAGGTCTGCGTCCATAGCCAAATCGCGACGCACACCCCCTCCGGCCTAAACTCGCATCGTACGATGGCGGGTCTGGTTGTGATGCTATCACTTCATTCGCAACTGGTCGATCCGAAGATGAGCAACGCGCCTCCGACCAGCAGTATCAGCATCAGACACGTGATCATCGACGTTCCAATCGTCATATCGGAGCTTTCCCCGTAACGTCCCTCCATACGGATCGAAACCGCCTTGCCGAACAGGACCGTCGCCACCGTCACACCCAAAGCAGCTACCACCATCTAGCCGCTCAGAACAATAAGAATCGTGTCGGAATCGGCGACATAATTCTGCATTCGACACCTCCTTTCGTGCGATCAGGAGGTGTTGACCATGAATTTATCGGGTTTGACGACCCCGCAGCCTTTGCCGCGCCTCGAACGAAGTCAGTTCCACCATCGCGGCCAGTCCCTCACCTTTGCCCATCGACAACTGTCGTCCGAAGATTCGGTGAACGATATCGGGTGGGACGCTGGCGACTTGATCCAACGGTTGCCCCGACATGGTCTCGTCGAGGATCACGCTCATAGCGCGGGCCGAGATCCCAAGCGGGTTTTCGACAGCGTAGTGGAATTTGAGCGTGCCGTCGTCTCGATCTTGAGCCCAAACGAAGGCTTCGGACTCACATTTGGGCACGCGTCGATTTTCAGGAAATGGTCGAGTTGCGATCTGTTCAGGTACTTCCTCGAAGTCGTCAGACATTTCGAGCAGATACTGAGCGCGCTCTACCCTATCGAGCGAATCAAGCTCTTCCAGCATTTGGGTCAGCGGCTGTGGGACGTTATCCATCGGGGTGCGAATTTCCGATGAGACCTAGCGCGGGCATCTATAAGCGAGATGCCCGCGCAGTTTGGATGAACGGATTGGACCTACTTCTCGATCGGAACGCCGACGGAGTTGCCCCACTCGGTCCAGCTGCCGTCATAGTTCTTGACGTCGCCGTAGCCCAAGAGGTTGGTCAGCACGAACCACGTGTGGCTCGAACGCTCGCCGATACGGCAGTAAACGATCACATCATCGTCTGACGACAAGCCTGCGTTACCTTCATAGATGTCTCGTAGCGCCGAAGCATCCTTGAAAGTTCCGTCTTCGTTCGCCGCTGACGCCCACGGGACGTTGGCAGCGCCGGGGACGTGACCGCCGCGAAGAGCGCCTTCATTCGGGTAGTCAGGCATGTGGAGCCGCTCGCCGCTGTACTCCTCAGGACTCCGAACGTCGATCAATTTGCCAGAACTTCCGATGTGCGCCAAGACGTCATCTCGGAATGCCCGGACTTGCGAGTCGTCACGTTCAGGCGCGCTGTAGTCGGCGGCTGCCACGTCGGGAACTTCCCGCGTAAGTTCGCGCCCCTCGGCTTCCCACTTCATTCGGCCGCCATCCATGATCTTTGCGTTGGTGTGGCCGAACAGCTGGAAGATCCAAAGCGCGTAGCAGGCCCACCAGTTGCTGCGGTCGCCGTACAAAACGACCGTGGTGTCATTCGAGATGCCCTTTGAAGACATCAAGCCGGCAAAGCCATCGCGGTCAAGGTAATCTCGGCGAAGCGGATCGTTGAGGTCGGCGGCCCAGTCGATCTCGACTGCGCCGGGAACGTGACCAGATGGGTATAGCAACGGATCCTCGTTCGATTCGACGATCCTTACACCATCGTCGTTTCCGTGGGCGGCTACCCAGTCGGTCGACACTAGCGCGTCGGCGTTTGCGTAGCCTCTCGAGTTGATGTCTGACATGTTTTTCTCCCAATACACTCGATACGGATCAGTTTCAGCGTTGGCACCCATTCAATAGGCGACGCAATTACGTTTTGATCTCGTATCCGTTTGATTTCGGTTCGATTCATGTCGATTCTATGCTAAAGAGGTTTGCCAAGTTGACGAACGGGCGAATACCGTCCGTATCGAGGCGAAAAAGTCCGGCGCAGAGACGCGCCCATCGGGGATCGTTATCGCAATTCTGAGGAACAGACCTAGGCCGAGAACCGGCCTGCGCCCCCGGTTCTCGATCGTGTCTTTAATCCCGACCGTCTACGCGCCGGCATTCTTGTTGTCCGTTGGTCAAGGTGTCCTTATCCCGGTGCTGCCAGTTTTCGCGAAGGATGAATTCCTCGCGACCGAGGCATTGATAGGTCTCGCAGTCGGAGCCAAGCATCTCGGAACACTGGCGTTTGATGTTCCGGCTGGGATCTTGGTCTCGCGCTTCGGGATGTGGCGCACCATGCTCGTGGGCATACTGCTCTTCGCGGTTGCCGCAGTAGCGGCGGCGAACAGTCCAAACTTCTCAATGCTCTTCGTCGCCCGTTTCGCAGCTGGCGCGAGCTTCGCTTTCTGGATGATTTCCAGGCATACCTTCATCGCACGCGCGGTGCCGACACGCCATCGCGGCAAGGCACTATCGCTCTACGGAGGTACCAGCCGTATCGCTGCCATCATTGGGCCGATACTCGGTGGCGTGATGGCCGAGTACGTCGACATCCGGGCACCGTTCTACATTCAAGCCGTCATCGCTGTCCTAACGGGTCTATTCGTTCTCTACGCCATGATTCGCAGCGGCGGCGACAACGTGGATCCTCAAGGCCATCGCAATGTCTTCGCCAGCATCGGAACAACGATGGTCACGCACCGGCATGATTTCATGACCGCTGGATTCGTTGCGGTCATCCTTCAATTCATACGAGCGGCCCGCGAGTTCCTGATTCCGGTTTGGGGAGACGAAATGGGCTTGCAGACCGACCAGATCGGCTACGTTGCCAGCGTGTCGTACGCCGTGGATTCGACGATGTTCCCGATAGTCGGTTGGACGATGGACCGGTTCGGCAGAAAATACGTTGGTGTCCCGGCGCTTCTGATAATGGGACTGGGCCTGTCACTTCTCCCGTTCGCAGACGGCATGATGATGCTGATGTTGGCAGGCGTGTTGGCCGGACTGGGCAATGGTCTGAGCAGCGGGTTTGTATTGACGCTTGGATCAGATCTTGCACCGCTTAGGGACCCCGGCGAGTTCCTAGGAGTATGGCGATTCATATCTGACGTTGGCGGTGCCACGGGACCTCCGCTGATAGGAGGAATAGCCCAAATCATGGCGCTATCGTCGGCAACGTGGTTCACCGGCGGCGTCGCGGGGATAGGGGCGATCGCGCTGATCACGCTCGTTAAGGAGACGGTGGGGAGACGGCGGATGATGCAAAGACGGAGGTAGCATTCCACATTTCGCCACCCAAACCCAACGAACAATCAACTTGGAGGTATGGTTCAGGAACGACAGATCGGATATGAATTTGATCGATCAAGAGTTACTGGGAAAGTGAGAGAAGATTGCCCAAGGTGCGAGATGCGATTCGGATCGTTGAACGCGACGGATGGCGTTTGGACAGAACACGAGGGAGTCACAGGAACTATAAACATCCCCGCAAACGAGGTACCGTGACCATCGCTGGCCATCGCAACTCCGACGTGCCAGCAAGTAACCGGAATAGCATTATGAGACACCCCGCGATCATTCGAGGAGACGTTAGATGAATTCCAGATACGTCGTGATAATCGAAAAAGGTCCGACGAAGTTCGGCGCCTATTTGCCCGACTTGCCCGGATGCGTAGCAGTGGCAGACACAGAGGAAGAAGTTTGGAATCTCATCACAGAAGCTGTGGACCTACACGTCGAAGCGATGCAGGAAGACGGTGATCCCATCCCCGAACCACAATCTTCCGCTCGAGTTTTGGAGGTCGAAAATCCGTCCGTGACCTAGGTTTGAGTTTGACCAGCAGAAAAATCTCTAGCCGGGTTTTAACCTATTCCTTCGTCCTCCAACAACGCGTGAAGGTCGCGAATACATGCGGAGTCGGCTTCCAGATCGCGACCGTCCACCCACTCTTTGTTTTCACCACTCATGCCCTCAACTGCTCCGACGGCGACAATTTCTCGAACCATCTGCATCGCTCCTTCAACGCTGGGCAAGAGATTCTCGCCACGTTTCAGCGACATCGCGGCGATTAGTCCGTAACCGCCCCAGTTGGAGCAACTCGCGACTATTAATTCCGTCGTGGTCGTCACACACGGATTCTTGGGCAAAAACTCGTGCTCGATCGTAGGTATGACGTTCTGCAGGTTGCCCATTCCGATCTCGTTTCCGCCATCGCCGATGCCAACAGAATAGGGATGCTGATCGAAAAGGTGGTCGATCTTTGCATTAAACGGCGTCAATTCAATGCCCCGCATATTCCTGTAGGTACCGTCTCCTATCAGTCCAGCACGTTCGATTGCTACCAGCGCTGACGGGGAATGTTCCTCGACGAGTTGATTTGCGAAGTTCGCGGAATCGAAGTGATTGGTAATCGGAAACTCGATCACTTCGCCTTCTGTAATCGTTCGGACGACTTCGGAGGAGAACTCATCCGTCACGTACTTGACGTCGTTTCCGAGTTTGGTCAATGCGTTGCCGATGGCTACAGCCCCCGGAGGGCCATCAGTTTCCGTCTTCTCGGCGGAGACGATGTAAAAGCCAGTCACGATGAAGATCGTGCCCGGGTGATCGAGTAGCAGGTCGGCGCACGATTCCATGTATCCGTCTGGCATGTGCGGCTTGAGCGCCGTCATACCTCGCATGTCGTCTTGCAGAACGATGTCTTCGATTTGGGCGAACGCGTTGTTATTTGTCATTGAGGAGAATCCACTTTGGTTGGTTGACTTCGGCAGGTCGAAACTACATCACCGCAAGGTCTTCATCGTTCATGTCAGTTACAAACATGTAGCCGGGCGCGTGCGTGATCATCAGCTCTGGTTTCGATGCCATCGCTACGGCTTGCGGCGTCACACCACATGCCCAGAACATCGAGACATCATCGTCGGACTGTGGGTCCCATGCATCGCCAAAATCGGGTTGCGAAAGATCCGAGATGCCGATTTCCTCTGGATCCCCGATGTGTACCGGGGCCCCATGAACTGCCGGGAATCTGGATGTAGCCTGCACTGCCCTCACGACTTTCTCCCGCGGCACCCATCGGTGGGTCACAACCATTGGACCGCCGAACGGGCCAGCAGGCGCGGTCTGAATGCTCGTCTTGTACATTGCGACGTTCTTGTCGGTGCCGTAGTACGGGAGGTGAACACCATTGCGGATCAATGCGTGCTCGAACGTGAAACTGCACCCGAGCAGAAAGGTCACTAGGTCGTCGCGCCAGTGGTCAGAGAGGTGTTGCGGCTCATCAACCAATTCACCCTCTTCGTAAACGCGATACATCGGGACATCGCGGCGAATGTCCGATCCCGGTGCAGAAAGAACCGCCTCGGTCTGCCCTGCTTCTATAACCTCGATCACTGGGCAAGGCTTCGGGTTGCGTTGACAAAAAACCAAGAATTCAAACGCGAGGTCTTTAGGCAATATCGCGACGTTAGTTTGCACGATGTCTGGTGCTGCACCGGACGTAGGTTGCGCGAAGTCACCAGTTCTTGATGCCAAGCGGACGTCTTCGCCGCTCATCGTTGTTAGATCAAACGCCGTCGCGATCATGTTGCAACTCCATCCACGCGATGTACAAAGGGTCGTGCATTTGGATAAAGTCTATTCCCATCGCGGCGAATCCGTCGGAGCGGTTTCAAGTTGATTGACGCGCGGTCGCCTTCAGGAGATGATGCATGTCGTTAAGGATTGGTCTAGCCGGATACGGACGGCGTGGACGTGGTCACATAAACGCGGTGAACGAAATCGAAGAGTCGCATCTCGCGGCGGTTTCAGACCCGGTGATTGAGGCTCGTGAAGCTGCCTCGAATGAGCTCAAAGGTGTTTCTGTGTACTCGAGTGTCGCAGACATGGTCGATTCCGGGGATGTCGACGCAGTGATCGTGGCGGCTCCCGCTCATTTGAACGGCACGGCCGCGATGGATGCCATCGAACGCGGCATCCCCGTGTTGATCGAAAAACCACCCGCTTTGTCTGTCGCGGGAGTCGTGGATCTGAACGATGCGGCTACGCGCAGCGGTTCAAAGGTGATGGTCGCGTTCAACCGACGTTTCAATCCCTTGATACGCGCAGCGATCGACGTGATTAGGGATACGGGACCGCTGCGTCAGATCGTCGCCGAGTTCCACAAAGACATCCACGAATTCACGGATGATCCCCGAATCTCGCCGACAATGATGGATTTAATGCTGATGGAATCGCCGATACATTCGGTGGACATAGTTACGCACTTTGCCGACGCGCCGGTCACAACGGTCCAAGCCGTCGTAAAGAGAACCATCAGCGGTTACCGCGACGTACACGCCGCCCTAGTCGAATTCGACAATAACGTCGTCTGCCAATTGACCGCCGCCTACACTTCCGGCGGCCGCCTCGAACGTTACGAACTCCACGGCGACTACGTTTCGGTGTACCTGGAAGGGGTGCAACGAGGTTGGGTATTGAGGGACGGAGAGAGAACCGAACTAAAAGCTGCGTATGAAACGGGGGTCGATACTCTTGCCCAGGCGAGACACTTCATTCGGAGCGTGATCGACGATATCGACTACCCTCCGCCAGCCGCAACTCTTGAGTCTTCGGTCGCAACACTCCGATTGTGCGAAAGTATCATTAACAACACAGATTAAAAGCTATAACGATCGAGATGAAGATTCCATGACCACCGCTGAACAGTACCGATCAACATCACTCCACCTTTACGACCAAGCGATCGACGAACTCGATGCAGGCGACTTGCTCCAAGCATCGGAGAAGTTTTGGGGAGCCGCCGCGCAGGCTTTGAAATCAGTCGCTGAAAGACGTGGATGGAAACACGATTCACATGCGCAGTTTTTCAATGTTCTTGCTGCACTTCGCGACGACACAAAATACGAAAACCTTCGTCGTTACTTTGATGCCGCGTCGCAACTGCATACGAATTTCTACGAAAACTGGCTAGACGAAAAAGGGATCCGGGAACGCGCCGCGGACGTGCGCCGATTCATAAACGAGATGGACAGTTTAGAGTAACGCTGCTCTTCCGAATGTAGACTCATCCAATCGACGGCATCGATTGAAACGGGTTTAACGTAATGAAGATCACTCGCATCGACCAGTTTTCCCCGCGGCAACGAACGCGTTTGGTGCGGATCACCACTGACACCGGCATCGAAGGTTGGGGCGAGAGCACATTAGAAGGCAAGCCGAACTCGGTGCCTGCTGCAATCGACGAGTTCGCCGGGTATCTGATCGGCAAGGACCCGCTGCGAATCGAGCATCACTGGCAGCAGATGTATCGCTCGTCTTTCTTCCGCGGCGGTGCCCACAACATGTCTGCAATCGCCGGATTGGACGCCGCGCTGTGGGACGTCGCCGGCAAACATTACGGCGTGCCCAGTTACATGTTGCTCGGCGGCAACGTGCGCGATCGCATTCGTGTCTACGCGCACTGGGGCATCCGCGACGCGTCTGATGACGAAGCTGTCGAAGCGGCCCGCACCCGTCTAGACATGCTCAGCGCGATGGGCTATACGGCATACAAATCTGGCCCCGAAGGATTCTGGCGCGCACATGAACCGCCCTCACGCATTGACAAGTTCGTTGAAGCGGCGTACCTGATGCGGGAATGGGTTGGCGATGACGTTGAACTTTGTTTCGACTTCCACGGCAAGATGGCCCCAGGCCTTGCAATCGAGGTGTGCAACGAGCTCAAAGGCATGCGCCCCATGTTCGTGGAAGAACCGGTGCCGCAGGAAAACGAAGATGCGTTGAAACTGGTGTCGGATCATGTGCCCTTCCCGATCGCCACTGGTGAGCGACTGTTGACGCGTTGGGAGTTCCGGAGAGTCATAGAACAGCAATGCGTTTCGTTGCTCCAACCCGACGTCGCTCATTGCGGCGGCATCACCGAGTTGAAGAAGATCGCAAACTACGCTGAGATCTATTACCAGCACATCATGCCCCATTGCGCCATCGGACCTCTTGCTCTGGCAGCTTGTATGACGGTCGACGCCGTTGTACCCAACTTCCTAGTGCAAGAACAGGTAGATCAAGCCCTCGGCGACGGCATCATCAAGCAAGATTGGGAAGTCAAAGACGGGCACATTGCGCTGTGGCAATCTCCCGGCTTGGGAGTTGAGGTCGATGAATCCGAAGCTACCAAGGCCTTCGACGGCGATGCGATGGGCTACCACCGGGAGTTGGGCGGTGAATCCTACTTCGCAGACGGTTCCGTGGCCGATTGGTAATCCCAAGAACCTGAACCTTCAAGTCAAATGAGTCTCGATATCGCCATCATCGGCGGACTGATGGGGACGATAGCCGCGGTCCTCTTCCTGCAGATTTGGGAAGTCGCGAGGCCGACTCACGAAAATATCAGGATTGTCCCGATCATTGGCTCGGCCTTCACGTCGAAACCATTTGGGCAGCAGGTGTTTGGCCGAGGCGTCCTGTTTCTGGTTGGCGTCTTTTACGGGATATTTACTTCAGCAGTGATCTACGCCTTCGAGTTGGAAACTAAAGGTTGGCTACTGGGCGCCGTCGTCTCCGTGCTGTTGTGGGTGTTGACGGGCGTAACGTTGACGTACTTCCGCATCCTGCATCCGAAGATGCGAAGCGGCGAGATGAAGGCACCGGGACCGTTCGCACTCGCCTACTCGCGGCAGAGCGCGGTGATGCTACTCGTCGCGCACTTGATATTTGGGACTGTGTGCGGCGTGGTCTACGGAACCATCGGCTGATCAAGCGAATACGTTGCCGCCGTATGCCGATTTGAGCAGATCGCCTTCTTCGAAGCGCGAAAAGCGGAGAGGGTGAAGGTCGAATGTGGTTTTCGTTGCACCTGTTACCAACTCTGCTAGGGAAAGCCCGATCGCGGGCGACATCTTGAACCCGTGGCCCGAGAAACCCGCACCGACGACCACATTGTCGAATCCAGGGACTCGGTCGATAATCGGGTTCCAATCTGGTGAAACAGTGAACAATCCCGACCAACCGCCGGCCCAATGTGCCTCGGCGTACGCGGGGATGATGTCTGCGAGGATTCTGATGCCCTCGGCGACGACCTCGGTTTCGACGCCTTGATTGTAGGTGTCCCGGTCGACCGGATCTTCTCGGTAACCGATCAAGGCGTATCCGGGAGTGTCGGGCCGGGCAGAGAGTCCAGATGGTATGTCTACCACGATCGGATGGAACGATTCGGCTACGTCGTCAAACCCGTATTGCTGTTGAAGCCGGACCACTTGATGCCGAACGGTGTGAATTGGCAAAGTGTCACAGATCTGCTCAAGCAAGACGTTGGTCCATGGACCGGTAGTCAGAACGATCCGGTCGGCAAAGATATCGCATTCGTCGGTTCTGACGCCAATCGCAGCGCCGTTCTCTGTGATGATTTCACTAACCGAAACGCCTAACCGTACTGTTGCTCCACGTTCGCGTGCGGAATTCGCGAAACCGCTTGTGACCAAATGGGAGTCGGCGAATCCCGCTTTGCCTTCCCAAACAATGCATTCGCTGTCTCCGAACTGCACATACGGCCATCGTTGTGAAACCTCTTCGACGGAAAGCGATTCGGTTTCCACTCCCACCGACTTGGCGAGATCGACGTTGGTTCGCGCGGCTTTTTCATTGCCAGCGCCAGGAAAGAGCAACCAGTCGTTTTGGTTGTATCCACTTGGCGCTCCGACTTCCTCTTCGAAGTTCGCCATCACTCCCCTGCTCCACCACGCCATTTCCGTTGTGACGCGGTTGGAGTAATGCATCCGGAGAATGGTCATAGATCGACCTGTCGATCCAGACGCGAGTGTGTCTCGCTCTAGCAGGATCGTATCCGTGAAGCCAAGATCCGCTAGGTAATGCAGCGTGGCGCATCCCATGACGCCGCCACCAATGACTATGGCATCATAGTTTTCGCTCATCCGATGAGCCCTTTTGCGGATTTATGAGACCTGCGGTCGTTTTGACGTCCAGGGTCGCGCCAATTCATACGCGCGTGCAGCTCGGAACACGATCGGATCGTCGTTAACGGGTCCGATGAGCTGGAGACCCAATGGCATCCCACTGTCGCTAAAACCGCAAGGCACCGATGCCGCCGGGTTCCAAAGTATGTTCCACAAGGCTGAAAATGGTATCGCTGATGGGTTGGCAATACCCTCTTCCAATTTGTGCCCGCCAACTTCCATCGGCGTTTGGCGGTGTGGCCAAGCCTCGACCGCGGTCATCGGCGTGACCAGCAAATCGATCTCTTCGAAGAGTTGGCCGACTTGGATCCGATGCACTTCCGCTTGGCGCAACGACAACGCGTAGTCGGCACCAGTTACTCCGTAACCGGCTTCAACCATTTCCATCGTGTAATCGGTCAATTGCACGTTGGGGTCTTCGGCCAAATGACCGTACATGGCGATTTGACCAGCGGTCCAAATCTTCCACCAATACGTCGTCGGGAATGGGTCGAAACTCACGTCCACCGTCGATACCGATGCTCCTGCCTCTTCCAAACCCTTCAACGCCTCTTCAGTCACACGAGCGACGTCATCGTTGAGGTACGCATGCCCGAGGTCCATCGAAAAACCGACCTTTAGCCCTTCGATACCATCCTCCAAGTCGGCAAGACAATCCGGAACCGGCGTCTTCAACGAACCGGGATCGCGTGGATCGTGACCAGATATAGCCATGTGCATGATCGCCGATGATCGAACATCCTGCGACATCGGTCCCGTCGTGCTCGTCGAGTTGTACGAAGGCATCGAACGGCCGCCAAAGCGAGGCGTTCGACCATGGGTAGGTTTGTGTCCGAAAATGCCTGTGAAGGACGCAGGCAGCCGCACTGAACCGCCGCCGTCGGTGCCAGTGCCCAATGAGCACATCCCGGCAGCGATGGCCGCCGAAGTACCGCCGCTTGAGCCGCCCGGATGTCGTGTCACATCCCACGGGTTGTTCGCGGTCGGGAATATGTCTGTGAACGTCTCTGCCGAATTGCCGAACTCAGGTGTGTTGGTCTTGCCGAGAATTACCGCATCGGTAGTTCGAAGACGCTCGACCACCGCAGAGTCGAAATCCGGGACCCAATCAACGAATGCAGAGCAACCCAGAGCCGTCCTCAAACCCTCTGTGAGTTCAAGGTCTTTCACACAGATCGGCACGCCATGCAGGGAACCTGGTTCATCGCCAGCAGCCAACTTGCGGTCACATTCTGCCGCCGCGGCGAGCGCGCCTTCGGAGTCAGGCGTCACGAATGCATTGAGTTGCGAATCAAGTTCGTCAATGCGGCGGAACGAAGCTTCCACTAGCTCCACCGATGAAATCTCTTTGTCGAGTATCATCTGGCGCTGTTCGTGCGCCGGTAAAAACATTAGATCGCGATCGTTCATCTGGTTCCTCGTTAGTTATGCCAGTTGCTGATGGGTCAACGCCGAACTGATGGCAGTTGCAGTTCGACCACCGATTTCATCTTGTCGAGTTCTTGTTGGTTTTGCTTGCGCATCATCGGTTTGCTTATGAATCCCGTGATTGCGAACATGATGGCCGTAAATGTGCTTTCTGAAAACGCGGTGCGCGTCATGCGGAACAACGTTCCGTTACCCGATGGTTGGCACAGGTACTCAGTACGAATCGGATACGGTCCTTCAATCGTGTGAAACTCAAACGCTCCATCACGCGGATCACACGCGTCCACTTCCATGATGATCTCGTTCTCTTTCCCGCCGTATTCGTAGATCATTCCCCATGTGTCGTGAGGTCGTGGTATCTCGGCTTCTTGACGTCTGATCCAGGCAGCACTGCGGACACCGTTCATCCAATAGATCTTGTTGCTCGGCTCTGTAACCCAACGAAAAACTAGCTCCGGGTTCACGTCTATTTGAACCTGTACTGTCGTTGCGATCTCAGCCATGAATTACCCGCTCTGCTGATCTGACGATCGCGCCATCAATGCGCGAAAATCCGATGCGCGACCTCAGTTCATGATCCCGCCACCGTTAACGTTCAACGCTTGCCCGGTGATCTCGGAAGCATCGTCCGATGCCAAGAATGCCACCGCCTTGCCTACATCCTCAGGAGTCTGCTCACGACCCAACGGCATCGTTCCCTTGATCTGCATCTCGAATATCTCGCGGATCGACATGTGAGCGAGATCAGGATTCAATGCTTTGTGGTTCTCGGCTATGGCTTGCCACATCGGTGTCCACAGCCGACCGGGGCAAACCGCGTTTACGTTGATGTTGAACTGTCCGAGGTTCATGGCCAACCAGTGTGTCCACTGAATCGCAGCCGCTTTCGAGACCATATACGGGCCTTGTGCGCTGCCACGTCCGACATCTGGCACGCCCCGCGGCGCGCGACCGCCGTGGGAAGCGATGATCACGATCTTCCCGTACATCCGCTCCTTCATGTGGTCCGCCACTGCATCGGCCGTGTTAACGACGCCCCGAACATTGACTTCCCAAGTCATGTCCCAATCTTCGTCGACGTAGTCTCGCCTCGACATGAACCCGGGACCGCCAATCACTCCGGCGTTGGGTACGCAGATGTCTAACTTGCCGAACGTATCGATAGCGTTCTGGGCCACCTCTGAAATCGAATCGATGTCAGTCACGTCACCACCGGCCGCAAATGCTCTGCCTCCGCCTTCGTTGATCTCTGCTGCGACCGCCTCGGCATTCGAAGCATCAACATCAGATACACATACCTCTGCCCCGCGCGAGGCGAGAATCATGCTGATACCGCGCCCGATGCCTCTGCCACCACCAGTGACCAATGCACTCTTGCTTCCGAGTTGCTGCGGTGTCGATGCGGCCATCTGTGTCTCCCGTCTATACCTAACGTGGCGTTATGATTCAATCTGCGTAAATGATAAGACAAACCTTCGAGGATGAGAGTCGTTCGCTCGAAGCTGCAATACGCCGGAAATCAAAAAGTGACTAGAGGTAAATGATGAGTTCTATAAGGGATGACGCCCTGGCAAAGGCGCGTATTCTCGCGAATGCGTACGGACATGAATTGGAGCGTCCTGTCGTTTATACGCAAGGTGTTTCGCTGACGGGACGATTGCTGCTGTCCGATTTGGACGACTCTTACCCAGATCCGCGAGTGGAGATCGAGCAGATCACTTCTGAATATGTCCAGAATCCGGATGGCGTTTTCGACTCCAGTGATGGTACCGCTAACTACGCGGGAGTCAACTGGGCGTCCATGATGGCCGACGACCCAGGGTATCGGCACCTCCTCATTGCGACCGCCGATCGGTTCATGAAGCTAGACTCGGACGGTTTCGCCACCGTCCTCGATCGTGATTTCCGCGTGGAGGACATGTTTTTCGCCGGAACAGTTCTGCAACGCGCTTCGGAATTGTCAGGCGACTCTAAATACGTTGATCTTGCCGCCGAGTTCGTCATCGAATGTGCCGACAAACTACTGCAATCGAATGGTCTCTACTGGCATTGCCTGTCGTCACCCTACTTCTGGGGACGTGGAAACGGGTTTGCCGCTCTCGGATTCGCCGAGACCTTAGTCGGATGTAAAGGCAGCCTCAGACCGAAACTGATCGAACGACACGTCGAGCACCTTACCGGGTTGCGGCAACACCAAGATCGCAATACCGGCATGTGGCGCCAAGTTGTAGATCGTCCTGGCTCCTACACCGAGAGCAGTTCGACGTGCATGATCGGAATATCTATTGCACTGGGGATTCGCCATGGTTGGTTGGGCGCTGATGATTGGGGCGATGCTCTGGGTCGCGCTTGGGCGGGAGTGTCCGACGGAATCGACGAACAAGGCGGAGTGACACGGGTATGCGTAGGCACTGGGCCGTTGGATAGTTTGAACGACTACCTGATCCGCGATTCGGTCACAGGTCTCGACGACCGTGGTGGCGCGATGGCGCTTTGGTTCGCCGTGGAGATGCTGCGAAGCGGACTGTAATTCAAGGCTGAAGTCGTTCGAACGCGCAAGTTCGAAACATTCGATAACTAAACTGAAACTATGCGGCGAATTTCGTTTCGCCGCCGGAATGAAACGCGTCCTACGCGACCGAAGGCTGATCAGACACCTTGAAACGCAATCTCGAAAACGTCAACTTGGATACCGTAGTGAGCCTCAGCAAACGGCGAGGCTTCATATTTCAGAGCAGCGAGATATACGGAGGCATCGGCAGCCTCTACGACTACGGGCCGGTCGGAGTAGAACTCAAACGGAACGTTAAGGACCAGTGGTGGAAATCTATGGTGCGCGACCGCGAGGATGTTGTCGGCATCGACGCTTCTATCCTGATGCATCCCAACGTATGGGTTGCGAGTGGGCACGTCGACAGCTTCACCGATCCGCTCTCCGAGTGCAACAAGTGTCACCGCAGGTACCGTTCGGACCTATTGGAAGGGGACGGTTGCCCCGATTGTGACGGCGAACTGTCCGAGCCACGCCATTTCAACCTGATGTTTCGCACGCACATCGGCCCCGTCGAAGGTGACGAAAACATCGTCTACCTGCGCCCCGAGACTGCTCAAGCGATGTTCGTGGATTTCGATAACGTCGTGAACAGTAGCCGCGTCCGTATACCGTTCGGCATCGCTCAACAAGGCAAATCGTTCCGCAACGAAATCACGCCAGGCAACTTCACCTTCAGGACGCGTGAATTCGAACAGATGGAGATGGAGTATTTCTGCGAGCCGGGAACCGACGAGGAATGGCATCGTTATTGGATCGACTTTTCGATGGACTGGTTCGCCGGCCTTGGTCTGAGACGCTCGAAACTCCGCGTCAGAGAGCACGAAGCCGAAGAATTGCCCCACTACTCGAAGGGCAGCGCCGATGTTGAGTTCTTGTATCCCTGGGGTTGGGGCGAGTTGGAGACGATCTCTAATCGCACCGACTACGATCTCAAGGCGCACATCGAAAAATCTGGGAAAGACCTCTCCTACTACGATCAGCCGAATAACAAGCGATACGTTCCCTACGTCGTTGAACCTGCTATGGGTGCCGACAGGTCTGCCCTCGCCTTCCTCATCGACGCATACGACGAAGAAGTGGTCAATAACGACAAACGCGTTGTGTTGCGGTTCCACCCCGACATCGCGCCCCATCAGGTTGCAGTGCTTCCCCTCAGCCGCAACGACAAATTGACTCCTAAAGCTCGCGAGGTTTATGACGCCGTCCGCTCGCAGTTCAGCACCCAATACGACGAGACCCAGAGCATCGGCAGGCGTTACCGAAGACAGGATGAAATCGGGACACCGTTGTGCGTGACCGTCGATTTCGAGACAGTCGAATCAGACGACGCTGTCACGATTCGACACCGCGACACGATGGCGCAGGTCAGAGTCCCCGTCTCAGGATTAGTCAACGCCTTGCGAGACCAGTTGGACGGTATCTCTGCCGACGTTCTAGCTGAGTAGTCGGTTCAACAACTATCGATTGTCGGGCGTAGAAACTGCAAGCTTCGCAGTTACGTATCATCTAATTGAGGAACGGATCCAACGATTGGCGCCAACATTGGCATTAGGGAGATGAAACTGAGGATGAGTCGTTCACGAATTCTGACCTTGGCGGCCCCGCTGATCGCATTGATGCTGTTCGCGGTCGTTTCGGCTTGTGGTAGCGAACCCGAACAGCCGACGAATACGCCCGAACCGGATCCAACACCGGTGCCTGCGAGCGACGAAGCGGCGGCAGATACGATGCCGATGGGGTTCCCCGAGTCGTTCGAATCGTCTACCGTCGACGGTTTAGGCGATACCACAGGATTTTACGGAACCACCTTCGCCCATGGCACGTTTGATACTCGAGAACTCGCAGGCAAACCGGTAGTAATCAACTTCTGGTTTCCATCCTGCCCGCCTTGTCGAGCGGAATTGGAGCATTTCGAGGAGGTCTATCAGGAGTTCGGCCCTCCCGCGGGAGGCGATGTCGAATTCGTAGGTGTGCAACAACTAGGACTAGATTCGATCGAAGATGGGGCTGCCTTATTCGAAGAAATAGGCGTCACCTTCCCAGGACTACCCGACAACGGCTTCGAAATCCAGACAGAGTACCGCATAATCTCTTTCCCCACCACCGTTTTCCTTGACCGCAATCACAACGAGCATCGGGTGTGGCAAGGCGCGATCGACAAGGATAATCTGGCCGAAATCGTGCAAGAGCTATCAGAAAGCGACTCGGCGCAGATCGAAGAGGAGTCGCAACCCGTTTCAGGCGAATCTGTAGCGGTGGAGATGGAAGCTGATGGAGACGAACAAGCCGAAGCGGAATCGGCGGAACCGGAGACGATATACGCCGATACGGAAACGTTCGTAGGTTTCGGCGACGCCCCAGCTTTCAAAGGAGACACGTTTCACCACGGCCCTTTTGATCTCAGCCGGCACGAAGGCAAACCGGTAGTGATCAACTTTTGGTTCCCTTCGTGCCCGCCGTGTCGCGCCGAGATACCCAACTTTGAGCACGCTTACCAAACTTGGGGAGCGCCCGGCAAAGATCAGATCGTTTTCATCGGCGTTCAGGCCGTAGGTTTCGACACCGCGGCAGATGGCATCGAGTTCTTGGGCAAGATGAAAGCGAGCTACCCAGCCATCCCTGACATCGGCAGTTCCATTCACCTCGCTTACCAGATCACCAGCGCGCCAACCACCTTTTTTCTCGACCGTGACCACAACGTCTTGAGCGTCCATCAGGGTTACATCAGGCACACCCAGCTGCAAGATATGTTGGCGCAGCTAATCGAGGCTTAAAGCCCTCAAAAAGGTTCGGCCCACTGACGGTCGGGGCGAACTCCGATCTCGTCGGATGTCAGTCCAATTGACGCAGACGAGGATCTAGCCGATCCCTCACCCAATCGCCCAGGAAATTAAAGGCGAGTACCACAAGGAATATCGCCGTCCCCGGGAACACCGTCTGCCACCAGGCTTGTTCGACGTACTCCCTGCCCTCGGCGATCAGAACACCCCACGCCGGCGTAGGTGCGGGTATTCCAGCGCCGATAAAGCTGAGCGAAGCTTCGGCCAGGATCAATTGCCCTACCCTCAAACTCGCAATCACGAAGATCGTGTTCACGAGACCGGGAAGGAGGTGCTTGAAGATGATGCGGAATGTCGAAGCACCTGCGACTCTTGCGGACGCAACAAAGTCGCGTTCCTTGAGGCTCAAGACCTCTCCACGCAGATTTCGAACGTATCCACTCCACGCGAGGAGTATCAACAGGAAGATGATGAGGTTCAGACTGGCTTCGAAGATGATCACGGCAACCATCGCAAGCAGCAGGAATGGCACTGCGTACCAAACGTCGACCATCCTCATCAAAAACTCGTCGACGATCCCGCCGTAGTAACCCGAAATAACACCGATCGTCACGCCGAGAATCAGGCCTGAGAACAGAGCGACTGAAGTGACCACTAACGAAATCCGGGCGCCGTGGATGACACGGCTCAACACGTCTCGACCTACGTGGTCCCCTCCAAGCAAGAAGCGGTTGCTAGGGTCCTTCCCCTCGCTGCCCTCGGCACGAAACATGGCCTGTGAGTAGTCTTGAGTTGACCAGTATTCAGAGTTCGATCCGAAAATACGCGGTGGTGCGTTGCGGAACCTAATATCCTGTTCTATCTCGTCATACGGTGCCAATTGGTCCGCAAATACGCCGCCGACAACTAGCGCCACCATGATCAAACCGGGAATCAACGGCCAACGGCGAAGTATGTACCACGCATAGGCAAGCGAGAATCGGAACTTTTGCGCGGTCGGTGCTGCCGCGTTTTGAACCGTGCCAGCGTCTCGTGCCGTTGTTTCGGAAGCCATTGTCGTCGGTAGGTTTTAGTAGCGAATTCGTGGATCGATCACCGCGTAGAGCACGTCCGTAATGAAGTTCACGGTCACGAATACAACGGCGAAGAACAGAACGGTGGCAGTCAGGATCGGAAAATCGTTGTCCCAGACCGCTTGAATCGCAAGGCGCCCGAGTCCAGGCCATGAAAACACCGCCTCAATCACGACGCTGCCAGTAATTAACCCAGCCATCATGAGCGAAGACACTGTCAACGGCGGTATGAGTGCGTTCCGGAATGCGTGCTTCCAAATGATTTTCGTGCCACCCACCCCCTTGGCCCGTGCCAATTTCACGAATTCAGAGTCGAGAACTTCCAACATTGCTGATCTGGTTAAACGTAAGTACACCGCCGCAGCACCCCAAGCGACGGCGAAGGCCGGCATAACGAAAAAGCGCAAGTTTTCCCAAGAAAAGAAAAACGCATCCGTGGTGCCTCGCGTCCCGAAGGGCAACCAACCCAGCTGCTTGTTGAAAATCAGAATCATCATCAATCCCAGCCAGAATGTCGGCAACGATTGGCCGACTAGCGCATAAGCACGTCCCATATAGTCCCAAACGCTGCCACGCAAAACCGCGGACAGCACACCGAGTGGCACTCCCATGATTGTGGCTAAGACCCAAGACACAACACCAAGTTGAACCGTTGCCCCCATCTTCTCCCCGACAACTCGCGTCACCAATTGTTCTGCTAGCAAAGTCCTGCCGAAATCACCCCGAAGAAGGTCCGTCACCCACAAAAGGTATTGGACCACCAACGGTCGGTCCAAACGAAGTTTCTTTTTCAGAGCTTCTTCCTGCTCAGGAGTGACGCCGTACCCGCCGGGCTTCGCGTACAACAAAAGCGGATCTCCCGCCGCTCTCGACAATGCAAAAACGATAGCGGTAGCCGCGAGGACTGAAAGTATGCCGGCGAAGAATCGGCGTATCAGGAACTTTCGCACTTGACTGCTCTATCTGAACGATGCACATAAGCGACGCGACCGACGCATCGATCGCGTCGCCCTCGACGAATCCGCGACGTCGAACCGACGCGCGGTCCATCGCAATGCTTCACTGTGTCGCAAACATTTATTCAAGCATGCGACACAGTGAAGTTGGCAAGTGTTACCTCGCTGGAACGATCAGCTCCGGCGATGTATACGGTGCCTGAGGACCAGGTCGCATATTCCATGACTCGATCGCATTCGGGTTGTATGCCGACACGAACGGAAGGGCGACGATACCGATCTTCAACTGCTGCTCCCACAGGTAGTCGGCGAGAGCGACGTTGTACTCCTTGCGCTTTGCAGGATCGGTCTCCGCAGCCACCTTTTGGACGGTGTCCAAGATGAACGGGATTTCGATGTGACAGCCGAAACCGCCGCGTGTCAAACTCGTCTCCTCTTCTCCCGTTACCCAGTCGTAAGGTTTCCAGAGGTCAGACCGACACCATTGAATTGACGGCGTCGTGTTGGTTCGACCCACTAAGCTTGGACGGATGATCGAGTAGGCGATCTTAATGACGCTTGTTTCGATTCCTAGCTGGTTGATGAAACCAGCCGCGGCGTCAGCGATCTCAGTGAATTCGATACGCGATGTGAACCCGTAGATCGGCATATCGAAACGCTTGCCATCTTCGTCTCTCGGGTAACCCGCCTTGTCGAGGTATTCGTTGGCCATCACAGGGTCGTACGGAATCTTCCACTTGTCGTCCCAGTCGGTGTCGATTATGTGGAACATACCGACGTAATACGGATTCGCGTTGTTGCCGTAAAGCGATTCGTTGACCAAATCTCGGTCTATCGACATTGCGATCGCCCAACGGACGAGCCGGGCTTGTTCCATGTCGTCAATGCCGTCCGGGTTGTTGCCATCGTTCGGTTTGAACGGGTTTCCGATCCAAGGAATGTCGTGAACAAACGTCACGGGCGCCGTTGGCTCGCCGGTCTTGACCTGTGTAGTTTCCCAGTAGTTGCCTGCCATTTGTAGCGGCACACCGCTTTGGCGGCCTGTAGTCACCGATTTAAAGCCGTCGCGCGTGAGAGGGCCGATTTCACGAACTGGAAGAACTGCCCAGTCTGCGCCTCCAGATCGGAGTGCGGAGATGCGGGCTACCGTTTCCGGAACGTCAATTAGGCGAAGTGTCGAGACCTCGGCAGTTTTGTCCCAGTGCGTGTCCTGTGCGATCAGCGTGGCGCTGTCAGATTGACGCCACTCTTCCACCATGTAAGGACCAGTACCAATGACATTTTCACGCATCCAGTCCGCGCCCATCTCGTCGTACGCCTTCTTTGAGAAGACGCCGAACGCGTCACCAGCTTGGTTGAACAACAACGTCGTCCACCGCGGTTCCGGCGCATTGAAGTTGAGTACCACGGTGCGGTCGTCAGTGGCTTCGGCTTCGTCCATGAACGCGGCGAAGTCACCCGCTTGACCGTGTATGCTCTCTGGCGTCGTTACAGCATTGGTGTCGTTCAAGCTCCACACGAAATCATGAGCAGTAAGCTCGCCCCAACCATCGTGGAACTGCACGCCGCTTCGGAGCGTAACCGTTGCTTGCGAACCGTCATCGGAAACTTCCCAACTCTCTGCGAGCCACGGTCCGACAAGGGTTCCATCATCATTCGGGCGGAATAGCTGTTCGGAAACACCCCAATACATCAGAGATTCTGGGGCCTGCGACCGGTTAATCCCGACACCAGGTGCGACACCTTCAGGAATCATCACCAAAGTGCCAGCCGGCGACTCCGTTTGCGGTAGTTCTTGCCGTGCCGGTTCCGGAATAGCTGTCGGTTCGACCTCTTCCTTCTCGACCATCACCTCAACTTCAACTACTTTTTCGACTTCGACAACCTTTTCGACTTCGACAACCTTCTCAACTTCGACCACCTTCTCGACCTCCACCTGCACCTCTTTTTCGACCTCAACAACTACCGTCTCTCTGACGACGACAGTTTCAGGGTCTCCGCCACAAGCCCAAGCTGTTGCGGCCACCAATGCCGCAACTGCGTAGAGCAGATACCTCGGTTTGATTCGCGATCTCAAGTCAATTACCTCCTATGGTTGGATTGACCTTGATTTCTGAACGGACGCGGCGCATCCGCGAAATATCGTAAGTCGCGAGTCTCAAACACGCGCGACGATGTCGGAAGTTTACATCAGATTCAGCGTTGGTGAAGAGGAATTTACACGTTGGTCATAAGTTGGCAACCGTTGGGAAAAACGCGGATTATGCAGGTCGATTGAAGGTCGTCACAAAGGCGTGGCCTCAAGCTCCCGGTGAGCCACTCCATCGCGTCTAATCGCCGCTGATTCGGTCAGAGGCGTGGCTTCGGCAGCCGCAAAGAGCAATTCGCCATGCCCGCATCACTGCGCGGTGAATTGTCCCCATCTGTTATATTTTGGTTAGCGAGCCGTTGCCGATTCGTCTAGTGGTAGGACACCAGACTCTGGATCTGGGAGCGCGGGTTCGAATCCTGCATCGGCAGCCAACCATTTCGGGGAACGTTGCGTCGAGCAACCTCCTCGCACCATTACGGTGGCCCGTTCGTCTAGTGGCCCAGGACACGGCCCTCTCAAGGCTGAAACAGGGGTTCGACTCCCCTACGGGCTACCATCCATTCGGGGATTTAAGCGAGTCCGACCGACGAGTCCCACGAAGGAGGGGGAATGTCAGATAGGCAATTGGAGCTTTTGGAAGCAATACTCGCGGAACTCGAAGAGATCAACTCAAAGCTCGACAGCGAGGTCGGCTCCAAACTCGACACCATTGATTCGAGCATCAACGGTCTCGATACAAGCCTTTCCCTCATCGACACGAGCCTTACCCTGATCGATTCGTCGATCACACAACTCGATACGACAATGACGCTCAAGGATTGACGATATGGCTATCTGCACGTATTGCACCTCCCGTCGGCAATACGACGAGGCGCTTTACGACCGTTGCTACCCGTGCGGTCAATAGTTGATTAGCATCGTTGACAGTCCCGTTTCCAACCCGCTACCATTACGAGCATGATGGTGGAAGACAACATGACTAGACTCAAAAATCTCGAAGACGGTCAGGGCCGAATTGAGAAGCGTCTCGACAAGGTTGAAGATCGGTTGACCGGTATCGAAACGGCTCAGGTAGCGACTAATAAATCGCTAAACAACCTCGAAGATGGTCAGCGGAAACTGGAGTCCGGTCAGCGGAAACTGGAATCCGGTCAACGGAAACTGGCGGAAGGTCAAGATGAGATTCTGCGCGAGTTGCGAAACCTCAATCCTTCATCATCCCAAACGCCGACGCCCGCGGTCGTGACCTCCAGACAATCCGCGACTGCTCGTTTGATGCGTCGCGGTCGCTAGGGACTCGTCCGGTCGAAAAGCTCCTGCTTGGTCTGGACAGCCCTCACTCGCTCTCCAACAACCCTGCTAGACCTGCGGCTTTCTCTACGTCTATCGCTCCCCCTACCAGCGATTAGAACACCAACGGGCTACCACCTAATCGGTGCTTCAAACGCCCCAATATGCTGACGTTGACGATTCGCGGTTGACGTTGCTTTAACATTCCTTCAACCCTCGAAGACTTTCAAATCCACATCCTCGGAGGCAAATATGAGATCCGGCGGCATGGGTGGCCCCGGCTTAGGTCCGGCGGGTCCGATGCTTGATGAAACGCCTCGTCGACCCTTCCCTCGAAACACGTTTCGACGAGTTGTCGGTCTTTATGCCGACTACAAGTTGAGCCTTGCTGTAGTGGCACTGCTCGTTTTGGTAACGGCGGCGTTGGGCGTTGTCACTCCCCTACTCATTCAACGTGTCATCGACGACGCGTTGCCCCAGCAGGACATGAGTCTCTTGATATGGCTCATCTTCGGTATGGTTGCGGCGGCTGGTATCGCAGGCGTCCTGAACCTGATCCAATCGCGACTCAACGCTTCTGTTGGGTTCAAGGTGATGGAAGACATGCGGCACACCGTCTACAACCATCTCCTCAAGCAACCCATCTCATTTTTCTCGTCCACCAAAACCGGCGACATTCAGTCGCGTCTCGCCAACGACGTGTCAAGCACCCAATTGGTGCTGACGGACACCGTCGTCAACATCCTATCCAGCATCACGATCGTCGCGGCGGCTCTTGTTGCCATGTTGATCCTCTCTTGGGAATTGACGATCGTCGCCGTCTGCACGTTGCCGATATTCGCCTATCTGTCACGGATTGTCGGCGCGCGCCGCCGACGTTTGACCCGACAAATGCAACGCACCTTAGCTGATCTGACGGCCAAAACCGGCGAAACGCTGTTCGTCTCTGGTGTGATCGTAGCCAAGACCTTCGGGCGCGAAGCCGAACAACTGCGTGAATTCCAAGACACGAACACAAAACTGACCAGCGTTTCGATCAGGCAGTACATGACTGGCCGAGGCTTCTTCGTAGTTGTGCAGGCATTCTTCACGATGGCTCCCGCGTTCATTTGGCTGATCGGCGGCATTTTCATCATCGATGGCAGCGATCGTGTGACACTGGGCGATATCGTCGCTTTCACTACCATCCAAGCTCGATTGCTTTTCCCCATGGCGAACCTTATGCAACGCGGCGTCGAGATCTCAGGTTCGTTGGCGCTGTTTGAACGGATCTTCGAGTACATGGACATCAAACCGACCATCGTGGATCCTGTCAACCCCATCAAAGTAGATCCGGCAACTGCGAAAGGTGAAGTCGTATTCGACAACGTTTCGTTCGCTTACCGCGAATCTGAGCTTGAACGCATTGATGCCCGACAGCGAACCCAAGCGCAACAAAGGCCGGCCGGCGGTTTCGGCGGCGGCGCGCCTCCTGGTCCAGCAGGAGGCGATGGACAGATGATGCCGGATATGTCCGCTCAACCGCCGATGACCTTGCGGGGCGGCAACGCTTCGATTCAGCCTTCGCGTGCTGGTGCCAAATCACTGGCGGAAGAAAATGGCCACGAAGTTGATGACGATCCGTTCTCTTTGTCGAACATTTCATTCACCGCCAGAGCTGGAGAACTGACTGCACTTGTCGGTCCCAGCGGTTCCGGCAAGACCACCATCGGCTACCTCGCTTCGCGACTGTACGACGCAGACTTCGGTGCCGTTCGGATTGACGGAGTGAACATCAAAGACCTTACGCACGACAACCTAACGCAACTCGTCGGGGTCGTATCGCAGAATCCGTTCCTTTTCCACGCATCTGTGCGCGAAAACTTGCTTTACGGACGTCCGTCCGCATCGGAGCAGGAACTCGTCGAAGCCAGCAAAGCGGCGCAGATTCACGACACTATAGCCGCGATGCCAGAAGGATATGACTCGATTGTGGGAGAGCATGGCTATCGCCTTTCAGGTGGCGAGAGACAACGATTGGCCATCGCACGCGTCATACTCGCAGACCCCCGTATCCTGCTGTTGGACGAGGCCACCAGCGCGCTCGACACTCTTTCAGAACGACTGATCCGCGAAGCGATTGCACGTCTCCGAGAAGGGCGAACCACTATAGCAATCGCCCATCGTCTGTCAACCGTGATCGCAGCCCATCAGATCCTAGTAATCGAGGGCGGACGCATCCGCGCCAAAGGTCCGCACGACGAATTGATCGAGGATTCCGACCTTTATCGTCGGCTATACGAAGAGCATTTCACCGTAACGCCGGTTGGCGCAGAACCGGTGATTCAATCGGCGCCGACTCCATCTCCAGCCTAACGACACCAAACCCCATCGTCGTACCAAGAACCGTGAACCTGCACGTACGCCCCGCCGACGCGCACCGTCTCTGAGAATTCCCCTTCGATGTAAAGATCGTAGTTGAGGTCGAAACGGTCGTCTCGACCTTTCGTAGCTTCCGGATTGCGCACGTCTAAGGTTTGCGGAGCGGCATCCAATCTCAGCAGGTGACGCTCAACGTCCTCAGCGAATCTATCTGGTTCGCGCCTCGATCGGTAACTTGGGCTACAAACCTGAAATGCCGCTTCCCAATCTCCGTTCTTGATCAAAACCGCTTGATCGTTGAATAACTCAGTGATCTTCGTCTTCGCTTCATCAGTCAGCGATGGCGTAGACGTAGGCTCAGGGGCATCGACCGGTAATGGCGTCGGTGAAACAACACTTCCGACAGTGCCGCATCCGACCCAAATTATGGTCGCGGCGACCGTGACCAAAACGATCATCGATTTCGTCAGGCGAGCTATTTCGACACCGTCTCCGAAGTTTCAGCTGGCACAACGACGGTTTCATGGTCTTCAGACGGTACGCTGTTCAATGCCCATCGTCGATCCATCGTGAAGCCGACGTCCAAGGAGAGGTGCCGGTATTCACGGGCTACACGCTCGTAGATTTTCCGTCTGATTTGGTCGTGGCGGCGGATGTCAATTGTCTCTCTCGTATCTGGCGAGATGATCACGTAGACGTGAAGATGAATGTAACGTCCCACGTCGACGATGCGTAGGTGGGTCTCGACGTGGGGCACGTCATCGATTGCCTCTTCAACTAGGGCGGCGACGTCGTCTTGCACATGTTGGGATGGCGCTCTACCGACGATCTGCCTGAGATTTTCCCGGATAGTCTGGAAAGGCTGCGGGGCGGCGATCGCGACAATCGCCAACATGATCACCGGGTCTGCGTATGGCGCGAGATCGGACCAATCGGAGTTTTGGATTAGAAGCGTTGCCACGAATGCGACCCCGACTGCCGAGCTGATGAGCGTGTCGACCGTCCAGTTTTTGGCGTCGACATCGACGATCGGGGAACCGGACTGTTTCGCATAACGTTTCAGCAGAACAACGACGATCGCCCCACCGACAACGGCGATCACCGCATAGAGGATGCCACCCTCCGCCGTAATGTCTTGGCCGCCCGTCAGTATCGTTCTGATCGCTGTCCAAACCGCGTACACCAACGCAAAACCGATGAGCAACCCTTTGAACAGGTTCAACATCGGCTCGAAAGTCGCGTAGCCGAAGGGATAAGAGTCATCGCTCGGACGCGAAACCAGTTGTGAAACGTACAGCGTGAGCAGTCCGACGATCGCGAATGTCAGCGAAAAAAGACCGTCCAAGAACACGGCGCCCGAATGGCTGGCAATTGAGATAACAATGCCAAGAATGCCGAACGTGGCGCTTGCCACGATTGAGATGATGATCGATCGTCTTTCGATCGCTTCAGAGGACATCTGTATCGGTGTGAAAAATTGCTCTCGGTTTAGAAGATTCTACGAGATACGCCGCGAACGAGTTTGCACCGATGTCGACACCACGCAACGAATGCGTCAATTTCCCGACGACGATCATCAGGGACGCGTGAGGAACACGAAGATGGTAGTTTTTCTTGAGATGTCGGCGACTTCAATCGCCCTTCCGGACGGATTGGAAGCAGCGAGGTCTACAAGAATCTGCTTGGGAATCTCCTCCCATGGATGCGAAAATACCACGCATTCGTAGCGATCAAAATCTGAAATGTCATGTTCGATCGCCTGTTCATGGTTGAGGAACTTCGGGATGCCGGGAAATTCCCCGGCCCGTTCCGGGTTCTGATACACGCTCCCGGGGTCGTATGAATCTAGGATTCGTCGAATGATGTGTTCATCGCGAGAGATAAACGCTATTTGATCTTCAGCGAATCGGTTGCATGGCTCGGATTGAAACGCCCGAATACTCACCGCGGCGGGCGAATTGTGGAACACGGACGGCGTCTCCGATCTGAACCGTTGGACGTTCAGCATCAAAACGAGCACACTGATGGCTAGCAACGCGACGATTGTGATCGTTTTAGGGCTAACCCAGAGTGAACCTGAACCTCTCCGGATATTTATGTCGATCGGCCACACGAAGAGTGATGCAAATATCCCAATCATCAACGCGATCACTGGAACCATCGGGAACAACCTTGTGATCGCGGTGTGCCAATATGGACTGATAGCACCGGTTCCTGCGAATGCCAAAGCCAACCAAAGCAGCAGAAACAATGATGAGGCGTCCCGGAACCTGCCCAAGGCGAACCCGACTGCCACCACAGCAATCGATGCTGTGATCGGGTCGAACAACGAACCTGAGACGTAGTGGGAGATGTGCTCGTTGAAATTGAACGCGAACAGGTTCAACTCGATGTTCGCCATTACACGATCGAATGTGCCCAGTTCAGATGGCTCGCTTTGCCCTACGATGACACGTGCGAACATCTGAGTCATCAACTCACTGCCGTCGACGATCAACATTGGCAAAGCCGCGATTGCCATACCCACAATCCAAGGCAGGACCCATCGAATGACACTCGTCGGACGTTGTGAGAACACCTGCAACGCGGCGAACATCAGGATGGTTGGAAATACGACCCTTGCTGCGACGTTGGTGTAGATGCACATTCCAGCTAAGGTGCCAGCTATGAACATCAGTGCTGGGCTTCTGTTGCGGGTCGCCAAAACGAAAACCGCGACCGCCAGCACCGTTGGCAAGAGCGAATCTATGTGGTCATAACCGACGTGTGCGATCGCACCGAGGTATTGGCTGAACGCAATCACGCTGGCTGTAACCGTGCCTGCAATCCGTCCTGCCATCAAAGTTCCAGCCACGTAGAGCGCAGGAATCGTCAATGCAAGCAACGCGATTGAACTAAATTTCCAACCGAAATGGTCGGCCCCCACTACCTTCATCACCACCGTTTTCATCATCAGACCTAGTCGAGGATGGTAGTCGTAAACGCCGCGTTGACTAAACGGATCGCTAACCCCTTCAATCGCAAATTGCCGCGACAGATCGAAGAACGAGTATTCGTCTCCAATCGCTGAGTAGTACCAATCAGTTAGATCATCAGTGTTGAGCAACATCAGAATCGCCATCAAGGCAACGACGACCACTACGTCTACGCTTCGAATTGATCTCATTGCCCGTCGCAGCCCAACCAGCACTCGCATGTAAGAAGGGATGAATGCGGATCCGATTCCGATTAGCGCGACGGCCCAAATCCAAAGATCGCTCCCTGAGGTGGAACCGCCGAGCAATCTAAGAGACAAAAACGCAAAGCTAGCGACACCCAGACCAAACGGGATCATTCTCAGGCCTGAGGTGCGGAACTTGGTCGTGGTGGGCAGTTTGACGACCCAACTCTGTTGGCGCAAACGAGAGTTGAAAAAATAGGCCGCCAACGCTACCAAAGCGAATCCAATCACCAAGGCGTTTCTTCCGCTAGTCGGAATTCCCTCGTGTCCCGGTCCAGCGGTTTGAGAAACTAGAAACTGCCCGGCGACAACGAAGAGCGCGCCGATCAGCAACAGTTTCCAATCGAAACCGCCTTCGCGCACCCTTCGCAATAGGGATCGATCGCGTCGTTTTCGGCTAATAGCGTTTCTCGCCACTTTTATCGAAGCGATGCCTTCTGGTGGACCGACCCGCACGAGTACAACCGACTACGCGCCGTTCCCGTGCATTATGTCGATGAACTCGTTGATCGGAATCGCAGTGTAGGTCGTGGTGTGGATCGTCCCTCGGGCACCCAATTCGATCGCGATTCGTGACATCTCGCCATTGTCAGGCGCTTCGATGATCGTCACGAAGTCGTGATCACCCATCATGGCGTATTGTGCAACCACGCGGCACCCTCTCATCTCGACCTCGTTATTCACCTCAAGTATCCGCTCCGGATGAGTCCGAACACGATCGCGCCCGCGTTCAGTCAACTTGGAAAACATGATGTAGGTGGTGACTTTTCGTTGCTCGGTTTCGCTATCGGACATGCTTCGGCCTTTGGTTGATTATTCCATCTTTGAGCCTACGAATCGGGACAGTGCCCTAGCAGTAGGATCGGTATGCACATTCACTATCGCAGGGACCCCAGAATCAAACGCGCGTTCCAATGCTGGCCGGATTTCGTCCGGTTCTCGCACTTCCTCGCCATGGCCACCCAACGCTTCGGCGATTGCGTCGAAGCGCGTCCAACCAAGTTCTCGACCCGGCTTGCGTACGCCCTCCACACGCGCTGTCCAGCCTTCGTTATTCGACACGACCACTACCATCGGTAAGTCGTAACGCACTGCGGTGTCAAAATCTTGGACATTCATCCCCAACGAACCGTCCCCATGCAACGACACCACCTGCTTCTCCGGCTTTGCCAACTTCGCTCCAATCGCGAATGGCAATCCAACGCCCATGCACCCTGTCGCCCCTGAGTTGAGACGATGCCCTGGTTCGTACGTCGGAATCGATTGCCTACCGTAGTGGAGAATTTCGTTCCCATCGACGGTCAAGATCGCGTCGCGGTCCATCATTTCGCGCAGTTCTTTGCACAATCGCAGCGGATGAATCGGCACTTGGTTTGAGTTCTCCAACTGCGCGGAACGTTCCCGTCGACTCATCTCGATGTCTCGCAGGTATTCCACCCAGTCGGATTCGGCTTTAGATTTCATCCCGGAACGGGCGATTTCGGCGTTGATTTGCTGCATAGCGGCTTTGGCATCCGCAACGATTCCGATGTCCACGTCGCGGTTGTGACCGATCTCTGACGCATGGATATCGACTTGAATAACCTTCGCCTGATGCGATATTCGGCGGCCGAACGTCATTATCCAGTTGAAGCGTGTGCCCAACACAAGGACGGCGTCGGTCTCTCTGAATGCCGTCGATCTTGCAGCCGGGAACGAAACGGTATGGTCTTCCGGGATTAATCCGCGTGCGATCGGCGTCGTATAAAAAGGGATGCCTGTTCGATCTACGAACTCTTGCAACTCTTCCCACGCGCCAGACCACCAAGGGCCGCTACCCGCCAACAGAATCGGTCGTTCTGCCGCAGCCAGCACCTTCACTGCTTCGGCGATCTGATCAGCATCACCGGCAGACGGCGATACCGACGCGGCACGCGTGGATGGCGCCGCGTCACTCTCGTCGACCTCGCCATATAGGACGTCTTCGTTGCACTCAACGTAAACCGGACCCGGGCGATCACTCATCGCCGTTCTAAACGCAGTCGATATGTGCTCCGGAAACCTCGACGGATCGGTAGGCCGCATAACCGACTTCGAGACGGGAGCAAAGATGTTGGGCAAGTCAACTTCTTGGAACCCGTCGCGGTAGATGTCGCGCAAAGGTCCGGCCCCACCAAGTGTGACCATCGGCGCGTTATCAACGAATGCGTTGTAAATGCCGGTCAGAAGGTTCAATGTGCCGGGACCGGATGCCGCCGTGGTGACTCCGGGCGTCCGCTTGACGCGTGCGTAGGCATGAGCCGCCATGGCCGCCGCTTGTTCATGGCGAAAGTCGACCGTCCGAATGCCGAAATCTTCAGAGTTGTTGACGATCTCGTAGTTCGGGCCACCCATCAAGTAGAAAAGACAGTCGGCGCCCTCTTCCTTCAGAGTTCGGGCGATCAGATAACTTCCATCTACTTTTGGCATAGGTTCAAGGTTATATCCGTAGATTTGCGGTCGATTTACAGAAACGGCTAGTTCAGCGTCTCCCGCAAACGCATTGCGGCAGTTTCTGGGAACGAAGCGAGATAACGAAGCGGGTCCTCGCGACGCTGTTCGCCGTCATCACGCATCGCTTCAGTGATGAGCTCCACACCGGAGTTGAAGTCATCGACATGGATGTATTCCGGCTTGATAGATCCATCGTCCTCGGTGTTGTGCCACGCGCCCAATGGAAATGACGTGCCAGTGACACGATACCCGTGTGCTTTGAACGCGCTGGCTTCACACCCCCCTGCTCCCATCAACGCCCGCTGCACCTTGAAATCTCCCGAATTGCCGCGCGCCGCGATACGGTTGGCAGCACCGTGCAAAACCGACTCGGCTTCGTGATCGAACGTCGTCATCCGGTCGCCGACACGGATCACTACACCCTCGCCCTGCTTCGCGATGTCGCTCTTCAGACTAGTCTCCACCGATACGACGATCGCTTCCTTATCGATCATTTCGTCTGCCGCCGCTAAAGCCGCTCCAACAAGCCCCACTTCTTCCGCACGGGTAAAAAGGCCGATGATTGGCCGTGTATTCGACTTCTCTACATTGACGGCGATCAACGACGCCAAGATCGCCGCGCAACCGGCCAGATCGTCGAGTTGCCTCCCAAGGATCAAATCACCTTCGATGCTGAAACTCGGCAAATCCAGAACCACTGCCGCCGGATAGGAGAGTTCGGATGGTTTGCGAACAAACTCACCGCTCTCCGGACGAATCATCACTCGGTCAGTCCGAGCAAATCGACCAACGCGCCGCAACAGACCGTGCGATTCGATAGTCCCATAGATCGATGTGCCGTCGCGCGTCACAACGTACACACCGGTTCCGGTATCGAACGCCCGCGCGCCTAAGCCGCCGCGAGGCTCTGCGACGATTAGCTCCTCATCTTCACTCACCTCTACCGCTTCGATCGCTTCCAAACCCGGGTGGTCCATATGTGCAACGAAGACCAACGGCGGTAAGTCAGCACTGCCCGCCAATGTTGCGCTGATGTTGCCCCACCTGTCTACACTCGCGCCTATCCCTGCTTCGCCGAGGGTGCGCAGAATCTCTCGCGCCACGCGTCGCTCATGAAACGACACAGACGGTTGTAAGCACAATGTTTCGAGAATGTCGATGGCGCGCATGGAAAAAGATGTTATGCGATTCCGCTTGAAACGGCGATGTAGAATACGCAACGATGCCGCTCGGAACTGGTAACCGTGCGGCCCGAAAACCGAGGTACGACCATCATGCCGAATGTGTTGGTGTTGTCAGGCCCCGCCCTTCCATTGATGAAGATGGCGGACGAGATGAAGCCTGACGGATTTGAACTGAACCCGTGCACCGAAGAAACCGATCCCGAAGAGGTTGAACGTTTAGCAGGCGATGCGGACTTCGTCCTAGCTTTCGGACACGGCGTCACCGAAAACATCCTCCGCGCTGGCAAAAACCTCAAACTCGTCCAACTCTGCTCCGCGGGCTACGACGGCGTAAATCTACAGATCGCTGGCGAACTAGGCATCCCAGTAGCAAACAACGGCGGAGCCAACGCCATACCGGTAGCAGAATTCGCGATGACGCTTATCTTGGCGTGCCACCGCCACCTGCCGATCGCGCACAACGACACCCGCGATGATGTTTGGATGCGTCCCGAAATCGACGGCTACGACTCGTACGAGCTGTTCGGCAAAACCGTCGGCATCGTCGGCGCAGGCCGAATCGGATCGACCCTTGCGAGACTTCTGCGCGGCTTCGAAACGACCACTCTCTACACCGATCTCGTGCGTTCTGAGCAAGCTGAAAGCTACGGCGCGACGAGAGTGGATCTAGACGAACTTCTAGCGGAATCCGACGTAGTGTCGCTGCACACGAATCTCAACTCAACATCAGAGAAGTTGATCGGCGCACGCGAACTCAGCCTCATGAAAGAGAGCGCGTTGCTCGTCAACACTTGCCGGGGGCCCGTCGTTGATGAAGCGGCATTGATCGAGGCCTTACGCAACAACGAGATCTGGGGCGCTGGACTCGACGTCTTCGAAATCGAACCGGTCGAGGCCGACAATCCCCTGCTACAGATGGACAACGTCGTTGTAGCTCCGCACGTCGCTGGCAAGAGTTGGGAGTCCTATCCCCGTCGAGTGGATTTCGCTTTCTCAAACATGCAACGAGTTTGGCGAGGTGAGACTCCAGAGAGCGTCGTCACCGAGATTTGAAATTAAACTTCCAATCACCACAATAGCCGAGGAGATCACGAATGGCTGACGAAACGATGAGGATTTTGTATTTGGGACCGGGAGGCGGCGACACCCACGACGCGAGTTCGACCGAACAGCAGTCTAGGGCCGCTCGAGCTTACGGCGCTGAGTTCGTGCAGTACTCGGGTCACAGCGAAGGCGAACTGATCGAAGCGTTGAAAGACGCCGACTGCGCCATCAACCAAGGGCACGATTTCGAACCATCGATGTTTGTTCACATGGGCAACAACGGTCGATGCAAAGGCTTGGTCTCGTTCGGACACGGCTACGACGGCATGGACCTCGAATCTGCATCCGTCAACGGCGTGGTTCTCTCCAACACCGCCTCATTCGGCACTGAGGAAGTCAGCAACCAAACGATGATGCTCTTCCTCGTCTGCGCACGCAAATTTGTCCTCCACGACAAACTCGTCAAAGCCGGAGAGTGGACACGACAATACCTGCCTCCGATGGGTCACATCTCTGGCGAGACGTTCGGGATTGTCGGTCTGGGCAACATTGGACGAGCCGTCGCCCGTAAAGCGCAGGCATTTGGACTAAACGTCATCGCATTCGACCCCTACCGATCTTCATGGGACGCCAAAGAGTACGGCGTCGAGATCGTGCCGACACTCAACGAAGTAGCGGAACGTTCCGACTACGTATCGCCACACGTCTTCCTCTCCGAAGGCACGTACCACATGTTCAGCGACGACTTCTTCAAAGCGATGAAGCCCACCGCGTACTTCATCAACTGCTCACGCGGCCCCGTCGTCGACGAACCGGCGCTGATCCGCGCCCTCCAAAATGGTGAGATCGCCGGTGCTGGCCTAGACGTGTTCGAACAAGAACCCGTCGACCCGAACAACCCGCTCCTGAAGATGGACAACGTAGGCGTCACAAACCACTACGCCTCGTACAGCGAGGTCGCATGGGAACGCGCCAACACCCAACTCGGCGAGGAAGCAGTCCGCATCGCCGACGGCTACTGGCCGATGTCCCTCATCAACCCCGACGTCAAACACCACTCCCCAGCCCGCAGAGACCCCATCTCGTGGGAAGTGATGATGGCTGGGCGTTAGGCTGTTGGCTTCAGACCTTATGAGCAGAATGCAAAGCCGGTATTTCTACACCACGAGCGGTCTTTGAATCTTCGGCAAACAGGTCCTGACCAGACAGACCAAAGGAATAAGAGCCGCGTCTTTACCGTGATCGGTTTGGTTCTCTGCTTTTCGCTCTTGGGCATCGCGACGGCTATCGCTGCTGCAAACTCCCAAGGACCGTCGCGATGCTGGCGAGCCCATTACGCGATACTCATTGGCCTAACCGTCATCGTAGGCTTATGGATTGGGGCCGAACTCTATGATTCGTACTATTGGGAAAGCGGTTCATTCTTGGTAGGCCACACGGAAGCCTTCGCAAGGGGTGGGTTTGTCAGAGCAACGATTTATTTGATTTTTTGGGCTGTTCCTTTGATAGTCTATGCATCGACGATCAAAGGATTAACACAGTGGGTCGAATCCAAATCTGGTTGACAAGATCACGAAATAATCAATTGTGATCGGAAAGGAACCTCCACAAAATGGCAGAACACAAAGTCCTAATCATGGGCGTCGACGATGACGACCCGCTCGACTACGAACGCGCCGAAATGGCCGACCTAGACGTCGAGTTCGTTAAAGCCAATCCAGATTCAGAAGGCGAGGCCATCGAACTCGTGCGAGATGCCGACGCGCTCATGATGCGCTCGACGCCCTACCAAGGAGAGCAGGTCATCCGCGCCGCCGAAAAAGCACAGGTCCTCGCCGTCTACTCGCACGGCTTCAACCAGATCGATACCGATGTCTGCAACGAGATGGGCATCATCATCACCAACGGCGCCGGAATGTGTATGGAAGAGGTCTCCAACCAGGCCGTCACCATGATCCTCTGCCTGAACCGGCAACTCATTCAATTCAACGAACGGACCAAAGCCGGCAAATGGGGACGCGACGACATACCGCCGATCGAGCCGATCGACCAGCAGGTTCTTGGACTAGTTGGACTCGGCAACATCGGTCGCCAAGTCGCCCGCAAGATGTTCAACGGCTGGCGAATGAAGGTCATCGCCTACGACCCCTACTGCCCGCCTTGGATCGCCCAGGAATACGCCGTAGAGCAAGTCTTCTCGCTCCACGAGCTATTCGAGCGCTCCGACTACATCTCCGTCCAGATCCCGCTCAACAAAGAGACGCATCACCTGATGCGCAAGGAACACTTCGACTGCATGAAGCCAACCGCATACTTCGTCAACGTGTGCCGCGGCGGAGTCGTCCGCGAAGTTGACCTCATCCAAGCCCTCCGAGAAGGCAAGATGCGAGGCGCAGGTCTCGACGTCTTCGAGCAAGAGCCAGTAGACCCCGACAACCCGCTCCTCAAGATGGACAACGTCATCGTAGCCCCGCACTCAGCCGGACAATCGACACGATCCGCATGGCTCGCCCGCCAGCGCGCCTCGCAGCAAGTAGCCGCCGTCCTCCGAGGCAACTGGCCATCCGCCGGACAAAACCCCGAAGTCGCCAGCTCCCTCAAACGCCGCGACCGCATGCAATCGCTAGAGCCGAAGCTGGAGGCATCCCGCGAAGTGCTCCCGATGGCGGTGCTGCCGGAGGGGTAGATAGGCGTAGCGATGTACCAACGCTGATTGATGATTGCCGAGGCTACCCACTGTTGGCCTCGGCAATCATCACTTTCTGTGCGTCATCGCCGTAAAGTCGATCACTCCAGATGGGTAATCTCTATGTTGCCCCAACATCGTTGAAGGTATTCCGCAGCTAGGCGGCGATGGCAATGATGCGCAGTGTCCTCACTGCACAACAGGCATGCGCCGTCAATGACATCTTTTGGAACCGTCGATTCAATACGACGCTGCGCCATTAAGTCCAAATAGCGAGCCTCGTACGTGGACCATGCGTCGAGTGCCTTGCTTTTTCGATATTCGTCGAACATCTCCGGTTCAGGCGCGAGTTCCGGCAGATGTACATAGTCGATGGCGCAAATTTTCTTCAAGAAATAGGCTTGGTCTCTTCCGATCGCGAAACCCGCTAGTTGGCTGTTTGGCCTTAACCGAACATCGACAACCCGTTTCGCACCTGATTTTTTGAGGGTTTCAAAAAAGTACTCCGCCGTCTTTTTTGTGAACCCGATCGTGTAGAGCCTCAATGCTCCGCCCCCGGATCGAAATCATCGGCATCTTGCAGGATGTTGTCTTGTGCGAACGCGTATCTTTGTTCTTTGAATGCGATCCGTCCGATCTGTTCCTCAATCGCCACTGATATCGACTCTTCTTCGGACAAGAACAAATCTGGCTGACGAGCAGTCTCTTCACGTTTGGCGACCCGTTGGCGTAACTCCTCATGCGTTTGAGTTGATCCATCCGGCAAAATATGCACCACTTCAATTGCGTGATCCCAATTTCGCAACTCTTCAGCCAACAAAAGGCTGCGATGACAATCCTCTGGCCTACCTTCGCTGCACATAAGTGCTATTCGATGTTCAGCTGAACCACGTACCACGCTTCCCAACGCCCCTTGGAACTCTTCCGATTTGGAAAGCAGGTCGTATTGCACTTGACCATCAGGATCGTAATCGCTGGGATCGTCTGAACGGCCTCCTAACCAATTGCCCATAAAGTGATAGTCGATGTCTTTCTCGTTCAGTCGCTCGTTTAGGACTGTCCGATTGAACTGAGATGTATACCGGCTGTAAGGAACCGAACGAACATCGACGACAGCTGAGATGGCGTACCGGGCAAGCAAATCGAAGAACGTTTCTTCAGTGTGATTGGAGTGACCGATGGTATAGATCACGCTTTGAGTTGAGCCGTTCACTATCCGTAACTTCGATCTACATGATGCCTGCGATCAGTTTGTAACAATATTCGTTGAATTCGCCAGCAAGACTGATCGTCAGATAGCGATCTTGCGCCACGTAAGTACCTAATTCTCGTTCCTGACTCTCATTTTCGAATTCGACATCTTTGACTTGCAACGTGTAGGTTTCGCCTCTGTGGTCAAAAGTTCCTTTCAGGCGTTTTTCGTCCCGATTTTCGTCTTCGTACACGGTCAATCTCAAACGCTCGACGTGTATCAAGCGCAGTGAGTCTCGGTACTGTTTCGCGAACGCGTAACGAACGCGGTTGTTGAGACCGATGCTTGAACTCGATCCGTTTCTCCATAAGTCTCTTGTGTTGTCGCAAATCGCTTCCAACTCGTCTCGGTCGAATCTGCCAACCTGCCTGATTCTGCGATTTCGACGAATCGACCAGTTCTCCTGTTGGTGATCGTGTGGAACGTGACTCTCCAGATCCAACTCAACGACATCAAGCAATTGCATTTCGTCAGGGCGCTCGTAGTTCACAAATGACGGACGTACCGCATCGTCGTTGTCCACATCAACTGGTCGCACCCAACCCCGGATCTGACCATTCACAATTTCTCGACCAGCAATGCACATCCCGCCCGGGCGCCAAGATTTCGCCAGGCACACCATTCGTTTAAGGGTCATCGCTGCCGTTCCGTTTGCATGAAATCTACTGGATTCGTGATCAATAATCGAGCCATTCTGCAATGTTACGGGAGATGCATTGGCCTCGAAAGACACTGTGGCAATTGCCTACCCCCCATAAACCACCACCAGCACAATCGCCCCCGTAGCCGCCGTGAACACCGCAAACGGCCACAGCGTCAGCGTCCCCAATCGCCTAATCAGCCACATAAACAGGTTGATGGCTGCATATGAAGCGATAAACGACACCACAAACCCGATACCAAGTTCATCCCACTCGGGCAACGACTCCGACGGTGATGCGAGCACTTGGACGAACGAGGCAACAGCAGCTATCGCGATCACGGGCGCTGATAGCAGATACGAGTACCTCACAGCCACGATGAGCGGCATCCCGCGCGACAGCCCTGCAGTTATCGTCGCTGCCGAGCGGGAAATACCCGGTATCAACGCGGCGGCTTGCGCGAAACCCACTACCAAAGCGTCCGCGTAGTCAATCCCCTTCGGTCTGGTGCTCCTGTCTTTCCCTGTCAGACGCTGATTGGTGAAGTAGTGCCCCAACAAGAGCGCTCCAGCGGTAACGATGAACATCCCGGCTGCCACCTCTGGCGCCCGGACCGCGTCAGACGTGATCACCGTGAAAGTTGCCGCCCCGATCGCGATCGCTGGCAACGATCCTAATCCGACTGCCTTCAGGAGGTTCTGCGAAGGCATCGACATTCGCATTGAAAGTCTGCGGCGCATGTCCCCGATCCGCCTGTGCCTCTCCAGTGTCTGCAATGACCAAAGATCGTCGTCACCGCCTAGTGGAATGCTGCGCCCGCGGCGTGCCGTCTTGAGAATGAGCATCCAATCGCGCCGGAAGAACAGCGCCATCGCGACCAACGAACCGAAGTGAACGGATGCGTCGAAAGCCGCGGACGGCGTGTCCCATCCGAGCGCCCAAGCACCGATGATCATGTAACCGCTGCTGCTAATCGGCAGCAACTCGGTGAAACCCTGCATGAACGCAAGCGTGACGGTCTGGACTATGGACATCGGCGTACCTACAATCAATCCGTCAACCTATTGTCTATTCCGACGATCCGGGTTTCCCCCGATCACGGGGGAAATGTCCAAAGGACAAAGGGGGCGCGTAATGGCCGCGTTGCCCACCGCACCTCTGGATTCCGGCTTTCGCGAGACCTTTGCAAAACCTCGGCGGCCGGCCCCAGACAATCCGGGTTTCCCCCGATCACGGGGGAAATGTCCGAAGGACAAAGGGGGCGCGAAGGGATTGCGTCGCCCACTGCCCCTCTGGATTCCGGCTTTCGCCGGAATGACGGGGGTAAAGGTCTCGCGCAAGCCGGCCGTTTACGGGACGGAACGTCCATCCAGAGGTGCAGGGCAAGTGGTAAATTGAATGTTGCCGCGCGATTCTCAGCAAACACTCAAAATGTCAAAGAAACCGCCGATCGTAACCCGCATCGAGACTTTGCGAGGCGCAGCAGCGCCACACATTAGCTGGGTGCGCGTCTATACCGACGATGGCAGAGTTGGGTTAGGTGAGACCGCCTTCGGACCCGAAACGGTCGAAGCATGGGTTCACGAAGATGGCGCTGGTTATCTTCTCGGAAAAGATGCAACTCAACTCGACTGGCATTGGAAAAAGCTGAACGGTCACGGCGGCAAAGTCTTGGCTCGAGCGGCCGACATGAGCGGATTGTCCGCCATCGACATGGCGCTATGGGACCTCTACGCACAACGCGCCGGTGTTCCCCTTTACGAAGCCTTGGGCGGCCTAAGTCGTCCCTCGATACGCGTCTACAACACCTGCGCCGGCTATTCCTACGGCGTAAATCGTGCCGGGACGCTGGATTCAGGCGTTCTTGATCATCGCCCGGAGTATCGCTATGAAGATCAGCAGGCGTTTCTCACCGATGCCGGAGCGCTAGCCGACGATCTGCTCTCCGAAGGCTACACAGCCATGAAGATATGGCCCTACGATCAGGTCGCCGAAAAATCCAACGGCCAATTCATATCAGGCCCCGATCTCGAGATGTGCACCGAGCCGTTCCGTCTCATCAGAGAAAAGGTCGGTAACAGAATCGACATCATGCTCGAGATGCATTCGCTCTACAACCTGCCATCCGCGGTTCGCATCGCCAAATACGTCGAGCCATACGCGCCCTTCTGGTTCGAAGACCCGGTTCCGATGGACAATATCGACACGCTCGTGCAGTTCCGACGCTCCACCGACATCGCCGTGACTGCGTCTGAAACCGTCACTACGCGGTGGGCGTTCCGCGAGATGTTCGAAAAACAAGCGATGACTATCTGCATGTTCGACATCTCGTGGGTCGGTGGCATCTCCGAAGCGAAACGCATAGCCGCGATGGCCGAGGCGTATCACATGCCTATCGCACCGCACGATTGCGTCGGCCCGGTCACGTTCATGTTCTCAGTGCACCTCTCGCTGAACGCACCCAACGCGCTGATACAAGAGACGGTCAGAGCGTTCAACTCCACTTGGTACATGGATGTAGTCGACAAAATTCCTGAGATCAAATACGGCCATGCCCTTCCCCCAGAAGGTACCGGAGCGTGTCAAACCCTACTAGATTCATTCGTAAATCATCCCGAAACCATCATCCGCGAAAGTAACCTATGACTTGCATCCCCCGCTCGCTTCGCATCGCGCCCCCTTCGCAGAGCGAAAGGGGCTAATTGCCGATAAACCAACTAAACTAATCTAACCGAAGCACAAGGAGTAACCCTATGGCATATAAAGTCGCCGACCCCATCCAGATGTTCGTCTCGCCCGGACCGAAACCCAACGGCCTACAAGCCGCCGACGATGGCCTTTGGTACATCGACCAAGGCAACGACAACGTATACAAACTCGACTGGCAGACCGGCGAGACATTGTTCGAAGCTCCAACCGAAACTGTCCATTCCAGCGGCATCACCCTAGATGACGACGGAAACGTTTGGATCGCCTCAACCTATTCCTGCGACATCTACGTCCTCGACCGCGAGACTGGCGCTACCATCGACAAGTTCCCGTCACCCGGTGCCGGCATTAACGCCACCCGCGAACACTTCGATGACTCGATGGGCCGCGCCTCGCAACCTACCGGCGATCACGGCCTGGAATGGAAAGACGACCATATCTACATCGCTTCTCCGCCATCGCAATTCGTCCACGTCGTCGAAGCCTCGACCTGGAAGGAAGTCCACCGCTTCAAAGCTCCCGGATACCGTGTCCACGGCATCGCCTTCGCCGAAGAAGAAGGTCACATGTGGGTCTCCGACACCTCATTCGGCATCGTCTGCCGCCAGCGCATCGAGGACGGACGTTGCTACGACGTCTTCCGCGTACCGCATCCGGTTCAAGTTCACGGCATGACCATCAAAGACAACCGCCTCTGGTACGCCGACGACCGCGGACCAATTGGCTGGCTGAGCGTCAGCATGGAGCCAGATTTCTAGTCGCCCCATAGACCTACAACCGTTTTCGCCATTTCGACTCCAACGAATCGTCCGGCGTGCGCTAACGTACGTCGCGACGGTTCTGTAACAATTGGAGTCATGTTTTGAGATGGTTACGTCCGATACCTCAAGATTGGATACCTTGGCATCTGTTGCTGTTCATATCGATTTGCGCATTCGGGTTAACGCTACGAGCAAGCGAGCAGTTGCCATTGCACAAACCGAACCAAGCAGTCGAATTCACCAACGCCATGGTCGACGGCGCGGTTTCGGTAATCTTAGTAGCAGCGACTATAAGCACGTCGATCGTGGAGGGCGCATTGATATTCGCAGAAAAATACCTTAAACACCGATACGAACGAGGTCGCGAAGAAGGCCGTGAGGAAGGCCACGCCGAGGGTCGTGAGGAGGGCCGCGAAGAAGGACGTGAGGAAGGCCGCGCGAAGGGCGTTGACGAAGAACGCCAACGTTGGAAAGAGTGGATGTTGCGCAAACAGGCTGCAGAGGACGCGGGTGAACCGTTCAATGAACCCTCGCCAGCGGATGCGCAGCGTTCCAATGGATCCGAGTAGAGGGAAACTTCACGCCACATGACCAAAGTACTTGTTACCGGCGGCTCAGGAAAGATGGGCCAAGTGATCATCGGAGACCTGTTAGCCAACGGCTACGAGGTAGTCAGTACCGATCAGATGAAACCGCGTACAGTTGATGGTTTCAAGTTCATCGCCGCCGATATCACCGATCCTGACGAAGCCATGCGCGTGATGGAAGGTTGCGACAAAGTCATCCACATGGCGGCCATCCCAAATCCGCTCATTGCCTCAGAGTGGGAAGTTCTGCGCGTCAACACGATGTCGAACTGGGCCGTCTTGGAAGCCGCCGAGAAACACGGCATCCACAACATCGTGATGGCGTCGAGCATCAACGCCATCGGCGCCGCATTTTCCAGACATCGCGTCCCGCGTCCATACTTCCCTATCGATGAAGAGCAAGAAACGCTCTGCCAAGACTCCTACGCAATGTCGAAGTGGTACGGCGAGGTCATGGCCGACACATTCATCCGCCGAAATCCGGGAAAAATGCAGATCGCATCGATGCGTTTCCACTGGCTTGGTTCGAAAGAAGAGCAACTCGAACGCAAAAACTCCCGTAACCCAAGCCGGACGAATCCCCTGCGGAGAAACGCAATGGATTTCTGGGGATACTCTGACATCGAAGAATCAGCGGCCGCTTGCCGACTCGCACTAGAGATAGAGTGGGACGGCCACGAGGCATTCTTCATAAACGCCACCGACACATTCCTCGACGTGCCCACCGAAGAGGCGATCGCTATGGCCTATCCGGAAGCTGAAATCCGCACTCCGCTTCCGGGCTACACTTCCGCAATCTCTCCTGCGAAGGCGAAACGAATCTTGGGCTGGGAACAGCAGCACTCGTGGCGAGGCCTGTAACCTTCATCAACCAACGCTGAAATCCGAAGAACTCGAACACATAGGAAATCCACCATGGGCAAGTCCATCGCCGGTAAGGTTCAAACAGTGCAAGGTCTGATCGACCCTAGCGAAGTCGGTGCCACAATCACGCACGAACATCTGATAATCGATTTCGTCTGCGTTCTACAAGAAGTCCCCGGTGCCAGCAACCAACTCAAGCGAAACGAACCCGTTACCCTCGAGAATCTCTGGTGGGTCCGCCACTACTGGAACAGCAGCATCGACAATCTCCAAATGTTCGACGCCGATATTGCGGCGGAAGAGGCCGGCGAGTTCTATAAAGCAGGCGGCTCCACAATCGTTGATGTAACGTCGATCGGCATCGGCCGCGATCCGCAGGCGTTGTTGCGGATTTCCCGCGCATCAGGACTGAACGTGGTGATGGGAGGCGGACACTACGTTTACCTCACGCACGGCGAAGACATCCACAACGCCACCGTCGACGAACTGGCAGAATCCATCATCAGCGATGTGCAAGAAGGCGTCGATGGCACGGATATCAAGACCGGAATCATCGGCGAGATCGGCAACTCATGGCCGTGGGAAGAGACCGAAAAGAAAACCCTAGAGGCCGCAGTGATGGCACAACGTGCAACCGGCGCTCCTCTCTTGATACACCCCGGACGTGACCCCAAATCTCCAATCGAGCTTTTAGAAGCGGTCGACCAGTGGGGCGGCGATCTCTCTCACACCGTGATGGGTCACATCGAGCGAACGATTTTCGACTACGGCGTCTTGGATGAAGTCGCCGCGACCGGCGCGTACATGAACTGGGACCTCTGGGGCATGGAATCCACCTACTACCCCATGCGCGCCGACACCTACATGGCGTCAGACCAGCACCGCATCGAGCAGATCGAACACATGATTGCAAACGGAAACGCAGATCAAGTGCTGCTGGCCCACGACATCTGCGCTAAACACCGTCTCAAGAAGTGGGGCGGCCATGGTTGGGACCACATCATCGCTCGCGTCGCACCCCGAATGCGTGCACGGGGGACATCGCAATCAGACATCGACACGATGCTCATCGGCAACCCCACCAGGATGTTGACATTCGCAGAACCGCTGACCTGAAACCTGACAAGTCGCGTTGGGGAACACGGTTGTGCATGTTACAATTGTGCTATTAATCATAGGCTGAACTCACAATACTGTCAGAAATATGCTCACGACTGAACATGCACAAACCGCAAGAGAATTTCTTGAGGCATCGGACCAAGAGTTTCTAGTAGGCGACATTTTGCAAGGTGCCGAGAAACTATGGGGAGCCGCCGCGCACGCCGTGATGGCGATTGCAGTTGAACGCGGATGGCCGCACAACAGTCATCGCGCACTCAAAAACGCGGCGTCTCAAATCTCAGCTGAGTTAGAGGACCCATCCATCGAAATGGCATTCGGGTTAGCGGAGAAATTCCATCGCCATTTCTATCACGACTCGATGGAAGACTTCGAACGCAGGATCGATGGACGGCACGTCCGACGTTTCGTTGAGCGATTGCTTGACATCCAATAATCGATAAATCCGGTTCGGTTTAGAATCATGGCTATCCCTGTCCGCGCCCCCGTAGCTCAACGGATAGAGCGAGAGACTTCTAATCTCTAGGTTGCGCGTTCGAATCGCGCCGGGGGTGCCACCTTCTGCGTTTTCCCCTTCGATGGCCGGACATAACGACTCACATCACTCGACGTTTGACCCCGTCAACCCCGCTCGCCGCGTTGGAATCGCAGTAGACTCTTGCGCCCTCCTCACTCCGGGATTCATCGAAAACAACCGCGTCGCTGTCGCCCCAATGCGCATCAATATCGGGAACGATTCTTTTTCCGATAATCCCCATCTCGATTACAACGCCTTCTATCGTCTCCTCGCAGATCAACCCTCTCTACGCGCTTGGACAGCGGCACCCAAACCCGAAATCTGGCTCGAAGCCATCACAAAGGCCTCTCACGGCGTCGAATCGGTAATCTGCATCACCGTCGCCGCCGGACTCAGCGCCTCATACGACTCCGCTAGAGTAGCCGCCAAAACGGCAACGGAATCCACTCCGGGATTAGATGTCCGTGTGATCGATTCTGGCACCATCTCAGGTGCGCTCAAACTCATGGCCATGGATGTCACCCGGGCGGTCGATTTGGGGATGAATGCGGACGCGATTGAGGAGGTCATCCGCGAAAAAAGAGAGGGTTTGCGAACGGTGGCGTATGTTAATTCCCTCGATCGCCTACATCTAATCGCACGAACACCTCGCACCGCCATCGCAGTGGCAAAAAAACTCAACATCAAACCCGTAGTCACATACACTCCCGATGGATTCAAAGTAGTATCCACTCCCTTCACCTCAGGTGCCGCGCAACGCAGGATGTTCCGGACCATCAGCGAATCCGCAGGCGACGAACCCACCAAATTCATCGTCCTGCACTCTGGCGCGTACGAACCTGCCGTCGAAATCTCAATGCAGATCCGCGAACGCTTCGACTGCCAATTCATGAATGTCGCAGATTTCCACCCGTTTGTCGGCTTCTACTCCGGAATCGGCACTGTCGGCATCGCATGGGAACCCGATTGACGCGTCCAATGACCAAGCACCACGTTCGCTGATTGGTATCCTAGTTATGCGACGTTGCAGGTTAGACATCTGCAACGTGATTACAAACCGCGATACCGATTACCGCGACCGTGGACTTCAACAACTACGAACTGGATCCGTCGATATACGACGAGATGTTCAACGCCGACGGATCACCCCGTTCACACTGTCGCGAACTCTACAAAACCCTCTTTGAATTCGATGCGGACGATTTGACCGCGATGCAGGAGCGCGTGACGCGCTCCTTCTACAACGAAGGCATAACCTTCACAGTCTATGGAGACGAAGCCGCAACCGAGCGAATCATCCCCATCGATTGCGTTCCCCGCCTATTGGCTCAAGCTGAGTGGCGGCACATCGAAACCGGGCTCGACCAACGCCTGCGCGCCCTCAATCTTTTCCTCGAAGACGTCTACAACGATGCTCGAATCATCGCCGATGGCGTAATCCCGACTGACGTCATCAGAAGCTGTCCTCAGTACCGCATCGAGATGCGCGGTCTCTCCGCACCACATGGCGCTTGGGTCGCGATCTGCGGTACTGATCTGGTACGCACGAACGACGGATACGCGGTCCTCGAAGACAACCTTCGCGTTCCTTCTGGCGTCTCCTACATGATCGCCACTCGAAAGGTTGTCAAAGCAAACTTGCGCAACGCGTATCGCGGTTCACGAGTACTCGATGTAGAACATTACGGTCGCCTGCTCTATCAAACCATCAGCGAGCTGGCTCCTGAGGGCGTAACTGATCCTACAATTGCGCTTCTCACTCCTGGCGTTTACAACTCCGCTTTTTACGAACATATGTTTTTGGCGCACGAGTTAGGTGCTGAACTCGTTGAAGGCCGCGATCTGCTTGTCAACGACGGCTTCGTCTACATGAGAACCACGACTGGCCTGCGCCGCGTCGACGTCATCTACCGACGCGTTGACGACGACTTCGTCGACCCGCTGGTGTTTCGGCCCGACTCGATGTTGGGCGTCCCTGGCTTGCTTCACGCATATCGCCTCGGAAACGTAACTTTGGTCAACGCACCAGGCACGGGCGTCGCCGACGACAAAAGCGTCTACTCGTATGTCCCTGACATGATCCGTTACTACCTTGGAGAGGAACCCATCCTCGCCAACGTCGATACGAAACTCTGCCGCCGTCCAGAAGACCTCGAATACACACTCGACAACCTCCAAGACCTCGTAGTCAAACAGGTAGGTGGTTCCGGCGGTTACGGCATGCTGATCGGCCCCCACTCCACGAAGAAGGAGCGCGAGGACTACGCCGAGGAAATTCGCACCAACCCCGCAAACTACATCTCCCAACCCGTCCTCGCATTGTCACGCGCTCCGTGCCTGATCGAAGACCGATTCGAACCCCGCCACGTAGATCTGCGTCCATTCGTTCTACGCGGCCAAGAAACCCGCATGGTACCGGGCGGATTCTGTCGGATCGCACTGAAAGAAGGCAGCCTCGTCGTCAACTCTAGCCAAGGCGGCGGAGCGAAAGACATCTGGGTGCTAGGGGTTTGATGCATATGCTTGCCCGGAGCGCACAAGGTGTCTACTGGATGGCCCGTTATCTCGAACGCGCCGGCTTCATGTGTCGATTGCTCCAGTCGCAAACCGAAGCTCTGGTGGATCGTCCTATACGCGAGATCCATTTCGGGTGGCGTCGCATCTACACCGCGATGGACCGCCATCCGCTAGGCGGAATCCTGAGACTCCATCCGATGGATGACTACAACCTCGTCGACGCCTACTTCTTGGCCGACGAGTTGACATTCGAACGCGATAACCCGGAATCGCTGCTCAGCTGCTTCGAACTCGGTCGCGAAAACGCGCGTCAGATGCGACACTGCATCAGCGACGAGATGTGGACATCCCTCAACACGGAATACCTGCGCATCCAAAACATCGAGATGCGGGACATCTGGCTGTCGTCGCCGTCCACCTTCTACTCCGATGTCGCCGCGTCCATCGACATGTTTGCCGGTGTAGCAACCGCCACGATGTACCGCGATGAAGGCTGGCACTTCTTGCGATTCGGACAGTTCATCGAGCGACTCCAATTCACCTGCGCCCTGCTCTTGGCGCAACGACGGCTTCAAACTAACGCACCCGACTACGACGATTCCGATTGGAGCAGCCTGTTGAGCGTGTTCCACGCGCTCGAAGTCTACGAACGCCGGTACAGCATCGAGATCGATCCCGAACTCGCGCTCAATCTCCTCGTCGCAGATCGACAACTACCCGAATCGCTCCGCCGATCCGTCGGTCGCGCCGGACAAGAACTTGCTTCGATTGGAAACGGGCCCAACAACCAATCCTCCGCAGCAGCACAACGACTCGCCGGACGACTTGAAGCCCTGATCCGCTTCGATTGGGAAGATCGCGACGACAAGGAAGCCTTTCTGCGCCAAGTCAGGCGATACAGCTGGCAGTTGCACGATCTAGTCGCCAAGACTTACTTCGACTACGCAGTAGAAGACACTCCTCAATTGATCTCGAGATGACTGATCTAGTCCGATACAACATCGAACACGTTTCGCGATACGTTTACGAAACGCCCGCGGCACGAAGCGTCATGTGGCTCTGTCTGGAACCACGCAACGACTTTGACCAAGCCCTTCGGAATTTCGACGCCCAGATGGAACCACACGCCACCCTCAGCGAAGAATCAGATAGCTTCGGCAACAACAAACACGTGATCACCATCAACTTCAGACACGATTCTCTCGTCATCACGACTCGTTCCGAAGTAGACACCGTAACCGGCGCGAGGCTGCCAACTGCCCTCGGCCCCGGTGCTTGGGATGAAATCAGCACGTGGACCAACACGTTCGAACATTGGGATTTCACACACGAAAGCGCCCTGACGCCCTGGTCTCAGGCCTTGGATAACTTCGTCAGTGAGAACAACATCAACGCCAGCATCGACCCAGTCGAATCTCTACTGCGCCTATCCGACACTCTGCACCGCAGATTCAACTATCAACCAGGTTCTACCACCGTCGCATCCACGATCGACGACATCCTCGAAACCAAACAAGGCGTCTGCCAAGACTACACACACGTCATGATCGCAGTCGCACGATCCTGGGGAATCCCCACCCGCTACGTATCCGGCTACATGCACGTCACCGGCCTCGACGGCGAACAGACACCCGAATCAGCCACCCACGCATGGGTCGAATGCCTCCTCCCAGACCTCGGATGGTTCGGCTTCGACCCAACCAACGCCACCATCGCCGACGAACGCCACGTACGCATCGCCGTAGGCCGCGACTACCTAGACGTCTCCCCCACCCGAGGCGTCCTAATAGACGGCGGCCCCTCAAACCTAGAAGCCACCGTCAAAATGGACGTAGCCGCCATCAACACCGCGGAGTAAGCGGAAACAACATTCGCGATGCGTCCCTAACCCATCCCTTCGTAAAGCATCCCTACCCTCCCCTCCCACGGACAATTACACAACCCCCGCCAATCCGACACAACCCCGTCATTCCAGCACCCCCTCACGTCATTCCGGCGAAAGCCGGAATCCAGAGGGGCCGGGCAAAGCGGAATGCTACGCGAGATACGTCGGCAACGGTCCGTTACATGCGTTGTGCAAAGAACACCAAGGATTTGTTTGGAACACTCCCTTAATTCCGGCATGACCCCTGACATTTTGCTCAGGAAATTATCCTTAATTCGAGTGGCCGCAACAATTAGTCACCAGGTCACGAGTTGCAATTGGTCCTTGAGGGTCCTGCAAGGAGAAGACGGACGTTCGGATGACACAATCCCTCCACGAAATTGAAGAAAACCCTCAATTCGAAATGGACGATGGCACTGGCCTTCGAGTGGCAAAAGCGAGTTTCGAATCCGAGTCAAAGTTTTCGTGGAGCATGTTTGACGGTTACGATCGCATTCGTATTCTCACCTATTCTGCTGGCGTGAGCGCCATCGTCCGATTACTCGACAAGCACGCATTCAAAGACTTCGAATGCGTTTTCGGATGCGAAAGTACTCTGCGAACACTCAGGGACATTATGGCGTTTCAGCAGGTCGCCATCAGTGACGCCCGCGCCGCGATCAAAAATCTTTCCGACGACCGACACGCGTTCATTCTTGAACGCATCCGGCAGGGACAGGCGCGATTTCGAGTATTGAGAAAACAGATCGCCCACGCCAAGCTGTATCTCTTGGAGGATTCCGAAACCAGCAAAAAGCTTGTGCTCCTCGGTTCCGCGAATCTATCCGAAACCGCATTCGGAGGGCGTCAATCCGAAACATTAGTTCGTTTTGACGATGATGACCGCGCTTGGGACCACTATCTCAGCATGTACGAGGCAATCAGAGACTCGGCGTCTGACGAAATACAGTTGCCTGCTGAACGAGTCGAAAATGCACAAATCCAGATCGACGAAGTTCCGGTGTTGAACTCTAACGATCATTCGACACTCGTGATCGATTCATCGGAGAGTGCGTCGCAATCGGGCGAAGTGTTGCAGATCAGCGTTCCTGCTCAAATCGAGCGGATCGAAAGGATGAAGAAAGCTGTGCCACCGGTTGTGGCCAACGTTATTCCTCCACCGCGCAACGGCAAGCAACACATAACGTCCGAATTGAGACGGCGGATCGTAAAGGAGGTCAGCCAAATCCGGTCGGTGCAGTCCGATGCTGAAACTGACCACCGCGAATTGTCAATCGACAAAGATGCTCGAACCGTTCAACTTTTCGGCGAACCATTCTCGTTGGATGCGGATCCTGAAGCAGCGCGCCGAGACGCGAATATGTTGGTGGAGTTCTTCGGCAACTACGAAGGCACGTTCGAAGGGGGAATGGGCGTCGAACGCCTTCAAAGAGATTACTTCATACTTTGGTCATGGTTGTATTTCTCGCCATTTATGTGCGATATGAGAACGTTGGCCGCCCACGACGGAGACATTTTCAGGTTTCCTTCGTTCGCGATCGTTTACGGCAAACCATCTTGCGGCAAATCAAGCTTGGTCGACACGCTTATGACATCAATGTTCGGCAAAGCCTTCAACGTCGACAAGAGTCAGTTCACCAAGAGCAGACTCCGCGACATCCAGTATGCGTACAAACGATTCCCCGCAGTGTTCGACGACATCGGTAGGCCAGCGTTCAGAAACCACGGCGAGGACATGATCAAAGACGAAACTCCGCCATTGGTCCCCGAGCATCCATGTTTCGTGCTTTCGATGAACCAGGAATTGAAAGCATTCCCGGACCAGATCGTCAAACGAAGTCTGATGATCTACACCACCACAGCATTGCCGTCTTATAAAGAAAACCTTCGCCACGATTTACATCTGAAGATTCAAGACGTTCGGCGTGAGCTCTCAACGCATTTCTACCGCGAATACGTGAAACGCCTGCTCGCCAGTCTCGATGACGCTACGAGAATCGATGATTGGCTTGAGTTCTCTTCAACAGTCCTTTCGGAATTGATCGTTGATCTGACTGAAGGCGAACCTCCCAAATGGTGCGCACCCATTAGTTGGAACGAATATGCGAACAAACGGCACGAACGGATAAAAGCGCAACTCGAACACTTGCTCCGATCTGCCACCAGGATCAAAAAGGAGGGCGACACTCCAACCGGCTGGTTACTCGAGGCCGACAAAGTGATCGTCATCGAACAGAAAGACACTTTCGGGAGACGGGAATTCGATTGGGAAAACGTTCCCTCAACCTTGATAGACGACAACGCCAGTGTCGGCGGCAGAACGGTCCTGAACCGCGACGAACTGGAGGAGTTCATCGGCACGAAATTCGATAGTGGCTTCGCAAGTGTTTTCGACAAGCTGAAGGCGCGCATCGGCGTAGCCCGAATCTAGAAATTCCTGATCCCTGAAAAGCGATGCCCATACCTGAATCTCAACTCGGCAGATGGTCCAACCATGGTGCTCAAGACGCATCGATAAGAACACACGAAGCCATCAGGCGCGTCATATACGCTTATCGTTGGCCGCAAGGTGTGAAATTCGACTTCTATCTGCAGGGATCGTATAAGAACGATACGAACATCCGCGGAGACAGTGATGTGGATGTTGTTTTAGAACTGAATTCGACTTTCGAGCACGACGCGAGCAATCTTTCCCAATATGATCGATCCGCGTTGGAAGCTTCTTTCCAACCAGCCACGTACCGTTGGAATGATTTCCGACGGGATGCGCTGAAAGCGCTAGAAGCAGGATTCGGCGGCGAAATGGTAGGACAGGGCAATAAATCCATAAAGTTGAAACCATCACAGACTAGGCTCGCCGCAGATGTAGTGGTGTGCATGACGCATCGTAGGTACAACAACCTTCGTACATTCGTTGAAGGAATAACCTTCTGGGCATTACACGATAAACGTTGGATCATCAACTTCCCCAATGAACACTACAAGAATGGCGCGTCCAAAAGCAGGCGGACTTATGATCGTTTTAAACGCACCGTCAGGATGTTCAAGAACGCCAGAAACCACTTGGAATCCTCCGGGCGGATTAGCGCAGACCTAGCTCCTTCGTATTTCGTCGAGTGTCTCCTCTACAACGCTCCAGATCTGGCTTTCAATCATCGTCTGGATGAAACCTATTGCTCGATTGTCAACTGGATCGGCGCGAATCGACTTGACAATCTTGTCTGTCAAAACGAACAACAATATCTGTTCGGTCCGACACCCGAACAATGGTCCGTCGAGAATGCCAAGACATTGGGCAACGAATTAGCTTGGATGTGGAATTCGTGGCGTTGAAAGAAACCGATGCACACATACGAAACAGACGGCAGAAGCAACGTGGTGTTGGCGATGCTTGCGGCGAGCGTCCCGCTGACTTGGGCGCTTAACCTAGCGCTCAACAAGTTGATTCAGGACCCGGAGTGGTGGGTAAGTGCCCCATCGATGTTCGCAGTGTTCTCAACCCTTTTTTGGACGTTCGACCACCATCTGTGGAAATTGGGATTGCTCAGCAGACTCAAACTCGTCTCGGTACCGGATATCAGCGGGGAATGGGTCGGCGAGATTGAGTCTTCTTTCGACCAAGATGGCCAGGTGCACAAGGTTTCCGTGATGATCAAACAACGATGGTCGAAAATGGTGGTTTACCTAGAGACGGAGCACTCACGATCTCGCAGCGTCGTGGCGAGTTTTCGGATCAGCGAAGCAGCACGTCCCGAACTGACGTACCAATACTTAAGTGAACCCAAGTCGAACGCGCCAAGCACGATGGAAATGCACCGAGGCACGACATCCCTTCTAGTGACCGAAAACGGATTAGAAGGCGATTACTACTCGGGGCGTGGTAGACGTGAACATGGGACGATTTCACTTCGTAGATCGAGAACCCGAGCACAAATAGCGAACTACAACTGATCGAAACGTCACCCTATTCAAACTGAATTCAAGCAAACCATGGTGGGCCCGGAGGGAATCGAACCCCCGACCGATCGGTTATGAGCCGACTGCTCTAACCCCTGAGCTACGGGCCCCAAGAATCCTATCCGCGATTCTAATCGCAATCGCCACATGCCATCCGCCCCCTTAGCGACCTTTGCACAACGTCATAAAGGCCAGCATTCATGAACATTTGAGGGGCTGGATGGAGGGGAAATCCCCTGTCCCCCTCGTGGGAGAGGGCCACGATGAGGGGGAACAGCATCCATAGCGACGGGCCTACCAACCCAACAACCACACCCCCACCCCCGGCAACACCACCAAACTACCATCACACATCAAAGTCCATCATTCCAATCCCGCCCATCAAAGTTCAAAATCCCGCCCTACCAACCAAACAACCACACACCCCCACCCCCAGCAACACCACCAAACTACCATCACCCATCAAAGTCCATCATTCCAATCCCGCCCATCAAAGTTCAAAATCCCGCCCTACCAACCAAACAACCACACCCCCACCCCGCGCAACGCCGCCAAACAACCAACACCCCATCACAGCCCATCACTCCAATCACAAAAATCACAGTTCAGACGAAGAGCACCCCATCACAGTCCATCATTCCAATCCCGCCCATCCCAATTCAGACTTGACATCATTGCTACATATGTTTTAATATCAGCAACAAGCGCCAAGTCCGGCTTATCGACCGTCGGCGAGAGCGCTCAGAACCATCGCCGCGTCGAGCGGGAGAGCGTGCACCTTTCTACGTTTACGACGCTGCTACTGACTGACGAATAATGAAAGGTCCGCGGGCGGGGCTAACCGGGCGGACGTGGGCGACCTTATAAGCCGTCTCGACGGTGAAATCGACTGCTCACGATCGCAAGGCGACGGAACTCGCTACAAGCCCATGATAGGTTCGGGCGAAACGCGACCACAAAACCGGTTACGGAGGAGATACGTGGCCCCGGTGCCCAGATGCGTGTAGCATGGCCGGCTCCGCCTTTGCGAGCCAGGCGAGCACCAATCCTTGCGTATGGGCAAACCCTCGTGGTCGCCCGTGCGTGACGGTGCCCGTTCAAGATCTGGGCGACTCTCCTACCTATCCACACATGCCTGACCGCGACGTCGCGCGGCCGAGGCGCACAGCGTAAACGAGGATTGAAGAACTAAGTGAAGACGGGACGCGGAGCCTATCGGCGAGCGGCCCGAACGGCGGATGGTCTGGCGACACCGCCTACGCTGGATTTTTATCAATTACAAACCACCAACCGCACGCCAAGACCCCAATCGACGCGGCGATGACTCGAAAAAACCGGTAGGGGCGAACCCTCTTCCGTCCCCTTTCGGAACGAAAGGGGACGCGAGCAAGCGAAGCGAGATCGCAGGGGTATGCCCCTACCAACCAAACAACCAACACCCATCACAGTCCATCATTCCAATCCAGCCCATCCCAGTTCAAAAACCAAACAAACAACCAAAACCTGCAAACACCCGCAGGCCGACCAGACACGCCTCAAATCAAAGCCCATCAATCAAATCACAAGAATCACAGTTCAGACAACACGCCTCAAATCAAAGTCCATCATTCCAATCCCGCCCATCCCAGTTCAAAATCCCGCCCAAACAACCAAAACCTGCAAATCAACAGCAGGCCATACCAACACGCCCGACGACGCACCAAACCCTGACAATCGCTCTCTACCACTTCAAATCAAAGCCCATCAATCAAATCACAAGAATCACAGTTCAGACGACACGCCTCAAATCAAAGTCCATCATTCCAATCATGCCCATCCCAGTTCAAAGTCCCACCCTGCGCTAACATTCAACTGAACTATCCCAAACCCACCCGATTCGAAAGCAGACCTTCGATGGAAATCACCGATGTACGCCTAGACATGTACAAGTGGCCCCGCGAGGTGCCCATCACCAACGGCCTCTACACCTACACCCACAACCTGCTAAACATCGTCGTCGTCGAGACCGACGATCCGAACATCACCGGTATCGGACTCGCAGGCGGCATCGAAGCAAGCCCCGAAGTCGGCGAGGCATTCATCGGGCACTTCAAGAAGATGCTCGTCGGCATGGACCCGCTAGACAACGAGCGCATCTGGCGAGAGATGTGGCGGCCCAAGCTGGTCGGCAGGCGCGGCATCAGCACCCGAATCTTGGGCGGAATCGACATCGCCCTATGGGACATCAAAGGCAAGGTTTCTGGTCTGCCCGTCTACAAACTCCTCGGTGGCTACACCGACCGCGTCGACACCTACGTCGCCGGCGGTTACTACGAAGAAGGAAAAGGACTCAAGGAACTCGCCGCCGAGATGGCCGAAAACGTCGAGTTGGGCGCACGCGCAGTCAAGATCAAAGTCGGCGCAGTTCCCATCAACGAAGACATCGAACGCGTCAGAGTCTGTCGCGAAACCATCGGCCCCGATGTTCGCCTGATGGTCGATGCCAACAACGCATACCGCCACTACGAAGCCATCGAGTTCGCACGCAAAGCCGAGAAATACGACCTCTTCTGGTTCGAAGAACCCGTCGAACCCGACGACTACATCGGACAGCGCGAGATCACACGCGCCACCTCCGTCCCCGTCGCAGCCGGCGAAAACGAGTACACCCGATACGGCTTCCGCGACATGATCGACCACCGAGCCGTCGACATCCTCCAACCCGACGCCCTCGTCCTCGGCGGCATCACCGAGTTCATGAAAGTCTGCGCACTCGCACAAGCCCATGATCTCGACATCGCACCCCACGGCTCCCAATACGTCCACATCCACCTAGTCGCAGCCATATCCAACGGCCTCATCCTCGAGTACTACCGCGACACCGTAGACCCGATGCACGGCAAAATCTGGCAGCACGAACTCTACATCGAAGACGGCTACGTCCACGCCCCAGACCGCCCCGGCCTAGGCCTAGAACCAAAATGGAACGTCCTAGAAGAATTCCGCGTCTAACCTCCCGTCATTCCAGCGAAAGCGAGGCCGTTGCAAAACCTGCCGATCCGTCCCCTTCGCGAAGCGTAAGGGGACGCGAACCAGCGCAGCGCAGTTCGCAGGGGATGCCCGAACAACGCCTAAACCCCCTTCAATTCCCCCTCGCCGATTTGGGCAAAGGGGGACGGTTTCGCAAAGGCATCGCGAAACCTGCCGATCCGTCCCCTTCGCGAAGCGTAAGGGGACGCGAACCAGTGCAGCGCAGTTCGCAGGGGATGCCCGAACAACGCCTAAACCCCCTTCAATTCCCCCTTCGGCATCAAGGGGGAGGGTTTCGCAAAGGCATCGCGAAACCTGCCGATCCGTCCCCTTCGCGAAGCGTAAGGGGACGCGAACCAGCGCAGCGCAGTTTGCAGGGGATGCCCGAACGACGCCTAAACCCCCTTGGGCATCAAGGGGGAGGGTTTTGCAAAGGCATCGCGAAAGCCGGAATCCAGAGGGGCGGTGTCAGGGGCCATGCCGTCAAGTGAACGACGAAACCACATCCAACGCAATCCCCCGCCTGCGTAACCTCCTAACAATCTTCGCCGTCGCGCTCCGCCTCGGCCTCACATCGTTCGGAGGCCCCATCGCCCACATCGGCTTCTTCCGACAGGAATACGTCGAAAACCGCAAATGGCTCTCGGAACGCCGTTTCTCTGACCTCGTAGCCCTATGTCACTTCTTGCCCGGTCCCACGAGTAGCCAGGTAGGCATAGCCGTAGGCATCACCCGTGGCGGACTGCTAGGGGGATTGTTGGCGTGGATCGCATTCACCCTGCCATCTGCAACCGTCCTGATCGCATTCGGATTCGGCATCGCCGAATTCGACACACTCCTTGAAGACGATTGGCTCCGAGGTCTGAAAATCGCCGCCGTCGCCGTCGTCGCCCAAGCACTCTGGGGAATGGGAACGACCTTAGCGCCGGACAAAGCGCGTGCGTCTGTAGCCATCGCAGCAGCCATCGCCATCCTATTGTCACCATTCATCTTCAGCATCGTCGCAGTGATCGTCATCGCAGGAGCCTTCGGATGGTGGCGTTTCCAAAGCTACGTCGACGAAACCGATGCCGACACCGGGACCTATTCGATCTGGAAACCACTAGCCATCGGATGCGCCATCTTGTTCGCTCTGATCTTGGTCGGGATGCCCTTACTGCGACAAATCGTCGACTACGAAGTCCTCAACATTTTCGATAGCTTCTTCCGCAGTGGCTCCTTGGTTTTTGGTGGCGGCCACGTCGTGCTACCGACGCTCAAATCGGAAGTCGTGGAAAACGGGTGGGTAACCACCGAACAATTCATCGCCGGATACGGAGCGTCACAAGCCATCCCCGGACCACTGTTCACCTTCTCCGCCTACCTAGGAACCGTCATGGACATCGGCCCAGGCGGCATCGGCGGAGCCTTGATCGCACTCATCGCTATCTTTCTCCCGTCGTTTCTGCTCGTCATAGCAATCCTGCCCTTCTGGCACCGACTCAGCGAAGCGAAACGATTCCGAGCTGCACTGGTAGGCATCAACGCCGCAGTTGTCGGCATTCTCGCCGCCGCACTCTTCGATCCAGTTTGGACATCCTCAGTCAAAGAACCAGCCGACTTCGCCCTTGCCGCCGCCGCGTTTGCACTCCTGATGTTCTGGAAGCTCCCATCGTGGTTGGTAGTCATATTGAGTGCCGCTGCCGGTGCCGCGCTCTCGCTGATCGCATGACACCCCTCGGGGACGGGTTATCGTATAACCAAACGAACCTTTCACATAACTAGACCCTTCCAACATGAAATCCCGCAACCGAATACCTCTCCGTCCGTCACGCCTCGCCATCGTGCTACTTAGCGCCTTTGCGCTCATCGGCTTGATCGGTTGCAGGGCAGAAATCAACGTTACCGTCAGCGAAGAAGGCGAAGGTGACATCGAGCTCATCGCCGCAGTCAGCGACACCGTGCTTTCACTAGTACAACTCGGTGGCGACGACCCGTTCGGTGGTTTACTCGACATGCCCTCTGACGAACTGCAAACCGAAGGACTAGAAGGCGCAAGCGTTCAACCGTTTTCAGAAGCCGGGTACTCGGGCATCCAAATCCGCGCCGACTTCGATCCATACGATCCGATATTCACTGACCTCTCCGAAGACCGATCAGTCCTCGGCAACCTCACCGAAGCCGTCGGAATCGGCGAGTTCAAGTTCACTCGAACCCAAGACGACGATGGCTGGATCGTCGAACTCGATCAAACCACCGACGCATCAATCACCGACGGACTGGACGAACTCGTCGGCGACATACCATTCGACACCGGCGATATCGATCTCCCCTTCATCTTTTCTCTTCAACTACCCGGCAAATACACCGAACACAACGCTGACCGAGAGATAGACGGCACCCTAGTCTGGGACGCCAATCTGTTGGACGGTATCGAAGTCTACGTCGTCAGCCGCGACCCGGGACTGCAAATCGATATCATCCCAATCATCATCACAACCATCTTCGCAGTAATCGCCATAGGGATCGTCGTCTCAGTAGTAGTAAGCCGCGAAAGACGACGCCGACGCGCCGAAGAAGACGCCGAGGATGGCGCTTTGAACGCACAACGATTCGGCGCGGATAGTAGCATGAAACAGTGAACCTGTGAGGTAGAAGAGGACGACACGATCAATCTGCATTGGCGCGTCGTAAGGAGCAATCGAAGCATGGAATCTGTCTTCAAAGCAGCAGTCGAGGAGTTGGATGGCGACAAACCGATGGTCGTCGCGACCGTCGTTCGCACCTCCGGCTCGACACCGCAAAAATCCGGCGCAAAACTCCTTGTCCGTCAAGACGGCAGCGGCGTTGGCACGTTGGGCGGCGGCTGCGTAGAAGGCGACATCTGGTTCGCGGCACAGGAACTCCTCAAACGCGGCGGCGACGCCGAGTTGCGCGATTACCAGCTGAACGAAGACCTAGCCGCGCAAGACGGCCTCGTCTGCGGCGGAACCATGTACTTCCTCATCGATCCCGTTCGCCAATCCAATCCCTACAAAGACTTCGCCGAGCAAGCAGTCGAAGCTTATGCCGGCGGGCCACCGATGGCAATCGTCAACGTTACGGCAGCACCGTCCGAATCCCGTGTTTTGGTTGGTGCGAAGATGTTGGTGCGTGAAAACGGCGACACTCAAGGCGGACTCGGCGACGAAGTCCTCGAAGCTATGACCGTCGCCAAAGCCCGCGATCTGATGGCGATGGGCAAGAACGATTACCTCTACCTCGACGACGGCACAGAGTGCTACATCGAGGCCTACACCACTCCCCCAACGCTCGTCCTAATCGGTGGCGGACACGTCAGCAAAGCCATCGCACCGATCGCCAAAAGCGTCGGTTTCCGAATCTTCGTATTCGATGACCGTGAGCAGTTCTCGAATCCAGAACGATTTCCAGAGGCAGACATCACGATGGTCGGCGACTACCGAGATGGCTTCGACAAGCTACCAATGAATGCCAACTCTTTCGTCGTAGTTGCGTCTCGTGGGCATCAGTTCGATGACGCGGCGGTGTCTGGCGCGCTCAGAACACCCGCGAGCTACGTCGGATTGCTCGGCAGCAAGCGCAAGACAATCCTCATCTACGAGGAACTTATCCGGAACGGATTCGACCCCGAAGAACTCCGTCGCATCAATGCGCCAATCGGTCTAGATATCGGCGGTCGCACTCCCGAAGAGATCGCATTGAGCGTGATGTCCGAAATTGTGGCGTTCCGACTCGGCGGCAACGGCGGCAGCATGAAACTCCAAGAACGATTGCTAGACAAAGCCATCGAACGCGCCACCAAACGCCAATCCGCAGACCACGTCATGGCGGCGGGCGGGTAATCACGCCCCAACTTATTCGCTCGATTGCAATTGATCGATGGGTGCCGAGGCAATACTTCTCGCAGCCGGCGAATCCTCTCGTATGGGCAAACCTAAAGCCTTGCTCGATTGGTTCGGCACTCCTCTCGTCGTCGCGCAAGCAAAGTCACTGCTGAACGGCGGTGCCGATCGGGTGACCGTAGTCACCGGCGCACACCACGATCAGATCATTGATGTCGTTGCGGACATCCCAAACGTGGCGGTTGTCAACAACGCTGAATGGGCATCAGGCAAAACCACATCGATCAAAACGGGTCTGACGACACTGAGCGACGAATGCGACACAATCGTTCTTCTGGCCGTCGACCAACCGCGCCCGGCGTGGGTGGTCGATCGAGCGCTCGATTCGCACATCAAATCCGGCTGCGACGTCACCTCACCCCGGTATGCCGGGCACGGTGGCCATCCTTTGATATTCGACATCTCGTTGCTCGACCAACTTTCGAACATCAGCGAAGAACGAGAAGGTGTCAGAGAGGTCATGAAGCGATACGAAAACACGATGAACCGCGCTTATTTCGACAACCAAGTCATCCGATTGGATCTCAACACTCCTAATGACTATGAAGCCGCTCTGTCAAAATACCCTGAGTTGGCAGCGCAGTTCTAAGGCAGCAATCGTTCAATGGCAACCGACCTCAACGCGGCTCGAAACTATCTAAGCGACATCGGCGTCGCCGGCTGGTTGACTCGGGACTACCGCTACACGAACCCCATCTTCTTCGCGGCCCTAGGTTACACACCTCCAAATCTGACACGCCCCGCATGGTTGTGGGTCCCGCATCAAGGCGATCCGCGCATCCTCGCTCACGACGTCGACGTGAACCGTTTCGACCCCGAGATCTTCGACATCACCGCATACAGCAGTAGAGACGCGATGGTGACGGAACTCAAATCGATGTTGCCGAGGTCCGGCAAAGTAGCGATGGACTACTCCCCTATGTATGAGCTACCTCGCGTAGCTCGTGTAGACGCCGGTTCGGTTGAGTTGATTCGATCATTCGGCTTGGAAGTCGTCCCATCCGCCGACGTTTCGCAATACGCGACCGAGCGGTGGAATGACGCTCAGCTAGCATCCCATCGTTACGCAATGTCCGAAATTGTCAACTCGATGCATGAAGCCTTCAACTTCATCAGCGAGAATGTCCGTTGGAAAATCTCGGAACACGACGTTGCTGAGTTCATTCGAGGAAGATTCGACCGCGCAGGACTCGTAACCGACGAAGGACCGGTTGTAGCCTTCAACTCCAACTCTTCAGACCCGCACTACGATCCAACGCCCGGAGACTCGGCGATAATTCGGCGCGATGGCTGGCTACTGATCGACTCATGGGCGAAACCTGCATCCATCGAACCATTCACTTCAGAAAGGGACGACGATGGCAGCGAACCGGTTTACGCCGACATTACATGGGTGGCGAAGATTGGCTCCGCACCAACTTCCGATCATCTCAGGGTGTTCGATTCCGTTCGAAGAGCGCGGGATTCAGCGTTCGAATTCTTGAGATCGAGGCATTGCAACGGTGAACCAACACAGGGTTGGCAAGTTGATCGCGTAGCACGAGATTCGATCACGAGCGACGGGTATGGCAAGTGGTTTGTCCACCGACTCGGTCACAGCATCGGACCTGAAGTTCATTCGAACGCTGTGAATCTCGACGATTGGGAAACCCACGACACACGCCAACTCATCCCGGGCATCTGCACATCGATCGAACCGGGCATATACCTGCCAGAATTCGGAGTCCGCTCGGAAATAGACATATTCGTAAGCGACTCCGATGTTGAGATCACGGGCGAAATCCAAGATCAAATCCACCAGATTTCGACCTGACCGATCCGAACGCAAAAAGCGTCGTGAACCGCACTGATTTGACGTAACGTTAGGCGATGGATCGGTCAAATTCGCAATCGCCGAGCCGAACACGCAGAACCCTGTTCCGCACTCCGAAACCGTTCGCCGCGTTTGAATACCCGGCGTTTCGTCTTTTGTGGCTCAGCTCAAACTTCGTCGCGTTTGGCATGTGGGCCGAACGTTTGGCAGTCGGATGGTTGGTGCTCGAGCAGACAGGTTCGGTGCTGCTATCTGCCGCGACCTTCGCTGCTGGATCTGCTCCGAGCATCATCGCCGCGCCGATAGGTGGAGCGGTCGCAGACAGATTTCCTCGTAACCGCCTGCTCCCTATCACGGCATTGATCATGGTCGCTTTGATTTTGCTGATCGCGCTGGTGGCATTGAACGGATTTTCGAACCCATGGCCGATATTCGTGTTGGTCGCTATCCGTGGCGGTGTCAACTCCTTCGATATGCCTGCGAAGCAGGGCCTTATCACCGACATCGTGCCGCGCGAAGCACGAATGAATGCAATCTCAGTTCACTCAGTTGGCACAAGAGCCGTTTCTGCTGTCGGTGCGCTCGTCAGCGGCATCATCGCAGAGTTCGTCGGAATCCCGGCCGCACTATTCGCCGCCGCCGGATCGGTATTGGTCGGCGGCATCGTCGTGCTGTTCGTACCGACAATTCAGACCACCGTCCGTCAAACAGGAGCATCCGCGGCGCGTATCTTCAAGGACGCGATCATCGGTATCAGGTCGATGATGCGTATCCCCACGGTGTCCACGCTTCTATGGATGGCGATAGTCGTCGAGATTTTCGGCTTCGCCTACGACTCGGTTATGCCAGCCATGGCTCGCGACGAGTTGAAGGTCGCAGAATCGGGACTCGGCACATTGAGGTTCGCCGCCGGATTGGGTGCGGTTGCAGGAGCAATCGCGCTGACCTTTCTCGGCGATTTCAGCCGCAAGGGACCTCTCCTCCTCGGCATCGCGATGGGCTACGGCCTAGGCCTCATGGGAGTGGCAGCCAGCCCAAATCTGATCACTGCACTGCTTCTAGTAACGATGGTCGGAGCCGCCGCATCGATGTTCGACGCGATGGAGTGGACGTTACTGCAAGCAAACGTCCCGAATCGTCTGCGCGGTCGTGCAATCGGCGGATGGGTATTCGCAATCGGCTTCGGCTGGGTCGGCCACTTAGCAATGGGCGCAGTCGGTGACGCGTTCGGCGTACGCTGGGCAATCGGTGGCGCCGGGTTGATCGTCGCAGCCACGAGCCTGATCGCGCTGGCGATTTCGCCAGTTTTGAGGCGGGCGTGATGGCAACTAACGGACAATCACGGTCGCGATAGGCAAAACCACTCAATTATTGCCTTGCCACCCCGCGTATTCGGGGAAAGCGACGCTCGCCGCGCCTCACCTCGCGTGTATCTGACAACACCATCAACTCTGTTGCCCAAAGCGTGGTCCCATCGTCGAACTTGCCGAACTGCTATGGCCAACGCTTCGTCGCACTTTACTTTTTCGAGTACATGACATCTCACGAACTCTAGTGCCAGTTTCGACGAGTGCAATTTGTCGATCAAACCGCCAAGCCCCGAAGCTTTGGCGCTTTGATACGGGAAAATCTCGATCACTGCCATTTTGTGTCCCAGCAGGTTTCTCACTTCTTCAAACGTAATCCCGTTCTTGCAAAGATGGATCTCCTCAATTGTCTTCCTCAATCCTGTACGCTCAAACCAATACCCGTACCCGCCGTGGTCGCAGAATTTCGGGTCGAGGAATAAGAAAGGTAAGACGTCGGATGGTTGGCTCTGTCTGATGTTGTTCAATAAAGCCTGTCGATGACGCGGGTTGCGATAGTTCGAGTCGTAGTCGCTACAAGCAAACCCGGGATTCAAAGTCAGGACGTATACCTCTGCATTCAAGAGGTCACCATTGAACGGTTGGGGCAACAGACTGAAATGAATCGAGTCATCTTCCAGATGCGCTTTAACATCCTCGCAAGTCTCACCTACGATATTCAAGTCGTTTGCTCGTGGCGATGACGTGAGGACATGTAGGTCATCATCCAACACGAATGGCGGCTGATCAAATCGAGTATTCTTCCACGCGTCCAACAGTTTCATTGCAACCGCCGCATCAACTCAGTGGCTCGATCTTCCCGGGCGGGATGTCTTTCGTAGCGCGCTCCCACGCGATCCACAACTCTGAGTGATGTTGAGACGCCCATCGTCGAATACGTCGCAGTACTGGTCGCGGTAAGATGGGGCGGAATTCACTGAGGTCGTTTAGATTGATCCTTGACTCGACCCCTGAATAGACGACGTGAAAGTGAGGGGGCGGGTGATCCCCGAAGTGCATCCGGATCGAAATTCCATGAAATCTACATAACTCAGACATTCATCCGCACCGGCGAATAGTCCGGGTAAATCTCCTCCAGTGTCTTGCCGGTCAGTTCCATGTAGAGCGCATCACCGCACATCGACAGGTCGCCCGGCCAGGCGATTGCATCGTAGGACATTACTTCAACAGCCTCAAAAAACTCCCGATCATCCCACGCTTTGAAAACACCCCGGCCCACATGACGTGAAAGATCGAGTTCTCCCTCGACTCCATCATCGAACTTTATCCAGATCCGATAGCCGTCAAGGGCTTTGACATCAACTGGTTTAACCATCTTGCTTTGATACCTCTATGCGAACAGTACCGTTGATCCAAATCGTACATCACCTCGCACCACAAGCCTGCAAACATGCTTGCATGTGCCCTCGCGACTCCGCCGCGATGGTGCAACACTGCTCCATGCTGTACTCCTTAGCGCCGATTACCTCTAGGTTCAGCGCACCGTCGTAACCGTGTTCGTGCAGCACCCGCACAAATCCAAGGAGATCGATGTCCCCACGACCGTTCGCCTGGTCTTCCGGTTTGCCCGGACCGGATTGCATCCCTTTGCAGTCGCGGATGTGCACGTGTTTCACGCGGGACATAACCGCCGCGATGGCTTCGGACGGGTTCTCCCCCGCTCGATGGATGTGTGATGGGTCCATGTCGATACCGAACGCGGGTGAATCGATTGCCTCCATCACTCGAAGCGTCGTTGGCGTGTTGTAGATGCTGGCGCCGACGTGCGCTTTGACGCAGACTGTAACGCCATGCTCTTCGCCGATCTTCGCCATTTCCGAGAGCGAACTGATCGAAGCTTTCAGACTCTCTTCGTCGCCCGACGTGCCACCGGGTCCGGTGTTGACCACTGGGATACCAAGTGCTGACGCCGCGCGGCAAGCGCGGTCCATCACATCAGGGTCTCGCCGCGGCTGCTCCATCGCCAGCAGTTCGAGGCCGAACTCCTGCGAAAGGTCGCGAATTTCGGGCACCAGTTCTTCCCAACGATCCAGAACCAAGTGCTCGCTCATGCCATCGATTGCAGACAACTCGATACCGTCGAATCCTGCCATGGCGATCCCACGGAACGCATCGGCCATACTGTGACCGCCGAAAAGTACCGAGTTTGCTCCAAGTTTCATCATCAGTTCCCTTCGATATCAACGACCGTACCGCGTTCCCACGATTCGATCGCCGCTTCGATTATCAGTTGCGACTTCAACGCGTCTTCCCCGGAGCCGTCGATATCGGCCGGGTCCGCACCCTCGATGTTTTGATCGATCCAACGTGTTATCCGACTTTCGAACGTCTCCCCGAAACTCATCATTCCTCCCAAGTATGAGTAACGTTCAACCTGCTGAGAACGTCTCGGGTAAAACTCCAACTGCTCGCAAGCTTCCAAAATCACAAATCTAGCCTCAGATCCGACTACTTCTAGCCGTTCCAAGCCGTAACTACCTCCAGCGTCGTAACTACCCGTCAGATGGCCAATCACACCGTTTTCAAACTGCATGTTGACTTGCACGTTCGACCAGATTTTGCGCCCTTTTCCTCGTTTGAAAAACGCTTGAACTCTCTTTACATCGCCGCAGAAGTACCGCATCACATCGATCGAATGCGGGTGTAGCGCACGCATGTGGAAGTACGGAGAGCTCTCGTTCGGGTTGTTGATCCACATCGTCATGTTGACGATGTTCAACTCGCCCAAGCGACCCTCATCAACCCACTCTCTGGCACGAACCGCTGCGGGGGTGAAGCGATGGTTCAGATTAATTCCGTAACGGAGGCCCTTCTCTTTGGCAAGCGCCACCATTTCGCGCGCTTCCGGGATCCGGTTGGAGATCGGTTTCTCACCCAATACCGGTATGCCGGACCCGAGCAGCGCCATTGTCGGTTCGTAGTGGTCGCCGCCGTTTTCCACTCCTGCCGTGCATACGCTGGCGATATCGATCAGTCCGCTTTCAATCATTTCGCTTACCGACGAGAACGATTTGCAGCCGTAGCGATCCGCCGCTGCACTCGCTTTGTCTGGCAACGCGTCGCACACCGCGACTAATTCGCAACGATCATCTGCGTTGTAGATATCGGAATGTCGAGTACCGATGCCCCCGAGCCCCACGACTGCAACCTTCAGCGTCAAATTCAGTTCCTCCTAGGACACTCGCAAATACAAACGTTATCGAGATTTCGCCTGCAACCGTCTCGCAGTCGATGAATCGCCGATGTACAGCGTGTCGTATGCCTGTTGCGACGATTTGAACGCCCCGACTCCTTCATGGCCATGCCAATCGCCTTGGTGATGGATCGGATTTTCGAGTCCGGTTTCGCGTTCGCGTTTTGCAATCCAACTCTCCATCCTGCCCGTCAACGCGTCGACAACGTCAGGATGCGATTCTGCGATATCAACCGTTTCCAACGGATCTAGGACCAAGTTGTAAAGCTCGACGGGTGGTTTGAAGTGGAAATCCGGTTCTAGCGCTCGGATCAGCTTCCACTGCGGCGTACGCCAGCCGTGTTTCCTCATCCAAGTGCATTCGGTGATGTAGATCTCGGACTCGTGCGATGCTACCTCTCCCCTAACCATTCCCATCAGACTCCGCCCATCGAAGTCGATATCACATCCGATCTCAGCCAACTCTAGAAGTGTCGGCATCAGATCTTTGTGCTGGTTGTAGCCGCTGATCCGTTTTCCGGCAGGTACTTTGGACGGATATCGAATGATCAAGGGAACGTGCAGGTTGGAATCGTATAGACCGTGGTGGTCGAAGAAACATTCGTGCTCGTATAGCGTTTCGCCGTGGTCGGAATTAAGAACGATGATCGTGTCGTCGAGTAATCCCCGTGTTTCAAGATTCGTCAGGATCGTTTTGATCGCAGCATCCATGTAAGCGATGGCTCCGTCGTACTGCGCGATCACGTAGTCCTTGTCGGTAATTCCGGGAGGCATCCAACTCGCCAAGAAATCTCGGAACGGTTTGAAAGAAAACACAGGTTCCATCGAATTGTTCGACGGATCAAGTTCATCTCCGTGATAAAACATCCGCTCGAACGGTTCCGGCGGCAAGTACGGCGCGTGCGGGTCCATGTGTCGCAGCAACACAAAGAACGGCTCGTCAGCATCGCACAATCGGTCCAATTCCGGCAGAAAAACGCGGTTAAGGTCTTGTGCCTTGTCGCTCCGACCTTCCTCCCAAGATCCCCAAGCCTTGTAATCCAGATACGTGTCGAACCCTCTCGAACTCGGATTGCCGCTCAAACCGACGCATGCCGTGTTATAACCCTCGTCCTTCAGCAATTCCGACAGCATAGTCACTTCGGATCTGACCGGCCCCTTATGCCGAAGCGCAACCACCTGCGACGAGAATACGTCAAGGCCACTCATCATCGAGGTGTAGCCACTCGTTGTCGGTATGTGAGCGCTGAATGTGTTTTCGAAGAGCGCTCCTTGTGCCGCCAACTGGTCGATGTGAGGAGATGTAAGGCGCGGGTATCCGTAGCAACTCAGATTCGGCGCGCGAAGCGAATCGACACCGATGATCAGAATGTTTGGTTTCGATTTCGATCCGTTAGCTGCAACCATCGCCGCTCTCCAGTTCAAAGTTCAATCAACAACGAGCAAAACTCACCTAACCCGGAAATCAGATGAGCACTTCTGCGCCCACGCGTTGTGCGATCCCGACGATGTCGTCGTATTGCGTTTGAAGTATCGGCACACCATTGGCTTTACGGTCCCGCGTCGCTTCTTCCTCTGGGTCACCTGCGACCAACACACGATCGGCACCGGGTTCAGTCGGAGATTCATGCAACGCTCGGATCATCTCGTCCATCATCTCTTTGAATTCATCGACTGGACGGAACGCGGCGATGTCGATGGCCATTGCGAACGACATGTTCTTGCCGCCACCAATAAATGAGCTGTAGCCACCACCCGAAAGCACGCCGCAAAGAATGTCCACCATCATCGCCAGGCCGTAGCCTTTGTGAGCGCCCTGTTCGCGGGTGTTGCCCAGCGGGTTTTGCGCCCAGTGCTCGCCGCGGTCGCCTGGAGGGTCCGTGACTGCGTCGCCTTCCGCGTCGACCGCCCATCCCGCCGGTATCGGTACGCCCAAACGACGCGCCAAACCTATCTTGCCACTGGCGACCGTCGATGTCGCAATATCGAGAACGAAATCCGTTTCCTCACCTGCAGGAGCCGCGAACGCTAGCGGATTGGTGCCCAGCATCGCTTTCCTACCCAGCGCCGGTCTGACCGCTGGCCCAGCGTTAGTCATAGCGATGCCGATCATGTCACGTTCCAAAGCCAGCATCGCGTAGTAAGCGACCATTCCGACGTGGTGTCCATCGCGGATCGTCGACATCCCAACGCCGTGCTCGGCTGCCTTGTCCATCGCCATCTCCATGCCGACGTGCGCAGCAGGATGACCGAGACCCCAGCCACAACTCAGCAGGGCCGTTGTGTCTGATTCCGAGATGACTTTAATCTCCTGAGGCGACTTAAATGTTCCATCGATGATTGATTCGGCATACCTGACCACGTTCGTGGCGCCGTGCGTATCCACCCCTCGCAAACTCGCTAGAGTGAGAGCGTCCGCGGTTATGTCCGCGTACCTTGTGGTAGTCCCAACTGCTTGGAAAATCGCCGACACTTGCCGACGCAGCGGTTCCGCTGGTACACGTACCGCATTGTCATCCGGGATCTTTAGGAAATCGAGAGCCATTGCGCAACTCCTTAACGGATGCAACTTTATTTCAGTGGCAGTCCAACGCCGCGTTCGCGGGCAAGTTCGACGATTCTTTCGCACGCTGCGATGTCCTCGAGAGCCAAGCCCTGCGATTCAAACAGCGTAATCTGGTCGTCGTCGTCACGACCTGAAATCCTACCGCCAACGATGTCATGGATTGGCACCGCCAAGTCCCAAGAGAAACGTCCAACTTCAGCAGCGCGCATCAATTCGCCACACTCGATCTTCGCTTGCTCAACATCGTCGACGGATATGATGTCGCACGCAGTCACTGCACGCGTGTCGATCTCTCGCTTCAACCAAGAGTTGTTTCCGGCAGCGTTGATGTGAGTGCCCGGCTTCAACCACTCCCCTAACAAAACTGGTTCCTGCGAGTTGGTAATGGTGGCGATCACATCTGCATCGGCCGCTTCTTCACCGCTAGACACGGCAGTGACGTCGATACTCAATGCGTCAGACATCCGCTCTGCGTAACTGTTTCGATTCGCCTCCGAGCGGCTGTAAACCTTTACGTTTTTGATATCGCGGACTTGAGCAATAGCAGCGAGTTGCGTCTCGGCTTGATACCCCGAACCGATGATGCCAACGGTCGATGCATCCTCTCTAGCCATGTACTTCGTCGCGACGCCAGAAGCAGCTCCTGTCCGCACCTGACCCATTCGGTTAGCCTCGATCACTCCTGCCAACGAATTCGTCGACGTGTCATATAGCAATACATGGAAGTTGATACCCCCGCGTCCGCCAGCGTATGACTTCAAGCCGGCGATGTTGTGGCCTGGCCACGATGCGAACATCACGTTGTACGCGCCAGAACTCGTCGGCACACGTCGGCGCGACTCGTTGTGGGCATCTCCTTTTGACCTCGCGATGAAAGCCTGTTCGACGGCTTCAACTGCGACGTCCATTGTGAACAGCGATTCGACCTGTGCTTCGGTGATGTAAAGAGGAGTCGTCATTTCTTCTCCGGTTAATCGGTTTCTGAATTATCAGGTTCGTACGCGTGTGCGTACATGTGGTTGAGTGGTCCGTGTCCACTCCCGATCGGAGTGGCATTCGCCATCGCGTTCCAGACAAAACGTTGGGCCGTGTCCACGGCTCGGGTTAAATCAAGGCCGTGCGCCAAATGCGCGGCGATCGCCGAAGCGAATGTGCATCCAGTGCCATGGTTGCTGGTCGTATCGATCCGCAATGAGGTAAAGCGCGTTACACCTTCCCTAGTGACCAAGACATCAGTCACGCGACCGCTCCCATCCTCGAGGTGACCGCCCTTCACTACCGCTGCGTCCGCACTCAACGCAACCAATTCACCTCCCGCCAGCTCCATGTCCTCGATCGTCTCGATCTCGATTCCTGTGAGCACCTCGGCTTCTGGGATATTCGGTGTGATCACCGTCGCCAAAGGGACCAGTCGTTCTTTGACGCTCTCGACTGCATCATCCCGCAAAAGCTGAGCACCGGTCGCCGCAACCATCACCGGATCGACCACCAAAGGTGACAGTTCCAACCGCTCAACTGCTTCGGCTACGCACCCGACGATCTCCGCAGATGACAACATACCGGTCTTGACTGCATCAACGCCGATATCAGATACGACTGCATCGATCTGATCGTTGATGACCTCGATCGGCACTTCCGCGACCGCGGTCACACCCAATGTGTTTTGCGCCGTGATTGCGGTGACTGCGCTTGTGCCGAAAACTCCCAACGCCGCAAACGTCTTGAGATCCGCCTGAATGCCCGCTCCCCCTCCGGAATCGGACCCGGCGATGGTCAAGGCGCGAGGTGGTCGTGCGGAACTCATTTCCATATAGAATACGCAAGCGGAATGACGGATGCACACGAAAACGATCTGACTCGGGTCGAAGCACTGATTTTCGACGTCTTCGGTACGGTCGTGAATTGGCGAGATTCGATTATTCGCGAGGTGTCACAAGCAGCCGCCGACCATGGGATACATGAAGCCGGTTGGGGACGCTTCGCTGATGAGTGGCGTGCCTGGTACGGCAAATCGACACGAGAGCTCAGCCGTGGAGACGGTCCTTGGCGTCTGGTGGACGACATCCACCGCGAAAAGCTCGACGTTCTGCTCGCAGAATACGGTTTGGCGGACATCATGAGCGAAGATGCGAAGGTCTACCTCAACCGTGCCTGGCACCGTCTCGACGGTTGGCCCGATTCACCGTCGGGTTTGCGTAGGCTCAAGTCGAAATTCATCATCGCTACCGCATCAAACGGCAACCTCGCGTTGCTGGTCAACATGGCAAAACACGCAGACCTACCTTGGGACGCTGTGATGTCGCCCGACGTATACGGCGCGTACAAGCCATCGCCCAAGGTTTACCAGAACGCTTCCAAGCTCCTAGGCCTGAACACTAACCAGGTGATGATGGTTGCGGCTCACACCGGCGACTTGGAGGCATCGGCGAAGGAAGGTCTTGCAACTGCATTCGTCCATCGGCCGATGGAACATGGACCTGACAAACCCGTAGAGATGCCCAACACCTCCGCATTCGATATCACAGCCACAGATTTCAACGATCTGGCAGATCAACTGGGATGTGACTGATCCAACCTCACTATCTGCCGTCGACGATTACAACAATCACCAAAGGAAACTGACTAATGCCTTGGACATTCGAAGATGCCGCGCCGATGATTGGCACCATCACCGAGGGCAACTGCTGGACTGGCACGCACATGCTCTACAGCAACGTCGCGCTCAACCGCATCATGCGCTTGGATGTGAAATCCGGACTCGTGGACGTGTTCTCCGAGAACACCGAGGGCACCAACGGCCTCAACTACGACGCCGACGGCAATCTATACGGATGCGCAGGCGATGGTCGGCGCGTCGTCAAATTCAACGATGATGGCAGCTTCGAGACCGTTGTTGACAGCGTGGATGGTCTGCGATTAAACAGTCCCAACGACCTTGCAATCACACCATCTGGCGCGATCTACTTCTCTGACCGCGTAGGCGATTCGAGCCCCGAAGTCGGAATTCCGTACTCCGCAATCATCTCGGCAGAGAAGGACGATGACGGCAACTGGGTATGTACGCGTCGAACATTCGACACTACACAGCCCAACGGCCTCGTCTTTTCCAAGGACTACAAGACGCTCTACGTCGCTCAGAGCGACTTCCGAGCCAGTGAAAGTCGCGATCTACGCGCATACCCCGTCAACGATGACGGCTCGCTCGGCGACGGCAAGATCATTCACGACTTCGGCCCGCATCGCGGCATCGACGGAATGACTTTGGCGTCAGATGGCAGCATCGTCGCATGCACCGGCTGGGAGGTTTCCGGACCTGGCGGCAACGTAACTCACTTCGACCCGGATGGCATGGTCATCGAACAGCATCCGGTCGTCGCACAACGCCCTACCAACTGCACGTTCGCGGACGGCGATCTTTACGTCTCTTCCATCGAAGGTCACACTCTAGTGGCTAAGGACACTGGATTGACCGGACACTTGCTCTATCCACAATGATTTTTCCGTCATTCCGGAGAAAGTCGCAATCCAGAGATACCACATAGGGGCAACCCTCGTTGTTTCCCTATGACACCCCATCGCAATGATCTCGGCGAAATGAAAGACGGTAAGAAATGACCACCTCTTGGGAATGGGAACTGATTGCGGAGCACGATTCGCTCACTGAAGGTCCAACTTGGGACGGATCTGGATTGCTCTACAACGAGTGCTACGCCTCAACAACCTACCGCTGGGATCCGAAATCCGGCGAGAGCGTCATTTGGAGGAGCGACACTGGTCAGGCAAACGGAATGAAGTTCGACCGATCTGGCCGTCTCTTCGCCTGTGAAGGCGGAGCGAACCGGGTAGTGGAAATCGACACTTCAAACCCGGCGGCGGATCCGAGTGTCATTGCAGACAATCTCGACGGTGCGAAAATCAATATGCCCAACGACCTGGACATCGACGGTTCAGGCCGCATCTATTTCTCCGATCCCAACTACTCGGATAAACCCAACAACCTGCCACACGAATCGGTCTACCTCGCAGAGCACATCTTCGGCGGCAACTGGACCGTCAAGCGCGTCACGTTCGACACCAACCGACCCAATGGCGTCCTTTTGTCGGCCGATCAATCAGTCCTTTATGTTGCCGAGAGCCCGATCCTCGATCACCTAAGACGCCAACTCCGTGCCTATCCCATCAATTCCGACGGCACCTTGGGTGACAAAACCGTGCTGTTCGATTTCGGTGCGGGCCGCGGCATCGACGGCATGGCGCTGACCACCGATGGCCAAATCCTAGCGACCGCAGGTTCAAGCTCTGCGGGACCCGGCTCCGCCATCTACGTCTTCGAACCAGACGGCCTAGTCCGCTCCACGCATCGCACCCCCGCCGACAGCCCCACCAACTGCACCTTCGGCGGCCCCGGCCTCAACATCCTCTACATAACCTTCGCAACCGGCCACGTCTACCAAGTCAAAAACACAGGCATGACCGGGCATCTGGCCTATCCGCGACGGATGTTTTGAAAGTTCGCGAGTGTTAGATTTTAGGTTGCGTGATATCAAGTGACGGTACACGCAGGGTTTCCATAAATGCAACTTTAATCGAACGGCGTGAAACAATCTCGTAAAATGGATATGCCTGTGAACGAAGAACAAAATCAAGACACCGACGACGATGCGGAAGTCATCGAAGACGAAGCGGCAAATGACGACTCGCCATCACATGCCAAGTATGAGATGACGAGTTTTGGGATCGATTTCGACACCGTTGGCCTTGTTCGACGTCTGCAATTGGGCGACATACTGATTCCCGAATGGCAGCGCAACTTCATTTGGTCTTTCAGAAACGCGTCTAGATTTATAGAATCATTGCTTCTCAATTTGCCTGTTCCTGGTGTATTTCTTGGTACCGATCCGCACACGAATCAGCTTTACGTCGTTGACGGGCAACAACGTCTTAGGACAATTCAAGGTTTCTTTGAGGGCAAGTTTCCTGGTGGGGACGGCACACGCGTTTTTGCTTTAGACGGCGTTGACGAGCGATTCAAAGGCGCGACGTATAGTGAACTCCCCGAAGCAGACCGTAGATCTTTGGATAACTCAATAATCCATGGAACGGTGGTGCGGCAAGATTCGCCTGACGACGGCGATACGAGCATGTACCAATTGTTCGAACGACTCAACAGTGGTGGGCGACAGGTCTATCCCCAGGAAATCCGTTGCGCTGTTTATCAAGGCGCGCTCATCGACGCGATCAAAGACTTGAACGAAGACCCTGATTGGCGATCTATTGTGGGACGACCGAGTATCAGATTGAGAGATCAAGAGATGATTCTCAGGTTCATGGCGATGCACTACCAAGGTGGAGATTACTCCAGACCGATGGCCGATTTTCTTAGCGCCTTCGCGGACAAAAACCGGAACCCCAGCAGTGAATGGATCAATGAGACTTCTGAATTGTTCAAACGCGTCGTCTCATCATTTGCTTCTGCTAAAGGAACTGCGGCGTTCCGCGTTACCGGCGGACGTATTGTGAACGCCGCTGTTTTCGATTCGATGTCTGTCGGGTTGGCACAACGTCTAACGGAGCATCGTCCGTTAGACGTTGAATCGATTTCGGCAGTCCATGACGGACTGATAAAACGCTTAGATTACTTGGGCGCCGTGACGTCCGGCACATCACAAGAACGGTCGGTCGAGACAAGGATGCGGATAGCCAAATCGGCGTTTGCTGATGCGTAATCAATCCTTGCATTCTGAATTGCAACGCATCCGATCGTTAATCGATCGAACTAGCGTTGCGACCACGCAGGATATCGGTCTGCATATCCATTGGGGTCAGTACCTATGCGTTTTGGCTGCTGGTTTCTTGGAAAACAGTCTCGAAACGATCTACTCAGATTTTGCTAGATGCTCTTCAAGCCCACAAGCAGCTCGTTTCGTTTCGGAGCGATTGAAGGAAGTCTACAACCCAAATGTCGCTAGGTTTGTTCAAACCGCTGGAGAATTCGATCTAGAGTGGCAAGCCCAATTGAACGATTTTCTGGACGCCGATCCGGATAGGCGCAAAGGTGGCATCAACTCAATCATGAGCAATCGTCACAAAATTGCACATGGCGAGTCGGTTAACGTTTCTCCGGCTAGAGTCAAGGATTACCTAAACCGAGCCGTCGAGGTCCTCGAATTCATCGAGAATCAATGTAACGGTTGAAACGTATACAAGTTTCACCTTTGAGTCACCTCCGATAAGCCGTGAACGTTCTGATGTCGAGACTCGGCGTTTGGTTATCTTGCAACTGCAACGACCGTACATTAGGGTTAGTGGGGCAAGGTTTGAAACCTGCTCCTACGATTGGCCCGCAGTCGCTTCGGGCTCCTCTTAATCTCACGCTGCGAGGCGGGATTGGGACTCATTTATAAAACTCATCCGTCCAAGCGGTGTTCACATCGAAGTCTTGCGGTATCAGGTCTCGGCTCTTCATATAGTCGCCGACGGAATCCCATTGCGACTGCGAGAGCGTCCCGAACTTGCCATCTTCGCTGTCCAACCACGCGGGTATCAGGAGCGGAATCCCTCGGCGGTCGAGCGATTCGCTCGATTCGTCGATCGAGTCTTGGTTGAGCTTGACTAGGATGTCGATGCCTCGCTGACCGTCTTCTGCGACGTATTCGAAGCCTTTGGTGAAGGCGTTCACGAAGCGCCGGACGACTTCCGGCTTCTCCTCAATCATTTGATCCGAGGTGATCAGCATCATCTCGTAGTAGCGCGGTACTCCCCAATCTTCGGGGTAGATGATCTCGACGGGGTGTCCTTCGTCCTCGAGGACGAAGGACTCGTATGACCAGTATGCTCCGATAACTGCGTCCATCGTTTCTGCCGCCAAAACCTGCGATAGCTGGTATCCAACGTCATGCAATTCCACGTCGTCGAGCGTCAGACCATCTGCCTCAAGCATCGCCGCAAGCATCAACTCATCCCACTCGATTCCGGGGTATCCTACCTTTTTCCCTTTCAGATGGCATGGCCTCTTTATGCCGGAAGACTTTAATGCCATCAGGGAGTTAACGGGGCTCTGCACTATCGCACGGATGGCGACGACGGGGACACCGGCGGCTCTTGCGAGGGTGGTGTCGGTCTGGTAGAAGATTCCGAAGTCTCGCTGGCCTGCCCCGACGAGCTGGGCGATGGCTGCAGCATCGGCTGGGACGCTGACCTCGACCTCGATGTTTTCTTCTTCGAAGTAGCCTTGGTCGATTGCAGCGTAAATTCCGGAGTGGTTGGCATTCGGTGGCGACCAATCGAGTTCGATCGTTACCTTTTCTCGCTCGTTCCCTTGCGCACTAACTGAGTTGCTTTGTAGATTGGTTGTTCCATCGTGCGACGCTTGGGCCACGTCTCCAAAGATTTTTCCCCAACCGTCAAACAGTCTTTGCTCAGCATGAGTAGTAACTTCACCGGATTCTCCCAAGGGTGGACACTCACCAACGGTTTCACCCTCTTCCGGTTCCGAAGTGCATGCGATTACGAACGCAAATAGCGCCACTGCTAACAGGATAAGACCTGTAATCGTAATCCGTTTCACGATTGTCCTCCTTAGGGATTCGCCCCCGGATAGTTACGCAGAATACGCGATTGCAACAACGCTATCGCAATGAACATCAACGCAGCCATAACCGAAAGGGTAAATATAGCCGCAAAAACAAGTTCTGTTTGGAATTTCGGTGTCGAGGTCTTGATCAACCATCCAAGTCCCGACGCCGCGCTGACCCATTCCCCGATGACCGCTCCGATAACCGAGACCACGGCGGCTACCTTCAATCCGGCGAACAAAAACGGCAGCGCCGACCGGACGTACAGCTTGGTGAACATCTGCCATCGGGATGCGCCCAACGTTCGGAACATGTCGACCATGTCCGAATCCACCGACTTGAAACCCGTCATCAGGTTGATTGTTACGGGGAAAAACGTGAAAAGCACCACGACTACGATCTTTGGCGCGATACCGGTACCGATCCAGATCAACAGCATCGGTGCCAATGTGAAAACGGGGATCGTCTGCGAGGCGATCAAGAAGGGATATACGGAGCGTTCGAGCAATCGCGACCAGAACATTGCGGTCGCCATTGCACCCGCAAAGGTCATGGATACCGCAAACCCGATTAAGATCTCCTGCGCGGTGACGTATGCGTGCCGCAAAAACAACGTCGGCTTATCCGCAAGTTCGGCGAGGATCATCGAAACCGGAGGCAAAATCCAAGTCTGCACTCCGAGCACTCGCACCAAGATTTCCCATAACACTAATCCGAGACCCGCCAGCGCCATTGCAGAACCCCACGCCCTGCCAAACCCACGTACGCGCACACCCAACGTCCTTTCGGACCTCGTGCGGTCAACAGGTTCGTTGAGTTGCGAGATTTCTTTTGCCTCTTGTCGCACGCTTGAAGCCATTTAATGTGTCACGGCGCGACGGCGCCGTCCAACGCCGACAACAGTTGCCATTTCAATTCGACAAATCTAGATCCACGCACAACGTCCCGGGGCCGCGGTCGAGGCAAGTCAACGTCGAGTTCAAGCAAGATACGACCAGGGCGAGGAGACATCACGAGAACTCGATCGCCCAGCATCAACGCTTCCTCAACGTCATGAGTCACCATGATCGTGGCTCGGTTCGTTCGATCCAAAACGTCGGACAGCCAACGCTGCAACTCCGCGCGTGTAATCGCGTCGAGTGCCTTGAACGGTTCGTCAAGCAACAAAACATCGCGTTCCGGAAGGACTGCTCGAAGCAACGCCACACGCTGCCTCATGCCACCGGATAACGTCGCGGGATAAGCATCGAGGAAATCAGCGATACCAAATCGAGTCGCCAACTCCGTCGCCTTTGATTCCGCTTCCTGGCGCGGAACTCCACCGATCTCCAGCCCGAGCACGGCGTTTGAAAGCACATTCCGCCAAGGTAGCAGAAGGTCTAATTGGTGCATGTACGCAGCACGACCGATACGCTCAGCATCGATATCGCCGCCCAAACTCACTGTCCCCGTATCGGGTTCCGTTAAACCGGCGACGATGTTGAGCAAAGTGCTTTTGCCGCACCCGCTAGGACCGACGATCACAACAAATTCGCCCAAGTCAACGTTGATCGATACGTTGGCTAGCGCGTGAACCGGGGCGGCGTCAGAGTTGGCGAAAGACTTCGACGCATTCTCGACGCTGACGACCGGCGCGTCGATTCGACGTCTCGAAGACTGGTGGGTGTCTCTCAGGAACGTGTGAGAATCAGCCTCGGGGCTGGGACCCGTTTCCGGATTACCGTTCGATGAACGATCTCGTAATGGCAATTCCGATGTTGGGGACATCGGTGCGTTTTTCCTCCGCTGGCATTATCCAGATCAGGTTTTATGGGTCGGCGGAATTCGTCCACCCTCTCAGCCCGGCGTTCCGAGCTCCCCCAATCAACGTTGATTCGAAATCAAGGTGTCTGCTGGTAATCAATCGATTATACCAACCTGCCAACGAGCGCTTCGATCCCGCGTTTGCCACAATTTGCCTAGGTCTTTACAATGCTTTGCCATGGGAACACCTGACATCGGATCTAGACACAACTTCGTCCGATCGGTAACGCGCCCTGCTGACCAGATCAATCTGGCGCTCTCGTGCCTCTTCATCGCCGCCGAGGATGATCCCAATCTCGACGTCCCCCTCTACATGGGTCGAATCAGCGAGATTACCGAACGGATCCGCCAGAAGGTCCAGAACCGTTACTCGTCCTTCGATTCGTTGTACTCGCTCAACGAACTTCTGTTCGACGAATTGGGTTTTAGAGGCAACGTTGGGAACTACTACGACATACGGAACAGCCTGCTGAACCATGTCCTCGACCGCAAACTAGGCATCCCAATTACCCTCGCGGTTCTTTACATGGAAATAGGAAGGCGCATCGGTGTTCAACTGACCGGCGTCAACATGTCGGGGCACTTTCTTCTGTCGGCAGGCGAAGGCGATTCGCTGATATTCGTCGATCCATTCCGACGAGGCCGGCTCTATTCCCGGTGGGAATGCTTAAGGTTGCTCAGCGGCAATGCCGACCCGCCAAGCGATCCCGAACAATTGGACCGGTTGGAAAAAACATTCCTGCCACGCGCCGACAACAAGATGATCTTGGCTCGCGTTTTGAACAACATGAAGATGATTCACACTCAAGTCGGGAATTTCGCAGAAGCCATCTCGGACGCCGAACGCATCCACTGCCTGATGCCTTGGAATTGGCGCAACGTCGGCGACATCGCCCATCTTCATGGCAGATCCGGTCGGGCTCGTGACGCGTATGACATGTTGACGCAGATGATTCAGATGATGCCTCCGCACGAAGACGTTTCTTTGCAACTCGATTCTCTCGAGATGCTCAAACCTCTGGCAGAAATTGGCGGATTGGTGGACCCAGAGAAAATCCACCAGATACCTTTCTTCCGTATATGAATGAAACAGGCTGTTCATTAGCCACTTAGCCTAGGGAGAAATGAAGCAATATCTGGCAGAAATTGGACGATGATCAACTATCAGGAACTGACAGATCAAGAACTACTGGCCGAGATTTCGGAGAAAAACACCGACGCCTTTGCCGCCCTCTATGACCGCTACGGCAAACGGGTATTCGGTTTGGCGGCACGAATCCTCAACGACGCGGTCAAATCTGAAGAAGTCACTCAAGACGTATTCATGAGAGTGTGGAGACGCGGGCACACCTACATGCCCGACAAGGGCAAGTTCACTACTTGGCTGTTCCGCATCGCCCACAATCGAACTATCGATGAACTGCGGAAACTCAGACGCGATAAATCCCGTTACAGCGACGACATCACGGAGCGATACGACCTCGAATCTGACGACATCTCGCCTCCCGATGCTGCAGTCGCCAACTCCGAATACGCGCAGGTTCGAGAGGCACTGAAAGTTCTGCCTGATCCGCAACGGCAAGTCGTCTACCTTTCGTATTTCGAAGGAATGACCCAGACCCAAATTGCAGGAGCCACTGGTCAACCCCTGGGTACGGTTAAAACCAGAATGCGGTTGGCACTCAAAAAGTTGCGCGTCGCGCTCGACAAAGAGATCTACGGCGACGAATAACTCCTTCCTGGGTAACCCAAATGCGATCACACGAAGACATTGTCGGCGATTTTCCAGCGTACGCTTTAGGAGCGCTCGACCAAGACGCGCAACGCGCCGTTGAAGACTTGATCGAACGCGACGCTGAAGCGGCCGGAGAACTAGCAGAAATGCTTGACACGGTCGCCGAAATGTCCGCCCGAGTCGGTGAGGATGCCCCTCCAGCCGCGCTTCGCGAGCACGTAATTGCCGCCGTCGAAGCGGAAGCGAGTGATTCGATTCAAACGGTTGCATTTGAGGAACCCTCGACTCATCGAGCAATGGATGGGGACATCGTCCGCGACTTCCCGGCTTACGCTCTAAACACGCTTGACGAAGATGCGGCCCGGGCAGTGGAAGATTTGGTCGATCGGGATCCAGAAGCCGCCGACCAATTGGCCGAGATGCTCGACACCGTAGCTGAAATGTCGGCTCGTGTCGGCGAAGCCACTCCTCCGGGGGCCCTTCGAGAACGCCTAATGTCGGCGGTCGCGGCCGAAAGCGGCGTTTCAACTCACGCTACCGCTTATTCCACGCTCGTTTCTCATCTCGAACAACGCATCGCCGACGACGAGATCGAATATGTAACGCCGAAACTTCGGCTTTGGGACCGAATGCGCGGCGCCTTCACCGCCGGTAGGTTGGCCTTCGCAACTTCAGTCGCTTCCTTCGCCGTTGTGGTTATCATGGCCGCCCAACTCGGTGCTGACAACGTTGAACTCAACCAAAAGATTTCGGAGATGGAACGCGATGTCGCCGCCGCGCACGTGCACACAAAGAACATGATCGATGACATGTCGACGTCCGAACAACTGTTGACGCAAGCCCATGATCGTATTTCGCGGCAAGACGAAGAAATCGTTCGAATGTCCGCCGTCAACGACGCGTTGCGGGCGTCGATGAACGACCAGATCAGTCTCACTTACGCCACGCTTAGGAACGAATACACGAGCCCGGATTGGCAACCGGACGCAGTGTTGTCTAGAGACGGTTACGCGTATCTCCTCGAACACCAACGTCATCCGTTGGGCGCCTTGGTAGTCGGCGGCGTCGAGCCAGCTCCTCACGGAGAGGAGTATCGCCTCTATCTGATCGGTGGCGAACGGCCACATTACGTCGCATCGTTCAACATGAACGAAGCAGGTTACGGCACCGTGCTTTTTGATCTACCGCTACCGCTCAACAGCTACGACGGCGCGCACATCACTCGAGAAATGATCGAAGATCCACCCGATCCCTCACTCGCATCGCCGGAAAATCGTTTCGCACCACAATAGGCGTGAACGTCGCCCAATCTCCCGGTAACACGCCGCGACGAAACTAACCTAGAATCTGCCCTAGCGCGATTAACCATGGTCGATGCCTCGCGAAGCGCCGACCACGTCAAGGGTTAGGTAAATGGGTCGGTTATTGTCAGCGGCGACCGCTTTTGGCTTCGTTTCGATGCTGTCGGCTTTTATCGCTTTGGCATGTTCGAACCCGCCAGAGCCAACGCCGACGCCTCAACCGACTGCCGTCGTCATACCCACCGCAACGCCGACACCTGTTCCTTTGGACCCAGATGAAGTTATCGGGAACGCGATCGACTCTCTCGTGGAAGCAGGCAGCATTTGGTTCCTGCTAGAACACGAAAACGGTTTCACCGAAGCTTTGGGCGGCTTGGAACTGACGCGCGTCGAAGGCGCGATTACTGAAACCGGGATGAGCATCAACGCCGAAGCCAACCTCGGAAGAATCTATATCGAAGTCGACGCTATCCTGATCGGAACTAGCACGTGGTTGACGAACCCGCTGACGGGCGAATGGGAGCTTTTGCCAGATGAGGAAAACCCAATTGGATTTTTGCAACCGATCGCGGCTGTTCGTGGTGTGCTCGAAGGGCTGACCGCGGCGGAATTCATTGAGCCGCCAGAACCGGGTTTCGATTACCTATTGACGTCTCCGTTGAGGGCCGAAGCGCTCAAATCTCTGCTCGGCGAGATCATACCGGACGGCACTGGTATCGCAGAAGTGGTGATCGATCACGAGACATTTGAAATGAAATCGGCGCGAATCACTGGCGCATTGCAGATCCGCGACTCGGATTCAACAGTTCGAATACTCAAGATGAGCCGCTATGGCGAGGCGTTCGTCATCGAACAACCGATTCCATGATGCCCGATCGTCGCAAGTAGGAATCGAAGAACCGTTGAAGTGGGTCAAAAGCGAGGTAGCACCCTACTTGCTGTTCCTCCCGTTGTGTTACGGCGTCTTCATCGCGGCGGACGACATGACTTTAGTCGTGACGATTCTGCCGGACATGATGCAGAGCCTCAAGATCCCGATAAACGACATCACGCGGGCGAGTTGGTTGATTATCGCCTTTTTGATCGGCTACTCGGCGACGATGCCGATCATGGGCCGACTTTCAGACCGTTGGGGTTATCGGGCCACCTTCCTGCTTGCGATGAGCGTATTCATGGTCGGTTCCGTGGGAGTGGCGTTGATACCGACAATGACCGGGGTATTGGACGCGGTACCGCTTCTGGACCAGTATCGATGGGCGATCATCGCGAGAGTCGTGCAATCAGTTGGTGCGGGTGCGGTGATACCGATATCGTTGGCAGCAGCTGAGACGCTGGTCGGAGCGCGTCGTCGCATAGTCGCGTTCGGCATGGTTGGTGCCGCTGCCGAAGCGGGTAGCGTTTTCGGACCGGTTTACGCCGGTGCAATAGCCGATTGGATCGGATGGGAATACACGTTCTGGTCCAACATCCCGCTTTCGCTGATCGCCGTGATCGCGTTGGCGAAACTGCCCAAGGGCATCCGACACGACACCAGCGTCGACTGGATCGGCGCAACCGCATTCACAGCGGGGCTCACCACGCTCACAGTCGGGCTATTCCGAATATCCGAACCGGACTTGCCGATGATATTGCTATTCGTAGCCGCCGCTCTGCTGACCGGCGTGGTCGCCATCTCTAATCGCACTGCGAGCGCGAAAGCTGTTCCACGATCGCTGGGCAAATTGAAGGACTTCATATGGTCGAACGTGACGCATTTCCTAGTCGGCGCTGCGCTGATGATCGGTCTGGTCAGCGTGCCGTTGCTCGCTGGGACAATTTACGGACTGTCGGCACTGGATTCCGGCCTCCTACTTGTACGGATGACCGTTGCGCTCGGCGTGTCGGCGTTTGCGGGTGGATTCATCGCGACGAAACTCGGAGTGCGGGCGCCGACCATCGCGGGGTTGATATTGGCCGCAATCGGGTTCAACTTCATATCAACATGGGATATCGTGCTCCAAGAACCGCGCGCATCAATCGATCTGATCATTGTCGGGATCGGATTGGGGCTGCTCATTGCGCCTATCGCAGAGAGCGCATTGAGACGTGTGCCGGAAGAGGACAAAGGCGTCGCCTCCGGTTTGCTCACCCTGTCCAGAAACATCGGTATGACCGTCGGACTCGCGGTCGTCGCTTCGCTGGGTACTGAGCAATTCCTGCTTACCGCGCCCGGATTGGAAGAGATGATTGAACGTCCGGAAGCGGCTAACGAGGCCGGCATGGCAGTGTTCTCCAACTTCTTCGCCTACGCTTCCACAGCCTGTGTCATCGGAATCGTTCCGGCGTGGTTAATGACCCGCAACTATGAGACGGTTCGGGACGATGCTTAAACGCCGAAATCGATCGATTGATCGCCGGAATCTGTCCGGGTGCGCGGTGATACATTGTTAGGGACTTGAATCCCGTACCAAGGTGTATTAAATGACGCGCCGCGATCCATCAGAATGGGTATCGTCAGTCCGCCGCCCTGACGATTTCGACGAATATTGGCGGCAGACCGAAGCTGACACGATGTCCGTGCCGCTGAACCCTAGGCTTGAACCGGATCCGATGCGATCCACACCCGATGTCGAGGTCTTCGAAGCGCGTTACGACAGCTATGCCGGACTGGAGATCGCTGGATGGTACTGCCGACCGCGCGAAATCAAAGGCCAACTGCCCGGATATCTCTTCGTGCCCGGATACGTCAGCGAACCGAAACTGCCGACCGATTTAGCGATGAAAGGCTACGCCGCGTTCTCGGCCGCACCGCGCAACAAACTTCGCAGCAACTCCGTGTTCAACCCGGGCTACCCGGGCCTGTTAGTTCATAACCTCGATAAGCGAACCGAGTACGGGTACCGCGGGTTTTACATGGACGCGATCCGGGCATTCGACTTTTTGAGCGGCCTCGATGAGGTCGACTCTTCGCGTATCTGCGTGCAAGGCGGCAGCCAAGGCGGGGCCCTCACACTTCTCGTGTCTGCTCTCAGGGCAGGACAAGTGGCTTGCGCATCTGCTGGCGCGCCGTATCTGTGCTCGATGATGGACGCGGCTTCGCTCACTCGTTCCTACCCTTACGAGGAGATAAACGATTATCTGCGTCTCTACCCCGAACGGGAAGAAGCCGCACGCGACACGCTCGACTTGCACGATATTCACAACTTCGTAGACAAGATAGAGTGCCCGATCATCGTCAACATCGGACTGATGGACGACGTTTGTCCACCTGAAACCGGGTTCGCCGTGTTCGATCAGATCGGCAGCGACGACAAGAATCTCTACACATACGAAGATTGTGCGCATGACGCGGGGACTGGCGTAGGGCACGACAAGGTCATGTACCAGTTCCTGACCGACCATCTCAACCCGGTCGCGCTCTAGTCACCCACGGAGAACCCTCTCATGAACGATTACTGGTCCTCGCGGGTAGAAGCGGCCGTCAACGCTGCCAAAGGCGACGTCTCGATAGAAGACCTGCCCATCCGCACCAACGAGACGTCGGACGCCTACTCAGTTCGATTCAACGGCGTGGGCGACTACCCGCTCTACGCTTACCTGCACGTGCCGAAGTCTGATGGCCCACACGTACCCCTGTTCCAAGCGCCTGGATACGGCAGCGTCGTCGCAGTTCCTCCATACGAGCGCAGAGCCACATACGTCGTTTTGGCACTCTGCCACCGTGGGCAACGCCTGTCCAACTCGCAGTACAGCGCGGCCTACCCCGGGCTCCTCACTGACGGTCTACCTAGCGAAGACACGTATGTCTGGGGGGACATCGTCGCAGACTGCATCACCGCTGTTCAAATCCTGCTGCAACAGCCAAATATCGACGCCTCGCGCCTCGCAATATCCGGTGGCGACCTCGCATGGATCACCGCCGCGCTAACCGACGGCGTCCACGCGTTGCAAAGCGCAGGCTTGATGTTCGCAGACATCGACAGTCGCATGCAAGGCGATCCAGACTACCCCATCGCCGAGTTCAACGACTTCAAGCGAACATATCCCGATTCATGGGACGAAGCGAGGTCAACGTTGACAAACTACGATCCGATGAACCTAGCGAGCGGGGTTGATGCCAGCAAAGTGATGCTCTCTGCCGGTGCTTCGGAGAAGAGCTACTACAACAAACTCGCCTCCTCCGTGTCAGGCGAAACCACGGTACGGGTCAACCTATCAAAAGGACACCTCGACCACATCGCCCAAGAGGAGTGGCTCGCGGCAGCATGTGGCATCGAACCGGGGCCGGCACATTACCCCAGGATTTGAAAAGGGACAACCAATTGGACGAGTTTGAAATCAAAGAACCGTTGATCATGTTCCATGTCGACAAAGCCATTGCGGAAGGGCGCGACAAGAAAAACGCTGTCGAGGGATGGTGGCGCGTCAACCCAATAAAGGCGTCTCGTTACGATCTGGTGCTCGCCAAGAATTCGAATGTGATCATCGGAGCCTATCGGCCTATTCCTGGTTCTTGGTGTCAACGAGAAGATGGACGGTGGGGATTCGACTCTGAACCAGCCGACGATGTCTGGTCAGAGTACGTCGGCAAGTTGGTGCCCGACGCGTATCGCGGATTACAGAACCCGATCCGTTACCTCCCCGACTGAGTCCGCATCACGCCGATCACGACAGGTCAAACAACGACGGTTGCCTGCGTTGCGATTGGCGAAGCTCTGACGATAGCCTACCTAGCCCGTAGTCCCGTGCATCGACATACTTCATCGCGTCAGCGATAACCGCATGACCCGCCTGTTCGCGGATCAAGGCGTGCATCTTCAAACAGATCCGACGATAGTCCGAGTGGCCTGAAGCCCCGGTTCGCAACTCCAACATGTGGAACGCCTGCCGAACATTCATCTGAATGTTGTAGCGGATACGGTAACCAAACGGCACGACGTACTGTGCAACATCGGCTCCGTGTTCCTTGAGCACGTCCGAATACAACTCCGACATCTCGAACATCGAGCCATGCCACCGAGATGCCACGTCGCCACCAACGTCTTCAATCTCTGGAGGAGTTGAGTAACCATGGCGAGACGTCAATCGCTGCCAATCGATCGTCATCATTCGATGCCTTTGGAGGTCTCGAAAGCTGCCAAAATCGGATAGCACGTCGAACCGGTAGTAAATCCGTTCCATGCCTCGGCCCGGTTTGTGCCTGCGATTCGACCGCTCTCCGACATACGTCGAGAGCACATCTCTTCGCTCTTGGTCGCTCATTCCAATCGCCGTCTTCAACAGGTCCTCTTCAGATCGGTTTGAATATGGGTACAGCGAAGCCGCGACGAGTCGTATCTCAGCGTCCGGATCGTAGTCCAACAACCTCACCTCATCACGTTCCAAATCGAAATCCCTCGAAACATCCTCGGCGGCTTCACCTGCGACCAACTCAACCATGTCGCGGTCGACATCCTCAAAATAACTACTCCATGCGACACCGCGATCCTTGACATCAACCCTCGAAAGAAATCCAGCGATTACCTTACGCAGTTCGACAAGCATCATCTGTGAGTAATGCCGCGCCTCTGCAAGAGGGCTCGCGTTCATCCGCATCAACAACGCCTCGTATGCCTGTCCGGTAGCGAAAATCCCCAGATTCGAAGCTGTCGAGGCCGGTAATAGCCCCCTAGCTGTATCGCAAGCCCGAGCCCGCGTCGCACTCCTGTAAGCTCCCCTCGTCTCGCGAGTGCCCTGAGGAAAACGCGTTTGGAAATACGAGGTCAAAGCCCGCACTACGGATGAGTAACTTTCAAACAGACGATCCATAGTCTCGTTGTAACGCTCCGCCAACGGCCCTTGGGCAATTTCGGGCGGCGTTTGATAACGAAACCGAGATGCTCCGTCGGCGTATTTCAGCTTCACGTCGTAATAGATGTAACGAGTGCTCTGTTCCAAATACGCCGCCAATCGTCCCCTCTCGAGCACCTTCGTCAAGATCGCAGATGCCTGTTCACAGGCCACATGCGCGCCTCCCAACTGCGCCACAGAGTCGTCTCCATACTCCACGAACACAGTCTCGTACAACCTCTCAGCGCGGCCTATCCCCTGCTCACCATCAGCCGTCTGGTCCGCGATCGCTTGAATCCCGATGTCCGGCTGCTCGTAAAACTCATCGAGGAACAGCCGCCGTAAAGACTTGTGCGTCCGACTGTAACGAGCGAACATCGCTCCTTTCACAATCTCTGGGAGATTGACGATCGCGAACACCGGAAGATCGGTATTCGTGAAGAAACGACTCAGAATCGCGCGCTCGGATTCGGTGAATGCTTCTCGGGCGTACACGGTGCGTCAATCTTCGCACATGTCGAATACGCCGATAACAGGATGTCAGACGCGGATCAGAGAATCAACCGAAGCGGACGTTCCAAACTGTCCTTAACCTCGTTGAGAAGAATAGCCGCTTCTGCACCATCTCCCACCCGATGATCGGCGGAAACCGTCGCATTCATTACCTGACGCACGACCACTTCGCCGTCTAGCACAACTGGAGTCGGTTTGACCGCCCCTACTGCCAAGATACCCGCCTGAGGAGGCACGATGATCGCGGCGAAAGTATCGATGCCGAACATTCCCAAGTTGGATGTCGAAAACGTGCCGCCGGTCAGTTCTTCCTGAGTCAGAGAACCTCCGTCACCGCGTGCTCTGCGTCCAAGATCTTTCGAAGCGTTGGAGATATCAACCAACGACATGTTGTGAACGCCGAGGAGTGCCGGAACGATCAACCCGGCTTCAAGCGCGATCGCAACGCCGATGTTGACGCTGTCGTGCCCCTCCAATCGGTCCATGTGGAACGTCGTGTTCCATTTCGGGTACTTCGCAATGGCCATCGCAAGAGCTTTGATGATCATGTCGTTGACGGAAACGCGTGCTCCTGAATCCTCGAGTTCGGCGTTCAGTTGCGCGCGGAACGCCATCGCGTCGGTCATGTCCACACCCGTCGTCACGTAGTAATGCGGCGCTTCAGTCTTGCTGCGCACGGTGACTCTGGCGATCGCTTGACGCATAGTGGTCAGCTCGATGTCCGAACCGTCAATCGCAACTGACGGAGCGGCAACACCGACACCCGACGGCGCGAACGCTGGCGCAGGGGTAAATCCGAGAACGTCGTCCCGCGTGATACGTCCACCCGGTCCGGTTCCGGGTATAGCCGCGAGTTCAAACCCTTTTTCGCTCGCCAATCTCCGCGCTAGCGGCGACGCTTTTATCCTGCCTCCCTCGACCGTCGGTGCAGGTGGCGCCGGTGCGGCTGCTGCTGTTTCTACCGGTTCGGGAACCGGTTGCGGAACTGCGACCTCGAGCTCAACCTCAGGTTCCGGTTCGGCAACGGTTTCGACGACGGGCGCCGGTGATGCGACTTCTGCCCCCGGCAGCTCATCGTCGGCGCCGCCGATGTAAGCGAGTAAAGAGCCGACAGGTGCCTTCGTACCGTCCCCAAGCACGATGCGCCGCAAAATGCCGGCGTTGTACGCCTCCATCTCCACGACGGTCTTGTCCGTTTCGATCTCGGCGAGTTTGTCGCCACGAGCCACTTCATCGCCTTCGTTCTTCAACCACTTGACGACGGTGCCTTCGGTCATATCGGCACCCATCGCTGGCATCGTGACTTCGTGAATCAACTGTCAACTCCTCTGTCATACGTCCGTCTTTGACAGACGCTAGTTCTCCACGCTTTAAAAAGCGATGATTTTCCTTGCGGCCTCGACAACGTCTTCGGCATTTGGCAAGATGTCTTGCTCCAACTCTCGGTTGTACGGCCACGGCACGTCTTTTGAACCCACGCGCATCACCGGTCCGTCAAGCCAGTCCAATGCTCGCTCTTGGACCTCCGCGACGATCTCGGACATGATTCCGCCAGTGCGTCTTGATGTATCAAGCATCACAGCACGACCTGTCTTTTGGACAGACGCCACCACCATGTCGTAGTCGACTGGATGTAGCCAACGAAGATCGATGATCTCCGCATCCACGCCCGATTCGGCCAGAGTTTGTGCCGCTTCCCGCAAAATGTGCACACCGTAACCGTAAGAAACGAGCGTGAGGTCGTCCCCCGCTCGATCGATTCTCGCCTCGCCTAGCGCGATCTCAAAGTAGTCGTCAGGCACGTCGCCGCGAGAACCGTAAAGATGGGAATGCTCGGCGTAGACCACGGGATTATCCGACTTGATCGAACTTCGCAATAGACCCAACGCGTCTTTCGGGTTCGACGGACAAGCGCAGTACATCCCCGGAACCTCGGCCAACCAAGTCTCGAAACTTTGCGAGTGCGTGGCCCCGAGTTGAACACCTGCACCAGTCGGAGCTCGGATAACCATCGGAACCTTGATCTGACCGCCCGACATATAACGAAGGTTGGCGGCCATGTTGACGATCTGGTCAAAAGCAACGAGCGAAAAGCTCATCGACATCAGTTCCACTATTGGACGCAATCCCGCCGATGCCGCACCGATACCTGCACCCACGAACGCCGCCTCAGAGATCGGAGTGTCCTTGATCCTCTTCGCTCCGTATTTTTCCAAGAAACCTTTGGTGATCGAGTAGGCACCGCCGTATTCGCCGATATCCTCACCCATGATGAAGACGTTTTCGTCCGTCTCGATCGCCTCGGCCAAACCGAGTGTTATGGCTTCTCGAATCGTAAGTTCAGACATGGTCCGCAGGCGTCGCCGAACGACGGTCACGCATAGACGTCATCGAAAGCTTCGGAAAGGTCGGGATCAGGGCTATTTGACGCAAACTCGATTGCGGCTTCGATCTCCGCATTCACGCTAGCTGAAAGGCCATCTAGCTCATCCTGTGTCGCGATCCCATATTCCAACAGCTGGCGAGGGAAAGTAACAAGCGGGTCTCGCTGACGCCAGTAATCGATTTCGGAACGGTCTCGGTATTGATCTCCTGGGTCGGCAAACGAATGCCCGACGAACCGGAAGGTTTTCGATTCAATAAAAATCGGGCTCCCGTGAGCCCGAATTTCATCTACTGCTTGCTGTGTGACTTCGCGAACCGCTACCACGTCCATGCCGTCTACAGCAACCGTCTCCATATCGTATGCGCCAAGAGCGTCGCTGAAGTCGGACCCACGGAGGCGAACCCTGCCTACCGCAGAACCCATGCCGTAAAGGTTGTTCTCCATGAAGAAGATAATCGGCAATTGCCAGACCGAAGCGAGATTGAGGGTTTCGTGGAATGTGCCTTGGTTGGTTGCACCATCTCCAAAAAAAACCATCGTGACGTTGTCAGTCTCACGATACTGCTGCGCCAACGCTATCCCGGCGGCGAGCGGCAACTGGGCCCCGACTATGGCATGGCCGCCCATGAACCGTTTCGCGGCATCGAATATGTGCATCGAGCCGCCTTTGCCCTTGCTGAGCCCGGTGCGCTTTCCGAACATCTCAGCCATGATGCGGTTGGTGTCAAGCCCGCGAGCCAACGCATGGCCATGATCCCGGTAATGCGTGACGATGTAATCGCTAGGTTCCAACGCGGAAATCGCGCCGATGCCCGTCGCTTCCTGACCGACGTAGAGATGTAGGAACCCCCTGATGTGGCCCAGCGAATAATGCTGCCCGCACGATTCCTCGAACCGGCGGATCAACAGCATAAAACGGTACATCTCGACGAGATCGTCGTTGCTGACGCGCTCTGAGATGGACAGGGAAGGGGAAGAATCGTAGCCATTGCTACCGTTATTGATCTCATGCGAAAAACCCGGGGCGGTTTGCCCGATGGAGGCCTTGGTGGCGATCCTGGGTTTTTCGGATAGATCCATTGTCCCGAACGTGCCAGTGCCTAGTTGGTCGAAACAGGCGCGTACAAAATCAACCTGCTGCGCGAAACGGAGCGTTGTGCAGGACTTCGATTCTATACCAAACGCCGTTTGCGTTGAATCGGCGCGAACGAAGCCTAATCGCCTATGCCGTATCGAGCTGCAAGTTCGCCGCCAAAACCACGTTTTCCAATAGCATTGCAACGGTCATTGGACCAACTCCTCCGGGGACCGGAGTGATCGCCGATGCCTTTTCTCTCGCCGCTGCGTAATCGACATCGCCAGTCAACCTGAATCCGCTTCGACGGGAAGCATCCGGCACTCGCGATACTCCTACGTCGATTACCACCGCCCCTTCCTTGATCATTTCAGCTGAAACGGTGTTGGGGACTCCGGCCGCCGCAACTAAAATATCGGCGCGCTTCGTGTGACTCGCGATATCGCGCGTCCCCGTGTGGCACATCGTCACCGTCGCGTTTGCGCCATCGCCACGCTGGGTCAGCAACAGTGCCAATGGTCTGCCAACCAGCGCGCTCCTTCCAACGATCACAACGTCTGCACCGTTAATCACCACGTTTTCCTCGATCAGCATGCGCTGCACGCCGAGCGGCGTTGCAGGCACGAAGCGAGGATTCCCCAAGGAAAGCAATCCTGCATTCTGAGCGTGAAGCCCGTCCACGTCCTTCAAGGGGTCGAGCCCATCGATTATCGCGTCCGCGTCGATATGACCTGGCAACGGAAGCTGCACCAATATCCCGTGATAGCGATCATCCTGGTTCAACTCCGCAACCACGCCGTGTAGATGTTCCGCGGTGGCGTCCGACGACACATTTAGAGTCTCAGTCGCAATGCCAACCTCGTCACATGCCCTTTCCTTACGACGGACGTACGAACGCGACGCAGGATCATCACCCACCAAAACCACCGCTAACCCCGGTGTCAAACCGTGAGCCCTTTGGAATGCAGTTACCTTTTCAGCAACCTCCGCGTGTACTTTGTTGGCTATTTCGTTGCCGCTGATGATTCGTGCTGTCATGAGGTGCCGTTTTGGGTGTGAATCGCCGCTGGTTTATCATTTGAGACGCGATTCCAAGCGGCTTCGGCAAGTCATTCGCGTCCCAAAAATCATGATATACACGGGTGTCGACCTCATTGAAATCCACCGTATCGCTACGGTGCGCGACCGGTACCCGATCCGGTTTCTCAACAAGATCTATACGGCAAGAGAACAGCGTTACGCGAGAAACCGGGCACCGCAATTGGCGAGCCGATTCGCCGCCAAAGAAGCGGTGATGAAAGCGCTGGGCACAGGAGTCCGAGGGATTCCTTGGAAATCAATCGAAGTCACTCGTCGGCGCGGCGGCCCACCTGAAATCACACTCCACGGCAACGCTCTCAAACGTGCCGAACGGATGGGCGTCAAACGCATCGCATTAAGCCTGAGTCACTCGCGGGATTTCGCGGTCGCTTCGGTAGTGCTTGAAGCGCGCGATGACGCTTGGCGGCCGTGAACCAACACACTTTGCACTCCTCGCAGAAAATCGTCACCGCAGCAGAAATGCTGGCGATCGAGGAAAGCTGGTTCGCCACCGGAGAGATTTCGCTCGAAGAACTCATGGGCCGCGTCGGTAAGGCGATCGCACAATGGGTCTTGACCGATCTCGGTGACTCCGGACCCAAATCGCAAGTCTTGGCGCTTGCTGGCAAGGGCAACAACGGCGGTGACGCAATCGTCGCGGCGAAATACTTGCTTGATGCTGGCGTGCAAACTATCGTCGCCACCGTGTTGCCTAGAAGTGACGATGATCTCTTGATATCCAGTTTCGTCGCTGCTGGCGGTACAGTCGTCGAGCTGAGTGGAAGCACGGCGGCGCATGAGTTGTCAAACTTATGCGCCAAAACGGACTTGATTCTCGATGGAGTGTTCGGATTCAGCATTTCAAGGCCGATCGAAGAACCGATCGCGTCCTTATTTCGGGTGGCCAAATCTAGCGGCAAGAGGATCGTTGCCATCGACGTTCCGAGCGGAGCCAATCCGGATCGCGGGTCATTCGATCCAAATGGGTTGCCCGCCGACGTGTGTCTGCCCATGGGCTTGCACAAGTTAGGACCTGCTGCAAGTTTCGGGGATCGGCGTTACGGCAATCAAATCGTAGTTCTCGACGTCGAAATACCCCCCGATTTAACCCGACACGTCCGGCGCGAAGTCAACGATCTCGACTTGGCGCGCGCTCTGGTACCAGATCGCTCAGCTACTGGACACAAAGGCGACTTCGGTCGAGCACTGCTCTTGGCGGGTTCCAGCAATTACGTCGGAGCAGCCTCCCTTGCAGCACGAGCGTGCGTGCGCAGCGGAGTCGGCCTCGTCGCATTGGCTACTCCTGTTAGCGCGTATCAGGCCGTGGCTGGCGAGGTACCTGAAGCTACATACATCCCACTCAAAGAGGATAAGAATGGCGTGTTGCCGGAACCTGCTTACAGCACGCTTCAAGAGCGCATCCCCGACATGGATGCCGTATTGATCGGCGTCGGCGTCGGGTTGTCTTCCGGTGCACGTGAACTGCTCGGGCGGCTTGTGTTCGACCAAACGATATGGGACGACTGCACCGTTGTCATTGATGCCGACGGATTAACGTTGGTTTCGACGATGGATCGTTGGTGGGAGGTTTTCCGCGGCAACTTAATCATCACGCCGCACCCCGGCGAAATGTCACGACTATTAGGGATATCGATCGACGAGGTGCAGAACGATCGAGTTGGAGCCGTCGAAACCGCCGCGCGACGTTTCAACTGCATCGCTATCCTCAAAGGCGCAACTACGTTGATCGCATCGCCGGACGGCCGTCTGCGCGTCAACATGCAGCCGAACAACGCGTTGGCACGCGGCGGGACCGGCGATGTACTTGCAGGGCTCATCACCGGATTGGCAGCAAGATCCGATCCGTTCGATGCGGCATCGCTCGGCGTATTCATCCATTCCTTGTGCGGCCGATGCGCACGTGAAGACCTGACACCTTACGCCATGACCGCCGGCGACCTCATCAAATATCTGCCAAACGCATTCCGTGAATTAGCATCTTAGCCAGCGCAGGATTCCAATTCACATCCGGGCACGCACAGTGGCTCAGCGAACCAAACCCACTCTAGAAGAGATCGTTGATCTCTACGTCCAACGGGCACGTTCAAAGTTACGCCCTACCGAATACGAACGCAGCCAACGCAACGGCATGACGCTTCACCATGTAATCGAGAACGATGAATTCAGGCTTCTCGACCACATGATCGCCGTTAAAGACCGAAGAGTCGAGTGGATCTGGCGCTCGCAGGACTTCTGGCCCACCGATCAATTGACTGACATAACGCTCGCCGGGATCGATCTCAGAAACTACGGCGTTATCCACGGTAGCAATCGCATAACCGGCGTCAAATTCACTATTGGGCCTCGCAGCTACGCAGGACCCGATCCCGACGCCTGCCTACCATTTGTCAACGACTACCTCCACATGGAGGCGCACTATCGCTGGGACGGCGATAAGATGACCCTCCAGCGATCCCGCATCGGCGTTGATTTCAACACCAAAGATGCATTGACGCTGCGCGCGCGGTCGGTTGAGATCGAATTGGCGCGTTTCTGGAACTTGGGTTTCCGTTACCGCTCTTCGTTGGGGTCTCGGCTATTGGTCAGAGTCGAAGGGGATGAAAGTCTCCAGATCGACGCCCCGACGGAACTAAGTCGAAGTGACGTGGAAACCTGTTTTGAAACGGTGATGGGGTTCCGATCTGGAGAAACGGTCAGCGAATTGCCGCAACAGTTCGTCATCGAGAGAGAGTAGGGTTTTCATCGGAACGGCCGGTTTGCCCACCCCATCCGTTGCGTCAACAATCCCGGGACAATGAACACGCTGGGACAGCTACCGCTTAAAGGCCGCAGAGTGGTCTTAGGCGTCGCGGGTTCGATCGCCGCATACAAATCTGCTTACATCACCTCCGAACTCGTAAAACTAGGCGCAAGGGTCGATGTCGTGATGACCGAGTCGGCGCAACGCTTCATCGGTAGAACGACGTTCGCGGCGCTTAGCCACAATCCTGTTACGACTTCACTTTGGGATCAGAACTCCGAGATCAGCATCGATCACGTAGCACTTGGCACGAATGCCGACTGCATCGTTATTGCCCCCGCGACCGCTAACTTGCTAGCCAAACTCGCTCTGGGCATCACTGACGACGCCATCACTGCCACCGTCCTCGCAACCAGTGCACCACTCGTAGTCGCGCCGGCTATGGATGCCGACATGTTTGGTGCGGCTTCAACGCAATCGAACGTAGCCAATCTTCGTGAACGCGGAGCACTGATTGTCGGCCCAGAGTCTGGCCGGTTAGCGTCGGGATTGGTCGGCGAAGGTCGCATGAGCGAGCCGTCAGACATCGTGGACGCCGTACGCGCTGCAATAGGATCTCGCTACGGAGACTACGCGGGACGTCGCGTCGTGGTGACCGCGGGTGGAACCAGAGAACCCGTAGATCCGGTACGAGTCATCACCAATCATTCCACCGGCAAGATGGGTTATGCCGTCGCCGAAGCCGCGCGCGATCGGGGGGCCGAAACTGTCCTGATCTCCGCCGCGACCGGTTTGCGAACACCGTGGGGCATCAAAACGATCAACGTCAGCACGGTCGACGAAATGCGCGAGGGTACAGTGCCGGCCTGCTCGGATGCCGATGTATTGGTGATGGCAGCCGCGATATCCGATTTTCGTCCGAAATCCGCGGCGGGTGAGAAGATCAAGAAACGCGATGCCGATACCATGAAAATGGAACTCGAAACGATCGCGGATTGGATGCCTTTGGCGACGGGACCGCGTTTGGCTAAAGTCGCTTTCGCGGCAGAAACCGGCGACGCCGCGACCAAAGGCGCGGCTAAGATGGCGGCCAAAGGTGCGGTGCTCACCGTGGCCAACGATGTCACGGAACCAGGCAGCGGATTCGGGACCGACACCAACCGCGTTGACATCGTCCGTCAAGATGGCTCAGTCGAACCCTTGCCACTGATGACCAAATACGATGTTGGCAATGCGATACTAGACAGGGTGAAAACGTATCTCGCTCCGACTGAAACAATCGATTGATGGAACGTTATGAGGCTCTACTGGAGACAACGCAGACGCGGGTTCGACCTAATCGTTGAAGACGACGATGGCGATGCATTCAACGTCGGTGGCGTTAGGCACACGCGCCGCGGCGGCATCGAAGCGATGGCTAAAACCATGGGATACGATCCGGGTCGGTCAATAAAGAATCTGCCTTCGATGGAACACGGTATGCAGTTCGTCGAACAGTTCGAACCTTGGCGCGACTTCTTCCCCGGTTATCCGCTGGAGCTCGAACCGGATGTCGTCGTTCCCGAAGAACTCGCCTAACCCATTACTCACACACCCAGTTTGGCGACGTCCGAAACCCTCATCGACCAAGCCCGCGATCTCGCGTCGACGGTCGCGCCCGCTGTAAACCGGATCAACCAAGAACGTCGGATACCCGAGGATATCTTAGGGCCGATCATCGAGGCGGGCCACTTTCGGCTACTGTTGCCGAAGTCACTTGGTGGCTCGGAACTCAACCATCCGGACTTCCTGAAGATCGTTCGCCTCTATGCCGAGGCCGACGCGAGCGTGGGTTGGTGCATTAATCAAAACAATGTCTTTTCGACGAACGCCGTTCGGGTGGGCGCCGCCGTAGCAGAAGAGATCTGGGGCGATCCGCGCAACGTCGTTACCAACGGCCCGCCGCGACCCGGGACCAAAGCGGTCATTTCCGATGGCGGCTATACATTGTCCGGTCGTTGGGACTTCAGCAGCGGCATTTCGCACGCCTCGTGGATCGCGGCTTTGGCACCCGTTCACGACGCCGATGGCAATGACACCAAGGAGATGCGGACGTTCCTTATCCCGAAATCTGAAGTCGAGGTGATTGATGAATGGTTCGTAGGCGGACTTCGCGGAACCGCCAGCCTTAGCTTCGTGATGGATGACCATTTCGTTCCCGCAGAGCGCTCTTACGGACTCAACGAACCATCACGCGAGCCGGGCCATCTATATGTGATCCACACCACTCCGATGTTCGCTTCAGGATTCGCCACCGTCGCATTGGGCGTCGCGCGGTCGGCCCTCGATTTTGCGATTGACTTGACGAAGCGGAAGATCCAACACGGAGGGTCTTCGGTTGTAAGCGACGACGCGACTACACAACGCGCAATTGGGCAGGCTGAGGCACAGTGGAACTCGGCTCGCGCGTTTTTGGCGGAAGCGACTTCCGAGATGTGGCAGGTCGTAATCGACAACCATGAACTACCCACATCTGAGCGGATCAAGGTGAGACTAGCCGGAACTCACGCTACTCGCACCGCTGCGGATGTCGTCAACGCCGCTTACACGATTTGCGGCTCAACCGCTATTTTCGAATCGAACACCATCCAGCGCTGCTTCGACGATGTCCATGCCATCAGGCAACAGATCCAAGGACGCCCCACTCACTACGACACTGCCGGTCAGTTCTACCTAGGGTTAGAGCCCAAGGGCATTTACTAGACGCCACTCCCCTTGGCCAACTTCCCCCTCACCCTAACCCTCTCCCACGGAGGGGAGAGGGGATGCTGGCGGGCTCCCCTCACCCTAACCCTCTCCCACGGAGGGGAGAGGGGATGCTGGCGGTTGCCCCTCACCCCGGGCATCCCCTGTGGACCCCTCTTAATCTCCCCTTGGAAGGGGAGGGTGAAAAGGGCTCGCGTCCCCTTACGCTGCGCGAAGGGGACGGTGTGCGTTGAAATGGCGTGAGTGGTGGGCGACGGAGTCACTGTGAGCCCCCTTCGTCCTTCCGCCACGTTGTAGCCGTAGTTACTCTGCGTGGCACATTTCCCCCGCGGGCGGGGGCCGCCCCCCTCCCCGTCCCCGGGCATCCCCTGCGAATTCGCTTCGCTCCTTCGCGTCCCCTTACGCTGCGCGAAGGGGACGACTGCATGACTTTCGACACTTGGTGTTCGGTGCGTCAGCCGCCACTCCCCTTGGCCCCGATCCCCCTCTCCCTAACCCTCTCCCACGGAGGGGAGAGGGGATACCGGCGGGCGCCCCTCACCCCGGGCATCCCCTGCGAATTCGCTTCGCTCCTTCGCGTCCCCTTACGCTGCGCGAAGGGGACGACTGCATGACTTTCGACACTTGGTGTTCGGTGCGTCAGCCGCCACTCCCCTTGGCCCCGATCCCCCTCTCCCTAACCCTCTCCCACGGAGGGGAGAGGGGATACCGGCGGGCGCGTTGAAATGGCGGAGGGGTTTCCGCTGGATTTTGTTTTTGCCGTTGAAGGTGATTGCGACCCTTCGCGTGGGGTCGCAATCCATCAGGCGTCGCCGCTTTGTGCGAGGTGTTGAACTGCTAGCTTCCCTGATCCGGTCACTGCCCACGTTGCCAGACCGTGGGCCCGGGTTGCGACTTTGAGTTTGAGCGCGGTCGCATCCCATCGGGTAGTTTTGCACATCCTGGTGCCGTAGCCGCGACCCTCGGCGAAAAGGGTCCGACGTCTGCCGAATTCACGACCGCTTACCCTGCCCTTGGCGAGACATCCGCTACGCGCCCCCCTCCGAATCTCCTCCTGTAAAGGGAAGGAGAAGGAGTTGCGTTTCCCTCTGATTCTCCCCTTGGAGGGAGGGATGCACGACACGTCGGATGGGTTGGGAACCACTCGTTTCGCGTCTCGCACCTTGTTGCCGCGCACCTCTGGATTCCGGCTTTCGCCGGATTCACAGGGATAATGCAACGGTCCCTCGGAAAGGGAGTATAAGGAGTTGCGTTCCCGGCGCATTGCGACGGGTAGGTGATGTCTGCTGGCTCGTTCAGCCGCGGGTGCATTAGCCCTCGGCGACCGGGACTTGTTACTTCGATCGTTTCGAACGGAACCTCCGGACGTTGCAACCGGCTCCAACTCGGTTGAGGGGCGTCGCCAGAGATCGCTCGAACCTACACGCGAATCCGGGTTACCCTCTCGGGACCCCGTGTACTCGCTTTTGTCGTGTAGCGCTCTCACGATCTAACGCTTATCCCTTTCGTCCATCGGCTAGATTGGTGTCCGCACTCGTCAGCACGGCGCTGCCTGAAGTCTTCATCTTTAATGATACACATGATTTGGCTCATTTGTGCTATTTTCTGAGATTTTTTTCGAAATCAGCGGTGGTGCCAGTATTTGGAGCTGTAGCGGGGGTCGTCGCGCCCCCTTTGTCCTTCGGACATTTCCCCCGCGCAGCGGGGGAAACCCGGCCGCCCCGCCGCCCCGGGCGACCACGAGGGATCGCCCTTACGCATGGTTGGCAGGACGACCACGAGGGATCGCCCCTACGGGTTCTCGTTGCCCCTCGCCCGTCCGCCCCGGGCATACCCCTGCGTTCCTGTGTCGGTCTCTTGGGCTCCGCGTCCCATTTCGCTGAGCGAAAGGGGACAGTGCCCATTTTCCATCGCGGCAATCGGGTCGTCATCGCAGATGTTTCTACGTAGTTATTTGAACGTTTCGTTCAGCGCTAAGTTCATGGTCGAATTTGTGGTATGGTGATGCAGTTATATCCAAGTAATGGTTACTTGCGAATCTATCGCATTCATTCAACACAGATACAGATTCAGTATGAAGCAAATTTTGGAAAAACAGTCGTCTGGTACGTTCGTTTCACTGGTGGTGCTCGTTGTCATCGCGGCTTCGCTACTGGTATCGCTGGCGGTCGTGTCGCGTCTGTCGTCGGCTTCGGCGCAGGGACAGAGCGGGGCTTCCAACGCGGACCTTAGTCAGATCACGTTCATCCTAGGTGGCGGCTCGCTGGAGCCGGCATTCTCGCCGTCCGTGACGTATTACCAGGTGCGGCCAGCAGACGCATTCAGCGACCCCGATTGGATCGTCCTGAACGTGTCAACTTCCGCTCCCGAAGCGAAGGTGACAGTGAACGGCCTCAACCCCGTCGACGGGGCCAACGGCAGAGTTTTCTACCTGCAAGTCTCGACACTGGCGAAGCCGGTCACGCTCGCGATCAAGGTCGTGGCTGCGGACGGCACGACGACCAAGACCTACACCTTCACGTCGGTAGGGACAACGCCACCTGATGGGAGCGATCCACCTACACCGACGCCGACTGCAACTCCTACGAACACGCCCACTCCGACGCATACCCCTACTGCGACACCGACTGAAACTGCCACGCCAACTCCGACTGTTGCTCCGAGGGCCCCTGTGTGCTTTCCTGCGGTATCACATGCACCAGACTCTGTTCCGCCAGCCGCGGGCCAGCAGGCGAGCGATCCCGGCCAAGTCCCTGTGCTGAGCCCTTTCATGGCTATGTTAGCCAGGCATTACGACGAGGCGCTGGCACGCGGAGAGGCCGATGACTACTGGCATGATGCGTCCATAGAAGCGATCATAGGGTTGCGTGGGGAAATTTCGCAATCGGGACGAGCGTTGAACGATTTTCTGTCTCGCAACGAGGTCGCGAGGGTGCGTGTGTCATCCCACCTGAGAAGCGTGATAGTAGATTTGCCTATTCGTCTGCTCCGGCCTTTGTCGGAGCTGCCAAGTGTAAGAAGCATCCAATATTACATCGCTCCTGAACCGGCAGGTTTTTCCGATCGGATGCCAGTCTCGCCTAATAGTGGTGAGTCCGAGGATTCGGTTTCTGGTTCCGGCACGCCGACGCCCACTCCTACGAACACGCCGACGGCAACGGCTACTCCGACACCTACAAACACACCCACGCCTACCCATAGTCCAACCACCACGCCTACACCTACTCCGACACCTCCTACTTCAATAACTCGACCAATGCCCACTCCCACATCCGCGTGTCTACCTCCATCGCAATTGGTAACTGGTGCGTCATCCGCACCACCGCGCGATTACCCCAAGTTGAGGGGCAGATTGGACGGTGCGTTCAGAGGCTATGAAGAAGACTGCGCAGACGGGATTGCTGATCAAGGCGATTATGAAACGATCTATGTAGGAATAAGCCTATACGGTGACTTTTCGGACGTCGTCATAGAGTTCCTGGCCGCCAACGGAGTCGCAGTGGCCCCTTGGGTCAACTACGGATACTACGTAGCCGCGTTCGTTCCTGTGCCTCTGCTGGGAAAATTGTCGGAACTGCCGGAAGTGGAGTACGTGATCGCGATCGAGATTGGTATTCCCGTCACATCATCCTCGACCGTTTGGAAAGGAGATGAGAGCACCGTTTCCGCAAATGGTTCATCAACGCCGACGCCGACTGCAACGGCTACTCCTACACCAAACGACACGGGTCCACGCATCTGTCGTGTACCTGCCGATGATGAAGCTGTACCGTCCTATGGACAGTCATCGGAACCTACCTGTGACTACCCGAAACTGGGCCCGTCGCTAGAGTTGCTGGTCTGCGAATATGAAGCCGCCGTCAATTCTGGTCAATCGCATTATGGTCATGTGAAAATACACACTTCCATTGAGTACCTGGCAAATTCCGCGGGCATAATCGAATTTCTCAGACGCAACAGCATCACTAGCTTCGATCAATACGAACGCGAAAATATCCGAAACGTGATAGTAGCCGACGTTCCTCTGTCGTTGCTCGGTCCATTGTCCGAGATACGCGGTGTTCATCTGATCACGGTTGAACATCTTGCAGAACCAGACAAATCACTTGCCAGTGTTACCTCAGAACCAGCTGGCACTTTTCCAAGCACGAACTCGCTACAACACGACGAAGAAGATTCCGCATTACAATGCGATGCTCAAGCATCAACAAAAAACGATGCCGCCCGGTGGCACGGTGCGGACGCTTGGCACGAAGCGGGAATCACCGGAGACGGAGTCAAGGTCGGGATCATCGACGCAAATTTCGTCGGTTTCAGAGAGCAGCAAGGCGAAGAACATGATCTGCCTTCAGACGAAGTCGCGAGGTGCTTCTTATACGGAACTTGGAGCTTGGTGAGAGGACCGTGAAGTGTTAGATGCAATAGTCGAACTAGCCGATATCTGGACGGAAACCAGTTACAATCTTGAAGCCACCTGTTCGGCGGGTGGCAGCGATGCATTCATATGGCAACATGTCTTATGTCCAATTGGCGAAGGATGGCATTTGGCTGCTGCGCTTACTTATCTAGTTCTTCTCCCTTTATGTATCGTAGGAATATTGCTTGCACCTGCCGTCTTGGTTCTAGAGTTCTGTCGTCTTAAGCGCAGTATGAACTTACTCTCATCTGCACGCGCCGCCATCGTCGCAGGCTTCTATTCTCTGATGTTCTTTCTTCCGTACCTCCTGCACAGGTTCAAAGGCGGATCGTGCTTCAGAGATGGACGGATCGCGTCTTACGTTGGTATACATCTGTTTTGGCTGTTCGGAGCCGGCATTATATGGATTTACAATTTGGCCAATAAGAATTGGATCTTTTTAGAGGATCCGCAGATACGTTATCGGCAACTTCATAACGAAGAGATCATAACCTCAATAGCAGTAATCGTGCTTTTGTTCGCCTGCGCCTATTCGTTCATTTATCTCTGGTGCAAACATCGTCAGGAGATCGAAGCTTCCTTCTCAATCGCCCCATTCATTTTCGCATTGGTCTGGTTTCTCCTTGGATTGCCCGAATGTTCCTTTTACTGGGAAAACCGACGCAATGAAGAATACGAAACCTTATCCCCGTATTACTACCTCACGTTGCCGGTGATATTTGCCAGCATCGCCTGGATCGGATACACGTCGATTAAGCTGTGGCGAGCAAGACCGGGCACCAATCCTCCAGCGGCGTCCACTCCCGAGACGGGCACACCCGCTTCCTCGGGAAGTTCAACATCCGATGCCCCGACGCCGCGTTCTACAAATCCGGATGTGGGACGTGGGGATTCGTGAGGGGGCCGTGACGGTGGTGATCAACAAAGTACCGTTTGCAGGGGGGCTGTTCCGACATGTCTGATATCTTCGAAACCATAGCGACGTTAGCTTTTTATGGCCTGGAAAGCGCCTACAACCACGATAGATTCTGTGTCACCAGTGATGCTTGGTATAGAAGCGGGGTCTGTGGGGCTGTTGCTTCCTGGATGTTTATGGCATTTTCGACATACATAGTATTTTTTCCACTTGCTCTGCTAGGTTTGGTGCTGATGCCGTTCGTGGCGATCGGCGAGTTTTTCGTGCGAAATCGATCTTTACTTTCATCTGCGCGCGCCGCTGTCATTTCCGCCATACATTCTTCACTACTGTTTATGCCGTACCTCATAATTAAAACAGGGAAATACGGAAACTTGAAACTTAGAAGACTTTTGTTTTACATTTATATCCATTTGTTCTGGCTGTTTGGTTCTGGCTTGGTTTGGATATACAATCTAGCCAATACGAAGTTCGTGTACTACAGTTCAGAGATATCACTGTATCCTCAACGACCCTACGAAGCGGTACAAACATTGCTTGCAATAGTGGTGCTTTCGATTACCTGTTGTTACTCGCTCGTTTATCTGTGGCGCGCCCATCGCGCAGGCATCATACATGGTTTTTCAATCCTTCCGTTGGTTTTCGCAATGATCTGGCTCTTGATAGGATTGCTAGACTATATAAGCATTGAAGAAGTTTCTGGTAATCCTGGCTTCATTGAGCGGACCAGAGAATCATATGAAAGCTATGTGTATTATCGTGGAACAGCCTCGTATTACGAATGGGCTATCCCATTGACACTTGCAAGTTTCGCCTGGATCGCATACACGTGGATCAAGCTGCGGCGAGCAAGACCGGGCTCCAATCCGCCAGCCGCGTCCGGCCCGGAGGCGGGCACACCCGCTTCCTCGGGAAGTTCAACATCCGATCCACCGACGCCGCGTTCTTCAGATCTGGATGGGGGACTTGGAACTTGGTGAGAGGGCCGCGAAGTTTCAGAGGTGATTGGCGAAACGGACGATCTGCGTGGCACATTTCCCTTGCGAGTGGGGGCAGCCCTTCCGCCCTGCCCCGGGCATACCCCGCACACTCGCTGCGCTCGTGCGCGCCCCTTTCGCTGGGCGAAAGGGGCAGATAGGTCGCCGTTAACGGGGGACCCGCTTGCCCAGGGCGACCACGAGGGATCGCCGCTACGCGCACCGACCTGGGCGACCACGAGGGTTCGCCTCTACGTGGGTTTTGCAATGGTCACGTTTGCGCTGGCATCCATAGGGCGGCGGGTAATGCGGTTACTGCGCGCGCCGTTCGTCCTTCTGCCACGTCGTAGCCGTAGTTACTCTGCGTGGCACATTTCCCCTGCGAGCGGGGGCAGCCCTTCCGTCCTGCCCCGGGCATACCCCGCACACTCGCTGCGCTCGTGCGCGCCCCTTTCGCTGGGCGAAAGGGGCAGATAGGTCGCTGTTAACGGGGGACCCGCTTGCCCAGGGCGACCACGAGGAATCGCCGCTACGCGCACCGCTCTGGGCGACCACGAGGGTTCGTCTCTACGCGCACCGACCTTGGCGACCACGAGGGATCGCCTCTATGTGGGTTTTGCAAAGGTCTCCATCGCGCAGGATCGTGCGTCGTTATCGCTGATGTGACGGAGCGGTGCGCAACCGTCCGATGGTTTGTGGCAACTCGACGGGTTCGCTATCTTCGGTTTCGATCATCCAATTCGCCAGCAGTCGCCGCATTTCGGAAACCACCGCAGCGTTATTCGGATCGTGTGCGACGTTGTAGAGCTCCCACGGGTCGTTTTTCAGGTCATACAACTCATCTTCGGGGTCTGCGCTTTCACCAGTTCCAGCGCCTTGAGCCATCGGGTCGGTGACGTATTTCCACTCGACCGTCCGAACTATTTTCCGTCGACCCTGCGCTTCCCTGCCCCAGAGCGTCTCGATCAACGTTCGGTAACCCCACGGCTTTTCGCACTGCTCGACGTCAGACATCGTCACCGGTGGCCCGCCAGCACCGTATTCCGAGTAGGCAGCGACTCGAGGTTGTGAATCCGTCGCTGTGGGTAGAGGCTTACCTTGGATGCGACGCAGCAAATCTGGTTTGATCGTGCCTTCTTCGCCAAGCGTGGTCGCGCCAGTATCTCCAGTAACCGTTTTCAATTGTGAAGCCGTCCATGCATCGTCAAGGCCCTTGAAACTGCCCAATCCCTGCAACTCCAACAACGTCGGCAGAATGTCTACGGTGTTCACCATCGATGCATCGGTCTCTCCGCACGGCACACCACCTTTGGGAAACGACAGAATCAACGGTACTCGGGTTAGACAGTCGTAAAACACACCGCCCTTCACCGCCATGTTGTGTTCAGCCATGAAGTCGCCATGGTCCGCGGTGAACACAACAATCGTGTCCTCCAACATCCCAAGCTCTTCAAGCTTGTCAAGTATCCGTCCGATGCCATCGGCGACCATGCGCGTCATCGCAAGGTAGACCGAGACGAGCCCGCGTATGTCCGATTCGGTGTCGTCATCCATGCCCAGCATGGAGTACAAAACACGGTTAACTTCCGGTGCCGGGCTGATCGCCCCGCTCGACGGGTAAGGCGCGGCATCCAGTTGAGCGGTACCACCGTCTTCGTCAAACTCGCCCAACCGTTTAGGCGGAAGAATCACTTCCTCCGGCGGGATTTGGTCTACGTATGACCTCGGGGCCTCATACGGTTCATGTGGATCGGGATACGAGACCATCAGAGCGAACGGACGTGCCTCGTAATCCACATCTCCGCGCCCGAACGATTCACCCGCCGCAACCTTGTCCAAGAACGCTTCAGTCTGTGCAGTGATCACGCTGGAACCGTAGTCTTCAATCGGATAATCGCTAACTGCGTATGCGATTGTCGGGCTCTGTCTGTTATCGCTGAGATTGGCCCTCGCCTCGTGAGCGCGGTTTATCGCATCGATGGGCCTGACCCACTCCATCCCTTGCGTGCCGGGCACACCACCCGCGTAGTCCCCTTGCGGCAAACCGCCATGAGACATATCGCATCGAACGTCGAGCAGCGCTAGATCCTCTTCTGTGACAAAGCAGTGGTTCTTTCCGATCAAACCCGTTGTGTATCCAGCGTCGCGCCAAAACTGAAACGCATGGGTCTCGCTCGGCGGCATCAGCGTCTCGTTGCGTCGACAACCGGTGGAGTGCGGGTATCTGCCAGTCATCATCGAAGTGCGCGCCGGGACGCAGAGAGGGTGAGGCGTGATGGCGTGTCTATACATTACACCGCGCTCGGCCAGACGCTCCAGAGACGGGGTTTCGACACCGATCTCGGAGTACATGCGGAGCCCCGACCATTTCAGCTGATCAGCGACGATGAATAACACATTAGGACGTTTCAACGTTTGGCTCTTGCCTTTCTCAGTTCATTTAACTGCGTCTTCTGCTGTTCGGGCAGGTACTTGACCGCTTCTCGCATCGTTACCGACGACGCGATCCGCGCTCGCGGTTCCAACCATTCGGCGACTAGATCAGACGAGTGCTTCGAGACCTCCCGCAGAATCCAACCAATCGCCTTTTTGATGAAGAATTCCTTTTCTTCGAGCATGGTGTCGGCGTAGGTAGTGAATTCAACCCAACCTTCAGTGCCACGGCGCAGTCTTGGTAGCAACGCCAACATAGCAGTTCGTCGCACCCAGAAATCCTCGTCTTCAGCCCATCTCCCCCTGATTGACGCCGGATCGTCAAGTCCATTCAAAACCGGTGCTACAACGTTGAACGACATATCGTCGATCAGCGCCCAAGTGTAGGAACGTCGCAGAAGCCGTTCCAAAAACTCCAAGTCATCAACATCCAACAACGCAACCTTCGCCGCCAGAATGTTCACAGCCAATTTCCGCAACTCGTAGACATCGCGGTCCCATAACTCGAGTATCAGACGTGTGAAATCGTTTTTCGAGAGGTCTTTTCGCTTCCGCGCGAAACGGCGCGCCAACTTGCGAATCTCAGGGACGGTGACGCCGTAGTGATCTAGCTCCGATTTGAGATAGCGCTTCTCGTTGATCGCCCGTTCTTCTGTGCCGGCCGCGATCAGCTCCGTCGCTAACTCGTCGGCGATTGCGACGACATCTTGCGACGTCCCGTCTACTGCGCTTCGCACAAGTCCCACGCCAACGCGATCATGCATTTCGTTCCGCTGATGAGTGATTCGATGCCGACCGATTCATCCGTGCCGTGGGCTCTGGATAGCATCGGATCGTCGTCCGGATGCGTACCGGCGAATCCATAGGTGATGATGCCCAGATTGCGAGTGAAACGAGAATCCGTGAAACCGTTGCTGACCGCCGGGACCCACCGGATATCGTCCCGCGCAACCGCCAACGCTTGTGCCTTCTTGATCGCTTCAGCCAGATCAGTTTCGAACGGCGACGAGTTTGGCACAGACATGTAGTCGATCTCGAAGGAGACGCCTTCAACATCGCCGATCGTCTTCGCGATCTCGTTGTGAACATACTCTTCCGTCTGGAACGGCAGCGTTCTCACGTCGCATGTGATCGTGATGTGTTCCGGCACGCTGTTCGACTTGATTCCGCCGCTCACAATCGTCGGAGTCCACACCATTCGCGACAACGCCCGCAACATCGAACCCAACCGTGGCGAGTTTTCCCAGATCTCTTCGATAATTCTGTCGATGTTTTCAGGTGTCGGCCGCTCTTCCACACCGAATACGTTTAAGTGTTCGAATATGGGCAACGAAGTGTCGATCTCCGGCTCGTATGCCTCGATCCGTTGCAACACGCGCCACAACCTGGCCGAAGCATTGACGCCTTGCCACGGCACCGACGCGTGGGCGCTCTCACCCTTCAGCGTGATCTTGATCTCTAGCCGGCCTTTTTCGCCCGTTCCAAGGAGATACGACAACGCGCCGCCCTGTTCAACGGGAGTGCCGCCGCCTTCGTTCACTGCGAAGTCAGACTCCAGAGACTCCGGATGATTGTCTGCCAACCAACCGAAACCCCAACGTCCACCGTGCTCCTCGTCGGCACCGCTGACGAGACGCAACCCGTGCCTCAACCCAATCCCGTTGCGCTTCAGGATCGCCATCGCCATCATCTGAGCTGTCAACAACGCCTTGCAATCCGAAGCACCACGACCGTAGATGCGCCCGCCTGAAACCTGAGCGCCGAACGGCTCCCACGACCATTTCGACTCATCCTCCACCGGTACCACGTCGGTGTGCGACATGAACATCAGCCGACATCTAGGCTCGCTCCCCGGATACACGGCGATGATGTTGCCCCGCTCGGGATCGCGCGCCAAGATCTGCGTTTCAGTGATGCCTTCATCGTGAAACCAGTCTTGAATGAACTCTGCCAACGGCGTCTCGTTACCAGTCGGCATCTGACCGGTGTTCACCGTCGGTATCTGGATCATCTGCCGCTCAAGCTCCACGATCTCAGCCGCAGACGCGTCGACCTCATCAAGCAGTTGTTCTAACGTAGGCACAGTTGGGCTCCTGTCTTCGGTGTTGTCGTCCGAAGCGTTTTTCGCGTACACCGATCTATGATCGCACGATTGTCACGCAACCAGAACGCCCGTCGTCGGAAACTTGATCATTCCGATTCAGAATTGTCGATTTACAGTTAGACGCATGGACACAAAAATCCGAAAATTGATAGTCAAAGTCCCGGCAGACGGTCAGATCGGTTTACCAACCGAAGTACTCGAAGCACTCGACGCTCAAGCCGGTGAAGAGATTGTGTTCGCAATCTACTCCGATGGGGTTATGTTGCAATTAAAGAACAGTCGCCCTATCAAAGTTGCAGGGCTTGACGAAACTCAGGACCGAGCAGACCCGTACAACGTGGCCCAATACCCCGAGCGCTACTCGTACTATTGGTCGCTTAGGGATTGACCATGATCTTGACTAAGTCAAGTGCGATCGACTGATCACTGAGGGATGCTCGCAAGCCGGATGCGAAACGTTGACGCTCGATCGCAAAATTGCGAACTTGCCCGATGCTGAGATTCTCTAAATCTTCACGAACACGTTGCTCTTAGCGTCATCGGCACGAACCTCTTCCTCGCGTGCGTACATGGTCGGTATTCTGCCCGCCGCACGATCAGCTTTGGTGCGCTCCCATTCGCGCTCCAGGTCGGCAGTGTGACCTCGGAAGCGCGGCATCACGTAGCGCGCAAATAACTCCTGCGAGTACATCACGTGGCGCATCGGCATCCATTCATGAGTCGTCAGCATGAGTCCGCCGATGCCGTTCGTTTCCTCGACTATCGCTTCGATCTGTTCAATCGCGTCATCCGGCGTCCCGATGATCCAACGCCTTTTCTCGATGATCTCCTCGAACGTCAAATCTGCCGGGTTCTGGTCCGGGTGTACCAGCCATGATCTCGGCGTGTTGATCGTGTAGAAGTAGTTGTGAACGTCGCGGATGGCACCGTGGCGGGCTTGTTCGAACGCTTCTTCGCGGGTGTCTGCTAGATGAATGTAGGTCACTACGCGCCAGTCGTCTTTGGTAGGGGACGTCCCATACTTAGCAGCCGCGTCAATTACTTCGTCCCATTGTCTAGACAGCGGCACCGCGTTCGGCGGCCCGGCGCCGGCAACTGAAAACATCATCATCTCGTACTGCGCGACGAAATCCAACGATCGCGGACTTCCAGCTGAAGGAGTTGCCAGCTTCAATCTTGGCTGTTGGTACGAACGAAGCTGCAGCGCCATGTCGTTGATCGTCCAGTACTTCCCTTCATAGGTGATCGGATCCGGCGATTCAAGGAGTTTTACGATAATGTCCGTAGATTCCCGCATCATCGCATTAAGGTCGCTGCCCGGTATTTTGAACCTCTGAGGATCGGTCGGCAATCCGCTCGGTCCTACACCGAGTACGGTTCGACCGCGGGTCAGATGATCGAGGAACGCGAACCGCTCGGCAACGTGGAAGGGGTGGTGGAAGGGAAGCGAAACGACTCCCGTTCCCAAAGTGATCCGAGTCGCAGTCGCTGATGCCTTGGCAAGCACCATCTCCGGCATCGGCATCGTCTCCCATGCAGCGGAGTGATGCTCGCCGATGAAGTACTCGTCGAAGCCCAGCTTCTCCGCGTAGTTGATCAAATCGATGTCGCGTTCGAACGCCAACGATGGGTTCTCGTTGGGAGTATGTAACGGCATCATGAAGAACGCGAACTTCATCTCGATCTCTCCAAACCTGAATGGCTAGTCTAGTTATGCGATTTTAGTTGCACCGGCTTCCATTGAATCGGCTACGCAGGATTTCCGAGAATCAGAATTGCCCCAGCACTCCGTGTCGGCGCTTCATCGGATATCGGCATTTCTGCACAAGAAGAGATTACGAGAGAAATGCACAAAAAACACTTGTCAACCTTCCTTTTTTCGGCGTTGCTGCTAGTGATCATGTGGTCGGTAGCGTGTGGTGACAACAAGGTTGCCCATGATGTGGCCTATGTTGCAGAAACCGAAAGCCAACACATGTATCTACTCGACAAAGCCGGGGAAGAGACCAAAGTCATCAACGACTCAGTGTCGGACCCGCAATGGTCACCAAACCAGAAGAAAGTTGCCTATCTCTCGGACGTCCAAGACGGTCGAGGCCAATTGAAGGTCTGGCATCGCGGCGATGGCGAACCGGAACGCGTCTCAGATGCGCCGGCTAGCGTCGAAGAGTTCTTCTGGTCTCCAGATTCAAGGATGATCGCATACCAGGCAAACTCAGCCGACAATGAGCGCACCGAAGTCTTTGTCCACGATTTCGAAAACGACAAAACCACATTGCTCGTGTCCGAACCGGTTGGAAACGTCGAACTTGGCAACTGGTCGGGAGACAACCAGTGGATCGTAATGTGCCTCAACCTCGACGGGTCGCAAGGCATTTACAAGCGATCAGTTCACGGCGTCGACGAAGTTCAACTCACCGACTATGAAGACAGCCGACCACGATTCTCGTTCGACGGCAAACGCGTCGCCTTCGCTCGGAAGTTACAGGACGGTTCGACCGACATCTACGCATTGGAGGTCGATACTGGTGACGGGCCAAGCGCAGCGAAAGCATTGACCGACCACGACGGCGATGAGACCGATTTCGAGTGGGCGCCCGACGGTCGACACATCATTTACGTGACCGAACGTGACGGCGATGCCGAGATCTACGCGGTTGACGCGCGCGAAAAAGTGAACCGACGCCTAACCCAAAACCGTATCGCTGACGCCGATCCAAAATGGTCCCTGGGCGGAGACAAGATACTGTTCCGCGCCGATACGGACGGCAAGTTCCACCTCTTCGCAATGGACTTCAAGTCGGGTGCGCAGGTACGCATACTCGAAGCGTCCAGCAGCATCGTCGCAGCTGACTGGTAAATCTCCGCTCACGCAGATTTCAAACGCCCAACGGGACGTTTGCGCAACCCCCGTCATTCCGGCGTAACTGAGACCTTCGCCCCGCCCATGTCATTCCGGTGAAAGCCGGATCGTCTGCGGACGGCGGGCGAGGATTTGCGAAAGTCCCTACGGGATTGATCGCATCATTCGCGCGATTTGAACATCCGCGAAACCCAAGATTCGCGGCGTTGATTGCGAGCCGAAGCGCGTCCGTTACTGCCCTGTTCCGCGTTGTTGCCACTTTTCTTGATGTCCGGCGGCGTGATGCGTGCGTTCGAGCCGACCGCTAACCCCCTGCGAAGGCTTCTGTTTGAAGACGCGGAGTTGCTCTGGCTGACGGTTGCCAATCGGCGCCTGCTTTCCGTGCGACGCACGTTATTCGCAGGTTTCGGCGCTGAGTGCCCGTTAGAGGATGCACGAGCAGAAGATTTGCCGTATGCGCTGCGGCGGTCCGCGTAGCGGTGAGTGAACGGCTTGCGAGAGTCGTTTTGTGACTTCGACGCGCCTTTGTCCTCACCGTTTGGCGACGCCGCTTCGTCGGTAACTCGTTTCCGCCTCTCGGCGGTGCGGATATTGTTGCTCTTCTGGCCCGCCGTCATCCAAAGGTCGTCGAAGTAGTTTTTGTTGAACTTGATGATCGAGTCCGAAAACCTTGCCGCTTCCGATGAGAGGTTCGAATCGAATGCCGCGACCTCAACCTGTTTGCCGGTGTCTTTCACCACCTGAAGCGCCGGGTAAAAATCTGCGTCACCGCTGACCAGGATCGCCGTGTCGTAGTGATCTTCGTAGGCGTGGGATATCAGATCGGCGGCGATCATGACATCGACGCCCTTCTCCACCATAGTTTGACCGCGCTGTTTCCAGATGCCCAGCTTGACTTCTAGGTATTCGGTCTCGTAAAGCGAGTGGAGAAATCGGTCTTGGGATTCAGCTAGCCGCGGATTGTCGGGATCTTCATGGCGGATGTTGTAGTAATAGGTCCGGATCAGCTCTCTGTCACCGCAGAGTTTTTGTGAAAATTTCTTATAATCTAGGTCTCTTTTGTCAGTGTTCTGCTTCAGTACGTGATACAGATTACTGCCGTCGATAAATATCATCACGCGCCGCGGCGCGGTACTCCCTGTCGTTTGGTTTTGCATCAGTTGTTTTCCTTCTCATGTCAACCGCATCCTCCTGATTGATTTCTGTCTTGATGAAGTTTCACAGCTGCGAATTGGTCTTGCAGCAAAGCGTCCGAACATCTTCTCCGTAGGCGACAGGAGGCACGGGTGCGATTGATTTTCGGTGTTTTACGCGATCGCCCCGCTGAATCGGGGGCTTCAAACCCGTCTACCTTCACGCCTCACAGTCTATCACACCCGCTTTTTGGCGTTCTTTACCTTTGGCGACATCGTTTGGGCGACATCGTTTGGGCGACATCGTTTGGGCGACATCGCTTCATCGTTAAGCGATTGCCCGTCACTCGCAATGGATTCATCTTCGGGTTAAACTACTTGCACTAACGACCCGTCAGAAATTTCCGATCGGAGAGATCCCAATATGACAATGACAGCCGCGAAGTCGATGGTTGGTACCACTATCCCATCGCCGTGCGAAATGCCTAACGGCTTGCAGTGGCACGATGACAAACTCTACGTGATGGACCAACTCACCGACAACGTTTACGTCATCGACGAGAAGGGCACAGTCCTGAAGACTGTCTACACCGCGACCGAAAACGGTTCCGGTATCACCTTCGGCGATGGCCACATCTGGACCGGATCCAACGGCACCACCGTATCCCGCCCCTACCGCAGCACCGACACGCATCTCGGCTACGTGATCAAAATCGATCCCGACACCGGCGAGACCGTCGATCGATGGCGGACTCCGGACGGCGGCGGAATCCACGGCATCGAATGGGACCACGACGCGAACCTCTTGTGGGTCACCGCGTTCAGCCCAAAGGCCATCATCCTCGTCGATCCGTCCGACGACTTCAAAGTGGTTCACAAGTTCGAGGTTGAACTCGAGCGCTTGCACGGCATGGCGCTAGAAGGCGACGACGGCATCTGGTGCGCACACACCACCGACAACGTAGTCGTGCTCTACAACAAAGAGTCCGGCGCGGAGATGGACCGAGTGACGATGGGTCCCGAAGACCCCTTCATTCACGGTCTATCGAAGAAAGACGGCGTGCTATGGTTCGGCGACGCCAACTTTGCCGGTAGCCACGGAACCGCCATCAGAGGCGAACCTGCCATCGGGACAATCGCCCGTTAGCAATCGGTTTCCCCCGCTCGCGGGGGAAATGTCCGTAGGACAAGGGGGCTCACGCTCCACTTAACGCTTCTGCCCGTTATCCGTAGGGGCAGGTTTGAAACCTGCCCCTACAAGTCAGTGACAATCGTTCAACACAACTCCAACCATGACCGTAGTCGATAGCCATCACCATTTCTGGGACTTAGACCTCCGCCCTTACGACTGGATGCCGGAAGGTAGCCCGTTACGGGTCAACTACGTCGCTGACGATTTGCGCCCCTTGCTCGCAGAAGCCGGTGTCGATAAAACCGTCATCGTCCAAGCCCACGCATCCGTTGAAGAGACGAAATGGTGCCTCGAGATCGCGGAGAACAACGATTTCGTCGCAGGAGTCGTTGGATGGGTGGATCTGAGCGACTCTGACGTCGGCGAAACTCTGGACGACCTTCAACAAAACCCATACTTCAAAGGCGTGCGCCACCTCTGGGAGATGGATGAAGACCACGGTTGGCTCGCCGGCGACGCACCGATCCAGGGTTTGAAAGAGGTTGAGAGGCGCGGCCTCTGCTACGACTTCCTAGTCCGCCCTTGGAACCTCCCTTTCGTCCCGCGCATCATGGAACACGTCCCAGACCTCCGCGCCGTCATCGATCACATCGCAAAACCGAATATCAAAGAGCGGGAAATCGAACCCTGGCTCACTCGCCTCCGCGAAGTCGCATCCATTGACGGCATGCGCTGCAAAGTCTCCGGCATGACCACCGAAGCCGACATGGAAAACTGGACGACCTCCGACTTAGCACCATATGTCCACCACGTCATCGGCATGTTTGGCGTCGACCGCCTCATGTTCGGTTCCGACTGGCCTGTATCAACACAAGGCACCACGTATCCCAACTGGGCCGCAACCGTACGCGAAATTCTCAAGAACCTCCCCGAAGAGCAATCCGATTACATTTTTGGCCGAACCGCGATCGAGTTTTATCGGCTGAAAGTATGATGATTCGTTTAAATCGTCCGAGTACCATCTCCACATGTCCCAATTCGATGCGCGCACTCACCTGCTTGAAGCGCGCGATTTAACGAAACTTTACGGCTCCGTCCAGGCCCTAGATTCCGCATCTTTCACCGTCGGATCGGGCATTACCGGCCTCCTAGGTCCAAACGGCGCTGGAAAATCGACCGCCATTCGCATATTCCTCGGCCTCACTGACGCCACTTCCGGCACTGCCCTCGTGATGGGTGCCGATGCTCGCCATTCCGACGCACGCACGCGGCTGGGATATATGCCCGAACACGATTGCCTGCCGCCGAATCAATCCGCCGCCAATTTCCTGACGCACATGGCTGAAGTCAGCGGCATTCCGCCGTCGCGCTCGCGTGCCCTCGCAGCCGACACCCTGCGCCACGTCGGGCTGTTTGAGGAACGCTACCGCCCCATAGGTGGCTACTCCACAGGTATGAAACAGCGCGTCAAACTCGCCCAAGCCCTCGTACACGATCCGGTGTTGATCCTCCTCGACGAACCTACAGCAGGGCTCGATCCCACCGGCAGGACCGAGATGCTGAATCTGATCCGACGCATCGCACGCGAATTCGGCATCAGCGTCGTCCTTTCGACGCATCTCATGCAAGACGTCGAGCGCACCTGCGACAACATCGTCCTATTGGACGCCGGCCAAGTTAAGGAATCTGCCGACGTAAAGTCGCTCACCGAGGAAACCGAACTCATCTACGTCGAGGTCGCCAACAACCGCGATCGATTCACCGCTGAATTGTCAGGTCGCAACATCGAACACACCTCCGAAGGCGTCGCAATATCGATACCTGACGTTGACGGGACGAAGTTCGACGATATCCGCGACGCCTTGGTCGCCTCCGAAGCACGGCTTGTTCGCATGGGCCCGCGCCAGCGCGCCCTTATCGACCTCTTTCGCTCATAACCCGTGACCTCCAACCAACAGACCGAACGCACCGGCACCGTCTTCGACATCGGTTACCAGACTTATGAAGGCGAACGTGAAGGACGTAGTCGCGCTTGGCAGACGATTTTCTGGGACGGCGTCAAAAACGGCATGGGCATTGGTCGTGGCGGATGGGCAAAATTCCTGCCTTGGCTAGTAGTTTCACCCGCCATATTGACTGGCCTCGTGTTCGCCGCCATCGCCGCGTTTTTCGAACAGCTAGGGTTCGAAGTCGATACGGGCGAAGGCGCAGAGGTTGTAGACCTGCCGAGCCACGATGACCTGATCGGCGTCATCGGGTTCCTCCTCCTCATATTCGCCGCGTTCGTCGGACCTGAACTGATATGCCCTGACCGTCGCAACCGCGTCATACATCTCTACTTCGTCAGGCCGATCACACTCATCGATTACCTCGGAGCACGTTGGCTCGCACTTGTCGCACTTCTCATCGCCGCCAGCTTGTTACCTCACATCACCTTGTGGGTCGGTCTACTCATCGGCGTCTCTGACTCCCTCGGACACATCCAAGACAACTGGACCGATATTCCTCGCTTCGTGGGCAACAGCGCAGTATTCGCCGTTTTCGCCGCATCGTTCACTTTCACAGTTAGCTCATTGACTGACCGCCGAATGATCGCGACGCTTATCGTCATCAGCGTCATCATGATCTCATCTTTCGCCGGGTTAATCGTCGAACTTTTCAATCCCCCGGATTCCGTCAGCGACCCAATCGCCCTTGTCAACTTGATCGATGTCAACACCAGCATCATTCCATCCATATTCTTCGGCAACTACAACGAAACCTACAACCTCAACATGGTTTTTCCGATCGCTTGGATCGTCCTGCTAACGGCGGTCTCCATCTTCGCAACATGGCGCTTCTACTCCAGACAGAGATAGTTCCGTGCAATCCATGACCGACATAGACACCCGCAACCGCAACGACGCAATAGTGTCGCTAGATTCCGTTTCCAAATGGTTCGGAAACGTCGTAGCGGTCAGCGACATCACCCTTAAGATCGGATCGGGCATCACTGGACTTCTCGGCCCCAACGGCGCGGGTAAAACAACCCTGCTCCGCATGATGTGCGGCCTGTACTCTGCTTCCGAAGGCGAAGTCCGGCTACTCGGCACCGATCCGCGCACCGATCACGGCGTCTACAAACGCATCGGCATCATGACCGAGAACGAGTCGGCATACGAATTCATGACCGGCCTCGAATTCGTCCGTCTGTCCGCACGCCTCAAAGACCTCAGACGCGAAGAAAACCATTTGCGCCAGGCCATCGAACGCGTTGACATGTCGTTCGCCCTCGACCGCAAAATCTCCACATACTCCCGCGGCATGCGCCAACGAATCCGATTAGCCGCCGCGCTCGTAGGCGACCCCGAACTCCTAATCCTCGATGAACCCCTCAACGGCGCAGATCCAACCCAACGCCTCCGCTTTCAAGAGATCCTCCATCAGACCGCCGATGAAGGACGCTCCGTAATCATCTCATCCCACATCTTGGAAGAAGTTGAGGAAGTCAGCGAAAGCGTGGTCCTCGTCGTCAACGGCAAGCTAGCCGCACAAGGCGACTTCCACGCCATCCGCGCCGCTCTCGACGACCGACCCTACCACGTCAAAATCGAGTGTTCAGAGCCCAAGCAGCTAGGCGGCGAACTCGCCAAACTGCCAGCAGTGCATTCAGTACAGTTCGACCCCGACGGCTCAATCGTAGTTCTCACAACAAACGTCGCCGTCCTGCAACTCGACTTACCCGCCCTCGCTCAACGACTGAACATCCGACTAACAAGACTCCAACCAATCGACGACTCGCTGGAGAGCGTCTTTTCATACCTGGTCGAAGGCTGATGGGCACAATCGCAGAAACAATCTTCATGCTCGCGATCCGACAGTCGATGTCGATCCGTAGACTCGCGATCTTGCTGATCCTCGCCGCGATCCCACTCGCCATCGCCATAATCAGCGAAATTCTGGGCACAGATTGGGACGGCGATGTGACTCAAGGCTTCATCCAAGGCTTGATCTTCAACACCGGTTTACCTTTGATCGCTCTCATCGTCGCCGCCCCGGTCTTCGCAGATGAAATCGAAGACCGAACCCTCACCAACCTCATGCTCTCCCCCATCTCACGATGGCAAATCTCCATTCCCAAGATGCTCGCGGCAGCAGCGATCGTAGCCATCCCATTGGCCGTCAGCACCTTCGCATCCATACTCCTGGTCTTTGAAGAAGATACCTACTCCGCAGCCATCATCGGTGCATTCGGCATCGTCATCGGAGCTCTCGCCTTCACCTCACTTTTCGCATTCGTCGGCACACTCACTACCCGCGCCGTCGTCTTCGGCATCGTCTACGTCTTCGGTTTTGAAGCGCTAATCTCGACGGCGATTCCCGGCCTCAAATACGTCAGCATCAGCGGCAACACCCTGTCCGTGCTACAAGAACTCAACTCGAACCTAATCGACGCGCCCGCATCCGGATCGAATCAACTACCACCCATCGAATACGCCATCATCGCCCTCGTGGCTGTAATCATCGTCAGCAACATCGCCACCGTCTGGCGCCTCAAACAGATGGACGTGCACTAGCGAAGTGTCATTCCAGAGAAACCTGCGGCGCGCCGACGTGGTTGGAGAAAGGTATAGCGGGTTATGGGCTTATTGGTTGGCAGGGCGACCATTAGGGATCGCCACTAAGGGCGGTCGTTCAGGCGCCACTAGGGATCGGCGCTACGGTTGGTTTGCACAACCTCAACCGCCGGCCCCAGACGATCAGGGGTTCCCGCGATCACGGGGGAACTGTCCGAACGATCCGGGTTTCCCTCGCTCCGCGGGGAAATGTCCGAAGGACAAAGGTTGTGCGAAACGACCGCGTTAAGCCCCTGCCCCTCTGGATCCCGGCTTTCGCCGGAATGACGGGGCTGCGGAATGACTCGGGTTTTGCAAATGTCGCGTTGGGCGCGGGCGGTTCGCTAGCAGTAGGCGGCGTGGAGCGCTCTGTAGGCTGCTGCCTGGTTGATTTCGTCCCAACGGGAGTTCATGATTCGTGTTGCTCCGGCGGAGCGTTCGTCTTGACTGACGCAGCCATCGTCGCCGGCGATCGCGGCGACTAGCTTCTCCTCGGGGCTCTGTTCCGGCGTGGGTTCTGCTGTCGGTTCGACAGTAGGTTCTGCCGTTGGTGGACGTGCTTGCGTCTCGACAGTTGCTTCGGCTTTTGATTCAGGTCCTTCCGGTGCGGGTTCAGGCTGGGGCTGCGGTTGAGATCCGGAGTCGCCATCGCCATTAGCCTCCGGTTGATTCTGATCGTCGGGCGGCGTTTCTTGTTCCTCTGTTTGTGTGTTCTGATCGTCGGACGGCGTCTCTTGTTCCTCTGTTTGTGTGTTCTGTTCCTCAGACGGCGCGTCTTGTTCCTCCGTTTGCGTGTTCTGTCCCTCTGGCGGCGTCTCTTGTTCCTCCGTTTGCGTGTTCTGTTCCTCGGGCGCTTGCCCGCTCAATTTCTGTTGATCTGATGCCTGCTCCTCTGGCGGAGTGATTTCTACGGGTTCAGGCTGTTGGTTCTCGTCATCCGGCGGTGTCTCGCCAGATGGAGGCGGATCGGAGTTTCCTTTGTTGTCACCATTGCCGTCTTTCTTGGTGTCGGGAGACTCGCCCGGCGTCAAACCTTGGTTTTGGTTGGGCGTCTGACCTGATCGTGGACCATGTGGCACTGATCCGCCGGGTTCACCGCCACTGGCGCCCAATCCATCTTTACCACCTTGGACACTAGGTTCCGCCGTTGGATAGACAACCTTAAGCATGGTGATACCAACACCGCAGTTGCTTGGCCCCTTTGCGTGGGACTTAATCCTCAATGTACGTGTCTCGCCGGGCAGCATCGGGGGGCGTTGATTTGTAACCCGTAGCCCCTTATTTCCAGATGATGAATGGTCTTCAGGTATTTCGCCGTTCTCTACCGCTCGTATCCGCTCTTTACGTTCTTCATCAGATTCGCAATCACCGTTTACGCAAACACCGACGCTGTCACCGATGCCGAATTTAACAGTAGATGAACGATCCCCGACATAGGAACCACCAGATTTCGTCACCGGAACTTTCGAGTGACCAAGGTTCCAAAATGGCTCTCGATAAACATTGACATGGGAAGGTATCAAGATACCATGTGCGGAGCGACTCGGGTTCGTTTTGACCGTAACTTCCGGGTTGCCGTTGGAACCATCCAGCACCGCCGTATACGTGTTCCCTTGCTTCGTGACGCTCGCTCCGTCGACGGTAATACCATTTATAAAAGCGCATGATTGAGCTTCGGCACTCTCAGTTGCTGGCGATGAAACAAGAGCGACAGCGACCAAAAAGGCCGCAATCACAAGTGCCAATGCTGGCATAGCTTTGGAAACATTCGTTGAATTAAACATTTTTACTCCTCTATCTATCTCGGACTGCGCGACTGTAGCGCGTGAACTGTCGGTTCGCTGGGACGAGGTGTGGGCGATCAGGACTCGAACGCTTGGTTGCGTGTTGCTTCAATCCCAGCAAAAACACACGCTTCCTGCCCACGCACTTCTCTCCGCTTCGAACATTTCCCCTGCATCGCATCCACGAGCGCGGCGTTGAGGAGGACGACCGCGGAGATGCGGAGGGCTAGATTAGCACTTGCGTGTCAATTGACGGAAGGGTAAACGGGCATCGCCGACCGCGTCCGGCGATGCATCCTGCTGCCGTCATTTCCGGTGTCGAACATGGTGAACATGCCTCCTATCGTCCAACGCCCAAGACGGACTCGCCGAGTCGGACTCGCCAAGTTAGGCGATCCGTGCGTTCCCGTTTCGGAGCGCAGTATCGTACAGCCTATCACAATATTTCTTATTTGTGTGTATTTTTAGAATAAGTATTTATATGATATGCTGTATCATGTAGAGTGAGGCCAGATTGCGCTATGTACGCGCCATCGGGGAAGTTTGAGCAACCTCGACAAGCAGCCCCAGACGATCCGCGTTTCCACCTTGCCCATCAATGGGGAGGTTTTGCAAGGGTCTCTTGATGGGAGTGGGTCTGGGTGAGGCTGACGGGGCGGAAGGAGGGCTGTACGCCGCCGCCGGATACGCGGCATTCCCATTGCGCGATACTCTAGTGTCATTCGACTCGCCGACGCTCCTGCGTCGCACTCCCTAATGGCTGACACTCAATCCATCGCGCAACCCGCGCCTCAGACGCCAGCGTGGGACCCCGGCGCACCCGAAAACGCCTGGTACAAATGGCGCGCATTCTGGGCCGTCGGACTCTCCCTCGTCACCATGGTGATGAGCTTCAGCATCGTATTCCTCGCCCTGCCCGCCATCGCTGAAGACTTCGGCGTCACATTCAAAGAAGCTTCCCTGCTCGTCATCGCCCAATCCCTCACCGTCAGCGCCTTCATGGTCCCGCTTGGCAAAGTCGCCGACATGATCGGACGCAAAAAGTTCCACCTCATCGGTATGGTCCTATTCGGCGGCGGCGCAATTGCGTGCGCGTTTGCAACCAACCTCCCATTCCTCATCGTCACCCGCGTCATCATGTCTCTCGGCAGCTCCATGGGACAAGCCGTCTCCACCGCCATCACCACATCCGTCTTCCCAGCTAACGAACGCGGTAAAGCCCTCGGCAGCCAGACCACCGCCGTCGCCATTGGCGGCGCATCCGGCACCATCGTCTCCGGCGTCACACTCCAATTTCTCCCGTGGCAAGCCCTCTTCATCTTCATGGCGATCCCTACCGCCATTGCCTTCCTATGGGGTCTATACATCCTCAAAGACGAACGCATCGGATCATTCTCCGGCGAAGAGCGACCGCCCTACGACTGGCTCGGAGCCATCCTTTCAGCCGTCGCAACCGCGATCATCATCCTCACGATCACCAACCCATTCGCCCTCGCATGGGGCTCCCCAATCATCATCGCAGGAGCATTCACCGGCATCGCAACCGTCATCGTCTTCATCTGGTGGCAACTCAAAACCCCGCACCCGATGGTCGACCTCCGGCTCTTCAAAATCACCGTCTTCAAGTTCTCCATCCTCACTCGCTACTTCGCTTTCATGCGCTCATCCGCAACCATGTTCCTAATGCCCATATTCCTCGTCGCCTTCCGCGGCTGGCCCGAAATCTACGCAGCCGGCGTTATGCTGCTGTTGGCCATCGGCATGGGGATAGGAGCACAAGTCTTCGGCAGACTCTCCGACCGCTTCGGCGTCCGACCGTTTATGGTCGGAGGATTCGTCGTCCTCATCTTCACCGGCATCGCCCTAGCCACATTCAGCACCACCACACCGCTCTACTACATCGCCGTCGTAACCCTCATTAACGGCCTCGCCCAAGGTGCATGGTCAGCGCCCAACGCCAGTGCGACGATGGGCTCCGTGCCCCGGTCGTCGTACGGACTCGTCAGCGCCATCATCAACCTCACTCGCAACCTCGGGAATGTCACCGGTCAAGCCGTCGTCACCGCAATCATCGCCGGAATCATGATCGCACGCGGATACAACGTTCCCCTCGCTGAACTCGAAGAAACACCCCAAGCAGGCCAAGCATTCCTCGACGGATGGAAATACGCGTATCTCTTCGCCACAGGGATTGTAGCCTTAGCACTTGTCACATCGTTCCTGACCAAACCCAGCAAAACCGAAATTTCCAGATCCTGAACGCAACGGAGGAACCAACTTGAGCGCAGAATCCCTAGACGGCAAAATCGCACTCGTCACCGGCGGAGGCACCGGTATCGGAAAAGGCATCGCACGCATCTTCGCAAACAACGGAGCGAACGTCACCATCGCCGCACGCAACCTCGATCGCCTCCAAGCAACCGCCGACGAAATCTCCGACGAATCCGGAACCACCGTCACCGCTCTCTCCATGGATGTCACCGACGAAGACAGCGTCGCATCAGTCTTCGATTCAGTCATGAGCGCCCACGGACGACTAGACATCCTCGTCAACAACTCCGGCTCCGTCGAAGGCGACCCAATCGAAAAGCTCTCCTCCGAAAAGTGGCTACGAGTGATGAACACCAACGTCACCGGCATGTTCTACTGCACCAAGCAAGCCTTCAAGATCATGCGACCCCAAGGCGGCGGACGCATCATCAACATCGGCTCCATCGCCGCACAAAGGTCCCGCCACTCAGCAGCCGTCTACACCACCAGCAAACACGCCGTCTGGGGCCTAACCCAATCCGCCGCAATCGAAGGCCGCGACATCAACATCGCCGTCTCCGCTCTCCACCCCGGCAACACCATGGTCGAACGCCGCGCCGACGCCCGTTCCGGCTCCGGCCGAGACGAAGGCCCAGAACCCATGATGGACGTCGAAAACATCGCCCGCACCGCCCTCCTAATGGCAACCCTCCCACCAGACGTCAACATGCTAGAAGCCATCGTAATCCCCAACGAACAGCTTTATCTTGGGCGGGGCTAACCTACGCGAAAACGCAGAACGAACAATCCTCGCGCCGCTTGACGCAACAAGGATTACTTGCTAACTTAAAGTCACACATACACACTTAACCCGATATCGAAGAACCATATGAAACTATCTCGTAAATCACCGTCGGGCAAGAACGGAGCCAAGCGTTCGAGCCCCACTTTCGTCTCTCCGTACCCAATCGTCAATCGCATGTTGTCGATGCATCCCAATGATGCTTTTTTGTTTCAAATGGAGATCGAGATGTGGAGTGAAGAGGAGACGCGCGCAGCCTTCGACACCGGAATGAGTCCTGAAGAAACCGTAAACTTCGTTTGGAATCAAGCATGGCGACGGATGGGTGTCGGCTTGAGTCGCGTATTGAAGTCGCGGATAGACGCGCTACCCGAAGACCAGCGCCGTGAGTTGGCCGACGAAATTGAACAATGCTGACCCCAGACGATCCTTCGCCGGAATCACCGTCACCTGTCCCTGACGACGAAGATTCCGTCACGATAATCGCCAGCCAATCAGTCAGCTACTCATGGGAAGGGCCACCGCCACAAGTCCTCGAACACTACGAGCGCATCGTCCCTAGTGCAGCTGAAGACACATTTCGCGAATGGCTGACCGCCAACGCCCACCAGCGAGAAATCGAAAAACGCGAATCTCAAGCGGTGACCCACAACCTGAAGTGGGCATCTGCGTACCGCCTAGTCACCATAATTGTGATAATCGCCGGCGGATTGCTGGCAATCATGCTAGGCGAACCAGCAATAGGTTGGTTCCTCGGGTTCGGGGCGGCATTAAGTTATCCGATCGGCTCAGTATTATTGCGGGTTCTCGGCAGGAATGGTGCTGGCGACAACTCATCTTCCAATCAGACTGACGATTCCTAACATGCATTAGCGGGAGACTCGCGATTGTGCTGAGCAAACGCACTGACCTCCCCCTAACCCCCTCCTGAAGGAGGGGGAATCGACCATTCCCGCGATATACTCACTTACGGCAATCAAAGCCCACCTACCAACCAGGAGAACCAAATGTACATCCTAATGGTCCGTCTGAAGGTCAAAGATGACCGGATCGACGACTTCATCGAAGCGTCCATCGGCGACGGCGTTGGATCCGTCCTCGGCGAGCCCAACTGCTATCGCTTCGACATCATCCAAGACGACGAAGACCCGACCAAGTTCGCCTTCTGCGAGGTCTACGAAGACGAAGCAGCCTTTCAGTACCACACCTTGGCGTACCACTTCCACCAGTGGCGCGACGCATCTGCCGACCTGTTCTCCGAGCCGCCCGAAGTCTCCTTCTGCCGATCGGTCTACCCCGCAGGCCCTGCCGACTGGGACGCATACCGACCCGGTGCCGTCGATGACCCCGCCTTCCAGCAAGGCACACTGCACGTCATCCACGCGCCGCAATACGTACAAGCCGACAAAGTCGACGACTTCATCGCCGCGGTGACACTCGATGGCATCGGCTCCACACACGAAGAGCCCGGTTGCCTGCGCTTCGACGTCTACCAGAACGTCGACGACCCAACCGAACTCTACCTCTATGAGGTATACGCCAACGCCGCCGCATTCGACTACCACGTCGCAACGCCCCACATCAAACAGTGGCGCGACACCGTAGCCGACTGGTACGACGAAGAGCGCCGCGACGCCTCCATGGCCGGCACAATGGGCGCCCGCCGAGGCCGAAACGTCTGGCCACCCGACAACTGGAACTGGTCCTCCGGAAAGCCCGCGTTTTAAGTTACGACGTCGTCCCCAGATACACCCCCATCCGTTGCAACTAGTCCCCTCTCCCCTCGTGGGAGAGGGCTAGGGTGAGGGGGAACGGGGGCCAAAGGGCGGGGTTGGTGCCACACCATGCACCAACCTTTCATCGTCACCCACACCCCATGCCTCCCAAACTCCGCGTAGTAGTCAACCGCCGCCCCAACGCGGAACCTAACGTCGCGCCATTCCCCGTCACCGAACCCGTGGAATGGGTCTTCACCGAGTACCAAGACAACAAAGCACCACCCGATTCCTTGATCGGCGCTGACGTCTACATCGGTACCGACTTCACCAAAGAGATGGGCGCTGCCGCCGACTCCCTCAAAGCAATCCTCATCGCAGCCGCAGGTTACGACCGCATCGATCCCGACGCCGTCCCTGAAGGCTGCACCGTCGCCAACGCGTACCACCACGAAGCGCCTATCGCCGAGTGGGTCATGTCCGTCGCCGTCGCACTCGACCACGAACTCTTCAAATCCGATCGCACCTTCCGCGCCGGATCATGGGAGATGTGGCCCGGTCGACACGGCGTCTACCGCGAACTCATGGGCCGAACCTTCGGCATCGTCGGCTTCGGAGCCATCGGACGCCGAGTCGCAAAACTCGCACAAGCCTACGACATGCCAGTCATCGCCGCCGGCAGAGCTGACAGGGCCGAAGGCGAACTATATGGCGCAGAATACATCGGAGGCCGAAAACACGCCCGAGAATACGTCCTCTCCGAAGCCGATTTCGTTCTCATATCAACTCCGCTCGGACCCGCAACCCACGGCCTAATCGGAGAACACGAACTCGGGCTGATGAAACCCACCGCCTACATCATCAACCCCGCTCGCGGACACATCATCGACGAAGCAGCTCTCTACAACGCCCTCAAAAACCGTACCATCGCTGGCGCCGCAATCGACACCTGGTACCAATACCCCGAAACCGCTACCGACGCCCCGCGACCATCCGACCACCCCTTCTGGGAACTCGACAACATCATCATGGTCCCTCACCACTCCGGCGCGACCTACGGCACCGCATCCCGCCGAGCCCAAACAGTAGCCCAAAACCTAGACCGCCTAACCCGCGGCGAACCCCTCGTAAACATCGTCCAAGAAATCTCGCGCTAAACCGTCCCCTTCGCCGCACAAAACCCTCCACCTTCAGGTAGAGATTCAGGGGGCACGAGCGAAGCGAACGCAGGGGTATCCCCAGGACGGGAGGACAATCCGGGCATCCCCTCTCCCCTGCGTGGGAGAGGGTTAGGGTGAGGGGGAACGGGAGGCCGAAGGGTGGATGGTTGCCCTCGTTCACGGGGCAAATGCCGATGGCAAAGGGGGCACATACCGCTTCATCCCAACAACTCCGCGCGATACTTGGATTACACGTAGCGAAACAACGGGAAACTGACATGCCAACCTCGATCCGACTCTCCCCCGACACAGAACACCGCCTTGCTTCAATCGTCGAAAAGACCGGACGCACAAAATCCTTCTACATCCGGGAGATGATCGAACGGAGCATCGATGACGTCGAAGACTATTACCTAGCCGCAGAGGTCCTGAAACGCGTTCGCAACGGCGAGGAAGACATCTTTACAGAGGATGAAGTAAGGCGCGAACTTGGTTTGGAGGGTTGAATAATACCTCTACTCCCGTCCCCTTCGCCGCACAAACCCTCCCGCCTTCAGGGGGAGAATCAGAGGGGGACGCGTGCTGTAGGGGCGGGTTTCAAACCCGCCCTGCCCGCAGAAGGCGCCCGGGTGGAAACAGGGCAACTTAATCAATCCCACATCTCGCCAACCAACTCGAATCAACGCGCCTCAACATGCGAAAATTAACGCTTACGAACTTTCGCACTTAAGTCAACACGCCATCGATCCTTGAGCAACGGATCCACAAACCCCGATAACGTCCTACGAGATCAGCCGATGCTGCTGTTCGACGAACCGATAAACCCGTCTCGGGACGCACCCGACGCAGCGCGCGTCAAATCCGCGATCTTCTCCGCGAAGTGGGCCAATTACCAAGGCACCGAACCTCAGCACTATCAAGCCCATTTCAACGAACTCTGCGACATCGTCGGACACTTGAGCCCCTCCGACGACCTCGACAACCACGATTTCGAGTTCCAACAACCCGCACCAACGCCGGGTGACCGCAACGGCGTTGCCGATGTGTTCCTTCGCGGACGCTTCGTAATGGAGTACAAGAAACCCGGCAAAAGTCTCGAAGACGCATACAACCAAGCCCTGCGATACCGCGACAGCCTTGGAAACCCGCCCCTGCTGATCGTCTCCGACTTCCAAACCATCCGCATCCACACCAACTTCACAGGAACCGTCTCCGACACCTACACCATCGCTCTCGATGACCTGGTGGACATCGAAGCTCAAGCCAATCGTAGAAGTGCCCTCGGCAAGGAATCTAAATCACCTCTCTCCATCTACCAAGTCCTCCGCTACTGTTTCTACGAACCCGGCAACCTCAAACCATCCAACACCCCGGACGATTTAACACAGGCCGCCGCCGATGTCTTCTGGAGCATCTCCGACGAACTCCAAACATACAACCCCGGCAAAGACTTCGAAATCGCGCGTTTCTTATCTCAACTCCTCTTCTGCATGTTTGCCAGCGACGTGGGCCTGCTCAAGAAGCAGTTGATGACCGAATACACCCAAGAAGTCGGCGACTCACCCGCTGAGGTCTTCTCGGAGAGATTAAACCTACTGTTCGACTGGATGAACGAGGGAAACCGCATCGCATCACCGCCTATCAAACGATTCAACGGTGGCCTTTTCGACGGCACCAAGCACGATCTCGAGATCGTTACTGGGATCATGCCGTTCGTTCGCGAAGCCGATTCGCTCGACTGGTCACAAATCGAACCCGCAATCTTCGGAACGCTCTTCGAACGCATCTACAACCCCGAAAAACGCGCTCAACACGGAAGACACTACACCTCGCGCCAAGACATCGAAACTTTGGTCGAACCAGTGGTGATGAAACCGCTCCGACGCGAATGGGACGCGCTCAAATCCGAGAGTCGGGTGGCCGATGCCGAGGATGCGACGCAGCAATTGCAAAGTTTCCTCGACAAGCTCGGTGAACTTCGGATCCTCGATCCGGCTTGCGGATCCGGAAACTTCCTTTATGTCACGTTAAACCTTTTGCACGGACTCGAACGCGAGATCATCGTATGGGCGTTGGACCATCAAATCGATCCGCCTCTACCCAGAATTCACCCGCGACAACTTCTCGGCATCGAAATCGACGAATACGCACACCAACTCGCCAGCGTCGTCGTATGGATCGGTCACATCCAAAACGAAGCCCGAGTAGGCAACGTCGCAGATCGCGACCCCATCCTCGATCCCATAGAAAACATCGAATGCCGAGACGCAATCGTAGACAACGCCGGCCCCGAACCAAAACCCGCCGAGTGGCCCGCAGTCGACTTCATCATCGGAAACCCGCCGTTCCTCGGCAACAAAAGGATGCGCGAGGAAATGGGCGACGAAGTAGTAGATCGAATCTACGAGGTCTGGGGCGACAATGTCCCCAACGGTGCCGACCTTTGCACCTATTGGTTCGAAAATGCCCGAAGCCAAATTGCCGATGGCAAAGCGCTGCGGGCTGGATTACTGGCAACCCAGTCAATCCGTGGCGGGAGTTCGCGTCAGGTGCTGAGCAAAATAAAGGAATCCGGCGACATTTTCTTCGCCATTTCCGATCGCAATTGGGTGCTTGACGGCGCCGCGGTCCACATCTCGATGGTCGGGTTCGACGACGGAACAGAGACCGACAAGATTTGGGATGGCCTCAAAACAAAACAGATCTTCGCCAATCTCACTTCAGGCCACGTCGACATCACTAAGGCACGTAGGTTGGTGGCAAACGTCGGCATCGCGTTTCAAGGTGTGACGCCGCTAGGCGAGTTTGAGGTACCTGAACAGGAAGCTGTGGTTTGGGATCAAAACCCTAATCCAAACGGAAGACCGAACTCCGACGTATTGCAGCCATTCATCAAAGCCGAGGACATCATAGGTCGCCCACGCAACATGCGAATCATAGATTTTGGTGTTGGCACGTCCGAAAACGAGGCCATGCTTTACGTGACCCCGTACGAGTATCTCCGAGACCAAGTTCAACCACACCGTGCCGAAATGCGTAGTGCATCTGACGTTCGCTGGTGGTTACATCAACGTCCAAGACCTGCTATGCGAAAAGCAATAGCAGATTTGAATCGTTATATCGCGACGCCAAGGGTTTCGAAGCACCGCATATTCAAATGGATCCATGCACCTGCATTGCCGGACACAGGTGTTGAGATCTTTGCCCGTGACGATGACTACTTTTGGGGCGTTCTTCACTCGAAACCCCACGAAATCTGGTCTTTGGCTATGGGAACGCAACTGAGGGAACGAGAGTCGGGTTTCCGTTACACGCACACGACATCATTCGAAACCTTCCCGCTGCCTGTTCCGACCGACCAGCAAATGCACCATATTGCCGATGCCGCGAAAATCCTCGACGACCATCGAGAAACGTGGTTTAACCCTACACATATCCCCGCCCATAAACGCGCCCACATCACACTGACAAACCTCTACAACGACTACCCCCGTTGGCTAGAAAAACTCCACGAACAACTCGACCGCGCCGTCTTCGACGCGTACGGATGGACCGAAGACCCCGCCGACCTCGACGACGACACCATCCTCGAACGCCTCCTAGAACTTAACCTCATCCGCGAACCAGCTTAAAACTGCCTAGCAAACCCTTGGATCCATTTCCAGGCCACAAAGATTACAGCGCCGAAAAATCCAACGACAAGGGCAACGCTCATCACGGGTACCATAACTACCTCAACCAACGCTGGCCCGATAGCGTATGTCACGTCTGGATATTGTTCAAGTCGCACAAGTTCCTCGGCGCGCGCGTTCACAGCACTCCAAATTGAACTCAAAATCGACATCACAATAAGTCCGACCACCGCTAGGGCAGCTACGCCAATCAATGCGAAGTTGGGTTTGTTTCGTCCATACATACTAAATGCTCCCTTTTCTACCGTTCTTGCTGTTGGGTTATTTTACTACAACGATACCATGTGTCATTCGCTCAGCCACTTAGATCGCAATTGACTCGATCCCATGGTCGTTTCCGAACGTACTCCCTATTGTTGATCGCAACGCGGCAAACCGCAAATCAACTCCCTCGTCCCCTTCGCTTCAGCGTAAGGGGACGCGGAGCCCAAGAGGCAGACACAAGAACGCAGGGGATGCCCGGGGACGATGCGTAGGGGCGATCCCCCGTGGTCGCCCTGACAACCCAAACAACCAACACCAAATCACAGCTCATCACAAAAATCAGCGTAATCAGCGGTTCAGACTTGACTTTCGTGCTACATTTGTATTATTATCTACCACAAGCGCAGAGACCGGCTTTATTGACAACCGGCCAAGGCGCCTGAAAAGAACCATCGCCGCGTCGAGACGGGTTGCGCGCAAACCTTTTTGAGACGTAGCAAGAACAATTGAATGTAGTACGGCAGCGAGCGGGGTAGCACGGGGTCGCCAACACACGACCCGCCGGCGGTGTCCTGCCACAAGCCTAGGAAGACGGGCGAAACGCTGCCACAATCCGGTTACGAAGGCCGTTGTAGCTGTAGTGCTCGGGATGCGGAGCGGTAGTGCTGACTCCGACTATACAAGCGAGCCAGACGGCAACCACCGATGCCCCTTTCGAGAATCGAAGGGGGCGCGCCTCCTTACCCTCCCCCTCTCAGGGGGAGATTCAGAGGGGGTGCGCGGGGGATGCCTGTTCAAGGGCCGAGCGAACGAGTCCTTTTATCCGGCATACGTCTTTCCGCATCGCTGGGCGGAAGAGGCTACAGAACTAGCGAGAGGAACAATCGAGCGATGACGGGGGCAGATCTTCTTGACGATGCTTCCCGGAGGGCCGACGGTCTGGCGACGTCGGCGGTGCTGGACACTAAGTGAAATTCAAACCAACTATCGCACGCGACCCAAACGACGCGGCGATGGTTCGAAGAACAATCCGTCGATCAGAATTCTCCCCGAAAGGGAGGATCAAACGCGCCACCCGTCCCCTTTCGCCTCGCGAAAGGGGACGCGAGCAAGCGAAGCAAGCTCGCAGGGGATGCCCGGGGTGGGAGCGGGGCCACCAAACAACCACCAACCCATCCAACACCTCTCAAATCACAGCCCATCCTGAAAATAAGCGCGCAGATCAGCTACGCCCCAGGCGGCGCAACCACGACATCCTCATACGCATGACGCGCTCCCACCATCCCTGAATGCTCAAACACATCCAACGCCGAATCGTACAGATCCCGCGGAATAGCGATATCCCCATCCCAGTTTCCTAACTTCTGGTAGTAGGCCACCGCAGCAGCCGTCCCCTCTACCGCCATCCCCGGGAAGAACGGCTCCTCAGCCTCCGCAACCTCCATCGGATCCGCCGTGTTAACCCACTCCCTCGACGCCCGATACGCCCGTGTAACTGCCTTGACCATGTCCGAATCCAAGCTGTCCCAACGCGCAACCAGACTGCTGAATGCCGTCGGACCCACGATCTCGCCAATCGAACCCACGATATGCCCGATGCCTTCATGCTCCAGCTGCTGAGGAAACGCCCCTTGCTCGTGGAAATAATCGCCCTCACCATTCCGCCACTGCTCCATCATCTCGTCTCCACCCGGCGATTCAATCCCCTCGATATCCGACAGATCGATCCCAACCCGATGCAACCCGTACCGCAACATCGCCTCCGGCTGACCGCCGTGGACATACAGAAACTTAGCGTCCAACAACTTTTCCCAAGTGAAATCCGAATCCGGCTCACGAGCTGCGACGATAAATCCATCAAACGCGTTGATCTGCGCGAAGTGCGCCACCGGAGGCTTCTGCCCTGCATCCAACGCCGTCCAACTACCCGACACTGCCGACTGGCCGATATCCGCCCTGCCCTCAGCAACTTCGATCGCAGAGTTCTGACCTGCGGACGCCGGCGTATACGTCGCCGACAGCCCTTCCTTCTCCAAAAAACCGCCCGCGATCAGCGATATCAAAGGGCTGTAAAACGCAGAGTGTCGAGAAGCGATCAATTTCACGTCGGGCATATAGCTGAACTCCATCTGTACAAACGGTCAACGCCTGCCAATTCTATCCCTTCACCTCTTAACGGCATTCGCACACCGAGGGTTTCGACTCATCGAACACGCATAATTGAACTTTGAAGCGTTTGAAACCGCCAATCAACCCCTGTCGTCTATCTCTCCAGCCCCATCCTCCACTGCCCGCGCCCGCGAAGTGACCCAGACCGACCAAAACCACCGACATACACCGGGCACCACGCTGGTCACCGGTGGATCCGGCTTCATCGGCACACACCTAATCGATGCCCTCATCGAACGCGGCGAAAACGTCACCGTCATCGACAACCTGTCATCATCAGACACCCAATACCTCCATCCAGACGCCGAATTAATAAACCAAGATATCTGCAACCCAGAAGTCACCAATGTCATCAAAAAACTCAACCCTAAAACTGTCTACCACCTCGCTGCCCAAGCCTCGGTAGCAGTTTCAGCGCGCGAACCTCTCACGGATCTCAACATCAACGTGATAGGCACTCTCAACCTCCTTGAAGGCATCCGATACCTGCAACATCGACCTCGCTTCATCTTTTTCTCAACCGGCGGCGCAATTTACGGCGAGCTCGAAACCTCCGCCTTGCCCGCCAGCGAAAACATCAACGCCAAACCCCTCTCACCGTACGCCGTCTCCAAACTCGCCATCGAACACTACCTCCGCGTGTACGGCCATCTATACGAACTCAACTACTCCATCGTCCGGCCCGCGAACGTATACGGGCCTCGACAAAACCCCCACGGAGAGGCCGGCGTAATCGCAATCTTCACCCAAGCAATGCTCGAAGGCCGGCAAATCACCATCTTCGGCGACGGCAACGACGAGCGCGACTACATCTACATCTCGGATTTCATCGACGGCGTCCTCACTCTAGCCGACTCCGACCTACCCGGCCCGTACAACATCGGCACCGGTTACGGCATTTCCGTAAACGAGATTCACAATATCCTCTCCGAATTCATCCAAAACGCCTCACCTCCGAAACACGGACCACCAAGGGCAGGCGACATCCCCAAAATCTGGCTAGACGTCTCCGCAGCCGATGCCGACCTCGGCTGGCAAGCCAAAACTTCTTTCCAAGACGGCATCAGCAAAACCGTCGAATGGTTCAGTCAGGCAAACCGTTGAAACCCACCAACCCCTTGCGCGCTGCTGCCTTCAGCTCGGCATTACTGCTCATTTGGTTTGGTTTGGCATGCCAATCTGAAGAGCCAACGCCCACTTCCGAACCTGTCGTCGTCGTTCCGACGAACACACCGGCGCCGTCCCCAACGCCTAAACCAACCGAAATTCCAGAACCAACGCCTACTGCGACCCACACTCCAGTCCCTTCAGCGACTCATACGCCACCTACCGCCACAATGCAGCCGACTGCCACTGCGACACCATCACCTGCATCCCAAGGTCCACCTACCCCAACTTCGGTACCTCCAACCAACACGCCAGAACCAACCTCGACGCCGCAACCAACCGGGACTCCCGTTCCACCAACACCGACACCGATACCGCCGACCACCACGCCCACCGCCGCACCCGAGATCACCGTATCGCCTACATCGGTCTCCGATCCCAAAGTTGAACCTATACCGGTAACAGGGAGATACGGAGGCACGATCAAAACAGCGGTACCACAATCCGCACCGCACCAAGACATTCACAAATCCGTATCACCGATACTCGCCGGTTGGGGACCGGGTATCGCCTACTCCAGACTGTTCCGTTACCGTTGGTTGCCGCCGAACGAACCACACAGCGGTGTCGATGCCCTGGCAAACCGCTACGACCCACAATCTTCTACATCGGCACACCAGATCATCTGCGACCTGTGCGAAAGCTGGAACCTAGAAAGCGACACAACCCTCACGATCAAATTGCGACCCGACGTGCCTTGGCACCTGACAAATCCGCAACTCGGACGTAACTTGTCCGCCGAAGACGTCGTTTACACCATCGATCGCCTCAGCGATCCCAGACTGCCGAACTCTCATCTCGTCAACACCATCGCCGAAGCGCGCGCAATCGGCGACGATTCGTTGCAGATTCAAATGACCATCCCCGATGCGGAGATTTTCGATAAACTCGCCGACGCACGATTCGCCATCGTGTCCCCCGAAGCCGTCAACGTCGCCGGCGACCTTACCGAAGGGCCAACGATTGGTACAGGACCTTGGATACTCGATTCGTTTGAACGAACCAGAATGCAGTTCGTCGCCAATCCCGATTACTTCATCCCCGAACTACCGCTTTTGGACGGTCTTGAAGTCGAGGTAGTTCCAGACCCTCACGTGCGTATCACTACCTTGAGGACCGGACAGTTGGATCTCGTCCAACCAGCGTTAAACGAACTGATCCCCGCCATCGAGCGCTTCGAAGAACTCAGATGGAACCAGAGCCACGATCCGTCTGCCGGCATCGAAGTAGCGTTCAACACCTCGCGCCAAGGGTTGGATTCCCAGTCGTTGCGTCACTCCATTTTGAAGTCTTGGGACCCAATCTCGCTGATCGATTCTGTGCACCATGGCCAGTCGTTCATCAGCGTTGGTCCGCCATCCAACGATCCAGCGTGGCTAATGCCGCGATCCGAAATCGAACCATTCTTTGGCGACCGCGCCGGATTGCTGGAGCTACTCGGTGATCTACGCGTGCCGAATGGAATTACCCTCACGATCCGCGTGGGCGAATTCGGTGACGAATACGTAAAAACAGCTCGGTCATTGGCCGTAGCGGTGCGCTCGCTTGGGTTGATCGTGTCTGTCGAAAGGGTACCTACCCGAACTTTCGGTGAAGACATCTGGAGCTTCGGAGAGTACGACATCTACGTCGGCGCACCACCGCCGCAATCCAGCGCCACATCGATGTTGTTTGCTGTCCATCACTCCAAAGGCCCTTGGAACACCACGAAATACGCCACCGAGAGGCTGGACACGCTCATCGAGCTCCAGTCCATCGAGATGAATCCCGTAACGAGACGTGAAATGTTACACGAGATTCAGCGAGAGATTTTGAATGGCGCGTACCTCTTACGACCCGCGGCCAAAGTTTCGCACTGGGTTTGGTGGTCTCACCTGCAAAACGTCGCGCCCAGCACTTTCCGCGCCGACTCGTTTTGGCTGACCCGCATGTGGCTCGGCGATCGAGTGCGCTAATCGATTACGCGTTGTAGCGTTCAATCGCGTCTTCAAGAGTCGCCCACGGCAACAGAGCACACTTCACTCGCACCGGGAACCTAGAGACATCACTCAACGCCACCATGTCCCCAATCTCGTCTGCCTCGCGATCTCCCGGTAGTTCGCCTTTCGCGAGCATTTGGCGCACAATCCCCGAAAGGTCAGTGATCTCGGCGATTCGTCGGCCCTCGGCGACCTCTCCCATCATCGACGACGCAGCTTGAGTTATCGCGCAACCCGTTCCCTGAACGCTAATCGAAGCGACCAGCCCATCGGCGATAAGCAACTCAACGTAGACTTCATCCCCACAAAACGGATTATCGATCCGGGCCTCTGCGTTGTGGTCAGCTAAAGAATCGGTATTGCGCGGATTGCGGACATGATCCTCGACAACGTATCGATTCGTTTCATCAAGATGTCCGAAGCCGCTACGCATCTCGTCATACCGCAGGAATATTCTGTGTCGTCTTCCGCGCCCAACACCTGCGCAACCATTTTAGTTGCCGTTGACCTCAGGAGTTAAGCGGTGCCGATAGTGTCGGAAGCTTCCTGCAATTGCGGCATAAGATCATCGAGCTTGTTCTCGAGAAAATCGCGTAGGTCATCGTCTTCGAATTCAGTGAGAATCTCGGCGGCAAAACCCCGGATCAACATCGCCTGCGCTGCGTCGTAATCCACACCTCGTGATTGCAGGTAAAACAATGTGTCCTCATCTACGTGGCCAGCCGTCGCGCCGTGCGCACACTTGACGTCATCTGCGTAGATCTCAAGCGACGGTTTGGTGTCGACCTCGGCTCCGTGTGAAAGAAGAAGATTCAGATCCTTCTGGTTCGCGTCCGTCTTCTGGGCACCTCTTTCCACCACAATCTTGCCGCTGAAAACTGCCCGCGACCGGCCAGAAAGGATGCCCTTGTAATACTGATCGCTCGTGCCATTCGGCGCCGCGTGGGTCGTGCTGATTTCGTTGTCGTGGTGCTGTCGATTCGTCGTTATGTAAACGCCGTGAAGCGTCGAATCTGCATACTCCCCATTCAGCGACGTGAAAACATCGTTGCGTCCAATTGACGAGCCTACGCTGAACGAAGTCGATCTGTAGTTGGAACCCGCGTCCTGGGATACCCGTGTCGTTGCGAAGTGGTACGAATTCTCACCGTCATCCTGGTACCTGTAATGGGTCAACGACGCCTCTTCACCCATGCGGATTTCGACGACGGGCACCGACAAGTGCGTAGCATCCGAAAGTGATATGTGAGATTCGATCAGCGTCCCGCTGCTTCCTTCGCCCACTTCAATCGCGATCCGGGGGTACACGGCGAGCGGACCCACTTCGGATGCGGTCGTAACGTAAATGACGTGTAGCGGCTTTTCTTGACAGCGCCCGGGATCGAAGTGTGCGTACGCTCCGCCGCGGATATTCATGAATGCCGTGTTCAACGAAACGAATGGATCATCTGTGTACCCGGCGATGTCGCCAATCCATTCGCAGTCCTGGATGCCAGCAATTGCCCCATCCCCCCGAATTTCCTGCAGAAACCCGTTCACGAATACGGCGCAGTTCGTGTCCTCACGCAACTGTAGCCGCTCGGCGAGTTCACCGAACGCTACTCGATCATCGCCAGCACTCAGCCGGAATCCGATCCGGTCAACCGGGCGAAGATCAGTGTATTTCCAAAGCTCGTTCCCACGGCGATGGATCGGAAAGCCCAATCGCTGAAACTCGTCCCAGGCAGCACGCCGCAACTCTCGCGTCGGGTCACCGCCCGAGTGATAGCCATCTTGGGATTCGGCGTAACGTTGCCAGTCGTCGCGGTATTGGTCAAGATGCCGGGCTGGGTTCGACGACATCACGGCGGTATTCAGGCTCATTCGCGATCTCTACTAGAAGACGTCATCGCGCTGCAAGATAGTCGCGATAACCGTTCTGTTCGACTTTCTCAGCCAACGAGGCGCCGCCTGTTTCCATGATCTTGCCGCCGACTAAGACGTGGACCACGTCTGGACGGACGTAGCGGAGCAACCGCTGGTAGTGCGTCACGATCACGAAGCTACGATCAGGCGAACGCATATTGTTAACGCCGTCCGCGACCGCTTGAAGCGCGTCGATGTCCAACCCCGAATCGGTCTCGTCCATTATTGCGATGCGCGGATCCAAGACCTGCATTTGAAGCATTTCGTTCCGTTTCTTCTCGCCACCAGAAAAACCCTCGTTGAGCGATCGTTTGATCAGATCCGGATTGACGCCGACCTCTTCGACCTTTCCATCGAACAACCGCGAAAACTGCCGGACCGACATCTTTTTTCGACCATTCGCATCGTCGATCGCGTCCTTTGCGGCTTTGAGGAACTGCCAAGGACGAACCCCTGGAACTTCCGATGGATATTGCATCGCCAAAAAGAGGCCCAGATGTGCACGTTGATCGGGCATCATGTCGACGATGCTCTCGCCGTCGACGGTGATGTCACCTTCGGTCACTGTGTACGAGGGTTTGCCCATCAGCACGTTGGCGAGCGTGCTTTTTCCGCTGCCGTTGGGACCCATGATCGCGTGCACCTCGCCCGGCTTGACCTCCAAGTCAATTCCGCGCAAGATCTCTTCGTCACTGTCCGTGACTACTGCGTGTAGGTTTTCTATTTTCAGCATTCGATCTCTCGGATGAACGTTAAGCAATCACTCGGTCACGGCCGCACACTTGGCTGATCGGCGTGTTGACCTACCTCTAGCGGTTGGCAACGGAATCAGAAGCACAGTTTTCCGAGGGCGCGAACAGCGTACAAGTTGACCGGTTTGATGCGATTCCACTACCCGACTGCGCCCTCTAAGCTCACCTTGAGCAATTGGCCAGCTTCGAGCGCGAATTCGAACGGGAGCTCCTTGATGACATCGCGGCTCCATCCCGTGATGATCATGTGGTGGGCATCCTCTTCTGAGATGCCACGTGACATCAAATAGAAGAGCTGTTCGTCGCTAACTTTTGAAGTGCTGGCTTCGTGCTCCAAGCGAGCGGTTGGATTACGAACCTCGATGTATGGGACGGTGTGCGCCCCGCACTGATCACCCACAAGCAACGAGTCGCATTGCGTGTGATTGGTGGCGTTTTCGGCGCCGGGCAGTATCTTGACTCCGCCGCGGTAGGTGTTTTCGCCGTGTCCGGCAGAAATACCTTTCGACACGATGGTCGACTTCGTATTTTTGCCGATGTGGATCATTTTGGTGCCGGTGTCGGCTTGTTGATAGTTGTTCGCCAACGCAACCGAGTAGAACTCACCGACCGAATTATCTCCACGCAGGATTACCGATGGGTATTTCCACGTGATCGCAGAACCCGTTTCAACCTGCGTCCATGAAATCTTGGCATCCTCACCCGTCATACCCCGCTTGGTAACGAAGTTGTACACACCGCCCTGGCCGTCTTTGGTCCCCGGATACCAGTTCTGTATCGTCGAGTACTTGATTTCGCCGCGGTCTAGCGCAACTAGCTCCACTACCGCTGCGTGCAGTTGACTCGTACGGCGGATCGGTGCGGTGCAACCTTCCAGATAGCTTACGTAAGCTCCTTCGTCGGCGATTATCAGCGTCCGCTCGAACTGACCGGATCCCTCCGTGTTGATTCGGAAATAGGTCATCAACTCGACTGGGCATCGAACACCGGGTGGTACATATGCGAACGAGCCATCGGAGAACACTGCTGAATTCAATGCAGCGAAGAAGTTGTCCGTGTACGGAACCACCGAACCGAGATACTTTTGGACCAATTCGGGATGATTTTGGACCGCCTCAGTGAACGAGCAAAAGATTATGCCTTGCTCTTCGAGCTGTTCGGCGTAAGTAGTGGCAACAGAAACAGAGTCGAAAACCGCATCGACTGCTACCCCTGCCAACCGTTCTCGTTCGTGCAGCGGAATCCCGAGCTTGTCGAAGGTTTCTAGCATTTCGGGATCGACTTCGTCCAAGCTCTTTGGAGCGTCGTCCATAGATTTTGGCGCCGCGTAGTAGTAGATGTCTTGGTAGTCGATCTCCGGGTACCGCAACTTCGCCCAACGAGGTTCGGCATCATCCCGCTGCAGTTTGCTCCAGTAGTCAAATGCCTTCATCCGCCAATCGAACAACCACTCCGGCTCACCCTTCTTCTCAGAGATAAGGCGCACGATATCAGGATTCACACCCTTCGGTGCCAGTTCCATCTCGACATCCGTCGTGAAACCCCACTTATAGCCCGCGTCGTCGAGCTTGGTCTCGCGTGAGATGGTCAGTCTGTCTTGCGTAGTCAACTACGTTCCCAGTCGTTGCGTCCGATTATCGAGCTGAAGTTGAGCAACGGATTAAAGGTAAATTTCGAGGTATCTCGATCGACGCGTGCGCGTCGACCCGTGCCCAGCCATCTTTCAGTTGCTTCTCTCGTTTAATTTTACCAATTCCGTCATAAACTACGAAACCCAACGAATCGCGTACGATTCGATGCATGTCGATCCGCAACATGAAACGGACGATGTCCCGCATTTTTGGCTCGGGAGACGTACCGGTGGCGGATCCCGCGAGGCCGGACATCGAACGTGCAATGAGATCGCGGCGGGATATCAATCCTCGTGTTGCCGATATCGTGCTCAGCGTGCCAAGGCAAGAGTTCGTATCTGCCCGTGATCGCGGTCAGGCTAAGGTTGATCGAGCACTGTCGATAGGCAAGGGGCAGACGATATCTCAACCGAGCCTCGTCGCCCATATGATCTCCGAACTCCGTCTCAAAGATGAACACGCGAGAGTCTTGGATGTAGGATGCGGTTCCGGGTATCAGGCTGCGATTCTCTCGCAACTCGCTGAGCGCGTAGTAACCGTGGAGAGGATCGCTGAACTGGCTGAAGCGGCCGCCGAACGTCTTTCTCGTTTGGGTTGCCACAACATCGACGTCGTACTCGCATCGGATGACGTACTGGGATATCCCCTGGCAGCCCCTTACGACGCCATCATCGTCGGTGCCAGCGCACCCAAAGTGCCTCAGAGCCTAGTTTCACAGCTGAAGATTGGCGCCAGAATGATCATTCCAATCGGGCCGAGCAGACAGCAACGGCTAGCCATCGTTACCAGGACGCGGGATGACTTTGACGTGCAATACGGGGTTTCGTGTGTTTTCGTGCCGTTAATCGGCCCGGAAGCATGGTGATATCGGTGTGAAGCGATGTGTAGACGTTGGTTTCGGGTAATACAAAATAGAACCATTCGACAACGATCGGGATAAGAGGAATGACGAAAACCAAGTTCGAAGCAGTTATCGGGCTCGAAACCCACGTGCAGCTCAACACCAAGAGCAAGATGTTCTCATGGTCAGGCGCGGGGTACCAGAAGGCACCGCCAAATACTTTGGTGGATCCCGTGTCGATGGCTTTGCCCGGAACGCTGCCGGTAGTCAATAAACGCGCCGTGGAATCGGCCATCGCGATCGGCCTCGCGCTCAATTGCGACGTCGCAGAAGTCACAAAGTTCGATCGAAAACAGTACACCTACCCGGACCTTATGAAGGGGTACCAAATTTCGCAGTACGACGAACCTATCTGCACCGATGGCTGGTTGGACCTGCCTACCGACGACGAATGCCGCGTCGGAATCAATCGCGTTCACATGGAAGAGGACGTGGCGCGTCTGGTCCACATCGATGCCCCTACCGGCGGCGTCATGCACTCGCTTCTGGACATCAACCGCGCTGGAGTGCCTCTGATGGAGATCGTGACAGAGCCGGATATGCGAACGCCAGATCAGGTCGAAGCCTACATAACCACGCTCCAGTCGATTATTCGGTATCTTGGCGTCGGCACCGCAAATATGGAAGAAGGTTCATTCAGATGCGACGCCAACATCAGTGTCCGCCCTCTAGGTTCCACCGAATTTGGTGAAAAGGTGGAAGTCAAGAATATGAACCGAGCGCGCGCCGTCAAGGAAGCGGTCGAACACGAAATCGAACGTCAGATCGCGGCGATAGGTCGCGGCGAGCGAATCGTGCAAGAAACCCGTGGTTGGTTGGATGGTGAAAAGTTAACCGTCACCCAGCGATCAAAAGAGGATGCGCACGATTACCGGTACTTCCCCGAACCCGACATACCTCCGCTTCGCATCGGTCGGGATTGGGTAGCGGAGATCGCGTCCGATATGCCCGAGTTGCCGCTGGCCAAGAAACGCCGATTCGTCGACTCTTGGGATTTGTCTGACTACGACGCCTCCTTGCTGGTAGAGAAGCGATCATCAGCCGAATATTTCGAAGCGGTAATGGACACCGCGGCCGGAGAATCGGAGCGCGATCAAGCGGATTTTGCGAAAGAGACCGCCAACTGGCTTAACGGCGAGATGGCGCGCCTCATGCATGAACACGACGTGCAAAGCGTTTTCGAAACCAAAGTCGCGCCCGCTGCCCTCTCCGTGCTGGTTCGCAAGTTTCAGAAGCGCGAAATCAACAACAATTCAGCCAAGCGTGTTTTCGGAGAGATGTTTGAGAACGGCTCAGATCCTGAGGAAGTCATCCAACGATTAGGTCTGGCGGCCGTCGGGGATGTCGATGAGTTATCACCGATTATCCAAGAGGTTATGGCCAGCAATTCAGCGGCCGTCAACGATTATCGATCCGGGAAGACAACGGCCATCCGGTTCCTCATGGGCCAAGTCATGAAAGCGACGCGCGGGCGCGCAGACGCGCAAACTGTGATGCGTCTACTCTCCGAAGCGATGGACTAGTAGTGTCACTCTTCAAGCCGACGCGCTGAATTAACCTTGTATCTATGTGGTTTCAGATTTCGCTCCTCATCTTAGCCGTGGTGCTAATCGTGATCTTGCTGTTGCAGGCACGCGGCAACAACCCGTCTGTGTTCGGACAATCCGAGAGCACGTTCCGCGTCCGCCGAGGTGTGGAAAAGCTACTTTTCAGAGCGACGATCGTGTTGACGATCGTGTTCGTAGCTGTGGCGATCGCCAACGTCCGGTTCAGTTAACCGGGTCAGCCGGCACCTACGCTCTGTGCCACGTAGTGCCTTGCGGCGTATCTGATATCTCGACGCCCATCTCGGCCAACTGATCGCGGATGCTGTCTGCCGTTGCGAAATCTCTTTCGCTCCTGGCGATCCTCCGTTTTTCGATCAATTGCTCGATCGCTTCATCATCCTGCACGTCGCCAACTTGCGGTTCTTCGAGCGTTATCCCCAATACGGCAACGAGCTCACGGAGCGTCGACTGTGCTTGAGTTACGTCGGCGCCGCGCGACTGATGTGTGAAAATTTCTCGCGCCAAATCGAATATCGCTGCCAAAGCACGGGGCGTGTTGAGGTCATCGTCCATCGCTTCGATGAAGCGCTGTTTGATGTGGGCGGCGTCATACGCTTCACCCGATTCGCCCCCCGCGTTGTCGACGTTGGCCGCTTGCCTTAACCGGCGCACGCCGCGTTCCGCAGCGACAAGATTCTCTGCGTCATAGGTGGCTGGGCTTCGGTAGTGGCTCTGGCAGATCCATAAACGGATCGCGTCGGTCGAGTGCGATTTGAGCGCGTCGCGGACCGTTACCACATTGCCGAGCGATTTCGACATCTTCTCGTCGCCTCGCATTCGCAACAACCCGTTGTGCACCCAGAATCGCGCAAAGGGTACCACGCCAGTTGCCGATTCTGATTGTGCGACCTCGTTTTCATGGTGTGGAAAAACCAAGTCCAAACCTCCACCGTGGATATCGACTTGATCTCCGAGATAACGGCGTGCCATCGCGCTGCACTCGATGTGCCATCCGGGCCTGCCGGGTCCCCATGGACTATCCCAAGATGGTTCGCCGGGTTTCCAAGCTTTCCACAGCGCGAAATCCTCGGGGTTTTCCTTCAATAAATCTGGCTCGAGACGTGCCAACTCCTCGACTCCATCCACTGTCCGTCCGCTCAACTTCCCGTACTCTTCGTTGCGCCTCACGCGGTAGTAGACTGACCCGCCGGCTTCATAAGCAGCCCCCGATGCCACCAGTTCACCGATTAGCGCGATTATGTTCGACATCTCTTCGGTAACGCGCGGGTGGACTTCGGCCCTAGACACGTTAAGACCATCCATCGCCTCGAAGAAGGAATCGACGTGCTCTTGTGTCAGATCGAACCAGTCAACGCCGTTTTCGGCCGCCCGATCGATGATTTTGTCGTCGACGTCCGTAAAATTCTGGACGCGTTTAACGTTGATGCCTCGGTACTCCATGTAAGACTGCAATACATCAAATACCACCGTTGACAGTGCATGACCCAAATGGGGTTCGTCATACGTCGTGACACCACACACATACATTCGAACGGGGTCAGTGATCTGTTTAAACTCTTCTTTTTGCCGAGTGAGCGTGTTGTAAAGCTGCATTTTCGAATTCAGGACCGGGTGTTGGATACCTAGATTCTAATAACGAGTGCAATCAACGACAGAGCGTAGCGATAGCCTGCGCCGCTATCCCTTCCCCTTTGCCGATGGAACCGACTTCATCTGTCGAAGTGACTTTGACATTGACGCGTTCAACCTCCGTAGTCAATGCCCGGGCGATGTTTGAGCGCATTTCCGGAACGTGTGAAGCCAAGCGCGGATTTTGCGCGATTATCGTGGCATCCACGTGGTCGATGTTCCACCCTACTCCGGCGGCTTTCGACGCCGCTTGACTCACGAACATCGCGCTGCCAACGTCAGCGTATCTCGGATCGGATGAGGGAAAGTTCGAGCCCATATCGCCGAGTCCTGCCGCCCCCAGAATCGCGCTCGCGACGGCGTGCATCAAAACATCACCATCCGAATGTCCCTGCAAATGTTTGTTGAATTCGATCTCAACGCCACCCAGACGAAGCGGGCCGCCGTCGCTCAACGCGTGTCCATCGAATCCGATGCCATATCGAAAACCGACTTCCTCCATATCGGTTGGCGACCTTTTCGCGGCGATCGCGTTGGCAACTGCGATATCCGACGGCGTCGTGATCTTGATGTTGTCGTTTGAACCTTCGAACGTACCGACCAACCCGCCGGCAACTTCCACCATAGATGCATCATCTGTGACATCGTCGGCGACAGTCGCGTGCGCGGCGAGCAGCACCTCGGCTCGAAAAATCTGCGGCGTTTGAACAGCAAACATCGATGAGCGATCCGGCGTGTCTATGATGACGCCGTGTTCAACGTGTTTGACGGTGTCTTTCAGCGGCACGACTGGGACGGCGGCACCCACGCGCTGCGCTGCGATAATTCCTCGCGTGACCATATCCCGATCTACAAAGGGACGAGCCGCGTCGTGAACTGCAATGAATCCAGATACGGCGTCCCATCCTTCTAATCCAGCCAAACCACATTTCACTGAATCCTGACGGCGGCCGCCGCCTGCGACAACCTTGATCGGTTTACTGAACCCCGAGCGTTCAACGCTGTTCTGAATCTCCACCACTTTGGATTCGTGTGCCACTACCACCAATTGTTCGACGAAATCCAAAGAGTCGAACACATCGATCGCGTGCCAGAGGACTTCCCTGCCGCCAATCTCCAAAGCAAGTTTGTCCACACCCTCCATGCGGGTCGAGTTTCCAGCGGCGACTACGATAACGGCGAGTTTGACTTCATCCATCACAACAGCGGATTTCAATTGCTCGTTCACAAATAACAGCCCGCCTCATCGTCGGACAGGTCGTCGATGTCGCTAACAGATGGCGGGTCATTGACTTCGCCGTTACCCAATCGGCAGCTGGAATTCGTAGATGTCTTTCAGCCAGTCTATGCCCGCGCGGCAACCGTATGCCATGAAGACCAATCGCAACAGTTTGCCTGCGAAGACGTAAATCATGAACTTGCGGAACGGATAGTTGAGTGCACCCGCTGCGATCCCCGCGAGATCGAAAAACGGCGTCGGGACCACGGATACAACGAATAAAGTGATGGAACCGTGACGCTCCATCAGAGCGTGTATCCGGGGGTACCAGCGAAGGTTTGTGGCTGCGTTATGACCGGCATAACCGGCCAAATACGCGGTGGTTTCGCCTAGTGTAGACCCCGCTGCACCCGCGAGCCCGATCAATACGGGATTCAACCCCAACGAGGATTCCGCGGCTACACACGCCGCCAAAACGCCGGGCAGCGGCAATATGATCGTGGCCGAACCTACAAGATTGAGATAAAAGGTTGCGAAATACCCAACGTCTTCGACATGCAAAAATCCGCCAAAGGATAGAGCCAAGCCAATTATCGTGGATCCAAGTACGACGGTCCAGATGCCAGTTTGAACCCAACGTGGGTGGCTTGAAAGGAATCCTAGTATTGCATTGCCGAACCCGCCAGCTGAATCGTGCTCCCGAGCCCTTCGTTCTACCGTAGATTCGTCTATGGCGGTTTCGTCGCTGATACCTAATTCACCGCGGTGACACTAACCGTTGTGACGCCGTTATTCACGGATTTGTCGTAACTCGATTGTAATCACTGCGGAGTTCGATTTAGTTGACACTGGCTGCGACGAATTCATCATTTGAGCGAACGGGTTGGGATAACGTCGATTCGAACACGATCCGTTCGTCTTTGATGTCTATTACAACCCGGGCACCGTCGTCGATTTCACCCTTTATCAGTGCGAGTGCGAGAGGCGATTCGACGTGACGCTGGATTGCACGCGCCATTGGTCGCGCGCCCATCCACGTGTCGTAACCTCTTTCGGCAATCCAGTCCTTTGCGGGCTCGGTCAACTCGATCGTGATGGCCCGGTCGCTCAATCTCTCTTCCACTTGGCGGATGAATTTGGTGACTATGTGATCGATCTCGGTCCGTCCAAGCGCATCGAAAACGACGATCTCATCGATTCGATTCAAAAATTCCGGTGAGAACCGTGACTTTAATGCTGATTGGTGCCGATTCGTCAGCCCTGGAGAATCGAAACCATTCAGCCCAGGTTCATCCTTGCCCACCGCAAAACCCAGACCACCTTTTTGTTGGTCGGCAGTTCCCAAGTTGCTAGTCATGATGATGATCGTGTTGCTGAAATCGACGGTTCTTCCATGGCCGTCCGTTAGACGTCCGTCGTCGAAAACTTGGAGCATGTTGTCGAAGATATTGGAGTGTGCCTTTTCGATCTCGTCGAGCAGGATCACCGAATAAGGACGGCGTCTAACCGCTTCGGTCAGCTGACCGGCATCGTCGTATCCTACGTAACCCGGCGGAGCTCCGATCATTCGAGCGATCGAGTGCCGCTCCTCGTATTCGGACATATCCAAGCGGATCATGTGGTTCGGATCGTCGAACATGAACTCCGCGAGAGCCTTGGCAAGCTCCGTCTTGCCAACTCCTGTCGGTCCCATGAATAAGAACACGCCGGTAGGCCGGCTCGCATCTTTGAGGCCCATCCGACCGCGCCGCACCGCGTCAGCCAATGTGCCAACGGCACGATCCTGCCCTACAACGCGTTCATGCAGCCGTTCTTCTAGCCTAAGCAGCTTCTCGACCTCTTCTTCAACGAGCTGATCGAGCGGGACACCGATGCGTTCGGAAATCAAAGCGGCGATGTCTTGTTCGGTGATCACGAGAGTTGGCAATTGCGAATCCTCGCCTGCATCTTCAACCACAGCGTCCGGCGCACGTTCGATACGAGCCTTCGCCGCAGCTTCGTCGATCAGGTCTACGGCCTTGTCCGGCAACTGACGGTCCGTGATGTAACGGTCGCTTAGCCTGACAGCCGCGTTCAACGCGCCGTCCATCAGCTCGACACCGTGGTGCGCCTCGTAGTTGCTTCGAAGCGCCTTCAACATTTCAACGGCCGATTCTTCGTCCGGCTCTTCGATCCATATCGGCGTGAATCGACGCTCCAACGCAGAATCTTTCTCGATGAACCGACGGTACTCCTCCGGGGTTGTTGCGCCGACTACTTGCAGTTCGCCACGCGCCAGGGCAGGTTTCATCATGTTCGCCGCGTCGAGCGATCCTTCACTGCCGGTGCCGGCTCCCACAACCGAGTGGAGTTCATCGACGAAAAGGATGATTTCACCGGCAGAGGCTTGAGCCTCATCCATCACAGCCTTCAAACGCTCCTCGAATTCTCCGCGGAATTTCGCGCCAGCCAACAAAACGCCGATACTCAACGCCAACACGCGTTTGCCAGCCAGCATCTCCGGGACGTCTCCACTTTGCAGCTTTTGTGCCAGCCCCTCAACAATCGCCGTCTTTCCAACGCCGGCATCTCCGATGAGTGCCGGATTGTTTTTCGTCCGACGGGTCAAAGTCTGAAGCACCCGCCGTATCTCGTAGTCGCGCCCCACGATCGGGTCGAGTTTTCCTTCAGCTGCCAGTTGCGACAGATCCGTGGTGTATTTCCGCAGGGTTCCGTAAGCTTGCTCCGAATCGGGGGAGGTGACACGGGCTGCGCCACGAACTTGGTGGACTGCAACGTACACCCGATCTGAGGTAATGCGGTGTTTCGCCAAGACTCTGGCCAGTTCTCCGTCCGCTTCTTCGACGATCGCAATGAAAAGGTGATCCATACTCAGTAGGTCGTCTCGGAACGTCTTCCGTTGGATCGTCTGCGCCTTGCTCATCACGTTTTGAGCACGCGGTGTGATGAAGATTTGACGCTGTCGGCCTCTAGGTTGACCGATTCCAAGCGGTTTTGAATCGACCAATTGGATCAGATCGCCGCGCAACTTTTCGGAATCGACTTCCAATGTGTCCAGCACTTCCCGTACAGGCCCATCGTTGGCTTCAACCATCGCGAACAACAGATGCTCAACGTCCAACTGGACGTTTTTGCGTTGCATCATGAATTGAACCGCAGCGTCGATAACAGCTCTAGCGCCATGGGTGAAATTTTCGGGCGATATCGTCATCCTGATCCTTAGCTTTCGGGGTAGGATTCGCACGCGGCGACCGCATGTGGCGTCGCGTGGTTGATGTGTCTCACATTACAAATTGTATCATCGACCAATCTTTTATTGACATGAACCGCATCAAGTTTTATTATTTATTCCATGTGAGCGATGATGATGCTCACGCAAGACACAAGGAGAAAAACACATGACAGCATTGACCCGTTGGAGCCCGTTCTCTCGTTCGGTCGCATGGCCTTTCGACATCTGGAACGATTTCGCTGGGACTCGAAGCGCAAACGTACCTCTGAGGCTTGGCTTGGATGTGATCAACAGGGCCGATGGCTACACCGTTGAAGCTTCGCTCCCCGGATTCGACGCGGACGAGATCGACGTAACGGTCGACGAAGGCGTGTTGAGAATCGCAGCTTCGAAGTCGAGCGACGCAACCGAGGACAACGGCAGTTACGTGGTGCGAGAGCGCAGAACTGGCAAGTTCTATCGCGCGATCAGGATCCCGGACGGCGTTGACATCGATGCGGCGGCAACGAGCTACAAGGACGGTGTTCTAAGGATCGACCTGCCAAAGGTTGATTCCGGCAAGCCCAAGCGATTGCCGATCGCGGCTTGACGAATTCGACAGCCCGTTTATCCACAGCGCCCCGCATTTCTGCGGGGCGCTGATTTATTTTGAACGGAACAACGCGCGCAGACTTACGTAACATTGAGAATGCGTATCGATCGTAGCCATCAAATGTCAACCGTTGCAGACCGCGCAGACGTCCCATCGTTTTTCGCCAGATACCAGCCATCAATAGACCGCGCGCTACGGGCGGAACTCAAACATTACGATTCTGGGATTTGCGATACACACCGGTACCACATGGGCTGGGCGGATAAAGACGGTGAGGAGTTAGCCGCGACCCAGGGCAAGCGCCTAAGGCCGACGATGGTCCTGCTGGGTGCCGACGCAGTCGACGGAGACCCAAGATGCGCGTTGCCGGTCGCCACGGCGCTCGAATTTGTCCACAACTTCTCTCTGATCCACGACGACATCGAAGATCGCGACAGGTTTCGTCATCATCGCCCGACGATATGGGTGGTATGGGGCGATGAAACCGCGATTGTCTCGGGCAATTCGATGTTGAAGATCGCCGATCGTGCCACCCGTGCGTTGCTCGACCTCGGCGTGAACGCTGGCAAATCCATGCAGGTACGACGTTCGATTACGGAAGCGTACTTGCGCATGATTGAAGGGCAGTTCATGGATATCGACTTCGAAACGCGGGCAAACGTGACAGTCGAAGCGTATTTGGCTATGATCGAGCGGAAAACTGGCGCGCTGATCGAAACTAGCATTTATTTGGGGGCGTTGGTCGCGGGCAACGACGACGCGAGCATCGGCGTTTCTGCTGGCCTGCGAGATGCCGGATATGAATTTGGTCGGCTGTTCCAGATCCGTGATGACGTGCTAGGAGTTTGGGGCAGCGACGAAACCGGTAAACCGGTGTGCGGCGATATCTACAACAAAAAGAAATCACTTCCCGCGATTCATGCGCTCAATGCATCCCAGGGCAACGCTTCAGCCGAAATCCACGCCATCTACCGAAAACCCGAATTAGATGAGCGCGACGTCGAGACGGTTCTTGAGATCATGGTAGACATCGGCACGTACAAATACTGCGACCGGATGTCGGCGAAGCATTGGTCGGCCGCCGCCGCGATAATCGACGAATTAGACCTGAATCCCGGCATTCGCGACGATCTGTTTGAGTTGGGTGAGTATCTCGTCGAGCGAAGTTTCTGACGCAACGCATCGGTGGGCTTTCCGCTGATCTCTCAATGAACGCGACCACACATTTGACCGGCATCGCTCCAGACCTGGACTCCGCTTACGACGCGTGCCAGCGATTGGCGAGAGAGAGCTACGAGAACTTCAACGTCGGCAGCTGGTTCATCAAGCGACCGCTGCGTCCGCACTTCTACTCGATATACGCGTTTTGTAGATTAGTCGACGACCTCGGGGACGAGGTTGAAGGCGACCGATCGGCGCTACTTGACCGTTGGGAAGAAGAACTGAAACTGTGTTACGGGGGGGCGCCGAACCTGGTGTGGTTCCAAGCTCTCAAGAACACCGTCCGCGAGTTCGAAATCCCGGCGGAGCCATTCCTTCGATTGATCGAGGCCAATCGGCGCGACCAAAGAGACTCGGAGTACCGAGATTTCGAACACGTTCGAGAATATTGCACATTCTCTGCGACACCGGTCGGCCATTTGGTGCTTTACCTCTATGGATATTTCTCCGAAGAAATGGCGCAGCTATCTGACCACACGTGTATCGCGTTGCAACTGGCGAATTTCTGGCAAGACGTCTCGAGAGATTTTGAGAAGTGCCGAGTTTACATCCCGAAATCCGACATGGCTCGTTACGGCGTTGACGTGAACACTATTCGTGACCGCAATCCGACGCCGCAGTTCCGCAGTTTGATGCGATTCCAAGTCGACCGTACACGAGATCTGTTCCGAGCCGGTTACGAGCTTCGCAACCACCTTGAAAAAGACTTCAAACTGGAGTTTTCGGCGATTACCGCCGGCGGGTTGTCAGTTTTGGATGCGATCGAAGAGTTGAATTACGACACGCTCACAGAACGGCCGACCGTGTCGCGCGCCAAAAAGGTCCGAATCATGATCAACATCCTCATTCGGAACGCTGTCAGGTCGAACCCAGTTCCAGATCGATGTTTTGAGAGCACTCGGCGAGGCTGACTGCACCGCGATCGTTGAACGCAAAGTGTCGGAAACTTCGGAAAAACAGATCGAGGCTGCGTATCGAGATTGCGCTCGTTTAACGCGCGCTGCAAGCTCCAATTTCTACGTCGCATTCTTGTCCCTTCCCAACGAGTTGCGACGTGCAATATACGCCACATATGCGTTTTGCCGACTGTGTGACGACATTGTCGATGAACCAATCGAAGGCGCGGACCCTAAGCGCGAACTGGACATCGTTCAATCCGCTTTGGATGAAGCTTCATCGACCAAATATGTCGGCAGTCCCGTTTTCGTCGCGCTCGAAGATGCCATCCTGACGTTTGGATTGGACATGCAACTATACATCGATGTAATCGACGGCTGTCGAATGGATATCGGAACCAATCGATATGAAACGTTCGAGGAACTCAGCGTCTATTGCCGTCGCGTGGCCAGTGCGGTGGGCATCATATGCATCAGCATCTTCGGTCACTCGGACCGCAGGGCGATCAAGTATGCCGACGACCTGGGCATCGCGTTCCAGTTGACCAATATCCTCCGCGATGTACGGGAGGACTACGCGAACGGCCGGGTCTACCTGCCCCAATCCGAGTTGTCAGATTTCGGCGTGGCCGAAACAGAATTCGCAGGTAGCCATCCATCCGAAAACCTCCGCGAGTTGATTAGATTCCAGTTGGATCGTGCCCGCAGGTATTACGAAAGCGGCGAACGTGTGATCCCGCTTGCGATTCGCGGCCGGCAATGTCTGGAACTGATGAGCGGTTTTTACTTCAGGATCTTGGAAAAGATCGAAGAGAACGACGCCGACGTGCTGTCCCACCGCGTTAGTTTGTCTACCTCCGAAAAACTATGCATCACCGCCGGAACCGGGTGGCGTTGGGCGCTGCGATCTCTTAAACGCTGATTGTCGCAGGTTTCGTTGTGAGCGACAGAGACGTGATCATATTGGGCGGCGGTTTGGCAGGGATCGCCGCTGCGGTACGGTGTCTGAACCACGGGGTGATTCCAACGTTGATCGAACGGCGTCCGTTTCTCGGTGGCCGGGCGTTCTCCTTTTCGGATCGCACTAGTGGCGAAGAGATCGATAACGGGCAACACGTCATTCTTGGAGCGTGTCACCAATTCCTGGATCTCGTCAGCGAGCTGGGCACCCGCGACCAAATCGATCTCGAACGGACACTCAATGTCCCAGTGTCGAATTCAGGACGCAAATCTAAATTGAAAGCAAGCAGGTTGTTCGGAAATGCCGCCGCCCTGCTACGTTACGGTCATCTAAGCGTTTCCGATCGGTTCTCGGTCGCTAAGCTGATGATGGGATTGAAGTTTTTCCCTCCGAACGCACACGAAGCGGACCAAGCGAAAACCGTATCGTTTGCCGAATGGTTGTCGTCGCGCGGTCAGTCCGAAGCCGCCATTGCGCGTTTCTGGTCGCTTTTTATTCTTCCTGTTTTCAATTGCAAGATCGAAGAGGTTGCTGCGCACGATGCGATCGAGTTCACGCGCACTTACTTGATCGGAAATGCAGCCGACGCAGCCGTCGGCTATCCCAAACGCGGTCTATCTACTCTGATTGGCAACCCGGCGGAGCAGTTGATACGGTCGCGTAAGGCCGAACTGTTGACGAATGTGCGAATCACAACACTCACGATTGCGGCAGATGACGCACTCGAGGTCGGATTATCGGACGGCACAACATTACGCTCAAATTCCGTAATCGCGTGTTTGGCACCAAACGCCCTTAACCGGGTCATGGCGGAAAATGAACCTCGATTCGCGAGCACCAGAGACTCGCTCCAAGCGATCGAATACTCGCCGATCGTCGCGGTTCATCTGTGGTACGAGCGGCCGGTAATGGCTGAACGCGTCACCGCGTTCATCGATCTTGGACTTCAATGGGTTTTCAACGATACGGCGCTAAGACACAATTCGTCCGACGGTCGGCAGCATATCGTAGTGTCGCTGAGTGGTGCCGACGAATGGGCATCAATGCCCAAATCCGAAGTCCTGAGCGAAATCCAACATCGCATGAAAATCGCATTCCCTGAAGTCGGCGGTACTCGGCTCGTCAATTCCGCAGTCGTCAAGACTTTGGATGCGACGATCAAAATCAGGCCGAAATCTGATTCCCATCGTCTAGAACCCGTTACAGCGGTTCCGGGATTTTTCTTAGCTGGCGATTGGACCGATACGGGGTTACCAGCGACTATGGAAGGCGCCGTGCAGAGCGGAAACGTCGCCGCAGACTTGGCGATCGCCAACATTAATGAATCTACCCAGTCATGCGGGGAATAGACAATCGATAAGTCGAGAAATCTAGTCCCCGTTATAATGGATTTTCAGCCCGGTTTTCGGGCAATCGATCACGTACCGCCGCGCCAACCGCTTTGAATCACGACGAATTCGATTCCCTCGACCGCGAGATCATGAACATCTTGCAGTCGGAATTTCCGTTATCTCGCGAGCCATTCATTGAGATCGGACGACGTTGCGAAATCGATGAACCAGAAGTCTTGCGCCGCATCAAAGTACTCAAGCGCAAGAACGTCGTTCGGCAGATTGGCGCGATTTTCGACACGCGGCGTTTAGGTTACTCGTCGACCCTCGTCGCGATGCGTTTCGAAGACGCCAAACTTGATCGTGGCGCTCAGATTCTCAATGCGCATCCGGGCATTAGTCACAACTACGCTCGAAATGGCGAGTTCAACCTGTGGTTCACCCTAGCGTTGCCGCCCGGCAAAGACCTAAATTCCGAAGTCGAAAAGCTGATCCGCCTGTCAGGCGCCGATACGGCAAGGATTCTGCCCACCATACGTTTCTTCAAGATCGGCGTGAATTTCGACATGGTCAAACGCGTTTCAAACGCGACGACTTACTTTGTCCCCGACGCTCAGTACGCCAACGGGAAATCGAATGGCAATCCTCCAGCCAGTGTTCCTACCGTCGATCCAGACCTGACAGAATTCGACATCGCCTTCGTTCGCGAGTTTCAAGACGATCTTCCGCTCGAAACGAGGCCTTTTGATGGCATGGCAGAACGATTGGGGATGACCGTCTCCGAGTTATTCGACAAGGCCGATGAAATGGTGGAACGGCGATTGATGCGCAGATACGCCGCAGTTCTACACCACCGCCGCGCCGGCTTCTCTGCTAATGCAATGGCTGTGTGGAACGTTCCGGAGCAGCGATCGATAGACGTGGGACAAATGATGGCCAAGAATCCTGCGGTGACGCATTGCTATGAACGGCCAAGATACGCCGACTGGCGTTTCTCTCATTTCACGATGATCCACGCGGTAACCCGGCAGGAATGCGAAGAGATCGCGCACGATATCGCCGCCGAAACCGGGTTGGACGACTATCAACTTCTCTACAGTCACCGCGAGTACAAGAAAACCCGCGTTCGCTACTTCGTCGACGACAACATCGACGTCGAATTGGCCGCGGCCTCGATCGGATAGTTCAGATGCCTCGGTACTACGGCGTATTCGTTGACATTCAGGAACGCCGATGCCTCGTATTCGGCGGCGACCCTCACGAAGGGGAGCGTAAGGTCAAATACCTGCTCGAATGTGGCGCTAACGTCACGTTATTCAGTCCCATAGGTGACACCTCGACCAATCTTCAGGAGATGGCGCGGTCTGGTGAGATCGAATGGGTCGAAAGACGTTATCAACCCGGCGACTTGGCTGGTGCTTGGATCGTCATCGTTGCGGACACTTCTGATCCAGCGATTAACGATGCAATATCTGTGGAAGCGGCGGAGCGCAACATCCTACTCAACGTTATGGACGTGACCCACCTCTGCACTTTCATCGCCCCGGCACTTATCCAACGGGAAGACGTCACGGTTGCGGTTTCCACAGCCGGCACTAGCCCTGCCCTAGCGCGGCGCTTGCGCGAACGTATTTCTGATCACGATTATTGTCGTTGCCTACAATGGGCCGACATGGGTCCCTTGCTCGCTGACGTCAGGACGGACGTCAGGTCTCGCGAACTCCCAATCACCCCTGACGACTGGGCAACATCAATCACTGACGAAATGTTGCGTGCGTTTCAAAACGACGACCCAGAAACTGCGCGCAAGATGTTGGTCGACGCCTTAGAAGACCGCGCCCGGAACAATCTTCAGGCTTAAAATGCCTAATCATGACTGCTGCGGGAGGAAAACTGACTCTCGGTTGTCGCAACAGCCGTCTCGCGCTTGCTCAGGCCGATGAGATCGCCTCAGGGCTTGTTGCGCGTTTCCCAGATTTGGAAATCGACACGGTCGCCATCACGACCAGCGGCGACATGCGCCGCGACGTGGCAGTCTCTCAGATCGGCTTCGGTGTATTTGTCAAAGAGATCGAAGCGGCGTTGTTGAGCGGCGAAATCGATGTCGCGGTGCACAGTCTCAAAGATCTCCCTTCCAAAATACCTGATGGTCTGACCATCGCCGGCGTACCTTATCGCGAAGATCCACGAGACGTGGTCATCAGCAAGGATTCCGGAGGACTTGCGCAGTTGCCGCGAGGATCAGTCGTAGCCACCGGAAGCGCTCGCAGACGTGCGTTGATCAACGCGGAACGAGACGATCTGATTCTCAAACCGATCCGCGGCAACGTGACCACCCGATTGCGGATGCTGGACGACGACGATTCGATAATCGATGCCCTCGTGCTCGCTGCAGCAGGTTTGAAACGCATAAAAATGGAGCAACGGATTTCTGAATATCTGAGTTGCATGCACTTCGTCTCGGCTCCCGGACAAGGTGCGTTGGCTATGCAGACACGCTCTGACGACAATCGAGCTAAGGAGTTGTGTTCCGCGATCGAACACGCATCGACGCGGGTATGTGTCGATGCGGAGAGAGCCTTCATAGCAGAGATAGGCAGCGGTTGCAGTGCTCCGATCGGCGCCCACGCGCGGGTCGATAGTGAGACGATCACACTGGCGGTGATGATTTCCGATCCTTCAGGAGTTAATCTGGTCAGGCTTCGAGAGTCCGCCGATGCCAACGAAGGTGTCGAACTCGGTAAACGTCTCGCGGGACGGCTAATCGACGACGGTGCCGACCAGTTACTGCCCCGCCTTCTCGTCAGTTCATCAGCGTAATGTCGAAAACCGGTATCGTCCATTTGGTCGGAGCAGGGCCCGGCGATCCCGGGTTGATTACCGTGAAGGGGTTAGAAACTCTTCGCCGATCTGATGTCATAGTTTTTGATCGGCTAGCGCCAGCTGAGTTGTTGACACATGCAAAACCGAATGCCGAGATTATCTCGGCGGCGAAATCACCTGGGTCCGCGGCGTTAACTCAGGCGCAAATCAACGCCGTTTTGATCGACCGAGCGCTGCAAGGAAAGTCTGTGTGTCGACTGAAAGGTGGTGATCCGTTCGTCTTCGGCCGTGGAGGCGAGGAAGCTATAGCGCTCGCCGAAGCCGAAATACCGTACTCGGTCATTCCAGGCATTACCTCAGCCATCGGTGCAGCCGCATATGCAGGAATCCCAGTCACTAACCGCGGTTTAGCCTCCTCCTTCACAGTCGTGACGGCGAGCGAAATGCAAGATCCATCTGATTCCAGGCTCAATTGGGAGGCGGTGGCGAACACCGGCGGAACCGTGGTAGTGCTGATGGGAGCGTCGCGGGTAGCTGAAATCGCTTCAGTTTTGATCGCGCACGGGCGGAAGGAAGATGAACCAGCAGCCGCTGTTCATCGAGGCACATCAACGCAACAGCGTACCGTCGTCTCAACGCTATCGGGCATTGCTTTGGCGGTGCAGTCTGCGGGATTGACGGCACCACTTGCGCTTGTGATAGGCGAAGTCGTAAGGCTGCGCGAACACATCGCATGGTTCGACTCGCAAATACTATTCGGAAAGCGGATTCTGGTCACCCGCGCTAGAAGCCAAGCGAGCCGACTCGCATCGGGTTTGACCGAGCTCGGTGCCCAGGTCGTCGAATGTCCGGTGATCAAATCGACGTCGATGGAAGACACATCTGAACTTGATGCCGCGGTGGAAACCTTGAGCCGGTACGAGTGGGCCGCATTCGCGAGCCCGAACGGCGTCAATCAACTGTTCGATCGCATGCGCGCCTTGGGATCGGATGCCCGAGCTTTCGCGAGCTGCAAAATCGCCGCGGTCGGGCCGGCAACTGTGTCTGCGTTGAAGTCGCGCGGGATCGAGGCCGACTTGACACCCGAAACCTTTACCGCCGAGAGCTTAGTTGAGGCGTTTCGCGACACCACCCAAACACCGAAAACCGCTGTGGTATTCCGATCAGACATCGGGCGGGAGACGATTCCGCAGGGCCTAAGAAAGTTGGGTGCCGAAGTTACTGAGGTCGCCACCTATCGCACGGTGTTGGCCGAAGATTCCCAGACAATCGCGCGATCCGCTTTCGAAGACGGGATCGACGTCGTTACGTTCACGAGCTCGTCTACGGTCAAAAACCTCCGGCACTTGCTCGATGGAGATGTAACTCCAATTAACAACAGCGTTGTAGTCTGCATGGGACCGGTAACTGCTTCAACTGCTGAGTCTTTCGGTGTCAGAGTGGACATCGTTCCTGAAGAACAATCGATTCCTGGAATCATTGCAGCAATTCGGAATCACTTTGAAACCGCGGACTAGGCTGACATGACCTCTTTTTCAACACCTGAATTCCGACGCTTCAGACCTTTCAGGGCCGATGCGCATCAACGCTCGTTGAATGCCGAAACACGCCTCACCGGGTCTGAATTCGTCTACCCGATGTTCGTCATAAATGGTGAAGGCGAACGTGAACCCGTTCCATCCATGCCCGGCATCGCTCGAATGACCACTGATGAAGCCATGCGCGAATTGGAACGCGCATTGACTGCAGGGGTAGACAGATTTTTGTTCTTCGGCATTCCCGACGAAAAAGACGCGACAGGTACACGAGCCTGGTCGCCTAACGAAGCGGTACAGAGCACGGTGGCCGCAATACGATCCCGATTTCCTGAAGCGACCACGATAACCGACGTATGCATGTGTGAATACACTGACCACGGACACTGTGGCCAATTGAACGAAGATGGCGAAGTAGACAATGACGCTACCCTGCCACTGCTCGCCGCGGCCGCGGTATCGCACGCCGACGCCGGAGCTCAAGTTGTAGCGCCGTCGGCGATGATGGACGGACAAGTGGCAGCGATCCGATCCGCTCTCGACGCTTCAGGGCACACCGAAGTGAAAATTCTTGGTTATTCAGCTAAGTACGCATCCGGGTTTTATGGACCGTTCCGAGACGCCGCTGGCTCAACACCGAGTTTTGGCGATCGCCGCAGCTATCAGATGGCGTCCAGCCAGCGCGACGAAGCCATGCAAGAGATCGCGGCTGACATCGCGGAAGGCGCCGATTACGTCATGGTCAAACCCGCGCTGTCCTACCTAGACGTTATCTCCGCGGCAAAGGAAACCTACCCCGAGCATCCGCTTTACGCCTACAACGTCAGCGGCGAGTTTTCCATGATCCACGCCGCGGCATCCAAAGGTTGGATCGACCTCGAGAGCACGGCGTTGGAGGTTCTGCTGAGCATCAAACGTGCAGGCGCTGACAACATAATCAGCTACTTCGCGATCGACGCCGTCGATTGGATTGAGGAACACGGCGGATGAAACTGCTCAAACGGGGTACTGGTGACGCATCCCGTACGCCGCTTTTGCAGGCATGCATGGCGGAATCCCTCGGCACGTTCATCCTCGTGTTGTTTGGGATCGGATCAGTAGCGGCGGCCGTGTTTACGGGCGCGCAAGTCGGACTGTGGCAAGTGGCCGCGGTCTGGGGTTTCGGCGTGACGCTCGCAATCTACGTCACTGGAGCGGTCTCCGGAGCTCATCTGAACCCGGCGGTCAGTTTGGCTTTCGCGATCTTTCGCAGCCATCAGTTCCCGGTAAATCGACTCTTCGCATACTGGGGCGCACAGTTGTTGGGAGCGTTGGTCGCAGGCGTGGCCGTCCTAGTTCTATTCAACCCCTTCATCGACCACTACGAATCGGAGAACGACATCATCCGGGGCGAGTTGGGCAGCGAAAGATCGGCTATGGCATTTGGCGAGTACTTTCCCAACCCGGGAATGTTAGATGTTTCGACAATTTACGTGTCGCCGTTCTACGCGTTTGCGGTTGAAGCGTTCGGCACCGCCATCCTCGCTTTAGTGATCTTCGCGCTGACCGAACGTCGTAATGCAGGTATTCCAACTAATGGGATGGTGCCTTTTTTCATCGGGTTCACCGTCGCGGCGCTGATCAGCCTTTTCGCGCCGATTACTCAAGCAGGATGGAATCCGGCACGCGATTTTGGTCCTCGGATAATCTCGTTGCTAGCCGGTTGGGGTGACATCGCCATACCGGGACCCGAAGGTGGGTTTTGGGTGTATATCCTAGGCCCATTGGTAGGTGCCCCGATCGGAGCGCTGGTCTTCAAACTGCTGATCGAGCCGGGTTTGCCAGGCAAGAAGACCGATGCCATCGAAGTCGTAAGGAGCCGGTATGAGTGAAGATCGGATCGATGTGTTGTTTGTTTGCACCCACAACGCGGGTCGTAGCGTAGCAGCCAAAACGATGTTCAACGACCGCGCCTCGAAGCTCGGCCTAGATTTGCGAGCAGAATCCGCGGGAACCGCGCCGGCGGCAACGATCAACCCTGCCGTTCAACGCATCCTCGAATCATTCAAAATCGGCACCTCCCAGGAAGTGCCGAAGCTATTGACCGACGATCTCTTGGCGAGCAAACCACGAATCGTGACGATGGGTTGCGAAGTGGACGCCGAGTCTTGCCCGGCCGTGAACTTCTCGGATACCGACGATTGGGAGTTGCCTGACCCGTCAACAATGGCTGGCGATACTGAAATCGTCCCACTCATGCATGAAATCGCGAGAAGGGTGAACACGATGATCCAGCGAATTGTCGCGGACGGATAACCGCTAATCCTCGAACGGATCTTGGTCGGGCTCGCTGGGTATGAGGATCACTTTCCCAACGATGTTTCGGCGCGGCACCGGTCCAAAAGATCGACTGTCTGTTGAACGACGCCGGTTGTCCCCCATTACGATGTACTCATCTTCACCCAGTTCCCATAGTCGCTTCAACCGCGGTTGAACGTCTTCGACGAACGGCTCCTCAATCTCCTGCCCATCTACCAACAATCTTCCACCGATTAACCGGACCAGTTCGCCCGGCAGGCCGATTACGCGTTTTGTCTCCCAAAATCCTTCGCGGTGCGGATGCTCAAACAACACGACGTCCCATCGTGCTGGATCAGCTTTACGGTACGCCCACCGACTCACTCGAACTCGCTGGCCTTCCCGGAGGGTTGGGTGCATCGAATGGCCTATCACCAGCACCCATTTGCTGGTCAGGCGCTCAAGCAGCGCACTTGGCGCGCCAATAATCGCCTTTAGTATCTTGTTGATGCCAGCGAACATCGGAGTAGTCTATTCTTGATGTTGATGATCGAATGATTTATCGACTATCGCCTCACCGTTTCGTGAGTTGGTCTCACGGATACACGAAAGGAACCATAAAGATGCTAGGAAGTGGCAAAAGATTAGCTGACCGCTTGTCCCCGTTTGGCGTCGCGCATGCGCATTGCGACATCCCGTGCGGGATATACGACCCACATGACGCGATCCAGGCGGCCCAAACTTGCATTAGGATGACCGAGCTGATCCAAGAGTCGGGAGACATGTCGGACGTCTCGGCGCGTAACAATCTTATCCGTTATGTCGCCGCAAAAGAGGAACATGCCAAGAAGGCCAAAGACGACATCTTGGTGATCTGGACCGATTACTTCAAACCCGAGCACCTCGAGCAGTACCCTAACCTGCACGAACTGGTCTGGAACGCATGCAAACTCGGAAGCCAGGTCAAGCAGAATGTGGACATGGACGCGGCAGTGGCGTTTAAAGCATCCCTAGAGGAGATCGGCAAAATCTTCTGGGAAACAAAGAACTAAACCGTTCTTCACCCCTCCAGATATCGCGATCCCGTTCGTAAGGTCGCCTCAAGGTCTTGCGGGCGGGATTTGTGATTCGGAGCTATCGTGATCGGTTACTCACCGTTACCGAAAAAACCGATTTCGTCCGAGATGTACTCTTCGCGGATCGGCGACCAGATATCTAGCGCAACGCATCCTTCGTCCGTCGCAGTTACCTGGTGAGGCACATCGCCAGGGATCACATAGTGTTCGCCCGCGACCAGTTTAGTTTTTTCGTGGCCCTCTAGCTCGAACCATGCTGAGCCTTCCAGCACTCTGCCGCACTGCTCATGCGGATGAGTGTGCCAAGGAACGATTGCGCCGGGCTCGATATCGATAATCCCCATCATGATCCGCTCACCCCAAATCAATTGCGCATCAACGCCGGGCAACAATCGCCTGCGTTCCACATATCGGGGGTCGAAATAACCTGCGCCGCCATCCGGAGCGCGCGTCTTGTCGACTTTGGTAGTCATCTGGGTAGCTCCTTAATCTCGATGCGCTAACCGTGCGAACCCATTTTCCGGTCGATCGCGGCCTCTGCGACTGGACTGATGATTTGGTCGACTTCGATGTTCAACAACGCAGGTCCGTCGTGAGCAAATGCTCGTTTCAATGCCGGTTCGAGTTGTTCCGCCGTTTGAACGTACTCACCGTAGGCTCCCAATCCTCGCGCCACAAGATCGTAACGGGTGCCTTCGGCTAGATCGGTCCACACCGGGCGTCCATAAATGCCCTTCTGTATCTGCCAATCTATGCCCCATATTGAGTTATTGCCCAGCAGAATCTTCACGGGTAGATCGTGGCGGACCATCGTGTCCAACTCCATACCGTTAAACCCGAATGATCCATCGCCAACTGCCACCACGCATTGCGTGTCGGGGAGTGCTGCTTGTGCGCCCATACCGTACGCGATTCCAACTCCGATCATGCCAAAACTCGAAACGTTGTGGAACCTGAACGGGTGTTCTCGTGGAATCGAAGCCCTCAGGAAATGGCAGTAGTCACCACCATCGAACGTTATGTGTGCATCGTCGTCTAGGAATTTCTGCAGTGTCTCGCTCACATACATCGGGTGCATCGGCGTTGAAGGAGACGCTTGCTCGTACAGCTCGGCCAGCCACTCCTCATGGGTGCGTCGCAAACTGGATATCCAATCAGTTCGCTCGCTCCATTTCAATTTCACAGCCTCGTCTGCCAACTGTGAGCAAGCAGGCCCGAGATCGCCCAAGACGGCAACTTCGGCGGTCCGGGCACGTCCGATCTGTGCGGGCGAAGGATCGACGACGATCAGTTTTACGCCGCTGGCGAACGGGGGCGTCCCACCAAATCCGAGGGTATAGTCCAATCTCTTCCCAAGCATCAAAACTACGTCTGCCTCGCGAACGAGTTGCGCTGCGCGGTTCAACGGCAGATAACCTAAACCGGCGCTGTAAGGATGCGAATCCGGGATAAGTGCCCGAGCGGAATCTTCCGAAACGAACGGAATGCGGGTAGTTTCTACGAGTCTGCGGACTTCGGCGGGATCCGCTGTGGCGCCGGCCGACGATCCGGCCATGATCAACGGCCGCTCAGCCGAGTTCAATAGTTGCAACGCTTGTCTGACGCGCTCGGGATCGGCCATGACCCTAGTCGGAACGCTGTACTCACGCGGCGCGTAGCGATCGAAATCTGATGCCTCGACCTCCGCAGACTGGAAATCGTGGGGGATTGTCAAATGGACGGGACCCTGACGGCCACTCAATGCAGTGCGGAACGCGAGCGCGACGTACTCGGGGATTCGCTCAGGCGACGGCACCTCCCAAGCACCCTTTGTCACCGGGCGCGCGATCCCGACTTGGTCGATTTCTTGCATCGCTCCTCGGCCCAGATTCGGCGAGTCCGCACTGCCGGCTATGTTGATCACGGGCGCCTCAGAATGGAGTGCGTTCGCCAATGCTGGAACAGCATTCGCGTGGCCCGGAGTAGTCGACAGTGCGACGGACGCGCGACGGAGTATTCGGGCGTATGAATCGGCTGCGTGAACCGCACCCGATTCGTGGCGCGTGTCGATCATCCGGAACGGTTCGTCGAGCATGCGGTCCAACATGTCGAGAATGTGGTCCCCGGCGATACCGAAGAGCGTATCGACGCCTTCCGCTTTCAGCGAGAGGTTCAAGAGGTCACTGCCTGTCAGTTTTTTGGCCAAAGTTACGAAGATCCTCCGTTGCACTGTTTCAATCTCAGTGCGTTCATGAACTCGACGACCGGCATTTCATCAAGCCGCATTAAATCATCGAATATTCCGCCGACGCGTTGAGCGAATTCGGTTTCGCCATGGGTGGAAGCAATATTCGCTGCAAACTTGTCGCCCAAGAGAGGGATCGCTTCCGACCTTCGCTGCCTGTGACCGATCGGAAATCGCACCTCAATTTCGCGCGTCGATGTTCCGTCATTGAAATGCACCTGCACGGCGTTGGCGATAGATCGCAGATTGGGATCGAGGTACTCGCGGGAATAATCCGGACGTTCGGAAACCACCATTTTCTCGCGCAGCCTATCGATGCGAGGGTCAAGGGATGCTTCGTCTTCGTAGTCGTCCGAGGTTACTTTACCTCTGAGTAATGCGATCGCGGTCATGTACTGAATGCAATGATCACGATCAGCGGGGTTGCCGAGAGGACCGGTTTTGTCGATGATACGGACCGCCGGTTCTTGTGTCTTGATTTCGATCGAACTGATGTCGTCGAACCTGTTCACGACTGTCGCGTGCAGTGCTACCCCAGCTTCGACCGCCGTTTGACCGTGGAACTCGGCGGGATACTTCACTTTGAAGAGCACGTTCTCCATCACATATGAGGCGAACGGCCGTTGCAAAGTCACGGTTTGACCGTTGAACCAGACGTCTTGGAAACCGTAGTCGGGTGCGGACAGGGCCGTGTAGCAACCGGGCATGCCTCTGACAGCGAATGAAGCGAGGTTTACGCCGCGCGATGCAGCGTCGGCGGCAGCCCACGACTTGCGCGACATCGTGTTCGGCGCGTGACGGTACGTTCGAAGGGTCGCGTCGAGCCACGCGTGGGAAACCGCCGATGAGACGATCTCATGATCGTTGTCCGAGTAAAAAGCGGAGGCGATTGCCGTCGAGGCGACTTTGACTAGCAATACATGGTCAATCCCCACACGATTGAACGCGTTGTCTAGCGCCAAAACACCTTGAATCTCATAAGCACGGATCGCGAGTTCAAGTACGTCTCGCATCCTCAGCGAGCGTTGCCCATGCGAGGTCGAAGTTTGCGCAACTCGGTAAGCAGGAGCTAGGATCGCTCCGAAATTGTCTGAGGGATGACCCCACTCGTTGGCCAACCAAGTGTCGTTGAAATCTAACCATCGGATTGCTGCGGTGATATCAAACGCGGCGCTCGATACGGGTTTGGAGTACGCGGTCCCAGGGATTGGCACGTAGTCTGGCGTTTCTCCAAACACATCCTCAGACGCAAGAAAGTCTCTGCACGCTGGAAATCCCAGCGCCAAAATCGCGCATCCGATCGAGTCCATCAACGCTAAACGCGCGGTGTCGAAAGCCTCGTCGGTGCCGACTTCGCCGGGCTGGCACGCATACGCCGCGATTTCGGCGATCACGTCATCGTAACGAGGTGCCATCAGCGATCTTGCAACTCAACGTATTCCTGCGCAGGCGGGCCCGTGTAGTCGGCGTTGGGGCGGATCAAACGATTGTCGTCGCGCTGCTCAATTACGTGTGCTACCCATCCCGATGTCCGACTGACGGCGAATAACGGAGTAAACATCACGGTCGGTATTCCGCAGAGGTGGTACGCAGTTGCAGAAAAGAAATCGAGATTGGGATGGAGCCCTTTCTCGCGCATCATCACTTGCTCAATGCGCTCTGAGATGTCGAAATACGTGGTATCCGAGCTTTCCATCGCAAGTTTTCTCGCCAATTCCTTGACGATGTCTGAACGAGGGTCGCCGCTCTTGTAGACGCGGTGACCAAATCCCATTATCAATCGACGTGCGTCGAGCATGTGTTTAATCGATTTTTCAGCTTGCTGTGGATTGTCGAATGAGGCGATCAACTCCATCGCTGCCTCGTTAGCACCGCCGTGTAGCGGACCGCGCAAAGCGCCGATAGCTGCCACCACCGACGAATAGGTGTCGGCCATCGTGCTAGTCACGACTCGGCCTGTGAACGTCGACGCGTTGAATTCGTGTTCCGCGTACAGGACCAATATCGTGTCCAGCGCCGTTTGCGCCGTCTCTTTAGGTTTTTGGTCGGTCAACAACCTAAGAAAATGTCCTGCCAAACCCACTTCGTCGGACTGGGTGTCGATCCGATGTTTCAGGTGAGCGTACCTGTGCCAGTAAGCCAGCATCGACGTCATCGTGCCCATCAATCGATCCGCCACATAAGGAGCGCCTCTACCATCTTCGCCCTCCGGTTCGAGGGACCCGATCATCGAGGCACCAGTCCGGAGCACATCCATCGGATGGGTAGACATCGGAAGCGCCTCCAGCATCGCGCAAACTTCCGACGGCAACTCCCTCAACTTCGCGAGACGCTCGTTGTAGGCATCAAGTTCATTGCGATTCGGCAACTTGCCGTATAGGAGCAGGTACGCGACCTCTTCAAAGGTCGCACGTGCTGCCAAATCTTGAATGCTGTAACCGCGATAGGTGAGGCCCGCACCTGCTTTACCCACCGTAGAGATCGCGGTTTCGCCGACGATCACGCCAGCCAATCCTTTTGCGGTCATAGTCATGTCAGTCAGTCCGATCGCGTTCGTTGAACGAAAAGCTCGTTGATTTTGCGTTCATATTCGTGGTAACCGATAGTGTCGTACAACTCGGCGCGCGTTTGCATCGTGTCGACGACGCCGTGTTGAGTTTCCGAATTCCTGATTTCAGCGTACACCGCCGCGGCGGCCCGACTCATCGCACGAAATGCAGACAGCGGATACAACGCCATCGAGACATCCGCGCTGCGCAGCTGTTGGAGAGAAAAAAGTGGAGTTCGTCCAAATTCAGTCAGATTCGCCAAAATGGGCACGTTGGTCCTTGCCGCAAACTCACAATATTGATCCAACTCGGTCACGGCTTCGGCGAAAATCGCGTTCGCGCCAGCTTCTACGTAGGCTGCACATCGATCCAAAGTCCGTTCCATACCCTCTGTGGCGAGTGCGTCTGTCCTAGCCATGATTAGGAAGTCGGAATCCGTCCGCGCATCTACTGCCGCTTTGATGCGATCACACATCTCTTCCGTTTCGACGACCATTTTGCCGGGCAGGTGGCCGCACCTTTTTTCTTGTACCTGATCTTCGATGTGTATCGCAGCCGCGCCGGCGCGTTCCATCTCGCGCACCGTACGGGCGATCGACAAAGCCGCACCCCATCCTGTGTCGCAATCCACCAGAAGAGGCAAACTACAAACCGATTTGATCCGATCGACATCCACCAGAACGTCTGACAACCCTGTCATCCCGAGATCTGGCAATCCATATGAAGCAGTGGCGATACCACTTCCGGACAAGTACACCGCTTGAAAACCCGCTTTTTCTGCTTGAATCGCCGCGTACGCGTTGATGACACCAACGACCTGCAAAGGTCGCTCTTGATCCATTGCGTTGTAAATACTGTTCTGCATGGGGATTCGAACCGCGCCAGACTGCTTGCGGTTAGTTTATGTTTCGAAAGCCGCCGTACAGCACGGCTGGCGCAACTAGGAGCACGACGATCCCGACAACCAAGCGGAGACCGGGAGCATCAAAACGGTTTGCAAGCCGAGTACCTACGAACATTCCGATTACTCCTGGGATACCGACGATCGCTATCAAGTGCCAATCGACGCCTCCTTTCAAGAGGTGCCCAACAAACCCGGCGATCCCGACAAAAACGGTTATCGCGAGATTGGTACCCGCTGCTTTGTGCGGGTCCATGCGCATAGCCAAAAGTGCTGGCATCCTCAAAACTCCGAGAACTAATCCGACCGCGCCGCCGACTGCGCCGATCGCAAATCCTGCAAAACTCTCACGGCCAACCTGCTTGGCATCAAGCTTCAGTTCACCGCCGCCACCTCCCGTGAAGGCACGACGGGTACGGACACTGGGGTAACGCTTGCGAATGCTCATCAAACGGATCGACCATGCGATCAAGAACAATGCGGACCATGCCATCAAAAGCGAAACAACTGTCAAAAGGATCCATATTGGAACCTTGTCAGCGAAATAACCGCCGATAAAGGCACCGACTATCGCCGGTCCGCCCATCGCCAACACGACTCGCGGAACGACGCGTTCGTCGAAAAACGCCTCAAGGGTTCCAATCGTCGAGCCCATGACGCTGATCATCAAGTTCGTACCAGCAGCGATCAACGGGTCAACCCCGAATAACGTAAGCATCGGCAACCTGATGACACCCAACGCGATCCCAACGATGCCGCCTGACAATCCCACCGCGAGAGATATGGCGGCCATGACCGTCAGCTGCCAAGCCGCTAAGTCAGTGGTCGCTCCGAGAATCAGCTCCATGGTCGTTCTCGGTCAAGTTGGATTGTTCTGTTGAATGATCTCGACGCGCCGACGCGCCTGCAGTTGCACTCACCGACGCTTTGGCAATTTCCGCAAGACGTGCTGAGATTCCGTTCGCGTCCATTCTGTTCGTTGCGGTTGTTGTTCAATGGCGAGGCGTGTCAGAAGGATTAACCCGTCACCGAGAGAAGGCCAACTCTATCGAGCTGACTATCGACCTCTTTGAGATGCGTATCGTCAGGTTTGAGCGACGGGCCGCGAGCGTAGGTCCCCTCCTTACTGAACACACCACGGCGCCACATGATGTGTTTGTAAATCCAGTTGGCAAGGCCTTGCCCTTGCGCCAAAGTGCGGATGATCGGCGCGTATCGATCGAATGCGTCGGTCGCCGCTGCTTCGTCACCAGCTTCCCAAAGATCCCACATCTCGACGAATTTATCCGGCAATGTCGAACCGGGCATCGTGCCAACTGATCCCCGTCGCAGCTCCTCGATGTAAAACGCACCTCCCATGCCGCCAAACAAAATGAGGTTGGTTCCGTCGGCTATCAGGCTCTGCGCCTCTGCCATTCTTGGAATAGTGGGCGGTGTCTCGACCTTGATGTAACAGAGGTTTTCGTGGCGTTTGGCGCATGCGACTGCCATCGCCGGAGGCACCGCGGCCGTGCTCTGATCCTGCAAAAATATCGGTATCCCAACCGCTTCTGCTATCCGAACGAAGTATTCGATGTGTTCAGATGCGACGGTCGGAATGTAGCTGGTCGGTCTGATCATCAGGGCGTCGGCACCAAGCTCTTCGGCGCGCTTGGAGTAGTGGATCGTCGCGTCGGTGCCTTCAGCACCTGTGTTCATTACGACTTTTGCACGCCCGTTCGCGGTTACGACTACGGATTTCAACACCGCATCGCGCTCGCTCTCGGTGAACTTGAAAACTTCGCTCGCCATCGCTATCCCGATGCCTTGGACGCCTTGTTGGATGATCCAATCGACTTGGTTTTCGAGGTCGTCGAATACTATGTTTCCATCCTTGTCGAACGGCGTCGAAAGTATCGGATAGACGCCTCGCATCGTGAGGTCGGGCATGGTGTTTTCTCCGTGGAACGGTTCGCTTCAATCGCGCGGTGGATTACAGCAATTGATATTACACATCGCGATGGGTTGGACAGAGTTTGATCAGCCGACGAGCGTGGGCACCACCGCGATGAGAACGCCTGCCACGGTTGCGGTTCCAATCACACCCGCGACGTTTGGGCCCATGGCGTGCATCAGCAGGAAATTCTCCGGGTCTTCGTTCTGCCCCATGTCCTGCACGACCCGCGCCGCCATCGGCACAGCGGACACTCCGGCGGCGCCGATCATCGGGTTTATCTTCGTCTTCGTGACTAGGTTCATCAACTTGGCCAGCAAAATCCCAGTAATCGTCGCGGTGGCGAACGCGAATAGCCCCAACACGAAAATACCTAGCGTTTCAGGTTGCAAGAAGACCGATCCGGGCATCGTGGCCCCTACCGATAGACCCAGAATCACGATGGTGGCATTCATCAAGGAGTTTTCGGAAACGTCCGCGAGCCGGGGAACCACGCCCGACACCTTGATCAGGTTGCCCAGCATCAACATGCCGATCAGCGGTGAAGCTGACGGTACCAACACGCTGATGACGATTGTGGTGATGATTGGGAACAGTATGAGCGATCTGCGAGAAACGGGTTCGCTCGAATACTCCATGCGGATCCGGCGTTCGTTCTGCGTCGTCAACAGTCTGATCAACGGAGGTTGGATGATCGGTACCAAGGCCATATACGAATATGCGGCGACCGCCGTGGCACCGACGATGTCTCGGACCTCAACGTGCGGTAACGATTCTCCCAACTCCCGCATCCGGGTGGCGATGAATATCGTCGTTGGGCCGTCGGCGCCACCGATAATGCCGATCGACGCAGCTTCGAGCAGTCCAAACTCGAACAACCCCAGTGCGCCGAGCACCAACGCCCCGATCAAAGCGAAGAACACCCCAGCTTGCGCTCCCGCGCCGAGCAAGAGAGTCTTTGGATTCGACAACATCGGCGAAAAGTCAGTCGCGGTGCCGACACCCAAGAAAATCAGCAGCGGAAATATGTCTGACTCAAGCCCGACCGTTTGAAAAGTCCTGAGTATCCCTGTCGGTTCGCCTTCGCCGCCTTCCCTGATGAATTCGCCTAACGGCAAGTTGGCGAACAAAATACCCATCGAAATAGGCACCAACAGCAACGGTTCTTTCCGTTTGGCGACGCCGACCCATAGCAACGCGAGCGCGATGACCCACATCGCGACTATGCGAGGGTCGTTCCCGATGGCTTCAAAACCGGCGAGAATCTGATCTAAGACGCCTTCGTCAGACATCCTTCATTCGAGCTCCACCAATGATTGGCCGTGTTGCACTGAATCCTCTCCAGCGACATGGACTTGCGAAATTACACCGTCTCGCGGAGCGGCAATCGTGTTTTCCATCTTCATCGACTCGAGCACCAGTAACGCTTGGCCGCGTTGGACGCCATCGCCAACCGCAACGTTGACGCGTATTATCCGACCCGGCATCGGTGCGCGAACGACGTTCTGACTGTCGTCGGTAGCGGCTACAGACGGGCGCGCACGCTGCACTGGGCGTGGCCGCGTCGCGCGACGCCTAGGGCTGGGACCCGGGCGAGACGATTCGGGGCGTGCAGTCGGTGCATCGGGAATCTCAACCGCGAATTTGACTCCGTCAACCATTACGCTGACCGGAGATGCAGACAGGTCACCTACCTCAACCTCATAAGCCACGCCATCGACGGTGATGCGGTAGCGGATCGTCATCGCCTGCCTTTCGCACTCCCGACGGCACCACGTCGAGCGCGTTGCCGCGCCCTGCCTTCGGTCAACCACGCATCGTGAACTGCTCCAGTGATCGCAGATGTCTCGGTAGGACCGGCAGGCATTTCATCAGCTTGATCCCGTTTTGACAGTGCTAAGGCGACCGCGATCGCCGCTGCGCGTGCACGAGGATCTGGTGCTTCTTCCTCGACCTCCGTTTCGGTCGGAACGATTTCTTCGGTAGGGGCAGATTCGTCGGTGGTTTTTTGCGCTTGGCGTCGTGGTAACGTTGCGTCTGCCCAAGACACCGCACGCACGGAAACCGCCAATATGACCAGCACGACGCTCGTCATACCCATACCGATTCCACTGACCTGGAGGCCGTCGATTATAGGTTGAATGTCCAATCCGGATGCCGTTTATCTAGTTGAGAGAGTTCGCAATTTTTGATCGATAGATTTTGAGCGGTTCGAGATTTCCACCCGATTGGCCCTACTCAAAAACGGAAGCTTCGACCTTGGCGGCCAATTCCGTACGCCCGTCGAAAGTTGCGTAAACGATACCGTCGTCAGATTCACCGAATCCTGTTGTGTGAGGTAGCACTAATTCAACATTGTAGGATTCGCCGTCCACAACGAGTTCAGAAGCATGGACGCGTTCGGGATCATGAAGCGGTTGCTCGTAAATCGATTTTCGGAATTCCTCCGCCAATTCTTGCGCAACCGAGATGTCTATCAACTCGAAACTGATCTCACTGCCAGGCGATTTTTGAACTACGGCCGGCAGGTCTGCAGAAATAACGGACGCAATCTTGGCGTATCCGCCCGTCGGTTGACGGTCGGCCAGCAATATGATCGGCTTCCCGTCGGCAGGGATTTGAACCGCGCCCATGTAAGCCGGATCTGAAACTATGTCATGCTTGCCGCCGATCGCTGGGACCTCGGCACCATCGAGTCGGGCACCTTGGCGATCCGTGAGATTACTGACCGAAAATGTCGATTCGAAAAACGTGGCCTTTGCCTGATCATCGAAAGCATCATGCTGGGGCCCGCGTATGACTCGGATTCGTCGCGCGTCTTCTCGGCACGCTGGCAACAGTCCCGCTTCAGCGGAGGATCCTGCGCGCGGTCGTGATTCGGCGGACGATTCATAACCTAATGCCAACTCATCGCCTGCATTTAACGCCCTTCCCTGGAAGCCCCCTAGCCCAGACGCGACATGTGTTGATCGCGAACCCAGCACCGCGGGCACATCGATACCGCCCTCCACGGCGACGTACGAATACAGCCCCGAGGTAGGAACTGAAACGCTTAGTTCAGACCCTCTTGGCGCAATCAACGTTTCCCAATTGGCGATGGGAAACTGATCGATCTCCACGCTGACGTCCGCCCCGGTTACTGCGACCTTCGTATCCCTTGCGAATCTGACTACCGTTCCGCCGAACGTGGATTCCAAAAGCGCGGATGTAGCCGGATTTCCAACTAGTCGATTTGCGATCACCGCCGCTTGCAGGTCCAACACGCCACTGACGGATACGCCGTATCTTTGACTGCCCCGGCGACCTAGGTCTTGAATGGTGAGTCGGTTACCCGGCGAAACTATCTCGATTTTCCGATCCGATGACATCTCGCCTATGAACCGCCCATCTGAGACGCGTAGTCCTCGTGAGTGATCGGGACAAAGTTGACTTTCGTGCCCGGCAACATGGCGACCGGCGGGTCTGCGTCCACATCAAAGAGTTTCATCGGTGTGCGACCGATCAATTGCCATCCGCCCGGGCTCGCGTTCGGATAGACACCGGTTTGCGACTCCGCAATCCCGACTGATCCGGCAGGGACTAGTGTTCGAGGAGTTGCCAATCGAGGACAGGCGATCCGTTCATCCATACCGCCCAGATAAGGAAATCCCGGTGCGAAACCCAACATGAACACGTGATAATCGGTGCCGGAATGTATATCTATCACTTCTTGCGGTGTCAGACCAGCATGTTCCGCAACAGTATCGAGATCGGGTCCAAGTTCGCCCCCGTAAGCAACCGGTATCTGATGCGTTTCTTCGCTCGCTTCAGCGATGCTTCCGTCGCTAACATCGCTATGTTCAACCAACTCGGCCACCCGATCATGCATTTCTTGATACAAAGACTTAGCTGGATCGTACTCGACCAAAAGCGATCGGTAAGAAGGGATGAACTCGGTAACGGCTTCGTTGATCTCCGAAGTTTCGATCCGGCGTTGCAGGGAATATACCTTGGCGTTGACGGCGTAATCGATGGTGTCGCCGAATTCGATCAGCAACGCCGAATCGCTGGCGGGGATGATGCGAGGGTATTGGGGCACTGCTCAGATTGATGCGTGGTTAAGTCAGCGTCTGTATCTAATCGAGGATATCGGCAAGCGTTTTGACTTCGATACCACTCGATTCGAACTTTGATCTGACAGAAGCAGCCATCTCAACCGCGCCCGGCGTATCCCCATGCAGGCAAATGGTGTCGGCCGAAAAATCGATGTCGTTGCCATCCGACGCGGTGACTTTGCCCTCCATCGCCAATCGCAACGATCGTTGAGTCACTTCGTCGAGATCATGGATTACCGAGCCGGGTTGCGAACGAGGTACTAGCGTTCCCGCAGGCGTGACCGCACGATCGGCGTAACACTCGCGTGCCACTCGGACGTTTTCATTCCGCGCGACATCTTCCCAAACCGAGTTGGCCAACACGACATGGATCAAATCCTCGTCGATATTGCGGATCGCTTTGACGACCGCGGCAGCGGTGTCGATGTCGGCGACTGCGCGGTTGTATAGCGCGCCGTGGGGTTTCACATGCCGTAATTTTTTCGATTTGGTGAACGCAGTTAGAGCGCCGACTTGGTAGGTTACGACGTTTGCCACTTCGTCGGCTGTGAGGCTCATATCCCGACGCCCGAAACCGGCCAAATCTGGATACGCCGGATGCGCCCCAATGCCAACGTCGTGCTCCTCGGCCAATGAGACTGTCCTAGCCATCCAGTCAGGATCTCCGGCGTGAAAACCGCACGCGATGTTTGCGGACGTGATGTGCTTCACTATCTCTTCATCCAACCCCATCCGATACGAAGCAAATGATTCTCCGATATCGGCATTGAAATCGATGGCCACGGATCCATTCATCCCGTCTGCTCCCTGAAATTGCTGGCTTTAGTTGTGGTAGTGGACTTTCAACCGAGTTTGTCAGCCGCCCTTCGCGCTTAGTATCGTAACACCGATGAACCCGCAATCTCCTCGCCAAATCGACCTAAGCGCGCAGCCCTTGCCCGAAGCCCACTTAGAGTCGATCCATCGTTTGGAATCGGCGTACTTGTGTCAGCAAGATCCGATTTTGCAGTCCGGTTTCGGTGGCGGGCCTGACCGTTGGCGAGCTGAACGATCTCCGCTTTTGGACGGTGTGAACGGGGATGGCGAACTCCTCGATCTGGGTTGCGCCAATGGGTTTTTGCTTGAGTCTGTAGTCGAATGGGCGCGTGAGCGGGGTATCAGTCTCAAACCGTACGGCGTCGACCTGAACGCGCTGTTGATCCAAGAAGCGATACGTCGGTTTCCGGGATCCGAGCACCACTTCTGGGTTGCAAATGCTTGGCGTTGGTTGCCGCCAAGACGTTTCAGGTGGGTGTACGCAATCTGGGATCTTGTGCCGATAGAAATGATGCCAACGCTGGCGCGTCAACTGTTGCAGAATGCGGTTCGAGACGACGGTGCCGTGATATTTGGCGCCTACGGCAGCAAGTCCGCAGACACACCGCCAGTGGACATTGCACGAGCATTGATCGCCGGCGGATTGCCCGTATCGGGCGAATCAGCGGGAGGTGAATTGTCGAGTGGTGGCCCAGTCACGAAATTCGCTTGGATCAGACGACGAGATTGGCTTGCCGATTCGGGCTGTCCTCCATGATTTTGCGGTCTTTGCGCGATGTTCCGACAAAATCAACCAAATTTCGTTGACGCATGCTGACGTACGTTTGCAGGTCTTCACCGAGAACAACATGGTCAACCAGCTCTATGTCCAACAGTTGGCCTGCTCTCACCAAACGTTCCGTGAAGCTAATGTCGGCGCCGCTAGGTTCACCGTTGCCAGACGGGTGATTGTGAACCAATGCGTAACGGGGCAGATTCCTCTCGACGACGCGATTCAGAATCTCACCAGTCTTCGCGACGAGTTGGTCGCAGCACCCCACGTATACGCGAATCTTTCCTCGATATTGATTGCGAACATCGAGAAGCACGATCCACATCTCTTCTTGTGCGTTGTCGCGCAACCTCGCCGTGAAATGCTTAGCGACGGAGTGAGCAATCGCGCCGCCATTGGGCATGTAGGATCCATAACTCCCGTTGGCGGTCTCGACTTGCTCCTGCGCGGCTCGACGACCGAGTTCAAACGCGGCGGTTAGCACGTCTGCCTTGATGCTCCCAATGCCGGTCACCTTTTGGAGATTGAAGGAGCTGATCCGGCTCAATCCGCGCAGGCCATCGAACTCGCGCAGCAGATCGTCCGCGACGTTTTTGACGTTTTTTCCTTGAATCCCGGAACCTAGGACTATCGCCAGTAGCTCCGTCGTGGTGATTCCCGACGGTCCCAACTCGTGCATGCGCTCCCGCGGACGTTCGCGTTGCGGCGTGTGTTCCAGTTTGTCGTCGCTATCCGGTGCGTCATCCGGGACGAAATCGACGTCGCAGATGCTGTCGTCCGCTTCTTCTTGTTGGGCGCGATTGGGGCGGGCGCGATTGGGATCGCCGTTCGGGAAACTGACGATCTCAACACCCTCTTCGGTTGGTAGGTTTTCGTTCAGTTCTGCGAGGTCAGACGAAAACCTGGCCGGATCGATCCATCGCGATCGTTGGCCAATGTCTTCGATAACCTTGTTGAATTCTTCGCGTGTGTGCATAACGCGTTGATTATCACGCGCTCAACACACTTGCGCCAAACCAAAATGGCGAACCGAGTTTGTGGCTAGAACGGAAGGTTTATGCGTTTGCCGCTCTTCATCGACTCGTTCACAGCATCTGTGAACTGCATGTATTTCAGACCGTCGGTGAAGTTTGTATGCGTTACCGGCTCGATGCCACGGATGGCGTTGATGAATTCTTCTTCGACTCGCCAACCGCCGCGGTTTTCGGGCGGAATGATGATGGGCGACGGAGCGCTGTCGCCTCGGCGTGCGCCGCTGACCGCGTATGTCGCGCCATCGGAAACGTCTGGGCCAGCCAATTCGACGCGAATCATGCCGTCGGTGCCGTGAATCGAAAGGTCCAGTTCGCGGGAGAACGCGGAAACGCTCGTCGTGGTGTAGATCATCGTTCCACCGCACTCCATCTCCATCATGATGTCGATGTGGTCGGGAATGGTTGTGGATCGACGTCGGCCATCTTCGTCCAAGCGATGTTTGACGATCGTTTGCCCTAACGCTTGGACCGTCCTAGCCGGCCCGAACCATCGCATCATCGCTTCGTACCAGATGCCCATCGTCATGATGTTGTTGCCCGAGAGGTCGCGGTTGTGTCGCCAGTGCAAAGGCAGGTCGGGATTCGGGAAATCGCTACCCGTTCCGACATGCAACTTGACATTCACTAGATCCCCGATATATCCCTCGGAGATCAGCCGAATGATGGTGTTATCAATCTCGAGCGAGTGCGGAGCCGGTACTATTTGGGCAACCAGATGGGGCGATCGTTTCGATGCCTCGAGCATCTCCAACGCTTCGTCCGAATTCATCGCCATGCGAGCTTCGCATAGAACGTGTTTTTCGTTTTCGAGGGTTTCGATCACCAAAGGCGCGTGCATATACGGCCAAGTTCCTATGCAGACGGCGTCGATTTCCTCATCTTCGAGAAGCTCGACCCAATCGTCGTACACCTCTGGGATCTCAAATTCGCCAGCCACTCTCTCCGATGATTCCCGCGAACGGTTCACCAGCCCCTTTATCTCAACACCTGCTTGGCCTCGCAGGCCGGGGATGTGGCGCAACTGTGTGTTGCCACCTGCGCCGATCAGTCCAACCACTATGTTGTCGTTGTCTGTAGTCAAGTTCGTTCTCCTAGGTTCCGATTGATCGAAGTCGTTGTCAGATACGCTTAAACAAGGTTAGCCCAGCCAAGCAACTCCCGACGATCAATACCTCGGCAACGGCGCGCAGTGGACGAAGACCACATCACAGCAAAACAGATCGAATTTATCGGTGAAGGGATATCGATTTCGTGGTCTGACGGACAGACATGCGTCTATCCGTATCGATACCTGCGGTTGCAATGCGCGTGCGCCGGATGCGTCGAGGAGATGAGTGGACGCCAACTTTTGAACGTCGCGATGATCCCGGAAGACGTGATCGCGGTGGAGTACTTGGAAGTCGGCAGGTACGCCCTGCAATTCCTCTGGACCGACGGTCACTCGACCGGAATCTATCCCTTTCGGATGCTCAGACGGCTGGCGCGCGAGGACGATGCGGTTCGTTGCGAATGATGCGGGTGCCGCAGCGGTTACACCCCCAGCATCGTCCGGACAGTGCCCACCACGTCATCAGGTTGGGGCATGAACGCCGTCTCCAAGCCTTTGTTGTAAGGCACCGGTGTGTGCGGACCCGTGACGCGCTTCACAGGTGCGTCTAGGTAGTCGAAAGCCTTGTCGGCAATGATCGCCGCAAACTCGGAGGCCATGCTGGCACGAGGCGTATCCTCATCGACGATAACCACACGATTCGTCTTCATGACCGATTCGAGGATGATCTCTTCGTCGAACGGCGAGAGGCTGAGCATATCCACCACTTCAGCACCAATGCCCTCCTCGGCAAGTTGGTCAGCCGCTTGTTTGCACACTACCGACGTGTACGACATGCCTATCAATGTCACATCGTCGCCGTGTTTCAAATACCGACCTTTCCCAAGCGGGATTGTGAAAGACTCGTCGGGCGAAAAACCTTCCATGTTGATCAGTTTCTTGTCGTTGACGAGGAAGACAGGGTCATCGTCGCGAATCGCGGCGGCTAAGAGCCCTCTGACTGTGTACGGATCGGACGGTACGACGACCTTCAATCCCGGTATGTGCGCCAACATCGAGTAAAAACTCTCGGAGTGCTGCGCAGCGTGCCCTGTCCCGCCGCCGGAACGGGCGAACAGAGTCATCGGCACTTTAGTCTGTCCCCCGAACATGTAACGCGACTTTGCAGCGTTCGACAGCAACTGGTCGTAGGCGACCGTGACGAAATCGAAATACATCAAGTCGACGACGGGACGAAGTCCTGTCAATGCAGCACCGACAGCGGCCCCCACAAAACCGGCCTCTGAGATTGGAGCGTCGCGGATACGCTCGGGACCAAAGTCTTGCACCAACCCTTTAGTGGCTGCGAACGGGCCGCCCCAAGCATCTAACGGTTCGTTGGTGTCGCGGTCGAACCCACCCGAGATGTCCTCACCCATGATGAAGACGTCGGCGTCGCGATTCAATTCATCTCGTAGCGTCTTGTTGAAGGCGTCGCGATAACGGACGACGGATCCGGGAACTTCGAATCCCGGCCCGGGAACAAGCACCCCGGGATCGCTTAAGGCTTCGGTCTGATTTGTCACTTCGGCTGTGGTCATAATCTGGCAGTTGCCTCTCTGGAGTGGCTAGTGGTGTGCGGAGTTTGTATGTCAACGCAGTCCCGCGACTGGGTTTGAGTAGTCGACGTAGACATCCGAGTAGAGTTCCTCCATGGGAGGCATCGGACTGTTTAGAGCGAATTCGACCGCATCTTGCATCTCTTGCTCGATTTCATCTCGAATGGACTGCAGATTTTCTTCGGTCATCACGCCCTGTTGCGTCACCAGACCCTCGAAGTGTTTCAGACAGTCGCGTTCCTGGTACTCTTCCTCTTCGTCGGGCTTGCGGTATTTCTTCGGGTCGTCAGCGTGGAAATGACCGTGATATCGGTAGGTCTTGAGCTCCAACAGCGTCGGTCCCTCGCCCGCTCGGGCGCGTGCAATCGCTTCTTCGGCAGCTTCGTAAACCGCAAAGACGTTCATTCCGTCGACTTGGACGCCAGGAATACCGTATGAGTCGGCGCGCGCTGCGATGTCGTCGGTTGAGACCGCGTACCAAGCAGGTGTCGCCTCCGCGTATTGGTTGTTTTCGCAAGCAAAGATTACTGGCAAGTCCCAGATCGAGGCCAGGTTCATCGACTCGTGAACCACGCCTTGGCTCGTAGCCCCATCGCCGAAAAACGCTACTCCAACCGATTCGTTCTCCATGCCTCGGTATTTGGCCGTCAATGCGGCTCCTACGGCGAGCGGGACGGATGCGCCCACAATCGCGTTTGCGCCGAGCATGCCCTTCGAAAAATCGGCGATGTGCATGCTGCCGCCTTTACCCTTGCATTGCCCGGTGTAGCGGCCCATTATCTCCGCCATCATCGCTTTGGTATCGAGTCCTTTCGCGATGCAATGCCCGTGACCTCGGTGGGTCGAGCCGATCCAATCCTTTTCGGTCAGATGAGCGCATATGCCGGTTGGCACGGCTTCTTGACCGTCGGAAGGGTGAGTAACGCCCATCGCGTTGCCCCGGAAAGTCTGCTCGAGCATAGTCTCCTCGAATCGACGGATCCGGTACATGGTTTCGTAAAGCCAGTGCAGTTTTTCTCTCGATATTCGCATCGCGTAGTTTCCCGCAACTTCGTAGCCTCGCCAAAACGCCGCATCGAAGTGTCACTGAGTTCGGTCTTCGTTGAGATTGATATTACAAGTTGAGAACCCTCCGCACCTGATCAACGGCTCCGAATGCGTGGCGCTGAACGTAACGCGAGTTCGGAACGCGGCTACAATCGATGTTCGGCGTTTCTAACGCGATCTACGTGATTCGGGTATCGAAAGCATGAGTCAAGTCTGGATAGACATCGAAGACAACGACAACTGCGGGTATTTTCCTATGCAGACTTTCGAGGTGCGCGGGATCGAACGCGTCGCGCGCAGCATAGTGCTTGACGATGTGACGAACGTTGATGGTCGTTGCGAGGTGGTCGGATGGTCGGAACAGGGGCCATGCGAGATACGCGTCGTTCGGGTGGGAGATTCGGGTGCTGGGGAATCGACGTTGGTCCATGGAGGCAACCACGGGATCAGATTGCGTTCGTACAAGATAGCGGACGAATGGTCGCTTTACTCTGGCGATGAATTTGGGGAACCGTACATGCTTTTGCCAACGGGAACGATGATTGAGTTCCTGTCCGTGGAGAAAGGTTGCTAAAATGCGTTACTTGGCAAAGGAAGTCCGCGTTGACACTGGCGCGTACGCGCAAATAAGATAAATGGGAGCGCGCAGCGACATTCGGCGCCATTGGAAAGACCGTCTGGCGAATCTGAAGAGATTATCCCGGTAGTTCGAAAGCGTCTGCACGCTGGCAGATCAAGAGAGCGGCGAATGGATCCACAACCACTTTCAGCGTCCGAATGGGCGCAAATTGGGACTGTGCTCAAATTTCTATGGGCCGCGTTGGGATGCGCCATCGTCGCTGGGTTCAGCCTTCTCACGGCACATGCAATCATCACGTCTCTTGTCGATACCAACACGATCCCTGCGAAATGGTCGAACCTTCGTCCCGTGTTTTACTTCATCGGGATCGTTGCTGTGATCGGCGTAATCGCCTGCTTCGTCCTTGCCGCAATGAACTTGGACTGGCTCGAAGTCCTTTATCCCAGGTACTGGCAGTGAATCGAGTGACGTTGCCAGCAAAGCTACAAGCGAACCTTTCGCTTCTGACCTTCAACTCAGCACCACCGGAGTTCAACTGCCTTGGCAGCGTTGCTTGAGTTTCTGCGCGAGAAGCACCGCACCACACCTCTGTGGTTGAAGGTGTTGATTCCGGTACTCGGCTTCGGTTCGCTCGGCGTTGTTGCGGTTGTGGGTGCGGTTTTGGCGTTTGTCATCACCGCGTGGCTCGGACAGCCGATCCCGGTTCTCGGATTCGATCAGAAGATCGAGCAGCCGATTCCGTTCTCGCACACGATACATGCCGGAACTGGGGTCTACGAGAATTCATTGGGAGACCAAGTGCAAGGTTTGGGGATGGATTGCACGTTCTGCCACCGGACAGTCACGACGCAAGCCAATGCCGGCGTTCCTCCGGTGCAGTTTTGCGCATATTGTCACCAAGTGATCGGCAAGGACGAGAGCGAACCGTTGACTCAGATCCGAATGGCAGCAGGTGTGATCGGGGACGATCCGCATCCGATCAACTGGAAGCGGGTTCACCGAATGCCCGACCACGTCAGGTTCGTCCACGAACCTCATATCCGCTATCTGACAGCGAACCCGCAAGCGGTCACGAACAGCACGAGTGGCGTGAAGATTGGTGCCGCTGGCGTGTGTTCGACGTGTCATGGCGATGTGGCTTCGATGTCGAAGACCGTTACACAAGTAGAACCATTGAAAATGGGACAGTGCGTGAACTGCCACCGGGATAACAACGCGCCGACGGATTGCGCGTCTTGCCACCACTGATCTGCCGGACCAAACTGAAGGCTGAAACGAGCTAACCAACCAGATGAAACTGAGCCGAAGAGAGTTCCTGGCGCTGGGCGCAAAGGCTACTGCGGGCACGATGATTTTCGCTGCTTGCGGGTTGCCTGAACGCGAGCTCATTATCCAGAGCCCGGTCGACATGCCCGAAGATCTGGTGCGTGGGGAAGACGCTTGGTACGCGACGACTTGGCCTGACATGCCCGGCGGCGATGGTTTGATAGTCAGGGTTATGCAAGGCCGGGCCAAAAAGATCGCGGGAAATCCCGATCATCCGGTAAATCTTGGGAAACAGAGCTCCAGGCACGACGCAGCCATACAACTGACTTATCACCCGGACCGCATCAGCGAACCGATGTTGCGCCAGAGCAAAGGTGGTCTCTATGACCCGATCTCTTGGCAGCGCGCAGAGCAGTTGATTCAAAGCGCGGTTGAGTCGGGACGCGACAACATGGCGGTCGTCACTAACCCGCTAGGTGGACACCTCGAGTGGGTCGCGATCAACTTCGCAGCGCTTTACGGCGGACGTCACATCAAGTACGACCCGACTGAACAAGGCGTCATGCAAGACGCAATTCGGTTCGTTTACGGCCAAGAAGATCCTCCGCACTACGACATCGCGAATGCGAATACGATCCTATCGATCGGCGCGGACTGGCTCAGCACTTGGCAATCGTCGGTCGGTTACTCGGTGCGCTACGGCGATTTCCGATCGAAGGATGAACGAGGCTATTTGATCCACGCCGAGCCGCGCATGTCGATGACGGCCGCTAACGCGGACCTCTGGTTGCCCGTTATTCCGGGTTACGAAGGTCACCTTGCGATGAGCATCGCGCATGTCATCCTAGAGGAGCGTTTGGCTTCGTCGACTGAGATCAGCCGATTCTTCAACCAGATACCGACGGCGTCGATTGTAGGTTTCCGTCCCGAAGACATCGAAGACACAGTCGGAGTATCGGCTTACAAAATTCGCAAGGCAGCTCGCCATTTCGCCGAGCATCGCCCTAGCGTGGCATTTGCAGGTGGCAGCGCTGGTGCACACACCAATGGTCAGTTCAATATCGCCGCGACTCATGCGTTGAACACGCTCGTCGGCGCGGTCGGATCCGACGGCGGAGTGAAATACAACCCGCTATCAGCCGTGGAAGGCTTGACCGGCAGGTGCAGCGGAGACTCGTTTACGGATTGGGAAGTAGAACTTGCACAGTGGCGAAGCGGTGATGTGCAGACCGTAATCATTCGAGGCGCAGACATCGTCCACGGAATGCCCGATTCGGTCGATGTCGTCGGAGCCATGGACGGCGTTCCAAACGTCATCGGTTTCGGCAGCGTAATGAACGACACGCTCGCAAACTGCGATCTAATCCTTCCTGAGAAGACGTTCCTCGAGACTTGGGGAACCACGATTCCGGACCCGGCGCCGGGTTACGAAGTCGTCACGATCCAGCAACCGGTCATCGGGCCAACCGAACTCTTCAGCGGAGGCTATGCGGCCGACGCAAGAGGGTTTGGCGACGAACTGCTACGTGTCAGCGATGGCGGTCTCGGTGCAGACGATATGGAAGAGTTGGTCAACGCTTCGATTGACCAACTATACGAACTCAACCGCGGCTCCGTATCAGCTCCGAGCAAGAGCCTTTTCCGCCAAGGCGTTCTGCAACGAGGCGGTTGGTGGGATACCGAAGGCACTGTGGAGACACCTTCAGACCATTCGCCACCGAACGTATTCGACCTCGACAGCGCGGTTCACTACTCCGGTACTGAAGGTCTAGGAGAAGGAGCGGATTTCCACCTTGTGCCGTTCCTGTCGAACAGCCTCTACGAGGGCAGATTGTCAGCGACGCCTTTCGCCATTCAAAACCCCGATCCAATGAGTAGCGCGGCTTGGAATACATGGGCGGAAATCAACGACAAAGAGGCGGATCATCTAGGCATCCGCGAAGGCGATGTTCTGTTCATCAAATCCGAATACGGCGAAATCGAAGCACTGGCTTACCCCACCCCGGGTGGACGGCCGGGCGTAATCGGTGTGCCGATCGGTCTCGGCCATGAGAATGGCGGGCGATACGACGAGGGTTTGGGCTCAAACGTGTTCAAGATTCTGGCACCACATGTCGAACCGGCAAGCGGATCGCTGGCGTGGGCGGCCACTCGTGTCCGCGTCGCCCGTTCAGGTCGAAAGCGCGAACTCGCGAAGTTCGAAGGCGAAGTGACCGCATTCCCCGTTGAACCCGGCGTGCCCGTTTTGGTCGTGGCTCCGGGCGAAACTGCGCACGACGCCGAAATTGCCAACCACCACAAGTATCAGCAGAGCTTCTTGCTTCCCGACTCTGGCGGAGAGGATGAAGAAGAATCAGGAGGAGGCCACTGATCGTGACGTGCCGTTTAACGGCTACGATGAACGTGGATTGACTGCATGACACTGCAACGCGAAAAACGAGATTACAGCTGGGGCATGGTCGTCGATGTCGACAAATGCACCGGTTGCCAGGCATGTGTATTGGCTTGCCAAGCTGAAAACAACGTCCCGCTGAACCTCCAAGACCGCTTCGAGCGTGCTCGCGTCATGTCTTGGATCCGAGTCGAGCGTTACTGGGAAGGCGAATTCCCGGATATCAAGGCACGATTCATCCCGATCATGTGCCAGCACTGCGAAAACGCGCCGTGCGAACCTGTCTGCCCTGTATTTGCCACGTACCACAACAACGAAGGCTTGAACGTTCAGGTCTACAACCGATGCGTGGGCACGCGCTACTGCGCTAACGGTTGCCCGTACATCGTCCGGTTTTTCAACTACTGGGAGCCGGTTTGGCCTGAGGCATTCCGCAACCATCTCAACCCGGATGTTACGGTTCGCAGCCGTGGAATCATGGAAAAATGTTCGTTCTGCATCCAGCGCATCCGCAGGGGTGTCCGAAACGCGGAACGCGAGAACCGAAAAGTGGTTGATGGCGAGATCCAGACCGCGTGCACGCAGGCGTGTCCGACCGATGCGTTAGTCTTCGGAAACTTCAACGATAAGGACAGCAGGGTCGCCAAGATGAAGAAGGACGACAGGCACTACACGTTGCTGCCTCACCTTGCAACCGACCCGAACGTCATTTATCTAGCGAAGATTGATACCGACAAATCAGCAGGCGAATCGCATGGCTAGCGAAGCTGTACATTCAACGGCGCACCCCGGTGCGCACGAGGAAGCCCACCACGAGCTTCCGGCGCGTGTCGATGCCGACGTCACGACGTCGGAGTTGATTGCGACCACCGAAGCCAACGGGTCGGTAGTTCGCACTTGGATGTGGATCTTGGGGGCCGTAACTCTGGTCGGAATGGGCGTCGGATTCGTGAAGCTTGTGGTCGAGTGGCGCGACCAAGACGAATGGGGCTATACGGCCGCTATCGTGGCGTTCCTGTTCACCGCGTTTGGCGGAGCGCCGCTGGTTGCGATCGCACCGACCATCGCGAAGGCCAACTGGGTGCGACCAGTCGCTCGATTTGCCGCGTTGTGTTCGCTGGTATCGGTAGTCTGCACTATCTGGATGATCCCTTTGATCCTCAACCTGCCCTTCCTCGTGGTTGATGGAGCTAGGCGGCGAACGATTTGGTTTGAAGGCCCCGACGTTTCGCCTCACATCTGGGCATTCGTCGGCATGATCACATTGATCATCAGCGCTCTTGGCCTGATTTGGGCCTATGCCATACCTGACTTTGCAGCGATGCGTGACCACTCAACGGGTTGGAAGCAGCGTTTTGGTGGTTGGCTGGCCCGCGGTTGGATCGGATCCACCGTTCAGTGGCGCACATTGCGGCTGCGCATCGGGATGATGGGTACGCTCTACTTCTTCACGTTCGTGTTCATCCACTTCCTCATCAGCACCGACTTCGCGATGAGCCTGGTTCCAGGTTGGCGAGACGCTATCTTCCCGATGTACCACGCGATTTCATCAATCCAAGCCGGTCTTGCAGTCACCGTGATCGGCATCTGGGCGGCGCGCAAGTACCTCGGTTTGGACAAGTATCTTCACCTCGACCAGTTCTGGTCCATCGGTCGGCTGATGTTTGCGTTCACTCTGCTGTGGGGCTACTTCTTCATCTCCGCGTTCATCGTGTTCTGGTACGGACGCAGCGGCTCCGACCAGATGTGGATCGACTACCTGATCCGTGGCCCATATGTTTGGGTCTTCTTGGCTGGAGTGATCTTCATCTGGTTCACTCCTTGGTGGTGGTTGATATGGAACCGGGTCCGCAGGAGCTACAACGGTACAGCTATCGGCGCTGGGCTGATACTGCTAGGCGTTTTCCTCGACCGAATCCGCATATACGTCGCGGCTTGGGCCGTCCCCGAAGATCGCATACACGAGCGCTTCCTGACCGAATACCCGCCGACGGTGTATCCCGATATCATGGATATCTTCATCATGCTGGGCGCGGTCGCCGGATCGATATTGATTGTCCTTGCTGCCACCCGCGTGTTGCCGATCCTCAGCATCTGGGACGTCCAACAGTTCAACCTCCTCTACCGCCCGATCGACTACATGAAGACCAAGGTTTCCCTAATCGGTAAGCCGGACTAAGTTAGGCAAACTGCGCGCACTAAGCGACCATGCAACAACGTAGAACAATCGACCAGATTCACACCAACCGTGTGCTGCTGAACGGTCAGCTAGACACGCCGAAATGGTGGGCTCCGACCGTGGTGACGCTCGGCATTATCGTCGCCATCGGTTTTTTCATGATCGGCATCATGGTCAACAAGGGGCTTGGCGTAACCGGCCTGTCTCGCCCCGTTTACTGGGGACTATTCATTACGACGTTCGTGTTCTGGGTCGGTATCAGTCACGCCGGAATCATGATCTCGGCGATCTTGAGGCTTTCGCAAGCTGAATGGCGTCGCCCCGTCACGCGCGCCGCGGAGCTGTTGACCGTATTCTCGCTGTTGACTGCCCTGCTCTTCCCGTTGATGCACGCAGGACGGCCTTGGAGAATCGCCTACTACATCCTGCCCTACGACTTCGCACGTGGGATTATGCCGAACATCCGGTCACCGCTCATCTGGGACCCAGTTGCGATCAGCACCTATCTCACCGGCTCAACACTGTTCTTGTACATCGCTCTACTGCCTGACCTCGGAAACCTTAGGGACCGAACGACGGGATGGCAGAAAGCGTTCTACACAATCCTTGCGCTCGGCTGGCGCGGCAACCCGCGTCAATGGAAGCTCCAAACCGTCGGCGGCATCTTGCTCTCCGCTTTGATGCTTCCGATCTTCGTTTCGGTACACTCGATCGTGTCGTGGGACTTCGCGGTGACACCTGCGGTGGAAGGTTGGCACTCGACGATATTCGCGCCTTACTTCGTTATCGGCGCTGTGCACTCCGGCGTGTCGGCGGTGGTGACGATGATGGCTTTGATGCGATGGCTGTGGAAGTGGGAAGATTTCATCCGTCCCGAGCACTTCGATGCTTTGGCCAGGTTGCTCATCGTCGTAGCCACAGGTTGGTTGGCGTTTACCTTCCTCGAACTGATCTTCGCGGTCTACGGCCTCGACGCGCCCGAGCTCGCGCTCCGAGAACTCCAGATCTTCCAGTGGCCATGGAACCTGCTATTCGTCACCTTCGTCTTCACCGGTTACATAATCCCGGTTGGGATGTGGTTGCAGAAGAGCGTGCGTAACAACATCGCCCTGATGTTCTGGTCGTCGTTGTTCGTAAACATTGGAATGTGGTTGGAGAGATTCCTCATCATCGTGCCCGGATTGGCGCGTAAGACACCTTTCGTCTACACATGGGAAGCGTACCGACCCAGCGGATTGGAATGGTTCATCCTGTTCTGGTCGTTGGCATGGGTTACCTTCCTGATGTTGCTGTTCTCACGGTTCTTCCCGTTAGTGCCGCTGTTCGAACAGAAGGAAAGTCAGACATTTGGCGACTCGATCAAGATCGGCCGCGCCAGAGTGCCGGCAATAGTCCGAGAGGCCGACTAAACCAAAGGGTTGAGAAAGCGATCGACATGAGCAAGAGCGTACTTGGTCTATACAACGATGCGAATCAGGCGGCGGACGCCATGGACGCGTTGAAAAACGCCGGCTTCCAGCTGGGCACGTTCGACGTGCTTACCGGTACCCCTTACCCGGAAGGCGCGTTCGGCGAACACGTCCCGCAACACCGCCTTTTCCGCTTCCCTGCCTTTGGAGCAATCATCGGTTTCACATTGGCACTGTTCCTAACGTCAGCCACCTCGATCGCGTACCCCCTCGTGACCGGCGGCAAGCCGATCCTTTCGTTATTCGCTATGCTCGTCATCCTCTACGAGATGTCTATGCTCTCGGCGGTGATCTCCACCGTAGTGGGCATCGTCATCGAATCGCGGCTGCCGAACGTTAATCCCGGCATTTACGACACTCGAATATCCGAAGGTCTGATTGGCGTGGTCATCACCACCGATGACGACAAAGCGGACACTGCGATCGATGCCTTGAACGGCGCTGGCGCAATGGAGATCAAACAGGCGTGAAACCCCTGATCGATCAAATCATCTCGAAATCCGCCAGGCGCGCATTTTTGCCCGTGGCGGTGTTGGTCGCTGCCGTTATAGGTTCGACCGCGTGCGCGGTGCAGGAAACGAACACCTATCCGATAGAGATCTTCTCGGAGATGCACTACTCGCAGTCGACGCGCATGCAGGAACCGCCGCGTTTGGCTCCTGCCGAAGATGCCGTACCGTTCCGCCAAATCGGGACCGAGGAAGTGCTGATCGTTCCCGAACGTGCCGAACGTCCTTATGACGCTGGTCGCGCACGTGAGCTTTACCGCGTGAACTGTTCGACGTGCCACGGCATGTCTGGTGCCGGGGATGGACCCGCTTCGCCGCACATCGTTGCCACTGACAGTTACTGGGCGACGACGAACGATGCTCCGTATGTTGGTCCGGCCAATCTCATCGAGAAGCGGGAAACGTATGACCAAGACGCGATGTTCAATTTGGTCAATAACGGCGTTATCGTGATGCCGAGATTTAGACACCTGCTGCCTGAAGAGGACATCCGGGAAATCGTGGCCTATATCTACGATCAGAACACCGGCGTCGGTCGCTGAAATCGGACCTTCAAACATTGTCGGGCGCGCCGTCGCGCGCGTCGATATTCGGCGACATTATTGGAGAGTCGCCTAACGTGGCCAACATCAGCATGTTCTCGCCGAGCGCGCACAATCCCGCTCGCTATTTCGCTCGGGGCTGGTTGATTCTGGTCCTTCTGGCCGCCGCCCTCTCAGTATTCACCGCGAATTGCGTTACCGAAGACGATCTGACCGCCGATCAGCGCGTCTACCAACTTTCGCAGCAACTGATGTGTCCCGTGTGCGATGGCCAAACCCTGGATCAGTCCCAAGCGCAGTTGTCCGAGGACATGATGGCGGTTATCCGTACCAAGATCGACGACGGTGAGACTAATGCAGAGATCCGCGCATATTTCGTGGAACGTTACGGCGAGATCGTTCTTGCTTCGCCGGAAGCTGGTGGATTCAATGTGATCGCTTGGGTCGTGCCGGGTCTAATCTTCGTGGCTGGTGCCTTGCTCGTGGGAAATGCGTACCTGAACATGCGACGGCGAGGACGACTAACGGGTGAACCGATCACTCGGAAAAGAGTGGAACTTTCCCAAGCATCCACTGACGAACCCGAACTCGAAGAGTACCTTGAACGAGCCGACCGCGAGATGGCGTCAGCTTTACGCACAAGATCGACGAATCAGGCCGCAGATACCGAACCCGAGGTCAAAGGTTAGTGGATCAGGTCGGCACAACTGCGATCTGGCTCGGTTTCGCGGTATCAATCTACGCGGCTGTTGCCTCGATCATCGGCGCTAAAGCCGCAATACCCGAGATCATTGTCAGCGGTCGTCGTGCGGTCTACATGTCGCTTCTCGTCGCGTTCGTTGCCGCGGCAGCCTTGATAATCGCGTTTCTCACCAACGATTTCGGCATCAAATACGTCGCCAACAACTCCAACTTGGTGATGGGACGCGGATACACGCTAGTTGCGTTCTATGCGGCCAACGAGGGTTCCCTGCTTTACATCACCTTGGCGTTGGCGTTGATGTCCGCCATCAGCGTGTTGTTCGCACCCCGTCGTTTTGCGGCGGCGATGCCCTACACCATCGCAATTTTGGGCGTCGTCTTGGCGTTCTTCTTCGGCACGATGGCGACCTTAGCGAACCCGTTCGAGACGTCGGCAATCGTGCCACCGGATGGGCGAGGAATCAACCCACTGCTGTTGCATCCGGGCATGTACAGCCACCCACCGTTGATCATGGCAGGGCTGGTTGGCATCACGATTCCGTTCGCGTTTGCTTCAGGGGCGTTGATATCCGGCGAATACGGGGATGACTGGGTTGATATCGCGCGGGTATTCGCCATCGTTATGTGGGGTATCTTGGGCGTTGGGATGTTGCTGGGGGCTTGGTGGGCGTACACGATCCTCGGTTGGGGCGGTTATTGGAGCTGGGACCCGATCGAAGATGTGGCCCTCATGCCTTGGTTGGTGTTGACTGCATTCATCCACTCGATCATGGTGCAACGAAGGCGTGGCATGTTCAGGATGTGGAACATCGTTCTGATCAACATCGCGTTTGTTCTTGCTCAGCTTGGCATGTCCATCAACCGTGGGGGTAGCGTTGTCTCTGTTCACTCGTTCGCCGAGTCATCGTTGGGGATGCTCTTCTTGGGGTTCATGGCTCTGAGCGTGCTTTTCGCATTCGGCGTCTTCATTTGGCGGTATCCCAGACTTAGGAGTGAACGAGCCATCGAGTCGTTCATGTCTCGAGAGGCGTCGTTCCTAGTCAACAATTTCCTCTTGCTCGTCGTGACTTCGATCACGCTGTGGGGAGTGATTTACCCGGTCTTTTCGAACTTGGCGAGAGACGTGGATGTAAGCGTGGCCGCGCCTTACTTCAATCGCGTCAATGGGCCTGTTTTGCTGTTGTTAGTGATCGTCATGGGCGTGGGACCTCTTTTGCCTTGGCGCAGGAGCACAACCAGATCGTTGCGCCGATGGCTAGTCGTGCCGATGGCCGCGGCTTCTGTCACTGTGATCGGCCTGGTTGCTGTCGGGATATGGGAATTTTGGGCAGTTCTCGGGTTTGCTGCGGTTGTGTTTGCCGCGTTCGCGGTGTTCGAAGAGTGGTGGATGGGAGCGCGGGCTCGCGCGAGGAATTTGGGCGAAAATCCCGCAATCGCTTGGTGGCGATTGATCAAAGGCAACCGGCCTCGACATGGTGGATATGTCGTGCATCTTGCCATCCTGTCAGTCGGGATCGGCGTGATTGGGACCCAGTTTTTCGATCAGCGTTACGATGCGGCAATCTCATTCGGAGAGAGCCTAGTACTTGACAACTACCGCATCGAATACGTCGATCGGCGCATGGATGATCGGCCGGATCGTCTAGCGCAGTGGGCGCAGATCGACGTTTATCAGATTGATCCATCACAGTACGCTAATGAACTACGAAACGCCGAAAGTAACGGAAAAGCTGGATTCACGGTCGTCACGGACGAGAGGCCCGGTGATGAGCTGGTTGGTCGGTTGGAACCTAGTCACGAATTCTTCCGAAACTTCAACCAAGTCTCTGTGCGATCGGGTATTAAATCGAGCATGGTTGAGGACCTCTACGTAATTCCTAGAGATTTCCTAGAAAACGAACGTGTCTCGTTAGCGGTAAGCATCAACCCTCTCGCGATGTGGTTGTGGATCGCCGGACCCATCTTCCTTTTGGGAACCGCGATCGCGCTTTGGCCTCACCCGTCCCTTGAGCGTGCAGCGAGGAGCCGGTTGGCGTCGGAGCGGCGGGTAGTCAAAGCCGAACCTGTGGTGATCGATTCTTAGGACAAGCAGACGGTGTCAGCACTCATAGGCATAGCGTTGGCTGCGGTGATACTCATCGTGTTGATATTCCCGTTCGTCAAGCGAAACAGACCGGAGCCGACTGGAATTGATCAGGTCGATAAAGTTGCGTCAGCCGAAACGCTGCGTCACCTCCTTTACGCCGAACCCGTTACGTTGCGAAACGAGTTCGAATCGGGGAACATCACTCTCGAAGAGTACGAGGAACAGATCGACGAGTTACGACTTGAAGCGGCCCGCCTGTTGCATGAAAGGTCCGAGCATCGACAACGCCTATTGGAAGCGGAACTCGCGCTCGAATCCGAGGTTCGACGGGTTAGGAATCTACGCGTTAACGACGAAGTGCAAGATGACACAGAAAATGCATGACGCGGCGCAAATCGCAGTTTCTAAACTCTTGCTGTTCGTCGCAATAACGTCAATCGCGACGGCCTCGATTGCCGCTACATTGGGGTTCGCGGCGGCTCAAGACCAAGGTGCGACTAGGACTATATCGGGAAAGGTCCTCAACGGAACGGCCGGTGGAGAATCGCCAGACGACTTGACCGTATTTGCACTTGTAATCGACGAAGGTGCTGAGGCGATTGTCGAAAGAGTCGAATCGGTGGTCGAACCTGATGGGTCTTTCATTCTGGAGGTGCCGGCTGTTTCTGACTCGCAGTTCTACCGCATAGTCGCCGACGACGGCATCTACACCCCTTATGTGGATGTACTCGCGGAAGACGCGGACGCAGAGGTGACTTTGACCGTCTATGACCGAACTGCGTCTTTGGATGAAATCGCGGTGACGTCTTATTCAATGGTCATCCCGGTGGTGGATGCCGCGAACGGTGTCATCGGGGTGCTGGCGGCTGTCAATCTTGTGAATTCTGGCGACGAGGTTTACCTCGCGGATCTTACCGATCCTGATCTGACTGGCTTCAATCTGCTCAGATTCAACCTTCCGCTGGGTTACCAAGAACTTACCGTCGAATCTGATCTTCCGAGCGGCAACGTGATGGAGATCAACACCGGTTTCGCGATATCCAACCCAGTGCCGCCAGGCGAGTACAGCATGGTGATCAGCTACAGCGTTCCGTTCGAAGGAGCCGAATTGACGCATCCGATGCGATTGCCATTCGGTGCAGAATCCGTTTCTATCTTGTTACCTGTGGGTGCAGGGGTAGTTGCGGGATTGGGATTAACTAGGTCGCAGACTGTGACTATCGGCGAGTCAGAATATGTTCAGTACGACGGTTCGAACTACGAGCGTCGAGCAGAACTCGGACTGGTAATCTCCGGCTTGCCCAGTCCAGATCTAGGGTCCCAAATCTCCGACTTTGTGGGCAGTGTCCAGTTCAGGATTGCGATTGTGGTCAGCGTAGGTTTGGCATTGGTAGCGGCGATGGCTTACGTCATACTCATCGCCCGACGACGTCGCCCCGTTCCAACCGCCGATGCCGCTGACTTGAATGTCGATGCAGACCCGAACAGATCAGCGATTATCGCCGCTATCGCCGAGTTGGACGAGTTGCGTGAGTTGGACAAGATCCCGGAGGACGAATATCTTTTGCGCCGTCAACGGCTCGTCCAACAAGCCATCAGCGTCGATGATGAATCGTAGGCTGCCCGTTGTCGAGTCGTAAGATACCGATTTTGGCAGTTGGATTGCCGCTGTTGGTGTTCTTAGTGGTACTGATCATTGGGATGCTGCAATCGAGCCGGGAAGTCGGTCGGCCAGGTGTCAATGACACGTTAGGGGAAGTCGACGTCACGACCGACGCCAACGCGGATTTTCATGTCACCACGCTAGACGGCCGCGAGCTCAAATTGAGCGATCTTCGAGGATCGATCGTGATGATCGACTTTTGGTCTTCATGGTGTCCGCCGTGTCGATCCGAAGCGCCGGTACTCGCGGAAGCCTATGAACGTTGGTCGAAACTGGGGGTCGAATTTGTTGGCGTTTCGATCTGGGACAAAGAAGAAGATGTCTTAGATTTTGTCGAGCTTCACGATATCTCGTACCCGAATGCCATCGACGAAGACGGAAGCATCGCGGTGGAGTTTGGCGTCCGTGGCATCCCTGAAAAGTTCTTTGTCAATCGCGAAGGTGAGATCGTACGTAAGATCAACGGACCGAATACTTCCCAGTCTCTCGATGAGGTTTTGACGCAGATGAGCGACGCGGCTATCGGAATTGGTGGGAATTAGAATCTAAAGGTTGATTTCTCAAGATTCGAACGGGTGATACATGCAACACAAGGGCTTCACACTCTGGTTCACCGGACTCTCAGGAGCGGGCAAGACCACGATCGGCGACATGATCTTGGAGCGCCTGCGCGCCAACGGTGCCAAGGCGGAAATATTGGATGGCGACGTTGTCAGGACGAATCTTAGCGTCGGGCTTGGGTTCTCGAAAGAGGACCGAGACACGAACATCCGCAGGATCGGATTCGTCAGTGAATTATTGGCGCGCAATGGCGTGATCTGTATCGTTGCTGCAATATCGCCGTACAAGGCGATTCGGGACGAGGTTCGGGCTCAGCATGAGAACTTCGTTGAGGTTTTCGCTTCGTGTGAATTGGACGCGTTGATCGAACGCGATGTCAAGGGCCTTTACAAGATGGCCCTTGAAGGTCGGATCGAGAACTTCACCGGTGTTTCCGATCCGTATGAACCTCCAACCGAACCGGAGATCGTTTTCCGATCAGACCTTGAGGCACCCGAAGAGAGTGCAGAGAAGGTATGGCACAGGTTGACGGAGATGGGGCTGATTTCGCCGTAAGCGTTACTCCCAAGGATCGACGTCCCGGTGCGGAGCCGCAGATGGATAGCGAAGAACGTTCCAAAGCGATGGAAGCAGCGTACAAACTGCTTGAGACGCCGCGGGCACATCTTCGGGTAAGGTTCGAACAGACCGACGAGGCGGTTTTGCTTCTGTACCGAGAAGATGCGCTGACCGGCGTGGCGTTGGACAGTTCGGGCATCAACGCAGCATCGGCGATGGCGGTGGCTCTCGGAGTAGAGGTTCCGCCGTCAGGAGAGTCGGTAGAGGTGTTGGCTTCAACCGGCCTGCTCTACCGAGTATTGGCAATTTCGGATTTGGATTTTAGCAATCCGGCGTCGTTCGATTTAGCAAACCATCTGGTGAATGAAGCTATGGAGATGCAACGCAGCGCGAGGCGCGCAGATAGCGTGGGACGACCGTTGGAACTTAGTGATTTGGAGTCGGGCTTGGCGTTCGGCCCGTACGTCATCGACTTGTCACAATCTGAATCGCAGGCGTACGTCGATGCGACGGGTGATGATGATGGCGCGGATGGGTTTGGCGAGTACGTTCACCCGTTACACCTCGACGCGTTCGTGCTCAGCAGGTTGATCGAAGAGATTGGGATTGTTGAGAACCGGATCGAGACGATTCATGCTGGACAGCAGATGACGGTGCACAAGCAGGTGTGGCCAGGCGATTTGATAGTCGCGAACGCCACGTTGAAAAGCTGCTCGAATCGGCGAGGCAGCCTCTGGGCTGTTTTCGAGACCACTTTCACTGACGAGAGCGGCGATCGCGTCGCGGTGTCGAGTTCGACCATCATCATGATGCCGTGAGCGGAGATACAAGGGAAGATGACTGAATTGATTCCACCACTCAAGGTTGGGGAGGCGCTGTCGGGATTTCAACGGATGGTGACAAAAGATCGGGTGACAGCATACGCCCACGCATCGGGCGATCACAATCCGATCCATCTCGACGAAGAATTCGCTTCAACGACGCGATTTGGCCAACGCATCGCCCATGGAATGCTCAGTTTGGCTTTTGTCTGGGAAATGGTTTCAGCCAACTACCCTGCCACATGGCACCGTGGAGCTACGGTGAAAACTCGGTTCACGTCACCTGTAGTACCCGGTGAAACGGTCGTCGTAGGTGGATCTGTAAAACGCATCCGAACTATCGATGGTCGTGAATTCGCCGAGTGCGACGTAGCGGTTACACGCCCCGATGGCGAAAAGGCGTTGTCCGGCACCGCTTCTGTCCCTCTCGCGTAAATATTATCCACAAGGTCATCGGTACGATACGGATATACTAGTGTGAGCGCCGCGAATCACGTTTGCGCGGCTTTTTCATGTGTATCGGTATGGCAACCAGTACAAAACCCGGCATGGTGGTGGCGCTCGATGCTATGGGCGGTGACCACGGCCCTGAGGTAACGGTCCCTGCTGCAATTGAAGCGGTTACCAATGGCGAAGTGGCTATCGCACTAGTCGGAGATCCCCCATCAGTCACCAGCGTCCTCGCTGAACACGGCGCCGATAAGCATCCGCTGTTGCAAGTGATCCCGTCACAAGGCGTCGTCGAGGAAACCGACAACCCGGCGATGGTATTCCGATCGAAACCGCGAGCTTCGATATTCGTGTGTTCCGGCTTGGTGAAAATGGGCAAAGCCAACGGATTCGTCAGCATGGGCTCGACTGGTGCGTCGATCGCAGCCGCGACAGTCACTTACGGGACGATGTCAGGAATCGCCCGCGGATGTCTAGGCGGACCGATCATCGGCTACTCGCCCAACACTGTGATCATCGATCTCGGCGCAAATATAGACATCAGGCCGCAACAGCTTGCGGATTTCGGGACCCTCGGCAGCGTGATGTCTAGGATCATTTACGGACAGGAGAACCCGCGTATAGCTCTGTTGAATGTAGGTTCTGAAGAAACCAAGGGCAATGAGCTAGTCAAAGGTACGGCCGAGATACTTAAGAACTCGCCGCTCAACTTCATAGGCATGCTGGAGCCTTACGATCTGCCCTACGGGAAGGCAGAGGTTGTGCTCTGCGACGGATTCGTCGGTAATGTCGTTTTGAAACTTACCGAAGGCCTCGGATACGCGATATCGGAACATGTCAAAGAAAAGAGCGGCAACGCTGAACTCGCCGACGAGATATTTTCTTTGACGAATCAGTTGGCGACCTTTGGTGGCGGACCGCTTCTGGGCGTAAACGGCATCGCCGTGGTTGGTCACGGTGCAGCGGAGGCGTCTGGCATTGCGACTGCTATTCGGACCGCCAAGCACGTATTTGATAACGACTTCGTGGCGGCTCAGCAGAAGGAGTTGGCAGCTTTCCACGCCAAGGCTTCCTAGAGCCAAACAAGTGGACCGCAGCTGAGTTGAACATTGGATCTGACTGATCAACCACGAACCGCTCTCGTTACCGGCGCGTCTCGCGGCATCGGGCGAGGAATCGCGGTCAGGTTGGCGTCTATGGGTCACGCCGTCGCCGTAAACTACAACTCCCACGAAGATGAGGCCCTCGAAGTCGTCGAAGAGATCCGTGACGCCGGTGGCACGGCGGCGGCGGTCGGCGGGAGTGTTTCAACGAAGGAGGGTTGCGAGCAAATCGTCAACGCAGCGGTCGAGGCTCACGGCCCGATCCAGATCCTCATCAACAATGCGGGCGTCATATCCGACAACCTATTGCTTCGGATGAAAGACGAACAGATCGAACACACGATCAACACCAATTTATGGGGCACGATCCACTGCACTCGCCTCGTCGTCCCGGGCATGGTGCGAAACCGCTGGGGAAGGATCATCAACATCTCGTCGATCGTCGGCCTCCGCGGAAACCTCGGTCAATCCAACTACTCCGCGTCGAAAGCTGCTATCCACGGCTTCACCTATTCTGTGGCGAAAGAACTGGCGAAGCGTAATGTCACGGTCAACGTCGTAGCGCCGGGCTACGTCGCAACTGCCACCAGCGAGGTCATATCGGATCGGGCGCGCAAGTTCTTGCTCGACTTAATACCGATGGGTCGATTCGGGTACGTGGAAGAGATCGTACCGATGGTTGCCTTCCTAACCAAAGAAGAAGCGCGGTACGTCACAGGCGAAGTCATAAGAGTCGACGGCGGTCTCGCCATTTAGCGGTTCAACCACTGCGCAGACCTTGATTCGAGGCGCGATACTTGCCTCAGATCCGAATATAGTCGAATCCGCGCTTCAGAGCCCGACATGTCATCGCAAAAGCCACTCCTCGGCAAGACCGCAATGGTGACAGGTGGCTCACGGGGTATCGGTCGAGCGATCTGTCTCGAATTAGCGACCCGTGGAGCCGACATTTGCTTCAACTACCTGCGCAATCACGCCGCCGCCCGCGCTGTCGAAGGCGAACTGTCTGACCTCGACATCCAGGCGATGCGCCACCGCGCCAATCTTGCGGACGATTCGGCGATCCAAGGTTTCGTAGATGCCGCGGTCAAACGATTCGGAAAGATCGACATCTTGGTTAACAACGCCGCTTCGGGCGTGATGCGTTCATCGCAGGAACTAAGCGAGAAACATTGGGATTGGACGCAGGCGATCAACGCAAAAGCACCGTGGAGATTGGCAACAATTGCGGCTGATCACATGCCGCCTGGTTCCAGAGTGATCAATATCTCTTCTCCGGGGTCCAATCGGGTTTTGCCGCAGTATTTCGCTGTAGGGGTTTCGAAGGCGACCCTCGACGCCATCACGCGATACATGGCGATCGATTTAGGGGCGAAAGGAATCGCGGTCAACGCCGTGTCCGCCAGCTTCGTGGAAACTGAGGCGTTAGACGCGTTTCCTGAGGAACTCGGAATTCGAGAAGTAGCGTTACGCCCAACTCCCGCCGGGCGAACGGTCACACCAGAAGACGTTGCACGCGTCGTGGCGATGCTATGTTCGCCTGACGCGGAGATGATCCGCGGACAAGTTATCACTGTAGACGGCGGCGAGATGCTGATGCATCGTTGAAAGTCGATCGCAGAGCCGACGTGGTCGGGGAGGCGGGGATCGAACCCGCGACCTCCTGCTCCCAAAGCAGGCGCGCTTCCTCTGCGCCACTCCCCGTGAGTCCAATACTATGATTCTATGTTCGTTCACTTGGTAATCTGGCGATCGGCGGCGTGAATGCGAATCGTTTGCGACCTCCATCTTCACTCGCGCTACTCGCTCGCAACCAGCCCTTCACTAGATCTCGAGAGCTTGGCCGACGGGGGCCGACGCGTAGGGATCGATCTGCTCGCAGCACCTGACTTCACGCAACCTACTTGGCGCGATGAGATGCGGTCGGAATTGATCGAGACTGGACCCGGTTCTGGGGTTTTTGCCGGGCACGGGCGACACTTTCTGTTGATGAGCGAAGTCTCATGCATCTGGAAACAGTCAGGAAAGACTCGACGAGTACATTTTCTGATTTCCGCGCCCGATTTCGGCGCCGTGGACACGATGTGCGAGACTTTCGAGGTTTTGCAAAACCTCCATTCTGATGGTCGTCCTATCTTCAAGATCTCGGCTCGGGAACTGTTTGAGATCGTGCGCGGCGCTGACACTCGATGCGAGGTAATCCCTGCCCACGTCTTTACGCCTTGGTACGGCGTGTTAGGCGCAAAGTCGGGGTTCGATTCTCTGGAAGAGTGTTTCGGCGACATCGCGAGTGAAATTCCCGCCGTGGAAACTGGGTTATCGAGTGATCCATCGATGCATTGGTCGGTGCGAGACTCGAGCGATCTAGCGATCGTTTCATTCTCCGATGCCCATTCAGTCGGATCGCTCGGGCGCGAGGCGACCGTGCTGAACGTTGGCGAATTGACCTACGACGCACTGTTTCGGTCATTGCGCGAACGCGACGTGGTCGAGACGTACGAGTTTCATCCTGAACACGGAAAATACCATCACGACGGTCATCGGAAATGTGGCGTACGTATGCATCCCGACGAGACAGCTGCGAACGGCGAAGCATGCCCGAAATGCCATCGGCCGATGACGTTGGGTGTGCTCAATCGCGCTAGTGCAATTTCCGACAGTGAAGCAACGCATCCAACCAAAAACCTTGGGGGTGCGTGGTCAGATCCGACTGGTCGGCATGCGCCATACCGTCATCTCGTACCACTGGTGGAGATTTTGGCGTACACGTTAGGCGTTGGTAAGGCAACTAAACGAGTGCAACGTGCCTATCTCCCGTTGATCGACGCTTTCGGAAGCGAATTCAACGTCTTGCTTGATGCAACCGAAGATGACATCGCACGGGTTTCAGATAACGCCGAAATCGCTAATGCGATCATCAACGCCCGACTCGGCAACGTGATCGTTGATCCCGGTTACGATGGCGTTTACGGCTCGGCGATGCCCGAGCGCCGAACCGCCGAAACAGGTACTTGAATGCCCTCATTCGTGAAGAGGAGACCAAACAGTGAAGATTGAATCCGTCAAAGCCGTCTACCCCAATTACCGGAACGTTGCCTCTTCTTGGCGAACGCACCTATGGCAAATTGTGGTCGAAGTTAGAACCGATACCGGCGCGATTGGGTACGGGTATGGCGGTGGCGGACTCGCCTCGCTGCCGATCGTCAACGGCCATTTCAGTGAACTCATCGTCGGCGCATCATTAAATTCACCAGAGGATGTGTTCGCGATCTGGGATCAGCTCTACTACGAATCGATTCCTTATGGCCGTAAAGGGATCGCGATGATGGCACTTAGCGGGGTAGATTTGGCCCTGTGGGACGCACTCGGCAAAGCTGAATCAAAACCGGTGGCTGAATTGATTGGCGGCGTCCAGAAGGATCGGATCGAAGTCTATGCGACGGGGCCCGATTCGGAGTGGTACGCGGAACTCGGCGTATCAGGTCAAAAACTCACTCATCGGTGGAACGGCACGACTGACGACGCGGTGGCGTCGGCTGAAGCGGCCCGAGAGATCATCGGATACGAAGCCAAGCTCATGTTCGACGTTTACATGTCGTGGGATGCCACAGTCGCGGTGAGAATGGCGGATGCGTTGGCTGATTACGATATCTACTGGTTCGAGGATGTTCTCACACCAGACGATGCTGTTGCTCTCGGCGAGTTACGACCCAAGATATCCCCCATCAACCTCGCGGGCGGCGAACACGAGTTCGGTGTAGTCGGATTCCGAGAGATCGCCGAGCATGGCGCATTCGACATCTGGCAGCCTGACATCACATGGTGCGGCGGCATAACCGCGGGATTGCGGATATGCGATCTGGCCTCTGAGTACGGCGTGCCCGTCGTACCCCACCGCGGTGGTGAGGTTTGGGGGTTGCACCTGATCGCGGCCAATGATGCGTGCGATGATTTGGCGGAGATGGTGATGGGTAGTCGGGATGCTGACACTGACGATCTGTGGATCGGAAATCCAGCGATAGAGAACGGCAGGTTGTCGATCAGCGATCAGGCCGGTTTTGGCGTTGAACCGAACCAAGGGTTGATGTGAATCGGTCCTTTACCTGAAGTCCTAATGGCGCGTAGACCCTTCGCAGAAACTAATTTCAAGTTCGGGGAAGTCATTGCCGAGTGGACGGTGCCTCAATCCTTCAGGTATGCACCCGCTAAACTGATTACCTGCAAGTTCCAGCCATGTCAACGGTAGACGGTCTAACCAAGACGGAAGCTCACCGCTAAAGCGGTTGTTTTTCAGAATCAATCTCATCAGACTGTCGAGGCTGTCAAACTCAGACGGTATCGCACCATTCAGCTGATTATTGCCTAGTGTCAGTATTATCAGATAAGACAGGTTGCCGAGTTCCGACGGTATCTCGCCGATCAACTGGTTGTTATCCAAAACTAGGAACTTCAAATTCATCAGGTGGCCGAATTCGGACGGAATCTCACCGCTCAGCTGGTTATTTTGCAAATACAAAAGCTCCATACTGGATAATTCGCCGAGTTCAGCGGGTATCTCGCCGTTCAGATGATTGTCCGGGAGGGAGAGGTGCTTCAGATTGGAGAGATTCCCTAACTCAGGCGGGATTACACCGCTTAACTCGTTGTTGGAGAAATCTAATGAAGTCAGATTGGAGAGGTCCCCAAGCTCGACAGGTATCTCACCGTTCAGACGGTTGGCGTTAAGACTAATCCAGGTCAGGCTGGATAGTTGACCAAATTCCGATGGTATCTCGCCATCCAATTGGTTGTTACCGAGAGCCAGTGTCTTCAAGTTGGACAAGTTGGCGAGTTCCGACGGAAGATCACCACTCAGCTGATTACCGTCCAAAACCAAGTGTTTCAGACTGGATAGTTCCCTGAACTCGACAGGTATCGCACCACTCAGATGGTTGGCCTCAAGGCTCAACCAGTTCAGGCTGGATAGTTGACCGAATTCCGATGGTATCTCGCCACGCAATTGGTTGTTATCCAGATCCAGTTCCGTCAGGTTGGATAGGTTACCGAGCTCGGGCGGAAGCTCGCCGACCAGTTGATTGCTAGATAAAACCAAGTGCTCCAGACTGGATAGGTACCCGAGATCAGAGGGTATCTCGCCAGCGATCCGGTTGTCGTGTAGTGTCAAATGAGTGGCTCTGCCGCTAGCATCAGCGGCCACACCGTGCCACTCCCCAATTGGTTTGTCGCTTAACCAATTGGCATTGTTAGCCCAGTTTGCACCGTCGGTCGCGTTATAGAGTGCAATCAGAACGGCCCGATCCGATACTGGAATGTCTGACGGTTCGGGCACAACTCTAGGAACAGGTGTCCGCGTTTTAGGCGGTGTCGGAATAGTCGTCACCGTGGAAATTGAAGTAGGCGAATCGGTCGGCACCGACGCAGGTGTTAGTTCGTCGCTGACCACGACGTGTTCGCGCTGCGCAACGGTCGGAGTAGCCTCGGCTCTACAAGCCGCGATGAATGCGAAAAGTATCGGGATGGCAAGAACCGCCGCCGATGAAAAGTTAAGCGACCTGAAAAACATGGCTACTCTTGGTTCCGCGGCCGGAAGTTGGTTGGTTAACTCTTCAAAGAGTTGACAATCGCCTCACATGCTTGGCGATAGATGATGGCATCGACGTTGATCGAGATGTATTGAATGCCGAGGTCTATTAGCCATTTGCCCATTTCGACGTCTTTGGCGTATGAGCCTACTGCCCTGCCTTGTGCGCGGGCTTTGGCGGTGGCGTCTCGAAGTGCGGTCTCTACTATCGGATTGCGGACATCGCCGGGGTAGCCGAGGGACTGAGATATGTCGTAGGGGCCGAGGAAGAGGACGTCGATGCCGTCGACTGTCATGATGTCTTCAAGGTTGTCGAGACCTTTTTTACCCTCGATGTGCACGACCGTCATCGTCTCGTCGTTCTGCCGGTCGGTGTGGCCTCCGCCGTCGTTGTCGAAGTAGTTCCCGGCGCGGGTGAAGATGGATAAGCCGCGTTCGCCGAGCGGGGCGTATTTGGCGGCGTGGACGACGGATTCGGCGTCGGGAATGGAGTTGATCTGAGGGACTTGCACCCCTTCAGAACCGATGTCCAGCGCTCGGAGTATCAATCGCTCGTCGTTGTCGCCTACTCGAATGATCGGCGCTACGCCGACGCCTTGGGCGGCGATGACCAGATCAGTCGCCGACTCTTGCGATATCGGACCATGTTCGGTATCGATGATGCAGAAATCCATGCCGGAATAACCCAAAGTGTCGATCATCGTGACCGAAGGCACGATGACGAACGGACCGACGACCGTTTCTCCGGCTTGAAGTCGCTTCTTCAGATTTCCGCGAATGGGCATTTTCCACCTGCTCTAGTTGGTATTCGTTTGGGTTTCAGACCACGATGAGTGGCACAAGGCTTTCGGCGGTCGTGATGCCGCCATGCATCGATTGTAAAGTCACTCCCTCTTCGGAATCCGACGCGTAGATCGACCATCTTCCCTTTGACAGTGCGAAGAAATCACCCATGCGATCGCGCGCTGCGTCTGAGATGAAGCTGGTCGGACCGAAGAGACCCATTTCGATCGCGTCCGCGCTTGGCATCAACGTGAATCGATCGCCCAACCCGGCATCGAATAGGTCTTGAAAGGAATCGCCAGAACCGGGTTTGACGTGGAAGAACAAGGTTCTGGGTTCACCAGCCGGTACACACGTCAAGTGTTGGCTCAACGGCGCCGACGGCGTGAGGGTTGTCCATACATCCGTAGGGCTGTCGAGATGGCCGTGATCTGCGGTCACGATGAGCCTCGCTTTGCCGTCCAGCGTCGTGCCGAGCGCTTCAACGAGCGCGGCGGCTTGTCGGACGGCGGCTCTAGTGTATGGGTGGTTTTCGCCATAAGAGTGAGCGCTGCTATCGACGTCAGTCCAATAGACGTATGTGAACGACTTGCCTGCCGTCCGCTCGATCACATTGAGCACGTTATCGCAAATCTCACCGATCGGGTCATCTTCCTTCGAGAAACCGAGCGTGGAAGTCTGTCCGTACATCGAAGTCGTGGTGGTCGCCGCCAATTCCTCGTGCACTACGAAGGTGAAGGTACCCAGTTCTCTGAACGGTATCGGCGGTGCAAAAAGCACCTCCATTGGGCTAAACCCGATTTGGTCTAATGGCTGCCCAGTCCGTGTCAACCGCCAAGGCAACGGTTGAATGCGTTCTCCCAGTCGCGGAATGTGCACGTCCCAACCGAGGTTCCCGTGCGTTCCGGGCCATCTGCCGGTGGCGAGCGACATCAGATTAGGGCCGGTCGATGTCGGAAGCGTCGAGCACATCGTCATAACGTTGTTGCGTCGAACGTAAGAGTCGGCTGGCAACGTGTCGACGAAGTTCATGCCGAAGCCGTCGAGCAGAAGAAGGACCACGCGGTCGTGTTGTCCGATCACCCCCTCTAGTTCGACTGATGCCGCTTGCGTCGCCTCGTCGAAGGTGATGGGATCGAGAACACCCAATGACTTCCCAAGTGCATACCCAAGCGCGGCGTGGTTAGGGGCGTCGTGATCAGGGATGATGGCTTCGAACTCTTCATCGATGGAAGCGATCAGGTCGGATTTGCTGTTGATCAATGGGTTCTCCTCGATTAGACGACTCAACGCAGTTGATCTTGCACAGACTTTCTAGAATAATCGGCTAACGTATGATTGTTGGGGGCTCGAGTGACTTCGCTCCGCATCGCGCTCTCAAACTATGTTCGACCTCATTAGCCCCACCAACGTTGATATTCAATGGTGGAGCGTGATCGTGCTGATAGCTGCCGGATTTGGTTGTGGTTTTATCAACGTTCTCGCAGGCGGGGGAACGATGCTTAGCGTCCCTGCGTTGATGCTGATGGGGATGCCGGCAGACCACGCCAATGGGTCAAACCGGCTGAGCGTTACTCTCCTCTCACTAGCAGGCATCAAGGGCTTTGACCGTGAAGGTAGGCTCGAACGCGGCGCGCTTCTCCCGATGATGGTTCCAACTGTGTTGGGCGGGTTATCAGGGGCGCTGCTGTCTGCGCTAATGGACCCTGGCATCCTCAAACCTGTGCTACTCGGTGCGATGATCGCAATGGCTCTCACAATGGTCATATTTCCTGATGCCGTCTCACCGCCCGAGGGCGTAGAACAAGGCTTCAAAGAGCGTCCGATAGGCGCACTCATGCTTTTCATAGCGGCATTTTACGGAGGTTTCGCTCAGGCAGGAGTCGGGTTCCTACTATTGGGCGCTTTCGCCATCGGACTGCGCTATGATCTCGTTCGCGCGAACGCGCTCAAATTAGTTTGCACAGCGGTTTTCGGCGCCGTATCTCTTGTCGTATTCGCACTTGCAGGCGATGTAGATTGGATTCCCGCGGCGATATTGACCTTAGGTAGCGTCACCGGCGCGACGCTCTGTACGCGGCTGGCGGTGCGCGTCGACGTTAAAGTGATCAAATGGGGCCTCTTCGTGATGGTTTGTGTCGCATCGGCGTCGGCGTTGATCTTCTCCTGATGGATAAACGATCCGACTAGCATAGACGATCTCGGACGGTACTTGATCGGCACGATGCGCGGACATCGGTCCACCATCCTTATTCACCACGCCAAAAGGGAATTACGGCGGTTCGAGTCGTACCCTGAGGTAATGCCGAATTTGAACTCCAAAGCGAAGGTGATGTTTCTCGGTACGGGAACGTCAGAAGGCATCCCGCGCGTGACGTGTCTCACCGCCGATCCACCGACGTGCCCAGTCTGCACGGACGCGATGCGGCCCGGGTCGAAGAATCGCCGCCGGAACACTGGAATCGTCATCCAGCGGGAACAAGACGATGGGCCGCCGATCAATATCTTGGTAGACGCAGGCAAATTTTTTTATCAGGCAGCCATCGAGTGGTTTCCGAAACACGCGATCCGATCCCTCAACGCCGTTGTTCTCACACACGCACACGCCGATTCAGCCGGCGGTTTGGACGATCTTCGTGACTGGACGAACACGATGCGGTTCGCCCAAGGGGACGAACACGCCGCTCTGTTAGCGCGCGGGCGCGATGCCAGAATCCCGATCTACTTGCGACAAGAGGATCTGGATATCGTCTCCAAGACTGCCTACTACCTCGTGGATCGAACGCAGATGACGAGCGGCGGGACAGTCGCCATCTTGGATTTCCAGACCATCCACCATGAACCGATCGATGTCTTCGGCACCACTATTACTCCATTGCCTGTGCCTCACGGTCCTGACTACTGGTGCAACGGTTACCTTTTCGGTGATTTTGCTTACATCTCCGACGCATCACAGGTGCCAGATGACGTACTCGACAAAATCGCCGATGTAGATACGCTGGTGATCGACGCCCTCCGTACCAAGCGCACGCATGGTTCGCACCTGACATTGGAGCAGGCCGTCGATTACGCCAAAATCATCAGGCCAAGGCGCACCTTCCTCACCGACGCCGCTCACGGTATCGACCACTATGCGATGAATGCCCATCTGCGGGACCCCGCTGTGAACGACGGGTTAATCATCCAGTACGCGTACGACGGAATGAGTATCGAGATTGAAGTGGATTGAGTCGACTTTTACCGGATCACTACGTATCGCTGCTTAATGATTTCCTGAAAACTCGGCGACGTGTTGTGCCAATCATGGATGTCGACTCGAATTGGCAGATCAGATTCGTCAAAAGCGTTTCGCAGATCCATGAGTTGGCGGCGATCGAGTTTGCCTTCCCCAACAATTGAGATATCTAAATCAGAGTATTTCCGAGCGTTTCCTGCGACCCGCGATCCGTATGCTCTAACTTCGCATTCCGGAAAGTGTTGAGCGAGTATGGTCTTGACCACCTCCAGATATTCGGGGCTGAGGTCAAGCATCTTGGCATTTGAGGGTTTGCAGCAACGATTTAGCGTCATCGACGAACGCTGGAATCGTGTCATCGATCATTTGCAGCAACTCCTCATCGTAACGGTGTGATGTGCGGTTGCTCTCTTCGTGGTATCTGAACCAGCGTTCAACGCCATCTATAAGATCACGCTCGCCGGCAATCCGGTAGAGATCTTTCCTCGAGACACTTAGAACGTCACGACTGAAGTTTGCTCTTAACCACCGCTCGATCAACACGCGGCAAATCTCATACGTGAATCCGAAATGTTGGATCACGCCATATCTCATCGTGTTCTGACCTATCTCAGACAACGCACCCATCACAGTTTCGTCCAACGATGTGACCAACGCTCCTTCAAGAGCAACGATTGACCTTTCCAAGTTTTCCAATCGCAGTGGCATTTGACGGGCGTTATTGCAATTTCTTAGCCAGATCGATCGCGTTCAGCGCGGTATTGAGCGATCACCGCGTCATCTGGCGGGTAGTACTTGCCGGGAGTGAGGTTCTCCCGGTCCAGTCGCGCTCGGATCCACTCTTCGAGGTCGTCGTATTCGATCGCTTTTTGGGCGATGTCGGGTGCCACGTATCGCGGGATGCAAACTACTCCATCGTCGTCTGCAACAATGTAATCGCCGGGTTTGACTAAAACCCCATCGCAGTTGACGGCATCGTTCGTGGAGTATGGAGTGCCGACGCGAGTGCCGAGGTTTGATGTCTTGTCGTATCCGTATAGGGCGATGCCGTAGTCCTTGACGGTGTGCATGTCTCGAATGCCTCCGTCGCACACCAACCCATCGACGCCGCGTTGTTTGAGTCGAAGGAATTTAATGTCGCCTCCAATCGACATCAGTTTCGTACGCATCGATTCCATAACGACGACATCACCCGGACCCGCGAGTTCAAACGCCGCGTATTCGGGCGATTCCTCGCCACCGGGCTTTTCCGCCATGAGGTCGGCACGAGCCGGCAGAAACCGGACGGTGATGGCGCGAGCGACCAGACGCACGCCAGGGTTCATCGTCCGTATGTTGGGCATGTAGATGTACCGCGGGTCGTGGCCGTTGCGGGCGAGGATGTCGATAACGGCTGTAGAGTTGACCGTCTTCAGCTTTTCGATGGTTTCACGGTCTAGGACGTGGTCTGGCGTCGGTTGGATGATGGCCAAGGGTGAAGTGCTCCAAGGGAAGTATCTTGAGATGTTTCGCAGGTATTGATTTTAGATGTGCGACCGCGGCGGGATAGACGCTAACCCTCATTCGCGCGCGCCGAATTCCTCGCCTTCATCTGCAAGTAGGCCGAAGTTTGTGATCCCGATCTCACCTTCTGGAAATTCGGCGGTGATCTTCAATTTGCCACCGACCGCCTCGATGTAGGAACGGAGACTTGAGATGTATGCATCTGTTCTTTGCTCCATTTTCGAGACGGCGGGTTGGTTGACGTTCAGCTTCTCAGCCAATTCTCTTTGGGTGAGGGCACGAGCTTGCCTAAGTTCGTGCAATGGCATATCCGCAAGGGCTTTCCTAGTCATCTCGTCGATTCGACGACGCCGTTCGGGTGAGAAGTCTTTGGTGAGTTCACTCCAAGGTTTATGTCCGGACATCAGATCAGCCCTTCCTTTCGTATTTCTTCGAGGTATCTTTCGTACAGTTCGTCGGCCATCGGGACGAATTGCTCGTAGAACCGATCGTTGCCAGTTTTGTCGCCTCCGATCAGGAGGATGGCAGTCCGCCTAGGATCGAAGATGTACAAGGTGCGCAACGGGTGCCCGCCGCTTTGGGTGCGTAACTCACGCATCGCGCCGTGTCGTGAACCCCTAATGTCCGAGGAGTAAGGAAACGGCAATCTCGGCCCGAATTGCATCAACAGCTTGACGCCTGTGTCAATCGAGTCCTGTTGCCGCTCGGTCAGGCCATGCCACCAATCCTCGAACTCGTCGGTGTATTCGACCTGCCACGACATTTCTACATTATATTCCTAAAAGGGAATAGTCGTCAAATGGAATGACGGACTTTCAGATGATGACTAGTGACATGACGGCTGATCAAGACGTCCATTCGGCGGCGAATCTTTGCATCAATCGAGCGATGTTCTGCGCTCCGAGAACGAAATCTTCGACTGTGATGTTCTCGTTAGGTGCATGGATCTTGTGGGTCGGATGATCGATGCCGGCGGAGGTTATGGGGATGCCGAGGGTGCCTCCAAAGTCGTACATGGGACCGGAGCCGGCCATTGTGGGGTAGATCACGGCTGACTTGCCATAAGTCTGTTCGGACGTTTCGATGGCCATCTGGGCCCATTTCGACGACATGTCTGTGCGGAAGGGGTAAACACCACTGATCAAGTTGAGATCGACGTTTTCGAATCCATGACGATCGAGGTGACGACGGACTTTGTCGAAGATGTCGTCAGGACGCATATCGGGAACTAGCCGGAAGTCCATCTTTGCGCTGGCTTTCGCGGGTAGTACGGTCTTCATACCCTCGCCTTGGTAGCCAGAATCAAGGCCCGCGATGTTTGCGGTGGGCATGAAGAGGTGCTTGCGCGGAAGGTCTTCTGAGCCGAGCCCAGTTACGAACGAATCGTTGCCGAATGTTTCGCGCCATTCGTCCGAATCGTCGGGAAGGTTAGAAAGTGCTATGTCCTCATCGGGAGTAGATTCGCGCACATCATCGTAGAATCCATCGATGAGGATGCGGTCGTCTGTTGGATCCTTCATGGAGTTGAGCGCATTGACCAGCGTCCACGCTGCAGAAGGCAACACAGTGGCATAAGACGAATGGGCGTCACCGCTGAGCAACGAGACTGAGAGTTCAACCGCCAGAACTCCTTTAAGGCCGAGGTATATGAGGGGCCGGTTCTGCGCGTTGCGACCTCCGCCCTCCCAGATACAAGCGTCAGCTGCCAGTTTGTTCTTGTAGGTTTCGATCAATCCCGGCAGGTTGGGAGAGCCCGACTCCTCCTCGCCTTCAGCGAAGATCTTCACGTTGCACGGAAGGCCGCCCCACTCGTCCTTGAAGGCGTTGATCACTGCCAAGCGAGCGGCGATGTTTCCCTTGTCATCCGACATACCGCGCCCATAAAGTCGATTCCCTTTTTGCGTTGGTTCGAACGGGTCCGTTTCCCAAAGCTCGATCGGGTCGGTCGGTTGCACGTCGTAGTGGACGTACAGCATTAATGTGGGCGGAGACGCGCCAACGTTGCCGATTCCCGATATCCGCTGCGCTCGCCTAAACGCCTCAGGATCAGCAGAGGCGTATCCATACACCGAAGGTAGTCCGTCGTTCGGGGCGTCCAGTATCTCGGTTTCGAAACCGTGATCGGTGAAGGTGTCCGCGACTAGACGCGGCGCTTTGTCGAATCCGAGACGCTGAGCAGAGACGCTCGGTTGCTTAACCAAAGTGAAGAGGGTATCCAATGCTCCATCGACGTTGGCTTCGATGTGACGTAGAACGGAATCCAAACTGAAGCTCCTTGTTGAATGGCGCGGAAGGGCGACCACAAGGTTCGCCCCTACGGCCGGTCTATTCGACGGCTCCGGGCATTCCCGGTTCGAGTGGGACAGATTCGGGTGGCACACCGCCAGCTAGGAAACCACCATCTACTGTGATCGTCTGACCGTTGACGTAGTCTCCGAGATCGGAGGCAAGGAACAGGCAAGCGTTTGCGATGTCGCGCGGGACACCTCCACGTTGATTCGGTATGTAGTCCCTTGCGTAGTCGACGTAGCCTTCGAGCTTGCCCCTAAGATGCTCTTCCTCGGGCGGCAATACGCGACTGTCGATGTATCCGGGAGCGACGCAGTTCGATGTGATGCCGGTGCCGGCGAGATCTAAAGCCATGCTGAGCGCCATGCGGTTCAGCCCAGCTTTAACGATCCCGTAGACGGTGTCCTGCGGCCATGCTCGGTAGCTATGGACGCTCGAAATTGAGATGACGCGCCCTCCGCTGCCGTGATCGATCATCTCTTTAACCGCGCGCTGGGAACAAAACACGTACCCCTTCAGCGCGTGACCGACGAGGAAGTCCCAGAATTCCTCGGTGATGTTGACGAAGTGAGGGTCGGCTGAAGCGACGGCGTTGTTGACCAAGATGTCGATCTGTCCATGGGCTTCTAGGAATTTGTCAAACATCCGGTCGCGATCATCCGTGCTTCCGATGTCGGCTTGGTGCCAACTCGCCTTGCGACCCATGGCTTCGATCTCGGCGATGATAGCGTCGGCGTTTTCGTCTCGCTCGATATCGTTGATCCCTACATCGGCACCGTTTTCGGCGAAGACGCGGGCGATTCCCGCGCCGATGCCACGACGCGATCCAGTTATCAGAGCCTTTTTGCCTTTGAGCAGTTCCATTTCGTGGTGTCCTTTTTCAGGCGGGTCAACGCATTCATTCACTGATTTGATGCCAACTTTAACGCCAATTCGATCGCAGCTTGGACATTTGGCAGTCGATATTCACCTGTGCCGCTTTCGTCGGCAGCGAGACGTGAGAAGAGTAGAGTGGCCTCGGTTACTGGTATGCCGGTGGCCTTTTCGACTGCGTACGCGTAAGCACCTAGTTGCGGTACGTAGGGCTCTGCCATTTCGTCAATTGTGCGTTGGCGTGTTTGGTCGGTCTTGAAGTCAGCGATGCCTAGCGATCCGCCAGGTAGGCGGTATATCAAGTCGACGCGGCCTTCGATTACTGAGGATGCCGAACCATCTTCGGTAGGGATCGAAACCGCGACGGGAGTTTCAATCCAGAAATCTTGCCGTTGCCTCGAAGCGAACTCTCGTAGCATCGGCATTGCGAGAGTTGCCTTGGTAAGGCGCGCGACCTCATCGGAGCGGTCAAATACATCGTGTCTATCAGCTTCGCTTCTGGAAACTTGGGCAGAATTGGCACCAGGGTTTTCGAGACACCGCTGCACCGCCGCATGGACTGCACTACCAACTTTTGTGGCTGCTCGGCCACGGCCCGTCGTGTCTTCAGAATCGGCGATCGGTGTATCGTCGGGTTTTTCAATCTCGCTGCGGGCGTCTTCGACGGTTGCCGCTTTAAGGCTGCTCGGAGATATCCAAGTCCGTGCGGAAGCAGTACGCAAGATGGCATCGTGTTCCCGTCGCCACGCATCGCGATCCTGCGTTTTTTGCGGCGATGCATTGGATTCGGGCGCGGCGACAGGTTGGCTTGGAAGCGTGGCCCACTCGCTGGGAATCGGTGACCAAAGTTCGGCGTTGTCACCTCCAGTGTGCTGTTCGATTTTCGCGGCGTAGCTTTTTCTTTCCCGATTGCGATTCCTGCTTACGATCAGGTAGTCGCGTGCCCTCGTGGCTGCGACGTAAAGGATCCGGGTTTTTTCCAATTCGTCGTCGGCTTTGTTGCTTTCATTGAGAATCTCGTAACCGTTGGTCTCGAAGCGGGATTTCTCGCTACCACCCAACCGAATGGCGATATCGGGTGCAGAGTCGTTGTCAACCGACGGGCTGACCAAGAGTTTCGGGTTGTCGGCATTTCTGGTGCCGCTCAGATCTGCGAGGATGACTATCGGGAACTCGAGGCCTTTCGAGCCGTGCATGGTCATGAGTCGGATCTTGCCTTGATCGAACTCCAACGACGGCTCTTCGCGCAAGTCTTCATCGGCCTCTCTGAATTGTTGGAACCGCCTCAGACACTCTCTCAACGAATTTGCGCCTTCTTCGTTGAATCGTCGAGTCAATTCGATCGCGAGGTCGAGGCGACGTAGTCCCGGCGTGGGATCGGCGTCTAGATACATCACCTCCCGGGCTTGGCGTTCACGAATGAATCTTTCGATTAAAACGGCGGGTTGGACTTCATCTCGGAGTTCGTGATACTCCCGGAGCGTCGTCATCGCGCTGCCAACGATGGAACGCTCGAATTGTTCCGGGAAGTCGGCCGTACAGCTGAAATCGCCACCACTGCGTGCCCAATCAAACAGGTCACGGTCGCTGCACCCGAAGTAGATGGATTTCAACGCACCAACGGTGGCAGGCTGATCCGATGGATCGTCCATCGCGGTCAGGCAGTTGAGGAGATCACGTATCTCCTGGGTGTTAAGTACTGCTGCTCCTCCGATTTCTGCCGAATACGGCAGTTCGTATTCGTCGAGCGCTCGCGTGTAGATGTCCCAACTCGATCTGGAACGAGTCAAGATCGTCAAGTCTCCAGCATCGGAAGGTCTGCAATGTCCGTCATGCCGGTCCCGTACAGTGAGTTTGCCAGAGCATACTGCGCGGGCGATGGTCGCGACCCCTTCGGCATCGATCCGACGGACTTCGTCTATCGCCGTCCGTTCGTGATCGTCGCCGAAGTGGAATACTTTCCCAAAGTCGTGCGGTGTCGCCGTCTCTGCTGCCCTGTCCAGTGCGATCCAATCGGCTTGGCCATCTTCTGACGGCATCCATCCGCCAAAGACGTGGTTGACCCAATTGATGATGGGACGCGAGGATCGTCTATTCTCCGTCAATGTCAGGTGTTTGCCGCCAGATCCGGTAACGTCTTGCTTGACGGCTTGGCTGACCTGAACCTCCGCGCCGCGGAAACGATATATGGACTGTTTGGGATCGCCAACGATGAATAGTGAGCCGGGTAAGACGCGGTCTTCACCTGGTGGGACCGTCAGCAGCCTGACCAGCTTCACCTGTTTCGGATCGGTGTCTTGGAACTCGTCGACGAGGACTCGACGGTAGCGATTTTGCACGCTTCTACGGATATCGGGAAGTGTCTCAAGGGTGTCGATCAACCATGTGATCGCGTCGTAGTATGAGACGCTTCCGGTGCGGCGCCGTTCTTCGACGACGGTTTCGACGAACTTCGCGGCAAAAGAGTAGAGCTTGATAGTGACGGATTCTCTGGCCGAAGAAAGAGCCTTATCGATCGATCGGTGAAAATCATCGAGCAACTCGCCAGCGGCTTCTTTGCCTTCTCGTCCTCCCCAATTTCCTTGTGTCCCGCTGTTGCTGAAAGTGGTGCCGATCCAATTCACCAACAGTTCTTCGGCGTCGTTCTCTGTTTCGACGTGTTGACCTCGTATGTACTCGTCGTACCAATCGACGACTTTTTCGAATTTCTCGAATAGCTTGTCCTCGGGATCCTTACAGTTGCCCATCATCCGACGGAGACCGTCGATCTGGTCCTCTAGCCCGGCGACCGCCTCCTTGGCGATCCGAGGCGGCATTTCGAACGTTGCAGTTTTTGTTTCGCCGTGTTTCTCGTTCATGAGATTGGCAAGTTCGCTCGCGCTTTGGAACGGATTCGCAAGCTTTAACCTCAGGGCTGACGACAGCGTTTCGGCGAAGGCTTCGTCTTGTTCAAGCTGCTCTACGGACCACTGTCGCCATCGATCGCGAAACATCTGTAGATGAGCGAATTTGTCTTGCACGTCGATCGTTGGTGGCAGTCCAGCATCCAGCGGATGTTCCTGCAAGATGGAGTGAACGAGAGAATCTATGGTCTGGAAGGCGGCAGTGTCGATGCCATCCAATGCTGCGCGGATGTTGGAATTTGACGGATTTTCAACTCGTATCTCTTCGAGTCTTCCCCGGATCCGTGATCTGAGTTCGGATGCTGCGGCGCGTGTGAAGGTGATAGCCATGATCTGTTCGATAGGCACACCACCCTTTAGCAGTGCAGTGATCCGCTCGACGAGCGAGTGAGTTTTCCCTGTGCCTGCGCCCGCTTCGACGTAGATGCTCGAAGCGAGGTCGGATGTAATGACCTTCAGAGATTCTGCATCGGTCGAGATTGTCGGCTGCGAGGCAGTCACTTCGAACCATCCTCGGCGAGGTTCACGTAGCCTTCGAGGACCGGATCGTTTTTTTTGCGGTCCCATGCGATCAGGCGATCAGAGGTGCACACGGTATCGTACGGGCAGTAGGTGCAGTTGTTGCGACGGGACCGCCCCCCTTGTCGGGCCGGAAATGCGCCGCTTCGTATGGTGTTAACAAGCGTTGACAGGACCGGTTCGAACTCTTCTACAGCGTCCATCAACCAAACTTTCGCCTTCGGACGTATTCGAGTGTCGCCGCTCTGAAACACGAACCAGAAAGCCGATTGAACATCAGGATGACCGAGCACTTCGCTCGCGACTTGCGAATAGATTGGCAGTTGAAGTTTGGTGCCGGAATCCGTGACGTCTTTTTCGACCGCGGAATAGCTAGTCGTCGACCCTGATTTGAAATCGAGTACCAATGCGCTTTGGCGGTCGGGAGAGATGGCGATAAGGTCGATTTTCCCCCGGAATTGAACTGCGAAACCATCGTTCAGTTGGAATTGACCCAAACCATCTAGGGCGGACCCGAATGATTCCTCGGTCAACAATTCGCCTTCATAACCGTCTAAAACTTGCAGGTGAGTCCGGTGCCAAGTCTCAAGATCTCGGATGATGCGGACTTTTTCGAGGTCGAAGATCGCGTCGTAGCCCACGAACTCCTCTTTTTGAAAGCGATCCAACTCGCCGGTCGCGATTTCGCGCAATGCTGAGCGTCCCGTTTCGGAACGATCAATTGGATATTTCTTCAAGAAGGTCTCTAGGATGGCGTGAACGAGTATTCCTTTGTCGAGGGGCGACAAGACAAGCGATTCTTCGGGATCGATGCGCTCCTGAACTTTGAGTTCGTGGGTCAGGAAAAAGCTGTACGGGCATTTTGCGTATTTTTCGAGCGCGGTAGCGGATGTTTCCCACACGTCGAGCGCATTGATGCTTGTTCCTTCTACATATCCGTCGAAAGGTCCGAATACGGCGGACCGCCTAGCTTCCGAGACATCGCGCCCAGCGGCGATATTGTCGAACTGCGGATCGGCAAGCATTTTCGCTCGTTGGGCGGAATCCAGCGAACGGATCGCTACGTCGCAGAGGTCGAATTCATAGTTCGAGGACGGTTTGTGGTTTGTTACCCCGAATTCGGAAAGGGGCGGCACAGATTCGACGTAATCACTACGCGGATCCATCAGTGATTTGACGGGGATGTTGGTCTTCTCGTTGACTCTCTGAAGTTCGTTGACGAACCACGGCGACGGGTACGCCTCGCTGGTTGCGCCTAACAGGGCCTTGTTCCAGTACATGCGAACCGACGATGCCGAATTGAGAGCCATTTGGAAGACTTTTTGATCCAATTCGAGACGATCGCTCTTGGTAAACAGAGTTGAACCGTCTGGATCGAGGTCCCTTCTGAAATGGTCGGGAAGAAGCGGGTCCGATCTTCCAGGTCCCGGCAACCCGCCCTCGGCCATCCCAAGAACATGAACGCTTTTGAACTCGGTGCCCGTACCTGCCGCGATGGGTGCGACCAACACTGATGAGCCCCACCCAGAGGAACCTCCGACATTGGTCCTGAGGAGGCGTTGGATCGTTCGAGAGAAGCGATCAAAGCCGACGCGCGATTTTGTGACGGCATCTAACTCGCTGACTTTTTGCAGAACGTCTTCGATGCGGTCCAAACCGCTTACCGCGCGATCGTCGTCGGTGTACTGAGGCGCGCAGTATTCAGTGAGGATTCCGTTCAACCAGTTGACCCATCCGGCCCACCGTATGATGTGTTCATTCTGAACCTGCTCGATGAGATTGCTGACGAAGTAACGCAGGTTGTCGGCGGTCTTTGCAGCTTCGGCGTACGCGTCGGGGTTGGTGCCTGAAGAATCGTCCTCGGCCGCTTCTTGGGCGCGAGTCGCGCGTCGTTTCATGCTTGTGGCGTATCGTCTGAGCGAACCGCTCCAATCGGTTTCGCTGCTGAACCTAGATATGTTGGCTTGGCGCGTTGTGATTTCCCACGAGACGGCTGGGACTCGCTCGCCCGTTCGGGGATCGATGACGGGAGACGAACTTGTCCAAGAGGTGAATGCGTCCCGACGCATGCCGATGTCTTCCGAGAGCATCGTCAAGAAAAGCGCGACAAACCTGCCCGCGGGCAGTTCGCCGAGAGTCTTGGTCACAGGACCGCAATTATTGATGCCCGCGGCGTCGAGTGCATACCTGATCCGAGACGCGTGATCGACGGAGGGGTAAAAGACCGCCATTTCACCGAACCGCACACCGTCACGAGCGTCAGACATGATGTTGCGGATCAACGCCCGAGGTTCGTCGGCCGCGCTCATCGTCGAGTAGAAGCGGGTGTTTTGCGCGTCGGCATCACAATTCGTAGAACCGATGTTATTCGGAGCGATGCTCAAGGTGACGGTATTAGGAAGATTGCCAATGGCGTTCCAGAGACGCGTGTAGGCGTCGGGCGCACTAGGCGGACGAACAAGGATGATGTTCTCGCCCAACGCCGACGCGACGGCGCTGTGATCGCGCTCTGTGGTTGCGGCGGCAATCGTCGATTGTTGTTCCCGTGTAAGGTATGACGACGCGTCATTTCGGTAGTTGCGCTGAATTTCTAGGAGTTGGGGGTATAGACCATGGTCGGAACCGCGGCAGAGTTGCACTAGAGCGTTTTCGGCGCCGGCTTGCAAGAGTTCAAGATCTTGCAAAGTCGACTGTACGGCTGTCAGCGTGGCGTCGTTTTGGATTTGATCATCGAGTGGACCGCGTGTCTCCAATTGCAACATCGCATTGTGCAACAGTTGGGAAGCGACGAGCCGAGACATCGGAGGCTTATCTGACCAATCTGGCCAGGAGTCGAAAAGTCTGTCCGATGCTTCCTCCATTCGCATGAACTCGACGTTGAAGAGCCCTGCTTGATCGGCATGGCAGAGTTTCGCGGTGACGGAGCGTTTGAGGAAAAACGCCGAATAGATCGACGGCGTTATGACGGCGATACGACCAAACGGGTCCGTCTCCCTCACCTTCCCAACCTGGTCTGCGATCGCGTCGACCAACGGTGCACCGTTTGGAACGTCGAAATTCGAAGATGAATTTGGAGGATGATTCGCCATCAGGTTTCAGTGGCGCCCCCGGTGAGAATCGAACTCACGCACCTGGCTTCGGAGACCAGTGCTCTATCCACTGAGCTACGGGGGCGTGTTCGCGCGGGTAAATGATATACGGGTTGCGTAACGCGTTGCAGCAGGCTGTTTAGTGTGCAGCGGCAGATCGTCGAGGTTCACTTCGATCGCTTTGGCCGAACGCACGGACGAGCAGGATCGGTGCGATAACGGTCGTCACTACCGTCATCACAATCGCCACAGTGAAGATGTCGCGGTCGATGATTCCGCTGGCGCGACCAATCTCCGCAACAATGAGCGCTACTTCGCCGCGCGGCAGCATGCCTAAACCGATGCGCCATGCGCGGTTTTTACCGAATCCGATCGCCAACACCGGTAGACCAGCGCCAAATACCTTCGTGAGAATGGCGATTACGGTTACGGCGAGAGCAAATAGCACCAACTGGGCAAGGTTGTCCGATTGCCATAATGCGGTGAGGTCGACCTGCATCCCGATGATGCAGAAAAATACGGGTACCAGCACGCTTCCGCCGTTGCGAATGGCGAAGATCGTGTACTCCTTCAACAACGTCGCGGATAGCGCCAAACCCATGGAAAATGCGCCGATGATCATCGCGAGCCCGAAATACACTTCTGCAACGCTAGCCGCGATGAAGCCCAGTGTTATTGCTAATACCAAAGTTGCGCCGTCGGACTTGAACCACATGGTGAGATTGGAGATCCGAGTGGCTAATATGCTGCCGATGATGGTCAATCCGAGCCAGAAGCCGATGGCCTTGACGATCAGCAAAGCCACTGATCCACCTGACACGGAACCTTCTGCCTCGATGCCGACGACAACCGCCACAAGGACGATTCCCAACACGTCATCAACCACCGCCGCGGCTAGGATGATCACTCCTTCAATCGAATCCAATCGGCTGATGTCGCCTAGGACCCGCGCCGTTATCCCTACCGAAGTCGCGGTCAGAATCGCGCCGACGAACAGCGCAGGAATGGCGTCTTCTATTGAGTTGAACGTGGCGTATCCGAACCAGATAGTCACCAACGCGCCGAGGGCAAAGGGGAAAATCACGCCTCCCAGAGCGACGGCTGTTGCGGGTCGGATGAACCGCATGAATTGCTTGCGGTCCGTCTCCAATCCGGCTTCGAACAAAAGAAGCACGGCTCCCAATTGACCTACGAAATACAGAACGAACGGTATGGCCGGTTCGGACACATCTCCGGCGTGCGCCACGGTGTCGGAAATGTAAGGCCCAACTTCGTGAAACATCGGCCCTGCGAAATCGAAGAAACGGATCCCGCCGAGAGCATGGGGGCCGATAATGATGCCAGCACCAAGCTCCCCGATCAGAGCCGGAATTTTTAGATAACGTTCGGCGATTTCGCCACTGACTTTGGCAGCAACGAGGATCACCGAGAGCATGATGATTAGCTCAGCGGAAAGATAAAGTAACGATTCTCCGTGCAATTCGATTGTGTCGGGCGGTCGCCTCAAGCGTGCGCGAATTCAGGGTTTCTGGTGAAACTCTTAACGCGCAGACGCGGATACTCCTCCGTATCGAGATTCTATATTTGCGGCATGTTTCAATCTATCTGTGCGTCTGCAAACACTGTTTTGGGTTTCAGCATTTTGTCGGATTTGTCGCTCAGCGCCAATCCCAACAGAGCACCGTCGTTCGAGTAAACCCGAAACAGGATTTCGCCTCCGGTCTTGCACAATTGCTCTCTTCGTACTGCTTGGCCATGTACAAACGCGGCCGTTTCTTCATCATCGAGCTCCACAATCATTAGTCTCTGCAAAACAACATCGGGATTTGCCAGAAATCGCAGCCATGCATCATCCGCGGCAGCAGAAATCAGTTGCTCTAGTGAAACCGCATCGTTGACGTGAAACTCGCTGGCACGGATTCGCCGCAGCGCCGTCATATGTGCGCCGCATTCGAGATGGTTTCCGATGTCGTGAGCTAGACTGCGCGCGTAAAAGCCGCTGCCGCATTCGATACGGAGGTCGAAATAAGGCGGATTCCATGAGGTCAAGGTCAACGATGAAACAGTAACTCGCCTAGGCTCACGAGTTACGGTTCTGCCTTGGCGGGCCAGTTTGTAGAGCGGTTGACCGTCTCTCTTGATTGCGCTGTACATCGGCGGAACTTGATCTATTTCCCCGATGAAACCCGAGATAGTGGCGACGACGTCGTTTCTTGTCACTTGCTGATGATCAAGGATTGCAACTGTCGTTCCTTCAGAGTCGTGCGTGTCGGTTTCCACTCCGAGTCGGGCAGACATGTGGTAAACCTTGTCACCGCCTAGCACAAACTCAGAGAGTCGGGTCGCGCTGCCAATGCAAATCGGAAGAACACCGGTTGCCATTGGATCCAACGTGCCGCCGTGACCGACTTTGATCTTTCGCTTACGCAAATCGAACGCGGAACGAATTTTGGCGACGACGTCCGATGACGTCCAACCCGCCGGTTTGGCGACGTTCAAAAACCCGGATATTGAGCGCTTCGGCTCATTCATAGCGACACCTAGGTTTCGAGTCGACCGTTAATTCCGGTGGGACAGTTCGGAGATCCTGTCGATCATCGCCTGCCCGTCTTCGAGCGATGAATCGAGGACAAAGCGCAATCGAGGCGTGCGGCGCATCGCAGATCGCGAAGCTAACTCCCGGCGTATGAGACCGATGCGTTGGCGGAGGTATTCCAGTGTCGGTCGGGCATCCTCGTTCGGCGCGTAGACACTTACTGCAACCAGTGCGTTGGTCAAATCCAAGTCGCAGGACACGCGCATGACTGAAACTAGCCCCGGCGGTTGAAGCTCCTCGTCGATGATCTGCCCGATAATCCGTTGCAGATTCTTGTCGACGCGCTCGATTCTCCTACTCATCGCGAGTTCGACGCCATAGCGCGGTTCGGCTTAGTTGCTGCCCACGCTACGGAATTCGTAGCACGTGATCGTATCGCCCTCTTCGTATTCGTGGAAACCATCAAGGACAATACCGCCTTCATAGTTGGTCGCGATCTCTCTCACGTTCTCATCGAAGTGTCGCATCGAGGAGACCGCACCTTCGAATAACTCTTCGCCGCGACGGGAAACGATCATGCGAGCATTGCGCCGCATCACTCCGGCGTTGACACGCACTCCAGCGATCCGTTCACGTCGTCCGTGCGGGAAGATCTGCAACACTGTTGCTCTTCCGATGGTGACTTCTTCCTGCTCGGGTTCAGTCAATTGCTGCGCAGCGAGTTTAACGTCGTCGATCATCGTGTAGATGATGTCGTACGTTTTGATGGGCACTCCTTCCGAACTCGCCACTCGTAGCGCCGCTGGCTCGACGGTGGTCTCGAAGCCTACAATCATGGCGTCGGATGCCGAAGCCAGCATCACATCAGATTCAGATACCGGCCCAGTTGCCGCGTGCAACAGTTTCACCTGCACATCTGGCGACGATAAACCGTCCACCGCCCGCCTGATCGCGTCTATCGTTCCTTGCGCACCAGTCTTGGCAACCAAGTTCAATTCGGCGGCATCGTAACTTTGGCGATGTCGCAGAACCTCCGCCATCGTCGACGGCCGTGAACCATCGTACCGGCGCTGCTCTTGCCGCATGCGTGCGTCGATGGTTTGACGTGCGACTTTTTCATCCTCAACCACCTCGAACTGTTGACCAGACTCTGGCACGCCGCCCAAACCAAGGATTTCAATAGGGACCGACGGCCCAGCCGTTTCGACTTCCTTTCCGAAACCGTCGACCATCCGCCTTACGCGGCCGAATTTGTCACCCGCTACGATCGTATCCCCGATATTGACGGTCCCGGATCGCACGATAACGGTCGCGACCGGCCCGCGTTGCTTGTCCAATGTCGCTTCAACCACTACGCCGATCGCCGGGCGTTTGGGATCGGCCGAGAACTCGGAAACTTCAGAAAGGAGCACTAGCGAATCTATGAGGTCAGTAACCCCTTCGCCTTGCAAGGCCGAGACCGGCACCGACAATACATCACCGCCGAGATCTTCGACGATAACGTCGTGCTCAAGCAATTCTGTCGTCACGCGCGTCGGATCGGCGGCCGCAACATCCATTTTGTTGATTGCAACCACGATCGGCACCTGCGCCGCCTTAGCGTGGTTGATCGCTTCGACGGTTTGCGGCATCACGCCGTCGTCCGCCGCCACAACAATTACCGCGATGTCCGTTGCCTGTGCACCGCGGGCGCGCATGGCAGTGAATGCCTCGTGCCCCGGTGTGTCGATGAATGTTATGAGTTGGTCATCGTGGTCGATCTGGTAAGCGCCGATGCTCTGTGTAATCCCACCTGCTTCCCCATCGACCACGTTGGTTCCACGGATCGCGTCCAACAGCGTTGTCTTGCCGTGGTCTACGTGGCCCATGACGGCAACTACCGCCGGACGTGGTTCAGCTGTGCTCTCTTCATCCTCAACACCCACGCGATCAGATGCTTCGGATTCTTCCGTGTCAGCGGGTTTGCGAACGCGGACACCCAAACGGACCGCGACGGTTGCGGCGACTTCGAAATCGACGCTGTCATTCATCGCAACCATCATGTTGAGTCGCATGAGTTCTTTGATGATTTCGATCGGAGACCTTCGAATCACATCCGACAACTCGGCTACGCTGATCTCCGCGGGTAGATCAACGGGGCCGGCAAATTTTACCGGTTCGCGGCGCGGCGTCGGGCGATCAGCCGAACCATTTCGTTGCCGGTTGCGACCTCCACGCCGTTGTCTTGTCCTTTGGGAGCGTGCCATATACGTCTTTCAACATCCTCGTCCGCCGATCGATTGAGACGACTTGGTTCGCGTCTCGAGACTTGCGATTAGTTCTGGCGGAACATCCCTTTTGAGATTGAGGGCTCTCTTAATCTTACTGTTTATTTTCTCAGCGTCGAAGTTCGCGGACTCCGTACAAACGTAGCATCCTCTGCCATTGACCCGTTCGCCCTCGTCGAACCGTACCGAACCGTCGGTGGTACGGACAATCCGTAGCAATCGGTTCTTGGGCAGCCTATCTCCGCAGATGAGACACATGCGAATCGGTACATGCCGTTCATGCGGCATCGGAAAACCCTCCAATCGACGGGTCGGTTACGGTAGCTTAACGCCGTGTCCGGCGTGCACCGCCGCTGCGACGCCCGCCACGACCTGAGCCGCGGCGACCCTCTTCGTCGCGATATCCCGAAATATCCTCAGCGAATCGCAGGCCTGAATCCTGGGTTTCGGGCGCGACTTGGAAATCGTCGGGTAACGCCCAAAGTTCGTCGGAATCGATGTCTTGTTCCAGCGATTCCAACTCCGCAGCTTCACGTTCGGCTTCGAGCCGCTCCTGCTCTTCGAGTTCGAGTTCCTTGAGTTTCTCTTCGAGTTCGAGCAACTCGAGATCGAGGTCCTCTTCGGGTTCTTCGTCAACTACCGGCGCGGGTTCGGGTCGTTTTACATCAGGTACGAATAGCGCAGGGACTGACGGTTCTGCTATCTCCACTTCATCTTCGTCCGCGGCGACAAACTCGTCGATTGCTTCGGCCACGATTTCGACTTCTTCTTCCGCGGCGGGTTGAACTTCGACTTCCTCGGCGACTTCAATCTCTGGTACGAACGGGATCTCGATAACAGGTTCGGGAACTGTTTCCGCTTCCGGTACCAGCTCCAGAGATTCGGCCACCGCGGCGGCGGCAGCGATCTCTGCTTCTTCGGCTTCGCGCAGTCGACGGTTTTCTTCTTCCTCGGCGGCGGCTTTTGCTGCTGCAGCCTGGTCGGCAAGAATCGCCTCGGCCGCAAGTCTAGCTTCTTCCGCTTCGGCAGCTTGGCGTGCGGCTTCAGCTTCCCGTTCGCGTTGGCGTTCGATCAACTCTTCGGCGTACGCGGCAGATCCCTTGATGTCAATGCGGAAATTCGTCAACCGCGTCGCTAGCGAAACGTTTTGACCTTCCTTGCCAATGGCGAGCGACAACTGGTTTTCAGGAACGATGACCTCGGCAGACTGTTCGTCAACGACTATGACCTCTTCGACTTGCGCAGGTCCGAGCGAATTGGCGATGAACACCGACGGATCGTCGCTCCATTCCAAAATATCGATCTTTTCGCCCATCAACTCAGTGACGATGTTTTGGATCCGGATGCCCCGCAACCCGACGCACGCTCCGATCGGGTCGACGTCGTGTTTGTTCGAATAGACCGCGACTTTGCTTCGTGCACCTGCTTGTCGCGCGATCGACTTGATCTCAACCAACCCGGATTTGACCTCCGGCACCTCGAGCTCCATCAATCGCCTCAGCAACATCGGATGCCGCCGCGAAACGATTATTTCAGGTGCGCCTTCGCCATCTGATGTGTGATCGCTCACCCTTGTCACGTACAGCTTGAGTTCCATCCCGGTGCGATACCGTTCATTAGGGCTCTGTTCATCACCGGGCATCGTTGCATCGGCTTTGCCCAGGTCGACGAATACGGTCGGCTTGGTTCCGATCGGGTCATCCCCACGAGGAGAGGCAACGCGTCTGACGGGCGCCGAGATGATTTCGCCTTCTTTGTCCGCATATTGTTCGTAAACCAAGCGCCGTTCCGCACTACGAAGCCTCTGCATGAGAACTTGAGTAACAGTCCTCGCGGCGATTCTCTGGGGCGTGAACTCCAAAACACCGGTGATGATGTCATCGCCTGCTTGAGCATCAGTGCTTAACGATTGCGCTTGATCCACATTGATTTGACCACGCGGATCGATCTCGTCGATCTCGTCGACGACGTGGACGACGGTGTTGATGACTACCTCACCGCTCTCGGGATCGAGTTGGACCGTTACGTCTTGGTCTTCAGCTGCTGGATCCCGCCGGTACGCGGCCGCAATGGCGTCTTCGAATGCGGAGACGACCGACTCTTGCGGAAGATTGCGTTCCGCAGACAGCTGCATTACCGCTAGCAGCATGTCGCTCTTCATCTTGTCGGTCCTCCATTGATCACGAAGCGCCGTGTCGTTGAGGAGAATCCCCTCAAAATAAAAAGTGGGCTCACGCCCACTTCCTCAACACATCGCTCTCGCAACGCGCGTTCTTAATATTTCAACTGTAACACGTCAATCAGAATCACGCGGCGTGTTTCGACGCGTTCGCGACGCGAAGAACGCACACGTGTTTATCCCAACGAGCTAAGTGGAAAGCGCTTCGTAAATCGCCGCGACCGCGTTCTCTGGCGAGTGTATGGAGGATTCAGACGGCGGTTGGCGTCGGTGCTTGACTTCGACGCCGCCGTTGCTGAGACTTCTGGGGCTGACCACGGCCCTTACCGGTATCCCAATTAGGTCGGCATCCGCAAATTTGGCCCCCGGACCCTCATCCCGATCATCGAACAGGGTGTCGATACCCTTCTCGTTGAGCTGTTCGTAAAGCCGTTCCGCTTGTGACGCGACCTCATCGTTGTTGTTCATGTTGACGCCGATCACCACAACCTCGAACGGCGCGATCGATCTGGGGAATACGATGCCGCGGTCATCGTGGTTTGCTTCCACTGCGGCGGCCAGTAATCGGCCGGTCCCGATACCGTAGCAACCCATGTAAGCAGATTGGAGGCTTCCGTCGACATCGTTAAACGTGACATCCATTGCGTCACTGTAGATCGTCACCAATTTGAAAATGTGTCCGACTTCGATGCCTCGAAACTCCTTCAATTGTCCGTCATTACACCTTGAGCATTCGTGACCGTCGAGCGCGGCTGCAATGTCGCCGATGTGGTCTGCCGACCAATCTCGGCCAAAGTTCACATTGCGTAAGTGGTAACCCTCTTCGTTAGCGCCTGCGAGCAAATTCGTATTTTGGGTCGCTGACTCGTCGGCAATCACCAAGGCGCTGTCAATGCCCACTGCCGATGCCGAACCGGCCGGGAAACCGGCAGCTTCCACTTCTTCTGGAGTGGCCAGACGCGGCTCGTGACCGCCCATCATGTTGCGGAGTTTGGTTTCGTTGACTTCGTAGTCTCCGCGGATCACCACAACGTAGACTTGGCCATCAATCGTGTAGAAAACGGCTTTGGCTGTTTTGGCGCTCGAAACGTCTTCAGTGTCGGCCAAGGCATCGATGGTTTTGATCCCTGGCGTGGCGAATTTCTCAACTCCGGCGGGCATCTCGCTGGCATTCTTTAATTTCTTGAACTCGGCTTTTTCGAGATTCGCGCCGTATCCGCAACTAACCGAATCGCAAATCAATACTGTGTCTTCACCGCTTTCCGCAAGCAGTGCGAACTCCGCGGAGTCTTTGCCGCCGATGGATCCCGAGTCGGCTTCGACCATTACTGCGTTCAACCCGCAGCGAGAGAAAATATTGTGATACGCCCCCGCCATCGCTTCGTAGCTGGCGTCCATTCCTTCGGCATCGGCATCGAACGAGTACGCGTCTTTCATTTCGAATTCGCGAACGCGCAGCAATCCCCCCCGAGAACGCGTTTCGTCACGGAATTTCGTTTGAATCTGATAAAGCCTCAGCGGCATGTCGCGGTAGCTCTCGATGCCGTAGCGACCCATTATTGACACCGTCTCTTCGTGTGTCGGCGCGAGGACCATCTCGCGTTCGCGTCGATCCAAGAATTGAGCGAGAGGTGGGACGTAGGTTTCTGCCCGGCCACTCTCCTCCCAGATAGAGCGCGGTTGGACGACTGGCATCGTGACTTCGAGTGCGCCAGCTTTGTTCATCTCTTCCCGGATGATGTTCCGGATCTTGTCCAAACTTCGCCATCCCAACGGCATGATGCTGAAGATGCCAGCCGCGATCTGTTGGATGAAGCTCGCCCGCGTAAGATATCGGTGGCTGATCGTCTCAGCCTCTACCGGTGCTTCCCGGGTCGTCTTGATGTAGAACTGTGATGCCTTCATCGTTTCTCGATTTCCACGCTGTCAGACGAACCCCATTTGCGTTCCCCGTCGTTTCCGCCCCATCGGTTCTCAACATAGTCGTCGACCATTCCGATGAACTCTTCGGCGATAGCCGGACCCGAAAGCAAGCGATCGCGCTTGCCGTCAACGAATACCGGCGCACGCGGGCTCTCCCCGCTGCCCGGTAATGAGATCCCTATGTCCGCGGCGCGCGATTCACCCGGACCGTTGACCACGCACCCCATCACTGCCACTTTTAGTGTTTCGGATCCCGGGTATTGCTTTTTCCAACTTGGAAGATTGATGTCGATCTTAGTCTGAATATCGCTCGCAAGTTCGCGGAAAAGCGTAGACGTTGTTCTGCCACAACCGGGACAAGCTGTGACGGAGGGCCGGAACGTCCGGATTCCGAGCGACTGCAAGATGTCTTGGCACAGTTTGACCTCTTTAGCCCGATCACCGCCAACCTCCGGCGTCAAACTTGCCCGTATCGTGTCGCCAATGCCCTCGTAAAGCAATACCGCCAGAGCAGCGGTGGTGGCGACAACCCCTTTCTGCCCCATTCCGGCCTCGGTCAGGCCTAGGTGCAATGGGATACTGGTCAGCTTGGCGAGCGTTTGGTACGCAGAGACCATCTGGCCAAGCCGCGACACTTTGCACGAGATAATCATCGAATCTTCCGGCAATCCGATATCGACCGCCGCGGCCGCGCTCGCGATTGCACTCTCCACCAATGCCTCACGCTCAACATCGTCGCCGCTCAAAGGATTCGCACGCCGCGCGTTATCGTCCATCTTTTGCACCAACAACTCTTGGTCCAAGCTACCGGCATTGACACCTATACGTACCGGTTTACCCTTGTCGCGAGCGATTTCGATGAAGGTTGTGAAGTTTTCGTCGTGCCGTTTACCTCGACCGACGTTGCCGGGGTTTATGCGAAACTTCGCCAGAGAATCTGTGCATTCTGGATGATCCCGAAGCAGGCGATGTCCAATGAAGTGGAAATCTCCCACGATCGGCACGTTACACCCGACATCGGCGAGACGTTTGGTGATTTCGGGTACCGCTTTCGCGGCGGCGTCATTGTTAACGGTGACGCGCACAATCTCGCTGCCTGCATCGGCGAGCAATTTGACTTGATCGACGGTTGCGCCGATATCGGCCGTGTCCGTGTCGGTCATGGACTGCACCACAACCGGGTTGCCGCCTCCGACTGGGACATCGCCGACCATAACTCGCAGGGTTTTTGATCGAACCGGTTCGCTGAATTTCGTCGCTGAATCCATCTCTCTTTCAATTATCCGCTAAAGGAAGCGTTCGCCGCCGATTAGACGAGCAATATCCGAAAACGAGATCACGACGATCAGTGCTATCAGCAGCACAAATCCCACGAGATGCACGAGGCCCTCTTTTTCCGGGGATATCCGTTTGCCGCCGCGAACGACCTCCAAAATCACGAACGCGAGGCGTCCGCCATCCAATCCTGGAAACGGCAGCAGATTGATCACCGCTAAGGACATGCTTAACGTCGCCGCCAATGTCAGGATGATCGTCACGCGTGAGGTGACCGGTATGTCGGCGGTGGCGACTTCGCCGGATAGCTGGGTGAGTCCGACTGGGCCGACCGCGACCGGGCCTTCGAATTGCGGATTCTTAGACCCCGAGATCGCGCCCACGATCGTGTTACGCGCCAACGTCATCACCTCGATGGTCTCTTTGATCCCCTCCGGAATTGCACGCGTGATCGGAACGCCTCGAGACGCGACGTGCACATTCAACATTTGCAGCTGAACACCGGCGGCACCCTCTTGCAGGTGCGTCACCGAACCGAGATCCGAGTTGAGAGAACGGGCGTCGAGGTAGAAAATCCCGGATCCGTCGTCCGCATCTATGATCGGCACGACGTCGCCGATTTTTGCCGCTGGCAGAAAACGTCGTGCGTCTGAGACAGAGACTTCGTAAAGGTCATCACGCACAGCCCCATCTGATACGACGCGCAACTCGTCGTTGATGCCGACTCGCGAGTTGTATACACGCGCCACTCCAAGCCGGATTTGGGTTTCGGGGTCGTCGACCTCCAAGACGACATCGTGGCGCGGCGGATCCCATCGGGCAACTACGGTTACCGTCTTGGTATCACCCTCCAGATAGTGGACTTCAGGGTCAGTCGGGCGGGCAAACGGGTCCGGGATGCCGCGCTGGACTTCCCATTGCGATTCTTGGCCGAGTTTGCGGACGACGGCGGTTTGCAGGTCGTTGAAATTCGTGATGGGCTGACCGTCTACGGAGACGATTTTCTGCAACGGTCTCACCCCGGCCTCGTATGCGGGCGAATTGGGAAGTACGTTGGCGACGACCACATCGCCAGCGAGGTACTCAACGGGAATCAGCACTACAAAAGTAAAGATCACAAACGGCAACACAGCGTTAACCAAGACACCTGCCACGATGACGCTGACGCGCGCCATTGCGGATTTTCCTGCCAAACTGTCCTTCGCGGACGGGTCCTCTTCGCCTTTAAGCTTGACGAATCCGCCGATCGGTAGCCAGTTGATCGACCAAACCATATCGGCGATCGTCATGCCGCCTTGGGTCGATGATTTGACCTTGCCGACGAACAGTGTCGGTGATGTCTGAGCCAAAGAAATGTCTTGACGCTCGAACGGACGAACTTTCAGGGCTTGAATTGTGCCTTCTTCGGATTCGTAACCCACGATGGTTACCATCTGGCCGGTTTCGACGATTACCCCGCCAAATTCACCTTCCCATTCGGTGTCGTTCGACGTCGACACTGACGTGTTGCCGCTCCAAATGCCGAACATGCGCGGAGGGAACCCAAATCCGAACTCAAGGGTTTTAACGCGATGAAATTTCGCAAGGAAGTAGTGTCCGAACTCATGCAAGATGATGAGCGGTCCCAAGATCAGGACCGCCACGAGAAGTCCGTAGATGATGGTGGTGCTCATCGGCTCGAACGCCCCGCGAAACCGGATGAGGCCTCAATCATTATCGTGTCTCGAATAAGTGCTGCGATATGCCCACTCCGCGGCTGCTATCGCGTCTTCGACTGTGAAATCGAGTTTCACCTGGTGTTTTTTCAATGTCTTCCCTATCGCCGGCGCGATGTCCGTGAAGCGGATCTTTCGCTGCATGAAGAGATTCACTGCGGCTTCGTCAGCACCGGCGAGAACCGCGTTGTAGGTGCCTCCGCGTCGTGCGTACTCGAGCGCCAGATCGAAACAGGGGTACTTCGCAGGCACCATCGCTTCAAAGGTGAGTTCGCCAGCGTCGATCAAGCTGAATTCTGGAAACGACGCGTTGAACCGGCGTTCGGGATAGAAGAGCGCGAACTGTATGGGATGTCGCATGTCTGGCAAACTCAGCTGGGCTTTGATCGAACCATCATCCATTTCGACTAACGAATGAACGATGCTCTGTCGATGTATCAACACGTCGATATCCTCGAACGTGGCGTCGAAAAGACATGCCGTTTCGATCACTTCAAACGCTTTGTTCATCAGCGTCGCCGAATCTATCGTGATTTTTGGACCCATCGACCAAGTCGGGTGGTTCAATGCCTCTTCGGGCGTGACACCCGACAACTCGTCGGGTGTTTTGTCTCGGAACGCGCCGCCGGAGGCGGTGATTATGTAACGACGCGGTTTGGATTGCTCGCCGATGACGCATTGCCACAACGCACTCGGTTCGGAGTCGATGGGTAGGATCGTACCTCCGTTCCTTTCGGCGATCTCCTTTAGCTGAAAACCCGCCATCACGATCGATTCTTTGTTTGAAAGTCCAACGGTTTTGCCTGCGCTCAAACTGGCAACCGCACAAGGCAATCCTTCCATTCCGGCGGTCGCGTGCATGACACAGTCCACGTCTTCGTGCGTTGCCAAATCGGTCATCGCGATCCGGGCTGCGCCACGGAGATTGTCAATCGTTTTATCGACGCAGCTGAAGTAACGCGGGCTGAATTCGTCGATCTGTTGGCCTAGTTTTTCGACGTTCTCGCCCGCAGAGAGGCCTACGACTTCGAATTCGTCTGGGAACTGGCGGATTACATCGAGCGTCTGTGAACCGACGGAACCCGTAGAACCTAGTATTGCGATTCGCTTTTTCATCCTAGCCATCGGTCAACGAAGTATATGAGCATGAAATTAGGGGCCAGTGCGTCAAGTCTGTCCATGATCCCACCATGCCCGGGCACGATCGCGCCAGAATCTTTAACTCCTGCGAGACGTTTGATCCAAGATTCACCAAGATCACCTATCGCCCCGATGACAGCGATTGACAAGCCTATCAACAAGATTCTAGCGACCGAATAATCCAATGCCAGTAGTTCGCCCAACAACCAAGCGGCCAATATCGCTGAAACCACCCCGCCGATCAATCCTTCCCATGTCTTTCCCGGACTGACGCTTGGAGCAAGTTTGTGCGAGCCAAATCGTTTGCCGACAAAGTATGCGCCCGAATCTGAAGCGAAAACGACCAAAATACAAAACGTCAGAAGTTCCCGCCCGTTTGACAGCGAAACCAAGAACGGCAACGTCCCCAATGCGAGTACGACGAATACGCCGTACGAGAGGATGATATTCCTGCGGACGAACTCAATCTGGCGAAATCGGCCGGTAACCGAAATCTCCATCAGCAACAGAAGCGCCAACAGCCCGAAAACAGTACCTACCCGTTCGACGTCATTCGGATCGCCAGTCGCGGCTACGAACAGCGCGGTTGCCGGTACCACACCGCCGATAATCAGGAAAACTACATGTGATCTGAAACCAACCGCGGCGCGTTGAACCATTCCATGGGTTTCAAAACCAACCACCGCTGCGATAACGACGGCGGCAACACCAACCGTCCAAAATCCGAAATACAGGACCAAACCCAAAATCGGCAACCCTACGGCAGCGGTAATCAGCCTCCGGGTCAGTTCGGAAGACGTATCTCTGGTTCCGTTCGGTAAGCGATTGGGTTCAGGAGTCACGCGATTAGTTTCGCCGATATGCCCAACCTACGCTGGTCTTTGGCCAAAACGGCGTTGCCTTCGCGAGTACGCTTCGATCGCCGCGTCGATCTCACTCTCGCCGAACTCGGGCCACAACGCCGATGACGAGAAAAACTCGGAATACGCCGACTGCCAAATCATGAAATTGCTGATCCGGAATTCGCCGCCGGTTCTGATGATCATGTCGGGGTCGGGTATTCCGGCGGTGAAAAGATACCTTTCGACAAGCGCATCATCGATATCGTCGTGGCCGATGCCATCTCGAACAATACGTTGGATCGCGTTGACTATCTCTTCGCGACCGCCGTAGTCGAAGGCCAAGTTCAATCCGATGGCTAGATTGTCCTTGGTCAATCGTTCGGCATCGGCGATTTTTCGCAACATCTCGGACGGCAACCGACGCCCATGCCCGACATGCCGCAAACGGACTCCGTTTTCGTGAAATCGTTGCACGCCTTGTTCGATCGCTTCCGTCGCGAGACCCATCAGAGCTTCGACCTCGTCGTCCGGCCGGTGCCAATTCTCAGTAGAGAAGGCGAAAAGAGTGACTTCTTTCACGCCGAGATCACCGAGGCTTCTAGTCACTCGTTCGATGTTGTGGTATCCGGCGCGGTGGCCTTGAGCAACGGTCAAACCATGCTTTTTGGCCCAACGAGCATTGCCATCCATGATTATGGCGATGTGTTGAGGGACGCGCCTGCCATCCAACCCATTAGACGAAATACCGGTATTTCGGGTCACATCGCTTTTTGACGTTTCAGGTTTAGTGGACGCCATCGATTGATCCGTAACCTATTCCCCTAGGGTTCAAAACCCGTCAGAAATCAACTACTCAAGGATTTGCGTTTCTTTAGATTCGAGCAACTCTCCGACCTGAGCGACCGCGTCATCTGTGAGGTCTTGAAGGGTCTTGGATGCCCGTTTGCAATCGTCCTCGGAGGCTTCCCCTTCGCTCTGTATCTCCCGGATCATGCTCTGCGCATCACGCCGAACATTCCGGATCGATACGCGAGCATCTTCAGCGCGCCGACGCACCATTCTCACGAGTTCGAGCCGACGCTCTTGCGTTAACTCGGGCAGTATCAAGCGGATCGTCTGTCCATCGACGCGGGGGTTCAATCCGAGATCAGATTGCTGTATCGCACGCACGATCGCCGCAGCGGCTTCTGGGTAAAACGCCTCGATTTTTATCGTCCGTGCGCTTTCAACCGCGATCAGCGAGAGTTGATTCATCAGCAAAGTGTCTGTCACGCCGCCCATATCCACGCTGATTTGCATCTTCGCAACCAAGGATGTCGAGGCCTGGTTTGTCCGATAACCGTCCAAGTCGTCTGAGAAAACGCTCACTGAGGAACCCATGCGGTCTTCGGCATCTTCTAATGTTTCTTCCAACATGAGAACACCTCTCTTGGTTGATGGACTTCGACGTCGCCCTGCTCGTAGTCTTTGAATTGATCCAACGCGGTTAACCGAGTTCTTAGTTCCGTTTAAGCGAACGAATTCGGAGCTTGTTCAGGCATGTGTAGCTGTTCACCCGCTGCGTCAACTGTAATGCGGGTCCCGACGTGGCCGCCACCTACGACGCCGGCAAAGTTGCCTTCTTTGAACATATCGAACACCAATATCGGCATCTTATTGTCCATCGCCAGCGACAGCGCCGTCGAATCGAGAGCTCGCAATCCCAATTCGAGCGCTTTGTGATGAGTGATATGGTCGAACTTCTTCGCTGTGGGTTGCACAGCCGGATCTGCGTCGTAAACTCCGTCCACGCCGTTCTTGGCCATAACGAGCACTCCGGCATTGATCTCCAACGCGCGCAAACTGGCGGCAGTGTCTGTAGACATGAATGGGTTGCCGGTCCCCGCGGCGAAGATCACCACCCTGCCCCGTTCTATGTGATTCAACGCCCGCGAACGAATGTAAGGCTCCGCGACCGTTTCCATGGGTATCGCCGTCATCGTCCGCACCGGGATGCCATCGCGCTGTAGCTGGTCCTGCAAGACCAACGCGTTCATTACGGTCGCGAGCATTCCGGCGTGATCTGCGCTGGAGCGATCCATCCCCTGCGCTTCGTAGTCTGCCCCGCGCCACATATTACCTCCACCAACAACGATGCCAATGCCTACGCCTGCATCGTGCACCGGCCTAATCTCGTTGGCGATGTACTTAACGGTATCGTTTTCGATTCCGAAGCTTTTGTTGCCTTTGAACGACTCGCCGCTGAGTTTAAGCAAGATGCGGCTGTAACGTGGCGTCAACCGCATGCTGGAGTTCTCCTTTGCCTACTCGCCGAGGGCGAAGCGTTCTATGCGTCCGACTTTGACGTTTTCGCCGACTTTCGAGATCATTTCCGTGACGAGATCGGACACCCTGACGGTGCCGTCGCGGATGTACATCTGATCCAGCAAGATTTCGTCCTCAGAGACACTATCAGCGTCTTCGGGCACGTCTTCGCGGGCGACGTATGTCGGGTTCATGGCCGCTACCTGCATGGCAAGATCGCGTGCGAGAGCCTTGAACTCAGGCGTTCTTGCTACAAAATCGGTCTCGCAGTTGAGTTCAACTAGCGAACCGACCCGCGATCCGGTGTGGATGTACGCCTCGATAACGCCTTCGGCAGCCTCGCGGCCTGCGCGCTTGGCAGCAGACGCGAGCCCCTTTTCCATCAACGCGGCCGCAGCTTTGGTCATGTCGCCGTCGGCCGCTTCCAGCGCCCGTTTCGAATCCATAATCCCAGCACCGGTCTTGTCGCGCAACTCCTTTATCTGCGCGGTGCCGATTTTAGCCATGTCGTGACAACTCCGTTTCGAATTTCAAGCAGTTTATGTTTAGGTCAATTACTCGGAAGCCGCGTTGCTTTGCCGTGATCGCTCCTCGGCAGCGGCTCGTGCGGCCGCCATCGCAGCCTCTTGAGCATCGCGTTCCGCTCGCATCGATTCCCGTTCGCGTTCGCGCTCGGCTGCAAGTTCCCTGCCTTCGGAAATTGCCGCGGCGACGTGTCGCGATAGCAACGCGATTGAAGCGTGTGAGTCATCGTTTCCAGGAATCGGATGCGTGATGCTACTGGGATCGCAGTTCGTATCGACAATCGCGACTACCGGGATATTGAGGTCGTTCGCCTCTTTAACGGCGTGTTTCTCACGGTCGATACCGACGACGTACATCACGTCTGGGAGCTTCGTGATTTCTTTAATTCCGCCGAAGAATTTGTTGAGGCGCCTCACTTCTGTCTGTTTCATCAACAGTTCTCGCTTGGTGTGAGCCTGAACTTCGCCTTTGGCGAAATCCTCTTCCAGTTGGATCAAGGCTTCGATGCGACGCGAAATCGTGGCGAAATTGGTTAGCGTGCCGCCGAGCCAACGCGAGGTTATATACAACGCCTCGACCGATTTGGCCAAACGTTCAATTTCGTTCCTCGCTTGCGGTTTTGTGCCGACCATGAGGCAATCGCCGCCCGCAGCGACGATCTCGCGTACGGCATCTTTCGCCGATTCAATAGCCTCAATAGTCTTGTCCATGTCGAGAACGTGGCGACGTTGATGCTTGAGGCGGATGTAGTCGCGCATCCTTGGATGCCATCGCTTCGAAAGATGACCGAGGTGAACACCTGCGCGATAGAGCCCCTCTACTGACAAGGGCTCAAGTTCTTCAATTTCGTTTGGGGTCTGCGTTTCCGCAACCGCAGTTTCGGTTGTCAAGGTACTAGAGTGATCTCCTGATTTGCGTTAGCAATCCTGGGCGCGCCAAGCGTAACCAAAACATCATTTCGATGTTTGGAACCAATGTTCGATAGTATCACACGAAGTTCAAATCACCCCCACGCAATCGTGAGACGCGGTCGTGAGCATGTCACTCGATTCAACGCTGCGGAGATGCGTCTAAAATCCGCTCGGAGTCGTTATTCTTTACACAGTCGCTGCGGAATTTTAAGTTCCGGAGATTCGATTGCGGTGGCCACGTAACTCTGAGGCGTTAATCATGAAGTTGCCAGTTTCGAACTTACAGCAGGTAACACCGACCCAGTTGGTCGGCGCTGTCAGCGCAGTTGGTCTGTTGGCGATCGCGTTCGTGTTGGGTTTGATCCAAGGTCCGGGTGCAAATGAGGCCGTCGGCGGCGTTCTCGGTGTGCAAGGGACATCCACGACGTGGGTCTCAAACATTGGCGACATTCTGCCATTTGGTTTCGCCTTCGTCGCAGGGATGGTAGCCGCCGTAAATCCGTGTGGATTCGTTATGTTGCCAGCCTACCTCACGATCTACCTGCGAGACGAAACCGACGTAGAAGAAGGTACAGGCTGGACGGGGACCGCCAAGCGAGGCACGAAAGCCGTTTACGTCAGTTTGGCTATGGGTCTCGGGTTTTTGGCGCTCTTTGGATCTGCCGGACTACTCGTATCGGCCAGCCAAGAACTGGTCAAAGAAGCTCTGCCTTGGATCGGCTTCGTTCTAGGTATATTGATGGCGTTGCTGGGCGCTTACATCTTGGTTGGCGGAAAGATCTACACCGGAATCGCTCAACAGGTGGCCGGACGCGTTGGCGATCCTCGCGTGTCATCGCTCGGAGGGTATTTCCTTTTTGGTGTCAGCTATGCCCTCGCGTCGCTGAGTTGCACGCTACCAATTTTTCTCAGCGTCGTCACCAGTTCATTTGGCCGTGATGGCTTTGCCGCCGGTGTGATCCAATTCGTCGCCTACGCCGGAGGAATGGCATTCCTCATCATGATCGTGACGATCGGCGTCGCCCTATTCAAGAGCGCGATATTGAACCCGCTGCGACGAGCAATGCCGCACGTAGAACGCGTATCCGCCGTGATCTTGGCGGTCGTGGGCGCGTACTTGGTCTTCTACTGGCTAACCGAAGGCGATCTTTCGACCTACTTCGGTGCCAGCTAGAACTCTCTGTCCGATCGCGGGTTTAACCAGACGTCAAGCGGCTTCGACGGGGTTGTGCAACACGCCGATCTTGTCGATCTCGACTGTCACGTCACCGCCGACATTGATCGGCGGCGTCGTGCCCGACGTACCGGTCCAAAGCATGTCGCCACATTCCAGCGTCACGTAACGGCTGATGAAGCTGATCGATTGTGCGACGTTGAAGATCATCTCCGACGAGTGGCACTTCTGCCCTTCTACGCCATTGACTAGACCTCGGATATTGACATCCTGAGGGTCGATGTCTGTGACCATGAACGGGCCGGTTGGGCCGAACGTGTCCGCCGACTTGGCTCGCCACCACTGCGTGTCTGCGTCAGGACCGCCCTGCCAGTCGCGGGCGCTGACGTCATTGCCAGCGGTGTAACCGAAAACGTAGTCAAGCGCCTCGTCTTCGCTCACGTTTTTGGCCTGCTTGCCCATGATGACTATGAGTTCAGATTCGCACACGACCAATCCAGCGTCCTCGGTGATCTTGATTGGATCGCCGGGGCCGATGATCGCGGTCGGAGTCTTGTAGAAGGGCTCCGGACGTGTCGGCTCATCCGCTCCCAACAGATGGGAGCGGTAGTTGCGCGCCAAGCACAACATCTTGACCGGATTCGGGTTAGGCGCGAGTATCTTGACGTCGGAAAAACTGTGTGTCGCACCCGTTGCTTCATACGATTGACCGATCGGAGAGTTGGAAATCTCGGAAATCGTGCCGTCATCTTCTACGATGCCGTACGATGCGCCTCCACCGTTTTCGAATCTGACGAACTTCAATGTTCGGCTCCCTTGGATTTGGTTCTGGAAAGTCTCATCGCAAGTTTAAGTTAATCCTGCGAACACGCGCCCGATTTTGGTGCTACGTCCGATAAACGATAAAATCCGCACATCGGTAACCCCCAAAATCACCCGGCAAGAATCATGCTCGACATCAAAATAACCGGCGGCACGGTACACGACGGTAGCGGCCTCGCCGGAATCGCCGCCGACGTAGGCATCAATGGAGACACTATCGAAACAGTAGGCGACCTCGGCGGTGCCCCGGCCAAACTCACCATCGATGCCACGGGCAAATCCGTCACGCCCGGTTTCATCGACTTGCACACTCACTCCGACGCATCTTTCTTAGTCGATCCGTTGGCCGATTCAAAGCTCACACAAGGCGTCACACTCGAGTACTTCGGCAACTGCGGTGGCAGCTTCTGCGCCCCGCTGATTGGCGCCTCCAAAGACCAGTTAAGAGAGCGGCTCACACGCGGCGGCGAAGGCACGTTTGATGTCGATTGGGAAGATTTCGACGGTTATTTGAACGCTTTGGAACGTGTCGGTTCCACGATCAACATCACGACTCAGGTCGGACATGGAACCGTGCGCTCCGCAGTGATGGGTATGGACAACCGCGGCCCAGACATCGATGAACTTCAGCACATGATCCGCATCATCGAAGAGAGCCTCGATGCGGGGGCACTCGGAATGTCAACGGGCCTTTGGTACGCACCCGGTTCGTACTCGCTCACCGATGAGGTTATAGCGCTGAACCAACCGGTCGCCGACCGCGATAAGCTCTACTCCTCCCACATCCGCTCAGAGGCGGACGATCTTTGCGGGCTCTTTCCTGCCCACGCCGAGGCTATCGAGATCGGACGGCGCACGGGCGGCCGAATACAGGTCTCCCACGTCAAAGCCGTAGGCCCGAAATTCTGGGGTCGCGGCCCTGAACTCCTCGAAGGCTTCGAACGAGCCTTGGCCGAGGGAATAGACGTAGCGGGTGATCAATACCCGTACTCGTGGTCAAGCACCGGATTCAGCGGCGCGATGTTCGCCCGCTGGTCGCTCACGGGCGGACGAGAAGCCACCTTGGATCGTCTCCAGGACGATGACCTCCGCGCCATGATGCGCGAAGACACCCGTTACTACATCAGTCGCAATCACGGTGCAGCGGGTTCCGTAGTTGCGCACTTCCCGCCGAACACCGATTACGAAGGCATGAACCTCGAGGAGATCGGCGACGAGATGGGTTGCGAACCTGCCGAGGCGGCACTCCGTTTGTACGAGCAATCGGACGGTTCATACGTCTTGCGCTCGATGGAGGAATCGGATGTCGAAGCCATTGCTCAATGGCGGTTGATGACTGTCTGCTCGGACGGTAGCTCGCTTCGCACCACCGGTCCCCTTTCAAGCGGCAAACCGCACCCTCGAAGCTACGCGACCAACTCTCGCCATCTGGAGACGTTTGTCAAAGAACGTAAGTTGATGTCGTTCGAAGAGGCCATCTATAAGATGACCGCTCTAGGCGCCGAGAGATTGAACCTGAAACGACGCGGGCGAATCGCACGTGGTATGTATGCCGATGTGAACGTTTTTGCCCTCGACAACATCAAGCAGAACAACTCGTTTACCGATCCTCATCAATACTCGACCGGCATGGATCATGTGATCGTTAACGGTGTTCAAGCAATTGCCGATGGCAAGGTCACTGGCGCAACACCCGGCAAGGTGATCCGCGATTTCGAAGGTTAGAAACGTCTGACTCCTGATCGTCGAGCGAATGAGGTGTGACATGACTTGGGATCTTGTAATCAAAAACGGCACGGTAATCGATCCGAGCCAAGGTATCCACGCCCAGCGAGACATCGCGATCGCTGGCGGCAAAATACGTGCCATCGAAGAGTACATCAGCGACGGTGACGCTCACGACGTTTTGGAAGCCGACGGGCTCCTCGTGACCCCAGGGTTGGTGGACCTCCACGTCCACGTCTGGTGGGGCGTAGCTCATCTCGCCGTCGAGGCAGACCCATCGTCCTTGTACCGGGGCGTCACGACTGCCATCGACGCAGGCTCGGCTGGCGCCAACACCATCGCTGGCTTTCACCGATACGTCATGCAGAAAGCGGACACCCGAGTTCTTGCGTTCCTGCATATCTCGGGAATGGGACAGCTCGACAACGAGATTGGCGAACTCGAAGATGTTCGGTGGGCGCGGGTTGAAAAGGCGGTTGAGGCGGCGAAGATGTTCCCGGAGGTCATCGTCGGTATCAAAGTCAGGCTGTCCGAGGCAATACTCGGCAATAACGACCTGATAGCGATGGAACGCTCTCTTGAAGCATCGCGTCAGCTTGGCAAACCGCTGATGATCCACATTGGCGGCACCGTAAATCCCGTCGAGAGGTATTTGGAACAACTGAGACCCGGCGATATCGTCACCCATAGCTTCACAGGCAATCCTCCCGGCATAGTGGACAACACTGGAAAGGTAATCGACGCGGCGCGCGACGCCATGATGCGCGGGGTCAACTTCGACGTTGGTCATGGGGCCGGATCCTTCTCGTTCGATGTGGCCGAGAAGTGCACCGCCGATGGTTTCGGGCCCGGCACTGTGAGCTCCGACGTCCATCGCTACAACATCCGCGGACCCGTGTTCGATCTGTTGACAACGTTGTCGAAATACCTCTACCTCGGATTCTCATTGGACGAGGTGATCGCATTTGCTACTCAACGCCCGGCGACGGCCATCTCGATGTCGGACACAATCGGCTCGCTGCGAGTCGGCGCAGATGCGGACGTATCAATAATCCGATTGCTGGACGGCGATTTCGAGTTGACAGATGCCCGCGGCGCTACGCGACAAGGTAAGCAACTGCTGTTGCCCGTCGAGACGATTCGAAACGGACGCCGTTACCCGCCACACCACTCAGCGCATCCACATTTGGTAGGTCACCATCACCGTCACTGAAGCAGAGACGAATGACCGAGCGCAATCTACCATCTTGCGCATCGACGGTCTCTACAAGCGATACGGCGCGGCAACGGTGCTAGACGGTATCGACCTCGATGTAGGCGCGGGCGAAGTCGTGACGATCCAAGGAGCGAACGGTTCGGGTAAATCCACGCTGTTGCGTATTGCAGCGACGCTCACCAGCCCGTCGGCCGGCCAACTCACCGTTAACGGTGTCGATGTGCTCAAAAACGCAGCCGAAGCGCGGCGGCACACCGGATCGGTGATGCATTCACCGATGGTTTACTCGGATCTGACAGTCGGGGAAAACATCGCTCTGTTTGCTAAGTTGTGCCAACTCGAAACGCCTGACGAAAAGGTTGAAATGGTGGTCAGACGGCTGCGACTCGGATCGCGGATGGATGAACGCGTGCGCAGGTTGTCGCACGGTTACCGGAAAAGAGTGTCAATTGCCCGGGCCATCCTCCACTCACCCGCGCTTCTTCTGCTGGATGAGCCTGAAACCGGGCTCGACGATGCTTCCTTGCGCGTGCTCTCAGAGATCATCGAGGATTGGCGAACGAACCGTCGAGCTGTTTTGATCGCGACGCACAGTTCCGATTTCGTCACTGGCACCGCCGGCACGCAATTCACGATGCGTTCCGGAAAAATGACACGCGACTGAACAGTCTGGTGATCGATTGAACGCTGCTCTTTCGATAATCTGGGCGCTCACGCTAAAAGAGTTGCGCATCGAAGCGCGCAACCGCGACATCGCAATTGCGATCGTGATGTTCGCCTCGCTTGTGATCGCCATCTTCGCGATCGCTATCGAACCGACTTCCCGCAAGGCGATCGAGACGGGACCGGGGGTTTTGTGGGCGGCTATCACGTTTGCAGGGGTCGTTGGTTTAACGAGGTCTACATCGCACGAATTGGAGAACGAAGCTGTTGGGGCATTGATGATGGCACCGATATCTCGCGACCTGATATTCATCGGCAAGTGGCTGGGCACGTTCGTGTTTCTGGCGATCGCAACGTTGATCGTATTCGTGGTCTTCACATTCATGTTCAACCTGGCGATATTCCGAGCAGAGATCTTCCTCGTCGCGTTTCTGACGACCCTCGGATTCTCGGCTGTTGGAACGCTTTTTTCGAGCCTCACGTTTCGCGCCCGGGCCCGCGAGGTGCTATTGCCGATGCTCTTTCTGCCAACAGTCGCCCCGCTGCTGTTCGCCGCTATCCGAGTTACAGCCGCCGTGGCGTCACAGGAAGCCTTGTCGGTATCGATGCCGTGGCTACAACTCGCGCTCGTCTATGACGTGGTGTTCATCGCCGCTTCCGCCCTGCTGTTTGGCTACGTACTCGACGATTGAAGCACGTCGCAATCTGATTGACGCTATGAATCAATACCGCATGGCAATACAATTGATGGTTGCGACGACGCGGCAATTATCGCCAACTCTTACCGTCCATTCCTGATGGGATTTCCCAAGATCAACGCACAGACAGTGTTGCACGTCGCGACTTTGTTGGTCATGGGATTCGCGCTGTGGATGATGTTCGTGTGGGTCCCCACAGACATCAACCAAGGTGTCGTCCAGCGGATCCTGTACATTCACGTCCCAGTCGCATGGGTCAGCATGGTGGCAATTGTCGGCGTAGCCGCAGCCAGCGTCCTTTATCTGGTAACCAAAAACTCGACTTGGGATCGATTGGCGGTGTCGATGGCCGAAGTCGGTGTGATATTCGGTGCGATAATGCTGATTTCCGGCATGGTCTGGGCGAAACCAGTTTGGGAAGTCTGGTGGACCGGAGAGGCGAAACTCACCACGGCGCTGATCCTGTTCTTCATCTACGTCGCCTACCTGATGTTCAGGGCCTACTTCCCTCCCGGCGACCAGCGCATGAGGCTCTCTGCGATCATCGCTATCATCGGCGCGATCGACACGCCGATCATCTACTACGCCTCCGTGTTGTGGCAAGAAGCGCATCCGCCGCTGGTGGTAGGACCGATCGCCGAGGAAGAGAATCTGGTCGCTGCCGAGATCGGTCTTACGTTACTGGTCAGCGTGCTCGCGTTTACTTTCCTGTTCTTCTCATTGCTAGTGGCACGGCACGAGTTAGCGAAGATGGAAAGCGAACACGAAGTGTTGAAGTTCCAAGCATCAAGATCATTGGCGAGTGCCGGCAAATGAAGATCACCATCATTGCAACACTGACGATCATGCTGATGTTTGGGCTGGCATTTGGGTTGACGAGCTTTGTTTTCGCCCAATCTCCGGGCATCTCGACCGGCGTCGTTACGAAGGTCGAAACCTCAGACGATGGAGCATTGACTGGTTTTTCGGTCCTGAGCGGTGACGGCGATGTCCAGCGTTTCACCGTTTCATCTTCCAACCCGAATACATCGTTCGGCTTGGAAAACCGCGTTGGTGACCGATGGGTCTCGGATCTCGCCACCGATTCTCGAGAAGCCGTGTCTCGTCTGCGGGACCAGCAAAAACGACTAACCCAGATTTCGGTGCAATCGGACACCAATGGCGTAGCGATATCGGTCGTGCAAGCCGAATCTAGAGACGTTTCTTCCAATTTGGGATATCTCTTCGCCGTGGTCGCGATCGCATGGGTAGGCATCGCTGCTTACGTCGTATATCTAGGCGTCCGCCAACGAACGCTTGCAGCCGAATTGAACCGGTTGCGCGGCGATAATGAAAACGACGAATTCTGATGACCGCCTCTGAACACCAAGACGTCCCACTTCCGTCGGACGGTGCCAAGTCGACGGTACTCCTGAGTGGCAAAGCAAAAATCGCCGCGGTCGCGGTGTTGTTCTTGGTTGGCGTAGTATACCTAGCCATCACCGCGTTCAACGAGGCAACCGTCGAGTTTCTCAGCGTCGAAGACGCAGTTAAGGTTCAAGCACAAACCGACGCGAATTCAGTCGGCGTTTTAGGCAAGTTAGTCCCCGGGTCGTACATCAAATCGCCAGACGGCGTTACCGCGAATTTCAGGCTTAAGGACGAAAACGGATCGGTTGAACTGCCCGTCGTTTATTCTGGCGAAGTAGGCCAAGTCTTCTTCAACGACCACTCCGAGATCATCCTGAACGGAACGATGGGTTCAGACGGTGTGCTCCAAGCCGAAATGTTGACGGTTCGATGTCCGTCCAAATATCTGACTGAACAGGAACAGATGGAATTAGACGGCCAACTCGAACCGCCACCCTACCAACCCGACTACTTCACCGCGGAACCCGACGCTTAACCGCCCGTCAAACCCGCATTCGGAGTCTTCGCAGTTGAGGGTTCAGCACCCCGATCGCGCACGTCACAGCGATGACGAATGCACAACCGATTATCAGCGAAGTTGATGGACCGAGGCCGTTGGCCATCGCCCCGAATACGAAACCTCCCGCTGGAAAACCTCCCCAAGCCAGTTCGTACACGCCAGCCAATCGACCTCTCACATTGTCGGTAATGGCCAACTGAAGGGCGATCGATCCCAATCCGATGTGGATCGCGTTAATCAGTCCGAACAGGAATGCGAATGTATAGCCAAAATACAAGCTGGCAAAAACTGCGAATGCGATAGCGCTGGCCGCTGTAAACAGGTTGGATGTTAACAACGCGATGCCGGTGCGTCTAAACCCGCCGCTCAAACCAAGGTACAGTCCGCCAATGAACGCCCCTATTCCGACGAATGCGAACAGCTGGCTGTATTCGCTCGCGCCAACGCCGTAAACCTCCCGCGAAATGGGAGTAAGCAAGTAGATGAAACCACCCATCAGTAGCGCGTTGACAAACGTAAAGGTCAGATTGCCCGTCAGTATCGAATTCCTTCGAATCACCCCCGTGATTTCAACGATGTCGTGCCATACGGGCTGATGCACGACTGGCATCGCAGCCGCGATCGGACGGTAAATCGCGACGATCGCGAAGTTCAATGTCATCGTGACGGCGATGACGATATAGGTCCACTCGTAGCCCCAGACGTTGACGATCACGCCCCAGAGCAGAGGTGCGAGAACGCGACCGAGGTTGAAAAACGAGTTGTCGAAGAACACGGCGCGGGGGAGGATGTTGCGCGGGACCATGTTCGGTAGCAACGAAAACCGTGCCGTCCAGTCCAAAGCGAGCGCGGAGCCCTGTATCGCCCCTGCAAGCTGGATGTGCCACGGTTCGATACGATCCGATATGATCAGCAACCCCACAGCCAACATCGAGACCGCAGTCATTACAGAACCGCACATCAACAGCGTTTTTCGGCTGAACCGATCCGCCAAAATACCGCTTATTACCGAGGTGGTGACCGAAGCAGTGACAACTGCCGCTCCTAGGATTGCGAGTTGCAGACTCGATCCTGTAATGTCGAAAATCACATAGGTCTGGGTGACCGTGACCATCTGATTTCCGATGCCCCACACGACGGTTCCGACGAGGAATTTGCGGAGTTCGATTGAAGACAGCGTTCGACCTAGGCGCGCGGCTTCTAACCTTGCCTTATTGGGCCGTTTTCTGCGGATTTGTGTGCTATCGGACTCCAAACTCTGTTTACCAACCGGTGCTAAAATCCAGACTCAATCGACATGAGTGCCAGTCCCGACATTATCAACATCGCGTACGCATCACTAGTTACATTTTTGATCGGTGCGATCCCTGCCGCGTATCTGGCCGCGCGATTTCAGGGAATCAACATTTTTAATGTCGGGTCTCGTCAAGCTGGCGCCACCAATGTGTGGAAAAACGTCAATCGCAAGACCGGGTTCATAGTTTTTCTGATCGATGTCGCCAAAGGTGTCATCACGATCCAGATCTCGCGCTACCTTTTTGAAGTTTCTGGGTTATGGCTGCTGCTACCTTCGATCGCAGTGATACTCGGCCACTGGTTCTCGCCAATGACCAAGTTCAAGGGTGGTGATGGTGTTGCGAGTCTGGGTGGGCTCGTTGTCGGTTTTTTCCAATGGGCAGCGTTGCCGGCCAGCCTGATCGCGATAATGTTCGGACTTCCGCCTCTTCGCTACAAATTCGCTCACCCTTCGCTCCAAGCCGGGGTTACTGGTTGGGGCGTACTGTTGCTGACGATCGTAATTATCGGCCCGCCCGACAAACGCCTCGAACATTTGATACTTTACGTCGGAATCTCTTGCCTCGCCCTCGCAGTGCTCCTAAAAAGCGTCCGTTTCCATAAACAAAACGCCCACTTCTTTAGTGATGAGGACGAATTGGACGCCAACGAATTGGAAGAACGTCAACCCGCTGGGTCTGAACGTTAAACGGCTGGCAGTATCAACTCGTCGCCGACCGACTGTTGCCATATCCTGATCCGCGCCGTCATGTCGCGCACTCGATCCTTGCACTCTGGATCGTCGAACCGGTTGCGCATTTCGTATGGGTCCGCCGTTAAATCGTAAAGCTCACACTGATCACCAGGGCTCAAATTGAGTTTCCAACGATCGGATGTCACAACCGAGCGCCAAGAAACCTGCGACATTCGCTCTATGTCGTCATCTCCCAGGGGGACCGTCGGGGAATGCTCGTACCACTGCATGAACACGTCGTCGCACAACTCCGCCCGACCTTCGAGCACGTCGGTGCGGCTGGCACCTTGCAAATGTGCGGGTAACTCCGAGGAACTAGTGCCCATCAACTCTAGAAGTGTAGGAACTATATCTACGTGCCCAATACTCCCGCCGATACGCTTCTGCGACCGGTTCATCCACGGCACACGCATCAATAGCGGTACTCCCGCGATCTCCTCATAAAACGCCCTTTTCGTGCCCAACATGCCGCGATCGCCGACGCCATCACCGTGGTCGCTGGTGAACACTACGACCGTTCTGTCGGTTTGGCCGGACTCATCGAGTGCGTCGAGCACTTTGCCTACACCTCGGTCCATCAAGGTCACCAGACCCAGGTAACGAGCCCTAAGGGCGCGCCAGTCGTTTTCTGACACGAGCGGCCGTGATTCCGAGCCTGCGTCCAGCGATGGTGACGACTCGTCGCTTACTCGGTAGCGGTCGCTGGCGTGCCCGTTCAAGTGATGCGCGGCTCGTCGACGGTGCCACAACGGCGTGTTCTGGTCCGGCATCCGCAAGAAGTTGGGACCGACCGGCACGTCGTCTGGATCGTACATGTCGTTGAATGGGCCGTTGTAAGGAGGGTGGGGTTCGAAGAACATCGCGCACATCATCCACGGCTCACCAGTGTTACGACGGATAAAATCGGCGACGTTGTCGCCGAGGAAGGTGGACATCGTGTGCTCTTCCGGCAACATGCTCCGCTGTTGCTGCGAGAACGCGAACCCACCATCAGTCCGACGGTGCGGCACGTATCCGTGCGATTTCAGAAACTCGAAGTACTCTGAGTGCCGAAACCGATCTTCTCGGCGGGTGTGCGTCGGATTCGACTCATGCTCATCCTCCGTCGCTACCCACTCATCGAAACCGTGCCGTCGGACAAGATCGTTACCGAGGTGCCATTTGCCGTACTTGGCGGTTCGATACTCCAACGGCGATAGTTTTGCGATAGACGGAGCTGATTCCGGCAACGGCACGCTGTTCTTGATTACGCCAGCGGAGTGCGGATACAGGCCGGTGAGCAGGGTTGCACGAGCGGGCGAACAGACGGCAACCGTGACGTAGCAGTTTTCGAATACGAAACTCTCGTCAGCGAGCGCGTTGACGTTCGGCGATTGGACGAAATCGTTCCCGTAACACGCCATAGTGTCGCGCCGTTGCTGATCGGTGCAGATCAGCAGAACGTTGGGGCGATCTGACGTCATCTAGCCTGAGGCGTCTACGAATTCGTCGCCCGGCAGTGCCGTACGCGCCATTTGCGACTCGATTGGGGTATCAAAGAGCGTAGGTAGCGAGGAGATCCGACGGCGATCGTGCCGGATGCGCGTCCGCAATCTCGTCGACGCGATCTTGGAGAGTTGGACGATCTTCTTTGTAGATGAGACCCAAAGGTATCCCTGGGCGGTCCAAAACATCTTCAGCGGATTGCCGACTCGTGGGGTCGTGGTCTTCCGGGATTTCCCATGCGATACCCGGTATGCCTTTGCGCCGATTTCCCTTGAGGATGTCGTACGTGTCGTTGTAAGTCGTGCACGGTGATTGAACGTGCACGATCGAGAACCCCTTGTGGTTCATCGCGTCTTGGATGAAGTTGGCGAGATCGCGCGGCTTGCTGGAGTAGTGCGACGCGATGTACGTGACACCGATCGTCATGTAGTACTTCAGCGGCATCATCTGAGCTTCGATCTTGCCATACGGAGTAGAACTAGTTGTCATCCCCATTTCGGTCGTCGGGGATGATTGGCCTTTGGTCAGGCCATAAACTCCGTTGTCCATCACCACGCATGTGACGTCGACGTTGCGCGCCGCGGCGGGTCCGATGTGTTCTCCACCAATCGCCAAGAAGTCACCATCGCCTGCGACGACGACTGTCTGCAAATCAGGCCTGCCCATTTTCACGCCGAATGACAACGGAAGCGTGCGACCGTGAATTCCATGCAGTCCGAAAGGCTGGTCACCTTCCATCAGATGGACCATGTTGCCGGAACAACCGATTCCAGCGACTATGACATAGTTGGACTGTGGTATCTCGTGCTCTGCCACGTGCCTTTCGAGGGCCCACTCGATAGCTCGTCGGACTCCAAAGTCGCCGCACCCCGGGCACCAAACGAAGTCATATTCCGGGTTCCGCTTGCTCACGCTCGAACCATTCCTTTCTCTGTCCGCAGTTCTGCGACACGCGCCGCAATTCGTTCTACCAGCGTCGCCGGTTTGAATGGAAGCCCTGTGTACTGCGTTACCGATTCTGCTCGGTATCCGTGTTGGCGAAGTACCGCCGACCATTGACCCATGAAGTTAAGCTCGGGAACGATCACGAGGTTGGCCCTAGAGAGCGCGTCCTTCATCTCATCCGGCAAAGGATTAAGCGCCATCGAGTAGAGCCATCCGACATCGACTCCATCCGCTTTCAGGCGTTCGTACGCCTCACGCGCCGGGCCTTTCGATGATCCCCAAGACATGATCATCGCCGTGGCACCCTCGTCCTCGATTTCATAGTGAGCATCTTTGAGAAGCTCGAGTTTTTTGAACCTTCGTTCGGTGAGTCGGACATGGTGGCGCGGCAAATGCGTCGTGTCGCCGATCTCGTCATGCTCCGAACCATTGGCGACGTATGCGCCGGGACCGCCCGGTATAGGCATCGGAGACAGGCCGTTATCACCCCAAGATTCGTAGCGGGCATAGCCGTTGCTGCCAGTGTAAACCGATCTCTGTTCTGCCTCAACAGCGCCTAAGTCCGGCTTCTGGATGTTCTCACCCTTCTCCGCCTGTCCAAATTCGCTCATCAAGATAACCGGACCTTGATAGCGTTCCGCCCAATTGACCGCCAGCGCTCCTGCGCTGAAACACTCCTCAACCGAACCGGGCGCCAGGATTGGGATGCTCACATCGCCGTGGCCGGGATGAAGACAAGTCATAAGATCGCTTTGCTCTGACTTGGTCGGCAACCCCGTCGAAGGGCCGCCGCGCTGAACGTCAACGACAACACAAGGTATCTCTGCCATCCATGCGAGCCCGATACCTTCGCCCATCAGCGATAGGCCGGGGCCGGCGGTTGCTGTCATCGACTTCTTGCCGGCGTAACCCGCACCCACGATGGCGCTGATCGCCTCGATCTCCGAAGAAACTTGGTGGGCGAAACGTCCTTTTCCGACAAGGTTCTGCTCCATCCAAACCAGAATGGTCGTTGCCGGTGAAATCGGATAGCCGACGTAAAAATCTACCCCAGCGGTAACAGCGCCTAGCGCCAATGCCGCATTGCCGGTGATCATGATCTGTTCGTAGTCCGGTGGTATCGGCGGTGCCAAAGTTCCCACTGAAAATCCGCTGCTTTCAGCTACATCCACTCCCAGTCGGATAGCCACCTTGTTAGATTCGATAATCTCCTCGTCGCCCGGTCGGCCCCTCGTAAACCTAGCAGTTATGAAGGCGTCGATCTCTTCGAGTGAAAAGCCGATCAAGTTGGCGACCGCTCCGATCGTCACCATGTTGGCCGCTCGTGTGTTTCCCGTCGATTTTGCCAACTCGTCGGCGTCGATACCGAAATACTGACCGCCACCCGGCAACTGAAATTCACCGGAGTTGTAGATCGCTACGCCGTTGGCAGACAGATCCTCACGATGCGCGTTGTATGCGTACTCGTCCAACGCGACCAAAACGTCAACATCGTCACCCGAACTGAGAACCGGAGTCGTAGATATGCGAACCTGCGAAGAAGCGGGGCCACCCATGATCTGCGACGGGAACGTGGAAAAGGTCGAAACGTAGTACCCCGCGTTAGCCGCCGCCCTAGCCATGGCGTCGGCGGAGGTTACCAGACCTTGACCGCCTTCACCAGCGAATCTAATGACGAAGTCCTGGCTATGATTGTCCGACATGTTCAGTGAGTGTTCTCTTTCCCGATACAGCTTCGAGGCACGCGCGACCTATCATCGGAATCTCGCGCCGAATTCATCGCGCCCTTTTATCGTAATGATATTCGCTACATTTCGCTATGTCGTACATGATTTGTGCTTGAAAATCACGTGTCGTTTACAATCGCCTGCCAGAGTGGCGTCTACGTGAAATGAACATCCTAAAGCCACGAGCGATGAAAACGATATCTCGCTGGTCCGCTGGCGGCGTTGTGGCGCGCACGAATCAACACGACCAGATTCAGATCGCGCTAGTCGGAAGGTTGGGCGAAAACCTGTGGGCATTACCCAAAGGCACACCCGATTACGACGAGACGGTTGAACAGACAGCGATACGCGAGGTCCAAGAGGAAACTGGCCTTGATGTAAAGCTGGTTTCAACGGTCGATTCGACCCGGTACTCCTTCGTGCGATCAAAATCGAATCGTCTGATGAGCGAGCGCGACGACCCTCGCGCCAACATCAAGGTAAACAAAACCGTCTACTGGTACCTGATGGAGGCGAACGGAGGTTGTTTCGATGATCACGATCACGAATATGACGTCGCCCGCTGGTTCGATCTAGAAAAGGCGCTCGGCAAGCTCACGCATTACAGCGAAGCCAAGGTAGCAAAATCCGCCGCGCGCATCTTCCGCAAATACAACGCCGCAAGTGATGATATCCGCCTCAGAGGTCAGCTTGCGACTTTGCGATCAAAACGGATGTCGGACGCATGGAACGACTATGTTTGGCGGACTGACCCTGAACTCTCGAAGCTCGACGCCGCGGAACCGCTCGGATTGTCGTTCGTCGATTTTGAGCACTTTTATCACGAGGACCTGAAAAAATCCAATCGACGTTCCTTACGGTTCGCCATCGAGGACGAGAACGGCAACCACATTGGCAACTGCATGTGCTACGACTACAACCGGAAACGCATGCAAGCGGAATTCGGGATTATGATCGGTGATCCTGAATACTGGGGACGAGGTTACGGTTCCGACGCAACGCATACCTTGCTCACACACGTCTTCGCCAACACCGACATCCGGCGGCTCTATCTCCACACTTTGACGTCCAATCATCGTGCGCAACGTTCATTCATAAGCGCGGGTTTCAGACCGTACGACCACGTATGGCGCGAAGGCAAGAGCTTCGTCCAAATGGAGATACTCGCACACGAATGGTTGAACGAATTCGGCTAAACCGCAACTGGCGAGTAACATTCAGTCATCAACTCATCAACTACCACCAGCGAGGTAACACAGAAGAGATGGCAAAGCTTCTACTGATCACCGGCGGCAGACACCCGTATGAAGAAACGACCCCGGTGATGACCGAATTTCTCAATGAAGCCGGACACGACCTTGATGTTTCGGAATGCGCTTCGGAGTTACAAGGAGACCTCTCGGGATATGACGCTATCGTCCTGAACACTCTCCGTCTGCCTGACACGGACAACGACCTCAACGACGCGCAGCGCGCGGGGTTCAAGGAATACGTCGAAGGTGGAGGCGGTCTAGTATCGGTGCATATCTCCCCGGCATCGGCACCCGATTGGTCTGAAATGAAGAAGATCACAGGCGGCGGTTGGATCTACGGCGAAAGTTGGCATCCGCCTTTCGGTTGGTTCCAGGTCAATCTCAGCAATCCTGATCACCCGCTTGCAAAAGATGTGACGCCTTTCTGGACCTACGACGAGTGCTACTGCGGTCTCGATATTCAACCGGGTATCGACGTCTTCATGTACGGCGTCGTCGAAGACGATGACGTGCCACTCGGTTGGTCGTTCTCTTACGGCGATGGCAAGGTTGCGAACATCGCACTCGGTCACGCCGGATCGAGCCAAGAACACCCGCAGTTCCAGCAGTTGATCCTCAACAGCGTCGACTACGTCTGCTGAGAGACTTCAACAAGATCAACGGTATCGGTCAATCCTGCTTCGGAGCGGGATTGATCAAATCCATTCCTATCGTTTCGGGAACTACCGCGGCCAATTCATCAACGGTCCAGCGGCCGTCTTTGTAGATGGAACGGTGTGAGACCGGGTGGTTCATGAGGCTGACTCGGTTGCCGGTGCAATGGAAGATGTTGCCTGATACGCCGTCAGCGGCTTCTGTGCATAGCCAAACGACCATCGGAGCCACCTGTTCGGGTTCCGACGAGAGAATGCCTTCCAGCGGCGGCGGGAACGGCCCCGCCCGCATCGCACGCGTGCTGTCGGGCACGCTATCCGTCATCCTGGTACTTGCTCCCGGCGATATGATGTTGGCCGTCACGTTGTATCGAGCCAGCTCCTTGGCGACGACGCGCGTAAATCCAGCGATCCCGTCCTTCGCCGCGCCGTAGTTCGATTGCCCGCCCTGTCCGTACAACCCGGACACCGATGAGAACGTGACGATGCGCCCGCTTTTTTGGCTTCTGAATATCTCAGACGCCGGGCGCACCACCGAATAGGTCCCTTTCAAGTGGACGGCGATCACATCGTCCCACTCTGCTTCGGTCATATTGAAGATCATGCGATCTCTCAATATGCCCGCGGGAGTTATCACGATGTCGAGTCGACCGAACTCGTCGAGAGCTTGTTGCACGATGTTGGCACCGCCTTCGGCCGTCGCGACTGAGTGATACGAAGCCACGGCGCGCCCGCCCAACTCACTGATCTCCTCGACGACCTGTGCCGCAGGTGTCGCGTCTTCACCTTGACCGTCCAGCGCCGCGCCTACGTCATTCACGACAACCGATGCACCTTCTCGGGCAAGCAACTTCGCGACACCACGCCCGATCCCACGTCCCGATCCAGTGACCACGGCGACTTTCCCATCGAGCCGTTTGCCGGTGCCCGACTTCATAACCGGCGGTGCTGCAACGCCTGAACCGGGATTGATCTGTGCGAATTCGCTGCCGCCAGTAATACTCTGCGAACCTTCCAGAAGTACCTTGGGAGCCAAAACGTCGAGTTCATCGAGATCCCAAGATCCAGACGGGTCTGACGAAAAGATGGTGTTCACACGTCGAGGCAACGAGAGGTGAGTGACGTTACCGCCATACACCAAAAAAACCTGACCGTTGATCTGAGCCGCACCGTCACTAGCGAGATAGGCCACAAACGGCGCTACGTCGCGCGGTTCCCACGGACGTTCATCGGGTTGGGGCAATGCGCCCCGTTCCACCATCATCTCTTGGATGTTGCCGGGTATGGATGCGATCATTCGCGTTTCGGCGCGCGGAGCGATGCTGTTTGCGGTGACGCCGTACTTGCCCAAGTCTTTGGCCAACACTTTGGTAAATCCGGCAATCCCACTCTTGGCCGCGCCGTAGTTGGATTGGCCGATCGATCCTACCAAACCCGATCCTGACGAAAAGGTGACTATGCGGCCGCCGCGCTGTTGTCGAAAGATCGGCGCTGCATGTCTAACGACTGTGAAGGTCCCCTTGAGGTGAACGGAGATTACGTCGTCCCACTCCTCTTCCGTCATGTTGTAGAGCATACGGTCCCGCAAGATGCCCGCAACCGTAACGACGATATCGATCCCGCCGAATTCGTCAACCGCGGTTTCAATGATCCTCTCACCACCCTCCCACGTCGTAACCGATTCTGTCGAAACGACAGCGTTGCCACCTGCTGCGACAATACCGTCGACCACGTCTTGTGTGATCGACGTAGATCCACCTGTGCCGTCAAGTTCGGCACCGATGTCATTTACTACGACACTGGCTCCGTTTGCGGCGAGTTCCTCGGCGACCCCTCGTCCGATTCCGCGGCCGGCACCTGTTACTACTGCGACTTTGCCCTCGAGTTGCAATGCTTTGCTCCTATTGATGCTGATTGGTCAATCGCCCCGCATGGCGAGAGCGACGGTTGCTTTTCCGGGGGTTGTGACCGCCCCGTCGGCATTTCGAAATTCAACGTCAAGATCGACCAGACCAACGCCGTTTTCTTTCCGTTTGTTGGTGATCTTTCCGGCACAGGTAACCATGCCGGCGTAATCGATGCCTCGATACGAGGTTTCAACGTGTTTCACTGCGCCGATGCTGCCTGCCCAATCCGCCAACCATTGCGACAGCAACGCCGTCTTCAACGCGCCGTGGATGATGATGTCATCGTGCCCCGCGCCTTGGGCATATGCGGTGTTGTAGTGGATCGGCGTGAAATCCTGCGACACTCCAGCATATTGCACCAATTGCCTAGGAGTCACCTCTAGGGTACGAGGATCAGGACCGGACCCTACTTCAACATCTTCGAACTTCGTCATTGATTCAACCTATTTCTGTCTGGTAAGCGATTTCGATTGCTGTTCAAACCGTTCCGACAGCCCTGCCGTACGTGATGGTAGTCGATTCTTGTGTTGCAACTAGGTTGCCATCGCCGCTCCGGTAGGAAACCTCTGAGATTTTGAACAACATCGGTCCCAACCGCCCGCTCTTCTCGAATATATCGACCAACTTTCGGACTACGGTGACCTCATCGCCCGCAACTATTGGTCGTATGAAATCGAATTTGCTGCCACCGTCGAGAATGTCGTGAAACGGTTCAGGAAATGGCGGGTCGAAAGGCGCTGTGATGAACGATCGAAGTATCAGTGGATTCGCTTCAATCGGCGAGTTGCCGGCTCGGGAGTCGGGATCGCTTTCGATTGGCGGTAACTCGCCTCGTATCGCGGCGTTGAAACGCGCGATCTCGCGATGCGAGACCGTGTATGTAACGGGCGGCGATTCCGCACCGACAAAGCCACGCATCTCATCTGTTATCACCGAATCCAAGGGTTGCTCCGCAGTTCGCTCGACTGCAAGGTTTCCGCGCCGTTTGCACCGACTCTGAAACAGTGTAACTAACGCGTGCGTCGGCGCATGGACCTTCGGCGCCCAACGCGATTTCCGGACCTCTTGGCCCGACGCACCGCTTCCTCGCGCAACTCCCTCGCGCTCTTAGTCCGCTCTTGTGCTCCCGGACGTCCCCACGCCCTATCCCTCACAAGCATGAGAACCACCACAGAAGTCAGCATCGTCGCCGCCGGCACGTATAAGATGCCGATCTCACGTGCGAATGCGACGATAAACACCCATAGCAGTATCGCACCGACGATCAGGTTCAATTTATGACGCCGTTCAGATTGCCCATTGGGTGGTACGGAGAGAATCGAACCGAGCGTAATCACCACCGGCATCAAGGCGAATAACAGGCCGGTCAGCCCATTTGATTCCGCTATACCTACTCGGCGGAATTCGGTTGCACCCTCGGCATTGGTCTCGATAATCTCGAACGACGGCCACAACGCCAAGTAGGCGAATGCCGCGATGCTGAGCACCAGTGCGAGGACCGCGAAAACAAAGGTTCGGTCAGGCAACCAAGAAAACACGTCCGAAAGCCTAAATCTTCTCTAAACCAGCCATACTCGCTTGCAGCACCTTGACTCCGAATTCGGGGGCTGAGAACGCGACGGTGACTCTGACATCGTCCCTGACTGGCCGAGCGTTTACTACAACACCCGTCCCGAACACGCCGTGTTTCACGCGTTGCCCGGCCTTTAGTTGCAATTCAATCGGCAGATCCTCGATACCCACTTCGGAGAACTTCTCGCGTTCAGCGCGTCGGCGCATCGGCGGTCTCCCATCGCGATCAACTGCGACGCCGAAACTCGAAGAAAACGCTACGGGTGGTGGGGCCGCGCGACCCGGAACCCTGGCATACTCCACCTCTTTAACGTGCTCTTCAGGGATCTCTTTCAAGAACTGGGACGGAGTGTTTTGACGCCGGTAAAGCGATGACGAAGTGTAGAGCGTCCAAGTCACATGCAACTTACGTTTGGCCCGCGTCATACCTACGTACATCAGTCGCCTTTCCTCGCCACACGCGGCTTCGTAGTCGTCTTGGGACTGAACGTTTAACGCCATCGCGTGAGGCAGTAGACCTTCGTTAACTCCCGCGATGAACACGGTGTCGAACTCTAGGCCTTTGGCCTGATGGAGGGTAATGAGCGTGATCGCCCCAACTGTGTTGGATGGGACTTGGACGCTCGATGAGTCCGCACCTTGATCTTCGTCCATCGAGTCAACGTTAGCGAACAATGAGGTATGTTCGAGTAGGTCGGAAAGGGCTTGTCGAGGTGAGATGCCATCCTCCGAAACCGAATACTTTTCGGCTAATGTCGAGAGCTCTTCGATATTTTCGAGACGCTCCCCTCTAGTGGCCTCGTCTTTCTTTACCCAATCGATATACCCGCTGCCTTTCAATGCGTAGTCCAAGAGATCGTGAGGGTAGACTGTTTCGGCATTCGCGATCAATGTCTTTACGAACTCGGCGAACGAACGAACCTTGTTTAGTGCGGCATTGCCCAATCCCAGTTGATGCGATTCCGAGTGGTCGGCGGCCATCAAAACCGCATCGAGCAGCGTCACGTCGTTGTAGAGGCTAAACTGCTCAATCTTGCGAAGCGTTGCCGGGCCAATGCCTCTTGGGGGCACATTGATGATGCGGCGGAGCGACGTTTCATCCGACGGATTCATTACGATCCGCAGCAACGCGAGCGCGTCTTTGATCTCGCGCCGTTCGTAGAAACGGACTCCGCCGATCAGACGATACTGAACTCCGCGACGGCTGCACTCAGTCTCGATAGCTCTAGATTGAGCGTTGGTCCTGTACAGCACTGCAACATCGTCGAGGTTTCCCGGCACCCCATTTTTGGTGGATTCAGATCTGACGTGCTTTTCGACTGAGTCCAAGATCACCGAGGCCTCGTGTTCCGGATGCTCGGTGATGCCGACCTCGATGGGTTCTCCCTGCTCGTTGTTAGTAAACAGGACACGTTCGAGCGTACGGCTGTTGTGAGCGATAAGGCCGGACGCTGCGGAGATTATGGTCTTGGTCGAACGATACGATTCGCTCAGCTCGAACAGCTTGCAGCCGGGCAATACCTCGGCGAGTCGGTCCATGTTTTCTGGTCGGGCGTTCCGCCACGAGTAGATCGACTGATCTGGGTCACCTACAACACAGATGTTGCGATACGCATCGCCGAGCACCCGTACGAGTTCGAACTGCAATGCGTTCGTGTCCTGAAACTCATCCACCATGATGTGCTCGAAGCGGTTTTGCATGGCGGTTCGAATATGGGCATCGGCCACCAATACCCGATACGGCTTGAGCAGCAGATCGTCGAAATCTACGCCATTCGATCGCCGCAGATTCGCCTCGTATTGTTGATAGATCTCGGCGTGAAGCTCGTGCCGGAACCCCGTACCTAGGCTTGCAAACTCTTCGGGTGTCTGATTGTTGTTCTTGGCTTTACCGATGTCCGCGAGCACCTCGCCTACCTTCGCGTCGACGTCCATATCCGCGAGAAGCAACTTCAACATGCGTTCTTGATCGTCGCGATCAAAGATCGTGAAGTCCCTTCCCAGACCTGCTGCGTCGTGATGAATCCGCAGGAATCTGGCTCCGAACGAGTGGAACGTGCTGACGTTGGTTTCTGCAGCATTCGGCACGAAGCGGCTCGCCAATGCATCACATCTTTGACGCAACTCGGCCGCCGCCTTGTTCGTAAAGGTGACTCCTAACGCTCGCCACGGTGCCACACCGGTGGCGAGGATGTACGCCATCCGATGGGACATCACCCTTGTCTTGCCACTGCCCGGACCCGCGACGATCACGAGTGGACCATCGATGTAGGAGGCGGCTGCGCGCTGAGCTTCAGATAAGCTGTCGAGAACCGCTTCAGGGTTTGTGGTTGTGGTAGTCATTCAGGTGCAATAAAGCAGAGATTTTCACACCTGTATCATAACAAGGATTCTCGGCTGAGACGGTCGTGACGGAGTTCGCCCAATGTTAAATCCGGCGTGCCAATCCCTCGAAATGCGTGAAACACGACACGGACCCCGACGCGTTTTTCCACTCCTGCCAACCACGCGATATCGCTTCCAATTCCGACCTCGTCGCGATATCGTACTCGAGCGCCTTGACCGCGATATCAGACTCTAAGATCCGTTGCGACCACTGGTCACCCCACCATGTTTTGCCGTTCTGTTCGAAAAACGTCCACGTACTCGTTGTGATGTGAATGTCGGTCAATTCGCCGGTATCTTGCATCCAGCTGAGCAAGAAACGCCCAGCGCGCGGGTTTCCGCCGTTTCGTAACGCTACGGCATCGTACACGCGGCGAAAATCGTCGAGCGCACGCGATTCAGGGTACGCCGCAAATGTTCCCCAATCCACCTCCCTTACGGCCACCAAACCGCCTGACTTGGCGCGTCTTGACGCCGACGCCAGCGCACCCACCGGATCACCCAAATGCTGTAGGACCTGATGCGCGTAGACAACGTCGAATTGATCCTGTACAAGGCCAGATTCGTAGATGTTGTCGATTCGAAACTCCAAGTTACGCGATTCATTTTCTGCCAAGCGCATGTCCCATTCACCCTGCAATCCATCTGATATGTCTATCCCGATCACGGACCCGGATTCGCCAACCGCATCGGCTAGTCCGATCGTGATCGTGCCCGGCCCACAACCCACGTCGAGGAGCTTCATTCCAGGTTCGAGGTGCGGAAGGAGAAAAGTCGCCGCATCATCCGCGGTTCGAGCTGAGTGGGCCGATAAGACAGAACGGTGATGTCCGTGAAGGTACGTCTCCCGCTTTTTCGACATCAGATGACGCGGATGCGCCGCAAATCTACCGCGTCGGCGGTTGGGCTACGAGGTCCAATATCGGATCGATTACCGAACGATCTGAGAGCAACTGACTGATACGCGAGAGCTTTTCTGGATGTGAAAACCCAGTGGGTTCCATTTCGTCGAGCGCATCCATGATCGTGTGAGTGTCGCCGCTTACCAAGATCAGCGGTATTCGTTTGGTTCGCGCCTCATAGAACACGTAGTCGATGGGCTTTTCGCCGCCAGTCAATACCAATGCCCGCGTCGTTTCGCTCTGCAGCGCAGATATCTGAACGTCGGGACGACCTGCTCGTACCACCACACAGGTGTTGTCTTGAGATCGGAAGTAGAACGGTCCCCAATCGAGCACCAATCCACCGATCAGCACGTTGTCGACTAACTCGGAAGTCGTGTCAGTGTCGAACGCCAACTCGCCTTCCAGATGCCCGATGACGGTGTCGACGGTGCTGGCAGCCAATCGCCTGTCTTCGGGAATCCATCCGAAGCAGCTGATGCCTTCGTTCGATAGCGATTCGACCAATCGATCAGCGTGTACGTTGCGGTAACGGGCGACCTTGTTTAGCATGACCCCGGCGCACCGATTACCCAACGCAGTCGCCGCCTGACCGACGTCATCATCGATCCCAGCCAGCAAGATCACATTTGCGTCGACTTCTTCGGCGAGGTTGAAGTCTGCCTCAGGATCGCCCGAAGAGCCTTCGATGATTGAAACGGTCGACGCTGACGGTTCGATTTCATCGATCGCAACCTGTTCTACGCCGTCATCATGTGCGAAAAGGTCGCCCGTGTCAGCCACCGATTTTACGGAGACGCTGTCGTGCCGTAATCGGGAAATGATCGCCGCGGCGAGTGCCGATTTACCTTTAGATTCGCTGGCGGACGAGATGATTATCGACGGCATGTAGGGCGCTCAGGCGATGTTGGTCGGGCGCTGGATGGCAGGGTTTGACCCAGATTTGGATTATACCAACGGCGCAACGATAAAATAAGGTTTACACCCCATGCCGAGGTAGCTCAGCTGGTAGAGCAATGGACTGAAAATCCATGTGTCGGCGGTTCGAGTCCGCCCCTCGGCACCATCTGCCTCCCCTTAACCCGCTCCATCTCTGCGCACGCCTATCCGCTTCCCTGGCCGAAGGTCGAGTTCGTCTGGGCCAGTGCGAGTTTGACGGGTACCACGACGATGCCGACCTGCTCGACCTCGCGACTGTGTCGCCTGCACGAGTTTGCGCGAGCCGCGTGCGAGGAACGTTTCACTCGATCCAGATGCGTGGTTCACAACAAATCCAGATTAGACCATGCGGTTCAAACTCTTACCACCTGACCAAGGTTCACGATTGCATTTTGGTGCCCGATCAGAGCAAAACACAGGCCTTTTTTGAACATCCAGTATGTCGCCGACCTTCCGAAATCCTGATCGACCGAACGTATTGTCGGTACTGAAGTGTCGGGAGCTGTTGATGGTTTTCCGTCTGGATCTGGGAAACTGGATGATGGCTTAGAATACGGTTGGCGACCATGAAATGGAGCTTTCAACAATGCGTTTGCCAATAGCTAGACGGTTGCTCAAATTTGGAATACTAGGCGCGGTACCAGTGTTCGTTTTGATGGGCCTGTTTTCGGTCGGATGTACGGGAGAGCGGCAAGTGGTTGTGCAGACTGTAGTCGTCGAGACGGAGGTCGTGGTGGAGAAGCAGGTGGTGGTGGATCGGGAGGTGACTAGGGTAGTGCAGGTCCTGGTTACGGCGACGCCGACGCATGCGAAAGCTGCCGCGACTGCTGTTCCAACGGCAACTCGGGTGATTAAGCCGACTCTGACGATTGACGATTATTACGCGACGATCGAAAAGATTACTCAAGAAATCGGTCTCGTGAGACTTTTTGCCGACTATCCCGGCATCACGATGTACTCTAGGGCCGGTGAGCCTCTCACTGTCTCCTTTGGTCATGGTAAATATGAACATGGACTTGAGCTTTTTGAGCTTTTGGTGGAGGAGAAAATTGTGAATGAAAATCAGATAACGGCATTTCGTCGCGGGGAGGAAGTTAAGATCGATGATTTTGTTGCGTTTTCCAACGTGTTCCATGATTTGGCAAAGTCTAAAGGCGACCGCGGAGCAGTCAAGTATCTCGGTATCCATACCGTAGCCGATCTTGATCATCTCCGGCATTATGCCGACGACGGCCGGCGTGATGCCGCAAGTGGCGGCAGTTATTTCGTGATCGACGATGGCGTTCTGGAGACGGTCGTGACCGAAGAGGACGGCAGTACCACGCGGGTCAAGGTCGGCACGGTTGATGTGGATGAGCTTTTCAGTTATTGGGCGAGAGAGAACAACCTGACCGTCGAGCAGAGGGACGCCTACGGAGCCACGCGGACGCTGGTGGTGTCGGCGGAGGATGTTGCGGACGCATTTGAATTCGCCGCTGGCACTGGCGGTTCGATGTTCGAGTTGGACGCCGAGACTGTGGGGCAGGTGGGCCAAGCCGTTCGGTTCCTGCTGGAGGGTCAGTGAAACGCCGTGCGGAAACCCCCTGACTTATCGGAAACTGCCCGAAGTTCGCGAAACCCACCGAACCGCTGAAGAATCGAGCCGCCAGCATCGCCGCAGGGACGCACTGGGCAGTCCGACTGGTGGTTGGATACCAGCATGATGCGGGACGCGCTATAGACGACGCTTCGAGTGGTGCGGCTAGAATCGGGGCTAGACTAACGCGATCATGCCGACGAGGTGGGAATGTCAAACGGCATCGAAGATCAAATGAAACGTGTTGCCTGCGATGCCAGGACAACACTCGAGAGTTTTACCTAGACGGTATAGTGTGACGTAACCGCCTGACCGGTTAACGCCGTAGACACTGGTCCGACCGGGCCTGCATAAGTTCGCGGCGCAGATCCAAGACGTCGACCAAGAGTTTTTGCCATCCGAAACCGCCACCTGGTCTTGATCGCTTGCTTCCTCGTGACCGAAATTGTCACGGCCGGCTAGCCGCCAAGTCCCTTGTCCGTCCGCTTCACCGTCGACAACGGTCCGTTGTGCCCAGTTTACGTCAGGTCTTGCGAACCGACACCATCGGTCCGACCGTCGATTCGTCGCCGTAACGATCTGGTTTCTCGAGTTCGCATTGGTGCCGAAGGTGGGAGTCGAACCCACACGGGCTAAAGCCCAAAGGTTTTTGAGACCTTCGCGTCTACCATTCCGCCACTTCGGCAACCGATCCCTTAATTCTAAATGGGTCGCTGCATTCCCTATGCGCTACCCCTTCACTCTCGCCACTTGGCCGTTCACATTTCTTGCGCTCGTAGTAACCTTGTGTCATTGAATTAAAACTGCGTTTTACAGAGGCTTACGCGGATGTCAGAAGAACCTTTTGGGAAGTCTGGAATAGACAGCAGCGATCAACTTGCGCTGCATCGGCCTATCATCTTTCTCGACGTTCAGACCACCGGGCCCGACCGGCGAACTGCCCGTGTGGTGAGGCTATCGACGCTGCGGATCGAACCCGATGGTTCCCAAAGTTTGCGTAGTCAGCTAATCAATCCGATGTCGCCCATATCCCCCGGCGCGACCGCCTTTCACGGAATCGCCGACGAAGACGTCGCTGAAGCCAACCCCTTCGGCGCCTATGCTAAGTCCTTGGCCGAACACTTTGACGGATGTGATATCGCCGGCTTCGGCATCCGAAGGTTTCACCTCAAGGTGTTGAGGCGCGAATTCGAGTATGCAGGGATCGATTTCAATTTCGATGATCGCGCAGTCGTCGACGCGATGGAGATTTACCACCGGTTGGAACCGAGAGACTTCGAAGCCGCGTACCGCCGCTTCGTCGGCGGTGACGTGTCGCGTCCTTTGGACGCTGAAACAACGATCAATGCCGCTAGGGCGATAGTAACTGGCCAGTTGCGGCAAAACCCGGGTTTGCCCAGAGACCCCGAGTCGCTGGCTGCTTGGGCGACTGCATCAGACGATACCAACTTCATCGACGACCAAGGAAGATTCACGTTGTCCGACGAAGGCGATCCGATCATCAACTTCGGGCGCTACCGGGGTCACACCCTTTATGACATGAGCGAGCTACACCCGGATTACCTGCGATGGGTCGCGGGCGACGAATCGTTCACCGATGAACAGCGTCAAATCGCAGCCGACGCCGCCGAAGGAATCATGCCCGACGTTTAGACGGTGTTGCGCGCTCCATTGGAGGTCGGAGAGACAAGCGCCTAGAAGGTGCTTATCAGATGGAGATGGAGCGGAAGACGGGGTTCGAACCCGCGGCCTTCTCCTTGGCAAGGAGATGCTCTACCACTGAGCTACTTCCGCTCGCTAAACATGATTATGCATCATGCCGAGACATCGTGCAGACGGCCTCGATCGCAGACGGCCGCGAACGCCGCGCGATCAGTCCGACATCTTGACGAGGAGTTTGCCGAAGTTGGCACCGTTCATCAATCCGATGAACGCTCGCGGAGCATGTTCAAATCCATCAACTATGTCTTCTCGATACTTCAACGACCCGTCCCGCACCCATGAGGCCAATCTGGCCCTAGCAACATCGTGGTCTTGCTGGAAATCGAACACCAAGAATCCCTCGATTCGGCCCTGTCGAGTTATCAGTGTCCACAGGTTGCGCGGTCCCATTTCGGGTTCTTCCAAGTTGTACTGCGAAATCTGGCCGCAAATGAGTACGCGCCCCCTGAAAGCCAAGTTCTCAATCGCTGCATCGGTCACGAAGCCGCCTACGTTGTCGAAGTAGACGTCGACGCCGTCCGGTGCTATTTCCGCCAACCGGGCGAACACGTCTTCAGTCTTGTAGTTGATCGCCGCGTCGTAACCGAGTTCTTGGGTGCAATAGTCGGCCTTTTCATCTGAACCAACCGTTCCGATAACTCGGCATCCGTTCATCTTCGCGATCTGCCCGACAACGGCACCAACGGCGCCCGACGCGGCTGAAACTAGAACCGTCTCACCGGCCCGCGGACGACCGACGGCTAACAGTCCGTGATACGCCGTCAGGCCGGGCATCCCGATTACGCCAAGCGCTGTCGATATCGGCGCGACCTCCGGATCTACAACCCGTGCCGTGTGTGCCGGCACGACCACATACTCTTGCCAACCTGTCTGGCACGCCACGATGTCTCCTACCGCGACGTCGTCGCTCTGCGACGCGACCACTCGGCCAACACCCTCGCCCACCATGACATCGCCGATCCCCACCGGCACCGCGTAAGACCTACGGTCACGTAATCGCCCGCGCATGTACGGGTCGAGTGACAGGTAGAGCGTTCGAACAAGGATTTCGCCGTGCCGCGGATCTTCTACCTCGGTTTCCGAGATCGTGAAGTCGTTCTCCTGCGGGTAGCCAACCGGTCGGTTCGCCAAAGTCCAGCTGCGATTGATTAGTTCGGGCATGAGTTGTTCCAAGTCCGTTTCACGCGTGTCGCGATGCTCGGATGATTTGCCGAATCAGCCTTCGGTTTCCTCATCATCGATAGTTTTCGAGGGATCCTCACCGCGCTTGCGCGCGCTCCGCGATGCCCAGTAATAGATCGGGGCAGCCACGACGAAGAAAACGACGAGCGCGGCAACTCCTGGCGCCCATCCTTCCACGCCCGAACCATCTAGCGCGGTGTCTAGCCAAGTCTTGATGCCGGCTCCAGCCAAGCCCGCGACCGTGACGCCAAGAATGACGAAAATCCACTCGACGAATTCGTTGGGAATGTGTAATTTGTTCATGCGCGATTGCGTCTCCTACCGAATGATTTCCATAATAAAGCAACTTGAATCTATCGTTGCCTTGGCGCATCGTTGGAACGAGTGATTCAAAGGTTGTATACTGCCCACAGCACACGATTCATTGAACTCGAATCTATCCATGACGACGGCGACAACTGCTAACCCGAGAACCGGACCTAGCCACGACGAATCACAGGAAGTCGTCTTAAGCGTCAAAGACCTCCACGTCTACTACGAGACGGTGGCGGGCGATGTCAAAGCGGTGAATGGCGTCTCGTTCGACCTTAAAGCGGGAGAACGACTTGCTCTCGTAGGCGAATCAGGCAGCGGTAAGAGCACGATGGCAACCGCTCTGATGCGGATGACGCGTCCGCCTGGGAAAATCGTATCCGGTAGCATCCGTTTGGGCGAACGAGATTTACTTCAGTTGTCCGATGCGGACATGCGTCGTGCGCGCCTCGCTGAAATAGCGCTCGTTCCGCAAGGCGCGATGAACTCGCTCAACCCTGTGGTACGCATCGAAAAACAAATCATCGACGGCATATTGGATCACGTTGTCGAGGATTCGGCTGGTTCTTCGATCAACAAACAGGGTTCGGTTTTCGATCAGTCTACGGCCAGTGGCGCACTGTTGAAGAAACCGACAAGGTCCGAGCTGCGAAACAAGGTCGCCGATCTGTTGACCAATGTCGGCCTCTCCCCTGCCGTCGGGAGTATGTATCCGCACGAACTAAGTGGCGGGATGAAGCAGCGCGCCGTGCTCGCTATCGCTACATGTCTCTCACCAAAAGTGATTCTCGCCGACGAACCCACGAGCGCGTTGGATGTCGTCGTCCAACGGCAAATCATGCAGACGCTTGGAAGACTCCAATCTGGAATCGATGCAGCCGTCATCTTGGTCGGACACGACATGGGATTGGTGGCGCAGTTCGCCAACACTATCGGAGTGATGTACGCTGGCAGATTGGTCGAATTGGGGCCAGTGGATCAGATATTTGAGGACCCGCAACATCCTTACACGAAGCTTCTCATTGAAAGTCTCCCATCGTTCAATCAGAAAAAAGAATTCGTCGGTATACCGGGTATGCCGCCTCGGCTGGTGAATCTCCCTTCAGGCTGCACCTTCTACCCTCGCTGCCCTTCGGCGATGGATGTTTGCCGCGACACCGATCCGTTAGATATAGAGGTCAGACCGAATTGGCGGACGGCCTGCCACCTTCATACTGAAGCGACATCGAATGGCTAACCTACTCGAGCTACAAAACGTTTCGAAAATCTTCGGCGGAGGGTTCTTCAATCGTTCCAACGTGACGATCGCCGTCCAAGATGTGTCGCTAGCGATTCCTGAAGACCGCCCAACGATCACCGCCATCGCAGGCGAAAGCGGGAGCGGCAAAACCACGCTCGCGAGGCTTCTCTTGGGCGTTATCCCACCTACTACCGGTCAGGTGATGTATCAAGGCGAAGATGTGCAGCGGATGAGGTCGAGAGATTGGTTGAATTTCCGGCGTGAAGTCCAACCCATCTTCCAAGATCCGTTCGAGGCGTACAACCCGTTCTACACCGTAGACCATGTCCTGAATCGTCCCATACGAAACTTCAAACTGGCGGGCAACTCCCAAGAGCGGAGCGAACGCATCAACGAATCGCTGCGGATGGTGGGTCTGCAACCGGACGAGACTTTGGGCCGTTACCCTCACCAGTTGAGTGGAGGCCAGCGACAGCGCGTAATGGTTGCCAGGGCGTTGCTCCTAAGGCCGCGCATCATCTTGGCGGATGAACCCGTATCAATGGTCGATGCGTCGCTTCGGGCTACCATCCTGCGCAGCATACGAGATCTGAATCGAGACTTCGGGATCTCCGTCATTTACATTACCCACGACCTCACGACCGCGTACCAGATGTGCGACAACATCATCGTCATGTACCGTGGCACCGTCGCGGAAGCCGGGAGCGTTGAGGAAGTCATCCAAAATCCGAAGCATCCCTACACGCAACTGCTGATCGATTCAGTCCCTCAGCCCGACCCGAAAGCAGCTTGGGGCGAAGAAGACGACGAATCAGTGGAGCGGGTCGACGAGAGCTCGATGGTCATCGATCAGTGCAAGTTCGCGCCGCGCTGTAAATACGCGATGGACGAGTGCACAGCTTCAGCACCTCCGCTATACGCGCTTGGCCCCAACCAGCTCGCCAGCTGTTTCTTACACGCCGATTACCCGACCGCAGACGATCCAGATATCGGACAATCATTCGAGTACCCGGTTTTCGATACAGCTGATTCGATCAACTGATCTGACGCCGCACCTTTAACGCGCCGGTTCCTCGATCTCAACCGTCTGATTCGGCTCGACACCTTCGACAACCTGCATCACGCCACTCGGCCACTGCACCTCAATTCGGTCGACCGTCGCGGCACTACCCAAGCCGAAATGTAAGTCGATGCAGTTCATGCTCAAAAATGACGAACTGCCAAGCACATCTTGAATCTGCGTCTTCGTCTCGCCAGATCCATCTACGTCAGCGATCACTTTGACTCTGGCACCGATCCCGTCGGCGTTGCTACCGGTGCCATCGATACTCTGTCGACCGGTAAGCTTCAACGTGATCCAGTTGCCTTCGCTGGCGTTGCTCATCCACAGGAAGAGCGGACCGCGGAAGAAGTCGATCGTCTTCTCGGCAATGAACACTGGCCCGTTGCTGTTGGTCCCCAACAGGTCTACAGTACCGTCGCCGTTCAGATCGCATTTCGCGAGCCCCTTGCCGTTCTCGTGGAACTTCCGATCCATCCGTTGACGGTCCCGGTCGAAATCCGAACTGTTCGGATCGACCACTCCGTAGTTGACACCTTGGATGTCCAACAGACGAGATTCAACCGTGATGTCTTCGAATTTGCCCTCACCATCGCCACGCAGCATCCGGCCTGAACCGGTGTACTTAAATCCGTTCGGTCCTTCTCCTCTACCGCCCATCGCACCTAACCAGTAGAGGTCTTGATCGCCGTCGTTCTCGTAATCGAAGAACGCGGTTCCAAATCCGAAGTCGTACGCCGCTAATCCAACCGGCTGTTCGACATCTTCCCAAACCGGGAGAATGTTGTTCGGATCCAGAGATTCAGGCGGAAAAGCTTGACTGGTTGCGACGCTAGTTTCGGGCGCGACGTTTTTGAAATCCCCGATCATCCCGCCTTCGGAATCTTCCTTTACTCCATCGTTGCGTAGCAAGAAGTGGTAGCAAGTTCCCCATCCCCAAGCGTGGCTGTAAGCACAGTCACCCGATGGTACCGGCGGGACATCGTAGAGCAAGAAGTGATATCCGATGTTCGTGACGAAGATGTCCAGATCCTCATCCGAGTCATAGTCGCCCAAAGCAAAACCCATCCAAGCCCCAACCGCATCAACGCCCATCTCCGATTCGATTGACGCGAATCGGACTCCACCTGCGTCAGTGTCGTTTCGATAGACCTTCAGCGTGTCTCCATCGTCAGCCAACCAAAGATCTAAATCACCATCCGAATCATGATCGAAGAACAAAGACGCCAATGTTTGTCCCGTCGGGTCTCCGATTCGGTTTCCATTTGCATCCTGTAACGACGCATCGTAACCGCGCACCATCTCACCCGTTTCCGGGTCCTCCCACAGCATCGGCACTCCCCCTGGATCGAGCATTTTGATGGGTGGGCTTTTGAGACCAGCCGATTCTGTAACATCGTTGAACGTCAGATCGCCGTTGTTGATATAGAGGCGGTTGTAGTGCCCGTGGTGCCGAGGGTCGTCGAATCGGATGAAATCTTGGTCCAGACGGTTACCTACGAATACGTCAGTCCAACCATCGTTGTTCACGTCGCCACAAGCGATTGTGATGGCTGACTGTACGTTGACATCCTCTCCGAAGGCGGATTCAGTGATCTCTTCGAACCGCTTGCCCTCGACGTTTCTGAGCAAACGATCTTTGATCGCGTTCGTCAGCGCCTCATTTCCTACTGCGGACCGGTAATCTAACTCGTCGCCGATCAGTCCATAACCGGCAACGTATAAGTCTTGATAGCCGTCGTTGTCGAAATCACACGCGGCAACCGCAGTGCTATTGGCTAGCGAGAGATCGGCGCCAAGATCCTCGCCAACTTCCGTGAATTCGTTGTTGCGATCATTGCGGAACAGCAGATTTGGCCCGCCCGGCGATTCAGGAAACTCGGAATCCGAGTTGGCCTGCGTGATGTAGATGTCCATGTCACCATCGCGGTCAAAATCGAAGAACGCGGAACCCGGATGCCAGTTGTTCACGAATGCGTTCTTTCCCAAAGCATCACGGGCGATATTGGTGAACGGCATTACCGGCTCCATACCGGGCACCGTTACGGGCTCAACCCCTGGAGTCGCTGTTGGCGCGGGCGTAGGAGTTTCGGGTCTCGTCGTCGGCAAGACCTCCCTGGCCACCGTCGGCGGCGCGGATGTAGGTGTCGGGTCCTCCGAGGACTGACACGCACTTAACAACGTGGCAACTGCCACGAAAAGCAGGACTGATGTGATTCGCATGGGTAAGATGCTAAACGTTTTGGCGCATGAATAAAGCGGGTTGCGATCAAGAGACCGCAACCCGCTAGGGCGTCTGACCGTCGATTCAAGCGTCGCCGGCAACTACCGACTCACTCCGTCGGCTCCAGGTTCATCGTGATCAGATACCAACCCGTCCAAGGCGGATATGGCGCTACGTATGGATCCTCTACGCCTGGCCAGCCGGTCCAATACCGGGTGTTGTGGACGATCACGTGCAATTCTTCCGCGATGTGGATCACTGGCATGTCGCGCAGGAAAAGCTCGAACGCTTGCCGTGTCAACTCTACGTACCGTGGGTCATCCGGCGAGTGGAGCATCCCCTCCATCTCATCCAAAATCGCGTCCATCTCGGGGTTCTCGTATCGTCCGCCCTGTACCGCGCCTTGGTAGCGTTCGCCAGGTGGTGCCGAGTTCTTCGAGTGGTAAGACTTAAAAGTCGTGTACGGCTCAGTGATCGATCCGCACTGCACCCATATGACCTCAGTCTCACCTAAGCGCAGCCGTTCACCAATCGTCGCCGGCTCGCCTTGTTTGAATACCGCATCGAAACCGCCAGCTTGTAACTGCTTCTCAAGGAATGGTCCCTGAGGCCTCATCCACGAAGGTATCTCCAGCGTAATCTCGACACGTTCGCCGTCCTTCGTCCAGAACCCCTGCGAGTCTTTCGAGTAACCAGATGCCGTCATCCGCTCTTCGACTTTCGCCGGATCCGGATCGTTCGGGTTGTACTTGTCGATGATGTCTTGCACCAATGGCAAGTACTGCTTTACACCGTAAGAGGAGATCGGGACAACCACGGGTGGCACGCCGCCCTCGTATGCGAGGCCGGTGATTTCTCCACGGTCGATGGCGTGGTTGATAGCCCAACGTACATTGACATCGCTAAAGTGCTTCTTCTGGTTGTTCAGGATCAACACGAAGTTACAACCGTCGGCTGCTCCCCAAACCGGCCCCTCGAAGTTCCATGAACGTAGCGCGTCGTTGAACCCTTTCGCAGCTTCAAACGTGCCCTTCAGCAATGGCACACCTGCGTCTGTCTGGTTGTTGATGTAGAGCTGACCTGCGATGTCGTCATTCGCGATCGGGATGTACTTCAACCGCTCTACTTTTGGCAACGGGTGGAAACCGGTTTCGGCACCCCACCAGTCGTCACGGCGGTCATACAGCTGCACTTCCGGCGTTGACAATGCCAACCTGAACGCTCCCGTTCCCAACGGCCATCCCTTGGCAGGATCGTAGTTGTTGAACGTCAGCGGGTCCTGGTTTTCCCAAACGTGCTTCGGTACGATCGGCACGTGGTTTTCCCAGCCAAATCCGAACTGCTCTTGGAAAAAGCGCGGGTCGGGCCGCGTCAATTTCACCGTAAAGTTGAGGTCGTCGTGGACCGTGACACTCTCGATCTTGTCCTTGTATAGCGTCGATCGGTTCATGTCCGGGGCATTCGCGATCACCATGTCGATCGTGAATTTGAAATCGTGCGCGGTGAATGGCACGCCATCGGACCACTTCACGCCTTCGCGAATCTTTACGTCGATCTCGTCGAGGGAATCGTTGTACTGGTACGACTCACCCATCCACGGGATGATCTTGCCGTCGTTCAAGTTCGTGTAAAACAGGTGCTCGATCAAACCCTTTTCCGACGCGTGCCTCGCGTGCGAGTTGCCGGGCAACCACCAGTTGAAGTTCTCCACGTTGTCGTGCTGAGTTCGGTAAGAACCGCTCCAGTGGGTAAAGACCACCGTTCGGTTGCGAGGAACATCCTTCAACGCTCCGGGATCCGGAGTAGGAGTGACCTCGACGACAACCTCTTTCTCTTTCTCCACAACAACCGTCTGCACAACCGTCTCGCCTTGGACTAGAACCTCTTTCTCGACCACTACAGTCTGTACGACCGTCTCACCTTCAACGAGGACTTCCTTCTCGACCACCACAGTCTGCACGACGGTTTCGCCCTCGACCATGACCTCTTTCTCGACGACGACCGTCTGCACTACCGTCTCACCCTCGACCAAGACTTCCTTCTCAACCTCGACCGTCACAGGAACTTCTACTGCCACCTCTTCACGTACGACAACCGTTTGAACCACGGTTTCGGTGCCACCGCACCCGGCGATTACCGCTAGAGCCACCAACGATGCGAACGCCGCCAAGAAAGCGGCTGGGCTCCATTTATTAGACCGTAAGATCATTCCAATCCTCCTGTGGTTGCTGTCGCTCAGACCGTGGATGCCGTGAAATTAGATGCCGTCAAGCGCCAAAACACGATGAACTGGCGCGGACAGCCCATTCGTTCACAAATCAGTAGTCTACTGAAGATTTTCGTCGCACGACATTTGATAGCGGCGATTTTTGCAATTCGGAAATCGACACCGTGCGCGCGTTTTTGTCAACTCGGTATCCGCACTATGTTGACAAAAAGCAAAACTGATCGGGCGGGTTGCGACATGGCATCGCAACCCGCCCGGTTCATTGAACCGAACCCACACCCGACGGAGGTTTGCGGCACTCTACTCCGTTGGTTCAAGATTTAGTGTGATCTGGTACCAGCCGCGCCAAGGCGGGAACGGGCCCATGTACGGATTCTCTGATCCAGGCCAGTTCGTCCAGTAGCGCGTGTTGAAAACCGTCACGTGCAACTCTTCCGCGATGTGGATAACCGGCATATCGCGCAGGAATAGCTCCATGCCTTGCCGGGCCAGTTCCACGTATCGCGGATCGTCTGTTGAGTGGAGCATACCCTCCATCTCGTCGAGCAACGCGTCCATCTCGGGATTCTCGTAACGACCACCCTGCACCGCACCGTTGTACTTCTCGCCCGGCAGTCCAGAGTTTTTCGAGTGGAACGACCTCAACGTGTCGTACGGTTCGTTGATGGAGCCGCATTGCACCCAAACGACTTCGGTTTCGCCTAGCCGTAATCGGTCGCCAATCGTGGCTGGTTCACCTTGTTTGAACACGGCATCGAATCCTGCCTCTTGCAACTGTTTCTCAAGGAATGGACCTTGCGGGCGAATCCACGACGGAATCTCCAGCGTAATGTCTACTCGTTCGCCGTCTTTCGACCAATATCCTTCTGAGTCCTTGGAATAACCGGCCGAAGTCATCCGCGCTTCAACCTTCGCAGGATCGGGATCATTCGGGTTGTATTTGTCAATCAAGTCCTGCATCAGAGGCAGGTATTGCTTGATCCCGAACGACGAAATCGGTACCACCACCGAAGGTATCCCACCTTCGTAAGCGATCTCGGTGATCTCGTCCCGGTTGATCGCATGGTTGATTGCCCAACGAACATCCGGGCTCGCGAAGTGCTTCTTCTGGTTGTTCAGGATTAATACGAACGTGCATCCATCAGGAGCGCCCCACACCGGGCCTTCCGCGGACCATGAACGCAACGCGTCGTTGAATCCTTTGGCAGCCTCGAATGTGCCTTTCAGTAACGGCGGGCCTGCATCCAATTGGTTGTTTATATAGAGCTGCCCAGCAATGTCGTCGTTTGCCACCGGTATGTACTGGATGCGTTCGACTTTAGGCGGGTCGTGGAAACCGATTTCGCTTCCCCACCAATCGTCACGTCGGTCATACAGTTGCACTTCCGGAGACGTAAGCACGAGCTTGTACGGACCAGTGCCCAAAGGCCACCCTTTTGCGGGATCGTAGTTGTTGAAGGTGAGTGGGTCCTCATTCTCCCAAACATGTTTCGGCACGATGGGACTGTGCGCGCCAACCGGAGTCGCGAATTGGTTACCAAAGAACCGCGGGTCAGGCCGGGTGAGATGAATTGTCAGATTCAAATCGTCGTGGACCGTCACACTCTCAATCTGATCCGACCAAACGTTGGATCTGTACAGCTCTGGAGCGTTTGAGACCACCATGTCGATCGTGAACTTAACGTCGTGCGCAGTGAACGGGACGCCGTCAGACCACTTAGCGCCGTCCCTGACCTTTACATCGACGGCGTCGAGCGTGTCGTTGTACTCGAACGATTCGCCCAGCCAGTTGTAGATCCCGCCGGTGTTCGGATTTGTGTAGAACAGGTACTCGATCAATCCCTTGGCCGCAGCGTGCCGCGCGTGAGAGTTCCCTGGCAGATACCAGTTGAAGTTTTCGACGTTGTCGTGCTGCGTTCGGTAAGAGTCGCTCCAGTGCGTAATCACCAACGTCCGGTTGCGTGGAATGTCTTTTATCGCTCCCGGGTCAGGTGTAGGCGTGACCTCAACGACGACCTCTCTCTCCTTCTCAACGACGACGGTTTGCACAACCGTCTCGCCTTGAACCAAGACTTCCTTCTCAACGACGACTGTCTGCACAACCGTCTCGCCTTCGACCAAGACTTCCTTCTCAACGACCACCGTCTGAACGACCGTCTCGCCTTCGACCAAGACTTCCTTCTCCACGACCACCGTCTGAACGACCGTCTCACCTTCGACCAAAACCTCTTTCTCAACTTCCACCGTCACCGGAACTTCGACGGCCACTTCCTCTCGAACGACAACCGTCTGGACAACGGTCTCGGTGCCGCCACATCCAGCGACAACTGCCAATGCGATGAAGGACGCAAACGCTGCCAATGAAGCAGCGGGGTTCAGTTTCTTGGATCGCGCGATCATTCCAGACCTCCAAACTTGGTCATCTCATCCATCTCGAGCCCAGCGAACTGACAATGTGCAGGTCTTGCGAATACCGTATGACATCAACACATAGTCATTTTTCGCCTTTGACACCGTAGTCTACTCTAGTTTTTCGTTGTGTTGCTGGCTATATTTTACGGATTTCGTCGTTACGGAGCAGGTTTTATCGGTTCAACGACATGACATCGCAGCGACGTAGCGATGCTGTCGATTTAGTAACGATTCGAAACCCGAACAAACGACAAGAGCGGGTTGCGGCGTTTGCCGCAACCCGCTCCTAATCAACTCGGTTTACACGGAGTCGATCTGTTCTCCTGCCCTAGTTGCCAGTCGGTTCCAGGTTCAGAGTGATCAGGTACCAGGCATTCCACGGCGGGTAAGGCGAGACATACGGGTTTTCGATCCCGGGCCAATTTGTCCAGTAATGCGTGTTCTGCACAACGATGTGAAGCTCTTCAGCGATGTGGATGACCGGCATGTCGCGCAGGAACAGATCTGTCGCCTGCCATGCCAACCGCACGTATCTCGGATCATCGAGCGAGTGCTGCATGCTTTCCATCGCGTCCAAAATGACGTCCATCTCAGGATTCTCGTAACGCCCACCTTGAACCGCTCCCCACGCATTTTCGCCCCGAGGTGCCGAGTTTTTTGAGTGATAAGACTTGAACGTGTCATGCGGTTCGAGGTAGGACCCGCACTGCACCCAAACGACTTCCGTCTCGCCCATCCTCAGGCGGTCACCGACCGTCGCCCCGTTTTCCGTTCTGGCCACCGCGTCAAACCCGCCTTCTCGGAGTTGCTTCTCAAGCACCGGAAGTTCTGGCCGAATCCAAGATGGCGCCTCAAGCGTGATCTCAACGCGCTCCCCATCTTTAGTCCAAAAACCTCCAGAATCTCTCGAATAGCCCGCTTGCGTCATCCTTGATTCGACCTTCGAGGGATCCGGATCATCTGGGTCGTGTTTGTCGATTGCGCTCTGCACTAGAGGCAGATACCGCCCGGCGCCCAGGGACGAAATCGGAACTATAACTGGAAGCAGACCGCCACCATGAGCCAAATCTACGATCTCTTGCCGATCAATCGCATGATTGATCGCCCACCGAACGTCGCGGTCGGAGAAATGTTTCTTTTGATTGTTCAGGATGAGCACATAGTTACATCCGTCTGGTGCACCCCAAATCGGACCCTCAAAATGCCAGGATCGCAACGCGTCGTTGGAGCTTTTGGCTGCCTCGAACGCGCCCTTAAGCAACGGCGGACCCGCGTCGAGCCGGTTATCGATGTAGAGTTGGGTCGCGATTTCTTCGTTCGCAACGGGTATGTATTGGATCCTTTCGACCTCAGGTAGGTCGTGGAAACCGATCTCGGAAGCCCACCAGTCATCCCGACGGTCGTATATCTGAACCTCTGGCGTTGAACGCGATAGCTTGAACGCACCTGTGCCCAAGGGCCAACCATTGGCAGGATCGAAGTTGGTGAACGTGAGCGGGTTTTGGTTCTCCCACACGTGCTTTGGAACGATAGGCACGTGGTTCTCCCAGCCAAATCCGAATTGCGTTTGGAAGAACCTCGGATCAGATCGCGAAAGGTTGATCGTCAAATTACGGTCGTCGTGAATGTCAACACTCGTGATCATGTCATTCCACAAATTCGAATGCTTCAGATCTGGGGCATTGTCCCTGACCATGTCAATCGTGAACTTAACGTCGTGCGCCGTGAAATCTACGCCATCCGACCATTTGACACCCTCGCGGATTCTGACATCAACGGAGTCAAACGAATCGTTGTACTCGAACGACTCGCCAAGCCAGGGGATTATCTGACCATCGTTCAGGTTCGTGTAAAAAAGGTGTTCGATTAGTCCTTTCTCTGCTGCATGTCTAGCGTGTGAATTCCCCGGCAGCCACCAGTTGAAGTTCGAGATGTCCTCGTGCTCCGAACTGAAAGAATCGCTCCAGTGAGTTACCACCAGCGTGCGATTACGTGGGAAGTCGTCATCCTCGTAAACCGTGTCACCCACTGTTTCAGTAGGCTCCCGGCGCGGCGGCTCGACGGTGACCTCAACAGTTGCAACCAATACGGATTCGCCGTTCGACCCGCCATCTCCTTCCTGAGGAATGGGGACCTCGACGACACGTTCCACAATCACCGTCTCCGGAACTGGCACCTCGATGACCACCTCGCGCTCCACGACCACCGTCTCTGGAACCGGCACCTCGATGACTACCTCGCGCTCCACGACCACCGTCTCTGGAACCAGTACTTCGACGACTACCTCACGTTCGACGATGACTGTTTCTGGAACTGTTACCTCCCGCTCTACGATCACAGTTTCGGGAACGGACACCTCCTTGGTAACCTCTCGCTCCACAATTACCGTCTGTGGAAAAGGTATCTCGACTGTGACCGCCTTTTCAACCGTCTGCGGGACCGGGACGAGTACCGTTACCACCCGTTTGGTTTCCACCGCTCGTTCGACGATTTCAGGCGGTGCGGTTGTGCAACCAGTCGCTATCAACAGGGCAGCTAAGCTCCCGGATATTGTCAATATCAGAGAGAAGCCTAAACTGACGCGAACCGTTTGACTGATCGACATAGGGCCGAATCCTAAAACAAAGAGCGGGTCGCGACATTTGCCGCAACCCGCTCCTAGTCAACTCGGTTTTCGCCGAGTCGATCTTTTCTTCTGCACTAGTTGCCAGTCGGCTCCAGGTTCAGGGTGATCAGGTACCAACCGTTCCACGGCGGGTATGGCGCAACGTAGGGGTCTTCGACGCCGGGCCAGCCCTTCCAGTAGTGCGTGTTGTGCACGATTACGTGGAGTTCTTCCGCGATGTGGATTACCGGCATGTCACGCAGGAACAGTTCCATCGCTTGTCGTGCGAGTTCGACGTAGCGCGGGTCGTCCGGCGAGTGGAGCATACCTTCCATCTCATCGATGAGCGCGTCCATCTCGGGGTTCTCGTAACGTCCGCCTTGGACCGCGCCTTGGTAGTTCTCACCCGGAGGTGCCGAGTTCTTAGAGTGGTAGGACCTGAAGGTATCGTACGGCTCGTTGATCGATCCGCACTGCACCCATACGACCTCGGTCTCACCCATTCGCAGGCGGTCGCCGATCGTCGCCGGCTCACCCTGCTTGAATACGGCGTCGAAACCGCCAGCTTGCAGCTGCTTCTCGAGGAACGGACCTTGCGGCCTCATCCACGACGGGATCTCAAGCGTGATCTCTACGCGCTCGCCGTCCTTGGTCCAGAAGCCTTCCGAGTCCTTCGAGTAACCGGCGGTGGTCATCCGAGCCTCAACTTTTGCCGGGTCGGGGTCGTTCGCGTTGTACTTGTCCAAGATGTCCTGCATCAGAGGCAAGTACTGCTTGACGCCGTAGGATGAGATCGGAACAACTACCGGCGGGACACCGCCCTCATACGCGAGGCCAGTGATCTCGTTACGGTCGATGGCGTGGTTGATCGCCCAGCGAACATCCGCGCTTTGGAAGTGCTTCTTCTGGTTGTTCAGGATCAAGACGAAGTTACATCCGTCAGGAGCACCCCAGACCGGACCTACGTCGTTCCAAGACCTCAATGCGTCGTTGAAGCCTTTTGCAGCTTCGAACGTGCCTTTCAGCAGCGGCGGGCCAGCGTCAAGCTGGTTGTTGATGTAGAGCTGACCAGCGATGTCGTCGTTGGCCACTGGGATGTACTGGAGCCTCTCGACTTGCGGAAGTGGGTGGAACCCGATCTCCGCAGCCCACCAGTCGTCACGTCGGTCGTAGATTTGAACCTCAGGCGTCGATAGCGACAACTTAAATGCGCCGGTGCCCAAGGGCCAACCCTTGGCCGGGTCGTAGAAGTTGAACGTCAACGGGTCCTCGTTCTCCCACACGTGCTTCGGCACGATAGGAACGTGGTTCTCCCAACCGAAACCGAACTGTGTCTGGAAGAATCTTGGGTCAGGACGAGAGAGGTTGATCGTCAGGTTGTAGTCGTCGTGGACTTCAACGCTGCTGATCATGTCGTTCCAGTGGGTCGAGCGGTTCAGGTCGGGGGCGTTCTCCCTAACCATGTCGATCGTGAATTTCACGTCGTGGGCGGTGAACGCCACACCGTCAGACCACTTCGCGCCTTCTCGGATCTTGACATCGATCGAATCGAGCGAGTCGTTGTATTGGTACGATTCTCCGAGCCAAGGGATGATGTCGCCTTCGTTCAAGTTCGTGTAGAAGAGATATTCGACCAATCCCTTCTCCGTGATGTGGCGGCAGTGCGAGTTGCCAGGCAACCAGCAGTTGAAGTTTTCAACGTTGTCGTGCTGCGTGCGGTAGGAGTCGCTCCAGTGTGTCAATACGACCGTCCGGTTACGCGGAACGTCCTTCAGCGCGCCCGGGTCCGGAGTCGGGGTTACCTCGACGACAACCTCCCTCTCCTTCTCGACGACGACCGTCTGCACGACCGTCTCACCTTGGACCAGAACTTCCTTCTCGACGACGACTGTCTGGACGACCGTCTCGCCCTCTACCAGGACTTCCTTCTCGACGACGACTGTCTGAACGACTGTCTCGCCCTCTACCATGACTTCCTTCTCGACGACTACCGTCTGGACGACCGTCTCGCCCTCAACCAGGACTTCCTTCTCAACCTCGACCGTCACCGGTACTTCGACGGCGACTTCCTCCCTGACGACGACGGTCTGGACGACCGTTTCAGTTCCTCCACACCCGGCGACTACCGCCAGAGCGACTAAGGAGGCAAACGCCGCCAATAGCCCCGCTGGGCTCCATTTCTTAAATCGCATGATCTTCGTTGACCTCCTCGCGGCACTGGCCGCGGAATCGATCTTCAGGACATTAATCCGACCGGTGTTCCAATGCTGTCGAGCTTTGCAACATCCAACCGCCGCTCGAACATATCTAAAGCGACATGCTTACGCTAACGGAATTCGCCCAGTTTGTCAAACAACGGAACACGAACAAAGAGTCTTGACTATTCTTGGCAATCCGTTTAACTTAACGTCAGCGTTTACCGAAAACCAAGAAAGCCGAAACCGCTGTAGAAAGCGGTTGAACCGAAGCAACGCAGCATGAATCCTGCATACATCGCTCGAAGATTGCTACTTTTCGTGCTCACCGTCGGGGTTGTCGTGACCCTTATATTCCTGCTCACCCGGTTGGCTCCGGGCGACCCCATTGAAGCCAAAGTGTTGGCTCTGGAGGCTCAAGCCGGCAATACGGGCGGCGATATCGGTCCCATCGTAGAGGCGTACCGAGCAAAGTTTCAGCTCGACGGACCATTGCATATCCAGTACGCCACTTATTTGAAAAACCTGTTGAGAGGCGATCTGGGATACTCGATGGCGAAGTACCCGTCAACGGTCGCCGACTTAATCTCGGCCGCGCTTCCATGGAGCATCGGAATCGCTTTGGTGACTACAGTGATAGCGATGCTGTTCGGTTCGTTGGTTGGAGCGATGATCGCGTGGCGGAAATCGTTCCTGCTTGTCCAATTTACCCTGCCTGTGCTGATGGTTACCGCCGCCGTTCCCTTTTTCTTGTTCGGTTTGGCCCTACAGTTTTTCTTGGGTGTCCACTGGAAGATTTTCCCCACCGCGTTCGGAGTCGATCCAGGTTTCATTCCCGGATGGAACTTGGAAACTCTCTGGCAGCTGGTTAAACACGCAACCCTTCCAGCAGGTGCTGTCATAGTCGCCAGCACAGGACTTTGGGGCTTGGGAATGCGGGCCATGATGGTCACGACCGCCGGAGAAGACTACATGGTTATGGGCGATGCCAAAGGTTTGAAGGAGCGCCGAATTTTCTTCGGATACGCGGTGCGCAACGTGCTGTTGCCGCAGACCACCAGCTTCGCGCTGTCGCTCGCCAGTGTCGTCGGCGGACTGTTGCTCGTTGAAATCGTGTTTAACTACCCGGGCATCGGTCTGCTGCTCAGGGACGCGATTGGCGGGAGCGACTACTTCTTGATCCAAGGCATAACGCTCATCACTACGTTCGCCGTCGCCTTCGCTCTACTCGTGATGGATCTGATTTATCCCTTCATCGATCCTAGGATCTCGTACAACAGAACATGACCGTCGAACAGATAACCGAATCCTCGACGCCGTCAGACGAGACAGCGTCAGCCGCGATTGTTTCGATTGGTTTCGCGACCCGGACCTATCGGTTCTTCCTGTACAACATGAAGATCACGGTCGGGTTGTTCCTCGTCCTAATCATCGTCGCATTCGGTTACATAGGACCCTTCTTCGTCGATCTAGAACGTGCCGAAGTCGGTTCCTTTATCCCTCCCGGTCAACCACCGTCAGCCGAGAACTGGTTGGGTACCGACGCGCAAGGGCGCGACATGCTCGCCTGGCTCATCGAGGCCACGCCTCAATCGCTAAGGGTTGGTGTCCTGGCCGGGGCCCTCGGAGTGTTCATCGGCGCCTCGGTGGGATTCATCGCCGGTTACTACGGGGGATGGATAGACACGGTTCTGAGAACAGTCACTGACATCGCCATGGCGGTGCCGGGATTGCTCGTGCTGATCGTTCTGGCAAGCATGGTCGATGTTCTGACACTTGAAGCTATGGCCATGGTCATCGCGGCGTTTGCGTGGATGGGAGCCGCGCGCGTTATCCGCGCCCAAGTATTGTCTTTGAGGGAACGACAGTACGTTGAAATCGCCAGGATGTCCGGCGAAAAAGGCATATACATCGTCTTCTTCGAGTTGATGCCCAACCTCATGCCATTCCTTCTCGCCGCATTCGTAGGATCGCTCATCGGTGCAATCTTGGCGGCGGTCGGATTAGAGTTCCTCGGCCTCGGTGCGACACACATTTCGACGCTCGGCAACATCCTCTACTGGCAGAACTTCTACAACGCCGTCATACGAGGTATGTGGTGGTGGTGGGGTTCGCCCATCGTAATCTTCATCGTCCTTTTCGCCGGACTCTTCATCGCCTCTATAGGCCTTGACGAGTGGGCGAATCCGAGGCTCAAAGAACGCGCCTAAGCCGTGGTCCTAACCCTCGTTCCGGCGAAAACAATCGTCATTACGGCGAAAACCGGAACCCGCGCGCATATGCCCGAAGAGTAGTCGCTTGAGAATCTCTGAAATCCGACTCTCGATCTTCGAGCTACCTACCCAGACACCGTTCTTCAATCTGGAACTCGAGCAGTTAAGAGACCGCGAGGTATGGCGATCGCGTCCGACGCGGCCTAGTCCGACCGAGTACCACGTCCTGCACGTACTCACCGATGAAGGCATCGAAGGCGTTTGCACCGTCGGCGACGCTCGTTACACGACGATGCGGCAGATCGATCTCGAACATTTACGACATCTGGCGATCGGCGAAAACCCCTTGGAACGCGAACGTCTGGATTCAAAACTCCGCACCGCGACTCGGCACATCTTCACCATGCCCGGATCGTTCGGCGCTTTCGACAACTGTCTGTGGGACATCGCGGGGAAAGCCGCCAATAAACCCGTTCATCAACTCATCGGTGCGTCTCGCAACTCCGCCCCTGCGTACTACAACTACCGCGGTGGAGGCACACTCGAGTCCGCAATCGAAGACTGCCAACATGCGCTCTCGCTTGGCTTCACAGCCGTCAAAGACCACCTCTCGTGGCCAGTGTCCAAAAATGCCTACTGGTTTGGTGAGATCCGACGTACCGTCGGCGATGACGTCGATATCATGCACGATGCCGCAGGTGCTCGATACGACCTTGAAGATGCGCTTGTCGCTGGGCACGCACTCGAAGCCCACGGCTACCGATGGTTCGAAGAAGCCATTCCAGACCGCGACTTCAACGGGCTTCGGACTCTCTGCGACGAACTCGAAATCCCTGTGATGGCCCTGGAAACCCTGATGCATGAACCTGAAATCTCGAAGGTCTGGTTGGAACAAGGTGCGTGCGATCTAGTCCGTGCCCACGCCAGGCACGGCACTACCGCCCTCCTCGACCTCGCGCAACATGCCGCGGACCACGGTACCAACGTCGAACTCAACGGCCCCGGCGGTCTGTTCGGCCTCGTCCACACACACATGGTCTGCGCCATACCCAACACCTCCTACTACGAATACTTCCCCGGCGGCTCACGCGACGAATTGGGACGCGAGATCGGCCTGCTGAATCCTCCGATCCCGCAGAACGGCAAGGTGACTCCGCCTAACCGGCCCGGATGGGGGGCTGTCTGGGACTGGCAGTACTTCAACTCGGTCAGAGTTGCCGAGTTGTAGCTTCGTTACGTCGTGAATTTCTTCGAGAATCGCACTCCAAACAGCGATTTCCGCCGCTGATCGCTATGCGATTACTGCCATCTGTGGTATACATTCCCAAAAGTGTCGGCAACCTTGGCGGTTTCGCCGCGGATACCGTTTGAGACTCCCGGTGGACGTCAAGCATTTGCCGACCCAACCCTTCCCTTAGCTTAGGAGGTTAAGAATGAAGCTCTTGTCAAAGAGATCGCGGATAGCGGCACTCGTATTGCTGCCCGCCATACTCGTGGCATCGGTCGTTGTCGCCTGTGGTGAAACCGTTACCGAGACTGTCATCCAGACCGTCGTCGTCGAAAAGGAAGTCGTCGTCGAACGTGAAGGCGAAACCGTCGTCCAGACCGTCGTCGTCGAGAAAGAGGTTGAAGTCGAGGTCGAGGTGGTTCAGACCGTCGTCGTCGAAAAAGAGGTCCAGGTCGCTGGTGAAACCGTCGTCCAGACCGTCGTCGTCGAAAAGGAAGTTGTCGTCGAGAAAGAGGGCGAACGTGTCGTAGAGACCGTCGTCGTCGAACGCGAAGTCGAAGTCCCGGTCGTCCAAACCGTCATCGTGGAAGTCGAAGCGATGGCGCCGGACGGCGAACTCGTAACTGGCAACCCGCAAGGCACCGTGATCATCGCCGAAGGCGGTGTCGGCGTTCCAGTCGGATATCCCGAGCAATGTGTGCCTGGCTGCGGTAACCAGAAGTTCCGCATGGGAGCGTACGAAACTCTGCTCTGGCTCGACTCGAGCGCGAACGCAGTACCGAGACTAGCCACGGATTGGACCGTAGCTGACGATCAGACATGGGTCGACTTCGACATCCGCCGTGGAGTTAGCTTCCACAACGGCTACGGCGAAATGACCGCCGAAGACGTTGCGTGGAGTTTCAACAACGCGAACCCCAACACTAACCCCGACTCCCGACACGACCAGGCCGGAGACTTCCGAGCCATGGCCACAGAGTTTGAGGTCATCGACCCGAGCAAGGTCCGCATGCACGTCAACATTTGGGAAGTCGGAGTCCTACGCCGCAACCTCAGCCCGTACTGGCAGAGCATGGGCGTGCACAGCAAGAAGGTATTCGACGAATACGGACCTGAGGGCATGGTCGACGTATTCGTTGGCACTGGCCCCTTTGTCTTCGAGACTTGGTCATCCGACGACCGCGCCGTCCTGAACGCGCAGTCAGCGCACTGGCGCAAGGTTCCGGAGATGGCACGAGTTGAGATCCTCGCCGTCCCAGAAGCCGCCGTCCGAAAGACAATGCTCGAGACCGGCCAGGCACACGCTGCGAACATTGCCCTAAAAGACGTTCCCGGACTCGTCGAAGCAGGCTTCACTGCCAACCCGACGGCTGCCCGCATGAACGGACTTTACTTCGGCGGAAACTACTGGCAAACCCATCACTTCACAGAGGGTACCGAGTTGGACCGACCGGGTTACGACACGTCCCTGCCTTGGGTAGGTGAGTACGGCAACGAAGAGTCGATGCAATCAGCTATCAATGTTCGACAAGCCTTGGCAGCCGCGGTCGACCGCGAAGGCATCAACGCCGCCATCCTTAACGGCCTCGGTTACGTCAACCACATCACCAACCTGTCGGTCAACTCGCAGACTTGGGCCGAAAACGCCGAGTCACACGGTTGGGCCTACAACTTCGACCGCGACGAAGCCAAACGTCTTATGGCCGAAGCAGGTTGGAGCGACGGCTTCGAAGTAACGATCTGGACCGGCGTGGGAACGCACCAAGAGATCGTCGAAGCAATCGCCGCCGAATGGCTTGCCACTCTTAACGTAAGAGTCAGCCTCGACCATTCGCCATACTCGGAACACCGTCCGAACCTCGTGAACCTGTCGTTTAACCAGATCCAATACCGGACCTGTGGTGACAGTTTCTCGGCGTTGAGCGTCGACCTTCCGAAGTCGAACGAGACGACCTCACACAAGATCGGCGGCACGATTTGCGCCGCTAGCATCTTGCCACGATGGGACGAGATCTTCGACCAGATGACGAAGGAACTCGACCGGCGCAAGCGTACCGAACTCGCCATCGAGCACTTCGACTACGCACGCGAGGTCTCCATCAACGTTGGCGTGAACGAGCAACCCGCGTTCAACACCTTCGACGGTGAGAAGATCAAGAGCTGGCCAATCCCACCGCAGATGTGTATCGGCGGTTGTGGATGGTTCAACCTCGAAGAGGTTGACTGGCAGCCCTAGCGCGTCTTTCATCGACAATGGGACGCCTGATTGCCAAAATCCGGCGTCTCATCCGCCATGTAGTGGCAGGTGCAGGTTTGAAACCTGCACCTGCCACTACCGTTAATCTGCTATCCGATGCGTAGTTTCCTAGCCCGCCGAGTTCTTTACGGAATCATCGCGATCCTTGGCGCGTTGCTAGTGATTTTTGTCCTTTCGCGTCTGTCTGGCGATCCGCTAGACCTGTATTTGGATGAATACGGCGGCGCACTCGCTGAGGAAACTCGCGAGCGATTCAGAAAAGAGCTCGCGCTCGATCAACCCGTCGTATTCCAATACGTCATCTGGGTCGGTCGATACCTCCGAGGCCAATACGGTGACAGCCTCATTCACCAACGCCCGGTCATCACCGTCGTACGAGAACGGTTTTGGACATCGATCCAACTCGGCATAATCGCTTGGACATTCGGAACTATATTGGGTGTGCCGTTAGGCATAGTGTCTGCCGTGCAGCGAGGTCGCCTCCTCGACTACGTAGCCCGCGGCATAGCTTTGGTTGGTCAAGCGGCTCCCGTTTTCTGGGTAGGCATAATGGCAATCCTGATTTTTTCAGGGGAACTGGAGTGGTTGCCGGCTGGCACTCGTGGGGATGGCTTTGCCGTTAGCAACTACGTATTGCCGTCGATCGTTCTCGGATGGTTGCCCGCAGCCGCGTATCTCAGACTTACAAGGTCGTCGATGCTCGAAGTGCTCGAATCTGAGTACGTCAAATTTGCGCGTGCAAAAGGCGTCGAATACAACCGGGTGATCTGGAAACACGCATTTCGCAACGCCATAATCCCCCCGCTGACGCTCTCTGGGTTGATACTCATCGGATTCATCAACGGCACGACCGTCATTGAAACCGTGTTCTCGTGGCCCGGCCTCGGTCGCGTCGCAGTCCAAGCGGTGCAAGGCAACGACTTCCCGCTTATCTCCGCGATCACCTTCTTGACCGTTGTTCTCTACGTGATCGTAGTGCTGACGATGGACGTTCTTTACGCAATCCTTGATCCTAGGATTCGCTACGCGTAGACCAACGATGGCAACACAATCTCAAGAACGAGTCATAGCAGACGCTGCGGCCGCGCCGACGGCGGTCAATCGCCGTCACACCCTCGGCTGGCTCGGTTACGGCTTCTACATTCTGCGTCGCTGGCCCATAATCCCTGCGTTCATAATCCTCACTCTCATCGTGAGCGCGGTCTTCGCAGATCAAGTCGCCCCTCAAGATCCGTACGTCAACAACCTCCTCGATCGCAACACCGCTCCGTTGTCAACCGGTCAGTCAGGCCAGTTCTATATCCTCGGCAGCGATTTCATCGGTCGCGACCTACTCAGTCGCATCATCCACGGTGCAAGGATCTCCGCTTTGGTGGTCGTGGTGTCTATAACCGTCGGCGTGACTGTAGGCACCACGTGCGGCCTGTTGGCTGGCTACTTCGGCAGACACACCGACGAGATCATCATGCGCATCGTCGACATCTGGGCTGCGCTGCCCTTCATCATGCTCGCGTTGATCGTTGTAAGCATCTTCGGACAGGACCTCAAAATCCTTATCGCCCTGCTGGCTCTGATTTCTTGGCCCGGTGCGGTTCGCCTCGTTAGAGCCCAAACCCTGAGCCTTCGCGAATCTGATTACGTCCAATTCGCACGCGTCGCAGGAGCATCATCCGCACACATCCTGTTGCGTCACATCCTCCCTGGCGTCATCAATATCGTCGTTGTTAGCGCCACCCTTGGCGTCGGAGGCATCATCCTCACAGAAGCGACGTTGAGCTACTTGGCCGTAGGCATACCGCCGCCCACACCGGCATGGGGAGCAATGGTCGCCAATGGCCGAGAATACATCGGCGACTCATGGTGGCTGTCCGCCATTCCCGGCATGGCCATCTTCCTAGTCGTAATGGCCGGCAACTTCGTCGGCGACTGGATGCGCGACCGCTGGGACCCCAACCTGCGGCAGTTAGATTAGCCTGTTTGACGAGCATCCTGACGATGGAAAAGATAGCAATTCGCCAGGATCATGCAGCCGACTGACGCCGAAATTTCTCGCCCGGAACCTCCAACGGGACCAGAGCCGCCGATCGACATCAAGCGCCGCAGCACGGTGAGAAAGATGTTGTCAGCGTTGAATGGCTGGCATGCGGTTCCTGCTGTAATCATCGCGCTATACCTTGTTGTCGGGATCTTCGGCCCGACTCTCGCGCCTTTCGAACCCAACAGAGGCACGGTGGCCAACCGATTATGTCCCCCGCTCGCGATCGACGCGTTGACCATCGCCCAAGATCCGGCGTCACGTTCTTCAGATTGCAGCGCCAACCACATCCTCGGCACTGATCACAACGGCCGAGACATATTCTCTAGGCTGCTACACGGTGCACGAACATCGTTGTTGATCGTTGGCCCAAGCGTCTTCGTAGGCGTGGTCTTGGGGGCGGTCGTCGGTGCCGTGATCAATGGTTGGCGTCGAAGAGGACGGTTGATTGCCTACCTGATCGCGAGTGTCACCTTCGTACCGTTCGGTATCTTATTACTCTCCGAACCACTTACGCTGTACGTTTTCGGCGTGATTCATTCTGGCGCTGGGGGCGGCAATGACGAGGCGTGGTCAGCGTTTGTAGCACTTTCCAGCGCCACGGCTGTGATAACGCTTGCCATCGTCGCGATCGCCTATCGATTCGACGACACATCTCGATCCTCTTGGTTTTCAACCGTCGGTAGCGATAACTCCAACCATGGTTTTTGTCGTCAACTTCGAATACAGCTATTCTCCCTGGCGCCGTGGGTCGCATTAGCCGCGTTGTCTAGCGCCGCCTTAGTTTTCTTTCGTTCTGGAACGACATCCGTCCAAAATGCCGCGACCACATGGGCATACGAGCCTGACTATCTTTTCGAGCATATCGGCATGATCAGTCCGCTCATGCCGATGGTTTTGGTTCCGATCTCGTTCGTGTCATTAGCGACTTGGTGGGTTGTCCATCACATTCTGTGCAGATTCAAATCGAATTCGATGACCACTCCCGCGACGGAAATTTCAATCGACGACGCTGCGAGCGCGAGAAGGCGACGATTGCTCCTAGCGATCATCGGGATCGTCGTGGCTATTGCTATCACGCGTTTTGCCGTTGCTGAGGCGGTGCCAATCGTTAGAGAACTGGCGCAGGATTGGACTGGCGATTACCAAAGCGGGTTGGCACAATCCGTACAAGGCAGAATCGAGGCATCGCATTGTGCCAATGAACTGAGTTCAAGACTCAGTACCTTGAGGTGGGCATCACAGGAACAGCTGGAAATTGATGCGGGGCAACGTTGCTTGGACCTATATTTCCAGCATCGCAATGCGCCGACTCATCGATTGACGTTTGACTTCGCCCTGCGATTCGCGACGCAGGTGGTGACGCTCGGATTGGTCGGATGTATCGTTTCCGCCGCATTGTGGACCGTAGCGTCGGCATCCTCGAACGCGATTAGGAGGATCGTTGGGGTCTGCGTCGCGCTGGTCGCTTTGATCGGACTGACAATAACGTTTGGTTACCACGGATGGTTGCTGGCGGTTTCTCGGTGGTTCGATCCCGTCAATCTCGCGCTCTCCGATCAAGGGTTGGCAATCTCAAGGGCCGTCAATATCGTACGAGACCTCACGGTCGCTTTGGGGATCTCTTATTTGACGATAGCGATCGCAAAACCATCATTCCTGTTCGACAATGCCATGCCGAAGGTCGACACGCTGGCTAAGTGGGCGGCCTTTGTCGTGCCTTGCGTATTGCTGACCGCGGGATTGCTCGCGGCGTTCCACTACCGATTCCCCGCCAATCTGCTGTTCATCGACGACACGTTGGCCGTGATCGCAGACCCGACGGCAGACCAGACCTACATTTCTAGCGGTTCGCTGATTCGGGACTGGTTGTGGACGTACTGGTTTGCGGTGATCGGCTACGCCGCGATTGTGTTCGGTTTCCTATACGCGGGGATATATTGGCTAAATCGATTCGCCAATGAAAAATCCCATCCAGACGAAGTCGAAGCGTGGATCAGCCCAGCGGCATCGCTTTCACACAGGCCATCTTGAATGATCTGGCAGTGGGACCCCGCTAGCAACTCAGGCAAGGGACACAACGGTCGTTAACAGGCGTGAATATGCAATCGTCCATACCGGGTGATGCGTCAGGAGAGATATTCACCCCAGTATGCCAATGCCACAGCGAGAGACTCTTGAACCCACTGTTCGAATCTACGCGTTTTGCCTTGTATGTCTTGTGCCGTGGTGAAAGTGAACGGCTCGACCGTGCAATTCTTGAAATCTTGTGTGTTGGGTTCGTCCTGATCTTCGGAAATACCGTTACCGAGCCCGAAAATCTGCGCAAATGCAGTTGCCGCCATTATCCCGGTCAACTGACGTCCGACGTGATGCAGCGAGACCACGAACACGAGGCGAGGCGCACGCGAACGATCTTCGGGGGTTATCGATAACTTGGCAAAGAACCTGTCTTCGTTCAAATTAACCCAGTGTTGCGCGTCCTTAGCGGTTTGAAGCACTTGGTTTTGATACCAGTGGCCCTTGTCGTTCTCGGGACCTCCGCGCTCTGTTCTCGCATTGACCGCAAGTCCCGATTCACTCAATCGGCATATAATTTCCGAGGCACGGTTTTCCAGATCGACTTCAGTAGCGTCTCGCAAGGCAATGGCCACCTGGTTCACACTGCGTAACAACATACGGTCGCGCTCAAATCGGCTTTCAACCCGATCGGCGATGTTATCGAGTACTTGCGTGAAGACGTTCGGCACTTGAGTCGTCACCGGTTCGCCCAACGCCTCCAAGATGATTCCCCGTTGCAAGCGGACGAGGAAACCGACGAACGGATTCAGATCGCCCGCGTCCGCACACTCTAGAGCGTCGATGTAACGGTCTTTTTCGTCTCGCGAGATAACGATCGGAAGGTAGTTTTCTCGTACTAGATGCCACGTCAACAGTGCTCGTGCCACGCGTCCGTTCCCATCTTGGAAAGGATGTATTTGAGTGAATCTGTGATGCAACCAAGCAGCCGTCAACAGCGGATGAAACTTGCCGTCGTTCGATGTGTAAAGGCCGTAATTGCTGATGAGATTGTCCAACTCACTGTCGACTTGTATCGGTGGACAGTATTCGTGTACCAAACCGTCGGTACGTGTGGGATTGTTGGGTAGACTCTTGAAGCCGCCGCGATTCAGGGGAGTTTCGATCAGTCTTTCGAATTGATCGTAAGCGAAGTATGAGTCTTGGTTGCGAAGCAGGATCTGATGCAGTTGCCTGATGTAGTGTTTGGAAAGCGGCATTTGCTGTCGGATGACATCTGTTACAAATTCGGCCGCGTCACGGTGGTCGTGCAACACGGCAATCAGATCGCGTGGATCGCGGTCGGTAGTGCCAAACTCGATGAATTCTGCCGTCAATCCTCTTTCGACCAGCGTCTGCGTTGTGCCACGGTCAATGTTGTATATGCCCTCGATGATCCCGGTTTCGATTGCCCATCTACGGTGAACACGTTCAACGAACGACTTGTAGGCATCAGGTTCGTCGTCCTCGCGGCGTCGGCGATAGGCCGACCACTGAACCTGCAAAGCGTCGATCTCTTCGAAATCAAAACCCAAGTATTCGGCTTCAAGCCCCGTGATTGGCTGCCACGTATGAGCTAGCATCCGAAGGTCTGTCCTTTGAGTTGGGTCATACTGGGACCGGCAATTGATTTTCCAATATTAAGCGAACGCACAACCTGAACCCGATCCAAACCAAGCTGGGCGTTCCCCGAAAAATTGAGGAGTTCGGCATTTGGGGGGTGTTTGCACAACGCGTCAAAAGGGGCGGCCGCCACTCGTTTCGCGTAGCATGTCCCGTCGTCCTACCCCTCTGGATGGACGTTCCGTCCCGCGAGCGGCCGGCTTCCGCCGGAATGATGTGGGTTATCCCTTAGGAGCGCACAACGCTCAATCCAGATAGTCCATCTCGGGACGCAGATCCCACCTGAGCGAATCGGGCGGATCGATGTTTTTGGCCCACTGCTCCATGAGTTCTTGTTCGGATTTGAGGATGCGCATCCGTTCGGCGATGTGGTCTGGATCCCAACCGTTTAGGACTCGATCCATCAACTCATCGCGCACGCCTTTGCAGCTCGGATCCTGCGCCCTATCGTTCAATTCGTGGGGGTCTTCGGCTAGGTTGAAGAGTTGGGGTTCGAAGCCGTGGTAGTAGTTGAGTTTCCAGTTGCCGGATCGGACCATGCGGTTTTGGACACCGCCGGGACGAGCGTGTACATCCGCCCCACCGAGATTGGCGGACATGCCGGAGCCGACGGCGGAGTCGTTCATGCAGTATTCGCTGAATACGGCGTCTTTCCATTCTGTGGTTTCTGGGTTATTGATGAGTTCGATGACGCTCATTCCGTGGGATTGAGGCAGGGGTTGTGCGCCGCCAGCGTCTAGCATGGTTGCGGCTAGGTCGAACTGGTCGATTGGGGTGTCGATGACGCGGCCTTCGGCTAAGTGTCCGGGCCATGAGACTATGGCAGGGACGCGGGAAGAGTCTTCGTAGAAGGTCTGCTTCCACCAGAGGCCGTGCTCGCCGACTTGCTCGCCGTGGTCGGAGGTGTAGATGATGATGGTGTTGTCCATGTAGCCGTTGGCGTCGAGGGCGTCGAGGATTTCGCCGATGAGCTGGTCGGTGCGATCGCAGAGTGCCCAGTAAGCGATTCGGGAGCGCATGATCTCTTCGTCGGTGACCTCTACGATGCCGGTGCGTTCTCGCCACCACTGGATGTATGGGTGGCAGTCCTCGATGGGTTCGGCTGGGACAGTCGGCATGGGGACGCGGCCGTCGTATTTGTCGTAGTCGGCGGCGCGGGCAACGAACGGTTGGTGTGGAAGCATCAGGCCGATGGATAAGCACAACGGCGAGTCGTCGAGACCTGAGCGTCGGGTGATCCCTTTGTTGTTGATGTAATCGACTGCCGATTGTGTGACGTATTCGTCGTGCACTTCGTAGGCGCTCTGTCCTCTGCCCGATGCTTCCAAGCTGACGCGAGCGGGGCCAGCAGTACCATGCAACTCACCGTGATCAACCGGCCTCGGACTGCCCGGGTAGTTTGGGCTGTGATCGCCGACGTAGCGTCGCGAGAATCCATGCAACTGGTCCATCCCGTTGAAGTGCATGCGGCCGATCTGGACGGGATCGTATCCAGCAGCGCCCAACGAGTGGGCGTAAGTGGGAACAGCCGAACTCAGTATCTGGTCGTTCGTCCAAACCTCTGTCTCGTACGGATACCGGCCTGTGACGAGAGCCGTCCGCGACGGAACACAGATGGGTGAACCGCAATATGCAGCCGTGAAAATCGCTCCGTTGGCGGCAAGACGATCAAGGTTTGGCGTGTCGACAACCTCATCGCCGTATGCTCCTATCACCGCAGGATTGTGCTGGTCCGACTGGATGTAGACGATGTTGGGGCGGGTGTTGTCGGTCATTTCTCTTCTTACGGGTTAGGTGGCAACCGTCGCACGATTAGCGATCGGCATGTCGTCGTAAAAAGGTAGCACGACGCCACCGGCCCCACCATATCTCTAATAGATTAGATTTGCTGTAAGACCTCCTCCGCCTTCAGGAGAGGCAAGGGAAGGACCGCCGTAAGGCGAGAAGACCAGCAGCCCCCTTCATTCCGGGTCCTCTTCCGGCATTCCTGCGAAAGCAAGCGCTTCAGCGGACGGAACGTCCATTCAAGGGTGGACGGAAAATGAGGTAGAGGCAGGTCTGTGACCTGCTCGCCCCCTTCGCGAAGCGAAAGTGGGCGCGAGCGAACGCAGTGATACGATCTGGGGATGCCCGCCGAGGCGGGAAACACCAAAAGACCACCAGCTCAAATCTGCATATGTAGGTCTATCACGCGCAGAATCTGATCCCTTCGAAGAGGTAAAAGGTACAATCTTTGCGAGATTTCGTCTCTGAATCTGCGCAGTATTCGATTACCGTCCCGACCATGTCTCAACGCTGCAATCACGGCATTTAGGATCATTTCAGCTTGTAGCAGGGGTGCCCCGACAGCAAGTGAAACCATCAAATCGATTCCGACCGACAACGCGGACTCCTCTGAACAGCCCGGTCCCTCAAGTGTCTTTAACATTGCACGCGTTCCATCGGATGTCCTAAAGGAGTTCGCCTCAAGACTACGAACAATGTCATCCGAACGGACTCTCAAGAACCAATAATTTAACGAAGCAAGGCGTTCAATCGCAGATGAATAGAATTCTTCGGTGATAGTTTCGGAACGAACCAACTCCATAAGAACTGCTTGAGTGTTGAAGGTTTTTATCTCGTACGATTGAGCCAATTCGGACAGTCCGAGGTCATCCGAAACGATCACACATCCCTCATCAGTCTCTTCACCCGCAAAAATCGCGCCGGCACCGTGCAATGTAATCACATCAATTAGCTTCGAGCGCTCGGCTACGTCCAACAATGGATACGACGGTATCCGGTCGAAAGATTCCGCGAACTCCAAAAGAGAGTGCAAGTATCCTCTCCTCTCATTCCAGCTTTGTTCAGTCACGTCCGTAAAAGCGTATCCCCCTTCACTTGATTTCCCCAACCAACCTTCGGGTGCCCGTTGAGCAACCGTTAACTAACGAATATTGCTTTTGGATCTCGTCGATTACAAGTTGTGGCACAGCGACACGTGGGAAACGAGCCCGCAAAAAATCGGACAACCCCAATTCGCGAACTGATAGCAAAGCGACCAGATCTAGGACTATACTCTCCGCCTGGAGGAGCCGATCCACTTGTGTTCCGATTTCCGCAGTTCCCGACCCGAAACGCACTTTGGCACTTCCTGATTGAGTACATGAAAGCCAAATCTCGATCTCAGATTGACCTAAGAAATGAGCAAAAGAGGCAAGAGGTAATTTACCATCCTCGTACATCTCCGTGACTCGACGACTCAACTCGTGTTGATGATCGACCGTCTCATAGAGCTTCGAGAAATCGTTGTTTTCGAAACTTACCCGAAATAACCCTGGATTACCTGGGAACCGCGTAGTGAACTCTTCGAAAGTTTCCTGGAATGCACGAACGTATTTGCTTTGTATCGCGGAGACCTCGTAGGACAGGTCTTCTAGCCCCTGTTTTAGCAACACGACATCACCAGTGCGTTTTCCAACCAAACTTTGGGCCAGTTCTTCGTCCTTAGCCAGAAAACCAGGGAAACCAAATTCCTCCGACTCTTCTTGAATGTGCCACCACTGTTCGGTTGTGCCATCTTTCAAAAGAACGGCGCAACCAGGACCAACGACGGTAGGTTCCTCCCATTCCTTTTCCTGACTCTGGAACATCGCGAAATATCCGAGATGAACGTCAGGATGGCTCGCACCAATTTGACGCGCCAAATACGCGTCATCCAAATAACCAGACACATCGAGTTGTTGTTTCAGTTGGGCCAGAAGCAGCATATAAGACGGTTGGTCTCGAAGCTCCAATGTCTTGATACTGTCGATCGTTTCAAGGGCATCATTTTGTTTGCCGTAGCGGAACTGTGCAGCGCCTAACCTCACTAAGTCAAACGATGAAGCGTCCCCTCTTGAGCAGATTTCTTCCAATCGAGCGACAGCGGTGCCAATGTCGCCAGCCTCATGGAGCAGATCAACCTCTATGTCTGTTACGATCCGCGGCGTTGGAAAATCAGCGGATCGAATCTCGCGTACCCAGTCCAAAGCGTTCCGAATGCGAGCGCTTCTGACCAAACACACCAGCAATTTGATCGCAGAAGGATGAGATGCAACCCCATTGACGACAACCGCCAATTGATCGGCAGCGTCAGAGAATCGCCCCAACGTCTGGAAATAATGTGCAAGAAATTCGGGAATTACCTGGCGATCCAATTCACTTGCGAATTCGATTGCTTTGCGCATCAATTCTTCGGAACGATCAGTTTCGCCGCGAGCATTTGAGGATAAAGCAGCCATAATTAGGAGCTTGGGGTTTTCGGAGCGTTGCTCCAACGCATATTCCAGATCCGAATGGAATGGGTTTGCAATTTCAGCTTCTTCGGCCGCCCTGCGTAGAATTTCGGCTCGATGAACGTCGTCCCAGGTCGGACAATCAAATTCCAGCGTGTCTTTCAACACCTCGACTGCAACACCTGGTTGGCCGGTTTCGAGGTAGGCAACCGCAATCGGCAAAAGGGCCGACTCACGGCGTTCGGAGTCCCCGATCTGATTGAACGTCTCTCGCGCTTCAGACGGACGATCTGCACTAAGGAGGCAAAGTCCTTTGTTGTACGCTGCATCAGCGTGATCCGGATTTTCCGACAAAACCTCGTCGAAATCACGTAATGCTTCGTCAATTTGGCCCATGATTGCCTTCGCGCTGCCCCGAACTACGTGTGCTGTGTGTTTGCGGAGTGTGAGTTGAGTATTCCTCAGGTGTTCAATCGCTTGAGTCGCGAACGTCACAACCTCGGATAAACCATCCATCAAATCATTGCTATATCCGGTGACATGGCGTGCCGTTTCCCATCGATAAAACAAACATTGGCTCAAAGCCAAATATGCATCAGCGTCATCAGGGAATGAATTTACTAGATCCCGACTGATGGCAATCGCTTCCTCAATCCTCGACTGTTCCATACGTATGCCAATCACAACCTGCGCGCATCGGGCATCTCGGACTATCCAATCTCGGTTGCTGATGAGTTTCTCAAGGTCGTCCACGTCTTCCCTCTGCCACAACGCGCCTAATAAAACTGCTGTAGCCTGGGAGTTCTCAGGTTCGATTTCTCTAGCTTCATTTGAGAGAGAAATTGCGTTATCTGGATCGTCCTGTAGGTGAGCCGCCACAGCAGCGTTCGCGATCCCTATTGGATTGCTTGGATCGATCTCGTAAGCTTCTTCGAACAACGCACAAGCAGTCCCGATGTCATCTTCGCCCAAGGCACATGCCGCCAGATTCGTTTTGACTCGAAACTTGAGTGCATCTGGTGCGGATTCAATATCCCTATCAATTTGCAGAAGAAGTTCATGGGCGGAACGGATCAACCCTTTGTCAATCAAATCTCGAGCCAAATCGATGTTCCTAATTAGCGCAGAATTTTCTGAAGCAATTGTTGTGTCTACATTAACTGAATCCTCGGGTGTCAGCACCGCGTTAGACAAAGTTGCTATTTCAGCCTTCAATGAGGCGAAGCCGCTTGTTAACTGGTGACTGGTATCGATATGGATTTGTTCGACTCGATTACCCAGCAAAGCTAACCCATCTTCGCTGCGGTACAACTCATTCAGCAGCAAACCAAAGAATAAAGAGACTATTTCCGTCGCTATCAATGTAGCTTCATCATCATCTTCAAGGTAAAATTCCCCCTCTTGGATAAAAGACGCAACTATCTCATCGAAGAAATCACGTTCACCTGAAATCAACGTTTGAGCGCAGTTGCGAATGCATCGGAGCTAGACCATTCTCGTAGAGAAATCTCGACTCCCTCGTAAGCCGTAAATGCAGCATTCGTGGTTTTGATCGCACGATCGAAAATTCGATTTTGCCGCGCGATGAACTTCTGAACGCCATCAACTACTACCAACTCCGCGAGTATGGAAGCGAGAATCCCCAGTACTGTTTCGATGCCCAATGTAACTCCTCACTCGGCTCGATTGTGAACATCACCCACGAGCACCCACCCTCTCACACATACTCCCGCGCCAACCGCGCCCTCAGATACTCCATCGGACGATTCCCCTTCAACGAGTTGCAGTGCGCGCAGAGGAGTTGCAAGTTGTCGAGGTAGCTGGTCCCACCCTTCGACTGCGCGATGATGTGGTCCACCGTGAGGTGCTGCTGCATGAAGTGAGTACCGCAACCGTTGCAGTGGCCAGCTTGCGTTCCATAAAGCACCACCTTCGACTCGCTCAATGGTGGCGCAGGTTTGCGGTCGGTGCGTTTGGGAATGTCGTTTCGGGAGATTGCTTGGATTCCGCCGATTAATCCGAGTTCATTAAGGGCACGTTGCTCGACGAGTTTGACGGCAAGCGGCGATAGATCGATACCTATCCACTGCCTGCCCAACCGCTCCGCTGCGATGCAAGTGGTCGCACAACCGCAAAATGGGTCTAACACTACGTCGCCGGGATTCGAACTGGCTTTGATGATCCGCTCAAGCAACGCAAGCGGTTTTTGTGTCGGATAGCCTGTTTTCTCGTTTCCGGATGCCATAGGGATATCGGCAACGAAGTCGGTTGCTGCGACACCTTTGGTGGCTTGCAAATAAGTCTTGATCTCTGGAAGGTACGATTTGGAGTGGACGACTAGCCCGGACTTATCTAAGGCATCCAGTCTTTCCAAGACGGTCGGGTACGCATCCGGCCATCCTGGAATCAATCCCTTGTCAACGATGAAATGGTGCATTGCACCTTTGCTTGGCGTCGCCCAATGCCTTCCATGCGTATTGGGGTCGTAACTCCGCCATTGCGACCCCGAGAGTCCGGTCCGAGTTCCCGAAGCGTGCAATGGCAGCCTCCTATAAGGACCACGACCGTTTCGGTCATCGTATCTGTATGATCTCTTTACATATTCCGGATCATGGGACTGGTATTGCTGGTTCCACGTGAACCTGGCACCGACCGTGTAGAAAAGCAGACTGTCGGATACCCGACCCCATCGCTTCGAATCCGATTTCCCTCCGCTTCGTTTCCAAGTGATCTCATTCCTGAACACGGAAGCTCCGAACACCGCATCCATCATGGTCTTCAAATAGTGACTCGCCGTAGCGTCGCAATGCAGATAGATGCTCCCCGTCGGCTTCAGAATCCGCTTCATCTCCAGCAGCCGCACCGCCATCATGATCAGATACGACTTCATCCCGCTCCCATGGCTGTGCTGGCTCGCGTCGATGATCTTGTACAGCGGCAGATCCGTCTCCGCGATCTCGTTGTGCCAAGCCTCATCCACATCCGTCAGATCCCATGTGTCCTTGAACGCCGCACCCGCCGCTTTGCTGCCAATCGGCGCCGCGTAATCGCGGTTCGAGTTAAACGGTGGATCCAGGTAGATGAGATCGATGCACTCGTCATTAATCCCCCGCATCACATCGAGATTATCGCCCTCAAAGATGGTGCGGTTAGGTACGTTGCACACGCCCTTCTGTGCCTTCGTCGTCGTCATGCCATTCAGTGTACGCCGCTAAAGTCGTTACGCAGCAAACAATGGCAATCCACCGAAGACACCACCAACTGACACCCAAATTCACAGCCCATCATTCCAATCTTTGTTTAGACAATACCTCCACGCACATAAGCATGCGTATCGAGAAAGTGCGTGTTGTACGCTGAAAAGTCTATGCGCCCTGATAACGCGTCGGGTCGGCACATGCTGAAATTCCCTAACCCATTCGAACTTTCGAGCTTTGCACTCAGGGTGATTGGCTATCCTATTGGCCTGACCGCTTTCGGCACGATGTTTTTAATCGGTTGCACAGAGGCTGAGCCAACAGCGACTCCTCCACCCACAGAAGCGCCACCAACTGCTACGCCAACAGTGCCAACAGTCGCACCAGGGACTTCAGCCAGAACTGGCTCGGCGACCGTCGAAGAGATGATGGCGGAACCGATCGAACCATTCACCAACATCGCGCCGTTGGTGCTGGTTGATCCAGAGACCGGCGAAGACTTGTGGATGATCGAGAACCGGCACCCCGGAGTAGCCATATTCGACTATGACCGGGATGGCGACATGGATTTCTACGTCACGTCAGCAGAGTTGGAGGCCCTGTTACCCGACACCACGGGCGGACCGAACCGCCTGTTCCGCAACGATGGTGATTTTCTCTACCGGGAAGTCGCCGAAAAAGCGGGAGTAGATCTGCCGTACGCCAACAGCACCGGGGTCGCGGCTTGTGATATCGACAATGATGGGTACCAAGACTTATACGTTGCATCCTATGGGCGAATCGGCGACAATCTCGATTACCGCGCCGCCCGTTTCTACTCCGAACTGCCTAGCATCATCAAAGATCGACTTTTCAGGAACAATGGTGACGGTACTTTTGAGGAGATCACCGAATCCGCCCTTGGCGATGCGGCCAACCTCCGTTCCGGATTCAGCGTTGGCTGCGGAGACGTAAACAACGATGGATGGATCGACATCTTCGTCAGCAACCGCGTTGACCAAGATTTCCTCTGGTTCAACCGCCCTGATCATCACGGCCACTACAACGTCCTCTACCTCAACAATGGTGACCTCACGTTTACGGACATCACTGAAGAAGCCGGTCTGAGATATGGTCCGATTTTGATGCGCGACCCATTCGGCGACGACATCGGTTGGCCTGATCCCGTAACCGGCGAAATTGTGCCGGGATATAACCCTGACCTCATCGATGCTTCCGGCGAATACGTCGGCGAACCCACGGGCCAAACCCTCGCAGCGCTGTTCTTTGACCACGACGATGACGGTGACCAGGACATTTGGCTTGCTGACGACGGTAGCAGGTTAAAAGTCTTTAGGAACGACTCCACCGAGCATGAAGTTAAGTTCATCCAGATTAGCCGCGCCATGGGTGTAGACATGATGGGCGCGTGGATGGGTTTCGCTCTAGGCGACTACGACAGCGACCTAGACCTCGACGTTTTCGTTACCAACATCGGTTACCACCCGCTTACTCGAGAAGCACCTACGACACCGTCAGGCGATTGCGCCTACGGCCACCAATACGGGTGGGGCACCTGTTTCCACTTCTTGCTGAGAAACGATGGCGTCCGCGAAGTCGAAGGCGTAGGGACGGTCGGAGTATTTAACGACATCGCGGGAGCAACATACGTCGCGCCCAATGATGTGATGCCGCCCATGGCCCTCGATCCGACCCAGATCAACGAAGAATGGCAGGTACCGACAGGTTTAGCCGCGTACGACTTCGGTTTCGGCACGGTGTTTTTCGATTACGAAAACGACGGCGATCAAGACCTTTACTGGCTCGGAGCGATGTCTGACCGAGGTGAGGCCCCGAGCGGGCACCTCTTCCCCGGCGCCGGACGAATGCTACGAGGCAATGGCGCCGGCGATTTCCAAGACATCACCGTCGAGGCCAGGTTGCTCGACGTCCTCGGCGTGGATTACTCGGTCCTGGATCCAGAAGATCCGCAATTCGATCGCATTGAACAGCGCATCAGCCCGGCTTTTCACGAAAACGGCAAAGGCCTCGCAAAAGGCGATTTGAACGGCGACGGATACGTAGATCTGATCGGAACGAACAGCAACGGCTGTCGATTGGTGGGCCAAGACGAATGCAACTGGGAAGCTGGCCCGCTATTCATGTGGATGAACGCCGGTGGCGACAAGAGCTGGTTGACAATTCGGCTGATCGGAGGGATGGCAACCGGTGACACAGGAAGTAACGCGGATGGCATCGGGGCCCGCGTCTTTGTCGAGTACTCGAACGCGGACGGATCTCTAGGAGAGCAGGTTCAAGAACTGTCGGGGAGCACCACATTCCTATCGATGAACAGCCTTGAACTTACGTTCGGACTAGGCGATGCGGTCATCGTCGATCGGATCAAGATAGAGTGGCCTAGCGGCGCCGAGCAAGTGGTCGAAAACTTGCCGGTTGACCAGCGCATCGAAATAAGCGAAGCTCAACCATTCAAATAACCTATCAAATAACCTTGCAGTAGATGCCATCATTAAGATTTCAAAATGTTACAACCGCAAAGACCTGAAAACTTGGATCCGCAGATTGAACGCGCGATCGCGATGACTCGCATCATCCGTCCACCGCGCAATGCATTGTCAACGTTCGGATCGACCGTCATCCAATACCACGTCGTGTCTCAACCGGTCTACGAGGGTATCTTCGAAGACGAGCACAAAGACACGGTCATTCGTCACGGATTGGTACGGGCTGATCGACCTCAGATCGTGACTCCCGGGTATCTTTCGAGATCGGAAGGCTTCGGTGAGGAAGCCGCGGAGTATCTCGACCACCTGATCAACCGGTTCGGCGCTGATTCTCCTGGTTTGCTCTACAAATACAAAAACGAGCCGCAATCTACAGACACAGTTGCGGGCGAACCGTTGCAGGTCGCAGCCAAGATTCGCGACGAAATTGAGCGTGACGAAAAAACGATGCATACCGTCCTCCTCGGTGTCGACGAGTTGTGGGACGTTTCGGTGATGAAATTCATCTACGAATTCACGAACGAATCGGCCAAATCCAATTTCAGCGAACTAAGCGAACGAAACCTGTTGGACGACGAAGGCGGAGTGCCGCGTGACGTGCGCTTACGCATCGAAGACTTGCTCACCAGGGCGCACCGGCGCGAGGTGGACCCATCTGACGTTCATGAGGAACTTGTCAGGTGGGGCTTGTTCGAGGAATACCAAGACCGGTTCTTTAGGCTGTTTCGCCGCGACAGCTAACCATCGTGCACGGTCACTCCGGCTGATGCCATCTCATCGATCGCCTTTTGGGTGTCTCCCGGTTCAAGGTCAACCCCCTTCATGCAATCCATGTACACCGCGGTTTCGAAGCCCCGTTTGCGGGCGTCCAGCGCTGTCTCCTTCACGCAGTAGTCGGTAGCGATGCCCACAACATCGACGCTCTTGATCCCGTTTTTGCGCAATATGTTCTCTAACGTCGTGTCAGTTGCAACGTTCGTCTCCGGGTCGCGAACCGAAAACCCGGAATATCCGTCTTCACCGCCAGTACCCTTCCGCACGAACTGCGCTTGCGAAGCGACTACCAACTCTTTGTAGAACTCGGCCCCCCACGTTTCGCCGACGCAGTGGATGGGCCAGATTCCTCCGTCTTTCGCGAAATGTGGCGTCACCTCCGGGTGCCAATCCTGCGTGTAAACGATCAATCGCCTTCCGGCTCGGGCGCTAGCGATTTTCGCATTGATGTTCGGAATCACCGCCTCGGCATCGTTCACGTACAAGCCTCCGTCAGGGTCGACGAAGTCGTTCTGTACGTCCACTACTATCAGGGCAACTTGGGAATCGGTCACTGCACTGAACTCGCTCGTTATTGAACCGAAGTGTCTGCCTACAGTTTCGCATATCCTATTTGCAGCAGATCGCACAACCAAGAGGGTCTGCCCAATGCGAACGAAAGGCAAATGAGATGACTGGTCGATACAAAGCGGCAATTGTAGGTTGCGGCGGCATCGCACACGCCCATATGGAGGGATACTCGATGGTGGACGATGTCGATGTCGTGGCCTGCGTCGACCCCATCCCCGAAGCGCGTCAGATGTACATGGACGATTGGGGAATCCCTAATTCCTACGCCACGCTGGAGGAATGCGCCTACGACGCCGAGCCAGACATCGTCAGCGTCTGCACATGGCATCTTCTTCACGATCCGTTGACCGTCGAGGCAGCCAGCTATCCGTCGATCAAGGCCATCATCTGCGAAAAACCAATGGCGATCGGCATGGGCCGTGCCAATCGCATGGTCGAAGCATGCGATGCCAATGGCGTCAAGCTGGTCATCAGCCATCAGCGACGCTTCACCCCGGGGTGGAACAGAGCCAAGGAACTCGTCGAAGATGGTGCGATCGGCATCCCGCTACGTGTCGACATTCGAGTAAAAGAAGGTCTCGCCAACTGGGCAACCCACTCGATTGACGGCGCAAAATTCATTCTCGGCGACCCGAAACCTCGTTGGGTGATGGGTGCCGTTCAACGTACAACCGACAAATTCGAACGCAACACGCCGATCGAAGATTGCTGCATCGGGCTTGCGATGTTCGATGATCCCCTGCAGTTCTTCATCCAATCCGACCTGTGGGACAACGACTGCGACGCGGGTAAGTTCTTCATCCGCGGCACCGAGGGTATGCTGCACGTCCGCGAAACGATCCTCAAACTCTTCAATGCCGATACCAACGGTTGGCAGGATGTTGATCTCAAACTGCAGGAAGGCGATCAAGCGATCGGCGGGAACATGAACGCCAAACAGGTCGAAGAGCTGGTCCGCTGGCTAGATGGTGGACCGGAGCACCGGAACGCTGGTCACATCGCGCGCGACACCGTCGAGATCATGATGGCGATGTATGAATCGGCTCGGCAGAACAAAGTCATCCATTTGCCAATGGAGGAGCAGGAATATCCCCTCGATTTGATGATCGACGAAGGCAAGGTCGTCGTAGAGGAACCCGGCCGTTACGACATCCGCGGATTCCTCGACCGCAGCAACGTCGACGAGGCGCGGTATACCCAACTTAAAGACGACGGCATGAGCCATCATCAGATAATGCGGATCTTGCACGACGAGATGGCACGGGGCTAACACCCCCACCGGTCCAAAAACATTCAACCGAGGCGGTTTGCGGAGAATAACGGCCCTAATCTCCGCAGATTTGCGGTGATTAACAGAAGCGATGCGGTGAATATCATCCGTATTCACCGCATATCTGCGGTGAATACATGCTATAATCTCCGCATGTGGTACAAAACTTACATCCACGACCTACCAGAATGGCCGAACTTCACATGGCGTCATGATGCGGTCACCGATCTGCTCGCGGACATCAGGCATCAGCAGGGACTCTTGCTTGGTCGGGTGTCCGGGATCGGATTCGACCTCAAACAGCAGGCAGCACTGAACGCGCTGACCGAAACTGTCGTCAAGTCTAGCGAGATCGAAGGCGAAGTCCTAAACGTCGACGAGGTCCGTTCATCCGTCGCTTCGCGCCTCGGCATCGACATCGGTGGATACGTGCCAACTCACCGCGATGTCGACGGCATCGTCGAAATCATGGTTGATGCCACTAGCCAATTCGATACGCTCCTGACAAAAGATCGCTTAAGCGTTTGGCACGCTCAATTGTTTCCCTATGGATGGGGAAGTTCGGGACGCATGGTCGTCGGGGCATGGCGCAAACCGGAAAGGGATCCGATGCAAGTCGTATCCGGGGCGATGGGCCAAGAACGCGTCCATTTCCAAGCACCATCCGCGAACCGGCTCGAAGCCGAGATGGAAGCCTTTCTGAAGTGGTTCAACGAATCTGACGGCCCAGATGATGTGCTCAAGGCCGCCCTCGCACATCTTTGGTTCGTCACGATCCACCCCTTCGACGACGGTAACGGGCGGATCGCAAGGGCCATCGCCGACATGGCATTGGCGCGATCCGACGGCGTACCTCAGCGGTTCTACAGCATGAGCGCGCAGATCCGCAAGGAACGGCCCGACTACTACCGGACGCTTGAAACCACGCAGAAAGGCGATCTGGACGTCACGATGTGGCTGGTTTGGTTCTTGGAATGTCTGGGTCGTGCCCTCGAAGCGGCACAAGAAACCGTCTCGTCCGCAATAGTAAAAGTGCAGTACTGGGACAGCATCGCTGACGTGCCGCTCAACGAGCGACAGCACAAAGTGATAAGACGCCTCGTCAACGGCTTTGAAGGCAAACTCACCTCGGCAAAATGGGCCAAACTGACAAAGGCCTCACAAGACACGGCGCTCCGAGACATCACCGACCTGATGGAAAAAGGCGTCCTCAAACGGGGACCCGCCGGTGGTCGGAGCACCAGTTACTTGCTGGTCGAATCGGCGGCGCGGTAACTCATTCCGCGTCTTCGCAACTCGTGACCTGACCGAGCAATATCTATTGGCTACTAGGCATCTTCGAGTAGATGTGATGCGCGAGTCGGCCGATCGGCATCGACTGCAACCAAACCTTGCCGTGACCTTGCAGCGTCGCGAGGAATAGTCCTTCACCACCGGCCAGCATCGACTTCAGATTGCCAGCGCGTTGGATGTCGTAGTCGATACCCTCTTGGAAGGCAACAATGCAGCCGGAGTCGACGCGCAGCTGCTCGCCTTGTAGCTCGCGCTCGATGATTGTGCCTCCGGCCGACATGAAGATGTGACCGTTACCCTGAACCTTCTGCAGGATGAAACCTTCGCCGCCGAAGAATCCCGCTCCGAGATTGCGTTGAAAAGCAACGGTGATGCCGGTATCGCCAGAACCGCATAGAAAAGCGTCTCGCTGCGCCAGCACTGTGCCGCCCAACGCGCCCAGGTCAATCGAAACAATCTTGCCGGGGGCTTCTGACGAGAACGCCACAATCTGACTGTCACGGCTCGCGTTCGTGAAATGGGTCACAAAGATGCTCTCGCCGGCCAACATGCGGGCGCCGGCGTTCATGATGCCGCCCAATAGACCGCCGCCGCCGGGCCGTTTACCCATCTTCGACTCGAACTCGATCCCCGGTTCCATGTACATCATCGCACCTGCTTCGCCGATGATCTCCTCACCCGGACCAAGTCGGATCTCTAGCATCTGTAGATCATCGCCGATGATGCGGTATTGGAAAGTGCCGGCACTGGCAACCGGCGTCGCTTCGTTAGTGTGGCGTATAGTCAAGTCAATTCCTTTCGATGTCGTCTACCTGTACTTATAAATCTCCATACGCTTCTTCGCCATGAATGGACGGTCAATCGCCGGGATGCTGTTGCGATTGACCGTCTTCGCCCGCGGACTATCGACTGGCAGTCGCCGCACTCAACGCGTCGTAAACCATGTTGGGATAGTCGCGACGGAACCCAATGCGCCCGAGCAGATCAACCGCCGGCGATTCGATAACGGCAGAGCCATTCCAAGTTTGAACCACAACACGTTTGGTCGCCGAGTTAAGCGAATAGGATTCGATGAGAGAGCGCATGGCCGATTCGATCTCGCGGCCAGAAACATCAACGGTCTCGATGTGGGCGCCTCCTGATGTGGCGATCAAAATGGGCTTACCGTCCACAAATGCGATTCTGTTGCTGGCGATCCGCGTCACCCCAAGCATGTCGGCACCTGATCCGTTCGACACTGAAACCAGATTCCGGTCGAAAACGAACGCCGGGTCCGTGGCTGCAACGACCTGAATCGATCCAGAATCGCCACCGGCGGCAACCGATCGCATGAGATCGACGAATTCGGTCTGAGCAAATTGAACGCCCGGCAACCCCTCGACGAAGTACCCGCGTCTCACCGATCCGCGCAGTTCCATCAGATTCAGCGCGGAATAGATCGGCCGCCATTCCCAACCTAGCCCGTCAAGATCGATCGCCCTCCTGGTGACGACACCATGACGCTCCAACAATTTGGATGCTCGTTTTTCGGCCAAAACATCGTCGTTCAAAATCGGCCCCAGAAACGAATAACGGGACGTCGCGGACCACGTGGCCTCCGGGCTCAAGATGCCCTGCGTCTCGCGCCATCGATGTGAGAATTGCCGTCGAGCAGACCGACGGCTCCGATGTTGGCGCTGCCGTGGTACGGATGGCTCTGAAACCGCAATGTCCGCGGGTCGCACCGAACCCGATCTGCAAATCGCGATCGCAACCGGCCACGAATTACATGTAATCAAACCAGACAATGCCAAATCCCGCATCACGTTCGCCAGCTGCGATGGTGTCGATCCGGGCACTCCTGAAAGGATCGTCTCAGCATCGACAACGCCCTCGCCCGTGATGAACTGGTAAACGCTCAAAGCATCGCCTACCAAGCCATCCGCAGCAGCGCTTATCGCTTCCAATGTCGCAGCCGGGAGGCATTCTCTTGCCTCGCCCGGTCTCACGATGGCGATGCTTCGGCCGTCCCTAGATCCATCGGCGCAGCACACCCAGCCGAAATCGCCGTTTTCGACCAACTCGTTCATATGATTCGATCGGAATCCTTGAGTCCTTGCAGGTAGAACCCACGTGGTCCACTGTTCTGCAGCGATGGGAACTCCCGCCAATCTGTCCAACACCGAAGCCATCGTTTCCAACGCCTGTCCGTTCTCGCCCTTGGAGAAACCGTGTACTTTCAGCAGAGCGCCTTGGTAATGGAGCGGATCCGATGGCCTCACTTCCGAACGCAGAATCGACAAGGTCCGTTCTTGTATGCGCGCCAGCATACCCAGATCGAGCCACTCTTCGACACCAGAATCGGTGAAAAACCCGCGTGTCGCACTCGCATCCGACATCATCTCATCCAACGCGTCGCGAAGCGCGGATACGTTGATTGGATAGCGACTCTGCAACACCGCAATCGACACCGGGCCGCTTCTCGCCAAAAAACGCGCAACGACCTTCCTAACCGCTCCGTAGTCGCATTGATCGGCGATCGCGCCTCGATATTCTGGCTCGAGCGTCGCATCCACCCATCGATCTTCGGCATGGCCGTCTACCACGAACCGGATTTTGGCGACGCGATTTTCTGCAACCAACGACTTCAACCACGATTCCCACTCGTTCTCGCACCTTTCCGCAATCTCTTCGACGGTCAGATCGCCGAGTTCAGCGAAAAGCTGCGCCAACTCGGTGGCACTTCGCGCTCTCATTCCCGACGCCGACCGGTTGGCGACCGAAGATACCTCCTCGATCGCCTCCTGCCTAAGTAGACCAGCGGCCCCGGGATCGCGGAAAAGTTGGGCTAACAGATCGCGATCGATGTTCAGCGCCTGCAACCCACGTTCCGCTTTCGGTGTATCCCACGAATACATCCAGATCGCTTCGAAGCCGTGGTCCAATGCTCTAGCCACCGGTGATGGCACATCTGATTCGACGTATTTCACCTCGATCTCGCCCGACTGCACATCGTCGAGGATGCGCTCCAATCCGGGCATGTCCATGAAATCCTCTAGCGCGTCTCGGTACGACTCCAGCACGATGGGAAAATCCGGGAACGATTTCGCGATCGCGAGCAGGTCTTTGGACCTGAGGCGTTGGAGCCAGAACGGCGTCCGACGAAAGTACCCGGGACTCGGAAGCAGCAGTGCTCGATAAGCGTTTTGCCTGAACACAGCGCCGAACAACGGCGAATCGATCATGCCGTCGAGGATCAGGTCCTTCGCCTCTTCGCTGGTCATCTCCCCAATGAAATCTGCTGGCGTTGGATCGTCCGACTGCGGAAGTCGGAACATGATCCCGTCATCCGAGACCTGAACCTCGGGTTCTACCTTTTTGCGTTGCAGCAACTCGCGAGCGATCGCAACGGACCACGGACCGTTGATCCGTCCGCCAAACGGCGAATGCAGAACTATCCGTAAATCGCCGATCGAATCTTGATATGTCTCGACGATGATCGTTTTATGCGATGAGATATCGCCCGACCAGCGGATCTGTCTGCGAACGTAGTCGACGATTTGTCGCGCACCCACGTCGTCAACCGGATACTCGCTGCACAACCACTGCACCACATCCGGAGGCGCGATTTCATCATCTACGTGGGGCATTAACCGCCGGGCTGCTTCAGCACGGAACCGTGCCAGCGTCTGCGATAGATCCAACGGTCGCCACGGGAAATCCCCTCGCCAAAACGGCATTCTAGGGGCAGCGCCCGGCGCTGGTTCCGCAATGACGCGGTCGTCTTCGATCTTCGCCACGCGCCAGACCTGACTGCCCAACATGAACGCATCGCCTTCGCCCGACTCGAACACGAACTCTTCGTCCAGCTCGCCGATCCGCGTTTTGCGATCCGGCAACACTACCGAGAACGCGCCGCGATCGACGATGGCACCACCATTGCTCACCGCCATCATCCGCGTGCCGGGAAGTTGCTGCAACACATCCCGTGTTTGATCCCAATGGACGCGAGCGCGCAAGGACGAGAACAGTTCGCGTGGGTAATGCCCCGACACGAGTCTGACCACGCCTTCAAAGCTGGCATACGTCAGATCTCGATACGGATACGCTCCCTTGACCATTGCGAAAAGGTCTGACAAACGCCAATCTTGTACTGCAACCGCCGCGACGATCTGTTGCGCAAGCACATCTAAGGAATTCGCCGGAACCTTGACCTCTTCGACCTGACGTTCTTGCATGCCTTTCGCCACCACCACCGCCTCCATCAAGTCTTCGGGGTGCGTCGCGTAAATCTTCCCGACGCTCGTCTCCCCAACACTGTGCCCTGCCCTGCCTACTCGTTGCAAACCCTGCGTCACCGTCTTCGGCGATTGAAGTTGCACGACAAGATCTATGCTCCCGATGTCGATACCCAACTCCAGCGAACTCGTGCCCACCAAGGCCGGCAGTTCGCCAGCTTTCAACTGCTCCTCGATATCGCGGCGCATCGTATCGGACAGGCTCCCGTGGTGCGCCATAAACGGACCATCTTCGACACCTGATCCGATCACTCCACTCCCGACCGCGTCTCCGTCAACTTCGCCTCTTCCGCGCGCCGCATTCTCAGCGTTCAATCGATCTGCTGTGTTCTCCGCTTGCCGTCTGCTGTTTGTAAACACCAGCGTTGTATCGTGCCCATCGATATCGTCCAGAACTTTCGGGATCAGTTTTGGCCAGATCGATCCAGGGTCTGCACCTGCTGCCTCCGCCATACCGTGTACGCTAATCTCGATCTTTTTCGAACCAGGGCAATCCACTATTGCGACCGGACGCGGACTAACCTCCAATTCGCTCTCATTCGCACCTTTCGTTGTCACGGATTGCCCACCTAACAGGCGCGCCACTTCGGACAAGGGACGTTGAGTGGCAGACAGACCGATGCGTTGGAAACCCGGCGCCACTTGCTCCAATCGTTCGAGCGTGATGCTCAAATGTACGCCTCGTTTGTTGGCGCATAACGTGTGGATCTCATCAATGATTACCGTTTCGACGGTGCCCAAAATCGATCTGGCGCGCGGCGAGGTCAGTATCAGATAGAGCGATTCCGGCGTCGTGATGAGGATATGAGGCGGGTTGCGTAACATCCGTGCCCGCGCCGACGAGGGCGTGTCCCCTGTCCTGACATCCGCCCGTACTTCAGAAATCTCGACGCCCAACTCCGACGCAGCATCCTCGATCCCGTGCATCGGTTCGCGCAGGTTGCGCTCAACATCGTAACCGAGGGCTTTAAGGGGCGAAATGTAGAGCGTTCTGATGCCGCGCCGCTTCGACAATTCAACGTCGGAATACAACGCATCGAGCGCCGACAGAAAAGCCGCAAGCGTCTTGCCTGAACCCGTCGGCGAATGGATCAGCACGTTCTCGCCGTTTTTGATCAGGGGCCACGCCTCGAACTGTGGCTCCGTCGGCGTTTCGTGCCGTTCGCCGAACCACTTCGCCACAGGCGTGCCGAATAACTCCAAAACTCCAGATTTTGTCGGAACAGCACGCACCATGATTTACACCATCGGTACGAGTTTAAGCGCGACCCCAGCTAGTTCGAATTGATTTGGCAACGCACACGCGTTTGCGAACGGCGATCAATTGCCGGCACCAGACCACATCCGACGTCCCACCATCAACATCAGAACTGTGTACAGCAGATCCATCATAGGAAAGTGAATCAAGTGCGAGTTGACCGCCAACCCGGTCTCGCTATCAGGGTTCAACTGCCAAAACCACTGCCAGAAAAACAGACTCGCCAACACGATCCCACCGTAGAACACGAACGATGTCCTCAAGTAGGTGAGCGTATCAACCTCTTCACCATCTATCGCGCGCTTACGTGCGATGCCCACGATCAGAACGATGACAACCCCTACTGCCATAAAGTAGTTCACGATTTCCCAAACCGGATAGTCTGGCGAACCATCGTGATAGAGCGGCGTCACAGCGAGATGCACCGCCACAACGATTCCCGTCACTACAAGATAAGCGGCGACTATTTTCCGCACGATTTCCATCGCTACCCTCCTAGACCGATGTGAGACGTATTATCACAGGTCGCAAACCACCACGAGCGACCAAGGCGACAACGTCATATTTCACCAACGGTGCGCTACCAAAGCTCCATCGATTTCTCGAACAACCCCCGAAGCTCCTCCGCTCCTGTCTCCCGCGGTGCGAGTTTCGTGACTCTGTGCTGTGGCAAAGTTCCTGCCACGAATGCGTCGATGTCAGATTCGTCGTATCCAACGCCAGCCAACCCATTTGGCATTGCTAAATCGCGCAACAGCTGAATAATCTGTTCTGCCAACAATTCGCCAGCCGCTTCTTCATCGACACCTTCGATGTCTGCGCCCATCAGCCTGGCCGCTTCCAAGTGGCGGCTCGGATTTGCCGATGCGGTGTACCGAAAAACCGCTGGCGCATTCAAGATGACCGAGAGCCCATGCGGAATGATCGGCTTGTCGTCGGGATAACCGTCCGGGTGAAAATCTCTCGCGTTCCCTGCCACCGGGTACGACATCCCGTGAGGCAAGTGCACCCCTGCCGTACCAAACCCAACTCCCGCGGACGTCGCAGCTAAGCACATGTTTGCACGTGCCTCATCATCTTCGGGATGGTTCACCGCTTGACGGATGTTCGCCGAAACGATTTCAATCGCCTTAGCCGCCCACACATCGCTCATTGGATTCGAACCTTGATAGGCCGGCCGATGCGCCGGGTCGATCGGGGCTTCACGATGCGTATACGGAAGCGCGGTGTACGACTCCAGTCCGTGGCACAACACGTCAAAACCGCTGAACGCCGCAACGTTCGGCGGCATAGACCGAGTGTTTTCGGGGTCCACCAAACCCATATGCGGTTTCAGAGAACGGTTCGCGATACCCGTCTTGGCATGTAGCTCCTTCATGTCGAAAATCGCAACTCCCGACGTCTCGCTTCCGGTTCCAGCCGTCGTCGGAACAGCGATCAGCGGCTTCAACGCGCCCGGCACAGGAGTCCCCCGTCCGATTGGCGCATTGACGTACTCAAGGAATTCAGCCGGATGACTATCGTAAAGATTCGCCGCTTTAGCCGTATCCATCACCGATCCGCCTCCGACCGCCACGAAACCGTCGAAATCTCCTTGCTCGGCGAACCGGATCGCATCCGCAAACGACGCATCGGTCGGCTCCACGCTCACATCGGCGTAGACCACACACTCGACACCTTCGTCTCGCAGCGATTGAAGCGAATTCGTCAACGCCGTCGACTCGAGCAACGATTGATCCGTGAGAACCATCACGCGCGTTACGCCGAGTCTCTTCATCTCGAAACCCAGTTCGGCGGTGACTCCGAAACCGAACTTTATGCTCGCCGCATCCATCGCAAACGCGGTTTCCAAACCTAAAGACATCTAGTCCCTCCGCACGATTGCCATCAAAATCGTGTGCGCATTTAACAGTCAGGATTAAAGTATGCACCAACGCGTTAATCTGGAACGCGACAGACCTACTGTACCAATGACCAAATGGCTGGACCATACCGGACAGAACTGAGCGTCGACCTCTATGAGTTGACGATGTCGCAAGTTTTCTGGCGTCGCGGCATCGATCAACGTGCGACATTCAGCCTTTTCTTCCGAGGCTATCCAAAGGATCGCGGCTACTACGTAGCAGCGGGTATCGACCAAGCGCTCGATTATCTCCAAGGATTCAAGTTCACAGAACGAGAAATCGAAGCGCTCCGTGACGTGACACCTCTGGATCACGAATTCATCGAAGTGCTCGCCGGGATCCGTTTCACCGGCGATGTGCGTGCCGTCGAGGAAGGCGCGATCGTGTTTGCCGACGAACCGCTGCTCGAAGTCACCGGCACGCTCATCGAAGCCCAAATCGTTGAGACTATGCTGCTCAACATCGTCACTACAGCATCTCTCCTAGCCACCAAAGCGTCGCGACTCGTGCGCGCAGCAAAAGGCAGGCCGATCATCGATTTCGGTTCCAGACGCACTCACGGGGAAGACGCAGCACTGCAAGCCGCGGGTTCCGGCTACATCGCTGGATTCGCTGGCACGAGCAATGTCAAGGCCGCTGCGATGTTTGGCATACCGGCGTTCGGAACGATGGCGCATTCGTTCATTCAGGCTTTTGAAGACGAAACCCAAGCGTTCGTCGCCTACACCGACGAATTCCCGCAGTCCACGACTCTGCTTGTAGATACGTACGACACGCTTGAAGGGGTCGCGAATGCGATTCGAGTGGCCATGGCCGCGAAGAAGAACGGGGCGACCGTTAACGCCATCCGACTCGATAGCGGCGATCTAGGTTCGTTGGCAAGATCGGCGAGAACGATGCTGGATGCTGCCGGTTGGAATAAAGTCCAAATCCTCGCCAGCGGCGGGCTCGATGAATTCAGCATCCACGAACTTGTCAACTCCGCCGCGCCCATCGACGCCTTCGGCGTAGGCACCCGCTACGGCACATCCGCCGATGCCCCGTACATAGACTCGGTCTACAAACTCGTTGAGATCGCGGACCGACCAGTCACCAAGCTAAGTTCTGCCAAAGTGACGAGACCATGGGCTAAACAGATTTTCCGGAGATTCGAAGACGGTCTAATGAACGGCGACGTAATCGCGCGACAGTCATCGCCGACGCCCGAACGATACCCTCATTCGCTATTGCGAACCGTGATGAAGAACGGCCAACGATTGGAGCCGCAGGAGCCAATCGAAACGGTGAGAAACCGGGTAGAGTCCAACCTCCTTGCGATTCCAGACGAATATCTCAAGCTAAGGGGCCCTGCGACGTACCCTATCCGGTACTCGCGAGATTTGGAACTACCCGATCAACCATGACCAACTGCGAAATTCACCAAGACCATGACTGATCATCCTCTGCCAACTCACGCCAGAGCCGTAGTAATTGGTGCCGGTATCGCTGGTTGCAGCGTCGCATATCACCTCGCCAAACTCGGTTGGCGCGACATTGTCGTCGTTGACCAAGGCCCGTTGTTCGAGACGGGCGGCTCGACAACTCACGCCCCCGGCGGGGTATTCCAAATCAACGCGTCTAGGACGATGACACACTTCGCCCGTTACACGGTCGATCTATGGTCCCAAATGGAACTCGACGGCGAGGCATGCGTCAATTCCGTGGGCAGTCTCGAAGTCGCATGGACGCCCGAGCGGCTGCTCGACCTGAAACGCAAACTCGGTTACAGCTTGAGCTGGGGCGTCGAAGCGCATCTGATCAGTATGAAGGAAGCGCGCGAACTAGTGCCCCTGCTCTCCGATCGCATTTTGGGCGCATTCTACGTCCCTTCAGACATCCAGACGACCGCAACAAAACCGGCGGAAGCGATGGCGCGCGAAGCTGCGCGACTTGGCGCATCCTTCCACGGTGGCGTTGAAGTCACGGGGTTCGACATCCGAGATCGCCGCATCGCTGGTGTCCACACGTCCTCAGGCAATATCAAAACTGACTTGGTCGTATCGGCTGTTGGAATTTGGGCACCCAAAATCGGAGACCTCGCCGGCGTTCCAATCCCCCTTTCACCCATGCAACACATCTACGCGGTCACGGAGCCGTTACCCGAATTGGCTGGTGCGACTACCGATATTTCGTTGCCCTTAATACGGCACCAAGATCGCGCCATGTACTTCCGGCAGGAACGCGACTCATTCGGGATTGGATCCTACCTTCACGAGCCGCTGATCGTTGACGCTGAGGACATCCTTGACCCTGCAGCCGCTCCAATCGCACCAGCCGAAATGACGTTCACCGCAGATCACTTCCAAGCGGCTTACGATGCGGCAGGCGAAGTGATGCCCGCACTCAAAGGCGTCGATTTAACCCGTAAATTCAACGGCTTGTTCTCGTTCAATCAAGACGGCTTCCCGATCTTGGGCGAAGCACCGCAGTTGCGAGGGTTCTGGTCGGCGCAAGCGGTATGGATCACCCACGCAGGCGGCGTCGGCAAAGCGGTCGCAGAGTGGATCGTCAACGGCGAGCCAACGATCGATCTGCACGAATGCGACATCGCCAGATTCCATCCTCATGCCTATGACCGGTCATACGTCAAGACTCGCTCTGCTCAGTTGTACCGCGAGGTTTACGACATCATCCACCCGCTGCAACAGCCCACTGAACCCAGAAATGTCAAGGTCTCACCGTTCTACGAACGGCAAAAGGATCTCAGCGCCGAGTTTATAGAAGACGCCGGATGGGAGCGTCCACGGTGGTACGCCGCCAATGAGCATCTGCTCGATTCACGTTCCATCCCAGGTTCTGAACGCCAAGGTTGGGAAGCGAGGGAATGGTCTCCCATAATCGCTGCAGAACACGCTGCGACACGTGAACGCGTCGCCATGTTCGACCTCACGCCCTTTGCGAAATTCGAAGTCTTTGGTCCCAGCGCTCTGCGGACCCTTCAGCATTTGGCAGCAAATCAAATCGACAGACCCATCGGCGCAATCACGTACACATCAATGCTCACCCCGTATGGCGGAATCAAATGTGATCTGACCGTTACGCGGCTAAGCGAAGACCGATTCATGATCGTCACCGGTGGGGGGATGAGCCGTCACGATCTGCAATGGATTCAATCAAACCTCCAATCCGACGTCAGCGTGAACATCGCGGACATCTCCTCAGATTACTGCTGCATCGGCCTTTGGGGACCCGACGCTCGACGCGTTTTGAGTAACGTCATTGACAACGATGTTTCGAATCGCGGATTTCCGTACATGACTGCCAAAAGCATCACCCTCGACGATGTCCCTGCGCTTGCCCTCCGTATCTCGTACGCAGGAGAACTCGGTTGGGAGATCTACGCGCCCACGGAGTACGGCCAACGATTGTGGGACCTACTTTCTGATGCCGGAGAACAGTTCGGCATCGTCGCGGCGGGTACCGGCGCATTCGATTCGCTCCGCATCGAAAAGGGATACCGACTTTGGGGCAACGACATCCACGCCGAATACAACCCGTTCGAAGCCGGCATCGAATTCGCCGTCAAAATCGACAAGGGCGACTTCATCGGCAAACCGGCGATGGTTGAAGCACGAACCAAAACGCCTGCGCGCAGATTGACCTGCATGACCCTCAACGATCCGAACAGTGTCATCATGGGCAAGGAGCCGATCCTCGATGGCGATCAAGTTCTCGGATACGTGACCAGCGCCAACTACGGACACACCATCGGCCGCGGCTTAGCATACGGTTATCTGCCGTCAGGCAGCGCCAATTCAGGCAGCGAAGTGGATATCCTGTATTTCGGCGAACGAATCCGAGCGACCGTCCGCGAAGACCCGCTCTACGACCCCGGAGGCCGAAAGCTCAGAAGTTGATCACACGCCGACCGCCACAGCCATTCATTGGCCGCGACGGTATTCAGGAGGTAATCCATTGGCACAGACACAAATCATCAAAGGGCTCAAACGCCGGAATTGGCCGATCAATCTGAGGCAAAGCGGCAACAGCGACGCGCGAATCCTCATCTCAACGCGGATAAGAAAGTCGCCATGGTGGCACCTCTCCAAAGCCGCTGGATGCTGGGCATACACGACCTACAACCATCTCTACCACCCGCGCGCCTACATCAAACCCGAAGACGGGGGACTACTCGCCGAATACGAGTTCCTCACGAAACACGTCAGCATGTGGGATGTCGCCGTTGAGAGACAGATCATGGTCAAAGGTCCCGACGCCGCGGATTTTGTGAACCTGCTCATCACACGCGACGTCCATTCCCTGCTACCTCCGATGCAGGCCCGTTACGTCATCCTTTGCAACCAGTACGGCGGCATCGTAAACGATCCTGTGCTTCTCCGCGTCGCCGAAGATGAATTCTGGTTCAGCATCTCCGATTCAGATGTTTTGCTCTGGGCGCAAGGCGTCAACTCCTTCGCAAACTTCGATGTCGAAATCCACGAGATCGACGTCTCGCCCGTCCAAATCCAAGGCCCGAAATCTGTGCAGTTAATGGAAAAGATGTTCGGTCCACACATCAGAAACATCCCCTACTATGGCTTGATCCACGACACGCTGAATGGACACAAAGTGACGATCTCAAGGACCGGCTTCTCGGCCGAAGTTGGCTTCGAGATCTACCTGCACGACGCAACGCTCCACGCAGACGATGTCTGGCCGCACATCCTGGAACAGGGCGAAGAGTTCAACCTGGGAGTCATCGCACCTAGCCACATCCGGCGTTTGGAAGCGGGCATCCTCTCCTACGGGCAAGACATGGATATCGAAACCAACCCCTTCGAAGTTCGTCTAGGCTGGCAAGTCGATCTCGAAAAGAAGGCAGACTTCATCGGGAAAGACGCATTGACCCGCATCAAACAGGAAGGTGTCCAACAGCGGTTGGTCGGCCTACACGTCGGCGGCGAGCCGATCACTTGGTACAACGAAGACTTCTACTTGGTATTTGACGATGAGTCCGCCGAAAACATCGGTTACGTCACCAGCGCTTTTTGGTCGCCCAATGTCAACTCCAACATCGCCCTTGCCAACATGCCGAAATCGCACTGGCGTCGCGGAACTAAGGTGAAGGTCCAACTACCTGGAGACGGGTTAGTCGATGCCACCGTCGCCCGTGTCCCGTTTCGTGATCCCACCAAAGACATCCCAAAAACCGCGCTCTAACTCAAATGCCCATCGGCCAAAACCACATGATCAGCGGTATCCCGACCGCCACGATCAAGACGACCATCGGCAGACCCAGACGCAAATAGTCGCCGAATTGATACCCGCCCGGCCCCATCACGATGGTGTTCGATTGATGACCGATCGGAGTGAGAAATGCCGATGATGCGCCGACGGCTACCGCCATCAGGAACGGGTCGGAGTTCGCTCCCGACGTCGCCGCCACGCCGATCCCGATCGGTGCCATCAAGATCACTGCCGCCGCGTTGTTGATCACCGCCGACAATAGCATCGTAGTCACCATCACCATCCCCAACGTCGTCCACACGGGCAGCGAGCCGCTCAGATCCGATATCACCATCGCAACGCGAGCCGCGCCGCCAGTCGTCTCTAAAGCTTCGCCTACCGGGATCATCGCTCCCAGAAGGATGATCACCGGCCAATTGATGGCTTGGTACGCAGACCGAAGATCCAGAAAACGCGTCAACAGCAACACCGCAGCCGCGGTCACAAATGAGATCTGGACAGGTACGACGCCTAAAGCCGCCAGCGACACGGCGATGGCGAACACAGCGATCGGAAAGAACAGGCGCCGTGGTTCTCCGATCCGCAACTCACGTTCAGCCAGCGGCAACAACCCAAGGCGTGGCATCGCCGCCTGCACCAACTCGGTCTTCCCTTGAAGCAGCAGCACATCCCCGGCTCGAAACGCGATCCTGCCCAAGCGACGCGCCAGTCGGGTCCCTCTCCTTGATACACCCAACAAATTCACCCCGAACGTCGCGTGAAGGTGCAGACCACGCGCCGTGTTCCCGCGTAACAAGCTCTCCGGGGCCACTATCGCCTCGACTATCGAGACTTCGTCCGACCTCATCGTTCTTTCAAAGTCCTCTCGCCAATCCCTCGAGCCCTCAAGGATGAATCCGGACGCGTCCACGAACGACCTCAATTCCTCCGGATCAGCTTCAATGATGAAGATGTCATCAGCGTCGATCACCTCGTAACTCGAAGGTGCGCCGTACACAGTACCGTGCCGCAACATCCCGACGACGGCGACGTTCTCCTCCGCCAGTTCCTCGAGGTCGCGAACCAACTTCCCGACGTAGTTCGATCGTTCCGGTACCCGCACCTCGGTCACGTAATCCTCGATGTGCAACGAATCACTCAACGCCAACGGCGCCTTTCGTTGAGGGATCAGCCGCCATCCCACGATCGCGATGAACAGCACCCCCACGATTGCGATCCCAACGCCGACCGGAGCGAACTCAAACATTTGAAACGCGACTCCTGCTTCCTCCCTTCGAAAGTTCGAAATGATGATGTTGGGCGGCGTTCCGATTAACGTCGTCAACCCGCCGAGCAGTGACGCGAACGCCAATGGCATGAGGTAACGCGACGGCAGCTGATTGCTCCGGTTCGCGACCCTGATCGCCACAGGCATCAAAAGACTCACCGCGCCGACGTTGTTCATGAACGCCGAAAAAAACGCCGATATCCCAGACAAGCTCAACACCCGAAAAACCGGGAAATCCGGTATCCGCGCATAGCAGTTAGCGATCACATCGACGACGCCCGAATTTTGAAGCGCCCGGCTCAGTATCAGCACCGCAGCCACCGTGACGACCGCCGGATGGCCGAAACCTCGATACGCCTCCGACGCCGGAACGATGCCCGTCAAGGCAAGAGACAGCAACGCGAGCAGCGCCACCACGTCATAACGCCACCTACCCCAAACGAAAAGTCCAAGCGCAACGGCGAGTACGACGAATACCGTCAATTCATCCATGAATCGGGCAATTCCTCCACGCGTTGCCGAACATCTCTAAGCGACCCTCAATCCCGTATCTGATTTTCGCACAGTCATACCCTTGGTTTTACGGACAGCGGCGCGGAATTCACGCCGCGCTTGGTCGGTCCCCACGGCGGCGAGCCAATCTCGTAGTGCAACTTGGACATTTGCCCTGTATCCGGCGACGAAACCGGCGGTAACGTTGGTTGCGTCACAAACCCATTCAGGACGTCATGCGTTGATCCCAACCCTGTGCTCGCCACAATGCCGAGATCACACTCGTCCAGCGTTAGTCGAGACAAGATCCAACTCCCGAAAGACGGAATCGTCGATGCGACGGTAGTCAAAGTCCCGTTCTTCGACCCGGATGAACAGATCCCGAACACGGTTATTTTAGCGCGGATTTCCCACTTTCGTGGAACATTGCCGAAGCTGCGCCAAATCAATTTTCGACAAAAGTGCTTGTTGGTGGAACCGTTCGGACCAGAGATCGTTTACGAGGCGGTGTACCCTTGTGAGTCGGATTTCAATCCATCACAGGATTAAAGGCAGAGTAAGTTCACATGACTCTCAAAATAGCCGCAAATCTCACCATGATGTTCAACGAACATGAATTCATGGACCGGTTTGCCGCCGCCGCCAAGTGCGGATTCAAAGGCGTCGAATACCTGTTCCCTTACGACTATCCCGCGGACGCGATAGGTGAGCAGTTGGAATCCAACGGTTTAGTCCAGGTGTTGTTCGATTTCCCAGCCGGTGATTGGGAGAACGGCGATCGAGGCATCGCCGTACAACCGGATCGCGTCGGTGAATTCCAAGACGGTGTCGGCGTCGCGATCGAATACGCGAAGACCTTAGATTGCGAACGATTGACGTGCCTAGCTGGAATTCCCGAATCTGGGACTGATCCCGAGGTCGCGCAACGAACGATGATCGACAACCTGCGCTTCGCCGCCGACGCCGCCGCTGGCATCGGAGCGATCGTGCTCGTCGAACCGCTGAACACCCGCGATGTTCCAGGCACTTTCGTGTCGAGTTCCTCACACGGCGCTGGTTTGGTGCGCGACACGGTCCGAGACAACGTGCGGCTACAGTTCGATGTCTACCACACGCAGATCATGGAAGGCGATCTAGCGCCCAAATTTACTCAACTGCTGTCGTTGATCGGGCACGTTCAGATAGCCGACAACCCTGGTCGTCACGAACCGGGAACGGGTGAAATAAACTACCCGTTCGTCCTCGATCACATCGCAAACAGCGGTTACGCAGGTTGGATAGGTGCGGAGTACATGCCCGCGGGAGAGACCGTCAGTGGCCTGGGATGGGTGCGCGACTACCTGTAAGACTGGTTCAGAACCAGTCCGTTTGACGCGGTAACGACGCTAACCGCCCGTCAAGCGGTTGCAGCCAAGTCCGCTTCGCCTCCGCGGCGCACTCGAGCAGCAACGTCAGGGAAGAACGCGTCCAACACATTTTCAACGATCCCATCAGCATCCAACTGGAGTTGACGTCGTTGGTCCACAGCGGTGCCATGCTCCACGAACGCGTCTGGCATACCGATCCGGTGGACGTCCACTCCTTCCACCTCGCCATCTGAGAGAGTTTCGACAATCGCTGAGCCGAACCCGCCGGCTAGCACGTTTTCCTCGACGGTCAATATTCTGCCCGTCCGCCGCGCTTCACTCATAACTAAGTCGGCATCCAACGGCTTTACGAAGACCGGATCGATGACCGCACAAGATACGCCGTACTCTGCCAATGTGTCAGCGGCTTCGATCGCCGCGTTGCACGACTTGCCCAACGCGAATATCGACAAGTCCTCGCCATCCATAAGCACGGTTCCCTTGCCAACGGGCAGTTCTCTAAGTTCCTCATCCATTGGAACGCCCACTGCTGCACCGCGTGCGATTCTGATCATGAACGGTCCATCATGCAAGTAAGACGTGTAGATGAGGTGTTGCAACTGGTTCTCGTCGCGCGGCGCCGCAACCACGGCATTGGGCAGACAACGCAGATAGGAAACGTCGAACGCCCCGTGGTGGGTCTTACCGTCTTCGCCGACGATGCCCGCACGATCCGCGATCAGCGACACCGACAGATTCTGCAGGCAAATGTCGTGCAGGATCTGATCAAATGCGCGTTGCAAGAACGTTGAGTAAATCGAAACAAAGGGTTTGATCCCTTTCGACGACATTCCTGCCGCCATGCTCACGGCGTGCTGTTCCGCAATCCCTACATCGAATACCCGATCAGGAAACTCGCGCATCACGTCAACTAAACCAGTGCCCTCCAACATCGCAGCGCTGATGCCCACGACCGCCTCGTCGTCGCGCATAATCCTCGTGAGAGTACTCGAGAAGACTTTCGAATAGGTCGGGGCCCCCGAAGAGTCTCCTAATGGCGAACTCGGCTGGTGGAATTTTACGGGGTCATCCTCGGCTGGTTCGAAGCCGTGACCTTTGTGAGTCACGATGTGGATCAACGGCACCGGCCCAGTTGAATTCCGGGCTTGTCGCAGCGTCTCTTCAAGTTGCTTGAAGTCGTGACCATCGATCGGGCCTAGATACTGGAAACCCATCTCCGTCCAAAACATCGTCGGCACGATCAGTCCTGCGAGACCTGTATTGAAACGCTTGACGATCCGGTACATTAGCTCGCCAGTCGGCACGCGTTTCGAGATCGATTTCATTCGGTTAATCATCGATTGAAATTCAGGATGCGTGATCAGCCGTTTACGCCAATTCGTCAGGAAGCCGATGTTCTCGGATATCGACATACCGTTGTCGTTTAATACGACAATCATCTTTTCGGGATTCAGATGAACGATATTGTTCAGCGCCTCAAAACTTGAACCCGAAGTCATGGCGCCGTCACCGACAACCGCGACCGTCCAGGAATCTCGATCCTGGGTCGCGGCGCTCTGGGCGATCCCGAGCGCAATCGAAAGGCCCGTTCCGGCGTGACCCGCAGCCAATGTATCGTGTGGACTCTCAGACGGTTCTCCGAACCCCGACAATCCGCCTTCCAACCGAATGTCTTGAAATTCGTCGCGACGCCCGGTCACCAACTTGTGCGTGTAAAGCTGGTTCGTGGTGTCCCAGACCAAACTGTCTTGCGGGCTGTCGAACACTCTGTGAAGCGCCAGCGTGAGTTCGACGACACCGAGATTGGACGCAAGGTGACCGCCACGTTCCGTTATCACGGAGATAATCGTCTCGCGCGCTTCGCTGGCGACTTGGTCGAGCTCCTCGTGCGAAAGTGAAGTGAGGTCGTTAGGGCCGTCGATACGGTCCAATAGGCGTGTGGACATTACTTGGGCTCTGGATTTGTGCCGTTGCAGGTGAAAAGACTACCGTCAAAGTACGCACGGTTGTCTCTCTTTCGCAGGATACCATAAGCGGAATTCGCTGGAACACATAGCGCATCATTCGTACTAATTTATTCAATCGCAATAGTTGATCGCTTATCGCGTTCAGGAGATGATTGAAAACGGACCGCAGACCTCAGACGATCCAGGTTCCCCCCGTTCACGGGGGAAATATGCCACGCTGAGTAACTACGGCTACTACGTGGCAGAAGGACGAAGGGGGCGCGAAGTGAACGCGTTAACCGCTGTCCCCTCTGGATGGACGTTCCGTCCGCTGAAGCGCCGGCTTCCGTCGGAATGACGTGAGTTTTGCAACACTCTCGCTATGAGCGCCGTTTTTCATCTCGCTACACACAGTTTTCGAATAACGCGTAAAATAACCGTGTCTTCAGACTAGAGACACCGAGGTACGAGGAGGAGAATTGCAGAGAGTTCTGAATTCTGTCAGCTTCTCGTACGACTTGGGGACGCTGAAAGGCGACGTTTTCGGCGGATTGACCGCGACCGTTGTCGGACTGCCAGTTGCACTCGCATTTGGCGTCGCTTCCGGACTCGGCGCAGTCGCCGGCATATACGGCGCCATCGCAGTCGGATTTTTCGCCGCCGTTTTCGGCGGAACCAGATCCCAGATTTCGGGACCCACCGGACCCATGGCCGTCGCCATGGCCACCGTCGTCACCCTCGCCGGCCCCGACAACCTCGTCGAAGCCTTCAGCATCGTCATCCTCGCCGGAATCATCCAAATTCTCCTAGGCGTGCTCAAGATCGGCCGCTTCGTCGCCTACACCCCGTACTCCGTCATTTCCGGATTCATGTCCGGCATCGGTGTAATCATCATCATTCTCCAAATCCTCCCATTCATCGGCCAATCGGGGGTCGCTGGCGGGCCGGTCGGCGCGATCCAAGCATTGCCCGACGCTATTCCGAACATACACCTCGGCGCAGTCATCATCGCTGCCGCAACACTCGCCGTCGGTATTTTCTGGCCCCAAAAACTCCACAAATACTTCCCTTCAACACTCGCCGCACTCGCCACGGGAACACTTCTCGGCGTGCTATGGCTCGTTGACGCACCCGTAATCGGCGAGGTCCCTACAGGATTTCCTTCTCCTCAATTCCCAACTTTCTCCGGCGACTTCTTGGTCAAAGCCATCCAACCGGCTATTATCCTCGCACTCCTCGGTTCCATCGACAGCCTCTTAACCTCGTTGATCGCCGACTCCATGACGCGCACCAGACACAATCCGAACCAGGAACTCGTCGGGCAGGGCATCGGAAACACCATCGCAGGGTTCATCGGTGGTCTACCCGGCGCCGGTGCGACTCTCGGCACCGTCGTCAACCTGCGAGCCGGCGGGCGGACACCTGTATCTGGTGCCATCAGAGCCGGAATCCTACTTGCCCTAGTCCTGGGACTCGGACAGTACGTAGGGAACATTCCCCTCGCAGCATTGGCCGGCATCCTACTCAAAGTCGGCTGGGACATCATCGATTGGCGATTCATCACCCGGATTCATCGCGTACAGCGCGAACACCTCATCGTCATGGTCATAACCATGTTGCTGACCGTTTTCCTCGATCTCGTCACCGCGGTCGCAATCGGACTCATCGCAGCCGGTATGGCAACCGCAAGACAGCTCGAAAGACTCGAACTCGACAACGTCATCTCCGTACCCATACTCGACCACATCTTCTTCGCCGGTTACCGCGCCGCGCGCGGAATGGACATCTTCGATGCCAGAGTAGGCTTGGTAGCCCTCCGTGGCAGCTTCACCGTATCGTCCTCTAGCAGCCTGATTACTACCATCGGCGACGACATCGGCGAACACGAAATCGTTATTCTGGACTTCACAGACACGGTCTATATCGACGACTCAGCCGCTCTGGTCGTTGAGCAAATGATCGAAGTGGCATACACCGAAGACACCCAATGCATCCTCGCCGGACTCGGTGGAGTTCCCGAAACTGCGCTGCGAGCACTCAACGCCATCGACCAAGTCCCTGACCAAAACATCGTAGAAACCCTCGACGATGCGAAAGTCATTGCCCTCCAGATGCTCGGCCACGACGCCACACTCGAAACCGCATCCGACCAAGCCGCGGCGATACCGGGCCAAGAAACACCCGCAGGTCGAATCGGATAATCCTGCGACCCAATCACATCGCCCCGACCACACCTGTCAACAACCTAAATCAAGCGTTATGTCTGCAAAACTCCAACAAGGTGACCGTCTACCTCAATTGAATCTCAAACTCGTCGACGGCGACGATTTGACGCTCCCGAGAGGCATGAAAAGCCGTTACATCGCCCTCCTCTTCTTCCGCGGTGCATGGTGAAGCTACTGCCGAAGGCAGCTAGTTAGTTACCAAGAAAAACTCGATCAGCTAAACGAACTCGGCGCTTCAGTCGTCGCCGCGACGGTCGGCACATACGACGAAGTCAAAGCCATGCGCGACGAACTCGGCCTGACCTTTCCTGTTGCCTACAACCTCGACGAAACCGAACACGCCGGAATCGGCGCATGGTGGACGACCGACCACCACGGACGCTACATGCAACCCACCGAACTCCTCATCTCACGCGGCGGAGTGATTTTCGGCTCCATGTACGCATCCGGCCCCATCGGACGAATGTCCGTCGACGAAGTCCTAGTCGCCATCAAATCACGCGAGCAACGTTAAACCCCGGCCGGGTTTCCCACGCTCCGCGGGGGAAATGTGCCACGCAGGGTAACTACGGCTACGACGTGGCAGAAGGACGAAGGGGGCGCGAACCCACGCCGTCGCCCACAACCCCGCTGGATTCCGGCTTTCGCGAGACCTTTGCAAAACTCACGTCATTCTGGCATCACCCACGTCATTCCGGCATCACCCACGTCATTCCGGCGTCACCCACGTCATTCCGGCGTCACCCACGTCATTCCGGCATCACCCACGTCATTCCGGCGTCACCCACGTCATTCCGGCGAAAGCCGGAATCCAGAGGGGCCGGGGCAGCGCGTGGCGGTTTGCAGCGTGTGCCCGATCCGCGTCTAACCCCCTTCAATTCCTCCTTGGGCAACAAGGTGGAGGGTTTTGCAAAGGTCTCGCTTCCGCCGGAATGACGGGCGTGGCGCACAAACACCTCGTAGGAGCGATCCCTTGTGGTCGCCCGCCGTCCCCTTTCGCTGTGCGAAAGGGGACGCGGAGCGAAGCGAACGCAGGGGTATGCCCGGGGCGGAGAGGCGCCCGTGCACGGACGTCGGTATTGACGTGGATTTGCGCGTCACTGTCACATTGGCAATCGTCCGGATCACCGCATCGCCGCGGATTCTCATACGAAAAAGGAATCGCGGCATTCCGACTCCCTTGGTTTGCAATACAAACTACTTTGCATTACAATGCGAATGAAACGCTTCACACACCGTTGCGACCAAGGAATCGACCAACATGCAATCCACAGAAAATCAACCCTCAAACCTGTCTCCCGAAGACGGCTGGAGCGCGATCCACTCGACTATGGACAAATCTCGCAGCTCGATGTACCTCGCCGGAACCGCGACCATCATGCTTTTATGGGGTGCCATTGCCGCCGTCGGATATCTGGCGATGTTCGCAATCGAGACGCTAGCGTCCGATTTCGCCGAGGCCAACCCTTGGTTCCCCGGCCCGCTATGGGCCGGCATCGCGGCAATCGGATTTGTCGGAAGCAGCATCATCGGAAACCGCGCAGGCCAAAAGATCTCAGACGGTGAAGCCGCACGTTCCGCCGGAATCCGAGTATTCCTGTTCTTCCTCGCAGTCCTGTTTGCCGCTTTCGTTGTACCAGCCGCGGCTGGATTGTGGGATGACGACACCGCCAGCGCCATCCCTGGCGTCGCGATCGGCATCGTTGCACTCGGATACGTCCTCTTCGGCATCATGCACAGACCAGCACTGGCGATCATAGGAATCCTCTTCGCAGCGGCATACTACATCCCGCATTTCCTGATCGACGACGCCGCGATTGCCGTTACCGCTGTCGCCACTTTGATCGTCGTGTTGGCTGGCGCGTTCTGGTTGCGAAAAAGCGGCGTCGCATGACACAAGAGTCCATCACCCTCGACGAAACCATCCACCAGCCGACCAGGCTCAGGATCATGACGATGCTCGTCTCCCAACCTGAAACCGACAGGTTGACCTACGGCTTCGTACAAAAATCCCTCGGCCTCACCGGCGGCAATTTAACCACCCACCTCAGAAAGCTCGAAGACGCCGACTACCTCCAACTCACCAAAGAGTTCCACAAACAAAAACCCCGCACATGGCTACAAGCCACACCCACCGGCCGCAAAGCCTTCGCAAACTACTACACCAACCTCCAAAAAGTCCTCAACTGGAACCCAGAGCGATAACTGGGACCATGCACCGTAGTAATCACGATCTGCCACCAACTATCCCCTCTCCCCTCCGTGGGAGAGGGCTAGGGTGAGGGGGAACTGGGACAAACGGGCGGGGCGGTCACCAATCCGTTCAATCAGCGGACCCACCACTGCAACCCTCCCTCTACGTACCCATCTTGCCCATCCCGTCAATCCATACCATTCTCCAGTTCATCCAACCCGTGCGGTATCATCATCAAAGCCAACTAAACACCCGCACACGAACGAAAGGTTCCACCACAAATGGCAGAACGATCATTCGCACCCGTCGACGTCTCTGACGACATTCTCGACCGCTTCCGCAAGCTCCCCGTCGCCACAACTTGGGCAGCCGTCGCGAACGTCGCCGGCGTCCCCCTCCCATTCATGGAAGGCGTCCGCAACTTCACCCCCGGCACTCGCCTCGCCGCACGCGCACGAACCCTAAGATTCCTCCCCCCTCGGGCAGACCTAGACGCTGAGACCAAACGCGGCGAAGACTCCCCCGAATACCAAGCGATGGCCCGATGCGGACCCGGCGACGTCCTCGTCGCAGACCTCATGGGCAAGCAGTGGGCAGCCGTCGCCGGTGACGTCAAACTCCTCCAACTCAAGATGAACAACGCCGACGGGTTAGTAACCGACGGCGCAATCCGCGACCTCGGCGTCCTCGAAGACGAAAACTACGGCTTCGCCGTCTACGCCCAAGAGCGCTCCCCATACGGCGGACGCCCCTGGGCCGACCCGGCATACGAAAACTGCGACATCCAATGCGGCGGCGCGCTAGTCCGCCCCGGCGACGTAATTGTCGGCGACGACGACGGCTGCGTAGTCGTCCCCTCCTGGTTCGCCGAAGAAGCCGTCGTATGGGTAGAAGAACACGAAGGCGTCGAAGCCTACGTCAAAGAAAAAATCCTCAACGAAAACGTCCGCCCCGGCAAATACTACCCCCCAACGGACGCGTCGATGCAGGAGTATTTGGACTCGCTTAAGTAGACAAACTGTACATTCAAACCATTGAGCTCTTCTGGGGCGTCGGTCATTCGTCGGCGTCAACCAGAGGAGCTTTGTATTAACTGGATATTCTCCATTAAACTATCCAACCGTAATGGCCGAACGTTGGAGATATGCCGAGCGTAACCACCCAGCCTATTGCACTTGCGTCAATTGCAAAGGCGACGGCCCTAGTCATCGGCAAAACCAATCGCCAAAACAGCTGCAAGAAATTCTCGAAAAATGGCGGTCGGAAAACTTCGATCCGCATTACGTCTTGGGCATTTCTCCCAATTCGTCTCGGAAATTGATCGTAGAAGCTCACCGGCGTTTGATAGCCGCTTATCACCCCGACAGGCACAACAATGATCCCGTCGCCACCGAGCTGACTAAACGCATCAACGCGGCTAGAGATGAGTTGCTAGGGGCCGGCCGACGTGGGTCGCGATCTAAACGTGAGCGACAGCGAAAGCAGGACGAGGCACAACGCGCAAGGGATGCTGAGCAACGAAGGCAGAGGGAAGAGACGCAACAACGCACAAGGAATGCTGAGCGACAAAGGCAGAGGGAAGAGGCGCAACAACGCGTACGTGATGCTGCGCGACGAAGGCAGGAGGAGCAACGACAACGCGAACGGGAGGATGAGGAACTAGCACGAGAGGCCGCGAGACGACAGCGTACGGCAAATAGTAGGTACCAGGCTTACCAGGCTCAACTAAGAACCAAGCGCATTCAGGAGCTGGCGTGGGCACTTCTCGCTGTGACCTTTTCAACCCTAATCGTCGCATACCTCATTCTCACGATCACTGCACCCGACGACATCGACTCGCTCATGGAGGAATGGGCAGCATATTTCAACTGATCGTTCTTAAACAAGGCAAGCACGGAACCCGCAACCTTTGAAACTACTTACTTGGATACTCGTGTGCGTAACTGGCGGTTATCTTTTGATCAGCGCTATCCAACCCGACTTATCCCAAAACTGGCGCGACGAATGGCGTTCAATGTTTCGCAACGATGAAGCTTACGATACCAACGCTCGGATACAACCCGCGGACACCCATGCAGTAATACAACCTGTCTTGAGTCCTACGCCGGGACCAATGGTCGATACGACTCAAAGTGATCTGACTGAGGTCGCAACCACCGGTACCACGCCGCAACCGGTGTCGACGTTTGCGATAACGCCTTTGCCGATTTCAACTGGTACAGCACAGCCGCTGCCGACGTTTGTGTTGCCGACGCTTTCGCCTGAACTTACGCCGGAGGGGCCAGTCCTGATTCCCGCGTTGCCGACTCTGCCTCCTTCATCTACACCGTCTCAAGAGTCTCCAACTCCTCCTGTGTCTGCAACGCTTGCGATAATCCCCACATTGCAGCCAATACCTACGCTGACGCCCACACCAACTCCTATACCACCTAGTCCTACACCGACACCCGAGCCGACGGCGACTCCCGCGCCAACTCCGACCTCTACACCGATACCACCTACACCAACCGTATCCCCGATCCAGAAACGCGCTTCCACCATCGATGTTCTCCAATTAGAGGCTCTGACGCATGACTTGATCAATGCTCAACGCTTAGAGCAAGGAATTCATCCGTTGGATCACATCGAAAAAATCAGAGTCATTGCTCGTTCTCACAGTGAAGACATGGCATCACGGAACTTTTTCTCACACGACAGTCCTGAGGGTCTAGATCCCTCTGACCGCGGCCAAAGAGCGGGTTACGATTGTCGCAAGGATTACGGCTCATACTTCACATACGGCTTAGCGGAGAACATCCATCAGGGCTGGTTGTTTGATTCTTTCCAATCCAGCCGTGGCATTAGAGTTAATTTCGATTGGATGTCGCTCGAGGAATTGGCGCGCAGCGCGGTGAATGGGTGGATGAATAGCTCTGGGCATCGGCAAAACATCCTAGATTCGTCCTACGACCGCGCCGGCATAGGGGTCGCAATCGCCGATGACGGCAAGGTCTTTTTCACGCAGAACTTCTGTTAGCTGTCTTTCTCCTGCGTACTGGCGCGAACGAAAATGGCAATCCCTCGTTGTAAAATCTGCGAAGAATTGACCGGACAACCGAATGCAGTACCAAAATCAATCGTTAACTATCAGAATTCTCAGAAGCGCCATCTTCTGGGCGGTGGCGTTCGTTGCGCTTGTTGGCGCTGTCATAGCTGCCTTCGCAACTGGGATAGTTGAATTCTCAGGCAACGTTTACGTAGGTAGGACCTTGGTACAAACCGTCGAGGTCGAAAAGCAAGTTCTTCAGGTTGTCAATGAGCCAGTAACTGTAGAAGTGGACCGATTCATTGGCGTCCCGCAGACCGTGGAAGTTGATCGCATCGTCGAAGTACCGGTAACAGTTGAAGTTGAAACGCGCGTCGAAGTTCCGGCAACTGTCATCGTGGAACAGCAGGTACCCGTCACCGTGATCGTCGAGCGCGCTGTCCCAGTACCCGTTGATGCGCGCCAGGAATCTGGCCCCGAGGATCCAGAAGCACCCGTGGCCACTCCGGACGATACCGGCAGAATTGTCCCGCCGCCAGCCTTGCCCGTCATCGAAACGTCGTACTACCACACCTGTGAACTTCGGATCGATGGAACATTGGTATGTTGGGGTGACCAGAATTTTTTGCTGAATGAATCCCACGAAAAATACATCTCGGTAACTGTCGGAGCTCAACATGCGTGCGGGTTAAGACCAGATGGTTCTCCATTCTGCTGGGGAATGGACCATCAAGGTTCAGCGCAACCGCCCGTTCACGACAGGTTTGCTTCGATCTCGGCCGGTAGTGTCCATACATGTGCTTTACGGCAAGATGGCACCCCGGTATGTTGGGGTTCGCAAGGCAACAACAGACAGTCAACACCGCCTGAAAATGAGAATTTCGTAGCCATTGAATCAGGGTCGGTTTCAACCTGTGGGCTGCGCGTTGATGGTTCGATATCTTGCTGGGGTCAGTATGAGACAGCACCAAAAACGCTGAGAGATGGACATTACATTGCCATCGCTTCTGGACCATTGGACACACCAAAATGCGCATTGCGAAACGACGGGGATGCCGTATGTTGGCGAGACGGTGCGGCACAGAAACCATTTGAAGGCCCCTTTACCGAGATAACAGTCGGTGCAGATTTTCTTTGCGGATTGCTAGAGGACGGCAAACCGCGGTGTCACTTAATGGACTTCAATAACCAAAATCCGCAAACGGACAACCAATGGGGCATCATCGCGAACACTCCCGTCCAGACAAACATGGTCTCGATCCACGCAGGAAGATCTCACGTTTGCGCAATTGATACGGATGGAATCCCGGAGTGTTGGGGCGACAACACTCAAGGGCAACTTGACATCCCGCCGTAGTCGGCAGCTCCGCATTGTCAGCTTCGATGCCACCGTGCAGGTATATCTCGCAACCCTCGAATAGAAATCCCCGCTCCCGATCAGCAGCGGGGCGCAAGGAGGTCAATCAATGTCATTGATCGCCCACTATCTCGATGCCGACAACCAGATCCATCTAAACATCGACGCTGAAGCCGTCCAAACTGCACGCAAGTCCGAAGCCGGCCTCTTGTGGTTGGATTTCCTCGATCCCGGCGACGATGAGCGCGAGCTGCTGCTCAACGAGTTCCAGTTCCACCCGCTTGTCGTAGACGGCGCCATAAACCCCATCATCCGCCCCGCACGCGTCGAGGACTTCGGCGACTACATTTTTGTGAACGCACGTAGCGTCGACTACACCGCCGAGACCGAAGTCGTCCAGACTACCGACATCGGCATGTTCATCGGTCAGAACTTCGTCGTCACCCTCCACAACGCGGAAATGCCGAGCGTGGAAGCAGTCAAGCAACTCGTCGAGATCGACGGACGCCCCATGATGAAAGGTCCAGCCTTCTTCGCCCACGCCCTTTTCGACGCCCTTATCCAAGCGATCCTTCCGACTTTGGATCGAATGGTAGACCGAGCAGATGCCATCGAGGAGCAAGTCCTCACCGATCCTGATCAGTCCGCTTTGATCGCATTGATGGCGCTAAAACGGTCCTGCCTCAGTCTCAACCGCGCCCTAGCTCCTCAACGTGAGGTGTTGAATCGTCTAGGCCGCAGAGAATTCAACCTCATTGGACACGGCGTCGATCTCTACTTCCGTGACCTCGCAGACGACTTGGCGCGGGTACAGGCATCCAACGACGTTATCAGGGAGCGCACCGACACCTCCCTAGCCACATATCTCTCCGTAGTCTCCAATCGCCAAAACGAAATCATGAAGGTCCTCTCGATCGTGGCCACGGTGTTCCTGCCACTAGGCCTTATCGCCGGTCTCTTCGGCATGAACTTCGAGAACATGCCCGGCATCGGTTTCAGGTGGGGATACCACATAGTAGTCGGAGTCAGTGTCTTCGCCGTCGCGATGGTCGCTTGGATGTTCTGGATCAAACGGTGGCTCATCGCCGGTGCCGGATTCTTCCGCCCCCGCCGCCTCAGAAGATTCGTGCCGCAAGCCGTCGACCCTATCCGTCTTGCCGGATTCCTCGCCAATACGGTCACTCGCAACCTGCAACGCATGGAAGCCGTCGTGACTTCTGACCAACGACCGAGGCCGAGATGGAGACCATCAGTCTTCCAACGCATCAATCCGGCTAACCTCCGCCGCAACCCTCGCGAACAACGCCGCACTTCCGACTGATCACACTGCCAAAAAGCACGATCCAACTCTCGTTTCTGACCATCGCGCTCTTGGTTTTGGTAGCCTGTGCTGCCACTCAAACACCAACCCCCTCGGCCCTAACCCATTCCGAACACTCCAACCTAGTCGACTACGCCCTCAAACTAATCAACGAAGCTAGAACCGACGCCAGTGTCACCGAACTCATCCTCGACGCCAACCCTGCCGCCCAATCCCACGCTGAACAGTCAAGGGATGCTTGCACTCGCGGCCACTGGGGCACCGACGGCATGAAGCCATATATGCGCTACACCTTAGCCGGCGGAGGGCAATACTCCTCCGAAAACGTGTTCGCAATCGACTTTTGCCCAGAGGATTTCGGCAACTACGAATTAGAAACGCCAAGGGAACAAATCGACTTCGCGATGGACCGCTTCTTGAACAGCCCCGGCCATCGCCAAAACATTCTCAACCCGCACCACCGCAAAGTCGGCATCGGCATCACTTACCATCCTCCCACCATCTGGTTCGTCCAACTCTTCGTCGGCGACTACATCGAATACGAAACGAAACCGACGATCGACGCCGGGATTCTCACCCTCAGCGGCCAAACCAAAAACGGCGCACATGTTTCCAGCGAAACCGGCACTATCGCCATCTACTACGACCCTCCCCCGGAACCCTTGACGCGCGGCCAACTCTCTCGGACCTACTGTTACTCCAACGGCCTCGCCATAGCCGGAATCCGTCCGCCTCCCGGAGATGACTGGTCCTACGCCGAAGATGAAACCACGATCGAGATCGATTCCTTGCAGTGCCCAGACCCATACACCATCCCGTCAGACGTTCCAGCACCATCGTCCAACGACGAAGCCCAGGACAATTGGCGGCAAGCGCTCGATTTAAGTGTGGACCGGGCGACCCGCAAGCTGACCTACCCTTGGATAACGGCTCTTGAGTGGACTTCAGACGACGAAGACTTCACCATCTCCGCCGACATCTCCAACCTCCTAACGCAACACGGCGACGGCGTCTACACCATCCTCCTATGGGCGGAAATCGCTGACGAACGCATCCCCATCTCCGAATACTCCGTCTTCATCCCACCACTACCATAAGTTGACGCCAAGCAGCAATTCTCAAATCTCTGCCAACGCCATTCGAATAACAACACATATGTGCTATAAGATGGGGTCATGCGTGAACATGAAGACGAAGAACGACCGACCGACATCGCCGTCGATGTTTCTGAACGCCGCGTCTCGATCTGGAGCGTGCCGGTCGATTTCGGCCCCTGGTTCTACCTGCTCCTAGTAACTCACACCGCACCTCTCATCTTCCTGTTGTGGTGGACCGATGCTACACCGAAAACGCACGATAACATTGCAAACATCATCGTCAACGTAACCAGCGGCACTGCTCCTCTTATTTTCGTAGCCGCTGTAGCAACAATCATCGAACTGGAGGTACTAGTGGTTCTCAGAGAATGGTACAGAGCCAAGAAAGCCAAAGATATAGTCAGAGTCCGGGAAGAGGGTCGTCGAGAAGGACATCAGAGAGGCTACAAGGAAGGATTCGAAGCGGGTCGCAATGCTGAGCGGAAGGCACACCGATCCGAAGCCAAACGGAACGGCGAAGATCAAGACTGACCTAGTTCTCAACACCGCCGCTGTAGCAACAATCATCGAACTGGAGGTACTAGTGGTCCTCAGAGAATGGTATAGAGCCAAGAAAGCCAGAGATATAGTCAGAGTCCGGGAAGTGGGCCGTCAAGAAGGGAATCGAGAAGGACATCAGATAGGCTACAAGGAAGGGTTCGAAGCGGGTCGCAAAGCTGAACGCGAGGCACGAACCGCGACCATCACCAAATCCGAGCCCTCCGACAGAAATGGTGGCGGCTAGCATTAGGTCACCCACCAGCCTGCCTTCACCACGCCCACATCACAATCATCGAACTGGAGGCAGTCATGGTCCTCAAGCGTCTCCTTGAGATAGAAGCCCGCGAAAAAACTGAAGAGCGAATCAGGTCCGCGTACGAAAAGGGACGCCAAGATGAGCGTAAGGAAAGATACAAAGAAGGTCTGGAAGAGGGCATCGAGCTTGGCCGACAACTAGAACGCGAGGAACAATCCGAACGCCGTAACGGCAACAATCGCAACTGCAAAAACGAGAACTAACTCACCCCACCAACCTACCCTCAACAACGTCCATATCCAACTCAATCCCCAGCCCCGGCCCCGTCGGCGGAATATAAAACCCGTCCTCGAACACCATCGGTTCCTTGAAGATGATCTTGTGCAACGGACCTTGGTTCGCCTCCGCGATCATGAAGTTCGGGGAGCACGTATCCAACTGAATCGCCGCCGCCGCTGCTATTGGTCCGCAATACATGTGTGGCGCGATCACCGCATAATGCGCCTCAGCAATCGCCGCGATCTTCTTCGATTCCAGAATACCGCCACATTGCCCCAGATCCAATTGGATTATCTGCGCCGCCTGCTTCTCCAATAAGTTCGAGAACTCGAACTTCGTCACCAACCGCTCGCCAGTCGCTATCGGTATTGACGTGTGCGCCGCGACCCGCGCCATTTCCTCGATGTTCTCCGGCGGCACCGGCTCCTCGAACCAGAACGGGTGATACTCCTCCAAGAAATCCGCTACTCTGATCGCGCTGTAAGTCGTCAGCTGGCCATGCGTCCCAATGCCGACCTCCAACTCGTTGCCAACCGCGTCACGTATCGCCTTCCAGATCTTAGCCGCCTGCGTGATCTCCGGCAAGCCGATGTCCCGCGGCCCAGGGAACAATGGCGTAAACGGATCAATCTTGCATGCCGTATTCCCTTCGGACAGCAGCTTCTCAGCGATCGGACCTGCCGCGTCGGGGTTCGACATGAACCCGCCCTCGGGCTGAGGCATATACGCATACGCCCGCAACTTCTCGTGGAACTTGCCGCCCAGCAAGTTGTAGATCGGCTGATTCGTCGCCTTTCCAACGATGTCCCACAATGCCATCTCCAACGCGCTGATCACCGGCGTCGCGTACAAACTCGGATGACGAAAGTCGTGACGCTCCGCATACATCCGCTGCCACAACAACTCGATGTTGAACGGATTCTCACCGATCAAAACATACCGCCCAAACTCCCCCATCAGCGAAATGATCGACCCTAAGTCAACTAGATTGCCCGAATAACCGCTCCCGGTAACCCGCTCGCCCAGACCAACGATCCCTTCGTCAGTCTCAATCTGCACAAACACCAAATGCCGACCACCAATATAAGGCGGATCATTCTCCACAACCATCGGCTTTACATCAGTGATCTTCATCACGCGGTCCTCTCATGCATTCCAGACTGCGGCAATTCTAGCAAGCATCCCTGTCATTCCGAGCAAAGCGAGGAATCTATGCACCCTTGCACATCGAGAAAGTGGCATGAGCGATCGACGCGATGTTAGCGATGTATGCCTGCGAGGGCCATCACGCATCCCGATCCGTAACCCGCGCAGGGTAAATTAGAATCAAACCGACGCAAACCTCGCGAATGCAATCTCGTGGTGGGCGTAGTGTAGCGGTTAACACGTCAGGTTGTGGCCCTGAAGATCGAGGGTTCGACTCCCTCCGTCCACCCCACTCCAAATTGCAATCTCGCGAGTATCAGTGCGCCCGTAGCTCAGGGGACAGAGCATCTGGCTTCGAACCAGAGGGTCGGGGGTTCGAATCCCTCCGGGCGTGCCACCTTCCATTCCTGCACCAGAGCCGACTCGTCGGCGTTGATTTTCCTACCAATTAATACCGCGTTCCAATAACTCGATATGGATTTCCAGTCAGGTCTCTTCGTCGTTCTCGCCTTCGGATTCCTCCTCGGCCTCAAACATGCCACCGATGCCGACCATGTCGTCGCCGTCGCCAACATCGTAGGGAAAGAAAACAAGGTCTGGCAAAGCATCTGGATCGGGGCATCTTGGGGAATCGGACACTCGATCCCGCTCCTCATCGTCGGTTCCGCTGTAATGTTGATCGACGGCGCATTGCTCTCTCGATATGAATCCGTCGCGCCTTACCTCGAACTAGGCGTCGCGATCATGCTCATATACCTAGGCGTGAGTGCAATGTGGAACGTGGCTCGCGGCAAACTGCACATCCACCGGCACGACCACGGGCCGGGCCCGCACGTCCACGTGCACGCGTCACACGGTACGGATGAACTCCATCAACAGACTTTTGACGCTCACAATAATTTCTTCCTGCTTGGCCGCCCCATCTTTCGCGTCAAGTCGTTCATCATCGGCATCGTTCACGGGCTCGCGGGCAGTGCAGCGGTGTTAATCGCCCACCTACCGACGATCGACTCCAAGTGGGCTGGATTCGGTTACATCGCGGTTTTTGGCGTAGGAACAGTGGTCGCTATGGTGGCGCTCACGATTGTCCTAGCACTTCCGTTTAAAGCGTCCGCAACCAAGCGCAACCTCAACGCCACCATCACCACAGCCGCCGGCGCGCTAAGCATCTTCGTCGGCGGTGCCCTCTTCGCCGAAGCCATATTCGGGACCAAGATCCTACCCTACTAACGGGCAGCGCGAGACCGCGAGATCAAATTGACGAGATAAGGTGGAGCCGCCTAGCTAGCCACCGCTCCTTCAACGATTTGGTCGCACCACTCGCGCACTCCCCATAGATTTCTTCGCGGCCAACGTGGCGCATCCAATTCCAACGTCCACAACATATCGATATACGTGATCGCGATGCGATATGCCAGGGGCGCGTCCGGAGAAGCGTAAAACGACACGCAAGAATCCAGAAGATCGACCATCATTTCGTACGCCATCGCCGCCTGCCGTCCGTCCGTTACGTGGATCGCAAAATCCGCCACTGCAGACGCTTCCTCACACGCCTTGGGCAGATTTGCGAATTCAGTCAGCCCGATCTGTTCCGCAATCGGCGAATCGATCACCTCCAACAGCGACGATCGAACCGCAGCCTCAGTCTTGGGCGTCGGATCGTTGTAGTACCAAGCGCAGTCCTCCCACATACGAATTCCCTTTCGCGAATGGTCGATCAATTCGAGCTGCTTGTCGTCTATGGGATTCCACCAGCCTTCCGGCAATTCATCGGAAGTGGGCGTCACTTGCACGTAATCCGTCGCGACCGCGTATGGTCCTCGATCTCGCGTCTCAGTTTCAGTATTGTCTTTGTCCGTCGTTCCACAAGCCGCGGCGACGATTCCGAGTGCTACGACAAACGCGGCGCAAATGATCGCTTGTTTGGTCCTGTTCAATTCACTTGGCCAGGTTCAACACCAGATTCGCCAATGTCCGTGTCGGCGCACCGGTGGCACCGGATCCCCGGAACATTCCACGGCTAGAGCTCACCATCGAAACCGCTGCGATATCGATGTGTACCCAAGGCGTATCCTCTGCGAACTCAGATATGAAGTGAGCAGCAGTGATCGAACCCGCCGGGGCACCGCCACTATTCTTAACGTCCGCGATGTCAGAACGGTTTTGTCGCTTCGACGTCGCGTCCAGCGGCAACCTCCACATGCCATCTCCGGCCTCCGACGCCGCGGCCATCACCGAATCCAATAGCGTTTCGTCGTTGCCGAACACCGCCGCGTTTCCCGTTCCCAATGCGACGCGGGCAGCGCCCGTGAGAGTAGCGATGTCGACGATCTTCGCCGCGCCGTTGGAGCGAGCGTAACCCAGTGCGTCAGCAAGCGTCAATCTGCCCTCGGCATCGGTGTTGTCAATCTCTATGTACTTGCCGTTCATTGCCCGAACGACATCGCCAGGTCGTTGCGCGCCACCACCCGGCATGTTCTCCGTAATTGGTAGAACCGCATGGACGTTTATTCGAGGCTTGCTGGCAGCAACGATCTGCATCGCACCCAATACGGCTGCGCCACCACCCATATCACCCTTCATCGTCACCATCCCGCGCGGAGGTTTGAGCGATAACCCGCCAGAATCGAATGTGATGCTCTTGCCGACCAGCCAAACGTTGTTGCTCGCGTTCGATGGGTCGCCTTCGTAACTGATATGCACAAACCACGCCGGGCGGTGGGAGCCTTGGGCGACGCCTAAGTATGCGTTCATACCCATCGACCTGCATTCGTCCATCGACAAGACTCGCAAACCCAGACCGTGATCTTCGGATATATTCTCCGCCGCCACCTTCATCAACTCCGGTGAAAGTACGTTCGGCGGTTCATTCACCAAGTCTCTTGCTAGATTCTGAGCCTCGCCCGCTGTAACGCCGGAACCTACACCGGACCTGACATCGGGGATCTTCGAATCGTCGAATTCGACAACATTCAACGTCTCCAGTCGAGAACCACCGTTATTCGATGATTTTTTGTATTTGTTAAAACTGTATGTTCCGATGATCGCACCCTCAGCCAATGCCCGCGCCGCGGCCGATGTCTCGATACCGCCGATTCCAGCGCCGTGAACTATCGTCGTGGCGTTCTTAGCGATGCCCTTCAGCCGACTCGCAGCGACCGCAGCAATTTCACGTATATCTGGCAAACCGAACTCCGAACTCGATCCCAAGCCCATCACGAGAACTCGTTTCGGTGCGAAATCGCCGTAGCGACCCTCAGGGGTGTGGATCAGGACGTTATTGCCCTTTTTGCCTGTAATCTCCCCATCCGCAATCAGATCGCCGATCAACCCTCCCAATGCCCGATCGACGGCGCCTGTAGCGCCCCCGGGTGCCTTGACGCCATCGAAAAGATTCACAATCGCGGCGTCCGACGCAATGCGAGCAATATCGCCTCGCATTATCTCCAACTTCAATGTCATTTTGGCCATTCCTCGGCAAGATTCACCTGTTTCCATCGACCAAATCTCATTGTAGCCCGCTTCGAGCGGTGAACCTTTCGTGACCCGATCACTCCAATTTACGCGGTGTTTTTACGAATTACGTCTGTTTTTGGCACATTTTTGAACTTTGTTGACATTCGCAGACCTCCAGATCAAGGAAAAGAGATCTTCTAAAACTAGTTCAAAATAAATTTTGTAATTCACTTGACGTTCTACATACGTACGTCTAGACTCAAGACACCGAAACGGTGGTAGACCAAACCAGAGTTAGCCGAAACTCCCCGATTAGGCTCTCCGCCGTCAGTCGACTAGGAGGCTAGAAATGCTTAGTCACGGAGACACCATCCGTCACAACAGTGAGTTGGTCAATAACGACAAACCCGCGACGCAGCAGCGCATCCAACTCGCCAAGTCAGTCCTGCTGATAAATCTCACGGACGCATCCGGTGCCCGTAACGGCATGACCGTGCTTAACACGGCCGTGCATCCCATGGAGCCCATCTTTACCCGCGAAGTCGCCTGAGGTCGCGTTGCCAGCCTTGTTGCTGACCGAACGCCTCGGATCGGTGACAGAGCCAACACGGTCGACCGACCTCTGAAACTCGACTGACAGATCCGTTGCTCCAGCTGCACCGATGATCGCCAATCACCTCCGAAGCGACTAAGCATCGCAACCGCCGATGCGCAGCCGTTCCCACACCCTGCGGAATACACCATGCCTCGCGTTCAAATCAAACCAATCGACACCAGCAACATCAAACTCGATGTCACCTATGCCTATAACGTCGAAAAATCCATTTGGAGGGATTTCAATCTCAACGACGGCAAAAGTCCGACTGACCGCCAGAATCGCGTCACGATGTCGAACTTCGCTCTGCAGGTGAACACTCCTTTATTTGAAGATCGTGAATTCGATATCAGCCTGATCGGTACCGGCGTCGGAATGCACGATCCGATATTCACTCGCGAGGTCCTAGGCGCCAAGTCCAACCAACTAATGAGGTCACTCCAACCAAAGCTGGTGAATCGAGTCATCCTGCCAAGTCTCCACTTCCTCCACGCCGGCAACCTGATCTCCTACAACAATCGCGGCGATGCCGAACCAATTTGCCCGAACGCAGAATTCGTAATCCCAAGGGAAGAATGGGATGCCGCGATGGGATCACACCCGTTCCACCAAGCCGCATTCCGAGAGATTCGAGCCGACCTGAAAATGCTCGAAAAACTAGAGGCCAAAATCACCCTCGTCGACGACGATGCTGAGGTCGGGCCAGGAATCCGAATGGAAAGGTGCGGCGGCGTAACGCCGGCCAACTCCACGGTTACCGTTGCGTGCGGCTCGGAAAAGTTGATGGTTTCGCCTCTCCTGTTCCCTACCCCGTTCCATTTGGACCCAAGCGTCCAGTTCGGCTTCAGCCAAAATCCGCTGCAAGCGTTCGACGAAAAGTTGCGCTTGCTTGAGAAGGCGGAGCAAGAGCGACTGTGCCTATTCTTCCCGATGGACCCTCAGCGACGTGCCGTGTACATCGATCGCGACCGCACCGGACAATTCGTCGGAATCGAGTGTGACATTTTGTCTCAGCTCGATCCTTTGCTCCAGTAGCGACTGAATCGCCAGATCGATGGCCGCTTAAACGGGCGCGACCTCCACGACACCGTTGCTCTCGACCCGGCGGAGTCGTACGTCCTCTATCAATCCGTCGCCACCGTTGCGCACGAACTCGGTGGGCATCCGTACTTTGACGTAGTTGTCGGTCATCCCTGACACCCCACGGTGCCCTTCCCAAAGAACGGGCAACACGCAGCCAATCAACATTTCTCGATAACGCTTCGAGCTGGTCGCTGCAATGCCTCGTAAATCCCTGGCGCGTTCTGATTTACGAATAGGGTCGATCTGTTCGCCGAAGTGGAACGCGCTCGTGCCTGGTCTAGGCGAGTACGGAAACACGTGGGCATCCGAGAAATCCGCCAATTTCACGGTTTGAACAGAAGCGCGGTGGTCCTCCTCAGTTTCACCTGGAAACCCGGCTATCACATCTGTGGTGACACCGCAGCCGGGCACGCGCCGCCGAACGAAATCGACCTTATCCAAAAACTGCGCCGATGAATAGGTTCGTCGCATGCGCCGTAGGATCCCATCGCTTCCGGTTTGCAACGGCATATGGAAATGACGGCACAACCTCCCAGATCCCTCGTTAGTCCAGACACTCAACAATTCATCGTTGATTTCAGGCGGCTGCAACGACGACACCCTGATCCGAGGCATCGACGTTCTTGTCAAAACCGATCGCAGGAGTGTGGTCAAGTTGGTCGATCCAGCAAGATCGAATCCGTAATGACCCAACTGCGTCCCAGTGAACACAACCTCTCGGCAACCCGCGGATTCCAAGCGCTTCACCCGATCGACGATCTGATCGATCGGAATGCTCCGCTCGCGGCCTCTGACTCGGGGTACGATGCAATACGCGCAGACCTGATCACAACCTTCCTGAATCTTCACCGACGCCCTAGTCCGCCCCAGCAACGCTGCTGACTCCACGACCTCCCTACCATCAGAACAAGGCGTCAAATCGATCTTGAGACGATCGGCGACCGCCATCACCAATTCAGGTTTGCGGGCGTTACCCAACACAAGGTCGACGCTGTGCAAACTGGCAACCTCGTCGTGTGCCCTTTCTGGATAGCAACCCGTCAGCACGGTCAACGCGTTCGGGTATCGCCGACGTGCGGACGATATCGATTGCCGCGCCTTTTTGTCGGCGACGTGCGTCACAGTACAAGAGTTCAATACGTAAACGTCCGGCGGAGCTTCGTCTTCAATTCCCTTGAGCGCGAATCCCCCTCGCAAGAACTCCGCCGCGATCTGCTGCGAATCAGCGGTGTTCAGCTTACATCCGTGCGTTTCAATCTCGACCGTAACCATATCCTTCTAGATTCTACGAAGCCGCTTGGTCGTGCGTAATGAAGGGCAATTCATACTTCGGATGTATACTTCATTCAGCGCATAACCAACATTTTTCAGCATCCACGGGAAGACGGGCACATATGACCGACCGCGTAGTCGTCACTGGGATTGGACTGGTTACACCACTAGGTACTGACCGAGAAACCACTTGGAAAAACCTGATCAACGGTGAGTCAGGAATCGACTATATCGGTGCCTTCGACGCCGAAGGGTACGAATCCCGAATCGCAGGCGAGGTTCGCGATTTCGACGCGGCCACGACCCTCGGCCGACGACAGGCCAGACGATTGGATCGTTTCTCTCAATTCGCTTGCGTCGCCAGTCTAGAAGCACTCGAACACGCCGGCATCGAGATGGAAGACGAAAACGCCGACCGCGTTGCAGTTCTGATCGGCAGCGGTGTCGGCGGCATTATTACCATCTCAGAACAGATGGAGGTCCTCAATAATCGCGGACCTCGGCGCGTCAACCCGTTTCTTGTACCGATGATGTTGGGAGACATGGCGAGCGGGCAAGTTTCCATGACCATCGGCGCTAAGGGACCGAACTTCTCCGTCGTCTCGGCATGCGCCACCGGCACCGACTCGATTGGCGAAGCGGCCGAAATGATCCGACGCGGCGTGGTCGATGTCGCAATCGCAGGTGGTTCCGAAGCCGCCATTTGTCCCATCGGAGTCTCTGGTTTCAATGCTTGTAAAGCACTCTCAACGCGAAACGATGACCCGCAAGGCGCATCGAGGCCGTTCGACGCTGAGCGCGACGGATTCGTACTGGGCGAAGGCGCCGGAGTGCTCGTCATCGAATCGCTCGAACACGCCGAGAATCGTGGCGCCGAAGTAATCTGTGAACTCGTTGGCTACGGCGCGACAAGCGATGCCCACCACGTTACTCAACCCCATCCTGAAGGCGAAGGCGCCGCAGAAGCCATGAAGATCGCCGTCGATCAAGCCGGCATCGAACCAGAAGAAGTCGCATATATCAACGCGCACGGAACATCGACGCCGCTCAACGATAAGTTCGAAACTATCGCCGTCAAAAAAGCATTTGGAGATCATGCCCACAATCTGACGATGAGCAGCACCAAGTCGATGACCGGGCACCTGCTAGGCGCAGCAGGAGGCATCGAAGCCGCGTTCAGCGCGATGGCCATTTCCGAATCGGCCGTACCGCCCACCATAAACCTCGAGAATCCTGACCCGGACTGCGACTTGGATTACGTACCGAATTTAACCAAGCGCGGTCGAGTCCCCGCAGCGATGTCGAATTCCCTCGGGTTTGGCGGTCACAACGCATCGCTCCTGTTCAAGGAATTCGAAGGATGATCGCGCGGCGAGGAGCCGCGATCGCACGAACGCATCCAACAGCCGAAACGCCGGCATCGCTGCAACCTATCTCCTCTCGCTGGCGCGTCGCTGATCCACCGCCCGACGGATTCTTCCTCGAGTTGGACGATCTCGCACCGCGCGGCTCGCTCGCTCTCGTCTCGCGTCTCCTCTACAACCGGGGTATCCGCGATGTTTCCCATGCTCGTTCGTTTTTGAGCGATGGATTAGAGATGATGGATCCTCCGAGCGTCTTGCCCGGCGTCGACCAAGCCGTGAAAGTCATCCTTGCCGCCGCAAGAAACGACGAAGGGATCGGCATATTGGGAGATTTTGACGCCGACGGAATCACCGCGACCGCGATTATCGTGTGGACGCTCCGAAAGCTCGGAGTTGAACCCAAGTTCCACCTGCCCCATCGGGAAATCGAGGGACATGGCATTTCACGCGAAGCACTGGATCGTTTCAAGGATCAAGGCGTGGATGTCGTCATCACCGTGGACACCGGAATTACCGCGTTGGACGAAGTCGAGTATGCAAACGTACTAGGAATGAGAGTGGTCATCACCGATCACCACATTCCGAGCGACAACGCGTTGCCAGATGCCGCCGCGATCGTCAATCGCCATCTCTCGGCAAGCACCGATATTGCTGACTACTGCGGCGCCGCGACGGCCTTCAAACTCGCGATGGCACTGCTCGCCGAAGCCGACCTCGATCCAGCGCCTGAACTGATCCCGTTAGCCGCCGTTGGAACTTTAGCAGATCAAACCGAGTTGCTCGGCGACAACCGGATCATCGTCCGAGAAGGTTTGAAGCTCCTCGACAACACCGCGCCTCCCGGCCTCATCGAACTAACCCGACTCATCGCCGATCAAATACGCCACAACGGACCCTACGACTCGGAGTTCATAACATTTCAATTGGCACCACGCCTCAACGCTCCCGGCAGACTCGACTCCGCAGACCCTAGCTTAAGATTGCTCATCTCGTCGGACGTCTATGCAGCGATGCAACTTGCCAAAGACCTCGACGAAGCGAACCGTCAACGACGCAGCATTGCCGACAAAGCATGGCGGGCCTCCAAACCGAAAATCGACCGGTTAATGGCCGAAGGACACAACGTGATGGCGGTTGAGGTCGACCCCACATTCCCGATGGGCGTACTGGGTCCCCTCGCTGGGCATGCGTCCGAATACGCCGCATCGCCCGCATTCGCATACCAAGTGATCGACGGTGTTGCCCGCGCCAGCGCGCGAAGCGTGCCAGGGTTTGACATTCATCGGGCTCTCGAATCGACTGCCAACAAACTCCAACGTTTCGGCGGACACGCCGCGGCCGCCGGATTCGGCGCCGACGCAGCCCTCATCCCCGAAATCATCGCACACCTAGAAACTCAGATGTCATGGTCATCACTCGGCGCAAATGTCGATGAAAGAACCGTCAGAAACGCCGACGCCGAGATCCTCCCCTCTCAACTCGGATACTCGTTGTGGGAATTCGTCGACAAAATGGCACCTTTCGGAACCGGCAACCGCGAACCGCTCTTTTTGATGCGTAACGCCCAAACCGCCAACATCAACTACATGGGTCGAAACCAAGATCACGTCCGATTGACGCTACAAGATGACACCGGTCGATACTTCCGAGCGGTCGGGTTCGGAATGGCCGACGCCCTACCCCCGACGCGCATGGTCGACGCCGTAGTCAGCCTAAAAACCGACTACTACAGAGGCAACCGCCGCCGAGAACTCCGCCTCCACGACATCGCCGCGAGTTCTTGACGACTGTATATCGCGACAATTGCGGAACATTGACGACGTCATCGTAGCGACAATCGACAGACTGATCGGCTAATCACAACCGCAAATTGTTGAAGTTGATCGCTGCTCTCGGGTCACGGCTCACCACTGCGCTCCAAAGCCGAAAATCAGATGTAATCAATGGCACGTCGGGTGATGCGACGTGCACCAACACAGCATCTGTCAACCCTAGCCAACCAAACTCCGGAACTTCCGAGGCAACTTCGCTCTGCACCACGATCTCTTCGCTGGCGTGAATCATGAATTTCAGCGTTTCGAATAGACGTGAATTCACGGAGGGAGGACCGTATGCCAAAAGATTCGAACTTTCCGTCAACGTATTCGGTGTCACGATGATCTTGGTCTCTTGATCAAGAAGACCTACCAACGCGTCGTAATCCGATTCAGAATAACCCTTTAACCTCCGATGACGATTAATCATGCTCCTTTGAGTACGGCCCACAACGAGTAGCACCAGGAGGTTAGTGTCAATCAAGAGTCCCGAAAGCGCCATCAAATCATCGGAGGTGCTTCCAAAACTCGAACTTTGAGCGATTCCACGCGTCCATCAGTATCGTTGATGCAGATCTCTTTATAGGAACGGTCAGGTCGGCCCGCGTCTCTCAACCGACCAACCAATGGATTTCTCCGATCCCAAGGCCTTGAAAACCCGATCGTGATATGCCATTTGTCGGTGTCGTAGTCGTACCGCACCTCTTCTAGCCCGACGTTCACTATTTCTTCGTCGATATACAAATCGGCGAGATAGTCCTTCGCTGTCCGTACTGCTTCTTTAACATCCATTTCAAACTCCAAAACACAAGCGACTTTGATTCTAGCAACGTCGCGCGGATCCAATCGCGCAACGCAGTCCTAGCGGGGATCCAATCCTTACCGCGCCAATTCCCGACGCCTCTCGCGCCGCGAGCGCCCTGCCGTCACCCTATCCGCCGCAACTTCCGAGACCTTGCGACCTCGCCCGGGACGACTGAACCGCCCCGTGAACCGAACCTTCCAAATTATCCAAGGTATCGTAACGGCCCAAACCAAAATCGCGATCAAATGTGCCTCTTGCAATCCCCAGAACTTGACATCGTCAAGCCGCACGAATTGGATACCGAACCGCGCTGTGGCATACAAAGCCAAGTAGATCATGAAGATGCTGCCGGCAGGCCGCACTCTGCCCCTCAGCAAGAAGATCACGCCCAAGATGATGATGTTGGCGATCATCTCGTACACAACCGCCGGATGAACCGGTCGGTCGACATCGGTGCCGAAAATCTCCGGATACTTGTCGATTACTGCTCGCGCCGGACTGTCGATATCGGTGAAATACCAACCCCAGAACATCTCCAACGGCCGTGACCAGTGCTCGCCGTTGATGATGTCACCGATCCTTCCTATCGTCTGCGCTACCAACAATGGCGCCGCCGCGATGTCCATGAAACGACCGATCGGCGCTTTCGCGAAATAGGCGTAAATCATTCCCGCGATCCAACCGCCGAGGATCCCGCCCCATAGACCGATACCGCCGTTCCAAACTGCGAAAATCGACAGCGGATCGTCACCGTAGATCGCCCAGTTGTCAACAACGTGCACGATCCGGGCACCGACGATCCCACCCAAAACGCCCCAAAGCGCAGTGTTGTAAACCTGTTCTTGGTCTAGACGTTCCGTAATCGCCGCACGTCCCGACATCCAGATCGCCGTTCCCACAGCGATGAACGTCAGAAATCCGTGCCACGAAAACGCTGTGGTCGTCCCGCCGAATATGTATGGGTCAAAAGGTATGTTGATCGCTTCGAACACCTACTCTGATGTCTCCTTGATCCGTATGCGAACTAGAAACCGATTCTATCGCGCCGCGCATCATTACCGACAACGGAAAACCTTGACTGGATTCAACCGCTAGCCAATTGCATCGGCACATCACATTCGGCGATGGCTTTTTTTCTACGATTCCAACCATGGATCGACACATCATCGCGTTCTTGGAACACTTAACGGGTGAGCGCGGGTTATCAAACAATACGGTCGTCGCCTATCGAAACGATCTGGAAGGCCTCGCCGAATTTGCCTCGGATACTGAATCCGAACACTCAGCCCCTATCGACTGGAACCTTTTCGACGAAGAACGGGTAGCTGAATTCGTCAAGACGCTCGACGACCGCGGCTACTCCAATTCAACTAGATCCCGCAAGATTGCCTCGTTGAGGTCTTTCATGCGCTTTCTTCGCGAAGAAGGCATCACCGACGATCTTCCGACGCGCCGTTTGAAATCCCCGCGCGGCGGCAAACCACTTCCAAAATCCCTGACCATCGACGAGATTGAAGCCCTGCTCAACCAAGTTAGCGCAGCATCATCACCCAACGCACTCCGTGATCGCGCCGTAATAGAACTCCTCTACGCCGGCGGAATGCGCATCTCCGAAATCACTGCGCTAGACATCGACCACGTGAACTTCGACAACTCAACAGTGCGAATCTTCGGTAAAGGGTCCAAAGAACGCATCGTGCCCATCTACGACGCCGCAATGGATGCGGTCGCCGAATATCTGACCTTTGGACGCCGACACTTAGGCAAGCACCAAGAAGCCGAAGCCATGTTCCTCAACGCTCGTGGCAAACGCATCACCCGCCAAGGGCTTTGGCTGCAGATCAAGAAAATCGCGCTCGCAGCAGGGGTCACCAAAAATCTGACGCCACACATGCTGCGTCACAGCTTCGCGTCGCACCTGCTCAACGGCGGCGCGTCGTTACGCCACGTCCAAGAACTCCTCGGCCACGAAAACATCGCGACCACTCAGATCTACACGCATCTCACGTCGGAACACGTGCGACGCGAATACGACGCCGCGCATCCGAGAGCGTGATTTTTCACCAACCGGCGGAGATCAGATCTCTAACGCCGAAAGTGCTATCGCGATCATGACGTACTGGGCCAAAGCGAAACCCAAAGCCGCTGCGCCTAGTCGCTGCAACCAGTTCGCCTCGTACTGCCAGATCGACGCAAGACCAAACAGTAGCATCGGCACGGGCGCGAGAACCCACGCCCATTCCCCCGCGTAATCATGCAACGCCCGCACCGAAGACCAAGTTATCCCGAGAAGCAACGCGCCGACCGCGAATCCGCCGACCGCCAAGATCAACAGGACCGCATAGGAGCTTCGTTCCTCGTCATCCAAATCTTGCGATACATCTCGGAAGAAAACCTCTTCTTCCTCGATATCCGCCTCTTCCGATGAAGTTTCCTGATCTTGGCGTTCAGTTTCTTGCATCTATCTGTCCGGTATCCTTGCTTGCGATTCGACTAGCGGATCAGTCTTCGAATTCGGCCCAAATCGACTTCGCATAATCGAGCGAAATACCATCTTTGTGCCACTGGTCGCCGTTTTGGGTACCTTCGATCGCCATGTAACCGCTGTAGCCCGCATTCGCCATCGCCGATATCGCGTACCGGTAGTCCACCTCGCCATCCTGCAACGGCACTCTGATGAACACAGTTCGCTGGTTCTCAGGGTGATACACGCGATGCAAGTTCTTGCAGTGCCAATACTTCGATATCGGCGCCATCGCATCTATCGCAGCATCATAATCCTCTTCCGGAACGTCGTAGTTCCAAACAACGTTACCCATGTCGGGGTTGATGCCGAAGTTCTCGCGGTCGATCATCTCGTGTATCCGCACTGCCGACCAAGAGTTATCAACCGGCGAGTTCTGGTGAACCTCGATGGTTACATCGATCTCCGTAGCAGCATCGCAAACCCGTTGGAAAACCGATGAAAGTTCGTCGTAAACCCACATCTCGGCGTCTTTGCTGGAATCCTGAGCCCTCGGCCAACCGCTGATGCTGCCAGGAATCGATCCGGGTGGATGACCAGGGTAACGCGCTGGGGCACTCAACGCTCCGTTTACTACCTCGGCACCGACATGCTCCGCATACTCAACCGCCCGCATCAACTTCTCACGATTCGCTGGTCCATGCTTGGCTTCCGTTAGCGTGCCACCTGCACGGATCGCTCCGACCTTGATACCGTGCGATCTCACACGCTCGCCGAAATCCGATATCGACTTCGCGTCGCCCAGCTTGTCGAGAACCTCGAATCCACACTCTATGGAATCGAAACCGGTGTCGCGAGCCCGGTCCAGCCATTCCGGAGTGTAGTTATCCGGATGCAGGTTCCACGTGTCAACAGACTGTGGGTATAACGTGAATCGTCGATGGGCGTAGCAAAAACGCATGGCGAACTATGGTCCTCTTCTCTAATCTGGCGCGTCGCCAACTGCGACGCGCTTCTATCCACTGCGTTCGCAGTTTAACACTCGAACCCAATGCACAAATCACACCGCTTGAGCAACTCTAGGATTGCTGCCCTGTCGAGGTTGTAACGACGCCCAAATGGTCTGTCCTAGATCTCGTTTAGCCACCTTTGCTGAATACGATGCCTGCAAGTTCATCCAGATTTCGGCTGACGTGCCAAAGAAGTGCGAAAGCCTGAGCGCAGTTTCTGCATCAATATCCAATTGTTGGTCAACGATTGCGCGCAAGTGCCCGTCCCCGATACCCATAGCTTTCGACCATTCATCTAAGTTCGCCCCAAAAAACGAGATCTCTTCCGCAAGATATTCACCGGGGTGGATCGGTAGCATCCCATCGGAAAGGCCGGCCGCTGGACCTCCATCTACTCCGATCGACAACGCAGTACATTCAAACATGGTTGTACTCGGAACTTCGGGCAATTCATCCGTCGTAAATTGCACTTCGGCACTGTGTTCCAACGGTTGAACTTGGCCTTTGATCTGCGTCCACTTGTCCCGTTTAGTCAGTGCCAAGTAGTACGCACCTTGGAGATCCAACCACATACGAATCCCCGAACCAAAATAACGATCAAGTCGCAACGCAAATTCCGGTGAAATATCTCGCTCACCTGCGAGAATTTGCTCTATCTCACGAACAGGTACACGCAGATCGGTCGCGAGTAGTCCGGGATCTAAACCCAACGAACACGAAACTTCGTTCAAGTACTCGCCCGGGTGCATCGGCTCTGTTCTGATCTTTTCGCTGACAGTCAATTTCAGTTCGCCTCAGTGATAGTCTACGATTTCAACCTCATAAGGCCCTTCACTTGCCCATCGAAAGCAAACGCGCCATTGACGGTTGATCCGAATCGAGAATTGCCCAGACCGGTCGCCGCGTAACGCTTCCAACCGATTCCCTCCAAATCTGGTCAGATCAACCAAACTTCTTGCTTCGTTCAACAGTGTCAATCGACGCATTGCTTGCGGGGCGATACTTTGAAAATCGCTTACGAATGCACCATGGAAAAACCTCTCCGTCTTCCGATTCTTAAAACTACTAATAGCCATCGAATATGTTTCTAACTCTAATACACTTGCATGTCCCCTTCAACGTCCAAACCAACACACTGTGTAACATGAACAAGCCTGATCATTCCAAACCGTTGGCAAGCCCCGGCGCGACTCCGAAAGATACCCCAAAATGAAAATCACAGACCTCAGAGCATACGTGGTTCGAGCTCAGGAATCCAGACCTTGGATGTTCGTCGAAATCGATACCGACGAAGGCATCACAGGATATGGAGAGTCGACCAACGTCGGGGGCGGAGGTGCCATCGTCATTGCCCAGACCTACGCCCTGCTAAAGAACGATTTAGTCGGCCAAGATTTCTCCGATGGCCTAGTCGGCCAAGACCCAAACCATATCGACCGCATCTGGCATCAGATCTATCGCCGATTTGGAACCCTTGGGTCAAGAGGATTCGCGACAACGCTCGCCAGCGGCGTCGACATGGCGTTGTGGGATATCAAAGGCAAAGCGCTCGGCCGACCCGTATACGACCTTCTAGGCGGCCCGATGCGCGACACCGTCCCCCTCTACAGCCACTGTGGCCCCGCCGACGACATCGACGCCTGCGTAGCCGACGCCAAAGCACAGGTCGCACTCGGATACCAAGCGCTCAAACTCGATCCATTCGCACCGGAGATGGGTGCCAAACACCGCCGATACATCGACGGCAAAATCTCCGCCGCTGGCGCTGCTCACGCCGAAGATCTCATGGCCGCTCTGCGCGAGGGCCTAGGCCCTGATGTCGAACTGATGATCGACGCACACGGCAATTTCGACGTCTCGACCGCGACCGATCTCTGCAACCGCATGATGCCCTATGACCTCACGTGGTTCGAAGAGCCGCTTCAACCCGAGAGCATAGAAGCGCACCGCCAGCTACGCCGAAACACTGACATCAACCTCTGCATCGGCGAACGCAAATACACGCGCTGGGATTTCCTCCCATACCTCACCGAAGGCCTCGTCAACTACATCATGCCCGACATCTGTTGGACCGGCGGCATCTCCGAGATGAAGAAGATCGCCCACCTAGCCGAGACCTTCTACATCCCAATCTCGCCCCACGACGCATCCGGTTCATTCAACGTCATCTCCGGCGCACACGTCCTCATGAACGTCCCAAACATCTACCGACTTGAGATGAACCACCACGCCGTCCCGTCTTACAACGCATGCCTCACCGAACCCCTCGACATACGTGACGGCGATTTGCACCTCTCAGACAAACCAGGCATGGGCTACGAACTAGACCGTGACTTCATCGAATCCCATCTAGACATGCAGTGGGCACAGTTGATCTCTTCCTAGACCAGAGCAAAAAATCACGTTACCACTGTTCCGTCGCCATCGACATCAATTCGACGTCGGCTGTCGTCGCGCGATATCCTCCGGCAACACAAGTTTCGCGCCATAGTCCACCAACTCGGCTTCGACGTGGTAGTCCTTGCACACGTTTTCTTCCTCGGGATCGAGAGTCCACGTCATCTCATAGCGATCGATCGTGAAATCCTCAACATTGATCTCCATCTCGACATCCAATATCGTTTTTCGGCTCCATCCCGCCCTGACATCCGCACCTTCCATAGAGACCTGCAAGACCAACCGCCCATCCTCCTGCGAAATCACCTCCAAATCATCGTCTAACGCGTAGATGTTGATGCTCGACAGCATTCCCAGAGGGTTCGAAAACGAATCACGGAAACTGACACTTTGTTGAACCACGTTGCTCGGCACAAGCCGCCAACGACCGAGCAAATCGACCCAAAACTGCAACGGGACCTCCCGCGAAGTCGACCTGATCATGTAGAAGTCGTTTAGATCATCCTTGTAATGCACCCACCGTGGCGCTCGAGGGCGGAATTCACCAATTTCGTAAGCGGATCTACCAAATTTCAGATTGCAACCCGGCCATCCACCGTTGATCGCGTAACGCACGGACCCCGAATCCATCAATTCAGCATGCACTCGCCGAAGCACCTGCCTCACCGACATTTCTCCTTCGCCGGGCGGGTCCACCAGTTCATCCTCAAACACGATCAATTCTCTGACCTCGTGGAATCTCATCTTCGGTTCTACAAGCGGGTGAGACGAAATTCGAAGCATCGCTAGATCCGTCTCGCTCAACGTTTTGTAGTCCAACGAGTCGTAGCTCATCACGCTCGTGCGGTCATCGTGGCGGTGCAGCATTCCGGTCAGCAAATGAAGCAGTTCGTGGAGCGTGATGCTGTAGATCATGTGATCAACACCCTTGTCATCCAACGCTCTGGAAGGCGGCCACACAACCAATTGCCCCGAATTTATCGTGCCGTCTGGACCAATGTCGAACGCCGCACAACCCGCCGACGTGTTGCATCTCAACCCTTCGAGTTGCGTACCTTCGCGGGGAAGACCAAGATAAGCCACAATGTCCGCTCCATGCCTGGAGCGCGCGGTCTCGAACTCAATGCCCAGCACCGGAGACAGATCGTCGATCACCGAGGAAAATATCTCCTCGTAATGATCGTCACCCGCCGTCCACAGCCGTATCGGTTCGCCCACTTCCCACTTCACCACGTACTCGTTGCTCCAACCTCCGCAACCAATACCAACGTCCCTAGGAGTATTCCTCTCCGAATTTGAGGTATCGCTGAAACAGTCCCATATCTCCCTGTCAACACCCAAGATCCGCTGAGGAACATTCGCAGATGTGACGACCGGAACCTGATCTGCCCGCGCGAAAACCAATTCGGTTTCACCTTGCGGGACCCTGATAGTTTGGTTCAAGACGTTGGTTTGAGATGAAGGATCGATCGCCAGCTCATACTCGCCGCCGCAACCCTCAACCACGGCCTCGTGCTGCACACACTCCACCGAGATCGGGATGTCACCCCACACCAAATCGCTCCCTTGATTACGGAGCGTAGTTTCAAACACTACGTTCGCCGAACCATCGCTCCAGTAACGAATCTCCTGAGCATCCGACACCCTTGACAAACTCCATTCCAACGGAGGAGATTCTGGAACATCAATCAACGCCGCGATCGAGTTGCGATCTCCCCATCTGAACGTCTGTTCATGTGCACCCGCATAGATGTCGCCAATGACGTGGCCAATCGGCATCCAAACCTGTAATGTCGTGTCGATCGTCTCACCGGCGGCGATCGCGACCGACATTCCAGAGCCTGAGCACCTCCCATCTCCGCATTTGAATCCGATCTCGACACCTGACGCCTGGTCGACACCTCGATTGGAAATCTGTAATCCAATCTCCATCAACGCGCTCTCACCGCTGATCCACCTCAAACTCTCCGCCGAACTCAATTCAACGTCGAGTTCAACGAACTCGACGTCGTAGACGGCCTCGATCGTGTCGTCATCTAAGTTGATAGCGATGGTCGCAGTAGAAACCGATACCGAAAATCTGTACGAGCCCGGCACGATTTCGAACGAAGCCATGGCCGTACCGCCAACACCCGGTTCAAGACTATCGATATCTGTTGTCACCACCGCTTCCCCAACGGCGATGCCCGTTGCGTCCTCCCAATCGCCAGTGACATCGACTCCTAACGCGGCCCTATCCCCTTGGTTCGTTATTTCGAGGTCGAGTTCAACTATCCCGCCTTGGACAACCCTCTCGTCGGCAACACGGATCGTAAGATCAGCAGCCGAGACGTAGACATTCGTCTCTTGCACCGCATCCCCGAGAACGATTCCGAGCGTGTGATCGCCGGGCGTCAATTCCAAAGTGAACGTGAAATACGTCGACGCGCCAGCATCAAGTTCCGTGATCACATAAACGATCTCGCTGGCGCCACCATCGACCTTGTAGTCCACACGCGCCGCGCCATCGAAGTCGCTCACCCCGTCATTCTCAATGTCGACCCTAACCTCGTACTTGACCAATGTATTGGTTTCGCCGACCTCCTCGAGCGTTACGCCGACCACGCGCAGTCCATTCTCGGAGCCCTGAGCGCTGGCCCTATCCACGGCAACGAAAAGGAGCGCAGCGACGGACAAAATTATCGCCAATACCCGTACCGACATACGGATCATCCTAAATCGGCCGATTCAACTCGAAATCCGAATGACGATCTCGGACGCTTAGAAGCCGGCCTAAGCGCTAACTACTCGATCACGCGTGATCGTTCTCGCACTTCAGACGGGATGCTCAAGCTGCCGCCATACTCGATCATGTTGGCCTCAACGGTGAACTCATCGCACACCAAGCCACGAACATCGAACGACCACTCCATCGCATACGTCTCGATCTCGTAGGTTTGCAGGTTGATCGTGAACGAAGCCGCCATCACCGCCTCGTCAGTCCAGGATGGCGCCGCGAAAGCTCGGAAGCGCTCGATACGGAATTCGACCTCTTCATCATTCCGATCGATCTCGGTCAAAAGCTCTTCGCCGAACAATAACACCGACGCTAGCAAAACCATCGGGTCGGAATACTGCGGGTTCCACGCAGTCTCGTCGATTAGCGCCTGTTCATCGATCGCCGAGAACCTCCGCCAAGACCTGCTGCTGCCATCCCAGTACTCAGCCCGGCCTTCCTCAGACCGTAGGAAAACGTAGAACCGTTCCGATGCATCCGTCAAGCGATAGTGCAACCCTCGATGGGAAGCGAACTCGGCAACCGTCACCTGCGACGGACCGAAATTATCAATGCACGTTCCGCCCGACCAACCGCCGCGCATGTTGAACAAGGCCGATCCAGAATCATAGAGCTTCAACCGCGCCCTCTCGACTATCTCCATATCCGTCGGCGCCACCGGCTCTTGCGGATCCAGCACCTCATCAGAGAATACGATCAACTCTTGAATGTCAGCCGTCGTGTCGCCGGTTTCGACTAGCGGGTGAGTCAATATCCGCACGATTTCGCGGTCCGAATCGCTCATCTCAGGCTGCAACAGGCCGCGGTCTATACTCATGATGCTGTCCGGAACATCCCGGTATCCCAAAGGCACCAATACCGCGAGCAAGCTCTGCACCATCGCGTACCGAACCGATTCGTCAATCAACCTCAGCTGCCGGAGACGAGCGTCGTCAACCGTGAATATGACGATCTCCGCTGCGACAATCTCGCCGTCCTCGTTGGTTTCGTAGTTCGTGCAACCCCAGAAACCGTCGCACCTGATGAAGCCCAGCGCTCGCGCATCATCTTCCGTTATTCCCACATACGCTGCTACCGCGGCACTTCGCTCTTCCGCCACCAATTGATAGTTGATGTTGAGCTGCGGTGCCAACGTCTGCAGAGTGTCTTGCAACTGCTCTTCATACGTCGACAACCCATTGATCCAAATCGTGACCGGCTCGTCTTGCGGCCATTTGCTGATCACATCGCCGTCGCGGCCGCTGCAGTTGCCTCGCGGGAATTCTGCACTCGCTATCGTCTCGGAGAAGCATCGCCACAGATGTCGATCAACGTTGACGATACGTTCCGGCACCACTACCACTCTCGTCTCCGACACATTTTCGTCGATCCCTACGATCTCTCCGCCATCCGCATGGATTTCGATTTCGCCCGCAGGCGCTCGAACGGCAGCCGATCCCGTCGACGGCCCGAAGCCGTCCTTCAAATCTAGTGTGATCACATCGCCGCAACCCGGTATCAGCTCGCCATCTTGGAAACACGAAATCGCAACGGGGAATTCTCCCGGCACCGGCTCCGCACCGTCGTTCCGCAAGGTCGCAGACACCACGATCTCCGCATCTCCGTTCGAGAAGTAACCGATCAATCCGGCTTGAACTTCGAACACTGGCGAGATATCCGGCTGCAATGGCACATCGAGCGTCAACGGTATCGCATTTGTGTCGCCGAAACGATAGCCATACTCAAGTTCGCCGGCGAAAATCACCACGCCGCTGACACCTTGTGGCAATACTGCGTCGATCGTGCCTGAATGTGTGTCGCCCGGAGGGAGTGGCCCGACTTCAGTGCTACCGTCGCACGTCGTTTCCGTCGCACCCGGGCACGCAATTGCAACTACGAAAACCCCGCTCGTCGCAACACCGATATTCCTCACTGTGAAGTCGATCTCAACGTTCGCCGAACCGTCCCGGATGAATCCGATCGCACGCGCCGCCCCTGCTTCCAATCCCAATGAAACATAATCGATCTCTACATCGAGCGTCGCCGAGTTGTTCGACAGCTTCGCTTCCCGCTCGTCGGCCGCCGCCGTCACATCGATGCTGTGAATCCCTGCCGCCAACTCCAACACGAACGCCAGCTCCACAGAATCCCCCGCCTCGATAGGTTGCACCGTCGCTACCACATCATTGAGCGCGATTATCTGCACCGGCCGCGTCGCCAACGTCCCATTGTTGGACAACTTGACGCCGACCGAAACCTGACCATCTGCGATTACCTGATAGTGCAGCGGCGTAAGTTCGATATCCGACGCCAACAAATCCAGCGCCACCAGCGAGTCGGAATCATGCAACATCAACCTCACCTGTTGTTGACCCGGATCCAATCGCAGATCGAAAACCAACGTCGTACTCTCTCCGCCGTCCAACGCAGGCGCATCCGCTACGTCACCAGATGCGACACCGTTAATCTCCGCTCTGATCGGCACACCGTCCGCGCCTCGCGCCTCGCCATCGTTCGTCACCTTCAACGTGAAACTGACCGCAATCTTGTCACCCTCCGATCCGCGCACATCCCATTCCAGAGAATCGATGCGATACGAAGCGGGAGCAGGTGTCGGAGTCTCCGTCGGTTCCGGCGTAGGCGTAGGTGGAATCGGCGTCGGAGTGGCCGTCGGAGGTACCGGAACCGGCGTCGCCGTCGGCAGCGCTGGAACCGGACTAGGAGTCGCCGTAGCAGGCACCGGAGTCGCAGTCGGCGCTACAGTCGGCTCCGCAGTCGGAGGAAATGGTGTCGCTGTGTAAGTGGGAGTGGGAGGTTTCGGCGTCGGAGTAGCAGTATTCGTCGGTGGGACCGGCGTCGAGGTCGGCTCTGCGGTCGGAGGAACCGGCGTTGGAGTCCGAGTCTGGAAAGGCTCAGCAGTCGGCTCGTCCTCCGAAGTACAAGCGCTGAATCCGATCGCCGCAACCACCACCAGAACCGTGCAAATCACCGCCACAACAAACAGAACCCCAACATTTGAGAGCTGGGCAGGTATGGCCCCTAAAAATTTCAATTCTCGTTCCGACTACCAAAGATTGGCGCGCGCGGTCATTCGATAAAACCAGTCTAGACAACCGAAACACCACGAATCCATGCCCTACCACGCGATTGAAAACCAAACCAACGCTCCCCTTTCGCCCGCGAAGGGTGACGCAAATCGTAGAGGCAGGATTCAAACCTGCCCCTACCAACCAAGAACCTCCCGCCCATAGGTTCGCCTCCCCCTTAGATCACCGCGTCGTACAACTCCCCCTGGCGCTCAATCGCCTTCTGATACACATGCCTAAACCCATCCCTAGGCCGGTAGACATTCGCTATCTCCGGCATCACATCATCAAACCCGTCCCAGACCCCAAGCGCACTCAGCGCCAAAATCGCCGCTCCCCGGCTCGTCGCCTGCTCCTCTGACGGAACATGCACCTCGCCGCCCAGAACATCCGCCATCGTCTGCAGCCACCACGGAGAATTCGTCATCGCCCCGCCGCCCGCGATGAAGATCCGATCATCCTCCATCTCACCCTCCAAAAGATCTGCCACGAGCGAAAACCGATACGCGACCGACTCCATCAACGCCTGCAAGATATCCAAGCCAGACGTCGAAACTCGCACACCATGGATGACACCGCTCGCATTCGTCGACCATCCAACCGCCCGTTCACCGGCGATGAACGGCAATACCGTCAACCCATGACCATCAGGCACAACATCAACCAGCGCCTCATTCAACATCTCCAACGGCGGCAGATTCAAACTACCCAAAGCCCACTCAACAACATTCCCGCCCTCGCTAAACGCACCGCCCAGCAACGTCCGATCACCTCGCAAAATATATCCCCATAAACCCTTCGGAACCACAGGTGCCGCGGCATCTCCCGTATGATCCACCACCAACCTCATCGCAGCCGTCGTCCCCACCGTCAGCGCGATATTCCGACGGTCCGTGCATCCAGAGCCGATATTCACCGCCGCACCGTCACCGACCGCCAAGTAAAACGGCACATCCGCCAGCTGTGGCCACCTCACCGAATAAACCGGACATAAACCAACCTGTCCCTCGCTATACGGATCCAACCGAGGCAAATTCGACCGATCTATACCCACAGCATCCAACATCCCGACATCCCAGTCCAACTCATGCCGATTCACCAGACCGCTCCACGCCGAAACGCTATAGCTAGCCGGTACATCTGTAGAACCGAACCAACGAGTAAAGATGAACGTCGAAACGTCTGTCCACCTAGCGATCCGTTCGAACGTCGCCGGAGCCGTCCGCCGCAACCACATCACCCTACCCGGCACATACGACGTGTGCTGCATCACCCCCGTCCGCTGATACGCAGCCGCTACATCCACAACCACCTGCAACGCATCAACATCCTTAGCAGTCCGAGTATCCGCATACGTATAGACCGGCGTCACCGGATTGTGCCGCTCATCCACACCCAGTATCGTGCTCGCCATCGCGTCAAACCCAACCCCCGCAATCTGATCCCCGTCATCACCCGCCAAATCCAAAACACGATCAATCGCCACCTCCGTCGACCGTTGAATCTCCTCCGCATCCTCCTCATGCGTCCCATCCGCCGCCGTCCGCTGCTGATGCGACACCGAAACCAGCGTATGCCCCAAAGCATTCGCCTCCGCATCATACAACCCAGCCTTAACCGCCGAACTCCCAATATCAACCGCCAAAATGTAAGGCAACGTACGCGATGAAGAGACGTTCACGGTTTCCTCTCATCGAAATCCGTGGAACAGGCATTGCCCCTTTCGCTGAGCGAAAGGGGCGCGAGCGAGCGAAGCGATGCGAGCGGGGTATGCCCGGGGCGGACGAGTGGCGAGACTTCCTCCGATCGCGCGGTAAAGGCGCCACGCAGAGTATCTGGGGCTACGATGTGGCAGGTGAGCAAACGAGACAAGTTTCAACCCCGCGGAAACGCGTACCTCTCCAACGCCCCTTCATCCACCTCGACACCCAAACCCGGCCGATCCGTCACTTTGTAATACCCATTCTCGGGCTCATACGACTCCTTCAATATCCGGCTCTTCAGCGCGTTCGCGTGATGACTGTGCTCCATGATCATGAAGTTCGGACACGACGCCGACCACTCAACCGTCGCCGCCACCGACAGAATCCCGCCGCCGCCGACATGCGGCGCTACCGGAATGTTGTAAGTGTCCGCCACCGTCGCGATCCGATGACCCTCCGTAATCCCCGTCCTACCGATGTCGTGCATCAATATGTCATACGCCCGACGCTCGAACTGCTCCCGCATCTCATAACGCGTCCGTGTCCACTCACCAATCGCCACCGCCATATCCAACGCCCGCGTAATCTCCGCCTGACCAGGGATGTCATCCGGCACCGTAGGCGACTCCAGCCAAGTGAAGCCCAACTCTTCGAGGTTGCGGCCTAGCAGGATCGAGTTCGCGACCGTCTGCCGCATGTGGGTATCCACCATGAGCATGATGTCTGGACCGACGCGCTTTCGGACTTCTCGGCAGATCTCTGTGACACCCTCAACATCTAGCAGCAAGTGGAGTTTGAACGCCTTGTAGCCGTAATCGAGGTGCTCCTCGGCGGCGTCGGCGACTTTAACTGGATCGGTTCCTCCTAGGCCGTTGTATAGCAAAATCTCGTCGCGGTATCTACCGCCTGCGATCTTGTGGACGGGCTTGCCGATTGCTTTGCCTACGATGTCGTAGAGTGCGATGTCGGTTCCGCCAATGGCGTCGATGTAGAAGCCGGTCGGATGTCCGCGCTCGCGCATCGCGCCGTAGTTGCGCGTCCAGATCGCCTCGATATCGAACGGATCCCGACCCATAACCAGCGGACGCACCAACTCATGCACAATCGTCGCCGTCACATTCGGAGCCACCGGAGATTGAGCCTCGCCCCAACCAACGATCCCCGTATCCGTCTCCACCCGCACCACCGTAGTCTCATGATGATGCGAATAGATCGACGTAAACGCCGACCGATCCACATAATAATCCCCAAAATCTATCGTAGGCGGCCTCGAAGCCCCCTCCGACTTCTCATCCCCCCGATCACTAATCCGCAAAGGAAAAGCCCGCACATCAACAATCTTCATGGGTAAAACCCCTTGTCATATCCGGCGAAAACCGGAAACCATCAACAAAACCTCATTGCATACTAGCCCAAACCCGCCTCTCCGCGCATCACACCCGCGGGGCGACCCAAGTGGTCGCCCCACTGTCCCCTTTCGCAATGCGAAAGGGGACGCGGAGCCCAAGAGACCGACACAAAAACGCAGGGGTATGCCCGGTGAGGGGACGGGCGCTCGGGTTGCACCCACTCGCGGGGAAATACCGAAGGACAAAAGGGGCGCGTCCCCCTAAACTATCCTTAACCCCAACAACACCATGATCCCCCTAATCACAAACCACTCCGACCAACTAGCCGAAATCTGCCGACGTCACCACGTCAAGCGCCTAGAAGTCTTCGGCTCCGCAGCCGTCGGCGACTTCAACCCCGAAAAAAGCGACATCGACTTCCTAGTCGAGTTCGACGACTCAGACGATTTTTCCCTCTTCCAAACCCGCAGAGATCTGACCCAAGAATTGGAATCCCTCTTCAATCGTTCGGTCGATCTGGTCATCTTCGCCAACGTCGAAAACCCATACTTCCGCATATCAGTCGAGAGCACAAGGGAACCGATCTTTGAGGCATGACCCCAAGAGCTACTTGTGGGACATCCAACAAGCCGCGCAGCGCATTGACTCACTTACCGCCGAGACCACATTCGACGAATACAACGCGGAGTGGAGAGTATCCCTGCTGGTCGAACGGTTGTTCATCATCATCGGCGAAGCCATGACCAGATTGGCAACACACGACCCGGCCATCGCTTCTCAGATCTCCGATTTCCGGGACATCATCGGCTTCCGCATCATCCTAGTCCACCGCTACCCCGAAATCCGAAACCAAGAAGTATGGGAAATCATCCAACAAAAACTCCCAACCCTCCTCCACGAAGTCGCCACCCTCCTCGAAGACAACTAGCCCCCTTCGCGAAGCGTAAGGGGGCGCGAGCGAGCGATGCGATGCGAGCGGGGGATGCCCAAGCTGGCATCCTCAACCACCAAACTCAACGGCGCAATCACCCTTGGAGTCCTAATAACAAAGGCAACGAAAACGATGTCTCCCTCAGAACACCGCCAGCTAGCGATTGAGCTGTTGGCGGCTTCGGATGAGGCGTTCGAACAGGATGAGGTGGTGGAAGGAGCGTTGAAGCTTGGGGAAGCTGCCGCCCACGCTGTCACAGCCGCTGCGGTGGCAAGGGGATGGCCAGTTGGCGAACGTAGATTGTTGAAATTCGCGGCAGAGCGTTTGGCAAAGGAGATTGGCGATCCGTCGATCGCAGGTGCTTACGCGGGCGCGGAGGAGTTCTCGCGGCATAGGTCGCGGGATTGGATGGAAGATTGGCAGCGGGATGCCGATCGGCCGCTGGTGCATGATTTTGTGCGGCGGTTGTTGGTTCTTTGAGTTGGGAGGTGAAGGATTGAAAATGGCCTTCTCGAACGTTTCACAGGAGGATCGATGGCTACCTTAAACATCTTCGTGAGTTTCGAGTTTGATAAAGACGATGAACTCAAGAACCAGTTTTATAGGCAAGCTAAAGAGCACACCAATCATCGCATCAAGAACTTCGCGTTAAACGAGGCATATCCCGACGACAAATGGAAAAACAAGGCCAGAAACGCTATCCGAGGGTGTGACGTCGTACTGGTGTTAATCGGGCAAGATACTCACAACGCGCCGGGCGTGATAATCGAAACGGACATGGCGCGCAGCCTCAACAAACCAGTCATCAAGATCAGGCCGCAAGGCAGAACATACCAAGGCTTGACGCGTCTCGATGAGCCGATCACGTGGAAGTTGAAGACCATCAACGCGAAGCTAGATACGTTGCGCTAGCTCATGGGTTGATGGTGTGGATGCCGCAACTAAGACTCGCAACACAACACCAACCGCCCCCTAGTCCACAATTTCGTCCGGAGAGTACTGGCAGCGGCTTAGGATACAACGGCTCCGAGTGACCGCGCTAAAATTGTCAACGAGCGCTTCTTAAGGCCCACCAGATTTATTTGCCGTGTCTGCGATTGCAACAACATCTACATTTGAAGGCGAGTCACGGTCGAGTCTCGAGTATGAGCTTGTCGATTATTTCGAGAGGCTGGTCCGAGATTCAGAGGATGAGGTGTTCGAAGACGGAATGGAGTCGAACTTCAGCCGAGGTCTAGTCTCGAAGGTGCTTGAACACGGGATGCCGACGCTTGTCGTTATCGAACAAGTGATTCTTGCTCAGAGCACAAACGCAGAAGTGTTGGGCGAAACATTGGTGCAAATCGGCGCGATCGACGATCCAAAAACGCATGACCGACGACTGACTATCTTGATCGAAGCCTTGGAATCGGAGGATGTACGGATCAGAGATGCGGCGTCATTGGGTTTGGAATCCATGCAAGCGGCATCTGCTATTCCAGCGATCGAAACGGCAATGGACCGCGAACCATCCGTGAAGATGCGGGACAATCTGGCGACCCTGATCAGCCAACTGCGGAAATGTGAATGACGCGTTATCTGCAGGTTGTCAGACAACGGCGCTGGGCGGTTTTCCCGGATATCGCATGGCTGACACCAGGGGAGTTGCAGGCCGACGCTATGTTGGATCTGCAAACGAGGGGCAACCGCCTGTCTGCCTACCGAGTCGACAGCCAAGCTGTGGTAGAACGCGTTGTAGCGGCGTTAGCGGCAAATCGTGACCACGTCGCCAACTTGGACTACGCCATTTTCGATGACGACGAGTTGCTGGAACAACCTATTGAGATAACTCAGTCGCCTGGCGAAACCCCAGACGAAACCGCCAATGTGTTGCATAACCACATAGGCGAGTTGACGGTCGGAAATGTGGCACTGCTCGCCAAAGTCATCGCCTCGGGCGATCAAACCCGAGTGCACCGCAGAGACATACAGGAGATGTTGAGCTAGGCACTAAGGTCAGGTGATCTGGTGCTTGAGCGCGTCCGCCCGAGTCTTTTGACGAGGATAGAGTGATGCTGCTGAAAGGCATTGATGCCCTCAGCAATGATTCACAGCCTCAGATTCGCAGACAGAACAGTTTGTTGAATTTTGCGATGGTGTTGCAATTGCGTACCTGACCACGCATGTTTTCGAAATATCCAGAGATGAGTTTACGTTGATCAGAATTAGCAGTGCCGAGGCCATCATCTACGTGTGGTGTTTGACGGGTAGGATCATCGATCGGGATCATAACCGCATCGATCGAGTGGTCCAAGAAATGAATCAGCATTGACTTTGGATCCTTTTTGCCGCTGTATCCGTTGAAAGCATCGACAGCGAGTGCCTCCATGTGGTAGCCAGATATCTTCTTGCTCGGACGACTGATGTAGCAATCCGCCATCGCTTTGACCAGCTTGATCGCAGGTAGCACTCTGCCACCGTTGGCTCTGTTGATTTTGGTCAATTTTTTGGTGAAGTTTTCGGGTATTACGACGTTGCTCCACTTCGTGTTCCCAGGATCAGAAATCCGCATACCGCCGGATGTGGTCCGGATCGTTGGCAGTAGTTGTATCTCCATGCCGTCGGCGTAATTGATCGTGACCGCCAGCTTGCCTGCGCGTACAGGATTTTTGGGAAACTCACCTTGAACAACGTCCTTTATGTGCTCGATGACATCGTTTGGAGGTTGATTGACGAATGGGGTTTCGTTCACGATCAGAAGCACATCGACATCGCTGATACCAGATACGAACGTGCCTTTCTTGACTGAACCTCCGAGCATGGTTTGGATCGCGCGGTAGCCATCCTTTCTCAGCAACTCGCAGATGGTATCAAGGCGTCTCGTTACAGTGTCCGCGTTCCTGCGCTTGGAGTTGGCAATCAATCTCTCGCAGTGGCGGTTGAAGTTGAATTGTTGTGTCATCGGTCTCGTTTATGAAATTGGAGGTCAAGGTTCAATGGTCAATCTGCCGACCAGACCGTGAAATCTTCAAAGGGGGTAGACTCGCCCGAGATACCGTCGTCTGTGAAATATCCAGCGACGGCAGAGACACTTCCTCCGCGGGTCAGGCCCGTTAGTACGATTTTGCCCGCGAAGACGTCGTTTATGAACAACCAGCCGTCGTTTTCAATGAAGATCACGCGTAGGTGGTTTCTGTCGTTCTCAGACAACCGAATAAGATGAGAAAACTCGAACTTCAGTTCTTGTTCGGTCTCGACATCGCCTGTTCGCAAATTGTGATACCAATTACCGCTGTTATGAACGGCTAGCAAATGGAATTCATCGAATACTCCCGATCTGAACATAAATCCGCTGCTCCAGTCTCCTAGGTCAGTCGAGTAAGGATTCACGAACGTAGCTTCTATTATCCCATCGGTTAATGAACGAATATAGGTTTCATAGGTATCGATGAAGCCATCATCTGGATCATGCTGGATGGATCCATCTCGCGGGCCGTATGCCGATGCCAGTTCGCGGATCGTGAAGTCTCTGAACCTTGTAGATTTGCCAGCGACTCCGTCGTTTTGGAACCACGAACCGACAGCTGATACCTTCCCTGCGGTTTCCAAACCGCTCAAGTCTAGAGTTGCTACGAAATCGCCGTTGATAAACAACCATCCTTGTGAACCTGATGCGATGACGCGAAGATGGTTAGCGTCATCGGGCGCGAGAATTATTTTGTTGGAGTACTGGCTTTCCAACAGTTGATCATCATCAACGTTGTCTGATGACCGCAAGTGATGATACCAATTGCCATCCGAGTGGATGGTCACGATGTGGAAGACGAAGTGTGTGCCCATGTTCTTATGCCTGAACATGAAACCGTTACTCCAGTCACCTTCTTGTGGCGAATATGGGTTGATGAACTGTGCCTCAATAATGCCGTCGGTGAATGAAACAAAAGTTTCATATTCGTCAATAAAACCATCTAGCGGATCCAACCCGATTTCACCATCCTTTGGGCCGAAGGCGAATTTCGGAGTATGTGTCGGCGTAGCTACCAGAACTGCAGGCCCTGGAGTCGGAGTTGACACGCTGACGGATTTCATGACAGTGAGGCGCGAAGAAAGAACGTTGGATCTAATCGCAAACCCGATCCCATCCGCATCGTCTCTTCCCGCAGTGTTCATGCCGACAACCTCACCGTCGAGATTGATCAGCGGTCCTCCGCTGTTGCCGGGGTTAATCGCTGCATCTGTCTGGACGTAAGAGACACCGCCAACTGTCCGTAACGCCGAAACAATGCCTTTGGTGACGGTCATGCTCGCACCGAGGTCCAATGGGTGTCCTAAGGCCACTACCTCTTCACCTTCACGAACGGACGCGGCAAACGGCAACACAGTCAAAGTATGAGACGGCTCGACTTTAAGCAGCGCAATATCCCGTGCCGTATCCGACCCGATTACTTCCGACTTCAATCGAGTGCCATTGTCCAAAACCACGGTCAGGCGCGTATTACCGCTGATTACGTGCTCGTTGGTCAGGATATAGCCGGCGGAGTCGACGATGAATCCTGATCCCGAACCGTCCACGCCCTCGATCCGGACGACTCCCGCCCTGACTCGTTCCACGACATCTGCGAGGGATTCAGTTGGAGTCGGTGTTGACGTGGGTACGGGCGTAAACGTAACTGTTGCTATAGGTGTGTTGGTCGGGAGCGGAGTCGGTTGTCGCGTTGGTGTCAGTGTCGGGGCAGGAGTAGCCGTATCGTTTGGCGCCGCTGGTGGTGCATTGGTGGGTATCACTAATCCGCTGGCTGACGCCGTCGCTTCGACACCTGCTGCGACAGTTGCATTGACATCCGGAGTTGGCGGAGGAGCAGGTGTAGGGATTGATGCAGCAACAGCTACTTGGATTGTGGCGTCGATGTTGGGGGTTGGAGAGTACGACGGAGACTTTGTACAAGCAAAAACCACGACGAGAGCCAAAACGAGAAGGGCGATGGTGCTAGCTTTAGTCATGGATCAAGAGTAAGTTGATTGATCGTCAATAGCCATCCACCGACCAGATGGTGAAGTCTTCGAAGCGGGTGGAGTAACCAGACAGGCCGTCGTCTAGGAAATATGTACCGACGGCGGCTACGGTTCCGGTGTCAAGTTTTCCATCAAGTTGCAGTTCTGATGCGAAAACACCATTAATGAAAAGCCATCCCTCGTTGCCCAACGCAATGATCGTGAGGTGGTTGGTAGCACCTGCGGACGTTCGTATAAAGGCCGAATATTCCCGGGCCAAATCTTTTTGAGATTCGATGTTGCCCGTCCTTAAGATGTGGAACCAATAACCGTTGCTATGTGAAACCACCAAGTGGAAATCATTGATCCGGGTATGGCGCAACAAGAATCCAATGCTCCATTTCCCTTGCCAAGCGGCGTACGGATTGATGAAACTCGCCTCAATGACGCCATCGACTATTGATTCGCGGGACTGATACGCGTCGATGAAACCCGTCTCAGGTATCTCATGGGGAATTCTACCGTCGCGAGGCCCGAACACCTTGGACAATCTTCGAATCGCGAAATCCTGAAATCGCGTTGATTTACCGTCGATCCCATCGTTTTGGAAGTAAGAGCCGATGGCAGAAACGGTTCCCGAAGTAGCCAAACCGCTCAAGTCCAAGGCAGCAATGAATACGTTGTTAATGAACAACCACCCCTCAGTTTCTTTTGTGATAATGCGTATGTGATTACTTCCGTTTCGGGATGTGTTAATGAGGGTTGAGTATTCGGTCGCCAGATCTTGCTGCGTCTCGATATCGCCTGTCCGCAGACTGTGGTACCAAGCCCCATTGCTGGAAATAACGATGGCGTGAAACGTGTTGAATTGCCCAGAGCGAAAGAGGAATCCGCTACTCCATGAGCCAGACTGCGTAGAGTACGGATTGAAAAAACGTGCTTCGATGACGGCATCTGAGAGCCGAACGTTCGCTCGATGAACGTCAATCAATCCGTCATCAGGATCGTGTTCGATCGCTCCACTCTCAGGCCCGAAAACATACGTGGGTGACTGCGCAACGATCTCCGCCGGCGTCGGCACAGCCGTCGGCGGCGACGATTGACCAGCTTTCATTGCCGTGAAGCGGTTTGACAAGACATCGAACTTGATTGCAAAGTGAATGCCTTGGGCTACGTCTCCGCTCCATCCAGACGTATTCATTCCTACGACGTGACCTTTGCCATTGAGCAATGGCCCACCGCTGTTCCCGGCATTGATTGATGAGTCGTGTTGGATGTATGCAACGCCGCGGATCAATCCCAGCGAAGATACAATGCCTGCGGTCGCGTTTATGTTGGCAAAACCCTTTGACGGGTAGCCAAGTGCAAAAACCTCTTCACCCACCCGCACGGATGTGGCAAATCGAAGTACGGTCAGTTCACCCGTTGCGGTTACCTTTAAAACCGCGATATCGCGCGTGGCATCGGACGCAACGATAGTCGCGACTCTCCGCGCACCGTCATCGAACACGACCGTCAACCTCGACTGCCCAGCGATCACGTGCTCATTAGTCAGGATGTAACCTGCTGCGTCGACGACGAAGCCCGAACCGGAGCTAGTAGCTCCTTCGATCCGAACCACACCGGCCCTCGCCTGTTCCACGACATCGGCGAGAGCTAGCGACGTTGCACGCGCAGGCGTAGATATTGGTAGAGACGTCGACGTGGGTGTCGGCGTTGGCGTGGCGGTAGGCTCGGGAGTATGTGTCGCCGTCGGCAACGGTGTCGGGTTTGTAGTCGGTACCGCTGTAGGCGTGTCCGTCGGTACCGGCGTCGCTGTCGGAACTGGTGTGAACGTCGCTGTCGGCGTGTAGGAAGGAGTAGCGGTAGGCGTAAATGTGGGCGTAGGCGTGTTTGTCGGGATCGGTGTCGGCGTATCAGTTGGAGTAGGTGTCGAAGTTGGCGTATCAGTAGGCACCAATGTCGGAGTCGGAGTTGGCGTAGGCGTAGGCGACGGCATTGGCGTAACACTCGGCGGCGGAACAGCCGTCGGACTCGCCGTCACCGCCAAGACCTCCATCGTTCCTGCAATCCCCGCGTGAACTGTCGCTTGAAAGTCAGGAAGCGGCGTGTGAGTCGCCGTTGGCAGCGCCTTTTCGACCGCAGCTTCGACAGTTGCTCCGATATCTACCGTCGGCTCAGGCGGCGGTGGCTGAGAACATGCCACGAACACAAACAACGCGGCGATCAGGAAGGTTCCCCGCATGTTCAATGGCATCGATTCTTGCTTGGATAACGAATTGCAGGCATTTACATAGATCGTAAACCGAACGAAACGAAAGAAATATCAATATGGCGAAAATCATCCGGTATCATCGACCAAACAACCAACCGTCCCTTTTCTCAAACCAAAAAGGGACGCGGAGCGAAGCGAACGCAGGAATATGTCCGCGAATGCACCGGCGACAGGATTTCCCTCGATCGCGTGCGAAATGTGTCACGCAGAGTAACCACAACTACCACTTGGACGAGGCGCTGAAGGAGAAAATTCGGGACATTCAAGTCAGGCGTGTAGCAAAGGTCGCCGTCTAGTGAAGATTCTTGCCTGATTCCGGACGAGACGACTTTGCTATTCCCTTGCAGTGTAGGGCAACGCTGTCAATCCGCCGACCAGATCGTAAACTCCTCAAAGCGGGTCGAGTAACCAGAGATGCCGTCGTCCATGAAGTAACTTGCCACAGCGGATACGCTACCTGACGTGACCCAACCACTCAGATCCAATTCGTCGACAAATTCACCATTGATAAACAACCATCCATTGGCTCCAAGAGCAATGATTTGGATGTGGTTACTACCCAGACTTGATGTGGATGCATTATTCGCGGGCCCATCGTTCAAATTCTGCTGGGTAACAACGTCGCCTGTTCGCAAGCGGTGGTACCACCGCCCACTCGAGTGCAAAACTACGACATGAAATACATTCGAATCTGTTTTGCGTATAAGGAAGCCGCTGCTCCAATCTCCCTGTGATGAATCGTAGGGATTGAAGAAACGTGCTTCTATGATTCCGTCGACCAGCGAAGTGTCCGCGCGGTAAGTGTCGATAAACCCGTCATCTGGATCGTGTCCGATCGAGCCGTCGCCAGGGCCGTACTTTTTGGACAACCTCCGGATTATGTACCCCTCGAAGCGCGTCGACTCACCAGAGATTCCATGACCTCGGTAATATGAACCAATCGCGCTGACGCCGCCCGAGCCAATCAAATCATTCAAATTCAAGGTCGACACAAATGCGCCATTTATGAACAGCCATCCTTCTTCTCCATTCGTAACGACTCGAATGTGATTGCTACCGCCCGCTGTAGTGTCGATATGGCTGGAGAACTCAGCCGCCAATTCGTGTTCAGCATCGACATCACCGGTTCGCAAATTGTGATACCACGCGCCATTGCTGGAAACAACGATCACATGGAACGTGTTGCGTTGGCCCTTACGGAACAGGAATCCGCTACTCCATTCGCCAACCTGCGCAGAGTACGGATTGAAAAAACGTGCCTCTATGATCGCATCAGCAATCGAAACGTTGGCACGATGAACATCGATGAACCCGTCATCAGGATCGTGCTCGATTGACCCACTCACCGGTCCGAAAATATAACTTGGTGTCTGCGTCGCCTCTACCACCGGTGTCGGCATCGGTGGCGGCGGCAGTACCTGACCCGCTTTCATCGTTGTAAACCGGCTAGACAGCACATCAAACTTGATCGCGAAGCCGATCCCTTGAGCGAAGTACTCTTCGCCTTGTATGTCACGCTGGACCGAGGTATTCATCCCCACCACCTCGCCATAAACGTTCAGTAGCGGACCGCCGCTGTTGCCCGGGTTTATTGCCGCATCGGTCTGGATGCGATCGACACCGCGGACCGTTCGGAACGCAGAGACTATGCCTTTTGTCACGGTCAGATCTTCATCTAGATCAAGCGGGTACCCAAGGGCAACGACTTCATCTCCAGCGCGCACGGAAGTTGCGAAATTGAGAACGGTCAGCGATTTGGAGGTTGTCACCTTCAAGAGGGCAATATCTCGTGCAGCGTCAGATGCCACAACGCTAGCTCCCAACCGCGTTCGATCGTCCAAAACAACCGTCAATCCCGACTGCCCTCTGATCACGTGTTCGTTGGTCAGGATGTAGCCGTCAGAATCGACAACGAAGCCCGAACCGGAGCTAGTAGCTCCCTCAATCCGTACCACACTGGCTCTTGCCTGTTCGACGACATCGGCAAGAGTCAGCGCCGTCTCAGGCGCGGGCGCAGCAGTTGGTAGTGGCGTCGACGTAGGCGGCGGTATCGGCGTTGGCGTGGCGGTCGGGGCGGGAGTATGTGTCGCCGTCGGCACCGGCGTTGGAGTTTCTGTCGGCACCGCTGTGGGCGTATCCGTCGGCACCGGCGTAGCCGTAGGAACTGGTGTAAACGTGGCTGTCGGCGTGTAGGTAGGAGTAGCGGTGAGCGTAAGTATGGGCGTAGGCGTGTTTGTCGGGATCAGTGTCGGTGTTTCTGTAGGGATAGATGTCGAAGTTGGCGTAACAGTAGGTACCGCCGTCGGAGTTGGCGTAGGCGACGGTATCGGCGGAGGAACAGCAGTCGGGCTCGCCACAACCGCCAAAACCTCCATCGTCCCTGCAATCCCCGCCTGAACCGTCGCTTGAAAATCAGGAAGCGGCGTGTGAGTTGCCGTCGGAAACGCCCTCTCCACCGCAGCCTCCACAGTCGCACCGATATCCACGGTCGGCTCCGGAGGCGGTGGCTGAGAACACGCGATGAACATAAACAGCGCGGCGAACAGGAAGGTTATCCGCATGTTTAACTGCATCGACTCTCGCTCAAATAACGAATCGCAGACATCTACATAGATCGTAAACCGAACGAGCCGAACCGATTATCAAAATGGCGACAATCATCCGGTATCATCCCCCAAACGCCCCCTTTCGATCAGCGAAAGGGGACGCGGAGCGAAGCGAACGTAGGGGTATGCCCGGGACGTACGGGCGGACGGGTTCCCCCGCTCACTGAGGAAATATCCGAACTCTCCGGGTTGCCTCCGCTCCGCGAGTCCGTTGCAAAACCCTCGTCATTCCGGCGAAAGCCGGCGCTTCAGCGGATGGGACATCCATCCAGAGGGGCAGTGGGAGAGGCCCAGTGTGAGGTCCCCCAGCCAATCAAAAACGCCTCAAATCAAAGCCCATTATTCCAATCCCTTCCATCCCAGTTCAACATCGCCCCCTATTACATACTTAACCCATGGATTTCATGGAGCGCGCCCTCGACCTCGCCGAACAGGCCGCCGGAGGCGTCGCGCCAAGACCACCAGTCGGCGCAGTCATCGTCGCGGCTGACGGCAAAACCATCGTTGGTGAAGGCGCAACACAACCGAATCCCGGACCTCACGCCGAAGCCGTCGCAATCGGAATCGCAGGCGACGCCGCCAAAGGCGGAACGATCTACTGCACCCTCGAACCGCACCAAAGTCACTTCACAACACCTCCCTGCTCCCAAGCCATCATCGATGCCGGAATCAAGCACGTCATCTGCCCCACTGTCGATCCCAACCCGCAAGTAGCCGGCCGCGGCTTCGACCAACTCAGAAAAACAGGCATCAAGGTCACCAACAAGATCGACGAATCGTCCGCTCGCAGAGCCGAAGCACTCATCGAAGGCTTCGCCAAACACATCAAAACCGGCCTGCCCTTTCTCACCGTCAAATGGGCAATGTCCCTAGACGGCAAGATCGCCACCCGAACCGGCGATTCAAAGTGGATCACCAGCCCCGCCGCACGTGCCCACGCCCATCAACTCCGCTACCGATCCGACGCAGTAATCACCGGCATCGGCACCATCATCGCCGACAACCCACGCCTATCCGCACGCGACCCAAACTCCGGCAAACGCCTAGCCAACCGCCCATACATCCGAGTAGTAGTCGACAGCCAAGCCCGAATGCCGCAAAACGCCGCCCTGTTGGAAGAGGAAGGCGAGGTGATTCAAGCCGTAGCGCGAAATACCACCTCCGTTCCTCTGGATTCCGGCTTTCGCCGGAATGACGGGGGTCGTGCAAACGTCCCCTTCGAGCAGCGTAAGGGGACGCGCACGAGCGAAGCAAGTGCGCAGGGGATGCCCGAAGGAGAAAGGGGGCGCGACCACCACGTAATCACCCTCCCCAACAATGACAATAGAAGTGTAGACCTGCAAGCAGTAATGCAACACCTCGGCGATCGCGGTTGCGTCAATGTTTTGGCAGAAACAGGACAAAAATTAACTGGCGAACTTTTCGACCTCAAATTAGTCGACAAAGTAGTCACCTACATGGCAACTGACAAAATCATCGGCGGCACAAACGCCTTCTCGCCCGTAGGAGGCACAGGCCCCGCGAGCATGAACAGCATCGCGCGGCTGAAAAACACTCGGATTGAACAACTTGGCGATGACATCGTCGTCATCGGCTACGTAGATTACGCATAGGAGAACGACGCATGTTCAGTGGGATAGTTGAAGAAGTTGGCAGGGTCGCCGACTACAACTCTTCAAACGGGTCGCTAACCATCTCAGCATCCCGAGTCCTCACCGGCGACGACGGACTGCGAATCTCCGAAAGCATCTCCGTCAGCGGCGCATGCCTCACCGCCACCGCCATCACAGCAAACTCATTTCTCGTCGATGTCTCTCCCGAAACCCGCCGCGCCACATGGTTCACAGACCTCAAACCAGGCACCCACGTCAACCTCGAACGAGCCCTCAAATACAACTCCCGCGTCGGTGGTCACCTCGTCCAAGGACACGTCGACGGTACCGGCACCGTCACCGCGGTCAGAGACGAAATCGACGCCAAACTCGTCACCATCGAATGCACCGAATCGATAAGTCGCTACATCGTCGAAAAAGGCTTCATCGCCGTCGACGGCGTAAGCCTAACCACATTCGACTGCTCCGAAAACAGCTTCACATTCACCCTCATCCCATTCACCGCAATCCACACCACACTCGGCATCACCAAACCCGGGGATACAGTTAACATCGAGACTGACCTAACCGGAAAATACATCGAACGCTTCGTCAGATAACCTCGCCACCTTTGCGTCCTTAATCCCCTCTTCCTTGATGGGAGAGGGTTAGGGTGAGGGTGAACCCGCCACATGACCCCCGATCCCCAACCCTTAAATCCCGAAGCAACCGCAGCCGTCGAGCGCGCCATCGAACGCGTCCGCACCGCCGGAATGGTCATCATGGTCGACGACGAAGATCGCGAGAACGAAGGCGATTTTGTCATGGCCGCTGAGGACGCAACCGCCGAAGCCATCAACTTCATGGCCGTCAACGGACGCGGCCTAATCTGCGTCCCCATGGAAGGACACGACCTCGACCGACTCGGCATGCCCATGATGGTCCGACACAACACCTCGCCGCACTCCACCGCCATGACCGTCGCCGTCGACGCCGCCTACGGCATCACCACCGGAATCTCTTCCGCCGACCGCGCACACACCATCCGACTCCTCTCCGAACCCGAAGCCAGCTCCGAAAACTTCGTCCAACCCGGACACGTCTTCCCTCTCCGCTACCAAGATGGCGGCGTGCTAGTCAGAGCCGGACACACCGAAGGATCCATCGACCTCGTACGCGCCGCCGGCAAGCGGTCCGCCGCCATCGTCTGCGAAATCATGAACGACGACGGCACCATGGCCCGACGCCCGCAACTCGAGAAAATCGCCGAAAAACACGACATCCCCATCGTCTCCATCGCCGATCTCATCGCATACCGACTCAATCGAGAGTCCTTCGTCCAACGCATAACCGAAACCCGTCTCCCAACCCGTTGGGGCGACTTCCGATGCGTCGCCTACAAGAGCAACGTAGACCCTGCCGAACACATCGCGCTGGCGATGGGCAAGATCGACCCCGAAACGCCCGTTCTCGTCCGCGTCCACTCCGAATGCCTCACCGGCGACATCTTCGGAAGCCAGCGCTGCGACTGCGGCGAGCAGCTAGACGCCGCAATGGCACAGATCGCCGATGAAGGCGTCGGCGCTCTCGTATACATGCGACAAGAAGGACGCGGCATCGGTCTCATCAACAAACTCAAAGCCTACCGACTACAAGACAACGGTCTCGACACCGTCGAAGCCAACAACCGACTCGGCCTCCAGACCGACCTCCGACACTACGGCGTCGGCGCACAGATCCTCATCGACCTCGGCATCCGCAAATTCCGATTCCTCACCAACAACCCCAAAAAAGTCGCCGGATTAGAAGGCTTCGGCCTCGAAATGGTCGAACAAATCCCCTTAGCCCTCGAACCCAACAACCACAACCGGCACTACCTCCAAACAAAACGCGACCGCATGAAACACGCAATCGACCTCGACGACCGTCAATCCGGCGAAGAACCACGTCATTCCAGCGAAGAACCACATCATTCCAGCGAAGAAATACGTCATTCCAGCGAAGAACCACGTCATTCCGGCGAAAGCCGGAATCCAGAGGGGCAAGACGAGGGGCAACCAACCCCAACCGGCCCAGCCGCCAGCCGCCGCCGCTCCCCCCTCCGAAACTAAATAACTTCCAAAACGACCGCGTCCTATATCCTCACCTCTCCGTAGCTCAAACCTCTCCTCGCGATTCACGTCCCCTCTCCCCTCGTGGGAGAGGGCTAGGGTGAGGGGGAACGCGGACAAAAAGCGCAGCGCCCACCAACCAAACAACCAACACCGATCATCCCCATCATTCCAAATCATGCCCATCCCAGTTCAAAAAAACGCCGACCAAACCACCGATCGTCCCCTCTCCCCTCGTGGGAGAGGGCTAGGGTGAGGGGGAACGCGGACAAAAAGCGCATCGCCCACCAACCAAACAACCAACACCAATCATTCCCATCATTCCAAATCATGCCCATCCCAGTTCAAAAAAACGCCGACCAAACCACCGATCGTCCCCTCTCCCCTCGTGGGAGAGGGCTAGGGTGAGGGGGAACGCGGACAAAAAGCGCAGCGCCCACCAACCAAACAACCAAAACCAATCATCCCCATCATTCCAAATCATGCCCATCCCAGTTCAAAAAAACGCCGACCAAACCACCGATCGTCCCCTCTCCCCTCGTGGGAGAGGGCTAGGGTGAGGGGGAACGCGGACAAAGGCGCAGCGCCCACCAACCAAACAACCAACATCAATCATTCCCATCATTCCAAATCATGCCCATCCCAGTTCAAAAAAACACCGACCAAACCACTGATCGTCCCCTCTCCCCTCGTGGGAGAGGGCTAGGGTGAGGGGGAACGCGGACGAAAGCGCAGCGCCCACCAACCAAACCACCAACCCCAATCATCCCCATCATTCCAAATCATGCCCATCCCAGTTCAAAAAAACGCCGACCAAACCACCGATCGTCCCCTCTCCCCTCGTGGGAGAGGGCTAGGGTGAGGGGGAACGGGGACATGGGGAGGGGGCCCACCAACCAAACAACCAACCCCAATCATCCCCATCATTCCAAATCATGCCCATCCCAGTTCAAAAATACGCCAGCCAAACCACCGATCGTCCCCTCTCCCCTCGTGGGAGAGGGCCAGGGTGAGGGGGAACGCGGACAAAAAGCGCAGCGCCCACCAACCAAACCACCAAAACCAATCATCCCCATCATCCCAAATCATGCCCATCCCAGTTCAAAAAAACGCCGGCGAATCCCCCCCAGAACTACTCGACGCCACCGGCATCCGAATCGGCATCGCCGTCGCCCGCTTCAACTCCGACATCACACACAAAATGCGAGACCTCTGCCTCGCCCGCCTCGCCGAACTAGGCGTCACCGAAGACAAAATCCACACCTTCGAAACACCCGGATCATACGAACTCCCCCTGGCCGCCCGCACCCTCCTCGAACCTCCCATCTCAGCCGACGCCGTAATCGCTATCGGCGCAGTCATCAGAGGCGAAACAGACCACTACGAACACATCGCCAACGCCGCATCACAAGGACTCCTAAGAGTCTCCGACGACGCCCAAAAACCCGTAATCTTCGGCGTCCTAACCACCAACACACCCCAACAAGCCACCGACCGCATCAATCAAGCCCCCGGCTACGCCGACGCCGCCATAGAAATGGTCAACCGCCTAACCCAACTCCGCCAACGCCCCCGCCCCATCGGCATCCGCTAAAATACCATCTCCCAATGCAGGCATGCCCCTTGTGGCCGCCCAATGGCGGGCAATATTACCGATTCCGGTGTGTCTATAACCTTGTAGCTAATGAAATCGGCACGATCCGGTGCACCACCCCTCGAAACCACCTAACTTCGCTACGCAAATGGCCTAGATGAGCTTCAATGTGCAAGAACCAAATGCCCGTTACGCCAAACTATATCCCCGCCGTTAACCATTTCCGACAACATTTTTCCGATCCTCGCCTCGATCCCATCCGTAACCCTTCTGAACCCTAACAATCGCGCAGTTTCTACGATCGCCTCATCCGACTCGATCCCATGAGCTTGCCTAACGACCACCTCAATCGCCTTCTTCAACTCTTGGGGTGCCACATACTCGATTTTCTTGATGTTTGATGGCAAATCGCTCCGATCTCGCACGACCACTTGGTGGAGGGGCCGCGACCATAGGAATTCTCCCCGTCGACCAATAGCGGTTGAGTTCGTAGCGGGAATGAAGTCGTCGAGATGCTCACTGAGTCTTTTGGTGAGCCATTCGCCGAAATATTCAGCGATACGCCGTTTGACTACGTCTATATGCACTGGGCTCTCAACCCGAACAATGCTGATGATGGCACGGCGGAGCAACTGAGCTGGCACAGCATCGATGTGCAGGTATCTACGAGGCAAGGACACTGTTGCCACTTCATAGTCAGACGAAAGTACCTCCGCAGGTGGTTCGCCACGGGTAATTCTTTGTACAGTAGTTGCGGCTTTTGGTGACGGTTTTCGCACTTCTTTCCCACCGGCTAGCGCGCGATCAATTGCTTTCCGAGCGCGTTCCAATTCGCGTTCCGGATTGCGGAACCAGTCGGTACTCCAAATCCGGTGCAAGTTCCAACCTAGTTCCCGGAGGTGATCTTCGCGTATTCGGTCACGTTCACGAGCAGTCCGTGAACTGTGGTACGTTGCACCGTCGCATTCAATCCCCAATGCGTAGCGGCCGGGAACAGCAGGATCTACTACCGCGAGATCGATGAAACGACCACCGCTCTCAATCTCTTCATCGATTTGATATCCGAGCATCCGCAACTTGCTGGCAACTGCCTCTTGAAACGGCGAACCGAAATCGCGGCCAGACGCAACTGCAATCTCGGCCAATACCCCGGTTTCCGCATATTCGAGGAAGGTCTTCAGAGCGCGTACTCCGAAAGCACTTCCGGGTTCAACTCTGATGTCCTGAGACCTAAGGTTGGAGAAAACCTCGCATCTATGTTTGGCTCTGGTTATCAGTACGTTCAGACGTCGTTCGCCACCATCTTGATTCAACGGCCCGAAATTCATCGCAACATTTCCGTTCGCGTCCCGTCCGTACCCGACGCTGATGAAGATGACGTCTCGTTCGTCGCCTTGAACATTTTCGAGGTTCTTCACAAAGAACGGTTCGTGCGGATGACTGGCAAAGAAATCCTCGCATGATCGATCCTCATCGCGCAGCTTCTCCAAAGCATCCTCGATCGCGCCGCGTTGTGCGGTGCTGAACGCGGCAACGCCGAGTGTCATATCCGCGTTGGTTCGCGCGTGATCCATTACGGATTTGGCGACTGCAAGCGCCTCTTTGCGGTTCGTTCTACTTCGCGCTCGGTCATAAACTGTGTCTGGCAAGTAGTGATGACGCAGCCCCGATTCTTGCTTGCCGTGGTCGGGACTGGGAAAGACCACCAATTGATTTTCATAGAACTCTTGATTGGAAACGTTTATGAGAGATTCATGGCGACTTCGGTAGTGCCACTTCAACATCCTGCTGGGAGCATTCCTTTGACCGAAAAGACTTAACACGCTTTCAAGGTCGCTCGTAACCGAATCGTCCTCGTCTTCGTCATACTCATCCGAACCTATCGCTCGGTCGAAGAACCTCGTCGGTGGCAACTGTTTCCGGTCCCCGACGACCACAGCTTGATCCGCGCGCATCAACGCTCCAAGAGCGTCGACGGGTTTCACTTGACTCGCCTCGTCGAACACCACGAGATCGAACTTCACGCTCCCGGGTGGCAAGTACGTCGCAATCGACAATGGACTCATCATGAAAACCGGCTTGATTGCCTGGATCGCGTTACCAGCCTCGGACATCAGTACTCGGACCGGCTTGTGTCGCGTCCTCTTCGCAAATTCGCGGTAAAGTACGCCTCCTTGTCCAATGGCACCGACTTTTTGCAATCTGTCCCAATGATTCGACAGAACGCGTCTCTGGTTCAATTCCAGATACTCGCGGTCCAATTCATCGAATTGGTCAACCCTGCCGGAGTGGATGGATCCTTCGAATTTCTGCAGTATCGACCGTTCCCGTTCCGCTCTAGACAAAACGTGCAAGTTCCATGCTTTTCTCAACGCATTTGCCAACACGACATCATCGCTTGCACGTTCCACTGCGAAATCTACGATCGCGAGTAACCCCCGTTCTTCCATTTCCTTGGCTGCCGCGTTGTAACCTACGAACGCGTCGAGTTCATCGAAATTCGTTCGCCATCGCTCCATCAATTTCGCTTGAACATCCGTCGCCACTCTAGCCAAATAGCGGCCCACCGGTTTATCTCCTGACTGAGAGGCGAGACCATACTCCAACGTTTTTTGAAGATTTCTGACACGCCTCTCATGCTCTTCGGCCGCCTCTTTCAAACTCTTTGTCGCAATGGAAACTTCATTTACATCGAAATCATTCCGCATCATCTCAACATCCGAAAGATCGACAATTCCATCACTTACAGCATCGAAAAGAGCTGAGCACCACGCTCTTATCCTCTCGATCTGCTTCCAATCCGACTCGAGACCGCGCGCCTTCGGCCCCAAAAACTTCGACGTCGCCGAGATCGAAGACGTGATCGCATTTCTAAGCCCTTGTTCATCTTCAATTCTGCGAGCGATATCAACCAAGCGTTCAACATCGTCCGAATTCCCGAATCGTGAGACGTTAGTGAGGTGATTTAGGGCTTTATTGACGGCGTATGCGATGCCGATGCGGTTTGTGAGATTCTGACGCAAAGAGGCGAACGAAACCCCGCCGTTGTCGTTTAAGCCCGACAGCAAAAGCACACCATTAATTGAATACGAGTTGGCGACTTCACCCAGATGAACGTTTAACGCGTCCAAGGATGCGTTAAGACGCTCAATGAGTTGGAACGTCGTCGGAACGTCCGCGTCATGATGCAGGGCGAAAACATCAGTCCGATTGAATCGGCCAGAATCGATGCCGTCGTGCATCTCCACTGCCCAGTCGATGACCGGGCCGACGAGCCGAAAATCAGTCTCTTCAGATTGCCAACGCGAGCCGAATACCTCAGCACCGTTCGCAGAGTGACGTCTACATTCCATGGCGAGACGTTGTGCTTCGATGATCGCATCCAGCAGACGTAACTGGCCCTCTTTCTCGCTTGGGATTTCGCCCCGGCACAGCGATGCTACCCTCTTGTGGGAACGTCGGTATCTCCCGGACAACACCCTCCACCATTTGTCGCCCAGATGGTCGATCGCGTTTCTTGTCTCCAAGACATCCTCATCCCAGGCCTTGGTCGTCAGCGCAACACTGAATTCATCCTGCAACTCGGTCCGGGACCTTCCCGCATCAGTCAAGGCTTGAATCTCGGAACGCGTCGATTCGGAACGTAACGGCAATAGATTGAACCCGCCAACGTCAGGTCTCTCGGCAACGTGACCGGCCAGGTTCCGCATCGCAAGCAGTGTCGTAGGGTCGTTGCGTTCGGCTAGCCCTAAGTGTTGGGCGAGTCGATCGGCATCTTCGATCAACTTATCGAGTAATCGGGCGGCTTCCTTCAGCGCATCGATCGATCCCTGTATCTTCGAGGGCTTTAACCATCCAGAACCTTCAAAGCCCACCAACGTATCGATCGCCCATCCGACATCAGCATCCCATCCTTCATCCGCAACCAGATGGCCATGAGACAGCCGTAATTTCTCCCACTCTTGGCCTTTCGAAACGAGGTGCTTGAGCTTGGAGCGGATCGGCATACTACGAAATTCGCCAAGGTTCGCCCCACTAATGTCTGGCGCCACGGACGCTCGTTCACCGATTCTCATAAGGTGCGACAAACTCTCGGCTTCCTGCCTATCAGATAACCCGAGCAAGCTAGTCAAGTTCTCGATCGCTGACCGGTACGTCGTCAACGATGTCCGCGCCTCGGCCAATGTGTCCCGCAGATCCTCCTTCTCTAACGGGGTTAGGCTTGTTAATTCGCAACCTCTGAACGGGTGATCCGACAGCGATCCCACTAGATTGCTTCGGCGTTCAAAGTCTTGAACTGTCTGTAGGGCCAATCTGAAATCCTGCCCCGTCCAATGATCCAATGCATCGATTCGCAGGTTCGGCAAGGGACCCGAAACATGTTCAATTTCCCTGATCTCGGTCAATTCGCCACGCGCATTGATCGGAGTGACCGCTGTTTCACCGACCGGATCGTTGGTTGCGATTGCGTACTCGTTGAGGACACGACGTGTTTCATTTAACTCGCGCAGTACATCGCTAGGGTCGCCGTCCACGACTGGTGCGTCAAGTTTCCAAGTCGCCTCAAGATTCTGCAACACGCCCCGTTTGTTGGTCTTGTGGCTGTGTAGCTCTAGGCACGCAACACCTAGACCGATCTCGTCCAACCGTCGTTTCACCACCTCAAGTGCAGCCATCTTCTCCGAAACAAATAGGACAGTACGATCATGGCTGATCGCATCGGCGATTATGTTGCTGATCGTTTGCGACTTACCCGTACCGGGCGGACCCTCGATCACCAGATTGCGCCCCTGATTGACATCATGTATGGCGATGGCTTGCGATGAATCAGCATCTACTACGTGGTACACGTCGTCCGCAGGAAGGGAATCGTCGATGATGCTTTCATCGTCAGGTATCGACGACCCTGAATCCGAGAACCCTGTTTCGAACAGGGATTTGATTATCTCGCTGTTACGCGGACCGTAGTTACCCACCCCGACCCATTCCCCGTTGTTGGGATCAAGGTCTCGATACATCAGGAACTTGCTGAACGCGAACAATCCCAGCACCACGCTCGATCGATCAATTCTCCATCGATCCATGCCCGATACCGCTTTTTCACATAAATCGAAATACTCGGAACAATCAATATCTTCATCTTCAGGAAGACTAGGAAACTCGAAACCATGCTCGACTTTCACCTTTTCGACGAACGAAAGGTTTGAGCCGATCTCAGCGCCGGTATAGTTCACGCTAAACCTTTGCCGCACGTTCGTTCGAGTCAACTCGACTGGAATCAATATCAAAGGGGCGCGACGCGGCATCTCGGCACGATTCGAATCGAACCATTCCACCATGCCCAGCGCAATGAACAAAGTGTTGACGCCCTGCTCTTGAATAGTTGTGTTCGCAAAATAAAAAGTGTTCCGCAACCGCTTCTGAAGTTGATCCGGCGGCTCGGCGGTCTGCAATACGTTGCGCTTTGATCTACTCGGTTTGGCACCCTCGTTTTCGGTCATTCCTCCCACTAAACCCTGATCCTCTTTGATCGGAGCGAACGATATCTTCCGGGATTCAGATACTAAAGTGTCAAAAACCGCAACAGGATCTGATCCCACCGCCTCAACACCTCGCGCCCGCAAGGTCCTATAGTTAATCAGCGGATTCCGCAGACTCAGATCTAGAAGCTCTCTGCGAGAATTGTCGATCTCTGAGGCAACCGACGAGCCCGCCGTTTCAACTCCGTCAAAGTCCACATCTAAATTCAATGACGGGGACGGGAGTTCTTCGAAGAAGGCGCGGGCCAAGTCCGAATAGTCCAATTCTGGTTCTTCGTGTGTGCCATCACCATCACCAGCGCCTCCTGAAGGCGTGTCGGAGACGCCGCCCTCCGCGTCGAACTTCGATTCTGGACGAGTTCGCGGCTTATCGAAGTGAAACATCGCCAAAGATTATACGATCATCCACCGATGAAATATTCTGTTTTCCGCCTACCCTGCCGTTCGTCCGTTCAACCGAAACTCAGGAACCCTACTGAACGAAGCACAATCCGATCAAAATCCCCTAAATCCAGGTTCAAGCCCCCGCCATCACATCCACCAGCTCCTGCACCGCATCCGCCGACGCCCGCAACGCCGCACCCTCAGCATCCGTCAACTCAACCTCGATGATCTCCTCAACACCCCCAGCACCCAGCTTCACCGGCACACCCACATACAGACCCGAAATCCCATACTCCCCATCCAGCATCGCCGCACACGGCAGTATCTCCTTCCGGTCCAGCAGTATCGACTCCACCATCTGCGCACTCGCCGCCGACGGCGCATAATACGCCGAACCCGTCTTCAGCAACGCCACGATCTCCGCGCCCCCGTCCCGCGTCCGCTGCACGATCTCCTCCAACCGATCCGCCTCGATCAAATCCGACACCGGCACACCACCAACCGACGTCGCCTTGATCAACGGCACCATCGTGTCACCGTGACCGCCAAGCACATACGCCTGCACATTCGTCACCGACACCCCAAGCTCCTGCGCCAAAAAAGTCCGGAACCGCGCCGTGTCCAAAATCCCGGCCATCCCCACAACCCGCTCCTTCGGAAACCCGCTCACCGACTGCGCCAGCTGCACCATCGCATCCAGCGGGTTCGACACCACAACAATCACACACTCCGGCGAATGCTCCACCACCTGCTCAGTGACACTCTGCACGATCCGCATATTCGTCAGCAACAGATCATCCCGACTCATCCCCGGCCGACGCGCGATCCCAGCCGTAATCACCACCACATCCGAACCCGCCGACGGCCCATAATCGTTGGCACCCACGATCTGCGCATCCGTCCCCAGAACCGGACCCGACTCCAGCAAATCCAGCGCCTTCCCCTGCGGCATATCCTCCACCACATCAACCAAAACCACATCCGCATACCCACGCTCAAAAACCCGCTGAGCCGTAGTAGCACCAACATTCCCAGCACCAACAACCGTTACCTTGAATCGCATATCGAGATCATCTCCCACTAGAGGCAACCCTCACAGCTGCCCGCTTGCACCTACCTAATCAACTCTAAAACCCCACGTCATTCCCGCACACCCCTACATCATTCTCGCACTCCACCACGTCGTTCCCGCGAAAGCGGGAACCCAGAGCGGGCAAGCTAAGAAAATCCCCCAGAGCCTGATCCAAGGATGAAAGGGAACATCAGTCCACCAAACCCGCGCATGCACACGTCATTCCGGCGAAAGCCGGAATCCAGAGGGGCAGGGCGGCCGGGCGTACCCGTTGATTAAAATCACGTGAACCAACCATTTTCGACCAACTCCCACCCATGCCCACTTCCACCCAATCCGAACTCCTCTACCGCCTAACCGAAAACTTCGGCAACCCGACGGACTGGAAATCCAAAACAGGTGCCAACTGCGCTCTTTGGACCACAAATCTCCCATTCGAAATCGTCTACCCCCACGACGGCGGAAACGATGTCCATATCCGTCGCACATTAGAAGACCGTCGACACCTACGCACCGTCCCAGTCGTCCTCCTAGCCGATTCCGACGACCCAACCAAGATGCGCGTCGTCGGACCGCACGAACCCTATGTCGTCCGACAACTCAACTCCACCTCTGTCCTCAACTTAATCGAGCGCGCCCGACAACTAAGCACGCGACCAGCCGTCGCATTCCTTGAACGAGAATTCCGACGCCTCGACGAATCTGTCCTCCCAGGCATCCGAGTCAAAGAACTTCTCACACCGCATTACATCCGAACACGGCTCCGACAGTACTCGTCCAACAAGGATTACCTCGAAGCCGCCACGCAAAACATCAAAAGAATCACCCAAACCGCCTCTTGGCGAACCCTGTTCAGTCAACTCGGCTACCAAATCGACCGACTCGAACCGCGGGGCCATCTCCTCAGATACCAAAATTCGCCCGTTGCCGTGGTCCACCCCATGAGTAGCGCCGACGAGTTCAACCACATGAACCAAAACGGTGAACTCCCTGACGGTCTCGTACTCAAAGACTGTCAGACCAACGGTGCCCATTGGGGTATTCTCGCCGCCGATCTCCGCTTCCGCATCTTCCAAGTAAACCCAAACTTCGGGTCCGCTACCGCCCGTTATATCGAAATCGACGCGAGGGAACTTGACGCGCAAGACCGGCTCTATCTCGGTCTGATCGCCCCCGAATCGCTCAAAGCTAACGGACGACTGACGGCTTGGGCATCCGACGCCCGAGACTTCGGCGAAGAACTTCGCAAAGGACTAGAGGAACGACTCCGGACCATCGCTCTGCCCAATCTGGCAAAGGGCATCGGTAGACACCTCGAACTAACCGAAGGCGTCGATCTCAAAGACCGCGAAAATCTCCGCGAAATCGAAGAAGCAGTCCTCACCCTCGTCTTCCGCTTCATGTTCCTCCTCCACGTGGAGGCTCGCGGCTATCTACCCGTTAATTCGGACGACTACACATCTAGGAGTGCCCGAAGGATCGCTGAGGAATCACGTAAGGAGCAGTGGGAATACGACCCCAAATCCACTCGCCTATCGGACAGCATACGCACTCTTACGAGGATGATCCGACACGGAGACGGTCAAGTCGGCGTGCCCGCCTACAACGGAAGCCTATTCGCCGCCGACAGATTCCCTGGCGCCGAAATGCTGGAAAATATCGAAGTCGCTGACAATTATGTCGCGCCTGCAATCCGCGCGATCACTTTCGATCCAGATCAGTCCGACGCCGGACTAGATTACGCAGGTCTCCAAATTGGACATCTCGGAGCCATTTACGAAGCACTGCTTGCTCTCAAACTCACCCGCGCCAACGAAGACCTCAAATACGACCCCAAACGAGACGTCTTCCGCCCCATGCGCGTCGGCGAAACCGCCGAAATCATCGCCTCAGAACTCTTCTACCAGACGGAAAAGGGCGGACGTAAAGCCGGCGGCGTCTACTACACCCGCGAAGAGTTCGTCCAACACCTCCTCCGAAACTCATTAGTTCCCGCCCTTGACGAACACCTCGAACGCATCGAAAAACTCTCTAAAACCGATCCAAAAACCGCAGCACGCAACCTCTTTGACTTCTCAATCGTCGATCCCGCGATGGGTAGTGGACACTTCCTCACTACCGCATTAGACATGGTGTCCGACCGCATCGAGCTCTTTCTCGCTGACATTGGTGGCCTTCCAGCGTATCCGCAGCCAACTTGAAGAACTGAAGAAAGGCGAAGACGAAGACCTCGCAACAATCGAAGACGTTGATCTTTTGCGCCGCCTCATACTCAAACGATGCATCTACGGCGTTGATATCTCGCCAATGGCCGTCGAAGTCGCAAACGTTACTCTTTGGCTCGCTTCGTTCGTTCCAGGACTCGCGCTCTCATACCTTGGTAGCAACTTGAAATGCGGCGATGCACTGATTGGAGTTGCCGATCCCAAAGTCGTCGGTAGTAGCGACAGCCCACTCTTCACGGGAACGAATGTGGGCGATGCCATGAAAAAGGCTGCCAAGCTCCAGCAAGAGATAAGCGAAACCTCTGACCTCACTCCCGAACAAGTGAAACGGTCACAAGAGCGACACGACAAAATGAACATAGCGACTGCTGGCCTTCGCAGAGCGTTCGATCTATGGACTGCAGAGCCACTGGGTCGTCAATGGCGCACGCCATGAACTCGAAACCTCAGCTCGCAGCAATCTTGAATGGCGAAAGACCAACCCAGATGGCAAGTTGATTAGACTTAATGGACCAATCCGAAGTCGGCTGGCCAATCAATACCGATTTTTCCACTGGCCATTAGAATTCCCCCACGTCTATCCATCGAGATCAGACCCGGCTTCAATGTTGTCGACTGGTAATCCACCGTGGAATGAAGATCACCGTTTGAGAATTGCGAGTTTTATTGCTATTACGCGATCCTGGCCTGCGTAGGATGTGCAAAATCTGACAGATCGACCGACGACGCAATCGAGAGAAGGGCGATCTTTGCAGACATCCTGAACTCAGAGCGGAAGAAATCCGAACGGCGTATCCCTTGAGCAGGATCACGAGCATTAGGAAGTTCTTTACTGTTCAGAATGGTTATCCGATGCAAGGTAGCGGAGATACTGATTTGTTCAAACTATTCTGTGAACGATACGCCGCATTGGCAACTTTAGGAGGATTCATTGGCGTAGTGTTGCCGCGTAGTGCTTTGCATCAATGAGGGTAGTCTAGGTTTCAGGGAATGGTTGTTGACCCATAACTCGCTCAGACGGATCGATGTATTGATCAACAATGGTCGTTGGGCATTTGCGATGGAACCGAGGTATACAATCGCATTGCTTTCGGCCCGCAGGAGCACGCCGCCAAAAGATTCGTGATTCACGGTTACCGGTCCTTCTACCGATCCCGTCGAGTTTGAGGAAGCTTCGCGGGGATTAGGGGTTCAAGTAAGTACAGAGACCATCCAAAGTCCGTATGCGGTCCCGCTTACACCTAAGCAAGGACACGCGGATCTTGTTCAAAAAGTCCGTAAAGGAATGAGATTTGAAGATTTAAAATTTTTCGATTTTGCGAAAAAATCGAAAACCCGCGTTGCTGCGCCGAGTCTAGCTCTCTATACAGAATTGCACTCGGCGCAGCAACGCGGGTTTTTCACTCATCCTCCGGGTGAAGGTCGAGTTCCCGTTTGGAAAGGGTCATCGTTTGACCAGTTTGATCCCAATGGTATCGATCCAGCTGGATATGGGAACTTAAATGAGATTGAGCAATTTTTGCAAAGAAAAGAGCATCATCAAGAGTGTTCAAGAACGTTTTTCCAACTGAGGTACTGGAGGACGTGAACACACTTCCTGTCTACGACTATCGAGTATCGTTCAGGGCGATTACTAATCGTACGAATTCTCGCACTGTCCTAGCGTGTCTAGTGCCTACCCAGAATACTCCGTTGACCGATCGCGCACCTTATCTGGCAACGAGAGAATGGGGCGCGTTGAAGACATCCAGCGTGTTGGCATTGCTCAACAGTTTGAGTTTTGATTGGCAATCCCGCAGATACGTAGAAACAACACTCAACTACTTCATCCTTAACATGCTCACGTTGCCCCCACCACAAAACACCCCATGGCAACAAATCGGCAAGCTGGCCGCCCGTCTCTCGTGTGTCGACGAACGTTTCACCGATTTCGCCGCAGAGGCAGGCGTAGAATACGGCCCACAAACTGACGCCGAACGCGATGACATGCGCTCCCAGATCGATGCCTTGGTAGCCCGCGCCTACGACCTTACCGAGGACGAACTCAGCTTTGTCTTCACCGACTTCACCGAGCGCGCCGTAACCCCCGCCTACCGCCAACTCGTCCTCGAAAAGTTCGAGCGGCTGTAAAATCATTCCTATGACTACAGTCGAGCGATATCAATCCGTCTCTGCCCAACTGTTTGAACAGGCACATATCGAACTTGAGAGCGGAGATCTGATCCAAGCCTCAGAGAAGTTCTGGGGCTCAACCGCGCAGGCTTTAAAAGCGATCGCACAAGATCGAGGTTGGGAACACGGTTCGCACGCACACTTTTATCGGATCGTTCAAGACCTGATTGAAGAGACTGACGACAGAGAATTGTTCGATCTCTTCCGTGCCGCAAATCAGTTGCACGGCAACTTCTACGAACACTGGATGACCGAGTGGCAGATACGGAGTCTAGCGGGACAAGTCGGCGAACTCCTCGACCGACTCTCCGAGATCGATGCCGGCTAATGCCAGCGACGCGGGCACGCCCAACCGCGCATACGAACTGGTAGACAACAACCGCTTCGGTCGTCACCGCGATGCCGTCAACGCGCTCGCGACGCAGCACACCCTGCCTATCAGCATCGCAACGGGATTCATCAACCTAGACGGCCTGAACTCATTGGCCTTAACCGCCGAAGCCGTCGACGTTCCGATCCGTTTAATGATTGGCGCATCACCACACCCCGGTCAACTCGCTGGCCAACCCGACGCTCGCGCCATAGATCACTTCACCGCATCCGTCAGAAACCTCCGCGGCGAGCGCAACTTCGAAGCCTTCCCGCAGGAACGGCGTAAAAAACTCGATCGCGTCTCCCTATTCATCCAATCCGATAAAGTCGCCGTAAGACGCTACGTCTACCAATTTCTCCACGGTAAAACCTACATATTTGGCGAACCAGAAATCGATTTTCCCTTGGGTGCCGCATTGGTTACATCGGCCAATCTCACTGGTGCTGGACTCAATTCAAACCTTGAACTAGGCATGGTCCACTACCAGCCCAACGTCGTAAGGATGACGCTGGAGTGGTATCAGGGCCTATGGGATGACGCACAGGACTTCAAAGACGAACTCTTGGAACTCCTAGAACCAGATGTTCCCGAGTCCGACCCATACACCATCTTCCTACGCGCCCTCTACGACTACTACGGCGACGATTTCGATGACGAGACCCCCACAGACACACCTTCTCTAACATCATTCCAACGCGACGGCTACGCTCGCGCCCGACGCATCCTAGAAAACCACGGCGGCGTCCTCTATGCCGACGGCGTCGGAATGGGCAAAACCGAAATCGGCGTCGAATTCGTGCGCGAATTTATGCAGAACCAAGGACAACAGGTCCTAGTAATCGCGCCCAGCCCAACTCCGCGATAGCCTTTGGACGCATCGTCTGGCCGAAGCCAACCTGCGAACTGATATCGTCTCCTTTCAGCAACTCGCCAACGACCGTCAACTTTCGAACGACTCCATCCAGCGCATCTTACCAAGTCGACAAAGATGTCTATCGTCTGGTAGTCATCGACGAAGCACATGCCTACCGAAACTCCGACAACTCTTGGTACATCGCACTCGATCGGTTGATGAGCGGTACCCGCAAAAAGCTTCTCATGCTGACCGCAACCCCGGTGAACAACTCGCTCTGGGACCTCCACAACCTATTCCTGCTCTTCGGACGGCACGACGGCGCATTCGCCGACGCTCCGCTCCGTATCCCCAGCCTACGCAAATTCTTCGCATCCGCCGGTGCCAATAATCCCGAGGAACTCTCCGAGCCGCAGCTTTTCCCACTCATCGACGCAGTAACGGTCCGTCGTGATCGCAACTTCGTCGTCTCGCGATACCCAAACGAGCGGTTTAATGACGGCACACGCGTGGTGTTCCCCGAGCCCAACTTGATCGAGCAACGGTACGACCTAGACGGAGCATATCCGGAGTTGGTCAATGAGATTTCCAAGAACATCGATGCATTGACCATGGCTCGATACCGGCACGAGGCTTACTTGATCGGTGGACAAGAAAGCGCGTCCCAAGAAACCATCGCCGCTTTCATGCAGTCCATGCTCCTAAAACGCTTCGAGTCTTCCTGGTACGCCGCATTGCGAACCGTCGAGCGCATGATCGATGCCATCGAAAGGATCCTCGCTTCAATCAAGCAGCACGGCGTAGTCCCAATCGGAAGCGCCATCCAAGATGTGAAACTCGACGCCGATCAAGGTATCGTCATCCAAGACGAACTCCTAGAAGGGTTGGATTCGCTAGGTGACTACATCGAAGCGGGCAAATTCGATGACGGATTTGTCGAACACCTCGAAAACGACTTGAGCAAACTAGGCGAAATGGAATCGCTGTTGAAGAGTCTCGAAGACCGCCCGGACCCCAAGCTTGAAATGCTCAAACACGTTATGACAACCACCCCTTCGCAAAAGGTTGCCGTGTTCTCCTCGTTCGGTGACACTGTCGAATACTTGATCGACCGCATCCGGTCCGACCCGTCGATCTTGGACGGTCGAGCTTGGACATCAGTCGTTGGCGGCGAAAGCGATCCCAACCAACGTGCCAGAGCCGTCGAGCAATTTTGCCCAGCATCGGAATCCGAGTCGCAAAACGGTGCTCATGAGCGGCATGACGACGAGGTCGACGTTCTCATCAGTACCGACGTCTTGTCCGAAGGCCAAAACCTCCAACAAGCCCAGGCTGTCCTTTCGTACGACATGCCTTGGAACCCCCAGCGCGTTGTCCAGCGAAATGGTCGTGTAATCAGATTGCGAAGCCCGCACGAACACGCATTTCTCTACACCTTGCTACCTGTTGACGGCGATCTCGAAAAACTACTCAAACTAGAGTCGAACATCCAAGCAAAGATCCTCGCGGCAAACGCGTCTATCGGCATGGAGAGCCCAGTCCTGCAAACCACCGACGCCGAATCGCGCATCTACGCCGATCTCCAGAACTTCACCAACCGCCTTGCCACTGGCGACACAACGCTGCTCGACGAAGAAATGAACGCCGCATACGCCGGCGAATTCTTCCGTGCCGAACTCATGCGCGCCCATCAAGAAGGCGAGCTACAGCGAATCCGCGATCTCCCATGGGGCATCGGCGCCGCGTTTACGCCTATCTCAACATCGCTGACTGAACCCTCTGTCTTCTTCGCCTTTAGGACACGCAACGATGAACGATATTGGCGCATGGTCTCGAAGTCCGGCAAGATTATCGATGCTCAAGACTTGGAGATGATGTTCCACATCAACCCAAATGGCGAACCCGGTTGCGACATCCCCTCCGACATCGACTTTGATCGGCTATTCAACATCGCCGCTGAAAACATCGTCGAAGCGCACAACCAACTCACTGACCCAACGGCCTTGGAAGGCACCGTCCCTGCAAGCCAACGATGGGCCCTCGAAATCCTCACATCACCCGACGCCCCCGAAGGCCAACAATACGACGATGCACATGCCGCCCTAAGCATCGGCAGAAACCAACGCGTCCGACGCGCCCTTTCCGAGCTCCGTAACGAGTATGGCAAAGGCATGACCATCGCCGAAACCGCCGCCCGCATCCTAGAAATCGTCAAAGATTTCGGCCTAGCCCCAGTAGCCCCACCAACCCCACCGACACCGATCACCGCAGACGACCTAGGCGTAGTCTGCTACCAAGTCATCCTACCTGCACAATAATCTCACCCGTCGCCCCACCTCCCCACCACCGCAACAAACCAACCAACACCCCCATCCCGTCTATCCTGTCCATCCATGTAAATTCAACCCACAAACCCCCGCCACTTCCCCTCCAGCCCCGCATCATTCACCGTGTCCGCCACATACGCACCATACTCATCACCCGTCGCCCCCGTGTCCCGTCCAGTAGTGACAACCCTCCGCTCGTACTGACCACAAACCTCCAGCGCCATATCCAACCTGCGCCCCAAGTCCGCATAGCCCAAGTGCTGCAGAAGCATCGCCGAAGCCTTCAGCATCGACGACGGGTCCGCATACTGCGCCCGACCCTCAGTCACCATCCGAGGCGCCGAGCCGTGGATCGCCTCGAACATCGCGTATTTGGTGCCGATGTTCGCCGCACCCGCGGTTCCAACACCGCCCTGAATCTCCGCCGCCTCATCCGTCAAGATGTCGCCATAAAGATTCGGCATCACGAACACTTGGAAATCCGAGCGACGCGCCGTGTCCAACAGCTTCGCCGTCATGATGTCGATATACCAACCGTCCCACTCGATACCCGGATACTCCTTCGACACCCGCTCCGCCACCTGCAAGAACCGACCGTCGCTCAGCTTCACAATGTTCGCCTTCGTCACCACCGTCACCCGATCACGACCATTCTGTTTCGCATGCTCAAACGCCGCACGAATGATCCGCTCCGATCCCGGCTCCGATATCAACCGGAAATCGATCGTGAAATCCTCCGTCACATCGATCCCGTCCGAACCCAGCGCATACAGGTCCTCCGTGTTTTCCCGGAAGAACACCCAGTCGATACCCTCCGACGGCACCCGCACCGGACGCACATTCGCGAACAGGTCCAGCTCCTTACGCATCCCCACATTCGCCGACTCCAGATTCGGCCAGCCATCGCCCTTCTCCGGCGTCGTCGTCGGACCCTTCAGCGTCACATCGCACTCTTTGATCTCCGTCAACACGTCGTCCGGGATCGACTGCAAATGCGCCGCCCGATTCTCAATCGTCAACCCCTCGATATTCCGAAACTCGATCTTCCCACGCGCCACCTCGTCCTCGAGCAGCCGAGCCAACACCCCCCGCGCCGTCTCCGTAATCGCCGGCCCGATTCCGTCCCCTCCGATCAGTCCGATCTTGATCGTGTCCAGCGCGGCGTAGTCGACGAAATCCGCCGACTCCTTCATCGCCGCGACACGCTCGATCTGCCTCTCCAGCAGACTGCCGAAATGCTCTTTTGCTCGCTCTATCGCCGATTCCTGCATTTTGAACTCCGTCAAAAACTTTTCTTGCCGCGAAATTGCCGCAAATCACCCGAACCGCCGCGAAATTGCCGCTCGAGCGCGGCAAGTTCCGGCAAGTTCCGGCAACTTTTTCCTTACCATTTCCGTGTTTTGATCCAATTCGATTTTCCTGTCGCCCAGATGCCATCGATTTTGCCATCGATTTTCCACCCAAACACTCACTCCCACTTGTGCGGCTTGCCTTCCTTCGGCAACAATTTACCCGTATCTTGCCGGATCGCATGAGTTTCTGCCGTTTTGCCGCGATTCTTGCCGGTAACTTGCCGCACGCCGTCTAATCCTGCCGCTCCCAACGCCTCAACGTGACCCATCGCCACAAACAAAACATCCGCCGCCTCATTGCAGATCCCGACCTCATCATCCTCATCCACCGCTTCGCTCAACTCCCGAATCTCCTCCGACAAGATCGCCCGCCGCCTCGCGATTATGCTCGACGCTTCACTACCCTCGAAATGCCCAGAGCCGAAACCCCAGCGATTGTGGAAATCCCACACCTCACGCGCCATTTCCGACACAATCCGCACAAATTCCTCTTCAGATATCGAATTCGGCGCGTACCGAGGCTGCTTGGCGACGCTCACAGCGGGATATTCCCATGCTTCTTCGAAGGCATATCGTCAACCTTGTTTGCCAACATATCCAACGCGTCAATCACCCGAGAACGCGTATCTCGCGGATCAATGACATCGTCGATATACCCACGGTTGGCAGCAATGTAGGGGTTGGCGAACCGATCGCGGTAGTCCGCAACCAATTCTTGACGCTTCGCATCCGCATCATCCGCCGCCGCAATCTCCCTCCGAGCAATCACATTCACCGCACCCTCCGGACCCATCACCGCAATCTCCGCCGTCGGCCAAGCCAAGTTCACATCGCACCTCAACTCTTTGCTACCCATCACGATGTACGCACCACCATACGCCTTTCGCAGGATAACCGTAATCTTCGGCACCGTTGCCTCCGAATACGCGTACAACATCTTCGCTCCATGACGAATTATGCCACCCTGCTCCTGCGCCGTGCCCGGCATAAACCCCGGAACATCAACCAAAGTCAGCACCGGAATATTGAACGCATCGCAAAAACGCACGAACCGCGCTCCCTTGTCCGATGCGTCGATATCGAGCACTCCCGCTACCTCATTCGGCTGATTCGCAACAATTCCAACCGTCGAACCTGCGAAACGCCCAAACCCAACCACGATATTGCGCGCAAACTCCCCATGCACCTGCATGAAGTCCCCATCATCCACAAGCTCCTCCACAACATCCAAAACGTCATACGGCATATTCGGATCGTCAGGAATCACGGATGCCAAACTCTCCGACCGCCGATCCGCCGGGTCCTCACATGCCACCAACGGCGGTGAAGATGCATTATTCGAGGGCAAAAACCCAATCAACCGTCGAACTTCCGCAAAACATGCATCCTCATCAGCCGCTGCCCAATGCGCCACACCAGACGTCGTCGCATGCATCCCAGCACCACCCAAATCCTCATGACTGACATCCTCACCCGTCACCGAACGCACGACATCCGGGCCCGTAATATACATCTGCCCGATCGATTCCACCATGAAAATGAAATCCGTCATCGCCGGAGAGTAAACCGCGCCTCCTGCCGAAGGCCCAGCAATCACCGTAATCTGGGGTATTACCCCACTTGCCAGCGTGTTTCGACGGAAAATCTCCCCATATCCCGCAAGCGAGTCGATACCCTCTTGAATACGTGCGCCACCCGAATCGTTGATCCCAACCACCGGCGCACCCACCTTGATCGCGTGGTCCATCACTTTCGAAATCTTCTGCGCCGCAATCTGCGACAACGACCCACCCAACACGGTGAAGTCCTGCGCGTACCCAAACACCGTCCGCCCTTCAACCTTCCCCCAACCCGTCACCACCGAATCACCCTCAAAACGCTGCTTGTCAAGACCCAGATCCGTAGACCGATGCGTGTTGAATGTATCGATTTCGGAAAAAACGCCGCCATCGAACAACTTCCCCAATCGCTCCCGCGCCGTCAGCTTACCCCGCTTCTTCTGCGACTCAACACGCCGCTCACCACCTCCGAGCTTCGCCGTCGCACGCCGAGATTCCAACCCAGCCATCCGACTTTCAAATCCATTGGTAGTAGACGTCATATCTTGTCGCTGTGTGATGTCAATCAGCCTTGAATTCCACGAAATCGAGTATCGTCGTCAGCCCCGATTTCGAACGTTCGCCAACTTAGAATCCTAACTTACGACGCAAGTTTGCGACCAACTCTACGTTCGACAACCCGATGGACCACACGATTCACCGATCCGAGGCGAACTTGACCCGATCATTGAAGATCGGCAAAACTACCTTCGAATGGGGCTCACGCACCTACATAATGGGCATCCTCAACGTCACACCCGATTCGTTCTCGGGCGATGGCACGATGCACAACCAGAGCGACTGGATCACAAACTCCGTTGACACAGCCCTACGCATGGAAGACGACGGCGCCGACATCATCGACGTCGGAGGCGAATCTACCCGTCCCCCATCCGTCTATCCGGACGCAAGGCCGATACCAGCAGACGAAGAGATGGAACGCGTCTTACCCGTGATTTCGCAATTGACGCAACGATGTTCCGCCCCAATCAGCATCGACACACGCAAAGCGACAGTCGCCGACGCCGCACTCGCCGCAGGTGCCAGCATGGCAAACGACGTGTCGATGCTCTCCGACACAGACATGGCGGCCACCGTCGCCAAACACCACGCCCCTATCGTGATCAGCCACATTCGGCCACGCGCCCAGTACAAAGACGTAGTTGGTGAAATCGTTTCAGAGTTGGCAGGCGCAATCGACAAAGCGCAGTCCAGCGGAGTAGACATATCTCGGGTCATCGTCGATCCCGGCATCGGTTTTGCGAAGAACGCGTCTCACAGCCTCGAAGCTTTGCGCCATCTCGACATGATCAAATCGAAACTAGGCGGCCTCCCCTTGCTAGCTGGAGCATCGCGCAAGTCATTCATCGGCGCAATCCTCGACGCAGAACCCGAAGACCGAGTAGAAGGTAACGCCGCGTCAACAGCACTGGCCGTTGCATCAGGCGCTGACATCGTGCGCGTCCATGAGGTGCGTGAGATGGCACGAGTGGCTAAAGTTGCCGACGCTATCGTGCGCGGCTGGGAACCAGTGGCCGTTGAAAAAGCGAGCGACCGCGTCCGCAAGGCCGTCGAACGGCAGATCTGATAGGAAATACGTTGACTCAGTCGGTCGCTTACATCGGCATCGGTAGCAATCTCGGTGATCGCGTCGCTTACCTCAGCGCCGCGATCAAGGCGATTAAACATCTGGGTGATCTAATCGCGATATCGTCCGTCTACGAATCCGATCCGCAAGGAGTCGACGAAGATCAACCCTTGTATCTCAACATGGTGATTTCGATCCGAACGAGTCTTAATCCGACGGTTCTACTGGCAAAACTCCTCGAGATAGAACGAGCGAACGGACGTGTAAGACGACGAGTCAACGAGTCGCGTACGCTAGACCTTGACGTCCTGATGGTCGACGCGAAAGTACTCGAGGTTCCTGATCTCAACGTACCCCATCCCAGGATGCACGAACGTGGGTTTGTGATGATCCCATTAGCCGAGATGGCGCCGAACGCTATTCACCCGATACTCAACGCCAAAGCGTCGGATATCGCGGCTGATCTGACCGATCAAGGATTGCGCCGGCTCGGAGATATCAGCGAATTGACATCTTTTGAAGAGCGCTAAGAGTCGTTTTGCAGCGCTTGAATAAGAATGAATACAGCGATGGCGACGAATATCGCCCAAATCACGATGCGAGGACTTACTTTCTTGAACACTGATGTATCAAATCGTGTTGAACGGTGTTCCCGATGACGGACGGGCCGTTCTCAGCAATCGTATCCGACATCGACGGCACGCTCTTGACGAGGGTGAACGATATCGTGTCGCCGAGGCTCAAGGCGGCAGTCGCCGAGGTAACGGCCAGAGGTATCCCGTTTTCGATATCCACAGGTAGGATGCGTCGATCGGCTTGGCACGTCCACAACGAGATCGGCGCCAACGCCACGATGATCTGCTACCAAGGCGCCATGGCAGTAGACGCCGAGACGAACACGTTGCTCAGGCACGAACGGCTGGATGAGTCAACCGCTGCATCAGCGATCGAGTTTTTCACCGAACGTGGGTTGGACATCCGGGTCTACGTAAACGACGAAGTATTCGTATCGCACCTGAACGAAGTCGACTTCGACTACGCGCAACGCAATCGCGCCACCTTGGTTGAAGTGAAAGAACTAATGCCACTTGCCGCCGAGGAGCCGACCGTCGTCCTCGGGATCTGCGATCCGACTGAGATGAGTGAACATGTGCACGACATTGCTGGATTACTCGGCAGTTCGGCAGAGGTGACGCACTCCCTGCCTCATTTCTGCGAAGTCGGTTCACCTCGCGCTGGCAAGGTGCGCGCCCTGCACTGGCTCGCCGATCGGCATGGATTGGACGCATCCGATTTCATCACGTTCGGAGACGGCCTCGGTGATCTCGAAATGGTCCGATGGCCCGGTCGAGGTTACGCCGTTGGCGACGCCCATCCAGAAGTGATGGCTGCCGCATACGCACACATTCCGGGTCCTGACAGTGAAGGCGTGGCCGAAGAGCTGGAGCGGTTGAGTGCGGATGGAATGCTTCACTCTCGCATTTAATCGTGCAGGCGATGGGTCAGGATTGGTCGTACCAGGTTTTCCCTTATAATGCGGCGCTAGCAGATGCTTGCATCGTTCGCGGTGTGCAGCTTCGTACAGAGTCGACTCGTAACCCGATCCAACCCTCGATATGTCCGTAACTTACCTCCTAAAGCGAGTCGGACTCTTCCTATTGGTGGTCTGGCTAGGAGTGACGATCAACTTTTTCTTGCCACGACTAGCTCCGGGCGATCCTATACAGGAATACTTGGGGCAACTTGCCCAAGCCGGCATGTTCGTCGGTGATCCATCCGCTGGTTTCGTCGAAGAATACCGAGCGAAATTCGGCCTCGACAAACCGCTATGGCAACAGTACGTCAACTATTGGATCGACGTCTCACAGTTCAACTTCGGGCTTTCTGTCGTCGATTACCCGGTTGAAGTGACTAGAGTAGTCCGGGCTGCATTGCCGTGGACGTTGGGTTTGTTGACGACTGCCACTTTGATCGGATTCGTTTTGGGGACGCTGTTCGGGGCGCTGATGGTTGCCGCACGTGGACCTTGGAAACGGTTACTGGCGTGGACGACACCGTTCGTGATGATTGTTCATTCGATCCCGTACTTCTTGCTCGGAATCGTTCTGATCGCTCTGTTCGCCTTCACTTGGGCTGTGTTTCCGCTGGGTGGCGGCTACACGTTGGGCGAGTCTCCGGAATTTAGCCTCAACGGCCTCTTTACGATTGCGAAACACGCATTCCTGCCAGCGTTGTCGCTAGTCGCGGTCGCCGCCGGGGGATGGGCGATCGTGATGCGTTCGATGATAGTCATCGTCCAAGGCGAAGATTACGTGCAGATGTCGCGAGCGATGGGGCTGAAGCCTTGGCGCGTCTTCTACACCTACCAAGTACGAAACGCATTGTTGCCGCAGATTACGTTCCTCGCCTTGAGCCTAGGTTTCATCGTGTCAGGATCAGCTCTCGTGGAGGTCGTATTTGTCTATCCGGGCATCGGCACGATTTTGCTCGACGCAATAACGGTCAAGGACTTGCCGCTGTTACAGCTCTTACTTCTGGTGGTGATCATCGTAGTGACGTTGTTCTTGATCCTTCTCGACATCATCTACCCGATATTGGATCCGAGGATCCGGCATGAGACCGATTGATCGGACGGTTAAGTGATGGTTGATCAGAGCACCAACGAGATTCCTTCGGTTTCGTTGACCCGGCGTTTCTTCCGACTGCTGGCCGGCAACATACTCCTGCTGCTCGGATTGGCTCTTCTTGGAGCCGTTGTCGCGTTTACCGTCCTGGGCTATCTATTTGTCGATTTGGAGTTGGCGCGCCTCAATTCGGCACCGATTTCCCAACCACCTTCGTTGGAGCATTGGTTCGGAACCGACGCGGTAGGAAGATCGATCCTCGCATTGCTCGTGATCGGCACACCTAAGACTCTGTTGATCGGTCTGTTGGCTGGCGTGTGCGGGATCACCATTGGGACGTGCCTCGGTTTCTTCGCCGGGTATGTCAGGGGTTGGGCGGATACAGTTATACGGATCATCTCTGACGTCCTGTTCGTCATACCCATCCTCTTTCTTCTCGTCTTCATCATTGAGTATTTTCCGGTCGGGGCCGTCTGGATCATGGGGATCGTCATCGGAGTCCTTTCTTGGATGGGTACAGCCCGGACGGTCAGGGCTCAAGTTCTAACCCTCCGCGAACGAGCATTCGTAAACATGGCTCGCGCTTCGGGTGCTGGCACATGGCGGATCATCTTCGTCGAGTTGATGCCGAACCTCACGTCGTATCTCGCGGCGAGCTTTGTTCAAGCGGTATCGGGAGGGATATTGTTTTCGATTGGGTTGGAGGTGCTTGGATTGGGACCCGCCAATTCACAGACCTTGGGCTGGTCGATCTGGTGGGCGAACGACTACGGCGCGGTGCTTCGCGGATTCTGGTGGTGGTGGGGATCGCCCGTAGTGATCATCGTGATCATCTTCCTTGGACTCTTTATGACCTCGTTAGGTCTTGACCGCATCGCGAATCCGAGATTGCGAGCTGCGTCTTGACTTCAGGAAACGGCGCGCCGGTCCTCAAGGTCAACAATCTGACCGTGGAATACGAGACGCCGCGGGGAATGCTGCGCGCGGCGGACAATGTATCGTTTGAGTTGTGGCCCGGGCAACGCTTCGGGCTCGTCGGCGAATCTGGTTCGGGCAAGACGACGACCGCCTTGGCTTTGATGAGATTGACGCAGCTTCCAGGGCGGATAGTCGGCGGTGAAGTGCTGTTGGATGGTGTCGATCTGATGGGTATCACTGAAAACGAGATGCGCGAAGTGAGGTTGGCGCAGATCTCATACGTCCCGCAGGGTGCCATGAACTCCCTGAATCCGGTGATCAAAGTCGGCAATCAGATAGCGAACGGATTCAAAGACCATCTCGACAACATCGGCAGATCGGAGATTTCGGAACGGATCGTTGAGGTTCTGCGCAGCGTCGGCCTCGATCCGGCCGTGTCCCGGATGTATCCGCACGAGTTGAGCGGTGGGATGAAACAACGCGTCGCCATTGCTATCGCGGTGTCGTTGGGACCAAAGGTCATCATTGCCGACGAACCGACGAGCGCGTTGGATGTTGTAGTGCAACGCGAAGTGATGCTGACGTTGCGCAAGTTGCAAGAGGAGATCGGTGCGGCCGTATTAATTGTGGGACACGATATGGGCTTGATGGCCCAATTCGCGTCTCAAGTTGGTGTCATGTATGCCGGGAAACTCGTAGAAGTCGGCCAAGTCTTAGATATCTTCGACGATCCATACCATCCTTACACGCGAGCGTTGATCGCCAGCCTGCCATCGACGAGCCGGCGTCACAGATTAAGCGGGATCCCCGGGTTACCCCCTGCCCTCCTCGAGCTTCCCGGAGGATGCTCGTTCAATCCGCGCTGCGACAAAGTGATGCAAGTTTGCAGGTCGACCGATCCGAGTTACGACCAGATCCGAGAAGGCCGGTGGGCAAGTTGCCACCTCTACGCGGAGGCGGCGAATTGAGCGCAGTCTTAGAAGCCGACCACCTGACGCGTGTCTTCAGTCGTGGGCTGTTCAACAAGGTCGAGAACGTAGCCGTCAACGACATCAGCCTTAGAGTTGACGACGAAAACCCGAGCATCACCGTGATAGCGGGCGAGAGCGGGAGCGGCAAGACGACCTTGGCTTCGATGCTATTGGGCTTCATGCGTCCCACTCGAGGCGAGATCCGGTACCTCGGTCGCGAAATATATTCGCTTAAAGGGAACGATTGGCGAGAATACCGCCGAAACGTTCAACCTATTTTCCAAGACCCGTTTGAAGTCTTCAATCCGGTCTATCGCGTCGACCGCATTCTTACACAACCCGCGCAGCTGTACGGCATCGCCGAATCCGAGGATGAGGCACGCGAGATGGTGGAAGACGCATTACGGCAAGTAGGACTGCGTCCGGCGGAGACGTTGGGTCGATTCCCTCACCAGTTGAGCGGTGGTCAACGCCAACGTATAACCGTCGCTCGCGCATTCTTATTGAAGCCGAAGGTCATCGTTGCAGACGAGCCGGTTTCGATGATCGATGCTTCGCTGAGGGCGACGGTGCTGGAGAGCCTACGCGAACTGAAAACCGAGTTAGGGATATCGATCATCTACATCACTCACGACCTCACAACTGCGTACCAAGTGGGCGACACGATCTACGTGCTCTATCGAGGTTCGGTGGTTGAGGCCGGCAACGTTGAGCACGTTGTCCAAGAGCCGTCACACCCGTACACCCAGTTGTTGATGGGCTCGATACCGGTCCCAGATCCCCGCGTACCGTGGGGTGAGAATCTGGCGCCGATCACCGCAAGAGACGAGCGGGAGGAAATCGTGGAGGGTTGCGCTTTTGCGCCGCGCTGTCCGCACGCATTCGATCGCTGCGCGAACGATCCCCCGCATTTCCGGCTAGAAGATGATCGGGCTGTGAAGTGCTTTTTGCATGAAGATCGCCCTGTTACTAACCTCGATTCACTGATCAACGGCACCGTGAACGCTCCGAATTAGGCTGGTTGCCGTGTCGTGTTATCTTTCATATCCGTATGCGAATACCGAATGCCGTCAAGGTACACAAGGAGAAAAACTGATGTTCAAACTGCGTAGGTATATCTCGGTCGCCTTGTTGGCGGTCGTAATATCGGCCGTAGCGGCCATAGCTTGCACCCAAGAGACGATCGTCGTCCAAACCGTGGAGGTGCCGGTTGAGCGCGAGGTACGCGTTGTCGAAACGGTCGTCGTCGAGAAAGAGACGATTATCGAAGGCGAGACGGTCGTACAGACCGTCATCGTTGAGAGAGAGCGCGTCGTCGAAGGACAAACGGTCGTCGAGACCGTCGTGGTCGAAAAAGAGGTCGTCGTCCAGCAAGAGGTCGCTGTGGAGGTCGAGAAAGTAGTAACTGCTACCGCCGAACCGACGGCAACGCCGCCCGCGGCAGCCGGAACCGCGGGACTTCGAGACGTTTCGCGTGATCGAACTCTGGTCATCGCAATCGGTGGCCAACAGCTTGACCCCGCGAACATGAACCTCTTGTCAGGTGGCGGACTGAGCCGAATCAGGACGTTCTCCAACAACTCGTGGCTCGAGTTCCTCTTCTACTTCGGGCACCACGACGGGAAAGTTCGCCCGTGGCTGGCCAAAGACTGGCAGTACAACGACGCCAACGACGAGATAACGATCACCCTAAGGGAAGACGCCCATTGGTCGGACGGAACGCCATTCACTGCAGAGGACGTGCGATTCACTTGGCAGGACATGATCCTCGACAACCCGTCCAGCGCGTTCCATTTCCGCTTAAAAGGTGCGGTCGAAAGTGTTGAAGCTCCTGATGACTACACCATCAAACTCAACCTGACTCGACCTGACAAGCGGATATTCTTCATCCTCTTCCAAGAGAACTCCGAAGAGCAGCTCCCCGTGCTTCCTAAGCACATATGGGATGGGAAGGACCCGGAGACTTTCGAGAACGTCGACATCTCGCAGGGTTGGCCAGTCGGAACAGGCGCTTTCAAACTGGTGAAAGCAGCTCCCGAGGCCTTGATCTTTGACCGCGACGACAACTGGTGGGCCGCAAAAGCCGGGGTTGCTCCGTTACCTGCGGTCGAACGGATCGTGTTTGCACCATCAGGTGACGAACAATCGATCGCGTTGCGACTTGCGCGGAACGAAATCGACTTGCAGTTCACTTTCCAGCCGGGTCTTTTCGAGCTCACACGCGTTCGCAACCCGAAGGTCATTTCGTGGCAAGACGACCCCTTCATCCACGATCCCAACGGATGCATGATTTCGATGACGATGAATAACAAAGTCGCTCCGTTCGACGACCCCGCCGTACGACGCGCGCTCAACTTCGCCATCGACAAGCAATCTGTTGCCAACCTCGCGTTCGAAGGCACTACCATGCCAGTTGCAGTTCCGCTCGCGATCGGATTCCCAGGTCCGGCGGCGTACTACGAGCAGATCAGAGACTTGATCGAAGCCGACGGCACCGACCAACACAACCCGGAAAAAGCCGCGGAGATTATGGAAGCCGCCGGATACTCTCGAAACGATGACGGATTCTGGACCGATTCGAACGGCGAAGTTCTCTTGATTGAGCTTTGGAACCCGTCTCCTGGGTACTGGAAGATGTCTCGCGCCGGAACCGCTGTCGTAGAGAGTGCGCAACGGGCCGGTTTCGACGCTGTAGAACGCCGTGGACTAACCGGTTTCTGGGGCAAACAGGCGGTTGGAGACCTACCGTCATGGCTGACGTGGCACTGCGGCAGCACTGTTGAGCCGTACCAGACCTACGTCCACTGGCACTCCAACAACTCGGCTGACATCGGCGAAACGGTCGCGTACTTCTTGTCCGCGCCGCGTTACGAGAACCCCGAGTACGACGCCATTGTCGACCAGATGGGAGAATTGGACGCGTCGCCCGACAACGCGGAATATGTCGACCTGTTCCGTCAAGCGACGGAGATAATCCTGCGTGACATGCCGGAGATCCAGTTGGTCATCGATGGCCACATCAACGCCATGAACACTACCTACTGGACCGGTTGGCCCACGAGCCAGACGGCAGACTTACGCTCCGAGCGCATCTGGGCGGAGTTCTACCACGCGATCATCCGATTGCAACCGGCTGGTGGATAGTCCAACCGCCGCTTACTGGTGACAAAAGGCAGGGCCCGCTCCGTTGAGCGGGCCCTGTTTTTTTGTGCTGAGAACTCGTGCCGAGTTCGTCGGACAGGCATTTGAATCGAAACCCTGATATCTTACGAAATCATGCGTTCGATTTCGTGGACGTTCCACAATGCGCGTCACGTTGCCAGAAATCTTGACGTCATTCGCACATTTCGACACAAATGAAAGAGGCAATCAAAATGTTGAAATTCCGCAAATTCATGTCGATTGGCCTATTGAGCCTCGCTTTGTCCGCCATCGCGGCCATCGCCTGCGCTTCGGAAACTATCGTCGTTCAGACCGTCGAAGTGCCAGTTGAACGAGAGATCAGAGTTGTCGAAACGGTGGTCGTCGAGAAAGAGACGATCGTAGAAGGCGAGACAATCGTCCAGACCGTCATCGTCGAGAAGGAACGCGTCGTCGAAGGTCAAACCGTCGTTGAGACTGTAGTCGTCGAAAAAGAGGTCGTAGTGCAGCAGGAAGTCGCTGTCGAGGTCGAAAAGGTCGTCACGGCTACTGCCGAGCCAACAGCAACCCCGCCTCCTGCTGCGGGAACCGAGGGTCTCCGTGATGTGCCACGTAACCGCACTCTCGTAATCGCCATCGGTGGTCAGCAACTCGCTCCTGCGAACATGAACCTGCTGTCCGGGGGTGCACTTAGCCGTATTAGGGACTTCGCTAACCAAACTTGGCTCGAGTTCCCCTTCTACTACGGACATCATGACGGCCAGGTTTATCCATGGCTCGCCACAGGCTGGCAGTACAACGACACGTTCGACGAGGTAACTATCACGTTCCGTGATGACGTCTACTGGTCAGACGGCACACCTTTTACTGCCGAAGACGTCCGTTACACGTGGCAAGACCTCATCTTAGACAACCCGTCGAGCGCGTTCCACTTCCGCCTCAAGGGCGTGATCGAAAGCGTGGAAAAAGTAGACGACTACACCATCAAACTGCACCTGACGCAACCGGACCAGCGCATATTCTTGGTCCTCTTCCAAGAGAATTCCGAAGAGCAAATGCCGGTATTACCGAAACACATCTGGGAAGGCAAGGATCCGGAGACTTTCGAGAACATCGACATCTCGCAGGGTTGGCCGGTCGGCACTGGCGCATTCAAGCTGGTCAAAGCTGCGCCTGAAGCATTGATCTTCGACCGCGATGACAACTGGTGGGCGGCTAAAGCAGGTGTAGTGCCGTTGCCTGAGGTCGAACGCATCGTATTCGCACCGGCCGGGGATGAGCAGTCGATCGCGCTGCGGATGGCAAACAACGACATCGACGTGCAATTTACGTTCCAAGCCGGACTATACGAACTTACGCGCGTGCGCAATCCTAAGATCATCTCGTTCCAAGACGAGCCTTTCGGGCTCGACCCCAACGGCTGTATGATCTCGATGACGATGAACAACAAGGTAAAACCGTTCGACGATCCAGCCGTGCGGCGGGCGTTGAACTACTCCATCGACAAGCAGTCCGTTAACAACCTTGCATTTGAGGGAGCGGCTAACAATGTTGGAGTGCCCCTCGCGGTTACGTTCCCGGGTCCGGCCGAATACTACGAGAAGATCAAGGATCTCATCGATGCCGACGGCACTGAGCTCCACAATCCTGAAAAGGCCGCGGAGGTCATGGAAGCCGCTGGCTATTCCAAAAACGATGCAGGCTTCTGGACCGACGCTGACGGCGAGGTTCTCAACATCGAACTTTGGAACCCGGCACCCGGGTACTTCATTATGTCCCGCTCCGGCACGGCGGTCGTTGAGAGCCTTCAGCGCGCCGGATTTGACGCGGTTGAGCGTCGTGGACTGACCGGTTTCTGGGGCAAACAGGCCGTCGGCGACCTTCCTTCTTGGTTGACATGGCACTGCGGCAGCACCATCGAGCCGTATCAGACCTACATCCATTGGCATTCAAGCAACTCTGCCGAAATCGGTGAGACCGTCGGCTACTTCCTCTCGGCTCCCCGATACGAGAACCCGGAGTACGACGCGATCATCGAGCAGATGGGAGCGATGGAGGCATCACCGGACGATCCCGAGTACATCGAACTGTTCCGTCAAGCCACGGAGATCATCCTCCGCGACTTGCCGGAGATTCAACTGGCAGAGGACGGCATCATCAACGCCATGAACACGACATACTGGACCGGATGGCCGACGGGTGATACCTCTGACTTCCCATCACACCGCGTCTGGGCCGCGTTCTACCAAGCCATCATCCGTCTCCAACCAACCGGCGAATAGGTCAGCCGGCACATCCGAATCGGGTAAACCGCCCAGCGCCCACTCATGAGAGTGGGCGCTGTCGCGAATCCCAGTCATTCCGGCGAATGCCAGAATCCAGATGAGTGGGGCTTCCGTTCGCGAGCGATCACGGTCGAAAACCCGTACGCGTACACTTATCGGTTGGCAACAGAATCGGCCTGAATCGCGCGACCATTCCCGAAGATCCGCGTCTCCACAGTCCAAACCATGTCCCAACTCGCCCGTCGCACTGCTTCCTTCGTCGCAACGGTTTTCCTCGCAGGCTCACTCACCTTTTTTGTGCCTAGGTTACCGGCGCTATGGACGGAATATGGATCCTTTCCAAACGCGGTTGACTTCATGAATTGGTGGTTATGGGTTCTCGAAGGTGGTTTCGTAAGCGACAAGGTTACTCAGGCCGTGCCTTGGACTCTTGCCTTGATGGGATTGGCGACTACGGTATCGTTCATCCTCGGCTCCGTCGCGGGGGCGCTCATGGCATCACCCTTCGGAAAGATCGGACATCTTGCCCGTTGGGGTACTCCGGCCGCGTTGACTATGTATGCGACACCGTATTTCATCTTCGGAATGATCCTGATTTGGCTGTTCGTCTGGTTGGTCGAAGTCTTTCCCACGGGTGGCGGCTACACCTTGGGCGAGACTCCTGAACTTACGTGGCACGGCATTCGGACGCTGCTTTGGCACGGAACTTTGCCAATCCTCAGCATCATCCTCACCGGAACCGCGCACTGGCTCGTTCTGATGCGCGGGATGATGGTGACGGTTGAAGGTGAGGATTACGTTGTTCAATCCCGCGCCATGGGCTTGAAAGATTGGCGAATCTTCTCGTGGTACCGCATGAGGAACTGCGCCTTGCCGCAATTCACACAGCTCTTCCTCAGTATGGGCATCATCTTCACGGGCGCAGTAATGGTTGAGATCGTTTTCGCCTATCCGGGGATCGGATATCTCTTGCAACAGGCCATTCTAGGCAACGACGCCAACACCGTCCAATCCATCGTTATCACCACCGCCATCATCTTCGCCGTCCTTTTGGCGATCATGGAAACACTTTACCCTTTGATCGATCGCCGGATTGTGCGCGATTGAGCGGCGTAGGATCGATGGCGCCGCACAACGCGGCTAAGGCTCGACCAAGATCTCTTTGTTGTACCTGGCCCGCAGCCAGATGTCGCCGTTGATTGCGTCTACTCCGACGACTCCGTAGCCGTGGTCGACGCGGTACGGATTTGGATCGTCAGGGAACGTGCCGCCGACTTGGATCGCCCATATCTGCCTCTGCATCCGTGGGGAATCTGGCGAATAGAGGTCAGATTCTGTCAGCTCTTGCAGGTAACTTAGGCGCATGTTGCCGACGCGGATCCGTATCTGGTCGTAGCCGGCGAACTCGATGTCTTCGATGACCTCTGCCAACGAAGCTTTGGCAATCTCGATGGCTTCAGCTTCTGTCAGCGGCGGATCTGGGTCGAGCGTCGGGATGGGGTCCTTGGAGTCGCTACACGCGACGACCGCCAAGAGCAACGCAAACCAGAACGCGTGAATGAGTGCCCACGCCCGTCTCTCGGTTCGTGTTCGGAGATTCGCCGACCCAAACCGAAACATCAGCTGGATACCGGTATCGAGTCGACCTTTCGGACGATATCTTTGGTGCCGACGAGATGCTTGGATAGGCCCAAATCTTTGGCGTCCATACCCATTGCCAAGCCGAGAAGCTGCGGCAGGTGGATGATCGGGAGGTCGGCTTTACCGCGGTTATTCTGTCGTCGAGCCTTGGGTTGGTAGCCGTCGAGGTTTAGGTGGCAGAGGGGGCACGGAGTGACCATTGCGTCGGCGCCTAGTTCGCTGGCGGTGCCGGTGTGGTTTGCGACCATACGCAACGAGTTGCGTTGGTTGATGAGCAGTATTGGGAAGCCGCAGCAGGCGGTCTTGCCGGGGAAGTCGATGACGTTGCCACCAACCGCTTCGATTACGGTCTCCAACGAGGTTTGTCGCTCTGGGTTTTCGTCGAATCCCAACGCATCCGAAGGCCGAACGATGTAACAACCGTAGAACGGAGCGAGGTTGACGCCGGAAAGTTCCTTGACGAATGTCTTCTTGAGTGTCTCGACGCCGATGTCTTCGACGAGAACCCACAACAGATGCTTCACAGACGTGTTGCCGCTATAGGACAATCCTTCTTCTGCAAGGTAGCCGTTGATCTCTTCTAGATAGTCGGAATCGCGTCGAACGCGGCGGTCTGCTTGAGCGATTACCCCTTGGCATGTGGAACAGATCGTCATGACTGGCAATCCGAGTTGCTCAGCCATTGCCAACGTTCGGATGTTGAGGATGTCACCGAGTTTCTGGTCTTTTTCCTGTAACACTCCGGCGCCGGTGCAGGATGCACCAGTCAACTCGACCCACTCGATACCGAGCCGGTCCATCACCGCGACGGCTGAATCAAAAAGTTCTGGGCCCGCTCCGCGTGCCACGCAACCTGGATAGAAGGCGAACTTCACGATTTCCGCTCACTTTCTACTCGATCGAAGATACGGGTTATCTTCTCTTTGTCATCGGCTTTGTGCGGCACCACCGGTGGCATCTTACCTTTCAACACCGATTTAAAGCCGATCTCCGCCAAGTCGATTAGTCGCGGCACGTTCGTGTAACCCGCCGATTCGACAGCCAAACGCGCTTCATCTAATCGCCCGTGTTTCTTCACCGACTTGTTGAACGATTCGGTGTGTCGGTATCCAGGCGTGTTCGTGTTGCCGGCTTCGATCGCCATGTCGCGCATCTCCATAATGCGGTCCATAGGCGCAACGTCTTTAGGACATACCTCAACGCACTTGAAACACCGGGTGCAATCCCAGATCCCACCTTCGACATCGTTAAGTTCGGCGAGACGCTCTTCCCGTTTGTCATCTCGCGGGTCTTCAACAAATCGCCAAGCCTTCGCCAGTGCCGCCGGACCGATGAAGGCCTCGTCGACTTCCAATACCGTGCAGTCCGAGACGCAGGCACCGCACATGATGCAGTTCATCGCGGTCAAAAGGTTGACCATCGATTCGTCGCTCGCGACGTACTCGCCTTGTTCTGGCACTGTGTCTGGTTGCAGGTAAGGATCGACTTGCCGGACTTTGTCAAAGAATGTGTCTAGCGTGACCACCAAGTCTTTGATCACGGGCTGGTTGCCCATCGGTTCGATTACGATAGTCTCGCCTTCATCCGCAACATCGGCGATGCGAGTCTTGCAAACTAGCTTTGCGTCGCCGTTTACGCGCATACCGCAAGAACCGCAGATCGATGCGCGGCAGGCGCAACGAAGAGCCAAAGTGCCATCGACCTCTTCACGGATCTGAATCAAGGCGTCGAGTACCGTAGCGCTTGGGTGGACGTCAAGCTCGAACTCGTCCCAACGCCGTTGCCCCTCGCCCATCGTCTCAGGGTCGTATCGGCTCACTTTGAGTGTTGATTGCATCAGTAGACCCTCTTGACCGGCTCCCATTTCGTGATCGTCACGTCCGACGTCTCAATACGCACACCGTCGTCCGTTTCAGTGTCTCTAAAGGCGAGCGTATGCTTCAACCAGTTCTCATCGTCGCGCTCGGTGATGTCGGTGCGGAAATGTGCTCCCCTGCTCTCTTTGCGCGCCAGAGCGCTGTGCACGATGGCCTTACCGACGTCCGCCATGAACTCCATCTCTAGGGTGAAGATGAGATCCGTGTTGAATACTTTGCCCTTGTTCTGGACTGACATCTTGGGCACACGTTCACTCACGTCATCGATCGCCGCTTTCGCACCTTCCATCGATGACTGATCGCGGAAGACGCCTATGCCCCTCGTCATCTCGTTGGCCATGTAGTTGCGAATCGATGCCCAGTTTTCGTTCGGCTCCCGGTCCAATAAAGACTGCATCCGGGCCTTCGTTGCAGCTAAGTGTTCGTCTGAACCTGAACCTTCATCGACTGATTTGACGTACTCCGACGCGTGAACCGCGGATCGCCTTCCGAACACGACGGTGTCGAGCAACGAGTTAGCTCCCAGTCGGTTTGCGCCGTGCACACTCACGTTGGCACACTCGCCGGCCGCATACAGACCTGGCACAACGGTGGCACCGTCGACATCAGTCTTGACGCCGCCCATGATGTAGTGCACTCCGGGACGAACCGGGACGGGTTCATCGGCCAAGTCGATACCTAGAAATTCAACCGCCACCTCTTGCAGATATCCGAGCCGGTCCTCGATGAATTCACGTCCGAGGTGTCGCAGATCTAGCAAAACGTTGCCATCGATGCCACGACCTTCGTTAATCTCCGTCTGTTCGGCACGGGAAACCACATCTCGAGATGCGAGCTCTTCATACTGCGGAGCGTATGTCAACATGAATCGCTCGCCATCAGAGTTCAACAAGTGGGCACCCTCGCCGCGTGCCGCTTCCGATAGCAATATGCCTGTGCGTGCGAGCGTAGTGGGATGGTACTGCACCATCTCCATGTCCATCATCGGCACACCGGCGCGCCATGCCAGCGCGAGCCCGTCGCCGGTGCAAATGATTGCGTTTGTGGATGGCTCGAATACGCGGCCCGCGCCGCCGGATGCCATGATCACCGACTTCGCCCAGATAGAGTGCAACTCACCTGTCGTGATATCAAGTGCCACAACCCCGACGCACCGACCGTCTTCGATGATCAGATCGGTTACGAACCACTCTTCGTAGACATTCAAGCCGTACCTGAGCGCCTGTTCGTAAAGCACATGCAGGATGGCCGAACCGGTGATCGCGCCGACAAAGAAAGTGCGCGCAACTAGCTGACCGCCGAACCGCCGCGTACCTAGGCGACCGTCATCCCCTCGGCTGAATATCACGCCCATACGTTCCAACTCGATCACCGCATCCCCGGCCTCCGTCGACATGATCTCGACGGCATCCTGATCGGCCAAGTAGTCGCTTCCCTTTATCGTATCGAGAGCGTGGCCTTCCCAATCGTCTCCCCTGTCAGTCAGCGGAGCATTGATGCCGCCCTGCGCCGCGTTCGAGTGGCTCCGAACCGGGTGAACTTTGCTGATTACCGCGACGTCCAGTCCCAGCCGCGTCGCTTCGACAGCAGCGCGCAGCCCTGCTAAACCCGCTCCGATTATCAGGACATCGTGCTTAAACATCCGCTCTCCTAGCTTCGTCCAAAAAGGCGGAAGCACGGGTGACCGCCGCAATTGTTAGCGCATCATCAATTTCACCGTTCATGCACATTCGCCGCAAATCGTCGACGGTCGTTTCGACAACCATGATGTCTTCAAGTTTATCTTGCGGCAAAGGGTCGACTTCGAGACCTGTTGCCACGAACCCATGACAATACTCTTCGCTGTAGCCGGAAACGGGGGTAAATCCGCCGATGCCCGTGAATTTGGTGGCGCTATATCCAGTCTCTTCGCGAAGTTCACGCGAGGCAGTCATTTCAGGGGCCTCGTCGCCGTCGCGTGTACCTGATGGGAATTCCAAGGTGTAACACCCCTGCGCCGCGCGCCATTGCTTCACTAGCAAAATGGTTCCACGGTCAGTTATCGGGATCATCACGGCAGAGCCGGGATGGGCGATTATTTCCTTGTCCGTCGGATCGCGATCACCCATTTGCAAAGTGTCAACTCGCAACGTGAGCTTCTCGCCGCGGAATATCGTCTTCGACGCGAGACACTCGGTCTTAAGCGGCAATCGATCTTGGGTCGGCTCGTTCAACCGCTCGAGCCTTCGCCTCTACGCACTGCACCGATGCGCATCCCCAATCGATGGGAAAGACCCTCCCAGAAAGCGCTCTCAGAACCTCGCCTCAAGAACCTCGCCCGCCGCTGACTGCGCGAAATTCGGACTGTCGATCGATCGCCCATCGTTCGGCTGATGTAACCGTCAACTGTCAGTGTTGCGTCCGCGGTCGTACTCAGCGTCAATTTGAGCACACTATCCGAATTGAGGACTACGCCGCCGAACTGGCTCATATGGCCTGCTACCGGTTTGAGCAGGAACACTTGTGCACACGGGTCAATCACAGGTCCGCCGAGTTGTAATGTATATCCCGTCGATCCCGTTGAAGTGGCGACAATGACTCCATCTCCGCGATATGTCGAAAGCTCCACACCGTTGACCACCGCTTCGACCTCTATTACGCGCAAATCGGCACCGCGATGTACTGCCACGTCGTTCAACGCATGCAAAGTTCCTGATTCTTCGTCGTCCAGCGTAGCACTCAGCATGGCGCGATCATCGATCCGACCGTTTCCGTCCAAGTACCACTCGATCTCATCGAGGGCGTTATCCGAATCGATCTCGCTCATGAAACCGACGCGGCCCATGTTGACGCCAAGAACGGGAATCCCGTGCAACGATGCTGCGTGCATTCCGCGAAGAATCGTGCCGTCACCTCCGACCGTGATAATCAAATCGGTATCCCGTAACCGGTCATCCGCCTCCTCGTGAGCCAACGTCATTTCGTTCGCCTGCCACCATCGGCATCGACCCGCGTATTGCTCCGCGATCTCTTCAGCCAACCGCGCCGCTTGGGGCAAAAGGCTGTGATGTGCGATGCAGACCGCTTCGTAGCTACTCACGTTACTTCACCATTGGGCGACGGTAGAGGCGGCGTATGGTACGGCATCGGTCAAACGATCGTCAGCGAATGATCTACGACCTCGAGCACCAGCCACGGGATGACGCCAAACAAAATCGCGCCTGCCACTCCTATGCTGACCGCCGCCAGTTCGCCGGCACCCGGACGTATCGGATCCTCGTCCTCCGCTTGCCCGAACATAATCAAACCTACTACGCGCAAGTAGTAGTACGCTGCCACAACAGTGTTCACTACCGCCACCACAGCGAGCCACACCAACCCTTGATCAACTGCTGTGCTAAAAACCACAGCCTTCGCCATAAATCCGACCGTTGGTGGCATGCCGAGCAGTGACAACAGACCTATGACCATCAAGACAGCAAGCGTTGGCGAACGTTTGAGCATCCCGTTCAAGCCGGCCAGAGTATCGTTGCCGGTACGATGCACTATCGCTGTGAATGCGAGGAAGACAGCAAGGTTGGTGAACGCATAACCTGCCAAGTAGTACATTACGCTTTGCGGACCAGCACTCGGACTGTCGGACGATGATGCAACCGATACGGCGGCAAAACCGACCATGATGTATCCGGCCTGTGCGATCGTCGAATATGCCAACAAGCGTTTGACGTTCGTTTGTGACAGCGCCAAAAGGTTGCCGACAGTCATGCTCGCGGTCGCAATCAAAGCAAACAATATCTGCCAGTCCTGCGCGATCGCTTCGAAATCCGCCATTGAGTAGAGAATCCGCATCAATACCGCGAATGCAGACGCTTTAGACGCCACCGATAGAAACGCCGCGACTGGCGTGGGTGCGCCTTGGTAGACGTCCGGAACCCACATATGCCACGGAGCAATCGCCATCTTGAACCCAAATCCGGCGACGATCAGCAGAACGGCCAGCATGACCGCCAGCGAACCAAACGGCACGCCGGTTTCGAAAGGCACCGTGGCTAGTCGGGCAACGATTTCGTCGATTCTCGTGGCACCGGTGTACCCATATAGAAACACCAGGCCGAATAGCAGCAACGCCGTTGAAAGGGCAGACAAGATGAGGAATTTGGCGCCGGCCTCGATTGAGAACCCGTCACGGCGCAAAGCTGCCAGCGCGATTGCCGGCAACGCGGTGGTTTCTAGAGCGACATAGATCGTTATCAATTCGCTCGCACCGACGAGCAGCATCATCCCCGCCGCGGCCGTCAATAGCAACGTGAAGAACTCGCCTAGCGAATCCTTGAACTGGGTCAGATACGGTACCGACGCCAACATCACGACAGCTGACGATCCGATGATCAGGAACTGGAAGAACAGCGCAAATCGATCGGCTGTGAATGTGCCGTACACCACCGGGGCGGACGTCAAATCGCCGAACCACCCGAACCACAAGTTCAGCGTCAGCAACGCCGGTGCGGCGAGGCCGATTATTGAGACCCACGAAAGTGCTCGCTTACTGCCCCAGCGTCGACCGCCAGGAAGTTTCTCCGCAAGCATCGCGTCGGCTGACAGCACGACCAATGCCAATGCTGCCATCGCGATGACGGGCGATAACGCCCAGTAATCCTGAGCGTTCACTAGCGCAATATCCCTTCAATGCCGAGCTTGAACACATCGACGACCACTTTCGGCCATATACCAATCACGAATATCGGGATGGTCAACGCTAGTATCGGAATCAGATCCAACGGCTCCGCATCTGACAACTCCTCAAACTTGTCATCCGGAATTCCACCCTCCGGGGGTTTTGACCCGAAGAAGGTACGCTGGATCATCCACAACACGTAACCGGCCGCCAAAACGACGCCGAACGCGGAGATGCTCGCTGCCCATGGCCACACAGGAAACGAGTTAAGGAACACCATGATCTCGGAGACGAATCCCGAGAGAGCCGGTAGCCCGAGAGACGCGAAACCAGCGATGAAGAAGAATATCCCGATCACCGGCATCCGACGCCAAAGGCCGCCAAGGTGCGGGATGTGACGCGTGTGTGTCCGGTCGTACGCCAGTCCAACCATCAAGAATGCGAGGCCGGTGATCGTGCCGTGCGTGAACATTTGCAGGGCGGCGCCGTTAATTCCGCCCAATTGATGTGCTGCAGTCCCGCCGCCGATCGCTGTCAAACCAAGCAGAACGAAACCCATGTGGCTCACAGACGAGTACGCGATGAGCCGTTTCATGTCCGTCTGACGTATCGTGACTATTGCGCCATAAACTACGCTCACCGCAGCCACAACAGATAAAATCCCCGCCGCGTCGTGAACGGTAAACCCGCGTGTCTCTTGGAAAAATCCGATGTTGATCCGGATCATCCCGTAGCCCGCCATCTTCAGCAATACACCCGCCAACATGACACTTACCGCCGTCGGCGCGTCGGTATGGGCGTCCGGCAACCAGTTGTGAAGCGGCCAAACAGGCAATTTGACGGCGAACGCTATTAGGAAGAATGCAAAGATCAGAGATGCGGGAGCGATCAGATTGACGCCCGATATTTGTTCGGGGATGCCTTCGATCCCGAGTTCGGGGACCCCCACCATCGACAATGTCTCGACGGCGCCTGTCAGATACACGGCAAATATACCGACGAACATGAACGCCCCGCCGGCCAGCGTAAACAACACGAACTTCATCGCCGAGTAGCGTGGACGACCCGTTCCCCAAACCGATATCAGCATGAACATCGGGATCACTTCGAATTCGAAGAATACGAAGAACAGCAGCAGATCGAGACTCACAAAAACTCCGAATACCGCCGCCTCAAGCAGCAACAGCCAGATGAAGTATTCGGGAACGCGTAACGCGATGTTTCGCGAGGCGAATGCCGCCGCCATGCCTAATATGCCCGTGAGCAACACCAGCGGCGCGCTTAATCCGTCGACGCCAAGTAGGTACGAGGACTTAATCGTCTGAGCCGATAGCCATGTCAGATGGTCGACCATCTGGATGCCACCGATACTCCGGTCGTATAAGAGGAACACGACCAGTGACAGCACGAACGCCACAACGGTGCTCAATATCGCGAACCAACGCACGATCCTGTCGTCGAGATTCAGTGGTTTGACAATCAGGATGATCAATGCCGCCAAAGCGGGCAAGAACACCGTTACCGTCAATATGCCGTTGAATTCACTCATCACTTAAGCAGACCGAAATTTACTGCGCCACCACCACAAATATGGCTATCGCGACGATCAGACCCACCACCGACACGATGCCGTAGGTCTGCACTTGACCATCTTGGACCTTGGTCAGCGCACGTCCTGCGCGATCGGTCCATCGGTAAAGCTGAATGTTGACGTTGTCGAAACCTACGATGTCTAGCTTGTCCGTGAGCATAGCGAGATAACCGTAGAAACCACGAGATACGATCCAGTCTTCATACAACTCGTCGAAGAAATACTTGCGAGCAAACAGTGTCCGTATCGGTCGGATCAGCTGTGTCACCCCGTCGGGAATCGGCAGACGTTTGGCGAACAACGCCCATGCCAACAACACACCTCCCAAAGCCAGGACCGTGGAAACCGCGGCGATTACGAAATCGAACTCGGGTTCGGATCCAGCGTGAACCTGAGCGTCGTGGTCCGGAAATACCGCCGTATTTTCGGCGACAACAAAGGTTGAGAATGCGTGTTTGTCGACCACTTCCAATTCGACTACGGGGTTAGCAAAGAATCCAACGACGATCGCCAGAAAGGCCAATATCGAAATCGGCACGATCATCGTGTATGGCGATTCGCCGAGGTGAACGTGCTCCAAGCCTTCCGGGGCATCATCCCCAGATGCTTCGATATCCTCTCTCTCCTTGTCGCCGCCCCCGCGGAACTCGCCGTGGAACGTTTTAAACACGGCGCGGAACATGTAGAACGCCGTCATCAAAGCTGCAATCAATCCCATCGCCAAAGCGAAAATTGCAATCGTTGAATCGGTGTGAAGGGCATGCGCCAAGATCTCATCCTTGGACCAGAATCCAGACAAAGGCACGATCCCGGCGAGCGACAAGCTTGAAATCACCATCGCCCAGTATGTGATCTTCATGTGGTCGCGCAATCCGCCGAGGTAATTCATGTTGAACGTGCCACCAGCATGGTGCACCGATCCCGCAGCGAGGAACAAGCAGGCTTTAAAGAATGCATGAGTAAAGAGATGGAACACGGCCGCACCGTATGCGCCGATTCCCAACGCGAACATCATGTACCCGAGTTGACTGACCGTCGAGTATGCCAAAACGCGCTTGATGTCGTCCGCTACCAACGCCATCGACGCGGCAAACACTGCCGTGATTGCGCCAACTAATGTGACTAGGAACATCAAGTCGCTGTGTTCAAATAACGGGAAGAATCGAGCAACTAGGAATACGCCTGCGGTCACCATCGTCGCCGAGTGGATGAGCGCCGACACCGACGTTGGACCTTCCATCGCGTCTGGCAACCACGAATGCAACGGGAATTGCGCAGATTTGCCGATGGCTCCCAACAAGAATCCCAACGCGATCCACGACGCCACCGAGACGGCCATCATTCCACCCGCGATCGCGCCGTACATCGCCTCGATATCAAGCCACGACGGATCGTTCGAGTAGAGGTACAGGATGGCGAGCAAGAACCCGAAGTCGCCAAACCGGGTCATCAGGAACGCCTTTTTGGCCGCCGCGGCTGCCGAAGGCCGGTTCAACCAGAATCCGATCAACAGGTATGACGAAATACCGACGAGTTCCCAGAACACGAACAGTTGAATGACGCTTCGCGCCGTGACCAACCCCAGCATCGAAGCCGTAAACAACGCCATGTAACTGAAATAGCGCGTGTATCCGTCGTCGCCATGCATATAACCGATGCCGTAAATCTGCACGAGCAAACTCACGCCGCTCACGACGACCAACATGATCGCGGTCAACTGGTCCAGCATCATCCCGAACGAGATGTCAATACCGCCGATCTCGATCCAGCTGTGCATCTCAAAGTGCTGCGCACCGTCAGACGCGACTTCGATCAATGCCAGCAAAGACAAGATGAACGAAACTCCGATGGCTGCAACCGTCAACCAACCAGCGAGGTCTGATTTCTTTCCGGTGAATCGGAAGGATGGTATTCCGTATTCAGGTAACCACCGCAACAGCAGCCCGTTAATGACGAACACAAAAGCCGGCAGCGCGACTATCAGCCATATTGTCAGTTCTGAGGCCAAATCGACTCTCGCCTAGAGTTTCCTGAGAATCTCATCGGCAACGTGTTCCCTGCCCTTGGGAACCATGACGATGAACGGCACGTCTTCCGCCCAATCCAAGATGTCGCCGACAGGCAAAATCTTCGCCGGCAATCCTTCGCCATCGAGCAGGTTTTTCCAACTCTCGGCTATCCGCAAGGTTTGCGTCCTTTTGTATTCGACCCACATCTTCAGTTCTTCATCTCAGCGGCGTCTGTAATTTCGACGGATTGTTTCGCTCTATAGAACGCAAACACCAACGCGAGTGCCAACGCCGTTTCTGCGGCCGCAATCGATATCACGAAAACCGCAAACATGTGACCGGTCAGAGCGGCTCGAATGGCGCTCTCCGTGATATCACCATTGGCGCCGATCAGCGCGGCGGGTGCCGTGAAGCGCGAAAATCCGATCGCAGCGACCAAAACACCGTTGAACATCAGCTCGAGCGACATGATTACCGCAATTATGTTTCGGCGCGCCAACACTCCGAACAGCCCGATCGAAAAGAGCGCTCCCGCGACCACTAGGACGATCTCGAGCGTCATGACGCATCGTCCTCTTGACGGCTTCTTATGACGATCAATGCACCGATCAGAGCTGCAATCAAGAGCAGCCCCAGTGTTTCGAAGGGCAAAACAAATTCGCGAATCAATGACGGTCCGATATGTGACGAACTATCGATCAGCGCGCCCCCACGCGCGCCCTCCGCGCCAGAATCAACCGCCGAAATCGTCGCATCATTTGAATCTGAAACTACCACTTCGTAGGTTCCAGTCAACCCGGCAACCGCGTCAGGATCGGCAACCGAGTCGATCGTCGTCCAATCTGTGTTGTAGGCGACGAAGATTATCGACGCGAGAAGCAGTACCGCAGCTATTGCCGACACCAATCGGCTCTGTGAAAGCGTGCCCGCATTGGCCAAGTCGCCGATGAACATTACCGCGAACGCGATCAAGATCGAGATGGCGCCTACGTAGACCAAAATCTGGACGACGCCAATGAACTCAGCGTTCAAAACGAAGTAGATACTTGCGACCCCGATAAATGACATCGCCAAGGCCAAGACGGCGCGTACCAGGTCGCGTTGCGTCACAACGATCAACGCCGACGCGATCGTGACCGCGGAAGCGACGTAAAAGGCGATCGTCGCAAGGATCCCTGAATCGAAAGCCCCGCTCATCGCTCCTCGACCCAACGCTGGTCTAACGTCTCTTGATCCGGCATTTCGTGTCGGCCGACTTGCCGGTGCTCATCCTCCGCACCATCTCGGAACGGATCGTAGTCACGCTCCTCGAACTGCGGTCTGAACCACGAACTAGGCTGTTTGAGCGCCTGGCGCAATTCGTCGACCGGGATCACCAACGCGTCACGTTCGTATTTGCTCCGCTCGAAGTTGGTGCCCATGTGCAAAGCGTCGTACGGGCAAGCCTCGACGCAAAGTCCGCAGAACATGCATCGACCGATGTCGATGTCAAACACATCAATCGAGTAACTCTCGCCCTGCTGCACATCGAAACCACCAGGGCTCGTCACGATCTCGATGATGCCGAGCGGACAATACTTCGCACAGGATGCGCAGCCCGTGCAACGGTCTTCATACCAAGTGAACTCATTGCCTCGGAATCGACGATTCTGAGGGATGTTCTCCGGCACCGAGTACATACTCATCGCCGCCTTAGCAGCCGTGACCGGTTTGGTCGCCACCAATCCCATCGGCGACTTGCCTTCATGCTTTGCCGCACCGAGAATCCCGACTTTTTTGTTCGGGTATTGGATCGTGAATGGCGTCTTGAGCGCGTTCCTCAACGTCACTCGCATCGCCTTGAGTAGTCCGAGGCCGATCATCGCGTCGCACCTCCCGAGTAAGTAACCTCTTCCGGAATCTCGTTCGTCGCAACCGGGTATGCTGAACGACCGGGTTCCGGTTCAGGGCTCGTGTAATCGCCCGGTCGCAGTAGTTTGCTGACCAACCAAATCGAAACGAAGAACACAACCCAGTTGATCCCGGCCATCATCCACAACTCAGCATAGGTCGGCTCTGGCCAAATCGCTATCAAGATCCCGGTTACGAATATGTTGATCAACGTAAGTTCAAACAGACCCTTCCAAGCCAACGACAATATCTGGTCAACGCGCAGGCGCGGCCATGAGAACCGCATCCACATTATGAACAGCAGCACAAGCACTGTCTTCCCTGCAAACCAGAGTTGCGACGGTATCGGGTCCCAGCCGCGCCAACCTCCTAAGAACAGTGTGACGATAAGCATGGAAGCAACGATCGTAGCCAAGAATTCAGCCAAGAAGAAGATACCAAACTTCATGCTGCTGTAGTCGTTCAGATAACCCGCCGCAAGTTCCGACTCGGCTTCGATAAGATCGAACGGCGTTCGGCTAGTTTCGGCCTGCGCGGCGATCAAGAACACGAATATACCCAGCGGTTGCACCAAGGCGAAAGGCACGTCTTGCGCGTCGACAATTTTGCCCAACGACATCGAACCCGCGATCATCAATACGCCGATCAGCGACAAAGCCATCGGTATCTCGTAGCTGATCAGCATCGCAACCGAACGCATCCCGGCGAATATCGCGATCCGGTTGCCCGATGCCCACGACGCCAACACGACCGATATGCCCGACAAAGACGTGACCGCGATCACAAACAAAATCCCGACGTTCAGATCCACCACAAACGTTCCGAGACCGAACGGGATTACTGCCAACACCATCAATACCGGGACCACCATCAATATCGGCGCTAGGTTGAACAGCCATCGATCTGCCTCGTCGGGGACGATGTCCTCCTTGAATAGCGTCTTGATCGCGTCGGCCACTGAGGTGAACATCCCGAATGGACCCCATCGGTTCGGACCGGTACGGTTTTGAATCCGTCCGAGAATGCGCCGCTCACCCCAGATGTAGACGACAACCGCACCGAGCGCCGCATTGATCACAACGTTGATGATGATGAAGGCCGTGATCGCGAACGCCAGCCACTCCAATCCCGACGGCAAAAGCGCTGCGTCGTAACCCCGCGCGCCGCAACCTTCGCTACCACCTGCAAGGTAGCAGTAGATGTTCCGGAAAAGTGAGTTGTCCAGAAATGGCGAACTCAACGATCCACCTCGCCCATGTTGATATCGACGCTACCGAAACTGACGAACATGTCGGCCAACAGCTCGCCCACAAGCATCTCCTTGAGCAATGTCAAATTGATTAGCGATGGAGCCCTCACATGACATCGATATGGTGAGATCGAACCGTCACTGACCAAGTAGAAACCGAGTTCGCCCTTGGAATGTTCGATCGCCGCGTATGCGTCACCTACCGGCGGTCGAATCAACCATGGCACATCATCGTGATGCGGACGGACTTCACCCGGTTCGATCAGCTTCTCGCACTGCCGGATTATCTTGATGCTCTCCCGCATCTCTTGCACCCGAACCCAGTACCGTGCAAAGTTGTCGCCGGCAGTGTGTAATGGACGATCAAACGTGACTTGGTCGTAGTAGTCGTAAGGCGCGCGATGCCGCAGATCCCAGTCCACACCCGCTGCGCGCAGCATCGGACCCGTGATCGAAGCGTCTATCATCTGCTCCGGAGTAAGAACTGAAACTCCCTTGGTGCGCGAAAAGATGATGTCGTTATCGGTTAGCAACTGGTCCAGATCGTCGATTCTTGGAGGCAACTCATCAAGCAACCTATCCATCGCCGGCCAAAACTCTTCCGGCGCGTCCATAAACACGCCGCCCGGCCGCAGATACGAGTTGGTGATCCTTGCGCCGCAAAGCATCTCGAAAAGATCGAGTATCTTCTCTCGTTCCCGCATCGTGTAGATGAGCGGTGTTCCCCAAGCTCCAAGGTCCTGTATCAAGAAACCGACAGCCACCAAGTGGCTAGCGATCCGCTGAAGTTCCGAAGCTATCATCCGCAACCAAACACCCCGCGGCGCGGGCTCAACGCCGCCCAGCTTCTCAACCGCCAACATGTACGCCTGGTTGTTGAGCATCGATCCGACGTAATCCATGCGGTCGGTCAACGTCACCACCTGTACGTAGGTGCGTTCTTCGGCCAGTTTCTCAGAGCCCCGATGCAAATACCCGAAGATCGGCTCAACGTCGATGATCTCTTCGCCGTCGAAGGTAACCCGCATCCTGAAAACACCGTGCGTCGACGGGTGTTGCGGACCCAAATTTACCGTGATCGGCTCGGTGCGGACCTGAGTCGTCACTACCCCTGCCCGCCTTCGATCTCTGAAGCCAGCGCGCTCGGCGTCCGGCGTTCAGCTTCTGGCACAATCGATTGCTCATACGTGGCGAAATCTTTGCGGAGCGGATGCCCTGGAAAGCCTTCCCACAACATGATCCGTTTGTGGTTCGGATGCCCTTCGAAGATGATCCCCATCAGGTCCCAAACTTCGCGTTCCTGCAAGTCTGCGCCGCGCCAGATGTCAACGACGCTGGGTATGCGGGCTTCGTCTCGGCCGAAACCACATTGCGCTTTAACTACCGCGGTGGCATTTCTCGTCAACGAAGTCAGGTGATAGACAACCTCAAAGTACGAGATGTAATCGACGCCCGTGACGCTACTAAGCAACTCGAAACGGAACTCATCATCGTCCCGCAATAACCGCATTACCTCTGGAACGGAATCTGGTCGTATCCATACATCGGTGCCCCTCGCATCAACCACACAGTCTGGCAACGACTCGACGATCGCGTCTGCCAATTTCACTCCGTCCCAAGCACTGCTCATGAGCCACCTGCGGGATTGTCCATGAGGGAATAGCGTCGGATCTTGTCGTGCAATTGCATGATGCCGTAAAGCAGCGCATCCGGCCTCGGCGGGCATCCGGGGACGTATACGTCTACTGGCACGATGTGATTCACACCAGGCACCACTGAATAAGACTGGTAGTACGGCCCCCCGCTCGTCGCGCACACCCCCATCGATATCACCCACTTCGGCTCCGCCATCTGCTCATACAACCTGCGCAACGGAACCGCCATCTTCCATGTCACGGTGCCAGCCACGATCATCAAGTCCGCTTGCCGCGGAGTGGCACGGAACGCCTCCATTCCAAATCGGGAAATATCGAAGCGGCCCATCGCCGAAGCGATCATCTCAAACGCACAGCAAGCCAAACCGAATTGCAACGGGAACAATGACGATTTGCGGGCCCAGTTTAGAAGGTAGTCGACCGATGTGACTATCACGTTGCGGGAATGGTCGTCCTCCATATGGATAATCGGTTCCGGCAACGGACTAAGGCGAGTCGCCTTCATCAAGTTGACTTCATCACCCTCATCGCGGTCCAGATCCCACGTGACATTGAACAACGGGTTCCTGGGATCGTGCCCCATGGGAACTCCGTAGGCGGTTTCGATGTCGGAGGTCAAGTGTTGGTGCTCCGTGTCCATTCGAGCGCGCCCTTTCGCCACGCGTAAAGGTAACCCACCGTGACCACAACCAAGAATACCAGCACCGCTAGAAACGCGATAGCTCCAAATTGCTTCGACAAAACACCGTATTTGATCGCCCACGGAAACAGCAGCACCGTCTCCACATCGAACACCACGAATAGGATCGCGTAGTAGTAGTAGCGGATGTTGAATAGCCGTGGCTTCGGGCTGAACGGCCTCAACCCGCTCTCATAGGAAGTTCGCTTGACTATCGACGTTTGGCTTGGGCGTACCCGAATGTACTGTGCCGCGTACGACAGGAGCAGCATACCGATCGGAACGCCTACGGCAACCAATAGGAACATGACTAGAATCCCGTATTGGCGAAAGTAATCTTCAAGCATGTGGGATTTGTCCGCTCTCTAGACGCAACCGCTCGCGGTGCGCGTCTGACAGTCCCGGTGGTGCAGTTAAGGCGTCGCTCGTTAGTAGATTTTACCCTGTCAGCATCCCTTTTGGAACCCGAGATCGTTCATCGTTCAGTTGACGCCTTCGAACACGATCACGCCGCGCCCGTCCGCGCCCCGTTCCAGATCGGCGTACGCCTCATTGATCTCGTCGAGCGAGTAACTACGAAGGGCCAACCCTCCGATCTCCAATTTCCCAGCGCGGTAGAAATCGAGCAAAGTTCTGAACGTCTCGTGTGGGCTCGCAGATCCGTAGTAACTGCCCACAACCGTTTTCTGATTCCGCACGATATCGACCATCGGGATCGCCGCGTCAGACCCTTCCGGCGCAAGCCCTATGACCACGCACGTTCCGCCCTTGCGCGTTGCATCGTACGCGCTACGCGTCGTCATTACGTGACCGAACGCGTCGAACGCCATATCCACGCCTCCATCGGTCAATTCGATGATCTTTTCGACCGCGTCTTCCGCCCTCGAATTCACGACGTCCGTTGCTCCGAACCGGTAAGCAAACTCGAGCTTGTTGTCTAGAATGTCAACCGCGATGATCCGCGACGCGTTGAGAAGACGCGCTCCTTGAACGACATTCAACCCCACACCACCCACGCCGAACACCGCCACTGTCATCCCTGCTTTCGCGTTGGGCTGATTGATCACACCTCCCACGCCAGTTGTGACAGAGCATCCAATCAGCGCCGCCACATCCATGGGCACATCGTCCGGAATCGGATAAATCGCTTGCTGCGGACAAATGATGCTCTCTGCGAACACACCTAGCTTGGCGAACTGGTGTACCTCTATGCCTTCATCATCGAAAAATCGAAACGTTCCGTCGTATTGGCGCGTACCGGTCAAACGATTGGTGTCGCACACGTTCTGCAACCCGGTACGGCAAGATCGACAGTGCCCGCAGCTAGGGACGAACGACAAGATGCAGCGATCGCCCGGTTTTAAGTCCGTAACTCCCTCACCGACCTCGTCCACTACTCCCGCTCCTTCGTGACCCAAGACGATCGGCAACGGGAAATTCGTCTCACCCTTCATGACGTGATGGTCGGACGCGCATACCCCAGCCGCGCCGATGTTCACTCGCACTTCGCCGTTTCGGGGCGGAAGCTGCTCCAAATCCTTAATCGGCATCGGCTCGTTAGCCGCATACAAAACCGCTGCTCTAACCATGTCTCACCCGAATTTCCAACATCTGATTTCTAGATCGTCCGGCGACCGTACACAAAAAGACGGCGCAACTAACGCGCGTCGGTTCCGGTTATCGAGGGAACGTGTGGCGGCATCGGGCTATTCCGTTACCTCGAACCGCCTCATGTGTGTTGGTCCCTCTCCCGCGATGCGAGACCATCGCAAAACCTCGACGGCCGGCCCTAGACGATTCGGGTTTCCCCCGATCACGGGGGCAATGTCCGTAGGCCAAAGGGGGCGCGAAGGGATTGCGTCGCCCACTGCCCCTCTGGATGGATGTTCCGTCCGCTGAAGCGCCGGCTTTCGCCGGAATGACGTGAGTTTTGCAATCGTCTCGCGATGCGGGAGAGGGTGGGATGTCGGCACCCAATCAGTTCATCTGGATCATCGCGCCAGACTGGATCATGTTGGCGACTTTGGCCTTAAGCTCTTTGACTTCCATGATGTGGGGCGACTTGCCTCGGACCTGCTTGTCCCACAATACCTCCCCGTCAACCGTCACCTTGAATGCGCCGGAGTGTCCCGGGGTCAAGCTGATCGCCAGCGCAGGACCCGCGGCCTGAAACAGCTCGGCTGCCATGTAGGCGGCTAGGTTGGCGTATCCGCAAGGCACGCAGTACTCGATGTCAGCTTCCATCTTCCAGTGGTCAGACATATTTGTAGTCTCCTGTCTCCGATTGCGCCTACGCAACGTAGGCGGTCTAAGCAAACTCTATCAATGGCACGTCAAATCCGCAAAATAGGCGGCATGAGATAATAGGCATCAACTACCCGAAAGTACCTCGTCGCAAGGCGGTACCAAGCGGATCGGTCGGTCTTTAGTCAGGGGGAGCGCTCAATATGCCATCCAGATGTGAACTTCGCCCAGTTGTCCGTGACGACGTTCAGCGCATCGCAGACTGGTTGAAAGACCCTGAGGTGTCCGACAGCTGGTTTGGCCGTTACACGTACGGTGACGCGGCGCACTTGGGGTATGAGCCAGAGGAGATGCTTGACGCATCTCAGGAGCAATGGGACGAGGTATTCCACGATCCGCACCACGAACCCCATCGCGACATCTTCTCCATCTACGCCGAAAACGGCGAACATATCGGCGAAGGCCAGCTATCAATCGACGAACCGCTCGGTGATGCACAGATCTCCATCCTTATCGGCGACAAGTCGAAATGGCATATGGGATACGGGACGGCGGCGACGTTAGCAATGCTTGAACACATCTTCGACCACCTCGGACTCTATCGGGGGTGGGTCGACGTACCCACCTACAACGAAGCCGCTCGAACCATGTTCGAAAACATCGGCTTCGTGCACGAAGGCACTTTGCGAATGAGCCGGCCCCACCACGGCGCTCGGCACGACTCAGCAGTCCTCGGCATGCTTGTCGACGAATACCACCAGAACTTCCCAGACGGCGTCAGCAGTCACGTCATCGGCTGGGAAGGGAATGTGTGAGCAACTAGCACGTTTGGTCGTTCGGCAATCGCCCATTACGCGGCTCAGACGACCGGAAACCCTAGTGCTTCAGCTACATCACGCTGACGAATGTCAAGCGTTACGAATGCCATATCTCTTGGCTCGGATGCGAAGTACAACGCGGTTGCCACGTGCCAGAGGTCTGCTCCTCTCAAGTAGCCGACGCCTAATACCCTCGCGAATTCAGGAGATAAGGGGCGATCCGGGAATATCCAACTTATGTCAGACACAATGTCCGGATCAGGTTCTATCATTTCACGCCGACACACAGACGACACTTCTGCTTCGACCAAATTCGAAGAAGACAGACGGTCAAAATCGGCCAACCGATCTACCAACGAAGCGCTACGTTCTTCTTGAAATGCAATCGCTACCAGCACAGAACTGTCGACATATGCGACGCTCAACGGTTGCGGTCCTCCAAAAATCGTTTTAACGCTCCAGGTCGGTGCCCCAGAGGTTTAAACCCTTTCCTAGGTCCGCGCGCCGGAATCAGTACGCCCCGGCGTTCGAGATCTCGCATTCGTTCTTCCATCGGCGTTTTTGGCGGTTCGATAGGCTTAATCTCAGCGACCGGGTCGCCGCGGTAGGATACGACGACCGTTTCGCCTTCCCTGACGCGACGTATCACCTCAGAAAACTTGGCTTTCGCTTCGTATGTGGAATAGGTAGTGACCATGAATCGATTATAACCAGTCTGACCAGTCTGTTAATCAGGGTGGTTAAGAAAACTGGTTCCGGTTCTATCCGATCCCGACACTTTCAGGCAAAACGTCCAAGTACTTATGTGCATTGCCCGTAACCAGCAAAACCACGCGCTCATCGCGTTGAACCGACCCTTCTTCCACCAACTTCCTCAGCGCGGCCAGCGTAGCCCCGCCTTCAGGCGCTGCAAACACTCCTTCTGTCCGCGCCATCTCAACCATTCCGTCGACCATTTCATCGTCGGTGACGGTGATCGCCGTGCCACCGCTCTCCCTGACCGCGCGGATCACAAGAAAATCTCCAATAGCCGCTGGCACTCGTAACCCTGCCGCCATCGTGTGAGGATCGGGAAACGGCGTCGCGAACTCCTCTCCCTTATGGAAGGCGTCTACCAAAGGTGCACACCCTTCGGCTTGTACACACACCATCCGCGGGCGATCCGATCCGATCCAACCCAACTGCTCCATCTCGTCCATAGCTTTCCAGATTCCTACAATGCCAGTTCCCCCACCCGTGGGGTACACGATTACATCCGGCACCTCGAACCCGAGCTGCTCCACGATCTCGTATCCCATCGTCTTTTTTCCCTCGGCTCGGTATGGTTCCCGGAGTGTCGATACGTCGAAAAGTCCCAACTCCTCTGCTGCGCGTTGCGACATCTGTCCCGCGTCCGTGATGAAACCGTCGACTAGCGTCAATCTCGCGCCGTAGGCCTGACACTCGATCTTGTTGGCGATCGGCGCATCTTTCGGCATGAAGACGTGCGCCTCCATACCTCCCGCCGCGGCGTAGGCCGCCATCGCTCCGGCAGCGTTTCCTGCCGACGGCATCGTCAGGCGGGTTTGACCAAGCTCCTTCGCCTTAGAAACAGCCGCACCGAGACCCCGCGCCTTGAATGAACCCGTCGGATTAACTCCTTCGTCTTTGATGTAGACGTCACTCATCCCCAACGCGCTTGAGAGTCGATCGGCGCTGATCAGAGGAGTCCCACCTTCTCCTAGCGTGATGATGTTGGCATCATGCAACACCGGCATGACCTCGCGATACCGCCACATGTTCTTCGGACGGTCTTCCAACGACTCTCTGGTGAGCGTTGCCTTCGCCTTATCCAAGTCATACCGCGCGAACAAAGGCTTACCATTCGCTGGGTTGGTTCGATGAGGATAAGCGGCATCGAACTCCTCGCCTGTAAGAGTGCACTCCAGATGTGTGATGGTCGAACGCGATTTCATTGTTTACTTGCATCCAGCACGGTGGCTTTGAGTATGCGATGCGGTTCCACAGTCCCAGAATTCCGATCGATCTCTTCGAAACCCATCAGGACATCGAGACCTTCGATCACTTTTCCGAACACTGCGTAACAAACCGCCTCCGGATCGGAACAATTTTTCTCTTCGCCATCAACGTACGCGTCCCAGTCCGTCTTGGGCTCCAACGCGATCACGAACTCCGTTGAACCGCCGTTGACGACTTCAGAAACCATAGATATTGTGCCAGCCGTACGATGCGACGCCTCAGGATGAAACTCGGACGGAATGTAATATCCGGCGGTGCCGCCGAAGGAATTCAGCTTCGAACCGCCGAACACAGCGGATCCCGGCTCGACTGTATGGAAAGTCAATCCATCGTAGTAACCGGACTTGGCGAGATTCATGAAGTTGTGCACCGTGACCGGAGCAAGATGATTGAACAAGTCGATCTTCACCGCGCCACGATCAGTCTCCAAGAGGACTTGGTACGGACCCAACGAACCGTGAATGTCGTCTTCTCGCCGATCCAGAACGATATCTCCGTCAGGCACAACTAGACCTGTATCGCCCAAGGTTCTGTCGATTGGCGTGGGAAGTTGAAGCGGTTGGGGGCGCCATGCCGTGACTGTGGTCTGGTACTGACCACCTAATGCCCGGCGCAGCCCCGTGCCATCAATATCCATGAGCCAAAGCGCACCTTCGTCTTCGTCGACAAAAGATATCTCCGACCCGTCTGGTGAGAGCGAGGCGATGCCGACCCTCAATCCCCCGGTATCAATCTCTTCCACGTCGCCAGTCGTCAAATCCGCGACCGCCAATGTCTCTCTATCTTCGCCGTCGATCGTCCGTCGAGTTGCCACCAGGATCTTTGCGCCGTCACCGTGCCACGCCAACCCGCTCGCACCGGTGGCCTCTGCAACCGTTTCCCCAAAATCGTCCGCCGCATCCACGATGATGATCCGGAAACGACCATCGCCGGGCGTAGACGTGTACATGATCAGGTTTCCATCGGGCGACCAGTACGGGAACAGGTGCTGCAACCCGTCTTCGGTGGACAACAGCCGGGCATCGTCCATTGTCACAACGCCGTTCAACTCGCCGTTGTCGTCCAATTTGAGATCAGCAACGTAGATATTCGATCGGTCGTCCAGCAACTCAACGAACGCTATCCTCTCGCCATCGGGTGAAATCGCCGGCATGACCAGATCGTTGTCCCCGGATGCCACTAAACGGCTCTCACCGCTAAATGGATCGGTGTCGAAAATCTCACGTGTTCCGTTAATGTCGCTCGAATATACGACCCGCGAACCGTCGGGCCACCAAGAAGGCGTATCTTCTATGAAGTCGTTCGTTTCAATCTCGTCCGACACCGGCGTAAGGACGCCCGTGGCCAGATTGATGAGGTACACGACTGCACCGCGCGGGCCGACAATATCAATCGCTAGATAATCCGAACTGCGCTGCCGAACTTCGATATCCGTAGAAGCCTCCAACTGCTGATCGTTGCCGGCGCTATCCGCCAATACCCGAGCTACCACGGCACCTTCATAAACACCTGGTTCGAACCCCGCGTGAAACGAATTCGCAACCCCCAATCTGCCTCCGCCTGTTACCTCCAAATAAACATCGACATCGGTCACATCATTGCCGTGTTCGTCGACGACTCGCAAGTGAATCGGAGAGCTCGAACCCGCAGGTACCGAATCCGTTTCGTTCCTGAATTCAATCGCAACCGCCGTCGAAGGCAATATGGATAAGCGCACGTTCGCAAAGACCTGCACACCGTCTTTGAACCCACGAACCTTAACAGTATTCTCGGGGAATTCCCCAGATTTGCGGCCAGCTGTGAAGACGCCGTTTGCATCAAAACTGCCCGCCTCATCATCGTCAATCTCCCAACTTATCTCGTCTAACTCCAGTTCGTTGCGGAAGCGGTCGTACGCAGTGGCCGTTAGCTGCACTTCATCGCCCGGTTTCAGATCAATCAGCGAGCCCTCTACTTCCACACGATCCAGAATCCCTGGATGAACGGTCCCTTTGACGATGTGTTCGATTTTCGACTCCCCCCAAGTGGCGGTAATCAATATCAACGACGCGTCCGTAGCCGAAATTGTTTCGCTCGGGGTGTAGTACCCGGTCTGGTCAACGTGGTCGCCGGGCCTTAGAGTTTCCCACGTAATCTCGGCATCTTCAAACACGAGCCCTACGGGATCCAAGACTTCCGCTTCCAGATCCAAACCCCATGTAGCTCGAGTGTCGATGGTCGGCGGTGTGACCTCAATCGTCGTCGGATCGCCGTGGACAACTGCCACTGGCAGCTTTTCATTCGCAGTGAAGTTGCCGCGAGAGAAATCGACGCGTACACCTTCAACTGCGAAGGCTAAGTCGCGACCTGCGGTGAACAAGCCATTTTGGTCGATGCTGCCAGTTGCTGGATCAGCGTGCCAAACCAATTCGGGTTCTGCGACGCTGTTGCCGAGATGGTCGAAGGCCTCCGCTTCGAATTGGAACGTCTCACCTGCTTCGATCTCTAACGCTTGTGCGTTCAGGATCAACCAACCGGCGTCACCCGGTTGTACGTTGATCGTCTTTTCGCTAAATTGAGTATCGTCGCCTCTCGTCCCTGACAACCTGACAACAAAAAACCCTGCATCTAAGTAGGTATGTCTAGCGCGCGTTCCGGTCATCGAACCTCCGTCGCCGAAATCCCAGAAATACGACACACCGTCAGTGAAATCTTTCGCCTCGAAATCGATGTTCACCGGCGCCATCACGGTGCTCGCCGTCATACCGATGTCCACCACAATCGGTGGCAACGGCACCGGCGTCGGCGTCGGAGGCTCATCAGTCGCACACGCGGTCAACGCAACCGTCAAAACGCCAATGCAGAATGCCGCGATGACTCGTTTGGTCGAAATCGAAAAACCCATGGTCTGCTATACGGAAACAGGTTCTAATTCGGATTGGATTTCACTCGCAACCGAAGCACTATCCCACGCGACTTCGAAAAACAATACATCCGCAAATATGCCAGCCCATTGTTTCGCGATCGATTCGATATCCAGCAACGCACCTGTTTCTCGCGACATCGACGTCATGTCGAGGCCGGGCATACCACATGGGACGATCTGCGCGTAGTAATCGAGATCGGTGCTGACATTCAATGCGATACCGTGCATTGCGACGCCGCCGCTGATCCGCACGCCGATCGCTGCAATCTTCCGGCCAGCCGGATTTTCACCTTTACTCGGTTTATTGCCCGGCTCTCCGCCTATCCAAACGCCCGTCTTCCCCACAACCCGATGGCCATTAATCCCGTGATCCCGGAGAAGCTGGATTATCGTCTCCTCCAAAATCCGCACATACCCTACCGGCCCTAACTTCAGTTCGCGAATACTTACAATCGGATACGCGACGAATTGACCTGGGCCGTGAAAAGTCGCCTGCCCTCCTCGATCAGTCTCGACCACCTCGGCACCTCGCGTAGCAATTTCGAAATCATCGGACAAAACGTGAGATTGGTCGGCTCGTCGTCCCAGAGTAATAACCGGTTCGTGCTCCAAGAGCAACAGCGTATCCGGGATCACCCCAGATACACGGCGTTTCAATAAAGTCCGTTGCAACTCGTACGTCGGCTGGTACGGAACACGACCCAGCCAAGACGTTGGCAAAATGGCGCGCTCGGAAACCATCAACGGTCGTTGTCCATAAACAACGACTCCAATCGGTGCTTGACATCGCTGAGAAATGCCAAACCTTCCGCACCATCAATTACTCGGTGGTCGAACGAAAGACACATGTTCATCATCGACCGTATCGCGATCGCATCCTCGCCCGACGGAGTTTCCACGACCACCGGCCGCTTTACGATCGACTCGGTAGTTAATATCGCGGCTTGCGGGTAATTGATGATCGCTCCACCCAAGATCGAACCCAGCGCACCCGTGTTGTTGAGCGTGAATGTAGCTCCTTGCACATCATCCAAGCCCAGTCGGCCGGTACGGGCACCTTCGACAACCCTCGACATTTCTGTCACGGTTTCTTCGAGTGAAAGCACGTCGGCACCGCGAACGACCGGAACTACCAGGCCCTGATCAGCGGCAACTGCGACACCAATGTTCACCGCACCTTTCAACACCACCTTTCCGTCGACCCAGCTGGAGTTGAGCAAACGATGCTCTCTCAAAGACCGTGCAACGTGGTGCAGGATGATCGGCAAATACGTTAGGCGCTGGCCTGTCTGACTTTGAATGCGGTCGATATTCGCCCGTCGGTATGCAACCATCGATGTGACATCGACTTCGATCGCGCCCCAAGCATGGGGGATCTCGCGAAAACTGCGAGACATGTTCTCGGCGATCATCCGGCGTATCGGAGTGGGCTCAACGACCTCGTCCACCGTCTCCGCAACCGCCGCGCTTGCACTCAACGACTCGAGATACGCTTCAACGTCGCGCTTCGTTACTCGGCCGCCACCTCCAGTTCCCGCAACAAGACTGACATCGATGCCGTGCTTTTCGGCGAGTCTCCGGACGACAGGCGATATGCGCGTTCCGCCGCTCGATCTGCCTCGGCGCCCCCGGCGATGCGACGTTACTTTCGCAGATGTTTGGCTGTCACTATCAGCCGACCCAGAGGGAAGACTCGTATCCGTAAACTCGCCACCTGTCGGACCCACATTCGCGCCCACCACCATCGATCCCACCCGACTGGCCGACTGAACGGATGGTTCCACGGGTTCGGTGGCTGGCGAGGGCTCAGTAGTCGGGACCGCGCCTTCAACCTCCATCACTGCGATAGGTGCGCCCATTTGGACGGTGTCACCTTCATTGACCAGCAACTCAGTAATCGTCCCGTCACGAGGCGCCGGCACCTCCATGTTCACCTTGTCGGTCACAACCTCAACGAGCGGATCGTATCTGCGGATCGAGTCGCCGGATGACACCAACCACTTATCGATAATGGCCTCGGTCACCGATTCGCCGACATGCGGCATTTCTATCGTCATCGTGGCCACGGGATTAGACCTCAGCCAATTGCCGTATCGCCATCGCAATCTTCTCCGGCGAAGGCATAAATTCTGCCTCTTGCAACGGACTGAACGGCATCGGCGGAATCTCCGGCGGTGTAACGCGCATCACAGGCGCATCCAAGTCGAAGAAACCATCCTGCGCAATGATCGCGCTAACCTCTGATGAAACACTAACCGCGCCGGTATCTTCTTGAACGATCATTGCCCTGCCGGTCCGTGCAACCGAATCTAGGATCGTTTCTGCATCTATCGGGCGCAACGTCCGAAGATCCACGATCTCAGTCTGTATTCCATCGGACTCCGCGACCGATTCGGCGGCTTGCAGCGAATGGTGAAGCATCAAGCCGTAGGTGATCAACGAGATGTCGTTGCCCGCTCGTTTGATATCTGCCTTGCCGATCGGCTCGGTGTACTCCTCTTCAGGCGCATCTCCTCGAACCAGGCGATACGTGCGTTTGTGCTCGAGGAATACCGTTGGATCGTTGGATCGTATCGCAGACCTCAGCAACCCGCGGGCGTCATACGGCGTTGCTGGTGCTACCACCTGCAAACCCGGCGTGTGCGCGAAAAGCACCTCGATGCTTTGGGAGTGGTACAGGCCACCTCGTACTCCACCACCGTAGGGCACCCGAACAGTCATCGGCGCAATCTTCCCACCGTCGGTGCCGTATCTGACCCTGGCAGCCTCGCCAACTAGTTGATTGATCGCAGGCCACACGAAGTCCGCAAACTGTATCTCCGCCACCGGCCTCATCCCATTGACGGCTGCCCCTAGGGCGATGCCGATGATCGAGGATTCCGCCAAGGGAGAGTTGATCACCCGACCTTCGCCGAACTCCTCTACGAACCCTGCCGAGGCTAAGAAAACACCGCCGCGGGGTCCGATATCTTCCCCCATCATGAAGATGTCCGGGTCCCTCCGCATCTCTGTGCGGAGCGTTTCCCGCACCGCCTCTATGAGCGTCATCTCAGGCATGCGAATTGCTCCCGGGATCCGATTCGAGCACTCCTCGGAACATTTCAGAGACCTGCGGGAAAGGCAATGCCTCGACCTCGTCGGTAGCGTCGTCAACGGCCTTGCGCGCGAGTTCCTTGTACTCGGCATCCGTTTCATCATCCAATATTCCGTGACGGCGGAGCATCTGCTCCGTGATTGGAAGCGGATCCAAATCGCGCATCCTATCGATGTCATCGGCCGACCGATATCGAGTGTGATCGTCGTCTGTCGTGTGAGGCAACAATCGTTCGACACGCATCTCCACCAAGCTCGCGCCGTCCCCTGATCGCGCCCTATCGACCGCCTGCTTCACCGCCTCGTACGCAGCGACGATGTCAGTGCCGTCCACCTCGACACCCGGAATCCCGTACGCAGAGGCTCGCGAAGCGATCGATTCAACCGGCATCTGCTGTTCCAACGGCACGGAAATTGCGTAGCGGTTGTTCTCGCACAAAAACACCACCGGCACTTTGTGAATGCCGGCGAAGTTCATTGCCTCATGGCAGTCCCCTTGGCTCGCCGCACCATCGCCGAAAAAGGAGATCGTGACCGCATCCCGTCCCTTCATCTTGTCAGCGAGGGCGACGCCTACGGCTTGGGGCAGTTGCGTCCCTACGACGTTTGAAAACGAAAATAGATCCACTCTTGGATGAGAGCCATGCAATGGAAATTGCCGAGCCGCGCTCAGGATCTCCCCCTCCTTAGCCAAAAACTGCATCAACATCTCGGACGGCGTGGTTCCCAACATCAACGTCGCAGTGAGTTGCCGATAGTAGATCAAGTACCGGTCTCGATCCGGATCCGTTGCCATCACCGTCGCGACCTGCGCCGCCTCATGCCCTTGCGCTGAAGCCGCGATCGCCGCTTTCCCTTGCCGGTTCAACGTCCAGATCCTGATGTCCAAAGCCCTGCTAAGGCACATCGTTTTGTAGGCATCTAGAAGACGCTCGTGCGTCAAACCACCCGGCAGTTGCAGATCCACGTCAACCGTAGTCGGATTCGGCGATTCGTTCATAACGCGGATTATAGTTTGCATCGAGCAATTGCACTCAACGCTAGACCGTCCAAATCAGAGGGATATACTCGTTTATCGTGGGCTTGAGAATGGCCCGACGGTGTTTCAATGAGCAACTGAATCCGCAGGTCGAAACGACGGAGGAATCAAGAAATATGACGAACATACTGAAGGCGACGGCATTGATCGCGAGTGCGACTACGGTGGCTCTTTTCACAGCCTGCAGCAGCGAAGAAGGTGGCGGCGGTGGCGCGAGCTACGATCCCAACGCCTCTTACTCCGTAACTATCAAGACCAACAAAGGCGACATAGAAGCCGATCTGTACAACGATATCGCCAGCGTCTACGTCGAAAACTTCGTCAATCTAGCCGATTCAGGTTTCTTCACAAACTCGCCATGGCACCGAGTCATACAAGGCTTCGTGATCCAAGGCGGCACAAACGCAGAAGGTAAATCGGTGGATCAGTTCGAGGATGTATTCCATCCCGACATGAAACACGACTCTCCCGGCATCCTTTCGATGGCTAACGCTGGATTCAACACCAACACTTCGCAATTCTTCATCACCCACGCCGCAACACCCCACCTTGACCCCTACGTCGACGGCCAGTTGAAACCCTGCGAAGTCCGAGGCACATCCTGCCACGCCGTCTTCGGTAAAGTCACCAGCGGCATGGACGTAGTCTTGGCTATCCAGCAAGGCGACGTCATGGAATCCGTCGAAATCCACAAGAATTAACTCTCGAAAACCCCGGTTTCCCGCCCGACTCGACTGTTCAAACCAAACGCGAGCCGGGCGGGTGGTGATTTCATCGTCCTAACATTAGTCGGATGGGGCATTAAGCGATAGACTCGCTGTATAATGCGGATCATATCGTCCAACCTTCTTCGGATATTCACTGAAATTATCATCTCGGCATCATCGCAACCCAAGACTGTGATCTTACTCGGCGTCTTGGTGTTCAGTCTCATGCTTGCCGTAGCGCTGCTCGCCTGCGAACAGACTGAACCCACACCGACTCCTGCGCTAAAACCAACTTCAACCTCCACGCCCACACCTCCGCAGCGGCCGACCTACACCGAAACCCCTGCTCCGATAAGCACGCCGACACCCGCGCCGACTGTCACCCCGTATCCCACCTACACGCCCTTCCCAACACCAGCGCCGTTGCCAACGCATACTCCCCAACCAACGTACACGCCATTCCCGACCCAGACTCCACTAGCAACCTACACACCCTTTCCAACCATCACACCATCGGCCACCTACACGGCCACATCGACACCAACGCCAACATCGACGCCAACCTCGACTCCCACCTACTCGCCGACACCCACAGAGACTCCGACGCCAACCGCAACATCCACACCAACTTTCACGCCCACCCCGACCAACACGCCGACACCCACGCCATTTCCTGATCGAGCCGTTCTAACTTCGCTCTACCACTCGACTAACGGTGCCAACTGGGTCAACAATACCAACTGGCTAAGCGACAAACCACTTCGCGAATGGCATGGCGTCCACGCTGACGAAAACGGTCGCGTCACAGTCCTTGAAATGGACGAGAATAACCTAAACGGTCGTATTCCCGGCGATATCGGCCAACTGGCTGAACTCCAACATATCTTCGTTCGCCGCAACTCATTAACCGGTGCAATACCGGCGGAAATCGGCGACCTGCAGAACCTGATCGATCTTCACGCCGGTGGAAATCAGCTTTCCGGTGCAATACCCGTGCGCCTTGGTGACCTTGAGAATTTGAAGTCGATCAGATTGTATGACAATCAACTGTCCGGAACGATTCCCTATCAACTAGGCAACCTAGCAAACCTACGCGAACTCATGCTCAGCTCGAACCTGCTAAGCGGTTCAATCCCTTCCGAGTTGGGCAACCTGACACAGTTAACGTGGCTCGGGCTCAGCAGGAACCAACTCACCGGTACGGTACCTCCTCAATTGGGTAATTTGACCTTGCTCGAGTTCTTCCTTTTGGGGGAGAACCAACTCGTAGGACAGATACCTTCGCAGTTGGGCGGTTTGGAAGGTGTCACTCAGCTACATCTGGGTAAAAACCAACTCACTGGCAGAATCCCACCTGAACTCGGAAACCTCCCGAATCTTTGGGACTTGATTCTCAGTCACAATAGTTTGAGCGGCAGTATCCCACCAGAACTTGCTAATCTACCGAAACTACAGGTTTTAGACCTAATTGGGAATCAACTCACCGGTGCCATACCGCCTGAACTCGGCAACCTTTCTCAGCTCACTAATCTGCTCCTTCAAGATAATCGACTAAAGGGTGAAATCCCTGTCGAACTTGCGAGGCTGAAGAATCTGCGATGGGCCGCGCTCGCAGGAAACCAATTCACCGGTTGCATCTCGAAAACACTGACGGAGATAATCCCACCGGGGCCCGCGTCATCGATTGGCTTGAAATACTGCGGAAGAGAATCATCGCCGTCCCCAGACAAATACGCACTGATCGCGATTTACAACGCGCTCGATGGCGAAAACTGGGGCAACGAAAAGAACTGGTTGACAACAGCTCCCATCGGAACGTGGTACGGAGTCGAAACTGATCAAAACGGTCGTGTGATTGAACTCAGACTTCCGACTAATCAGCTTTC